>NZ_CP142394.1:157500-2557500 GCF_035930445.1 Sphingopyxis chilensis | reverse complement strand
GCGCTGGTCAACGATCGGCGCGAGAGCGATTCCGATGTGTCCAGCGACGTTGCGGCGATCATCGCGCGGGTAAAGGCCGAGGGCGACGCGGCGCTCGCCGACTATACCGCGAAATTCGATCGCTTCGATCTCGATGCGAGCGGTTGGAGCATTTCGAAGGAAGAATGCGCTGCCGCTTATGAAGCGCTGGCGCCCGAGCTTCGCGACGCATTGAACCTCGCTGCCGACCGCATCCGCGCCTATCACGCCGCGCAGCTTCCCGAGGATCGCGACTATCGTGACAGCACTGGCGCCCGCCTTGGTGCACGCTGGCGCGGTGTCGATGCGGCGGGGGTCTATGTGCCTGGCGGGCGGGCGGCTTACCCCTCGTCGGTGCTGATGAACATCCTCCCCGCCAAGGTTGCCGGGGTCGAGCGCATCGTGATGGTGACGCCGACGCCGGATGGCGCGACCAATCCGGCCGTGATGGCTGCGGCGCATATTGGCGGAGTCGACGAAATCTGGCGCCTCGGCGGGGCGCAGGCCATCGCGGCGCTCGCCTATGGAACGGAAAAAATCGCGCCGGTCGATGTCGTCACCGGCCCCGGCAACGCCTGGGTGGCCGAGGCGAAGCGCCAGCTCTACGGCGTCGTCGGTATCGACATGGTCGCGGGGCCGAGCGAGATCGTCGTCGTCGCCGACGCAAAGAACGAGCCGCATGTCATCGCCGCCGACCTCTTGAGCCAGGCCGAGCATGACCCGACCAGCCAGTCGATCCTGTTCACCGACGATGGCGACTTCGCCGATGCGGTCGCCGCGGCGGTCGCGCACGTCATCCCGATGCTGTCGACCGCGCCGACGATGCAGGCAAGCTGGGCCGACAACGGCGCGGTCATCGTCGTGCCGGCCTTGGCCGACGCGATCCCGCTCTGCGACCGGCTGGCGCCCGAGCATCTCGAACTCGCGGTCGACCCCGCCGAGGCCGATGCGCTTTTTCGCACGGTGCGCCATGCCGGCTCGGTCTTCCTCGGCCGCCAGACTCCCGAAGCCATCGGCGATTATGTCGCGGGTCCGAACCATGTCCTCCCCACCGGACGCCGCGCGCGCTTTTCGAGCGGGCTGTCGGTCACCGACTTCATGAAGCGCACGAGCTTCCTCGCGCTCGACGAGGCGAGCCTTGCCGCGATCGGTCCGGCCGCGGTCGCGCTCGCCGGTGCCGAAGGGCTTCCCGCCCATGCGCTCAGCGTCCAGAACCGTTTAAAGTAGAAAAACCATGAACAAACGCGCCCAATCCCGCTCCGCCGCCCGCCTTGCCGCCGTCCAGGCGCTCTATCAGCACGAGATGGAGGCGACCCCGGTCGCGCAGCTGATCCACGAATTCCACCAACACCGCATCGGCGCGACCATCGAAGACGCCGAATATGCCGATGCCGACACGGCCTTCTTCGACGATATCGTCAAGGGCACGCTGGCACGGTCGGACGAGATCGACGCGGCGATCGTCGCGCGGCTCGCGAGCGGCTGGTCGATGGAGCGGCTCGACCGCACCATGAAGGCGATCCTGCGCGCCGGCACCTACGAGCTGATCGCGCGCGGCGACGTGCCGATCGGCGCGGTGGTCAGCGAATATGTCGATGTCGCAAAGGCATTCTTCGACGCGCGCGAGGCGGGGTTCGCGAATGGCCTGCTCGACGCGATCGGCAAGGATGCGCGGGCTTCCAACTGACGCTTTCAGAGTGCCGTTCGTCCTGAGCTTGTCGAAGGACTGTCCTTTTCTGATATAGGTCAAAAGGGCATAACCGCCCTTCGACAAGCTCAGGGCAAACGGAAGAGGACAGGGTTTGAGCGAAGCCGATTTCATCGCCCGCCTGCGCGCCATCGCGACCAATCCCGCCGCGCGCGGGCTCGCCGACGATGCGGCGGTGCTCGGCGACCTTGTCCTTACCCACGACATGATCGTCGAGGGCGTCCATTTCCTCCCCGACGAGCGGCCGCAGGATGTCGCGTGGAAGCTCGTTGCGGTGAACCTCTCCGATCTGGCCGCCAAGGGGGCGACGCCGCTCGGCGTGCTCGTCGGCTACAGCCTGACCGGTGACGAATTTTGGGACGCGGCCTTCGTTCGCGGTCTCGGCGAAGTGCTGCGCCGGTACGACGTTCCGCTGCTCGGAGGCGACACGGTCGGCATCCCCGCCGGCGCCCCCCGGACATTCGGCCTGACCGCCATCGGCAGAGCGCCGGGGATCGGCGCGCCTTCGCGAAGCGGCGTCAAGCCGGGCGACCAGATATGGACCACCGGCACGTTCGGCAACGCCGGCCTCGGCCTCGCGATGCGGCTGGGACAGGTCGATCCGAACGAAACCTGCCTTGCCGCCTATTGCCGTCCCGAGCCGCAACTGGTGTTCGGGCAAGCCATTGCGCCGCATGTCCATGCGATGATGGATGTGTCCGACGGCCTGCTCATCGATGCGCAGCGGATGGCGGAAGCGAGCGGGTGCGAAATCGGGATCATGCTCGAATCGATCCCCTTGTCGGCGGCGCTGCTCGCGGTGCGGCCCGACGTGCTCGACACGCGGCTCGCCGCCGCGACCGCGGGCGACGATTACCAGCTCCTGTTTGCGGCCGATCCCGGCGTGGCGGAAACGATAAGGGACATTGCGGCCGGGCTGAATGTAGCGGCGACCCCGCTCGGGCACGCGGGGGTGGGCGAGGGAATCATGCTCACGCACCGGGCCCGGCGCATCGCGCCGCCCGAACACCTCGGTTTCATGCACTGACGCCAAAGCGCGGAAAAGCGCCGAACAACCGGGGTTGCGCGCTGCTTTCTTTCTTCCCATAACTCGGCGTCCAAATTTGGGGCGGTCGCATCAGGGGAGAGCGCGAACCGGCATCAATAAGTCGGCCGTGCTCGACTGCTATCTTCTGCGTCGCCCTTCTCAAGGGAAGGAAGCAACACGCATGAATCCGGTTTTGATCGCGATAGCGTGCGGCCTGTTGGCCGTGCTCTATGGGTTCATTACCTCGCGGCAGGTGCTCAGCGCATCGGCGGGGAATGAGAAGATGCAGGAAATCGCCGGCGCCATCCAGGAAGGCGCCAAGGCCTATCTGGGCCGCCAATATCGCACCATCGCCATCGTCGGCGTCGTCGTCGCCATTCTGGTCGGGCTGTTCCTCGGCCCGATCTCGGCAACCGGTTTTGTTATCGGCGCGGTCCTGTCAGGGGTAGCCGGCTTCGTCGGCATGAACATATCGGTCAAGGCGAACGTCCGCACCGCGGCGGCGGCGCAGACCGGGCTGCAGGCGGGCCTGACCATGGCGTTCCGCGCCGGCGCGATCACCGGCATGCTCGTGGCGGGCCTTGCCCTGCTCGCGATCTCGGTCTTCTTCTGGTATCTGATCGGCCCCGGCGGTTTCACCGTCGGCGGAGACGACCGCACCGTCGTCGATGCGCTTGTCGCGCTGGCATTCGGCGCGTCGCTGATCTCGATCTTCGCGCGTCTCGGCGGCGGCATCTTTACCAAGGCCGCCGACGTCGGCGCCGATCTGGTGGGCAAGGTCGAGGCGGGCATCCCCGAAGACGACCCACGCAACCCTGCGGTGATCGCCGACAACGTCGGCGACAATGTCGGCGACTGCGCCGGCATGGCCGCCGACCTGTTCGAAACCTATGTCGTTACCGTCGGCGCCACGATGGTGCTGATCGCGCTGCTGCTGAAGGGCGCGGGCGACATGCTGCTGCCGCTGATGACGTTGCCGCTGCTGATGGGCGGCGTGTGTATCATCACCTCGATCATTGGTACCTATTTCGTGCGTCTCGGCAACGGGACGAACGTCATGGGCGCGATGTACAAGGGCTTCCTCGTCACCGCGGTGCTGTCGATCCCGGCGATCTGGTTCTCTACCAGCTATGTGCTGAAGGGCGACATGTCGACCGACATCACGGGGACCACGTTCAACGGCAGCGACCTTTTCTATTGCTCGCTGCTCGGCCTCGTCATCACCGGGCTGATCATCTGGATCACCGAATATTACACCGGCACCAACTATCGCCCGGTGCGCTCGATCGCCAAGGCTTCGGAAACGGGCCATGGCACCAACGTGATCCAGGGCCTCGCTATCAGCCTTGAATCGACCGCGCTGCCGACGCTCGTGATCTGCATCGGCATCGTCGTCGCATTCCAGACCGCAGGCATCGTCGGCATCGCCTTTGCCGCGACGGCGATGCTCGCGCTCGCCGGCATGGTCGTCGCGCTCGACGCTTATGGTCCGGTCACCGACAACGCCGGCGGCATTGCCGAAATGGCAGGGCTCGACGATTCGGTTCGCGAAAAGACCGACCTGCTTGACGCCGTGGGCAATACGACCAAGGCGGTGACCAAGGGCTATGCCATCGGGTCTGCGGGTCTCGCGGCGCTGGTGCTGTTCGGTACTTACACGGCCGACATCACCGAATATTCGGCGAAGCTGGGCCTGACCGAGCCGCTGACCTTCTCGCTGTCGTCGCCCTATGTCATCGTCGGGCTGCTGCTCGGCGCGCTGCTGCCGTATCTGTTCGGTGCGATGGGCATGACCGCGGTCGGCCGTGCGGCGGGCGAGGTGGTCAAGGATGTTCGCGACCAGTTCAAGAACAACCCGGGCATCATGACCTATGAGAGCAAGCCCGACTATGCGCGCACGGTCGATCTCGTCACCAAGGCGGCGATCAAGGAAATGATCATTCCGTCGCTGCTCCCGGTGCTGGCGCCCATCGTCGTTTATTTCGTGATCCGGGCGGTCGCGGGTCCGGCAGCGGCGCTCGAGGCGCTCGGCGCGCTGCTGCTGGGCGTGATCGTCGGCGGGCTGTTCGTCGCGATCTCGATGACCTCGGGCGGCGGCGCGTGGGATAATGCCAAGAAATATATCGAGGACGGCAACCACGGGGGCAAGGGCAGCGAAGCGCACAAGGCGGCTGTCACGGGCGACACCGTCGGCGATCCGTACAAGGATACCGCGGGCCCGGCGGTCAATCCGATGATCAAGATCACCAACATCGTGGCGATCCTGCTCCTCGCGGCGCTGGCGCACGGCGCGGCGTAAGCTGCGTCGGCCTATCGCGGGCAAAAGAATGGCCCCGTCGGAGCGATCCGGCGGGGCTTTTTTGGTTTCGATTTCAACTTCGTTTGTTGCCAACCCTAGACTGCTTTTTTAGGCTCGGCTTCGACGGAAGGCTTTCGCAATCGGTCGGAAAGCCAGAGGGCTGCGCGCTTCGGCGCCGCAAGACGGAGGGAATATGTCCAAGAAGATGCTTGTCGCTGCGCTGCTCCTATCGGCCGCAGCGCTGCCGGCGGGAGTCATCGCCCAAACGACGCCGGGAAAGCTGGTGGCAGAAAAGGTAAGCCTCGACACGCTCGCGTCGCTGCCGCTGATGAGCGATTTGCAGATGTCGCCCGGCGGAACGAAGATCGCGACGACGCTCGGCGCCGGTAATGAATTCGGCTATGCTATCATCGACTTGTCGAAACCGGGCTCAAAGCCCCAGATTTTCGCTCGCGCATCGACCTTCAAGGATGCGGGACAGCGCGACGTGACCAGCTATCGCTGGGTCGACGACCGCTATTTGATACTAGAACTGGCGTCGCGCGAATTTGTCACGGCCTTCGGCCAGCGCGTCGATATTCAGCGTCTCGCAGCTTATGATACGGAAACCGGCGAGACCCACCCTCTCGCATGGGACCAGGCCACGGCCGATGCCTCGAACATCCTGCATATTGACAAGGAAAAGAAACGCATCCTGCTCGGCCGTCAGATCGACGACGGCAATACCGAGAGGATGTTCAGTTATCAGGTCGATTGGGTTGATGTCGCGACGGGCAAGGTGATAGAAAATGTCCAGAGGACCAATCCGATCGTGGACGGATGGGCCGCTGACGGCAACGGAGTGGTACGCATGGGTTTCGGCTCCGATCGCGATAGCGGCGAACAACGATATCTCTACCGAAGCAAAGACGGCGAAAATTTCCGGACGGTGCAGAAGGTCATCGACAAGAATTTCACCGGCGCCGGCATCCGGCCGCTCGTTTTTCTCGATGAGCCCGACATGGCGATCGTGTCCAGCAATCACGAGGGCTATTCCGCGATTTACAAGGCGAATCTGGCGACGATGGAGATCGAGAAAAAGCTGTTCTCGATTCCCGGATATGACGTCGCAACCGCGATTCCCAATGAGGATCGCGACGGCATCGTCGGCTATGCCTATGCGACTGATCGTGCTCGGCGCAAATTCACCGACGAACGCCTTGCCACCGTTCAGAAATTTCTGGCCGAGGACTTTGGCGAGGGCAACGCGGTCATCGTCAGCAGCGATGACGGCGACAAGCGCCTGATCGTATCGATGGCTAGTCCCGAGCAGATCGGTAGCTATTATCTGTACGACGTCGAAAGCGGGAAATTTGCGCTGATCGGGCACGCCAGCGAAGTGCTGGGCGATGGGAAACTGAACCCCGTGAAGATGATCCGCTACCAGGCAAGCGACGGATTGGAGATCGAAGCGGCCCTGACGACCCCGCGCCTGCGCGTGGGGCAGAAGAATCTGCCCGTCGTGGTCTTGGCTCACGGCGGCCCCTATGGCGTTCGCGACTATGCGTCCTACGACCAGTGGGCGCAGACGATCGCCGAACAGGGCTATGTCGTCGTCCAGCCCAATTACCGCGGTTCGGGCGGATACGGAAATGCATTCGTCAAGGCCGGGCGCTCGGACGGCTTCGGTATGCGGATGCAGGACGATCTCAACGACGTCGTCGATCATCTGGCGGCGCGGGGGGTGGTCGATGCCGGGCGTGCGTGCGTGATGGGTTGGTCTTATGGGGGCTATGCGGCGGCGCGCGCGGCGCAGCGCGATGCGGCGCGCTGGCGTTGCGCGATTGCCGGGGCGGGTGTCTACGACCTGCCGATGATGCGCGATTACGACCAAGGCTATCTCGGCTCGTTCGGTGCCAATTATCTTGCCAAAGGCGCATCATCTCTGGCCGACGTATCGCCGGCGCGCAACTCCGACGGCAAATGGGCGCCCATCCTGATCGTCCACGGCGTTCGCGACCCGCGCGTGCCGATCGCACAGGCGCGGACGCTGGTGTCGCGGCTGAAGGGTAGCGGCAAGCAGCAAGGCAAGGATTTCGAATATATCGAACAGCCGAAGAACGGCCACCATGGCATCTATTTCACGAAGGAGGAACGGATCGAATGGCTTGGCGGTGCGGCAAACTGGCTTGCCCGTTTCAACCCGGCCTATATTTTGTCGGATGCCGACTATGCGACGAAGCCGGACCCCGAGCCGGTGATCGCCAATTTCAAGTTCGCGCGCTGAAAGCCCGGCCGCCGGGCGCTATTGCCCGCGGTCGGCGCTCATCTGCTGCGCATAGCCCGCCTGGACCATCTCGCTCATCCGGTCGAACAACGCGTCGGGGTCGTCGCGGCGCAAGGCTGCGATCGCAGCTTCGGCGCCTTCGGCAACGACCAGTTCGCGCGTGCCGGCGTCGACCGCCGCCAGCATCTGAGCCGCAGCATCGTCGGGCGACAGGCCGTTCTCGATCGCGGCGTCGCTCGTCCCGCGCACGCTGCCATCGGCGTTAAGCGCATTGCGGCTGACGTTGGTGCGCACCGACCCCGGCGCGACGACGAGCACTTTCAGCCCCAGATGCGCATTCTCGGCGCGTATCGCGTCGTGATATCCGATGATGCCGTGCTTGGCCGCCGAATAGGCGCTGCGCAGCGGCACGCCCGCAATCCCCGCGACGCTCGATATGGCGACGATCTGGCCGCCGCCCGCGCCGACCATGCGCGGAAGCAGTTGCTGGGTGAGGGCGATGGGCGCGAGCAGGTCGACCGCGATGATCTGCTGATAGACCGAAAAGTCGGTCTCGATCGCGAGGCTGCGCTGCGAGATGCCGGCATTGTTGACGAGGCCGTCGATCCGGCCCTGCCACGCCCATGCCCGATCGGCGACCGCGGGGAGGGCGGCATAGTCGGTCGCCTCGAAAGGCAGCACCAGAGCCTCGCCGCCGCAGTCGGCGGCCACCGCATCGAGTGCCGCGACGTTGCGCCCCGACAGGATCAGCTTCGCGCCGCGCGCCGCCAGTGCCTTGGCAAGTGCCGAACCGATGCCCGACGAGGCCCCCGTGACCCACCAAACTTGATCCTGCATAGCCGCTCCCTATCTCTGATTTCGTTGCAGCCTGAAACGGGGTTGAAGAGCCGTCAAGGTGCCGACCCGCGCATTTCCGCGGAGGGGTGGCAATTTTGTTGCGAATCTGTTATAATAAATATCAACACGCCGACATTGTGCCTCTTCCCGCCGCCGGGCTGGGGCATGCTTGGCGTTTCCGATGGAGCCACATCCCTTGTCACTCTGACTGGCGAGCGCCGCCCTACCAGCCCGATCCCCCTCCGATAGAGGGCCGGATACAGAGTTGTTCACGCGCTTCCCCGTCCCCCGGCAAGGCCACTGAAAGGAACTTGAATGTCCGCAAGTACTCCCGTTTTCGAAGTCGGTGATTATGTTGTTTACCCGAAGCATGGCGTGGGGCGCGTCATCGAGCTGCAGAAATCCGAAATCGCCGGCATGCAGCTGGAACTTTATGTTCTCCGCTTCGAAAAGGAAAAAATGACCCTTCGCGTGCCGACCAACAAGGCCGAAGGCGTCGGTATGCGCAAACTCTCGTCGGACAAGACGCTGAAGGAAGCGCTTCAGGTTCTGACGACGAAGCCGAAGGTGAAGCGCACCATGTGGTCGCGCCGCGCGCAGGAATATGAAGCGAAGATCAATTCGGGCGACCTCGTGTCGATCGCCGAAGTGACCCGCGACCTGTTCCGCGCCGACGACCAGCCCGAACAGAGCTATTCGGAGCGTCAGATTTTCGAAGCGGCGTCGAGCCGCCTCGCGCGCGAACTCGCCGCGATGGAAGAGAGCGACGAAAAGACGGCGCAGGCGAAGATCCTCCAGATCCTCAACGAGCATGCGCCGCTTTATTACGCCGAAAAGGTGTAACGGCGCGCATCGCGAATGACAAAAGGGCGGTCCTGCGGGGCCGCCCTTTTTCGTTGCGTCATTGCTTCGTCGCTGCGCTCCTCGCAATGAGGACTAGGGATAAACCGCCCCCACGAAATACAACCCGTCGGGCGGCGCATTGAGCCCCAGCGCCTGCCGATCCGCCGCGTCGAGCGCCGCTTTCAGATCGCGCGCCGACCATTTTCCATGGCCGACCAGCGTCAGGCTGCCGACCATCGAGCGCACCTGATGATGAAGGAAGCTGCGCGCGGCGGCCTCGATAATCAGCTCGTCGCCGTGGCGGCTGACGGTCAGCTTGTCGAGCGTCTTCACCGGGCTTTGCGATTGGCAATGCGCTGAGCGGAAGGTGGTGAAATCGTGGAGGCCGATCAGCTGCTGCGCCGCGGCGTGCATCGCATCGGCGTCGAGCGGGCGCGCGACCTGCCACGACAATCCCTTGTCCCAGGTCAGCGGCGCGCGGCGGTTGACGATGCGATATTCATAGGACCGCCCGATGCAGGCGAAACGCGCGTGCCAGTCGTCGGGCACCACCTCGCATCCGACGATCGCGATCGGCGCGGGGCGGAGCTGGGCATTGAGCGCCTCGGTCAGCTTGAAGGGGGTCAGCGGCTTTTCGATGTCGACATGCGCGCGCATGGCAATCGCATGGACGCCGGCGTCGGTGCGCCCCGCGCTGAACACCTGCACATCCTCGGCGGTGAAGCGGTGGATCGCTTCCTCGATCGCCTGCTGGACGCTGGGGCCATGCGCCTGCCGCTGCCAGCCCATATAGGGGCGGCCGTCATATTCGATGGTGAGGGCAAATCGGGTCATGGGCGGCCTTATTCCCCCTTTTCGTCACCCCGGACGTGATCCGGGGCCCATGACTTCGGCGCTGGAATGGACCCCCGATCAAGTCCGGGGTGACGATGGAGTAGCTGGGTGTTCATGCGAGCCGCGTCCCCGCAGTAATCGGCCGCCCGCGCAGCAATTCGCTTGCCTCCATCGCCGGCTTGCCCGCGCGCTGCACCCGCGTCGCGCGGATCGCGCCGGGGTTGCAGGCGATGGTCAGTCCATCGTCGAGCGTGACGCCGGGAGCGGCGCCGGGGGCGGTCTCCGCCGGATGGATGACGTCGGCGGCGAGGATCTTGTAGCGTTCGCCCTCGAGTTCAAAGAAGGCGCCCGGCACGGGATTGAACGCGCGCACCTGCCGTTCGACCTGCACCGCGCTCGTCAGGAAATCGAGCCGCGCCTCGCTCTTGTCGATCTTTGCCGCGTAGGTCACGCCCTCGTCGGGTTGGGGGACCGGCGGAAAGGCGTGGAGTTCGCTCAGCACGCGTCGCATCATCAGAGCGCCCATCTCGGCGAGTTCGTGCGTCAATAGGCCCGCGCTCTTGCGCGCGACCGGCGTGGTTTCAATGAGCCGCATCGCGCCGGTGTCGAGCCCCGCGTCCATCTGCATGATCGTCACGCCCGTTTCGGCATCGCCCGCGAGAATCGCGCGCTGCACCGGCGCCGCACCGCGCCAGCGCGGCAGGATCGATCCGTGGACGTTCAGGCACCCCTCGCGCGGCGCATCGAGCACCGCCTGCGGCAGGATCAGGCCATACGCCGCGACGACCGCGACATCGAGGTCGAGTGCGGCGAATTCGGCCTGCGCTTCTTCATTCTTCAGGCTTCGCGGCGTGCGGACGGGGAGGCCGTGTTCCTCGGCCCAGACCTGCACCGGGCTTTTCTGCAATTTCTTGCCGCGCTGCGCGGGGCGGGGGGGCTGGCTATAGACCGCCACGATATCGTGCCCCGCCGCGTGAAGCGCGGCGAGCGTCGGCACCGCAAAGGGCGGCGTTCCCATGAAGGCGATACGCATGGGTCCGGGCTTTGGCGGACGGCGGGCCGATGTGCAAGATCGATGGCTGGAGATTGCTTCGCTGCGCTCGCAATGACGAAATTGGATGTCATTGCGAGGAGCGTAGCGACGCGGCAATCTCCAGCCATGGCCCTTGCGCGACTTTGTGTGCTAAGCCAAACACCACCCCATGGCATCCACCGAAATCGAAGCCCTCGTCCAGCAACTGGCCCGCCTGCCAGGGCTCGGCCCGCGATCGGCGCGGCGTGCGGTGCTGCACCTGATGAAGAAGCGCGAGAGCGCGTTTGCACCGTTGCTCGCAGCTCTGCAAACCGTGTCCGAGCGGCTCGTCACCTGCACCATCTGCGGCAATGTCGACACGCACGACCCCTGCGCGATCTGCGCCGACCCGCGCCGCGACGCGCGGTCGCTGTGCGTCGTCGAGGAAGTGTCGGACCTCTGGGCGCTCGACAAGTCGCGGCTGTTCCCCGGCAAATATCATGTGCTGGGCGGGCGGCTGTCGGCGCTGGAGGGCATCCGCCCGCAGGATCTGGCGATCGACGCGCTGGTCGCGCGTGTCGCGGCAGGCGGCATCGACGAAGTGGTGCTCGCGATGAATGCGACCTTGGAGGGACAGACGACCGCACATTATCTGGCCGAGCGGCTGGAGGGTTATCCGGTGCGGCTGACCCAGCTCGCGCATGGTTTGCCGGTGGGGGGCGAGCTGGATTATCTCGATGAGGGGACGCTGGCGCAGGCGCTACGGGCGCGACGACCGGTGGGTTGACGTCAGGCTTTCGAGTTCATACCTGAGCCCCCATGGCCATCCTACCCATCATAGAGACCCCGGATCCCCGGCTGCGCGTCATTTCGAAGCCCGTCGAGAGTTTCGACGCCGAGCTGAAACAGCTTGTCGCCGACATGTTCGAGACGATGTACGACGCCCCCGGCATCGGGCTGGCGGCGATTCAGGTCGGGGTGCCGAAGCGCATCCTGGTCATCGACTTGCAGGAACCCGATCCCGACGATGAAGAGGGCAAGAAGGTGATCCGCGACCCGCGCGTCTTCATCAATCCCGTCTTTTCGGACGAGAGCGAAGAGCATAGCGTCTATTCGGAAGGCTGCCTGTCGGTCCCCGAACAATATGCCGAAGTGACGCGGCCCGCCGAAGTCACCGTCGACTGGCAGGACGAAGACGGCAAGCATCACCAGGAACGCATGACCGGGCTGATGGCGACCTGCATCCAGCACGAGCACGACCATCTGGAAGGCATTCTCTTCATCGATCATCTGTCGCGGTTGAAGCGCGAGATGGTTCTGAAGAAGCTGGCGAAGCTGCGCAAGGCGGCCTGATTAAATCCCTCTCCCCCTTGGGGGAGAGGGTTTGTCATTACCCCGCCTTCGCCACGCCTACCATCGCGGGGCGAAGCAGGCGATCCTTCAGCATGTAGCCCGCCTGCATTTCCTGCACGATCGTGCCGGGTTCCTTGTCGCTCGGGATTTCGAGCATCGCCTGATGCTGGTTCGGGTCGAGCGGCAGGCCGATCGCCGCGATGCGCGTGATGCCGTTGCGTTCGAAGACGCTGAGCAATTCGCGCTCGGTGGCTTCGAGCCCGGTGATCAGCGGCTTGATCGCCTCGTCGGCGCGCTGCTCGTCGCTGAGCGCCGCGAGCGCGCGGCCGAGATTGTCGGCGACCGACAGGATGTCGCGCGCGAATTTGGTCGCGGCATAGGCGTGCGCGTCGGCGATTTCCTTGTCCTTGCGGCGCGTGACATTCTGCGTCTCGGCGCGCGCATAGAGCAGGTCCTGCTGGAGCGCGGCAACCTGTTCGGCGAGCTGCGCGACTTCGTCGTTCGCGCTTTCGGGCGCCGCCGTTTCGGCGGTTTCGGTGCCGTTGGTTTCGGAAGCTTGGCCGTCGTCGACGGGGGTGTCGTTTTCGATGTTCGTCATAAACCTATCGTATCAGTCTGGAGAGCGATTGTGCGGTGAAATCCACCATGGGAACGATGCGGGCATAGTTCAAGCGCGTCGGGCCGATCACGCCCACCACGCCGACCACGCGCCCGTCCGATCCGCGATACGGCGCCGCTATCACGGACGAGCCCGAAAGCGAGAATAATTTATTCTCCGAGCCGATGAAAATTCGGGTCGCGGCACCTTCGCGCGCGCTGTCGAGCAATTGCGCGATATCCTGCTTCGTCTCGAGTTCGTCGAGCAACTGCCGGACGCGGTCGAGGTCGCCGACCGCGCTGTCGTCGAGAAGGTTCGCCTGACCGCGCACGATCAGCACCGGTCGGTCGGCACCGTCGGACGACCAGATGGCGAGCCCGCGTGATACCAGGTCCTGCGCCGCGCGGTCGATCGCGATCCGCTCGGCCTCGATCTCGCGGCGTACCCGCGCCATCGCCTCGCTCAGCGTCAGCCCGCCGAGCATCGATGAGATATAATTGCCCGCCTCGACGAGCGCCGACGGGTTGAGCCCAGCCGGAATGTCGATGACGCGGTTCTCCACCGTCCCGTCGCCCGCGACGAGCACGACGAGCGACTGGTTCGCCGAGAGCGGGACGAAGGCGAGCTGTTTGAGCACGCGTTCATGCTTGGGCACGAGGACAAGCCCGGCGCAGGCCGAGAGCCCCGACAGCGCCGAGGTCGCCTGCGCAAGCGCGCTTTCGATCGGACCGCCCTCGGACAGGCTCGCCTCGATCTGCGCACGGTCCTCGGCGCTGGGTTCGGCGACCTGCATCATGCCGTCGACGAAGAGGCGTAACCCCTGCTCGGTCGGCAGGCGCCCGGCGCTGGTGTGCGGGCTCGCGAGCAGCCCATATTCCTCGAGGTCCTGCATCACGTTGCGGATCGACGCGGGGGAGAGGTTGAGCGTCGCGAGCTTCGACAGCGTGCGCGATCCGACCGGCTGCCCCGTTTCGAGGTACGCATCGACGACCAGCCGGAACACGTCGCGGGCGCGCGTGGTGAGTTCGGTGATCGGTGCGGTGGTCATAGAGGGGATTTAGGGACGGCGAGGGGGTGGGGCAAGCGCAACGCCGCTCCACACCGTTGCCCGAAGAAAAGAAGGTGCAATTGGCGGGCCTTCTGCATAGCCTTCCGCTTCGGGGGAGAAAATCATGACGACGCCACCGCTAAACCGCGACGACCCGCTCGACGATTTCGACCATCGCGACATCACGCTGCTCGGCCGTAAACACCGCGTCTATGTGACGGGCGGCGGCCCTGCCGTCATCGTGATGACCGAAATGCCGGGGATCAGCCCGCATGTCGCGCGCTTCGCGCGCTGGGTCCGCGGCGCCGGCTTCACCGTCTATATGCCGCATATCTTCGGGAGGGACGGCGCTGTGCCGCGGGCGCCTCGCATGTTGTTCACGATGATCGGTGGCTGCATCAGCCGCCAGTTCCGCGCCTTCCAGGCGAACGAAAGCTCGCCCGCGACCTTATGGCTGCGCGCGCTCGCGGCGCAGGCGCATACGGAGTGTGGCGGGAAGGGCGTCGGCGCGATCGGCATGTGCTTCACCGGCAATTTCGCATTGTCGATGATGCTCGAACCCGCCGTGCTCGCGCCGGTGCTGGCGCAGCCGTCGCTGCCGCTCAATGATCCGGCGGGGATGCACATCGCCCCCGACGAACTGGCGGCGGTTAAGGCGCGGATGGCGGCCGAGGACCTGACCGTGCTCGCCTATCGTTTCGAGGGCGACAAATATTGCAAGGCCGCGCGCTTCGCGGCCTATCGGGATGCGCTCGGCGACCGTTTCATCGGGAAGGTGCTGCCCGACAGCGCCGCAAACCCCGACAGCCCGATGAAGAACCCGCACAGCGTCGTCACCATCCACCTGATCGACGAAGCGGGCCAGCCGACCGTGCAGGCGCGCGACGAAATCCTCGATTTCTTCAAGATGCGGTTGAGCCAATGAGGCCGGCGGCCTAAGGGCCACCGCAATCACCAATCGAAAGGATATCCCATGCGCCCTTCCGGCCGTGCGCCCGACCAGATGCGCCCCATCGCGATCGAGACCGAATTCACCATCCATGCCGAGGGCAGCGTGCTCGTCAGCTTCGGCAACACCAGGGTGCTGGTGACCGCCAGCGTCGATGAAAAGGTGCCGTCGTGGATGCGCGGCAAGGGCGCGGGCTGGGTCACCGCCGAATATGGCATGCTGCCCCGCGCGACGCACACGCGCGGCAGCCGCGAAGCGGCGAAGGGCAAGCAGTCGGGACGGACTCAGGAAATCCAGCGGCTTATCGGCCGCAGCTTGCGCGCGGTCGTCGATATGAAGAAGCTCGGCGAGCGCCAGATCATCATTGATTGCGACGTGATCCAGGCCGACGGCGGCACGCGCACCGCGTCGATCTCGGGCGCGTGGGTCGCGCTGCGCCTCGCGGTCGACAAGCTGCTTGCGGCGAAATTGCTCGCCGAGGATCCGATCGAGGACAAGGTCGGCGCGATCTCTTGCGGCATCTACAAGGGCACGCCCGTTCTCGACCTCGACTATGACGAGGATTCGGTTGCCGAGGCCGACGGCAATTTCGTGTTGACCGGCAAGGGCCAGATCGTCGAAGTGCAGGCGAGCGCCGAGGGGGCGACCTATGACGAAGAAGGCCTGCTTCGCCTTCTCCGCCTCGCACGCATCGGCTGCGGAGAAATTTTCGCGGCGCAGGACAAGGCGACGGGGCGGTAAACCTCCTTTCGTCACCCCCGGCAAAGAAATAGATGCCGGATCAAGTCCGGCATGACGAATTTCGAGAGGTTCGATGATGGCTCATCGCAAACTGCAACCCGGAAAGCTGGTCATCGCCAGCCACAATGCGGGCAAGGTACGCGAAATCCGCGCGCTGCTCGAGCCCTTTGGAATCGAGCCTGTGTCGGCGGGCGACCTTGGCCTGCCCGAGCCCGAGGAGACGGGGACGACATTCCGCGAGAATGCGCTGCTGAAGGCGCACGCGAGCGCGTCGGCCGCAGGCTTGCCCGCGCTGGCCGACGACAGCGGGCTGGAGGTCGCGGCGCTTGGCAGGCGGCCGGGCGTCTACACCGCCGACTGGGCCGAGCGGCAGGTCTTCGAAGGTCCGCCCGGTCGCGACTGGTACATGGCAATGGGCAAGGTCGAAGGCCTGCTCGCCGAACAGGGGCCCGATGTCGACCGCAGCGCTTGTTTCGTCTGCACCCTCGCGCTCGCATGGCCCGACGGCCATGCCGAGGTTTTCGAGGGCCGGGCGCAAGGCAGCCTGACCTGGCCGCCGCGCGGCAAACTGGGGTTCGGTTATGATCCGGTGTTCGTTCCGGTCGGCAAGTCCCTGACTTATGCGGAGATCGATCCGGCGGAAAAACATGCGATCAGCCACAGGGCCGATGCATTTGCCAAACTGGTCGCGGGGGTGTTTTAAAGCCGCGGCGACATCAGGTGCGAAACCTGATCTTGCCTTCAACCTCGATGAAGCGCGACCGGTTGCCTTTCTCCTGCATATCCCACAGCGCCTGTTTGCGGCATTCGGGATCATGGTTGATACGACGGGCGACGAGCCTGCGCATTTCTTCGTCGGCAAAGATCAAATCGTGGGCGCCGTCGATGCTCACGCCAAATTTCTCGCGGGTCCGTTTGACGAGCTCGACGAAATCCCGATTGCCAATATCCATAAGTCCCTCCGGCATCGCGTTCCGGAGATCAACCTACCCATGCAGACAATCACGGAAAAGTGACTATATCGCCCCGCATGGCCGAACCGCTCGCCCTTTATGTCCATTGGCCGTTTTGCGTGTCCAAATGCCCCTATTGCGATTTCAACAGCCATGTGCGCGAGAGCGTTGATCAGACCGTTTGGCGTGGCGCGCTGCTTGCGGATTTGCGCCACGAGGCTGCGCTGCTGCCGGATCGCCGTGTCGGGTCGATCTTCTTCGGCGGCGGCACGCCGAGCCTGATGCCGCCCGCGACGGTCGCGAGGGTGATTGCCGAGGCGGAGGCGCTGTGGGGTCTCGCGGACGATGTCGAGATCACGCTCGAGGCGAACCCCAATTCGGTCGAAGTCGCCAATTTTGCCGACCTCGCCGCCGCCGGGGTCAATCGGGTTTCGATAGGTGTTCAGAGCTTCGATGCCGAAGTGCTTGAATTTCTTGGCCGCGCGCACAGTGAAGATGAGGCGCGCCGCGCCATCGCAACCGCGCAGGAGCATTTTGCGCGCGTCAGCTTCGACCTGATCTATGCCCGGCCCGGTCAGACGATGGCGGCGTGGGAAAGCGAACTTGCGGGCGCGCTGGCCTTTGGCACCGATCATCTTTCGCTTTACCAACTCACCATCGAGCCCGGCACGCGCTTTGCGACGCTCGCCGCGAAAGGCGACCTCACGATCCCCGATGGCGATACCGCCGCCGACCTGTTCGACGCGACGCAGGCGATGACGCGTTCGGCCGGCCTGCCGCGTTACGAAGTGTCGAACCATGCGCTTATCGGGCAGGAAAGCCGCCACAATCTCGCCTATTGGCGCTACGCCGATTATGCGGGCGTCGGGCCGGGGGCGCATGGTCGACGCCTTGGGCAAGCGACCGAACGGCACAAGAAGCCCGAGAATTTCATCGCGGCTGTGACACGCAACGGCCACGGTCTGAAGGTCGAAGCCGACCTGCCGGCGCAGGAGCGCGCAACCGAGGCGATGCTGATGGGGCTGCGGCTGACCGAGGGCATCGACCTGGCGCGGATCGAAGCGCGCAGCGGGCTGCCCCGCGACGCATTCGTCGATGGCGAAGCCGTCGCGCGGCTGGAAAAACAGGGACTGATGCGATCCGACGGCGCACGGCTGGCGGTAACCGACGACGGCATCTTGCTGCTCGACTCGATCCTTTCCGAGGTGGTCAAAACCCACTAGCTTGCCCCAGATCCGTTCGTGTCGAGCGAAGTCGAGACATCCCTCGATCTTACGCTTCGCCGAAGGGCATCTCGACTTCGCTCGATGCGAGCGGGAATGGGGACATGGTTTGGCGCAAGATTTGATCCGCGACTGGGACGCCCATCTGGCGCATGAAAAGCGCCGGTCGGAACATACACGCCGTGCCTATATCGCGACGGCGGAGCGTTTTTGCGCCTTCCTGTCGCGACATCGCGGCGGCGCGGTCGATGCGCGCATTATCAAGGCGCTGACCCCGAACGATTTGCGCGCCTATCTCGCCGAGCGCCGTGCTGAGGGGCTCGGCAATGCGTCGGCCGCGCGCGAGCTTTCGGCGCTGCGCAGCTTTCTGCGCTTCGTGGGCGGATCGAACGCCAGCGTGCCGCAGATGCGCGGGCCCCGGGTCAAGAAGGGGCTGCCGCGGCCCGTCGCTCCCGCCGAGGTGCTCCGCCTCGCGCATGATGTCGAGGATAATGCCCGCGAGGGCTGGGTCGGCGCGCGCGATTTCGCGCTGCTGCTCCTGCTGTATGGCGCGGGGCTGCGCATCGGCGAGGCGCTCTCGCTCACCGGTGCAGTCCTGCCGCTCGGCGATACGCTGCGCGTCACCGGCAAGCGCAGCAAGACGCGGATTGTGCCGATCCTGCCCGCGGTTGCGGGTGCGGTGTCGCGCTATGTCGAGGCCTGCCCCTGGCCGATCGGGAAGGACACGCCGCTGTTTCTCGGCGCGCGGGGCGGGCCGCTGGCGCCCGGCGTCGTGCGCGCCAATGTGCGTTCGGCGCGGCTCGCACTCGGCCTGCCCGAACGCACGACGCCGCACGCGTTACGCCACAGCTTTGCCACGCACCTGCTCGCGGGCGGGGCCGATCTTCGAAGTTTGCAGGAATTGCTCGGCCACGCGAGCCTTGCCTCGACGCAAGTCTATACCGCGGTCGACGCGGCGCACCTGCTCGATATTTACCGGTCGGCGCACCCGCGCGCCTAATCGCGGCGCGGCTTCGGCTTCCAGGTGATAACGCGGTAGATATAGAGGGCGATCAGCGACCCGATCGCGACGAGTGCGAGCGGACCGACGAAGGCGTCGAGGTTCGCGAACTGCTTGCCGAACCAATTGCCCGCGCCGGCGAGCGCGGCGATCCAGATCGTCGAGCCGGCGGCGGTCCAGATCAGGAATTTCAGCTGATTCATCCGCACCATGCCCGCGGGCAGCGACACCATCGTTCGCGCGACGGGCATGAAACGCGCGATGAACACGATGGCGGGGCCATATTTCAGGAAGAAATTGTGCATCCGTTCGACCTCGTCCCAGTCGAGTGTCAGCCAGCGCCCGTGGCGGTCGATAAAGGGTTTCAGCCGTTCGTAACCGATCCAGCGGCCGATCGCGTACCAGATCCAGTTGCCCGCCGTCGTGCCCGCGACCGCGACGGCGACGAGCGTCCAGAAATCGAAGCGGCCCTGCGCGACGGCGATCCCGCCGAGTCCCATGATCACTTCGGACGGGATCGGCGGAAACACATTCTCGATGAACATGAGGATGAAAATCCCCGCATAGCCCCAGCTCTGGATCAGGTTCAGGATGAAATCGGTCATGGGGGAGCAACGCTTCGCGCGGTCAGCCGATGCGTCGCTTGATCGCGTCCCAGATCATTCCCGCCGTATCGCTGTTGTTGAAACGGTCGATCGCGACGATCCCGGTGGGTGAGGTGACGTTGATTTCGGTCAGCCACTCGCCGCCGATCACGTCGATCCCGACGAAAACCAGTCCCCGCTCGCGCAGCTGCGGCCCTAGCACATCGCAGATTTCCTGTTCGCGCGGAGTGAGCTCGGCCGCCTCGGCATAGCCCCCGACCGCGAGGTTCGATCGGAATTCGCCTTCGCCGGGCTTGCGGTTGATCGCGCCCGCGACTTCGCCGTCGACGAGCACGATACGCTTGTCGCCCTGGCTGACGCTCGGCAGGAATTGCTGGACCATGAAGGGTTCGGGCCACACCTGTCCGAACAGCTCGACGAGCGCGCCGAGGTTGCCGCCGTCGGCGTCGACGCGGAATACCGCCTTGCCGCCGTTGCCGTGGAGCGGCTTGATCACGACCGCGCCGTACCGCGCCTGGAAATCCTTCACCGCGTCGAGGTCGCGTGTGACCATCGTCGGCGGCATGAACTCGGGAAAGTCGAGCACGAACACTTTTTCGGGGGCGTTGCGGACCGAGACGGGGTCGTTGACGATCAGCGTCTCGCCCGCGATCCGTTCGAGCAGCCAGGTGCCGGTGAGATAGCCGAGGTCGAAGGGCGGATCCTGCCGCATCAGCACGACATCGACATCACGGCCGAGGTCGATCAGCACTTCGTCGCCGAACTTGTAATGCGCGCCGTCTTCGCGCTGCGCTTCGATGATACGGTGCGCCTTCGTCGTCAGCCGCCCGGCCTCCCACGTCAGGCCGCGAACATCGTAATGATAAAGCTCGTAGCCGCGGTCGAGCGCCTTCAATATCAGATGGAAGCTGCTGTCGCCCCCGATGTTGATGCCATCCATCGGGTCCATTTGTACCGCGGCGCGCAGGGTCATTCGATCTTCCTCAGGGTTGCCAGACGTGGACCAGATGGCGTGGCAGGCGCCGTGGTGCAAGGAGCATCACGTCGATGCGAATGTCGTCGCGCGGGCCGGCGAAGCGCGGAGCGAGCATTTCGGCCGCCGCAGCGACGCGGCGCAGCCGGTATTGGTCGATCGCCAGGTCGAGGTCGGCGGCGCGGTCGCGCCATTTGACTTCGATGAAGGCGACCGTTCGCCCACGCCGCGCGACGAGATCGACTTCGCCGACCGGAACGCGCAGCCGTTCGCCCAGGATGCGCCAGCCGTGGAGGCGCAGCCACCAGGCGGCGCGGCGCTCGGCCTTGCGCCCGCGCGCCTCGGCGGCGGCGCGGTTCAAGCCTGCTCTTTCAGCGTCAGCGCACGCGCATAAACCGCGTGCCGATCGAGCCCGAAGCGTTTGGCGACCGCTTTCGCTGCCTGCGCGACGGGCTTGTCCGCCATCGCTTCGCGCAATGCGGCGTCCAGGGTGTCGTCGTCGGCTTCCTCGGCCAGCGCTTCGCCGGGCGGGCCAACGATGACCACGATCTCTCCCTTCGGCGGCGCCTCGGCGTAACGCGCGGCAAGCTCGCTCAGCGTGCCGGTGACGCATTCCTCGAACATCTTGCTGATCTCGCGCGCGACCGCCGCCTCGCGGTCGCCGAGCCCTTCGGCCATTGCTGCCAGCGATGCTGCAAGCCGCGGCCCGCTTTCGTAAAACACCAGCGTCGCACGCAATCCGGCGAATTCTGCGAGCGTGTCGGCGCGCGCCTTGGCCTTGTTCGGCAGGAAACCCGCAAACAGGAAGCGGTCGCTCGGCAGGCCCGACAACGTGATCGCGGCGATCGCGGCGCAAGGGCCGGGCAGGGTGGTGACATGGCGTCCCGCCGCACGGGCATCGCGCACCAGCTTGTATCCCGGGTCCGAAATCAGGGGGGTGCCGGCGTCCGACACCAAAACGACAACTTCGCTCTCCATACGCGCAACCAGCGCGGCGCGGGTGCGTTCGTCGCTATGATCATGATAGGGGGTCATCGGCACACGCAAACCCAGATGCGACAGCAGTTTCGCGGTCACGCGCGTATCCTCCGCGGCGACCACGTCGGCGGCGGCGAGCGTTTTGGCCGCGCGCGCGCCGATGTCGCCAAGGTTGCCGATGGGCGTCGCGACGATATAGAGACCGGGCAAGGGAGAATCTGAGATGTTCGAATCTGGCATGACGCCGAAAATGGCAGAAACTGCCGACCAGCGCCAAAACAAAGCACCGCCGCGTCGCCAGATGCTGCGCGGGTTCGGCGTGATGGCGATGGCGGGGCTGCTCGCGGCGTGCCAGGTGGTTCCGAAAACCGGCGGCCCTGCCACCCCGCCGCCGCCGACCAACCCCGACGACAATGTCGGCCCCGGCCTGCCGACCGACACCGACCGCCACCGTGTCGCGCTGCTCGTTCCGCAGACCGGACCCAACGCCGACGTCGGCACCGCGATCGCCAATGCGACAACGCTGGCGCTGCTCGATACGCGCACCGAACGCGTGCGCATCACAACCTATGACACCGCGCTCGGCGCCGCCGCGGCGGCGCGGCAGGCGGTCGCCGATGGCAACAAGCTGATCCTCGGGCCGCTGCTCAGCGAGGATGTCTCGGCGGTGGCGCCGATCGCACGCGGGGCGAAGGTTCCGGTGCTGAGTTTCTCGAACGACAGCAGCGTCGCGGGCAACGGCGTCTTCATCATGGGCTTCGTCCCCGGCCAGTCGGTCGAGCGCGTCGTCGCCTTTTCGCGCGCCAAGGGGCATCAGCGCTTCGGCGCGCTCGTGCCCAAGAATGTCTATGGTGACCGTTCGGCAGCGGCGTTCCGCGCCGCGGTCGCCGAGGCGGGCGGGACACTGGTTGCCGTCGAAAGCTATGACCGCAGCGCGACTGCGCTGTCGGGTGCGGCGCGGCGGCTCGCCAATGCCGGCGCGATGGATGCGGTGCTGATCGCCGACAGTGGCGGCAATGCGATCCGCGCCGTCCCCGTGATCAAGGGAGCGGGCAGCAAGCAGATCCTCGGCACCGAACTCTGGAACACCGATGCGGCGCTGGGCAGCAATGCCGCGATGCGCGGGGCATGGTTCGCCAGCGTCTCCGACGGCCTCTATCGCCAGCTTGCGACCAAATATCGCAGCCGTTTCGGCCGAACGCCCTACCGTCTCGCCAGCCTCGGCTATGATTCGGTTCTGCTGACGGTGCGCATCGCGCGCGACTGGAAACCGGGCAGCAATTTCCCGACGAGCCGCCTGCTTGCCGCCGACGGCTTCGGCGGGATCGACGGCATCTTCCGCTTCAGCAACCGCGGCATCGCCGAGCGCGCGCTCGAGGTCAGCGAAATCGGGGCCGGCGGCTTCCGCGTGATCGATCCGGCGCCGACCAAATGGTGAACTGCGATTGACAGTGGCAGGCCGGCCACAGTTGGCCGAAAACCGGTATCGGAAAAGCGCGGCGGTCTTTACGCCGACGCGGCGATCACTATATGACAATCGCGCGTGTTCCGGCGTCGATTCCGCACGCCTGTTTACAATGTTTCAGGAGATACAGCTATACCACCGCCCATGACCCGTCGCCCGATGGCACCGATGCCGCCTAAAAACGGTCCGCGTTACAATGAATTTATCGCCTCCCCCAAAGTCCGCGTGATCGACGAGGAAGGCGAAAATCTGGGCGTGATGCTGACGGCCGAAGCGATTGAGCAGGCGGCCGAGGTCGGGCTCGACCTGGTGGAAGTATCTCCCAACGCCGATCCGCCGGTGTGCAAATTCCTCGACGTCGGCAAGTTCAAGTACGAGGCGCAGAAAAAGGCGAACCTCGCGCGCAAGAGCCAGAAGACCCAGGAAATCAAAGAGATCAAGATGCGTCCGAATATCGACGATCATGATTTCGACGTGAAGATGAAGAAGGTCTTCGACTTCCTAGAGGAAGGCGACAAGGTCAAGATGACCATGCGCTTCCGCGGCCGCGAGATGAGCCACACCCAGCTGGGCCTCAACGTGCTCCAGCGCGTCGCCGAACTGACGTCGGAAATCGCGAAGGTCGAGGCGCATCCGCGCACCGAAGGCCGCCAGATGCTCATGGTGATCGCGCCGAAATAATTTCGCCGGCTCAGCCGGTATGAAATTCGAGGGCGGTCGCTCCAGCGGGGCGGCCGCCCGCTTCGTGTCGGCGCTCGATCATTCGGGCCGCGCCGTCAGCCGACACGAGCACGAGCGTCGAGGCGCGCGTGCCATAGATATCGCCGCGCAGGAAGAGTGCGGGGTCGTCCTCGGCCATCAGCGAATCGAGCAGTCTCTCGGGATCGCCGCCAGCTGCGACACTCGTTTCGAGCGCGCGGCGCAGCCGCTCGGCGCGCGGGCAGGGGGTATCGACCGGCTCGTTGGCGAGCGCGTGGACGCCGGGTTCGAGGGGCATGATCAGGGGAACCGGCCGGTTGGTGAGCAGCCGGGCCGCACCGGCATCGACCGCGAACAGGTTGAACGCGTTGAAGCGCGGCAAATCTTGGGCGTCCGGCGCTGCGAAACGCCCTTCGCCGCGCAGCAGGTCGGACACGAGTGCGCCGCGCGATTCCTTCGCCGGATCGGGCATCGCGCCGCGGACGTTGGTGACGACGACGGTGCGGCCGCTCGGGCGGTGAACGCCAAGCCAGGTCCCGCCCGCCTGCAGGTCGCGCCCGGCGACGATGCCGCTGTCCCCGTCCCAGATGTGGAGCGGCGCAGCGGGCCGCGCGTGGAACTCGTCGCGGTTGCCGACAAGGATGAGCGGCCAATCGGGATGGGCGCGATGGGCGAGGGCGACGACGCACATGCTGCGCATATCGGGGCTGACCGTCCGCTTGCCAAGCCTCTTGACAAAATGCTTGGTTGAATGTTCAATCAACTCATCTTGACGAGGGAGGACGGCGATGGCCGACGAATTCGAGAAGATGGGCGAAAGCCTCAAAGCGAAGACCGGCAAGGGGCTCGACGAATGGGTCGCCGCCGCGCGCGCCGCCGGCATCGCCGGCCATATGGCGTTGGTCAATCACCTGAAAAGCGAACATGGCCTCGGCCACGGCTATGCCAATATGATCGTCCATGCCGCCAATAAGTCCTCCGCGCTGTCGCAGGATGATGACGTGCTGGTCGATGCGGCATTCGAAGGGGCGAGGGCGCATTGGCGGCCGCTTTACGACCGGCTGATCGCGCAAGTGCAGGCCTTCGGCGGCGACGTCGAACTTGCTCCCAAGAAGGGCTATGTCAGCCTGCGCCGCAAGAAGCAGTTCGCGCTGCTCCAGCCGTCGACCAAGGATCGTTTCGATATCGGCCTCGCGCTCAAAGGCGAGGAGCCTGCCGGCAGGCTCGAACTTGCGGGTAGCTGGAACGCGATGGTCTCGCACCGCATGCGCGTCGCCGCGGGCGAAGAGGCGGGCGATGATGTCGCGGGCTGGCTCCGCGCCGCCTATGATCGTGCGGGCTAGGGGGGGGGCGCCGTGAACGCCACCGACACGCGCAACCGCATCCTGATGACCGCGATGGAGCTGTTCTGGGAGAAGGGCTATCTCTCGACGTCGGTGTCCGACATCCTCTCGCGGAGCCAGGTGCACAGCGGCAGCCTCTATCATTTCTTCCCCGGCAAGCAGGATGTTCTCGTCGGCGTGCTCGAACTCTATCGCGACGGGATCGACGAGATGCTGCTCGCGCCGAACTGGGAGGGAGTCGACGATCCGATCGAGCGCATCTTTGCGCTGCTGGCCGGCTATCGCACGCACCTGATCGTGACCGATTGCACCTACGGCTGCCCGATCGGTAGCCTTGCGCTCGAAATCCACGAGCCCGACCCGGTGGTGCGCGATCTGATGGCGGCGAATTTTTCGAACTGGTCGGCGGCGATTGCGGGCTGTTTCGATGCCGCGGCCGATCGCCTGCCGAAGGACTCCGATCGCAAGGCGCTCGGCGAATTCGTGCTGACGGTGATGGAAGGTGCGGTGATGCAGGCGCGCACCTATCGCGACATCGGCTATTTCGATCGTAACATCGCTGTATTGCGTGACTATATCACCACATTGATGGCGGCGGCAAAGCGTGATAGCTTCGCCTGATCTTTCTGGAGGGGGAGACGAATATGAACGAAGCCGTGAAAACGCCGTGGCACCTGTGGGCCGTCGGCATCATATCGCTGCTGTGGAACGCATTCGGTGCATTCGACTATGTGATGACCAAACTCAAGAACCCCGAATATATGGCGGCTTTCACCCCCGAACAGCAGGCCTATTTCTACAGCTTCCCGCTGTGGGCGAATCTCGGCTGGGCGCTGGGCGTGTGGGGATCGGTGCTGGGCTCGATCCTGCTGCTCGCGCGCAGCCGCCACGCGGTGACCGCCTTCCTGCTCTCGCTCGTCGGCCTTGCGATCAGCAGCGTCTATCAGTTCGGGATGCACTATGGCGACCTGGAGCGGATGTTCGGGACTTTCCCGATGATCTTCACCGCGGTGATCTGGGTCATCGTGATCGCGCTGTTCCTTTATGCGCGCGCGCAGGCGGCAATGGGTGTGCTGCGCTGAAGATACCCGCCTTGGGGCGTATCCCCGACCTTCCGTTATTCGTCATCCCGGCCTGCGCCGGGATGACGGTGAGGAGACTATCCTCCTTGTCGCGTAGCGATGGGGAGGTGGCAGCCCCCCAAGGCTGACGGAGGGGCCAGGCGCGCAAGCGCGCGCTGACGCCTCGCGGCCCCTCCACCACGCCTCCCCATCGCTACGCGACAGGGAGGAGCTTGTGGCAACCCGCCGCGCCTCAGCGCGCGCGGATAAAGGCCCGCACGTCTTCGGACAATTTATGCCGGTCCTCGTCGCGGATATACATCATGTGGCCGGCGCCATAATAGGTGTAGCTGATGCGATCCTGCGGGATGCCGGTACGCGACAGCGCATATTCGGCGGCGAAAAACGGCGTCGCGAAATCATAATAGCCCTGCGCGACAAGGACTTTCAGCCCCGAATTTTCGCGCAGCGCCTGCCCGATATAGGGCGCGACGTTCAGATAGGAGTTGGTGTCGCGGTCGCCGATCCGCCAATCCCACTGGCCGCCGATCCGGCCGATTGACTGATATTCGCGATCGGTCTTGAACCCCAGCCCGTCGCGGCTCCAGCTGTTGATCGCGGCGGTATAGCTCGCATCGATGCCGTAAAAGCTGGGGTCGTTGTCGGGGCCTTCGCCCGCGCTGTCATAATCCTTGCCGGTATAGCGGCTGTCCAGGCGCCCGACGGTGAGGCCGCGGTCGCGGAGCAGTTCCTTGTAAAAGCGCTGCGGCGTGACGCGCAGATCGGCCTGTTCGAGATAGGTTTCGGAGAGGCCGGTGAAGCGCGACAGCTCGCGGCGGATCGCGGCGCGCTCCTCGCCCTGCAATTTCTGACCCTTGAGCAGCGCCGAAGCATAGGGACCGATCGCCCATTGCCGTGCTTCCTCGACGAAGGCTTCGACCGAGGGCGCACTCGCCTTGCCATGATAGAGTGCGGTCGCGGCCATCGAGGGCAGGTTGGTGATCGGCGACAACTCGTTGCCCGGCGTGTCGGCGCCCGCGGCGAAATCGAGCACGGTCGAGATCAGGATGATGCCGTTCAATGCGACGTCATTGTACGTCTCGTTCATCAGCTGGTTGGCGACCGCGGCCGAACGTGTCGTGCCATAGCTTTCGCCGCCGAGGAACTTGGGGCTGTTCCAGCGGCCATTGTCGTTCAGCCAGCGACGGATCACCTCGGCGACCAGCTTGGCATCCTGCGTCACCCCGTAATAATCCTTGGGGTCGGCCTTGCCGATCAGGTGCGAGAATCCGGTGCCCGGCGGATCGATGAAAACGACATCGGTGACGTCGAGCAGCGCATCGGGATTGTCGACGATCGGATAGGGCGGGGCGCCGTCATCGACGCCGGTGCCGGGGATCGCGACGCGCTTCGGCCCGAACGCCCCCATCATCAGCCAGACGGTGCCCGACCCCGGGCCGCCGTTGAACAGGAAGGTGATCGGCCGGCCGGGGTCGCGCGGCTCCTTGATGTAGGAAGTGGTGACGACCGCCACCTCGGGCACGCCATCCTTGTTCTTGATGATCGTCTCGCCGATCGTCGCGGCATAGCTGATCCGCTGCCCGCCGAAGGTGCCGCTGAGCTTGGTGGTGCGGATTTGCGGTTCGATATCGGCGGGCTTTTCGGCCTTCGTCTTGTCGGCGGCTTCCTGTGCTTGGACGACAGACGGTGCGGCAGCAACAAGCGCCAGCGCGATAAGCGACAGACCCGATTTCATAGATATTGTCTCCCCGATTGCGGGGCGACCCTATGCAGCGGGCGCAGAGGCGGCAAGGTTACTTGTCGGTTACAAGCGGGGTTTCGTCGAAGGAGGAGACGGTGCGCCTATTTCCGAAGCAGGCGCGGGTTGGCTTTGCCGAACCAGAATTTTCCGTCCTTTGGCGCCGACCATGGATTGATCGCTTCCCCGCGTTTGCCGGAAAAAGTCATCTCGTCTGGGTTTGCCTCAAGCGTCCGTTTGGCGCTGTGGCGCAATGCACGCGCCGCCTTTGCCTTCCACTCAGCGTCGGATTTTGCTGCAGTAGTTCCGGTTATGGGCGTTTTTCGGCGAGAGCGAGACATGGCACGTACTCAGGCCGCCGCGTAGATCGCCGGGCGATAGCGGGGCGGCGGGATATCGAAGCCTTTTTCGCGCGCCACTTCCAGCCAGCCGTCAATAGCATCCTGCACGTTGGCAATAGCCGCTTCGCGCGTGTCGCCGTGCGCGGAGCAAGGGCGCAGATCAGGAACGTCTGCAATCCAGCAGCCATCCTCTGCCGACCAGAAGAGATTGATATGATAGTGCGGTTCGTTCACTCGCCGAGTTTTAGCCCATATTGCTCGACAAGTTCAAGCAGTTCGCGGACCTGGTAGCGCTTGGCATCCTTGCCGTCGGGTTGCACAGGGAAGGGACGCGAGATAGCGGGGTGGACATATTGGCGGTGACTGCCGGTGGTGCGGACATGTTCGAACCCGAAAGCGGCGAGCAGGGCTTCAAAATCGCGGAAGCTGATTGAGCGATTGGCTGATTGAAGCAGCTGCGCGTAGAGTTTGTGAGGCCTAACCACGTTCTGCCTCCTTTGGGCTGGCGCAATTTGAGGCAGCGGCGATGTCGAAAATCATGGATCGATCCGCCGAACCGCGGCGCAGACCGAAGGAGGCAGCCGATATGCATATTCGCCTTCATCCGCATTCCACACCCACTCTATCAGGGAACTACCGAGTGCATGCCCTTCCGTCTGTGAGAGGCGCCTACCAATGGCACCGAGCAGCCCACCAAGCTGGTTTGGATTGTAGCTTGTAGCAGTTTGAAGGTCTGAAGCAGAAACCCACTCTGGATAGGCATCAAGTAGCGATCTGAATAAGGAGCGCTGTGCAACGGATAGTGGCCGACGGCGAAGAGCGCGATAAGCGATCTTTTCGCTCGCGAAGCGCTCATCATCGTCGTCGTTGCTTTCAATAAGCAGCGATTTCGGTGAAGCTTCCGCCGTCGGAGCCTGTCCTTGCGCTCGGATCAGCGCCGCAATCTCGTCCGGAGTGCCTTCAACCTCGAATCCGTTTATCGTTATTCGCATAGCGCCCTCCAGTTGGGAAGGCCTATGCTGGTATATTGAGGCTTAGTCAATAGCTATGTTGAGCCAAGTTCGAGGCTACCGCCCCCACTTCGTCTTGCTCTGCTTTCCGAACCGTCCCTTGCGCGTGCCCGGCTTGCCTTCGTTCGAGCGTCCGACGCGCGGTGCCACCTGTTCGCCCGCGGGGAGCCCCAGTTCGTCGGCTTCCAGCTTGCGGATTTCGTCGCGGAGGCGGCCGGCCTCCTCGAACTCGAGGTCGGCGGCGGCGTCGCGCATCTTCTTTTCGAGATCCTGGATGTACGCGCGCAAATTATGCCCAACCATGTGCGCGGGCTTGTCGTCGCCGATGTCGATCGTCACCTGATCCTTCGACGCGACATGCGCGATGATGTCGCCGATGTTGCGCTTGATCGTCGTCGGGGTGATGCCGTGTTCGGCGTTATACGCCTCCTGCTTTTCGCGGCGGCGGTCGGTCTCGCGCATCGCGCGTTCCATGCTGCCCGTTATGCGGTCGGCATAGAGGATGACGCGACCGTCGACGTTGCGCGCGGCGCGGCCGATCGTCTGGACGAGGCTGGTTTCGCTGCGCAGGAAGCCCTCCTTGTCGGCGTCGAGGATCGCGACCAGCCCGCATTCGGGAATGTCTAGTCCTTCGCGCAGCAGGTTGATGCCGACGAGCACGTCGAACACGCCCAAGCGAAGATCGCGGATGATCTCGATGCGCTCCAATGTCTCGACGTCCGAGTGCATGTAGCGGACCTTGAGGCCCGCCTCGTGGAGGAATTCGGTGAGGTCTTCGGCCATGCGCTTGGTCAGCGTGGTGACGAGCGTGCGGTATCCCGCCGCGGCGGTCTTCTTCGCCTCGGCGATCAGATCGTCGACCTGCTCCTCGACGGGCTTGATCTCGACCGGAGGGTCGATCAGGCCGGTCGGGCGGATCACCTGTTCGGCGAAGACGCCCTGCGTGCGCTCCATTTCCCACGTTCCGGGGGTGGCCGACACGCTGACCGTCTGCGGGCGCATCATGTCCCATTCGGCAAAGCGCAGCGGCCGGTTGTCGATGCAACTCGGCAGGCGGAAGCCATATTCGGCCAGTGTGATCTTGCGGCGATGGTCGCCCTTCGACATCGCGCCGATCTGCGGGATCGTCTGGTGGCTCTCGTCGACGAACAGCAGCGCGTTGTCGGGCAGATATTCGAAAAGGGTCGGCGGCGGCTCGCCGGGCAGGCGGCCGGTGAGGAAGCGGCTGTAATTCTCGATCCCCGCGCAGCTGCCGGTGGCGGCGATCATCTCGAGGTCGAAATTGGTGCGCTGCTCGAGCCGCTGCGCTTCGAGCAGGCGGCCTTCGGCCTCCAGTTCCTTCAATCGCTCGGCGAGTTCGTGGCGGATCGCCTCGCTTGCCTGCTTGAGCGTCGGACCCGGCGTGACATAGTGGCTGTTCGCAAAGACGCGCACGTAGTTGAGGCTTGCGATCTTCTTGCCCGTCAGCGGGTCGAACTCGGTAATCTCCTCAATCTCGTCACCGAAGAAACTGACGCGCCAGGCCATATCCTCATAGTGCGACGGGAAGATTTCGAGGCTGTCGCCGCGGACGCGGAAATTGCCGCGCGCGAACGCCTGATCGTTGCGCTTGTACTGCAGCGCGACGAGCTTGCGGATGATTTCGCGGCTGTCGGCGACCTGGCCCTTTTTCAAGTCGAAGATCATCGCCGAATAGGTCTCGACCGACCCGATGCCATAGAGGCAGCTCACCGATGCGACGATGATCACGTCGTCGCGTTCGAGCAGCGCGCGCGTCGCCGAGTGGCGCATCCGGTCGATCGCTTCGTTTACCGAGCTTTCCTTCTCGATATAGGTGTCCGACCGCGGGACATAGGCCTCGGGCTGGTAATAATCGTAATAGCTGACGAAATATTCGACCGCGTTGTTCGGGAAGAAGCTCTTGAACTCACCATAAAGCTGCGCCGCGAGGATCTTGTTCGGCGCGAGGATCAGCGCGGGCCGCTGCAGCTCGTCGATCACCTTCGCCATCGTGAAGGTCTTGCCCGATCCGGTGACGCCGAGCAGCACCTGGTCACGCTCGCCGTCGAGCGCGGTCGATACGAGTTCCCGGATCGCGGTCGGTTGATCGCCCGCCGGCTCATAGTCGCTAACCAGTTCAAATCGCTTGCCGCCTTCGACCTTTTCGGGGCGCGCGGGGCGATGGGGAACATAGCCTTCGGCGGTTTCGATTTCGTCGAGCGAGGTGCGAATCTGGATTGCCATCGCCGGTAATATGGTATCGATGGGGCGGGTCCACAATCGCAATGAACAGAACAACGCCCCCTAAACGGTTCATCACAGGAGACAGGGTTATGAAGAAATTTCTGACGGTCGCCGCCATCGGCGCGCTGGTCGCGGTGGCGGGTTGCAGCGACAAGGCCGAAAATGCCGGCGGCACGGTGAAGCGCGAGGCCGGAAACTGGAAAACCGACGTCAAGCTCGTGAAATTCGAGGTCCCCGGCATGCCGCCCGAAATGAAGGATGGCATGACGAAGATGATGGAAGGCGCCAGCGGCCTGGACCAGTGCTTCACGCAGGAGCAGGTCGACAAGGAAGACATCACGTCCGAACTCGCCAAGGGGCCGAACGGCGGCGGCGAATGCACCTGGTCGAAAAAGGAGGTCGCGGGCGGCAAGATCGACGTTGCGGGCACCTGCACGCAGAACGGTCAGACGGTCGACATGGCGATGACCGGCACGATGGCGGCGAAAAAGACCGACGTCACCGTCACGACCAAGGGCAAGGTGCCCACCGGCGGCGACATGGAAATGGTCATGCAGCTGACGAGCACGCATACCGGCCCGTGCAAGGCCGCGACGACGACCTGATTTTATCGGTTGTTTCAACGAACGACAGGGGCGTCAGCGGAAACTGGCGCCCCTTTTCTTTGGGTTCCAGCAGTGCGAGTGGCCGCGCGCTATATTCGGATCGGTGAGTTATCGACTTGCCGGGCGACAGAACAGGTGGGGCTGTCGGGCCGCCCGGCAAAGTCTTGAATGAAGCCTGAGGGGGATCGAAAGGTGCCAGGGACCAGCTCGCACCATTCGCCTTTTGGCTTCACACCGCGTCATCGCAAGGATGTCGCGATGCCCGGAAGGATGACAGAGTTTCGGCTATGCGGCAGTTACAAGGGGTCACATCGTGGAATGTTGCCGTTTGATAACCAATCCTTAACCTGATTTCGCGTTTTTCCTTGCGGATTGGCGGGACGTTTTTCTTCTGATATGGCTCAAGGCCGCCGTGTTACCGTTACGTCAAAGTAACAACGGGTGGCCGCGCCGGCCGATTGGCGTATCTACCGCACCGCCCGTCGGGGGTATTTGAGGGTAGCATGGACCAGGCGAAAGCGAACGAGACACAGGATCCCGGCGAGGTCGACCGGATCATCGCCGAAGAACTCGAGAGGCTGCTCGATTCCCCGATGTTCACCCGGTCGCCGGTGCTGTCGCGGCTGCTGCAATTTCTTGTCGAACACCGCCTGCGCGGCGGTCGCAGCTCACCCAAGGCCTATGCGATCGCGACCGAGGCATTGGGGCGCAGCGACGATTTCGATCCCGCCGTCGACAGCTATCCGCGCGTCATGGTCGGGCGGCTGCGCAGCCTGCTCGACCGCTATTACGCCGACACGCCCTGGGTTCACCGCCTGCGCGTGCCGCAGGGCAGCTACGAAGTCGTCGTCCAATATCGCTCCGCGCCGCCATCGGGACGGTCGGCCGACGATCCGGCCGATGAAGATGACGTCAAGGCCGCAGCGGTGCCGCCCGCGCCCGCCCGTTCGCCCAGTCCGGGGCGGCCGTCGCGCACCCGCGATCATGGATACCGTTTCGGCCGCTGGATCGTCGTGCTCGTCCTCCTCGCGCTCGCGCTTTTTACCTTGTGGACGCTGCGCGGAGGCTCCGGCCGGCTCTTCGTCGGCGATCCGGTGCCCGTTCCGCTGCTTGAGGTCAGCCCGCCCGCAGCCGGCAATTTGCCGCAGTCGCGGGCGCTGGCGCGCGCGCTCGACGGCAAGTTGCGCGACGGGCTGCGACGGTTCGATCTGATCGACCTGTTGAGTTCGAAGGCGCCGGGCAGTGTCGAGGCGCGAACGGGGGATTATCGTCTCGACACCTCGCTCGTGCGCACGGTCGAAGGCGACACCGATGTCACGCTCGTCCTCAACCGCGTCGCCGACCAGCGCGCGATCTGGTCGCAGCAGATGCGTCTGTCCAGCGACGAAACCCCCGAATTCACCGCCATCGAACCGCTGATCGCCCAGCTTGCCGGCGATTATGGGGTGATCGTGCGCGATCAGGTCCAGCGCCAACCCGACAATTTCGCGGCGGGCTTTCCGTGCCTCGCGCAGTTCAACCGGCTGCGCCAGATGCGCAACGCGTCGGCTGCGAAGCGGGTCGACGCTTGCTTGCGCGCGACGATCGAGGCGACGCCGCGCGACCCGGTCGCGCTGACCGCGCTGTCGCTCGTGCGCTATGGGGACTGGCAACCACAGCGCCTGACCCCGGCGGGCCGCGAAGCGCTCGGTGAAGCGCGCGCGCTTGCCCTGCGCTCCTATGAAAGCAGCCCCAATTCGTCGGCGGGCCTGTTCGCGATGGCGCGGGCCAATTTCTACTCGGGCAATTGCGCGGGCGGCAATGCGATGGGCGACGCCGCGATTGCGCTCAACCCCTATGACGCCGACATGCCGGGCTTTCTCGGCCTGTTCAAGCTGGCGTGCGGGCAGGCGGAAGAGGGCGAGACGTTGCTCCGCCGGTCGCTGCAACTCGATGCTTCCTACCCCGGCGTGCCCGCGGTCACGCTGGCCTTTGTCCTGTCGCAGCGCGGCGAGCAGGAGGAAGCGCGCCGGATTCTCGACCATATGCCTTCGCCGAGCAACATGGAGCCGCAATTCATGATGGTGCGCGCCATCGTGATCGCGCGGCAGGGCGATGTCGCCGAGGGCCGCGCGCAATGGAAGCGCCTGGTCGCCTATACGCGCCAGCCGGCGGACGCGACGCCCGAAGCCGTGCTCGGCCGCTTCATGATCACCCCGGCGGTGATCCAGCGCGCGTCGGATGCGCTGCGCGATTCAGGGGTCGTGCCAGCCAAAACCGTATCCTAGCGGCGAAACGCGGCGAACCGATCCGTTCCACCTTGAACGGAGCGATGGCACCTCCTATTTCCCGACGCATGTGCGCAAGAGGGGCGGAAAGGGGACATCTTCGGCCTGTATCGCTGCGGAAGAAGGGCCGGCTGACGCCAGCCCTCTTGCCAGTCCCGCCCACGGGCACTAGGGCAATTTTCAACATTCACGACATAGTCAGAAAAAAGGAACTGTGCATGAGCGATTCGGCCGAAAAGGTTAAAAAGATCGTCGTCGAACATCTGGGCGTCGAAGCCGACAAGGTCACCGAGGAAGCGAGCTTCATCGACGATCTGGGTGCCGACAGCCTCGACATCGTCGAACTGGTGATGGCGTTCGAGGAAGAATTCGGCGTCGAAATCCCCGACGATGCGGCGGAAAAGATCGCCACCGTCAAGGACGCGATCGACTATATCGAAGCGAACAAGGGCTAAAGCCCTGCGATCCGGCGTTGCCGGATGCGGCGGCGACGCCGTCCACGCATTTCCGGCTCCCCGGTCTCGAGCGCTCGTGCGCAGCGACCGGGGAGCTTTTTTTATGCGCGCGGCTCCTCTAGAAGCGCGCCGACGGTAATGACGCGGCACCCTGCGGGGGCAGGGGCCGATGAAAGGAATGACTATGCGCCGGGTTGTGGTGACGGGTTTGGGTTTGGTGACGCCGCTGGGCGGGGATGTCGAAACCAGCTGGAGAAATCTGATCGCGGGCAAATCGGGCGCCGGCACGATCACCCATTTCGATGCGTCGGACCAGAAATGCACGATCGCGTGCGAGGTGAAGGGGCCGGATCATGAATATGGCTTCGACCCCGGCAAGCGCGTCGATCACAAGGTTCAGCGCCAGGTCGATCCCTTCATCATCTTCGGCATCGACGCCGCAGGCCAGGCGCTCGAAGACGCGGGCCTCACCGAACTCACCGAGGAGCAGAAGGTGCGCGCCGGCTGCTCGATCGGGTCGGGCATCGGCGGCCTGCCGGGTATCGAGAGCGAAAGCCTGCTGCTCGCCGAAAAGGGGCCGGGCCGCGTGTCGCCGCACTTCGTCCACGGCCGCCTGATCAACCTGATCTCGGGCCAGGTCAGCATCAAATATGGCCTGAAGGGCCCGAACCATGCGGTCGTCACCGCCTGTTCGACCGGCGCACATTCGATCGGCGACGCGGCGCGGATGATCAAGGACGACGATGCCGACATCATGCTCGCGGGCGGCGCCGAGGCGACGATCTGCCCGATCGGCATCGCGGGCTTTGCGCAGGCGCGCGCGCTCAACATGAGCTATAACGACCGTCCCGAACAGGCGAGCCGCCCCTATGACAAGGATCGCGACGGCTTCGTGATGGGCGAGGGCGCAGGCGTCGTCGTGCTCGAGGAATATGAGCATGCCAAGGCGCGCGGCGCCAAGATCTATGCCGAGGTCGTCGGTTACGGCCTGTCGGGCGACGCCTATCACGTCACCGCGCCCGATCCGCAGATGGACGGCGCTTTCCGCTCGATGCAGGCGGCGCTCAAGAAGGCGGGAATGACCCCCGCCGACATCGACTATATCAACGCCCACGGCACCTCGACGATGGCCGACACGATCGAACTCGGCGCGGTGAAGCGCCTGTTCGGCGACGCGATGGCCAATGTCTCGATGAGCTCGACCAAATCGGCGATCGGCCATCTGCTCGGCGGGGCGGGCGCGGTTGAGACGATCTTCTGCATCCTCGCGATCCGCGACCAGATCGTGCCCCCGACGCTCAACCTCGACAATCCCGACGAGGGCACCGAAGGCGCCGACCTGGTCCCGAAGGTCGCGAAGAAGCGCAAGGTGAAGGCCGCGCTGAACAACAGCTTCGGCTTCGGCGGCACCAACGCCAGCTTGATCGTCAAGGCGGTCGAAGACTGATTTTAGAACCCTCCCTGTCGCGAAGCGATGGGGAGGGGGACCGCTCGCGTAGCGAGTGGTGGAGGGGCCGCGACGTCGCGCCATTGCCCCTCCGTCAGCCGCTAGGCGGCTGCCACCTCCCCATGGCCTTCGTCCACAGGGAGGATGAAAACCCTCTTTCCTACATTGTCTTGCCATGCTCTATCACCCTGTCGCCAGGCCCCGGCTTAAAGCGACAAAGGAGACAGTTCGGCCATGCGCATCCGTATCTTTTGTCTCCTTCAAGAAGCGCATTGAGGAGTTTAGGGTGCATCCGTTCCGCTGGCTGACGATTGCGATCTTGGCATTGTCTCTCGCCGCCTGTTCGGGCGGCGCGCCGAAGGATGCGGAGATCGTCGTCCCGCCGGGTGCGAGCATCGCGAAGGCGGGCGAAATTCTCGAGGACGCGGGCCTCGTCTCGGCATCGAGCTTTCGCAACCAAGCGCGCTTCTTCGGGTCGGACGAGCCGATCAAGCCCGGCGAGTACAAGATCGAAAAGGGGATGGACGCGGGCGACATCCTCGCGCTGTTCCAGTCGGGCAAGACGATCCAGCGCCTCGTCATGATCCCCGAAGGCATGCCCTCGATCATGGTATGGGAACGGCTGAAGGCCGAAAAGCGGCTGAAGGGCGACATCCCGGTGCCCCCCGAGGGCAGCATCCTTCCTGACAGCTATGCCTTTACCACCGGCGAAACCCGCGCCGCGGTGGTCAATCGGATGCAGGCGGCGATGGACAAGGCCTTTGCCGAACTCTGGGCGAAGCGCAGCCCGCGCACCGCGGTAAAGAACCGCAACGAGGCGATGACGCTGGCGTCGATCGTCGAAAAGGAAACCGCGGTCGCGGCCGAACGCCGCACCGTCGCCGGCGTCTATACCAACCGGCTTGGTGTGGGCATGCGGCTGCAGGCCGATCCGACGATCATCTATCCGATCACCAAGGGCAAGCCGCTTGGCCGCCGCATCCTGCGCTCCGAAATCCAGGCGGTGAACGGCTACAATACATATAGCATGGCCGGCCTGCCCAATGGGCCGATCGCGAATCCGGGCAAGGCGTCGATCGCGGCCGTACTCGACCCCGAGGCGAATGATTATCTTTTCTTCGTCGCGAAAGGCGACGGCAGCCATGTTTTTTCCCGAACGCTCGCCGAGCACAACGCCAATGTCCAGAAATGGTATGCGCTCCGCCGCGAACGCGGGGAAATGGAATAGCTACGCCCATTCCGAAGCGGAGGGACCGATGACCGCAAAGCTCTTCATTCATGGGGTTCCCGATAGCCCCGCGATCTGGCGGCCTTTGATCGCCGCGCTCGACCTCGGCGATACGCCGGTAGCGGTCCCGGCACTTCCCGGCTTCACTGCGCCGCTCCCCGCCGGCTTTGCCCCGACCAAGGAGGCCTATGCCGACTGGGCGGCCGCGCAGGTCGAGGCGCTGCACGCCGCGCGCGGCCCGATAGACATTGTCGGCCATGACTGGGGTGCGCTGATCGCGCAGCGCGTCGCGATGCTGCGCCCCGATCTGCTCCGCAGTTGGACGATCTCGAATGCCGTGATCGATCCCGACTATCGCGGGCATCGCATCGCGCGCATCTGGAACACCCCCGTGCTCGGCGAAATCTTTATGGCGCTCAGCAGGGCCGACAAGCTCGCCGACGGGCTCGCGGCGCAGGGCATGCCCGCTGACATCGCGCGCGAGGAGGCCGAGCAATGGAAGAACAGGGACAAGCGCCGCGCGATCCTCAAACTCTATCGCTCGGCCAAGGGGCTCAGCTTCGAGCATGACTGGGCGCTGGACATTCCGAAGCTGCCCGCGAATGGCGCGCTGATCTGGGGCGAGGGCGACCCCTATGTCGAGCTGTCGGTCGCGCGCCGCTACGCCGCGAACACCGGCACACCGCTGACGGTGATCGAAGGGGCGGGGCATTGGGCGATCGCCGAGCGCCCCGCCGAGGTCGCCGCAGCGCTCCATGCTTTCTGGAACGGCTTGTAAAGGCCGGATAATTTTATTTCATCGATTTGAACGATTATTGTGACGGAATAAATCGATTGGAGCGCACAGCCGATCTGGCGCAAGGAATGGATCTCGAGAAAGGGCGTCCTGTGGACGATGGCAAATCTCCCCCGAAATTGCCTCGGCCATCCCCTTCCGAAGCAGATGGCCCGGGCTTCCCCCCTCCCTACCGGACCACTGGCGCCGTGCCCATCATCGCAACCGCGACGATGGGTGCGGCGGACCAGCGCTTTTTCGACGCGCTGCGTCGCGCGCATTTCCCGCCCGAACGCAATCATCTCGCGGCGCATATCACGCTCTTTCATCAGTTGCCGCCGTCGGGCCTCGACGAGCTGGAACGTCTGATCCGCGCGATCGCGGCTGATACGCCGCCGCCCGCGGCAATGCTGCGCGAAATCTATTCGCTGGGGCAGGGCGTCGCTTTCCGTATCGAAAGCCCCGATTTGCTCGCGATTCGGGCGCGCATCGCCGAGCGGTTGGCCGGAATGCTGACCGCGCAGGATCAGGGCGTGCCGCGGCTGCACATCACCGTGCAGAACAAGGTCGCGGCGGCCGAGGCGCGGGCGCTGCTCGCCGAATTGACGTCCGATTTCCACCCGCGCCCGATCGCGATCACCGGACTCGCCGCGCATCATTATCGCGGTGGCCCATGGGAGCCGGCTTTTGCACGCAGTTTCCGGGGGCGGCGCAGATGATATTGACCGGCGCCGCGAGCCTGCCTATAGGCGCGGCTCGCCCGATGCGGCGGCCTTTCGGGGCGGAGTAGCTCAGCAGGTTAGAGCAGCGGAATCATAATCCGCGTGTCGGGGGTTCGAGTCCCTCCTCCGCTACCGGAAAACCTACGTTTTCTGCCGTTTTCAGTGAAACGAACCCCCGAAGTTTCTTGCCCGCTGCTCCCGCGCGCCGCTGAATGGCCGGAATGGGGTGGTTAGCTGCCGTTCTTCGCAGCCGCGAAAGCCCCGATGATTTGCTGTTCTGACAATCCTTGCTGTCGTGCCCAATCGATCAGATACTCAGCCAAGTGCCAATCAACTGGTTCATCTGGGCGCACAAGGCAGTTGGAAAGGCGTAGTCCACTGTCATTCGACGGGCCCAGTCGATCTATCTCTTGCCATATCCGCGACTGTATTGCCGATAAAACAGCGGGTACAGCTTTTTGGTCGAATGCCTCTAACGCTTCCCTTTGCAGGGGGTGTTTGAGGGTGATGTGTTCGTGAAACGCGCGAACGATCGGCAAAGTGCTAGGAGCAAGCTCGCCAGCATCGATCTTGTCGATTATCAAATCGGCGTCCTGAGGTGCACTGTTCATGGCGAAAGCTTATCATCGAACGCTATGTCCGCAATCGGTCGTTTCCCGACATTGCATCCGGATCGGCGACGAACGACAGAAACGGGGTGGGAGGCGGAATTTCGGCTTCCAGGCCCCGCTTTTCCGTTAGGGGACATGCACCGACCGAACTTCAATTCGTGCATTGTCTTCGTCTTGCAAGGTCGCGTGGAGCGTAAGGTCGCTGACATCTTCGCTCTCGGTCGTTAGATCCACAAGAAACTGCCAGTAGCCATCCATCCAGCGATAGACCGCTCTATCCCACGTCGCTGGTCGCAAAGGAGCTATGGGATCGCCGTAGGTTGATATACTGTCCGCAATTAATGCCGCTGTTGATAGGTCGATAGGAGAAGCCCGGTCGATCACGTGGGTTCGCAGGGTAAAGTCCCCAGAAGCAAACGCATCAGCGATGTCGTGAAACACAATGCGCCATTCCAGCGGAACGGGGTGCTCGACATCATTCCTTTCAAGCACTCTGGCATTCCCCCAATGTCCGGTTTCGGCGATCCTGAAACCGATCGCGAGCGACGTCAATCGGTCGATTCCGGTCATTCGATCCAGATCGGCACGAATGGCAGAAAACGACCGATTGCGGACGATCAACTGATTGCCAGTTGGTCCCGCCGCTGCAATTCCCACACCCCCGATTCCTTGCGATAGATTACCAGATCGGTCCCGCCGCCAAGGCCTCCCCAATACTCGCTGGCATAAAGCATCGCTGTCGAACCATCGTCCGAGATTGCCGGCAACGACATTGTAAGAACGGAGACCGGCCAAGGCTCTTTCCGAACGAGCCTGTCTATTTCCGGGTCGCTATGAATCACGGCATTCTTGGAAAGCCAAGTTTTCAGGGAAGGGCATCGGTCAACGACGCTAACATTCCGTGTTTCCGCCGCTTTCCGCAATAGTGGCAGAACAGGATCTTTACGGACCTGCGGCGTCTCCAGCAGGATCGCGTCAAGCTCTTCTATTGTCGGTCCGACGGGGGGAGCCCGGGTCCGGACAGCCACTGGCCGAACTTCGTCGCGCTTGAAGTTAGTAGCATGTACGATCGCGACGGCGCATGCGTCATCAAGTTGCGCGCGTTGATCGTCTAACGGCCTGCATCCGTGCAGGGAGAATATCGCTAACAGCATTGCGAGAGATGCGCGAGACATAGGCTAAGGTCGCATTACTCGAGCGATTTCGCAACGTCCGCTTCCCACCCCATTTCGGCCGTTAGATCGCGATTCGGGCCAAACCCCGCTTATGGCCAAGTCGCTCCTCCGCTACCAAGTCATATAAAATATTGAAATAATGGGATTTTCTATTCACAGAGCGGCCGCCACGCTTGTAGGCTCGCCTAGGTAACTCGTTGATATTCCGAACGCATATCCGGCCAGAAGCCCGTGAATCGCGGTCCAACCCTTCCCTCCGGGCGTATCGTTGGCCGCACTAGAAGGCTGCTATGTGCCTGAAACCGGTCAAACGGGCTCGTCTCCGGATGCTTTAAAGCAGACCCTCAAATCGCGCGGTCTTTCCGAATATGCTTTGCTGCCTCTCGCTAGGATGAGCGGTCCGCAGGTGCCCCTCATCCAAACTAACCCATCGATCGACACCTGTTTGTCACAATGAATTCCTAGGGCGCGACCGCAACCAGAACATAACTCTCCCCGTCGAGATCCAAGGAGCATCCATGAACAGCCTTACCGCCTGCGCGCTTGTCGCGCTGCAATTTGCTGCGCCCGCGGTGGCCGCGGCCCAAGAGATGACTCCGGCCGGCTCCGAAGGCGTCGAGGGCGACATGATCATCGTCACCGGCACGCGCGACGCGCGGCGGACCCAGTTCGACACGCTGGCCCCGATCGACGTCCTGTCGGGCAAGGCGATCGACAACAGCGTGTCGAACGATCTGTCGGACACGCTCGCCCAGCTCCTCCCTTCGTTCAACGTCCAGCGCCTGCCGGCGGCTGACGGGCAGGCGTTCGTCCGCCCCGCGACGCTCCGCGGCCTCTCGCCCGACCAGACGCTCGTCCTCGTCAACGGCAAGCGTTATCATCGCTCGGCCTTGCTCGGCACGCGCGGCGCGCAGGCCGCCGACCTCGCCACCATCCCGAACCTCGCGATCAAGCGGATCGAAGTGCTGCGCGACGGCGCATCGGCGCAATATGGGTCCGACGCGATCGCGGGCGTTATCAACATCATCCTCGACGACCAGCCCGGCATGACTGCGTTCGGCCAATATTCGAGCTATTATGAAGGCGACGGTCAAAGCTACCAGACCGGCGGGCAGGGCGGCGTCGCGCTTGGCGATCGCGGCACTTTGGTCTTCACCGGCGAATTTTCAAAGTCCGATGCGACATCGCGCACGCGGCAGCGCCCCGACGCCGAAGCGTTCCAGGCCGCGAACCCGGACCTCGACGTGCCGAACCCGGTGCAGCGTTGGGGCCAGCCCGATCTCCGCTCGGTGCGCGGCGCGGTGAACGCTGATTACGAGATTGTCGATGGCGCGACCGTCTATGCCTTTGGCACCGTCGGGAGCGGGGAGGGGGTTACCGATTTCAACTGGCGCAACCCCGTGGGTACCGGAAACGTGTACAACCCGAGTACGGCATTCCCCGGTTTCAGTTTCAACAGCCTGTATCCGGCGGGCTTTACGCAGCGTTTCGGCACGAAATATGACGATTTCCAGACCGCCGGCGGCGTGCGCGGCGCGGCTGGCGATGCGTTCACCTATGACCTCAGCGCGGCGCTGGGGCGCAGCCGCATCAATTATAATATGAGCGAATCGCTCAACGCCTCACTCGGACCCGACAGCCCGACCAGCTTCTATCTCGGGCGGTTGATGCAGCGCGAGTTCAACCTGAACGCCGATTTCGTCTATCGCCTGCCGCTTGGCATGGCCGAGCCGGCGAATATCGCTTTCGGTGCAGAACGGCGCAAGGAAACCTACGCCATCCGGCCCGGCGATCCCGCATCCTATGCGATCGGTCCCGGCGCGGCGACGGGGCTCGCCCCGAACAGCAACGGCTTTCCGGGCTTCAGCCCGCTCAGCGCGGGCGAATGGTCGCAGACCAGCTATGCCGGCTATGTCGATGTCGAGGTTCGGCCGGTCGAGATGCTGACGCTCGGCGCGGCGGGGCGTTACGAGGATTTCTCGGCCTTTGGCGACACGTTCAACTACAAGCTGTCGGCGCGCCTCGAACCCGTGACCGGCGTGGCGCTGCGCGCGACCTATTCGACCGGTTTCCGCGCGCCTACCCCGGCGCAGCTCAACGCGCTCACCACCAGCCAGGGGCTCGACACGACAACGTTGCAGATTTTCAACACCGGGCGGCTGTCGCCGAGCGACCCGATCGCGATTGCGCTCGGCGCCAAGCCGCTGACCCCCGAAAAATCGCGCACGCTGACCGCGGGCCTGACTTTTCAGTCGGATTTCGGGCTGACGGGCAGCATCGACGTCTATCAGATCAAGCTGCGCGACCGTTTTGGCCAGTCGAGGACCTTTGCGGTGCCGGCGGACCTGCCGAATCCGCAGCGTTTCACGGCGGTCACCTATTTCACCAATGACTTCGACACGCGCACGCGCGGCGTCGATGTCGTGCTTGCCTATGCGCGCGACGTCGGGCCGGGCAAGGCCGACATCAGCCTGGCCTACAACTATAACCAGACACGGGTGACGAGCGGCACGGGCGCGTCGATCGGGAATGAAACGCAGCGGGTGCTGTTCGAAGACCGCCTGCCCAAGCATAATGGCACCGCTTCGCTCGGCTATACGATCGGCCGTTTCGGATTGCAGGGCCGCGCGCGCTATTATGGCGCGTGGACCGACGTCAGCGGCAACGCGACGGGCGAGGTCTTCCAGCGCTTCGGATCGATGGTGATGTTCGATCTGTCGGCGAGCCTGCAACTGAACGATCATCTGTCGATCCGCGCCGGGGCTGAGAATATCTTCGACACCTATCCCGACGAAGCGACCAACCAGGCGGTGCGTGGGCTCATCTATTCGCGCAATGCCCCCTATGACACCGACGGCGGCCAATATTATGTTCGCCTCGGGATCACCTTCTGACGCAAAGGGAACGGGCGTGGAGCTGAATCGGAGGCAGATGCTGATGGCCGCCGCGGCGGCGCCGGTGGTGGGGCGGCTCGAAGCCGCGCCGCTGCCGGCGGGCGCCGCGCCCGAAGACGAGGCCTATTGGGCAAAGGTCGCGGCGCAGTACGATGTGATCGAGGACATCATCCAGCTCGAGAATGGCAATTGGGGCATGATGGCGCGGCCCGTGCTCGAGCAATATGAAGCCGCCGTCCGGCGGGTGAACCGCGCGACGAGCTATTATGCGCGCCGCGGGCTCGTTCCCGACCTCATCGCGGTTCGCGCGCGCGTCGCGGCAAAGCTGGGTGTGGCGCCCGAGGAAATCGCCTTCACCCGCAACGCGACCGAGGCACTCAAGGCGCTGATCGGCGGCTATAACCGGCTGCGCCCCGGTGACGCCGTACTCTATACGGATCTCGACTACGACAGCATGCAGGCGTGCTGCGACTCGCTCAAGACGAGCCGCGGCGTCGATGTGGTGCGCATCGCGCTCCCCGAGCCCGCGACGCATCAGGGGCTGATCGACAGTTACGAAGCGGGGCTCAAGGCCAATCCCCGCGTCCGCCTGATCCTGCTTACCCATCTCAGTCACCGGACGGGACTTGTCGTTCCGGTCCGCGAAATCGTGGCAATGGCGCGCGCCCGCGGCGTCGATGCGATCGTTGACGCCGCGCACAGCTGGGGACAGCTCGATTTCACGCTTCCCGATTTGGATACCGATTTCGTCGGGCTGAATCTGCATAAGTGGATGGGCGCTCCGCTCGGCGTCGGTGCGCTTTATATCCGGAAGACGAAAGTCGAACTGATCGACCCCGATATTGCTAATGAACCGCCATTTGCCGCGACGAGCCAAGCGCGCGTGCACACGGGCACGGTCGATTTCGCGGCGCAGCTCACCGTCCCTGCGGCGCTCGATTTTCAAGCCGCGATCGGCGATGCGTCCCGCGCCGCACGCTTGCGCCATTTGCGCGATCGCTGGGCCGAACCGCTGCGCGGCACGCCGGGGGTCGAAATATTGACCCCGGCCGATCCGCGCCTGCACGGTGGCATCACATCCTTCCGCCTCGCCGGGCGCACCAGCGAGGCGGACAATATGGCCATTGCCAAACGCCTGCTTGACGATCACCGGATATTCTCGGTCCATCGCACCGGACCGGCTCGCGGCGCGTGCGTCCGGATTACACCAGCGTTGTTCAACACGCCGAGCGATATGGACATGCTCATAAAGGCGATATCGACCTTCGTTTGATCTTTGCATTGCCGAGTGCAGCGAACTTGGCGTGCGCGATTCCCGTCAGTGCGCAAGCTCGAGAATTTGCCCCTCCGCCGTCAATCTTGCGCGAAGCTTGTCATAGTCGACGTCTTGGACGGAGACCTGGTCGTCGATCGCGAGCGAAGCGGCGGTTGCTGCCGACTGGCCGAGAATCATGAACACCGGCTCCATCCGGATCGAACCATAGGCGATGTGCGACGCCGACAGCGCGACCGGCACCAGCAGGTTCACGGCCTCGCGCTTCTTCGGCACGATGGCGTCGTAACTGATCGGATAGGCGCGACCAGGGCTGATCTCGATATTGCCCTCGTTCCGCGCGAAGCCCCGCGCGTCGACGATCCGCTGCACATTATGCGAGTCCATGTTGTACGAGCCCATTCCAACCGGCCGCGGCGTCGCTTTGGTGCCGCGCAAATGCGGTTCGGCCATCACGAAGTCCGAAACCATGCGGCGCGCTTCGCGCACATACATTTCGCGCGGCCAATGGCCGGTGCCGGTAAATTCGTCCTTGCAGAGCCCCCATCTTGACATTTCCGCGCGGGTTTCGGCGGGCACGTCGGGATCGTTCGCCATGAACCACAGCAGCCCTTGCTGATAGGTCGTGTGCTCGCGCGCGATCGCGGCGCGATCGGCATCGCTGCCTTCGGGATAATCATAGTTCATGCCGATATTGTCGAACGAGAAGGCGCCGAAATTGTTCGTGTCGGTCTTGCCGTTGGGGATACGGTCGAACTTCCGGAAATGGTCGCGATAGCCGGCATCCATATAGCGCTTGAGCAGTATGTACTGGCTCGCGTCATAGCCTGCGGGCTTGGGGAAGGGCACGCGGTTCGCGGGCACGTCGGTCAGGCACATGCGATAGGTATAGGCCTGAATTTTGCGGTCGGCCGTGCCATCGCGGGCGGGTCGCTCGGCGCTGATCCGCGGCACCAGCCCGCTCGAGGGATCGCCGGGCACGCGATACGGGTCGATGTCGAGCGTGAACTGGTGGTTGGTGGTGTTCGCGAGCTGGACGCCGTTGAGCGTCTCGCCATAGGTCGCGTTCGCTTCGCGCCCGACCGCGAAGCTGACGCCGGCGCCGGCCATCAGGTCGCCCTCATAGGTCGCGTCGATGAAGATATTCCCCTCGAAACGGCGCCCCGACTTCGAGCGGAAGGCGACGATACGGTTGCCATCCATCTCGACGCTGCGCTTCGAGCGGTCGAGTGGCTGATTGCGCACGATGGTGACGCCCGCCTGCTTTGCCCAGTCCTCGAAGATCCGTTCGGCGACCTTCGGTTCGAACTGCCACATGGCATCGCCATCGACGAAGTTCTCGGCCCGGGCGGGGCGCGGGGCGTGGACCCAGACCGACGGGTCGTCATAATATTGCTTCACCTTGCGGTAGAATTCGAGCGACAGGCCGCCGATCGCGCGATGGTTGCCGGTGTCGGACCAGCCGAGACCGTTGGTCGACATGCCGCCGAGATAGTCTTCGCGGCATAGCAGTAGCACCGACCGGTCGAGCCGCCGCGCCTCTATCGCCGCGACAACGCCGCCCGAGGTGCAGCCATAAATGACGATGTCGGCATGCTGCCCAGCGCCGGCGGTCGAAGCAAAAGCCGCCATCGGCATAAGCCAGGCAGAAGCGATGGCGAGGGCGCGGAAGCGCTTGCGGCCCATGGTGATCCTCCTCATCAGAAGCTGGCGGCCACGCCGAAGAAGATCCTGCGATCCTCCTGTGCGCTGAACGTCAGGCGATCGGGTTCGCCCAGATACTGGCGGTCGATCGCCTTGGTCAGGTTGATGCCCTCGAGGGTCAGGCGAAGATTGGGCGTCAGGGTGATCTGCGCCGATGCGTCGAGTTGACCGCGCGCGGCGATATATGTGTTGCCGCCGCTGGCTGCGCCGCCGACCGAGTTCAGATATTTGCTGCGATAGGTATAGGCCGCGCGCACCGAGAAGGTGTCGTCCTCATAATAGCCGATCAGCGTGTAACTATCGCGCGACAAGCCGGGAAGCGGGAGGCGCTCGCCGGTGATGGCATCGACCAGCGGCGTCGAGCTGTCGACATAGGTGTAGTTCGCCTGGATCCCGAGATTGTCGAACGGCGCCGGCAGGAAGCGGAAGGCATGCTGATAGGCGAGCTCGAAGCCCTTGATGTCGCCATCTTCGCCATTTTGCGGCTGCGATATGTCGAACAATCCGAACCGCTCGGAAAAACCGGGAATGAACTCGCGGGTCACGGTGTTCACCGTGAAGGAATCGACCTTCTTGTAGAAGACGGCACCGGTGAGCGAACTCGAAGGCGCGAAATACCATTCGAGCGTGGCGTCAAATTGCGTCGCCTCGAATGGCCGGAGATTGGGATTGCCGCGCGAGCCGGTCATGCTGACGGTGTTGGGCACGAAGCTCGCGCTGACCTGATTGAGACCCGGTCTGGCGACGACCTCCGCCCCGGCCAGGCGCAGCGTCAGATCGTCGTTGAAGTCGATCGACAGATTTGCGCTGGGCAGCCAATAGCTGAAGTCGGCCTTGACCATGGTCGTAGCGGTCGGAGACAGAAATCCCTTTGTCGCGCGCGCTGTACTGATATAGCGCACACCGGCGTTGCCCGAATAACTCAGGCTGCCGATTTCTCCTTCGAAATTGCCCTTCACATAGGCGCCCAGCGTATCCTGCTTGACGTCCTTTATCGAAGTCGGGCCCACGGTGATCGTCGTGTCGTAGGGATCGGGCCTCGCGAGGCCCAGCGCGTCGCGCGCGGCCCATTTATCGAGCGAGCCGCCAAGGAGATCGCGGGGAAAGGTGCCGTCGGAGCCGGGGAAAAAGGCACCATAGTCCTTGCCGTAGCTGAGCCCGGGTAACTCGTCGACGGTCAGGATGCCGTCGCCGTTCGCATCGCCGGCCGCGAGCAGGCTGGCGGCGACGGGCAGGTTTTGCGGATCGGCGGCGAGCAGCTCGACGCGCTCGTAGCGCACCCCGGTCTCTACCGAGGACAGGATGCCCCACTCGGTCTGATACTCCCAGTCCAGCCGCCCGTCATAGCCGTTGTTTTCGGTCACCGCGTCATAGTCGAAGATCGACATCAGCTGATATTGCGACGGGTCGTTCGGGTTGAAATTGGCATCGATCGACAGGTCCGGCACCGGATTGCCGCCCCTGAAATCATAACTCGCGTTCGCCGTGTTTCCCGCGCGCGGCACGACCACATAAGTGAATGAGGCACCCGGCCCGCCGTCGCTGCCTTTGCCGTGCGCATAGGACATGTCGAAGCTCACGCGGGCGCGGTCGCTTTCCCATTTTACCGATCCGCCGAGCAGGGTCGATTTGAGGTCGGTGGGCTCGTCATAGATCAGCGGCCTGACGGTCACGCCGGTGAAGGTGCCGGCGACGACCGTATCGCTCTCGTTCACGATCGCATCGGTGTCATTGTTGTTGAACAGCACCTGGTAATTGACGCTGTTCCGCTGGCGCTTGAGGTGGTTGAAGGTCGCGTCGAGGATGATTTCGAGCGTGTCGGTGGGGCGCCACTGCGCGGTGCCGTTCACCGTCAGCCGCTGTTCGGCGCGGTTGAAGATGCGCGCCATGAAGCGGTTCGGGCGGTACAGGCCCGGATCGTCCACGCCGTCGCCATTGCCGTCGATCGCGGCGGTCTGCGTCCAGCCGCCGGCATCGAACGAATGGCCCTGTGTCTTCGTGTCCGAATAGGCGATGCTGGCGAGCAGGCCGAATCGCTCGCCGAAACTCTTCGAGACCATCGCCGAACCGCGATAGCCGACATGGTCGGCCTGATCTGCATAGGCGCCCTGGAGGCGTCCGGCGGCGACGAAGTCCTTGAGGTCGAGCGGGCGCTTGGTCTTGAGGTTCACCGTCGCGCCGAGCGCACCCTCCGGCATGTCGGCGGTGGGCGACTTGATGACGAGGATGGAGGAGATGATCTCGGGGCTCACCGATTCCAGCGCCGCGTTGCCGCCGTTGCCGGGCCCGATATAGTTGCGGCCGTTGATCTCGAGCCGGTTCTGCGAAATCCCGCGCACGGTGAAGTTCGATCCATCACCCTCGCGACGGCTGATCTGGACGCCCGTCACGCGGCTCATCGCTTCCGCCACGTTCTGATCGGGCATCTTGCCGATGTCCTGAGCGGTGATGACGTCGACGATCGACTGCGCTTCGCGCTTGACGTCGATCGATTCCTGGAGCGACGCGCGGATGCCGGTGACGACGATGTCCTCGCCGGCTGGCGTGTCCACTGCCGGACCGGCGGATTGTTGCGCGGAAGCCTGCGCTCCGCTTGCCTGATCCTGCGGGGCGGCGGCGAGGTGGCGCTGCGCGACCACCGCGCGGCGCTTCAGCACGAAGGCGTTGCCGACCTTGACCGGGACGAGATTCGTGCCGGACAGGAGCAGTCGCAGCGCCGCGGCAACCTCCATCGATCCCTTGACGCGATTGACCTGCAAGCCTTCGGTTAGGGCCGCGGGAGCCAGGACCTGAATGCCGGCCTGATGCGCAAACATCGGGATACCGGTGCGCGCGGGCTGCGCGGGTACGTCAAAGCGTCGGACCTGCGCGGTGGCTTCGGCGGGCGAAGCCACGCCGCATATGATCGCGGCGGCAGTCACCAGCAAATGAATACGCGCGTGCGTCATCCGATCCTCCCCGTTTTTATCGGGCGCCCTATTTCCGGTACGCTCTTGATAACAAGAGTCCGCGCCGGCGGATTTCCGTCAGGGTAGCGGGTTCTTTTTTCGCGCCAGCCGGATCTCGGCGGGGGTGGTGGTGACGGCGACGTTGAGCGAGGCGGCCAACGTCGCAGCGAAATCGGCGGGGCGGTCGATCTGGAAAAGCCCCACCAGTCGCTGGCCCGACAGGTCCGGGTCCGCGATCACCAGCTGCTGGCGATTGTACCGGTTGAACTGCTCGACCGCGCTGCCCAGCGTCTCGTTTTCCAGCGAGATCTCGCCGCTGCGCCACGCCAGCGATCGCTCGATCGCGGCGGGCTCGGTCGCGACTTCGGGCGCTGCCGCACCGGGCCGGAAGATGGCGTATTGCCCCGCCTCCAGAATCGTCATCGTCCCGCCGCTGTCGGTCGGCCAGGCGGCGACACTCCCTTCGGTGACGGCGACGCGCACGCCGCTGTTCGTACGGCTCACCGAGAAGGCGGTGCCGACCGCGCGCACCTGGGCGATGCCGGCATCGACGACGAAGGGGCGCTTGCGATCCTTGGCGACCTGAAACCAGGCCTGTCCTTCCTGGAGCGCGATGCGGCGGCTGTCGTCCACCATGGCGACGCGCAAACTGCTGCTGGTGTCGATGGTCGCGACCGAGCCATCGGCGAGCGGCAGCCGCCGGATCTCGCCGCGTGCGGTTGTCACGCGCTCGACCATCAGGTGGGGCCAGGCGACGATCCCGGCAATCCCCGCCGCCATCGCGCCGGCGGCGCCCGCGAGCAGCCAGCGCCGCGTCGGGGCTGCCGGGGGAGGGGCGTATGCGGAGTCGATCGGCGCGCCTCCCGTCACCGCACGATCGATCACGCTCAACCCCGCCTGCGCGCGGAGCAGCGCACCGGCGTGGCGGTGATCCTGCGCCAACCATGCATCGAGTTCGGCGCGTTCGGCCGCATCGAGCGGATGACGCAGCGCCCAGGCGGCGGCGGTCTCTTCAGCGTGATCGCGCATGCGCAGCACCTCCGTCCGACAATCTCTCCCGCTCGGGTTCGGGCTCGGTGATCAGCTTCAGGATCGCGCGCAGGCTGCGGCTCGCGTCATTCTCGACCACCGCCTCGCTCACGCCCATCGCCGCCGCAATTTCCTTCTGGGTCAGCCCTTCGACCCGACGCATGAGGAAAATCCGCCGGGCGCGCTCGGGCAGGGTCGAGAGCGCTGCCTGTACGCGTTCGAGTTCCTGACGTGCGGCGGCGAACCGTTCGGGCGAGAGCTGGTCGCTTTCCGGTTCGGCATCGAAGGCTTCCGCCAGCGCTTCGATCCGGACGACCCGTGCGTGCTTGCGCTGCCGCTGCGCCAGGTTGCGGGCCATGGTGAACAGATAGGCGCGCGGCGTCGTGACGTGCGCGACGTCATCGAGCTGGGCAAGGCGACAATAACATTCCTGCACGATGTCCTCCACGTCGGCTGCTGCGACGAGCCGTCGCCGCAGCCATAGCCGCAGGTCGCGTTCGTGCGGCAGGATCTCGCGTCCCACCCAATCGGCTAGCGCCTCGCGTTCCGTCGTTTCGCTCCTCTCACCGTCTAAGAGGCCCGACCGCGATGTTTCCGTCAACCGCGATGCTGAATCGGGTTCCTTTAGTTCCGTTCGATCCGCGTCCGCCGCTGTTTGCTCCCGCTTCGCAGATGCCGGCCACGAACCTCGCAGCTAGTTTCGAGCGGCAATCGAAGTAGGTCAACCGCGCTACGGCAGTTTGGCGCCTGATCCCGGCCGCCGATCGGTCGGTGCTGCGGGCGCTACTTCTCTTCCCCGGGGGTTTCGCGATCCGGATTTTCATAATCGATGCCCAGTTGCTGCAAGTAGCTGTCATACTTGTCCGGCTGGTAATATTGCTTCTCCATCGTCGGCCGAATCTGGGCCATCGTGCGGGTGTTCCGATCGATCGCGGGCATGTCGGTCGGCGCGATCAGCGGATCATAGGTCTGTTCTTTGAGCTGGACGTCGCGGAACCAAGCCTTGGCATCGGCTACCAGCTTGGGCGTCGTGGCGATGTCGAGGATCGTCATGGCGACTGCCTTGGCGCCTGCCACCGTGCCCTTGTGCGCGATCGGCGTCGCCATCGCCATCGCGGCGGTCGAATGGTGGAAGATCACATTCGGGATGTTGGCCGGATAGCCGATGGTGACGGTCGGCACCGTCCACATGACGTCGCCGATGTCGTCCGACCCGCCGAAGCTGGCCCCTCCGCGCGTCTGGGGCGTAGAAAGTGGGGCGACCGTGGTCGGCAGGGCTTGAACCTTCAACCGGTTCTCGGATTGCACCGCCTTCGCGAAGGCCTGATCGGCAGCGGACCACTGCGGCATGCCCACCGCCTTGATATTGGCATCGAGCGCCTCGGCGAGCGGCTTGTTGGCATAATTGGGTGCGGCAAAGCCCAGTATCTTGCGGGTGACCTTGGTACCCGTCGCGAGCGCCGCGGCCTCGGCCACCTCGTTGCCCGTTTGATACAGGTCGCGCAGCGAGGCGAAGTCCGACTGGCGGAAATAATACCAGCTGCTTGCCTTGTCGGGCACGACGTTGGGCTGGCCGCCGCCGTTGGAGATGACATTGTGCGATCGTTGCGAAAGCGGCAGGTGCTCGCGCCGAAAATTCCACATCACGTCCATCAGCGCGACCCCGTCGAGCGCACTTCGGCCCTCCCATGGCGAGGCAGCGGAGTGGGCGGTCTTGCCCTGGAATTCATATTCCACCGAGATCATGCCGGTGAGACCGAGATTGCCCCATCCGGTGCCGAAGCCGGTGTTGACGTGGGCAAAGATCGAGGCATCGACATCCTTGAACACGCCGGCGCGCACATAATAGGCCTTGGTCGCCAGAAGTTCTTCGGCGACACCGGGCCAGAGCATCAAACGGCCCTCGATGCCGTGCCTTTCCATCACATGCTTGGCGGCGATCGCGGCGGCGACCATCAGCGGCATGCCCGAATTATGCCCCTCGCCATGTCCCGACCCGCCTTCCGTCAGCGGTTTGATCTTGGCGATGCCGGGCACCTGCGAGACGCCGACGAGTCCGTCGATGTCGCTGCCCAGTGCGATCTTGGGGCCGCCCTCGCCCCACGTCGCGGTAAAGGCGGTGGGAACACCGGCGATACCGCGCTCGATCTTGAAGCCATTCTTCTCGAGGATGGCGATCAGATATTCGGACGTCCTGATCTCCTGAAAGCCGGGCTCGGCAAAGCTAAAGATCTGGTCGACCATGACCTGGATCTGTTTGCGCTGCACCTCCACCTCGGCGAGGACTTCCTGCTTGAGCGCGGGGGTCGCTGCCGCACCAGCGGGGGCTGGAGCCAAAAGGGCGCTGGCCAGCATGGGCACCACCCCGAGGCGAAGCCCGCGCTTCCTGCGGTCCATGCTCATCGCGCCTTCACTCCGCCGGGCCTTCGAGCATCGGATATTTGACCCCCAGCTGGTCTAGGTAGGTGTCATATTTGGAGGGGTCGTAGTAATATTTCTCCATCAACGGGCGGTAGAGCGCCATGTTGCGTTCGTTAAGCCAGATCGCGGGTACGTCCTCGTCGGTCAGGATCGGGGCATAGGTGTCGGTCTTGAGCTGGACATCCTTGAAATAGGCCTTTGCATCGGCGATGAGTTTCGGTGTGGTGAGCAGGTCGAGCACCGTCATCGCCACGGCCTTTGCGCCCGCTTCCACACCCTTGTGCGCGATCGGCGTCGCCATTGCGATGGCCGCGATCGCGTTATGGCCGATCATGTTGGGGATGTTCGACGGGTACCGGATCGTTATCGTCGGAACCGCCCACATGATGTCGCCGATGTCGTCCGACCCGCCGCCCGTCGAGGGCTTGCGACTTTCCGGGGTGGAGAGCGGGGTGACCTCGTCCTTCAGCGGTTCGATCTTGCGATTGTTGAAGCTTTGCACCGCCTTCGCGAAGGCCTGATCGTCGGCGCTCCACTTGGGCATGCCGACCGCCTTGATATTGGCAAAGGCGGCCTCGGCCAACGGCTTGTTGCCGAAATTGGGCGCCGCATAGCCCAGCGTCTGCTGGGTCATCGTGGTGCCGGTGGCCAGCGCCGCGGCCTTCGCAATGTCGTTGCCGACTTCATAGAGCTTGCGGATGTCGTCGAAGGTGCGCTCGCGGAAGAAGTACCAGATGCTGGCCTTATCGGGCACCACATTGGGCTGGCCGCCGCCGTTGGTGATGATCATGTGCGAGCGTTGGGTCAGCGGCAGATGTTCGCGCCGGAAATTCCACGCCACGTCCATGATCTCGACCGCGTCCAGCGCACTGCGCCCTTCCCACGGCATCCCCGCCGAATGCGCGGTCTTGCCCTTGAAGGAATATTCGACCGAGATCAGGCCATTGTTGCCCATCTCGCCATAGCCGGTCGAGAAATCGTTGCTGACATGCCCGAAGATCGAGGCGTCGACATCCTTGAACATGCCGGCGCGCACATAATAGGCCTTGGTCGCCAGCAATTCTTCGGCGACCCCGGGCCAAAGCATCAATCGGCCCTTGATGCCGTGCTTTTCCATCACCTTCTTCGTCGCGATCGCTGCCGCCACCATCATCGGCATGCCCGAGTTATGGCCTTCGCCATGCCCCGGCGCCCCTTCGATCATCGGTTTGAGATAGGGAACGCCCGGCATCTGCGAGACGCCGAGGACGTCGTCGATGTCGCTGCCCAGCGCGATCTTGGGGCCGCCTTCACCCCAGATCGCGGTAAAGGCAGTGGGGATGCCCGCCACGCCCTTGGTGATGGTGAATCCGTTTTTGGCGAGGATGTCGGTCAGATATTCGGACGTCCTGATCTCCTGAAAGCCGGGCTCGGCGAAACTGAAGATCTGGTCGACCATGACCTGGATCTGTTTGCGCTGCGCTTCGACTTCAGCCGCGACCTCCTTCTTGAGCGACTTGGGGGCCTCGGCGTGGGCCGGGGCGGCGGCGATCGGAGCCAGGACGGCGACCGTGCTCAAGGCAACGGCGATGACGGCGCGGGCGAATATTCTCATCTCGCGGATAATCCTTTCTTCTCGTTCAGAATTCGATCTTGGCGGCCACGCGGAACGACCGGCCGACGACGTCGAAGCGACTGCGGTTGGTCTGCGCATAGGCGGGCACATTGTTGCCGTCGGGCCCGTTGCCGACCAGGACGGGCTCCTTGTCGAGCAGGTTGTTCACGATGAAAGTGAGGTGGCCTGTGCCGGCCATCGCCTCGAACTCGAAGTCGATCGACGCATCGAAATAGGTGGCGCCATCGATGTGGTTGTTGTTGATCGTGCGGAACTGCGACGTGCTGGCGGGGCAGTCGTCGTCGCACGCGATCCAGTCGTTGCCATAGACTCCGCTGGTGAAGCCGCGCGCGACCAGGTTTATGGTGACGGGATCGATCTCATAGAAGGCACTCAGGCGGTAGGCCCAGTCGGGCGAGCTATAGGTTCCCGCCGAAAGCACCCCGGCATAGTCGACGGGGAAACTGATGCCGTCGTCGATCACATTCTTGATATAGTGCGTCGCCTGGCCGTGCAGTCGCAGATTGCCCGGACCGACCGGCGTGGAGTAGCTCGCCTCGATGTCGAAGCCGCGGGTCTTCTGGGTCGAAAAGTTGATCGGCGTCAGGTCGATCGTGCTGAGCGCACCGTTCACGAACTTGATGTTGGGGCAGTAGGCCGCGATGCCCTGATCATAACATAGATCGACCGTCTGCTGCGCCGTTACCGAACCGATCGCGTCGTCGATATCGATCGAATAATAGTCGAAAGATGCGCTGAAGCCCGGCAGGAACGACGGTGTGAAGATGGCGCCAACTGTCCAGCCGTCAGCTACCTCAGGCTTGAGGTCCGGGTTGCCGAAGGCGTTCTGGACAAATTGCTGCGATCCGGTGACCGGGGCGTTTGCGCCGGCCGGGATGATGACCGAGTTGGTACGCGCGGTCCCCGCGGCAAACAGTTCGTCGAGGTTCGGCGCGCGGATATCGTGACTGATGTTGCCGCGCAGACGCAGGGCGTCGAATATCTGATAACTGGCCCCGACCTTCCACGTGCCGACCCAGCCTGACGTCGAATAATGGGTGCCACGCGCGGCGGCATCCAGGTTCATTCCGTCGAATATCGGGATGGAGAGTTCGAGGAAGCCCTCATAGACGTCATACTTGCCTTGGTTGACGCGGTAATTGCCATAGAGCCAGCCGGAGTTATGGACCGGGTCCACTTCGCCGTCGATCTGCTCGCGGCGCCACTCGGCGCCCGTTGCAAAGGCGACGTCGCCGGCCGGGAGCGTGAAGAGACTGCCCGAAATGGTGGCGGCCGCGACATCCTGCTTGATTGTCTGGTAACGCAACGGCTGGAATCCGTCGTAGTAGATATAGTCGAGCGCCTCCTGCGACGGCCCTTCCGTGCCAAGGCGATCGATCGGGACGCATCCGTTGGCCGGGTGGGTCAGGGTGGAGCGGCACACGATGCTGCCATCGGCCGCGAAGACGGCGTCCTGCGCCAGCGCCATGCGCGCGTTGAACCAGGTATTGGTCAGCTCTTCGCGCGTTTTGGTCACGCCCTTTTGGTAATAGGCGTCCCACGACATCGACGATCCGAACAGGCCGACGCTGCCCTTCGCGCCGGCGACGAAGCGATACACCTCGCGTTTGTTGTTGCTGCCCGGAATCGGGAAGCCCGCGTTGGAGGTACCGATCGTGATAGAGGCCAGATTCTGCGTGGCCATCTGCGCGGCTATCGTCGGGTATTGGCTGAGAAGATAGGCATTGTCCGCGAGGATCGAAACGCCGGTGCTCGGCGTCTGCTGGTAAGAGCTGGCACTGACCGAGCGGTTATAGGAGAATTGGCCGAAGATCTCGATATCGGGCGTCACGTCGAAACCCACGCGCTGGAACAGGCTCAGGCGTTCGTCCAGCGGCACCAGCGTGTTCGTGCCGACGTGACCGGCAAGCGTCGTCTGCCAATCGCCGCCGATCATCCACGGGCCGGCGATCGTCCCATAGGTCAGCTGCGCGGTCTGACCTTCGCCGAGGAAGTAGGTGCCGCGCAGCGGGCCGCTGGAGATCAGGCCCCCCGTCGTATAACCGGACGGACCGATCCCGCCGCCGACCAGGCGTTGGGGCTGGCCGTTGGTGCCGTCATAGGCCGGGTTGTTGATCTGGAAATAGCCGCTGTCGTTCCAGTCGCGGTCGATTCCTTCCTTGCGGTCCTGATGAAACCACGAGACGTTGGTCAGAAGGTGCAGCCGGTCGTCGAGCAGCGAGAAGCCGGCTGTCCCCGAGAGGCGGTAGTTGAAGGCGTCGCCATAGGTCGAGATACCTGTGTCGGCGGAAAGTTTCACGCCATCGAAGTCGGTGTCGAGGATGAAGTTGACGACGCCGCCCACCGCGTCCGAACCATAAGCGGCCGAGGCGCCGCCGGTGATGACCTCGACGCGCTTGACCAGATCCTGCGGGATCGTGTTGATGTCGACCGTGCCGCCCACGCTGGAAGCGACCGAGCGTTGGCCATCGACGAGGACCAGCGTGCGTCCGACGCCGAGACCCCGCAGGCCGATCGAATTGATGCCCGCAGCGGCATTGGAAAGGCCGCCAGATGCGGTGCCCGAAGTGCCGCTTCCGGCAATCGCGGGCAACTGGTTGACGAAATCGGAGATGTTGGCCGGCGATTGTGCCGCGATATCGGCTTCACCCAAGACAGCGACAGGGGTCGGCGCACTATAGCCGTCGCGCACGATGCGCGAACCGGTAACGACGATGCTGCTCGTCGGGTCCTCGGCGATCTCGTCGATGGGTGCCGGTATTTCCTGTGCCATGGTCGGCGCGACCGAGAGCAACGGCGCCGCCGAAGCCAGCAGTATCTTGATGGTCGCTATTCGCGATTTGTCTCTTGCGGTTGAAGTCCGCGCCCCGTCTGTCGTGCTTTTATACGTGACCCCATGCATCGTTAAGCTCCCTGCGGCCTGAACCTTGTCTGCCGTAGGCGTCCCACCCCATGAAAATGGAAGGTACGAGCTTGGTCACACCGGCGAGGCGCCGGTCAGCGGAATCCGCCCCGCTGTTTTCCCATCGTTTCGACCCACCCCCGCAGTAATTGCGAGGACCATTTGCCGGAAGTGCCCGTTGGCCCGTGGCCTTCGGTGCTCCTTGCCGGACACTGGCGATCCTAGCGGGAAGCGGGTGGGCGATCTCACGAAAGATCAAGCATATCGGGTCAAATGATGACTGATTCTGTCTTCAAAAGCCATATCTGCATAAAAATCATGTGCGACTCCGGCTGGAGGCGCAATTTACGATCAACGCTGTGCTGAGTGATTCGAAAATGCGGCGCAGCACCCCGATTGCGCACTCAAAGCCAACGCAGCCAATCAGGATGAAATGGAATTTCTGCACAAGTCACGCCTATCGCGCCGGAATTCATCACATAAAGCCTTTTGCCGACCGATAAGTTCGGGGATGCTGCTCTTTGATATCTGTTAGTCTCGCCAAGTCTCTTCGTGTCATCCCGATGCGTTGTTGCCGCCGATCGGTCCAGGAACAGGGGTCCAATTCCTATGACGAATACATTGCGTAACAAGCGCTTGGCCAAGCAGCTGCTCTTCGCGGCAACCGCGCTGGGGCTGGCACCGGGAACCGCGGTACTTGCCGCGCCCGTTCGCGTGACCGCCTCGCCCGACGGCGCGTTGTTGCCGGTGGAAGTGGACGCGCAGACGGGCAAGGTTCTGCTGGTCCTGCCCGCGTCCGACGCGGATGGCGTTTCGGGTCGCTATTTGTTCACGCAGGCGATCAAGACCGGGCTGGGTTCCGCTGCGATCCGCATCGACCGCGGTATGCAGGGCGACACCAAGGTGCTCGCTTTCCGGCGTTTGGGCGGCAAGGTCGCGGTGGTTTTCGAAAACCCGCGCTACCGTGCGACCGGGGACGCGGGCGTTGCCAAAGGCGCGCGCGCCAGCTTTCCGTTCAGCACGGTCGCTATGCTTGAAATCGTCGGTGATGCCCCCGTCGCAGGCCCGGTCAAGGTCGATTTGACTCCATTTTTGATGACGGACGCGATGGACTTGGCCGGGGCGATCGGGGCAGAGGCCAAGGGTTACAAGCTTTCGGAAAAGCTCAGCGCGGTCGATACGGGATCGGTCAAGGTCTTCCCGCGCAACATCGAATTGGAAACGGTGCAGACCTTCGTCGCCGACACGGCAGGGCGCGAACTCGACACGCTGGCGCCCGACGGCCGCGCGGTCAGCTTTACCGTCCACTCCTCGTTGGTGGCCTTGCCCGAACCTGGATATGTGCCCCGCCGGTTCGACATCCGCTCGGGGGCGCACGCGACGCAGATCTATGACTATGGCACGCCGCTTGGCTCGCCAATGTTGGTCGAATATGCCAACCGTTTCCGCCTGGAAAAAACGGACCCGACCGCCGCGCGTTCGACGGTGAAAAAACCGATCATCTTCTACATCGACAGCGCCGCCCCCGAGCCGCTCCGCACCGCGCTCGCCGATGGCGTCCGCTGGTGGGCCGACGCCTTCGACGCAGCCGGCTTTATCGATGCCTTCAAGGTTGAAACCCTGCCGCCCGGCGCCGACCCGCAGGACGTGCGATACAATATGGTCAACTGGACCGACCGGCAGAATCGCAGTTGGTCCTATGGCGGGGGTGTCATCGATCCCCGGACCGGAGAGATCATCAAGGGCAATGTGGTGTTGGGCGCGCTGCGCGTGCGGCAGGACATCACGATCTTTGAAGGGCTAGTCGGAACCGCGCAAAATGGCAGCGGTGGCTCGAACGATCCGGTGCGCGCGGCGCTGTCGCGCATCAGCCAGCTCGGCGCGCATGAAGTCGGCCATTCGCTCGGCTTCGTGCATAATTTCAAGGCCAGCCTGCAGGACCGCGCCTCGGTGATGGACTATCCAGGGCCGAAGGTCCTCATCGATAATGGCAAGCTGGACCTGAGCGATGCCTATGCGTCCGGTATCGGCAATTGGGACAAGTTCACCGTCGATTGGCTCTATGGCCAGCCTGCGCCCGGTGCCGATCCCGACGCCGATGCCACGGCCAAGGCCGACGCGGCGCAGAGGGCGGGAATCGCCTTTGGGACCGACATCGACGGCCGCGCCGCGGATCTGGCGGTCCCGGGCGTGAATATGTGGACCGAGGGGCAGGACACGCCCGCTGACCTCGCGCATACGATGGCGGTACGCCGCATCGCCTTACAGACCTTCGGCCCGAATGTGTTGCAGCCGGGAGAACCGCTTGCGAACCTGCGCCGCAAGTTCGTGCCGATCTGGCTGTTCCATCGCTATTCGATCGACGCCACCGGCAAGCTGGTGGGCGGTGTGCGCTACGATTACGCCGTGGTCGGCGATGGCAAGCCGGCGCCGAGCCCGGTTCCGGCGCAGGAGCAAATCGCCGCGATCGACGCGATGGTGGCGAGCCTTTCCGAGCGTGAACTGACGGTGCCGGCTGCGCTGTCGATGATGCTGTCGAGTGGAACGAGTGCCCGCCGCGATGCCGAAATGGCGCCCGAACTGTTCCTCGGCGCCGGATCGGCGGTCTTCGATCCGCTGGTGGCCGCTCAGGTGGCGGCGCAAGTCACGCTCGACAGCCTGCTCGCGCCGGCGCGCCTGACGCGCCTGCACATCCAGCATGGCTATGATCCGGCACAGCCCGGGGTGATGGCACTGCTCGACAAGCTGCGGCCGGTTATCGGTGCGCACGACCATGTCGTCGAGCGGCGCGTCTCGCAGACGACATTGCTGGCGATCGCAGCCGCTTCGCGCGATCCGGCGACTCCGGCCGATGTGGGGGCGGTGCTCGATGGTTTCATCAAGGAGATTGCGAGCGGCTTCGCCAATACGCAGCGGAAAAGCGAGGAAGGATTGTGGCTGCTGTCGATGGCAAGCACGCTGTCGGATCCCAAGCGGATCGAGGCTGAAATCGGCAAGCAAAGCCGGCCCAGACCCGACATTCCGGCGGGTATGCCGATTGGCGATACCGGGTGGTTTGACGGGCTGCTATCGAATTAATTGATCCTTTTCTCCTCTTTCGTTTGAAATTCCGGAGGCTTTAGCCATTATGGCCTTGAAATCAAAAAAAGGGGTGCAAAGCAATATGGATCTGCCGCCCGGCCGACCGAACTGGCTCGATTCGGCGCGAAGCCGTCCCGTCCAGCACGAGCTTGACGATACCGACTTTCGTCTGATGCGTGCCCTCGTCGCCGAAGGGCGCGCATCGGATGTATGGCTGGGCGACAATGTGCACCTTTCCAGCACAGCGGTGGCGCGACGACGCAAGATTCTGGAGGAAACCGGCTACATCACCCATTATTCGGCGAATCTCGACGTGCGATCTCTGGGATATGGTACGCTCGTGGTAGTCTCGATCGAGCTGGTATCGCAGGCCGAAAATGTCCTGCAGGATTTCGAACGGGCCGTATTGCAGAGCCCTTCGATGCGTTTTTGCGCCTTCGTCTCGGGCGACACCGACTTTCTGATGATCCTGAACGTCCAGTCGCTCGAGGATTACGATATGATTTATCGCAAGGAATTGTCGGTCCTGCCGCACGTCGCCCGCATCCGCAGCAGCTTTGTATTGCGTGAAGTCGCGAATCGTCAGATCGCGCCGGCAATCTTGCAGTCGCGCCCGTAATGTTCTTCGGCTTGAGGTTGAATTGAAGGGCTCCCGAAGGGGTGATTTTCCGTCCTCGAAATCGGAAACCGTCGGATCATTGCGATAGCTGAACGGTTGCTTTGAGACCTCAGGCTTCGATGTCGTCTCGATTGATCTCGATATCGAGATCTGACAGCGCCGCAAGATAGCTGTCGAGATCAATCAGATCGACACAGGGCCTTGCGCCGGGTTTCCTAACCCTCTCTCTTGCCAACTGCCGGGCCAGCAGGATCGCCGGCATGCAAGGAATGTAGGGCCCGTGGCCCGACCTCGCGACAATCCAGAAGCGTCGCTCCAGCGGGTTGCCGTCATGACCTAGGCCGCTCATGAACATGTGGAAGCCACTTCGCCCGGACCCGAACCGGTCGAATGCGAAAGCGAGTTTGAGCAGCGATCCGGCATGGTCGCTGAGCGATCCGATCACCCGCAACCGTACTAGCACGCCCAACATACGCGTGCCGATATGGAGAGCCTTCAACTCATGCCCGGCGCAAAAGCGCATCGATCGGAGCGTGGGATAGCGTTGGGGAAACAGTGTCAGGTCGGGGATATCGCAGTTGCCGAATAGACGGGTGCCAAGACCAGGGTAACGGACGGCATGCGTATCTTCCCAGCCATAGACGGTTTTCATCGCACCATCGCGCAGCATCTCGATCGGCTTGCCGACATAGCTCAGCACAGCGGAGGTTGTTGCCAGACCTCGATTGGTGTGTTGCGCCGCGCTGATCCCATAATCGACAGCCTTCAGCCGTCCGAAGGACGGGAGATAGGCGTCAATCACGGCTGCGGTCAGACAGGGGACGGAGCTGGCACCACTAACGACCAGCACATCCTTCGCCTTCGCCTCGGCATCGAGCCGGTCGATCGTCGCCACGAACTCCCGAGCATCGGCGAGATCGAGATAATGACAGCCCTGCGCGATGCATGCCCTTGCGACGCGATGATCCTGCGTCTGAAAAGGTCCGGTGGTGTGGATGACAATGTCGGGCGCGATACGACCCAACGCTTCGGTGAGATCGCCATCAATGTCGATCGCATGACCTTCGGCGGCATTGGCGGCTTCGAGCGATGCCGAAAACGCATGTGCCTTGTCCGCCGATCGTCCACCGATCAGCAGGCGGATGCTCTCGTCATTGGCAAGGGTCCGCGCGATATATGTGCCGAAATTGCCATAGCCGCCGATGATCAGGATGCGCGCTACCATGTGGGCTTGGTCACCATCAGCCAGAAGATGACGACCAGTCCGCCGAAAGCGGGCCAGCCCAGCACGAACCATTTGCGAAACAGCCGCTCGTAGGCGGCTTCGTCAATTGCCTCGCCTCGCGCGTGCGCTTCCATCATCACCTTCATGCGTATCTGGATGAAGACAACGGGCACCCAGCACAGCGCCGCCAGCAGATAGAGACCATAGGTGACGACCAGCCAATAATCGTCCCACAGGAAGCCGCCCTGCCACACCAGCCATACGCCGGTCAGCGGCTGGACGATCACGGCAGGTAGGGTGAAGAGGAAATCCGCCTTCACCGTCATGCGTGCGGCAAAGGCGCGTTCGACCGGAACGCGGCTGCGACTTCCGAAGAACATGAAATTGGCGATGCCGATCCCCGTTCCGAACACGATCGTCGCACTTACAATATGCAACGTTTTGACGAGGGAATAGAGATCCATGGAATGTCGCTACCGCACTGCACGATGCGCCGCTAGAGCTACAAGAGATGTGGGGATCGTTCAATTTTTCGGGGCGACTACGCCTCATCCGTGAAGCGCAGCATTGTGGGCGGCAGTTGCCCCGAAAGTGTGCAAGAGGAATGGCAGCTCTCGAGTGCCGGGCAATCTGAAACTACCATTCCGCTATCGGTCGGAACCCACCATCGCCAAAAAAGAACCCGGCCAAAGACCGGGTCCAGGAGGAGTTCAGCATGGTGTTTTCGGGACTGTCTATTCGGCGGGCACCGGGGTGCGACCGGTGATGAGGCCTTCGCGCTTGGTGCCGTCGGCCTGCACCGGGTCGTGCGCGACGTCGCTTTCGTCGAAGGTTTTGGTCCATGCGGCGAATTCGAGGCAGACGCCGTCGGGGTCGAAGAAATAGACCGAACGCACGAAGACTCCGGGGTGGAGTTCGTCGGTCGACTGCATCGGGCTATCATCGTGGTTCAGCACCTTGCTGACGTTGATGCCCTTCTCGACCAGGCGGTTGTAATATTCGTCGAACTTGTCGGCGCGGACGTTGATCGCGATATGGTTCATCGACCCGTGCGCCGATACGAAGCTGCCCTGCGTCGGCAGCGCCGCGGGGGCCGAGATGCCGGGAACCGCTTCGGGCGCTTCGGGGAACCAGAAGAAGGCGAGGCTGTCGCCATTGCCGATGTCGAAGAAGAAATGCTGGCCGCGCCCGCCGGGCAGGTCGATGGTCTTGGTCAGCGGCATGCCGAGCGTATCGCGGTAAAATTCGACCGTTTTCGCCATGTCCTTGCACACGAGTGCGAGGTGATTGACCCCGCAGAATTCGAACTCGCTATTTTCTGCAGCCATCATCCATCTCCTTGTCGTTCAGCTTGCGGTGGCGCTGGGGCGGCTTTTCATCCGCTCGTACCAGCCGAGAATATTCGTATTGGCGGGGTCGATCGGCTGACCGACCGACGCACCGAAATCGAGGAAGGCGAACAGCATGATGTCGGCGAGGGACAGCGTGTCGCCCGCAACATAGCCCCGCCCCGCGATCAGCGGATCGAGCCATTTGATGCCATCCTGTGCGGTAGCCTTCAGCCCCTCGGCAGCTTCGGGCAGGCAGCGCAGCCGCTGCTCGAACAGCGGTAGCCCCTCTGCGAAACGGAAGCCGTTGGTCAGCGGCTCGCAAATCTTGAGGTCGATACGGCGCGTCCACATGCGGGTGTTCGCGCGCTCCTCGGGGGTCGAGCCGATCAACGTGCGATCGGGAAAACGCTCGTCGAGATATTCGCAGATCGCCGTGACTTCGCAAAGGAAACCGCCGTCGTCGAGTTCGAGCGCGGGCGTCTGTCCGGCGGGGTTCACCTCGACATTATAGGGTGCGCGCCGGTTCTCGCCACCGCGCAGGTCAACGGTGACCTCCGGGATCTCGATACCCTTTTCGGCCATGAACAACTTCACGACGCGCGGGTTGGGGCCGACGCTGGTATAGAATTTCATCCTGTCCTCTCCCGATCCTTTTATCATCATCCGGATCAATCGTCAATTTAGTTGACGGTTAACCCGGGGCGCGGCCAGCGGACGCGATAGAGCGTGCCGGTCGTCGATCCCGTAATATAGGCGTCGCGCCGGTCTGCGCCGCCGAAGGCGATGTTCGTGATCCCGACATCGGGCAACGGCACGAATTCCGAACCGCCGCCGTCGGGATCGAAGACGGTGATCCCGCCTTCGACCATCGTGCCGACGCAGATGCGTCCGCTTTCCTCGATCGCCATGCTGTCGAGCAGGCGAAAGGCGGGCGGGGTGCCGACGAAGCGGCCGGGCGCCCAGGGCGGCGGCGGCGCGAGGGTGCCGGGTGCCAAGATGTCCATCGCCCAGACGCGCGCCGTCATTGTCTCGCTGACGTACAGTGTCGTGCCGCCCGGCGAGAGGCCGATTCCGTTCGGCCCCATCATGTCGGCGCGCTGGCGGCTGATCTTCGATCCGTCGGCCGCCGCATAATAGACGGCGCCATGGTCTCGGCCGGTGTCGCGCACCTGTCCATGATCGGTGAACCAGAAGCCGCCGTCAGCGTCGAAGACGATGTCGTTCGGTCCCTTGAGCCGCTCGCCTTCGAAACCGTCATAGAGCGTCGTCACCGCGCCGGTGATCAGGTCGACGCGCTGGATCGACCCGCACGCCTCAGCGTGCGCGGCATGGCCGGGAAAGAGCAGACTGCCCGCATCGATCCACTCGAACCCGCCATTGTTGCAGACATAGGCCGCGCCATCGGGGCCGATCGCGAGCCCGTTCGGCCCGCCGCCAAGTTCGGCGACGACCGTCAGGCTGCCGTCCTCCGCAACGCGCGTCAGCGTCCCGCGCGCGATCTCGACGAGCAGCACCGATCCGTCCGCCATCGGCACCGGACCTTCGGGAAAGCGAAGGCCCGTCGCGACGGCCTCGGGCACGCCATAATCCATCACCCTTGGGCGGGGCGCGGCGCGCTGAGGAAGTCGGCGGCGCTGAAGCCCTCGGGCGCCGCGATCTCGACGATCGGATCCTCGCGCGCGTCATATTCCATGCGCAGCGCGCGGGTGATCACCGCGTGCATGTCGTACAGACATGTGATGTAGGTGAATTCGAAAATCTGCTCATCGTTCCAGAAACTCTTGAGCTTGTCGAATATCTCGAGCGGCACGCGTCCGCCGGCCTGGCTCAGGCAGTCGGCATAGGCGAGCACGGCGCGTTCCTGATCGTTGTAGCAGTCGGCAACGGTCCAGTGTGCGATGGCGGCGATCTTCTCTTCGCTGACGCCAAGGCCGCGGAGCGACTTGCAATGCTGCGAGAAGACGAACTGGCTGCCCTTGACCCAGCCCGCGCGCGTCTGGCCGAGTTCGCGCAGCACCGGATCGATCGTGCGCGCCGGGTTGCGGTAAACGGCAAAGCCTTTGACCGCATGTTCAAAGATGTCAGGGGACAGCGCGAACACCGTCCACCAGTCGCCGGGGGTGCCCGTCGCGGTGCCGGGTTCGGCAACGGGGTCGCGGTCGCCGAACAGGCGGTTGTAGTAAGCGAGGACGGTCTCGTCGGTGACCTCCGAGCGGGGCACCTGGCGCAGGACGGGCATGGGATACTCCTGAAAAATTATACTCGAACCTTCGTCATTGCGAGGAGCCGAAGGCGACGCGGCAATCTCCAGCTATCGGTCCAGCGCTAGACCGATAGCTGGAGATTGCTTCGCTCCGCTTGCAATGACGAACCTCATCATCACGCCGCCGCGAATTTGCGGAATTCGGCGACGTGCGCGCTGTCGAAATACTCGTCGAGCCGCGTGATCTTGCCATTCTCGACCTTGCACACAATCGCGCAGGGCAGGCGGACCTCTCCATCGTCGTGGACGCGTTTGCCCGTCAATACATGCTGCTGGACGAAGCCGCCGGGAAAGGTGGTGAGCCGCCGGTCGGCATATTTGCGATCCTTGATCCGCGCGACCATGCCGGTCAGCGTCTGCGCCGTGTCGTCGCGCGTGACGATCAGCTCGTCGGTATTGTGCCAGATCTCGGCATCGGGCGTGAAGCTTTCGCGCATCGTTTCGATGTCGCCCGCTTCGATCGCGTCGAAAAAGCGCTGGGCCATCGCGCGAATGTCGTCCTGCTCTGCCATGATGCTCTCCTTAAGCTTTCGCGCCGAACATGCGACCGCCGTTGGCCGCGATCAGCCCATCGATGTCGTCGCCCCGGTATTCCGGGTCGGCGGAGGGGCCGAAGGAAGAAAGCATGTCCTGCGTCACCAGCTCGGCCATCGCCTTCCATTCGGGGTGGGTGAAGATCCAATATTCGCCGGTTTCGATCGCCTGCACGACGCGCGCACCGACTTTTGCAGGGTCCATGCCACCGGCGAGCACACCCTGCATCGCCTGGCTTGTCGCCGCCGCCTTGCCGAGCTCGTTTTCGACTGGGCGCAGGTCGAGCGTCGTCTCGACGATCCGCGTCGCGGACATGCCGGGCATCAGCACCGAGATATCGACGCAGCTTTCGGCGAGTTCGTTGCGGAGCGCCATCGCGATACCGAGCGTGGCGTATTTGGAGCTGATATAGGCGACCGAAATCGGCGGCGGCACGATCGCGACCATCGACGAGGTGATGACGAGATGGCTCGGTTCGCCGCTCGCCTTCATGTCGCCGAGAAAGGTGCGACAGGCATAAAGATGCGCGTGCGCGTTGACCGCATAGTTCCAGCGCCAGACGTCGGTGTCATATTCCTCGAACGGCCCCGACCCGCCGCCGACGCCGGCGTTACTGAACAGGATGCGGACGGCACCGAAATCGCGTGCCGCTTCTCCCGCTGCGGCCCAGCTTTCCTCGCTCGTCACGTCGAGCCGGAGGCCGAGAGCCTTCGCGCCTTCGCTTTGCAGTTGTGCCGCCGCAGTTTCGGCGCCTGTGCCATCGATATCGGCGAGGATGACCGATGCGCCCTTGGCAGCCAGCGCCTTGGCGGTGGCGAACCCAAGCCCGCTCGCTCCGCCGGTGATGAACGCAGTCTTGCCCGCGACGCTGGTCATTCGGCGAAATCCTTCTCAAGGTAGCGGGTCATGCGAAACTGCGCGAGGCCTGCGGCGGCGGCGAAGGGCATCAGCGCCATCAGCGCCCACCTGAGACTGTCGTCGCCATATCCGGGCTTCAGGCTGTCGCTGACGATCCCGGCGAACAGCGGGCCGAGGCCGAGGCCCACGATGTTGAACATCAGCATCAGCACGGCGGCGGCGGTCGCCCGGCTGCGCGGCGGCGTCAAATTCTGCACCAGAGCCAAGGCGGGCGCGACATAGGCGGTGCACGCCGCCATCGGGACCAGCATGAGGGCGAGCGACAGCTGCCAGCTGTCGACGAGCAGCGCGGCGATGAAGGTCGGGATCAGCACCAGCGTTGCGAGCGCGGGGATCGAACCATAGGCGCGTGCCGACCGTTTCGCCCGGTGGCTGACGAGCCAGCCGCCGCCGAGGATGCCGACGCCGAAGGTGATACCGGCGGCCGGGCCGAAATATGTTGCCATCGCGTCGAGTGGCATCTTCTGGGTCCGCATCAGGAAGGCGGGAATCCAGTTGAGCATGCCATAGCTGACGAAGGCGGCGAGCCCGCTGCCGATCATCACCATGCGCAGCGAGGGGCGGCGGATGAACATGGCGAGGCTCTGGCTGAAGGGCAGGGCTTCGTCGGCGGGCTTATGTGTGTCCATCTGGCCCCGCGCGGGCTCGCGCACGAGCCAGATCAACAAGGGCGCGATCAATATGCCGACGATCCCGATGACGACAAACGCGTTGCGCCAGCCGATATTCGCCGCCGCCCATGCCCCGAAGGTGGCGCCGACGAATACGCCGAACGGGCCGTTGCAGGTAAAGGCACCGATCGCGAAAGGCCGCTGCGCCGGAGGATAATAATCCGCGATGACCGAGAGCGACGGTGCCGTTCCGCCTGCCTCGCCCGCGCCGACGCCAAAGCGCATCAGCGCGAGTTGCCAGAAGTTCGAGACCATGCCGCAGGCGGCGGTGAAACCGCTCCACACGACGCAAGCAATTCCGATCAGCTTCACCCGGTTCCAGCGGTCGGCGACCATCGCGACCGGCACGCCGGCGGCGGCGTAGAACAGCGCGAAGGCGAAGCCGGTGAGCAGGCCGAATTGCGTGTCGCTGAAATTCATCTCGGCGCGGATCGGCTCGACAAGCACCGACAGGAGCTGGCGATCGACGAAGTTGATCGTGCCGACGACGAACAGCATCGCGAGCGCGACGTTGCGGCGGAGCGCATGGCCGTTGCCCGGCGCTGCGGTGCCTGCACTGAAGGCGGTGGCCTCGGTCATAACTCTCCCCAAAAACGCGCGAGTCTTCTCGTCCGAAAAATACTTAGATATTTAAGTTTATCTGTCAATGTGCTTTACGGTAACGACCAGATCAATGGGAGAGAAGAGATGGATATCAACGGCAAGACCGCCATCGTGACGGGCTCTGCAGGCGGCATCGGCCGTGCGACCGCGGTGATGCTGGCGGCGCGCGGCGCGGCGGAGATCAGGCTGGTCGATGTGAAGGAGGACGCGCTTGCCGAAACGGCGCGCCTCGTCGCGGCAAAGGGCGCGCGCGTGACGACGCATATCCTCGACCTTTCCGACGTTCCGGCGGTCGAAGCCTGGTTCCAGGCGCATGGCGATGTCGATATCCTTCACAATAACGCCGGCGTCGTGTCGGGCCTGCCGCAGTTTCCCGATGTCGATGCGGCGCGCATCCGCTGGATCATCGACGTCAATGTCACCTCGCTCGTCGCCGCGACGCAGGTGGCGGTGCAGAAGATGAAGGCGCGCGGCGGCGGGGTGATCGTCAATACCGTCTCGACCGTCGCGCTCGGCGCCGGATTTTACGACGCGATGTATGCGACGACCAAGGCGGCGGTGATGATGTTCACGCGCTGCTGCGCGCCGCTCAAGGGGGAATGCAACGTCCGCGTCGCCGGCATGCTGCCGGGGCTGGTCGACACGCCGATCCTCGACACGACGGGGGCCGGCGGCAAATCGGAATGGATGGAACAAGTGCTCGCGAACAACGAGGCATGCGCGCCCGACGATATCGCGGGCGGGGTGATGGCGCTGATCGAGGACGACAGCCTTGCGGGCGGCGACTGGGTCGCGGTGCGGCGCTTGGGCGGGAAGGTCGAATATCAGTGGGGGCACGTCGATACGCTATGATCGCACCATCGTCATTGCGAGCGAAGCGAAGCAACCTCCAGCCAACGAACTCAGCCTATGGCCGCGAACTGGGGATTGCCGCGTCGCTTCGCTCCTCGCAATGACGAGTGTGACTAACGCGTCGGAGCTTCCAGCATATTCTTGCCGAACAGATTCGACCACTGCTCCTCGGTCAGCACCGGGCGCGCGCTCGACAGGTTCGCGGCGTTCTTGACGTCGGTTCCCGCCGTCACCGCAGGCCGCTCGCCGATGCGCGCGAACCAGTCGGCGACGGCGGGATAATCATCCAGCGTCAGCCCGATCGCACGGATCGCACGCGTCCAGGGCCAGCACGCGATGTCGGCGATGCTATATTCCTCGGCGAGATAGTCGGCTTCGCTAAGGCGGCCATTGAGGACATGAAGCAAGCGCAGCGTCTCGTTGCGATAACGTTCGACCGGATAGGTCTGCCCTTCGGGCGCATAGCGGATGAAATGATGCGCCTGACCCTGCATCGGGCCAAAGCTTGCCATCTGCCACATCAGCCATTGCTGCGCTTGGCTACGGCGACGCGGGCTTTCGGGAAGCAGCTGACCGCTCTTTTCGGCGAGATAGAGCAGGATCGCGCCGCTCTCGAACACCGGGAGCGGCGCGCCGCCGCCCACGGGCTCATGATCGACGATCGCGGGCAGGCGGCCGTTCGGGTTGATGCGGCGATATTCGGGGGTCAGGTGATCGCCCTCGAGCATGTTCATCGCGATGAGCCGGTGCGACAGGCCCACCTCTTCGAGCATGATCGAAACCTTGTGGCCGTTCGGCGTGGGCGTGAAATAGACGTCGATCATGCGGTGTTTCCTTCGGAGAAAATGGCGCGCGCGGCGGCGAAAGCGGTCTCGAACGCCTCTTTCCCGGCAGGATAGGCGACGACGGTCAGCGTCACGCCCGCGATCTTCCACCCGTCCCGCCGCACCAGCCGGTGCGTGTAGCGCCCGATCAGGTCGCCGAGCAGCGCGCGGTCCTCGACCCCGACGACGTGGACGGCATCGACGATGCTTGTCACCGTCGCGCGGTCGCCGTCGATGGTCGCGATAACATTGTGCAGTTGGTGCGCGGTCGCGTCGAAGCCTTCGAGCGTCCTGCAACGGTCCGTCCATTCGTCGGCGGGCACCGTCGCGACGAGCGACCCGATCGAACCATAGTCGACCGCGATCTCGTCGGTGAAGAGCGCGCGATACGCGTCCCAGTCGCGTGCATCGAGCGCGGTCGCGTAACAGGTCACGACCGCGGCCGCCGCTTCCCTGTCGAGGAAAGCCTGGGCCGCGGCCGATCCCTGGGACATCGTATCCGACCCTAGAACTTGATCCCCGCCTCGATCGAAATGTTGCGGGTGGGCTCCAGATAGAGGATCGCGCGCGGAACGGGTGTGATCGGCGCCGGCAGGTTGAACGCGCTGCCGATCGTTTTCTGGTTGGTCAGATTCTTGCCGACCAGCGCGAGGTGCCAACTGTCGTCCTGATCGGCGAGCTGGACGCGAAGGTCGAGTTTCACATAGCCGTTCTGAACCCCGAAGATCGGGCTCTGGTTGTCCGAGTTGAAATATTTCGAACGGCCGGCGGCGACGCCGGTGATGTCGAGCTTCATATCGTCTGACATGTCGAAGCGCGCGTGCGCGGTTACGCTGCCTGTCCATTTCGACGCGTAGGCGACCGGATAGCCGGCCAGGTTGTTCGTCGCCGGGGTGCAGGTCGCGGGTTGCGACGCGAGGCAGGCCGCGCCCGGATAATCGTCATATTTGATATCCGAATAGGCGGCCGACGCGCTGATGTCGAAATTGTCGATCGGGAAGATGCTCAGCGACCCTTCGACGCCCTTCGATGTCGCGGCGGCGGCGTTGCCGGTCAAATAGCTCGAGGTCGCGGGCTGATAGACCGAAACCTGGAGATCCTTGAACTTGGTGTGATAGGCGGAGACGTTCGCGACGACCTTGCCGTCGAACAGCGTCGACTTGACGCCCGCTTCGAAATTTTCGGACTGCTCGGGTTCGAAGGTGAAGGTGCTGTCGACGGTGCCGAGCGTGTTCGAGACGAAACCGCCCGATTTCGACCCGCGGCCCCATGTCGCATAGAGCATGACGCGCGACGCGACGTCATATTGCACCGTCACCGACGGATCGACATTGCCTTCGCTGATCGAGCCTTCGGCGCTTGAAATCGGGCGTATGGCGAAGGGCCCGTAAACCAGTCGCGACGCGAAATCGCCGTCCTTCTTGGTGTGGCTATAGCGCAGGCTGCCGATCACGCGCAGCGCGTCGGTGGCGTTGAACGTTCCCTGCCCGAACACCGACCAGCTTTCGGCATCCTGGTTGAAGATGCTGTCGATGCGGCCGAAATAGGGGCCGGTGAACACGCCGGGGATATTGAGGTTGGGGATGTTGAAGCCCTGAAATTGCTCCAGCTGATAGTTGGATTTGTCGTAATAGGCGCCCGCTACGAATTCGAAGGTTCGGCCCGTCGGCGACAGGATGCGGATTTCCTGCGAGAATTGGTCGAAGCGTTCGGGGAAGGCGTTGTAGACCGAATTGGCGGTAAACGCGCCGCCGCTGTTCGGGATCGTCTGATCGAAGCCGTTGACGATCTTCGACTTGAACCAGCTGTAGCCGGTGACCGAGGTCAGCGTGAAATCGCCGAGCGCGAGGTTGCCAACGCCCGAGATCATCACCGACTTATTGTCGTTCCCCTCGTCGCCGAGCGCCGAGCGTTCGAGATAGCGATTGGTCTGCGGATCCTGGTCGCTGGTCAGCGGGCTCGACACGGTGATGCCGCCGATGACTTCGCGGTTTCCGTACTCGACCTTCGCCGTGTAATCGAAATTCGCCGACGGCTCCCACTTCAGCGTCAGGCGCAACAGCTGCGACCTGATCTCGGGATCGTCGTGATCCTTCGCGCGGTTGTAGATATAGCCGTCCTGGTTGACGATCTTGTACGCGAAGCGCGCGCCGAGCGTGTCGGAGATCGGCCCCGACAGATAGCCCGAGAAATCGGTGCCCTTGTGGTCGAAATTGTAAAGGCCGGTAATCGCGCCCTCGAAATCCTTCGTCGGCCCCGCCGACACGACGCTGACCGCGCCGGCCGCGGTGTTCTTGCCGAACAGCGCACCCTGCGGCCCGCGCAGCACTTCGACGCGTTCGAGATCGAAGAAGGGCGCCTGCGCCTGGCGATTGCGACCGGCATAGATGCCGTCGACGTAGAGGGAGACCGACTGGTCGAAGGCGAAGTTCGCCGGCGGCGAGCCGAAACCACGGATATAGATGACGTCGTTGCCCGCGGTCGACTGGACGAAGACGTTCGGCGTGTAGTTCATCACCGCCTTGATGTCGCTGGTGTTGAATTCGGCGAGCTTGGCGCCGCTCACGACCTCCATCGAGATCGGCACGTCCTGCAAGCTCTGCTCGCGTTTTTGCGCGGTGACGATGATTTCGTTGGTGTTGCTGTCATCGATCTCCGCCGCGTCGGCGGGCGCCGCCTGCGCGAACGCCGGTGCGGCACCCGCGAGCATCGCGATTCCCGCGGCGCCGGACAGCAGAAACTGGTTACGAGCCTTCATTGTCACCCTCCCATAGAGCTTGTTTGTTGCGGTCCCGGAAAGCCTTCCGATCCGTCAATCTGATTGACCCTTAGTATACTAATGGTTTTATACTTGTCCATAGGCAGGAAGAGGATTCGCATCATGGACGAAGAAAATTCGCGCGCTGAACCCACCGCGCTGGCGACGCGCCATCTGTGCACCGTCGAGTTCGACGTAGGCGGCGGTATCATCGGCATCGGTGCCTCGCCGTTCGGCGATCAGCGGTTGGGATATATCAGCGGTGGTCGCTTTTTCGGTCCGCGTATCAACGGGATAGTATTGCCCGGCGGCGGCAACTGGTCACGCAGCGGGCGGCTGGGTGACGACGCTTCGGTCGGCACTTTCGATGCCCGCGCGGTGTGGCAGACGGACGACGGCGACCTCATTTATCTGAGCTATACAGGGCGCAATATAATTCCCGACGATGTCCGCGCGACCTTTGTCGATCCGGAGGTGCCCGACGCCGAGGCGTCAAGATACTATCTGCGAATCGCGCCGGTGTTCGAAACCGCGAGCGCGAAATATGGCTGGCTCAACGGCGTGCTCGCCGTGGGCGTGGGCGCGCGCACCGATTTCGGGGTCCGCCATGTGATCCACGAGGTGCTTTGAGATGATCGACCTGCATTATTCGGCGACCCCGAACGGACAGAAGGTCGCGATCATGCTTGAGGAAATCGGCGAGCCGTATCGCGTCATCCCCTATGACATTTTCAACGGCGATCAGCTCGCCTCATCGTTCGGCCGTATCAATCCGAACCACAAATTGCCCGCGATCGTCGATCTTGCTCCGGCGGGTGGCGGCGATCCCGTGACGGTATTTGAGTCGGGAGCGATTCTGCAATATCTGGCCGAAAAGGGCGGGCGTTTCCTGCCGGCATCGGGCGCGGCGCGCGCGGCGACGCTGTCGTGGCTGACGTGGCAGGTCGCCGGGCTCGGGCCGATGGGCGGGCAGGCGAGTCACTTCCTGCGCTATGCCCCGGCGGGGCAGGATTATGCCGTCGAGCGTTATACCAAGGAATTGAAGCGCCTGCTCACCGTGCTCGAAAAGCGGCTGGACAAGAGCGCCTATGTCGCCGGCGACGAATACAGCATCGCCGATATGGCGATCTGGCCTGGCCGCGCATCGGCGTTCGTGATGGGCATGGGGCTCGACGAATGGCCGGCGATGCACAGATGGTTCGAACGCATCCGCGAACGCCCCGCCGTCGCGCGCGCGATAGCGCGCGAGGACCTGAAGGCGCCCGAGAAATATATCGGCCGCCACCAGACGCTCGACGAGAAGGAGTGGTCGAACATGTTCGGCGCCGCAAATCACGCAGCGGTGAAGGGCGACTGAAGGCGACGGCGCGCGCGAGAGGGTGCCGGGATCGGCGAATCCCGGCACCAACGGATCAGCCGGCCGCGTCGGGCACAGGCGTGTTGAGCAGTTGCTGTTCCCACAGATAGGCGATGCCGCTGCCCGCGGCGTGCTGGATGAGGACGTCGGTCAGTTCGGCGGCATGTTCGGTCCGCGCCCAGTCGCGCTGCCATTCCGCCGCGAGGGCAAGCCACGTCATCATGTTCGCGCCCGCTGCGATCATGCGCTGGATCGCAGCCTCATGCGCCTCGATCGATGTCCCGCCCGACGCATCGGTGATGACCGTGACGTCCCAGCCTTCGCCGAGCGCCTGGATAACCGGCATCGCGACGCAGATCTCGGTCCACAGGCCCGCGATGATCAGCTGCTTGCGGCCCGTCGCCTTCACCGCGTCGACCACCTTCCGGTCTTCCCATGTGTTGATGAAGGTGCGGTCGATCACTTCCTGGCCGGGGAACAGATCGGTGATCTGGGGAAAGATAAGGCCGCCGCGATCGGCGACCACGCTGGTCAGGATGGTGGGGACGCCGAACGCCTTCGCGGTTTTCGCGAGGGCGGCCGAATTATTGACCACCGCGTGCGGATCGTGGCTGTTGAGGTTCGCCAGCTGATAGGGCTGGTGATCGATCAGGACGAGGACCGAATCCTCGGGGCGAAGGAGCGACGCGAGGCCGTTGCGAAAGGTCATGATTATCCCTTGCTGTCGATAGAGTAAGGCATTGTGCCGGCAGGCCCGCGCTCTCTGCGACATGGCCTGCACACGGGTATTGCCGTTCCCCAAGCCGATCCGGTAGTGTCGCCATCTGCCACACAGCGTCGCGGAATGAGGAACGGCTATTGGATATCGATGACCTGCGCACCTTTGTGGAAGTGGCCGACGCCGGGGGCGTGTCGCCCGCCGCGCGTCGGCTGGGTGTTTCCAAATCGATCGTCAGTCGGCGGCTATCGCGGCTCGAGGCGGAGCTGGGCGTCCAATTGCTCGCGCGATCGACGCGCGGCGCCGCGCTGACCGAAGCGGGCGCCATCTTCCGCGACCATGCCGCCAGAGCCGGCGCCGAGATCGACGTGGCGAGGGAAACCATTCTTCCCGCGGGCGAACTGCGCGGCCGCTTGCGGGTTTCGGCGCCTCTGACTTTCGGCCCGACCCATTTCGCGCCCGTGCTTGCCAAAATGGCGCGCCGCCATCCGCGGCTTCATCTCCAGACCTGTTACACCGACCGGTTCGTCGATCTGATCGCGGAGGGTTATGATTGCGCGATCCGCGTCGGCTATCTGCAGGACTCCAACCTGATCGCGCGCCGTATCGGCCCGATGTACGGACGGTTGCTCGCCAGCCCGGCCTATATCGAAGCGCATGGTGCGCCCGAGACGCCCGATGAGCTCGTCGCCCATCAGGCGCTGATGCAGGGCACCGAAAGCTGGCAGCTCATCGACGGCGACAGGGTCGTAACGGTCCGTCCGCAGGGGCGTTTCAAGGCGGACAACGGGACGGCGTTGATCGCGGCGGCGGTGGCCGGACTCGGGGTTGCCTATCTCCCCGACGGCCTGTCGCATGACTATGTGGCCTCGGGCGCGCTCGTCCCCGTCATGACGCGGCATCTTCCGCCGCCCGCGGGTGTTTATGTCGTCCGCCCGCCCAGCCAGCACCCCGCGCGAAAGATACGGGAACTCACCGAACTGCTCATCGAATATTATGAACAGACGCCGGCGCTGGCGGGGTTTGCATAGCCGCTCAACGTGTCGCGTGCTGGCGGTCGCCCCATAGGATCGCGCGATGTTCGTCGGTGAAGCCGGTGAGCCCGCCCTCGATCGTCTCGGCGCGCGCGACGCCGACCTTCATCCCCTCGGCGACCGCTGGCCGTTCGAGCATGGCGGCGCCCCAGCGCTCGACATGGGGGAAGCGCCCGGCCTTCTCGATCAGCTGGCGGCGGAGATAGGGCAGGGTGGCCATGTCGGCGATGGTATAGTCGTGGCCGGCCAGCCATTCGGCCTCGCCCAGTCTTTTGTCGATCACCATCATCAGCCGGTCGACCTCGCGGCTGTACCGTTCGATCGCATATTCGTGCCGGTCCTTGGCATAGTGGGTGAAATGTGCCTCCTGCCCGAACATCGGGCCGACGCCCGATAGCTGGAACGTCAGCCATTGCCAGCAGATCGCGCGCTTTACCGGGTCGGAGGGCAGGAAGCGCCCGGTCTTTTCGGCGAGATAGAGCAGGATCGCGCCGGTTTCCCACAGTATGAACCGCTCGCCGCCGGGTCCTTGATCATCGACGATCACCGGCGTCTTGTTGTTCGGGTTGAGCGCGAGGAATTCGGGGGTCAGCTGGTCGCCCGCAAGGATGTCGATATATTCGAGCCGCCAGTCGAGCTCCATTTCGAGGAGCGCGATCGCGATCTTGCGCGCATTGGGGGTCGGGCCGCCGTAGAGGGTGATCATCGCCTCAAGCCTCCCGTCCGAGCCATCGTTTCAGGACGTCTGCGCTATCCTGTCCAACCGTCAGCGGGGCAGGGCGGCGAACGCTGCCCGGCGTGGCTGACAGCTTGGGGAAGACACCCTGCATGGTGACTTCGCCCAATTCTTCGTCGGCGACCGTCACCAAGGCATCGCGCGCGGCGAAATGCGGGTCGGCCATCATGTCTTCGGCGTCGAAGACGCGGCCTGCGGGCACGCCGGCTTCGACCATCTTCGCTTCGAGTTCCTCGATCGTCAGCGTCCTCGTCCATTCGCCGATCAGCGCGTCGAGTTCCTCCTGCCGCACACCGCGCGCGCGGTGCGTGGCATAGCGTTCGTCGTGCGCAAGCTCAGACCGCCCCATGGCGGCGGCGAGCCGCGCGAAGACGCCGTCCTGATTGGCGCCGATCAGATATTCGCCGTCGCGGCACGGATAGACGTTCGAGGGCGCGATGCCGGGCAAGGTCGATCCGGTGCGCCGACGCTTGGTGCCGCTCGCCGAATAGTCGGACACGGTCGATTCCATGACCTGCAGCACCGCCTCATAGAGGGCGGAATCGACGATCTGTCCTTCGCCGGTCTTGCTGCGGTGATGGAGCGCTGCGAGCGCCCCCACGCAGCCGTAAGTCGCGGCGAGCGTGTCGCCGATCGACACGCCCATGCGCGCGGGCGGCAGGTCGGGATAGCCGACGATACCGCGCCAGCCACCCATTGCCTCCCCGATACCGCCGAAGCCGGCGCGCGTGGAGTAAGGGCCGGTCTGACCATAGCCCGACACGCGCACGACGATCAGCCCGGGGTTCGCCGTGCGGAGTTCGGCGGGATCGAGATTCCACTTCTCGAGCGTGCCGGGACGGAAATTCTCGATCAATATATCCGCCTTCGCGATCAGCTCGCGTGCCAGCGCCTGGCCTTCTTCGGACCGCAGATCGACCGCTACCGAATATTTGTTGCGCGCGATCACGCGCCACCAGCTCGGCTTGTCGCCCTGACCCCAGTTGCGCATCTGGTCGCCGGTCACCGGCGGTTCGAGCTTGACGATTTCGGCACCCATGTCGCCGAGCAGCTGTCCGCAGAAGGGGCCGGCGATGAGCTGCCCCATCTCGACCACCCTGATGCCTTCCAGCGCGCCCCCGCTGCCCGTCTCGCTCATATCATTCCTTTCGCGGCCGACTCTGGTAAGACGGCCTGCTTCGTCGATGGCCTTTGTATACTTAGAATGCTATGTAATTTTCAACCTGCTAAATGACTCGGGATGTCGAAGGCGCAAGATGTTGAAAAATAAGGTGGTGGAACTGGTAGAGGTCGGCCCGCGCGATGGGCTCCAGAATGAAGCGGCGATCGTTTCCACCGCCGACAAGCTCGAACTCGTCCGCCGTGCGATCGAGTATGGCGTGCGTCGCATCGAGGTGACGAGCTTCGTCAATCCGAAGAAGGTGCCGCAGCTTGCCGACGCCGAGGACCTCGTCGCGATGCTGCCCGAGCGCGACGATGTGACCTATATCGGGCTCGTCCTCAACCGGCGCGGTGCCGAGCGCGCGCTCGCGACCGGGCGCATCGACGAACTCGGTGCGGTTTGCGTGACGAGCGACAGTTTCGGCATTCGCAATCAGGGCCAAAGCTCCGACGAATCGCTCGCGGCGGCGATGGAGATCGTCGCATTCGCGCGGGAGGTGGGGCGCAGCGGCCAGATCACCATCGCCACCGCCTTCGGCTGTCCGTTTGAGGGGCGCGTCGCGATCGAGCGCGTCGTCGATATGGCGAAGCGCGCCGCCGACGCGGACCCGCGCGAAATCGCGCTCGCCGACACGATCGGCGTCGGGGCGCCCGCGCAGGTTTCGGAAATGGTCGGCTGCGTGCGCGAGGCGGTCGGGGAACTCCCCGTGCGCGTCCATTTTCATAACACGCGCGGCACCGGCATCGCCAATGTCTGGGCGGCGGTGAACGAGGGGGCGGCGACTGTCGACGCGTCGCTCGGCGGGCTCGGCGGCTGTCCCTTCGCGCCCGGCGCGGCAGGCAATGTCGCGACCGAGGACGTCGTCTATATGCTCGAACGGAGCGGGGTCGCGACGGGTGTGGATTTGTCGAAGGTCGTCGAAGCGGCCGACTGGCTCACCGGCGTAATGGGGCGCCCCTTGCCGGCAATGGTCAGCAGGGCGCCCGTCTTTCCCTAGAGCGGTGTCGCCTAATATACTCCGTTTGGAAAAGCCTGACCAACGTGGCCCTAAAAGGTGGCGAGCAGCGCCATCACGACGCCGCCGACGACGAGCAGCAGCCCGACGATCTCGTGCCACCGCACCGGCTCGCGCAGGTAGAAATGCGCAAAGCCGATCGTGAACACGACCTCGACCTGCCCGACGATCCGCACCAGCGCCGCAGGTGCCGCGGCGAAGCCGATATACCAGCAGGCTGAGCCGAGCGCCGACAGCAGCCCGACCTGGCTCGAATTGCGCCACGTCCGGAAAACCGCGCGCAGGGTATCGCGGTCGCGCAGCGCGACCCAGAGGATGTGCAGTCCGGTCTGGATTGCCATCACGACGACGAGCGTGACGAGCGCCGATCCGACCAGGTCGATATCTTCCAGTTCGGCGGTCGCGAGTTTCACGGCGATCGCCGCGAGCGCGAACATCGATCCCGCGCCGAGCCCGCACAGCGCCGCCGGCTGGCCGAACGCGCGCCTGAGCTCGCGCGCCGAAACCCCGCGTCCGGCGAGCGCGAGCACCAGCACGCCCGCAACCCCGGCGACGATCCCGATCCATGCGAGCAGCGGCAATCGCTCGCCAAGGAACAGCGCGGTGACGAGCGCCGCCTGCACCGCTTCTGTCTTGGAAAAGGCGGTGCCGACGACGAAGCCGCGATGCCCGAAAGCCATGATCAGCAGGATCGTTCCCGCCATTTGCGTGATTGCCCCCGCGACGGTGAAGGCCGCGAAAGCCGCACCGAATATGGGGACGGCGTCGCGCTGGATCGTCAGCCAGATGGTGGCGAAGGCAAGGGCGAAGGGAACGCCGTAAAGGTAGCGGATCAGCCCCGCGCCGCTGACGCTGAGCTCGGCGCGCAGGCGCTGTTGCAATGCGGTGCGCCAGGCCTGGAACAGGCCGCCAAACAGCGATGCGGGAAGCCAGATGGGATTCATGTCCTACTTCCGCGCCGCGCCGCGTCCCCGATTCGTTCCCAGTCCTGCATCGCTTTGCCATGCAATACTTTTATTGCTAAGTATATGAGGCAGTCTCCGGAAGCGCGGGGCGCATCCGTCCGGGTGACCTGCCACACCAATCAGCTAGACCCGCGCCGCTCCACGCGGCACAAACGGTGCGGGAGAGCAAATGACACATACCGACCAACAGCCGCGCCCCGCCGCTCCGGCCTTCTGACATGGCTGCCCTCGACCTTCCGCTCTGCGAAGATCAGCGCATGCTTCAGGAAAGCGTCCAGCGTTTCCTCGCCGACCATGCGCGCCCCGGCTGGCGCGACCTGTCCGCGTCGCTCGGCCTCGCCGGGATTGCGCTGCCCGAAAATGTCGGCGGTTTCGGCGGCGGTCCGATCGACATCGCGCTCGTGATGGCCGAGCTTGGCCCGGCGCTCGCGGGCGCCGACTGGCTGTCGCACGTCGCGGCGAGCGCGCTCCTCGCGCGCATTGCGCCCGCGCATCCGGCGCTTGGCGATCTGGCGGCGGGCCGGCGCCGCATCGCGATCATCTGTGCCGCCTCGACCGCCGCGATGCCGGCCGTCGAGGACGGGCTCGTGCGCGGCTGCGCCGCCCTGGTCGCAGGCGCGGCGGAAGCCGACCTGCTGCTGCTCGCAAGCGAAGAGGCGCTGCTGCTCATCGCCGCCGACGGCGGCAAGGTTGAACAGCGGCATCGCATCATGCACGACGGCAGCGTGTCGGCTGATCTCGCCTTCACACTCAAGCCAGGCGATGCGAGCTTGCTTGCGGATGGGGACAAGGCTCGTGGCCTGACCGATTATGCGAACGACCTGATCCTCGCCGGGCGCTGCGCCGAGGCGGTGGGTCTGATACAGCATATGATCGCCGACAGCGTCGATTACCTTGGGCAGCGCAAGCAGTTCGGTATGGCGATCGGCCGATTCCAGTCGCTCCGCCACCGCGCCGCCGACATGCAGCTTGCGGCGATGAAGGCGGCAGCGCTGACGGAGGTGGCGATCGTCGCCGTCGATCAGGATCGCGCCGACCGGGCGCAGGCGGTGAGCGCGGCGTGTATCGAGGTCGGCGACGCGGTGCGGATCGCCGGCGAGAGTGCCGTGCAAATCCACGGCGCGATGGGATTGACCGAGGAACTCAGCCTCGGCGGGCATTTCAAACGTGCACTGGCGATCGCGGCGGCATTCGGTCCGCGCGGCGGCCACCTCGTGCGCTTTGCCGAGGTGGCGTCCTAGCCGAGCATCGCCCGCGCGATCAGGTCGCGCTGGATTTCGTTCGATCCGGCATAGATGGTCGCGGCGCGATCGTTGAGGTAGCGCGGGACCGCGACCGCCAGATCGGCGGGCGCCTGCCCGTCGGCGTCGGCCCATGCCGCATAGCCGGCGAGCTCGCATGCCAGCGTGTCGATGCGCTGCGCTGCCTCCGTCCCGAGGATCTTGAGCGCCGAGGCATAGAGCGCCGCGCTGCCGCCTACGCCGCGCATCGCTTTCAGCTCGAGTGCCTGCAGCGCCTTGAGCGTCACTGCCTCGCGGTCGAGCTGCGCGCGAAGTGCGGGGTCGATGTCGTGATGCGCACGCAGCCGTTCGAGCCGACCGATCAGCCCCGGCGCATATTTGCCGCCGCGCTCGAACGTCAGCAGGTGCTTCGCGACCGACCAGCCCTCATTCTCGTCGCCGAGCCGGTTTGCCTGCGGCACGCGCACATCGTCGAAGAAGACCTGGTTGAACTCATGATCGCCCGCGAGTGTGCGGATTGGCTCGACGCTGATCCCCGGCGTTGCCATGTCGAGCAGCAGGAAGCTGATACCCGCCTGCGGTTTGCCTTCATTCGACGTCCGCACCAGCGCGAACATGCGGTTCGCGAAATGTGCGTGCGTGGTCCAGATCTTCGAACCGTTCAGCACATAGTCGGCGCCATCGGGCACGGCCCGTAATTGCAGCGCGGCAAGATCGGATCCCGCGCCGGGTTCGGAAAAGCCCTGGCACCAATAATCCTCGCCCGACAATATGCGCGGCAGATAATGGGCGCGCTGTTCCGGGCTGCCATAGTGCATGATCACTGGCGCCACCATTTTCAGCCCCATCGGCGCCAGGTTCGGCGCGCCGGCCCCTGCGCATTCGGCGGCGAAGATATAACGCTCGATCTCGCTCCACCCGGGACCACCGAACTCGGCGGGCCAGTCGGGCGCGGCCCAGCCCTTGGCATGAAGTATGCGCTGCCAGGGCAGCGAGATATCGGGGTCGATGAAGACGCTCGTTGCGCGCGCTGCGCCGCGGCGGATGTCCTCGGTCAGATGCGTCGCAAGAAAGGTGCGAACCTCGCCGCGAAAGGCCGTCAACGCCGGGTCGTTCAGCATGTCCATAGTCCCGGCTTAGGCTCTTGGCCGATGCCGCGCCAAGCTGGCACCTGCATCAGGCGGCGCGCGCGCCGACGAAGCCGAGCCCGGCGGCGATCTGGATCGACTGGGCGCGACCGGTCGCGCCGAGCTTGCCCGCGGCGTTGCGCAAGTGGAAGCGCACCGTCGACACCGACAGCGACAGGATGATGCCGATCTCGCCGTCGGTCTTGCCCGCCGCTGCCCAACGCAGGCATTGCACCTCGCGCCGCGTCAGCGTCTGCGGCACGGTGGCGTTGCGCGGGCGGCCGCGCGCCTCGTTGTGCGTCGCGACCAGCTTGACCGCAAGGTTGTGCAGATGCCCGGCTTGTTCGGCGAAGACCGCCTCCACCCCGATCGGTTCGCGCGAGCACCAGAAGACCGCGCCGACCAGCCCGCGCGGCAGATGCACCGGCGCGATGATCGCCTCGCCGAAATTGGGCGTGTTCCGAGCCTGCGAACAGTCGACCTTGTCGAGAAGGTGCGACGGGCGCCACGTGCCGAGGCGCCCGTCACTGTAGTAAAAGGGTTCGGCGGCGAGGCGCGCAGCGGTGAGGAAGGCGAGTTGCAGCGCGAGCTTGCGGTCGCGCCAATAGGCATAGCTCGGATCAACCCAGTGAAAGCTGGTTTCGGCGTAGGGGCGGCCTTCCTCGTCGCTCATCGGTTCGGGGTCGCCAAGGTCCGCTTGCGCCGCGACATAGGGAAGGCCGATCGCATCGCCCGCGGCTTGCACCGCCGCTACGAGCGCAGGCATCTCCGCCCAGCATTCGGCCCTCTGATCGGTCACGCCCGCGTCCCTCCTTTATCCTGACACAGGTGTCAGCTTGCTCGCCCCGCCGCAATCCTTTGTTCTGTCACGGTCCGGTTCGCGCGACGCTCGCACAAAGACGAGCCGCGGGACAAGGTGTTTGAGAGAGGATGAGTGATGAAAGCAATGCGTATCTTGCTGGGCGCGGGTTCGGCGATGGGGCTCGTTCTGGCGGCGCCTGCTTTTGCCGCCGGGGAAGGCGCGCCCGACGGCGTCGCGGCCGAAGGCGACATCATTGTCACCGCACAGCGCCGCGCGGAGTCGATGAACGACGTCGGTATGGCGATCCAGGCGGTCGATGGCGAAACGCTGGAAAATCTGCGCGTCACCGACATGCGCGATCTGACTGCGGTCGCGCCGAGCTTCACCGTTTCGCAAAGCTATCAGGGCGTGCCTACCTATACGCTGCGCGGAATCGGCTTCAACACGATCAACCTCTCCTCGACCTCGACCGTCGGCACCTATGTCGACGAAGTCGCCTATGCCTATCCGATCATGAACACCGGCCCGGTGATGGACCTCGAGCGCGTCGAGGTGCTCAAAGGCCCGCAGGGCACGCTCTATGGGCGCAACACGACGGCGGGCCTGATCAACTTCATCACCGCCAAGCCGACCGACAGTTTCGCGGGGAGCATCAAGGCCGACCTCGGCAATTACCAGACCTATAATATCGGCGGCCATATTTCGGGCCCGCTCGGCGAAGGCGTCGCGGCGCGCATCGCGTTCCGCAGCGAAAATAGCGACAAGGGCTGGCAGGTCAGCAACACGCGGGACGAACGGCTCGGCGAGGTCGACAAGCTGGGCATCCGCGGCTCGCTTGCGATCGATCCGGCGCCGGGAACACATTTCGACCTTTCCGTAACCTGGTGGCGCAACAGGTCGGATACCGTCGCGGGGCAGGGGATCGGCTTCACGCCTGCGACCGACCCCGTCACCGGCACCAGCAATTCGCGCTTCTTCAACGCGCCCGGGCTCGCCGATTATATCGCGCACAATTTCCCGACCAAGGCAAGCCAGGCCGACTGGGCGCCCGAAGCTGCGCGCTCTGCCGACATCGGCTCGGGGCTCGGCCTCGATGGCCCGCTCGCCGAGGACAATCGCTTCTGGGGGCTCAAGCTGCGCTGGGATCAGGATCTCGGTGAAACGACGAAGCTCGTTTCGCTGACGAGCTATAATGATTTCAGGCGCAACGCGCTCTCCGACTGGAGCGGCGCGCCGTTCGAAATCCTGCTCCAGAACACCGTCGGGCGGATCAAGAGCTTCGCACAGGAACTGCATCTGGAAGGCGAAAGCGGCGCGGTCAACTGGCTCGTCGGCGCCTATTATGCGAACGACCGCATCATCGATTCCAACCGCACCTTGCTGGGCCAGAACGCCAACGTCGGGCTCATTCGCGGCGCGGGTGTGCCCTTGCTCGGGACGCCGTTCAATTCGGGTGGCTATACGCCGACCGAACTCAGCCAGGCTTTCCGCACCTATGAGGATTTCGGTCGTATCCGGACGAAGACGTGGAGCATTTTCGGCAACGCGGATGCCGAACTGACCGAGCAGGTGAAGCTGACGGTCGGGGTGCGCTATACCGAGGACAAGCAGCGCTACAATGGCTGCTCGCGCGATTTCAACGGCAATATGCTGCCCAACGTCAACGTCGTGAACCGCGCGCTCTATTTCCAGACCTATGGCGTCCTCGCGCCCGAAATCGCGGCGGGTCAGTGCAACACATTCGATCCTGCGACGGGCACTTTCGGCGAGGTGCAGTCGCTGCTCAAGGAAGATAATCTCGCGTGGCGTGTCGCACTCGACTGGTCGCCGAATGACGACACCCTGATGTATGTGTCGGTATCGCGCGGCTATAAATCGGGGACGACGCCGATCAACGCCGCGAACCTCGCGCGCCAGAATGCACCGGTGAAGCAAGAGAAACTGACCGCCTACGAAGTCGGCGTGAAGGCGACGCTCGCCGACCGCGCGGTGCAGGCCAATCTCTCGGCCTTCTACTATGATTATCGCGACAAGCAGATCAGCACCTATTTCGCCGACCCGATCTACACCGCATTGTCGCGCCTCGATAATGTCCCCGACAGCGAGGCCTATGGGGTCGAAGGCGAACTGACGATCCGGCCGGCGACGGGGCTGACTCTCGCCGCCAACGCGCTGTGGCTGAAGACGCGGATCAATGATTACAACGGCACCAACGCGGCCGGCCAGCCAGAAAATTTCGACGGCGCCGAATTCATCTATAGCCCGAAATTCCAGGGTAGCATCACGATCGCCTATGACACGCCGGTCAGCGAGGAGATCAGCCTGACGGGCGCGGTCAGCGCGCGATACCAGAGCAAGTCGAATACGATCTTCGAGGATCTCGATCTCTACAAGGTCGATGCCTATGGCACCGTCAACGCAAGCCTTGGCCTTCGGCATGAAAGCGGCTGGTCGGTATCGCTGTGGGCGAAGAATCTGCTCGACAGATATTATTGGTCGGCGGTGGCGAGCAACGCCAATGTTGTCGTGCGTTTCGCCAACCAGCCGCGAACCTATGGGCTGACCGTCGGTTACGACTTCTAAGGAGGCCATCAACGTGGCGCGTTTGCCGATGCAGACCGACTATCTGGGGACCGCGATCGATTTCGCCGCGCCGACTGGCGAACCTGCGCTGCTCGCGCCCGACAGCGTCCAGTGGCGCGTGTACAAGAATCCGATCGCGCTCGGCATCGGCGGCATCGCGGCGGTGCTGCTCGAATTCGCCGAGCCGCGCATCCGGTCGGGGGTGTGGGACCATTCAACCTACAAGACCGATCCGATCGGCCGCTCGCGCCGCACCGGTCTCGTCGCCATGCTCGCCTGTTATGGGTCCGCAAGCGCCGCGAAGGAGGTGATCGGCAAGGTCAACCGCATGCACGGCAAGGTGAAAGGCGAAACGTCGGTGGGGGAGAGATATCGCGCGATGGACCCGCTCCTGCTCGACTGGGTCGCGGCGACGGCTTCCTATGGTTTCCTGATGGCCTATGATCGTTTCGTCCACCCGCTGAGCGATGCCGACAAGGACCGCTTCATGCGCGACGGCGATGCGATCGGGCGCGAGTTCGGCGCGCGTCGCACCCCGCCAACGGTGGCTGCGTTCATGGACATGATGGCCGAACTCGAACCGCGCTTGGAGCCGCATCCGATCATCTTCGAATTCCTCGATATTATCCAGTCGGGCCGCGCTGCGCCGGGCGTGCCGCGTTTTCTGCATCGCGCCATCGCCCGCGCGTCGGTGTCGCTGCTGCCCGATCATATCCGGCACAAGCTGGCGCTTGGAACCCGCTACGACCTGACGCGGCGCGACCGCGCCGCGCTGCGCATCGCCGGCCGGCTCGCCGACCGACATGTCGATCGTGCGGCGCCGCATTGTCAGGCGAGCGTCCGCCTCGGCCTGCCGCATGATTTCCTGTTCAGATCACCCGCCCAGCAGCGGCTCTTGCTTGCCGCCGCTTAGGAACAGCGGTTGAAGCCCGCGCCGCGCACCGCGCGCCCCGGTGTCGCGCCGCTATGTTCGCCGTTCCGTAGCACCGCGACGCCGTTGACGAACACGTCGCGCACGCCGACTGAATATTGGTGCGGCTTCTCGAAGGTCGACCGGTCGCCGATCACTGCCGGGTCGAACACCACGACATCGGCATAATAGCCGGGCCTGAGCGCCCCGCGATCCTTGATCCCCAAATTGGTCGCGGGCAGGGTGGTCAGACGATAGACCGCCTGTTCGAGCGGGATCAGCTTTTCGTCGCGGACATAGCGGCCGAGCAGCCGGGCGAAATTGCCATAGGTGCGCGGGTGTGCGCCCGATTTCAGGAAAACGCCCTCGGGCGCCTGCGACGCCGCATCGGATCCGAAGCTCATCCACGGCAGCTGGATCTGCTTGCGGACATTGTCCTCGGACATCAGGAAATAGACGGTGCCGACGCGCGAGCCGTCCTCGACGACGAGGTCCATCGCCGTCTCTTCGGGCGACTTGCTGCGCATCGCCGCGACCTCCGCCAGCGTCTTGCCGGTCAGCGGCTTCAGCGCGTCATTCTTGAACCCCGACAGGATCATCTTGTCAGCGCCCGCGCCGAAATAGAGATTTTCCCAGTCGCTTCCGGGCTTCTTCATTTCCTCGGCAACGCGGGCGCGGATCGCCGGGTCTTTCAGGCGCTCGATCCACTTCTCGAGCCCGCCCGCCTGCACCCACGTCGGCATCGCGGCGTCGAGCCCGGTGGCGCCCGCGGTATAAGTATACATATCGGTCGTGATCCGCAGTCCCGCGGCGCGGGCATCCTCGATCTTCTTCACGATCGCGCTGAGCTTGCCCCAATTGCTGCGCCCCGCCATCTTTAGGTGATAGATTTCCGCCGGCGCCCCCGAACGGCGCGATATGTCGATCAACTCGTCGACCGCCTCCTCGATCCGGTCGCCTTCGGACCGCATGTGGCTGATATACATGCCGCCGCATTTCGCGGCCTCGCTCGTCAGCGCGACGAGTTCGTCGGTTTCGGCGTAGGAGCCGGGCGCATAGATGATCGAGCTGCCGACGCCCATCGCACCCTCGTTCATCGCCTGTCGCACCAGCGCGCGCATCCGGGCAAGCTGCTCGGGGGTCGGATCGACGTCGCCCTCGCCCAGTTCGTGCACACGCACCGTCGCCGCGCCGACGAAGCTTGCGATATTGGTCGAAATGCCGCGTTTTTCGAGCCAGCCGAAATAATCGCCGAGCGTCGTCCATTCGATCGGATATTTGATGTCGCCCTGCCGCTCCGTTTCCTGGGCTTTCATCGCCGCGTTCATCGGTCCCATCGACCAGCCTTCGCCCATCACCTCCAGCGTAACGCCCTGGCGGATATCGCTCTGGCTTCTGGGATCGGCGATCAGCGATTCGGTCGCCCAGCTCAGCATGTTGATAAAGCCGGGCGCGACCGCCATGCCCTTGGCCGAAACCTCGCTCTTCGCCGTTCCGTCGATCTTGCCCATCGCGACGATGCGATCGTCCTTGATTGCGACATCGCCGACGACGGGCGGCTTGCCCGACCCGTCATAGAGCGTGCCGCCGCGGATGATCAGGTCATAGGCCGGCGCCTGCGCGACTGCGGCGGCGGATATGAGCATCGAACTGCAAAGCAGCAACAGGGAGGGTGCGAAGCGCCGGTGCGATGCCATATCATTCTCCAGGGTCAGGTTAGTCAGCCGTGCAGGCTCATCAGCGAATCCATCAGTCCGTCGTCGGCGCTCGAGCAGACGCCGAGCACCAGCGCCTCCTCATATCCATCGGCGACGACATAGGCGTGGCCCATCGACGAATCGATATAGATGCCCTGGCCAACGTCGAGCGTGACCGGGTCGTAAAATTCACTGTGCACCTCGATCCGCCCTTCGAGGACATAGATGAACTCCTCGCCCTGGTGATGGACGAGTTCGCCGAATTCGCGCGCGCTGTGGGCGCGGATGCGCGTCAGGATCGGGATCATCCGTTTCTGGCGCAAATCGGTGCAGAGATAGTGATAGTCGTAATTATCGGTCGTGACGCGCGCCGCGCGTTCGATGGTCCCGATGCTGCGGCGTCCGGTGACGCGCGGTGCGGCATCTTCCTCATCCTCTGCGAAGAGGTCCGACATGCGAATCTTGAGTCGCTGGCTGAGCTGTTGGAGCTTGTCGTAGCTCAAAGTCAGCCGGTCGTGCTCGACCTTCGACAGCGTCGAAACAGGAATGCCCGACTTCGCGCTCATTTCCTTGAGCGTCCAGCCGTTGCGCGCCCTTATGCCCTTCATCACCGCGCCGAGCGTCGGCGGGGTAGCACGGTCCGCCATCAGTTTTTCCAATCCCCGTTTGACAATTTTCTAATCAGGATCATTATGTCCCTATCGGGCTAACAGTCGTTGGCCCTTGGTAAGGGGTCGCGCGGCTGGCCGCAAGGTGTTGCAGGACGCGCCAGACAAAAGGGGAAAGCGATGCGTTTCATCCGCAAGGCGATGATCGGGCTGGCGGCCTTTGCCGCACTGCCGCTGGCGGCGCAGGGGCCGGTGCCCGCGCCTGCCGTAAAGAAGGCCGAGGCAACTGCGTCGGCCGCCAAGACAGCCGCGGCGCCGGCTTCGCTCGACCCCAAGGATCTCGAAGCCTGGATGGACGGATATCTGCCCTATGCGCTCGAACGCGGACGCATTCCGGGCGCAGTCGTCGTCGTCGTGCGCGGCGGCGAGGTCGTGCTTGAGAAGGGCTATGGCTATTCGGATGTCGCGAAGCGTGCGCCCGTCCTGCCCGAGACCACGCTTTTCCGCCCCGGTTCGGTGTCGAAGCTCCTGACCTGGACCGCGGTGATGCAGCAGGTCGAGGCGGGCAAGATCGATCTCGACAAGGACGTCAACGCCTACCTCGATTTCAAGATCCCGCCCTTTGAGGGCAAGCCGGTGACGATGCGCAACATCATGACGCACACCGCGGGCTTCGAGGAATCGGTGCGCCACCTGATCAGCAGCGATCCCAAGGCGGTGATGACGCTGAAGAAGCAGATGCCGCTCGCGCTGCCCGAACGCGTCTTCGCGCCGGGCACGACGCCGGCCTATTCCAACTATGCGACGGCGCTCGCGGGCTATATCGTCGAACGCGTCAGCGGCGAAAATTTCGACAATTATATCGAGAACCATATCTTCAAGCCGCTCGGCATGGCGCATTCGTCTTTCCGCCAGCCGCTCCCCGCGCGGCTCGCGCCGCATATGTCCAAGGGCTATCCCGACATCACGCAAAAGCCCGAGCCGTTCGAAATGGTCATCCCCGCGCCCGCGGGTAGCCTTTCGTCGAGCGGTGCTGACATGGCGAAGTTCATGATCGCGCATCTGAACAACGGTGCGGGGCTGATGAAGCCCGAAACCGCAAAGATGATGCACGATTTCAAGGCGCCCGGCGTCGGCCCGCTCAACAGCATGGCGCTTGGCTTCTATGAGCAATGGGTCAACGGCCACCGCGCCATTGCGCATGGCGGCGATACCGTCTGGTTCCACTCCTATCTCTGGCTGTTCCCCGATGCCGATGTCGGAATCTTCGTGTCGATGAACAGCGCAGGCAAGGACGGCGCGGCGGGCGCGGTGCGTAGCGCGCTGTTCCACAAATTCGCCGACCGCTACCTGCCGGGTCCGGCCGAAAAGCCGGCGCAGGTCGATGCCAAGACCGCCGCGCAGCACGCGCAGATGATGGTCGGCAATTACATCAGCAGTCGTGGCAGCTTCACCAACTTCATGAGCCTGTTCGGGCTGTTGGGACAGGCGACGATCGGATTGACCGAGGATGGCAAGATCAGCCTTCCGGCGCTCGACGGGCTCGGCGCGGGCGCGCGCGACTGGGTCGAGGTCGAGCCCTTCGTGTGGCGCGACACCGGCACCGGCGAGCGGCTTGCCGCCGAGGTGAAGGACGGCCGCGTCGTGCGGTGGAGCGTCGACGCCGGATCGCCTTTCATGGTGTTCGAACCCGCGCCTGCCAGCGTCAACGCCGCCTGGCTCAATCCCGCGCTGATCTTCGCCTTTGGCATCATCCTGCTCGCCGCGCTGGCGTGGCCGGTGCGTGCGATGGTCCGCCGCAGCTTCAAGGCCGACTTTGCGCTTACGGGCAAGTCGCTCCGCGCCTATCGCCTGTCGCGCGTCTTCGCCTGGCTCGCGATCGGCGCGCTCGTCGGCTGGATCGGGTTGATCGCCGCCTTCTCGGCCGACATCGGCAGCATCGGCGGCCCGCTCGACTGGCTCATCCACCTGCTGCGCATCCTGACCCCGCTCGCCGCCTTCGGGCTGCTCGCGACGGCCGCCTGGCACTTGTGGCTCGCTATCAAGGACAAGCGGCGCTGGACGATGAAGCTCGGCGCGGTGCTGCTGATCCTCGCCGCGCTGATACTCGTCTGGGTGACGCTCGTCTTCCACCTCTACGGCTTTGGGATGGTCTATTGATGGCGACGCAGAGCAGGCAGAAAATGACGCTCGACCTTCGGGTCGAGCGTTTTCCCTATCATCAGCCGTTCCGCATTTCGGGGCATGTCTTCACCGAAACCGCGCTGCTCGTCGCCGAGATATCCGACGGCTCGCATGTCGGGCGCGGGGAGGGGGCCGGGGTCTATTATCTCGGCGACGATATCGATCATATGCTCGCCGAAGCGACCGGCGTGCGCGATGCGATCGAGCAGGGCGCGACGCGCGCGGAACTGCAACAGCTCCTTCCGCCCGGCGGTGCCCGCAATGCGCTCGACTGTGCTTTCTGGGATCTCGAAGCCAAGCAGGCGGGCCGCCCCGTGTGGGAGCTTGCCGGGCTGGAATCCCCGAAAGCACTGCGATCGACGCTGACTCTGGGCGCCGACAGCCCGGACAATATGGCGAAAGCCGCACTGGCGATCGACGCGCAAGCCCCGGTCAAGGTCAAGCTGACCGGCGATTTGACAGACGACATCGCGCGGGTCGTCGCAATCCGCACGGCGCGGCCCGATGCGTGGATCGGCGTCGATGCCAATCAGGGTTATGACATCGGCACGCTTTCCGACCTGCTGCCGGTTCTCGTCTCGATGCGCATCGCGCAGCTCGAGCAGCCATTGAAACGCGGGCGCGAGGCCGATCTCGACGGCCTCAAGCGGCCCTTGCCCTTCGTCGCCGACGAAAGCGCGCTGTCACTTACCGACACCGCCTCGCTTGTCGGGCGCTTCGACGTCGTGAACATCAAGCTCGATAAATGTGGCGGGCTGACCGAGGGGCTGGCGATCGCGCGGCAGGCGAAGAAGCTCGGCCTCGACGTGATGGTCGGCAACATGATGGGCACAAGCCTGTCGATGGCACCCTCCTACCTGGTCGGGCAGCTGTGCGACATCGTGGATCTCGACGGGCCGACCTTTCTTGCGCGCGATCGCGTGCCCGGCGTCGAATATCGCGATGGCATGATTCATTGTTCGGCGGAAATTTGGGGTTCGTGACAATTTGATGTCCTAAATGGGTTGACAATTTTCCGATTAGGACAATAGTCTTGAAATTGAGATTTTCGTAAGAAGGAGGCTGGAATGACGACGTCATTCCCGATGACGCGCCGCGCGGCACTCGCGGGCGCGGTCGGGGTCACTTTGTCCGCGCCGATGGTGGGTCGCGGCGCCTATGCCTTCGCTGCGGCGCCCGCAAAGGCCTATTCGCGCCGCACGGTTGACCTCGTCGCTTCCTCGCTCGTCATCGACATGCTCGCGCCGCTCAAGATCACGCTGGAAGAAGATTATGTGGCGCACCGGCTGACTGATGCCGAGGCGGCGGAGTTCAAGGCGTCGGGTATCACCGGTTTCCACAATGCCTATGGCCTCGGCGGACCTGACGCAAAGCAACAGGCGTTGACCTTCCTCGCAGGCTGGCAGGGCTTTGCGGGACGCAACAGCCACGTCTTCACCCTCGTCGATACCGCCGCCGATCTCGACCGCGCGAAATCCGAGGGCAAATGCGCTGTCATCATGGGCATCCAGAACGCCGAGCATTTCGAGACGGTCGCGGACGTCGCGCTGTTCCGCCGCCTCGGCCTGCGCTGTTCGCAGCTTACCTATAACAGCCAGAACCGCATCGGATCGGGCAGCACCGATCGCGTCGACGGCGGCGTCAGCGACTATGGCGCAGCGATTATCACCGAAATGGAAAAGCAGAAGATGCTCGTCGACGTCTCGCATTGCGGCGACCGGACGACGCTCGACGCCATCGACATCGCCAAGGGGCCGATCGCGATCACGCACAGCAATGCCCGCGCTCTCGTTGATCATCCGCGCGTCAAGACCGACGAAGCGATTAAGGCGCTCGCGGCAAAGGGCGGGGTGATGGGCATCACCGGCGTGCGCATGTTCGTGCGCAGCACCGACCCCACCCATGTCGGGCACATGGCCGATCATATCGACCATGTCGCAAAGCTCGTCGGCATTGATCATGTCGGCATCGGCTCCGACGCGGACCTTCACGGCTATGACGACATGAAGCCTGATGAATATGCCGTGCTGAAGGGCGCCTACAAGGACAGCTACGCCTTTCGAGACAAGATCGACATCGATGGTTTCGACCATCCATTGAAGACCTTCGACCTCGTCGAGGAACTCATTCGCCGCAACTATTCGAACGATAACATCCGGGCCGTGCTCGGTGGCAATTTCCGCCGCCTGCTCGCCCAAGTCTGGGGGTAAGACGATGAACAAGGGACTTTTGGTAGCAGCAAGCATGGTCGCGGTGATCGCCGCGATGCCGGTACAGGCGCAGGAAGCGGGGGCGATCGAAGCCGCGGGCGAGATCGTTGTGACCGCACAGAAGCGCGTTCAGAATGTGCAGGACGTGCCGATCTCGATCTCGGTGGTCAGCGGCGAGGAACTGCAGGAACAGGGCTCGGCCTCGCTCGTCGACTATGCGGGCTATGTTCCCGGCATGAACGTCAGCAACGGCGGCACGCCTGGCCAGACGACGATCACGCTGCGCGGCGTCGCACCGCTCAATGCCAGCCAGACGGTCGGCATCTATCTCGACGATGCGCCGGTCGGGTCGAGCGCGCTCTATAACCGCGCTGGGCAGTTCACCATCGACCTCATGCCCTATGACCTCGAACGCATCGAAGTGCTCAAAGGCCCGCAGGGCACGCTCTATGGCGCGAGTTCGATCGGCGGCCTGGTCAAATATGTTACCGTCCAGCCCGACACGCGCGAATTCAAGGTGCGCGCGGGCGTCGAAGGTTTCACGATCAAGGACGCCGGCAGCCTCGGCTGGGGTGGGCAGGTCTATGTCAATGCGCCGATTGCGACCGACACGCTCGCGATTTCGGGCAGCTTCGCATGGCGCAAGACGCCGGGCTGGGTCGACAGCGTCAACAATGCCGCGCTCAAGGACCAGAACGACTATGAACAGCGCGGCGGTCGCGCCGCGCTGCTGTGGCAGCCGACCCCCGAGCTCAGTGTAAAGCTCGCCGGCATCTGGCAGTCGCTCGATTCTGACGGCAATGGCCTCTATGCCGCCGATCTCGACGGCAACCGTTTGGGCAACGGCCATTCGTTCAACAATTATGTGCCCGAATCCTACGACGTCGATCTCGATTATTATTCGGCGACGATCGACTATGATTTCGGCGCGGCGACGCTGACGTCTGCGACGACCTACAGCAAAACGCAGAGCCGGCAGGTACAGGACGCGAGCTATGCGTTCGGCGTGCTTTTCCCGCTGCTCACCGGCGGTGCCATCGATCCCGGCATCACACCTTTCTCGCTCGACCTCGGGCTCAAGAAATGGACGCAGGAAGTCCGTCTCGCTTCGCCGAGCGGCGGGCGTTTCGAATGGATGATCGGCGGCTTCTTCACCGATGAAGAGACGAGCAATGCGCAGCTTGTCCGCTCGTTCGATATGGACGGCAATGTCATCGCGCCGCTCGATCCGCTGGCGATCGTCGGCCTTCCGGCGACCTACAAGGAATATGCGATCTTCGGCAATGCGACTTTCAAGCTGAGCGAGCAGTTCGAGGTGACCGGCGGCCTTCGCTGGGCGCGCAACGAGCAGACCTTTACCCAGATCAGCTCGGGGGCGATCGTCCCCAGCGCCAATGATCCGGGCGAGTCGGCCGAAAGCGTCTGGACCTTCTCGGTCAGCCCGCAGTTCCATATCAACGAAGACGCCATGCTCTATGCGCGCGTCGCGACGGGCTATCGCCCCGGCGGCCCGAACGTCATCGTCCCCAATGTCCCGCCCAGCGTCGATGCCGACCGCATGACCAATTACGAGGTCGGGCTGAAAGCCGACTTCGCCGACCGCATGGTGTCGGTCGATGCCGCCTTCTTCTGGATGGACTGGACCGATATCCAGGTCACGCGCGCTTTCGGCGGCGTGTCGGGCGGCGCGAACGGCGGCAAGGCGACGAGCAAGGGCTTCGAGGGTAGCCTCGCGCTACGCCCGGCGCCTGGCCTGACGATCAGTGCGACCGGAAGCTACACCGACGCGAGCCTCAGCGAGGATGTGCCCGATATCAGCGGCCTCGACGGCGACCGCTTGCCCGCTGTACCCAAGTTCAGCGGCGCGCTGCGCGCCGATTATGCGTTCGAGCTGGGCGGCGGCAACCGGGGCAGCTTCGGCGCCGGCATCCGCCACGCGAGCAACCGCCTGTCGCTCGTCGAGAGCGATCCGCTCGTCGCGCGCGCCAAGGCTTACACCTCGGTCGACCTCAATGCGTCGGTGACCTTCGATGATCACTGGACGCTGCGCGCCTATGCGCGCAATCTGCTCGACAACAAGGGCGAGATGGCGCGGTCGACGCTTGCCGACGGGCTCAACCAGCCGAGCTTCCTAGCGATCTCGCCATTGCAGCCGCGCACGATCGGTGTCGCGCTCGACATGGCATTCTGAGCGAATTGGAGTTGGACAAGATGAACGCGCCCACCGGCAGGCTGGCCGAAAGCCTGACCCTGCCGCAACCCTATCTGCTGTTCCTCGGCGACACGACCGAGGCGGGCTATGCCAAGACCGCCTTTGGCCTCGCCGACTGGGCGGCTGACCGCTGCGTCGGCGAGTATGGGATCGGCGCCTGCTCGGTCAGCGCCGGCTTGCCGCGGCTGTCGCCTGACGAGGCCCGCGCGGCGGGAGCGCAGTCGTTGGTGATCGGCGTCGCGAACCAGGGCGGCGTCATCGGCGACGCCTGGGTCGCCGTGCTTGTCGAGGCGATGGAGGCGGGGCTCGACATTGTCAGCGGGCTCCACACACGGCTGACGAGCATCCCCGCGCTCGTCGAGGCTGCGAAACGGACCGGCCAGCGGCTGATCGACGTGCGCACGCCGCCGCCGTCGATCCCGATCGCCAACGGCCGCAAGCGCAGCGGCAAGCGCCTGCTGACGGTTGGCACCGATTGCGCGCTCGGCAAGAAATATACCGCGCTCGCGCTCCATCGGGCCTTTGTCGCGCGCGGAATCGACGCCGATTTTCGCGCCACCGGCCAGACCGGGATCATGATCGCGGGCGGCGGGATGCCGATGGACGCGGTGGTCTCCGATTTCGAGGCGGGGGCGGCGGAGATATTGAGCCCCGACGCGCCCGAAGACCATTGGGACCTGGTGGAGGGGCAGGGGTCGATCTTCAATCCTGCCTATGCCGCGGTATCGCTTGGCCTGCTCCACGGCAGTCAGCCCGACGTGTTCGTCGTCTGCCACGATCCGGCGCGCAAGGTGATCCTGGGCATGGAAAGTTTCGCGCTTCCCAGCATCGAGGAGGTGATCGACCTGACGATCCGCCTCGGCAGCCGGACCAATCCGGCGATCCGCTGCGGCGGGGTGAGCCTCAACACCTCGGCCTATGACGCCGATGCCGCCGAGGCGCTGATGGCGGCCGAACGGCAACGGCTGGGGTTGCCCGTAGCCGACCCGATCCGCGGCGGCGCGTCGTTCGACGCGCTCGTCGAAAACTGTCTCGCATGAGTGTGGGCGAGACGGGTGGCAGGTCGAGCTGGTTCCAGCGCTTCCTGCTGCCCGGTTTCGCGTTGAAGGCCGTCATCATCGGCGGCGGCTATGCCACGGGGCGCGAGCTGGCCGAATATTTCGTGCCGTCGGGGCCGTGGGGCGGGCTGGCCGCGATGCTGCTCGCGACCTTGATCTGGAGCATCGTCGCGGCGCTGACCTTCGCGCTCGCGCGCCGGATGCAGGCTTATGACTACCGCAGCTTCTTCGAAGGCCTGCTCGGCCCCGCCTGGATCGCGTTCGAAGGCGCCTATCTGATTTTCGTCGTGTTGATCATCGCGGTATTCGGTGCGGCGGCGGGCGCGATCGGCGCAGCGACCTTCGGCTGGCCCGACCTCGCCGGGTCGGTGCTGCTGGCGCTCAGCATCCTCGGTTTCACCGCCTTCGGCACGGCGCTTGTCGAGACATTGTTCAAATATGCCTCGATGCTGATCTACGCGGTCTATGCGCTGTTCCTTGTGTTCGCGCTCGCCAGCTTTGGCGAAATGATCGGAAGCGGCTTCGCGAATGCGCCGCCGCCGTCGGGCAATTGGGTGGCGGGCGGCATCACCTATGCGAGTTATAATATCGTCGGTGCGGTCGTCATCCTGCCCGTCCTCCGCCACCTCACCAGCCAGCGCGACGCAGTCGTCGCGGGGCTGATCGCGGGGCCGCTGACGATGCTGCCGGCAATCCTCTTCTTCGTCGCGATGATGGCTTTTTACCCTGCGATCGGCAGCGAAACCTTGCCTTCGGATTTCCTGCTGCGGCAGATGGCCGTGCCGGGCTTTCATATATTGTTCCAGATGATGATCTTTGCCGCGCTGCTCGAAAGCGGCGTCGGCGCGATCCATGCGATCAACGAACGCGTCTCGGGCGTCGTCGAGGCGCGCGGGCGGCCGCCGCTCGGCACCGGCCCGCGCGCCGCGATCGGGACGCTCGTTCTTGTCGGCTGCATGTTCGTCGCTGCGCGCGTCGGTCTCGTCGACCTGATCGCCAGTGGCTATCGTTTCCTCGCCTGGCTTTTCCTCGCGGTCTTCGTTCTGCCCTTGCTGACGATCGGGACCTGGCGCCTGCTTCGTCCCGCACCCGCTCCCCAAATGGAGGCCTTGCCATGAAAGCCGTTCGCCTGCTCGCCCTGTCGCTGATGCTGTCGGTCGCCGCGCCCGCATGGGCCGAGCCGCCCGCCGACATCGGCGAAAGCGTCGAGGCGCTGCGCAAGAAGGTCGGCGCGGCGGGCGTGTCGATCGCGATCGTCGAGGACAGCAAGACGACGTTGTCGCGCGGCTGGGGCGTGCGCAAGCTCGGCGAGCGCGCGCCGGTCGATGCGCAGACGATCTTCCAGACCGGATCGACCGGCAAGGCGATGACCGCCGCGGCGCTTGCGATCCTCGTCGACGAAGGCAAGATCGCGTGGGACGATCCGGTGATCAAACATATGCCTTGGTTCCGCATGTACGACGCCTGGGTAACCCGCGAGATCACGATCCGCGACCTGCTTGTCCATAGAAGTGGGCTGGGGCTGGGGCAGGGGGACCTGATGTTCGTGCCGCGCACGCATCTGACGCGCAAGCAGACGGTCGAGCGCGTCGCCTATTTGAAGCCCAAGACGAGTTTTCGCTCGGCCTATGCCTATGACAATATCCTCTATGCCGTCGCGGGTCAGCTGATCGAGGAAGTCACCGGGCAGACGTGGGAGGATTTCATCCGCGCCCGCGTGCTGCGCGCCGGCGGCATGAAGAATGCGACGAGCGACAGCGAAGACCGATTCCGTATCGCGAACCGCAGCTGGCCGCACGCCCGGCTGTCGGGCGCGCTGCGTGGGCTGGGCCCGCAACAGGCGCTCGACGAACGCGACGAGCTCGGCCGCAACGGCGCCCCCGCTGGCGGGCTCGCGCTCAGCGCCGACGACATGGCGGCGTGGCTCAAGATCCAGCTTGCGCACGGCGCGCTCCCCAACGGAAAACGCCTGTTCAGCGAGAAGCAGGCGGCGGAAATGTGGGCGCCGGTGACACCGATGCCGATCACGCCGCTTCCCGACCAGCTCAAGCCCGCGCAGCCGACGCAGCAGGCCTATGCGCTCGGCTGGCAGGTGCAGGATTATCGCGGCCACCGCATCATCCAGCACGGCGGCGGCGTCTTCGGGTCGATCACGCGCGTCGTCATGATCCCCGACAAAAATGTCGGCTTCGCGATCATGATGAACAGCGAGGACAGCGGGATGCTCCTCGGCCTCACCTACGACCTTCTCGATCATTATCTGGACCAGGGCGAGTATGGCTGGATCCAGAAGTGGGAAGACTGGTATCAGGCGCGGCTCGCGGGGGGCGAGGCGTTCCTGAAGCAGTCGAAGGCGTCGCCGGCGCAGAGCGGTCCCTCGCTCGCGCTGGCGCGCTACGCCGGGCGCTACCGCGATCCCTGGTATGGCGATGTCGTCGTGGGGTCGGGCGCGAACGGGCTGACGATCGATTTCACCTCGACGCCGCGGATGGCGGGGCGGCTCGAGCATTGGCAATATGACAGCTTCGTCACCAAGTTCGACGATCCGGCGATCGAGCCCGCCTATGTCACCTTCGCGCTCGACGCCGACGGCAAGGTGACGGGCGTGACGATGAAGGCGGTGAGCCAGATCGCCGACTTCAGCTGGGACTATCACGATCTGGATTTGAAGCCCGTGGAGGACACGAAATGAAGCATATCGCGATCCTGCTGGCCGCAACGGCACTCACGGCCTGCTCGACCGGAGGCGACAAGCCGAAGGAGGCGCCCGACGCGCCGCTGCACAGCCGGATGCTCGTGCTCGACACGCACCTCGACACCCCGCTCCATTTCGAACGCGCGGGCTGGAGCTTTGCCGATCGTCACGCGCTCGCCGACGACATTTCGCAGCTCGACATTCCGCGGATGAAGGACGGCAATCTCGACGGCGGCTTTTTCGCCATCTACACCGAGCAGGGGCCATTGACGCCAAAGGGTTACGCCGATGCACTCGCCTTCGCGCGCAAGCGTTCGGACCTGATCGACAGCACCATCGCCAAATATCCCGAAGTCATCGCTCCCGCCTTGACGGCACCCGATGCGCTGCGGCTGAACAAGGAAGGCAAGCTGATCGCCTTCAAGTCGATGGAGAACAGCTATCCGCTCGGCGAAGACCTTTCGCTGCTTCAGGAATTTTACGACAAGGGCCTGCGCCTCGCGGGGCCGGTGCATTCGAAGGACAATCAGTTCGCCGACAGCGCGACGGGGGCTGGGCGCTGGAAAGGGCTGAGCCCGCTCGGCAAACAGTGGGTCGCAGAGATGAACCGCCTCGGCATCGTGATCGATGCGAGCCATTCGTCCGACGCGGCGTTCGACCAGCTATTGGCGCTGTCGAAATATCCGATCCTGCTTTCGCACTCGAGCCTGCGATCGGCCTATGACCATCCGCGCAACCTCGACGAGGGCCGATTGAAGGCGCTCGCGGCGAAGGGCGGCGCCATGTGCATCTCGACGATCTTCATGTCGGAGATGAACATGTCGCCCGCGCGCGGCGAGCTGTTCGGCAAATATGAACGGATCGGCACGCTCTCGCCCGCCGAGCAGGCCGACCTCAACCGCCAGTGGCGCGAACTCGACAAGACCGAAAAATTGTGGGCGGCCGATTTCGACGCCTATATGACGATGGTGCTGCGCGCGATCGAGGTCGGCGGCGTCGACCATATCTGCTTCGGCGCCGACTGGGACGGCGGCGGCGGACTGCCGGGCATTGAGGATGTCTCGGCGCTGCCCAAGGTCACCGAGCGGCTGAAGGCGGCGGGTTATTCGGACGTCGACATCGAGAAGATGTGGAGCGGCAACATCCTGCGCGTGCTCGCGGCGCAGGGGAAATAGACGGCGTCAGCCGCGGAACTGCTTGGGGTCGATCCCGAGCTTTGCCATCTTGTCGTACAGCGTCTTTCGCGGCACCCCTAGCCGCGCCATCGTCGCAGCAATATTGCCGCGCGCCTGCGCCAGTGTGTCCTCGATGATCGTCGCCTCGAAGCGGCGCAGCCGCTCGGCGAGCGGCGCCTCGGCGGGTAGCGAGGAACGGCCTGGGTCGGAGGGCAGGTCCAGCACGACGCTATAGGCGAAATTCTTCAGCTCGCGGACATTGCCCGGCCAGTCGTGCTCGACCAGGTGGCGGCGGATGCTGTCGTCGATCTGGAACCCCGACATTCCCATCTTCGCCGCGGCTTCGTCGAGGAAGAAGGCGAAAGTCTGCGGAATGTCCGACCGCCGCTCGCGCAAGGGCGGAATGCGCAGCTTCACGACGTGCAGCCGGTAATAGAGATCCTCGCGGAAATCGCCGCCGCGCACCGCGTCCATCAGGTCGGTCTTCGTCGCCGCGATGACGCGCAGGTCGACGGGCTCGGGTGCGCTGGCGCCCAAGGGCTGCACCTCGCGTTCCTCGATCACGCGCAGCAGCTTCGCCTGCACCGCGGGGTGCATCGTGTCGATCTCGTCGAGGAACAAAGTCCCGCGGTGCGCGCTGCGGATGCGTCCGGCCTGACCCAGCTTGCCCGTCGCGCGGTCGGCAAGGTCGCTGCCGAACAGCTCGGCTTCCGCGAGCTCTTGCGGCAGGGCGGCGCAATTGACCGCAACCAGCGATGCCGCGCTCCGCCGGCTCTGGCGGTGGAGCATATGTGCGACCAGCTCCTTCCCGGTTCCCGTCTCACCCTCGATCAGCACGTCGATATCGGCCTGTGCGAGCTGTGCGATGGTCTCGCGCAGCCGCACCATCGCCGGGCTTTCCCCGATCAGCGGGCTGTCGATTGCCGCCGCCGCCGCGGTCAGCCGGCGGTTGTCGAGGATCAGCGCCCGGTGGGCGAGCGCGCGGCGCGCGACCCCGACCAGATGGTCCGCCGCAAAGGGTTTGGCGAGGAAATCGAACGCCCCGTCGTGGAGCGCGCGCACCGCCATCGTGACATCGGCGTGACCGGTGATCAGGACAACCGGAATCTCGGGATCGATCGAATGGATCGCCGCGCGCAGTTCGAGCCCGTCCATTCCGGGCATGCGGATATCGGTGACGACGATACCGGGAAAGCCGCTGTCGATGCGCGGCAGGACGCTGCGTGCATCCGGAAAGGACTCGACCGCGAGCCCCGCCAGATCGAGCGTCTGAACATTCGCTTCGCGCAGCGCCGCATCGTCGTCGACGAAGAAGACCGTCTGCTCGGCCGTGAAAAAGCTCATGCTCGCCTCAACGTCAGGCGGAAACCCGCGCCGCCGAGGGGCGAGGGGATGAGGGTCAGCGTACCGCCGAACCCGGTCATGATGTCGCTGGCGATCGCCAGCCCCAGTCCCAGCCCGTCGGGCCGGCCGGTGACGAAGGGCGTGAACAACTGCGGCAATATGTCCGCCGGAACACCGGGGCCATTGTCGCAAATGTCGATCAGCACCGGCCCGTTGCCATGCGCCAGCAGGGTTACGCGCGCGCCATCGACGTCGCGAACCGCCTCGGCGGCATTTTGCAGCAGGTTGATCAGCACCTGTTCCAGCCGCACGCGATCGGCGTGCACGGCGACGGCCGGCTCGTCTACTCCCACGTCAAGTGCGATGCCCTGCGCGCGCAGCCGGTCGCCGATCAGCAACAATGTCCCGTCGATCGCCGATCGCAGCGGGACAGGACCAAGCGGTGCCGGCGCGCGGCGCGCGAAATTGCGCAGCTCGCCGGTGATCGCGCCGACGCGGGCGGTCAGCTCGACGATATGGCCCAGATTGCCGCGCGCCTTGTCGGGCTGCGTCCGGTCGAGATAGGCAAGGGCGTTTTCGGCGAAGGTGCGGATCGCGGCGACCGGCTGGTTGATCTCGTGCGCGACGCCGGCGGTGATCTGTCCGATCGAGCCGAGCCGGCTCGCCTGCGCGAGTTCCTCGCGCGCGGCGCGATAGCGGCGGTCGGTTTCGGCCTGCCGCTCCGATGCCTGCCGTAATTCGTCGTTGGCGGCGCGCAAATCGCGCGTGCGGGCGGCAACCTCGCGTTCGAGCGCTTCGTGTGCCGCCTGCCGCATCGTCTGCCGCTCGACGAGGCGCAGCAGCGTGACGATCGCCGCGCCGACGAGGATCAGCAGGATCAGGAAGGCGACGCGCGCGGTCGCGGCGGCGCTGTCGCGCGCGGGTCCGGCGGGCTGGAGCAGGCGGAGTGTGCTGCCGCGAAGTGAAACGCGCTCGTCGGCCTGACGGAACAGATCGTCGCCGACGCGAAGGCCGCCCCCTGCGCGGTCGACCGGCAGCGGGGCCAGCCGCGCCTCGCCATAGCTGCGCGTCGCGCGAAGCCGCCGCTGCGCTTCGGCCGAGATCGGCACGAAGGAGCGGAAGCGCCAGCGCGCGTCGCTGCTCATCACGACGATACCCGCTGCGTCGGTCACCAGTGTGGTTGCGGACGAATCGGCCCAGCGCGACTCGAGCTTGTCGAATTCGACCTTGAGCACGATTACACCGAGCCGGCGCCCGCCGACGGTGACGCGCCGCGCGAGATAGAGGCCGGGGCGCCCGCTCACCGTCCCGAGCGCGAACAGCTCGGCCTCGCCGTCTTGCATCGCGCCCTGGAAATAGGGCCGGAAACGGTAGTTCTGGCCGACAAAGCTCGTCGGCGCGCTCCAGTTGCTCGCGGCGATCGTCGTGCCGCCGGCATCGAGGACATAGATCACCGCGGCGTCGGTGCGCGTGGCAAGCTGCTCGAGTTCGCGGTCGAGACGGCGCGAGGCGGCGTCGCTCTTGTCGGCGAGCGCCGCGCGCACGTCGGGAAATTCGGTGAGGACGCGCGGCAGCAGGCGGAATTTCTGCAATTCGCTTTCGAGCAGATTCGCATGCGCGCGCGCATTCTGGCGCGCTTCGAGATCGGCCTGCGCGTTCGCGCGATCGGCCGCCCATCGGGCTAGGCCAAAACCCGCGACGAGCAGGATCGCGAAGCCGACCGCGACGGCGACGAGCAGGCGCCGGCGACCCGCTTGGGCCCTTGGTGGCTGCGAATCGGTAGGATCGGACATGTGCGGATTATTGCACAGATATTTGCAAACCTATGCGGAAAGTTGCACAAATCTGTTGTCGCCGCGAACAGGCTTATAAATAAAATTGAGCTATTACATATATTTATGAAAAATTGCCCTCATATTTGACCCCCGTTCCGCGCCGCTCGTAAATTGGCGGAAAGGCCGTCCGACGGCCGCAAGCGAGCGCCGATGGCGCGAAGACATGGGGAGAGGCTGGTGGCAGTCACGATCGATTTGACCGCGCCGCAGACGCCGCAGGCCCGGCCGTGGTGGACGCACCTCTACGTCCAGGTGCTCGCGGCAATCCTCGCGGGCGTGCTGCTCGGCCATTATTGGCCGTCGGTCGCGACCGAGTTCAAACCGCTCGGCGACGGCTTCATAAAACTCGTCAAGATGATCATCGCCCCCGTCATCTTCCTGACCGTCGCGACGGGCATCGCGTCGATCGGGGAGACCAAGGCGCTCGGCCGCGTCGTCGGCAAGACCTTCGCCTATTTCCTTTTCTTTTCGACGCTGGCGCTGATCGTCGGGCTGGTCGTCGCCAATGTGATACAGCCGGGTGCCGGGATGAACATCGACCCGGCGACGCTCGATGCCGGGGCGGTCGCGCAATATGAGGCCAAGGCGCACGAAGCGACGCTCACCGCCTTCCTGCTCGAGATCATTCCGACCACTTTTGTCTCGGCGCTGACCGAGGGATCGATCCTGCAGGCACTGTTCGCCGCGATCCTCTTCGGCCTCGCGCTGTCGCACGCGGGCGAACCGGGGCGGCAGGTGCTGGGTCTGCTCGAAAAAGTGTCGGTGGTCTTCTTCGGTCTCGTCGGCATGTTGATGAAATTCGCGCCAATCGGGGCGTTCGGCGCGATGGCGTTCACGATCGGCCGATATGGCGTCGAATCGCTCGCCAACCTCGGCCTGCTGATAGCGACCTTCTATCTGACCTCGCTCTTCTTCGTGATCGTCGTCCTCGGCGCGGTCGCACGGCTATGCGGTTTCTCGATCTTCAGCCTGATCGCTTACCTCAAGGCCGAATTGCTGCTCGTGCTCGGCACCTCCTCGTCGGAAGCCGCCTTGCCGAGCCTCATCCAGAAGCTCGAACAGGCCGGCTGCGCCAAGCCGATCGTGGGCCTCGTCGTGCCGACCGGCTACAGCTTCAACCTCGACGGCACCAACATCTATATGACGCTCGCCGCGTTGTTCATCGCGCAGGCGGTCGGCGTCGACCTCAGCCTCGGCGACCAGCTTGCGCTCCTGCTCGTTGCGATGGTCAGCTCGAAGGGCGCGGCCGGTGTCACCGGCGCGGGCTTCATCACGCTCGCCGCGACGCTGTCGATCGTGCCGTCGGTGCCCGTCGCGGGGCTCGCGCTGATCCTTGGCATCGACCGTTTCATGAGTGAGTGCCGCGCGCTCACCAACTTCATCGGCAACGCGCTCGCGGCGATCGTCGTCGCGGGATGGGAAAAGGCGCTCGACCGCGACGCGCTCCACCGCGCGCTCAGGGGCGAGCCCGCGCCGCTCGCCGCGCAGCCGATCGAGACCGACGCCGATTGACCGACAACGAAAAGAATATGGGGAGTGAGACAATGAAAATGACCAAAGCCCGTTGGGCCCGCCACAGCAGCCGCACCGTGCTGGTGCTCGTCGGCATCGGCGCCTTCGCCGCGCCGCTCGCCGCGCAGGAAGCGCCGGCGGAGACCGCCGCCACGCCGCCGGGTGAAGAGGCGATCGTCGTCACCGGCAGCCGCATCGCGCGCGAAACCTATGACACCCCGGCGCCGGTGATCGGCGTCTCGTCCGAGGACCTGGCTGAATCGGGCGACAGCGAACTCAGCGAAACGCTCGCCGACCTGCCGCAATTGTCGTCGGCGACCAACGATTCCACGGTCACCGGAAACACGCAGAATTCGGGTCTCAGTTCGATCGAGCTACGCAACCTTGGCTCGAACCGTACGCTCGTTCTCGTCGATGGTCGCCGCACCGTGTCGAACAGCAGCATTTCCAACCTCGTCAGCCTCTCGACGATCCCCAGCGATTTCATCGACCGGGTCGAGGTCATCACCGGCGGCACCTCGTCGGTTTACGGTTCGGACGCGGTCGCGGGCGTCGTCAACATCATCACCAAGAAGAATGAACGCGGCCTGACGCTGCGCGCGCGCGCCGGCGTCACCTCGGAAGGCGACGGGCAGGAACTGACGCTGGGCGCGACTTATGGCACGCGCTTCGCCGACGGTCGCGGTTATTTCCTCGTCAGCGGCACCTATGACCGCGACTGGGGCATCCGCGCGGTCGATCGCGAATGGGCGGTGCGGCCGGTGTCTTACGACTATGATTTCGAAAATGGCATCAACGAGTTCGAGGGCGTCTATATCAACGCCGACGGCGCGCCCGCGAGCGGATCGCGCCCCGCGTCCCAATTCCCGCCGCTGATGATGAGCGATCTCAGCAGCTTCATCCCCGGCGGCGTGTTCTCGGGCGCCAACTCGGCGCGCGACCGCTTCTACCGGAACGGCGTGCTCGTCGAGCGCGGCCCCGACCCCGTCACCGGGGACCCTGTCACCGGCAGCGGCGGCGGCGCGAACAGTCCCGGCAACGTCGGCTATTTCCTGCCGAACCGCGACGGGTACAACCAGCGCACCGGCCGCTCGCTGATCCTCGCCCGCGAACGCTATCTGGGCGCGGCCAAGCTCGAATATGAATTTTCGGACGCGATCGAGGGGTTCGCGCAGCTCCAATATTCGCGGATCACATCCGGCGAAACGCGCGAATCGGTGGGCATCGGGTGGGATTCGACCTATCCGCTGACCGATCCCGTCACCGGCGTCACGACCGAGATCGAATATGGCAAGATCCCGTGCCGCCCGGACAGTGGCCGGGGGTCGGGCCCGTGCAATCCGTTCGTTCCCGACGAAATTCGCGCCGATGCCCCTTCGACCGGCGCGGGCATCGCCTGGGACCGCCGCTTCGACGAGGTCGGCGGCCAGATCACCGAGAACAAGCGCGAGACGATCCGCAGCTGGGCCGGCCTGCGCGGCAAGATTTCGGACAGCTGGAATTGGGAAGCGAGCTTCGGTTATGGCCAGTACAAGCAGGATCAGTGGCGCCGGAACGAGATCAACGGCGTCAATCTGACACAGGCGCTTAACGCCGAGCTGGGACCAGACGGCGCCCCGCGGTGCGTCGATGCCGATGCGCGCGACGCAGGCTGCGTCCCCATCAACCTGTTCGGCGAAGGGGCGATCACCCCCGAAGCCGCGGCGTGGATCCGCGCCGACCTGCACCAGGAACTGACGATCCGCCAATATACGGGGCAGGCCTTCGTCACCGGCGAATTGTTCCAGCTTCCCGCCGGCCCGGTCGGCGCCGCCTTCGGCGTCGATTATCGCAAGGACAGCCAGGAACTCACCGGCGATCTGCTGTCGCAGACGGGCGGCACGACCGGCAATGCCGTGCCCAATTTCGGCGGCTCGATCCGCGCACTCGAAGGTTATGGAGAAGTCAGCGTGCCGCTGGTCCGCGACGCGCCGGGCGCCTATCTGCTCAGCGTTGATGCCTCGGCGCGCGTCGCCGACTACAGCATCGACAATGTCGGTACGGTGTTCAGCTGGCGCGGCGGCGTACAATATGCGCCGATCCCCGATATCCGCTTCCGCGCCCAATATGCCCGCGCCCAGCGCGCGCCCGACATCGCCGAGCTCTATTCACCGCCGCGCGGCAATTTCGAAGCCGCGAACGACATCTGCGATGGCGTGACTCCGACGACGACCGGACAGATTGCCGCGGGTTGCCGGCTCGATCCGGGCATCCAGGCGCTCTTCGCGCAGCAGGCGACCGATGGCGTGACGCAGCAATATTCGCAGGCGGGCAACAGCCTCTACAGCCCCAACGGCGGCAACCTCGACCTCAAGGAGGAAACCGCCGACACGCTGACGCTCGGCGCCGTGCTCGCGCCGCGCTTTATCCCCGGCCTCACGATCGCGGTCGATTATTACGACATCCGCATCAAGGACGCGATCGACGCCTATTCGAACCGCGACATCCAGCTGCAATGCTATGACACCGACGTGCCGCAGGCGGACAACCCCTTCTGCGCCGACATCACGCGCAACGCCAACAACGGCCAGATTGTCGAACTGGTCCAGCGGCAGGTAAATCTCGCGCGCTTCGACACGCAGGGGATCGACGTCGCGTTCAACTATCGCTTCCGCCTCGACGATGCGCTCGGCATCCCCGGCCGCTTCGACCTGCGCTACGATGGCACGCATGTGCTGAAGCAGAAGGTGCAGTTTCAGGGCGTCGACGGGACCGTCACCAACGATCTTGCCGGCGACCTGGCCGAAGGCAGCTTCAAATATCGCGCACGCGCATCGCTCGGCTGGCGGCTCGACAATTTCCGCATCCGCTGGACGACGACCTATTATGGCAAGATCAACGACAGCAATTCGCTCGCCGACCAATATGCCGCGCTGCTCGAAACCAATCCGAATGCCGAGGTGCCGGTCTTCCTCAATATCGGCGACGTGTGGGAGCACGACCTGTTCCTGTCGTTCGACCTCGACGCGGGCGGCAAGGAATTTCGCCTCTATGGCGGCGTGAACAACCTGTTCAATTCGATCAGTCCCTTCCTGCCGAGCGGGACCGAAAGCGGACGCTTGACCAACCAGAACGGCGTCTATGATATTGCCGGACGCCGCTTCTACGTCGGCGCAACGGTGAAATTCTGATGCGAAAACAAATGAAACGAGCTTCGGGGCTTCTATCCACTGGACCCCTGAAGGCCATGTCGGGAGCGGTGCTGCTGACGCTGGCAGGGTGCGCGCCCGGCCAGGCGGTCGCCAGCACCGCCCCGCATGGTGAAACCGCCGGGCAGGCGATATCGTCCGAGCCCAAGGCCGCGCCGAAAACGATCCTCTTCATCGGCAACAGCTTTACCCAGGGCGCGCATTCGGCGGCGCGCAACTGGCGCGCGGGGTCGGTCGCTGACCTCAACCAGGCGGGCTATGGCGGCGTGCCCGCGCTGTTCAAGCTGTTCACCGAGCAGGCGGGGCTCGACTATGAGGTCAGCCTCGAGACGCAAGGCGGCAAGTCGCTCGGCTTTCATTATGACGAGCGGCGCCAGCGTTTCGACCGCGCGTGGGACGTGGTGGTGCTACAGGAATATAGCACGCTCGACCGCGAGCGGCCCGGCGACCCCGCTGAATATATCCGCAACGTCGGCCGCCTTGCGGCGCTGTTCAAAGCGCGCAATCCGGCAGTCGATATCCGCCTCGCCGCGACCTGGTCGCGCGCCGACCAGGCCTACAAGCCCAAGGGCCATTGGTACGGCAAGCCGGTGTCGACGATGGCCGAAGACCTTCGTGCCGCCGCCGATCGCGCGCGATCCGCCAACCCCGCAGTGGCGGGCGTACTGCCGGTCGGGCAGGCGTGGAACCGCGCGATGACGACGGGGGTCGCCGACCCCAATCCCTATGACGGGATCGGCTATGGCCAGCTCGACCTCTGGGCCTACGACCATTATCACGCGAGCGTCGCGGGCTATTATCTCTCGGCGCTCGTTACTTTCGGTGCGGTCACCGGTATCGACCCGACCACGCTCGGCCCGAAGGAAAAGGGCGCCGACGAGCTTGGCCTTTCGGACGCGCAGGCCGCGGCGCTGCAACGCGTCGCGCGCGATACGCTCGCAGGCGCCCCATAGATCGAAAGCGCCGCGAACGACTGTCGAACAGCGGAACGAACCGCCGCGCCAAGCGTCCAATATGGGCTCTCGGCCGGTCGTGGCCGCGATCGGGCAGGAGGATCGGATGCAGGCGCCCGAAGGTTTGGAATCCCCGCCGCAGCGCCTGCGCCTGTGGGACCGCCACGCCAGCCCGATCTCGATCCTCGTCCTCGGCGCGCTCCTGCTCGCGGCCGTCCTCGGCTTCACTGGCGGCCAGCCCAGCCCGCCGCGCACCGCCGATTTCGGCGCGGCCCGCCTGACCGTGAAGACGCCGGCCATCATCCGCAACGGCGAGTTTTTCGAAACCGACGTGACGCTGACCGCCAACGCCCCGCTGGGTGACGCCGTGATCGCGGTGACGCCGACGCTGTGGCGCGACATGACCGTCAACACGATGATCCCGGCCCCCGTCGAGGAGAGCTTTGAGGATGGACGCTTTCATTTCTCCTACGGCCCGCTCGAGCCCGGAGAGCGCCTCCGCGTCAAGATCGACGGTCAGATCAACCCGCCGCTGTTCGCCGGCACGCAGGGGGACATCGCGGTGTTCGATGGCGAGCGGCGGATCGGCGCGATACCGCTGCGCATCAAGGTGCTTCCCTGATGGATATCGTCCTGCGCGCCACGGTGATGTTCTTCGTCTTGTTCCTCCTGATCCGCCTGCTCGGCAAGCGCGAGCTTGGCCAGATGACGCCGTTCGAATTCGTCGTGCTCGTCGTGCTCGGTGACCTGATCCAGCAGGGCGTGACGCACAATGATTTCAGCCTGACCGGCGCAACGCTCGCCATCTGCACCTTTGCCTTCTGGGCGCTGGTTCTCAGCTGGACCGCCTATCTAGTCCCGCGCGCGAAGAATCTGCTCGAAGGGACGCCGCGGGTGATCGTGCGCGATGGCCGGATCGTAACCGAAAACCTGCGCCGCGACCGGCTGACGCGCGACGAAATCCTCTCCGAAATGCGGCTCGCCGGCATCGGGCGACTCGCCGACGTCGCCTGGGCGATCCTGGAGCCGCAGGGCAAGATGAGCTTCATCAAGAAGGATGAGGGCGACGCGCGGCAACGGGATCGCGACGATCCCGCCGACTGACCGGCCGGCACGACAAGCCATTTGCTTATGCTGTATTGGGGCTGTAATACGGCCCCGAGCATGACCTGGTTTCGTAAACCCGATGGCCCCGACCCCACCCTTGCGGTGGGGCCGGGCGCACCCTTTGCCGAAATGGTGCCGCCTCCGCCGCCGCCCCTTCCCGAAACGCGGCGGGGCAAATGGGTGCGCCGCATCGCGCGCGGTTTCGTTGTGTTCTTCGCCTTTTTCCTCCTGCTCGTCGGCTGGCTCGCCCTCACCGCGCCGCTGTCGAAATCGCTCGAGCCGATCGCGCCGCCGCAGATCACCCTGCTCGCCTCCGATGGCACGCCGATCGCGCGCACCGGCGCGATCGTCGACGCGCCGGTCGAGGCGAAGAAGCTGCCCAAACATGTCACCGGCGCCTTCCTCGCGATCGAGGACCGGCGCTTTTACAGCCATTGGGGTATCGACCCGCGCAGCATCGCGCGCGCGGTATGGAGCAACGTCACCGGCGGGCGGACGCAGGGCGGCAGCACGATCACCCAGCAGCTCGCGAAATTCACCTTTCTGACGCCGAAGCGCACGCTGGGCCGCAAGGCGCGCGAGGCGCTGATCGCTTTCTGGCTCGAAGCCTGGCTGACCAAGGACGAGATTCTCGAACGTTATCTGTCGAACGCCTATTTCGGCGACAATACTTATGGCCTGCGTGCCGCCTCGCTCCACTATTTCTACCGGCATCCTGAAAAGCTGACCCCCGCGCAGGCGGCGATGCTCGCAGGGCTGGTGCAGGCGCCGTCGCGCCTCGCGCCGACGCGCAACCCCGATCTCGCCGAAAAGCGCATGAAGCTGGTCCTGAATGCGATGGTCGACACCGGCTATATGACCGAGCGCGAGGCCGGGGCGATCCGCACCCCGCGGATCGACGTGCGCACCCGCAACACGTTGCCGACCGGCACCTATTTCGCCGACTGGGCGCTGCCCGAGGCGCGCAAATTGAGCGACGTCGGCTATTCGCGCCAGACAATCACGACAACGCTCGACGCGCGGCTGCAATCGATCGCGCGCCGCGTGACGGGCCGCGCGGGGCTCGGCAAGGCGCAGGTCGCGCTTGTCGCGATGCGCCCGAATGGAGAGGTTGTCGCGATGATCGGCGGCAAGGATTATGCCGCCTCGCCCTTCAACCGCGCGACGCAGGCGCGGCGTCAGCCGGGTTCGACCTTCAAGCTTTTCGTCTATCTCGCGGCGCTTGAGGCCGGCTGGGAACCCGATGACCGGATCGACAACAGCGTGATCGAAACCGGCTCCTATCGTCCCAAAAATTCGGGCGGTGCCTATTCGAAGGACATCAGCCTCGAAGACGCCTTCGCCTCGTCGAGCAATGTCGCCGCGGTGCGTCTGTTCGGCGAAGTGGGCGACGAGAAGGTGATCGCGATGGCGCGCGACCTTGGCGTCACCGCGCCGATGGCGAAGGGGGACCCCAGCCTCGCGCTCGGCACGTCGAGCATGACCTTGATCGAACTCACCGCCGCCTATGCCGCGGTCGCGGCGAACAGCTATCCGGTCGAACCCCACGCATTCAAGGAACAGGAAAAGGGATGGTTGGAAAATCTGGTCTGGGGACCGTCGCGTTTCGGCGCTGGCGAGCATGAGGATATCGAGAAAATGCTGCGCGCCGCGGTCAATCGCGGGACCGGCCGCGCCGCGCGGCTGCCGCAAGCCAATTATGGCAAGACCGGCACGACGCAGGACAATCGTGACGCCCTGTTTGTCGGTTATGCGAACGACCTCGTCGTCGGCGTGTGGATCGGCAACGACGACAATACGCCGCTTCGGGGCATATCGGGCGGCGGCCTGCCCGCGCGCATCTGGCGTGATTTCATGACCGAGGCATCGGGCCGGCAGGCGGCGCCGCGACCCCGGCGCGCCGACCCGGCGGGTCCGGTCGAACCGCTCGACATTCCCGACATCGGCGACATTCCCGTCGGCGACCGGACGCGCGTCGGGATCGAGGGCGGCGATGCGGTGATTTCGACCGAGATCAATGGCAGCCGCATCGACCTCAGGCTGCCGATCCAGGACCGGGCGTCCGAACCGGTCGAGGCGGAACCGCCGCCGGCGGCGCCGACGCCTCCCTAGGCTGGCATCTCAGCCGGGCAACAGGTCGAATGCCGCGGTCGCCAACGTCCGCCCGTTGACGATCAACTCGACTTCATGGCGCTCCGGATGATGGCGCCGCGTACTGAAATCGCGGATCGTCTGGCCGATGGCGAGGGTGGCGGTATCGCGTCCGGCAAGCGCGAATGTTTTCAGTTTGAACACTTTGGGCGCGGTCTTGCCCCCCGCGCGGGCGTAGTGGACGCGGTAATCAACGACCAGTCGCTGATCGTCGGGCGAATCCGACAGGATCTCGGCGCTGATCGCGATCCGGTCGCCGAGGCGCACCGTTGCCGGTACGATGACGAAATCGCGCACGCTGACCGCCGCGCCATGGCCGACGCCGATCAGCGCGAGCGCGCCGGGGTCGCCTTTCTTGATCAGCGTGCGCAGCGCGTGGCGAACGATCCACGCCGTGCGCGCGTCGCCCTGCGGCCAATCGTTCAGTCGCGCCAACAACCAGTCGGGCCGGTCCTTGGCGATGTCGTTCAAATGGTTGGCGACCGATTTGCGGACATAGGCGCTGGGATCGGCCTTCAGCGCCTCGAGGATCGGCGCCGCCAGCGTCGGATCGGCCTTGAGCGCCGGCACGCGCGCTGCCCACGGCAGTCGCGGCCGCGCGCCCTCGCTCGCGAGCCGGCGCACATGATCGTCGTCGCTGCCGGTCCAGCGGGTCATCGTCGCCAGCGCGCGGGCACTATCGGCCACCAGAAAGGGGCGGATCGCGAATTCGGCGGAGCCGAAGCGCGTCAGGTCCGCGAGCGCATCCATCGACGCATCGAAATCGGCAAGACCGTGGCGCGCCACATATTCGGTGATCGCGATCGCCTGAAACCCGTGGGTCAATCGCGGTGCCATCGCCCGAAGGACATCGAGACGCGCCGCATGGTCGCCGGGCAACGCGGGATGGAGCGCGTCGGCGATATGGCGCACGCGTTCCATGATCGACAGCGCGTCGAGCCCATCGGACGCCGCGCCCAGAAACGCCTCACGGTCGAAGCGCGGAGAGACCCCGGAACCCGCGTCAGCGATCGTCTCCAGCGCCCGGAGCCCCAGAATATCCTTGAGCAGGGCCGGGGTTTCGGCGGTCACGATGTTGGCCTTACCGGCTCTCGACCAGCCCGCCGCCGAGCGCGACGTAGAGCGTGACCAGATTGTCGACCTGCGCGCGGCGCAGTTCGATCAGCGTCTGTTCGGACGCGAACAGATTGCGCTCGGCGTCGAGCACTTCGAGATATGTCGAAACGCCTTCGCGATATCTTTTGCGCGCCAGATCGGCGATCTGCCGCGTCGCAAGCGTGCCGCGCTCCTGCGCATCGACCTGTTCGGCGAGGTAGCGGCGCCCGGCGAGCGCGTCGGCGACTTCGCGAAAGGCGCCTTGCACCGTGCGCTCATAGGTGGCGACCGCGATATTCTCGCGCGCTTCGGCGACGGTCAGATTGCCCTTGTTGCGCCCGAAGTCGAAGATCGGCAGGCTGATCGACGGGCCGAAGCTCCACGTCATGCTGTCGTCGCTGAAAAGATTGTCGAGCGACAGCGACGAAAAGCCGAGATTGCCCGTCAGCGAGATCGAGGGGAAGAAGGCGGCGCGCGCGGCGCCGACATTGGCGCGAGCGGCGCGCAGTTGTTCTTCGGCCGCGACCACGTCGGGGCGCGCGACGAGCAGGTCCGACGGCAGGCCTGCGGTCAGCGTCGGTGACTGCGCCTGCGCGACGAGCGGCAGCGGCGCGGGCAGGGGGCCGGCTACCGGGCCACCGGTGAGCACGGCGAGGAAATTATCGGCCTGTGCCTTGCCGAGCTTCAGGCTCGCAAGCTGCGTCTCGGCCTGCGTCAGCAACGTTTCCGACTGGCGATAGTCGAGCGCGGAGGTCACCCCGGCGTCAAGGCGGCGTTTGGCGATCCGCAGCCCTTCCTTGCGGCTTGTCACCGTCGCCTCGGCAAGCTCGATCTGCTCCTCGGCGCCGCGTGCGGAGAAATAGGTCGAGGCAACGTCGCGGACGAGCGCGAGGCGGAAGGCGCGCTCGGCCTGCTCTGTCGCGAGATACTGGCTGCGCGCGGCTTCGGACAGATTCTTGACCCGGCCCCAGAAGTCGAGCTCGAACGAGGTCACGCCGACGCCGACCGAATAGCGGTTGATCGTCGCAGCGCCCGTGCCCGGAACCAGCTGGCTGCGCGACCGCGTCGCGTCGGCGCTCGCGCCCACCGTCGGCAGGCGATCGGCGTCCTGAATGCGATAGAGGCCACGCGCTTCCTCGATCTGCGCGACCGCGACGGCAAGGTCGCGGTTGCGCCCGATCGCCTGTTCGATCAGCACCTTGAGCTGCGGGTCGGCGAAGAAGTCGCGCCACGCGACCTCGGTCGCGCGCTGTCCCAGCGTCACGTCGCCCGCGAATTCGGCCGGATAGTCGGCGGCGGTCGACAGCGGCGGCCGCTCGTGCTTCGGAGCCATGTTGACGCATCCGGCAAGCGCCGTCGCCGCGGCGAGCGCGATCAGGTTACGCATGGCCGGGTTCCTCATGATGGCCTTTCTCGGCGGGGGCAGGGGGGCGCTTGCGGCTGAGCCATTTGCGCACCGAAAGGTAGAAGAGCGGGATGAAAAAGATGCCCAGCAAAGTGGCTGCGATCATCCCGCCCATGACACCCGATCCAACCGCGATGCGGCTCGCGGCACCCGCGCCGCTCGCGATCACCAGTGGCACCATGCCGAGGATGAAGGCAAGGCTGGTCATGATGATCGGACGCAAGCGCAGCTTCACCGCTTCCATCACCGCGTCGAGCGTCGACTTGCCTTCGGCTTCCTGCTCGATCGCGAATTCGACGATCAGGATCGCATTCTTCGCGGCGAGCCCGATGATCGTGATCAGGCCGACGTTGAAATAAATGTCCGCCGACAAACCGCGGAACATCGAAAAGAGCACCGCACCGAGCACGCCCAGCGGCACGACGAGCAGCACAGCGACCGGAACCGACCAGCTTTCATAGAGCGCCGCGAGCAGCAGGAAGACGACGACGAGCGACAGGCCGAGGAGCATGCCGATCTGGCCCGCCGACTGCTTCTCCTCATAGGAAATGCCCGTCCATTCGAACGCGAAGCCCGCGGGAAGCTGCGACGCAAGCCGCTCCATCTCGGCCATCGCCTCGCCGGTCGACTGACCCGGCGCGGGCTCGCCCGAGATCGTCATCGCGGGATAGCCGTTATACCGCTGGAGCTGCGGGGCTTCCGCTGACCATTCAGCCTTGCTGAACGATCCGAAGGGCACCATGCCGCCGTTCGCACTGCGGACGCGCAGGTCGAGCACGTCCTGCGGCGTCATCCGGTTCGCGGCATCGGCCTGCAACAGCACGCGCAGCACGCGGCCTTCGCGGGTGAAGTCGTTGGCATAGGCGCTGCCGAAGCTGATCGCGAGCGTCGCGTTGACGTCGCCGATCGACAGGCCGAGCGCCCGCGCCTGGATGCGGTCGATATCGACCTTCAGCACCGGAGCGTCCTCCTGACCCTCGGGACGGACGTTGGCGAGCAGCTTGCTCTGCATTGCGCCGCCGAGCATCTGGTTGCGCGCGGCGACCAGCGCATCGCGCCCGTTGCCGCCGCGGTCCTGCAGCTTGAAGGTGAAGCCGCTCGACGTGCCGAGCTCGGGGATCGACGGCGGGCTCAGCGAAAAGGCAAACGCCTCCTTGATCCCCATGAACGTCCCCATCGCCTTGCCCGCGATCGCGTCGGCGCTGTCGCCTTCGCCCGTGCGTTCGTCCCAGGGCTTGAGCGGCGTGAACATGATCGCGTTCGCCTGGCCCTGGCCAAAGAAGCTGAAGCCGTTGACCGATACCACATTGGCCACCTGCGGCTGTTCGGCGAAGAAGGCCTTAACCTGCTTGGTCGCCTCGTTGGTGCGTTGCGTCGTCGCGCCCGGCGGTGCCTGGATGACGGTGATCAGATAGCCCTGGTCCTCCTGCGGCAGGAAGGATCCCGGCAGGCGGAAGAACAGCAGCCCGGTCACCGCGACCATCAGGACGAAGACGCCGAGCCAGCGCAGAGGCGCCGACAATATCTTGCCGACGCCGCCCTGATAGCGATCGGTCGTGCGGCCGAACCAGTCATTGAACCGGCCGAAGAAGCGGTCGGCGAAGGCTCCGATCCGGCCCTTGCGCTCTGTATTGTCGTGCGGTTTCAGGAGCGTCGCGCAGAGCGCCGGGGTCAGCGTCAGCGCGAGCAGCGCCGAAAAGGCGATCGAGATCGCAAGCGTCATCGAGAATTGGCGATAGATGCCGCCGGTCGATCCGGGGAAGAAGGCCATCGGGATGAACACCGCGATCAGCACCAAAGTGATGCCGATGATCGCCGAGGTGATCTGGCCCATCGCCTTCACCGTCGCTTCATAGGGCGGCAGATGCTCCTCGTTCATGATGCGCTCGACATTCTCGATCACGACAATCGCATCGTCGACGAGGATGCCGATCGCGAGTACCATGCCGAACAGCGTCAGCACGTTGATCGAGAAACCGAACATCCACAGGCCAAGGCACGCGCCCGCAAGCGCGATCGGCACCACTACCGTCGGGATCACCGTCGCGCGCCAGTTCTGGAGGAACAGGAACATGACGAGGAAGACGAGCAGCATCGCCTCGCCCAGCGTTACCACCACTTCCTCGATCGACAGGCTGATGAAGGGTGTCGTGTCATAGGGGATCGACCAGGTGATGTCGGACGGGAAGCCCTTCGACAGCTCGTCCATCCGGGCGCGAATGCCCTCGGCGGTCGACAGCGCGTTGGCGCCCGGGGTCAGCTGGACCGCGAGCCCCGCCATCGGCTTGCCGTTGAGTTCGGACGAAAAGAGATAGCTCGCCGCGCCCAGCTCGACGCGACCGACATCGCCCAGCGTCACCGCCGACCCGTCGGGGTTGGCGCGCAGGATGATGCTCTCGAACTGTTCGGGCTTGGTGAAGCGGCCCTGCGTGGTGATCACGGCATTGAGCTGAGCGCCCTTGGCGATCGGCTGGTCGCCGAGCTGGCCGCCCGGCGTCTGGCTGTTCTGCTCCTGCACCGCGCCCAGGGCTTCGGCGGCGGAGAGGTTGTAGGACGCCAGCTTTTGCGGATCGAGCCAGATACGCATCGCATATTCGGGCGCGAAAGCCTGGACATTGCCGACGCCATTCACGCGGCGCAGCTCGTCGAGGACGCGCGTATTGGCGAAGTTGTTGACCTCCATCGGGTCGGTGTTGCCGCTCTTGGACGTGATCGCGACGATCAAGAGGAAGCCCGAATTCGCTTCGGTTACCGAAATGCCCTGGCGCCGGACATCTTCGGGCAGGCGCTGTTCGACGCGGCGCAGGCGGTTCTGCACCTCCATTTGCGCATTATCGATGTCGGTCCCGGCCTCGAAGGTCAGGGTGATCGACGCGGTGCCGTTCGATTCGCTGGTCGAGGCCATGTAGAGGAAGCCCTCGACCCCGTTCAGTTCCTGCTCGATGACCTGCGTGACATTTTGTTCGAGCGTGCTCGCGTCGGCGCCCGGATAGGTGACGCCGATCGTCAGCGACGGCGGCGCGACCGTGGGATATTGCTCCACGGGCAGGCTGCGCAGCGCGATGATGCCCGACAAGAGGATGCCGATGGCGATGACCCAGGAGAAGATGGGCCGGTCGATGAAGAAGCGGGGGGTCATGTCAGGTCAGCGCTTCGCCGCGGGGGCCGACGCCGTTCCCTTGGGCGCAGCGACGCGGACCGGCTGTCCCGGCTGGACCTTTTGCAGTCCGTCCACGATGACCCGGTCGCCCGGTTTCAGCCCGTCGAGGATCGACCACTGACCCGCGACCATGGTGCCCAGCTTGACGGGGCGCGGTGTCGCCACATTCTTTGCATCGAGCACCATCACGCTCGCCGCGTCGGCGGCCAGCTTCACCGCACGCTGCGGGATCAGCATGCCGTCGGCGCGATTGCCGGCAAAGATGCGCGCCCGGACGAACTGTCCGGGAAGCAGCGCCGAGTTCGGGTTCGGGAATTCGGCGCGCAGCGCCGCGGTGCCCGTCGCTTCGTCGATCGAGAGGTCGAAGAAATCGAGGTGTCCGACGATCGGGTAGGCGGTGCCGTCCTCGAGGATGAGCTGGACTTCGACGCGTTCGAGTTGCGGTGCGTTGACCTTGCCCGATTCCATGTCGCGACGTGTCGCCAAAAGGTCGGAGCTGGACTGGCCGAAATTGACATAGACGCGATCGATCTGCTCGATGGTGGTGAGCAGCGTCCCCTGTCCGGCGTTCACCAGCGCGCCCTCGGTAACCTCGGCGCGGCGCGCGCGGCCCGAAATCGGCGCGGTGACCGACGCATAGCCGAGATTGAGGCGCGCCGATTCCAGATTGGCCTGCGCCGCCTGCACATCGGCTTCGGCCGTCCGCTGCGCGGCAACCGCGGCGTCATATTCCTGTTTGCCGATTGCCTGATCGGCGAGCAGCGGCTGATAGCGTCCGACGACCTGGCGCGCGTTGGCCGCGGTGGCCTGCGCACGTGCGAGCTGCGCCCGCGCCGCATTGGCGGTCGCGGTCAACTCGCGGGGATCGATGCGGAACAGGGGGGTTCCGGCGCGCACATAGCTGCCCTCGTCGAACAGTCGCCGTTCGACGATGCCGTTGACGCGCGCGCGGACTTCGGACGTGCGATACGCCTGAACCCGACCGGGCAGTTCGATGACGTTCGGCACGGCTTGCGCGCGGACGGTCACGATATTGACCTCTGGCGGGGGTGGCGCGGGGGGCGCCTCGGACGAGCAGGCAGCCAGCAGAAAGGCCAGCGCAGCGCCGGCGGCGCAGCTGAGAGGACGGACGCGACTCATATGAACCCCTGAAAAATCGCAGTTGTGCGGGATTTGTTTATACGCAAATGCTTGCGCCGATGCGCCGTGTAATTTAAATTACAGGAAAGAGCAAGGGAAGGGGAGCGGGAATTGAGCATGTCGGAAACGATTTTATGTCAAATGGATAAGTCATCGCCGCGCGAACGGCGGCAAAGCGCTATTCTCGACGCCGCCGAGTCGTTATTTCTCGAACAGGGCTACGAGCGCACCAGCCTTGCCGAAATCGTCAAACGCTCGGGCGGTTCGCTCGCGACCCTTTATGAACTGTTCGGCAACAAGCAGGGATTGCTCCGCGCGATCGCGACCCGCTGGTGCGACGAAGCCATGCTCAGGTCGCTCGACGATGATGCGATCCGGGGACTGTCGAGCGTCGATGTCCTGAAGCGTTATGCGCATCGCCAGAAAGAGCTGATGGAATCGCCGCACGCGGTCGCCCTGATGCGCATGTTGATATCGGAAAGTTTGCGCGACCACGAATTTGCCATGCAGATCTACCTCGACCTTCATGTGCCTGCGCTGGAGGAATTGATCGAACTGTTCGCCGAATGGGCGGCGACGGGCAGGGCCGAGATTGATCGCCCGGACGCCGCAGCGCGCCTGTTTTTCGATATCGTCATCGGCGATTCGATGCTGAACACGCTGATGGGGATAGAGGTCGAATGGCTCGATCCCGAGCAGATCGACTGGCGGCTCCAGCCGTTCCTGTCGCATTTCAAGATCCGGTAAAGCGTCTGCGCGACGCGTTGATGTTGACATGATTGTCAGTAACTGAAAACCTGCGCCTTCCGTTTCGGGAGTGTCGCAACTTGGCCAGTACCGCCCTGCCATCGGCCGCCCCGGCCGACGAAACCTCCGCCTTGCGGCCGCGCACCGTCGCCGCCTATGCTGCAACCGCGGGGCCGACGGTCATGCTCGGCCTTCCATTCAGCGTCTATCTGCCGCCTTATATCGCCGAGGGCGGGGCGATTTCGGTTGCGCTGGTCGGGCTTCTCTTTTCGCTGACGACGATCTGGGACGGTGCCGTCGATCCGCTGATCGGGACGATGGTCGATCGCGCCCGCACCGGGCTGGGCGCGCACCGGCGCTGGATGCTGCTGGCGCTGCTTCCCTTGTCGCTACTGCTGCTGGCGCTCGTAACCGTGGGCGATCAACTGCCGTTCGCGGCGCTCTTCCTGATGATGGTGCTGTTTTACTCGAGCTACAGTCTGTACGAGGTCGCGCAGCTGTCGTGGGGATCGGCGCTCGTCCGCACGCCGGCCGACAGCGCGCTCCTCTATGGCATGCGCGACTGGTTCGCGAAAATCGCGCTGATCCTGGCTTTCGCCGCGCCCGCCGCGGCGCAGCTGCTGATTCCGGGGCTTAGTCTGCAGGGGCGGATCATGGCCTATGCCAGCCTCTTCCTTCTATTGGTGCCGATAGCGCTCGTCGCGATCCGCCGCGTGCCGTTGCGCGCGGTGGTGGCCGAATCCGGCTTCGGCTGGCGGCACGAAATCCGCGCGTCGCTGTCCTTTCGGCCCCTGATGCTGCTGCTCGGGGTGCAGTTCCTCAACAGCTTCGCTTTCGGGTCGCTGACTTCGCTCTTCGTCTTCTTCGCCGCGGCCGTGCTCGATCTCGACGCGCAGAGCGCCGTTCTGCTTTTTGCGAGCTTCATCGGCGGGGCGCTGGCGTCGCCGGTCTGGACTTTCCTCGCGCGCCGCTTCGGCAAGCCGCCGATGATGATGGCGATGGGGCTGCTGATCGGCAGTCTGCTCGTCGCGACACTGGCACAGCAGCCGCGCGGGCTGGGGCAGGCGGTCGGCTTTTCGCTGATGCTCGGCACCGGCTTCGTCGGCCTGCTGTTCACCTATTCGATGCTTGCCGACCTGATTCCGCGCGACAGCGCGCGATGCGGGCGGAGCCGGTCGGCCTTCCTCTTTGCGCTCTTGAACCTGATGGCGAAATTCGGCGTCGCTGCCGCGATCGCGGTCAGCTATGCGGCGCTTGATATCGTCGGTTTCGATCCGCAAAACGGCGAGGCGGCTGCGCGCGAACTGCATCTGATCTTCGCGCTGCAACCGACCGCCAGCTGGATTGTCATGGTCGGCCTGTTGATCTGGATGCAGCACGAACTTGCAATCGCCGCGCGGCCCAAGTAAAGGCCGCTTCATTCGGACAGATGCGCCGTTCTTTCCCGCCTTTCGCCGACACGCTCGGGGAGGGTGGGCGGACTATTGCCCAAAGCGTGCTTGACGCATGGGCGGCGGCAACCCATCTGGCCCGGATCATTGACGTTGCAAGGACAGGACGATCGACATGGCCAAGACCAGCCCGGCTGAGTTCATCAATCAGGTGCGCGCCGAAGCTCGCAAGATCGTCTGGCCGACGAGCCGCGAAACGGTGCAGACGACGATCATGGTGCTGATCATGACGACGATCCTTTCGCTCTTCTTCCTCGGCGTCGACACGGTTTTCAACGCGATCGTCAGCTGGCTGACGTCGCTCGCGCGCTAACGCCCGCGATCACAGGGACAGGATACGCATACATGGCGCGCTGGTACATCATTCACGCCTATTCGGGTTTCGAGAACAAGGTTCGCGATTCGGTGCTGTCCGAAGCCGAACGCATGGGCCTCACCGACTTCGTCGAAGCGGTCGAGGTGCCGGTCGAAACCGTCACCGAGGTGAAGCGCGGCAAGAAGGTCCAGGCCGAGCGTAAATTCTTCCCTGGCTATGTTCTCGCCAAGCTGACGATGACCGACGACGTCTATCACCTCGTCAAGAATACGCCGAAGGTCACCGGCTTCCTCGGCTCGATGGGCAAGCCGCAGGCGATCAGCGAAGCCGAAGCCGCGCGCATCCTCAACAGCAAGGAAGAGGCCGCGGCGCGTCCGAAGACCGAAATCCGCGTCGACTATGAAATCGGCGACCAGGTCAAGGTGCTCGACGGTCCCTTCGCCAGCTTCAACGGGCTGGTCGAGGAACTCGATTTCGAAAAGGCGCGCGTCAAGGTGTCGGTGTCGATCTTCGGTCGCGCGACGCCGGTCGAACTCGACTTCGAACAGGTCGAACGCTTCAAGTAACGGCGCCGTGCGCCCCAGCCGATGGAACAGCGCATGAGCTTCACGCCCGAAGAGCTGCAGGCGCGCCTCGATCTCGCGCGCGAAATCAACGCGAGCACGCCCGCCGACAAGGTCGTTGGCGCCGTGGCGCGGCTGTTCGACCTCGACGCGGTGCCGGGCCTCGACGATGAATTCACCTTTCCCGCGCGCCCGACCACCTCGCGCGACCGGATTTTCGGCGGTCAGGTTATCGCGCAGGCGATGACCGCCGCGGCGCGCACGGTCGATCCTGACAAGCAGGTTCATTCGCTTCACGCCTATTTCCTGCGCGGCGGCGACGAGACGAAGCCGCTGCATTTCCGCCTGCACCGTGACTTCGACGGCCGCAGCTTTTCGAACCGCCGCGTCGTCGTTCGTCAGGACGGCAAGGTCATCTTCAACCTGACCGCGTCGTTTCAGCTACCCGCCGAAGGACTGTCGCACCAGGTTCCCATGCCCGACCTGCTGCCGCCCGAGGAATGCTGGGACTTCACCGATTTCATCGCGGCAGATCCCCATATTTCCGACCGTCAGCTCGCGCATATGGCGCGCAGCCGCCCGTTCGAGGTGCGCAGCTTCCGCCCCCCGGCTTCGGACAAGGCGACGCAGCATTACCAGTGGTTCCGCGTCGCATCGCCGATCGGCGATGACCCGCTGCTCCACCGGGGTTTCCTCGCCTTCGCGTCCGACATGGGGCTCCTGTCGTCTGCAATGTTGCCGCACGGCGTCAGCTTCTCGACCCCGGGCATGGTGTCGACCAGCCTCGATCATGCGATGTGGCTCCATGGGCCGGTGCGCGTCGACGACTGGTTCGTCTTTGTGATGGACAGCCCGTGGACGGGCGGCGACCGCGGGCTGTGCCGCGGCTCGATCTATCGCCGCGATGGCACGCTGATGGCCACCGTCGCGCAGGAAGGCCTGATCCGCTACCGCCCCCAATAAGGCTTGTTTTCCGGCGCCTTTGGCCTTATGGGCGCCGCTTCGCATCAGATACGGTTGCGATTCCGCGCGGGAGGAGGGGTGATGCCCTCTGCTGGACCGCTTATTTTGAGGCTCGTCGCCACGCGGCGGGCCGACAGAAAGAAAGGAGGCCATCATGGCCAAGAAGATCAGCGGCTACATCAAGCTGCAGGTGCCCGCCGGCACCGCCAACCCCTCGCCGCCGCTCGGGCCGGCGCTCGGTCAGCGCGGCGTCAACATCATGGAATTCTGCAAGGCGTTCAACGCCGCGACCGATTCCATGGAAAAGGGCACCCCAACCCCGACCATCATCACCGTCTTCGCCGACAAGAGCTTTTCGTTCGTCACGAAAACGCCGCCGGCAACCTACCTGATCAAGAAGGCCGCGAACCTGAAATCGGGTTCGAAGGAGCCCGGCAAGATCAGCGGTGGCAAGATCGCGCGCTCGAAGCTCGCCGAAATCGCCGAGATCAAGATGAAGGATCTCAACGCCAACGACATTGAACAGGCGACGAAGATCATCGAAGGCAGCGCCCGCTCGATGGGCCTCGAAGTGACGGAGGGCTGAACATGGCCAAGCTGACCAAGAAGCAGAAGGCCCTCGAGGGCAAGGTCGATGCGCTGAAGCTCCACGGCGTCGACGAAGCGATCAAGCTGGTTCGCGAACTGGCGACCGCCAAGTTCGACGAAACGCTCGAAATCGCGATGAACCTGGGCGTCGATCCGCGTCACGCCGACCAGATGGTCCGCGGCGTCGTCACGCTCCCCGCCGGTACCGGCAAGGACGTCAAGGTTGCCGTGTTCGCGCGCGGCGATAATGCCGACAAGGCGCTGGCCGCCGGAGCCGACAAGGTCGGTGCCGAAGACCTGATGGAAGACATGCTCGCGGGCAACCTCGACTATGGCCGCGTCATCGCGACGCCGGACATGATGGGCATCGTCGGCCGCCTCGGCAAGACGCTGGGTCCGAAAGGCCTGATGCCGAACCCGAAGCTGGGTACCGTGACCCCGAACGTCGCCGAAGCCGTGAAGGCCGCCAAGGGCGGTCAGATCGAATTCCGCGTCGAAAAGGTCGGCATCATCCACGCTGGCCTCGGCAAGCTGTCGTTCGGCGAGGAAAAGCTCCGCCAGAACTTCGACGCCTTCGTCGACGCGATCGTCAAGGCCAAGCCGTCGGGTGCCAAGGGCAAGTATGTCCGCAAGGTCGCGCTGTCGTCGTCGATGGGCCCGGGCGTAAAGGTCGACACGGCCGAGGTCGCCGGCGCCTGATTTCAGGCACGCGCATGATTTAGAGAAGGGCCGGAGGAAACTCCGGCCCTTTTCTTATGGGCGGGTTTGGGGTGGGAAGGGGGCATCTGAAATCATTCACGGGATCTCAGGTATCTAACCGTGTCAATGCAGCGGTCGGTCGGGGTGCGGGAGAAAAAATCTTCTCCGAATTTAGAAATCCATTCTGACTTACTATCGGGAAGTGCATTCAGAAGGTCACGTATCTTCCCAAAAAAGTTCCGGTCGACCCCGCCCTCGATGATCTCCGATCCGGTGATGGTCGACGGAAAGTTCGCCGTTGGCATGAAGGTCACAAGGCCGCCAAATTTGAACCGCTTTGATGGCGGACGCAGACGCTCGAGATCTTCCTCGAAAACCACAATCAGGTCACCTTCGACTCTGCGTTTCTGCGTGCTTGCTCCGAACATTCTGCTCGACCGGGGAGAAAACATCTTCAACGTTTCGCCGCGCTCGAAGACGAGGCAGTCGAAATGCTCGAACGAGACCACCTCTAATCCGCTCTGAATTGCGAGCTGGGCGGCAAGCTTCCGCTGCATTACTCTTTTCCCCTATGCTGCCGACTTAGCCTTATGAGGTGCAGAGCGAACGTCCACAACCGGTCGTTAGCCGTCACCCCGCCCGCCGAAACTCGATCAGGTCCCACTTGTTGCCGTAAAGGTCGAGGAACACCGCCACCGTGCCATAATCGGCCTCCATCGGCTCGCGTTCGATCCGCACGCCCCGGTCGAGCAGACGCTGATAGTCGCGGGCGAAATCGTCGGTCTGCAGGAACAGAAAGACGCGCCCGCCCGACTGGTTGCCGATGAATTTCGCCTGTTCCTCGTTGGCGGCGCGCGCGAGCAGGATTGTCGCGCCGCCCGGCGGATTGCCCGGCGGCGCCACCAGCACCCAGCGCTTGTCCTGCGCCGGCTGATATTCGTCGACGACGAGCGTGAAGCCGAGCGTGCCGACATAAAAGCCGATCGCCTCGTCATAGTCGCGCACGACGAGTGCAATATGCGCGAGCGACTGGCGCGTCATTCGCGCAGCCCCCTTAGCGCCGCGCCGGCAGCAAACGGCCCGATTACCGTCAGCAGCAAGCTTGTCGCCGCGAGCAATTTCATCGCGCCGCGCCCCGACGGATCTAGCATTCCCGCCCCGAAGATCAGCAGCGGCACCGCGAGCGGCAGGATCAGCAGCCCCCCGATCGCACTGCCGCCCTTGTGGTTCGCGGTCAGCGCGGCGCTCAGCACCGCAAGCGAGGCGAGCGCCGGAACGGCCATGGCGATGCCCGTCGCGAGCAGTTCGGCGCGCGCCGCATCCTGTGCGAGCAGCGCCGCTGCGGGGAGGAGGGCGATCAACAAAGGCAGCCCGAAACCAATGGCATGCGCGCCAATCTTCACTGCAGCGATGACCTCATCGGCAAAGCCGCGCACCGCGAGTTGATCGAGCACGCCCGCATCCTTGTCGGGCTTCACCAACCGGTCGATGGGCAGCAAGGCCGCGAGCAGCGCCGCGACCCAGACCATCCCGCCGCCCGCGCGGCGCAGCAGCGGCGCATCGGGACCAACCGCGAAAGGAAATGCCGTCGCGACGAGCAGGAAGAAGAGCACCGGTAGCCACAGCGCCCCGCTGCCCCACGCGCGCCGCAGGTCGCGCCAGAAGAGGGCGATGAGAGCCGTCACGCGATACCGCCCTTTCTCGTCATTGCGAGCGAAGCGAAGCAATCCAGCGTCACGTAAACCGCCCTGGATTGCTTCGCTTCGCTCGCAATGACGGAGTGGAGGAGCATCAGGCGAGCGCCCCCATATCCAGCTCCGCCAAGTCCGGGATCCCGAGCGCGAAGTGTGACGCCAGCATTACCGCCCCGCCGTTCGCGCGGTGCCTGGCAACCGCTGCGACCAGCCGCGCCTGTGCTGCCTCGTCCATGCCGTTCGCGGGTTCGTCGAGCAGCCAGATCGCCGCGCCGCTCGCGAGCACCCTCACCATCGCCGCGCGCTTGCGCTGGCCGGTCGAGAGCATCGCGACCGGCACCTCGGCGAGCGGGGCGAGTGCCATATCGGCCATCGCGCGGTCGACCGCATGGCCATCGACCGTGTCGACCCGCGCCCAGAAATCGAGAGCGCGCCGCAACGGCAGCTCGGCGTCGAGTGCGCTGGCTTCGTCGATCAGCGCGACGCGCTCGCGGCGCTCGACTGTTCCGGCTGCCGGGCGGAGCAATCCGGCGGCAAGGCGGATCAAACTCGACTTGCCCGCGCCGTTGGGCCCGCGCAGCCACAGCGCATCGCCGCGGCCGAGCGTCAGCGACAGTCGCTCGAACAGCAACCGGTCGCCGCGGATGCACGCCACATTGTCCAGCCGCAGCAATTCACCCACGCTCGCCGCGCGCGGAGGAACGCTCACGCCATATCCTCGAGCGCGTGCATGTCGTCGTCGGAAAAACCGAAATGATGGCCGATCTCGTGGATCAACACATGACGGACCAGCCATTCGAGCTTTTCGCCGGTTTCGATCCATTCGACGAGTATGGGAATGCGATAGAGCGTCACCCGGTCGGGCATGCCGCCGCTTTCGCCGACGCTGCGCTCGGTCAGCGGGCGGCCTTCATAGAGGCCGGTGAGGTCGTGGGGATGCTCGATTTCGAGCGCGGCGAGTATCTCGTCGTCGGCGAATTCCTCGATCGCAATCACTACGCCCTTGATATGCGGCTTGAACACATCGGGCATGGTTTCGAACGCCGCCTCGGCCATCGCGAACAGCGCATCGGCGTCGGGCGCGGTGCCGGTCCATCCGGCGGGCAGGTCGGGGGGCAGGCTGGTCTTGTCGCTCATCGCGCTCTTCCTTATGGCGAGCGCACGACATTGACCAGCGGGAGAAACAAGATGGTCCGGAAACTCGACGAAACCGAGCGCAGCGCGCTCCTCGCCCGCTTTCCCGAATGGATGCACGAACCGTCGCGCGACGCGATCACGCGCCAGTTCAAATTCGCCGATTTCGCACAGGCCTTCGGCTTCATGGCGAGCGTCGCGATCGTCGCCGAAAAGATGGACCATCATCCCGAATGGTCGAACGTCTATAATCGCGTCGATATCCTGCTGACGACGCACGATGCCGACGGCTTGTCGGAACGCGACGCCAAACTGGCCGAAGCGATCGAGGCGCTCGCCTGACCCGCTGCAACGGCCGCTTTTGGGCCGGCAGCCGATATTATTCCGCGTCCAACCGCACGAACCGCATGTCGCCGCCGGCGCGGTGAAGCGTCAGCCCGCGTTCGGTTCGTTCCGCGCACGCGCCGTTGAAATCGACCACGCCGATGTCGTTGGGCACGATGACGACGCGCAGCTTGCCGCCGTCGGCGTCGGTCAGCTCGTAGCGCGGCGCGGTGATGCCGTAGATCGGTTCGCGCAACTCGATCCAGCGGGGGATGCGCGCGTCGCCTTCGGGCATCGTCCAGCCATCATATTGGGTATAATTCTCGGCCGCATCGCCGCTATCGAAACCGATCGTGAAATCGACGCCGGGGATCGCTTCGCCATTCGGCCAGGTGACGAGCAGCGTCGGGACGGCGCCGTCGACCTCGATCAGCGGGCCCTTTTCCATCACGGGCAGCACGGGCCTGGGATCGGTGGTGAGACAGATGCGTTCGTCGCAAGCTTCCCACCGGCCCTCGGCGCGTTCGTCGAGCGCGCCCGCGGCGAGCATATATTGGAAATGGCCATCGCTGCGGATCAGCAGGCCGCCGCCGACATCGGGCCCTTCGGAAAGGCTATATTCGCCGACGAAAGGTGAATCCTGCGCGGTGGCGGGGGCAGCGGTTAGAAGAGCGGCGATCAGCAGGGTGCGCATATGCCGACCATGCGGCGACCGGGGCGCGGACGCCAGCCCCTTTCCACTTGCCCCGCCACCTGCTAGGCGCCCGCGCCATGTCCAAGCATCCCGACCGCCGTACCTTCGCCATCATTTCGCACCCCGACGCGGGGAAGACGACGCTGACCGAGAAGCTGCTCGTCGCGGGCGGCGCGATCCATATCGCGGGCGAGGTCAAGGCGCGGGGCGCCGCGCGGCGCGCGCGCTCCGACTGGATGAAGATCGAGCAGCAGCGCGGGATTTCGGTGACCTCGTCGGTGATGACCTTCGAGCATGCGGGGCTGATCTTCAACCTGCTCGACACGCCGGGGCACGAGGATTTCAGCGAGGATACCTACCGTACCCTCACGGCGGTCGACAGTGCGGTGATGGTGATCGACGCCGCGAAGGGCATCGAGCCGCAGACGCTGAAGCTGTTCGAGGTGTGCCGGCTGCGTTCGGTGCCGATCATCACCTTCATCAACAAGGTCGACCGCGAAGGGCAGACGCCGTTCGAGCTGCTCGACGAGGTTGCCGACCGGCTGGCGCTCGACGTGTGCCCGATGAACTGGCCCGCGGGCATGGGCGGGCAGTTCGAGGGGATTTACGACCTCGTCGATCCGGCGCTGATGGTGCCCGGCGGCGACGCGTCGCGCATGTATGAGGGCGAACGGATCGCGGTCGAGGGGCTCGATGACCCGCGGCTTGCGGCGAAGCTCAGCGCCGATGCCTTTGCCTTGCTCAAGGAAGAAACCGAGCTGGCGTCGGCCTGCTACGCGCCGTTCGATGCAGCCGCATACCGGAACGGCGACCTGACGCCGGTCTTCTTTGGTTCGGCGCTCAAGGAGTTCGGCGTCATTGACCTGCTTGCGGGACTGGCGAACCACGCGCCGGGGCCGCAGCCGCAGCCCGCCGAGCCCGCGCCGGTGCAGCCGGACGACGATGCCGTCACCGGCTTCGTGTTCAAGGTGCAGGCGAACATGAACCCCGCGCACCGCGACCGCATCGCCTTCATGCGGCTGTGCTCGGGCAAGTTCGAGCGCGGGATGCGGCTGATGCAGGGCGGGACGGGCAAGGCGATCGCGATCAGCCGCCCGATGTTGTTCCTCGCGCAGGACCGCGAAATGGCCGAAGAGGCGTTTCCGGGCGACATCATCGGTATTCCGAACCACGGCACACTGCGCGTCGGCGATACGCTGTCGGAACGCAGCGATATCATGATTACCGGCTTGCCCAATTTCGCGCCCGAAATCCTCCGCCGCGTCGCGCTTGTCGACCCGACCAAGACCAAGCAGCTGAGGAAAGCGCTCGACGACATGGCCGAGGAGGGGATCATCCAGGTCTTCTACCCCGAAATCGGGGCGAACATGATCGTTGGCGTCGTCGGCCAGTTGCAGCTCGACGTGCTGATCAGCCGGCTTGAGGCCGAGTATAAGGTCGAGGCGAAGCTCGAGCAGTCGCCGTGGGACACCGCGCGCTGGATCGCCAGCGACGATGCCGCGGCGCTGAAGGCATTCCAGGCCGACAATCGCGGCGCGGCGGCGACCGACCGCGACGGCGCTCCGGTGTTCATGGCGAAGGATGCGTGGGAGGTCGGCTATGTCACCCAGCGCCATCCCGCGATCCGCTTCACCGCGACGAAGGAGCGGGTTTTCGCTCCGGCCGGTTGATCGCGTCCGCCAATTCCGCCACCATGACCTCATCTTGGGCAAAGGTGGGGGTATCGATGCGCGGATGGATTTTGACGCTGGCGGCGATTGCCAGCTGCGCGCCGGCGATGGCACAGTCGGCGATCCAATTGCCGATCGCGGCCGGGTTCTGGGCCAACGACGACCAGACATGCGCGACGGTGCGCTATGGCTATATCTTCGACGGGTCGCGTTGGGGCGCGGTCTATTATTACGGACCGTCGGGCAATCTGGGGCCCGCAGCCGAGTTGCAGCTGATCACACAGACGCGCGCCGTCGAGGACGATTTTACCCAGATGCAGTTCGGCGGCTATGACGGTGCGGGCTATTTCCGGGTCAAGGCGACAGGCGCCGACCGCGCGCTCTATCGCGTCGGCGCGCCCTTTCGTGAAGAGATCCAGGTTTCCGACGAGGCGCTGATCCGCTGCTCCTACCAGGCGATGTCGCCGAAGATGAAGGCCGCGATGCGGCGCTTCGCGCCCGCGCTCGCTAAATAAGGCTGAGCAGGTCGGCGGGGGCGGGGGCTTCGTCCTCTTCCTCTTCGCCTTCGAACTTGCTCAGCGTGACGCCGAGCAGGCGGATACCCTGTTCGGTAGGCAGGAGCGGCGCAAGGATCGCTTCACCCGCCGCGAGCAGCGAATTGCCGTCGAGGATCGGCGAGGGCACCGACTTCGCGCGCGTGATCGTCTTGAAATCGGCGTAACGCAGCTTCAGCGTCACCGTGCGGCCACGCGCACCTTTCTTTGCCGCGCGGTCCCACACGACGGTGCAGACATGCGCAAGCGCCTCGCGGATTTCGGTATCGGTGACCAGATCGTTGAAGAAGGTGCGCTCGCCGCCCAGCGATTTCAGCGGCCGGTTCGACTTGACGCGGCGGTGATCAATGCCGCGCGCCAGGTTATGGAGCCATTCGGCGCTGTTGCCGAAATGCTCGGCAAGCCAGAACGGGTCCTTCGCCGCGAGATCGGCGCCCGAAAAAATGCCGAGCCCCTCCATCTTCGCCGCGGTGACCGGGCCGATGCCGTGGAAGCGGCGGATCGACAGCGTCTGGACGAACGCCGCGCCGCGGCCGGGCGGGATGACGGTCAGGCCGTCGGGCTTGTTCTGGTCCGACGCCAGCTTGGCGATGAACTTGTTGTACGAAACGCCGGCGGAGGCGGTGAGGCCGGTTTCTTCGCGGATGCGCGCGCGGATCAGCCGTGCGGTTGCCGTCGCGCTGCCCAGCCCCGCCTTGTCGGCGCTGACGTCGAGATAGGCTTCGTCGAGCGACAAGGGCTCGACCTCATCGGCATAGTCGCGGAAGATCGCGCGAATCTGCTGCGACACCTCGCGATACACTTCGAAGCGCGGGGGCACGAAGATGAGGGCGGGGCACTGGCGCTTCGCCGTGACGCTGGGCATCGCCGAGCGAACGCCGAACTTGCGCGCCTCATAGCTCGCCGCCGCGACGACACCGCGACGCGATGAGCCGCCAACCGCGACGGGCTGGCCGCGCAGCGCGGGATCGTCGCGCTGTTCGACCGAGGCGTAAAAGGCGTCCATGTCGACATGGATGATCTTGCGGTTGGTTGTCGTTGTATCTCTCTGGTGAATCAAGGGCATATCTCTTGACCGGCTTTTGCCTCCATGGGGCGAAAATCTCTATCGATTGCCGCATCGAGATTACCTGACGATTGCTCAGGATGCCAGTGTGAAGAAGAACAAACCGAGAATTCATGTCACAGTGAACGCCATTCGGTCCCTGCGTCCGTCAACTCCAAACAAGAAGAATTTCATCTGGGATGACGAGGTTCGTGGGTTTGGAGTGTATCGCACTTCAGGTGGAAATGTCATCTTCGTCTAACAGTACCGAACACCGAATAACTTTTCAACAAACTGGGCGAATATGCCGCGTTCCGGACGGCCTCTTCTCAAGACGGCGGAGGCGGCGCATTATCTCGGGCTTGCTAGTACCGGCGTGTTGACGATGACTCGCGCTCGCGCTCGCGCTCGCGCTCGCGCTCGCGGCCGCGGCGGCGAGCGTGACCGCGAGCAGGCCGCGCAGGCGCGGCGTTTTGAGATATTGACGGGTGCCTTGGGTGGTCTTGTCGTAAATTCCGCCGGGCTGCGCCTTCGCGGTGGTACGCGGCAGGGTCACCGACAGCACAAGCAGTGCCGAGCAGGCGAAGCCGATCGCGGTGCCCGAGAAGAGCCAGTGGAAACTCATGATGCCGAGCAGAGCCGCGGCGAGGATCGGGCTGACGAGGCTTTCCATGTCATAGGCGAGGCGCGAGAGCGACAGCGCGCGCGTATAGTCTTTCTCGTCGGGGAGCACGTCGGGGATCGTTGCCTGAAAGGTCGGCGTGAACCCCGCCGACGCCGATTGAAGAATGAAGATCAGCAGGTAAATCTGCCAGACTTGGTCCACGAACGGGAGGGTCAGCGCAACGAGGCCGCGCACGACGTCCATCGCGACGAGAAAGGTCTTGCGGGGCAGGCGGCTCGCATAGGCGCCGACCATCGGCGCGACGCCGATATAGGCGACCATCTTGATTGCCATTGCCGTTCCAAGCACCGCGCCTGCGTTTGCGCCAGCGATCTCGAAGGCGAGCAGCCCGAGCGCGACGGTTGCGAGGCCGGTGCCGACGAGCGCGATGATCTGTGCGAGGAAGAGGTGGCGGTAGGTGCGGTTGGCAAGCACGTCGAGCATGACAAGTCCTGGCAATGGTCTCCGGCCAGACGCTGCCGGCCGGAGGCAGACCGCGTCGTCAGACGACGCGGCGCAGGTCGGTATAGGCGCCTTCGGTGCGCAACGTAATCGTGACCGGCCCGGCCGAGCGATTGCGCCAGAACCAGCCATGCTTGCCGTCGAAGGCGGCGACAAGCTCACCGGACTCACCGGCGGTCTCCTTGCCCTTGCCGTAGCCGTGGTAATCGATGCCCGGTGCATCGGCGTGCGTGTCGAAATTGACGCGGCCACCTTCGACCGACCAGTTGAAGGTGAGGCGCGCGTTCTTCGCCATCGTCGCCTTGATCTCGGCGCCTTGGCCCGGCGCGAGGGTCAGCTTCATCGTGTCCGAGCGCGGGGCTTCGGCCGCCGCGCCCACTGTCGCGACCTTTGCGGGTGCTGCCTGCGAAGCCGGGGCAACGGGCGCGGCGCCAGCGGTCGCATCGGCTGCGGCTTCCTCGGCAAGCTGGGCCTTGATCTCGCCCATCCGGGTGAGGCCGAGCTGACGGCCGATGCCCGTTGGATCGATCGCATATTCGCTGGGGAGCACGACCGCGACGAGGATCGCGCCGGCGGCGGCGAACGCCAATGCGGTCGCTCTCAAAAGTTGACGGCTTGTTGGCAAGTCTTCGATTTGGGGTTTCTGGCTGTTGAACATGATGGATTTCCTTTGGGTTAGCTGATGACGTAGCCGGCGAGCTGGTAGCCGACGAGCACGAAGCCCGCGGTCATCAGCAGCACATTGGCGGCGAAGGCATGGCGCATGAAACTCGGCGTGCGGCGCCAGAAGCCCATGACGATCAGGATAGCGCCGAGCGCCAGCAATTGCCCGATCTCGACCCCGATGTTGAAGGCGAGCAGGTTTGCGATCAGCCCTTCTTGCGCGATCTCGAACTCGATGATCTTGGTCGCCAAGCCAAAGCCGTGGAAGAAACCGAAGATCAGCGTGGCGGCCTTGGTGTTCGGCTGGACGCCGAACCAGCGCTGATAGGCGCCGAGATTGTCGAGCGCCTTATACACGACGGACAGGCCGATAATCGCGTCGATGATATAGGCGTTGGCGCTGATGCCGGTGAGCACGCCGAACAGCATCGTCGTCGAATGGCCGATCGCGAACAGGGTCACATACAGCCCGATGTCCTTCATCCGGTAGAGAAAGAAGATGACGCCGAAGAGGAAGAGCAGATGGTCGTAGCCCGTGACCATATGCTTGGCGCCCAGATAGACGAACGGCCAGAAGAGGACGCCGCTGCTTTCCTGGATATAGCCCTTGTCGCCCTCGGCGACATTATGCGCCCAGGCATCGGCGCCTGCCGCGAGCGTGAGTAGGGTCAGGCTTAGCGCGAGCAGGAGCCTCTGAAGATTTTTGCCCCGCGGGACGGTCGTCCGGATGAACATGCGGATATTCTCCTTGGTGATGGGTGCCCCGCGCGCCGCAAGGATGCGCGGGGCGAGCGGTCAGGCCGGTTAAGGCCGGGCCGCTGGGGGCTCGGTTGTCTGGTCTTTCGCCCCGCGTCCGTGGACCATGCGATAAAGCGCGGGCAGGATGAGCAAGGTCAGGATCGTCGAGGAGACGATGCCGCCGATCACCACGGTCGCGAGCGGTCGCTGGACCTCGGCACCGGCGCCGACGTTGAACGCCATCGGCACGAAGCCGAGGCTCGCCACCAGCGCGGTCATCAGCACCGGGCGCAGACGCGTCAGCGCGCCTTCGCGGATCGCTTCGTCCAGCCCGCTGCCGCTTTCACGCAGTTGTCGGATGAAGCTCAGCATCACGACGCCGTTGAGCACCGCCACCCCCGACAGGGCGATGAAGCCAACCCCGGCCGAGATCGACAGCGGCATGTCGCGGATGAGCAGCGCGGCGACGCCCCCGGTGAGCGCGAGCGGCACCCCCGAAAAGACGATCGCCGCATCCCTGGCCGAGCGGAAGAGCGCATAGAGCAGTCCGAAGATCAGCAGTAGCGCGGCGGGCACGACGACTTGCAGGCGCTTTGCCGCCGAGATCAGCTGCTCGAACGTGCCGCCATAAGCGACCCAATATCCGGGCGGCACCTCGACCTCGGCATCGATCTTGGCCTGAAGCTCCGCGATGAACGAGCCGAGATCGCGGCCCCGCACGTTCGCGGTCACCACGACGCGGCGCTTGCCGTCCTCGCGGCTGATCTGGTTGGGGCCGATCACGACCTCGACCTTCGCGACATCGGCGAGCGGCACGAAACCGCGCAGCCCCGCATCGGGCGCCGCTCCCATCGTCACGTCGGCCGATGGGCCGATGGCGGGAAGCGGAATGCGCAGCCGCCCGATCTCGTCGACCCGTTCGCGGACGTTCTCGGGCAGGCGAACGATGATCGGGAAGCGCCGGTCGCCCTCGAAAATCTGGCCGGCCTGGACCCCGCCGATCGACACCGCGACGACATCCTGGATGTCGCCGACGTTGAGGCCGAAGCGCGCGAGCGCCGCCCGGTCGGGGGTGATTTGCAGCATCGGCAGGCCGGTGACCTGCTCGACGCTGACATCCGCCGCTCCTTCGAGGCCCGAAGCCACGCCTTCGAGCTGCTGACCGATTTCGAGCAGCGTATCGAGATCGTCGCCGAAGACCTTGATCGCGACATCGGCGCGCACCCCCGAAAGCAGTTCGTTGAAGCGCATCTGGATCGGCTGGGTGAACTCGTAATTATTGCCCGGAATCTCTGCCACTGCGGCTTGCAGTTCGCGGACAAGCTGGTCCTTGGGCTTGCGCGGGTTCGGCCAGTCGGCGCGATCCTTCATGATGATGAAGGTATCGGCGACCGAGGGCGGCATCGGATCGGTCGCGACTTCGGCGGTGCCGATCTTCGCCACCACCCGGTCGACCTCGGGGAACTGCTTGATCCGCGCTTCGAGCGCGGTCTGCATCTGCACCGCTTGGGACAGGCTGGTTCCTGGGATGCGGAGCGCGTGGAGCGCGATGTCGCCCTCATCGAGATTGGGCACGAACTCCGAGCCCATCCGGCTTGCGGCGATCCCCGAGATCACGACAAGCGCGACCGCACCCGCGACGAACGCGGCCCGAAGCCGCATCGCCTTGTCGAGCGCGGGGGCGTAGATGCGCCGCGCCCAGCCCATCAGCCGGCTTTCCTTCTCCTCGACCTTGCCGGTGACGAACAGCGCTACGGCTGCCGGCACGAAGGTGAGTGAAAGGATGAGTGCAGCGGTCAGCGCCATCACGACGGTAATCGCCATCGGGTGGAACATCTTGCCCTCGACCCCCGTGAGCGCGAAGATCGGCACGTAGACGAGCGCGATGATCAGCATTCCGAACAGCGATGGGCGGATCACTTCAGACGTTGCGGTCGCCGCGAGCTGGAAGCGCTCGTCGCGATCGAGTAGACGGCCGAGCCGGTGCTGTGCCTCGCCGAAGCGGCGGAGGCAATTCTCGACGATGATGACCGCGCCGTCGACGATCAGACCGAAGTCGAGCGCGCCGAGGCTCATCAGATTGCCCGAGATGCCGCCGCGCACCATGCCGCTGATCGTCATCAGCATCGTGATCGGGATGACCGCCGCGGTGATCAGCGCCGCGCGGACGTTGCCGAGCAGCAGGAAGAGAATGACGATGACGAGGAGCGCGCCTTCGATCAGGTTTTTCTCGACGGTCCAGATCGCGCGCTCGACAAGGTCGGTGCGGTCGTAGATCGCGACGGCTTTCACGCCCGCGGGGAGCGCCTTTGCCGCTTCTTCGAGCCGTTCGGCGGCGGCGCGCGCAACGATGCGGCTGTTCTCGCCCGCGAGCATGAACACGGTACCGAGCACGACCTCCTTGCCATTTTCGGTCGCGGCGCCGGTGCGTAGCTCCTCGCCCATGCCGACGTCGGCGACGTCGGCGATACGAATCGGCACGCCGTTCCGGTTGCTGACGATGATCATTCCGAGTTCGTCGGTGCCGGCGGCCTGACCCGGCGTGCGGACGAGATATTGCTCGCCATAGCGTTCGACATAGCCCGCACCGCGATTGTCGTTGTTGCGTTCGAGCGCCTGCACCACATCGCCCAGCGTGAGTCCGTAGGCCGAGAGCCGCGCCGGGATCGGGGTCACATGATATTGGCGCTCGAAGCCGCCGATGCTGTTGACCTCGGTCACCCCGGGCGTGCTGCGAAGCTGCGGACGGATTACCCAATCCTGCAAGGTGCGCAGATCCTCGGGCGTGTAGGCGCTGCCGTCGGGCTTCTTCGCCCCCGGCTCGGCCTCCAGCGTATACATGAAGATCTCGCCGAGGCCGGTCGCGATTGGTCCCATTTCTGGGGTTACGCCGGGCGGTAGCTGTTCGCGCGCCGATTGCAGCCGTTCGTTGATGAGCTGCCGCGCGAAATAGATGCTCGTGCCATCCTCGAAGACCGCAGTGACCTGGGAGAGACCGTAGCGCGATACCGAGCGGGTGTATTGCAGTCCCGGCAGGCCGGCGATCGCCGTCTCGACCGGGAAGGTGACGCGCTGTTCGGCTTCGAGCGGGGAAAAGCCCGCCGCCTCGCTGTTGATCTGGACCTGGACGTTGGTGATGTCGGGGGTGGCGTCAATCGGCAGGCGCTGGAAGCTCCAGACGCCGATCGCGCAGAGCAAAACGACAATTGCGATGACCGACCAGCGAAAGCGGATTGCAGCCGCAATCAGTCGTTCAAGCAAAGGGAGTTTACCCGGTGAGGCTGGATCAATGGTCATGGCTGGCCCCAGACTTCTCGATGTCGGCGCGGATCAGGAAAGCGCCATCGGTGACATAGATTTCGCCGGGCGCGAGCCCGCCGAGCACTTCCGTCCACTCGGGGGTACGGCGACCGATTTCCAGCATCCGCACCTCATAGGTGTTGCCGACCTTGGCGAAGACGACCTCGAAGTCGCGGAAGCGCTGGATCGCCTTGGTCCGGACCGCGAGGGGGACATTCGCTTGCGACACGGCGAAGCTGCCTTCCACGCCCATTCCGGGCCGGAACTCGCGCGACGCGACCGGCGGCAGATGGACATGCGCGAGCATCGTCTGGCTCGCGACATCCGCCGTTGGCAGCACCGCCTCGACCTCGGCCTGAAAGCGCGCTTCACCCGAAAGGCTCTTGAGGCTCACCGGCTGACCGACGCGCACTCGCTCGGCATCGCGCGGATAAACGAAGAACTCGGCGTGGAGCTTGGTCGGATCGGCAATCACGAACAGCGCACGGTCGCCGGTCGTGTCGCCGACATTGACATTCTTCTCGACGATCGTGCCGCTGATCGGGGCTGGCACCGTGTAAATCTGGAGCGAATGGCTTGATTCCACCCGTGCCAGCACCTGGCCGCGGCGGACCTGCTGACCGAGCTTGCCGTTCAGCGACACGATCAGGCCTGGCAGCCGCGCGCGGACATCGGCCTTTCCTTCGGGCGTGATCTCGATCCGGCCGCTCATGTCGATGAGGTCGCTGACCGTCGCCGGTCCTGCGGCCTCGACCTTGACCCCGCCAGCCTTGGCGGCGTCGGGTGCGATCACCGTGCGGCCCTCATAGGACTGATAGGCCCATTTGTGACTGCGGCCACCTTCGGACGCGGCGACGCGAACATCGAAGCTGTGTGGTTCGGTGACCACCCCGCTGCCGCGCAGGAAATCCTCCTGCGGCGCAAAGCTGAAGCGATCGACCTTGCCGCCGAGGCGGCCGAGCTCGATCGTCAGCTTGACGTCCGAGGGTTTGGCCGGCTTGTCGTTCCGATAAGCGTAAACGCGAAACTCGGGATCGACGCCATCTTCGAAGATGGTGACCTCCAGCGCAAAATCGCCTTCGCGCAGCATCCGGCCGCGGTGCGGGCCGCGCTCATATTCGCCGGCCTTCGCCGCTGTGGTTTCCTTGTTCTCCGTGCCGCTGTCGCCGCAGCCAGTGAGCAAAGCCAGGGCAATGACCGACGCCGCCCCGAGCAGATATTTGGTCATCGTATCGTCTCCATTTTGGCAAGCAGGGGTGTGTGGCGGCCGGTCAAACGGTCGAGCCGGACGCCCAGAAGGTGAAAGCGGCGAAGCAACTCGATCCGCCGCGCCCGCGCGTCGGACACCGCCGCCTGCGCCTGCGAAAATTCGAGGAAGGTGAAAGCCGTGCCGCCGCGCGCTAGTCCGTCGCGGATCAGCCGCACCGCGCGCGTCGCGCTGGGCAGCACTTCGGCATCGATGCGCTTGACCTCGGACGCAATCAGCTGCCGATCCGCCACAATCTTGCCGATCTCTCGCTCGATCTCGACTCGTGTCACCGCGACATCGGCTTCGATGGCGCGCTTCTCGGCCTGCGCCCGCGCCACATTACCGCGATTGGCAGTTTTGGTGCCGAGCGGGATCGAGCCGCCGACCATCACCGCGACGTCATTGCCCTCGCCAAAGTGGCGAAGCCCGACCCGTCCGCTCGGATCGGCGACATTGCCGGCCTCGGCGAGTTTCACCTTGGCGTCGGCGGCTGCGAGTTCGGCCGCGAGAATGGCGACGTCGGCCGAATCCGCCTTTGGCGGCACGGCGAGATCGAGCGTCTCGAAAAGGGCGGGGTCGAGCTTGAAGTCGCCGCTGCCGCCCCACCAGGCCGCGAGATTATTACGCGCGTTCCGTGCACTTTCGCGCGCCTGTTCGAGCGCGATTTCGGCCTGCGCAACATTGGTCCGCGCGCGCTCGGCGGCGAACCACGGATCGAGCGCGCCGGTGACGCGCTTCACGACATCGAGTTCGACGCGCTGGAGATCGGCGAGGCGCGTCTCGGCGACGGGGATCGCGGCCTCGGTGGCCAGCGCCTCGACCCACGCCGCTTGCACGCGCGCGAGGCGATCGAGCAGGCGGACGCGGTTTTGCGCTCCGACGATCGCGACATCGGCCCGCGCCGCGCCGATACGCGCCTCGCGCTTGCCGCCGCGTTCCCACGTCCGCTCATACCAGCCGGTCGCCTGCGACCGGTTCAGCGGCGAATAGGGTCCGGTCCCGGCGAAATCCTCGAAATCGATGCCGACGACATCGCGCGGACGGACGTCGGCCTGCAGGATGGCGGCGTCGGCGGCTTCGAGACGCGCGGCATTGGCAGCGATAGCGGGGTCGTTCGTCGCGACCCGCGAAAGCGCTTCGTCGAGGCCCAGAGTTTGCGCCGATGCAGGCTGCGCCACGAGGATAAGCAGGACCGCCCCGCAGAGCATGGCTCTACGCGCGGCACGCGCGCCGGAGCGCGCACGATGAAAGGAAAACATGAGATAGCGGCCTCGCTGAAAGGCATAGGAAAAGCCCACACCTCAGAAGGCGCGGGAACTCAGACGGTCAGCGAGGTGCTTCTGGGAGGTCGTTCGGGTCCGGGCGATCGCAGCCCGACGATATGTCGTTCTCGAATCGCCTGGTGCAGACTGGCGAGCGACGTGCGGGCTTCGCCCGCAGCGGCTTCGGGGACGAGCAGATTGGGGCCGCTGTCGCCATGATGATGATGACCTCCACCGGCGCGATCGCCGGGCTCATCCTCGCCATCAGAGGTGTCTTCATGATGCTCGGCGTGCGCGTCATCATTATCATGGACGGTGTCGACCGAGAAACTGGCCGGGTCATCATGATCGTGCGCGATCATCAGTCCCGGCGCGTGCTGAATCTGGTTCGCCGCTTTGGCCGGAATTGTTGCCGCATAGAACAGCATAAGCGCAACGCATAGCGCGGCTATCAGGCGATCCATGGCAGAAGCGAGCGGGTTCGTCACGGCTAAGCGTGTAATCGCGGGTGTGGCGATTGACAAGCATGGGCAATTTGGAGACCCGATGTTCGGAATTACCCCTTCAAGGCCGGAAGGCGCGATGTCTTCTGCCGGCCGTTTTCAGCTTAGCGCTTACCAGGAGGGATGAAAATGACCTTCGAGGGCGTGGTCGCCGCCAGGATACCAGAACCGGGCGAATGTAACCGGCACGTCGTCGTTCCATGTTCGCCGCTCCACGACCAGGCAGGCTTTGCCGGGGTCGATGCCGAGATGGTCTGCAAGCTTCCTATCGGCATTCTGCGCAGAAATCATATGCTTGGCCTCGGTCCAGGGCACATGCGCGAGAAGCCATTGGCCGGGACTGACCGTTTCGAGCGGCTGACAAGTAATCTGCGGCGCCGCCTCGATATTGATCAGGCGCTCCTCCAGCTGGAACGGCCGGTCGTCGCACAAATGCAGGCACAGCATGCGGATCGCTGGCGTGCCGGCGGAAAGGCCAAGATCGCTCCGGGCCGACCAGTCCGGTTCGGCCATGGCGCAATCGAGCAGGCGATAGCTATACACGCCCCCTTCGCGTTGCACCGCGTCCGACGCATCCCTGGTTGAAACCGCACTCCGGGACGTATGTCGACCAGATGGTGATCATTTGGATATCTGGAGGCTTCCATCATGGCCCTTTCGACAGAAAGGGGAGACGGGGCCATGAGCTCATAATCTGTCCAAAGCGTCGCGCCCAAGAATCGCACGTCGCCGATCGTCACGGCGGCATCCATGAGGAAGTGGACGTGCAATTCACCTGCTAGAGATTCGGCTTTAGTGGCCTCTTCAGGAAGCAAACGGGCGTACCATTCATGATTGCCGGGAACATATACCACAGGGCGGCCGCTGGCTCGCTCCGCAAGCCAGCGGACCCCTTCAGACGCCACATGGATTTCGCCTGCCGCAATAATGACATGTTGCCAAGATGTTCTCAACGGCGCGCTTGACGGCGGCCGATCAAAATGGCAATCGCCGCCGACCTTGGCGATGCGGGTATAGCATAGTGGTAATGCTCTAGCCTTCCAAGCTAGCTAGGCGGGTTCGATTCCCGCTACCCGCTCCAAAACTGCTAATCTATTATAATTATTCAGTTTTATTGCCATTTCGGACTGGGTAATGCTCGGCTTTGGCAGGAATCGGCTGATAGCGGACCTTCGTATGCCGCTGCGCTAATGTCTCGAAACGACCGGAAGTGGACATTCTTTTGAACCGTCACCCCGGACTTGATCCGGGGTCCACGACTTCAACGCCGCAGTGGATCCCGGATCAAGTCCGGGATGACGAAGGTCTGAAAACGACCGATTGCGGACATTGGAAGATTGCGGCACTATTCGGCGAATGAAACCCTCACCGTCCAAATCCGAACGCATGGAGTTGCGCAGGGCGATCGGGAATAGGGTCATCGCTCGCCCCTATGTCCCACCTTATCATCGCGGCCCGGAATTTCTTGTAGCTCACGCATGCTTCGATTGTCGAAAATCGTGGAAGCTGCCTGAGGAAAGCACCGGAACTTGTCCGCAGTGCGGAAAATCAGCGCACTGGATGGGACGAGCTTTCAAGACCCCGAAGAAAACGGACGTTGATCAGTGGAGAAAGGTCGAGGCACTGTGGCGCGCCGGGTTTCGGTTCTTGCCCAATACCGGCTGGCGAGAAGTCGAACCCTATCCGGAACAGTTTCGCGACGTAGCGAAGTTCATCGCTGATAATCCGATCCATCCATTTCGAGTGGAGAGCTGACGTCCGCTTCCCACCCCATATCGGCCGTTCGCTGCCGATATGGCGGCAATGGCGGCTAACGACCGTTTGCGGACATTAGAGGTTGCGGCGTTTCTGTCGTTTCGGTCGTTTGTCCTGCCTCCATATGTGAATCGGCTGGACCGGCGCACCGATGATTGCGCAGGCAACATTCCGTCCAACCTGCACTAAGACCGAACTTGCCACGTACCCAATCAATATGGCGGCAGCGATAGCGGCCATCGCTAGAGTTTCATTCCACTGACCGGTCACCCGTCCGACGATGAGCCCGAGGCCAACGGGTCCCAGGAGGACTGCAAACTTGGCAAGAAGGCCCGGGATAATGAGCCACCGGGTGGCTCGTCGTCGATACGAAGGGAGATACGAGTGCGCGTTGAGAACTGCCAAAGCGAATACACCGATAACCCATAGGCCGACCGCACGAAATGCAATGGCTTCCGTTGTCAAACTGCTCATCGTCGGCATTGTAGTAGCGGTATGTACGTCCGCTTTCCACCCCATTTCGGACGTTCACGCCCGATCCTGGCGAACGTCCGAAATGGGGTGGATAGGGGACTATCGGGTTTCAGATACCTTACACAACAAAGCGGACATCGGTCATCGCTGTCGGGTCGTGGAACTTTGACAAATCCAATCGTAGAAATACCTGCACGCCTCGGCCTCGGTCATGAAAACCCGTCGTTCGTTCTTGTGCCCACGCTCGCTGTAAAAGGTTTCCCAACCCTCTGAACAAGGCTTCAACACGTAGACCTCCGAGTCTTCATGGCTGCCTATGTTGTACGCATCTGGCCTGATCTTACTTTCCTTCAGCAAGCGAATTAAATCATCAGTCAACGACGAGGTTACAACCTTGGCTTCGCCAATGACGCGGCCCTCCCAGAGATAGAAGCGACCAGCCTGCAGCATTGCGTGAACTGCTTCACTTGGAGACAGAAATACGAACCGGAGCCGCCGATTTGTTCCGGGCAGCAAAGGTTCGTCGCCGATGTCTGGCCAAGCATCATATCCGACGCGAGGTTCATCCAAAGAGGTTAGGCATGGACAACCCCAGCCCTGATAGGCGGCCGTCTTTTTGCCGCCGCTTGCAGTCTCGTACATTCGCACGTCAGCAATAATATGCTGGCGGTTTTTGGGATTGCGATCTCGCTGGTCCATAATCCATCATGCAAGGCTCAGTGGATGTCCGCAACTGAGATGCAAACATTGCCGACTGAGTGGCCATAAACGGTCGATTGCCGTCATAACCCCAGATCGTGACCGAATGACCGAAACGGGGTGGTTAGCTGTCATTCGATCGCGCGCTTTTTGATGAAAGTCTCCGCGACTTTTGATCGCGGAAAAAATTTCAAAACATCGTGGAGTATTCGTCTCGCGGCCTTCGCGGCGGGAGTGTCGCAACTGATAGGCCGCGGCAGGCCAAACACCCCATACATCTCGTCTGAAGCTGAAAAACCGACCGCAATTTCAGGTGGGTCATGAACCCATCGTCGCACGCAGCCTGATGGACGAACGTCGGTTTCGATACCCTTCAGCTCCTCAGGGCGAATGCGCCACAACTGCTTTCGCGCTTTTATCGCTACATCGGGAGGTAGAACGAAAACCTCTCTTCCGATCACTTTATCGTCGGGTCGAAATGTGTGCGTGACGACGAGTGAGTTGTTCGATGCCAATTCATACGAAAGAAAATCCTCGCCAAATCCTTCGCCACCAAACCCCCGATTTATCTCTATTTTCTCTCGCGACAGCATCTCTTCTGAAGGAAGCGCAGTGCCATCCACCAGGCGATCCTCTGCCTTCACTGCCTGATTGGTGCAGGAAGCTGCCAACAGCCCCAAGGCAACCGCCGATCCCGTTGAGCGCGAAAAAATTGTGAAGGCACATCGCATCAGCACATCCTGCCGATTGTCAGCGACGTCCGCAATCGGTCGATTCCGGTCATTCGCCCCAGATCGGGTCTGATTGGTCGGAATGGTAGCAAGCGATCACTCCCAGTTCTTTCCTGTCTCCGCCCGCACGCCGGCGATCAATCCCTCATAGACCCGGTTCATGAAGTTGCGCCCGTCGATCGGCTTCTTCAACAGCACGGCGACACCAAAACCATCGTGCAGGAACGGCCTGATATCGTCCTTTACGCCTTCTGACATATTCCAGTCCCGCCACTCTTGAATGACTGCCTTACGATGCTCAAGTGGACCGAGGCTTGTCGCGGCATCCATTGCGCCTTCGAGCGATCCGTAATCGATGTCGAAGTCCTGATGGAAGTGACCCGCCATCAGATTGTGTAGCAGAGGCCAACGCTCTTCCGCATACTTCCAAAATTCGCGCCGCCGTCTCGCCATGTTGGAATGATGCCATCCTCACTTGACGTCCGCAATATGGTCGTTTGCGGACATAGCGCGGCGGTCGCCGATGAACGGCAGGAACGCTGCAGCTCCCCAGTTCACTGTAGAGTTGGTTCGGCGCAGAAAGCGGGAATCGAATTGTCATGTCGAGCCGCGTTTTCTGAGGTTTACGCGCTGGCCAAAATCAAGGTACGCTGAAAGCCGATTCCCGCTACCCGCTCCAAGCCTTCTGAACCACCGACACCGGCAGGTCTGACTGTTCGCCGTAAGCTTCCACAATGTTTTCGACGGTTCCGTCTGGTTTGGGGTCGCGTTCGCCATGTGCTTCCCCCGATGCGGCGGGACGCCGCATATCGCTAGGCTGGCGCGGACTTAGGGTATAGAGCGGCTATGGGACGAAAGCCCCGGGGAGGGTGAATGAAGCGGTTGGTTGCTCTGGCTCTGTTCGCTGCGATGACTCCGGCCGACAGCGCGGCCTTTCAAGCGCGCGAGAGCCTCGCGGGTGGCAATTCCTATTATAATCAGTGCGTAGCGGCGGCGAAATACGATAGCGCCTGCATCGGATATTTCATGGGAATCGCCGATGCGCCGGTGATGAACGCGGAGAAATCGCCCGAGGAGGCCATTTACTGCCTGCCGGCCGGGGCGACCTATGAGCAGAACAGGGAAGTGTTCCACAAATATCTTCGGGGCAATCCGGAGATCCGGCAGGTATCGACGCATCTGCTGTTCATGATCGCGATGAACACGTCCTTTCCTTGCAAGAGCTCGCCCAGTCTCTCGGTGGACCGGGCCACGGGCGAAGTGTTCATGTCGGCGCCCAAGGCGCAATAAGGATGCGACCGGGAAATTGAGGGCGAGCTTTCCGCGCCGCGTCGATCCGTTGCAGGATTTCCCTTCCGATATCAGCGCGCAGGTTCGATCGCGAGCAATTCGACCGTGAACAGCAGGGTCGCGCCGCCGGGGATCGGGCCCTTTCCGTCGGGGCCGTAGGCGATCTGCCAGGGGATTGCGAATTCGACCTTGTCGCCGACACCCATCAATTGGACACCCTCCTGCCAGCCGTCGATCACGCGATTGAGCGGAAAGGTCGCCGGTTCGCCGCGTGCGACCGAACTGTCGAACTCGCGGCCGTCGGCGAAGGTGCCGACATAATGGACCGTCACCTCATCCGCCGGGCCGGGGTGTGCGCCGCTGCCGTCGCCGGCGACGCGGCGCCAGCGAAGTCCGCTCGGGGTCACGCGCCAGCCATCGGCGCCGTTTCGTTCGGCGAGGGCGGCCATCTGTTTGTTCAGATAGGCGGTTCCTTGTGTCGCAGGCGCTTCCCCGGGCTGCGCCAACGCTGCAGCGGAAAGGCACAGGGCGATTGCGGCAGCCGCGAGCGGCCGGTTGGGCGATGGCATAGGCATGAAACTCCCTCGAAAGATGTCCGCATAAACGCATCGCGAGCACGATAGGCAAGGGGCTATCTGCCGGAAGGCCGGAACTTTCGCGCAGGGGCGTCGTTGTCCTTTCGTATCGACAATCAGAGATTTGAGGCGCGGCCCCCGGCCGTTTCCCCCTCGAAAGCCGTGGGCTTTCGAAGCCGGTGCCGCGCGCAAATGCCAAGGAGACTTCAGATGTTCAAATGGGCTTTGATCTTCGCCGTGATCGCGCTGGTCGCCGCAGTGCTCGGCTTTGGCGGCGTCGCCGGTGCGGCAGCGGGTGTCGCCAAGATCCTGTTTTTCGTCGGCCTGGCGCTCGTCGTGCTGTTCCTGATCCTCGGTTCGGCCGCCGCGCGGAAAATAACGTAAAAAAATCGGAACGCGGCGGGAACCATCAGCGGCCCGCCGCGTTTCATCTACCTGCTTGATCGAAAGAATGAGCAGGATATGACTTCTGTCTTCGGACGAAGTCTAGGGAGCCCCGCCGCAGAAATGCGACGGGGCTTACTCGTTTCTAGGCGGGAAAGGCTTCTCGGACGCGGCGTTCGAGCACTGCGAGCGGGATGCGACCCGCGCCCAGCACGACATCGTGGAAGCGTTTGATGTCATAGCCCGGACGCTTCGATACCTCATCGCGCGCTCTGCTGATCGCGATCTGGCCGACCTTGTACGAACACGCCTGCCCCGGATAGACGATATAGCGGTCGATTTCGGTGCGCGACGCGCTCGGCGAGTTCGACGAATTTTCGACCATATAGTCGATCGCCTGTTCGCGGCTCCACCCCATCGAATGAAGCCCGGTATCGACGACGAGGCGCGACGCGCGAAAGGCATAAGAGGCGAGGTAGCCGATCTTGCCGAGCGGATCGTCGTCATACATGCCAAGCTCTTCGGCCACCTGCTCGGCGTAGAGGCCCCAGCCTTCGCCATAGGCGGTGACCGACGCCGCCTGCCGGTAGAGCGGCAGTTCGCTGTCCTCGAACTTCAGTGCCCCTTCGAACAAATGACCCGGCGCGCCCTCGTGATAGGCGAGCGTGGGGAGCGTGTAGCGCGGCCATTCGGCGGTATCGCGCAGGTTGATGAAGAAGATGCCGGGGCGCGAGCCGTCGGGGGTGCCGGCCTGCGCCGAACCGCCGGGCGCGCCGATCTCGATCTCTGGAGGGACGCGCCGGATTTCATAGGGCGCCTTGGGCAAGTGGCTGAACACCTGCGGCAGGCGGCCGCGAATCTTGACGAGCAGGCCGTTCAAATAGGCGAGCATCTCGGCGCGGCCGGCGTCGTCGTTCGCGAAGAGCTGGCCCTCTGCCTTGCCGAGAGCGTTTAGCCGGTCGCGGATGCTGCCCTTCGTATAGCCCTGCGCCTTGAGCAGCGTGTCTATCCGCGACGTCAGGTCGGCGACCTGCTCGCGGCCGATGCGATGGATTTCGGCGGCACCGAGGTTCGTCGTCGTATGCTGTGCGAGCGTCGCGGCATAATAGGCCTCGCCATCGGGCAGGCGCGCGACGCCGGCGTCTGTCCCCGCTCGGGGCAAGAGTTCGGTCAGCGCGTCGATCTGTCGTGTCAGCGCGGCGCGGATCGGCCCTTCGAACACCGCCGCCGCGCGCTCGCCATAGCCCGACAGGCCGATGACGGCGCTCCGTTTCGCGATCGACGAGACGAGCGTCTTGTCCGCGACGTCGCCGTCGCGCAGGCGGCCGAGCTGCTGAAGCGCCTGGTCGAGGATGAACCGCGGTGCGACGACGCCCATCCCGGCATTCGCCTTGACGATTTCGGTGTCGGTGTCGAACAACGCGGGGATCGCCTGGAGCCGCAGCATGTAGGCGTCGGCATCGGCCTTTGTCGCGACCGGATGCTGGCTGTCGAGGAATGTGCTGACCCCGGTGTAAAAGCCGCCGAGCTGGGTAACGCCATAGGGGCCGGGGCGGTGGCCGAAGCCGCCGGTATGATAGGGGAAGCGCGCGAGCCGCTGCCGCGTGACGAGGTCGAATTCGGCGCTGTCGTGCGCGATGCGCGCCGCCTCGCCGAGCGTATCGCCCTTGATCGCGCGGACGGCAGCGAGGTCGCGGTCGATCTGGCGGGTCCGCGCCTCGCGCGCGGCAGGCGACCAGTCGGGAAATTGCGCGCGGAGCGCGGCGCGGACGCCGGTGTCGATGCCGAGCGAGGTGGCGCGCGTCGGCTCGTCGCGCAGCCCCTGTTCGAATTGGGCGGAAAGCAGCGCATCGAGGCGCGCGTCGCCGTTTTCTTGCGCCCATGCGGGGCGTGCGATCGATGCGACGGCAAGGCCGCCCATCGCCGCGAGAATGGTCCGTCGATCGGGCGCCGTGTCGGTCATGCGATTCTCCCTCCTGCTTTTACGGCGCGAGCGTAGGGGCAGTGCATCGCCGCCGCAACATGCTGAGGCTGCTGTGAAACTTTCGGTGCCGCAGCTGGGCGCCGGTTCGCTGACCCGTCCAACTTCCGCGATGAACGGCATGTGGTGGGGGGATCGATGCTAGCCGCTGATTCGTTGATCGGCGGTAGGGACATGTTCCAATGACGGAGAATGAAATGAGAATATTCAAAAAGACGGCGATAACTTTCGCGGCCCTGTCGGTCGTTGCTGCCCCGGTCGCGGCCTCGGCCGCATCGAGCGCGCCGCGCGCGGCGTCGGTCGCTGCGGGAGCAAACGAGCTTGAGGGCAATTCGAGCTGGATCATCGGGCTTGTCGGCCTGCTGGTCGGCGTTGGCGCGATCATCCTCGTCGCCGATAATGACGAAGATTCACCCGTCAGTCCCTGACGATGGTGGTTCGGGGCCGGTCCGTGACTTTGGTGCGGATCGGCCCCGTCCGCTTGCGCGCCCATGAACGGCGCGCCCTTTCTGCGACATTTTGCGACATTTTTTCGATGATCCGGCAACGGGCTGGTACAAGTCGCGGCTAAAACGCCTTCATCGGGACCCGCCTCTCCCCCCGCAAGGTCCCTCGAAGGAGTTCGCTCACATGACCATGAAAATCCCTCTTTTGACGCTGGGCGCGGCCTTGATTGCCGTGCCCGTCCTCGCCGCCCCCGGTGGCGGCGATCGTAATGCGGTGCAGACCCGCGCCGAGGTGCAAACCACGGCCACCGAGATGTTCGCGAAGCTCGATGCCAACAAGGACGGCAAACTCGACGCCACCGATCGCGCTGCCAAACGTGCCGAGATGCAGGAGAAGAAGTTCGCTCGCCTCGATGCCGACGGCGATGGCAGCATCAGCAAGGCCGAATGGGACCAGCATGGTGCGGACCGCGCCGCCAAGCGCGGTGAAAGGCGCACCGATGCCGGCGATGCCGGCAAGGGCAAGCGCCACGGCATGCGCGGCCATCACGGCAAGCGGGGCGGCCATCATGGCATGATGATGGGCAAGGCCGATACCGATGGCGACAAGGCGATCAGCCAGGCCGAGTTCCAGACCGCGGCGCTCGCGCGCTTCGATGCGGCCGATGCGAACAAGGACGGTCAGGTGACGCCCGAGGAACGCAAGGCCCAGCGCGGCGCGTGGCGCGCCAAGCGCGGTGCGGCCCCGGCTGCTCCGGCAGTCGAATAAGCCATTTGGCAGGGGCCTTTCAGGTAACGACAGGCCATCCCCCTCCCGGCATTGCCTTTGCCGCCGGTCCCTGCCAGCTATCGCCCACCGGTCCCCGCGGACCGGTGGGCGAACTAGCATCTTTTTGACGGAAACCCGATGACCGATAGCGATACGCCGCGCATCCTGCTGATCGACGATGAACCGTCGATCCGGGAACCGCTCGCCGAATATCTGACCGCGCAGGGCTTTATGGTGGTCGATGCGGCAAGCGCCGCCGAGGCGCGCTCGGTGCTGCGTGCGCAGACGGTCGACCTTGTCGTCAGCGACATCATGATGCCCGGCGAGGACGGACTGTCGCTCACGCGCCACCTGCGCGAGACCAGCAGCATTCCTGTCATCCTGCTCACGGCGCGCGCCGAGGATACCGAACGCATCATCGGGCTGGAGATCGGTGCCGACGATTATGTCGTCAAACCCTTCAACCCGCGTGAACTGGTGGCGCGAATCCGCACCGTATTGCGGCGGACGCAGGCAGGCGGCCGCGCGATCGACGGAGGCGGGACGAGCTATGCCTTTGGCCCGTGGGTGCTGCGCGAGGTCGAGCGCGTGCTTGTCGACGAGGCAGGCGAGGAAATAGCGCTGTCGTCGGGCGAATATCATCTGCTGCATGCGCTGGTCCGCCATCCGCGGCAGGTGATGAGCCGCGACCGGCTTCTCGATCTCGTCCGCGGGCGCGAGGCCGATATCTTCGACCGCGCGATCGACAATCTGGTCAGCCGCTTGCGCAAGAAGATCGAAGTCGATGCCGCGCATCCGCAGATCGTCAAGACCGTGTGGGGCGGGGGCTATACGCTCGCCTGCGAAGTGAAACGGATGGGACCCGCCGCGTGAAGCTGCGCCTGTGGCCCCGCAGCCTCGTCGGCCAGCTCGTCTTCGCCGTCGCGGTGATGCTTTTCGTCGCGCAGGCGATCAATTTCACTTTGCTCGCGCGCGGGCAGAAGCAGCAGTTTCTTGCGCATGGAGGCGGGATGGCGGTCGCGCGGATCATCGACGCCGTCGAGCGCGACCGGCGCGGCGAGTACCGCGCACGCCGCGAAGACCGAAACCAGGACCGGCGCGGGCGCGAGCGCGGCCCGAAGCTCGTGATATCCGAAACGCCGATCCCGGTGCCCGCCGGCGCGACGCGGATGCCCGATCTTGCCGACTATGTCTCGGGCCTGCTGCACGATGCCGAGGTCCAGGTCGAAGCGGTCGATGCCTGGATACTGCCCGCGCGTTCGCGCTTGCAACGTCCCAATTTCCCGGGCCGGATCGTCATCGTCTCGGCAAAGGTCGATGGCCGCCATTTCGCGGTGCGCAGCCGGATCCAGGTCGGCGGCGACCGGTTGCAGGGCTTTCTCGTCTGGCAGACGCTCTCGCTCTACCTCCTCCTCCTCGTCCCGGTCATGCTGATCGCGTGGCGCGTCGCACGGCCCTTGCGCGACCTGACACGCGCCGCCCGCACCAATCCGGCGCTGCGCGACGCGCCGCCGCTCGAAGAGGAAGGGCCGTCGGACATGCGCGACCTCATCGCCGCCTTCAACGCCTATCGCGGCCGGATTTCGACGATGCTGTCCGACAAGGACCGGATGCTCGGCGCGGTGGGTCACGATCTGCGAACCCCGCTCGCCAGCCTGCGCGTGCGCGTCGAGCAGGTCGACGACGACGCGCTGCGCGACAAGATGATCGCGAGCATCGAGGAAATGACCGCGATGCTGACCGATATTCTGGCATTGGCGCGGTCGGGCGCAGGAACCGAGGCGCAGGAACGCATCCCGCTCCGCGAAATGGTGGGGGAACTCGCGGCCGATTATCAGGAACGCGGCAAGGATGTCGCGATCGGCGACATTGCCGATGCCGACGTGCTGGCGCGGCCGATGCTGCTCAAGCGCGCATTGCGCAACCTTACCGACAATGCGGTGGCCTATGGGATGCGCGCGCGGCTGTCGGTGCGGGTCGAGGCCGGGCAGGCGCGGATCATTGTCTCGGACGACGGCCCCGGCCTGACCGAAGAGCAGATCAGGACGCTGATCGAACCCTTCGCGCGCGGCGAACAGTCGCGCAATCGCGCGACGGGCGGCGCCGGGCTGGGCCTGTCGATCGCGCGCGATATCGCCGAGGGCGAGGGCGGGGCGCTGACGCTGGCCAACCGCGCAGGCGGCGGGCTCGATGCGGTGATCGCCTTGCCGCTGGCGCCTTAGGGAAGGCGGCGCCCGATCCTGTTGGCCACGGGACGGTCCTGACCCGGCGCGGCGCACCGCTTCAATATGCGTTCATCTTGGCTTTGCTACGCCGTCGATCCAAAGGAGAACGGCCATGCTTATCCGTTTTGCCGCTTTCGGCGTTTCGGCGCTGTTATTGAGTGGCGTCCCTGCGGCAGCCGATCCCGGAGACTATCGGGAAGATTACCGCAAGAAGCATTGGGAGACGGTCGCCGATTGCGACAAGAAGCTCGATGAAGCGAAGGCTCGGCGCGAGTTCCGTCAAAAGGCCTTCGAGTGCGACCGTGAATTGGCCAAGCTCGACGATGAGCGCCGCCGGGAAGCCGCGAAGGAACGGCGCGAAGCCGAGAAGAAATGGCGCGAGCGCCATCATGACGGCCCGAACGACGATTACGGCTGGGACGACTGACGCATATCGTCACGCATAAATTGCGATCGCCTGACTGCCGCTGAGGATCGGCTCGCCGGCGCGGTTCCACAGCATCATGTCCTGCACCGACAGACCGTGGCGCGCATAGCCGGTCTTCGCCGAGAGCAGCCACCATCCGTCATCGGTTTCGGGCGTCCCGGTGAGCATGTTCACCGTCCAGTTCATCGAACTGATCGGGCCGAACTGGCTGAACAGCGCCATAGCGGCGGGAGGCAGCGCGTCGCCCATCGCGAGCAGCGCGACTGCGGGATGGCAGGCGGGTTCCTCGACGAAGCGCACCCAGGTCAGATATTCGCCGACCTCGCTTTTCCACGCAAAGCGCGGACCCGTCGTGGGGCGCATATCGAAATGGCGCGTGAAGGACGGGCGCGCATGATGCTCGGGCACCGGCGCCAGCGTCTCCGGATCGGGCGTATCAGGCATCGTCAGCCGGTTGTGATCGAGATGGCTTTTCCGCTCGCCCGAGAAAGCGAAGACCGCGGCGGTGCCGAAGCCCTGATCGCTCGACACGCCGGCGTCGATGAACAGCGAGGATTTCGACTGGCGCAGCACGCGCGTTTCGACCGTGCAGTCGCCTCCTACGGGGCCGACGAAACTGATCTGCGCATAGCGCAGCGGCGTCTCGGTCGGATGCAGCGCCATCGTGCCCGCGAGCGCGACCGCCGAGCTGATCCCGCCATAGGCGGTTCGCCCCTGCATCCATCCTTCGTCGATATGCGCCTTCGCCACGCCCTCTTCGGTGCGCAGCGTCGAGAGCAGCGCGTCGAGCGCGCTGGGGCAGGTCGTCATCTTGTCTTCAGTCCTCTAGTCGGAAGGTCAGCCCGGCGTTCGCCGTCAGCCGCTCGATCAACGCGTCGCCGAGCAGCGCGCCCGGTGTCCACACGCCGCCCGCGCCCTTGTTTTCGAGCAGCGCCATCCCCGTTTCGGCGAGCATTTTCGACGTCGAGCCATAGCCGGGGTCGCGGTCGCCCTGCACCGAAGCGCGCACCGTGGTGCCGTCGGGATATTCGCCGATGAAAAGGATGTCGTAGAAGCCGTTTTCGCGCTCTTCCTTGCTCGGCCCCTCGCCGGGCTTGAGCTGCGAGTCGCCGAAGGGATTCGCCTTTGCCATCGCTTCGGCCATCGCCTTTCCGGCGTCGCCGATCGTCGTCATCACCATCTCGTCATAGACGAGATCCGCGCCCCATTGATGGCCGAGCAGGAAATTGGTGCGGTGGACATTCTTCGTGTTGATCGGCGCCATGACGAAGGGCGCCGTCCAGGTGCCCGTCGCGCCGTCATATTCGGGGATGAGGCCGGTCGGTTGCGACGGTCCCTCGAAACCGGGGGTCAGCGCAAAGGAGGATTTGAGCAGCAGCGCGAGCGACGGTTTCTTGGCGATGGCCTTCAGCGTTTCGGTCAGGCTCGCGATCGTGCCGCCCGAGGCACCGCCCGCCATCTTGCGGACGCGCCCCTTGACGCGCGGCGCGGGCTTGCCGTGGCGCTTCACCGCTTCGGCCTGGAGGAACAGCACTCCGAGATCGAAAGGAATCGAGTCGAAGCCGCAGCTGAAGGTGATCCGCGCGCCAGAGGCATTGGCGGCGGCTTCATGCGTGTCGATCATCTCGCGCATCCAGCCCGGTTCGCCGCAAAGATCGGCATAGGCGGTGCCGGCGCGGACGCACGCGGCGACGAGTTCGCTGCCATAGAGCTGGTAGGGGCCGACGGTGGTGAGCACGACCTTGGTGCTCGCGGCCATCTTGTCGAGGCTCGCGGGGTCGCTCGCGTCGGCGACGATCAACGGCGTCTCCTCGCTGGCGCCGATCAGGTCGCGCACCTCGGCGAGCTTGTCGAGACTGCGCCCTGCCATCGCCCATTTGGGCGCATCCTTGCGGCCCTTGTAATGCGCTCCAAGATATTCGGCGACGAGCCGGCCGGTAAAGCCGGTCGCACCGTAAACAATGATGTCGAGATCGCGGGACGCCATGGCAAACCCTCCCTTTACGTAAACGTTAAGTGGAGGCTAGCGCAGGCGCGGGTGCTTGCCAAGCGCGAAGCGTCAGCGGCGCCAGAAGGGGCGCTTTTCGACCACCACGGGCGCGCCGACCGCTTCGGCGCGGCCTTCGGCGCGCGCGGCGCGCACCTCGGCCTCGGTCGCGTGAACTTGCGCCCGGTGCGCCGCAAGCTCGTCGCGGCGGCGCTGGCGCAGCGCGTCGTAACTCCAGCGTGTGTGCCCATAGCCGAAGAGGCAGAGGAGCCCGCCTGCGATCGCGAGATTCTTCATCGCCGTCATCGCCTGCACCGGATCGGTGAATTCGCGGTGGAAAAATAGGATGGTAAGGAGAACGAAGGCGGCGAGCAGGATCGACCAGAGGCGCGTCGCTACGCCAAGCGCGAGGCAGGCGCCGGCGATCAGTTCGAAGAGGCCGGTCGGGATGGCGAGACCGCCGGGAAGGCCCACCGCCGAAATCATCGCATTCGTGTCGTTGACGTGGATCAGCTTGTTGATCCCCGACACGATGAAAATCACGGCGATGAACAGGCGGCCGAAAAAGACGGCGATCATGGACATGGATAATCCTCCTCTGGCGGCCCCGTCCGCTTGTGGAGAGAGGACGCGCGGGGAGGCGATGGGTTCCCCGTCAGCGCGGGGTGAAGACCAGTTCGGCGACCTCGCAGTCGCTGCAATCGAGCGCGCGCAGCGTCGCGGCGCCGGGTCCGGCGGGCAGGTCGAGGTCGGCGAGCTTCACCGTCCGCCAGGCGGTGCCCGCGGGAATGGCGATGCCGCGCTCGTCGATCCCGATGCGGCCGCCCCTGGCAGATCGCACGCGCGCGGACACGGTCCAGCGGCCGGCCGTCGCGACATCGGCGCTGTAGCGCATCCATTCGCCCGTCACGAAGTCGCCGACATAGGGCGCGCCGCCCGCGTCGCGCGCGATATCGACGCCGTCGTTGCGATAGGCGGCGCCATTGTTCCACGGCGTCCGCTCGTCGCCGGTGGCGACGTGATAATTGGCGTCGACCGTGTCGTGATAGGCGACGCCCGGCGGCCCGAGGTCGTAATCGACGGCGGGAATGGTCAGCGTTTCATCGCCCAGCCTGCGCGTTTGGAATGCGCGATAGCTCGCATCGTGCGGCTGGCGGAACATCGCGTCGATGACATCGGGCTTGGGGATATTCTTCTCGAAGCGCGCGCTGTCGGCGAGCTGCATCATCGCGGCGAAGGCCTCGTCGGCCGGGGGTTTCTCTCCCTTGCCGGTCATCCATGCCACGATCTTCATCCAGCCGTCGCCGGCGACGATCTCGAGCGGCTGGTTGAAACCGATCTTCTTGAGCGGCCAGAAATTCCAGCCGATGCCGCCCTCTTCGACGAGCGCGATCGCGTCGCGATACCATGCGTTGCTGTTCTCGCCCGACTCGCCGAGCCAGATCGGGCGGTTATAGCTGCTGCGCAGCGCCTTGATTTCGGCGATGCTGCTTTCGTCATTGCGATTCCAGTATTTATGGAAACTGAGCACCATATTGGCGTCCCAAGCGGGCGGCAGACCCTTGTAATTATTGCCCCAGCAATTGCCCTCGATGATCACGATATGCTTGGTATCGACCTCGCGGATCGCTTTCGTGATGCGGTGCTGGAGGCTCCAGACCGCCTTGTTCTCGGTCTCGTCGCAGCCATTGCCCTTGCCGGGAGTCGCGAAGCTCCAGTTGGGCTCGTTGATCAGGTCATAGGCGCCGATCCACGGCTCGTCCCTATAGCGCGCGGCGAGCTTGCGCCACAGCGCGACGGTCTTGCGCTGGTTCTCCTCGCTTTGCCACAGCGAGGGCTTGTCGGGGTCGCGGTCGGAAATGGCGAGGTCGTTGCCCTGGCCGCCCGGTGCGGCGTGGAGATCGAGGATCAGGTAGATGCTATTCGCCTTGCTCCATTCGAGCAGGCGGTCGATGCGCTCGAAACCTTCCTCGTTCCATGTATCCTCCCCCCGCTTCGGCTCCTTGTCGGCGGGCAGGGTGAGCTGGTCGAAATGGATCGGCAGGCGCACCGAGTTGAAACCCCATTTCGCCATCGCGTCGATGTCGGCGCGGGTCGTGTGATTGTCGAGCCAGGCGCGATAGAATTGCGCGGTGCGCTCCTCGCCGACGAGTTCGACCAATTTCGCGCGAATCTTGTGCTGCTGCCCGACCTCGCCAAGCTTCAGCATATAGCCTTCCTGAAGCATCCAGCCGCCGAGCCCCATGCCGCGCAGGATCACAGGCTTGCCCGATCCGTCCACGATCGCTGTCCCTTCAACCTTCAGAAAGCCTTGGGCGTGTGCGGCGGCGGAAGGAAACAGCGCGGCGAGCGTGAGTGCGGCGGCACGGAATTTCATGACCTCATCCCCATTTTCGATTTATGGGAACGTTATCAATTTTAGCGCGTGACGCAAACCGATCTTTGTCATTGCGAGCGTAGCGAAGCAATCTCCAGCAACGTTCATTCACGACGATAGCTGGAGATTGCCGCGTCGCCTTCGGCTCCTCGCAATGACGAGGTCACTCAAAGCTTGGGCAGCGTGACGCCCTTTTGCCCCATATATTTGCCCGCGCGGTCGGCGTAGCTCGTCTCGCACGGCTCGTTGCCCTGCAGGAAGAGGAACTGGCACGCGCCTTCATTGGCGTAAATCTTGGCGGGCAGGGGGGTGGTGTTCGAGAATTCGAGCGTCACATGGCCTTCCCAGCCGGGTTCGAGCGGGGTGACGTTCACGATGATGCCGCAGCGCGCATAGGTCGACTTGCCGAGGCAGATGACGAGCACGTCGCGCGGGATGCGGAAATATTCGACCGTCCGCGCGAGCGCGAAGCTGTTCGGCGGGATGATGCAGACGTCGGTCTCGCGATCGACGAAATTCTTCGGGTCGAAATCCTTGGGATCGACGATCGTCGAATCGACGTTGGTGAATATCTTGAATTCGGGCGCGACGCGCGCGTCATAGCCATAGGAGGAGAGGCCGTAGCTGATGCAGCCGTCGCGGCGTTGCGCCTCCACAAAGGGTTCGATCATGCCCTGCGTCTGGGCGGCTTCGCGAATCCAGCGGTCGGAAAGAATGGCCATGGTGTCTCTTGTAAGCGCGGCGCGTTTTGCGCAAGCGGTCAGTCGATGAGGCCGAGATCCTTGGGCCCGAAGGCCGCGGGAAGCAGCTGGCTGAGCCGGTAGCTCTTGACCGCGCTGCCGTCGCCCGAGGCGCAATGGACGAGAATATCAACCTTCGACCGCTCGGCCGCTTCGTTGAGGATCTGGCGGCAGCGACCGCACGGATTGACCGGGTCGGCGCCCATCAATTCCTCGCCGTGGGGGCGCCCGCCGATGATCGCGACCTCGGCGAGCTCGCCGATCCAGCCCTCGTTGACGATCTTCGCCACCGCCACGGTCTCGGCACAGAGGGTGAGGCCGTAGCTCGCATTTTCGACATTGGCGCCGGTGACGATATCGCCATTTTTGAGCAGTAGCGCCGCACCGACGTGGAAGCCCGAATAGGGGGCATAGGCGCGGATCGCGGCGTCGCGCGCCGCGTCGATCAGCGCATCACGGGTATCGGTCATCGCATCTCTCCTTGCGGGCGCAGCACATTCCAGCCGACGGTGCCCGTCGCGCCCGACAGGCGGACATAGTCGTTCGCCTGCCACATCGCCCACGGATGCGCGCCATAATCGGGTTCGAAAAAGTCGCGGCGCAGCCAGGTCGTGCGCGCGATGCCCCGCGTCACCTTGTAATCGCTCTCGAATGCCGGGCCGGGCGCGATCAGGCTTTGCTTGCCCATATGCGCCTCGATCTGCGCGAGGAAGGTAGCGAGTTCGGACAGGAGCAGCGCGCGCGTCGGGCGATCGGGGCAGCGGTCGTCATAGTCGAGCCAGACCACGGCGGGCAGCATGTCGGCGCGGCGCGGCACATGGCGGATGAAATTGGCGGCCTGGTCGGTCGCGAGCTGGCAGAGGCTGTAGCGGTGGATTGCGCCCGCCTGCACGCCTGCGTCGCGCGCGCCGGCCATGTTGCGCGCGAATTTCGGGTCGATACCGCCCAACCCGTCGGTCGCAGCGATATAGGCGAATTCGGCGCCCGCGGCCTTGATCGACCCCCAATGGACGTCGCCATTGCCCGCGTCGATTGTCACGCCCTGCGTTGGATAGACGGCGCGGTCGGGCGTCCAGCGCGCCGCCCACCAGAGCGCGAGGCCCGCAGCGAGGAGAAGCAATACGACCGCGGCGCCGATCCGGCGCAGCGTGCGCCCGATCGCGGCGCGCCATGCGGCTGCGGTCTGCGCTGCCTTTCCACCCCTGATCGCCCCCGTTGCCATGATCAGCCCTTGATGTGCAGCACGCAGATCAGCGTGAACAACCGCCGCGCGGTGTCGAAATCGACCGCGATCTTGCCGTCGAGCCGATCCATCAGCAGTTCGGCAGCCTCGTTGTGCAGCGCGCGCCGCGCCATGTCGACGGTTTCGATCTGCTGCGCGGTCGAGGTCTTGATCGCCTGATAATAGCTGTCGCAGATTGCGAAATAGTCGCGGATGGGGCGGCGGAAACGGCCGAGGCCGAGAATGATCGCCTCGAGCGGCGAGCCATCTTCGCGAGCGATTTCAAAAATCAACCGGCCGTCCTCGACACGCAGCATCAAGCGATACGGACCCGCATAACCGTCGGGATGGCCGCGTTGCGGCACGAACTTGTTATCCTCGATCAGGTCAAAGATCGCGACGCGGCGCTCCTGCTCGACGTCGGGATTGCGCCAGACGATCGACCCTTCGTCGAGTTCGATCGAAATGATCCGCTGTTTGGAGGGGTCTGCGTCGTTCATGCTGTCCGTGCTTCTACTTGGCGCGCCGCGAAGGGCAAGGGGGCGACTTATTCACAGCAACCCACAGTTATGATAGCCTGTCGGGCATCGCCTGTTGCGCCGTTCGAAGCGGCAACGCATGAGGGTCGCCATGCCAGAACTAGCCCTGATCCCGACCCCGGCAAACACCGGGGATGAGCGCCAATTACCCCGTAATATCGAGGCTGAGGCCGCGTTTCTCGGCGCGATCCTGATCGACAACCGAGTCGTAGAGGATCTGCCCGTCGCGCTCAGCCCCGAGCATTTCTTCGAGCCGCTGCACGGTCGCATCTTTCAGCAGACGATGGCGCTGATCGAGCGCAACAGCATCGCGACGCCGGTGACGCTGAAGCCATATTTCGAGGCCGACGAGGCCATGAAGGCGGTCGGCGGGGTCGGCTATCTGGCGCAGCTGACGGGCAGTGGTGCCGGGCTGATCGGTGCCCGCGACTTTGCGCGGCAGATTTTCGACCTTGCGCTGCTCCGCGAGCTCGCGGGTGTCGGGCGCACGCTCGTTGAAAATGCCCTCGATACCAGCGAGCGCGTCGATCCGCAGGCGCAGATCGAGGAAGCCGAGACGGCGCTTTACCGCGTCGCCGGGGGCGAGGCCGAGATGGGATCGGTCAAGAGCTTCAGCCAGGCGAGCCTCACCGCGCTGCAGGCGGCCGAGCGCGCATTGAATTCGGGCGGCCACCTGTCGGGGATCACCACCGGCATCGCGAGCATGAACGCCAAGATCGGTGGCATGCACAATTCTGACCTGATGATCCTCGCGGGCCGCCCGGGCATGGGCAAGACCTCGTTCGCAACGAACATCGCCTATAACGCCGCCGAACGCTGGCGCCGCGACGAGGACGACGGCATCCCGGCCGAGAAGAATATGGGCGCGAAGGTCGCCTTCTTCAGCCTCGAAATGTCGGCGGACCAGCTCGCGACGCGCGTGCTCGCCGAACAGTCGGGGGTGTCGGGCGAGGCGCTGCGCATGGGCAAGATCAGCAAGGAGCAGTTCCAGCAACTGAGCCGCGCGGCGCAGCAGCTCCAGACCTTGCCCCTGTTCATCGACGACACGCCGGGCCTGACGATCGCCGGTTTGCGCACGCGCGCGCGGCGGCTGCAGCGGCGGCACGGCATCGGCTTCATCGTCGTCGATTATCTCCAGCTGCTGCAAGGTTCGTCGAAAAGCGGCGACAATCGCGTCCAGGAAATTTCAGAAATTTCGCGTGGCCTGAAGACCTTGGCGAAGGAACTTCATGTCCCCGTGATGGCGCTGTCACAGCTCAGCCGTCAGGTGGAAAGCCGCGAAGACAAGCGCCCGCAGCTGTCCGACCTTCGCGAATCGGGCTCGATCGAGCAGGACGCCGACATGGTGCTCTTTGTGTTCCGCGAGGATTATTATGTCGCGGCGAAGGAGCCCAAGCGCCCGGTCGAGGGCGACGATGTGAAGATTCACGCCGCGCACGAGGAATGGGCGGCCGAGATGGAGCGCGTCTTCGGGCTCGCCGAGGTCATCGTGGCGAAATCGCGTCACGGCTCGACCGGCAAGGTGCGCCTGCACTTCGAGGCGAAGACGACCAAGTTCAGCGACCTCGCCGACGACAGCATGGCGTTCGAGGATTATGAGTGAGGGTTGATCCCTAAGTTCGATCAGAACGCCGGGTCGTTCGCCGGGTCGTCGCCGAGCGGCGTCACCGCTTCGTGGATGCCGCACTCGGTCTTGTCCCAGCCGCGCCAGCGGCCCGAACGCGGGTCTTCGCCCGGCTTGACCTTCGACGTGCAGGGCGAGCAGCCGATCGAGGGATAACCTTCGGCCTCGAGCGGGTGGCGCGGCAGGTCGTGCGCCTCGAAATATTCATCGAGCTGCTCGCGCGTCCAGTTGGCGAGCGGATTGAATTTGAGGCGGCCGGTGGTGCCGTCGAGTTCGAAGCGCGCGAGGCCCTGCCGCGTCGATGACTGGAAACCCTTGCGCCCGGTGATCGACGTGTCGAAATCGGCGAGGGCCTTTTCCAGCGGCTTGACCTTGCGAATTTCGCAGCAGCCGTCGGGGTCGTAGGACCAGCGCAGCTCGGTCGCGTCCTTCTTTGCGAGTTCCTCGGCATCGGGCGCCAGGTTGACGATGTTGAGCTTCAGTTTCGCGGCCAGTTCGTCGCGATAGGCGAGCGTTTCGGGGAAATGCTTGCCGGTATCGAGGAACAGCACGGGCATGTCGGGCGCAGCCTGCGCCACGAGATGGAGCAGCACTGCGCTTTCGGCGCCGAAGCTCGACACGATCGCGGTCTCGCCGAGCAGGCCCGCGCCGATCACGCTCGCGACGACTTCGGCGGCGTCCTGACCGCGGAACAGGTTGTTGAGGCGGATGACGTCGGCCTGCGTGAAGCGGGGCGCGACGTCGATGCGGTCGCGGGTGCGGTCTTCGCCGGCTTTGGGGAGAGAGTGTTTCACGTCAGCCATGCCTCAGCTTCCATATCGGCACCGCGCCGTCGGCGGCGCCCTGATAATGTTCGGGCCAGCGCGACAGCGCCGCCTCGACGTCCGCAGGGTTGAGGTCTTTTTCGGGTGCGAATGTATCGAAGCCGCAGCGCTTCATATAGGCGATCTGGTCGACGAGTACGTCGCCCTGCGCGCGCAGCTCGCCCGCATAACCCGCCTCGCGCAGGATGCGCGCGGAGGAATAGCCGCGGCCGTCGCGGAATTTGGGAAAGGCGACCTCAATCAGCTTCAGCCGGTCGAGATAAGGGATGAGCGCGCGCGCATCCTCATCGCTTTCGAGCCGGACCGCCGTCGCGTTCGACTGTGACAGAAAGGCATCGAGGGTGACGCAGGGCTCTTCGCCTTGCTGATCGCTTCGGGCGTCGGTCATGCGGCGTCTCCGGAAATGCGGGCGATTACCTTGATTTCGAAGGTGAAGCCGGAAAGCCAGGTCACCCCGACGGCGGTGATGTTCGGATAGGGCTTCTCGCCCCAGTTAGCCCCGAGCACCGGAAAGATCGTCTCGAAATGCTTGTCGGGATCGATCATGAACAAAGTCACGTCGACGACCTCGTCGAAGCTCGACCCGGCGGCTTTCAGGATCGCGTTGAGATTGTCGAACGCCAGCTGCACCTGCGCCGCGAGGTCGGGTTCGGGTGAGCCGTCGGTGCGCGCGCCGACCTGTCCCGACACGAACAGGAATCCATTCGACCGGATCGCGGGCGAATAGCGATGCGCTTCGTACAGGGCGTGGGGTTCGGGCGGGAAAACCGCGTCGCGCTCAACCATAGATCGCCTCCTTGAACGGGGCCATGCCGACGCGGCGGAAGGTGTCGACGAAACGCTCCCCCTCGGTCCGTTCGGCGAGATATTTGTCGGTAACGCGCTCGATCGCGTCGACGATGCCGTCCTCGTCGAAGCCCGGGCCGGTGATCGTGCCGAGCGACACGTCCTCGGCGCCCGATCCGCCGAGCAAAAGCTGGTAATTCTCGGTACCTTTGCGATCGACGCCGAGGATGCCGATGTGGCCGGCATGATGATGGCCGCACGCGTTGATGCAGCCCGAAATCTTGAGCTTGAGCTCGCCGAGTTCCTTCTGGCGGCCGAGGTCCGAAAAGCGCGCCGCAATCTTCTGCGCGACCGGGATCGAGCGCGCGTTGGCGAGGCTGCAATAATCGAGCCCGGGGCACGCGATGATGTCGCTGATCAGGTCGAGGTTCGGCGTCGCGAGCCCCGCTTCGTCGAGCTTTTGCCAGATCGCGTAAAGATCGGCCTTGCGGACGTGCGGCAGCACGATGTTCTGCGCGTGGGTGACGCGGAGTTCGTCATGACTGTACGTCTCGGCGAGATCGGCCATCAGGTCGATCTGCGCCGACGAAGCATCGCCGGGGATGCCCCCGACGGGCTTCAGGCTGATGTTGACGATGGCGTGGGCCGGCACCTTATGCATCGCGACATTCTGGTCGACCCACACCGCGAAGTCGGGATCGCTGCGGTCGATGGTGTCGGGCGCCGACGCGTCGAGCGGCGGCGGCGCGAATTGCGCCGCGATGCGGTCGAACTCGGCCTTCGGCGGGTCGATGCCGAGCGACTTCACATGCGCCCACTCTTCCTCGACCTGGCGGCGATATTCGTCGGCGCCGAGTTCGTGGATGAGGATCTTGATGCGCGCCTTGTAGATATTGTCGCGGCGGCCATAGCGGTTGTAGACGCGCAGACACGCCTCGGCATAGCTCAGCATATCTTCGAGCGGCACGAATTCTTTGATCAGCGGCGCGATCATCGGGGTGCGGCCCATGCCGCCGCCCACGTAAAACGCAGCGCCGTGCTGACCATCCTTCTCGACGATCTGGATGCCAATGTCGTGCAGGCGCATCGCGGCACGATCTTCGTCGGCCGCGATGACGGCGATTTTAAATTTGCGCGGCAAATAGCTGAATTCGGGGTGGAAACTCGACCATTGGCGGAGCAGCTCGGCCCACGGCCGCGGGTCGGTGATTTCATCCGCGGCGGCGCCGGCCCACTGGTCCGAGCTGATATTGCGGATGCAATTGCCGCTGGTCTGGATCGCGTGCATCTCGACCGACGCGAGGTCGGCGAGGATCGCGGGGGCGTCCTCCAGCTTGATCCAGTTATACTGGATGTTCTGGCGCGTGGTGAAATGGCCGTAATCGCGGTCGTACTTGCGCGCGATATGCGCCAGCATCCGCATTTGACGACTGTCGAGCGTCCCATAGGGCACCGCGACGCGCAGCATATAGGCGTGAAGCTGGAGGTAGAGGCCGTTCATCAGCCGCAGCGGCTTGAACTGGTCCTCGGTGATCTCGCCCGCGAGGCGGCGGCGCACCTGGTCCGAAAATTCGGCGACGCGCGCGTCGACCATCGCATGGTCATATTCGTCATATTTGTACATGTCAGATCACCCAGTCGCCGGCCGCGGGATCGGCGGGTTTCAATGTCAGGTCGGGGCGCACGGTCGGTCCCAAGGCACGGATACGGTCCTTGATGTGCGCGGGTCGGGGGCCATCGGGGGTTTGCTCGCCCGCGATGATATAGGGCGCGTTGACGCGGCGTGCGCCTTCCTCGGCGGCGAGGATCGCCTCGCCATGCTCGCCGACATCGGCGGCGTCCTCGATATGGATCGACCAGTCGGTGCCGGTCCACCAGGTCACGAACCCGGTCTTCAGATCATTGCCCGTGAGCAGCTTCATGTGAAATCCCTTATTTGTGTCGCGACGCCCGGCGCGCCGAGGCAGTCGAGCGCATCGGCGCGCGCCGCGACCTTGCCGACGATGATCAGCGACGGGCTCCGGACTTTCTCACGCGCGACGAGGTTGCCGAGGTCGGTCAGGAGGGTGCGCAGGACGCGGGCATCGGCGGTCGTGCCGCGCTCGATCACCGCGACCGGCAGGCCCGGCGAAACGCCGTCGGCGATCAGCTTGTCGGCGATGGCCGATGCGGTCGCGAGACCCATGTAGATGACGAGGGTGCGGCCGTGGCCCGCGAGCCCCGACCAGTCCTGGTCGCTCAGGTCCTTGCACTGGCCGGCGACGAAGCTGACCGCGCTGGCATCCTCGCGGTGGGTGAGAGGAAGGCCCGCCTGCGCGGCGCAGCCCGCCGCCGCGGTGATGCCAGGGACGACCTCCACCGCGACGTCGGCCTTGCGCGCGGCATCGAGTTCCTCGCCGCCGCGGCCGAAGATGAACGGATCGCCGCCCTTGAGGCGCACGACCTGTTTGCCGGCGAGCGTTTCGCGCACGAGCAGTTCGTTGATCAGTTCCTGCTTCATCGTGTGGCGGCTGCGCTGCTTGGCAACGCTGATGCGCGTCACATGCGGCGGGATCAGCGCAAGCACCCCTTCGCCGACCAGCCCGTCATGAACCACGAGGTCCGCGCTTTCGAGCAGCCGCGCGGCGCGCAGCGTCAGCAGGTCGGGATCGCCGGGGCCGGCGCCGACAAGCCACAATTTGCCCGCAGGAGGGGGTGACTGTTCCATGCTGGAGAAGATGGGTCACGCGCCCGGAAAGCGCAAAGCAGGGTTTATTGACGGTGGTGAAGGTAAATTTGCACGGCCTTCTTTCCCGGTATTAAAGATACTTCTTCGTCACCAGCTGCGACCCTTCGGGGTCGCGGAGGCCGACGCCGATCGAGGCACGCATCGTATCGCTTTCGGCTGACGCCACCGGATAGGCGCAATAATCGGCCGCGTAAAAGGCGCTCGGGCGGTGGTTGCCCGACAGGCCGATGCCGCCGAAGGGGGCCGCCGACGAGGCGCCATTGGTCGGGCGGTTCCAGTTGATCACGCCCGCGCGGGCATTCGCCCAGAACTGGTCGTAAAGCTGCGGCGTGCCGCCGACCAGCGACGCCGACAGGCCAAAGGCGGTGTTGTTCGCCTCGGCGATCGCGGCCTCGAAACTTTCCACGCGGATGACCTGGAGCAGCGGGCCGAACAGCTCGACATCGGGGCGTTCGGGCATCGCGGTGACGTCGATGATGCCGGGGGTCAGGAAGGGGCGGCCGGCGATCGGCCGCGCCATGTGGCGGATCACCTGACCGCCGTTCGACATCAGGATAAGGAAGCTTTCGGTCAGGCCGTCGGCCGCCTCATTGTCGATGACGGGCCCCATATAGGGCGCAGGGTCGGCGTGCGGATGATCGACGATCAACCGGTTCGCGAGGCTGCACACCTCGTCGATCAGCGCGTCGGCGAGGCTGTCCTTGACGATCAGCCGGCGCGCGTTGCTGCACCTTTGCCCGGCGCTGAGGAAGGCCGACTGCACGACGAGGATCGCCGCGGTGCGGATATCGGCAGTGTCCCAGACGACGATCGGATTGTTGCCGCCCATTTCGAGCGCGAGCATCTTGCCCGGCTGGCCCGCGAACTGGCGGTTCAAGGCGAGGCCGGTGCGCGCCGAGCCGGTGAAGAGCAGGCCGTCGATGCCTTCGTGCCCCGCGAGCGCCTTGCCCGTCTCGGGTCCGCCGATCACCAGGCGCAGCACCTCTTGCGGTACGCCCGCGCTGTGAAACAGTTCGACAAGCTTGGCGCCGACCGCGGGGGTCTTTTCGGATGGCTTGAAGACCACCGAATTGCCCGCGATCAGCGCCGGAACGATGTGACCGTTCGGCAGGTGGGCCGGGAAATTATAAGGGCCGAGCACGGCGACCGCGCCATGCGGTTTGTGACGCACCGCGTTGCGCAGCCCCATTGCGCCCTCGATCCGGCGGTTCGGGGTGCGCTCGGCATAGGATTTCACCGAAATATCGACCTTGTTCGCGACCGATTCGACCTCGGTGCGGGCTTCCCACAGGGGCTTGCCCGTTTCGCGCGCGATCAGGTCGGCAAGCGACTCGCCCTCGGCCTTTACCCGGTCGGCGAAACGGCGCAGCGTTTCGGTGCGGAAGGTGACGGGCTTTGCCGCCCATTCGGGCCAGGCGCGGCGGGCGGTTTCGATTTCGGCATCGACATGGCTGACCGGCCCGCGCCAGAGCTCCTCGCCGGTTGCGGGTTCGAAGGAAATCAAGGACTCGCTCATGGTCGCCCGCGTCTTATCGGCGAAAGCGGGCGGCGGCAACCTGCGGGACGTGGATGCGACGGATTGCTTGCGCCGCGCCGCGCGGTTGGCGATAGACGGACGATGAGTCCTGCGCGTCGGGACAGCGCCAATGCGAAGACAAAGGGGACGAGCCATATTGGCCCAGCAGGATGCAAAGCAGGAACGGCGCCGCGACTGGTCGGACCAATATTGGTGGTCGCACGACGGCGTCCGGCTGCACGCGCGCGTCTATGCCGGGCCCGAAGGCAGCGAAGGCGCGCCGCCGGTGCTGTGCATGCCCGGCCTCGCGCGCAATGCCCGCGATTTCGAGGCGCTGGCGCCGCACGTGGCGCAATATCGCAAGGCGATCGTGATCGAATTCCGCGGGCGAGGCGAGAGCGCCTATGCCAAGGATCCGATGACCTATGTCCCGCTGACCTATGTGCAGGACGTCGTCGCGATGCTGGATGAACTGGCAATCGACCGGTTTGCGGCGATCGGGACCTCGCTCGGCGGGCTGGTCGCCATGCTGATGGCGGCGACGCTGCCGGGGCGGCTGGTCGGCGCGGTGCTCAACGACGTCGGCCCCGAGCTCCAAACCGCGGGGCTCGAGCGGATTCGCGACTATATCGGCGCGGGCGGCAGCCAGCCGACGTGGATGCACGCCGCGCGCGCCTTCGCCGAGCTCAACGGCGCGGTCTATCCGGGCTATGAGATCCATGACTGGTTGCGGCTGACCAAGCGCACGCACAGGCTGACTCCCGAGGGACGCATCGTCACCGATTACGATAAACAGATCGCGGCGCCGCTGCGGGTGCCGAACGGCGGCGATGCCGGGGTCGACCTGTGGCCGGCGTATCGCGCGCTGGGCGGCATTCCTCTCCTGGTCCTGCGCGGTGCGCTGTCGGACATTTTGGCGCGATCGGCGGGCGAGAAGATGGTGGCGGAGTTGCCGGGTTCGCGGCTGGTCGAAGTGCCGGGGGTCGGCCATGCACCGACGATGGACGAACCCGAAGCGCTGTCGGCCATCGATGCGTGGGTCGCGGAGCTTCCGCAAGCGTGAGCGCCGACGCGCCCGAGACGCCGTGGCCGATCCGTATCCTGCACCTTCATTCGAGCTTTTCGCTCGGCGGGAAGGAGGCGCGCGCGGTGCGGCTGATGAATCTGATGGGCGACCGCGCGCATCACACGATCCTGTCGGCGATGCCCGAAGCGCTCGGCGCGCGCGAGGCGATCGATCCCGCGATTATCGTCGATTTTCCGAAGGATGCGCCCCCGCTGCACGGCAAACCGGCGCTTGGCCGCTACCGCGACCTTGCGCATTACATGCTGAATTTCGAACTGGTGCTCAGCTATAATTGGGGCGCGATGGACGGGGTGATGGCGCACCGCCTGTTTTGGAACCGGCTGTGGGACAGGATGCCGCCCAGCCTCATCCATCATGAGGACGGGTTCAACGAGGACGAGAGCGTCCGGCGCAACTGGAAGCGCAACCTGTTTCGCCGCGCCGCGCTGAAGCACGCGATGGGCGTCGTGGTTCCCTCGACCCTTTTGCAACGGATTGCCGCCGACGAATGGGGTGCCGGACCCCGCACCCATTTGATCCGCAACGGCATCGACGTCGCCGCCTATGCCAAGGGACCGTCGGTGCCGATCGCGGGTTTCGAGCGGCGCGACGGCGAGGTGGTCATCGGCACGGTCGCGGGGCTGCGCAAGGTCAAGGACCTGCCGCGGCTCGTGCGTGCTGTCGCCACGCTGCCGCCGCATGTCCGGCTCGTGATCGTCGGCGAAGGGCCCGAGCGCGCGGCGATCGCCGCCACGGCAGCCGCCTGCGGCATGGCCGACCGGCTCGTCATGCCCGGCTTCATGGCGGACCCTGCGCGCTGGATCGGCCATTTCGACCTGCTCGCGCTCTCGTCGCTCAGCGAACAGGCGCCGATCGCGGTGATCGAGGCGATGGCAGCGGGGCTGCCCGTGGTGAGCCCGGCGGTCGGCGATGTCGCCGCGATGGTTTCGGACGCGAACCGGCCCCATGTGACTGCGGACGAGGCTGGTTTCCGGGCGGCATTGGCGCAATTGGCAGGAAATGCGGCGCTGCGCGCCGATGTCGGGGCTGCCAACCGGCGCACCGCCGCAGAGCGGTTCGACGAATCTGATATGGTCGGCGCCTATGAAAAGCTCTATGCTCGCGGACTTCATGGTTATGGGCCGTTCAGCGGCGGATGGGTCGGCTTCGATTGACAAGAGGGCCCAATTTCCGCTTACGCAGGCGGCAACGGGGGCCGGTTCGCGCGCGCGGACCGGCGGAGAGAGAGAAGGTTTAGAGTGTTCAAAGGTTTGAAGCCCATCCTTTATGGCGGGCGCGAAGTCTGGCCGCTTGTCGAAGGCGGCAAGGGCGTGTCGGCGACCAACCATATGTCGAGCGGCGCGTGGGCCGCGGCGGGCGGCATCGGCACCGTTTCGGCGGTCAATGCCGACAGTTACGACGCCGAGGGCAAGATCATTCCGCAGATTTACCGCGCGCTCACGCGCAAGGAGCGGCACGAGGAACTGATCCAGTACGGGATCGAGGGCGCGGTCGCGCAGGTCAAGCGCGCCTATGACGTGTCGGGCGGCAAGGGTGCGATCAACATCAACGTGCTCTGGGAAATGGGCGGCGCGCAGCAGATCCTCGAAGGCGTGCTCGAACGGACGAAGGGCCTGGTCGCGGGCGTGACCTGCGGCGCCGGCATGCCGTATAAACTGAGCGAAATCGCCGCGCGGCACAATGTCCTCTACCTGCCGATCATCAGCTCGGCGCGCGCCTTCCGCGCATTGTGGAAGCGCGCTTACAGCAAGGTCCCGCACCTGCTCGGCGCCGTGGTGTATGAAGATCCCTGGCTTGCCGGCGGCCATAACGGCCTGTCGAACGCCGAAGATCCGCTGGTGCCGCAGGACCCGTATCCGCGCGTCGCCGCGGTGCGCGAGACGATGCGCGCCGAGGGTATCGCGGACGATGTGCCGATCGTGATGGCCGGCGGCGTCTGGTATCTGCGCGACTGGGAAAACTGGATCGACAATCCCGAACTCGGCCAGATCGTATTCCAGTACGGCACCCGGCCGTTGCTGACCGAGGAAAGCCCGATCCCGCAGCAGTGGAAGGACCGTCTGCGCACGCTCGACGACGGCGACGTGCTGCTCCACCGCTTCTCGCCGACCGGTTTCTATTCGAGCGCGGTGCGCAATCCGTTCCTCCGCGACCTCGAAGCGCGCTCGGAACGCCAGATCCCTTATTCGAAGCAGCAAGCGGGCGATCATATCGTCCAGCTCGACGTCGGGGTGAAGGGCAAGAATTTCTGGGTCACCCCGCATGACCGCGCCCGCGCCCGCGACTGGTTCGCGGAGGGCTATACCGAGGCGCTGAAGACCCCCGACAATACGGTGGTGTTCGTGACCGAGGCCGACAAGGCGATGATCCGCAAGGATCAGACCGATTGCATGGGCTGCCTGTCGCATTGCGGTTTTTCGTCGTGGAAGGACCATGACGATTACACGACCGGCTACCTCGCCGATCCGCGCAGCTTCTGCATCCAGAAGACGCTCCAGGACATCGCGCACGGCGGCGACGTCGAGCAAAATCTGATGTTCGCGGGCCACGCCGCGTTCAACTTCAAGACCGATCCCTTTTATTCGAACAACTTCACCCCGACGGTGAAACAGCTCGTCGACCGGATCCTGACGGGGGATTAGCAACTCTCGTCATTGCCAGCGGTCTATATCGTCGCCAATCGGCGCAATGGGGAACACTCTATACGGGTGTGACAGCGCATCTTGTTCAACGGATATGGCAGCGTCGTGAAGGCCTCGGCGGCTTCTCGACGCGCTACGACTGTAAGCTCCTTGTTTGGTTCGAGATTCATGCGACGATGGAAACCGCCATTGCGCGCGAGAAACAGATCAAGGCGGGGAGCCGGGCGAAGAAGCTTGCGTTGATCGAGGCGGAGAACCCGCTTTGGCTCGACCTGTGGCCGACGATCCTCGATGGCAGTGAGTGACGCTCCGGATTGCTTCGCTGCGCTCGCAATGACGGAGTTTTATTGAGCTTCGTCATTGCGAGGAGCGCAGCGACGAAGCAATCCAGAGCGGGAGCAAACCGACCTTCGCGGCAGGCCTTAAGCCCACCCCTCCAGCACCTGGTCGGGCGGGCGGTGGCCGTCGCACCAGGCGCGGATGTTGGCGATGACCTTTTCGCCCGAGGCTTCGCGGCCCTCGATCGTCGCCGAGCCGAGGTGCGGCAGCAGCACGACATTGTCGAGCGCGAGCAGCGCGGGATCGACCGCGGGTTCGTGCGTATAGACGTCGAGCCCGGCACCGGCGATGCGGCCGGTCTGGAGCGCCGCGATCAGCGCCTTTTCGTCGACAATCTCGCCGCGCGCGGTGTTGATCAGATAAGCGGTCGGCTTCATCGATCCGATGCGCGCGGCATTGACCATCTCGTGCGTTTCATTGGTGTGCGGGCAGTGGATCGTGACGACGTCGCTGATGCGGAGCAGCGTATCGACGCTCGCATGATAGCTGGCGCCCAATTCTTCCTCGATCGCTTGCGGAAGGCGGCGGCGGTTGTGGTAATGGATCGACAGGCCGAACGCGCGGGCGCGGCGTGCGACCGCCAGGCCGATGCGGCCCATGCCGATGATGCCGAGCAATTTGCCGCCGACGCGGTGCCCCAGCATCGCGCTCGGCGCCCAGCCGGCCCACTGACCCGACCGCATCAGCTTTTCGCCCTCCGCGAGGCGTCTGGGCACGCTGAGGATCAGGGCCATCGTCATGTCGGCGGTGTCTTCGGTGAAGACGCCGGGCGTGTTCGAAACCATGATGCCCTTCGCGCGCGCGGCGGCGAGGTCGATGTGATCGACGCCTGCCCCGAAATTGGCGATCAGCTTGAGCCGCTCGCCCGCCGCGGCGATCACTTCGGCGTCGATCTCGTCGGTCACGGTCGGCACGAACACGTCGCAGTCGGCGACCGCGGCCTTCAATTCGCCGCGGGTAAAGGCGTGGTCGTTCGCCGACAGCGCGACATCGAACAATTCGGCCATGCGCGCTTCGACGTGCGGCATCAACTGGCGGGTGACGATGACGCGGGGGCGCTTCGGGCGGGTGGAATCAGGCATGGCCGCCGATAGAGCGCGGCGCGGCGCGGCGGTCAAGAGCGGGACAAGCGAAAAGGCTGGGGATGAACGCAGCCTTTTGCGCGGTGAACGGTTGAAATGCGGATATGAGTTTGACAAGGCAAAGCGATGACCAGCCGCCACATATTCGCCGCCGCCGCGCTGATGGCCACCGTGGGACCGGCCGCCGCGCAATCCGAAGTCGAACTGCCCTATTGGGCGTCGATCAGCGTCGATGAGGCGCGGATGCGCAAGGGGCCGTCGCCCGACGTCCCGGTGATGTGGGAATATCGGCGGAGGGATTTGCCGGTAAAGGTCGTTGCGCGCCATGAAAACTGGCGCAAGGTCGAGGATCCCGACGGGACGCAAGGCTGGATGGCGGCGCGACTGCTCAGCCGCACGCGCACCGCGATCGTCACCGGAACGATCCGCCCGATGCGCGAGGATGCGAGCGTATCGGCGGCGGTCGCCTATCGCGCCGAACCCGGCGTCGTCGGCCGGATCAGCGATTGCAAGAACGGCTGGTGCCTGTTCGACGTCAAGGGCCGCAAGGGCTGGATCCAGACCGACCATATCTGGGGCGACTGACCGGCCCATGGAAAAAGGGCCGGGCGATCGCTCGCCCGGCCCTTTCTGTTGTTAGCGGTTAGCGCCACCGGAAGTGGTTGCGATAGACCCGGATCACCTTGCCACTGCGCATATTGACGAGCAGCAGGTCGTTATAATGGCGCACATAGGTCAGGTTGCGCCCGGCCCGCGGCACACCCCAGCGGCTGTCCCACGCCGGGCGATAGCTGGGCGCGTAATAGTTCGAGCGCAGGGTCGAACCGACGCGGAACTGCTGGTAGCGGAAGGGCGCGCGATAATTCTGGTAGCGCGTTTCACGACGCCAGTCGCGCTTGTCCTCGCGGAGTTCCTGACGCGCGTCGCGTACGTCGCGGCGCTCTTCGCGAACATCGCCGCGATCGCCATAACGCTTTGCCTGGCGCAATTCGCGCTGTTCTTCGCGCACATCCCGGCGGCTGTCGCGCACTTCGCCGCGCGTCTGGGCTGCGGCGACGCCGGGCACCATCAAAGCTGCGATCAGGCCGACGGTGAGAAATTTGGTTTTCATTGGTACATCCTTTCATTCCGTCAGGGGGAGGGGACTGCCCGATGACTGAAAGGAGGATTAGGCGATTCGATTTGAACCGACCCCGAATGCGGCGTTTATTTTCAGGTCATTAGTGTCGCAATTTGTCGCGCTCTAACGACGAAATGGCGCCGTCTTGCGACGGCGCCATGCAACTTTTCCCGGCTTTCGGCTTCAGACCAGTTCGATCGCCACCGCGGTCGCTTCGCCGCCGCCGATGCACAGGCTGGCGATGCCGCGCGTCTTGCCGTGGCGCTGCAGCGCCGCGATCAGCGTGGTGATGATGCGCGTGCCGCTGGCGCCGATCGGATGACCGAGCGCGGTCGCGCCGCCGTGGACGTTGATCTTGTCGTGCGGAATGCCGAGGTCGTGCATCGCGAACATCGCGACGCAGGCGAAGGCTTCGTTGACTTCGAACAGGTCGACGTCGCCGATCGACCAGCCGGTCTTGGCGAGCAGCTTGTTGATCGCGCCGACGGGGGCGACGGTGAAATCCTTGGGTTCCTGCGCATGTGCCGCGTGCGCGACGAGGCGCGCGACGGGCTTCGCGCCCTTCGCCTCGGCGACCGACTGGCGCGTCAGCACGACCGCGGCGGCGCCATCGGAGATCGAGCTGCTGGTCGCGGCAGTGATCGTGCCGTCCTTGGCAAAGGCGGGCTTCAGCGTCGGGATCTTGTCGGGCATCGCCTTGCCCGGCGCCTCGTCGGTATCGACGATCACGTCGCCCTTGCGGCCGGCGATCGTTACCGGCGCGATTTCGGCGGCAAAGGCGCCGTCGGTGATCGCGGCCTTGGCGCGGCTCAGCGAGGTCAGCGTATAGTCGTCCTGCGACTGGCGGCTCAGTTGATAGGCGTCGGCGGTATCCTGCGCGAAGGTGCCCATCGCGCGGCCCGCCTCATAAGCGTCCTCCAGCCCGTCGAGGAACATATGGTCATAGGCCGTGTCGTGGCCGATGCGCGCGCCCGAACGATGCTTCTTGAGCAGATAGGGCGCATTGGTCATCGATTCCATGCCGCCAGCGACGATCAGGTCGACGCTGCCCGCGGCGAGCGCCTCGGCGCCCATGATGACGGTCTGCATGCCCGAACCGCACACCTTGTTCACGGTCGTCGCCTGCACCGACTTGGGCAGGCCGGCCTTGATCGCGGCCTGGCGCGCGGGTGCCTGGCCGAGCCCTGCGGGAAGCACGCAGCCCATATAGATGCGCTCGATATCGTCGCCCGACACGCCCGCGCGCTCGACCGCCGCCTTGACTGCGGTCGCGCCGAGGTCGGTCGCGCTCGCGTCCGACAGGCTGCCCTGCATGCTGCCCATCGGGGTGCGCGCATAGGAGAGGAAGACGACGGGATCGGTGGCGGTCATGGCAAGAGACTCCGTAGGGGAAAACTGGTCGGCGGCCCGATTAGCGGCTTTGCTGCAATTGCGAAAGGGGCAGGGGAAAGATGGGAGGCCGGTTTCATCTTGCAACCCGCCATCGGGCATGATCAAAGATCGCCATCAGATATAGGGGAGACGGGTCATGGCTACCGCGATCACACAGGACATCGCCGGCGAAACAGCGCGCATGCATCAGGTTCTGGCGGCGCAGAAGGCGAGCTTCACCGCTGCCATGCCCGAAAGCCTTGCCGTCCGCACCGATCGCATCGACCGCGCGGTCGCGATGCTTGTCGACCATGCCGAGGATTTCGCCAAGGCGGTGAGCGAGGATTTTGGCCACCGTAGCCGCGAACAGACGCTGATGACCGACATCATGCCGTCGGTCAGCGCGCTCAAACACGCCAAGAAGCATATGGCGAGCTGGGCGAAGGGCGAGAAGCGCAAACCCACTTTTCCGCTCGGGCTGCTCGGCGCGAAGGCCGAGGTGGTGTTTCAGCCGAAGGGCGTCGTCGGCATCGTGGCGCCGTGGAATTTCCCAGTCGGCATGGTTTTCGTGCCGATGGCGGGCATCCTCGCGGCGGGCAACCGGGCGATGATCAAGCCCAGCGAATTCACCGAAAATGTGTCGGCGCTGATGGCGCGGCTCGTTCCCGATTATTTCGACGAAAGCGAAATGGCGGTGTTCACCGGCGATGCCGAGGTCGGCATCGCTTTCTCGAAGCTCGCCTTCGACCATATGATCTTTACCGGGGCGACGAGCGTCGGGCGTCACATCATGCGCGCCGCGGCGGACAATCTGGTGCCGGTGACGCTCGAGCTCGGCGGCAAGTCGCCGACCTTCATCGGGCGCAGCGCGAACAAGGATCTCGTTGGTCAGCGCGTCGCGCTCGGCAAGATGATGAACGCAGGGCAGATTTGCCTCGCTCCCGACTATCTGCTCGTTGCGGAGGATCAGGAAAGCGACGTGATCGACAGCGTGACGAAGGGCGCGACCGCGCTCTACCCGACCCTACTCGCCAACGACGATTACACGTCGGTCGTCAACACGCGCAATTATGACCGCCTGCAAAGCTACCTTGCCGATGCGCGCGAGAAGGGCGGCGAGGTGATCGAGGTCAATCCGGGCGGCGAGGATTTCGCGAGCTCGAACGGCCACAAGATGCCGCTCCATATCGTCCGCAACCCGACCGACGACATGAAGGTGATGCAGGAGGAAATCTTTGGCCCGATCCTGCCGGTCAAGACCTACAAGACGATCGACGACGCGATCGACTATGTGAATGCGAACGACCGCCCGCTTGGGCTTTATTATTTCGGACAGGACAAGAGCGAGGAGGACCGTGTGCTGACGCGCACGATCTCGGGCGGGGTCACGGTCAACGACGTGCTGTTTCACAATGCGATGGAGGACCTGCCGTTCGGCGGGGTCGGGCCGTCGGGGATGGGCAATTATCACGGCGTCGACGGCTTCCGCACCTTCAGCCACGCGCGCGCGGTCTATCGCCAGCCCAAGCTCGATGTCGCCGGGCTCGCGGGCTTCAAGCCGCCCTATGGCAAGGCGACGGCGAAGACGCTGGCGAAGGAATTGAAGAAATAGAATTCAGTTCCCAAACTTCGTCATTGCGAGCGAAGCGAAGCAATCCAGGGGCGGCCATGCCGCGCAAGGAAAGATGGCGCTGATCGAAGCCAGCAACCCTCAATGGGCCGATCCGTGGTCGACAATAGTCGATGGCAGCGAGTGACGCTCTGGATTGCTTCGCTTCGCTCGCAATGACGGCAGCAGGCGAAAGCTACCTAATCCGCACCTGCGATCCGGATGTCCTTGCCGAGCAGCGTTTTCACATACACCCGCTGCACCAGCACATAGACGACCACGGTCAGCGGCGCGGCAAGCAGCACGCCGAGGAAGCCGAACAGGATCCCCGCCGCGACTACGGCGAACAGCAGCACTGCGGGGGGCACGTCGACCGCCTGCTTCTGGATCATCGGCTGCAGGAAATTGCCCTGCAGCTGCTGGATCGCGAGGAACAATATCAGCGTCCACAGCGCCGTCATCGGCGATACGGTAAAGGCGAGCAGGACCGCGGGAATGCCCGCGATGATCGGGCCGATCATCGGGATCACGTCGAGCAGCCCGGCGATCAGGCCGAGCCCCCCGGCAGCGGGCACGCCGAGCAGCGCCAGCCCCGCCCAGGTCAGCGCCGCGACGACGAGCGAGGAAACCGCCTGTCCGACCATCCAGCCTTTCAGCCCGCGCGCAGCGTCGTCGAACGCCAGCGCCGCCGTCCCTTCGGCGCGTTCGGGCAGCATGAGCAGCAGCCCGCGCCGATAGGTCGCGGGATCGCTGGCGAGGAAAATCGCCGCGACGAGCACCAGCACGAAATCGGCGATGCCGCTGCCCGCCGCGAGGGCGTAGCCGCCGGCTTGCGATGCGAGGCGCGAAAGATCGTCGCTGCCCACCTCGGCCAGCTCGCGCACGCGTTGCCCCAGCCCATAACGGTCGAGAAATGCCTCGACCCCGCGCAATGCTTGCGGAATCTGTTCGCGAATCGTGTCGACCTCGCGCGCCAGCTGCGACCCGAACAGCATGAAGGCTCCCGCGAAAATCGCGACGATCCCGGCGACCGACAGCGCCAGTGCAACACCGCGGCCGATCTTCGTCTTGCGGCAGAGCCAGCTCGCGATGGCGTCGAAGATCGCGCCGAGCACGATCGCCGCGAAAACGAGCATCAAGAAACGCGTCAGCTCGATCACCAATAGCGCGACGCCGATCAGCGCCAGCACGATCAGCGTGGCCCCCGCGATTCGGCCGGGACCGAAGGCGGGCGGCGGGGCGCCGGCGGACTTCGCTTCATTCTGCGATCGGGCGGTCGAGGCGGCGTGCGCCGGCGTCTTTTCGGTCATCGCGCGACCTTATCGGCCACGACGTTTCGCGCAACCATATGCTGCGCCGTGATTCACGCTGGACGCGGACCGTGCTTTTGTGGCAACGGCTCCGCGTCCACGGGCCCCTGTGGTGAAATTGGTAGACGCGCTCGACTCAAAATCGAGTTCCGCAAGGAGTGCTGGTTCGAGTCCGGCCAGGGGCACCAACACAAGCGACGGCGGTGACGTCTACGGTGCGACGAAGGTCAGCGTCGAGATGTGATAGGTCTTGGCGACGTCTTTGCCGCCGAGCGCGCGGGCGCCCTCGACATCGTGCGAGGTCGACAGCAGATAGCGGCCGGAGCCCGTCACGGGAACGTCGATCCGGCCCTGATCGTTGGCGGCAAAGCTTTTCTGCCAGCGGTCGGCGTTGATCACCGTCACCTTCGCACCGGGCAGCGGCTTGCCGAGCCAATGGACGACGAAGCTGTTCGCGTCGGCAGCGGTCGGAACGATCTCGAGGTCGAGCGCCGAGCGGGTTTCGGTGCGTCCGGCGCGCGCATAATAGATCACGCCTTCCCATTTTCCGCCGTCGGCTTCCCACGGCGCGAACACATTGTCGTCGGTCAGGCGGACGTCACCGGCCCCGGTCACCGCCGCTTCGATATGGTTCGCGCGGCGAACCAGCGCCGCTGGCTTCGCGGCGTCCGCCGCGATCAGGCGCGGCGCTTTCAGCTTGGAAAATTCGGGATCGCCGGCCTCGGGAACCGGATCGGCGGGCTCGCCCAGATAGATGCGTGCCGGGCCGCTCGCGTCGCGTTCCACCCAGACCTCATGGGCCGTGGCGGGTGACGCCAGGAAGCTGAAAGCCATCAACGCGGCAAAAGTCTTTTTCATCGGGGGCCTCTCTCATTCCGACTGGTCCGGACGCTGTCGCCCGCTGTGGGCAAGGTCCGGCGACCGTTATGTGGCCGCAGGTGCAGCTTATTGCAAACGATTATTACTAGCTTGCTATTGCGAGCCGTTCGCTTTAGCGGCCACTCCCAATTGAGATTGAGTCGCAAAAGGGGATACGCCATGACCGTCCGAATGATCGCGCTCTGTGGAGCTGCCACGCTGGCGATTGCCGCCAATCCGGCTTGGGCGGGCGAGGGCGGGGACGTCGCCGCGTCCGCCGACGCCGCGGCTGCCGAAGCCGATGCGGGGGCAGATGAGGACGCGATCGTCGTCACCGGCTATACCGGAACCAAGACCGATACGGCGCTGACCGAATTGCCACAGCCGATCAAGGTCATCACCGCCGAACAATATGAGGCGCAAGGCGCGATCAGCATCAGCGACACGGTGAAATATGCCGCCGGCGTTCTCGCCAACCCCTATGGCCGCGACACGCGCGTCGATGGCTTCAACATCCGCGGGCTCGACGCGCTGCAGTTCCGCGACGGCATGCGCGACATCTTCAGCTACTATGCCTCGATCACCTCGGATCCGTACAACTTTTCGCGCGTCGAGATCGTGCGTGGGCCGGCCTCGGTGCTGTTCGGCCAGGGTTCGATCGGCGGCATCGTCAACCTCGTCAGCAAGACGCCCGATTTCGACACGCGGGGCGAGGTCAACCTCGTTTACGGCAGCGATGACCGCAAGGAAGTGCTGGGCGACGTCAACCTCGCGCTCGCCGACAATCTCGCTGTCCGGTTCGTCGGCCGCGCGCGCGACGCCGACACCTTCATCGACCATGTCCCCGACGACCGCGTCATGTTCGCGCCCTCGATCCGCTGGCAGCCGACCCCTGATACCGACATCGTGCTGACCGGCCTCTATCAGGAGGACGATACCGGCTCGACCTCGCAGTTCCTGCCGATCGTCGGCACTTTCAGGCCGAACACGGTCGCCGGCGAGCAGCTCGATCGCTACACCTTCGTCGGCAAGGCGGGCTGGGACCGCTATGCCGGCCGCTCGCTGCAGGGCGGCGCCTCGATCACCCACAGCTTCTCTGACGCCGTCAAGCTCAGCCTCAAGGCCCGCTACATCGACAGCGACCTCGAATATAAAACCCATTATGCCGACAGCTATACCAACCCGCAGGATCCCTTCTCGGTCTACGGCACCGACGGGCGCACCATCGGCCTGTATGCCGATGCCAGCGACGCGCGGATGAACGTCTTTTCGACCGACAACAATCTCCAGTTCAATTTCAGCACCGGCGCCAATATCGAGCACAAGTTGCTGGTCGGCATCGACTATAGCTGGAACAAGGTCGCCAAACGCGGCATCTTCGGTTTCGAGATCGTCGACCTCTACGACATCGATGATGATGCGCTGGCAACTTACGATCCGACCGACCCCTTCACCAGCGAAAGCCAGAAGCAGCTGGGCGTCTATGTCCAGGACCAGATCCGCTTCTTCGACCGCGTTTCGGTCGTGCTCGGTGCCCGCCGCGACCGCGTCACCGGTTCTTCGGGGCAAAAGGACAATGCCACCACTTTCCGCGCCGGCATCATCGGCGAGATCGGCGCGGGCTTCTCGCCCTTCTTCAGCTATACCGAAAGCTTCCTGCCGGTCGCCGGCCGCATCGAAAATAGCGACGGCACCTTCGGCGATCCCTACCGGCCGCAGACGGGCACGCAGTACGAAGCCGGCGTGAAATGGCAGCCGACCATCAATACGCTGGTCACAGCGACCGCCTTCAAGATCAAGGAACGCAATCGCGTCCTCTATCTCGCCGCCGGCGGCACCGCCCAGTCAGGTGAGCTGAACACCAAGGGCTTCGAGATCGAGGCCAGCCACACGCTGCCCGGCAATTTCGAACTGCTGGCCAATTACGGCTATTCGAAACTCAAGTCGGAAACCAACACCAGCCTCGACTATATGCCGCGCCACACGGCGTCGCTCTGGTCGACCAAGACCTTCGGCCTTCCGGACGAAGCGCAGCTGCGCCTCGGCGCCGGCGTCGTCTATAGCGGCAAGAGTGTCTCGACCAGCGACGTCTGGTCGATCGTCACGCCGTCGCGCACGACGGTCGACGCGCTGGCGGAGGTGAGCTGGAACAACTGGCGCTTCGCGGTCAACGCGACGAACCTGCTCAACAATAAATATTTCGCCTCCTGCCTCGCGCGCGGCGACTGCTTCGTCGGCGCCCCGCGCAACGTGATGGGAACGATCGGCTATCGTTTCTGACGCGGACGAGGCTATTGCGAGTCAGTCGCAATGTTGCGATAGGGGTGCGATGAGCAGGGCGGTTCAAAATTTGGGCGGCGCGCGCGCGCGCGAGATCGCGGCGCGTGCGCTGGCCGCGGTGCCGCTCAACTATGCCGTCACCGCCGCGCTCACCATGCTCATCGCGCGGCTGTTGCCGGGCGGCGGGGCGCAGGCCTCGATCGGCGCGACGATGCTGTCCTTTGCGATCTTCGCAGGCCTCGCCATGACCGCCTTCGCGGTTCGCTCGGTTGCGAAGCTGTGGATCGGCCTGGTTGTCGCCGGGCTCGTCGCGGGCGCTGCGGACTGGTTGCTGATCGCCGCGGGAGGACGGCTGTGAAAGGCGGCTTCCGGCAATCGATGGCGTGGCTGCACACCTGGACCGGGCTGCTGCTCGGCTGGTTGCTGTTTGCGATCTTCGTGACCGGGACGTCGGCCTATTTTCAGGAAGAGATCACGCGCTGGATGACCCCGGAGGTGCGCAGCGTGCCCTCCGATCCCGCGAGCGGCTTCGTGGCGGCGACCGAGTGGCTGAAGCGCGAGGCGCCCGGTGGCAGCGAATGGTCGATCTATTCGACGGGCAAGCGCGCCGCCGGCCTGCAGCTCTATTGGGTGAACGGCCCCGACGCGCCCGCCGACGCGCCGACCAGCGCGCGTCTCGACGGCACCGGCACCAAGGTTTTCGCGCGCGAGACGCTGGGCGGCTGGTTCCTCTACCGCTTTCATTACGACCTTCATTATATCAACTGGTATTGGGCGCGCTGGCTGGTCGGGATTGCGGCGATGGCGATGCTGGTCGCGATCCTCAGCGGTATCGTCACGCACAAGAAGATCCTCACCGATTTCTTCCTGCTCCGCCTCGGCAAGGGCCAGCGGAGCTGGCTCGATGCGCATAATGCGTCGAGCGTGCTGTTCCTGCCCTTCATCCTGATGATCACCTATACCGGCCTCGTCAGCCTCGCGACCCATTATATGCCCTGGGGTATCGCCGCCAATTACGCCAACCAGGGCAAATTCTTCGAAGCCGCTTTCCCCTGGCCCGTGCCGGCCGAAAGGGCCGGGCCGGCGCCGCTTGCGCCCATCGGGCCGATCGTCGAGCGCGCCGAACGCATGTGGGGCACCGCCGCGGGCAGCGTCCGTATCCTCAACCCGGGCGACCGCACGGCGCGGGTCATCGTCTCGGGCGCGCCCGACGCCGGCATGTCGGTTCGCCTGCGCTCGATGACCTTCGACGGAGTGACCGGCCGCCCGGTCGACGCGCACGATCCATCGGGGGCCGCGACCGCGACCGAAGGCACGATGATCGGCCTTCACGCCGGGCGCTTCGCCTCGCCCTTGCTGCGAACGCTCTATTTCATGTCGGGGCTCGCGGGCTGCGTCATGGTCGCCTCGGGCCTGATCCTGTGGACGGTGAAGCGCCGCCCCAAGCTTCCCGATCCCGACCGGCCGCATTTCGGCTTCCGGCTCGTCGAAAAGCTGAATATCGCGGCGATCGCCGGGCTGCCCTTCGGGATGGCGGCCTATTTTCTCGCCAACCGCCTGTTGCCGCTCGGCATCGCCGGGCGGAGCGAGCGCGAGATCGACACGATGTTCATCGCCTGGGGCGCGGTGGCGATATGGGCGCTCGCGCGGCCCGCCCGCCGCGCGTGGCCGGAGGCGCTGTCGGCGACCGCGCTCGCCTTCGCCTCGGTTCCGCTCGTCAACGCCTTGACCACCGACCGGTCGCTGGTCGCCAGCCTTGCCGCCGGCGACAGCCTTTTTGCCATGTTCGATGGCGTGATGCTGGTCTTGGCGGCCGGCTTCGGCTGGGCTGCGCTGAAGGTCGCGCGCAGGCGGGACCGCGAGGCGGCGTCGCGCGGATCGCCGATGCGCGCGATAGCGGGTGCGGAGGCGGCGTGATCCACATCCTGCTCTTCCTGCTTGCCTTGTCGGGATTCGCGATGCTTTGCCTCGCACGCGACCGGCATCAGCGCGATCTTCTGGGCCGCAAGCTTCCCGCCAGGACCGCCGTCAGCTTGCGCCGGGGCGGCCTGTTCCTGCTGCTGCTCGCCTATCCGGTGGCGGGCCTCGCGCTCGGGTGGGGTTATGGCGCGGTCGAATGGTTCGGCCAGCTCAGCGGCGGCGCGCTGCTCACCGTGCTGCTCCTCAATCGCCTGTCGGCGCGCGGAGCCGCCGGCCGCTGATCAATTATCCGGATGGTCTCCGCCCGAACTGGACGGCTTTCTACCGGCATCCTAATGGAGCCTGACCCACGCTGTTCGGGAGGGGCTGGCAGGTTCGATGACACATAAGCGCGCCATCGTCATATCGGCGGAATTCGCCAGTTTCATCGGGCGCGGGCCGCTCGATACGGCGTGGCTGCCGCCCGCGCCGATCGTCATCGGCTTCGGCGATATGGGCGAACCGGCGGTCAGCATATTGACCAGCGAGGATATCGAAGGCGAAGCGGGCGGGCATATCCTGCTGTTCGCGATCAGCCGCGCCGCTTGCCTGCGCATGTTCGGCCTGCTGCCGAGCGTGGAGGGCAGCTGGTATCTTTCCGCGGACCTGCGCGAACTGGGCCGCGCGCTCGTCGCGGTGGAGGGAGAGGGCGAAGTGGCGGGCATGCTCCGCGTGGCGCGCAGCCTCGAACTGCTCTGCCAGCTGTTCGGGGCGCTGAAAGAACATCGCATGGTCGAATTCCATGGCAAGACGACGCTCAGCGAGATCGACGCGATGCGCGTCGCCGCCGCGCACCAACTGGTCAGCGAAGCCTGGCAGGAGCCATTGACGGTAGCCGAAGTGGCGCGGCGGTCGGGGCTCGGCAAGGCGAAGCTGACGCAGGGCTTTCGCGAGATGTATAAATGCACGGTCGCCGAGGCGGTGAGTGAGCGACGGCTGTCGAATGCCCGCACCTTGCTGGCGCTAAGCGACCTGCCGGTCTCCACCATCGGTTATCGTTGCGGTTATCAAAGCAATGCCAGCTTTACCCGCGCCTTTGCGCGCCGGTTCGGCATGACGCCGACCGAAATGCGGCGGCACGAAAAGCCGCCCGCCGGATCGGTTCCCGCGGATCTTTCGCCATAGGAAGTTTCTGCGGCGCGTACGCAGCCCGCGTCGTCATGGGTGTAAAGGCCCGGTTCCAGGACGCTATTGATGAACGGGCGCGCATCGAGCATTCTCGGGGGCATGAGCAAGACGTCCAGCCAGGGCCCAAAGGGGCTGCGTCAGTTTCTGGATCCCGATCAACAGGACGCGTGGCTGGAGGGAAGGGCGGAATTGGCCGACGCCGGGGAGCGGCAGGATGCGATCGAGCAGCGGATGAAATATGCGCCGCGCTTCCAGAAGCTGCTTCGCCGGTCGCAGGCGCCCGATCTCCTGGGGATTCTGGAGCTATACGGCCAGACCTGCATACCCATGCCCCGCGCGACGGAGCGATATTATTGGTCCGTTTCCTGCCTGCCATCGACCTCGGACAAACCGTTGGTCCGTGTCAACGCAAGCTGGATGGAGCTGTTCACCCTCTACGCCGACGGCGACGGCCTCCGCGCGCGGTTCATTGTCCATCTTTCGGATTTCACGACCGATGGCGTGCTCGCCCCGGAGGCGGTGGACCAGAGCTTTCTCGAACGGTGCGTGCGGGCGCCCGCGGACTTGACCTATTCCTTCCCGAGCGGCCCGGACATCTTCATCGTCAAGATACGCGGCGCCGCCTCCATCCGCGACTTCCTCGCGGCCCCCCGCGCGCTGCGCGCCGTCCGGCGATTCAACCTGACCCATATGAATCGCGGCAGGAACGCCTATCAGGCCAGCCATTCCTACAGCGTGGCCGATTATATGCTGGGGGAGGGTGCCACCTGACGGGTGGGGACGGCGGCGGGTGGCCGCCGTCCGTGTCGTCAATGACGCCCGAGCTCGTCGCGGCCCACCACCATATAATGCACTTCGTCGGGGCCGTCGGCAAAGCGCAGGTGGCGCACATCGGCATAAAGGTCGGCGAGCGGCGTCCAATGCGAGATACCGGTCGCGCCGTGGATCTGGATCGCCTGGTCGATGATCTGGCATACGCGTTCGGGTACCATCGCCTTCGCCATGCTCACCCAGACGCGCGCCTCGCGGTTGCCGAGCAGGTCCATCGCCTTCGCCGCTTTCAATACGATCAGCCGCATGGCCTCGATCTCGACCCGCGCCCGCGCGATCACCTCCAGATTCTTGCCGAGTTGCGACAGCGGACGACCAAAGGCGGTGCGCGAATTGCCGCGCTTCACCATCAGGTCGAGCGCGACTTCGGCCTTGCCGATCGTGCGCATGCAGTGATGGATGCGGCCGGGGCCGAGGCGCATCTGCGAAATCTCGAACCCGCGCCCCTCGCCGAGCAGCATATTGTCCTTTGGCACGCGGACATTGTCGAAGCGCATGTGCATATGCCCCTGCGGCGCATGGTCGGCGCCGAACACCCGCATCGGGCCGAGCACCTGCACGCCGGGCGTGTCCATCGGCACGAGGATCTGCGAATGCTGTGCCTTGCGCGCCGCTTCGGGGTTGGTCTTGACCATGCAGATCAATATCTTGCAGCGCGGATCGCCCGCACCGCTGATGAAATATTTCTCGCCGTTGATGACCCATTCGTCGCCTTCGAGCCGCGCGCTCGTTTCGAGGTTGCTCGCGTCGGAAGAGGCGACGCCGGGCTCGGTCATCACATAGGCCGAGCGGATTTCGCCGTTCAGAAGCGGTTTCAGCCAGCGCTCCTTCTGCGCGGGCGTGCCGACCATTTCGAGCACTTCCATATTGCCCGTATCGGGCGCCGAGCAGTTCAGCGATTCGGATGCGAGCGGCGACTTGCCGAGTTCGGCGGCGATATAGGCATAGTCGAGGTTGCTGAGCGGGGTGCCCGTGTCGCCGTGGGGCAGGAAGAAATTCCACAGGCCCGCCGCCTTCGCCTTGTCCTTCGCGCCTTCGAGCAATTCGAGCTGCCCCGGCGCCCAGCTCCAGCGATCGGCGCGGTCTTCGCCGAGGCGGAAGAATTCTTCGGTGATCGGCGCGACATTGTCGGCGATGTGGCGCTTCACGGCGTCGAAGAGCGGTTGCGCTTCCTTCGACATGCGCAGGTCGTTGAGTTCGGCTTCGAGTTCGATCTCGGTCATTTGGGTCTCCGATGGATTTTACCGGAGAAGGTTAGCGGCGCCGGGCCATCCATGAAAATGATAGGTTTGAATATTCAATATTCACAAACCGAATAGTCATCGCGGCGAAGGGCCGCCCAACTCTTCGATGATGATCCCGCGTAACCAGCCGAGCCCGGGGTCGGCCTGCGCCGCCTGATGCCAATAGAGATAGCTGCCGCCGGGTTCGACCGGCAACGGCAGCTCGACGAGTTGCATCGGCCACATCGCGTCGAGGATCGCGGCATGCGATTTCGGCAGCGCGAAGAGCATGTCGGACGCGGCGACGATCTGCCAGGCGGTGATCGCGTGCTGGCAGCGAACGGCGACACGGCGCGTCAGCCCCATGCGGTCGAGCGCCATATCCTCGATTCCCGGACCATAGGGCCGCGCGGTGGCGATGATGTGATCGAGCGCCAGATAGGTGTCGAGATCGATCGCTCCGTCGACGCGCGGGTGCCCCTTGCGCGCGACGACGACGAGCGGTTCGGCGCCCAGATAGTGGCGGCACAGCCGATCATCGGCAGGCAATTCGACGTCGAGCGCAAGATCGAGATCGCCGTTCGCGAGCATCGCGACGAGGTCGCGGCGCCGGAAGGTAACGCTGGCGAGCGCGACATGCGGAGCCTCGCCGCGCACGCGCGCAACCAGCGAGGAAAAGCGCGGCATTTCGCCCGAAAGACGCACCCCGATGCGGAATTCGCGCGTCGTCTGCGCGAGATCGAACGCGGTTGCCGCGTCGAGCGCGACGTCGAGCGCGCGCAGCGCCTCGCGCACCGGCCCCGCGATGGCGCGCGCGGCGGAGGTGGGGACGAGGCGATTGCCCTGCCGCACGAAGAGCGGATCGTCGAACTGCGTGCGCAGCCGTGCGAGCGCATGGCTGATCGCCGGCTGCGACAGGTTCAGGTGCCGCGCCGCCGCCGATACGCCGCCCTTGGCGAAGATCGCGTCGAAAATGCGCAGCAGGTTGAGGTCGAACCGGGCGAGATGCCGCAAGGCCGGCTCCTAGACGAAGGCCGCGCGCGATCGGCGACCCACGCCAGGCATGTCGTGCCGATCAGTCAATCGTGCTCGCCAGTTCGCGGTTGAGCCACAGCGCGACGAGCGTGCCGATCGCCCCCGACAGCAGATAGGCGCCCGCCGCGATCAGCCCGAATTCGCTCGACAGCCAGAGCGCGACCATCGGCGCGAAACCGGCACCGAACAGCCAGGCGAGGTCCGAGGTGAAGGCCGATCCGGTGTAGCGGTGGCGCGGGTGGAAGTTCGACGAGAGCGCCCCCGACGACTGGCCGAAGGACAGGCCGAGCAGCGCAAAGCCGAGGATCATGAACGCCGCTTCGCCGATCTGGCCGGCGTCGAGCAACTGCGGCGCGAAGCCGCTGAACGCCGCGATGGCAGCAGCGGTGGCAGCGAGAAGCGTGCGGCGGCCGAAGCGGTCGGCGAGCGCGCCCGATGCGATGATCGTCCCGATACCGAAGACCGCGGCGATCGCCTCGATCATCAGGAAGCGCACCGGAGTCTCGTCGGTGAAGAGGAACACCCACGACAGCGGATAGACGGTTACCATGTGGAACATCGCGAAGCTGGCGAGCGGCGCGAAGGTGCCGATGACGATCGTTTTCCATTCCGAGCGCACGGTCTCGAGCAATGGCGCCGGCTGGAGCGCCCGGTTTTCGAACAGCTCGGCATATTCGGGCGTCACGACGATGCGCAGCCGCGCAAACAGCGCGACGACGTTGATCGCGAAGGCGACGAAAAAGGGATAGCGCCAGCCCCAGTCGAGGAAATCCTCGGCCGGCAACGCTGCTATCAGGAACATGAAGAGCAGGCTGGCGACGATGAGACCGAGCGGCGCGCCGAGCTGCGGGATCATCGCGTACCAGCCGCGCTTGTTCTCTGGCGCGTTGAGCGCGAGCAGCGATGCGAGGCCGTCCCAAGAGCCGCCGAGCGCGACGCCCTGGCCCATGCGGAACAGCGCGAGGAGGAGCGCGGCGCCGATGCCGGCCGATTCATAGCTGGGAACGAAGGCGATCGCGGCGGTCGATCCGCCCAGCAGGAACAGCGCGATGGTGAGCTTGGCGCCGCGGCCATAGGCGCGGTCGATCGCGGTGAAGATGACCGTGCCGACCGGGCGCGCGACGAAGGCGAGGGCGAAGATGGCGAACGACCAGAGTGTGCCCGTCAGCGGGTCGAGGTGCGGGAAGACGAGCTTCGGGAACACCAGCACCGATGCGATGGCATAGACGAAGAAGTCGAAAAACTCCGACGTCCGGCCGATGACGACGCCGATCGCAATCTCGGCGGGGTCGATGCGGTGGCCCCCGTGTTCGTCGGCGCCATGGAGGGCGCGGGCGTCGCGTTCGGCCTCGGTGGTGGGGACGGTGTCGGCAGCCATGGCAACAATCCTTGAGCTGGCGCCCTCCGCAGGACAGGATGCGGCGGCACGAGTCGGTCATAGGGCAAAATTGCCCCGAATGAAAATGCCCCTGCGCGATGAAGAGCGGTCGCGGGATTGGACAAAATGTCCTATGTGCAGTGCAACAAAGGAGGCTTAGGGCCCGCCCTCAAATCCAGCGGCGCCGAGGTTTGAAGCAAAATGGCCCAGTGCGAGGAAAGAAGGCGAAGACATATGTCGATATTTCGAGACTTCTTGACGAAGCAATGGGCCATTTTGATCAAATCCCTTCGGGACGTCCAAATGGCTTCCATCTCGGGCCGAAAGCCGCTTGCGAAGGCAACCAGCCTTCCCGGCGCGTCTTTCGGCCCGAGCTGTTTGCCATTTGGACGCCTCGACGCCGCTGGAATTGAGGGCGGGCCCTGCGCGCGCATCATGCCAAGCTATCTCCCCCGTTTTCTCGCTCGATGGCGGTTTTTGCCGCTGCTCGCCGCGCTGCCCTTCCTGTCGGGCTGCGGGCTGATCGTGCTCGATCCCGCCGGCGACGTCGCGCGCCAGCAGGGCGATCTGATCGTCCTGTCGACGGTGCTGATGCTGCTCATCATCGTGCCGGTGATGGCGCTGACGATCTTCTTCGCGTGGAAATATCGCGCGTCGAACAAGGAGGCGACGTACAAGCCCGACTGGGACCATTCGACCCAGCTCGAACTCGTCATCTGGTCGGCGCCGCTCTTGATCATCATCTGCCTGGGCGCAGTGACGTGGGTCGCGACGCATTTGCTCGACCCCTATCGCCCGCTCGCGCGCACGGCGCCGGGCCAGCCCGTTGCGGCGGAGGTCAAGCCGCTCGACGTGCAGGTGGTGGCGCTCGATTGGAAATGGCTGTTCATCTATCCCGAACAGGGCGTCGCGACGGTGAACGAACTGGCGCTGCCGGTGAACCGGCCGGTGCGTTTCCGCATCTCCTCCTCGTCGGTGATGAACAGCTTTTACGTGCCCGCGCTCGCGGGGCAGATTTACGCGATGCCGGGCATGGAGACGAAGCTGCACGGCGTCTTCGACAAGACCGGCGAGTTCACCGGCTTTTCGGCCAATTATTCGGGATGGGGCTTTTCGAACATGCGCTTTGCGGTGAAGAGCCTGCCCGCGGGCGAGTTTGACCAATGGGTCGCCGAAGCAAAAGCCTCGTCCGAAGGCGACCTCAGCCGTGACGCCTATCTGAAGCTCGAAAAACCGACGCACAAGGAGCCGGTCCGCCGCTTTGCCGCGAGCGATCCGCAGCTGTTCGATGCCGTCGTCAACATGTGCGTCGAGCCCGGCAAGATGTGTATGCACGACATGATGTCGCTCGACGCGGCCGGCGGCGCGGGCATCGCGGGGATCGGCAATGTCCGGCAGGTCACCTACGACAAGTTCGCCGCGCGCGGCACCGTCGACGCCGCCCGCTGGAGCATGCGCTATGTCGCCGCCTATTGCAGTTCGCCGGTGATGTCGAACGACCGCCCCGACGCAAGGCCGGTGTCGCCGGAAAGGCTGAAGGGCGAGGGGCTTCCGGTTCCGGCCGAGCCCGAACGCACCGCGCTCAACGCGCGTGTCGCCCGCCCGATGTCCTGAACCTAAGCCCGAGATCCCCATGACCATCCCGCATCCCGCACCCGAAACCGGTCCGATCCTCGGCAAGCTGTCGCTCGAGGCGCTGCCGCTCCACGAGCCGATCCTCGTCGTCACCTTCATCGGCGTCGTCCTCGGCGGCATCGCCGTGCTCGGCCTGATCACCAAATTCCGCCTCTGGGGTTATTTGTGGACCGAATGGTTCACCACCGTCGACCACAAGCGCATCGGGATCATGTACATGATCCTCGGCCTCATCATGTTCCTGCGCGGCTTTGCCGACGCGATCATGATGCGCCTGCAACAGGCGATGGCGTTCGGCGGGTCCGAAGGATACCTGACCCCCCACCATTATGACCAGGTGTTCACGGCGCATGGCGTGATCATGATCTTCTTCGTCGCGATGCCGTTCATCACCGGCCTGATGAACTATGTCGTGCCGCTCCAGATCGGCGCGCGCGACGTCAGCTTTCCCTTCCTCAACAATTTCAGTTTCTGGATGACGACCGCCGGCGCGGTGCTGACGATGATCTCGCTGTTCATCGGTGAATATGCGCAGACCGGCTGGCTCGCCTATCCGCCTTTGTCGGGCATCGCCTACAGCCCGAATGTCGGCGTCGATTATTATATCTGGGGGCTGCAGATAGCCGGGATCGGCACGACCCTGTCGGGTATCAACCTGATCGTCACGATCCTGAAGCTGCGCGCGCCGGGCATGGGGCTGATGAAGATGCCCGTCTTCACCTGGACCTCGCTCTGCGCGAACATCCTGATCGTCGCCTCCTTCCCGATCCTGACGGCGACGCTCGTGCTGCTGACGCTCGACCGTTATGTCGGCACCAATTTCTTCACCAACGATCTCGGCGGATCGCCGATGATGTATGTGAACCTGATCTGGATCTGGGGTCACCCCGAAGTCTATATCCTCGTGCTGCCGCTGTTCGGCGTCTTCTCCGAAGTCACCTCGACCTTCTCGGGCAAGCGCCTCTTCGGCTATACCTCGATGGTCTATGCGACGATCTGCATCACGATCCTGTCGTACCTCGTCTGGCTGCACCATTTCTTCACCATGGGGTCGGGCGCGAGCGTCAACAGCTTCTTCGGCATCACCACGATGGTGATCTCGATCCCGACGGGGGCCAAGCTCTTCAACTGGCTGTTCACCATGTACCGCGGCCGCATCCGGTTCGAACTGCCGATGATGTGGACGATCGCCTTCATGCTGACCTTCGTCATCGGCGGCATGACCGGGGTGCTGCTCGCGGTGCCGCCCGCCGATTTCGTGCTGCACAACTCGCTGTTCCTGATCGCGCACTTCCACAATGTCATCATCGGGGGCGTGCTCTTCGGCCTGTTCGCGGCGATCAATTACTGGTGGCCCAAGGCGTTCGGCTACAAACTCGACGTCTTCTGGGGCAAGGTCAGCTTCTGGTGCTGGGTGGTCGGTTTCTGGGTCGCCTTCACGCCGCTCTATATCCTCGGCCTGATGGGCGTGACACGGCGCATGCGCGTGTTCGACGACCCGAGCCTGCAAATCTGGTTCGTGATCGCCGGCATCGGCGCGCTGATCGTCGCGGCGGGCATCGGCGCGATGCTGATCCAGTTCGGTGTCAGCATCTGGCGCCGCAAGGAACTGCGCGACACCACGGGCGGCGATCCGTGGGACGGTCGCACGCTCGAATGGGCAACCAGCTCGCCGCCGCCCGACTATAATTTCGCCTTCACGCCGGTGATCCACGACCTCGACGCGTGGTACGATATGAAGACGCGGGGGCACCAGCGGCCGGTCGGCGGCTATCGCGACATCCACATGCCGAGCAACACCGGCACGGGGATGATCCTGTCGGGTTTCTGCCTGGTGATGGGATTTGCGCTGGTCTGGCACATCTGGTGGCTCGTGGCGCTGAGCTTCGCTGCGACGATCGTCGGCGCGATCTATCACACCTTCAACTACAAGCGCGATTTCGACATCCCGGCGGCAACGGTCACCGCGGTCGAGGAAGCGCGCACCCGCCAGCTGGCGGCCGGAGCCTGATGCGATGAGTGCCAAGACCATCACCGCGAACGAACCCGTCCAGTTCTACGACCTCGACGAGCATGCGCATCCCGAGGGGCACAGCACGATGCTGGGCTTCTGGATCTACCTGATGAGCGACTGCCTCATCTTTGCGATCCTTTTTGCCTGCTATGCCGTGCTCGGCGGCAGCTATGCCGCAGGGCCGGCGCCGAAGGATCTGTTCGATCTCAAGCTCATCGCGCTCAACACCGCGATGCTGCTCTTCTCGTCGATCACCTATGGTTTCGCGGTGCTCCAGATGCAGCAAGGCAAGGTGAAGGGCGTCCAGCTCTGGCTTGGCGTTACCGGCCTGTTCGGGCTCGCCTTCCTCGGGATCGAGCTTTACGAATTCCACCATCTGATCGAGATCGGCGCGGGTCCGCAGCGCAGCGCCTTCCTGTCGAGCTTTTTCACGCTCGTCGGCACCCACGGTCTGCACGTCACCTTCGGTATCATCTGGCTCGTCACGCTGATGGTCCAGCTCTCGAAGCATGGCCTGATCGCCGCGAACAAGCGCCGCGTGATGTGCCTGTCGATGTTCTGGCACTTCCTCGACGTCGTGTGGATCGGCGTCTTCACCTTTGTCTATCTGATGGGAGTGCTGCGGTGAGCCACGATACGCACGCGCATGACGCGCACCACGAGATCGAGATGCCGCACGCGACGATGCGCGACTATGTCATCGGTTTTGTGCTGTCGGTAATCCTGACCGCCATTCCCTTCTGGCTGGTGATGACGATGCCGCTGAGCGCGGGTGCGACGGGGGCGATCATCATGGGCTTTGCCGTGGTGCAGATCGTCGTCCACATGGTCTTTTTTCTTCACATGACGCCAAAGGCCGAGGGCGGCTGGTCGCTGACCTCGCTCGTCTTCACCATCATCGTGGTGGTGATCATGCTCGCGGGGTCGCTGTGGGTGATGCACCACCTCAACACCAACATGATGCCGATGCCGCACGAGCCGACGAGCCAATCCATCGGCCAGTCGACGGGCCGGATCCCGTGACACGCGCCCGCCGCGCGGCCTTCGCCGCGGCGGCGCTGATCGCGGCGCTCGGCCTCGCGGCGCTCGGCGTCTGGCAGATCGAGCGGCGCGCGTGGAAGCACGAGCTGGTCGCCGCGGTCGATGCGCGCATTCATGCCGCGCCGGTTCCGGCACCGGGACCCGCGCGATGGGATGCGGTGAACGCACGGGACGACGCCTATCAGCGCGTCGCGGCGACGGGGACATTCCGCCATGATCGCGAGACGCTGGTACAGGCCGTGACCGATCGCGGTCCGGGCTTCTGGGTTCTTACCCCCCTCGAAACCCCCGGCTTCACCCTGCTCGTCAATCGTGGTTTCGTGCCCAACGACCGGCGCGACGCGGCGACGCGCGCGGCGGGCAATGTCGCGGGGCCGGTGACGGTGACCGGCCTCCTTCGCGTGACCGAGCCCGGCGGCGCCTTCCTTCGCTCCAACGACCCGGCGGGCGGCCGCTGGTTTTCGCGCGATGTGACGGCGATCGCAAGGGCGAGGGGGCTGCGCAACGCTGCGCCCTATTTCGTCGATGCCGACGCGTCGCCGAACCCCGGCGGCTATCCCCTCGGGGGCCTCACCGTCGTGCGCTTTCGCGACCATCACATGGTCTATGCGCTGACCTGGTTCGCGTTATCTGCGCTCAGCCTCTTTTTTGCGTGGCGGCTGTGGCGTATCCGCGAATGATGACCGACCCGACGATCCTGCCCGCAGCAGCTGCGAAAGCGCCCGCGGGCCGCCGCAACATGACGCTGCTGATCCAGTTGCGCTGGCTCGCGGTCGGGGGACAGCTCGCGACGATCGGGATCGTCAGCGGGCCGATGGGCATTTCGCTGGCGCGCGGGCCGCTGCTCGCCGCGATCCTCGTGCTGATCGCGATCAATTTCGCGAGCACCGCCTTGCTCCGCCGCGGCCGGTCGGTGACCAATGCCGAACTCACCGCGGCGCTGCTGTTCGACGTCGCGGCGCTCGGTTGGCAGCTTCATCACAGCGGCGGGCTCGCCAATCCTTTCGCCTCGCTCTTTCTGCTCCAGGTCGTGATCGGGGCGATCCTGCTGACGCCGCGCTCGTCGTGGGCGATCGTTGCGGCGGCGCTCGCCGCGCTCGCGGCGCTGCGCGTCGACCCGACGCCGCTCGTGCTGCCGCCGCCCTATGCCGCCGACCCGATGAAGCTCTATCTGCAGGGCAGCTTCGTCTGCTTCCTCCTGATCGCGGTGCTGCTCGTCGCCTTCGTGACGCGGATCAGCCGCAATTTGCGCGACAGCGACGCCGCGCTCGCGGCAAGCCGCCAGCGCGCGGCGGAAGAGGATCATATCGTGCGCATGGGCCTGCTCGCCTCGGGCGCTGCGCACGAACTCGGCACGCCGCTGTCGACCTTGTCAGTGCTGATCGGCGACTGGCAGGCGGCGCCGCGGCTGAAGGACGACCGTGAGTTGCAGGAGGATCTCGCCGACATGGATGCGGCGGTGCAGCGGTGCAAGGCGATCGTCAGCGGCATATTGATGTCGGCGGGCGAGGCGCGCGGCGAAGCGCCGCAGCTGACCACGATGCGCGCCGCATTCAACGAGATCGTCGCGCATACCCGCGCGGTGCGCCGTCCGGGCACGGTCGAATTCAACGACCGCTTCGGTGCCGATGTGGCGATCGTGTCGGACCCCGCGCTGCGGCAGGTGATCGGCAACGTCCTCGACAATGCGGCGGAGGTGTCGCCCGACTGGACCAGCTTCACGGCGTCGCGCGACGGCGACATGCTGGTGATCGAAATCGCCGATCGCGGCCCCGGATTCAGCCCGGAGATGCTGGAGAATTTCGGCCAGCCCTATCGCTCGACCAAGGGGCGTCCCGGCGGCGGGCTCGGCCTGTTTCTGCTCGTCAATGTGCTGCGCAAGCTCGGCGGCGGCGCCAGCGTTGCCAACCGCGATGCGGGGGGCGCACTGGTTCGGATATTCCTGCCGATTTCGGCACTCGCGCGGCCGGGTGGAGAGGCGACATGACCGACGCCGGAAATGATCGGCGCCATCTGCTGATCGTCGAGGATGACGATGCCTTCGCACGCACGCTGAAACGCTCGTTCGAGCGGCGCGGCTACGCGGTGAAGGTCGCGCACAGCCCCGAGGAAATGGAGGCGCTGCTTGCGACTTTCCGGCCGGGCTATGCGGTCGTCGACCTCAAGCTTGGCGGCGCGTCGGGCCTCGCGTGCGTGCAGGCGTTGCGCGCTGCCGATGCGACGATGCGGATCGTCGTGCTGACCGGCTTCGCGAGCATCGCCACCGCGGTCGAGGCGATCAAGCTCGGCGCCTCCTATTATCTCGCCAAGCCGTCGAACACCGACGATATCGAAGCGGCGTTCGAACGATCGGAGGGCAATGTCGAGGTGCCGCTCGATGCGCGTCCCTCGTCGATCAAGACGGTCGAGTGGGAGCATATCCACCAGACGCTGGTCGAGACCGACTTCAATATTTCGGAGACCGCACGCCGGCTAGGAATGCACCGGCGCACGCTCGCGCGAAAGCTGGAGAAAAGGCAGATCCGCTGAAAGGGCACGGCCCGGCGCCAATCATTCTTGCCCCCCATTAGTTGAGAGGTTGGGCAGTTACTTCTTCTCCACCAGCTCGCGCAGCAGGAAACCGTGGAGCATTGCGGCACGCACCGCATCCTCGGCATGGTCGGCGCCGACCGAATGGCCGCCCTCGATATATTCATGATAATAGACGCGGTTGCCATTCTCCATCAGCCGCGCGGCGTATTTGCGCGCGTGGCCCGGATGGACGCGGTCGTCCTTGGTCGACAGATAAAGGAAGATCGGCGGGTAGGTCACGCCCTTGCGGATGTTGTGATAGGGCGAATATTTCGACAGGAAGGCCCAGTCCTCGGGAACGTCGGGATCGCCATATTCGGCGACCCACGAAGCCCCCGCGAGCATCTTGTCGTAGCGCCACATATCCTTGATCGGCGAGCCCGAGATCACCGCGCCGTAAAGGTCGGGGCGCTGCGTCATCGCCGCACCGACGAGCACGCCGCCGTTCGAACGGCCCGAGATCGCGATCTTGCCCTTGGCGCTGACCCCGGTTTTCACCAGATCCTCGGCGACCGCGTGGAGGTCGTCGAAGCTGTTCTGGCGCTTTTCGCGCAGCGCCGCCTGGTGCCAGGCGGGACCATATTCGCCGCCGCCGCGAATATTGGCGAGGACATAGGCATTGCCGTCCTCGACCCAGAAGAGGCCGAGCGGGCCGGCGCGGTAGGGCTGGCCGGTCAGGTAACCCGGCGTCTGCGCGGCGCGGAAGCCGCCATAGGCGTGGACGAGAGCCGGGACGGGGCCCGTCGCACCCTTTTTTCGGACGAGGAAATAGGGAATTTTCGTCCCGTCCTTCGACGTTGCGAACCGTTTCTCGGCGGTCATGTCCTTTGCGTCGAAGGTCGCGGGCAGGCTTTGGACCGGCTTCGGCGCGCTGTCCGCGCTCACGGCATAGAGCGTCGGGGGCATCAGCATCGTCTCGGCGCTCGCGAGGATCGTCTCGCGTTTGCCGATTGTGCCCGCGATATGGACCGTCGCATTGGCGGCGAGGGGAATTTCCTTCTGGCTCCAGCGCCCGTTCGGCTGGTCGCGGCGGAGCGCGAACAACTTGCCTTCGACGTCGTCGAGCGCCTTGACCCACAGGATATTGTCGGTCGCCGAGACATCCTCGATCGCCTGCGCGCTGGTCGGCGCCATGACCGGGATGACCGGGACCTGCCGGTCGGCCGCCATATCTTCGAGCGACAGCGAGATCAGCGAGCCTGCGGGAAAGCGGGTGCCGAAATCCTTGTTGAGAAAGACGATCGCCTGCCCATCCAGCACGTCGCGAAGGCTGGCGGTGTCGGGAATGATCGTCGAATGATAGCCGTCGCTGCCGACGCCGCGGATCAGATAGTCGGCGGTGTAGAAGGTCTTGCCGCGGCTGATCATCGGCCAGCGCGTGTCGCCGTCGACGAGCGCGAAGACATTCATGCCGACATCCTCATGCTCGCCCTCGGCGACCATCGTCGCGGCCGAGAGCGGGGTGCCGCGTTTCCAGCGCTTGACGATGCGCGGATAGCCCGACGCGGTCATGCTGCCCTCGCCATAGTCGGTGGCGACGAGCAGTGTGTCGGCATCCTCCCACGTCACGCTGCTCTTCGCCTGCGGCAGCGCGAAACCGCCGTCGACGAAGCTTTTGGTCGTGCGGTCCCATTCGCGCACGACGTCGGCGTCGGTGCCGCCGGGGCTCAGTGACACGAGGCAGCGTTTGTAATCGGGGGCGAGGCAGTCGGCACCGTGCCAGACCCAGCTCTGCTTTTCCGCCTTGCCGAGCGCATCGACGTCGATCAGCGTCGTCCATACGGGCTTGCCGGCAAGATAGGCGCCCAGCGAACTCTGGCGCCAGATGCCGCGCGGGTTGTTCGCGTCGCGCCAGAAATTGGTGATCATGTCGCCCATCACCTCGCCCGGCTCGGCGATCTGGCGGTCGTCATCGAGGATTTCGCGCGCGCGCTTGCGGTCCGCCTCGAAGCCGGGGCGGGCGGTGATCAGCTTGTCGGTTGCCGCATTTTCTTTCTTGACCCAGTCCAGCGCCTTCGCGCCCTCGATATCCTCGAGCCAGAGATAGGGGTCCTTCTCTTGCGGTGCGGCGAGCGCGACGGCGGTCATCGAACAGCTGAGGGCAAGCGCGGCAAGGCTGGCGCGGATCATTCAGAAAGTCTCCCCTGGGGTGTGGAGCCGCTGTGCTAGCAGCATTATACAGCGGAGGGGAAGGCCGGTTGCCAATGCACCATCGTCATTGCGAGCGTAGCGAAGCAATCCAGGGCGGCCTTGCGCGACTCTGGATTGCCGCGTCGCTTCGCTCCTCGCAATGACTGGAAATTACTGGTCGATGATGATCGTGCCCGGATGATGCTTGTCGAGATGCTTCTTGATGATCTTGAGATTGCGCGTGTTCGAGCGAAAGAAAAAGTCGAACGCGTCGCCGACGAGCGGCACCGCGCCGAGCGCGGTATCGACACCCAGATTGCCGACCATGCGCCAGATCTTCCACTTCGGCATGCCGAGGTTGCGCGCTTCCCAGATAAGATAGGCGCCCATCGTCGCGGCGATGACGTCGCCGACCACGGGGACGAGTCCGACGATCGCGTCAAGGCCGACCGGACGGTTGATGCCGGGAATGACGAAGCTGCGCTCGAGGAGGATTTCGAGCGTTTCGACACGCTTGCGCAGCGCCGCGGGGTCGGTCCGGTTCTGGATGAGAGCGTCGAAGATCGCATCCGGATTGGGGGTCGAAGGGGCCATCAGGGTCCTTTCAAAAGCGCTCGAACTTGAAGCGCCTCCATTTAGTTAGGCGCGGCGATCAGGTGATTCAATGGGTGCTGCGCACGGCCGTTGGCGCGCAGCCCGGTCAGGCGCTGCGACGCGACCGACCAGCGCAGCGGCGTCGCGAGCGGGATGAAGGGCGCGTAACGCGCCAGCACCGCCTCGGCCTCGCTGATCTGCTGGCGGCGCTGGCCGATATCGATGTTGGCAGTCGCCAGATCGATCAGGTTTTGCGCCTCGCGGTTGCACAGCGTGTCGCGGCGGCACGACAGGCGGCGTATTCCCCACAGGGGATCGTCGTTCGGGGCGACCTCGTCGATCAGGCGAAGGTCGGCGGACGACGCCATCGCGACGCGCCGGCTCGGCACGCCGATCGCGTTGAAGTCGGCGGCGACATAGGCGAACAATATGCGACCGCCCGGCGTATCGGGCACCGCAATGCGCAGCGGCTCGATCTCGCGCCCGGCGGCGCGCCAGGCATCGACCACGCGTTTCGCCTGGGCGAGGCGCGAGGCTTCGTCGAAATCGGCCCAGGCGGGGACCAGCGGCACCGGGCCGCCGTCGCGCGTGTAGAGCGCCGGGCGCAGCGTGACCTGCGGCTGCCATTCGGCGAGGCCAAAGGCCTCGATCAGCCGCTCGCGCCGGATCGCGCGGACGAGCGCGTCGCGGTTGATGTCGGTTGCGAGGAACCCCTCGGCGCGCACGAACGACAGGCCGAACAGGCCGGGCACCGGATCGACGACCAGCCGCGAACGGCCGACGTTCGAGGCGACGAAATAGGGCAGGGTCGAAAAGCGTCCCCCGATCACGCCATCGGCATAGCCGTTCTTGAACCGCGCGAGCGCGCCCTCGGGCGATGTGCCGACGAGCTCGATCGAGGCGGCGGGATCGTTCGCGGCGGCCTCGGCGGCTTCGGGATCCTCGGCGAGCGGGTCCGGGACGGGCGACAGCAGCACCGCGCGGCCGATCTTGCGCCCGCGCATCGGGCCCCAGCCCATGCCCTTGTTGACGATCGCCATCGACGGCTGCGCGAGCAGTTCGAGAATCGCGGGCTGCGGTACCGCGAGGCGGATTTCGATGACGGTCTCGGTCATCGCCTTGATCGTCTCGACCTCGGGGAAATCGTCCTTGAGGATGTGACGGCTGGCGGGGGCGAGATAGGAGCGCAGGATCGCCGAGACATCCTCGGCGGTGACCTTGCGCCCGTTGGTCCACTTGGCTTCGCGAAGCCGGAAGATATAGCTGCGCCCGTCGGTGGTGACGGTCCAGCGGTCGGCGAGGCCGGTGTCGATCTGCCCTTCTCCGTCATAGCTGACGAGGCCCTGCGAGGTCGCATCGAGCAGCGCGGCATTGGCGCCCGACAACTCCCCCGAAAGCGGCGTCGCCGCGGGATTGAGCGTGCCGATGGCGGCGATTTTCACAGGGCCGCGTTCGCCGAAGAGGTCGCAGCCCGAAAGCGCGACCGATGCGGATGCGACGAGGGAGAAGAGGATAGCGGGACGGATCAGGCGCATTGCGAACGCACCCTAGGACGGCGCGCTTCGCAAGGCCATGCCCTATTGCCGACCGTTCCGGCGGGGCAATCTGGTGCGGACGGCGGGACTTGAACCCGCATGACACTAGGCCGGCAGATTTTAAGTCTGCTGCGTCTACCGATTTCGCCACGTCCGCCTGGCCCGTTGGTCAAGCCGATGGGTCGATGGAGGTCAAGCGATGTTTGTCGCTTCACGGCAAGGGGTTGCTCGGCTAGACGGCGTGTCATGACAGCTGTCCTCCAAATTTCCGGTCTCGGAAAAACCTACAAGAGCGGTCACAAAGCCCTGAGCGACGTCGACCTTACCATCAACAAGGGCGAGATTTTCGCGCTGCTCGGGCCGAACGGCGCGGGCAAGACGACGATGATCAGCATCGTCTGCGGCATCGTCACGCCGAGCGCGGGGACGGTGACCGTCGGCGGTCACGACCACGCGCAGGGCTATCGCGCCGCGCGGGCGCTGATCGGGCTGGTGCCGCAGGAACTGCACACCGACGCGTTCGAGACGGTGATGGCGACGGTCACTTTCTCGCGCGGCCTGTTCGGCAAGCCCAAGGACCCGGCGTTCATCGAGCAGCTGCTGCGCGACCTGTCGCTCTGGGACAAGCGCTCGTCGAAGATCATGGAATTGTCGGGCGGGATGAAACGCCGCGTGATGATCGCGAAGGCGCTGAGCCACGAGCCCGAAATCCTGTTCCTCGACGAACCGACCGCGGGTGTCGACGTCGAATTGCGCCGCGACATGTGGAACATGGTGCGCGGCCTTCGCGAGCGCGGCGTGACGATCATCCTGACAACCCATTATATCGAGGAAGCCGAGGAAATGGCTGACCGGGTGGGGGTGATCACCGGCGGGCGGCTGATCCTGGTCGAGCAGAAGGACGAGCTGATCAAGAAGCTGGGGCGCAAGACGCTCACGCTCAATCTCACCGAACCGCTGGCGGCGATCCCCGAAGAGCTCGCACAGTGGAAGCTCGAACTCGCGGGCGAGGGCAATGAGCTGGTCTATGAGTTCGACAGCCGGGCCGAGGCGACGGGCGTGCCGTCGCTGCTGCGGCGGATGACCGACATCGGGGTCCAGTTCAAGGATCTGCATACCAGGCAAAGCTCGCTCGAGGATATTTTCGTCGGGCTGGTGCACGAATCGAACGTTACCAAGGGAGAAGCCGCATGACCGCGAACTGGCGCGGCGTACGCGCGATCTACGCCTTCGAAATGGCGCGCTTCGGGCGCACCTTCTGGACCAGCCTGATGCTGCCGGTGATCACCACGGCGCTTTATTTCGTCGTCTTCGGATCGGCGATCGGCAGCCGGATGACCGAGGTCAGCGATGTGCCCTATGGCGCCTTCATCGTGCCCGGGCTGATGATGCTGACGATGTTCACCGAAAGCATCAGCAACGCCTCGTTCGGCATCTATATGCCGAAATGGACGGGGACGATCTATGAAATGCTGTCGGCGCCGCTGTCGCCGCTCGAAACGGTGATCGCCTATGTCGGCGCGGCGGCGACGAAATCGGTGGTCATCGGGTCGATCATTTTCGCCACCGCGCACCTGTTCGTCGACGTGCAGGTCGCCTATCCGCTGTTGATGGTCGCCTTCATGATCCTGATGGCGGTGACCTTTTGCCTGTTCGGCTTCATCATCGGCATCTGGGCGCAAAGCTTCGAGCAGCTTCAGGTCATTCCGATGCTGGTGATCTATCCGCTGACCTTCCTTGGCGGCGCCTTCTACTCGCTCGACATGCTGCCCGCGGCATGGCGGACGATCACGCTGTTCAATCCCGTCGTCTATCTGATCAGCGGCTTCCGCTGGACCTTCTTCGGCAAGGGTGACGTCGGGATCGAGGTCAGCATGGGCGCGGTCGCGCTGTTTCTGGCGCTGTGCCTTGGCGTGATCTTCTGGATGTTCCGCACCGGATACCGGCTCAAGAACTGAGGCTTCAATAACGTCATTGCGAGCGCAGCGAAGCACTCTCCCGCTATCGAACGGGAGAGTGCTTCGCTGCGCTCGCAATGACGGCGTTCGGACTGTCGCTCAGCTGTTCAGCCGCTCGCGCATTTCCTTGCCCGGTTTGAAATAGGGGACGCTTTTCGCCTTCACATCGACGGCGGCCCCGGTGCGGGGGTTGCGGCCGGTGCGCGATTCGCGCGAGCGGGTCGAGAAGGCGCCGAAGCCGCGCAACTCGACGCGGCCGCCCGCCGCGAGTTGGTCGACGATCGAGTCGAAGAAGGTGTCGACGATGCGCTCGACTTCTTCGAGTCTCAAATCGCTGTTTTCGCTCGCGATCTTTTGAACCAGTTCTGACCGGATCATGTGCTTCCCCTAATATATACAGCCACGCGTTTCCCGCCGAAGCAGGATTCCGGACGTTGCCGGCCCTTAATGCGTGAGACCCCTCCCAACGCGCCGCAAAGGTATCACGAATCCCGATCCGGTCAAAAATATATCGCGACATGAAAAAGGCCCGCAGAGGGACACTCTGCGGGCCTTTTCTGTTACCTGACGGCGGAAGGAGGATCAGTCCTTCTTGCCGGCCTTCAGCGCTTCGCCGAGGATGTCGCCGAGCGACGCGCCCGAGTCCGACGAACCATACTGCGCGACGGCTTCCTTCTCTTCGGCGATCTGCATCGCCTTGACCGAGAAGTTGGGCTTTTTCGAACGGTCGAAGCCGATGACCATCGCGTCGAACTTCTGGCCGACCTGATAGCGTTCGGCGCGCTGTTCGTCGCGGTCGCGGCCAAGGTCGGCGCGCTTGATGAAGCCGGTGGCGCCATCTTCGCCGGCCTGCACTTCGAGGCCGTTGTCGCGGACTTCGAGGACCGAGACGGTGACGACGTCGTTCTTCTTCAGCGAACCCGCAGCGGCAACGCCGCCGCCGACGGCCGGAGCACCCTTTTCAAGCTGCTTGATGCCGAGGCTGATGCGTTCCTTCTCGACGTCGACGTCGAGAACGACGACCTGCACGGCCTCGCCCTTGCGGTGGAGGTGCAGCGCTTCTTCGCCCGAGATGCCCCACGCGATGTCCGACATGTGGACCATGCCGTCGACGTCGCCGGGCAGGCCGACGAACAGACCGAATTCGGTCGCGTTCTTGACTTCGCCTTCGACGACCGAGCCGATCGGATGCGATTCGGCAAAGGCGCCCCAGGGGTTCGACTGGGCCTGCTTGAGGCCAAGCGAGATGCGGCGCTTGTCGCTGTCGACTTCGAGGACGATGACGTCGACTTCCTGGCTGGTCGAAACGATCTTGCCGGGATGGACGTTCTTCTTGACCCACGACATTTCGCTGACGTGGACCAGGCCTTCGATGCCAGGCTCGAGTTCGACGAACGCACCGTAATCGGTGATGTTCGTGACGGTGCCAGACAGCTTCGCGCCGACCGGGTACTTGGCGGCGACGCCTTCCCACGGATCGCTTTCGAGCTGCTTCATGCCCAGGCTGATGCGCTGCGTGTCGCGGTTGATGCGGATGATCTGCACCTTGACCGTGTCACCGATGTTGATGACTTCGCTCGGGTGGTTGACGCGCTTGTAGCTCATGTCGGTGACATGAAGCAGGCCGTCGATGCCGCCCAGGTCGACGAACGCACCATAATCGGTGATGTTCTTGACCGCGCCTTCGATGATCTGGCCCTCTTCGAGGTTCTGGATCAGGCCGGAACGCTGTTCGGCGCGCGTTTCCTCGAGGATGGCGCGGCGCGACACGACGATGTTGCCGCGGCGGCGATCCATCTTGAGGATCTGGAAGGGCTGCGGCAGGTCCATGAGCGGGCCGACGTCGCGCACGGGGCGGATGTCGACCTGCGAACCCGGGAGGAACGCCACGGCGCCGCCGAGGTCGACGGTGAAGCCGCCCTTGACGCGGCCGAAGATGACGCCTTCGACGCGGGCTTCCTTGTTGAATTCTTCTTCCAGGCGGTCCCAGGCGGCTTCGCGGCGAGCACGGTCGCGCGACAGCATGGTTTCGCCATTGGCGTTTTCGACGCGGTCGACATAGACTTCGACTTCGTCACCGACGTTGATGTCGGCCTTCTGGCCCGGCATCGCGAATTCGCGAAGCGGCACGCGGCCTTCGCTCTTCAGGCCGATGTCGATCACTGCCAGGTCGTTTTCGATCGCGGTCACGGTGCCCTTGACGACGCGGCCTTCAAAGCCGCCATCAGCACCACCCAGCGATTCGTCGAGCATCGCGGCGAAATCGTCGCGCGACGGAAAAGCCGTAGAGGCCATAGAGTGTATTCCTTACTTCATTGTTCCGGCCAAGCGGTTGGTTCCGCTGGTCTTGTGGCCGATCCGTCCCGTCCGCCGGATGCGAGGCGGGACATCTTCAGGGCTGTTCGTCGGCCAAGGCACGGGCAAAGCAAAATGGGCGCGAAGGGTGAACCCCATCGCGCCCGACGCCCGATTGCGAGCGGCGGCTTGTCCGTGCCTCGACCGGCAAAAGCCCGTCGGACGGCGCGCGTATATGCGGGAAAGGGGCTTTCGGCAAGGGAAAAGGCCGGGCCGGCCGCCTTCGGGCGGCCTATGCGCGATGCTCTTCAGCCGCGCGCGCCGATCCTGCTTTCCACAAAGGCGATCGCGGCGGCGATGGCGGCGTCGCGATCGAGCGCGCTATTGTCGAGCAGCATCGCGTCGGGCGCGCGGACGAGCGGAGCGTCGGCGCGGCCCGTGTCGCGCGCATCGCGGGCATGGACGTCGGCGAGCACCGCGTCGAAACCGACCTCGACTCCGCGCCCCAGCATTTCGGCGTGACGCCGGCGCGCACGTTCCTCGGCGGTCGCTGTCACGAACAATTTGGCGTCGGCGTGCGGCGCGATGACGGTGCCGATGTCGCGCCCGTCGAGCACCGCGCCGCCGGGCTGGTTCGCGAAATCGACCTGGCGCTGGAACAGCGCGGCGCGGACCTGCGGGTGGACCGACGCGCGGCTGGCGAGGCTGCCCGTGCTTTCGAAGCGCAGCGCGGGATCATCGAGCAGGCTGGCGGGGAATTCGCAGGCAGCGAGCGCGTCGGCGGCGTTGTCGGGGTCGCCGTGATCGAGCTGGGTCTGATAGCCGACCGCGCGATAGAGCAGGCCGGTGTCGAGCACGGGAAGGCCGAAATGGGCGGCGAGCGCCTTGGCGATCGTGCCCTTGCCCGACGCGGTGGGGCCGTCGACCGCGATGATCATTGTTGCAAGCCCGCAAGCAAGGCTTCGAAATTGGGGAAGCTCGTCGCGACCGGCGCAATGTCGTCGATCGTCACCGGCGCCTTGCAGACGAGCCCCGCGACCGCGAAGCTCATGCAGATGCGGTGATCGAGGTGGCCCGCGATGGTCGCGCCGCCAGGTAACAGATCGCCGCCGGTGCCGTGGATGACGAGGCCATCTTCGCTCTCTTCGACGCGCACGCCGATCGCCGCGAGGCCGGTTGCCATCACGGCCAGGCGGTCGCTTTCCTTGACGCGAAGCTCGTCGAGCCCGGTCGTGACGGTGCGGCCTTCGGCGAGCGCCGCGGCGACGAACAGGATCGGGAATTCGTCGATCATGCTCGGTGCGACGGCGGGATCGACGTCGATGCCCTTGAGCGCGCTGTGGCGGACGCGCAGGTCCGCGACCGGCTCGCCGCCGACTTCGCGCGCATCGAGGAGTTCGATGTCGCCGCCCATCTGCCTGAGCACCTCGACGAGGCCAGCGCGGGTGGGGTTCAGGCCGACATTGGCGATGGTGACGTCCGATCCGGGCACGACCAGCGCGGCGACGATAAAGAAGGCGGCCGACGACGGGTCGCCGGGGACGATGATCGTCTGCGGCTTCAACTCGGCTTCGCCGCGAATGCGGATATGGCGCGTGCCTTCGCCGTCGGAGTCGACCGTCAGCTCGGCGCCGAAGCCCTTGAGCATGCGTTCGCTGTGGTCGCGCGTCGGGACGGGTTCGATGACTTCGGTGATCCCCGGCGTGTTGAGCCCGGCGAGCAGCACGGCGCTCTTCACCTGCGCCGATGCCATCGGCAGGCGGTAGGAAAGGGGGATGGCGGGGGCGAGGCCGCGGATCATCAGGGGAAGGCGGCCCCCCGGAGAGGCCGAGATGTCGGCCCCCATCAGCGACAGCGGATCGATGACGCGGCCCATCGGGCGCCCCGACAGGCTGGCGTCGCCGACGAAGGTGGCGGTGATCGGGTGGCTGGCGACCAGCCCCATCAACAGGCGCGTCGAGGTGCCGCTGTTGCCCATGTCGAGCGCTGCGCGCGGCTGGAGCAGCCCGGCGACCCCGACGCCGTGGATGCGCCATTCGCCATCGTCCCGCCGCTCGATGGTTGCGCCCATCGCGCGCATCGCCGCGGCGGTCGCGAGCACGTCATGCCCTTCGAGCAGGCCGGTGACGCGGCTTTCCCCGACCGCGAGCGCGGAGAGCATCAGCGAGCGGTGCGAGATGCTTTTGTCCCCCGGAATCGCGATCCTGCCCTTCAGCGGAACGGAAGCGGAAAAGCTGCGCGGGGTGGCGGTTTGATCGGTCATGGCGTGCGGCTTTTGACAGCGGCCTTGCAATCTGGCAAGGCGCACGCCGATTTGACGGATAGCTATTCAGGCGCCGTCGCTCTTCCATATTTCTATCCTGTTTCCAAAGGATTATGAGGCGTTTATGATCAAGGCTGAATGGGGCACGAAGCGCAGCTGCCCGAAATGCGCCACCCGATTCTATGATTTGACGAAGGACGATCCGGTCAGCTGCATCAATTGCGGCTATAGCTGGATTCCGGAATCGGTGCTGAAATCGAAGCAGCCGATGCCGTTCGAAGAAGCCGAGAAGCCCGGCAAGGTCGTGAAGGAAGATGTCGCGGCCGACGAGGATCTGGATCTGGACGTCGATGTCGACGAGGACAGCGACTCGCCGGACAATGATGTCGACCTTGGCGGCGACGACGATCTGGGCGTTGCCACGGGCGACGACGAGGACGACGAAAGCTGATTATCGGCGGGTGAGCGCCGGAGGTCAAAAAAGCATCGAAAGATGATTTGGCCCCTTGCATCACCCGACGGCGCTGCTAAAGGCGGCGTCCCGGTCGCACCGCCCAGGCGCGACCCGCACGAATGGCACGGGGCCTTAGCTCAGCTGGGAGAGCGCCTGCATGGCATGCAGGAGGTCAGCGGTTCGATCCCGCTAGGCTCCACCATTTCTGTTTAACTCCCGATATCGAACGAAACGGCAATCCGAGCCGGCGATGGTCAATGCCGTCGCCGATGGCCTCAATCAGGTCGCGAGGCCGGTCGGCCGTCGTTCGGGTAAGCGGATGATCCACAAGCAGGCGATGGCCACCGACAGGATGATGGCGGTCTCGCGCGGCCAGCCAAAATGAAATCCGGCCTGCACGATGGGCATGTGAATCGCATATAGCGGAAATGAAATGTCGCCGAGCAGGGCCGATGGCCCCTTGGGCGCGCTCGGGTCGAGTCCGGCGAGCAGCGCCAGGGGGGCAACCAGGAAGATGAAAGGCAGCGGCCAGAAGGCGAACGGCCACGCCGTCACCAGCGCGATATAGGCTGGAAGCGCCGCGGCCCCGGCCCAGAAGGGAATCTTCGGCAGCGACCGTTTCATCGTCAACCGCGCCACCAATATGCCGATGATATAAGCCGTCATCGCCCGGAATATGATCAGCAACTGGGTTTCGGCGGACGTGTGTTGAAGAATGCGCGGGAAGCCGCCGTAGGAATAGGCCGCGACAAACGCCGCGCTGACCGTTGCGAGCGCGACCCACAACATGCGATCACCCATCTTTGCCAACCACAGGCCGTGAAGCGCATTTGCCAGAAGCTCATAGGTGATCGACCAGGCCGGGCTGTTCAGGATATAGGGCGTCGTTGCTCCATAGGGGATCAGGAGCATGGCGAATAAATAGGTCACCGCCAGATTGGGCGACGGCCCCAGCGCCCAAAGAGGCAAGGCCAGGCCAAGCGATGCGCCGACGGCCATCGTGAACCAGAGCCGCCGATAGCGTTTGAGCAGAAAGGACAGGGGGCTCAGCGACCTGTCGCGAAGGCGATCCTCATAGGTGCGGGCCATGACGAAGCCCGACAGCATGAAGAAGAAATCGACCGCAAGATGCGCTCCGGCCAACGTCTGGCTCGCGTGCATCAGCAGGACGAGCCACGCGGCTATCCCACGCAATGCGTCGAGACCATGGATCCTGCCCCTCATGATAGCGGTGTGGGGCGAATTGGTTAATGTCCGGCTAAATGCCGCGTTGGCGCCGGCTGTTCAAGCGAAGCCGTAGTGGGGTGGCGGCGAAGCTATTCCGCCGCCTCTTCCTTGTCGAACAGCGGCAGCATCTCGATCGGGTCGGCGAGCGTGATGCGGTCGAGGATCGACGCCGTGTCGTCGCGAACCCGGAGCATCAGGCTGCGCAACCGGCAGTCGATTTCGGGCAGGCAATTCTTGCAATGCTCGTGCGCGTTGCGTGCGGCGCAGGGGACGAGCGCGAGCGAACCGCGCGTCAGCCGCACAAGATCACCATAGCTGATGTCGATCGGGGGCAGCGCGAGCTGGTACCCGCCATCGCGCCCGCGCTGCGAGATGAGCAGCCCCTCGCGCGCCATTTCGGACAGGATCACGGTCAGAAACTTGGGCGGGATATTCTGCGCGTCCGCAATGTCCGCCAGCTGCACCTGCCCCTTGCCCCAATGATCGGCCAGGTGCTGGAACGCGCGGATCGTATAGCGGGTCTTCTGCGAGAGCATGGCGGCGTTACTGTGACATATTCGACCTTAATTCAACCTGTCTGGATGACAAATGTTGCACGGTTGATGAAAATCACAGCGGGTGGCATGAATCACCGATAAAAGGGTCGCTGGACAGCCCGGGTTCGGGCGCATCGAGGGTGGACAGGATGATGCGGAAAATTTTGGCGACCCCGGCCGTGCTCGCGGCCTGCCTGCTTGCCGTCGCGCCGGCGCAGGCGCAGTTCGGCGGCCTGCTTCGCAAGGTGACGACGCCGGCGCCCAAGCCGAGCGAGGACGACAATGGCGGCTGCCCCAAGGGCAAGAAGGGCAATAGCATCGGCCGCAACATATTGGGCAATGTGATCAACGACGCGGTCGGCGACGTCGCGAGCAAGGCCGGCGTCTACTCCTATGTGCCGATTTCGGAGGTCAGCGGCACGCTCACCGACGCCATCGCCTGCCGCCTCGACCCCGCCGAACAGGTGCAGGCGGCGGCGGCGACCGAGGAGGCGACGCGCGGCGAAGAGGTCGGCGCGACCGCGAACTGGACGAGCGGAACGCGCGAGAATGTCAGCGGGTCGTCGACGGTCGCGGCGAAGAACGAACTCGCCGACGGGACGCAGTGCATGAACGTCACCGACATCATCATCGTCGAGGGCGAGGAAACGCGCGTGTCGAAACGGATGTGCAAGGGGCCGGGGCAGGCACGCTATGTCCTGGCCGCGTAAATTCGTTCGTCTCGCGGCGGCGGCGGGGCTGATCGCCTGCCTGACCGGCGCCGCGAAACCGGCGGTCGATCCGCAGAACCCGACCTGTCCGCTGAACCCCGACTGGTCGGCCAATCCGGCGATGAAGCTCACCCCCGTCGCCATGAAGAACGGCAAGGTGCTGCTCGCCGAGGGGCGGATCGACGCGGGGCTGCCCGAGCGGCTGAAGGCCGCGCTCGCCGCCAATCCCGACGTCGGCGAGGTCTGGCTGCGCTCGCCGGGCGGCGACGCGCGCGCGGGCAATGCCGCGGGACGGATCATCCGCTCGAACTTCGGGCTGACGACGCGCATCCCGGCGGGCTGGGCCTGTTTCAGCGCGTGCAACTTCGTCTTCATGGGCGGGCAGCCGCGCGTGATCGACCCCGGCGGGCTCTTCATCGTCCATATGTTCACCCGCACCGGCGATCGCAGCACGATCGACATGAGCGTCGCGATGGGCACCGACGCGACCAAGGAATTGATCGGCGACATCGAACAGGACGCCGCGCTGCTCGCGAGCGAGGACAATGATTTCCTCATCCGCATGGGGGTGTCGCGCAAGCTGCTGACCGAGGTCATGTACCAGCAGAAGGCGCTCGAAAATGCCGACGACAAATCGACGCGCCGCTGCCTGACGCAGGCCGAGGTGAAGACCTATAACGTTGCAAATAACAACGAATAGGATAGGCTGCGCCTCAAAATAGGAGAGGCTGCCATGAACGAGATGACGCACGATCACGCCACTTTCCGCTCGATGATCGACGGAACGCAGGAAGATTGGGACATTATCGCACGCGAGCAAAAGGAGTTCGCGCCGAACAATGGCAAGCGCATCCTCGACCATCTGAAGCTGCTCGGCGGCGATTATGGCGGCTTCCCCGTCGACCGGCTCGAACATTGCCTGCAGACCGCGACCAGGGCGCATAGGGATGGCCGCGACGAGGAATATGTCGTGATGGCTTTGCTCCACGACATCGGCGACACGCTCGGCGCGTTCAACCACCCCGACGTCGCGGCGGCGATCCTCAAGCCCTTCCTGTCAGAGGAAAATCTGTGGATCGTCCAGCATCACGGAATCTTCCAGGGCCATTATTTCTTCCACTATCTCGGGCTCGACCGCGACATGCGCGACCAGTTCAAGGATCATCCCCATTATGCCGCGTGCGCCGAATTCTGCGAAAAATATGACGCGCCGGCGTTCGACCCCGATTATGACAGCGAGAGCATCGAGTTTTTCGAGCCGATGGTGATGCGCCTCTGCTCCTATCCGCGCACGAGCATCTACAAAAAGGTGATGGTCGAGGAAGCGGCGGAGTAGTAGCGGGTTGCGGGAGTTCAGTTAACCGATGTGGTCGCGTTTCAAGGCATTGAGGAATTTCAACAAATTCCTTCTGCTGATACTTCTGTTCATATCGATCGTGCTACCGCTAGAAATCTTCAATAAGATTTCTAGCGGCGTTGAAATGAGCGGCGAAGATTATCTGAAATATGCCCTGATCTGGGCCTCGTTCGTGTTCGGATTCGTCTTCATAAATTTTGTTGATTTTATCGTGAGAGCGATGAACGGCGACAGCGCGGAATTGTGACACTTCTGGCCTAACCGGTAAAAGTCATCGGTCGACGCCGGATATGTTTTCCGGACTTACTTCCCCTTGAACTCGGTCTTGCGCTTCTGCTGGAACGCCATGATGCCTTCCATCGCGTCCGCGGTGCCGCCCGCGATGAACTGGCCCTTGGCTTCGGCGTCGAGCGTGGTTGCGAAATCCTGCGACAGCCCGTCGCGCAGCACCTTGCGCATCGTGCCGAGCGCGATGGTCGGACCGTTCGCGAGCCGCGTCGCCAGCGCCTTTGCTTCGGCCATCAACTCGGCATCGTCGACGCATTTATAGATCATGCCCCAGTCGGCCGCCTGCTCGGCACCGATCTTCTCGCCGAGCATCATCATCTGCAACGCGCGCGGCACGCCGATCAGGCGCGGCAGCAGCCACGAGGATCCGCCGTCGGGAACGAGCCCGATATTGACGAACGCCTGCAGGAAATAGGCGCTCTTGCCCGCGATGGTGAAATCGCCCGACAGCGCAAAGCTGCACCCGACGCCCGCCGCGGGGCCGTTGACCGCGACCACGACGGGGATGTCGAGATTGGCGAGCGAAAGCAGCATCGGGTTGTAATGGCCGCGCAGCGCATTGCGGCTCCGCGCCCCGCCGCTGACGGCGTCGCCCGCCGACCGGTCGCCCGCCAGATCGGCGCCCGAGCAAAACCCCCGGCCTTCACCCGTGATCAGCAGCGCGCGCGCGCCAAGCCCCGGCAAATGATCGAGCGCCGCGCGAATGTCGTCGGCCATCGCGGGCGGCATCGAATTCAGCCGGTCGGGGCGGTTGAGCGTGATCGTCGCGACATTGTCGGCGACGGCGAGCTTGATCGTGTCGAAGCTGGGACTGTCGGTCATGGGGAAGAATCCTCTCGCAAATGCTTTACCTTTACGTTCACGTAAAGTTGTGACGCATTTGCCGGGCGAGTGCAAGGGGGAAGGGGGCGCGACCACGCTCGCATCCCGCCGATGGCAGCTGCTCGCCTTCTTGCTTCGCCATCCCCGCGAAAGCGGGGGGCCAGAGCGGGCTTGGGCCGACCCCGCACCGGGTTCCCGCTTTCGCGGGAATGACGGGGGAGGCGGGATCGCCCGCTCTCCACCCCATGTCGGTCGTCGGTGGCCGATCTGGCGGCAATGACCGGCACCGATTGCCGACATGCAGCCCAACTCCGTTCGCATCGAGCGAAGTCGAGATGCCCCTCGGGCGAAGCGCCACGTCGATGGATGTCTCGACCTCGCTCGACACGAACGGACAGAGAGGAGCGTCCGCCCCCCCCCCCTTCCGACCATTCACTGCCGATTTGGCAAGAATGACGGCATTCGACCGGAAGTGGACATTCTTTTGAACCGTCACCCCGGACTTGATCCGGGGTCCACGACTTCAACGCCGCAGTGGATCCCGGATCAAGTCCGGGATGACGAAGGTCTGAAAACGACCGGTTGCGGACATCCAGAATATCCGCTCAATGGTAGGATGGAATCCTTTGACCCATCTAAATCGCTGGAAGAGCTTACCGGCCTTACTGTTAGCGAACCTGACGCCGCGGAGACGCCGCTGATTGAGTGGGTCATTAGGTCTTGGAAAAAACCGCTTCGCGATTTGTCGGACGATGAAATCGGCCGGCTCGTGGTGCAACGCAATGGGTTTCCTTACGTCCTCGATCTTGTTTGGCCGAAGCTGGAAATCGACCCCCTATTCGACGGAGGCTATTATCCGGGCGACGTCCTTTCCAGCCTCATTCGATGTGATCCAAAGCTATGGGACGCTCGTCCAAGCTATCAGGCACAATTGATTTCCCTTTACCAGCGAGCGATTCACCGCAATCCAGAGGAAAATGATGCGTTTCGGGCTAGCCTTGACCTGCCGGAAGAAGGCGCCGTCATTTCCTGAACCTTAAGTCCGCTCCCCACCCCAAAACCGACGTTCGTCGCCGATCCGGATGCAATGTCGGGAAACGACCGATTGCGGCCGTCGGCAAAGATGCCATAGTGCCTGCATGAAAATGCTAATTTGTATTGCCCTGCTGGCCCTCGGCCATAATTCGCCAGCAAATGCAGAGCCGCAAAGTTCCGCCGCCGTCATTGCGCCGTCCGCACAGGAATCCTCCCCACCGAGTGCCGAGAAGTTAGCTCTGATTCATCGGTTTATGAAGGCGTCTGGCCTTCAAGTCCGGATCGACACAGGGAGCTTTTTAGAAAGATACGCTTTCATACCCGAGTTGGGTTGGGCGCAAGGCACCGAAAATGCTCCACAGAACAGGACGCTGATGGAGATATGGACCGGCCCCATAGACACCCTGAAAGCAGCCTATGAGAAATATCGCCCGCAATATCAGGAAGCATATGAGAGTCATATCAACTGGGAATTCACCGAGGAAGAGCTGCGCGGAATCGTGAGCTTTTTGGAGTCGCCACTCGGCGAACACTATCTCGACGGGACATGGCGAATGGAGGCTTACACCGGCACTAATATGGAAGAGACCGAGGAACTGCTCGTGAAGCAGGCGGTCGAGCTCTATCAAAAGCGATAAGCCATCTGGTCCGCTTTCCACCCCAAAACCGCCAATCGCTGCCCTCCCGATTGCACGTCTTGCGCTGGCGCCGGACGACCTTACAAGCGGCCGAAAGCCATTTAGCGCCCAAGGGGGATCCCGCCGCATGACCGACAGCCTGTTTCGCCGCAAACCGATCGTTCCGGAACGGCGGGAGGGGGAGCAGGCGCTGGCGCGGACGCTCGGCTGGCCGCACCTTATCGCGCTCGGTGTCGGCGCGATCGTCGGCACGGGCATTTTGACGCTGATCGGCGTTGGCGCCGACAAGGCGGGGCCGGCGGTCATCCTCTCTTTCGCCGTGGCCGGGCTGATCTGCGCCTGCGCCGCGCTCGCCTACGCCGAGATGGCAACGATGATTCCCGCGTCGGGCAGCGCCTATACCTATTCCTATGTCGTGATCGGCGAACTCATCGCATGGGTTGTCGGGTGGAGCCTGATCCTCGAATATTCGCTCGTCGTCAGCGCCGTCGCGGTTGGCTGGTCGGGCTATGCCGCGCCCTTGCTCCAGGCGTGGGCGGGATTCCCGATGGCGCTGATGCAGGGGCCCGAACTCGGCGGCATCGTCAACCTGCCGGCGATCGCGATCATCGCCGTCGTCGCGGGGCTGCTGCTCGTCGGCACGCGAGAGAGCGCGACGCTCAACGCGATCCTCGTGCTGGTCAAGATCGCCGCGCTTGTCGTCTTCGTCGCGGTCGCGCTCCCCGCCTTCGATGCGGCCAACCTCGAACCCTTCAGCCCCTATGGCTTCGCCAAGCATATGGGCCCCGACGGCGTCGAACGCGGGGTGATGGCGGCGGCGGCGATCATCTTCTTCGCCTTCTACGGCTTCGACGCGATCGCGACCGCGGCCGAAGAAGCGAAAAATCCCGACCGCGACCTCAAGATCGGCATCGTCGGTTCGATGGTCGCGTGCGTCGCCATCTATATCGCGGTCGCGGTCGCCGCGGTGGGGGCGATCGCCTACACGCGCTTCGCCAACAGCCCCGAACCGCTCGCGCTGATCCTGCGCGAACTCGGCAGTCCGCTCGCGGCGCAATATCTCGCCGTGTCGGCGGTCATCGCGCTGCCGACCGTGATCCTCGCCTTCTTTTACGGACAGAGCCGCATCTTCTTCACCATGGCGCGCGACGGCTTGCTGCCCGCGGGCCTTGCGAAGCTGTCGTCGCGGGGCACGCCGGTGCGCATCACCATCTTCACGGCGATCGTCGTCGCGGTGCTCGCGGGCTTCATTCCCCTGGGCGAGCTCGCCGCGCTCGCCAACGCCGGCACGCTCGCGGCTTTCTCCGCGGTGTCGGTGTGCATGCTGATCATGCGCCGCCGCGCTCCGCAAGCACCACGCACCTTCCGCACGCCGCTGCCGTGGGTCGTGGGCGGCATCGCCGTGCTCGGCTGCATCTATCTCTTCTTCAGCCTGCCCGTGCAGACGCAGCTCTGGTTCGTCGTCTGGAATATCGGCGGGCTGGCGGTCTATTTCCTCTACGCGCGCCGCAACGCGGCCGTGGGCTGACCGCTGCCGGCATGATCCGTTTCGACCGGTCGCAGCAGAGGCTGGCAGCGGGCGTTTCGGCGCTCGCCGGCTTTATCGACGCGATCGGCTTTGTCGAATCGGGGGGCTTTTTCGTCTCCTTCATGACCGGGAATTCGACGCGGCTCGCGGTCGGGGCGGCGGAATGGACCGCCGCGGCGCTGATCGCGGGCGCGATCATCGCGCTGTTCCTTACCGGGGTCGTCGCGGGTTCGCTCCTCGCCGCGCGCGCGGCCGTCCGGCGGAGCGGGTGGATCCTTCTGTCCGTCACCATGCTGCTCGCCGTCGCCGGCGCGCTTCGGCTGTTCGATCTTGCATGGCTTTCGGTCGCCTGCCTCGCGCTCGCGATGGGCATGGTCAATGCGGCGATCGAGGGGCGGGGCGGGGCCGTCGTCGGCGTGACCTATATGACGGGAACGCTGGTCCACATGGGTTACAAGATCGCCAATGCGCTGCGCGGCGACGGTGACGCGCGCTGGTTGCCGCACCTCGCATTGTGGGCGGCGCTCGTCGTCGGGGCGATCGCCGGTGCGCGCGCCGTCATCTGGTCGCCGCCGCTGGCCTATGGCCTGGCGGTTCTGTTTTCGGCAGGGCTGACGGCGCGGGCGCCATGGGCGGAGCGGCGCACCTGACGGCGCGCCGCCGCCGCTTCAATCGAACAGGTCGCTGAGGAAGCTCTTTTTGTAATTTTTCTTGTACGGCTTGCCGCCATAATGGCGGTCATCATAGCCGCGTTCGCGATATTCGGGCTGTGGCGGCGGGGGAGGGGCCGACGCGCGCGGCGCGGGGGCGCTCGCGGCTTCGCTGCGCTCGATGATCTTGTCGAGTTCGCCGCGATCGAGCCACACGCCGCGGCATTGCGGGCAATAATCGATCTCGATCCCCTGACGTTCCGACATCGTCAAATTCACGCGGCAGGTTGGGCAAAGCAGGCCTTGGGGTTCGGACACGGATATTCCTTTCTTCGTAAAGGCGGCCCACCGGCTGCCGTCTCGCTTCAACGTGCCACCGCCGGCCTGCGTTCCGCAAGCCGGAAGGCCCGATCCGGCCTACGGAGGCGGAGCGGGCCGATGTCAGGCGGGTTTCCAGTCGAACGCCAGCGGGGCTTCGCGAAAGGCAAAGCGGTCGAGGTGGCGTGCGACGACGCCCGTCATCGCTTCGACATGCGCCTCGCTGCTCGCATCGATACGGACCGACAGTGCGTCGGCGCCGGCGTCGAAGGTGACGAGCGCATCGCTCGTCCAGGTGGCGCCGCGCCCATCCTTGGGGAAGGTCACGGTGCCATGGTCGGGGGTGAATTCGACCGCGAGGTTGTGCTGCCAATGCTTGCACAGTTGCTGCAGGTATTTGCTCGCATGCGCCGTCGGTACGTGCGCTACCGATGATAATGTCATGGTCTGATTTCCTTACAGTCGTTCGATCTTTTGTGATGCCTCGTCGATCAGCGCGACAATGGCGTGCATGGTCTCATTATCGAGATCGCGATCGCCGAGCCGGTTCATCAACACCGCTTTCAAATTGCCCATCGCGCGGCGGACCGAAGCAGGGTCGGTGCGCTGGGTTTCTTCGCCCACCGCGGTCAGGCGGGCGAGGGCGGCATCGACGATTTCGCTGTTGGCCTCCAGTTCGGCGCGCCCGGCGTCGGTGATCGCGAACAGCCTTTTGGCGCCTTCGCTCCGCTGCGCCTCGATCTGTCCCATGTCGTCGAGCATCGTCAGCGTCGGATAGATGACGCCGGGGCTCGGCGCATAGGAACCGCCGGTCAGCTCCTCGATGTGGCGGATCAGATCATAACCGTGGCGCGGTTCGTCGGCGATCAGCTTGAGCAGCACAAGCCGCAACTCGCCGCCGTCGAACATCCGGCGGCGCTCGCCGCGCTCGCCCCGGCCGCCGCCGCCGCGACGGCCCCCGCCGCCAAAGCCATGTCCGAAACCGTGGCCAAATCCTCGCCCGCCGCCGCGATGGATCGCCCGCCGCCCGCCGCAACCCCGGCCGTCCAATTTTGCATAAAAAATCATTTGTCGTTCCTCAGAGTGATTCGAGATGTGTCTAAGATATATCGTAATACGAGCTTTGCAAGGGCTGCCCCCCGCGCTGCGCGGCACCTTCGCCAACTTCCACCGCACGCCTTGACTTCGCGGCCATTCCCGCTATTAGCGCCCCCGTGTTGCCACGGGCTTGCTCGCGGCAATTCCGTCCGAGACAGTTGGTGAAGGGGATCTGCCCTTCTTAATTTCCAGCCGAGACGGGGAACAGTCTTTTTCGGTCGCCCGCCTGTTTTCAGGCGACGCGTCTTGACCGACCCCATCGGACATCGTTGCGCAAATGCAGGTGAGCCTTGGCTCGCGTCGGCATTTGCGTGTGTTAGCCGCCCGGCGGCGCGCGTGCTTCGGCGTGCGGGCATCCGGGCAGATGAGTGGAGTATAGGCATGGATCGTACGGAAAAGGCCGAAGCCGTATCCTCGCTGAACGCTACGCTGGGATCAGCTGCTGCTGTTGTGGTCGTCCGCAACCTCGGCATGACCGTCGCTCAGTCGACGGTGCTGCGCCAGCAAATGCGCGATGCAGGGGCCGACTTTCGCGTCACGAAGAACCGTCTTGCCAAAATCGCGCTCGATGGCACGTCCTACACCGGTATCGGCGAACTGCTGACCGGTCCCACGGCCCTCGCGACCTCGACCGATCCGGTCTCGGCTGCGAAGATCGCCGTGGAATTTGCCAAGACCAACGACAAGCTTGAAATCGTTGGCGGCGGCATGGGCGACGTGGTCCTCGACGTGAATGGCGTGAAGGCGCTGGCTTCGCTTCCCTCGCTCGACGAGCTCCGCGCCAAGATCATCGGTCTGGTGCAGGCTCCGGCCACCAAGGTTGCGCAGATTGCCGCAGCCCCGGCGGGCCAGTTGGCGCGGGTTTTTGGCGCATATGCCGCCAAAGAAGCAGCGTGATTTCGAACTAACCCTTGAAACTTACTGCCGGGATATCCCGGTTCTGATGGAGAATGAACATGGCTGATCTTGCAAAGATCGTTGAAGAATTGTCGGCACTGACCGTCCTCGAAGCGGCTGACCTGTCGAAGATGCTCGAAGAAAAGTGGGGCGTTTCGGCCGCCGCTGCTGTCGCTGCCGCTCCGGCCGCTGCCGCTGCTGGCCCGGCTGCTGAAGAGCAGACCGAATTTGACGTCATCCTGACGGGTGACGGCGGCCAGAAGATCAACGTCATCAAGGAAGTCCGCGCGATCACCGGCCTGGGTCTTGGCGAAGCCAAGGCGCTCGTCGAAGGCGCGCCGAAGGCCGTGAAGGAAGGCGCCAGCAAGGCGGAAGCCGAAGAGCTGAAGAAGAAGCTCGAAGCTGCCGGCGCGACCGTCGAACTGAAGTAATTCGGTTCGGGGTTCCGGCCGGTCAACCGGCCGGGTTCCAGCGAAAAAAAGGGCGGTGCCGGAAGGCACCGCCCTTTTTTATTCGGCGGGAGGCCGCCGGTCAGTTCCGGGCAAAGCCGGGGCGAAGCGTACCAGGGCGTACCAAGCCGCGCTCGGGGCGGCGAACTTCCTGTTCCGCGGGCGTCTGAGTGACTTCGCGCTGGGCAATTTCCCATGCACTTACTGGCTTGCGCGTCATATCTTGCTGATTAGCCAGCGTTTCGTCGTAGGCGACGCGTTCCTGACGGTCGAGGAAACGGGCACGCTTGAGGCGCTTGCTGAGCGTCGCAAAAGGATTGCCGGGCGTCGGCCCCGCAAGGGCCATCGCTTCGTGACGTCCCATGCTGCCGCTCGGCGCCGCGGCGAAAGCGGGGGTGGTGCGCGGTGCCTCGACGCGTTCGCGCGGAGTATAAGCGGGTGTGATCCACGGCTGCGCTTCGGTCATCGCGGGCGTGGCGGTCACCGCCGGCTCACTGTCATAGGCGCGCGCATTTTCTGCATTCGCGCTCGCGCTGCGGCGGCGGCGAGCAAAGGCGAGACCCGCACCCCCGACGATGAGCAGCGCGGCCGCGCCTCCAGCGAGTTCCCAAGGGAAATCGTTGCCGCCAACGCTCGAATTTTCAGCAATCGGCGGCGATGCGGCTTCCGCGACGGGTTCGGCGGGGGCAGTCATCTGAGCGGCGACAGGTGCGACATCTTGGGCAGGCGCGGCATCGGTGGCGGGCGTTTCGGCGACCCGCTCAGGCGCGGCTGCCGGAGCAGCGGCCGTGCGGGCGCGCGGCGATGCCCGTTCGCTCTTGGCCGGAGCAGGAGCGGCTCGCTCGGCCGCCTTAGGCGCGGGGGCGGGTTCCGCCGGCTCGATTTCGAGCGGCACTCGGATGACCGGCCTCGGCGCCGGCGGCTGCGTGGCGGGGGGCTGTGCGGCTTCCGGCGCCGCAACGGGGGCGGGCGTACTCGGCTCGGGCACCGTTGGCGGGGTTTGCGGGGCAGGCGCAGCGACCGGCGGGGTCATTGTGATCGTCGGCGCTTCCTGTGCGAACGCGCCGGGGGTGGACAGGGCCAGAAACGCGGCAATCGCGCTCATGGCGGGGCGGGAGAGGGCGATATTCTTTGTCATAGTGAGGAAGGAACGAGCCACGTGTTGAAAGTGCTGCCCGAAATGCGGCGCTTCCGCGACGAGCCGTGCGCGTCGAACGGCGCGGCGAAGATTTCGCCACGATAGACCATTATAGGGAAGCCGCCTTTTCCAGACTTTCGGGATGAAAGTGACAGTGATTTTGCGTTTTGATGGCAGCCGCGTCACCAATACGTCATTCGCGCGCAACCTTGGTGTGATCAACGCCGGGCATGAAGACGACCGACCCTGTCCCCACCCGGCTACCCGACCATCTGCGCGAAACGCAGCGCCTGCTTTTCATCGCCAAACATGCGCGCTGGACGGGCGGCCTGCATCCCGACGATGGCAACCACGCGCCCTATCACAGCGAAATGCGCGAAACGCTTGAGCGGCTTGGCATCGCGCTATCGATCGCTGACAGCTATGCCGCGCTGTTCGATCGGCCGGCGGTCGATTTCGTCTTTCCGCTACTGAATCGCGGCGGCTTCTTCAATTCGGAAATGCTGCTTCCCTTGCTGTGCAACCAGCATGGTTTGCCGTATCTGGGCGCCTCGCCGATTGTTCGCGGCTTGTCCGACGACAAGCATCTGACCAAGCTGGAAGCAGCGGCGCGCGGCGTGCCGACTGCACCCTGGGCCTTGTTCCGCCGCGGCGCGCCCATCGACGTGTCGCGTTGCCCGCCGGCGCGGCGCTGGGTGATCAAGCCGAACAACAGCTCCGCCTCGTGGGGCGTGCGCGATGCCCACGACCGTGTGCAACTTGCGCGGGCGGTCGCCGGAATCCACGCGCTTGACCATGATGCGATCGTCGAGCCCTTTATCGACGGCAGCGATATCGAGGTGCCGGTCATCACGCTCGATGGCGAGCCGACCATGCTGCCGATGATGATTTTCGAGCAGGCCGACCCGACCCAACTCCGCTCGTATCAGGAGAAGCGCGACCTAGTCGGTCATGTCGGATATTCGATCAAGCGGTTCGACGATCCATTCATCGCTGGCCGGGTTGCGGACTATACGGCTCGAATGGCGGATATTTTTCGCCCGTTCGATTATGGTCGGTTCGAGTTTCGCGTCGATCATGCGACCGGCGACGTCCGGTTGCTCGAGGTCAACCTGAACTGCAACCTCTGGTCCGAAAAGCTGTTCTCGCGCTCCGCGGTGGCCGCGGGCTTTTCCCACGCCGAGCTGATCGAAACGATCGTCGCGGAAAGCATGATCCGCCAGATCGTGCCCGCGGCAGCGCGGCGCAACGCGGCGTGAGCGGATCGATCCTGATCCTGGCCGGGCGGCGACAAGGAGCCGTCGATCCGCTTGCCGAGGCGCATGGCGTTGCCGACAAATGCCTTGTTCCCGTCGCGGGACGGCCGATGATCGCGCATGTTCTTGAAAGCGCCGCGGACAGCAAGGCGGTGCGGATCTTCGTTTCGACGCACCACGCCGGGCTGCTCGACGATCTCGCCGATCCGGTGGTCGAATTGCTGGGCGGCCGCCTGATGGTCACGCCGGCGGCCGACAATCTGGCGGATTCGGTCCTCGCGGTTGCCGACAACGCCGCGTTTCCTTTGCTTGTCACCACGGCGGATAATTGCCTGCTGACCCCTGCGACGATCGCGGAGATCGAGGCGGAGGCCGTGCGGCTGGATGTCGATGCGGGCGTGGCGCTGGCGCGCCGCGAGGACGTGCTTGCGGCCCATCCGGAAGGTCAGCGGCGCTTTTACGAGTTTTCGGACGTCGCGGTGTCGAACTGCAACGCCTATTGGATCGGCCATCCCGGCGCCTTGAAAGCGGCGGAGGCATTTCGCGGGGGTGGGCAGTTCGTGAAGAAGCCACTCCGCGTGATGCAGGCGTTCGGCCTCATCAACTTGCTCCGTTTCCGCTTCGGCCTTGGACCAATCCATCATATCTTCCGGCGCATTTCACGTCATCTGGGAGTCGAGATCGCCCCGTTGCTGGTGAGCAACGGGGCGACGGCGATCGATGTTGACAATGAAAGGTCGCTACGAGTGACAGAGGCGCTGATGAAGCGCCTCGATATCATCAATCCGCGACCCAGTTCCCGTGAAAACCCGGGGGGACGCGGTGGGGCAGGTGAACGACAGCTTGCGGTGACCCGGTAAAATCATCGGCGTCGACGATGACGAGCGCGGTCGTTTCGTTATTCATGTTCACGACCAGCCCGATCAGCCAGCCGTCATCCTCGGCGCCGCTTGCGCTGCGCGGGACGAAGACGAACTCGCCGGGATGGCGGCCGGGACCGAAATCATGGATGGCGGTCGTTCCCTTTTCGAGGTCGTGCTTGAACAGGCGCGTTTCTGCCAGCGCCCATTCGGCAGACACGTTGTCGGGGATCGCAATCGTATAGGCATAGCGATAAGGCTTCGTCGTCAATCGTTCATCGTAGCGCGGGAATTCCTGCGCATGATCGTGGATGACGGTGCGGGTCGTCGTTCCGGCGACCGGATCGATCGTCCAGCGTTCCAATCGCGATTTTTCGCTGTCGGGACCGCGCTTCGAACTCGCGAACATCGTCTCGTGCGCGACGACGTCGACGATCACCTTGCCGTCAGCTGTTTCATAGGCGTTTGCGGGGTGGAAGACATAGCAGGGCTCGACCGGCACCCAGATGATACTGTCGCCGCTGCCTTTCCTGGGGAGGAGCCCGACGCGCGCTGGATGCGCATCGTTCCATGCGTAGGGGAAGCGATAGCCCGCCAGCAGCATTTTCATCGAGAAGGTGACGGGGAGGTCAAAGACCAGCACGTAATTTTCGGTGATGGCGCAATCGTGGATCGAAGGGCCGTCGCTGACCGTGACCGGCTCCTCCCGGATGACGTGCGCTTGGCTGTCGAGCACGACGTGCCAGACCTTGTTCGGCTCGTCGCCGCGATAGGTGATGGCGTGCATCTCGTCGGTGAAGGGATCGTGATGCGGATGTGCCGTATATCCTCCGATCAGCGTGCCGTCGAACGGGTTGTGCGCGATCGAGTTCAACTCGTAGCCCAGTTCGACAGGCTTTCCGCCGGCCTCGACGATAGCGAACGTACGACCCGCGAGGCCGACGACATTGGTGTTCGGCGCGTCGTTGCGGTCTTCGCGCGGGCCGGGAGGCAGTTCCTCACCCAGAACTTCGCACGCCTCGGTGCCGCGGACCCAGCGGTTGCGGTACCAGTCGGCCTTGCCGCCTTCGATGCGGATGCCGTGGACCATGCCGGCGCCGGTGAACCAGTGGTAGCTGGCGGGATCGGGCGCGGCGGCGGGGTTCGGGCCGTTGCGCAGGTAGCGGCCGGTGAGCTGCGCCGGGATCTCGCCATCGACGCGGAGCGCTTCGAGCGTGAGTTCTTCGGTCATCGGTTTGTGGATGCCGGTGAGGAAGGGGTGGGCGTCGGTGGGGCGGGGGAGGCGCTTGCGGTTGAAGTCGGCGACCTTGCCGATGCCTTTGACGACCGCGCCGCGGATGAGGGTTTCGACGTTGCTTGCCATGACGATGCTCCTTACGGAAGGTGACGAAGGTGCCGCGTAGCGTGGGGGTTGCGCCGGCGACTCGATATGTTTACAGTGGCAACATCATGGCAAGCAAAGATAACAGTGTCAACTTAAAAGGCGGGGCGCCGAAGACGGCGCGCGCCTATCATCATGGCGACCTGCGCGCGGCGGTCATCGCGACGGGGCTGAAGAGGCTGGCCGAGGGCGACGGCGCCGAGCTGGGGCTGCGCGCGCTGGCGCGCGACGTCGGGGTCAGCGCGACCGCGCTCTACCGCCATTTCCCCGACAAGGAAGCGCTGCTCGACGCGCTCGCCGACGAGGGGCTGCGGCGGCTCGGCGCGTTGCAGGCGCAGGCGTGGCTGAAGGCGGGCGGCGGGGTCGCGGGCTTCAAGGCGACGGGGATCGCCTATGTCCGCTTCGCCCACGACGAGCCCGCGCTTTTCCGCCTGAGCTTCACGCGCCAGATGCCCGACCGCAAGGAAGGCGGCGACGGCGGCGAGGTTGCGTACAATCTGCTGCGCGCCGGGGTCGGCGAAGCGCTGCCCGGCGTGGACAATGTCGATATCGCCGCCCTGCACGCCTGGGCGCTGGTGCACGGCCTCGCGATGCTGATCCTCGACCGGCGCATCGACTGGGACGAGGCGAAGGTGGCGGAAGTCGTCGGCCTGACCTTTGGCGGGGTGGACTGATCGCGGGAAAAACCGGGCCGCAAGGGCGGCGCGTTATATTAGCGGTTTATTTTACCCTTTTCGGCTAACTGGTTGCATGACCCAGTCGCTGTCCCCCAGAGTCGAGGCGGTCTTTTGGTTCCTCCTGACCGCGACGGGATATTTCCTGCTGGCGAGCCTGTCGCTGCACGCGACCAAGGGCGCCGACAATATCGCGGCGGTCTGGCCGCCGAGCGGCTATTTCCTGGCGCTGCTGCTGTTGATGCCGAGCCATGCGCGCGCGCGCCTTTCGGCGTTCGCGGGCATGGCGTCGGCGAGTTTCGCGGCGAACCTGTGGGGCGGCGTGCCGCCGCTGTCGTGCATCGCCTATACATTGGCGAACGCGTGCGAAGCCGCGGTCGCGCTGTGGCTGATCCGCCGCCGCGAGGTGGGCGAGCTGTCGTTCATGGTTCCGCGCGCGGTCGCGGGTTTTTGCCTAGCGGCCCTGGGCGCGAGCGTGGTCAGCGCCGCGGTGGCCTGGGCCCTGGTCGAAGGACTGACCGGGGCGAGCGCCGATTTCTTCCTGTCGTGGCTGACCACGGTGCTGTTGGGGATGCTGATCGTCACGCCGCCGATCGTGATGCTCGCGCGGATGATCGGGACAAAGGCGATGGACAATGCATCGCGGGCGATGAAGGCCGAAGCCGCAGCGATCCTGACGCTGTCGGGCCTCGTCACCATCGCGGCCTTTTCGCAGTCCGCGTTTCCGCTGACCTTCCTGCCGTGCATGGCGGTCGTAGCGGCGGCGTACCGGCTCGGTCCGTTCGGCGCCGCGGCAGGGATGCTGATCGTGACGATCATCACATCGTTGATGACCGGGCAAGGCTATGGGCCGATCGCCGCGATCGAGGAGGCGTCGAAGGTCAAGGTGCTGTTCCTGCAATTCTATCTGCTGTCGCTGCTGTTCACGACGCTGCCGCTGGCGGCGATGCTGATCGTCCGCCAGCGGCTGGCGAAGCGGCTGGAGCAGAGCAACCGCTGGCTGCTCCAGGCCGAGGCGGCGGCGCTCGTCGGCCATTGGCGCGTCGATCTGGTCGGCTGGTCGATCCGCTGGTCCGACCAGGCCTATCGCATCCACGGGCTCGTTCCCGGCACGCCCGTCGATGTGAACTATAGCGTCGAACAATATATCGCCGAAGACGGCGCCGCGGTGCGAAAGATATTGGAACAGGCGGTCCGTACCGGCGAACCGTTCGAGTTCCAGGGGCGCATCCGGCGCGCCGACGGCGAGATCCGCCACGTGAAGTCGCACGGATCGATCGAAACGGGGCGGGGCGGCCGGGCCATCGCGATTTTCGGTACCGTGCAGGACGTCACCGAGATCGTCGAAAATGCGCGGATACTGGAAGCTGCGCGCAGCGCCGCCGAGCGCGTCGCGAACACCGACATGCTGACCGGCCTGCCCAACCGGCGGCACACGCTGGCCTTCCTCGAAAAGGCGCTGGAGGGCGCGCGCGAACATGGCGCGCCGCTGGCCGTCGCGATATTCGACATCGACCATTTCAAGCGGATCAACGATACCCACGGCCATGCGATGGGCGACCGCGTCATCCACCGCGTCGGACAGCGCGCCAAGGCCGCGCTGCGCGACGAGGATATGCTGGGCCGGATCGGCGGCGAGGAATTCGTCTGTATCCTCCAGCGCGCGAGCGCGCAGGCCGCCGAAATCGTCGCCGAGCGCGTCCGCAAGGCGGTCGAAACCGGCACCGCGGCCGAAGACGGCCTGCCGCAGGCGACGGTCAGCATCGGCCTTGCGGTCTTTGACGGCGAGCTCGACATCGAGGAGCTGTTGCACCGTGCGGATCAGGCGCTCTATGCGGCGAAGCGCGACGGCCGGAACCGGCTGCGCATGGCGGCCTGAGGGCGGAAGGTTCCGGTTTGGGAATATTGGCGGGTTTGGGGTGGGAAGCGGACAGCGGGCCGGATGCTGCGACGCTGGGATGGGCTCAGTCGGTTGCTTCTTCGACGGAAGTTTCCCATCCGTCATATTTTACCTTGTAATGAGCCTCCATCCTCAGCGTGTCTTGGCGAAGCCGAGCCAAATCCTCGGGCGTCGTCGATTGCTCTCGTTCAAGCCAAAGATAGAGTTTGCCGTCAGCGTCACTTACATCAACCAATCGCCAACCTAAGGCAATGGCATCGCCTTTAAGTCGATTGATCGGTGCATCTTCCCCAGCAAAATACACGCTGACTGGTCGAACGATATTGGGGGCGTCCCCAGCGTCCCTCAGGGCGCTGACGACTTCAGCGTCAGACATCTCCTCTTTTGCGAGGCGCTCTGCCGTGATCGGAACCTGATCCAACCCCATTGAGAGGATTCCTGCGGCGAGAACCATCGATAACATTTGGCTCATGTGCCACTGCCCACCGATGTCTGCAACCGGTCGTTTCCCGACATTGCATCCGGATCGGCGACGAACGACAGAAACGGGGTGGTTAGCTGCCGGACCGCATTTGGCTGTCGAATATTATCTGTAGACATTGACGCACGCGATTATCGAGACGGATTAAAGCTTGGCACGGCCCAGCGCGTTTAAGATTGCTGAATGCAGGAGGTAAACCAATCCTCCGCCAGTTGCTACAAGTCCCGCGGCTAAAGCATCTCGATCGCTTACACCAAGATCGACCGCGAACATGTGCTCGATAAGATATGCTGCCAGAGCTGCAACGCAAACTACCTCAAGCAATATAACGGTGATCTTCGCATCCTTCCGCATCTTGCTATCAAATTTCTGCACAACGAGCCCCCACGCCGATGAAAATCGGCATTAGCGTAGCCGATTGCAATGCCCAACACCATGACCGGTTCCGTGTCGGCCGAAGTCGGCGCGGAACGGCGACTTCTGGTCGAAAGCTACCGTTCGCCATCGCGGGCTCTTCAAATCATCGGGGCCTGCGCCGGATCGGGCCGCAGGTCTTCGCCCTTTACCGCGGCGGCATGGCGCGCGGCGACGGCGTTGCTGCCCGCCATGGTCAGCGCCAGCAGGCCGACGACGAGCGCGTCGAGCAGGAGGAGCGGCCCGTCGATGATCGCCGGGGCGACGATCGCGCCGAAGCTGAGCGCATAATGCACGATCATCAGCGGCAGCACGCCCGCGAGGATCAGCAGCACGGTGCGCCAGAAGCTGCCCGCCATGATCCGGATCGAGCGGATCGGGCCGATCGCGGCGTTGCCGAGCGCCCAGGCGACGGTCCATGCGGTGAAATAGATGCCGGCAATGCTGCCGAGCAGGACCAGCGCATAGCCGGTCCATTGCGCGGCCGGGCCGGAAAGGCCCATGAGGCCGGTGAGCGAGGGGCCGAACAGCGCCCACCATTGCTGCAAGCCATTGAGCGCAAACAGGATGAGCCACAGGCCGATCGCGGGCCATTCGATGCGTGCCGCGCGCCGCGCGTCGAAATCGAAGAGGATGTAGCGCGTGAACCAGTAACCGGGCAGCAGCAGCGCCAGCGTCTTCGCGAACCCGAACTGGAGGCGAAGCATGTCGCCCTCGGCCGCCTTGGCCCCGGCGATCCCGTCGTACATGCCCGCGCGCCATTCGACGACATGCTGCGCGAGTTCGACCAGCACGGGAATGATGAAGAGGAGCGGGCAGGCGAGGGCGAAGGCCCACGCGCTGCGATAGATGGTCGCGATGTCAGTCTGCATCGGCGGGCCCTTCCGGGTCGAAGGCGATCAGGTCGCCGGGTTGGCATTCGAGCGCGCGGCAGATCGCGTCGAGCGTCGAGAAGCGGATCGCCTTGGCCTTGCCGGTCTTGAGCACCGACAGGTTGGCGACGGTGATGTCGACGCGTTCGCTGAGTTCGGTCAGCGTCATCCGCCGCCGCCACAGCATGTCGTCGAGCAGGATGCGGATCGCCATATTAGGACCCTAAATCGTCTGTTCGAGTTCTTCGCGCATCGCCGCGCCCTGTTCAAAGATGCGCGCGAGGACGAAGAGGAGGAGGACGGCGAGCCACGCGGTCAGGCTGGGCTGCCAGCCGAACACCTCGCCGCTGGTGCGCGACATTTCGAGCGAAAGCCAGCCGTAACCCGCGTCGATGACCTGCGTCGCGAGCAGCCACCAGCCGATCGTGCGGAGGCGCCGGGCGTTATCGGAGGTGAAGGCCGCGCCCGCCCGTGTCGCGTCAATCATCGCGATCAGCCGCGTGAAGATCGCATGCGCCGCAATGGCGATCGGGATGCAGAGCAGGAGGGTGATGCGGAACAGGTCGAGCATGTAACCGCCATCGACCGCGGGCTTGGCGCCGGCGATCGCGTCCACGACGATATCGGGCCGCAGGCTGGTCGCGACCAGCGCCACCATGAACAGCGCGAGCAGCACCCAGTTCAGGATATTCAATCCCATGAGCAGCCGGCGGCTCCAGAGCAACATCGCGAATCCCTCTTTGATTATCGATACGCTACATATCGATAATCGATAAGTTATATATTGCAAGGCGATATTGCGACGGCTGAGCTGATGACGATCAGGAGAATGGGGCGAGGGTGGCTTCGCGCATGGAAAAGGGCGCGGAAGCGATGCTTCCGCGCCCCGATCCCTGAGCCGAAACGGCTTAGTTGGCGGGCTGTTCGACCGTCGCGTCGGCGGCGGCGGTCGCGTCGGCCTGCTGCGCCGGTTCGCCCGTCGCCTGCGCGACGGCGGCGGCGAACTGTTCGGCGGTATAGGCTGCTGCCAGACCGGCGGGCGACATCAGGAAAGCGCTGCGCGGCAGGCTGACATCATCGCCCGAAGGCGTCGTCACCACAACCGCATCGGCGCTGGCCGATTTGACCTTGCCGAGCACGGCGGCGCCCTTGAGGCTGCGGACGTCGGTGCCGGCGACGAGCGCTGCGGCGACCGCGGCGTCATCGGCGGCGGCGGCGGTGTTCACTTCCTGCATCGCGGCGGCGAACTGTTCGGCGGTGAAGCTGGTCGCGAGACCGGCCTGGCCGATGAAGAAGGCGCTGCGCGGCAGTTTCACGTCGCCGGTCGGGCTGGTGAGCACCACGCCATCGGCGGCGACAAGCTTGACCTTGCCGAGGATGGAGTTGCCGTTGACGCCGCGGACGTCGGCGCCGGGCTGGAGCGCGGCGGTCAGCTTGGCCTCGTTGCCCGCGGCGGCCTGATCGACCGCAGCCATGACCTGCGCCTTGGTGGCGCCGATCGTCGGACCCTGTTCAAGCTTGCCGAAGGAATTGGCCGGGAGGGTGACCTGCTTGCCTTCGCCGAGATCGACGACGACATTCGCGCCCTGCGCGCTCGAGACGGTGCCGAGTTCGGCGCCCTCGGAGTCGAAAACCTTGGTGCCGACCGAAAGGTCGACCGTCGCCGCGGCGGCGTCCTGTGCCATTGCGGGGGCGGCCACGACGGCCGCCATGCCGAGAGAGAAAGTTGCAACAAAGCCTGCGAGTTTCCGCATCGCTTGGGGCCTCCTTTGAGGAATTGAGATTGGAACGGATGAATCTTGAACGCGCATAAGGGCGCAAGGGCCACGCCAAGGCTGACGAACCGTGCCTTGGACGGGGTGAGGCGAGCATTTGCCGTAGCGGGAGGAGCGAACCGGCATTCCGGGGGACTCGCCCCGGGGACTCGCAGCGCCTCTTGCCCATTTGGGTGATGCGGGCCCGCGGGGCGGTCGGTCGAGGCCAGCGCGGCTATGGATCCCCGATCAGTTGCGGCACGGCGACGCGAGGCCATCCACTCTCCCTCTTGGGCAGTCGTCCTTTCTCCGGAACATTCTGTCGCCGTCACGGAACATCTGTCCCCGCGCCTCGTTGGTTGGACAAGAGGCGCACCCCCTTCGCCTCTGGAAAAACAAGGAGATACGCCGTGGGTGAACTCACCGAAAAAGCCAAAGGTCTTGCCAACGAAGCCGCCGGCAATGTGAAGCAGGCGACGGGCAAGGCGACCGACAACGAGCGTCTTCGTGCCGAAGGCGAGGCGCAGGAGCGCAAGGGCGAAGCCCAGAATCTGAAGGGCAAGGTCCAGGGCGCGCTCGGCGACAAGATCTGACCGCCAAGACCTGATAGCTTGCTCACGCAAGCGACAAAAAAGGCCCCGGGAACCCTCTCCCCGGGGCCTTTTTCATGGGCCGCGCGGAGGTGAGGCCTATTTGCCGCCCGAGGCGACGAGATCGACGTCGGTCATCCCGCCGTCGCGGCGCATCATCAGCACATAGGCGAGATCGCCCTTCGTGCCGCCGAGCAGATGCTCGTTGCCGTTGACGCGGTGATCGCTGGTATAGCCGGCGCGGATCGCCATCGTGTGATAATAATCGAGCACTGCCTGCATCGACGCCGCGGTCTGGAAATTGACGACGCGGATATTGCATTTGCCGCCGGCGATCCCGGCGGCTTCGCGCAGCGTCGCGCGCGGATAGACTTTGAACGCGGCGGGCAGGCGGTCGGCCCAGGCGTTGCTGTAGGTCAGCTTGGCGTCGCAGCCGCCCTTCTGCTGGTCGCGCGCGAGCGCGCCGATGGTGACCGGGCGCGCCTGCGCCGCGCAGCCGTCGCAGCCGGCCGCTTCCATCGGAAGTGCCCGGGGCGCGGTGAGCAGCTTGCCGGCCTTCAGCGCCGCGGCGGCTTCGGCGGCGGTCGCGGCCTTGCCGCCCGCGATGCCGGGGACGCCGCCGTCGATCGGCCGGTTGCCCGGCCCGACGGCGTTGCGGTTCGACTGGCCGGCGAGCTTCGGATCGACCATGATCTTGTCTTCGAGCGAACCCTTGATCGCGGGATCGTCGCTCGTCAGCCCGTCGTCGAGCGGTGCGAGATCGGCCTTGGCATTCGGATTGTCCCGGCAGCCGCCGAGCGGCATCGCCGCCATCAGCAAGCCGGCAACGATCCAATTTCCGCGCAACTTCATCGCTAACACTCCCTTAATCCTTTACCGGGAATGCCCGATCCTGGTCAAAAAGGCCCAAATAAAATGCGTTAACGCGGTGGGGTTTATGCCCCGAAAACTGTCTCGGAGCGAGACGCTTTCGCGAAATGGCGCGCGTTCAGGGCTGAAATTGCTTGCGCCTGGCGCGCCACGCGTCGGCGCTCTGCGTCCACGCATCGACGGGCGCGTCCTCGAACGGGGCGGGGAGGCGCGTCGGCCCGCTGTTCGTCGCACCGAGCCGTTTCGCGAGGGCTTGCGAGCGCGTGTTGGCGGGGTCGATGCTGTGCATCAGTTCGGGCCATTTCAGGAATTCGACCGCGAAATCGCAGGCGGCGACGCTGCCTTCGAAGGCGTAGCCCTTGCCCGCGAAGCGCGCGCTGACGCCATAGCCGATCTCGGGCGCCGGCCAGCCGTCGGGCTCCCACGGGCCGAGGCGGCCGACCCATTCGCCGGTATCGCGTTCGATCACCGAGAACATCGAAAAGCCGCGGATATGCCACGCGCCCGCAAGCGTGCACCATTGGCGCCACGCCGCCGAGCGCGGGCACGCGCCGCCGATGAAGCGCATCGTGTCTTCTTCGGCGCACATGGCGGCGAAAGCCTCGAAATCCTCCGCCGCGGGCGGGCGGAGGATCAGGCGCTCGGTGACGAGCAGGGGGCCGTTCAGCATGATCTATCACTTTCCCGCAGCGTTTGACGACGCTTGTGGGGCAAGAACGGTCGATGGACAAGCCGCACGCGCTTGAGGGCACCGGCGTTAACCGGTGCCCTCGCCATCAGCGTGTACGGGTGGAGGGGTCTCGAACCCGCACTCGAGACGGTTTCTGTCTCATTAGCGGCAGCGATATTTGTCGCGGTCGATCTCGCGGCCGAGCAGCGCGCCACCCGCGGCGCCGAGCACGGTACCGAGCAGCTTGTCGCCGCCACCGGCGATTTCGTGGCCGGCGAGGCCGCCGACGGCGCCGCCGATCAGGAGGCCGGTCGTGCCATTGTCCTTCTTGCAGCGATAACGGCCATCATTGTCGCGCCAGATACGGGTGTTGCGGCTGACGCGCTCGTCACGCGCATAATAGCGGCGATCCTTGCGCTTGCGGTAGAAGTCCGACGCCTGTTCGAACTCGTGATAGCCCGGCGCCTTGGCGGGGGTCGTCACGCCGGCGTGAAGCGGGGTGGTGCCGAGGACGCTGGCGGCGACGAACGCGCCCATCAGGCCTTTGGTGAAGATACGCATAGTAAAGTCCTTTCCTGGTTCGGCAGCTCCGCCCCCTTTGAACAGGGGCGTGCGCTTCGAGGGAAAAACGAGCCGGCTCCCGATCGCGTTGCATTAACCCAAGGCAACAAGACGAAGCGAGCGCATCCATCGACGAACCGAAAGGCCCTTGCCGCATCGGCAGCGGCGTGCGAGAAACGGAGCCATGCTCAATATCGGATCGCTCGTCATCGGCGCCATCGCCTTGGTTCTGGCCGTTTTTGCGTTCATTCCGCTGCTCGGCTGGGCGAACTGGGTCATCATCCCTTTCGCCGTCATCGGGCTCGCGCTCGGCGCGATGTCGGACAAGACGAGCGGGCGGAACCTCAATATCGTCGTCATCGTCATCGGCGTCATCCGCCTGATGCTGGGCGGCGGCATCATCTGACCCTCTAGAAGTCAAAAGCCATGGCTCAGACACCGGGCCCCGCGGGGAGCGACCAGGGCGGGCTGCCCTATGCCATTGCAGCCTATGGCATCTGGGGCTTCGTCCCGCTCTTCTTCAAGCTGATCGCGAGCGTCCCGCCGGTCGAGGTGCTGGCGCAGCGGATCATCTGGTCGCTGCCGCTCTGCTTCGCGATCATGCTCTTCCGGCGGCAGATCGGCGAATATCTGGCGGCATTGAAGGACTGGCGGACGCTGCGGCTGCTGCTGGCAAGCGCGGTGCTGATCGCGGTGAACTGGCTCGTCTATATCTATTCGATCTTCACCGACCATGTGCTCGCGGCGAGCCTCGGCTATTATCTCAACCCGCTGGTCAATGTGATGCTGGGGATGATCTTTCTCGGCGAGCGGTTGTCGCGGTTGCAGCTGGTGGCGGTCGTCATCGCGGGCGTGGGCGTCGCGATCCTGCTCGCGGGGGCGCTCGATACGCTGTGGATCAGCCTGACGCTTGCCTTCTCTTTCGGTATCTATGGTCTGCTCCGCAAAGTCGCGCCGGTCGGATCGCTGCCGGGGCTTTCGGTCGAGACGACGGTGCTGCTCTTGCCCTCGCTCGGCGTCGCTGCCTGGTATCTGTGGGCGGGCGACGGGCGCGGCTTTGGATCGGACACGTCGATCAGCCTGCTGCTGATGGCGGGCGGTGTCGTCACCGCGGTGCCGTTGCTGCTCTTTGCGACCGCGGCGCGCCGGATGAGCTATGCGGCGCTCGGCTTCGTCCAGTTCCTCGCGCCGACGCTGCAGTTCCTTTTGAGCCTGTTCGTGTTCCACGAACCGCTCAAGCCCGTGCAGCTCGCCTGTTTCGTGCTGATCTGGATCAGCATCGCAGTGTTCAGTTTCGACATGCTGCGCAAGATGCGCGCCGAACGGATGATCGAGGTGGCCTAGGGCCGCCTATTCTGTCCTCTTCATGCCGGACTTGATCCGGCATCCATCGCCGCAGCCGCTGCATGGACCCCGGCTTTCGCCCGGGAGCATGAACTTACGTGCCCACAGGGGATAATCTCCGGCCAAGTCCGGGTGACGAAGAAAGTTAAACCAGCCGCCAGCCCAGCGTTTCGCCCGCGTGGAAGGGGACGACTTCGCCGATGCGGTCGGGGACGAGCGTCCCGGCGCGTTCGAGCGTCACCGTGCCCTCGTTGAGCGGCAGGCCGTAGAAGCGCGGGCCATGTTCGCTGGCAAAGCCTTCGAAATGGGCGAGCGCGCCGTCCTCGTCGAACGCCTTGATGTAGCTTTCGAGCGCATAGGGCGCGTTGAAGATGCCCGCGCAGCCGCACGAGGCTTCCTTGGTATGCACGGCATGTGGCGCGCTGTCGGTGCCGAGGAAGAATTTGGGCGAGCCCGAGGTCGCGGCCTTGCGCACCGCGAGCCGGTGATGCTCGCGCTTGGCAACGGGCAGGCAGTAAGCGTGCGGGCGGATGCCGCCGACAAGCATCGCGTTGCGGTTGATGTGGAGATGCTGCGGGGTGATCGTCGCGGCGACATTGGCGGGCGCTTCGGCGACGAACTGCGCCGCTTCGGCTGTCGTGATATGTTCGAAGACGATCTTGAGGCCGGGCAGCGCACGGACGAGGGGTTCGAGCGTACGGTCGATGAACACCGCCTCGCGGTCGAAGATGTCGACGTGCGCGTCGGTGACCTCGCCGTGGATGAGGAGCGGCATGCCGATGTCCTGCATCCGTTCGAGCACGCCCATGATGTTCGCGACGTCGGTAACGCCATGCGCGCTGCCGGTGGTCGCGTGCGCAGGATAGAGTTTGGCGGCGGTGAACACGCCCTCTTCATGGCCGCGCGCCATCTGGTCGGGGTCGCTGTGGTCGGTGAGATAGGCGACGATCAGCGGCGTGAAATCGAGATCGGCGGGCACCGCAGCGTTGATGCGGTCGCGATACGCGCGGCCTTCCTCGGCGGTCGTGACCGGCGGCGAGAGGTTCGGCATGACGATCGCGCGCGCGAACTGGCGCGCGGTATAGGGCGCGACATGGGCCAGCATCGCGCCGTCGCGCAGATGGACATGCCAGTCGTCGGGGCGGCGGATCGTCAGGCGGTCGGTCATCGAAAAGACTCGTCGTAAGTGGGCTTGGCTTTGGCTGCCGCGTCCCTAGATTATCGCCATGGCCAATACCACCCTTCACGACCGCGCCCTCATCCGTCTGTCGGGGGAAGACGTTCGCGGCTTCCTGCAAGGTCTGGTCACCAACGACACGTCGGGCAATCTGCCGGTGTGGGCGGCGCTGCTCACCGCGCAGGGCAAGGCATTGTTCGATTTCCTGATCTGGGCCGACGAGGAGGATGTGCTGATCGACTGCGAGCGCGAGGCCGCCGACGCGCTCGCCAAACGGCTGACGCTCTATCGGCTGCGCCGGGCGATCACGATCGAGCGCGACGAGGGGCTTGCCGTCCACTGGGCGCCCGAAGGCGACCTTGGCGTCGTCGATCCGCGGCTTTCCGAACTCGGCCAGCGCTGGCTCGCGCCGGCGGATGAAGGCGAGAGCGAAGACGGGGACGCCGATGCGGCGTGGCGCGCGCACCGGCTGGCGCTCGGCGTCACCGAAGGGCGCGCCGAGCTTGGCGACGGAACGACGCTCTGGCTCGAATGCAATGCCGCCGAACTCAGCGGGGTCAGCTTTACCAAGGGCTGTTACGTCGGGCAGGAAAATACCGCGCGGATGAACTGGCGGCAGAAGGTGAACCGGCGGCTGGTCGTGGTGCCGATCGCCAATGCCGACGAAAAGCGGCAGGTGATCGCCTATCCCGAACTTGGCTGGTCGGTCGAGCATCGGCGGGCGGAGAATGTCGATGCCGCCGAAGCGCCGGAATGGCTGCGCGAGGGGCTCGCCGCCGGTTCATGACAGGTGCAGGCTTTGCTGATAGATTGCGGCCATGCGCGCACTGCTGATTTCCTCGGCGCTCGCCGCCGCTTTCGCCCTGTCGGCCGCCGTCGGTGCGGTGCCGACTTCGTTGCTGCCTGCCGAGCCGGAGATCGCGGCTCCGCCCTCCGGGCTTTCCCCGCTCGCGGCGGACTCGGCGTGGACCCCGCGTTTCGAGGCTGCGGCCGACGAACTGGCAGCGGCGCTGCGTTCGCGCGACGAAGCCCAATGGGCGCCGCTGCTTGGCGGACGTTGGCTGGCCGCTGCCGATCGCGAGCGCATAAGGAGCCTGCTCGACGATCGTGACAGCCCGTTCCTTCATGCGCTTCTCTCGAAGGGATATACGCATCGCGCGATTCTTGGCTGGAACGCCCCCGCGTCGATGAGCGCCGCCGAGCGCGCAGCGATCGAAGCCGGGAAGGAGGCCGAGGCGCTCGTCTGCTGGACCGCGGGCGGAAGCGGCGAGGGGCCCTGGCCGGCGACGGCGCGCGACGCCGACAATCGCCCCGGTCAGCCCTATGCCTGCGCACGAATCGCTTACAGCATTCGCGGCGAGGCGCCGACCTGGCGCGCTTTCATCGAACAGGGCGAGGAGCGCGCGGCGGCGGCCGCCGCACCACGCGAACCCGCTTAACCAATCTCCAACCCAAATTTGCGACAAACCCGTCCATGATCGGACGGTTTCTTGGATTGGCGGTCGCCATCACGGCGTTGGCGGTCGGCGTGGCGAGCGTCGCCAGCCGATCGACCGGCGATGGCGGCGATGCGCCGGTGACGGCGGCGACGCAGGACAACAGCAACTGGACGACGCAGCGCGGCAAGCGCGGCTGGTCGTCGGGTGTCCCGTCGTCGGGCGCGCGATCGCCGGGCGGCGAAGTGCGGCTCGGCCGGTCGGGCGATTCGCATTTCTATGCCGACACCGAAGTCGACGGCACCAATATCCGGATGATGGTCGACAGCGGTGCGTCGATCGTCGCGCTGACACGCCGCGATGCCGAGGCGATCGGGATCGATGTCGACAGCCTGCCGATCGGCGGCATGGCGCGCACCGCGGGCGGCGACGTGCCGATGCGCACCGTGACGCTCGACAGTGTCGTCGTCGAGGGGATCGAGGTGCGGCGGGTCCCGGCGGCGGTGATCGATGCCGACATGGGCGTGTCGCTGCTCGGGCAGAGTTTTCTGTCGAAGCTGGATGCCGTCAATGTCGAGGGGGATATGATGACGCTGCGGTGACGCGGCGGCGTTGGGGTGGTGAGCGGACTGTCTGGTAATGACCTTGGCTGTTCAGAGCGGACGCTTTGATTTGTTGCGCGGACGGGTAAACAGATCAGTGAACGGGTTTCGGGACAGGGGCAATCGAGTGCACAAAGGGGCTTCTATCTTAGGCTTGATTGCCATGCTGTGCCTTGGCGGATGCGAGGGGGACGAGGCATCTCGCTCGTCGCAACAGCGGCGTGGAGAAAAAGCTATCTCTACCGTGTCGGCTAGCCCCGAGATTCAGAATCCTTTTCCGGGCGCCAAGGAAGTTCGGCTGTTTGTTGAAAAAGGATATGGCCCGGATGGCACGCCAATTTTGAGTAGGCCCGAGGGTCGCCTTTTAAGTGCCAGCGAGTTGGCAGATTTTGAAGGGGCCTTGCGTATCGAAAAAGCTCCAGAAGCCATGGCCGCTTGTTTTATCCCACATCATTTTTTCCGCTATTATGACGAGCGCGGCAGGCAAATCGGCGAGATCAATATCTGCTTCTGCTGCTCAGGCGTAGAAGCATCCAAGGGCGCAAAAATATCGGTAGGTCCTGATCAAATCCTGGCGGCCGATTACAAGAAGCTGGAGGCTCTCGTCCTTCGTCTAGGCGAACCGACAGATGTGCTCTGCGATTGATGGAGCGGGGCCTCAAATAAATTGCCGCTTTCGGGATCGAGAGCGTTTGCATCTGAGGACGGCAATCGGTCGTGAACTGCCACACCGGGGCGGCGGTCGCGATCGCGCGCCGGCCTTGCCATTCGCGACGCTTTTCCCCACATCGAGCGCCATGAATGCTTCCAATCCCCCGATGCGCGCGGCGATCGTGCCGGTCACCGCTTTCCAGCAGAATTGCACGCTCCTGTGGTGCACCGCGACGAACAAGGCGGCCTTTGTCGACCCCGGCGGCGACCTGCCCAAGCTGAAAGAAGCGGTGCAGCAGACCGGCGTCGAGGTCGAGAAGATCCTCGTCACCCATGGGCATATGGATCATTGCGGGCAGGCGGGGATGCTCGCGAAGGAACTTGGCGTCCCGATCGAGGGGCCGCACGAGGACGACCGTTTCTGGATCGAAGCCTTTGCCGAGGACGGCGCGCGTTTCGGGATGGTCGGCGAATCCTTCGAGCCCGACCGCTGGCTGGTCGATGGCGACACGGTGACGGTCGGCAATCTCGAGATCGATGTCATTCATTGCCCGGGGCATACGCCGGGGCACGTCGTGTTCCACCATGCGCCGTCGAAGCTGGCGATCGTCGGCGACGTGATCTTTCAGGGATCGATCGGGCGCACCGACTTCCCGCGCGGCAACCACCAGCAATTGCTCGATTCGATCACGCAGAAGCTGTGGCCGCTGGGCGGCGACACGACCTTTCTGCCGGGGCATGGTGCGCACAGCAATTTCGCCCACGAACGGCGGACGAACCCGTTCGTGAGCGATATGGCGCTGGGCGGCTAGGATCCTGACCCTGGCGTCAGCGCGGCGCGACCGCCACTTCTTCCATTTCGGTCGTCGTGATGTTCGTCGGCGTGAGATAGACGATCGCGAGCGCGCCGATGGCGAGGCCGAGCAGGGTCAGCATGGTGATGATCGTGCCGACCATGCGGCCCCACATCATGCCGTCCATACCGAGCGCGTGGAGGATGCGGCCGACAAGGTAGAGCGCGCCAACGCCCCACAGCCACATCGACGAGCCGAGGCCGAGTTCGACGAGCGCGAGCAGGATCAGCACGAAAGCGGTGTTTTCGACGAAATTGCTGTGCGCGCGCATCCGCCGGGTGAGGAGGTCGTTGCCGCCGTCGCCGATAAAGACCTTTTCCCTTGTGCGAACGCGGCCGACGCGGACCGAGAGCCACAGGTTGAGCAGCGCCGCGCCGGCGGCGATCGTCAGGCTGATCGGCAAGATTATCATTTGGCTTCCCCCTTATGGGCCGGTCGTTCCGGCGATGGGGGCGGTGTGGCATCGCCGGGCGCGCAGGGCAAGCTTGTGCCCGATAATGAAGCCGTGGCCATCTTCGCGCGCAATGGGCTTGCCTTTGCGGGCAAAAACGCTATAGCCGCGCCCGATCCGGCACCCGACACCATCTGGCGTTGAGGCACCTTCCGGCGGAAGATTTTTCCTGCGTCATCTGGGCGGGAATGGGCTTCGGCGTGGCGGGCGGGCCAGTCATTCCCGGCGACGGAGATGACAAATCCGGGTAGCCGATTCGTGACACACTATTTGAGAATGCAGGAAAAATCATGGCCGTTCCCAAGCGAAAAACCTCGCCCTCGAAGCGCGGAATGCGTCGCAGCCACGACAGCCTGAAGGTCGAAGCCTATCAGGAATGCCCGAATTGCGGCGAGCTGAAGCGCCCGCACAACCTTTGCAACGCCTGCGGCCACTATAACGGCCGCGAAGTGGTGTCGGTCGGCGCGTAAAAATTCAGCCGGAGGGCATTAGATGGCACTGACACCGCGAATCGCAATCGATGCGATGGGCGGTGACGTCGGCGTGCAGATGATGCTCGCCGGCGCCGCGATGGCGCGCCACAAGCATGATGGCCTCCGCTTCATCCTCGTCGGCGACGAGGTGCAGATCAAGGCGGCGCTCGACAACCACCCGAACCTGCGCGCGGCGTCGGATATCCTCCACACCGACGGCGTCGTGAAGGGCGAGGACAAGCCCAGCCAGGCGATCCGCAAGGCGAAGAGCACCTCGATGGGACTCGCCATCGACGCGGTGAAGCGCGGCGATGCCGGCGGCGCCGTGTCGGCGGGCAACACCGGCGCGCTGATGGCGATGGCGAAGCTGGCGCTGCGCACGATGCCGGGAATCGACCGGCCCGCGCTCGCGGCGCTGCTGCCGACGCTCGGCGACAATGACGTCGTGATGCTCGACCTCGGCGCCAATACCGATTGCGACGCCAACAATTTGATCCAGTTCGCGGTCATGGGCGCCGCCTATGCGCGCACCGCGATGGGGCTGGAACGTCCGCGCGTCGCGCTGCTCAACATCGGCACCGAGGAATTGAAGGGCACCGACGAGATCCGCGACGCCGCGGCGCGGCTGCGCGAGGTTCACGGGCTGCCGATGGAATTCACCGGCTTTATCGAGGGCGACAAATTGTCGCGCGGCGATGTCGACGTGATCGTCCACGACGGTTTTTCGGGCAATATCGCGCTGAAGACGATCGAGGGGACGGCGCGTTTCGTGACCGACCTGCTCCGCCGCGCCTTCACCAGTTCGACGCGCTCGAAGATCGGCTTCCTGATCTCGCGCCCGGCGACCGAACTGCTGCGCCACCATCTCGACCCCAATAATCACAATGGCGCGGTGTTCCTCGGCCTCAACGGCGTGGTGCTCAAGAGCCATGGCAGCGCCGACGCGAAGGGGGTCGCGAACTGCGTCCACCTGTGCGCCGAGCTGATCGAAAAGGATATCACGCGCCAGGTGACCGAGGATCTCGCGAATTTCCGCAGCGGCGACGCGGCATGACGCTGCGCGCCATCCTGGCCGGCACCGGATCGGCGCTGCCGCGCACGCGGGTTTCGAACGCGGAACTGGCGCAGCGCGTCGATACCAGCGACGAATGGATCGTCGAGCGCACGGGCATTCGCTTTCGCCACATCGCCGAGCCTGACGAGACGACCGCCACGCTTGGCGCCGATGCGGCGCGGCAGGCGCTGACGGCCGCAGGGCTCGAGCCGTCGGACATCGGGCTGATCATCGTCGCCACCGCGACCCCGGACAATACTTTTCCCGCCAGCGCCACGAAGGTGCAGGCGCTGCTCGGCACGCCCGACTGCATCGCGTTCGACGTTGCAGCGGTCTGTTCGGGCTTCCTCTATGCCGTGTCGGTCGCCGACGCGATGCTGCGCACCGGCGCGGCAAAACATGCGCTGGTGATCGGCAGCGAGACGTTCAGCCGTATCCTCGACTGGGAAGACCGCACCACCTGCGTGCTGTTCGGCGACGGCGCGGGCGCGATCATATTGTCGGCGGAGGACGTCGCCGACGACCGCGGCATCCTCGCGACGCGGCTCCACGCCGAGGGCAAATATTCGGACATGCTCTATGTCGATGGCGGACCATCGACGACCGGCACCGTCGGCCACGTCCGGATGCAGGGTCGCGAAGTCTTCCGCCACGCGGTCACCAACCTCGCGAGCGTGCTCGGCGAAGTGATGGAAGATATCGGCCTGTCGCCCGACCAGATCGACTGGGTCGTCCCGCATCAGGCGAACAAGCGGATCATCGACGCGACCGCCAAAAAGCTGGGTTTGCCCGCCGAGCGCGTCGTGCTGACGGTCGACCAGCACGCCAACACATCGGCGGCGTCGGTGCCGCTCGCGCTCGACCTTGCGGTGCGCGACGGGCGCATCAAGCGCGGCGATCTTGTCGTCCTCGAAGCGATGGGCGGCGGCTTCACATGGGGCGCGGCCGTCCTCAGGATGTGACCAAAGGCGGACGCGTCGGCGGCCCGCAGCGGGGCACGGCGGAACTCGTCGCGTCAACTTCTCGCTCCATCCGTTTCAGTTTGGCGGATTAATTCGGATTTGTTACATATGCGTAACGGGACTCGTGACGGTGGGGGCTGTCACAGGACCAATTGCGCATTTTCGCTTCAGGAGGGGGAAGGGATCAACATGACCGCAGGGACACTTACGCGAGCCGATATCGCCAGCCGGATCAACCAGCAGATCGGGCTGTCGCGCAATGAATCGGCGGCGATCGTCGAATCGATTCTGGACCATATGTCCGACGCGCTCGCGGTGGGGCAGAATGTCAAAATCTCGGGCTTTGGAACCTTTGTGCTGCGCGACAAGGCGCAGCGGATCGGCCGCAATCCCAAGACGGGGATCGAGGTGCCGATCCTGCCGCGGCGCGTGATGACGTTTCGCGCCAGCCAGACGATGCGAGCACGCGTTGCCGGCAAATAGCTTTCGCCCCATCGATGCCGAGGCCTGGCATGGCCGGCGATGACGGCAAGGCGCCCAGCGCCATGCTGGCAATCGGCGAACTGGCGGTACGCATCGGGGTGCCGACGCATGTGCTGCGATATTGGGAAACGCGTTTTCCGCAATTGAAGCCGCTCCAGCGGTCGGGCCGCCGTCGCTATTACCGCGCCGAGGATGTCGCGCTCGCCGAACGTATCCACCATCTGTTGCATGTGCAGGGATTTACGGTGGAAGGCGCGCGCAAGGCGCTGTCGGAGCCGGACGCGGCGCCTGCACCACAGGCGGCGCCGATGCGCGATACCCAAGCGCCGCCGCGCGCGGCCGGAATCCCGGTCGAGGCGCTCGTCGCGCTGCGCCAGCGGCTGGCCGCGGCGCTGCAGTGAGGCGACGGCGGTTCGGTCCGATAAGGCCGGCCTAGGGTGAGCGTTTCCGATCCTCCGGGCGGGAAGGATCGGCAGCTTCCAACCAAAAAGAACCTCGATGTGGCGCGGGATTCACGGAAAGAGCCCTGCCAGACGACAGGGCCCTCCCGTCCTCTGCGGTCATGACCAAAGGAAGCCCCCTCGGCTTTCCGGGTCGCCAAGGAAAGCCTCTGTCGTACGAGGCTAGGCCTATTCGGCGATATGTCGAATCAATTCGGCCGCTTCCGCGAGGAGGGCAGGTTTGACGCGCGTTGCGCGGAGCGCGCGCCTTGAAAAACAGGGCTGGCGATCCCACTTACGATATATCGCTGGCTTTGTTCTGCATGCCGGAGACTGAGAGACGATCGCGCTCCCGCAAAAAGGGAGGATGACGGTGGATCTCAACCAACTTCTCTATCATCACCAGATGGCGCTCATGGTCGTGAGCCAAGCCCGGCGCGACGGCCATTTGCTGCCGAGCTTCGATCTGCCGCGCTATTATGCGAAGCGGATCAACGAATATCGCGAGCGCCGCGGCCTGGGGGACGGGTTTGTCGCGGTGGCCGAGCAGGCGCATGGCAGCCCGAAGGCCGGCGCGCCGGTTTCCGAGCCTGCGGCCGATTATCCGGTTTTCGTTGGCGACACGCTGGTTGCCGAATTGCTCGTCAACGAGGCGCTCGCCATGACCGACGAGGAAAGGACATCCTTCGGCCTTGACGACGTCGTTGGCCGCCTTGCCGAGGTCCAGGAAGATATCTGGATTATCGGACGCGACATTTATCGTGCGCTGGGGTTCGATGAGGACAAGCTGGCCACGCTCGCCGCCAAATTGCCTGCCTCGCCCGATTTGCATGGCCGGACGAAGAGCGGGGGCGACGATGCCAGATCCGGATAAACCCCGCCCTGCCTCGGCGAGTCTGCGTACAAATCCGTTTCGGCGAAATCGCCGGTTGACGCCCCTCGCGCCCGATGATGCGCAGCGGCAAGGCGCCATCAGCGCGCTGGCGTTCCAGCTACTTGGCGGGCGGGATGCGGCGCTCGACTTCCTCAACACCGAAGACGCAGTCCTGAGCGGACGTCCGATCGCCGTCGCAACGCAAAGCGAGGCTGGCTATGCCAGCGTCGAACGGGAAATCCGCGCGCGATCCGTTTTGCCGGGCGCGCGCCATGGAGAATGATCCCCCGGATGCGAGCCATATCGTGCGATGCTGGTTCGAATGGCAGATCGACGGCCTTGCGCGAAAGGTCATCCTTGTCGTCGAAACCGATCTCCCCATGCAGCCGGACGAAAACGGCTATGAAGTGATCGCTCTCGACCATCTGCGCGCCGCAGCCATCGCGCGGTCGCGTGCGTCACCCGGCGCCATCGACGGGATCCGCATTGTGCCGGTTCGTTAATAGGGCAGGCCCCTGGCCTGCCCCGACAAGAGGATCGAACGTCCGATATGGCCGACTATGAGATCATCGCCGTTCGCGAAGGTACCGGTAACGGCCGGACGCATCATATCGCAGCGGTGAAAGTGGGCGAGAGCCTGTTCCTCGCCGATCAGATCGTCGACTGGATCAACGCCGGGACGCACCGTTTCTGGGTGTGGTTCCAGAATGAAGAGATCAATCTGATCGCGAGGGAGCAAGGCTCTTCGCGGCGCTATTACCTGACCATAACAGGCGGGAGCTTCCCGCCGATCGCTCTGCTATCGCTGCCCCGGTTCTGATCGGGATGCCGGCCTGGCTCGATGGCCGGCATTCCGCGCGATACCGGCGATGCCCTCAATCGTCGTCCATGGCCGGGGCAAGCGCCGGGTCGAGGTCACGGGGGCGGATGAAGTCGGCGAAGCGCGCGATTCCGGTGTCGAGATCGTGCCAGTCGGCGATGTCGAGGTCGAGCCGCGCGAGCGCCGAGGTCGGAAGCTTTTCCTCTACCTTTGTGCGGAGTTCGTCGCCCGCCGATTCGGGGACGAGCATCAGGACCAGATCCTCGAGGCCCGGATTATGGCCCGAGATCAACAGGTGCTGCGCGTCGCGGCCGGTATCGCGGATCACGTCGATCAGCGTCGCCGCCGACGCGAGATAGATGCGGCGGTCCCAATGCGGTTCGAGCATATCGAGGCCGGCGGCGGGCTGAAAGATGTCGAGCGTTTCGGTCACGCGCACCGCGGGCGAGGCGATGATGCGATCCACCGGTAGCTTCCGCCGTTTCAGCCATTGGCCGATGATTTCGGCGCCGCGCGCGCCGCGCTTGTTGATCGGGCGGTCGAAATCGCGTTCAACCTGGACGTCCCAACCCGATTTGGCGTGGCGCAGGATGGTCAAAGTCTTCAAAATATCTCCCCGCGCCGCTGCGCTATCCCTCGATTTCGCAGGCCTTGTGCCGGAAACTTATGACGGTGAAAAGGCTGGAAACGCGGTAGACTTCGTCCCCCGTCTGCGCGCGACATTGGCGGCGGCGACATGGTTGACCGCCTCGTCGAGCGGCAGGCGGCGGATCGGCGTGCCTTCGGGAAAGGCGCCGAGCAGCCGCGAGGGAAAGCTGGGCGAGAGCATGACGAACTGGCCGAAATCATCGGCGCGGCGGATCAGGCGGCCAAATGCCTGCCCGATCCGCGCGCGGATGACCATATCGTCATAGGCGCTGCCGCCCTGCGCCGCGCGCCGCGCCGCGTGCAGGATCGTCGGGCGCGGCCAGGGCACCCCTTCCATCACGACGAGGCGGAGCGAATCGCCGGGGACATCGACGCCGTCGCGCAAGGCATCGGTGCCGAGCAGCGAGGCGTGCGGGTCGGCGCGAAAAATATCGACGAGCGTGCCGGTGTCGAGCGGATCGACATGCTGGGCATAGAGCGGGAGGGCGGCGCGGGCGAGGCGGTCGGCGATGCGCGAATGGACGATGCGGAGGCGCCGGATCGCGCTGAACAGGCCGAGCGCGCCGCCGCCCGCCGCCTCGATCAACCGGCTGTAAGCGCCGGCAAGCGCGGGCAGGTCGCCGCGCGCGATATCGGTGACGATCAGCACCTCGGACTGGCGGGCATAGTCGAAGGGGCTCGGCACCGCGAAATGGCGGACGCCGCCGTCCATGTGGCGCGCGCCGGTGCGGATGTCGGCGTCGGCCCAGCCGCCGCTGCCGTGCCCGCCGCCGCGTAACGTCGCTGAAGTAACGAGCACACCCTGCGCCGGGCGATAGACAACCTCGGCGATCGGACGCGCAGGGTCGAGCCAGTGGCGGTGGAGGCCGCAGTCGAACTCGCGCCCGTCGTAGCGGTCGACCGCGAGCCAGTCGACGAAATCGTGGTCGGCGGGTCCCCCGACGCGCCCGAGCAGCGACAGCCAGCCGCCGAGCGTGTCGATGCGCGTGCCAAGGCTGTGGCGCGCGCCATCGACGCGCGCGCGGGCCTGTCCGTCGAGCCAGTCGGGCGGGTCCTCGGTCAAGGCTTCGAGCCGTTTGCCGAGGGTCATCAGCGGACGGAGCAGCGCCTCGATCGCGTCGCTCGCGCTCGCGGCCGCGGTGACCAGTTCGGGGTCGGGATCGGCGAGCTCGGTTTCGAGACCATAGCCCGTGTCGGCGGTGCGGCTGTCGATGCCGCGGGCATAGACCATCGCACGCACCGCGACGAGCAGCCGCTCGACCGCGCCCCACGGTTCGTTTTCCGAAAGGCGGCCGAGCCAGCCGTCGCCGGGCAGTTCGGCGGCGGCGGCGATCGCGGCCTGGATCGCGCGGTCGCCCGCCTCGTCATAGCTCGCGACATCGGCGAGGCGTGCGGCGAGCCCGCGGCGGCGCCCGCGCGATTTGCCCTCTGGCCCCAGAACCCAGCGGCGGATTTCGACCGCTTCCTGGCCGGTGAGCGCCGCAGCGAACATGCTGTCGGCGGCGTCCCACAGATGGTGGCCTTCATCGAAGATCAGCCGCGTCGCGGGCGCGCCCCCATCGCGCGGACGCGCCGCCTGCACCATCGTCAGCGCGTGGTTGGCGATGACGATATCGGCCTGCGTCGCGGCGCGAGCCGAGCGTTCGATGAAGCATTTGCGGAAATGCGGGCAGCCCGCATAGATGCACTCGCCGCGCCGGTCGGTCAGCGCGGTTGTGCCGTTGCGGCGGAACAGCGCGGGAAGCCAGCCGGGCAAATCGCCGCCGACCATGTCGCCGTCGCGCGTATAGGCGGCCCAGCGCGCCACAAGCTGCGCAAGGATCGCGGCGCGGCCCGAGAAGCCGCCTTGCAACGCGTCTTCGAGGTTGAGCAGGCAGAGGTAATTTTCGCGCCCCTTGCGCACGACGACTTTTTCACGGTGCGTTGCGGCGTCGGGGTAGAGCCGTTCGGTTTCACGCGACAGCTGGCGTTGCAGCGCCTTGGTGAAGGTCGAGATGCACACGCTGCCCGCCGACTGGTCGATCCATTGCTTGGCGGGAGCGAGGTAGCCGAGCGTCTTGCCGATGCCGGTGCCGGCCTCGGCAACGAGCATCTGCGGCGCGTCCTTGCGCTCGCGCGGCGCGAAGATCGCGGCGGTTGCGCGGGCGTAATCCTGCTGCCCCGGGCGGCGTTCGGCGCCGTCGCCGGTCAGACGGTCGAGCCGCGCCACGACGTCGGCTTCGTCGATCGTCACCTGGCGCGGGGCCCCGCGCGGCGGCGTTTCCTCCCATTCGGGGAGGCGCGCGAAGAGCCAGCGTTCGCTGGCGTCGGGGCGGGGCAGGCGCGGCTGGACCAGCGGCGCCCACGACCAGCGCTGGCGCGACAGCGCCTCGGCGCCGTGCCACGCGCCCTCGCGCTCGGGCCAGTCGGGATCGTCGAGGGTCGAGAGCATCGCGGCGGCGGCCCTGGGCAGGAAAGCGGCGATATCCTCTTCGCTTTCGGGCGGAGTCAGGGCGACGGCGGCGGCGATACCCGCCGGGGTCGGCACCGCGAAACGCGCGGGATAGAGGAACGCGAAAAGCTCGAGCAGGTCGAGCCCCGACAGTTCGGGATAGCCGAGCCGGTCGCCGGTCAGCGTCGCATTGAGGAAAAGATGCGGCGTCGCCGCGACCGCCGCGATCGCCTCACCGCGCCCGACGCGTTGCACGCGGCCGTGCGTGTCGGCGATCCAGATGCCGATGTGGCTCGCGTGGATCGCGGGCAGGGTAAGCGGGTCGGGCGCCATCGCGCCACGGTAGGGACAAAAGGCGAACGCGGCAAGGCGATCGCGACGGATCGATCAGGACAGGCCGCGGCGTCCGAACACAGGCGGGCGGCTGCTGTGGAAAATCTGCGCGGGCTCGACAAGTGCCGCGTCGCGTGCGCTCCGGAGCGCGTTGTAGAGTGCGCCGTGCGCGAGTTCGTAGGGGAAGCGCACGCCCATGCGGTCGTGCTCGGCCCACATGACCACGGCATAGGTCACCTGGCCGCCATAATGGATTTCGCAGCGCGAGCGCGCCGGCATGCTGGCGCCGTCGATGCGCGCGCCGCCCTCGGACAGGTCGGTGATCCGGCCGTCGACGAAGTTGAGCACGCCGTTGACGGTGACGTCGATCGACACCGGGGTGCGTTTGTGGCCGCGGGTCGTGGGGATGCGAAAATGGTCCATGTCCGCGACGTTACGCCTTCATGGTAAATTTTCCGGTAACGATGTTGGATCGCGGCGGGACAATTTTGCCTTTCGATTCCGCCCCGCTTGCCGCTATGGGCGCGGGATGACCGACTTGCATCTTCACCCGTCGCTGCGCGAACCCGCGCAAACGTCCAAGGCCTGGCCGTTCGAGGAAGCGCGCAAGCTGGTGAAACGCTATCCCGACGGGAAGCCCGGCGGCGAGGCGGTGATTTTCGAGACCGGCTATGGTCCGTCGGGGCTGCCGCATATCGGCACCTTCAACGAAGTGCTGCGCACGACGATGGTCCGCCGCGCCTATGAGGCGCTGACGGGCGGCGCGCCGACGCGGCTGATCGCGTTCAGCGACGACATGGATGGCCTGCGCAAGGTTCCCGATAATGTGCCCAACGGCGACATGCTGCGCGAATATCTGGGCAAGCCGCTCACCGCCATCCCCGATCCGTTCGGGAAGTTCGAAAGTTTCGCGCACCATAACAATGCGATGCTGCGCGAATTCCTCGACCGCTTCGGCTTTGAATATGAATTCGTCAGCTCGACCGAGCAGTACAGGGCGGGCGCGTTCGACGACGCGCTGAAGAATGTCCTGCGCCACAATCAGGACATCCTCGACATCATGCTGCCGACGCTGCGCGCCGAGCGCGCCGCGACCTATTCGCCGATCCTGCCGGTCAGCCCCAGGTCGGGGATCGTGCTGCAGGTGCCGGTGACCGTCGTCGATGCCGACGCGGGGCTCGTGTCGTTCGAGGACGAGGGCGAGACGATCACGCACTCGGTGCTCGGCGGCGGCGCGAAGCTGCAATGGAAGGTCGACTGGGCGATGCGCTGGGTCGCGCTGGGCGTCGATTACGAGATGTACGGCAAGGACCTGACCGACAGCGGCGTCCAGTCGGGCAAGATCGCCAGGGCGCTCGGCGGGCGCAAGCCCGAGGGGCTGATCTATGAGATGTTCCTCGACGAGAAGGGCGAGAAGATTTCGAAGTCGAAGGGCAACGGCCTCTCGATCGAGGAATGGCTGAGCTATGGCAGCGAGGAAAGCCTGGCCTTCTTCGCCTTCCGCGAGCCCAAGGCGGCGAAGCAACTCCATATCGGCGTCGTGCCCAAGGCGGTCGACGAATATCTGCAGATGCGCGGAAATTATCCGGCGCAGGAGCCCGACAAGAAGCTCGGTAACCCCGTGCATCACGTCCATGTCGCGCGCGGGCAGGATGTGCCGGCGGCCGAACTGCCGGTGACCTTCGGTCTGCTGCTCAACCTCGTCGGGGTGATGGGCGCCGACGCGTCGAAGGAGCAGATCTGGCGCTATCTCGGCCAATATGTCGCGGGCGCGAATGCCGAGGCCTATCCCGAACTCGATCGGCTGATCGATAATGCGATGGCGTATAACCGCGACTATGTCGCGCCGACGCTGAAGCGCCGCAAGCCGCAGGATGGGGAAGGCGCTGCACTGAAGGAACTCGACGACAAGCTCGCCGCGCTGCCCGCCGAAGCCTCGGCCGACGATATCCAGAATATCGTCTATGAGATCGGCAAGAATGAGGCCTATGGCTTCGAAAACCTGCGCGATTGGTTCAAGGCGCTTTACGAGACCCTGCTCGGGTCGAGCGCGGGACCGCGCATGGGCAGCTTCATCGCGCTGTTCGGCATCGACAACACGCGGCGTCTGATCGCCGAGGCACTCGCCTGAGGCAATAGGAGAAACCCGTTCGTGTCGAGCGAAGTCGAGACACCCATCGGGACGGCGCAAGATCGAGGGGCATCTCGACTTCGCTCGATGCGAACGGAATTGAGGAGGTCCGAATGACCGCTGAGCCTGCTTACGAATTGGCGCAGATCAATATCGGGCGCTTTCGCCTGCCGCCCGAGCATGTCGCGAACCGCGATTTCATGGATGCGCTCGACCATGTGAACGCGGTCGCCGAGGCGGCCGACGGCTTCGTCTGGCGGCTCACCGGCGAGGGCAATAATGCGACCGACGTGCCCGTGACCGACGATCCGCACCTGATCGCGAACATGTCGGTGTGGCGCGATATCGACGCGCTCGCGGCCTATGTCTATCGCACGCCCGATCACCTGACGGTGATGAAGCGGCGCAAGGAGTGGTTCGAGCATATGGCCGTCTATCAGGCGCTCTGGTGGGTTCCGGTGGGCCATCGCCCGACCGTCGCCGAGGGCATGGCGCGGATCGCGACGATCGAGGCGCTGGGCCCGACCGCCGAGGCCTTCACCTTCAAACGGCCGTTCGCGGCGCCCGACGGCACGCCGGCATCGCCCGTGCAGGATGAGTGCGCGTGACCGACATGATCGATATTTTCACGACCGGCGGGACGATCGACAAGGTGTATTTCGATGCGCTGAGCGAGTTCCAGATCGGTCCCGCGGCGATCCCGGACATGTTGCGCGAGAATAATGTCCATGTGCCCCACCGTGTCACGCAGCTGATGCGCAAGGACAGCCTCGAGCTTGACGATGCCGACCGCGAGGCGATCCGCGCTGCCGTCGCCGCGAGCGATGCGTCGCGCATCCTCGTCACGCACGGCACCGACACGATGGTCGTCACCGGCCGCGTGCTGGCCGGGATCGCGGGCAAGACGATCGTGATGACCGGCGCGATGCAGCCTGCGTCGGTCCGCGCGAGCGACGCCGAATTCAATGTCGGATTTGCATTGGCTGCCGTGCAGACGCTGCCGCCCGGCGTTTATGTCGCGATGAACGGGATGATCTTTGACCCCGAAAAGACGGTGAAGGACCGGGCAGGGTCGCGGTTCGTCGCGGAATAGACCTCGGCGATTTTCGGCTCCGTCATTGCTTCGCTTCGCGCGCAATGACGATGGTTTTGGCTCAGCCTTTCGCCGTCACCTGCCGCAGCACGGCGGTGTAATCGGGCGCGATCGTCATCGAATCATGCTTGCCCGCGCGACCGAGTGCGGCGTGGACCTGGGGCAGGCGATAGCAGGGCACACCCATGAACAGGTGGTGCTCGGCGTGATAATTCACCCAATATGGAGCGACCGTCGCGCGTGCGAGCCAGCCCGCGTGGGTGGTCCGGGCGTGGGTGAAGGGATCCTCGCTGCCCGTCGTCGTGCAGGCATGTTCGGCGATGTTGCGGACGCGGAGGTAAAGCTGGAAAGTCGTCGCGAGCCCGGCCAGCCAGAGCAGCCAGGGCGTCCAGCCGTAGAGCGCGAGCGACAGGGCGAGCAGCGCCGCCTGGACGACAAGGAAACGGCCGACCGCGCGGGCCACGGCGATCGCGCCCGCGACGTCGATCGTCGGTGACGTCATGCCGTCATCGGACTGCTTGTTGAACGGCGTTCCGGCCTTGGTGCTCGCGCCGCTCTTTTGCGCGGCCTCGCCGCTGAGCATCGCTTTCAATCCGGCAAAGGCGAAGCCGAATTGCGCCATGCGCTGTTTGAAGAAGGTCTGCCCGGTCAGGTCGCGCAGCATCTTGCGGCGCAGGCTGGCGCGCGTCGTCGGGAAGGGTTTCGACAGCGAAAGGTCGGGGTCCTCGGGCTGCTGGGTGAATTTGTGATGCTGGAGGTGATAGGTGCGATAGGCGATCAGGTCCGACCCGACCGCAGCGCCGGTCAGCCACTGGCCGAGGAAATTGTTGATTTTGCGGTTCGGATGCAGCGCGCCGTGCGCCGCGTCGTGCATCAGGATCGCGAGACCGAGCTGGCGCCCGCCGACGAAGACGATCGCGAGCAGCCATGCGGCAGGGTTCTGCGACCAGGCCGCGAGGCCGACGAGCGCGATGCTGACGATCCATGCGTGCGCCACGAGCCAGATGCCGCGCCACGAGGAGGCGCGTGTGATCGCCGACCATTCGGCGCGGTCGAAAAAGCGGTCGGGCGGAAACAGGCGGACGGCGGGCATGGTTGATTCATAACAAGTTGCGAACCGAAACCCAAGCCCTTCCGTTTTGGCACAATATCGGCGGAAATCAGGGCGCTGCGGTAAGGATTTGGCAACCCTCTTCCGGCCAGTGAGAACCGCGATCACACAGGCGGAGAGTTTCGGGAAATTGACGGTTCGGCGCACCATCATCCGGCCGGGAGCGGGCGATCCGGCGACGGGCGAGTCGCTGTTCGATTCGCCCGAGTTCGTTACCGGCGTCATGCGCGTCGCAAAGCTGTGGCATTATGTGCTGATCGGCCGCGTGCTGGCGTTCCTGACCTTTGCTTTCCTGCCCGGTCTTGCCGGCTTTCTTGATCACCCGTCGCACTGGCTGGTGATGGCGGCCGGGTTGCCGTGTGACGTCGTGCTGACGGTGATCGGGCAGGCGATGCGCCGGCCGCGGCCGATCGCGCACCAGCGTGTGCGGGCGATGGCGATGCTGTGCATGGCGCTGATCGCGCTCGGCACGCTGTTCAACGCGGCGGCGATGTTCGCCGCGATCGCGGCGCCCGACGAGGGCAGCTATTTCGATGCCTTCACCGCGATTCATGTCGGCACGCTGCTCGTCGCGGCGTCAGCGGCGGCGATCGTGCGGCCGGCCTTCTTCACCTTTGCCGGGGCCACAGCCCTTGGCGGTGCGATCGGGGTGGCGTCCTGGCCGTTCGGCGTTGCGGGTTTCATATTCCTCGGCCTGCTCATCGTCATGATGCGCGAAGATGTTCGCCATCAGCGCCGCGCGACGCGCGCCGCGCGTCTGGCGATCGGCGACCAGCAGCGCGCGCTGAACCTGATGCGCGATTTCGAGCGCGCGGGACGTGGCTGGTTCTGGGAAACCGATCGCGAAGGGCGGCTCGTCTATATCTCGCCCACCGTCGCGGCACGCCTCGAACGGCCGCTCGCGCATCTTCTCGGCCATCCCTTTACCGACATCATCCGCAAGCGCGTCGGAAAGGACGAGAGCGAGGAGCGCACGCTGGGGTTCAGCCTGTCGTCGCGCACGCCGTTCAAGGAATTGACCGTGCAGGCCGCGGTGCCGGGGGAGGAGCGCTGGTGGTCGATTTCGGGCCAGCCGATCAGCAATGAATTCGGCAATTTCCAGGGGTTTCGCGGCAGCGGCACCGACCTGACCGACAAGAAAAGGTCGGAGCGGGAGATCAACCAACTCGCGCGTTACGACACGCTGACCGGCCTTGCGAACCGGCGCCACATCACCGACCTGCTCGAACGCGCGCTGAAGAGCCACAGCGGCCAGCCACAGCCCTGCGCGCTTTTGCTGATGGACCTCGACCGGTTCAAGGCGGTGAACGACACGCTGGGGCACCCCGTCGGCGACCAGCTGCTCCAGCAGGTCGCGGGGCGGTTGACCCAGATCGTCGGCGACAAGGGACAGGTCGGGCGGCTCGGCGGCGACGAATTCCAGATCGTCGTGCCGCAGATGAGTCAGCCGGAGAAGCTCGCGGGTATCGCCAACGCGATCATCCTGAGCCTCGCCAAGCCCTTCGCGATCGAGGGCGAGCAGGTGCGCGTCGGATCGTCGATCGGCATCGCCGTATCGGAGGGGCCGGGAGTGAGCGCGTCGGCGCTCGTCCGCAACGCCGACCTGGCGCTTTATGCTGCGAAGGATGCGGGACGCGGCGTCTATCGCTTCTATGCCGACGCGATGCACAACCAGGCGAGCGAGCGCAAGGCGATCGAGGATGCGCTGCGCGATGCGCTGGCCAAGGACGAATTGCAATTGCTCTATCAGCCGATCGTCGACGTCGGGAGCGAGCGGATTTCGGGGTTCGAGGCGCTGATCCGCTGGCATCATGCGACCGCGGGCACGATCAGCCCGTCGAAATTCATACCGATTGCAGAGGAATCGAATCTGATCGTGCCGATCGGCGAATGGATCATCCGATCGGCCTGCGCGGCGATCGCGCGGATCGGCCCCGGCTACCGCGTCGCGGTGAACGTCTCGCCGCGCCAGTTCGCGAACGAAAAGCTGCCCGCGACGATCGTCAACGCGGTGTCGGCGGCGGGTATCCGGCCCGAGCAGCTCGAGCTGGAGATTACCGAAGGCGTCTTCCTCGACGAAAGCGCCGAAAATCTGGCGATGTTCCAGAAACTGAAACGCACCGGCGTGCGGCTCGCGCTCGACGATTTCGGCACCGGCTATTCGGCGCTCGGCTATCTCAAGAAAGCGCCGTTCGACAAGATCAAGATCGACCAGAGCTTCGTCCTTGGCGCCGCCGACAAGAACAGCATGAACGCCGCGATCATCTCGTCGATCGTGGGGCTTGCGACCGCGCTCGATATGGAGACGACCGCCGAGGGGGTCGAAACGCACGACGATCTCGCGCTGGTCAGGGGGCTGGGGTGCAGCCATGTCCAGGGCTATATCTATGGGCGTCCGATGGCGCTGGCCGAGGTGCTCGCGCTGCTCCGCGAAGGCGGCGGGCGCGTCGAAGCCAAGGGTTTCAAAAGCGCGCGCGAGGCGCGGCTGACGGTCTTTCGCACGATCCAGATCGATAGCGGCGGACACCGTTACGAGGCGATCGTCCGCAACATGTCGTCGCGCGGCGCGCTGATCGAAGGGCTGTGGAACGTCCCGCCGGGAACACCCCTCACGCTCGAATTCGGGCCCGGCCAGTCGGTCGATGCCGAGGCGCGCTGGTCGGCGGACAACCGCGTCGGCGTCCAGTTCGCCGCGGGGGTCGAGATCGAGGCGCTGATCGGGTCAAAGGCCGCCGCGCCGGCGCGGGGACGCGTCCGGCGGGCGGCATAAAGGGCGGCGCCGCGGTCAGGCCGCGAGGCCGCGCCGCAGGTCGAGACCGCTCGGTTCCTGGAATGGGCGGAGGCTGAATTCGGGAAGGATCGCCAGCAGATGGTCGAAGATGTCCGACTGGATATCCTCATAGGCGCTCCACGCGGTCGTATTTGTGAAGCAATAGATTTCGACGGGCAGCCCCTGCGGCGTGGGATCGAGCTGGCGCACGATCAGCGTCATATCCTTGGCGATATGCGAATTGGCGCGGAGATATTCGACGATATAGGCGCGCAGCGTGCCGATATTGGTGACGCGGCGGATGTTGACGGGATCGCGCCCGGCCCGTTCGGCCGCCGCGTTCCATTCGCCGAGTTCGGCCTGCTTGTGGCCGAGATAATCGTCGAGCAGCTGGAAGCGGCGCAGCGCCTGCTTTTCGTCGGGCGTCAGGAAGCGGATGCCATTCTGGTCGATGAAGATCGACCGCTTGATCCGCCGCCCGCCCGATTCGGACATGCCGCGCCAGTTCTTGAAGCTTTCCGAAATCAGCCGGTGCGTCGGGATGGTGGTGATCGTCTTGTCCCAATTCTGCACCTTCACCGTGTGGAGCGCGATATCGATCACGTCGCCGTCGGCGTTCAGCGCCGGCATCTCGATCCAGTCGCCGACGCGCAGCATGTCGTTCGAAGTAAGCTGGACCGAGGCGACGAGCGACAGGATCGTGTCCTTGAACACCAGCAACAGCACCGCCGCCATCGCACCGATCCCCGACAGGAGGATCAGCGGCGACTGGTCCATCAGCGCGGCGATGACAAGGACCGCGGCGCCGCCGTAGAGGATGATCTTCAGGAGCTGGACATAGCCCTTGATCGGGCGGCTGGCCGCATCGGGGCGGCGGTCGTAGATTTCGTTGCCAAGGCTGAGCGCGCGGCTGACCGCCATCGCGACGAACAGGATGATCGAGGCGGCGGCGACATTGCCGATCACGGTGACGGCGGCGGGCGGCAGGTGCGGCACCGCCGCGATCCCGTTCGATATGATGAGCGCGGGCACGATATGGGCAAGCCGGGCGGCGACGGGAAGCGGGGTGAGACCCTCGTGCGGCAGCCACCGGGTGATGACGCGCAGCACGATATGCTTGACGATGAAATTGGCGACCCACGCAAAGAATGCGAGGATGCCGAGGCCGGTCAGCGTTTCGGCCCAGGGCGGTAGGTCGGCGAGGAAGGGGATGGAATCGGCGGTCGAAAGGCTTTCAATCGTGAACTGGCGCATAGCGTCATACCCGCGAGACGGCGGGTCGATCTCCTTTGGCTGTGAGCGAAGGCCCAAGGGTGGACGACGCGGCCCGCCGTGTCAAATGACCCGAAGCTGGCGTGGCCGCGGCGACCGGTGCTCAGTCGGCGATGCGGCCGCGCGCCATCACCCAGTCGACCTTTTCGAGCGCGGTGACATCGGCGAGCGGATCGCCGCTGACCGCGATCATGTCCGCCGACATGCCGGGCGCGATGCGGCCGATCTCGCTTTCCATCGAGAGCAGCTTCGCGGCAACCGTCGTGGCGCTTGCCAGCGCCTCGCGCGGGGTGAGGCCATATTTGACGAGCAGCGCGAATTCCTGCCCGTTGCGGCCATGTTCGAACACGCCGGAGTCGGTGCCGAAGGCGATCGGCACACCGAGCGCCTTGGCGCGCGTCACCGCCTTGCCCACATCGCCCAGCGTCATGCGCACCTTCGCCTCGACCGTCGGGGTATAGATGCCCTTGCCGAGCCGTTCGCGGATCCCCTCGAACGCCATGAGGGTGGGGACGAGATAGGTGCCCTTGGCCTTCATCACCTTCAGCGTCGCGTCGTCGGCGAAGGTGCCATGCTCGATGCTGTCGATCCCCGCCGCCGCCGAGGCGGTGATCCCGCCCGCGCCATGCGCATGCGCCATCACCTTCAGGCCGAGCGAATGCGCGGTGTCGGCGATGCTTTGGAGTTCGGCGCTGGTGAAATGGCCCTCGAGCCCGCGCGCCTGTTGCGACAATACCCCGCCGGTCGCGGTGATCTTGATGACGTCGGCGCCGGCGCGCGACGCCTTGCGGACCTTTTCGGCGCATTCGAGCGCGCCGGTGCAGGTATAGCCCGTGTCGAGGACGTCGTGGACGTCTTCGCGGAAGCCGGTGACGTCGCCGTGGCCGCCGATGATCGACAGCGCGGGGCCGGCGGCGACGATGCGCGGCCCCTCGATAAAGCCGTTCGCGGTGCCGCGGCGCAGCGCATAGGCGGTATATTGCGCCGACCCGGCTTCGCGCACCGTGGTGAAGCCCGCGCGCAAGGTGATCGCGGCGTTCTTGGCGCCGACGACGACGCCCCATTCGTCGGGATCGACCGCGGCGGCGCGATAATCGTCGCCGGGATCACCGGTCAGGTGGACGTGGAGATCGACGAGGCCGGGGAGCAATGTCTTGTCGCCGAGATCGACGATCTCGGCGCCCGCCGGCGCTTCGGCGCGGCCGGGGGTGATCGAGGTGATGCGACCGTCGGTGACAATGACGGTCGAGGGCCCCTCAGCGGGCTTGCTCGCGTCGGTGATGACGCGGCCCGCATAGATCGCCGTGGTTTTCGCGTGCGCCGCCGAGCCGAGCAGCGCAAGCGTCGCGGCCGCGACCAATCCCAATTTACGCATGAAGCCTCCCCTGTCTGATCGCGCCACCGTGGCGGAGCGGGCGGGGCAGGGCAAGGGGGGGCGAAGAATGTCGGCTTTGGGGTGGGGAGCGGACGCTCTCAAAAATCTCATTCGTGTCGAGCGAAGTAGAGACACCCATCGACCCTGCACGACGCCGAGGGGCATCTCGACTTCGCTCGATGCGAACGGAGTTGGTTGGGCAGATTTCGGTCGAAACCCGCCAAAAAAAGGGGGCCGGCGAACCGGCCCCTCAGTTTGTCTTCGGGTAACCGAAAGGAATATTACCAGAAGAAATCGTAGATCACGTCGATCACTTCGCCCGAATAGGTGTCGACCAGAAGCGCATCGTCATAATAGCGGATCCAGCGCGTACCGCCGTAGGCGGGCGGCAGGCGGTAATAGCCGGGGTTGTTGATCCAGTAGCGCGAGCTGTAGAACAACGAGTTCAGGCTGAAGCCGATGCTGAACCGCGTATATCCGTAACCGCGATACGGGTTGTAATAGCGCGGCATCCGGTAATGGCTGCGGTTCCGCTCGCGATAGCTGCGCCAGTCATAGCGGCGGTCGCTCCGCCAGTCGCGATTCCAGCTGTGCTGCCTGCGGTTATCATACCGCCGATCGACGCGATTATTGTTGTTGCGGTCGTAACGCCGGTCGATCCGGCCGTCGCGGTTGCGATCGTAACGCCCGTCGCGCCGGTCGATGCGATTGTTGTTGTTGCGATCCCAGCGGCGGTCGAGGTCGCCATTGCGATTGCGGTCGTAGCGTCGATCGACGCGGTTGTTGTCGTTGCGATCATAACGCCGATCGACCTGGCCATTGCGGTTGCGGTCCCACTGGCGGTCGATGCGGCCGTCGCGGTTGCGGTCATAAGTGCCGCCGCGCTGGCGCTGGGCCGCTGCCGCGCGCTGCTGCTGTTCGCGGCGCTGTTGCGATTGCTGGCGCTGCTGGTCGCCGCTGCTGCGCTGCTGCCATTGCTGACGCTGCGCCTGACGCTGTGCGTCATTGCCGCGCTGTTGGCGCATTTCGCTGCGTTGCTGTCGCTGCGGTCGTTGCGCGCGGGTTTCGCCGCGATTGCCGCCGCGCCGCACTTCGGGGCCGCGCGGCCCCCGGTCTCCACGGTCGCCGCGCTGCGCGATCTGGACTCTTTCGCCAGGCGCCTGCGCGGCAGCCGGGGCAATGGGAGTCAGGATCGTCGCCGCCATCAGCAACCCTCCGAACATCTTTTTCATCTCGCCATTCTCCAACTCATGTCCCGTTTGCTGGAGGCACCAGCCGGGATGATGAAGCGATTCTTACCAGTGGCAAGATGATCGATGGCTGACCGCGCCGTTGCCTCCGGTTCAGCTAGATGAACGGGCGCGTTCAGCTGCCGCGCGGCGGGCGGAGCGAAGGCACGGCGCGCGCGGCGTCCTCGGGACGGATGCCGGGGGGCGGCGCGGCGGCGATGCGCTCCTCGCCGCGCATCACCCGGCCGGCGAGGCGGATCGCGGTGCGGATGCGCGGATAGGTACCGCAGCGGCAGATGCCGGTCATCGCGGCGTCGATCTCGGCATCGCTGGGATTGCTGTTCGCGCGCAGCAGCGCGGCCGCCGACATGATCATCCCCGACTGGCAGAAACCGCATTGCGGCACCTGCTCGGCGACCCACGCCTGCTGCACCGGATGGCTGCGGTCGCGCGCGAGCCCTTCAATCGTGGTGACGAAACGGCCCTCGCATTCGGCGATCGTCACCAGGCAGCTGCGGATCGCCTCGCCGTCGATGTCGACGGTGCATGCGCCGCACTCGCCGGTGCCGCAGCCATATTTGGTGCCCGTCAGGTTCGACGCGTCGCGCAGCGCCCACAAGAGGGGCGTTTCGGGGTCCATGCGATATTCGACCGGGCGGTCGTTGACCGAGAATCGCGTCATGCGGGGCTTCTAGCGGCTCGCCAATTCAAATGCGCGCATTTTTCCCCTTCGCCATTGCGAGCGAAGCGACGCAATCCAGGGGCGCCTTATGCCGCTCTGGATTGCGTCGCTTCGCTCCTCGCAATGACGAAGCGCGGGGTTCAATCGCGCCAGCTCGTATCGATCTTGTCGACCTTGCGCACCATCGCGTCGAATTCGGCCTTGCCCGCCTGGCCGGGGATCGAGGCCATGAACAGGTCGCGCTGGTGGACCGCGACGACCTCGTCGGGAACGACGATCGGCTGGCCCATGCTCATCGTCGCCATCTGGATCTCGCAAGCGCGCTGGAGCGCCCAATATTTGATGAAGGCTTCGGTCAGCGTCTTGCCCATCACGACGGGACCGTGATTCTTGAGCATCAGGATGCGCTTGTCGCCGAGGTTCTGGACGAGGCGCTCGCCCTCTTCCTCGCGCACCGTCACGCCCTCGAAATCATGATAGGCAAGCTGGCCCGCGAAGTTGCACGCATAGAAATTGACCGGCTGCAGCCCGCCTTCGAGCGCGCAGACCGCGACCGTCGCGGTGGTGTGCGTGTGGATGATCGCGTGTGCATCGGGCAGGACGCGGTGGAACAGGCTGTGCTGGACGAAGCCCGCCTTGTTGACGTGCCAGGGATTATCCTCGTCGACCTTGTTGCCGTCGATGTCGATCTTGATCAGCGTCGAGGCGGTCACTTCGCTGAAGTGCATGCCATAGGGATTGATGAGATAGCTGCCTTCCTCGTCGGGAACCTTCACCGTGATATGATTGAAGATCATCTCGTCCCAGCCCATCATCGCGAAGATGCGATAGCAGGCGGCAAGCTCTTGCCGCGCCGTCCATTCGGCTTCGCTATATTTGCTGTTGCGCTTGAGCTGGGTCGCCATGTTCCTGTCCCTTGGATGATTGGTTTCGTCCTGCTACCTATGCCATAAGGCATGGGCCAGGCACAATCCCGGGCGCGGGTGGGGCGGTTCGATAGCCAGGCAGGCGCGGTTCGCCGCGCGGGGGCTTGCATTTCGGCGCGAATCTCTCTAGTTGGCGCTTCATCGGAACGTCGCGTGATCGCGGCGCTCTTTTTATTGCCCGAATATCGGCGGTTTATGGCGAACCGGATCCATCCGGTGGCCGCAGATCGTTTTGACGAACAGGAGACGACACGGCGTATGCAGATCATCGTTCGCGACAATAATGTCGACCAGGCCCTTCGCGCGCTCAAGAAGAAGCTGCAGCGTGAGGGCGTGTATCGCGAAATGAAGCTGCGCCGTCATTACGAGAAGCCCAGCGAAAAGCGTGCCCGCGAGCACGCCGCCGCCGTCCGCCGCGCCCGCAAGATGGAGCGCAAGCGGATGGAGCGCGACGGTATCAAGTAAGACCGTCTCCCGTTCGGGATCCTGATCGTGAAAAGGGCGCCGCGGCAACGCGGCGCCCTTTTTCGTTGGATTGGTGCGGGGTGGGCGGGTTTCGACCGGAAGTGGACATTCTTTTGAACCGTCACCCCGGACTTGATCCGGGGTCCACGACTTCAACGCCGCAGGGGATCCCGGATCAAGTCCGGGATGACGAAGGTCTGAAAACGACCGATTTCGGACGAGCGGTAATGTTGGCACAAAGAAACATGCCGAAGTTACCGACATCCTCATCCGTCTTTAGGCTGTTCCTTTGGTACCTCTGGTCGATTCCGATTGTTGTCGCTGTCCTGCACATCTTCGATCTGCATTTCGAGTATGATGGCGATCTAATGTTCTGGGTGATCGCGGGCTACATCGCTCCCGCAGGTTTGCTCAGCGAAGCCGTAGGCCAAGGGTTCGGGGTCGGCCTATCGATTTACATAATCCTGCTTGCTGTCATTACTGCTTGGTCGGTTCGGCGCAGCAGGCGCGCTAACGCGCCGTCTGAGGAAGCCCGCTCCCCACCCAATAGCCGACATTCATTCTCTCGCGGTTCTCATGCTCAATTGCCTCTGGACCGCCGCGCGCCGCACCGCCTATAGGCGTGCGCGACATTCGCCCCCGGGAATGCGGGGCAGGAAAAGGACTGCAAGATGAGCGTAACGACGGTTCCACTGCGCCCGGTGAGCAAGGGCGGGCTGTGGCTGATGTGGTTCGGGCTCGCGGCGCTGCTGGTCGCGGGCGCGGCCTTTGCCTGGCACATGACCCCGCGCATCGGGTTCGAGGTCGTCAAGGCAGGCACCGGGCCGAGCCCGACGAAGGCCGACGTCGTTCTGGTCAAATATGAAGGCAAGCTCGACGACGGCACCGTCTTTGACGCCAACGAACAGGCGCCGATGCAGGTCGCGCAGGTCGTCCCGGGCTTTTCGGAGGCGCTGACCCAGATGCAGAAGGGCGGCGAATACAAGATCAGCATCCCGCCGAAGCTCGGCTATGGCGACCGCGCCGTCGGACCGATCCCGGCGAACAGCACGCTGCACTTCTCGGTCACCCTGCTCGACTTCCGCTCGGAGGCCGAGGTTCGCGCGATGCAGCAGCAGATGCAGCAGATGCAGCAGCAACAGATGATGCAGGGTGGTCCCGGTGGCCCTGGCGGTCCTGGTGGTCCGCCGCCGGGCGCGCCGCAGCCGTAAGGCGCGCGATCACAAAGAAATGCAGAACGGCGGCGGGCTAAATGCCTGCCGCCGTTTTCGCATCGGCGGCGCCGGCGTTGCGTTCGGCTTCGCGTTCGAGCGCGACCTTGATCATCGCGACGATCGGGTCGGCGAGGAACAGCCCCATGAGCCCGAGCAGCGCACCGAAGAGGATCTGCGCGCCGAGCACGAGCGCGGGCGCGAGGTCGACGGTCTTTTTGGCGACCATCGGGACGATCAGATAACCATCGACCGTCTGGACAACGAAATAGATGGCGATCGCCCACAGGCCCGTGTCGGTCCCCGCCGAAAAGCCGACGAGCACGAGCAGCACACCCGAGACGATGGCGCCGATATTGGGGATGAAGGCGAGCAGGCCGGTGAGCAGCCCCATCAACGCCGCCATCGGGATGCCGACCGCCATGCAGGCGAGCCAGGTGCCGACGCCTTCGACGAACATGCCGAGCAGGCGGCCCGCCATCAGCCGGCGCAGCGTGAAGCCCATGCGCGCGGTCGTGATATAGAAATTCTCGCGGGCCTTCATCGGCAGCATCCATGCGACGCCGCGCTCGTAGAGCCTCGGTTCGATCGCGATGAAGATGCCGAGCACGACGATCATCACGAGGCTGGTGAGCCCGCCGAGCACCGTACCGACCGCCGCGGTGACGCGGCCGACGGTGCCGGCGATATTGTCGGTGATCGTCTTGGTATCGAGCTGGAAATTGCCCATGCCATGATCGCTCGCCCAGGCGGCGATGCGCTCGATCTGCGCCATCACGACCGTTTGCAGCGTCGCGGCCTGATCGGCGATCTGCGAGCCCGCGAACAGGATGGTCCAGCCGAGAAACGCCAGGAGCGAGAGGCAGACGATGAGGAGGCGCCAGGCGCGGGCGATCGGCAATACGCGGCCGAGCAGGCGCGTCCCGCCGTCGAGCATCGATGCCATGACGATACCGGCAAAGATCAGCAGGATCGGCTGGATCAGCACGATGCACACGCCGATCAGCAGCGCGAGGCCGAGCCACACGCCCGCCTTCAAAAGCTCGGTGCGGACGAGCTGGCTGCGGATTTCGGTGGGGCCGGGGGCCTCGGTGTGCGCTTCGGGCTGGACAGTGGCGGCGCGTGTCGCTGTCGTCTTCCTCGTCGCCGCCATATCCTGTTCCCCGTTGCTCTAACTGCCCTGACGCTCGGGCCGCAGGTCGGTTCCCGCGCGCCCCGACCGCAGGGCATTAAACCAGCTCAATGGGTTGTACCATTCGGCGGTTCCGTCGGTCGAAAAGCTGATGATCTCGGCGCGTCCGGCGATCGCGTCGAAGGGGACGGGGCCGCCGAGCCCCTTCTGGCTGGCGTCGACGCGGCTGTCGGCGCTGCCGTCGCGGTTGTCGCCCATCAGGAACAGATGATTCGCGGGAACGGTGACGGGGCCGTAATCGTCGGTCGGATAGCCGGGGCCCATGTCGATCGTGTCGAAGGTCGCGCCGCCGGGCAGCGTTTCACGGACGATGGGAAGCTCGAGGACCTGCTGGCCGCTCGTATCGCGATTCACGAAGCGGTACAGGCTGCTGTCGGGGCCGGGCAGGTTCGGGTCGACCGGGATCGAGAGCATCGGTTGCACCTCGCGCTTCACCGGCTTGCCGTTGATGCTGAGTTCGCCATTCCTTAGTTCGATCGTGTCGCCCGGCAAGCCGATCACGCGCTTGATATAATCGACGCGCGTCACCGGATGTTCGAGCACGACGATGTCGCCGCGCTCGGGCAGCTTGCCGAACAGCCGGCCCGCGACCTTGGGCGCGAGGTGGAAGCTGACCGACGAATAAGACCAGCCATAGGGATATTTGCTGACGATCAGCCGGTCGCCGTTGCGCAGAATCGGCATCATCGAATCGGACGGGATATAGAAGGGCTTGGCGACGCAGCTGTGGATGCCGAGCACGAGCAGCAATATCACCACGACATCGCGGATCAACTTGCCCCAGCTGCCGTCATCCTTCGTCCCGGCTTTCGCACCACGCTTCGTCATTATTCACTCAATCCTTGATTGCTTCGATGATGACGAAAGCCTGCGCCCACGGATGGTCGTCGGTCAGCGTCAGATGGATGTGCGCGCGGTATCCCGAGGGGGTCATCTGCGCGAGCCGTTCGGCGGCGCCGCCGGTGAGCGCCAGCGTCGGCGCGCCCGAGGGGGCGTTGACGACGCCGATGTCCTTCATGAACACGCCGCGTTTGAAGCCCGTGCCGACGGCTTTGGAGAAAGCCTCCTTGGCGGCGAAGCGCTTGGCGTAGGTGCCGGCGCGGGTGAAGGGACGGCGTGCGGCCTTGGCGCGCTCGATGTCGGTGAAGACGCGGTTTTCGAAGCGCTCGCCGAAACGGTCGAGCGAATTCTGGATCCGCTCGATATTGCACAGGTCGGAGCCGAGGCCGATGATCACGCGGCGCCTCTCGCCTCGTCCATCAGCGCGCGCATCCGGCGCACCGCATCCTCCAGCCCCGTAAAGATCGCCTCGCCGATCAGATAATGGCCGATGTTGAGTTCGGCGAGCTGCGGGATCGCGGCGACGGGGACGACATTCTCATAGGTGAGGCCGTGTCCCGCGTGGGGCTCGATGCCATTCTTCCACGCGAGCGCGGCGGCGTCGGCGAGGCGGCGGAGTTCGGCGGCGCGCTCCTCGCCCTCGACATGGGCGTAGCGGCCGGTGTGGAATTCGACGACGGGGGCGCGGAGGCGCATCGCCGCTTCGATCTGGCGCGCGTCGGGCTCGATGAACAGGCTGACGCGGATGCCCGCGTCATTGAGGCGGGTGACGATGGGGGCGAGATGATTGTGCTGGCCTGCGGCGTCGAGCCCGCCCTCGGTCGTGCGCTCCTCGCGCTTTTCGGGGACGATGCATGCGGCGTGCGGTTTGTGGCGCAGCGCGATTTCGAGCATCTCGTCGGTCGCCGCCATTTCGAGGTTCAATGGCAGGTCGGTTGCCGCCTGGATGCGCGCGAGGTCGTCGTCGCGGATATGGCGCCGGTCCTCGCGCAGATGCGCGGTGATGCCGTCCCCGCCGACCGCCGCGACGATCTCGGCCGCGCGCACCGGGTCGGGATGCTCGCCCCCGCGCGCATTGCGGATCGTCGCGACATGGTCGATGTTGACGCCGAGCCGCAGGCGCGAGGACGAGGGGCCGGTCAAGCCGCCTTGCTCCGGCTGCCAGGCTTTACCGCCTCGGTCGCGACGAGCGCGTCGGGCAGTTCGTCGGCGGCATAGGTCGGGAAGTTGATCGCGACGAGCGGGTAGAAGGGCACGCCGAGATCAACGCTGCCCGCCGAGCGGTCGACGAGCGCGGCTTCGGCGATCACTTCGCCGCCCGCGGCGCGCACCGCCTCCATCGCCTCGCGCGACGAGAGGCCGGTGGTGACGACATCCTCGACCATCAGGACTTTCGCGCCGGGATCGATGGCGAAGCCGCGCCGCAGTTCGAACGTGCCGGTCGGCCGTTCGACGAAGATCGCGGGCTTGCCGAGCGCGCGGCCCATTTCGTGGCCGATGATCACACCGCCCATCGCGGGCGAGACGACGATGTCGATCGCTTGCCGCAGCTCGCGCGGCAGCTTCGCGGCGAGCGCGGCGGCGAGGCGTCCGGCGCGCTCGGTATCCATCAGCACGCGTGCGCATTGCAGATAATATTCGCTATGACGGCCGGAGGAGAGAAGGAAATGGCCCTGGAGCAGGGCGTCGGCGGCGCGGAATTCGGCCAGGATTTCATCGTCGGTCATGAAGGATTATTCTTTTGTCCTGTGCGTCGCCCATGGCGGGCGAGCGGGTTTAGGCGGCGAAGATTTGCCAGCCGCAAAATAGTGTTAGAGATGCTTGAGGCAAGCGGCAAGCGGGTCTATAGCGCCCGCGAGATTCAGCCTGTCCGATGGCTGCGTGGGCGCATGTCCGGCAGCGGGGAAGGGTGGGCTGGGGCATCATAAGAACAACAGGCAACGGGCGGCACTATCCTTATGAAGAGCTTGAAAACCCTTGTAATTGCGGCGGCTTTGTCGCTCGGCGCGGTCGGCGCCGGTCATGCGCAGGCGCCGGCCGCGGCTCCGGCCGAAGCCCCCGCCGTGGGCGCTCCGGCGAATCCGGCCCCGGCCGCTACCGATGCGGCGGCGACTGCGGCGGCTCCGGCGGGTGACGCCACCTATGTGCCGATGAAGCCGACTCCCGGCGTCGGCCAGCCGGTCGATGCGGGCATCGATTTCCAGCCGCAGGTCAGCCCCGTGGGTGAACAGGCCTATTGGTTCAACCATGTGATTCTGCTTCCCGTGATCACGATCATCACGCTGCTCGTGCTCGGCCTGCTGCTCTGGGCGATGTTCCGTTACCGTGCCAAGGCGAACCCGGTGCCGTCGAAGACGACGCACAACACCCTCATCGAAATCATCTGGACGGCCATTCCCGTGCTGATCCTCGCGGTGATCGCGGTGCCGTCGATCCGGCTTCTGGCCCAGCAGTACGAACCGCCGTCGAAGGATGCGCTGACGATCAAGGTCACGGGGTATCAATGGTATTGGGGCTATGCCTATCCCGACCAGGGTATCGGCGAATATGTCTCGAAGATCTTGCCCAAGGACAAGGCCGAGGCGGCGGGCGAGCCCTATCACCTCGCCGTCGACAACCGCATGGTCGTGCCCGTCGGCCGCCAGGTGAAGCTGATCATCACCGGCGCCGACGTGATCCACAGCTTCGCGGTTCCCGCCTTCTGGACGAAGATGGACGCGGTCCCCGGCCGCGCCAACGAAACGACCTTCACCGCGAACAAGGTCGGCGTTTATTACGGCCAGTGTTCGGAACTGTGCGGCGTCGATCACGGCTATATGCCGATCGCCGTCGAGGTTCTGCCGGTCGACAAGTGGGAGGCATGGGTCCGCTCGAAGGGCGGCAACCCCGCTGGTCCGGTCGCTCCGGCGCCCGCAGCTGCCGCGCCGGCTCCCGCCGTCGCCGCTCCGGCCGCGACGCCGGCCGCCGCCACGACCGAAGCCGCGCCCGCAGCGGCTCCCGCCGCCGCACCGGCTGCCAAGAATTAACAAGGGGTCCGACAGATGACCGATATCGCAGCGACTGCACCCGCGCACGGCCACGCCCATGCGCATGACAACCATGATCACGACACGCCGGGCTTTTTCGTCCGCTGGTTCATGTCCACGAACCACAAGGATATCGGCACCCTTTACCTGATCTTCGCGATCATTGCCGGCATCGTCGGCGGCGTGATTTCGGGCATGATGCGCCTCGAGCTCGCGCACCCCGGCATCCAGTATCTGACCGGCTGGGCGCAATTCTTCGACGCGTCGGCGGGCGAGGTGCAGGCCAAGCATTTCTGGAACGTGATGATCACCGCGCACGGCCTGATCATGGTTTTCTTCATGGTCATGCCCGCGATGATCGGCGGTTTCGGCAACTGGTTCGTGCCGCTGATGATCGGCGCACCCGACATGGCGTTCCCGCGCATGAACAATGTCAGCTTCTGGCTGACGGCGGTGGCGTTCGTCATGCTTGTCGGCTCGATGTTCGTTCCAGGCGGCAGCGGCCTTGGCGCCGGCACCGGCTGGACGGTCTATGCCCCGCTATCGACCAGCGGCTCGCCAGGGCCCGCGGTCGACATGGCGATCTTTTCGCTCCACCTTGCGGGTGCGGCGTCGATTTTGGGTGCGATCAACTTTATCACCACCATTTTCAACATGCGCGCGCCGGGGATGACAATCCACAAGATGCCGCTGTTCGTGTGGTCGGTGCTGGTCACCGCCTTCCTGCTGCTGCTCGCGCTGCCGGTTCTGGCCGCCGCGATCACCATGCTGCTGACCGACCGCAACTTCGGCACCACATTCTATGATGCGGCGGGCGGCGGCGATCCCGTCCTCTACCAGCATCTCTTCTGGTTCTTTGGCCACCCCGAAGTCTACATCATGATCCTGCCGGGCTTCGGCATCGTCAGCCAGGTCATCTCGACCTTCAGCCGCAAGCCGGTGTTCGGTTATCTCGGCATGGCCTATGCCATGGTCGCGATCGGCGTCGTCGGCTTCATCGTGTGGGCGCACCACATGTTCACCGTCGGCATGAGCGTGAACCTGAAGATGTATTTCACCGCGGCAACGATGGTCATCGCGGTCCCGACCGGCATCAAGATCTTCAGCTGGATCGCAACCATGTGGGGCGGTTCGATGAGCTTCAAGACCCCGATGGTATGGTCGCTCGGCTTCATCTTCATGTTCACGGTCGGCGGTGTGACCGGCGTCGTGCTTGCCAATGGCGGCGTCGACACCAATTTGCACGACACCTATTATGTCGTCGCGCACTTCCACTATGTGCTGTCGCTGGGCGCGGTCTTCTCGCTCTTCGCCGGCTTCTATTACTGGTTCCCGAAGATGTCGGGCCGGATGTACAGCGAGTTCCTCGGCCAGCTGCACTTCTGGATCTTCTTCATCGGCGTGAACGTCCTGTTTTTCCCCCAGCACTTCCTGGGCCAGCAGGGCATGCCGCGCCGTTACCCCGACTATGCGGAGGCCTATGCCTATTGGCACCTGATCTCGTCCTATGGTTATGTGATCATGGGCGTGGGCGTACTGATCTTCTTCGTGAACATCCTCTACTCGCTGTTCGCGGGCAAGCAGGCCGCCGACAATCCGTGGGGCGAAGGCGCGACCACGCTCGAATGGACGTTGTCGAGCCCCCCGCCGTTCCACCAGTTCAACGAACTGCCGCGTATCGCATGATCGGTTACGCCCCCTGCCTGGAAACGGCAGGGGGCGTCGCCCCAAAGGCGGGGTCTGGGAAATATGATCAACCCTGTCGAGCTGACAAAGACGGTATTTTTCTGACATGGCGCAGAGCCTGACCCACGGCGAAACCGCACTCCCCGCCGACTGGCGCGACCTGTTCGCGCTGACCAAGCCGCGCGTGATGTCGCTGGTGGTCTTCACCGCGCTGTGCGGGTTGCTCGCGGCGCCGGGCGAGGTGCATCCGGTGCTCGCCTTCTCGTCGATCCTCGCGATCGCGCTGGGGGCGGGGGCGTCGGGCGCGCTCAACCAATGGTATGAAGCGGGCCTTGACGCCAAGATGAAGCGCACCGCGGGGCGGCCGCTCCCCGCCGGCCGGCTCGATCCGCAGACGGCGCTGCAGTTCGGCATCGGGCTCGCCGCCTTTTCGCTGTTCCTGATGCTCTTCGCATCGAACTGGCAGGCGACGCTCCTGCTGCTCGCCTCGATCCTCTTCTATGTCTTCGTCTATACGATGTGGCTGAAGCCCAGGACGCCGCAGAATATCGTCATCGGCGGCGCGGCGGGCGCCTTTCCGCCGCTGATCGGCTGGGTCGCGGCGACGGGATCGATCGCGCCGCTGCCGGTGCTGCTCTTCCTGCTCATCTTCCTGTGGACGCCGCCGCATTTCTGGGCGCTGGCGCTGTTCATGCGTTCGGATTATGCCGCCGCGGGGATCCCGATGATGCCGGTTGTCGCGGGTGAAAAGTCGACGCGGCGCCAGATCCTCTTTTATGCGATCATCATGGCGGCGGGAGCGATCGCCCCGTGGCCGCTCGGTTACACCGGCGCGCTCTATGGCTGGACCGCCATCCTCCTGTCGGCGGTCTTCGTCCTGTTCTCGATCCAGGTCGGCACGCGCACGACGGGCGAGGGCGATCTGATGCAGCCCGAAAAGCGTCTCTTCGCTTATTCGATCGCTTATCTTTTTATATTGTTCGGCGCCGTCGTTGCCGACCATTGGTGGCCGCTATGACCGACGAAAACTCTAAGGAACCTTCTGGACCCGAACCTTTCGACGAGGCCGAATATCGCCGCCGTCAGCGCAGCCGCGCCAATCTGATGGCGTGGATGCTCGGCGGGCTCGCGATCCTCTTTTTCTTCATCACCATCGCCAAGATGCAGATTTTCGCATGATCGCCCGCGTGTCCCCCAACGCGAAAACCGCCAGCCTTGCCGCGCTGCTCGCACTCGCGATGGTGGGCCTCGGCTTCGCGGCGGTGCCGCTCTATAATCTCTTTTGCCGCGTGACCGGTTTCGGCGGCACGACGCAGCGTTTCGACCCGGTCGCCGCAGCGGAGGAGCCGCAGATCCTGTCAGACACGATTTCGGTGCGCTTCGACGCCAATGTCTCGCCGAACCTGCCGTGGAAATTCTATCCTGAACATCCGACCGACACGGTCAGCATCGGCGCGCGCGACATGGCGATCTTCATCGCCGAGAATAATTCGGGGCAGCCCGTCATCGGGACCGCGAGCTTCAACGTCACGCCGACCCAGGCGGGCAAATATTTCACCAAGATCCAGTGCTTCTGCTTCACCCAGCAACGGCTGGAGCCGGGGCAACAGATGCGCATGCCGGTGCTGTTCTTCGTCGATCCGAAGATCAAGGACGACCCCGACGCGCGCGACGTGCAGGAAATCACCTTGAGCTACACCTTTCACCCTGTAGACGAGGGTAAAAAGGCGAGCTAAGGCCGCGAACAAGAGTCTAACAAGACCGGCAGATGATGGGGAATCGTCATGCTGGGGCAGCAAAAACGGGAATTGTGACATGGCCGGTGCCAAACATCATGACTATCACCTCGTAAATCCCAGCGTCTGGCCGCTCATCGGCTCGGTTGCCGCGCTCGTGATGTTCTTCGGGCTCGTCATGTCGATGCACGCCGACCATTTTGGCGGCGTCGGCAAATGGGTTCTCGGCCTTGGCTTCATGGGCGTGATCGCGACCTTCTTCAGCTGGTGGTCGGACGTCATCAACGAAGCGCATGCCGGCGATCATACCCCTGTCGTCCAGCTGCACCTGCGATACGGCATGATCCTGTTCATCGCGTCCGAAGTGATGTTCTTTGTCGGCTGGTTCTGGGCCTGGTTCGACTTCTCGCTCTTTCCCGTGCCGATCGAATATGCCGAAGGTGCGGTCACCTCGCTGTTCGGCCAGGATGGCGCCGACGCGATCACCATGTGGCCGCCGAAGGGCATCGAAGTCATCGACGCCTTCTCGCTGCCGCTGCTCAACACGCTGATCCTGCTCTGCTCGGGTACCACGATCACCTGGGCGCACCATTCGCTGATCCACGGCGACCGCGAAGGCCTCAAGAAGGGCCTGTGGCTGACGATCATCCTCGGTGCGGTCTTCTCGACGATCCAGGCTTATGAATATGCCCATGCGCCGTTCGGCTTCGGACAGAGCAACTATAGCTCGGCCTTCTATATGGCGACCGGCTTCCACGGCTTCCACGTGCTTGTCGGCACGATCTTCCTGATCGTCTGCCTCGTGCGCACCTATAAGGGCCACTTCACGCCGCAGCAGCATTTCGGGTTCGAAGCCGCGGCCTGGTACTGGCACTTCGTCGATGTCGTGTGGCTGTTCCTCTTCATCATCGTCTATGTCTGGGGCGGCTGGGGCGCGCCGGTCGCCGCGCACTAAATTGCCCGCTGGCAATCAACCGCAAAAAGGGCAGCCGCCGATCGCGCGCGCTGCCCTTTTTGGCCTTTGTCCCGAATGCGGCGCGCAGACGCTGTTCGACGGGCCGGTCAAATTCGCGCCGCGTTGCCGCGTCTGCGGGCTCGATTTCGAGAGCTATAATGTCGGCGATGGGCCCGCGGCGTTCCTGACGCTGATCATCGGCGCGCTGCTGATCGCGATCGCGCTGACGATCGATGCCTTGTTCCGACCGCCTTTCTGGGTGCATGTCGTGCTGTGGGTACCGCTGACCGCCGCCGCCGTCGTCTATGGCCTGCGCGTCGGCAAGGCGGCCCTGCTCGCGAGCGAGCATCAGCGGCAAGCCGCCGAGGGGCGGCGGGTGGACGATGACCATGACTGAACCAGCCGAACGGCCCGTGCGGCGCTGGCCGCTGATCCCGACCCTGCTCGTGCTCGCCGCGGTCGCGGTGATGATCGCGCTCGGCGTCTGGCAGCTCCAGCGCAAAAGCGAGAAGGAAGCGCTGATCGCGCTTTACCAGCGCAATATGGCGATGTCGTCGCTGGTGGCCTATCCCGAGCTGCCGCCGGTGGAAGACAGCTTCCTCTATCGCAAGAGCAGCATCGTGTGCCTCGAGCCTGTGCGCTGGGACCCGCGCAGCGGCACCGACCGCAAGGGCAAGTCGGGAATCCGCATGATCGCCGATTGCCGGACCGGCGCCGAAGGGCCGGGGGTGCTCGTCGATGTCGGCATAGGCGACGATTTTGCGCCGCCGAAATGGGGCGGCGGGACGGTGCAGGGGACGATCGTCCCCGGTCCCGAGCAGCCGACGGTGATGGCGCGGGCGATGGGCAAGGCGGTTCCCGCGCGCGCGATGCTGGTCGCCGACGCGCCGGTTGCGAACCTGCGCCCAAGCGGCGTGCCTTCAGCCGACGATACGCCGAACAACCATCTGGCCTATGCGGTGCAATGGTTCCTGTTCGCCGCCGCGGCGCTCGTCATCTATATATTGGCTGTCCGTCGCCGCTTGCGGCCTTGAGCCTCTCCCGCTAGGCGCTGGGCCGCCATGGAATATATCAGCACCCGCGGCTCCGCGCCGACCCTCGACTTTCGTGCCGCGACATTGGCCGGCCTTGCCAGCGACGGCGGCCTCTATGTGCCGGCGAAATGGCCGCGGATGTCGGCGGAGGATATTCGCGCGCTCGCGGGGCTCGACTATGCCGAAACCGCGGTGCGGATCATGCGGCCCTTCGTCGAGGGCGTGCTGACCGAGGACGAGCTGCGCACCCTGTGCCGCGCCGCCTATGGCCGCTTCAGCCATGACGCGGTGACGCCGCTCGTCCAGCTCGACCATCGCCACTGGCTGCTCGAACTGTTCCACGGCCCGACGCTGGCGTTCAAGGACGTCGCGCTGCAATTGCTCGGGCAATTGTTCGAAAAGTTCCTGGCGGGCGGCGATACCGACATCACGATCGTCGGAGCGACGTCGGGCGATACCGGGTCGGCGGCGATCGAGGCGGTCGCGGGACGCGAGCATATCCAGATCTTCATGCTCCATCCCGAAGGGCGTGTCAGCGACGTGCAGCGGCGCCAGATGACGACGGTGCTCGCGCCCAACGTCCACAATATCGCGATCGACGGCAGCTTCGACGACGCACAGGCGATGGTGAAGCGGCTGTTCGGCGACGAGGAAGCGCGGAGCCAGGTCAACCTGTCGGCGGTGAACAGCATCAACTGGGCGCGGCTGATGGCGCAGGTCGTCTATTATTTCTACGCCGCGGTGCGCCTTGGCGGACCCGACCGTCCGGTGGCGTTCAGCGTGCCGACGGGCAATTTCGGCGACGTGTTCGCGGGCTATGTCGCGGCGCAGATGGGGCTGCCCGTGGCAAAGCTCGTCGTCGCGACCAACGTCAACGACATTCTCCACCGCGCGCTGACCAGCGGCGACTATAGCGCGGGCACGGTGACGCCGACCGCGACGCCGAGCATGGACATCCAGGTGAGCAGCAATTTCGAACGCCTGCTGTTCGACCTCTCGGGCCGCGACGACGCCGCGATCACCGGGATGATGAGCGAGTTCGACGCGAACCGCGCGATGACGATCCCTGCCGACATGCTCGCCGGCGCGCGCGACCTGTTTTCGAGCGCGAGCATCGACGGCGACGCGATGGCGCTCGCGCTGCGCTGGGCGCAGGAGCATGGCGGGCAGATCATCGACCCGCACAGCGCCGTCGGCCTCGCCGCCGCGCGCGCGCTGGAGATCGATGCCGATATTCCCGTCGTCACGCTCGCGACAGCGCATCCCGCGAAATTCCGCGAGGCGGTCGAGCGCGCGACCGGCGTGCGCCCGCCGCTGCCCGCGCGGCTGGGCAACCTCTTCGAGCGCGAAGAGCGCTATACGAAGCTGCCCGGCGACTATGACGCGGTGAAGGCCTTTGTCCTCGCGGAAGCGGCGCGTGGCTGACCTCTTACCCCTTGTCACGCTCGTCGGCGAGGCGTGGGACGATTATGGGCTGGTCGACAGCGGCCACGGGCGCAAGCTCGAACGATACGGCCGTTATCGCTTCATCCGCCCCGAGCCGCAGGCGATGTGGGCGCCGGCGCTTCCGCCGAGCGAATGGGAAGCCGCCGACGGCGAATTCATCCCTGCGTCCGACGACGATGGTGGCGGGCGCTGGTATTATAACAAGCCCGTGCCCAGCGAGGGCTGGCCGCTCGCGTGGCGCGAGACGCGTTTCACCGCCTCGTGCACCCCGTTCCGCCATCTCGGTTTCTTCCCCGACATGGCGCCGGTGTGGGACTGGCTGCGCGGCCAGGTGGCCGACAAGCCCGATCCCGCCTTTCTCAACCTCTTCGGCTATACGGGCGTCGGGAGCCAGGCGCTCGCCGCGGCGGGGGCCTCGGTCACGCATGTCGATGCGTCGAAGAAGTCGGTGGGGCAGGCGCGCGAGAATGCGGCGCTTGCCGGCCTGGCCGACAAGCCGGTGCGCTGGATCGTCGACGATGCGGGCAAGTTCACCGCGCGCGAGGTGCGGCGCGAGCGGCGTTACGATGCGATCCTGCTCGACCCGCCGAAGTTCGGGCGCGGGCCGGGCGGCGAGCGCTGGCAGATCGAGGAGGGGCTCGCGCCCTTGCTCACCGACTGCCGCCGTTTGCTCGACGCCGACAGCCGGGCGCTGTTCCTGACCGTCTACGCCGTGCGCATGTCGGCGCTCGCGATCGGCGAGCTGGTCGCGCAGCTTTTCGCCGACCTGCCGGGCAAGGTCGAGTGCGGCGAACTGGCGGTGCGCGAGGAGGCGAGGGGGCTGCTGCTGCCAACGGCGATTTTCGCGCGCTGGAGCCGCTGACGCATTTCCGCGGCGGGCGCTTTGCTGCATACGTTTGCCGCACAAAAAAGCGCAGCATTGTGACCCAAATGCAACGGTCGATGCGTTGACAATGAGAACGTTCCCATTTAGATAACGTTCACATAACGGGAATGCCGCCACCAAAAGAGAGCGGCTATGTGGGAGAAATGGGGATGCGGGCGTCTCAAAAGCAGTGGCTTGCCAAGTTTCTGGCCGGGACTTCGGCGCTGTCGATGATGGGCATGGCGCAGGTCGCCTTCGCGCAGGAAGCGCCGGCCGACAGCGAAGTTGGCGGTGATGAAATCATCGTGACGGGCATTCGTGCCTCGCTCGCTGCATCAGCCGACATCAAGCGCGAGGCGCAGGGCGTCGTCGATGCGATCTCTGCCGAAGACATCGGCAAATTCCCCGACACCAACCTCGCCGAATCGCTCCAGCGCATCACGGGCGTGTCGATCGACCGCTCGAACGGCGAAGGTTCGCTGGTCACGGTCCGCGGCTTCGGCCCCGAATTCAACCTCGTGACATTGAACGGCCGCCAGATGCCGACCGCGCTGATCGGCGACGGCGGCAGCGCGCCGTCGTCGCGGTCGTTCGATTTTGCCAACCTCGCGTCCGAAGGCATCGCGTCGGTCGAGGTCTACAAAAGCGGCCGGGCGACGATCGAATCGGGCGGCATCGGTTCGTCGATCAACATTCGCACGCCGCGCCCGCTCGACAATCCGGGGATGCGCGGCAGCCTTTCGGTCAAGGGCGTCTACGATACGTCGCGCAACAATGGCGACCCGATCACGCCCGAAGTGTCGGGCATCTTCAGCACGACTTTCGCCGAAGACCGCATCGGCATCATGATCGCGGGATCGTACCAGAAGCGCAAGTCGAGCACCAACACGGCGAATGTCGGCTGGCGCGACGGTTATCTGGGCAGCGAAAACAACTGGGGTTCGCTCGCGCAGCCGGGCGATCCGCGCGCCGACAACATCACCAACCGTCCTGGCCCCGACGACGTCTATCAGGTGCCGCAGAATGCGTCCTATGACCTCAACGACATCAATCGCGAGCGCATCAACGGGCAGGCGGTGCTACAGTTCCGGCCGACCGATGAACTGACCGCGACGGTCGACTATGTCTATTCGCGCAACACGGTCGAAACGCGGAACAGCAATGTCGGCGTCTGGTTCAACCACGAAAACACGTCGAGCGCGTGGACCGACGGGCCGGTCGCCGGGCCGATCTTTTACAGCGAGATATTCGCGCCGCCGACCGGGACGCCCGGGCCCGACGCGCTCTATGGCGGCAAGGATCTGTCGTACAGCGGCGCGCTGACCGAAAACCGGGCGGAGAATAATTCGCTCGGCTTCAACCTCGAATGGAAGGGCACGGACGGGGTGACGTTCGAGCTCGACGCGCATCATTCGACCGCCGAGGTCAATCCGGTCAACCGCTTCGGGTCGAGCATGTCGCTGGGTAATGCCGTCTTTGGCGTGCAGAATCAGACGATCAATTTCGAGAATGACCTGCCGGTCATCTCCTACGGCATGTATCCGGGCATCGACCCGCTCGACGCGTCGTTGATCACGCCGACGGGTAATGCCTTCCGCAACGCTTTTTTCCGCAACCGGATCAACCAGGTGCAGCTGCGCGGCCAATATGACCATGACGGCGGTTTCCTCGACAGCATCGATTTCGGCGTTTCCTATGTCGACAGCAAGGTGCGCTCGGCGTTCGGCACGATCCAGAACGACGACACATGGGGCGGCGCGGGTCCGGCGGCGGATATTCCCGACGACATTTTCAAACTCGTCACGCTGCCCGACAAATTCCCCGGTCTTGCGCAATCGGGGATGATCGAGAGTTTCTATACCTTCGATTTCGAGCGACTGGCCGACCTGAACGAGCAGAATTATCAGGTCTGCAGCAACCCCGCGACGGGCGCTGCACAGCCGGGCACCTGCCTTGCCGTCTTCAACACCGATCGGCGCATCTCCGAAAAGACGCTGGCGCCCTATCTGCAGGTCGCGACGGTATTCGACCTGTTCCAGAATCCCGCGCATTTCACGGCGGGTATCCGGTATGAGACGACCGATATCTCGTCGGCGGCGCTGGTGCCGGTGCCGGTGACGACCACCTGGGTCGGCGACAATGAATTCAACGTCGTCTTTTCGGGCGAAAGCGACTTTACGCGGTTCAAGGGCTCCTACGACAATTGGCTGCCGGCGATCGATTTCGACATCTCTCCGATGGAGGACATCAAGCTGCGTGCATCCTACAGCCACACGATCACGCGCCCCGACTATGCCAGCATGCAGGGCGGGCGGACGATCGATACGCTGTTCCGCGTCGGCGGCGGCACGGGTGCGCAGGGCAATCCGGGGCTGGTCCCGTACAAGTCGAAGAATATCGACCTGTCGGCGGAGTGGTATTACGGCCGCGATTCCTATCTGTCGGTGGGCTATTTCCACAAGGATGTGAGCAATTTCATATCCTCGACGCGGATCGACTCGAGTGCGTTCGGGTTGACGACGCCGGTGGGCGGGCCGCGCTGGAATGCCGCGATCGCCGCGATCGGGTCGGGTGCGACTGTCGGGCAAATTCGCGAATATATCATCGAGAATTTCCCCGACACGGTCACGGGCAACATCATCAATGCCGCGCCCGGCGATCCGCTCGTCAATTTCGAAATCGCGACGCCGGTGAACAGCGACCAGACTGCGTCGCTCAACGGCTGGGAGTTCGCGCTCCAGCACAGCTTCTGGGATACCGGCTTCGGCGTCATCCTGAACTATACGATCGTCAACGGCGATGCGACGTACGACAATACGCAGCCGTCGTCGGTGGCGCAGTTCGCGCTGACCGGACTCAGCGACAGCGCCAACGCCGTGGCCTTCTATGACAAGAATGGCCTCCAGGCGCGCGTCGCGTGGAACTGGCGCGACGAATTCCTCGCGGGAACGGGCCCGAACCCCTTCTATACCGAGGAATATTGGCAGATCGACGCGAGCGCGAGCTATGAGTTCATCCCGGGCTTTACGGGGTTCGTCGAGGCGATCAACCTGACGGGCGAGGGCCGCCGCGGGCACCTTCGCAGCAAGAACAATGTCACCTTCGTCCAGCCGGGCTTCGCCCGCTATGCGGCAGGGGTCAGGTTCAGCTTCTAGAACGGCGGAACCCGTCCGCCGGGTTTCCGGCAAGGGGGTCGCGCCTTTTCGGGCGCGGCTCTTTTGCGTGACGGATCACGAAGCGTAGCCTAGGATCGGTGACAATGAATAGCGCGATCGAGAGGGTTGTCATCGTGGGCGGCGGCACCGCCGGCTGGCTGGCGGCGTCGCTGCTCGCGACATCGCGGCGGGCGAAGGCGGCGCCGCTGTCGGTGACGGTGGTCGAGGCGCCCGACGTCGCGATCGTCGGCGTCGGCGAAGGCACCTGGCCGACGATGCGAACGACGCTCCAGACGATCGGGCTGGACGAGACCGAGTTCCTCGCGGCCTGCGACGGGGCGTTCAAGCAGGCGTCGCGTTTCGACGGCTGGGTCGATGGCTCGGCGGGCGATTCCTATCTCCACCCCTTCACCACGCCGCCGGCGGTGCCGCTCGGCGAATTGCTCGCCGCGTGGCAGGCCTCGGCCCCCGACCAGCCGTTCGCGGCGGCGATGAGCGCGCAGGCGGCGGTCTGCAAGCAGCATCTCGCGCCGCGGCAGCGCGCGATGCCCGGCTATCAGGGCGCGGCCAACTATGCCTATCATTTCGCCGCGGAAAAATTCGCGGCGCTGCTGTCGGTGCACGCGACGCAGGTTTTGGGCGTCGAGCATATCCTGGGCCGCGTCACCGGCGCACGGCGCGCCGCGAACGGTGATATCGCCGCGCTGACCACCGACAGCGGGCGCGAGGTCGCGGGCGACCTGTTCATCGACTGCACCGGCTTCAAGGGGCTGTTGATCGACGGCGAACTCGGCGTCGAGTGGATCGACCGCAGCGACCATGCGTTCAACGACCGCGCGATCGCTTCGCAGGTGCCGGTGCCGCCGGGCAGCCCCATCGCATCGCAAACGATCGCGACCGCGCACGAGGCCGGCTGGATCTGGGATATCGGCCTGCCGTCGCGGCGCGGCATCGGCTGCGTCTATTCGAGCCGTTTCATGGACGCCGAACGCGCGGAGACGATCCTGCGCGACTATATCGCGCGCGAACTGCCCGGCGCGCTGCCCAAGGAAGGGGCGTTCGGCGCGCCGTTCAAGCATATCAGCTTCCGGACCGGCCACCGCGCGCGCTTCTGGGAAAAAAACTGCCTTTCGATCGGCCTCGCGGCGGGTTTCATCGAGCCGCTCGAAGCGTCGGCGATCGTGCTGATCGAATTGTCGCTGCGCGCGCTCACCGACAATTTCCCGGCCGACCGCGCCGCGATGGACATCCACGCGGCGCGCTTCAACAAGCTGTTCCGCTATCGCTGGGACCGCATCGTCGAATTCCTGAAGCTCCATTATGTGCTCAGCCGCCGCGACGAACCCTATTGGCGCGCGCACCGCGACCCCGACCATATCCCGCCGCATCTGGCCGACCTGCTGACGCTATGGCGCGACCAGCCGCCATCCTCGTCGGATTTCCCCTATGTCGACGAGATTTTCTCGGCGGAAAGCCACCAGTATATCCTCTATGGCATGGGATTTCCGGCCCCCGCCGGCTGGCCCGCGAGCGACCGCGCGCTGGCGGCGCTGGCCGAGATGCGGCAGCGCGCGCGCACGCTTGCCGCCGGGTTGCCGACGAACCGCGCCTACCTCGACACGCTCGCCGCCGATCGCGTCGCGGCCGAATAGGAAGAAAGACCCGAATGACCCAGCATGCCGTGCTCAACAAAAATACCCATCGCGAACTGCGCGTTCGGGCGGAGGCGGGTGCGGACCTTGGCGACGGGGTGATGGCGACGCTGACCGTGCCGAACGAGTTTCGCAGCATCCAGGGGCATTTCCCGATCCTGTTCCGGCGCGAGATCGACCGCAACGAATTCATCGCGGTCGCCTTGCTCGGCTTTGAATCGGGCGAAAATCTGTTTCTCGACGGCGACCGCTGGGACGCGCGTTATCGGCCGCTGTCGCTCGCGATCCAGCCCTTTCTGATCGGGCGCCCGGCGAGCGGCGACGGGCCGGGACAGGTGCATGTCGACCTGGAGCACCCGCGCATCGCGCCGGGCGGGGAGGGCATTCGTCTGTTCGACGCCGACGGCGCGCCCACTCCCTATCTCGACCAGATCGCCGAGCGTCTTGGCGACCTCGACGAGGGGTATCGCGCGAGCAAGGCCTTTCTCGACGCGCTCGACGCCTATGAATTGCTCGAACCCTTCAACCTCGAAGTCACACTCGACGATGGGTCGATCAATTCGCTCGTCGGGTTCCATATCATCGACGAGGCGAAGCTGCGCGCGCTTGATGGCGAGGCGCTCGGCGCGCTGCACGCGGCGGGGCATCTGATGCCGATCTTCATGGCGCTTGCCTCGCTGTCGCAGCTGTCGGCGCTCGTCGCGCGCAAGAACCGCAGGCTCGGCAGTGGCTGAACAGGGCGGCGCCTTTACCGACCGCCTCGCGCGGGTGCCCGAGCGTTCATGGGATAAGGGGGCGGGGCCGGGCGCGTTGCTCGAAGGCGCGCGCGAGCCCTTTGTCCTTCGCGGGCTTGCCGCCGGCTGGCCGCTGGTCGAGGCGGGCAAAAGGTCGGCGCGCGACGCGCGAGCCTTTCTGCTCGAACATGCCCGCGACCGGCCTTTCAAAGTGTCGATCGGCCCGCCGGGACATGACGGGCGGCTGTTCTACGACGACGACATGGCGATGAATTTCCGCGTCGGGACCGGGAAGCTGGCCGATATATTCGGAGGCATCGATACGGCCGAGGAACGCGGTGAGGCGCGCACCGTCTATCTGGCGTCGATCGATATTCCGTCGCATTTCGACGGGCTCGACGAAGCGAACCCGATCGACCTCGGCGACCGCGATCCGCTGAAAAGCATCTGGATCGGCACGCGCACCAAGATTGCGGCGCACAACGACTTTCCCGACAATCTCGCCTGCTGCGCCGTGGGACGCCGCCGGTTCACGCTGTTCCCGCCGGGCGCGTTCCGTAATCTCTATCTCGGCCCAATCGATAATACGCCGGCGGGGCGCGTCGTCAGCATGGTCGATTTCGACGCGCCCGACCTTGCCGCCCACCCGCGCTTCGTCGATGCGATGGCGGAGGCGTTGACGGTGGAGCTGGAGCCCGGCGACGCGATCTTCATCCCGTCGATGTGGTGGCACCATGTCGAGGGGCTCGCCGACTTCAACATATTGGTGAACTATTGGTGGCGCCGCACGCCCGCCTGGCTGGGCCAGCCGCAGGCGGCGCTCAATCACGCGATCCTCGCGATCCGCGACCTGCCGGCCGAGGACAAGGCGATCTGGCGCGAGCAGTTCGACCATTATGTATTCGACAATGACGCCAGCGTCACCGACCATATTCCCGAAACCGCGCGCAGCATCCTCGCCCCGCTCACGTCCGATACGGCGGGGCGGCTGCGCGCCTTCTTGCTGAGGGCTTTGAGCAAATGAGCGACAGGAAACCGGTCCAGCGCATCGTCATCGCGGGCGGCGGCACCGCGGGCTGGATGATGGCGGCGGCGATCGCGCGCACCATGGGGCCCACGGTCGACCTGACGCTGGTCGAGTCCGAGGCGATCGGGACGATCGGGGTTGGCGAGTCCACCATTCCGCCGCTCGTCAATTTCAACCGCATCCTCGGCATCCCCGAGCCCGAATTCATGCGCGCGACACAGGCGACGTTCAAGCTCGGCATCCTGTTCGACAATTGGAAGCACGACGGCGACAGCTATTTCCACAGCTTTGGCCTGTCGGGCAAGGATCACTGGTCGGCGGGGTTCCAGCATTTCTGGCTCAACGCGCGCGAACGCGGGCATGAACAGCCCTATGAGGATTATTGCCTCGAGCTGGTCGCCGGGATGCAGGGCAAGTTCGCGCACCTGCCCGAAGAGCGGATGAATTATGCCTATCATGTCGATGCGACGCTTTATGGCCGCTATCTGCGCAAGCTCGCCGAGGCCGATGGGTGCACGCGCGTCGAGGGCAAGATCGCGCGCGTCGAGCTGGACGGCGAGAGCGGCGACATCGCCGCGCTGCATCTCGACGGCGAGCGGCGGATCGAGGGCGACATGTTCGTCGACTGCACCGGCTTTCGCGGCCTGCTGATCGACGGCGCGCTGCACGCGGGGTTCGAGGACTGGAGCCACTGGCTGCCCAACGACAGCGCGATCGCGGTGCAGTCGAAGCATCTCGGCCCGCCGATGCCCTATACGCAGGCGATCGCGCACGACGCCGGCTGGCAATGGCGCATCCCGCTGCAGCACCGGATGGGCGCCGGGATCGTCTACACCAGCGGCTATCTGTCGCGCGACGAGGCTTATGACCGGCTGATGGGCAGCGTCGGCGAGCCGCTGATCGAACCGTTCGACATCAAGTTCAAGGGCGGGGTGCGGCGCAAACAATGGTTCCGCAACTGCGTCGCCGTCGGCCTTGCGGGGGGCTTTGTCGAGCCGCTCGAGGCGACGACGGTGCACTTGATCCAGCGCGCGGTGCTGCGTTTCATCCGCCTGATGCCGAACGGACGTGTCAGCGAGCGCGACGCGCAGGAATTCAATGACCAGCAACGGCTCGACATCGAGCAGATCCGCGATTTCGTCGTGCTGCATTACAAGGCGACCAACCGCCGCGACAGCCCCTTCTGGCGCCATGTCGCGAACATGCCGGTTCCGGACTCGCTGCAGCAAAAGATCGAGCTGTTCCGCGAGACGGGCCGCGTGTTCCGCAAATATGAGGAATTATTTGCCGAGAATAGCTGGGTTCAGGTGATGATGGGGCAGGGGATCGAGCCGCAGACCTATCACCCGATCGCCGCCAAGCTGCGCGACGACGAGGTCGAGCGGCTGTTCCAGACGCTGCGCGACAATATCGCGCAGACCGTCGCGACGCTGCCCGAACATCACGCCTATGTCGCGCGCTATTGCGGCGCCGAGGAGCCGAAGGCCGCGTGATGCGCGCTGCGGCGATCCTGATGCTGGCCGCCGCGCCGGCCGCTGCTACGGCGCAGCAGGGCGCGGATGCCGGGTGGCGGCTCGTCTGGTCAGACGAGTTCGACGGAAGCGCGGTCGACCGCGGCAAATGGGATTTCGACGTCGATTGCTGGGGCGGCGGCAACAATGAACGCCAATGCTATACCGACCGGCCCGCCAATGCGGCGATCAAGGACGGCAAGCTCGTCATCACCGCGCGCAAGGAGGCGATGACCGGGCCCGCCTTTCCCTTGTCGCAGCGCGGCGACGCCGAGAAGGCGGCGGCGCAGGCGACGAAGCGCTTTACCTCCGCCCGCCTCGTCACGCGCGGCAAGGCGGCGTGGACCTATGGCAAGATCGAGGTGCGCGCGAAGTTGCCGCAGGGGCAGGGGACGTGGCCCGCGATCTGGATGCTGCCCGAGGCCAGTCATTACGGCACCTGGGCGGCGTCGGGCGAGATCGACATATTGGAGGCGGTGAACCTCGGCGTGCGGTGCGACGAATGCGCGGGCGGGATCGAGAACCGCATCCTCGGCACGCTCCATTTCGGCGGGCAATGGCCCGACAACAAATATAAGGGCGACGAGACCGCGCTTCCCGCCCCGCTCGACGGTTTCCACGTCTTCGGCATTGTCTGGGAAAAGGGCAAGATCGTCTGGACGGTCGACGGCAAACCCTATGCGACGCGCGTCGCGAGCGAGTGGTCGACGAGCGGATCGAGCGAGCCCGCGGCGCCGTTCGACCGGCCCTTTCACCTGATCCTGAACCTCGCGGTCGGTGGCGGGCTCGCCGAGGGGCGCGGGCTGAAGGGAGTCGATGAAAGCGGCTATCCCAAAAACATGGAAATAGATTGGGTTCGCGTCTGGCAATGTGGCGGTGATGCCGTTAGCGATTGCGGCAGCACGGGGGATCAAGACGAATAATGGGGCGTCGGCGGCAGTCGGTCACGATCAAGCATGTTGCAGCCGACGCGGGTGTGTCGCTGCAGACGGTGAGCCGCGTCATCAACGACGAGCCCAATGTCCGGCCCGAGATGAAAGAGCGCGTTCAGGCGTCGATCGACAAGCTCGGCTATGTGCCCTCGATCGCGGCGCAGCGGATGAGCGGGTCCAGATCCTATCTGATCCTCGCGATCAACGACCGCGAGCGCACGATTGCCGACTGGCAGGGGCGGCAGGGCGTCGACTGGGTCGACCAGATGCTGCTCGGCGGGATGCTGAAATGCGCCGAATATGGCTATCGCATGATCTTCGAACTCGTCGACACGCACAACGACCATGTCGAGCGCGAACTGCGCGCGGCTATCGCGGCGCTGCAGCCCGACGGCGTCATCCTGACCCCGCCGCATTCGGACAATCCGCTGATCGTCGGCCTGCTCGACCAGCAAAAAATCCCCTTCGCGCGCATCGGGTCGCGCGGCGGCGCGGCGGGGATCGCGCTGACGATGGACGATGAGGGATCGGCGCGGCGCGCGACGCGGCACCTGATTGACCTCGGCCACCAGCGTATCGGCTTCATCGCGGGATCGCCCGAATACAGCCTCAGCCGCTGGCGCATCGACGGCTGGGAAGCCGAGATGGCGGCCGAGGGCCTGCCGACCGCCGGGCTGCTCGTCGAGGGCGATTTCACTTATGCTTCGGGCGCCGCCGCGGCACGGCAACTGCTCGGCGGTGCGAACCCGCCGACCGCGATCATCGCGAGCAGCGACCAGATGGCGCTCGCGACACTGGAAGTTGCGCGCGAAAGGGGGCTGGGCGTGCCGGGGCAGCTCTCGATCGTCAGCTTCGACAATACGCCCGTGGTGCGTTTCACCCAGCCGGCGCTGACCGCGGTCGACCAGCCGGTTGCCGAAACCGCGTCACGCGCGGTCGAACTGATCATCGCGGCGCAGCGCGGGGCGCCGCGTCCGGTCGAGCCGACGCGCGTGCAGGGCGGGCTCGTCGCGCGCGGGTCGACCGCCGCGCCGGCGGTCGGGCATGGCTGACACCGCCGCGGCGCGGCGCCAGTCGCTCCCGTTCCTGCTTCTCTACGCGCTCGCTTCGGCGGGCGGGGCGATCGCCTATGTCCCGTTCCTGACGATCTGGCTGCCGTCGCGAATGACCGAGCTGGCGGGGCCGGCCGACGTCCAGACCTTGGGCTACGTCACTTTTTTCGGCGCGATCGCGGCGAGCATCGGGGGCATCCTTTTCGGCTGGCTCAGCGACCGCACGCACAGCCGGCGCGCGTGGGTGCTCGCGGGGCTGGTCCTCAGCATCGCCTTGCTGATGCTCGTGCCGCTGGCGGAGGATATCTGGACGCTCGTCGGCATCGTCATCGGGTGGCAGCTTACGCTCAACATGATGCTCGGGCCGCTCGCCGCCTGGGCGGGCGACTGCGTTCCCGACGATCAAAAGGGGCTTCTCGGCGGGCTGCTCGCTTTCTCGCCCGCGCTTGGCGCCTGGTCGGGGGCGCTCGTGACCTGGCCGGGGCTGGTGTCGGACGACAGCCGGCTGGTCGTCATCGCGCTGCTCGTCGCAGGCGCGGTGCTGCCCGTTCTCTTGCTCGGCCGGCCGCGCCCATTCCCGGAACTGACCGCGCCGCCCTTGCGCGCGGACGCTGCGCTGCCGCGGCGGCCGAGCGGCCCCGCGGTGCGGATGTGGCTCGCGCGCCTGCTGGTCCAGATCGCCGAGGCGGCGCTGTTCGCCTATCTCTATTTCTGGTTCCGGTCGATCGACCCCGATATGCAGGACAATGAAAAGGCGCGTATTTTCGGGATTGCGCTGACGCTCGCGGTGCCGATCGCGCTGGCGAGCGGACGCTGGGCCGACCGCAACGACCGGCCTTTCCTGCCGCTTGTCGCCAGCGCGGCGATATCGGCGACAGGGATGATCGGCATGGCGTTTGCGACCGAAGCCGACATGGCCAAGGCAAGCTATCTCGTCTTCGGCGTCGCGACGACGGTGTTCCTCTCGCTCCACGCCAGCCAGACGCTGCGCATCCTGCCGCGTTCGGACCGGCGCGGGCGCGACCTCGGCATCTTCAACCTGACCAACACCGTGCCGTCGCTCATCATGCCCTGGCTGACCATTTCGCTCGTCCCCGGCTTCGGATTCGACGCGCTTTTCCTGTTGCTTGCCGGGCTGACCGCGATCGCGGTGCTCCTCCTCGCGACGATGCCTCGCGCGCGCTGATCCCGCACCGAACAGAGAGCTTGATTTCATCCGGCCGCTATGCGACATCGAGCCTTGATAACGTTCACATACGAGGGATGGGAGAGACGATGCGCCGACAGGCAATGGTGATCGCGACTGCGCTGCTTCTGGCGGGAACCGCAATGGCAGCAACGCAGGACGCAGGCGAGGCCGCGGCCGTCCATCCCGAACTCTGGCCCGCGGCGAAAAGCCCGGCCGCCATCACCGACGCTGCGACCGAAGCGCGCATCGGCGCGCTGATGAAAAAGATGACGGTCGAGCAAAAGGTCGGCCAGCTGATCCAGGCCGACATCAGCACGATCACGCCGAAGGATCTCGAAACCTATCCGCTCGGCTCGATCCTCGCGGGCGGCAACAGCGGGCCCAACGGCAATGAGCGTTCGACCGCCGCCGACTGGGCGAAGCTGGTCGGCGAGTTTCGCGCGGTGTCGATGCGGCCGCAGACAAATGGCGTCGCGATCCCGATCATTTTCGGCGTCGATGCCGTCCACGGGCACAACAACATCCCCGGTGCGACGCTCTTTCCGCACAATATCGGGCTGGGCGCGGCGCGCGATCCCGAGTTGATCCAGCGTATCGGCGCGGTGACGGCGGCCGAAATCGCGGGCAGCGGCATCGAATGGACCTTCGCGCCGACGCTCGCCGTACCGCAGGATCTGCGCTGGGGGCGCAGCTATGAAGGCTATGCCTCCGACCCCAGGCTCGTCGCCGATTATGCGAAGGCGATGGTGCTCGGGCTTCAGGGGACGCTCGCCCCGGGCAAGACCGTCGATGCGAACCATGTCGCCGCGACCGCCAAACATTTCCTCGCCGACGGCGGAACGTTCGAGGGCAAGGATCAGGGCGACGCGAAGGTCGACGAGAAAGAGCTGATCGCCAAACATGCGATGGGTTACCCAGCCGCGATCGACGCCGGCGCGCTGACCGTGATGGCGAGCTTCTCGAGCTGGCAGGGCGTCAAGCACCACGGCAACAAGGGGCTGCTGACCGACGCGCTCAAGCAGAAGATGGGCTTTGAAGGCTTCGTCGTCGGCGACTGGAACGGGCATGGGCAGGTTGCCGGGTGCAGCGTCACCGACTGCGCGCAGTCGATCAATGCCGGGCTCGACATGTTCATGGCGCCCGACAGCTGGAAGGGGCTTTACGATACGACGCTGAAACAGGCGAAGGACGGCACCATTCCCGCCGCGCGCCTTGATGATGCGGTGCGCCGCATTTTGCGCGTCAAATACAAGCTCGGGCTGTTTCCGGAAGGGCATGTCGATCGCAGCGTCGTAAAGGCGGTCGGCACGCCCGACCATCTCGCCGTGGCGCGCGAAGCGGTCGCCAAGTCGCTGGTTCTTCTGAAGAACAACGGCGGCGTGCTGCCGATCAAGCCCGGCGCGCGCGTGCTCGTCACGGGGCCCGCGGCCGACAGCATGGCGATCCAGTCGGGCGGCTGGACGATCAGCTGGCAGGGGACCGACGTCGTGCGCTCGGACTTCCCGAACGGGCAGACGATCTGGGAAGCGCTCGACAAGTCGGTGCGCGATGCGGGCGGCGTCGCGACCTTGTCCGAAGGCGGCGTCTTCAAGGAGAAGCCCGACGTCGCGGTCGTCGTGTTCGGCGAGGCGCCCTATGCCGAATTCCAGGGCGACGTCGCGACGCTCGATTACCAGCCGACCGACGCGACAGACCTCGCGACGCTGAAGAAGCTGAAGGCCGCGGGAATCCCGGTCGTCGCGCTCTTCCTGTCGGGACGACCGATGTTCACGAACCCCGAAATCAATGCCTCCGACGCCTTCGTCGCGGCCTGGCTGCCGGGCTCGCAGGGTGCCGGCGTCGCCGACGTGCTCGTCGCGGGCAAGGACGGCAAGACGGTGCGCGGCTTTACCGGCACGCTACCTTTCGCCTGGCCCTCCGACGCGCGCTCGCCCGTCGAAAAGCCGCAGTTCGCGGTCGGTTACGGATTGAAATATGGCGACACAGCGACGGTGCCGCAGCTTTCGGAAGAGCTGGGCGTCGATATTTCGGCGGCGCTGAATGTCGAGAACTTCTTCTCGGGCGGTCGCGCGCGGGCGCCGTGGGTGCTTTCGATCACCGATGCGGGCGGCAAGCGCCCGGTGGAATCGGCGCCGATCGCAAGCCCCGGCGGCATGATCGCGGCGCGCTCGGTCGACGTGCGCGCGCAGGAGGACGGCAAGGCGTTTGTCTGGACCGGCCCCGCGACGCTCGAACTGACCGGGCCCTATGCGGACCTGTCGCGCCAGCTCAACAACAGCTTCGCGCTTCGCGTCGACTGGCGGATCGATGCAGCCGGCGGCGCGCCGGTCAGCCTCGCGCTCGGCGGCAAGGCGTTCGACATTTCGGAGATGGTCAAGGCGGCGCCGCAGGGGCAGGTTTCGACGATCAAGCTGCCGCTCCGCTGCTTCGCCGATGCGGGCGCCAATTTGCGGCAGGTCGACAATGCGGTGACGGTCAAGGGCGACAAGGGCTTTGCCGCGACGCTGCTGAATACGAATGTCGAGGCCGTCGGCGAGAATCTGCCTTGCCCACCCGCCGCAAAATGACAAGACCGGACGCGGGATAGCCAGAAAACAGGGTTGGGAGAGAGACATGGCATTGGCGCCGAGCGTTGCGACGAGTGTGGACCCGAACGCGGTCGAACAGCCGGGCAAGGGAGGGGGCGGCACCAAAGTCGTGCTGATCCTCGCCTTCGCGGTGTTTTTCCTGCTCGGCGGGGTGACGAACATCAACGATCTGCTGGTCGGCAAGTTCAAGCCGATGTTCCACCTGACGCACGCCGAGGCGAACCTCGTGCAGATGGCGTTCTTCATCGCCTATGGTGCCTTTTCGATCCCCGCCGGGATCATCATGTCCAAACTCGGCTATATTCGCACCTTCGTGCTCGGGTTCATCATCGTTGCGGCGGCCTCCTTCCTGTTCATCCCCGCGTCGGCCGCGGCGTCCTACCCCGGCTTCCTCGCCGCGCTCTTCTGCATCGGCGCGGGGATCACGGTTTTGCAGGTCGCGATGAATCCGGTGATCACGACGCTGGGGCCGGTCGAAACCTCGCACAGCCGGCTGACCTTTGCGCAGGCGTTCAATTCGATCGGCGTGTTCCTGATGGTCTATGGCGGCGCGACCTTTCTGCTCGGCGATTCGACGCCGATCGATGCCGACACCGCGAGCGAGGCGCAAATTCAGGCCTATCGCGTCGCCGAGGGCGCGTCGATCGGCACCGCCTATATGTGGCTCGGCGTGCTGATGCTGGTCATCGCGGCGGTGTTCTGGATGTACCGGTCGGCGCTCGACCACGCCCGGACCGACGCTGTAAAGCTTGAGGGCACCTGGGGCCTCTTGACCCACAACCGCCGCGTCCAGTTCGGCGCGCTGTGCATCTTTGTCTATGTCGGCGCCGAAGTGGCGATCGGCTCGAACCTGATGGCCTATCTGGCCGAACCGAGCGTGATGGGGCTGGGGCTCCAGGCCGCGGGCAAGCTGGTTGCGATGTACTGGCTCGGCGCTCTGGTCGGCCGGTTGCTCGGCGGCTTCATCCTGCGGCTGGCCAAGCCGGGACGCGTGCTCACCACCTTTGCGGCCGGGGCGATTTCGCTGATCCTGCTGTCGGCGGTGACGACCGGCGCGCTGTCGGGCTGGGCGCTGATTCTGGTCGGCTTCTGCAATTCGCTGATGTTCCCGACGATCTTCAGCCTCGCAACCGAAGGATTGGGCGAACGAACGCCGCAGGGATCGGGCATCATGTGCACCGCTATCATCGGCGGGGCCATCGTGCCGTTTCTGTTCGGAACGGTGGCCGATCTCAGCGGCGATATACGTATCGCGCTGGCGGTGCCGCTGATCTGCTACGCGATCATCGCGAGTTTCGGCCTGTGGGCGGCCGCGCGCCAGGCGACCGCGTAACGATTGCCGCGGGCGGCCGGCTCTGGCGCCGGCCGTCCGCGGGCTCCCGCCCCCTCGCGGGAATTCATGCCGGGTCGGCGATGCGAATGCAGTTCCGGCCTGCGGCCTTCGCCTTGTAGAGTGCTTCGTCCGCCGCCTTGAGCGCGGCGCGCGGGTCGCCATAGCCGAAGACGTCGGCGACTCCGCCCGAGAAGGTGATCTGGCCGAAGGGCTCGTCGGTCTTGCGGTTGATCAGGCGCCGGTCGGCGAGTGCTTCGCGGGCGTCGTCGAGCTTTTGCGCGGCCTCGGTCGGGGTCAGGCCGCGGAACAGCATGACGAATTCCTCGCCGCCGTGGCGCGCGACATGGCAATGATCGTTCGAAATCCGCGCCAGCGTGTCGGCGATCGCCTTGATCACGCGGTCGCCCGCCTCGTGCCCGTGGATGTCGTTGACCTTCTTGAACTCGTCGATGTCGCAGAAGGCGACGCTGAGCGGTTCGACCGCGGCGCGCGCTTCCTTGTGATGGCGGTCGAGCAGCACCTCGAAGGCGCGGCGGTTGGGCAGGCCGGTCAGATAGTCGAGTTCGGCGTCGCGCTTGGCGCGCTCGAGGCTCCTGCGTAGCGCCTTTGCCTCGTCCTCGCTCTTGCGCATATCGTCCTCGGCCTTGCGCGTGCGTTCGAGCATGACCTTGGCAAGGTCGGCGAGGCTCGAGACGATGCGGCCGGTCTTTTCGAGCTGCTCGAGATCGGTGACATGCTGTTCGAGCTCGATCCCATAGTCGCTGGTGACGGTCCGGGCTTCCTTCGTATTCGCCTGGAATGCCTCGATATTGGTTTCGAGCCGCGTCATCAGCCGGTCGAGTTCGACGCGGTCGGGTTGGCCCGCTTCCTGTTCGTCGAGTTCGTTGAGCCATTTCTGGGTGATGCCTTCGGCGGTCTGCGCCTGCGCGACGATCTGCCGCGCGAGCCGCGGGTTGCGTCCCGAAAAGGCGCCGTGCGCCAGCAGGAGGTTCGTCGGCGACACGTCGAGGTCGTTATCGACAAGAAAGGAGGTGATCGACGCCGCGAGCTCGTAGCGCGCCTCGCGCGCCAGAAGGCGCGGGCCGCCGGGGTCGGGGGGCGCGTGGCCCTCTTCGGGGGCGCCGCCGCGTGCGTGGCGAAGCCCCAGCCAACCAAGGAGCCGCCCTACCGGCTCGTTCGATGCTGTCGCTTTGGTGGTCATGCGAGCTTTAACGAGCGGGCGCAGCCGGATTTAAGCGCGATTTGCACCGATTCGGCGGGATTTTGCCGCAGCCCGTCGCCGCGTGCCCGGAGGCCGCGGCGATCCTTTCGTCAAATCAGCGATTTAGCTTCGCGCCTATGCGACGCAGCGCATGGCGAAGGCCCAGAAGAGCGCCTTCTCCTTATATTCGCTCGCCAGATCGGCGCTGCCCTGGTGGCCGCTGTCCATGTCGGTCATCAGCATCGCGGGATTGCCGCTCGTCGACCTCCGCCGCACTTCCGCCACGAGCTTCGCCGGCTCCCAATAGGCGACGCGGTCGTCCTTCAGCCCCGCGGTGCAGAGCAGCGGCGGATAGGAGGCTGCCTGCACATTCTCATAGGGCGAGATCGAGGCGATATAGTCATAGGCCTTCGGATCGGCGAGCGGATCGCCCCAGTCGGGCCGGAACAGCGGGACGAGCGGATGCGCTGCATCGCTCATCGTGTTGAGCATGTCGACGAAAGGCACCTTCGCAATCACGCCGCCCCAGAGCGTCGGGGCGATATTCATGCTCGCACCGACCAGCAGCCCGCCAGCCGAGAGGCCGTAAGCGACGACCTTGCCCTTCGCGGTATAGCCTTCGGCAGCGAGATGTTCGGCGCAGGCGACGAAGTCGGTGAAGCTGTTGCGTTTGGTGAATTTGCGTCCACCGAGGAACCAGCGACGCCCTTTCTCCGACCCGCCGCGCACATGCGCGATCGCATAGCGCCAGCCGCGGTCGACGAGCGCGAGCGCGGGGATCGAAAATTCCGGATCGCTCGGCACGCCATAGGCGCCATAGCCATATTGGAGGAGCGGCGCCTTGCCGTCCCGCGCCATGCCGCGGCGCGAGAGCAGGGTGATCGGCACCATCTCGCCGTCGGGGGCGGGCGCGGCCAAGCGTTCGACTTCATAATCGTCCGGATCGAAGTTCGCGATCGTCTGTTGCCGCACGACCCTTTGTTCTCCGTTCGAAAGATCGACGCGGATCCAGCGTGGCGGCGACTTGGGCGACTGATGGACGATCATCGCTGACGATGCGTCATACGCCTGCTCGCCCGGCAGTTCGATCGCATAGGCGGGATCGTCGAAGGTGATCGCCTGTTCGGAGCCGTCGGGGCGGAGGATGACGAGGCGGTGCAGTCCCTCGATGCGTTCGAGCCGGACCAGCGCCGTCTTGAATGGCAGGATTTGCAGGATCGGGGTCCCCGCGCGATGCGGGACGAGCGTCGCAAGCGTTCCGAAATCCCTGGGATCGAGCCGCAGGAGCTGCATGTCGAACGCATCGTCCCGGTCGGTCAGCGCGACGAGGCTGCCGTCCCACTCGTCGATCTCGTACCGCACGCCGGCCTTGCGCGGCCAGACCGTGGTGGGGGCGGCGGTTTCATTCGCTGCCGATACAAGGCGAACCTCGGCGGTTTCGGGACCCGCGAGCGTCAGCGCCACAAAGCCGTCGGCGGCGGTGCGCTTGACCGACATGAAGATCGCCGGGTCCTTTTCCTCATAGACGAGGTCGGTGATCTTGCCGTCGACCGAGGTCCGATAGAGCCGCGTCGGCCGGTTGCGCGCGTCGCGCCAGATCCAGAATAGCCAGCGCGACGAAGGCGAAAAGACCAGCCCGCCATAACCATAGGCGTCCTTGTCGACGATCGTGCGGATCGCGCCGCTCGCGTTGTCGCGGATACAGATGCGGTGGCGGTCGTTGCCGATGACATCCTCGGCCCATGCGAACCAGCGATGGTCGGGGCTCGGCTGGTGGCCGGTGCTACGAAAATAGGGCTGGCCCTTTGCGCGCAGGCCTTCGTCGACAAGCAGTTCGGCCTGTCCGCCGTCGCGCTGGCGGCTATAGCGCGCGTGCGTTTCGCCTTCGGAAATCGCCGATGAATAGCGCCAGCCGTCCTTTTCGAGCGCCGGAGCCGCGACCGCGCCGGCGCTTCGCGCGAGCATCGCGCGGACCAGTTCGGCCTGCATCGCTTCGGTCGGTTTCAGCATTGCGTCGGCATAGGCGTTTTCGCCGGTCAGCATCTTCGCGACCGGGGCGGGCAGGTTGGTCCGGTTGCGTTCGCCGCTCGCAGGGATGAACTTCATCCAGCTGTAGGAATCGTCGCGCGACCGGCCCAATTGCTCGATCGGGTTCGAGATGCGCGGCGATTGCGGGGGTGTGATCTTGGGCCAGCGTCCGCCCGCCTCGCGCGCCCAGCCAGCGCGATGCCCGAGCATAAGTGCCGCCGCCGCGACGCTGCCCATAAACGCTCTCCGACCTTTGTTTTCGATGCTGTGCATGCGACCCTCTTTCGACCGGCGGGGATATCGCGTCCAGTCTATGATGGCACGAATGGCTTACTGCGCCGATCAGGCCGCCCAATCCATCGATCGGGCAATTTGACCGCTGGCCCTCGCGAAACTGCGCTTTCCCGCGTGCAGGTGCTGGCCCGATCCGGCTGGATTATGGCCCGACCATCGCCGTCACGCCAGTTTCGCGTGATAGCTTGAGCATCGGATTTTCCTACCAATAGGCATTATAAAAAAGGGAGGCAAAAATGGGGTTTGCATCGATCCGGCGGGTCGCCGTGTGCGGCATCTCGATCCTGGCGCTGGGGTCCGCGACGGGCGCGACCGCGCAGGAAACCGATGACAGCGAGATCGTCGTCACCGCCGCCAAGCGCGAACAGTCGGTGCGCGACGTCAGCGGTTCCGTGAGCGCGGTCAGCGAAGCGACGCTGCAGAAGCTCAACGCGCAAAGTCTCTCCGACTATATCACGCGCGTCCCCGGCGTCGTGTTCAACGATTATCAGCCCGGCGTGTCCGAAGTCGTAATCCGCGGCGTCGCCTCATCGACCTATCACGAAGCGAACCAGGCGACGACGGGCTATTATCTCAACGAAGTCCCGCTGATCGAACCCGGCTTCCCGCTCGTTATCCCCGATGTCGACAGCTTCGACGTCAGCCGCGTCGAGGTGTTGCGCGGGCCGCAGGGCACGTTGTTCGGATCGTCATCGCTCGGCGGCGCTATCAACTATGTGGTGAACGAGGCCGATCCCAGCCGTTTCGATGCGGGGTTTGAGGGCAATCTTGCGACGACCAAGGGCGCTGGCGAGGCAAGCTATGCCGCGAAGGCGATGGTCAACCTGCCGATCGCGACCGACAAGCTCGCCGTCCGCCTCGTCGCGCTCCAGCGCTACGACGCGGGCTATCTCGACAACACGCTGCTCGGCGAGGACGGCAGCAACGACCTGCGGGTCAGGGGCCTGCGCGGGTCGATCGTCTTCACCCCGACCGAGGCGACGCGCATTTCGGCGCTCAGCATGTATCAAGAATATGATCTCGACGATCAGACCTATGTGATCTTCGGTCCGCCCAAGACGTTCGACCGCGCGACCAACGTGGCCGAGTTTCAGGACACGAGCTTCATGATGCACAGCCTGCGGCTCGAGCAGGATCTGGGCTTTGCGACCTTGACGGCGGTCGGCAGCTATACCGAGAAGAAAGCCAACCTGGCGTTCGACAATTCGATCTTCGGCGGCAACGACCCGCGCACCGACACGCCCGAACTCGCGAGCAGCGACGGCAAGTCGAAGACCGAATATGGCGAGCTCCGGCTCGCCTCGCCCGACGGCGGACGCTTCCGCTGGCTGATCGGTGCCAATTACACGCGGCTGCGGTCGAACAACACCGACGGCACCTTTATCGAGGGCATCGCCGATTATATCGACGCGAACCCTGGCGAGTTCGACGGCCAGCCGGGCAGCGAGCTTGCTCCCGGCGACCTCGCGACGCGGACGATCAGCAGCAACCGCGTGACCGAAAAGGCGATATTCGGCGAAGCGTCGTTCGACATTGTCGATGCGCTGACGCTGACGGTCGGCGGGCGCCTGTTCGAATATCGCTCGCGCCCGCGGCTGCAATATCTGCCTAACGCCAATCTGGTCGATCCGTTCGATTTTGCCCCGGCGGCGAGCAAGGATTCGGATTTCATCCCGAAAGTCTCGCTGACGTACAAGCCATCGAACGACTTCATGATCTATGCGCTCTATTCGGAAGGTTTCCGCATCGGCGGCGTCAACGTCTATTCGGCCGCGGTGCCCGGCCTGCCGCTGACCTTTGAAAGCGACACGACAAAGAATTACGAGGTCGGGACGCGGTTCGACCTGATCGACCGGACGCTGAGCGTCGATGTCACCGCCTATCATATCGACTGGGGCAATGTGCAGGCGCGCCTGTTCACGCCGGTCGATTTCAACGCCTATACGGTGAATGGCGGCGGCGCCGATATCGACGGCGTTGAAATCAGCCTCAATCTGCGTCCGACGCGCAACCTGACCTTCTCGTCGAACATCGCCTATAATGACGCGCGCCTGTCGACGCTGCTCCCCGACAGTTTTGCGCCGGGGGGCGGTTATGCCAAGGGAACGCGCCTGCCGGGGGCGTCCGAATGGACGCTGTCGAACTCGCTCGACCTGAGCTTTCCCGACATGTCGATGAAGCCGCGGTTCGGCATCGCGCACCGCTATCTGTCGAGCGCGCCGGTCGATTTCGCCGGGTCGCTGGAGAAGGGCGATTTTCATCTGGTCGATCTCAACGCGTCGGTCACGGTGAACGACCGGATCGAATTTAGCGTCTTTGCGAAGAATCTGTTCAACCAATATGGCATTTTGAACGCGCCGTTCGCGTTCGCGGGGTCGGTCGCACGGCCGCGCACGATCGGCGCGAGCCTGCGCTTCAGCCTGGATTGAGGACAGGGAAGGGCTGCCCCGCCGGCAAGGCGGGGCGGTCATTCTTGAGAGCGATCGGAAACGACCGGAATTTGCCGTTAACGCTATGGCGAGATGCCGCTAAAGCCTGACTGATGTTTATCAGGTTTGTAATTGGCTCATTGGATGAAGATTCAGGTCGGCGGCAGGGGCTGTTTCAAGCAGGGGAAACTCTGGTCTTGAGCGGCCAGATGGCTGTGAGTGATCTGGAATATCTGGAAGTGCTGCGTGCTTGGTTCAGAAATAATCTTCCAGTGCCGACTCGTTTCGCGGTTTCTTCGAAGCCTCACGCGAAAGCCCAGGCGTTAAGCTGGTTTCGCGACACGGCGGTCGAGCACATCGAACGGATGCGAGAGTATCAGCGGGTTCTGGAGGAATATGGACTGCGCGTGTCAATGCTCAGAACCAAACGCCCTGGCTATATCGTGTTCGAAGATCAGCATCAGGTGGTGGCATATCCGTTTGCCGACACTCCGTGCTGACCGTCTGATAACTCATCGTCTTGCATCGAAAGCCGGCCGGCGTCTTCCCACCCCAAAGTGGGCGTTACGCCTGAAAGCCCGATAGAAACGCCGCGACATTCTTGCCGAGGTCGCCGACGGCATAACCGCCCTCCATCACGATCAGCGTCGGGATGCCGAGCGCGGCGATCCGGCTTGCCAGCGTCACATAATCCTCGCGTTCGAGCGCGAAGCTCGAGATCGGGTCGCTGCTGTGGGTATCGGCACCGAACGACAGGACAAGGAATTGCGCGCCCCAGTCCGAGATGGCGGCGAGCGCGGTGTCGAGCGCGGGCGCATAGCTTTGTCCGTCGGTGCCGCGCGGCAGGGGGAGGTTGAGTGTCGCGCCTTTGCCCGCACTTTCGCCGGTTTCGTCGGCATGGCCCCAGTAAAAGGGATAGTCGGTCCGCGGGTCGGCATGGATCGAGCAAAAGAAGACTCCCGGATCCTCGTAGAAAATGTCCTGCGTGCCGTTGCCGTGGTGATAGTCGATATCGAGCACCGCGACCGGCCCAAGGCCGCGGTTGTGCGCCTCGCGCGCCGCGATCGCGGCGTTGTTGAGGTAGCAATAGCCGCCCATATAGTCGCGCCCGGCATGATGGCCGGGCGGGCGGCACAGCGCGAAGGCATGCGCCTCGCCGCTGTTCGCCAGATGGTCGAGCGCGGTCACCGCGCCCTGCGCCGACCAATAGGCCGATTGCCAGGTTCCGGCCGCGATGGGGGTTCCGGCGTCATAGCTGTAAGCGCCAAGGTCGGCGTCGATGCGGCCGAAGGCGAGCGGCCGGCGCCGCCGGATCGGGAAGGTATAGCCGATCGCATCGCCGCTGCGTCCGGCTGCGAGCCAATCGCGATGCGCGCGTTCGAGGAAAGCAACATAGTCGGCATCATGCACGGCAAGCAGCGGCGCCATGCCGAAGTCGCGCACGGGGCGCCAGTCGGTGAAGGCATCGACAATGGAACGCGGGCGCTCGACATTCTCGGCATAGGGCACCCAGTCGCCATTGTGCAGCTCGCGCGACGGTGCGTGGGCCAACTGGCGATCGTCGAAGAAAAGCTTCACCTCTTTGCCTGTCCTTCCATCCATAGCGCGAGCGTCCGGTCGCCGTGCCCCGCGACGATCTCGGCAAAGCCCTGCGGGCTTTCATCCTGCCCGAGCTTGAAGCTGTGCTCGGCCGAACGGACGTGCGCGCGAAAGGCAATGATCTGATCGAGCATCGTGTCATAACGTGTGCCCAGGCTCGCTGTCGACCAGCCGCCGTCTTCCATCCTGGCGACGAGCTGCTCGATAGCGTCCTTCGTTTCGCCCTCGACGAACTCGACCTCGACGACGAAGCGCAGCACGGCATAATTCCACGTCGGGGCCCAATCGGGTTTCGACAGCAGGCTGGTCGGGACGTAGCCCGACGGCCCGTTGAACAGCACCAGCCCGCGCGGGTCGGCGCGGAAATCGGCAACGAGCGGGTTGCGAAGCGCGCAATGGCCGAAGAGCGCCGCGACCGCGCCACTCGCATCGGTCTCGGCGATCAGCGGCAACGGGCTCGCGTGAAAATCGCGCGAGACGAGCCAGGCGAGCGGGTAGTCGGCGACGAGTTGGCTTATGTCGGCGGCATCGCGCGGTTCGTAGGGCGAGGTCATGTCTTTACGATATCACGGATCCATGCGGCCTGCTCGTCGAGCGCGCGGTTTGCGAGCGGCGCGATCGACATGGCTTCGAGGAAGCTGTGGGTCGCGCCCTTATAGGTGACCGCATGGGTCGGGACGCCGGCCGCTTCAAGCTTGCCGGTGAAGGCGCGGTTGCAGTCGGCCAAGATGTCGCATTCGGCGATCGCGAGAAAAGCGGGAGGGAGGCCGGTGAGGTCGGCGCGCAGCGGCGCGACGAGCGGGTCGGCAAGCTGTTCGGCGCCATCGACATAGGCAGCCCAGAATGCGTCCATCTCGTCGGCTTCGAGCGAATAGTCGCCCGCGCCGAAGCGCGCATAGCTCGGCGTGCGTTCGGGGTCGAACGCGCCATAGTTGAGCAGCATCGCCGCGGGCAGGGGGCGCCCGCGCTGGCGCTGCAACAGACAGGTCGCGACCGAGAGGTTGGCGCCCGCGGAATCGCCGCCGATGAGCAGGCGGCTCGCGTCGAGGTTCAGCGCCTCGGCTTGCGACGCGATCCAGTCGAGCGCGGCGGCGCACTCCTCCAGCGCGACCGGAAACTTGCTTTCGGGCGACAGGCTGTAATCGATGCCGACCACCGCGATACCCGCGCGCGCCGCATATTCGCGCATCAGCCGGTCGTGCGTGTCGACGCTGAACAGCATCCAGCCGCCGCCATGGATATAGAGCATGACGGGCAATATTTTGTCCGCGACCGGGCGGTGGAGGCGCAGGCGGACGCCGCCCATGTCCAGTTCGCGGGTCTCCGCCATTATCGGGCCACCTTCGCGCCACGGCCGGCGCACGCGTTCGGCGACCTCGCGGCGCGTCGCCATGCTCGCGCCCGCGGGCGCGGCATGTTCGGCGTAGGCGGCATTGATGGCATCGACAAAGCGGCGGATATCGGGGTCGGCCATGTCGTCCTGCATGGCGCTCAAGCCCTTTGACATGATTGGCATATCCTCTCGAAACGATCCTTTGATCGCCTGATAGCTTTTACACGATCGCCTCTATCGCCCAAACGGGCCAATCACCGCAGCGGACAGGCCAGCGGGCGCCGTGCGGCTGGTCAGTGGGGTACCCGGCCTATATTGTGTGTTTGTCCAGTATTTGCGAGGATCGGGCCATGAAACATAGTGTCGATGTCCTGACGGCCGGCCGGCCGGTGATGGCGCTGCAGGATGAATATCCCGCGGGTTTCGTCGATCCGATGCACAGCCACGACCATATCCAGATTCTCTATGCGTCGGCGGGGGTGATGTCGGTACGCACGCCCGAGACGAGTTTCGTCATCCCGCCACAGCGCGCGGTGTGGCTCCCCGCCGGGACGCGGCATGAGGTCGCGTGCCGCGGGCCGGTGTCGCTCCGCACGCTCTACCTGCCGTGCGCGGGGCACGAGCATGAACAGCAATGCCGCGTCTTCGAGGTGTCGAACCTCGTCAAATCGCTGATCCTCGAGGTCGTCGATTTTCCCGCGCTTTACGATGTCGACGGGCGCGAGGGACGGATCATCGCGCTGCTGCTCGACGAGATCGGGCGGATGCCCAACGCGCCCTATCAGGTGTCGATGCCGTCCAACCCGCGCCTGCTGCGCGTCTGCAACGCGATCATCGCCGATCCGTCGGACCCGCGCGACATCGACGACTGGGCGGCGCTCGCTGCGATGGGGCGGCGAACCTTCACGCGCAGCTTCAAGCAGGAAACGGGGATGGGGCTTGCCGTCTGGCGGCAGCAGGTGCGGCTGATGGAGGCGCTGTCGCTGCTGGCGGCCGGCGCATCGATCACGCAGGTCACCTATGACGTCGGATATGATAGTCCCAGCGGGTTCGCCGCGATGTTCCGCCGCGCTTTCGGCGTTCCGCCGAGCCAGTATCTGAAACACTGACCCGGCGAAGCGCATGGCATCAGCCGGCGCGGGTCCAGATCTTGGTGCGGCAGAAAAAGGCGATGCAGCCCTTGAGTTCGAGCTTGCCGTTCGGGAGCAATTTGAGCTGGCCCTTCGCGGCGCCGTCGCCGGTTTCCGGGTCGTAGACAGGGCCGCCCTTCCACTCGGTCGGACCGCCGGTGAAGCCATTGAGGACAACGAGGCCCTTGAGCTTGCGCTGGCGGAGCTCGGGGTCCGAATTGCGCACGTCGCGCAGGTCGGGATTGGCGCGCAGCCGCTTTGCATCGACCACCTTGCCGCACAGCGCCTTGCCGCAGCGGTAGATTTCGACGCGCCCGCCCTCGCTGCCCGTCGCCCAGACGCCCGTGATATCGGCGGCGGCGGCGGGCGTGGCGACGGTCGCGGCGGCCAGAAGGAGCAGCGTCCGCCTCATGCGGCCAGCTCCTTGGCCTTGCCGCCTTCGAGCAGGCGGAGCGCCTCTTCGAGCAGCGGCCGGTCGTCGAGTTCCCACGGGTGGAATCCCGGCTTCATATAGGTGAAGACGCCGCGCAGCAGCGCACGCATCAGCCCGTCGCGGCCATAAAGCCATGCCAAGAGGCCCTTCCACGTCGCCCAATTATTGCGGCCGTCCTGCGCGAGCAGATCGGCGGTGTTGCGAAAGATGACATAGTGGAAGCGCATCGTCGTCACGCACATCACCGTGCTGCGCTTCAGCCAGCGGCGCAGCGGGGTCATCGTTCGCGCGGCGTGGAGATAGGTATCGAAGGCGACGGCCTTGTGCTCGATTTCCTCGATCGCGTGCCAGCGCCACAATTGCCGCGCCTCCTCGGCGGCGCCGCCCAGATGCGCCGGGTTGGCGAGCGCATCATGCGCGAGCGTCGCGGTGAAATGTTCGAGCGCGCAGGTCGCGGCGAGCTGCTGGATCGGCGAGCGGCGCTTGACCCAGGCGATCGTCCGCCGCGCGCGATCCTCGGCCGCCGCGATGTCGAAGCCCGCGTCCTCGGCCTGGCGGTTGAATACGACATGTTCGCGGCTGTGCATCGATTCCTGGTAAAGGAAATCGTCGATCTGCCCGCGCAGCGGCTGCGGCGTGCCCTCGCGATAATGGCGCACCGAGGTCATGAAGAATTTCTCGCCGACCGGGAAGGTCGAGGACAGCGCGTTGAAAAAGGCGGTGCGACCGGCGTCGCCGCTGTGCCACCAGCGCGGCGGCGGGTTCTCGCGACCGAATTTGAGGTCGCGCTTTTCGATCCGGATATCGGCGGGGGTGTGGAGCGGCGTAGACATCGTGCAACCTTTCTGCAAATCAAAGTTACATTAACATCAATGTTTATATCATGCGTTTTCCGGAACGGCAAGCGGGACGATAAGGGTGACAATCCACCGCTTTCGGGTAAGGCTTCCGGCACGAAGGCCGTAGCGGGGCGCGACGGCCGCAAGGAAAGATTGATGTACAAGCAAGCGCGGCCGCACCAGAAAAGGCGCAAGCGTTCAGGGGACGAGGTTCGCGAGGAAGGGCTGGCGGCGGCGCGTGCGCTGCTTCTCGATCGCGGCCCTGCAGCGGTGACGCTCGCCAACATCGGCCAGGCGATCGGCATGTCGCATGCCAATGTGCTCCACCATTTCGGATCGGCGGCGGGCTTACAGTCGGCGCTGATGGAATCGATGATACGCGACCTCACCGACGCGCTCGGCAATGTCGTCGAACTGATGAAGACCGACAGCGCGGCGCCGCGCGCGGTGGCCGACCGCGTATTCGACGCTTTCGACAAGGGCGGGGCGGGGCCACTCGCGGCATGGATCATCCTGTCGGGCGATGTCGAACAACTCGAACCCGTGCGCGCCGCGGTGCGCGCGCTCGTAGAGGCGATCGTCGGCCAGTCGACCGACGAAGCCGCGCCCGACCGGGTGCGCGCGGCGGTGCTGATGATGGCGGTCAGCGCCTTTGGCGACGCGGTGATCGGGCCGCATGTCCGCGATATGCTCGACCAGCCCGACGACGCGATGCGCGACCTGATCGCGCGCATCCTGCCGCTGTTCCTGATCCCGACGGGAATTCCCCCGGCCGCGCCCTGAACGGCGCCGGCCCTATTCGCCGCCCGACAGGAGGATATGGTCGTCGGTCGCCGATATCCGGCGGGCGGTGCCGTTCAATTCCATCGCTTTGACGAACCCGTCGACGTCGCCGGCCTGGAACACGCCGACGACCTGCTTTTCGGGAATCTTGCCGTCCTTGAAGACGAGCTTTCGCGGCGAATAGCGGTTCATTTCGGCAACCGCTTCCGACAGGGGGTCGCGCATGAAGATCAGGCGCCCCTCGGTCCAGCTCGTTTCCTTCGCCACGTCGACCCGGCTGAGCGTCCAGTTGCGGTCGGCGCCGATGACGAGCTGGCCGCCGGGCGCCATGTCGGTGCCGCTGCCCGGATCCGAACCCGTCTCCTCGACGCGCACCTTTCCTTCGGCGAGCGTGACGACCATGTTGCCATGTTCGAAGCTGACCTCAAAGGCGGTGCCGATCGCACGCACGCTCTTGCCGCCGGCGTTGACGGTGAAGGGACGCGACGGATCGGATGCGACGCGGAAGAAGGCCCGCCCGCCGAGAAGATCGACGCGGCGCTCGCGCGGCGTTTCGCGCATCCGCATCTCGGTTTCGGCATCGAGCGTCACGACCGAGCCTTCGGGAAGGGTAACGGTGGTCGTCTGGCCGACCCCGGTGCGGAAATGCTGATCCTGCGTGGTGCCGAAGCCCGGAAAAGCGTGTTGATAGACCGACCAGCCGAGCGTGACGACGAGCAAAAGCGATGCTGCCAGCGCCAGATGGCGGCGCCAGCCGGATCGCTGCTTCCCCCCTTCGGTATCGAACGCGGGCGGGGCGAGCATTTCGGGTTCCTGCGGGATCGTTCCCGCGATCAGCCACGCGCGTTCAACGAGCCGATAGGTGTCGCGATGCGCGTCGGATTCGTCGAGCCACTCGATGAAGCGCAGCTCGTCGTCGATCGTCATGTCGCCCGATCGTTCGAGGTTGAACCATTGCACCGCCTCTGCGCGAAGCGCGGCGCGGGCGAAGGCGTCGTTGCCGCTCACAGGTCGGGCTCCATTTCTTCGACGATGCGCACGAGGGCGCGGTGCATCAGTTCCTTCACCGCCTCCTTGGAAATGCCCATCCGCTGGGCGATGGCCTGATAGGTGAGGTTTTCGAACCGGTGATATTGAAAAGCCTCGCGCGCGCGGGGCGGAAGGTTCTGGATCGCCTCGAGCACGCGGCGATATTCCTGTTGCCCGATCACGATGCGTTCGGGCGATCGTTGCTCGGCGATTTCGATGCCGTCTTCGAACTCGTCGTGTAGCGCCGTCGCGCGCGCCTTTTGCCGGCGGTGGCGGCTGATCAGCGCGTTGCGCGCGGCGGTGAACAGATAGCGTTCGACATTGTCGATCGGCGCGCTCAGCTGTGCCGATTGCAGGCGCAGGAAAACTTCCTGCACCAGGTCGTCGACATCGGCATCGTCGGCACGGCGCCGAAAATAACGGCGCAGGCCGGGGCCATAGGTCGCCATCCACGCGGCCAGATCCCGGTCCTGATGCGGGACGGCCATCGTCAATAACGCTCCCGATAAAACAGGCATTGCGAGATGCTCCCAACCCTACGCGTCATCCCGGCATCATTCCCAAAACGGTCATCGCGGCTCCATTTTCGTGCTGGAGTTAACAGGGTAGACGCAGGAAACTCGCAAGAGGGGGGATGAAAATCGCACCGGCCGACGAATTTTCCTAACGCTCCGTTCACTGGCGTAGATATTAACATCGTTGAAAATTTTATTCGACGATCCCCCCATGTCCGAAAATGGGGCGTCTATCCGAATGGCGTCGCATCGAACGCCGGAACAGCGGGACATGAATCCCGCACGACAGGATGAGGGAGAGGGGACATGCGGGTTCGTGCATGCAATTTGCGCAAATTTCTGTTGAGTGGTGCGGCGATCGGCTGCCTGGCGTTTTCGGGCAATGCGGCGCTGGCGCGCGAGCATGTTACAAATTACCGCATTCCGGCGCAGTCGCTCGATCGCGCGCTGCGCGATTTCGGCGTGCAAAGCGGCGTGACGATTCTGGTCGATGCGTCGGTCGTCAACGGCAAGCGCACCGCCGGGCACAGCAAACGTTCGGACCCCGAAACGGCGCTGCGCTCGCTGCTGCTCGGAACCGGGCTCGGCTATCGCCGCGACGGCAACGTCTTCGTGGTGACGCGGGAGGGAAACGCGACCCCGCTCGCCGCCGGCGATGAAATCGAGGACGATAATGAAATCGTCGTCACGGCGCAGAAGCGCGAGGAAAAGATCAGCGACGTGCCGATCGCGATCAGCGCCTTCACGCCCAAGGGTCTCGACGACCGCAAGGTCGAAAGCGGGGCGGAACTGGTTCGCGCGGTTCCCAATGTCAATTTTTCGAAGGGCAACTTCAGCGGTTATGATTTCACGATCCGCGGCATCGGAACCAAGGCGATTTCCGCGTCGAGCGATCCCGCCGTCGCGGTCAGCTTCAACAACACGCCGCTGATCCGCAACCGCCTGTTCGAAGCAGAGTTTTTCGACCTTGAGCGCGTCGAGGTGCTCCGCGGCCCGCAAGGGACGCTATATGGCCGGAACGCCACGGGCGGGGTGGTCAATGTCATTCCGGCGATGCCGAGCGACGAGTTCGAGGGGATGGCGAAGGGCGAAGTCGGGAATTTTTCGACGCGCCGGCTGAGCGGGATGATCAACGTTCCGCTGACCGACACGCTGGCGGTCCGCGCGGCCGGCGCGATGACCAAGCGCGACGGTTTCGATTTCAACAGTTTCACCCAACAGCGCGTCAACGATCGCGACCTGTGGTCGACGCGCGTGTCGGCGCAGTGGGAACCCACCGACGATCTGAAGGCGAGCTTCATCTGGCAGCATTTCGAGGAGGACGATCAGCGTTCGCGCACCGGCAAGCAGCTTTGCACGCGCGACGACGGGCCGGCGATGCTGGGCACGACGGTCGTCCCGGACTATCTGCGTCCGAAGCTGAGCCAAGGCTGCAAGCCGGGATCGCTTTACAGCGACGCGGCTTTCGGCGCGCCGAATGCGTCGAGCTTTGCGTTCGTCTACACGGCAAAGCTGATCGGCGTCGGCTTTGTTCCCGACCCCATATTGGGTGTCGCGGTGGTGCCGCTGATTGACCCGGACCTCGACCCCTATGCCGGCATCCGGCAATCCCGGAACCTGCGTGAGATCGCTACCAGCTATGATCCGGTCTTCCGCGCCAAGAATGATGTGTTCCAGCTCAATCTCGAGGCAGGGGTGGGCGACTTGAAGCTGATCTCGCAGACCGCCTATTCGCGGGATCGTTACTATTCGTCGCAGGATTATAATCGCTTCGTTTCGGTTCCGATTTTCAACGATTCGAGCGACCCGGGGTTGATCGATGGTCTGGGACGGCCGAATAATATCCCCGGGCCGACTCCGGGTGGCGTCTATACCGATCCGCAACTCGGGCCCTCGGACCGGATGCTCGCGGTCGATGTCAGTCAGTCGCGCAACACGCAATGGACGCAGGAGCTGCGGCTGCAATCCGATTTTTCGGGGCCATTTAATTTCAGCATCGGCGCCAATGCGCTGAACTTCAAGTCGCAGGACGATTATTACGTCTTCAGCAATTTATTCAGCCTGCTTGGGGAGTATTTTTACAACCGCGAGGACGCGCCGGGCGAAATCGGCACGGGAACGCGCAATTGCAATCCGGGCCAGGAGTTTCGTGAATGCATCTATGTCGATCCGAATCCTATCGACCAGATCGACGGGCAGGGGCATAATTATTTCCGCAGCAAGAATGTCGTGCAGACGCGGTCGTGGGCGCTGTTCGGTGAGGCCTATTGGAATGTGTCGGACGATGTAAAGATCACCGCCGGCGCGCGCTATACCAACGACAAGAAGACCTCGACACCGATTCCCAGCCAACTTTTGCTCGGCGCGCAGAATTTCGGAACCGAGAGCGGCGCATCGAGCGGCGGCCGCGTCAGCATCGGTTACCCGGCGCTGCCGCCGATCGACCAGCAGTGGGACGCCTTCACCGGACGGTTGGTCGTCGACTGGAAACCCGAAACCTCCTTTTCAGACGACACATTGGTCTATGCGTCCTTTTCGCACGGGTACAAAGGGGGCGGTTCGAACCCGCCGCGCGTCGATATCGACCCCAAGGTGATCCAGTATCAGCCGCTCGCCGAGACGTTCAAACCCGAGTATGTCAATGCGTTCGAAATCGGCACGAAGAACAGTTTCGCCGGTGGCAGGATGACGCTCAACGCCACCGCCTTTTTCTATGACTATACCGATTATCAAGTGTCGCAGATCGTCGACCGCATTTCGCTCAACGAAAATTTCGATGCGCAAAGCTGGGGGCTGGAGCTGGAGGCGGCGTGGCAGCCATCGCGCAATTTCCGGGTCGATTCCAACTTCGGCTATTTGCGCACGCGGATCGGAAAGGGGGCGCAATCGATCGATGTGATGGACCGGACGCAGGGGAATGAGGACTGGGTCGTGCTGCGTCCGCAGCTTGGCGTGCCGTCGAACTGCATCGCACCGCGCGACAAGGTCGAGACGATCCTCAATTCCTTTTTTGCCGGTCCTGGCGGGCTGGGAGATTTGATGCTGTCCGCGATGTGCGCGGGATCGGCGCGCTACGGCAGCTTCAATCCGAATGTCGAGACCAATCTGCGCTACGATCAGTTTCTGGGTTTCACTTACGATCCGCTCACCGACGCGCCGAACGGCGGGCGCGGTTTCTATGCCGATCTGGAAGGGAACGAGTTGCCCAATTCGCCGCGCTTCACCTTCAATGTCGGCGCCCAATATACCTTCTTCATCGACGACTGGAATCTGACGTTTCGCGGCGATTATTACCGCCAGGCGAAAAGCTATGCGCGCGTTTACAACACCGAATATGACCGGCTGAAGGCGTGGGACAATGCCAATCTGGCGGTGACGCTGGAACGGCCGGAATCGCAGTTCGCGATGCAGCTTTATGTCAAGAATCTGTTCAACGACACGCCGATAACCAACACTTTCACGAACAGCGACGACACGGGGCTCAGCGCGAATATCTTCACGCTCGATCCGCGCATCATCGGTTTCAGTGTGACCAAGCGTTTCTGATCGGCACGACGCAAGGTCCTCCCTCGGGCGCGTTTTCGAACGCGCCCTTTTTTTACGAACGATCGGATTCACCGAAAAATTTCGATGCCTTATCCCCCCTGTCCGATCGCGCGCGCGTCTATGGGTAAGGGAAATCAGAATAGTTTCCCGCAATGCAAAGCAATAAACGGAGAGGATAAGTCATGAACAATCTCAAGAAGATATTCGTCGGCACCGTGGCTGCGCTCGCCATGCTTCCTACCGCCGCGCTCGCGGGAACCTATTCGCCTGCGGGTACGGGTGGCGCCGGTCCCAGCACGGTGGAGGTGAAGAAAGGCATCACGCTGACCTGCACGCTCACCGCCACCACCAATTCGAACGGCACCATTTCGACCACGGTTCCCAGCGGCACCAAAATCACCGGCATTTCGCTGACCGGCGGCCTCTGCGGTGCGGTTTCGTTCAGCGGTTTTCCGTATGACATCACGACGCTGAACGCGACCGATGTCGTGATCAACGATGTGCGCGTCGTCGGCATCACCGGCAATTGCCGCGGAAACCTCCGCGCCAAGCTGGTCGGCGGCGTCCTCCAGTTCACCCACGCCAACACCATCCCCTCTGACCCGCCCGGTGGCTCGGCGTGCAGCATGCAGAACAATGTCTCGACCAGCCCGACGGCATCCTACACCTATCCCTGATCGGCCGTTGGCAACCAGACCGTCCCCTGCCTGTCCCTATGGGGCAGGCAGGATCGGGGTAACCCCTCCCTCCCTCCCCACGGTCTGCCAACAGCTGAAACGATGAAGACCGGAAGGCATTTTGCCTTCCGGTCTTCATCGGCTTGCGGGGGGAAGGGACGGGCGCGGCGGGGTTTCGAGGCTGCAGGACGGGTGACGGAACGATGAATGCGGGGATAGACGGGGGATTTGCCGGCGCGATTGGCGTGCTGCTCACCCTGCTGGACGTCCCGGCCCAGGCTCAGGCTCCCGCGGTCGAATCCTCCTCGCCCCTATCGCCCGAAATCGACGAGATCGTGGTCACCGCCCAGTGGGGCGCCGCGCTGGTCGAGTCCGAAACCGAACTCGGCGAGGCCGAAATCGACGCTTATGGCGCGAATTCGATCGGCGACCTTGTCTCGCTAATCGCCCCGCTCACCGGGCGGCCGGACGAACGCCCGATCATCCTCATCAACGGCGAGCGCGCCGATGGCGCAACCGGAATCAACGGTTTCCCGCCTGAAGCACTGGCGCGGATCGCCATCCTGCGCTCGGAGGCGGCGGAGCGATATGGCTATCCGCCCGGGCAGCGGGTGGTGAACCTCGTGCTCAAAAAGAGCTTCGCGTCGTGGCAGGGCGAAGCCGGCGTGCAAATCGCGACGGCGGGCGGGCGCGAAAGCGGGCAGCTGTCGCTCGGCCGCTTCGTGATCGACGGCAAATCCCGCTGGAGCGCGCGCGTCGACGCCTCGCACGACAATCACCTGCTCAAGAGCGCGCGCAGCGGTGCAGGCGACCTCGACGCCTCCGATGCCAGCCGCACGCTGCTGCCCGCTTCGGACAGGCTGACGATGAATCTTGGCCTGACGCGGCCGCTGGGGCGGTTCAGCGGCACATTCGGTATCGATGTCGCCCGGCGCGACACGCGCCAGTTGCTCGGCCCGGCGCCCGTGCCCGCTGGCGGTGGCGGGGATCCGCTTCGCGGCGATCAGGATTCGACAAGCCTCGGATTGTCGGCGCTTTTGGGCGGCCCGCTCGCCGGCTGGCAATCGAATATCATCGCCCGCTACACGCGCTCCTGGTCCACCAACGCGCTCGAACGCGTGGCCGCCGGGCCCGAAATCCGGATCGACCGGACGCGTTCGCGCAGCGAGGGGTTGTCGGCCCAGGTCAATCTCAACCGGCCGGTCCTGACGCTTCCAGCCGGCATGGTAACATCGAACATTTCGTTCGGCGCGGCCCGCGACTGGACCCAAAGTCGCGGGTCGGGGGAGGGGGATATTCCTGCCGGGTTCGAATTCCGGCGCCGGCAATGGGACGCGCGGCTCTCGCTCGGCGTCCCGATCTCCTCATCGGTTTCCGACCGTTTTTCGGCGCTCGGCGACCTGTCGGTCGATATCGCCGGCGGCGTGAGCGAGGCTTCGGGCTCGCCGCTGCAGGAACGGTTCGATTTCGGATTGAACTGGACGCCTTTCCCCCTGCTTCAGCTCACCGCCACGGCGGGCTTTGCGCAGCTGATACCGAGCGCCGATCAATTGGGCGGCCCCTATGTCGAGGAGGTCAGGCGCATCTATGACTATCGCCGGCAGGAGATCGCCGAACCGCGATGGATAACCGGGGGCAATCCCGACCTCGGCCGCGGGCGGCAGCGCAGCTATTCGCTGCGCGCCAGCCTGACGCCCTTCGCCGATCCGCAAATCTCGATCACATCGCAATATCAGCGACAATCGGCGACCGGCGGCGCCGGACTATTCCCGACGCTGACGCCCGCAGTCGAGGATGCGTTTCCGGAGCGCGTCGTGCGCGATGCTGCTGGCCGGCTCGTCTCGGTCGATGCGCGCCCGATCCGGATCGCGCGCGACATCAGCGAACGGCTCGACAGCGGCCTTGTGGTCTCCTTTTCCACCGGGGGCCGGGCTGGCGCAGAAGTCGGCGCTCCGCCCCAAGCCAGCCCCTGGCAGATGACGTTGTCGATCAACCATGGATGGACGCTCCGCAGCGAATTGCTGACCCGCCCCGGTGTCCCCGCCATCGACCGGCTGCGCGGCGACACCGCGCAATCGCGGCATAGCCTCACGTTCCAGCTCGTCGCCGGTCGCGCCGGGGCGGGGTTGACGCTCGACGGGACCTGGCAAAGCCCCTTCCGCCTCCGCGTCGACGGCCAGCAGGACTATCGCCACCGTGCCGTGACGGCGCTGAACCTTCGCCTGTTCGCCGAGCCAGAGCGCTTGCTGCGAATGCAGGAGAAGCCCGCGTGGCTCGCGGACCTGAATATTGCGCTCGATATCCGGAACCTGTTCGACAGCTATCGGCGCGTCGTGCTGAGCGACGGCACCGTGCCGGCGGGCTATGAACGCTATGAAGTCGACCCGCTCGGCCGTACGGTCCAGTTGTCGCTCCGCAAACGTTTCTAGCGCGGCGCGCGCGCCTCGGTGGTGCGGGCCCATTCGGCAAGCGGCCCGTGTCGTTTGATCGTCTTGAGGCACACGACGGTTTTCAACCGCTGGACGCCGGGCAGCTTCGACAAATTATGGCGGAGCAGCTCGTCGAGATGATCGGCCGATCGCGCAAAAATCTTGAGCAGATAGTCGCTCTCGCCCGCGGTGGTGTGGCACTCGACCACGGCCGGATGCGCGAGAACCGCGGCCTCGAACTCGATATGCGCGTCGAAACGGATCTGCACCTCGACAAAACTTTGCACGGCAAGCCCGATCGCGATCGGATCGAGGCGCGCGGCATAACCGTCGATCACGCCGCTTTCCTCAAGATTTTTCACGCGCGACCAGCAGGGCGACTTCGACAGACCGACCCGGTCGCCAAGGTCGGCGTAGGATTGGCGGCCGTCGCTCTCGAGCGCGGCGGCGATCTTCCAGTCGAGCTTGTCCATGCGTTCCGTCCTATATCGTGTTCAGGCAGCAATAGGGGAGCAAGTCGCACGGGAGAAGAACAAAATCCTTCATTTAGTGATAATGGCAGAACAATAGGTTGGTTTCGATCGGATTTGAACAACAAATCCGGACAATGTTCGCGCGCACGGGGGCTAGTCTTGCGGCCGAAGGTTTGGAGAGAGACCGATGGCCGCGACACATATTTTCGACGCACCGCCCGAAGGTGTCGGGGCCGATTGGACGATGCCGCAAAATTGGCGTGCCTTCACGGCCGAACAACATGAGACCTGGCGGTCGCTGTTCGATCGGCAGTCGGCGGTGCTCGACGGTTATGCGTGCCGGTCGTTCCTCGGCGGGCTCGACATTCTTCGCAAGCTGAAACCGGGGGTTCCCGACTTCACCGAACTCAACGCGCTGCTCAAACCCGTGTCGGGGTGGGAGGTCGTGGCGGTGCCGGGCTGGATTCCGAACGAGCCCTTTTTCCGGCATCTGGCGAACCGGCGCTTTCCCGCCGCCAATTTCGTCCGCCCGCCCGAGCAGATCGCGTACAGCGAAGAGCCCGATATGTTTCACGACATATTCGGCCATGTCCCGATGCTCACCGATCCGGCCTTTTCGGACTTTCTGGTCGCTTATGGCGAGGCGGGATTGCGCGCCGAAAAGCTTGGGGCATCGGACTATCTCGGGCGGCTGTGGCTTTACACGGTCGAGTTCGGCCTCGTCGTCGAGGATGGCGAGCTTCGCGCTTTTGGTGGCGGGCTGATGTCGAGCTTTGCCGAAACCCTGTCGGCGCTGACCGCGCCCGAACCGCGGCGCCTCTGGCTCGATATCGAGCGGGTTATGCGGACCAGATATCATTTCGACCAGTTGCAGCAGACCTATTTCGTCGTCGCGGGGTTCGAGCAATTGCTGCGCGCGACCGAGGAAACCGACTTTGCGAGCGTCTATCGCAAGATAGCGAACGAGCCCGCGCTTGAACCGGGGGATGCCTGTCCGGGCGATGTCGCCTATGAAGGACGCCTGCCGGCCCGTCCGGCAAGCGGAGAGGCATTCCCATGATCAGGCAGACGCGCGACGGCGGCACCGACATCTTCGAGACCGAGATCGACGGCGAGACGATCCAGTGGGACAATGGGCTCACTTACGCTCGGCATCTCCAGACCGCGCAGCTCTTGTCGGCACAGGTGCCGGTGTCGGACAAGCCCGACGAGATGCTGTTCATCATCATGCACCAGACGATGGAGCTGTGGATCAAGCTGGTGCTGCATGAGGCGCGGCTGGTCCTTGACGCGATCCAGGCCGACCGGCTGGAAATTGCAGGCAAGGGGCTCGACCGCATCGCGACGATCCAGCGGCACATGATCCACAGCTGGGAGGTGCTCGCGACGCTGACGCCGCATGATTTCCTGACTTTCCGCGGCTTCCTGCGTCGCGCGTCGGGGTTCCAGTCGCAGCAATATCGCGAGCTTGAATATCTGCTCGGCAACAAGCGCGAGGATATGATGATCGTCCATAAGGACGACCCAGAGGCCACGGAGCGGCTGCGCGCGACGTTCGAGGCGCCGTCGCTCTATGACGAACTGCTGCGGCTCCTCGCGCGGCGCGGGTTCGCCATTCCCGCCGATCATCTGGAGCGCGACTGGACCAAGCCCTATGAAGCGTCCGAGGCGGTCGAAAAGGCGTGGCTGGCGATCTACACCGACCCTGACCGGCACTGGGATCTCTACACGCTCGCCGAAAAGGTCACCGCGCTCGAATATTATTTCCAGGAATGGCGCTTCAAGCACATGAAGACCGTCGCGCGCGTGATCGGGCACAAGCCGGGGACCGGCGGCTCGTCGGGGGTCAATTATCTCGTCAAGGCGCTGAGCCTCAGTTTCTTTCCCGAACTCTGGTCGATGCGCACCGAAATGGTCGCGCCGCGCGAGGGTGGGGACTATGCGGCGGGGGAGCGCAAATGAGCCGGATCTGGGACATTTCGCAGCCGCTCCACGCCGCTGTGCCGGTGTGGCCGGGCGAGCCGGCCTTCGCGCTCCACAGCCATGCGGTGATCGGCGAAGGCTGCCCGGTCAACGTCGGGGGCATGTTCACGCCGCTGCACGCCGGGACGCATGGCGATGCGCCGCTGCACTATGCCAATGACGGCGCGTCGTCGGCCGACTGCGATCTGGGTGCCTATATCGGGCCGTGCGTGCTGCTCGACATGCGCCATGCGCGCGGGCGGGTCGAGATTGCGGATGTGGACTGGACCGCGATCGAAGGCGCCGAGCGTGTGCTGCTGCGGACCTACGAACATTTTCCGCACGATCGATGGGATAGCGATTTCACCGCCATCGCCAACGATGTGATCGCGAGGCTCGGCGCAATGGGCGTGCGCCTGATCGGCACCGATGCGGCGTCGCTCGACCCCGAACAGTCGAAGACGCTCGACGCGCATCAGGCGGTGAAGGCGGCCGACATGCGGATATTGGAGGGGCTGGTGCTCGATGACGTGCCGTCCGGCCGGTACGAACTTGTTGCGCTGCCGCTGCGCATCGTCGGCGCCGATGCCAGCCCGGTGCGCGCCATCCTGAGGGAAATCGCATGACCGACACGATGACCGTCACCGATGTGCAGGCGCTCGATGCTTCGGATCCGCTCGCCCATTTTCGCGAGCGTTTCCATCTGCGCAAGGGGATGATCTATCTCGACGGCAATTCGCTCGGCGCGCTGCCCAAAGCGACGAGCGACCGGCTGGCGGGGGTGATCGGCGAAGAATGGGGCGAGGGGCTGATTACCTCGTGGCTCGAAGCCTTATGGTCGACCGCGCCGCGGCGCATCGGCGACAAGATCGGCCGGCTGATCGGCGCCAACCCCGGCGAGATCGTCGCGAGTGATTCGACTTCCGTCAATATCTTCAAGGCGTTGACGGCCGCGCTTTCGTTGCGGCGTGAACGGACGGTGATCCTGTCCGAAGCGACCAATTTCCCAACCGACGTCTATATGATGCAGGGCATCGAGGCCTTTTCGGGCGGACGCGTCAAGGCGGCGACCGTCGCGCCCGACGATATCGTCGAGGCGCTGAACGACGATGTCGCGGTGCTGCTGCTGACGCAGGTGCATTACAAGTCGGGCCGCGTTCGCGACATGGCGGCGATCACGCGCGCCGCGCACGATGCTGGCGCGCTCGTCGTCTGGGACCTGAGCCACAGCGCGGGCGCGATCCCGGTCGACCTCAACGGCGCAAACGCCGATTTTGCTATTGGCTGCGGCTATAAATTCCTCAACGGCGGGCCCGGCGCGCCGGCCTATCTGTTCGCGGCGGCGCGGCACCATTCGGCGACGCCGGTGCTGTCGGGCTGGTTCGGCCACGCGCGGCCCTTCGCTTTCGAGGAGGATTATGATCCTGCCGCCGGGATCGAGCGCTTCCAGTGCGGGACGCCGCCGGTGCTCGGCCTGTCGGCGCTCGAGGTCGGCGTCGACCTGATGCTCGAAGCCGATATGGCCGAAATCCGCCGCAAGTCGCTCGCACTCGGCGACCTGTTCATCGAGCAGATGCGGCCTCTGTGCGAAGCCTATGGTTTCGAACTGATCAGCCCGGAGGACCATGCGACGCGCGGCAGTCAGGTCGCCTATGCGCACCCGCAGGGCTATCAGATCGTGCAGGCGCTCAAGGAATATGACGTCATCGCCGACTTCCGCGCGCCCGACATTTTGCGCTTCGGACTGACGCCGCTTTACCTGCGTTATCGCGACATCGTCGAAACGGTCGATCGGCTCGAAACAGTCTGCGCGACGCGCGCATGGGACAAACCGCAATATCACCAGCGGGCGGCGGTGACATGAGCGACGTGTCGGCGCCCCTCCTGCCCAGGTCGCGCGTCGCCGCGGTGCAGGCCGCGCCGGTCTTCCTCGACCCGGCGGCGACGATCGACAAGGCGTGCGCGCTGATCGCCGAGGCGGCCGTCAATGGCGCGCAGCTGGTCGCCTTTCCGGAGGTGTTCGTCGCCGCCTATCCCTACTGGAACTGGCTGATGACGCCGATCGAGGGCGCCGAATGGCACGAGCGCCTCTACCGCGCGTCGCTCCTGATCGACGGGCCCGAGGTTGCCGCGCTGTGCGCCGCCGCGCGCGACCATGGCTGCACCGTCGTGATCGGGATCAACGAACGCGACCCGGTCAGCGTCGGCACGCTCTACAACGCGAACCTCATTATCGGCGCCGACGGTAGCCTGCTCGGACGCCACCGCAAGCTGGTGCCGACCTGGGCCGAGAAGCTGACCTGGGCGGGCGGCGACGGCAGCTCGATCCGCGTCTATGACACGCCGGTCGGGCCGCTCGGCACGCTTGCATGCGGCGAGAATACCAATACGCTCGCGCGCTTCGCGCTGCTGTCACAGGGCGAGCTCGTCCATGTCGCCAATTATATCGCGCTCCCCGTTGCGCCCGCGTCGTACAATATGGCCGAGGCGATCAAGATCCGCGCGACCGCGCACAGTTTCGAGGGCAAGGTCTTCACGATCGTCGCCTGCTCGACGGTGAGCGAGGAGATCGTCGCCGCGATGAGCGCCGACCGCCCGCAGAACCGCGATCTGCTCTCGCGCCCGAACAGCGCCTGGTCGGGCGTGATCGATCCGCACGGCAATCTGGTCGGCGACGCGCTGATCGACGTCGAGGGCATCGTCTATGCCGACATCGACCTGGGCGAATGCATAAGGCCCAAGCTGATGCACGACATCATCGGCGGCTATAATCGCTTCGACATCTTCAACCTGACGGTCGACCGGACGCCCCGCGCGTCGGCCCTGTTCATCGACGAGCCCCAGCCCGCCGATGCCGACGAGGAGACGCCGCCATGACAGGCAATAGCACGATGATCGACCCGCGCGACGATGTGCTCGGACGGTCGCGCGTCACCGATACCCCTGAACTCGAAGCCTTTTATCAAGAGCTTGCCGCGCGCAATGCCGGCGCCTTCTGGAAGCGCGCCAATGCGATCGAGCCGTGGGAGCCCGAAACGCGCTATCGCCCGACGCTCTGGCGCTATTCCGAGATGCGCGACATGTGCCTCCGCGCGCTCGATCTGGTGAAGCCCGAGGAAGCGGGGCGCCGCGTCGTGACCCTGCTCAACGACAGCGACGCGGGGCGCGAGAATGTCGCCGTATGCGGCTGGCTGTTCAGTGGCATGCAGGCGATGCGTCCCGGCGAGATCACCCCCGCGCACCGCCACACCGCCTCGGCGCACCGCTTCATCATGGAGGGGAAGGGCGCCTATACCGTCGTCGATGGCCATCACATCACGCTCGGCGCCAATGATTATGTGCTGACGCCGGGCGGCTGCTGGCACGACCATGGCGTCGTTGCTGACGGCGAAGTGTCGATCTGGCAGGACGGGCTCGACATTCCGCTGATGAACAGCCTCGAGACCAATTTCTACGCGGTTTATGACCAGCCCGCACAGGCGGCGGCGTTTCCGACTGACGACCTGCCACTGACCTATGGCGGGGGGGCGCTGCGGCCCGAAGGCATCGGTGCATGGGAAAAGCCCTATTCGCCGGTGATGGTCTATCGCTGGGACGCGACGCGTGACGCCTTGTGGAACCTCGCGAAAGTGTCCGACGGGTCGCCCTTCGACGGGCATATGGTGCGTTACTCGAACCCGCTGACCGGCGGTTGGGCGCTGCAGACGATGGGCGCGCATATGCAGATGCTGAAGCCCGGTTTTCGCGGGCTTGCGCACCGCCACACCGGCAATGTCGTCTATAATGTCGCGGGCGGCCGCGGCTATTCGATCATCGGCGGCCAGCGCTTCGACTGGGGCACGCACGACATTTTCTGCGTTCCCGCGTGGGTGTGGCACGAGCATGTCAATCTCGACGCGTCCGAAGAGGCCTTCCTTTTCTCGTTCAACGATTTCCCCGTGATGGAGGCGCTCGGCGTCCGGATCGAGGAAGCCTATCCCGACCATGGCGGCCACCAGCCCGCCTGACTTGCAGCAGACAGGACTATTTATGCGCTTCGTGACATATCGCACGGTGGACACCGAGCCGCGGCTCGGCGTTCTCCATGGCGGCCTCGTGATCGACGTCGAATATTTCGGCGACGCGATCGGGCAGGATTTGCCCGCGACGATGCTCGATTTCATCGACCTGGGGCCCGTCGCGCTGCGCTTCCTGCAGGAAGCCGTCGCGTCGGCGACGACCGCCGACCTCATCGGCACCTCGCTGCCCGAGGGAAATGTCACCCTGCTCGCACCGATCCCTCGCCCGCGCAAGAATATCTTCGGAATCGGTCTGAACTATACTGAGCATGTTGCTGAATCTGCGCGCAGTCTCGACACGTCGAACGAGCTGCCGCAGCAGCCGGTGATCTTCTCGAAGCCGCCGACCGCAGTCGTCGCGTGGAACGATCCGATCCGGCACAATGCGAAGGTGACGCAGCAACTCGACTGGGAAACCGAGCTGGCAGTGATCATCGGCAGCACGGCGCGTGACGTCGCCGAAGCCGACGCGCTGGACCATGTGTTCGGCTATACGGTGATCAACGACGTCTCAGCGCGCGACTGCCGCCGCGCCGGGCAATGGATCGTGTCGAAGGGCCAGGACAGCTTTGCGCCGATGGGGCCGTGCATCGTCACCGCCGACGAAATCGGCGACCCGCATAATCTCAATATCCTCACCCATGTGAACGGGGTGGAAAAGCAGAACAGCAACACGCGCTTCATGCTGTTCAATATCAATCAGTTGATCTCCGATATTTCGAGCGTGATGACGCTCGAACCTGGCGACATTATCGCGACCGGAACCCCAGCCGGGGTCGGCGCGGGGCGCGATCCGCAGGAGTTCATGTGGCCGGGTGACGTCGTCGAATGCACCGTCGAGGGCATCGGCACGCTCCGCAACCCGATCGTCGCGGTCTAAGGCGCCCACGATGACCCGACCCATCCGTATCGGGCAGATCGTGCCCAGTTCGAACGTCACGATGGAAACCGAAATTCCGGCGCTGCTCCGCGCGCGCGAGGCCATCGCGCCCGAACGCTTCACCTTCCATTCGTCGCGGATGCGGATGAAGCAGGTCACGAAAGAGGAACTCGCGGCGATGGACGCGGACTCCGACCGCTGCGCGCTCGAACTGTCCGACGCTGCGGTCGATGTGCTCGGCTATGCCTGCCTCGTCGCGATCATGAGCATGGGCGAGGGCTACCACCGGGTATCGGAGGCGCGGCTGCACCAGCGCACGGTCGATAACGGCCACGCCGCGCCGGTCGTCACCAGCGCGGGTGCGCTGGTCGAGGGGCTCAAGACGTTGCACGCGAAGCGTATCGCGCTCGTCGCGCCCTATATGAAGCCGCTGACCGAGATGGTCGTCGGCTATATCGCGAAGGAGGGGGTCGAGGTCGCCGACTCGCTCGCGCTCGAAATTCCCGACAACCTCGAGGTGGCGGCGCAGGATCCCGCGAATTTGCTCGACCATTACAAGCGGCTCGACCTTTCCGGGATCGACGCGCTCGTTCTCTCGGCGTGCGTGCAGATGCCTTCGTTGCCGGCGGTGCAGAGGGTCGAGGACGCCATCGGCAAACCCGTGATATCGGCGGCGATTTGCACGGCGCACCAGATGCTCGCGCGGCTTGGGCTTTCGACGCGGGTTCCGGGCGCCGGCGCGCTGCTTTCCGGCCGTTATTGAGCCGATACCGATCCTGCCAATCTGGCGCTTAATTCCGCAATCGCGCCGCCGTAAATTATGCAAAATGCGACATTCACCCCCAACGAGTGCGCGCGTTTTTCCGGACCTTGCCGATGATAATGTTAACTATGATCCGCAACATGATTGAATTGTAAGACTAATTCTAGTATTTTGATGACGTGGGGATTGTGTATTTGCAGTATAGACAAACACTTATGCTTGTTTTGCTGCTTCGATAAGGTGGACGGCATGAACCAGCATCGCTTCTCGGATCCGGCAGAGGAGCGGGATATCGCCGCCGCCGCCGATCGCCGCGAAGGCGATCGCTATCGCACGGTCTGGCGGATCGCCAAGGTGATGCGCAACGGTGACGCGGGCTTGTGGCGGGTCCGCAATATTTCCGATCGCGGCATGATGCTCGCGGCCGACGTCCCGATCGCCGTCGGCGAAAAGCTGGAGGTTGCGCTTTCGGATACCGTTATGATCCGTGGGGAGGTCGTCTGGTCGGACGCGGGCCGATGCGGCGTTTCGTTCGACAAGGAAGTCGATGTCGCCGACGTGCTCAAGAAATTGGCGGCCGAACAGCGCGCCACCGGCTATCGCCAACCCCGCCTGCAGGTGCACACGAAGGCGCAGGCGGTGACCGACGAAGGCGCGGCGACCGATATCGAACTGGTGGACCTGTCGCAGAATGGCGCCGGTTTCGTCCACGACGGGCATCTCGAGGTCGGCAAGGAATTCAACCTAGTGCTCGCGGGCGACGTCAAGCGCCGTGCGATCGTGCGCTGGTCGCGCGGCGGGCGCGGTGGCCTGTGGCTGACGCAGCCGCTCGACCGTGCCGACCTTGAAAGCATCCGCCGCTTCGAAAGCTGAAGCTAGGCCGCGCTCCGCACGATCCTGGCCCATGGATTGAGGTCGGGTTCGGCGATCTTGACCAGCCTGTTGCGGTCGCGGTGCAGGAAGGGCTCGTCGCGGCCCTTCACCGTCAATGTCGTGTCGGACACATAGCTCCACGACCCATCGTCGTGGAAATCGACCGTCAGTTGATAGGCGTCGGTGCGAAAGGCGAGGTCGAGAAAGCTCGTCGAACAGATGCCATATTCGGTTTGACCGCGTTCCGCCTTGACGACGAGGCGCTTGCTATCGGGCTCGGCGTGACCCGATGCGATGGCAATTTGTCCGCGCGGGATCGCCAGCGTTTGCAGGATCAGGCCGGTCGACGCCTCGTAAAGCCAGTAACCGACCTGGTCGTGGAAGCTGATATCCTCCTCGCGCGTGTTGACGTGCTGGTGATAGCGCAGGCCGTAGAAGAGTTGCGGTCCGTTCGCCTGCGGGTCGATCGGCTGCATCTCGATCCGCTCATAATATTGGCGCGTCTCGGGGCCGTCGGCCTTGGGGTTGATATCGACCCCGCGTTGCCCCTCCCAGATGCCCGCCAGCCGCCGCAGGGGGCCGAGATTGGCGAGCGTTTCGGGATCGACGTCCTCGGGCTCGGTGAAGATATCGTCGGGTATTTCCATCGCTTTCCCCCTTCGACGGCGATCAGATGTCCTCGACCAGTCGCCCGTAAAGCTGCGGCCGGCGGTCGCGGAAGAAGCCCATGCCGGCGCGGTGTTTTGCGGCGCGGTCGAGATCGATCGTCTGGGTGAGCACACCCGTCTCGCTCGCGCCGAACGCCTGCGTCATGTCGCCCCATTCGTCGGTGATGAAGCTGTGGCCATAGAAATTGGCGTCGCCTTCGGTCCCGATGCGGTTCGCCGCGATCACCGGCATGCAGTTCGACACGCTGTGCCCCTGCATCGCGCGGCGCCACATGCGGCTGGTGTCGAGGTCGGCATCATAGGGTTCGCTGCCGATCGCGGTTGGATAGAAAAGCAGTTCGGCCCCCATCAGCGCCATCGCGCGCGCGCATTCGGGATACCATTGGTCCCAGCAGACGCCGACGCCGATGCGCGTGCCGAACACGTCCCAGACCTTGAAGCCCGTGTTGCCGGGGCGGAAATAATATTTCTCTTCATATCCGGGCCCGTCGGGAATGTGGCTTTTGCGATACGTCCCCATGATCGCCCCGTCGGGGCCGATCATCGCGAGCGTGTTGTAATAATGCGGCCCGTCCTTCTCGAAGAAGCTCGTCGGAATCGCGACCTTCAGTTTGATGGCGAGCGCCTGCATCGCGACGACGCTCGGATGCTCGGTCGTCGGGCGGGCGGTCGCGAACAGTTCCTCGTCCTCGACCTGGCAGAAATAGGGGCCTTCGAAGAGTTCGGGCGGCAGGATGATTTGCGCGCCTTGTCCCGCGGCTTCTTCGACGAGCGCTGACACGGCCTCGATGTTGGGCTGGACAGGGCCGGGCAGGGGAAGCTGTAACGCGGCGACGGTGATGGTGCGGGTCATGGGGCTGGATATAAGCGAGCCCGCGCATCTTGCCAGAGCAAAAGCCCGCGACCCGTTCACGTCATCCCGGCCTTCGCCGGGATGACGTGAAGAAGATCAACTGGGAAGCTGCTGGCTGGAACAGTGGAAGCTCCCGCCGCCAACGATGATCCCCCGCGCGGGCACGCCGACCGCGCGGCGATCGGGGAAGAGCGCGGCGAGCGTGTCGACTGCTGCCTGATCGTTGGGAACGCCATAGGTCGGCACGACGACAACGCTGTTGCCAATGTAGAAGTTCATATAGCTCGCCGCCGCGATCTCTCCGCCCACTTCCACGCGGCCGGGCGAGGGCAGGTCGACGATTTCGACGCCGCCGAACGCCGCAGTGCGTGCGCGCGCGTCGGCATAGATATGCGCGTTGGGATCATCCTTCCCCGCCGCGACGGGCAGCGCGAGGCGGCCCTCGCCGACGAAGCGCGCGAGATTGTCGACATGGCCGTCGGTATGGTCACCGACGAGCCCTTTGCCCAGCCACAGCAGCCGGTCGATGCCGAGCGACTGGCGGAGCCGCACCGCGATATCCTCGCGCGTTAGCGTCGGATTGCGGTTGGGGTTGAGCAGGCATTCCTCGGTGGTGACGCACAGGCCGGTGCCATCGACGTCGATCGCCCCGCCTTCGAGCACCCAGTCGAGATGCTGCGTCGGCAGGTCCGCGTGCGCGGCCAGGATCGCCCCGATCTCCCGGTCGCCGGGCATCACGAACTTGTTGCCCCACCAATTGAAGTCGAAATTGCGCGCCTCGCGTTCGGGGCCGGTGCCGACGATGATAGGGCCCGTGTCACGCAGCCAGATATCGCCAAAGGGAGCCACGAACAACTGCACACCCTCGTCGACGAGTGCCTCAGCGATGTCGGCATTTTCATGGTCGCGAACGAGAAGGTGCACCTTCTCCCCGCGCCCGCCGTCGTGGACGGCGTTGGCGAAGGCCGCGACATCCCGACGCGCCGCGTCGATCTGTCCCGCCCACTCGTCTTCGAGGTGCGGGAAGCCAATCCAGACGGCGTCGTGCGGCGCCCATTCAGCAGGCATTTTCAGCGTCATCTGACTTCTCGCTTTTTTAAAGCTCACCAAACTCCGTTCGCCCTGAGCCTGTCGAAGGGCCGTTCTTTCTTTCGGCGTCGAATAAGAACGGTGCTTCGACAGGCTCAGCACGAACGGGAAAAGGGATGTCTTATTTCGCTGCGGCGCGCGACTTGTCGCGGGCGGCGCGGAATTCGTCGCCCTCGACCCAGTTCGGCCACGCGTCGGTCATCGCGAGCATCCGCCCTGCGGCATAATAGAGGCGCAGGTCCGACATCATGCCGCCCCAGTTGGTGATCGCCTCATACTCGTCGCCCGGCGCATGATAGCGGTTCTTCTCATAATCTTCCGACGCCTTCTGGCCGGCTTCGACCCCGCCTTCGACGAGATCCTCGCCGCTGCCGAAGTTGAACATCGGCACGCCGAGCTTGGCGAAGCTGAAGTGGTCGGAACGATAATAGAAGCCCTTTTCGGGGGTCGGCTCGGCCTTGACCGTGCGGGCCTCCATCTTGGCGAGTTTTTCGACATAGGCGTCGAGTTCGGACTTGCCGCCGCCCACGACGACGATGTCCTTCGCCGGACCGCTCGCGTTCAATGCGTCCATGTTCACGCCGCCCACCGTCTGCGCGAGCGGGAAGATCGGGTTTTCGGCATAATATTTCGAGCCGAGCAGACCCGATTCCTCGGCCGTTACGGCAAGGAAGACGATGCTGCGATCGGGCGCGCCGACCTTCTGGAACGCCTGCGCCAGCGTCACCAGACCGGCGATGCCGCTCGCATTGTCGACCGCACCGTTGCAGATGTCGTCGCCGGCGACGGGCGTGCAGCGGCCGAGGTGATCCCAGTGGCCGGTGTAGAGAACATATTCGTCGGGACGTTTGGTGCCCGGCAGGACGCCGATGACGTTGCGCGACATCTTCTTCGAAATCGCATTATCGAAGTTGAAGTTCGCCTTCACGCCGGTCAGCGCGACGGGCTTGAACCCCTTCTTCTTGGCGGCCTCGCGCAGCTTGTCGAAGTCCTGGCCCGCGCTTGCGAACAATTCCTTCGCCTTGGGAAGCTGGATCCAGCCGTTGGCGACCGTCTGGTCGGCGCCGCCATTCTTGCTGTCGGCCAGATATTGCGTGCCGGTGTTGCTCGATTCGACAACGTTCCAGCCATAGGCGGCGGGTTCGGTGTCGTGGACGATCAGCACCGCCGCGGCGCCCTGCCGCGCGGCTTCCTCATATTTATAGCTCCAACGGCCGTAATAGGTCATCGCGCGGCCGTTGAACTCGCCCTTGGCTTCCTTGGTCTGCCAGTCGGGATCGTTAACGAGGACGACGACGGTCTTCCCCTTCACATCGAGCCCGGCATAGTCGTTCCAGCCCTTTTCGGGGGCGTTGATGCCATAGCCGACGAAGACGACGTCGCTGTCCTTGACCTCGGTCTTCGGCTGGACGCGATAGCTGAACGCGACATAGTCTTTCGCATATTGCGCGGTGACCGGCGTCTTGCTGCCGGTGAAGGTGAGCGGTGTCGCATTTTTCGCGGTGATTTCGACCAGCGGAACATCCTGCGTCCAGCTGCCGTTGTTCCCGGGCTTCAGCCCCGCTTCCTCATATTTCTTGATGATATAGGCGACGGTCTTTTCCTCGCCCGCGGTGCCGGGCGCGCGGCCCTCATAGGCGTCCGACGACAATTCCTTGGTCACCTCCTGCAACGTCGCGAGCGACAGTTCGGGGATCTCGACGTCGGGGATCGTAACGGTCGACGTGGCTGTCTTGTCCGACGCATTGCACGCGGCAACGGTCAGAAGAACCGCAAGGGCTGCGGTCGAGCGGGGGAAGCGAAGCATGGAAATTCCTCGGGTTTTCGTATTCGACCGCGGGCTTGTGCCAGCCCGGTGCGGAGGGTGCAAGCGCCGCTTGTGGGACTTTCAGCGCTTGGAAAAGCGGACGCCGGCTTTTAGAGAAGCAAAAGGGGACCGAATAACAGGGGGATGGATATGCGGGGGCGCTGGCTATATTTGCTGGGTTTGGGGATTGCCGCGGGGGCCGCGCACGCACAGGAGGGAGACGTCGCACGCCGCTTCGGTACGCTTGACGGCGTCACGCAGGTCAGCTTGTCGCCTGACGGGCAGCGCCTTGCCTTTCTGGCCCCGAACAAGGGACAGGCGAACGATCTGTTCGTCGTCGATATTGCCGACGGGGCCTTGCCCCGCCGCATCTTGCGCGCAAGCGGCGACCCCGAAATCCTGCGCTGGTGCAGATGGGCGACCGACGCGCGGCTGGTCTGCCAGATCGGCGGCCGGGAGAAGGTGGGCGAGTTCATCTATGGCTTTTCATCGCTGCTGGGCGTCGATGCCGCGGGCGGCAACGTCAAGTCGCTGAGCATCCGGCGCGGCGACAATGCGCTGGGGATCGATTTCCGCGGTGGCAGCGTCATCGACTGGCAGCCGGGACCGCCGGGCAGCGTATTGATGATGCGCAGCCATGTTCCCGAGGCGAACCGCCGTACGGCTTCCCTGATCACCAAGGATGAGGAGGGGATGGGGGTCGACCTGGTGAATGTCATCGAAGGCTCGGTGAAGGTCGTCGAGAAACCCCGGCGCGACACCATCGAATATATCACCGACGGCAAAGGCGAAGTGCGCATCATGGGCACCCAGCCGATGGAAGGACGGACGGACAACCTCAGCCGGATCGTGCGTTATTTCTACAAGCCTGCAGGTGGCGGTGACTGGCAGCAGTTATCGTCGATTGACACATTGTCGCGCGAGGGATTTGAGCCCTGGACGGTTGACGCGGCGACCGATCGTGCGATCGGCTTCGGCAAGATCGACGGGCGCCTTGCGGTCATGGCGGTGAAGCTTGATGGAACGGGGAAGGGCGAAACCCTCTATCGCCATCCCGAAGTCGATGTCGATGCGCTGGTTCGTGTCGGCCGCGATCAGCGCGTGGTGGGTGCGACTTATGCCACCGATCGCCGCCAGATGGTGACGACCGACCCCCAGGTCGCGGCGATGGCCAACTCCTTGTCACGCGCGCTTGGTGGCCGCCAGGTTTATTTCGTCGATGCGTCGGCCGATGAATCGCATTGGTTGCTGTGGGCCGGATCGGACGTCGATCCGGGGCGCTATTATCGTTATACACCCGCGCTAAAACAGCTGCGCCCGCTGCTTGAAGACCGGCCCTTGTTGTCGGGACTGACGCTCGCGCCGGTCAAGGCGGTACGCTATCCTGCGTCCGACGGTACGATGATCCCCGGTTATCTGACGCTCCCTCCGGGACGCAGCGATGCCAAGGGCCTGCCGGCGATCGTCATGCCGCATGGCGGGCCGTCTTCGCGCGACGAATGGGGGTTCGACTGGCTCGCGCAATATTTCGCCCAAGAAGGCTTCGCGGTCGTCCAGCCCAATTACCGCGGATCGTCGGGCTATGGCGACCAATGGTATCAGAACAATGGGTTCCAGTCGTGGAAGGTCGCGATCGGCGATGTGAGCGACGCCGGCCGGTGGATATTGGCCCAAGGGGCCGATCCCGCCAAATTGTCGATCGTCGGCTGGTCCTATGGCGGCTATGCCGCGTTGCAGTCGGGTGTCGTCGCGCCCGACCTGTTCCGTGCGATTGTCGCGATCGCACCGGTGACCGATCTCAGCAGATTGAAGACCGAAAGTGCCCGCTATACCAGCGGCGCGATCGTTCGCGATTTCATCGGTTCGGGTCCCCACATCCGCGAGGGGTCGCCGGCCCAGAATGCCGGCCGCATCGTAGCGCCGGTGCTCATGTTCCACGGAACGCTGGACCAGAATGTCGATATCGACCAGTCGCGGATCATGCGCGGTGCGTTGGCCTCCGCCGGAAAGAAGGTTGAGCTGGTCGAATATCCCGGCCTTGCGCACGGCCTGAGCGACAGCGACACGCGCACAGCGATGCTCGCGCAGATTACGCGGTTCCTGCCACACTGAACGAAAAAGGGGCGGTCCGTTTCCGGACCGCCCCTCGCAATTTCGCAATCGAACCGATCAGCGCGAATAGAATTCGACGACCAGGTTCGGTTCCATCTTCACCGGATAGGGCACTTCGTCGAGTGTCGGGACGCGGACATAGGTCGACTTGGTGCCGTCAACCGACAGATATTCGGGCAGGTCGCGCTCGGGCAGGCTCTGCGCTTCGGCGACCAGCGCCATTTCCTGCGCCTTCTTGCCGAGGGTGACTTCGTCGCCCGGCTTCACGAGGCGGCTCGCGACGTTGCACTTCACGCCGTTCACATAGACGTGACCATGGCTGACGAGCTGACGCGCCGAGAAGATCGTCGGGGTGAACTTCGAGCGATAGACCACGGCGTCGAGGCGGCGCTCGAGCAGGCCGATCAGGTTCTGGCCGGTGTCGCCCTTCATGCGCGATGCTTCGAAATAGTTCTTCTTGAACTGCTTTTCGGTGATGTCGCCGTAATAGCCCTTCAGCTTCTGCTTCGCGCGGAGCTGGATACCGAAGTCGGACATCTTGCCCTTGCGGCGCTGGCCGTGCTGGCCGGGGCCATATTCGCGGCGGTTGACCGGGCTTTTCGGACGCCCCCAGATGTTTTCGCCCATCCGGCGGTCGAGTTTATACTTGGCGCTCTGGCGCTTCGACATATGTCGTCTCCAATATGCTGTTTGCCGAAGGATTTCGGCGGTTCCCGGGTCGCACCATATGGACGGGATGCCATATGCGACCGCCGCTTCACCGGGGTGCGGGGTCCATTGCGAAGGCGCGCGGTTAGACGGGGAGGGGCGGAAAGTCAAGCCGCAAGCCCGCCGCTCGACAGCGGCGAAAAAGCCGCTAAAGGCTGCGCGCATGACGTCCGCCAAACTTCCCGAACGATGCGAAACGATGACCGAAGTCCGCGCCGGGGTCGATCAGGTCGACCGCGAACTCGTCGCGCTGCTCGTCCGCCGCTTCGGCTATATGGACGCGGCCGCGCGCATCAAGGCCGACCGCAATGCCGTCCGCGACGAAGCGCGCAAGGCCGAGGTGCTGGCCAACGTGGCGCGTGAGGCCGAGGCCGCCGGACTGGAGCCCGAGCGGCTGCGCGCGGTGTGGAACGAGCTGGTCGAACAGTCGATCGCCTATGAGGCGACCGAATGGGATCGTCTGCGCGCCGGTCGCTGATCCTAGTTGGTGGCGCCGGCGGGCGGTGCGTCGGTCGCCGCCTGTTCTGTCTCTTCTTTGGGTTTCGCGGGCTCTGCCACGGTGCGGCACACGCGCTTCGGTACCGTGCTTCCGGTGACCTCGATCTTCGTACAGACCTTTTTGGGCTTTGCCGCTTTGGCCGGAGGGGTGTCGGTCCCGCTGGCGGCGGTCATGGCCAAGGCCAGGGAAAGTATTGCGGAAATCATAAAGCTATTCGCTCCTTGAAGGACCGTGCCTTCTAAGAGCGCGATGCGCGATTGTCGAGGTCGATACTCAACGCGCTCTTGGGGTGCGGCCAAGCGCCGTAATAATGCCGTGCATCATACGGACGTCATTATACGACCAGCCCGCCTTGGTCAGCGCGGTGCGCAAGGTGCGCAGCGTCATTTCGCGTCGTTCGGGCGGAAAGAAATATCCGCTCTTGTCGAGGTCGCGGACCAGATGCTCGATGAATTCTTCCAGCACGCCATGTTCGGCCGGGGGATCGAGCGGGACCTCGGGCGGGCTCGCCAGCGCGACGCCCTTCGACCATTCATAGGCGAGCAGAATCACCGCCTGCGCAAGATTGAGCGAGGCGAATTCTGGGTTGATCGGCACGGTGACGATCTTGTGCGCCAGCGTGACATCGTCGGTCTCGAGCCCCGAACGTTCGGGGCCGAAGACATAGGCCGAACGCCCCGCGCTGCCATGGACCTCGCCCGCCGCCGCCTCCGGGGTCAGCACCGGCTTGGTCACGCCGCGCTTGCGAACCGTGGTGGCATAGATGGTCGTGCAGTCGGCGACGGCGTCGGCGAGCGTGTCGAAAACCTGCGCTTCGGCCAGCACGGTGTCGGCGCCCGACGCCGCGGGCCCCGCATCGGGATTGGGCCAGCCGTCGCGCGGGGCGACGAGGCGCATTTCGGTCAGCCCGAAATTGAGCATCGCGCGCGCCGCCTTGCCGATATTCTCACCAAGCTGCGGACGGACGAGGACGATGACGGGGGGCGGAGCCGCGGTCATTTGATCGGCCGGGCCGCCTCGGTGATCGTCGAGGCGAATTCCTCGAAATCCTTGGCTTCGGTGAAATCGCGATAGACGCTGGCGAAGCGGATATAGGCGACATTGTCGAAGCCCTTGAGCGCTTCCATCACCATCGCGCCGATTTGCGACGCCTGCACCTCATTCTCGCCCGAAGTTTCGAGCTGGCGCTGAATGCCCGACACGAGGCGCTCGATCCGCGCGCCGTCGATCGGGCGCTTGCGGCAAGCGATCTGGACGCTGCGCATCAATTTCTCGCGGTCAAAGGGTTCGCGCGTCCCACCCGCCTTGAGCACGGCGACCTCGCGGAGCTGGATGCGCTCGAAGGTCGTGAAGCGCGCGCCGCAATCCTCGCACTGGCGGCGGCGGCGGATGGCGGCGCCGTCCTCGGTCGGACGGCTGTCCTTCACCTGGCTGTCTTCATGTCCGCAATAGGGGCAGCGCATGGGTCAGCGCTTCACCCGGCTGTAAAGCGCGATGGCGGCGCCCGCGAACAGGCCGACCGGCCATGTCACGACGGGCAGCACCGCACCCGCGATCGCGCCGACGACGCCGCCGGTCAGGACGGGGCGTGTCGAGGGATGGTTCATCCCCTGCTTGCCCATCGCCTTGACCTCTTCGATCGAGAGTTCAACGAGCGTCGGTTCCTCGGGGTGCTGCCGCGCCATTGTTTTATCCCTGATAGATGGGGAAGCGCTCGCACAGCGCGCGCACGCGGCCGCGGACATTCGCTTCGACGTCGGCATCGCCATGCTCGCCCTTGTCGCGCAGCGCCTCGAGCACGTCGGCGACCATGTCGCCGATTTCCTCGAACTCGGCGATGCCGAAACCGCGCGTCGTGCCCGCGGGCGATCCAACGCGGATGCCGCTGGTCTTGACCGGCGGCAGCGGGTCGAAGGGGATGCCGTTCTTGTTGCAGGTGATCGCGCTGCGCTCGAGCGCCTCGTCGGCGTCGCGCCCGGTGACGCCGAGCGGGCGGAGGTCGATGAGGGCAAGGTGCGTGTCGGTGCCGCCCGCGACGATGTCGGCGCCGCGCGCCTTCAGCCGGTTCGCCAGCGCCTGCGCATTGGCGATCGTCGCCTTCGCATAATCCTTGAATTCGGGACGCAGCGCTTCGCCGAACGCCACGGCTTTCGCGGCGATGACGTGCATCAGCGGGCCGCCCTGAAGGCCGGGGAAGACCGCCGAGTTGATGCGCTTGGCGATCGCTTCGTCGTTGGTCAGGATCATGCCGCCGCGCGGGCCGCGCAGCGTCTTGTGCGTCGTCGTGGTGACGACATGCGCATGTTCCATCGGCGAGGGGTGCGCGCCACCGGCGACGAGGCCAGCGAAATGCGCCATGTCGACCATCAGCAGCGCGCCGACGTCATCGGCGATGGCTCGGAAGCGCGCGAAGTCGAGCGTGCGCGGATAGGCCGAACCGCCCGCGATGATCAGCGACGGGCGATGCTCCCTCGCCAGCGTCTCGACCTGGTCGAAATCGACGAGATGGTCGTCGGCACGCACGCCGTACTGAACCGCGTTGAACCATTTGCCCGACATCGCAGGCGGCGCGCCGTGGGTCAGGTGGCCGCCGGCGTCGAGGCTCATGCCGAGGATCGTCGCGCCGGGCTTGGTCAGCGCGAGCATCACCGCGCCGTTCGCCTGCGCCCCCGAATGCGGCTGGACGTTCGCATAGCCGCAATCGAAAAGCTGCTTCGCGCGGTCGATCGCGAGGGTTTCGACCTCGTCCGACGGAGCGCAGCCCTGATAATAGCGGCGGCCGGGGTAGCCCTCGGCATATTTGTTGGTGAAGACGCTGCCCTGCGCTTCGAGCACCGCTTTCGAAACGATATTCTCGCTCGCGATCAGTTCGATCTGATGTTGTTCGCGTTCGAGTTCGTGCTTCATTGCCGCGGCAACCGCAGGGTCTACCGTGCCGACACCATCGGTGAAATAGCCGGCCGATTTGATGGGCTTGGCGAGCGTTTCTGTGGTCATCGGCTGGTCTCCAGTTGAGGCGGATTCGAAAGCTTGTCGACGCGGCGCGCGTGGCGGTCGCCGGCGAAATCGGTGATCAGGAAGGCGTCGAGGCACGCCTTGGCCATGTCGATACCCGTCAGGCGTGCGCCCATCGCGATGACGTTCGCGTCATTATGCTCGCGCGCGAGCTTCGCCGACAGCGGTTCGGACACCAGCGCGCAGCGCGCGGCGGGGTTGCGGTTGACCGAGATAGAAATGCCGATGCCCGATCCGCACAGCGCCACGCCGCGTTCCGCACGGCCATCGGCGATCGCTTCGGCGAGGCGATAGCCATAATCGGGATAATCGACGCTGTCGGGACCGTTGGTGCCGAGGTCTTCAACTTCATGCCCCTTTTCGCGCAGCCAGTCGGCAAGCAGGGCTTTCAGTTCGTAAGCGGCGTGGTCGGAGGCGATGGCGATGCGCATGGTGCGGCTCCCGCAGGGCATAAGGGAATCGATGTCGGCCCTTTAGGCCAAGCCATGCGGATTGGCCATAAGCGAGGTGGCAAATTTGTGACGGCGCCGATAAAGCCGCCCCATGTCCGACACGATCATGTCCATCCTGATGCTGACCGGCGTGCTGCTGACTGGCGGTGCCGTCCTTGTTTTTCGCAAGGGCGACCGCCGCCGCGCGCTGCTGATGCTGGTCGCTGCGCTGGTGATGTTCGCGAATGTCGCGATCTGGCTGATGCCGGTGAAATAGCACTTCGTCATTACAAGCGCAGCGAAGCAATCTCCAGCCATCGGCGTGAACTGCCGCACGCTGGAGATCGCGTCGTCGCTTTGCTCCTCGCGATGACGGGTTTAACGGATCGGCGAATCGGGCGCGAGCCGCATATCCAGATAATTGTCGAGCGACTTCATCAACTGGTCGAGCTCATGCTCGAAGAAATGGTTGGCGCGCGGGATCTCGTCGTGATGGATCGTGATGCCCTTTTGCGTGCGCAGCTTGTCGACCAGCTTCTGCACCGCGCTCGGCGGCACGATCTCGTCCTGCCCGCCCGCGACGATGATGCCCGACGAGGGGCAGGGGGCGAGGAAGCTGAAGTCGTACATGTTCGCCGGCGGCGCGACCGAAAGGAAGCCGCGGATTTCGGGACGGCGCATCAAAAGCTGCATGCCGATCCACGCGCCGAAGCTGAAGCCCGCGACCCAGGTCGTCTGCGCCTCGGGATGGATCGACTGGACCCAGTCGAGCGCCGATGCGGCGTCGCTAAGCTCGCCGATGCCGTTGTCGAACGTGCCCTGGCTGCGGCCGACGCCGCGGAAGTTGAAGCGCAGCACCGCGAAACCGCGCGCGACGAAGCTCTTGTACATCGCCTGCGTGATGCGGTCGTTCATCGTGCCGCCGCCCTGCGGATGCGGGTGGAGAATCAGCGCGACCGGCGCGCGCGGGCGCGGCGGGGGCGAGAAACGGCCTTCGATGCGGCCTTCGGGGCCGGGGAAAATAACGTCGGGCATGGGAGCACCTCTTATCTTTTATGGCTGGCCGCCGAATCGCCGGGTTGGCAGGGTGGCGGAGCGAAGATGGCGCCTATATAGAAAATAGGTCGCAACTTGCAACTTTTGCGAATCGCTCGCAACAAGGATTTTCGCCCCGGATGATTTACCTCGACTATCAAGCCACTACGCCGCTCGCTCCTGAAGCGCGCGAGGCGATGCTGCGCTGGCTAGAGGGGCCGGACGGGGAGGATGGTTTTGCGAATCCATCGAGCACGCACAAGGCCGGCCGCGCCGCAGCCGCCGCGGTCGAGGTCGCGCGCGACCAGGTTGCGGCGCTGCTCCCCAAAGGCGGCCGCCTCTTCTTCACCTCGGGTGCGACCGAGGCGCTCAACTGGGCCCTGCTGCGCGGCGCCGAGTCGATGCCCGGCGGCGTCGCGGGGCTCAGCATCGAACATGCCGCCTCGCTGCAATGTCTCGAGCGGTTGAACGCGGCGATCCTGCCGGTCGATGACAAGGGGCTGGCGCTGTCGCCTGATGATGCGATGATCCCCCATAACGGCATCGTCGCGACGATGCTGGTGAACAACGAGGTCGGCACGATCCAGCCCGTCGCCGATTTCGCCGCCGCCGCCCATGCGAAAAACAGCCTGCTGCTCTGCGACGCGGTGCAGGGTTACGGCCGCGTCGCCATCCCCGACGGTGCCGACCTGATCGCGCTGTCGGCGCACAAGATCCACGGGCCCAAGGGTATCGGCGCGCTGTGGGTCAGGGACGGCGTCGACCTGCCGCCGCTGATGTTCGGCGGCGCGCAGGAGCAGGGGATGCGATCGGGCACCGTGTCGCCTGCGCTCTGTGCCGGGTTCGGCGCTGCGGCGGCGCTCGCCGCCGAGCGGTTCGACAAGGACGCAAGCCATGTCGAGCGGCTCTGGTCGCTCGCGCTCGATATGCTCCCCGAATGGACGATCAATGGCGATGCCAACCGCCGCTACCACGGCAATCTCAACATCCGGCGCGAAGGCGTGAACGGCCTGCGCCTGATGTCCGACGCACGCGAAATCGCCTTCTCGCTCGGTAGCGCGTGCGGCAGCGGTTCGGGCAAGGTCAGCCATGTGCTGCGCGCGATGGGCGTCAGCGAAGCCGACGCCCGCGCCTCGATCCGCCTCGGCTGGGGGCGATACACCAGCGAGCAGGACTTGCGCGCGGGCCTGACAGCGATCAAGGCGGCGGCGCGGCTGCAGGGGGTGAACTGATGCGCGTCACCTTCATCCACGCCGATGGCAAGCAGCGCACCGAGGCCGAGGCGCAGCCCGGCGATATCCTGCTCGACGTCGCGCAGGCGCATATGATGCCGCTCGAAGGGACATGCGAAGGCCAGATGGCCTGTTCGACCTGCCACGTCATCGTGGCGAAGGAGGATTTCGACCGCCTGCCGCCCGCGAGCGAGATGGAAGAGGATATGCTCGACCTCGCCGCGGGGGTGCGGCGGACCAGCCGGCTGTCGTGCCAGATCGTCCTGACGGCGGATATGGATGGGATGACCGTGCATATCCCGGCGGAAAGCCGCAACATGCAAGGGCCGCGCTGACCGGTTTCTACCGGAGGCGGTCGCTCACCACCCCGAAGCGGAAACAGCCGCCGTCGCGGGCTCGGTCAGTCGCAGGCGCGGTGCAGCTTGACCGCGAGCCAGGCGGAGATGAGGCACATCGCGGCGCTCATCAACAGCTGATCGACGACCCCGACCCCGGCGAAACCGAGCCCCATCGCGAGCAGCGAACCCGCGACCATCGCGCCCGAATTGACGATATTGTTCGCGGCGACGGTGCGTGCGGTCTGGTCCTTGGGAACCGTGGTGGTGAGGAAGGCATAAAGCGGCACGACGAACATGCCGCCGCTGATCGCGATGCCGAGCAGCGCGGCGAGCAGCGGGATGACGTCGGCGTGCCCGAGGAAGCCTTCGATCCCGTACATCACGCCCGACGGATCATGCTCCCAGTTGCGGCAAACCCAATAGAAGGCGAGAACGAAGACGCCCATGACGATGACGCTGGCGGGGCTGTAGCGCGCCGACACCTGCCCCTTGAGCAGTCGGTTGACCGCGACCGAGCCGATCGCGATGCCGATCGAGAAGATGGCGAGGAACAGGCTGGCGACGCTCTTGTCGGCATGGAGGATGTTCTTCACCAGCGGCGGGAACTGGATGAACAGCACCGCGCCGATCGTCCAGAAGAAGCTGATCGAAAGGATCGCGAGATAGAGGCGCGGAATGTGCATCGTGCCGCGGACGAGCGCGACCGACGAGCGGATGATGTGCCAGTCGATCCCCGTTTCCTCATGTTCGGGCGGCGCGGGCGGTACCTTGCGACCGGTCCAATAGCCGAGGCCAGCCACCAGCACGACGCCGAGCGCCGCCCATTCGACGTCGATCACGCCGGCGAGGATCGTGCCCGCGAGGATCGCGATATAGGTGCCCGCCTCGACGAGCCCGGTGCCGGCGAGCACCTCGTCGCTTTCGAGGTGCTGCGGCAGGATCGCATATTTGATCGGGCCGAAGAAGGTCGAGTGGATGCCCATCGCGAAGAGCGCGAGCATCATCAGCGGGATCGCGATCAGGTGGACTGCAAAGCCCATCCAGGCAAGGACGAGACCGAGCCCGCCGACGAACATGATGAGGATTTCGCAGAATTTGACGATGCGGATGATCCGCGCCTTGTCGCGCGTATCGGCGAGCTGGCCCGCGAGCGCCGAAAGCAGGAAGAAGGGCAGGATGAACAGCCCCGTCGCGACCGCGCTGAACAGCGTTTCGGACGCCTCGTCGTTGAAAACGCCATAGACGACGAACAGCACCATCGCGTTCTTGAACAGATTGTCGTTGAACGCGCCGAGGAGCTGGGTGACGAAAAGAGGCAGGAACCGGCGTTGCTTCAATAGCGCAAAGGAGCCGGTCATGCGTGGTCCAATCTCTTCAAACTTGTTCGGTCACCACGCAAATCGCGGGCAATTTGGTTGTCGCCCGGGGGACTTATCGGCTAGGGCGGATACGGTCAAAGGTCATTTTGGACCGCTTATATCGACGGGGATCATGCTCAGCCTTCCCAACATCCTGACCCTTTCGCGGATCCTGGCGGTTCCCATCCTGCTTTTCCTGCTGTGGCCGGGGGTGGTCGAGGGATCGCACCAGCCCAAGCCGATCGACTATGCGCTCGCCTTCGGTCTTTACTGCCTGATGGGCATTACCGACTATTTTGACGGCTATGTTGCACGCTCGCGCGGGATCGTGTCGCGGCTGGGCGCCTTTCTCGATCCGATCGCCGACAAGATCATGATCGCGGCGGTCATTCTGTTGCTCGTCTTCACGCGCGACATTGCGGGTTATCACGTCATTGCGGCGCTGATGATCCTGCTGCGCGAGATCATCGTGTCGGGGCTGCGCGAATTCCTGGCGACGCTGCAGGTGTCGATGCCGGTGACGCAGCTCGCGAAGTGGAAGACGACCTTTCAGCTCGTCGCATTCGGCGCGCTGATCCTGGCGGGCGCCTTGCCCGCGATGGTCTGGATCAAGAGCGTCGGGCTCGTCTCGCTGTGGGGCGCCGCGGTGCTGACGCTGATCACCGGCTGGGATTATCTGCGCGTCGGCCTGAAGCATATGGATTGAGGCCGGGCCGATGGCGCTGAACATAGCCTATTTTTCGTGGGTCCGCGAACGGATGGGGGTGGCCGATGAAGTGGTCGACGTGCCGGCGGGCATCGGCGACGTCGGCGCGCTGATCGGATGGCTGGCCGCGCGCGACGAGCGCGGCGCGCTGGCGTTTGCCGAGCCGCACCGCATCCGCGCCGCGATCGACGGCGTAATGATCGGCGCCGACGCTCCGCTGTTGGACGCGCGCGAGGTGGCACTGTTTCCGCCGGTCACCGGCGGATGATCCGCGTGTCCGTGCAATCGGCGCCAATCGATGTGTCCGCCGAATTCGATGTGCACGATGCGGGGGAGCATGGCGCGAGCGCGAGTTTTGTCGGCCGGGTCCGCGGCGGCGACGGGCTGACCGAGCTGTTCCTCGAGCATCATCCGCACATGACCGAAGCGGGGCTCGCCGCGCTCGCTCACGCAGCGTCCGATCGCTGGAAACTGTCGGCACTGACGCTGATCCACCGCGTCGGCGCGATGGCGTCGGGCGAGACGATCGTGCTCGTGCTCGCCAGCAGCCCGCATCGCGCCGAGGCGCTCGCGGCGGTCGAGTTTCTGATCGACCGGCTGAAGACCGACGTGATGCTGTGGAAGCGCGAGAGCTTTGCCGACGGGCGCGTTCGGTGGGTCGAGGAGCGTGATACGGATCAGACGCGGGCGGAGCGGTGGGATTGACTGATCGGGCGAAAGCGGACGGCCGATATGGGGTGGGAAGCGGCCGTCTCTACATGTCCAGATTGAAGGCTCTACGAATGGCGTCACCTTCTTGAAACATGAGCCCCGTCACGATTTTTGACCCACCGCTGAGGGTGGCTCCGCTCGCAGCCCTATCCACTTTAAAATGCATGCCGACTGCTAATACCGGGGGCCATAATCCTGTGCCGCAATTGTAATCAGGGCGGGGTCGATTTGGGCCAGCTTCGAAAGCCCCCATGGAATACACTGCGGGGAAAAATGGATGGAACATATAGCCACTAAAATCCCCGATTATCTTTGGATAGCGATCATGAAGAGGGGCCAGAGGCGCCGCGCCCCCCCAATATTTCCCCCTCCCGTCCAGACGATAGATGGCTTGAATGCCGGAAATACAATGCTCGCTAAAAAATTCGTCTAAGGTGTCTTCGTTCCAGTGACGGCGCAACGCTTCAAATTTTTCAATCATTCGCTCGTTGTCTCGTTTTGTCGATGAGAACATCAGCGTCACCTGCGTGCATGCCTCAGCGCGAGTTTGGACTGCTGATGCGGCTACAAGGCCCGTCGTTAATGCGATCGCTTCTCTACGATCAATCGCCATCGTATTCCTCTCCTATCCATTGCTCTGCCAGTGGAATATTGCTGCCTTCGTCAACGTCGGCAACCGGTCGTTTCCTGCCGATGAAACGGACGGTTAATTCGCCTGATGCTTCCTGAAAATGTCCGCGAGCATGCGGAACTCCTCGGCGCGCGGGCTGCCCTTGCGCCAGACGAGCGCGATCGTGCGCCAGTCGTGCTCCGAATCGAGCGGGCGCGTATCGATGTCGGTGTGATCGAGGATGCCCGCCTCGATCGCCATTTGCGGCAGCATCGTGATGCCGAGGCCGTTATCGACCATCTGCACGAGCGTGTGGAGCGACGTGCCCATCATGCGTGCGCCCGCGCGCAGCTCGGGGCGGTTGCACGCGGCGAGGACATGGTCCTTCAGGCAATGCCCGTCTTCGAGCATCAGCATCTGCGCGGGGTCGAGCTGGTCGGCGCTGACCATCGCGGGCAGGTCTTCGCTCTGGTCGCCGGGAAAGGCGACGAACAGCGCGTCATCGAACAATTTCTCGCTCTCGACATCGCCGCACGCATAGGGGAGCGCGAGCAGCACGCAATCGACGGTGCCGTGGTGCAGCGACTCGCACGCCTGCGCGCTCGGTTCTTCGCGCAGGAACAGCTTCAGCGCGGGGCGTTCCTTGCGAAGGCGCGGAAGCAGGCCTGGGAGGAGAAAGGGCGCGATCGTCGGGATGACGCTCATCCGCAGCTCGCCGACGAGCGGAGCCGAGGCGGCGGCCGCCATATCGGCGAGTTCCTCGGCCTCGCGGAGCACGCGGTGCGCCTTTTCGACAATGGCGTTGCCGAGCACGGTGAAGCGGACGACGCGGCGGGTGCGCTCGACGAGCGTCTGGCCGAGCAGGGTTTCGAGCTCGCGAATGCCGGCGGACAAGGTCGACTGGGTGACGTTGCAGGCGTCGGCGGCGCGGCCGAAATGCCCATGCTCGTGGAGCGCGACGAGATATTGCATCTGCTTCAGCGAGGGGAGGTAATTTTGCATTGATCGAATGTAGCAATCATTCGAGCAATTTCGAGAGGGCCTTTCGATTATAATTCGTAACCATTATGGCGGCGTTTGTTGGCGCGCCGAAGGCGCCGTGATAGCGAGGGGGCGGTAACGGGGGAGATGCGTATGGCGGTTTCGCGGTTCCTGATCGGCGGCGTTGCGAGCGCGCTGCTCCTCACCGGCGGGCTGTTCATGTGGAAGGGCTATACGCAGGTCGCCGAAGTGGAGGTGCTGCCGGACCCGCCCCCGGCCTTGCCCGCCATTCCCGTGGCGGCGGCGAATGCGCCGAAACGGGGCCCCGCGCCGCCCGCGCTGCCCGCCGCAAAGGAAGCTTCGCGCGAGGAGCGGCGGTTCAACCGCTTCGACCGCGACCGCAATGACAGGATCAGCCGCGTCGAGCTGATGTCGTCGCGCACCGCGGCGTTTCGCAAGCTCGACCGGGACGGCAATAATCTGCTGACTTTCGAGGAATGGGCGGTGGCGACCGGCGATCGCTTCGCCGGAGCCGATAACGACAAGTCGGGCGATTTGACCCGCGCCGAGTTCGCGACGACGGCGCCGAAGCGGTCGGTGAAAGCGAAGTGCAGCTGTTGATCCGAGGTTGGTGATCTCCGGCGAAAGCCGGGGCCCATGGGTATGAAACCAGGCTTTCGCCGGGGATCACATCGGGTCAGGCTGCCACACCTTCGGCCTGCTTGATCCACTCCGCGAGCTTCGTCCCGGCGCGCTGCGTATAACCGAGCTTCCGATCCTTCTTGCGGACATCTTCCGCCAGCGGTGGGAAGAGGCCGAAATTGACGTTCATCGGCTGGTAGGATGCGGCGTCGGCGCCGCCGGTGATGTGGCCGAGCAGCGCGCCCAGAGCGGTTTCGGGCGGTGGCGGGAGCAAGCTCCGGCCGCCCAGCTCTGCGGCGGCAAAGCGCGCGGCGACGAGGCCGATCGCGGCGCTTTCGACATAGCCTTCGCAGCCGGTGATCTGACCCGCAAAGCGGATATGCGGCGCCGATTTGAGGCGAAGCTGATCGTCGAGCAGCTCGGGTGAACGGATGAAGCTGTTGCGATGGAGGCCGCCGAGGCGCGCGAATTCGGCCTTTTCGAGCCCCGGAATGGTGCGGAACAGCTCGACTTGCGCCGAATGTTTGAGCTTGGTCTGGAATCCGACCATGTTCCAGAGCGTGCCGAGCGCATTATCCTGCCGCAGCTGGACGACCGCATAGGGCCAGCGTCCGGTGCGCGGATTGTCGAGCCCGACGCCCTTCATCGGACCGAAGCGCAGCGTTTCGACGCCGCGCTCGGCCATCACCTCGATCGGCATGCAGCCCTCGAAATAGGGGGTGTCCTTTTCCCAGTCCTTGAAGTCGGTCTTGTCGCCGTCGATCAGCCCCTGGACGAAGGCGTAATACTGCTCCTTGTCCATCGGGCAGTTGATGTAATCCTTGCCGTCGCCGATCGGCCCGACCTTGTCCCAGCGGCTCGCCATCCAGGCGATATCCATGTCGACGCTGTCGCGATAAACGATCGGGGCGATCGCATCGAAAAAGGCGAGCGCGTCCTTTCCGGTCGCGACGCCGATGCTTTCCGCCAGCGATGCGGCGGTGAGCGGGCCGGTGGCAACGATGGTCGGGCCCTCGTTCGGCAGCGTGTCGATGCGTTCGCGGACGATGGTGACGTTGGGATGCTCCGCCAGCGCCCTGGTCACGCCGCCCGAGAAGAGGTCGCGGTCGACCGCGAGAGCCGATCCGGCGGGAACTTTCGTCGCGTCGGCTTCGCGCATGATGATCGAGCCCAGCTCCCGCATCTCGCGGTGGAGGAGACCGACCGCATTGCTGTCGCCGTCGTCGCTGCGAAAGCTGTTCGAGCAGACCATCTCGGCGAGCGTGTCGCCCTGATGCGCCGGGGTCATGTCGCCGCCGCCGCGCATTTCGGACAGGCGCACGCGATAGCCGGCCTCGGCGAGTTGCCATGTGGCTTCGGAACCCGCGAGGCCGCCGCCGATGATGTGAATGTCGTGCGTCATTTACCGTGTCCGTTGACTTGCCGTTCGTTCGGCGCGCACTAGTCCGGTTGGACGCAAGATGCAAAGGGGCGGCGGTTTATGACGGGGGAACGGGGCTGGGATCGCGCGCGCTGGCTTTGGCTGCTGGCGCTGGCCGGGGGCGTCAGTTTCATGCTCGCGGTGGTGCAGCGGCTCGACGGGCCGGCGATCTGGGCCTGGAAGACGACGGGGGTCGGTTTTCTGGCGCTGTGGGCTGCGGCGAACGCGCGCGAGAGGCGCGGCTGGCTGATCGCGGCGGCCCTCGCGTTCGGCGCGCTTGGCGATTATCTGCTCGATGCGAAGGGGCTTGTCGCGGGTGCGGCGGCCTTTGCGCTGGGGCATGTCGTCGCCATCGCCCTGTATATGATGAACCGGCGCACGCAGACGACGCCGTCGCAGCGCCTGCTCGGCTGGCTGACGATGCCCGCAACGCTCGCGATTGTCTGGGGCATGCTGAGCCCCGCGGCCGGCTGGTGGCACGCCGCCGTCTATTCGCTGTTCGTCGCGGCGATGGCGGCTGCGGCATGGACCAGCCGCTTTCCGCGCTATCGTACCGGCATCGGCGCGATGCTGTTTCTCGCGAGCGACCTGTTCATCTTCGCGGGCGAGGGCGGGGTGCTGGGCAAGGATGTCACCATGTGGCTCGTCTGGCCGCTCTATTTCGCGGGACAGGCGCTGATCGCGTGGGGCGTGGTGGGCACGCTCGCCAAGGAAGCGCGCGCCTGATCAGGAAGGCGGCGCGGCCTCGCCGACGAGCAACGCCTCGATATCGGGGATCGGGCGGTCGGTCATCTCCTTGACATGCTCGCCGACGAGGCGCGCGCCGACCTCCTTGTGCCAGAGCGGGCGAAGTTCGCCCATCGTGCGCGCGGGCGCGATCACCACAAGCGCGTCGAACTTGCCGGCGAGCGCCATCGCATTGACCTTTTCCGCCAGCTCGCGAGCGAAGCGATCCTCTTCCTGCTGGTGGAAATCGGGTTCCTCCATCGTGTCCTGAAAGCCCCCGGCACCGGCCGGACGGCTCGATCGGCCCGCGGCGTCGGTCTTGATGTCGCTATCCTTGCGATCCTCGCGCTCCCGGTGCGAGGCCGTGCGCAGGTCGATCTGTTGCTCGTCACCCTGATTGCGCAGGAACAGCGCCTTGCGGCCATCGGCGACGAGGACGAGGGTGTTGTTGGGGAGAGTCATGTTTCTTGCTCCTTCTTCGTGAGCAACGCGCGGGTCCGGTGCGAAGTTTCGCTATCCGTCCCACGCTGCGATCGTCGTGCGGTGGAGCAGGCGGTCGTGGCCGTCATAGCCGCCGGTCGCGCGATGAAGGACCGAGCGATTGTCCCACATCACGAGCATGTCGGGTTCCCAGACGTGCGTATAGCGAAACTCCTCGCGCCCCTGCCACTGGATGAGTTCGTAGAGCAAGGGCAGGGCTTCGTCGTCGTCGAGCCCGTCGAAACCGATGATGTAGCCCGCGCAGCCGAACAGGCCGAGGCGGCCGGTCTCGGGATGCGCGCGGATGAAGGGATGAAGCTGCGTTTCGAGCGCCTCGTCCCCCGAGCGGATATCCATGCTGCGATTCTTGTCTTTCGCGCCGTACATCCCCTGCGGCGCATAGCCTGCACGCGCGCTGTGGATCGCCTGCAACTCCTCGACGCGAGCGCGGAGATCGACGGGCATCGCGTCGAGCGCGGCGTGCTGATTCGAAAATTCGGTGTTGCCGCCCACGGCCGGGATGGTGATGCCGAAAAGGCACGTGCCCGCAGGCGGGCGGGCCTGAAAGCTCCAGTCGCTGTGCCAGTTTTCGGCGAAGAGCGGCGCGGTCTCGTGGGCTCCGCGCTTCACCGCGATGATGTGCTCGCGGCCCGGGATCGGCCGGATGAACGGATCATCGCCGAAGCCGCCGAAAGAAAAGGTGAAGCGCTCGAGGTCCTCGTCGTTCATTTTCTGGTTCGGAAAGGCGAGAACATGATGGTCGAGCCACGCCGAGCGAATTTCGGCGACGGTGCCGGGATCGAGCGGCCGCGTCAGGTCGACGCCGGTGACACGCGCGCCGCACGCCTGGCCGCTGGGAGTGATGGTGAGCGTCATGGCGCGATGCTGCGCCGATCGGCGCGCGGGGTCAATCGGGGGCGACGGAACGCCCCGAAAGATCGCCGAACCGATGCGCGCGGCACGCCGGGGTAACGGCAGTTCAGCGGGGCGCCATCTTTGCGGCCCTAATCTGATCCGCGGGGGACAAGACGGAGAAGACAGATGGTCCTGTTCAAGAAACTGGCGTTGGCGGCGTTGATCGGCGCCAGCACCGTAGCGGCATTGCCCGCCGAGGCGGAGGCGCGCGACCGGCACCACCGCCATGGCTATTATGGCGACCGCGGCGATTACCGCGATTACCGGCGCGACTATCGCCGCGACCATCGCCGCGATTACCGGCGCAACCATTATCGCGGGGACCGCCGCTATTATTGCCGGCGCGGCAGCGGAACCACCGGCCTGATCGTCGGGGGTGCCGCAGGCGCCCTGCTAGGCCGCGAGGTCGACCGTTATGGCGACCGCCTGCCCGGCACGATCATCGGCGGCGCCGCGGGCGCGCTGCTCGGCCGCGAGATCGATCGCGGCGGCCGCCGCTGCTGATCGGCGATGACCACCGCCGGCTGGCGTGCGCCGCAGGGACCCGAGGGGTCGTGGCGGCGCGCGCCAGCCGGTCGGGCGATTGCGGTATGCGAATAAGGCAGTAGAATGGCTCCCGGCGGAAAATAGTCCCGCCGTTCGTGTGGAGGCCGCTGATGAAATTCCCGGCAAAATTCGCGGTGGCGGCCGGCCTGGGCCTGTCGCTGGCCGTTATCGCGCCGCAGGGCATCGCCGCGCTCAAGCAAGGCGCGAAGGCGCCCGATTTTACGCTGAACGCCGCGCAGGGGGGCAAGCCGTTCAGCCTGTCGCTGAAGCAGACGCTGAAGAAGGGGCCGGTCGTGCTCTATTTCTTCCCCGCCGCCTTCACCCCCGGCTGCACGATGGAGGCGCATCTGTTCGCCGAGGCGAGCGACGATTTCAACAGGCTGGGCGCGCGCGTCGTCGGCGTGACCGCGGGCAATATCGAGCGCGTCGCCGAATTTTCGAAATCCGAATGCCGCGACAAATTCGCCGTCGCCGCCGACCCGGGCGCGAAGGTCGCGGCGAAATATGATTCGACGATGCAGCGCCCCGACGGGTCGATGTTGTCGAACCGGACATCCTATGTCATCGCGCCGAACGGGACGATCCTGCTCAGCTACACCGACAGCAAGCCGCAGGCGCATGTCGAAAAGACGATGGCGGCGGTGCGTGCGTGGAAGGCGCGGCGGCGCTGAGCGTCGCGATACGATCGGAAACGGCCCCTCTTTCATCTATTTGCCGTGTCCGCTTCCCACCCCAAGCCGGCATCTTGGCGGTTGATCGCGTCGATCTTGCATTTGGACTCGTCTGCCGCCATATGCGCCGCGGGAGTCGGGCGGACGCAGTCTTCGCCAACCCGGTCAGGTCCGGAAGGAAGCAGCCGCAACGAATTCGCTGCGGGTCGTTCCGGCTCCCACCCATTTCCCCCTTCGACAAGACAGCGACGCGCCCCTAAGACGGGGCCATGGATGATTCCGCCGACGACGATACCCCGATGCTGGGAATGGACTTGCCCGAGGTGACGCCGCAGGCATCGAGCGGCCCTTACCGCGTTCTCGCCCGCAAATATCGCCCGCAAACCTTCGCCGAACTGATCGGTCAGGATGCGATGGTCCGCACGCTCGGCAATGCGATCGCGCGCGACCGGCTGGCGCATGCTTTCCTGATGACCGGGGTGCGCGGGGTCGGCAAGACATCGACCGCGCGCCTGATCGCCAAGGCATTGAACTGTATCGGTCCCGACGGGCAGGGCGGGCCGACGATCGACCCGTGCGGGGTGTGCGAACCGTGCCGCGCGATCACCGAGGGGCGCCATATCGATGTGATCGAGATGGACGCCGCCTCGAACACCGGCGTCGACGATGTGCGCGAGATCATCGAGGCGGTGCGCTATGCCGCAGTGTCCGCGCGCTACAAGATCTACATCATCGACGAAGTGCATATGTTGTCGCGTAATGCCTTCAATGCGCTGCTGAAAACGCTCGAAGAACCGCCGCCGCACGTCAAATTCCTGTTCGCGACGACCGAGGTCAACAAGGTGCCGGTAACGGTGCTGTCGCGCTGCCAGCGCTTCGACCTTCGCCGCATCACCCCCGACATGCTGTTCGCGCATTTCAGCTCGATTTTGCAGAAAGAGGGCGTCGAGGCCGAGGCGCCCGCGATCTGGCTGATCGCCAATGCCGCCGAAGGCTCGGTGCGCGACGGCCTGTCGATTCTCGATCAGGCGATCGCGCACGCCGACCTCGACGGCGGCGGCAAGATCAGCGCCGATCAGGTGCGCGTCATGCTCGGCCTCTCCGACCGCAGTTCGATCGCGCAGTTGATGGCGACGATCCTCGATGGTGACGCGGGCGGCGCGATCGACTTGGCGCGGGCGCAATATGCGCTCGGGATCGAGCCCGTCGCGATGGTGCGCGGCCTCATGGACCTGACCCATGCGATCACGCTTGCCAAGGTATCGCGCCACGACGACCCCGCGCTCGCCGCATCGGATCGCGAACGCATCGGCGACTGGGCGCAGAAACTCGGTTTTGCGCCGTTGAACCGCCTCTGGCAGCTCTTGCTCAAGGGGCATGACGAGGTGCTGCGCGCGAACAACCCGCTCGAACATCTCGAAATGCTGCTGCTGCGCGTCATCTATGCCGCGTCGATGCCCGATCCGGGCGAGCTTGCGAAGCTGCTCGAAAAGGGTGGCCTGCCGACGACGCCGATGGTCGCTCCCGCAGCGCCCGCGGCGCAGGGCGACACCGCCGCCGCGCAGCCGGTCGACGCGCCAGCAGCCGAAACTCCCGCTTCGGCGCTGACGATCGCGCAGATCCATCAGCTTCTCGAAAGCTCGGGTAATCATCAGCTTGCGCTGCAAGTTTATGATCATCTCCAGCTTCTCGAACTCGAACCCGGCTTGATCGTTTATGCGCCGGCGCCCGCGCTCGACGGCGATTTTGCGCGCAAGCTGGGCGAGGTGCTGCTCAAGGAGACGGGAAGCCGCTGGCAGGTTCGCGTCGGCGAAGGCGATGCGCGCCCGAGTCTCGGGCAAATGAAGGCTGCGAAGCTCGCCGACAATGACGCGCGGATTCGCGAATTGCCCGTCGTAAAGGCCGCCCTGGCCGCTTTTCCCGATGCAAGGCTTGTCGAGGACGACGACAACCGCCATAGGTCGAACCCATGAAATCGATCGAAGAAATGATGAAGGCGGCGCAGGAGGCGGCCGCCACCGTGCAGGCTCAGATGCAGGAGGCGCAGGCGAAGCTCGACAGCGTCGAGGTCGAAGGCGTCTCGGGCGGCGGGCTCGTCAAGATCACCGCGACCGCCAAAGGCCGCATCAAGGCGATCCACATCGATGACAGCCTGATCGTTCCCGCCGACAAGCAGATGCTCGAGGATTTGCTTGCCGCCGCGTTCAACGACGCGCGCGAAAAGGCCGATGCCGCGAGCAACGAAGAAATGGGCAAGATGACAAGCGGCCTGCCGCTCCCCCCGGGTTTCAAGCTGCCGTTCTGAGCGGGCTTTGACCACGCTGTTCAGCGCAGCGACATTGAATGCGTGCGAAGTTACGCCATATTAGCGACGAACCACCTATAAGAAGGGCGGTGCGCCCGGTCGCGGGGCCCGTCCAGGAGCCGTAATGACGCAATCTTATCCCCTTCTTCCGCTGCGTGACATCGTCGTTTTCCCGCACATGATCGTGCCGCTGTTCGTCGGCCGCGACCGTTCGGTCGCCGCGCTCGAAGCCGCGATGGAAAGCGACAAGGAAATCTTCCTCGTCGCCCAGCTCGATCCGGGCGAAGACGATCCGCAGCGCGACGATCTCTACGACGTCGGCGTGATCGCGACGGTGCTTCAGCTGCTGAAGCTGCCCGACGGCACCGTCCGCGTGCTGGTCGAGGGCAAGGAGCGCGCGAAGCTGCTCGGCCTCGCCACCGAAGACAAGGCCGTGATGGCGAGCGTCAAGCCGATCGCCGACACCGCCGACGACAGCGTCGACACCGCCGCGCTGATGCGCTCCGTCGTCGACCAGTTCGAAAATTACGCCAAGCTCAACAAGAAGATGCCCGCCGAAACCGCGGTGCAGCTGTCGCAGATCGAGGACGCCTCGCGTCTCGCCGATTCGGTTGCGGGCAATCTCAACATCAAGGTCTCGGACAAGCAGGCCTTGCTCGTCGAGGATGCGCCGTCGAAGCGGCTCGAAATGGTTTTCGCCTTCATGGAGGGCGAGCTTGGCGTGCTGCAGGTCGAAAAGAAGATCCGCGGCCGCGTGAAGCGCCAGATGGAAAAGAGCCAGCGCGAATATTATCTCAACGAACAGTTGAAGGCGATCCAGCGCGAGCTCGGCAACGACAATGGCGAGGGCGGCGACGACCTCGCCGAGTTGCAGCTCAAGATCGACAGCCTCAAAATGTCGAAGGAAGCCAAGGCGAAGGCGCAGGCGGAGCTCAAGAAGCTGCGCGCGATGGCGCCGATGTCGGCCGAAGCCACCGTCGTGCGCAACTATCTCGACACGCTGATCGGCCTGCCGTGGGGCAAGAAGTCGAAGCTCAAAAAGGATATCGCCAAGGCGCAGGCTGTCCTCGACGACGACCATTATGCGCTCGAAAAGGTCAAGGACCGGATCGTCGAATATCTCGCCGTGCAGGCACGCACCAACAAGCTGAAGGGCCCGATCCTTTGCCTCGTCGGCCCTCCGGGCGTCGGCAAGACCTCGCTCGGCCGCAGCATCGCGAAGGCGACGGGCCGCGAATTCGTGCGCCAGTCGCTGGGCGGCGTGCGTGACGAGGCCGAAATCCGCGGCCACCGCCGTACCTACATTGGCTCGCTGCCGGGCAAGATCGTGACCAACCTCAAAAAGGCCGGCACGATGAACCCGCTGTTCCTGCTCGACGAAATCGACAAGCTTGGCCAGGATTTCCGCGGCGATCCCGCCTCGGCGCTGCTCGAGGTGCTCGACCCAGAACAGAATGGCAAGTTCCAGGATCATTATCTGGAGGTCGATGTCGATCTGTCGGACGTGATGTTCGTGACCACGGCCAACTCGCTCAACCTGCCGCAGCCGCTGCTCGACCGCATGGAGATCATCCGGCTCGAAGGCTATACCGAGGACGAGAAGGTCGAGATCGCCAAGCTTCACCTGATCGCCAAGCAGGTCGAGGCACACGGTCTGAAAGACGGCGAGTTCGAGCTGACCGAAGAGGGACTGCGCGACCTGATCCGCTATTACACCCGCGAAGCGGGCGTTCGTACGCTCGAGCGCGAGATTGCGCGGCTGGCGCGCAAGGCGCTGCGCCGTATCCTCGAAGGCAAGGCGACCAGCGTCACTGTTACGCCGGAAAACCTCTCTGAATTCGCGGGCGTGCGCAAGTTCCGCCACGGCATGGGCGACCTCGAGGATCAGGTCGGTGCTGTCACCGGGCTCGCGTGGACCGAGGTCGGCGGCGAATTGCTGACGATCGAGGCGGTTACCGCGTCGGGCAAGGGCCAGGTTCGCACCACCGGCAAGCTCGGCGAAGTAATGACCGAGTCGGTTCAGGCGGCGCTGTCGTTCGTGAAGGCGCGCGCGCCCGCCTATGGCATCAAGCCCAGCTTGTTCGCGCGCAAGGACATCCACATCCATTTGCCCGAAGGCGCGGTGCCCAAGGACGGCCCGTCGGCGGGCGTCGGCATGGTCACAGCGATGATCTCGACGCTGACCGGGATCGCGGTCCGCCGCGATGTCGCGATGACCGGCGAAGTCACGCTGCGCGGGCGCGTGCTCGCGATCGGGGGCCTCAAGGAAAAGCTGCTCGCCGCGCTGCGCGGCGGCATCAAGACGGTGCTGATCCCCGAGGAAAATGAAAAGGACCTCGTTGAAATCCCGGCGAATATCACGAGCGGGCTGAAGATCATCCCCGTCAGCCATGTCGATCAGGTGCTGGCCGAGGCGCTGGTGTCGCCGGTCGTGCCCATCGAATGGACCGAGGCCGACGAGCTCGCCGCGTCGCCGCCGGTACACCCCGGAAGCGACCCCGAAACGGCGATTCGGCACTAAGGGGCCGCCGCTTGATGGCGTTTCACCCCAAATTCGTCGCAAAATCGATGTTTTGGGACGTTTTTCGCCCTTTTTTGCTTTGACAAGACAGGGGCAAACATCGTTAGTGGCGCGCCATGGCTTCGGGCCATGAGAATCATTCAACCATAATGCAGGGGTTCCTTAGGCATGAACAAACAAGACCTGATCGCCGCCGTCGCCGATTCGAGCGGCCTGACCAAGGGTGATGCCAGCAAGGCCGTGGAAGCCGTCTTCGACGCGATCACGGGTTCGCTGAAGAAGGGCGGCGAAGTCCGTCTCGTCGGCTTCGGCACCTTCGCGGTCAGCAAGCGCAAGGCATCGACCGGTCGCAACCCGCGCACCGGCGAAACGATGACCATCGCGGCGTCGAACCAGCCGAAGTTCAAGGCCGGCAAGGCCCTCAAGGACGCCGTCAACTAAGTTGGCCCGCGCCTTTTGGTAAAAACATCTCGGGCCGCGGCGCAAGCTGCGGCCCGATTTGTATTTGTGCGTGAAGATCGAGCAAATGCCCGTTGCAATCATCGCCGCAGCGGCTATGGACGTCCGGCTTTCGAAGCTTGGACCCCGGTTCAGGTCGGAACGGGCGCGTAGCTCAGCGGTAGAGCACACCCTTCACACGGGTGGGGTCACAGGTTCAATCCCTGTCGCGCCCACCATGGCCCCACGGGCCGTGGCGGAACCAATACCGGGGCTGACCCGCCCATTCATCGCCTATTCAATGCTTTCGCGTTAGAGAAACGGCCATGACCCGCACCCTGACCCTTTCGATGATCTCCGCCCTGCTCCTGTCGGCAGGGTCGCCCGCGATCGCCCGCGGCGATCGCGACCAGGACCATCTGCGTCAGGCGGCCGCACAGGGACAGGTGGTGCCGCTGGGCAAGCTGATCGCCGACATCCGTTCGCGCCCGCCCTATGACGACATGACCTATCTTGGCGGACCGCAGTTCGATGCCGGGCGGATGATCTACAAGCTCAAGTTCATGGACGGCAGCCAGGTCGTCGTCGTCTATGTCGATGCCCGCACCGGCCGGATCGTCGGCCGCAAACCCTGACAATTCCAGAGCCCGCACGTTTCGTCGCAACGAGATTTTGCGATGAACGTTCGGACTTGATACACAGTCGAAACATGCGGCCGTCCTGTTCGGTTTCGCAAAGGAAAGGCGCCTGAATGCGGATTTTGATTGTCGAGGACGAACCCACGCTGGGCCCGCAGCTCAAGGCGACGCTGGAGGGGGCGGGTTATGCCGTCGATCTCGCGACCGATGGCGAGGACGGGCATTTCCTGGGTTCGACCGAAACCTATGACGCGGCGATCCTCGATCTCGGCCTCCCCGAAATCGACGGGCTGACCGTGCTCGACCGCTGGCGCCGCGAAAAGCGGAATTTTCCGGTGCTCGTCCTGACCGCGCGCGACAGCTGGTCCGACAAGGTGGCCGGGCTGGATGCGGGTGCCGACGACTATCTGGCAAAGCCCTTCCAGACCGAGGAATTGATCGCGCGGCTGCGCGCGCTGATCCGCCGCGCTTCGGGCAACGCGTCGAGCGAGTTGATCGCGGGCGACGTTCGCCTCGACACGCGGTCGGGCCGCGTCACGCTCGCCGGAGAGCCGGTGAAGCTGACCGCGCAGGAATATAAATTGCTGTCCTATCTGCTCCACCACAAGGGCAAGGTCGTGTCGCGCACCGAACTGATCGAGCATATCTACGATCAGGATTTCGACCGCGATTCGAATACGATCGAGGTGTTCGTCACGCGCATTCGCAAAAAGCTTGGCGCCGATATCATCACGACGATCCGCGGGCTGGGCTACCAACTCGACGATCCGCAATAGACCATGTCAAAGGCCGACGTCGCCCCGGCGGTCGAAACCGGCCCGGACGCGGCAACCAAGCCCCTAGCCACGTCGAAACGGATCACGGGCTCGCTGGCGCGGCGCATGATCGCGATTGCGGCGCTCTGGATTTCGGTGCTGCTGATCGGCGGCGGTTTTGCGCTCGATCAGGTGCTGAAGACCGCGATCACGCGCAATTTCGATTCGGGCCTCGAATATGTGCTGATCGCGATGATCCGCTCGTCGGAGATCGGGCCCGACGGGGAGGTGCGGCTGATCGAGCCGCTCGGCGACCAGCGTTTCCTCGAACCGTACAGCGGCCTCTATTGGCAGATCAGCGGCGGCAACCAGGAACCCTATCGCTCGCGTTCGCTGTGGGAACGGACGCTGAAGGCGCCGGCGCCGCATATTGATAACCAGATCCACACCTATGACAGCAACCAGTTTCCCGACGAGGAATTGCGGGTGCTCGAACGCAATGTCATCCTGCCGGGAAGCAGGACCAACTGGCGGTACCAGATCGCGCAGTCGCGCGAGGCGCTCGATGCACAGGTCAGCGCGGTCCGGCAGACGCTGATCCCCAGCCTCGCGCTGCTCGGGCTCGGCCTCATCATCCTCGCGGCGCTCCAGACCTTCTACGGCCTCTGGCCGCTGCGCCATATCCGCCGCGCGATCGCGGCGATGCGCGGCGGGCAGAACCGCCGGGTCGATGCGCCCCTGCCGCTTGAGGTGCAGCCCATGGTCGACGAACTCAACGCGCTGCTCGCGCATAACGAGAAACAGGCCGAGGAGGCGCGGCTTCACGCAGGCAACCTCGCCCACGCGCTGAAGACGCCGCTCACCGTCCTCGTCAACAGCGCAACCAGTTCGAATAGCGAGCTTGCCGAAACGGTGCGGCGTGAGGCGGCGACGATGCAGCGGCAGGTCGACCATCACCTTGCGCGCGCGCGCGCCGTCGGACGACGCGGCGCGGCGCAGGCGCGCGCGGTGGTGCGCGACAGCGTCGAAAGCGTCTCGCGCGCGGTCGCCGCGCTCTACCCCGACGTGCGGCTCGATGCCGCGGGTGACAAGGACCTCATCGCGCGCGTCGAGCGGCAGGACCTCGACGAACTCATCGGCAATCTGCTCGAAAATGCCGCGAAATATGGCGGCGGCAGCATCTTCGTCACGATCGGGCGCGCAGGCGATATGGCCGAGATACTGGTCGAGGACGATGGCGCCGGCATCTCGCCCGCCGACCGGTCGCGAATCTTCGACCGCGGCGTGCGGCTCGACAGCGGCAAGCCCGGCACCGGACTCGGACTTGCGATCGTGCGCGACGTCGCGGAGATTTACGGTGGCAATATTGTGCTGGAAGAGAGCGAGGATCTGGGCGGATTGCTCGTCCGGCTGCGGCTACCGGCGGGGTAGGGGCCGGTTGCTTTGGGGTGGGGAGCGGACGGTGCGTAACTCACCTTCGTCACCCCGGACTTGATCCGGGGTCAACAGCTACCGTTGCGTCCATGGATCCCGGATCAAGTCCGGGATGACGATGATAGATCGGGCAGCCTTAGGTCGAAACCCGACGTCAGGCCGCCGTCACGTCCAATCCGCGCTGCACGCCTGACCGTGCGAGCCCCGCATCCAGCCAGCGCTGGACATGCGCAAAGCGATCGAACCCGACGATCTCGCGTGCTTCGTAAAAACCGATCAGGTTGCGAACCCAGCCGAGCAGGGAGATGTCGGCGATGCTGTAATCATCGCCCATGATCCATGCCCGGTCCTCGAGCCGCGCGTCGAGCACGCCGAGCAACCGCGCCGATTCGGCCGCGTAGCGGTCGCGCGGGCGCTTGTCCTCATATTCACGGCCGGCGAATTTGTGGAAGAAGCCGAGCTGGCCGAACATCGGGCCGACGCCGCCCATCTGCCACATCACCCACTGGATCGTCTCATAACGCATCGCGGGATCGGCCGAAAGGAACCGTCCGCTCTTGTCGGCGAGATAGATCAGGATCGCGCCCGATTCGAACAGGGCGAGCGGCTTTCCGCCGGGCCCCGCGGGGTCGTAGATCGCCGGGATCTTGCCGTTCGGATTGAGCGCGAGGAACGCCGGGTCATGGCTTTCGTTCGCCATGATATCGATCCGGTGCGGTTCATAGGGAAGGCCCGTCTCTTCGAGCATGATCCCCACCTTCACGCCGTTCGGCGTCGGCGCCGAAAAAAGCTGGAGCCGGTCCGGATGCTGTGCGGGCCAGCGCGCGAAGATCGGGTGATCGAGGGTCATGCGCTCTGCTCGCGCTTTGCCTGCTGGTGATGGCGGATCACCTCGTCGATGATGAAGCGCAGGAACTTCTCGGTGAAATCGGGGTCGAGGTCGGCGTCGCGGGCCAGCGCACGCAGCCGTTCGATCTGGCGCTCCTCGCGGCCGGGGTCGGCGGGGGGCAGGCCTTCGCGTGCCTTCAGTTCGCCGACCGCCTTGGTCACCTTGAACCGCTCGGCGAGCATATAGACGAGCGCCGCGTCGATATTGTCGATGCTCTGACGGTAACGGCTCAGCTGATCGTCCATGGGTACGCGGCTCCTCTTAGCTCCGGCACGCTTGGCACCGGCGGGGGGCGTCATGCAAGCCGAAAGTCGTTGCAAATTTGTGGCCCTCCAGCCAAGGGTCGCCCCGTCATGACTGCCGAAATCCACCAGCTGCACGGCGACCGTCCGCCCTCGCTCGACCCGATGATGGCGCTCGTCGCCGCCGACATGAACGAGGTGAATTCGGTCATTCTCGACCGGATGCAGTCCGAAGTGCCATTGATCCCCGAACTTGCGGGGCATCTGATCGCAGGCGGCGGCAAGCGGATGCGCCCGATGCTGACATTGGCGTGCGGCAAGCTGCTCGACTATCCGGGGCGGCGGCATTGCAAGCTCGCCGCAGCGGTCGAGTTCATCCACACTGCGACCCTGCTCCACGACGATGTCGTCGACAAGTCGGACCTGCGTCGCGGCCGCAAGACCGCGAACATGATCTGGGGCAACAGCGCCTCGGTGCTCGTCGGCGACTTCCTGTTCAGCCGCGCGTTCGAGGTGATGGTCGAGGACGGTTCGCTCAAGGTGCTCAAGATCCTGTCGCGCGCGTCGGCGGTGATCGCCGAGGGCGAGGTCAACCAGCTCTCGGCGCAGCGACGGATCGAGACGAGCGAGGATCAGTATCTCGCAATCATCAACGCGAAGACCGCCGAACTGTTCGCCGCCGCGTGCAAGATCGCCGCGGTGGTTGCCGAGCGCGACGAGGCGACCGAAGCCGCGCTCGACGCTTATGGGCGCAATCTCGGCATAGCCTTCCAGCTCGTCGACGATGCGATCGATTATGTTTCGGACGCCGAAACGATGGGGAAGGGCGTCGGCGACGATTTTCGCGACGGCAAGGTCACCTTGCCTGTCATCCTCGCATACGCCCGCGGCAGTGCCGAGGAACGTGAATTCTGGAAGCAGGCGATCGTCGGCCACCGGACCTCGGATGAAGATCTCGCCTACGCGACGTCGCTGCTCCACAAACATGATACGATCATCGACACGCTCGCACGCGCGCGTCATTATGGACAGCGCGCGGTTGACGCGATCGGCGGCTTCCGCGCCAGCCAGGCGAAATCGGCGCTGACCGAAGCGGTCGCATTCGCGGTCGCGCGCGCTTATTGAGCGTTCCGGGGACAGAAGCGATCCGATGACCGTTTCGCTGCCGATCGATGCCGTGCTGCCCGATATCATGGCGGCGCTGGTGCTCAAGCCCAACGCCGTCGTCGTCGCGCCGCCGGGCGCAGGCAAGACGACGCGTGTCGCCCCCGCGCTGCTCGACCAGCCTTGGTGCACGGGGGCGGTGTGGCTGCTCTCGCCGCGCCGCCTCGCGGCGCGCGGTGCGGCCGAACGGATCGCCGAGGAGATGGGCGAGGCGGTCGGCGGGCGCGTCGGCTATGCGACGCGGCTCGACAGCAAGCAGTCGGCGGCGACGCGGCTGCTGGTGATGACGCCGGGGCTCTTCCGCAACCGCATCCTCGCCGACCCGGAGCTTCAGGGCGTGTCGGCGGTCTTGTTCGACGAGGTCCACGAACGCAGTCTCGACGGCGATTTCGCGCTGGCGCTGGCGATCGACGCGCAGCAGGGGCTCCGCGACGACCTCCGCATCGTTGCCATGTCGGCAACGCTCGACGGCGCGCGTTTCGGGGCCTTGCTGGGCAATGCGCCGGTGGTGAAGAGCGAAGGCAAGATCTGGCCGCTCGATCTCCGCCATATCGGCCGGCGCGCCGAAGACCGGCTCGAAGCGTCGGTGCTCGCGGCGGTGCGGCAGGCGCTCGCCGACGAAGCCGAAGGCGACATCCTCGCCTTCCTGCCCGGCGCGGCCGACATCGAACGCGCGGCGACGGCGGTCGAGGACGCACGCCTGCCGCTCGCCCTCCATCGCCTCCACGGCCAGATCGATCCGGCGCTCCAGCGCAAGGCGCTCCTCCGCGATGAGGAGGGGCGGCGCAAGTTGATCCTCGCGACGAGCATCGCCGAAACCAGCCTGACGATCGACGGCGTGCGCATCGTCATCGACGCCGGCCTGTCGCGGCGCCCGCGCTTCGACAAGGCGGCCGGCATCGCCCGCCTCGTGACCGAACGCGCGAGCCAGGCGTCGGCGACGCAGCGCGCGGGCCGCGCGGCGCGGCAGGGGCCGGGCGTCGCCTATCGCCTGTGGGAAGCGGCGGCGACCGCGGGCATGCCGCCGTTCGATCCGCCCGAAATCCACGAGAATGACCTGATGCCGGTGGTGCTCGACTGCGCGAGCTGGGGGATCGTCGATCCGCGCCAATTGGGCTGGCTCGACCCGCCGTCACCCGCCGCGATTGCCGAAGCGAAGACGCGGTTGCAGGCGATCGGCGCGCTCGCCGACGATGGCCGGATCACCGCGCACGGCAAGGCACTCGCCGCGATCCCGCTGCCGGTGCCGCTCGCGCACATGCTGCTCGACGCGGCGCGTGCGGGCGAGGGCGAGATGGCCGGTCGGCTCGCGGTACTGCTCACCGAGCCCGGACTCGGCGGCCGCGGGGTCGATGTCGAGGCGCGGCTTGGGCGCTGGCGCGGGCAGCGCAATGAACGCTCGGAGGGCGCGTGGCGCCTTGCGCGGCGGTTCGCAACGATCGGCGAGAAACTGGCGTCGGGGGCGGGCGACATGCTGCCGCGCTCGATCGGCGGCTGGATCGCGACCGCATGGCCCGACCGCGTCGCGCGGCAGCGCGCGGGACAGCGCGGCGAATATCTGAGCGTCGGCGGCCGCGCCTATCGCATCGACCCGGTCGATCCGCTTGCGGGCAGCGAATGGCTCGCGATCGCCGATGCGCAGGGACATGCGGCGGGGGTGCGTATCCTATCCGCGGCGCCGATCGCGGGGGCCGAGGTCGAGGCGCTGTTCGCCGATCGCATCGTCCAGCATTCGGCGAGCAGCTATGACGCCGCGAACGACCGCGTCGATCATCGCCGCGAGCGGCGGCTCGGCGCGATCGCGCTGACGAGCGGGCAGGCGGGCCGCGGCGAAAATGCCGAGGACGATGTCGCGGTGCGGATGGAAGCGGTGCGGGGCAAGGGGCTCGGGCTGATCGGCTGGGGGCCGGTGTCGCAGGCGCTGCGCCAGCGGGCATCCTTCGCCGGGCTCGATGCGCTGTCCACCAGTGCGCTCGGCGATAGCCTCGAAATCTGGCTCGAACCGTTGCTCACCGGCTGCCGCGGACTGCGCGACATCGGCGACCGCAGGCTCGCCGACGCGCTGATGGGCCTGCTCGACTGGCCCGCCCGGAAATTGCTCGAAAAACATGCCCCCGCCGATTATGCGACCCCGGCGGGCAGCCGGCACCCGATCGACTATGGCGCCGATGGCGGGCCGACGGTCAGCGTGCGCGTGCAGGAACTTTTCGGGCTCGCGCGCCACCCGGCGGTCGGTGACCCGCCGGTGCCGCTGGTCCTTGCGCTCACCTCGCCCGCGCACCGGCCGATCCAGACGACGCGCGACATCGAATCCTTCTGGAGCGGGAGCTGGCACGATGTCGCGCGCGAGATGCGCGGGCGCTATCCCAAGCATAGCTGGCCCGACGATCCCGCGGCGGCGCGCCCGACCCTGCTCACCAAAGCGGCGCAGGCGCGGCGCGATGCGCAATAGGCCCCTTTTCGCGGACGCCGCTTGCCGCTAAGGCGGCGGCACAGGCCCCAGTTGACAGGACGACCCCGATGAAAGCGCGTATCTTCCAGAAGCCCAAGAATGCCATGCAGTCGGGCCGCGCCGGGACGCAGCGCTGGATGCTGGAATTCGCGCCTGCCGAAGCGCGCAAGGCCGACCCGCTGATGGGCTGGGCGGGTAGCGGCGATACGCAGCGCCAGCTGCGCCTGGGTTTTGCGAGCCGCGAAGCGGCGGTCGCTTATGCTCAAAAGAACGGGATCGAGGTCGAGGTCATGCCGACCCCCGAGCGCCGCCTGAAAATTCAGGCCTACGCCGACAATTTCCGCTAAGTTTTAGGCAAAAGCTCGTCATTACGACCCCGGCGAAAGACGGGGGAAGCAATCCAGGGCGGTTTAAGCTACTCTGGATTGCCGCGTCGCTGCGCTTCTCGCAATGACGGGATTGGTTACTCGGCGTCCGGCTGCAACAGCTTGTGCAGATGGACGACAACATATTTCATTTCGGCATCGTCGACCGTGCGCTGTGCGGCGCTGCGCCACGCCTTTTCGGCCGATTTATAGTCGGGATAGAGGCCGACGACATCGAGGTTGGCGAGGTCGACGAAATCGAGACCCTGCGGATCGCTGACGCGTCCGCCGAACACGAGGTGCAATTTGCTCATGGCTGCTTTCCTTGCGGGTTAGCGCGGGGAGGGGAGAATGGCGCGCGCCCTACCAGTGCTTTGCCCTAACGGCAAGTACAGCTCACTCCTCGTCCTTGCGAACGCCCTTGGGCAGCAGCGAACCGAGAAGGGCGCCGATCGCGACGGCCCCGGCGACGAGCGCGAGCGGCTGCTTTTCGGCTACGTCCTTCAGCTTGCTGTTCGCACGCTTGGCCTGAACCTTGCCCTTTTCATACGCTTCGCCGGCGGCTTCGCGCGCGATGCCGGCCTGTTCGCCAGCCTTTGCGGCGAATTCCTCGGTCGCAGCGCGGGCACGGCCATAGCCGTCCTGGATGCGTGCCTTCGCCGCTTCGGCGGTCAGGCGCGCGTTTTCGGCGGTTTTCTCCGCAAGTTCACTCGCTTTTGCACGCGTTTCGCGCGCGGTTTCACCGAACGGCTTCATCATCTTCCTCCACATTTTCGATGTCATTCTCGTCCGCAGGTTCATCGGCAGAGCGAAAATGATCGGCGACGTCTGTCGCCAGGTCCTGGATCTTCTTCACCAGGCGCGGCGCATGTTCCCTGATCGGCTCGCGCAGCATCCACGCGAGGCCCGCCGCGGCGGCGATCGCGATCGGCAGGCGGTTGTCGCGAAATTGCTGCTGCACCGCATGCGCGGCGTCATCGACCTTTTCGCCGATGCGATATTTGCCGCGATGGACGAGCGCGGCGGGTCGGAGCGCGGCTTTCGCGACGTCGAGCCGCCGGTACAGTTCGCCGCGCTGGAGCATCGAGCGTCGCGCCGCCGCGATCAGGCGATTACGCATCCGCGCCATCGTCGATCCCCTCATTGGTCAGGTCGCGACGGAGCGCGGTCCGAATGTCGCCATAGCTGCGATGGGCGCGCCAGCCGGCGAAGCCCGCCACGACCAGCAGAACGGCCACGACGATCAAGGTCGCGGCGAACGGCCCGACATGTGGTGCGAGCGCGAGGATTGCGCCAAAGGCGAGTGCCAGCATCGCGATGCCCAAGGCGCATGCGGCGATCGTGCCCCATGCTGCGGTCCATGTCGTTCCATGCAGCGCCAGTTCGCCGCGTGCCTCGAGCAGGGCAAGCTCTGCCTTCGCCGTGGCCGATAGATTGTCGACGACATCGCCGACAATCTTTTCCAGCGGAACGGGAGGCGGCGCAACGGGGCGTCCATCCGGCGCATAGCCGTGACTTATGCCGTCAAAGCGATGCTCATCGGGCGACGGGATGTTTGGATCGGAAGATGCCAAGGTCCTGTCAATCGTTGGAGTTGCCCTTGAGCATGCGGGCGAGCACGAAGCCGATCACCGTGGCAGCGCCGACGGCGATCGCAGGGTTCTTCTTGACCATGTCGCGGGTCGATGCGGCGAGCTCGTCGAGATCCTTCTTGTCGAGTGTGGTGGCGAGGCCGGCGACGGTCGAAGCCGCCGATCGGGCATAGTCGCCATATTGCTTGCCGAATTTGCTGTCGACGGTGCCGGCGCTGTCCTCGAGCAACTTGGCGAGGCTGCCGACGGCTTCGGCCGCCTTGTCCTTGCCCTTGGTCGCGGCGTCGCGCGCCTTAGTCGAGGCCTGGTTCTTGAGCGTCGTCGCTTCCTGCTTCAGCGACGCCGCCTTCTTGGAGGCTTCGGATTTGATGGTCTCGCGCGTCGCGGCGAGCTGGTCGCGGATCGGATGGTCCTTGGCGGCCTTCACGGTGGCGGGCTTGCGGGCGGGCGCGGCCTTGGTGGCTGCCGGCTTCGCGGGTGCCTTGGGACGGGGAGCTGCGGCTTTCTTCGTCGCGGGAGTAGCGGCTTTGGCCATCATTTAGTCCTCTTCTGTCGTGTCGGGCGCCGCGCGGGCGGGCAACCTCTCTTGGTCCTGCTAGATATATAGCAAGGCGCGCCTAATGGTTCCATCCCCGCGCAAAATTCCTATGCAGCGGTTGCACTAACGTCACCCTGCCGATAACAGGCGGGCGCCTTTCTCCATCGGCCAGTTTCCGGCCGCCAGCAGGACGATTTTCATGACCGCCATCATCGACATCCACGGCCGCGAAATCCTCGACAGCCGCGGCAATCCGACCGTCGAAGTCGATGTCCTTCTGGAAGACGGCAGCTTCGGCCGCGCGGCGGTGCCCTCGGGCGCCTCGACCGGCGCGCACGAAGCGGTCGAACTGCGCGATGGCGACAAGGGCCGCTATCTTGGCAAGGGCGTGACGAAAGCCGTGGCGGCGGTCAACGGCGACATCGCCGAGGCGCTGATCGGCCTTGATGCCGAGGACCAGCGCGAACTCGACATGACGATGATCGACCTCGACGGCACCGCGAACAAGAGCCGCCTCGGCGCCAACGCGATCCTCGGCGTCAGCCTCGCCGCCGCAAAAGCGGCAGCGGACGCGCGCGGTCTGCCGCTCTATCGCTATGTCGGCGGCGTGTCCGCGCGCACGCTTCCCGTGCCGATGATGAACATCATCAACGGCGGCGAACATGCCGACAATCCGATCGACGTGCAGGAATTCATGATCATGCCCGTCGGCGCCGGCAGCATCGCCGAAGCGGTGCGCTGGGGCAGCGAAATCTTTCACACGCTGAAGAAGGGCCTGTCGGCGAAGGGCCTTGCCACCGCGGTCGGCGACGAGGGCGGTTTCGCCCCGAACCTCGCTTCGACCCGCGCCGCATTGGATTTCATCGCCGCGTCGGTCGATCAGGCCGGCTTCAAGCTCGGCACCGACGTCGTGCTCGCGCTCGATTGCGCCGCGACCGAGTTTTTCAAGAACGGCAAATATGAGATCAGCGGCGAGGGGCTTTCGCTGAGCCCCGAGCAGATGGCCGAATATCTTGCCGCGCTCGTCAAGGATTACCCGATCAAGTCGATCGAGGACGGGATGGGCGAGGACGACTTTACGGGCTGGAAGGCGCTTACCGACCTCGTCGGCGACAAGTGCCAGCTCGTCGGCGACGACCTGTTCGTCACCAACCCGCTGCGCCTCGAGCAGGGGATCAAGGACGGTCTCGCCAACTCGCTGCTCGTCAAGGTCAACCAGATCGGCACGCTCAGTGAAACGCTCGACGCGGTCGATATGGCGCACCGCGCGCGCTATACGGCAGTGATGTCGCACCGCTCGGGCGAGACCGAGGATTCGACGATCGCCGACCTCGCGGTCGCGACCAACTGCGGCCAGATCAAGACCGGCAGCCTCGCGCGTTCGGACCGGCTGGCGAAGTACAACCAGCTGATCCGCATCGAGGAAGAGCTGGGCGACATGGCGCGCTATCCGGGCGCGTCGATTTTCGGCTGATCGCAAAGCTGAGGAAAACTGCGTGCTGACGGCTTGACGCCACGAATCAACTCTGATTCAAGGGCCGGAATGACGCAGCGCCACAAATTCCGCAAATCGATGAGCCGGGCCACCGGCCCGGCCATTGCGGTGATGGTCGTGCTGGCGATGATCGGCTACATCATCTTCGGTCCGACCGGGCTTTATGCCTGGGGCGATTACGGCCAGTCGGTCGAAAAGAAGCGCGTCATATTGAGCGAGCTGACGAGGAAGCAGAACGAGCTTCAGAACCGCGTCAACCTGCTCGACCGGCGGCGCGTCGACCCCGACCTCGCCGAGGAATATGTGCGCGAGAAACTGGGCGCCTATCACCCCGACGAGGTGATCATTCCGATGGAACCCGAAGCGAAGCGCTGAGGCTCTTTTCGGCGGCTTAGCCGCGTTTGTGCTGCATACGTAGGTTGGTGCCGTCCCCTGCCATGGTGGGCGTTGCCAAGTGCGGCGCCGCTCTCCTATAGGGAGCCTTGCCGTAACGGCTAAATGCAAAGGAACCCGTCTTGGCCAAAGCACCTGCGCGCACCTCCCCCGCGCCGAAAAAGACCGCCTCCACCCCGGCCCCCGCGACCAATCGCGAGATGCCCCGCGACCCCGCGCCCTATGACGCGACGCCGGAGGAACTCGAGAAATTCTACCGCGAAATGCTGCTGATCCGCCGCTTCGAGGAAAAGGCGGGGCAGCTCTACGGTCTCGGACTGATCGGCGGTTTCTGCCACCTCTACATCGGCCAGGAAGCCGTTGCGGTCGGCTTGCAGTCGGCGCTCGACGGCGACAAGGACAGCGTGATCACGGGCTACCGCGACCACGGCCATATGCTCGCCTATGGCATCGATCCCAAGGTGATCATGGCTGAGCTCACGGGACGCCAGGCCGGCATCTCGAAGGGCAAGGGCGGCTCGATGCACATGTTCAGCGTCGAGCATAAATTCTATGGCGGCCACGGTATCGTCGGCGCGCAGGTGTCGCTCGGCACCGGCCTTGCCTTCGCGCACAAATATCGCGGCGATGGCGGGGTGGCGATGGCCTATTTCGGCGATGGCGCTGCGAACCAGGGCCAGGTCTATGAAAGCTTCAACATGGCCGAGCTGTGGAAGCTGCCGATCATCTTCGTGATCGAGAACAACCAGTATGCGATGGGCACCTCGGTCAACCGCGCGTCGGCCGAGGACCAGCTCTATCGTCGCGGCGAAAGCTTCCGCATCCCCGGCATGCAGGTCGACGGCATGGACGTGCTCGCGGTGCGCGGCGCGGCCGAAGCGGCGCTCGAATGGGTGCGCGCGGGCAAGGGCCCCGTGCTCATGGAGCTCAAGACCTATCGCTATCGCGGTCACTCGATGTCCGACCCCGCCAAATATCGCAGCCGCGAGGAAGTGCAGGCGGTGCGCGACAAGTCGGACGCGATCGAGCACCTCAAGAAATTGATGACCGACGCCGGTGTCAGCGAGGACAAGATCAAGGATATCGACAAGGAGATTCGCCAGGTCGTTGCGGAATCGGCGGACTTCGCCGAAAGCGCGCCCGAACCCGAACTTTCCGAACTTTATACCGACGTGCTGGTGGAGCAATATTGAGATGGCCATCGAATTGAAGATGCCGGCGCTGTCGCCGACGATGGAAGAGGGCACGCTCGCCAAGTGGCTCGTCAAGGAAGGCGACACGGTGAAGTCGGGCGACATCCTCGCGGAGATCGAGACCGACAAGGCGACGATGGAATTCGAAGCGATCGACGAAGGCACGATCGGCCAGATTCTGGTCGCCGAGGGCACCGACAATGTGAAGGTCGGCACCGTGATCGCGACGATCGCGGGCGAGGGCGAAGCGGCTGCCGCTCCGGCGCCCGCGCCTGCTGCCGCGCCCGAGCCCAAGGTTGAAGCCCCGGCTCCCGCATCCGCTCCGGCTGCGGCGGCGGAAAAGCCCGCAGCTACCGAGCGCGCCTCGGATCCCGCGATCCCCGAAGGCACCGCGATGGTGAAACTCACCGTCCGCGAAGCGCTGCGCGACGCGATGGCCGAGGAAATGCGCGCCGACGACCGCGTCTTCGTGATGGGCGAGGAAGTCGCCGAATATCAGGGCGCGTACAAGGTCACGCAGGGGCTGCTCCAGGAATTCGGCGCGAGCCGTGTCGTCGATACCCCGATCACCGAATATGGCTTCGCCGGGCTCGGCGCGGGGGCGGCGATGGGCGGCCTCAAGCCCATCATCGAGTTCATGACCTTCAACTTCGCGATGCAGGCAATCGACCACATCATCAACTCGGCGGCGAAGACCAATTATATGTCGGGCGGCCAGATGCGCTGTCCGATCGTCTTCCGCGGCCCCAACGGCGCCGCGGCCCGCGTCGGCGCGCAGCACAGCCAGAACTACGGACCGTGGTACGCCAGCGTCCCCGGCCTGATCGTGATCGCGCCCTATGACGCCGCCGATGCCAAGGGGCTGATGAAGGCGGCGATCCGCACCGAGGATCCCGTCGTCTTCCTCGAAAACGAACTGCTCTACGGTCGCAGCTTCGAGGTTCCAGACGTCGAGGATTTCGTCCTGCCGATCGGCAAGGCGCGGATCATGCGTCAGGGCAGCGACGTCACCATCGTCAGCTATTCGATCGGCGTCGGTCTCGCGCTCGAAGCCGCCGACCAGCTCGCTGGCGAGGGGATTGATGCCGAGGTGATCGACCTGCGCACGCTGCGTCCGCTCGATACCGCCACGGTGCTCGCCAGCCTCAAGAAGACGAACCATCTCGTCGTCGTCGAGGAAGGCTGGCCGACCTGCTCTATCGCCAGCGAACTCGCGATGGTCGCGATGGAGCATGGCTTCGACGATCTCGACGCGCCCGTCATGCGCGTGTGCAACGAGGACGTGCCGCTGCCCTATGCGAACAATCTCGAAAAGGCCGCGCTCGTCGACACGCCGCGCGTCGTGAAGGCGGTCAAGGCGGTCCTCAATCGCGCCTGACGATCCGGAGACGGCGTTCTACCCCGACATGCGCGATCCGCGCGTCATGGTCGCCGTGCCGCACCCGCGGCGCGCGGCCATTGCGGCGCTGTGGGCGCTCGCCGCGCGGCTGACGAAGCTGCTCATCGACGCGCGTGAACCGCTGATCGGCCAGATCAAACTCGCCTGGTGGCGCGACATGATGGCGATGCTCGCGAATGACCCCGCCGCACTGCCCAAGGGCGAGCCTTTGCTTGCCGAGCTTCAGACGAGCTGGGCGGGGCAGGGGGGGCTCGCCGCGCTCGTCGATGCTGCCGAAGCGATGTTGCTGGCCGAGAGCGATGCCGAGCGGCACACTGCGGCCGAAAGCTTCGGCACGCACCTCTTCGCGCTTTCCGGCGGTACGGAGGCGGGCGCTCGCCGCTGGGGCCTTCTTTGGGGTGCCGGCATCGTCGAGGCCGAAACGGACGCGCGGCGCCTTTTGGACGAGGCCAAAAATTGCGCGGCGCCGGCACCGCGCCACTTCGGCGGCAACCGCGCGCTGCTGATGCTCGATCGCTGGGCCGGATCGATCGCGCGCCACGATGGCAAGCGGGATTTGCGCGGCGAAGGGCTTCTCCTCCTGCGCATCGGGCTTTTCGGCCGCTGATCACTAAAAATGCGGCGGGGGTGGAAATGACGTCGCCGACCATCTATCTTGGGCAGAACAAATAGGGTCGCAGGGGACATCTGCATGTTCAACGGGCTGGTCGCCTATCTCGATTCGATCAAGGCACGCGATCCGGCGCCGCGGTCGCGCTGGGAAATTCTCCTCTATCCGGGCCTGCTCGCGGTGGGCCTGCACCGCATCGCGCACTGGTTGTTCGAGGCGCGGCTGTTTTTCCTCGCGCGTTTCGTCAATCACCTCTCGCGCTTCCTGACCGCGATCGATATCCATCCGGGTGCGACGATCGGTCGACATCTGTTCATCGACCATGGTTTCGGCGTCGTGATCGGCGAGACTGCCGAGATCGGCGATAATGTCTCGATCTATCAGGGCGTGACGCTCGGCGGCACCGATCCCGCCAATGGCATCGGTGGCAAGCGCCACCCGACGCTCGCCGACGATGTCATCGTCGGTTCGGGCGCGCAGATCCTCGGCCCCGTCACCGTCAGCGCGCGTGCGCGCGTCGGCGCCAATGCGGTGGTGACGAAGGATGTGCCCGAGGGCGCGGTGATGGTCGGCATCCCGGCGCGCTCGACTTTGCTCGACGCGACCGAATATGCGCGCGAATTCGTGCCCTATGGCACGCCATGCAGCGAAACCTTCGACCCCGCGACGCAAAAGGTCGAACTGCTGCAATGCCAGCTCGACCTGATGCAGAAGCAGCTCAAGGCGCTGCTCGAAGATCGCCACATTGCAGAGGATGAAGCGCCGCGGCGCAAGGGGAGCCGGAATCGCGCCTGATGGGGACGGTGACGCCCCTGCCGTTCCATAATCGGACGGTACCGCTTCAGACCGGCTTCGAGCGTCCCGAGCTCATGCGCATCCTCGACCTTTACGGCCGCATGGTCGCTGCCGGGCATTGGCGCGACTATGCGATGGATTTCCACCGTGACGCCGCGATCTTTTCGGCTTTTCGCCGCGCCGCCGAGCGCCCCGAATATCGCATCGAAAAACGCCCCGCCTTGCGGAGCCGGCAGGGCATGTGGGCCCTTGTCTCCGAAGCGGGGGCGATATTGAAACGCGGCGACGAGCTGGCCAATGTGCTCGCGCCCGTCGAACGCAAGCTGATGAAGCTGGTCGGGGACTGACGCCGACGACCCGGAACGGTGAGTGTGGATCAGGTCTTTTTTCCTGGCCTGACCCACACCCGTTCCTCCGCCCGCAGGGGAGCTCTTGATCAGGCCGCCGCGAGGCGCCTGAGCCTTTTGTCGTCGCCCAGCAGCACTGTCGGGCTGCCGTGCGCCTTGCGGCGTTCGACCCAGTCGCGCAGCAATTCGGCGCAGCTGTGGTCGAGCCCCGACAGCTGGCCGCAGTCGATCGTCACCGGCTTGTCGCGCGGGATCGCGCCCAGCGTGTCTTCCAGCTTGGGAAGCTGGACAAAGGTCGCCGCGCCCGACAGGCGAACGCGCGCGCCTTCCGCATTGTCCGAATGATCCACCTTGAGCCGCAGGCGGCGCACATGGGGGATGAGTTCGACGAGCGAGAAGAGGATGCCGACGATCACGCCGGTGAGCAGGTCGACCGCCACCACGAGCACCAGCGTCGTCGCCCAGATCACCACCGGCAGCACGCCATGGTGCTTGAGCAGTTCGCGCGCATGGTCGAGCTTGACCAGCCGCCAGCCGGTCACGACGAGCACCGCGCCCAGCGTCGCCATTGGCATGGCGCGCATCACCGACGGCAGCAGCGCGACGAACGCGAGGATCCAGACGCCGTGCAGGATCGTCGAGCGGCGCGACACCGCACCGGCCTGGACGTTGGCCGAGCTGCGGACGATGACGCCCGTCATCGGCAGCGCGCCCGCGCCGCCGCACAGCATGTTGCCGACACCTTGCGCGCGCAGTTCCTTGTTGAAGTCGCTGCGCGGACCGTCGTGCATCTTGTCGACCGCCGCTGCCGACAGCAGCGTCTCGGCGCTGGCGATGAAGGCGACCGCGACGGCGGCGGCGATGATTTCGGGCGTCAGCCAGCCGGCGAAGGACGCCGGCGGGGTGATCGCGGCGAGGATCGAATCCGGCACCTCGACGCGCGCGACATTCATGTTCAGCACCAGCGATACGACCGTGCCCGCGACGACACCCAGCAGGGCGCCGGGAACGAGGCGCAGCGATTCGGGGCGCCATTTTTCCCATGCGATCATGACGCCGATCGTGATGCCGGCGATCAGCAGCGCGAGCTCGGCGCCGCCGGGGCTGGCGGGATCGAGCCCGAGCAGGCGTCCCGGCATGGCGGCGATATTTTCAAGCCCGCTGGCCAGCGGTTTGGCGTCGAACAGGACGTGGAACTGGCCGATAACGATCAGCACGCCGATGCCCGCGAGCATCCCGTGCACGACGGCGGGCGAAATCGCGCGGAACCAGCCGCCCAGTTTCATCACGCCGGCAATCAGCTGGACCGCCCCCGCGATGAGCAGGATGGGGCCGAGTGCCTCGACCCCTTGCGTACGGATCAATTCGAAAACGATCACCGCAAGGCCGGCGGCAGGGCCGCTGACCTGGAGCGGCGATCCGGCGATCGCACCGACGACGATTCCGCCGATAATGCCCGTTATCAGGCCTTTTTCGGGCGGGAGGCCGGATGCGACGGCGATGCCCATGCACAGCGGCATCGCGACGAGAAACACGACGATCGACGCCGCGAAATCGCGCGAAAAGCCGCTGGCCGAGCTGGCGGGGAGAGCCTGGCTTGCCATGATCAGGCGGCCTTCGCCTGACCTGCGTGCATCGCAAGGCGCTGGCCCGCTGCAAGCGCCACGGGCAACGGATCCTCGTCGCGGATCGGCACGAACTGGCCGCTGGCGCCATCAAGCCCCATCACCGCGCCGAGGTGGATGTCCACAAACCAGCCGTGCAGCGAAATCTCGCCGCGCGCGATGCCGGCGGCGACCGACGGGTGGGTGCGCAGGTGGGCGAGTTGGACGACGATATTTTCCAGGCTTGCGGCGCGGACAAGGCCCGCGTCGTCAAGGTCGGAATAGCCGGTTCGCACGACATGCTCGGCGGCGTGGCTGTGGCGCAGCCAGGCCGCGACATTGGGCATGCCTTCGGTCATGTGCGGGTTCATCAGCGCCTTCATCGCGCCGCAGTCCGAATGGCCGCAGACGATGATGTCGCGCACGCCGAGCGCGGCGACGGCATATTCGACCGTCGACGACACGCCGCCGTTCTGCGTCGCAAAGGGCGGGACGATGTTGCCGGCGTTACGGCAGACGAACAGGTCGCCGGGTTCGGCCTGCATGATATGTTCGGGCACGATGCGGCTGTCGGCGCAGGAGATCATCAGCGCCTTGGGGCTCTGGCCGTCGGCGACGAGCTTGGCGAACAGGTCGTTGCGGCTGGGGAAGACGCGCTTTTCGAAATCGAACACGCGTCCGATAAGATCGTTCATGAAACCACTCCTTGCTGGTTGGTTTCACGCACATGGCGATCGAACTTTGCTGCGGTGCAGCGTTAATGTAACGAAATGTTTCTCAGGCGGCGGGAAGACGCAGGCGTGCGGCCAAACCGCCGAGATGGCTCTGGCCAAGCTCGAGCGAGCCGCCGTGCATCCGCGCGATGCGTTCGACGATTGACAGGCCGAGCCCGAAACCGCCGGTGTCGCGCGTCCGAGCGCTGTCGAGCCGGGCAAAGGGCTGGACGGCTTCTTCGCGCAGATGTTCGGGAATGCCGGGGCCGTCGTCGGCCACTTCTATTTCGATCGTCCGGCCGCCGCTACGCAGCCGCACCTCGATTTCGTCCCCGAAGCGCAGTGCATTGCCGAGCAGGTTGAGGAGCGCGCGCTTGATCGCGATACCGTGCACCGACAGCACCAGATGGTCGGGCCCGGCATAGCGGACGCGATGTCCCCGGTCGCTCGCCTCGTCGGCGGCGGTCGCGCACAGGACCGCGATGTCGGTCGGCGCCACGGGCTCGGTCGGATTGTCGATGTCGCCCGAAAGATAAGCGAGCAGCGAGTCGATCATCCGCTCCATCTCGCCGATATCCTGCTCCATCGCCGCTTCGACGGCCGGGTCCGCGATGCTGTCGGCGCGCAGCCTGAGCCGGGCGAGCGGGGTGCGAAAATCGTGCCCCACCGCCGCGAGCGCCTGCGTCCGGTCGGCGATCATCGCCGTGATGCGGTGCTGCATGTCGTTGAAGGCGCCGATGACGCTCCGCACCTCGGCCGGGCCGCGCATCGGGACATCGACGAAATCGCGCTGGCCGATCGTTTCGGCCGCGCGCTGGAGGTCGCGGAGCGGGCGCAGCGTGTGCCGGATCAACAGGCTGGCAAGCAGCACGAGCGCGACGGCCGGGACCAGCGTCTGGAGCGTTCGGCCGAGCGTCAGGTCGAGTTGGCGGATATGGTCGCGCGCGCTGAAACTGACCCAGCTGCCGTCATTCAGCCGGATCGCGCCCGATATCGTGCTGTGGAGCCCCGGCGACTGGAGATAGAGGCGCAGGTCGCGTTCCTGTATATCGGGTTCCCAGGCAAGGATCTGGCGCGTGATCTGGTTCAGTTTCGGCGACACCGGCGGCGGATTGACCAGCCGGTCCTGCCAGACGAGATGATAGCGCGTCGTCGTGAGTTCCGACGCCACCGTATCGCGCTCGGATCGCGGCGCTTCCTCGATCAGCTTGCCCGACAGGACGAGATGCTCGGCAAGCCGCCGCGCCTTGTCGCCGTTGATCGAAAACTGGCTCGCGCGCTCATAGAGAAAGATGCTTGCGGCGCTTTCGAGCAGCACCGCGGCGAACAGGATCGCGACGATCTGCCCGAACAGGCCGAAGCCCCGCTTTTCGAACAGGCTCAAAGCCGCTCCACCGGGACGTTCAGCATATAGCCGATGCCGCGAACGGTCACGATCGGCGCGGGCTGTCCGGGGCTCGACAATTTGCGTCGCAGGCGGCTGATCAGAACGTCGATGCTGCGGTCCGAACTGTCGCCGAGGCGGGTGCGCGACAGTTCGATCAATCGCTCGCGCGCGATCACGCGCTGGGCGTTGTCGCACAGGCTGACCAGCAGGTCGAATTCGGCGCCCGTCAGTTCGACCGCGGCGCCGCCGGGCGAGGTCAGCTGGCGCCGCGGCAGGTCGGCGGTCCAGCCGTCGAAGCGGATCTGGCCGCGCTCGCGGTCCGCCTGCGGCCGCTCGATCGCGTGGCGCCGCAGCACCGCGCGGACGCGCGCGACCAGTTCGCGGACGCCGAAGGGTTTGGCGAGATAGTCGTCGGCGCCGAGTTCGAGGCCGACGATCCGGTCGGTCTCGGTCCCTTTCGCAGACAGGAAGATGATCGGGACGTCGCTCGTCCGCCGCACTTCGCGGCAGATGTCGATTCCCGACGTGCCGGGCAGCATGATGTCGAGCAGCAGCAGGTCGGCGGGGGCCGCGCGCAGCGCGTCCCACATCTGCGGCGCGGTGCCAGCGGTGCGGACGATATAACCATGTTCCTGCAGCGCGCGCGCGGTCAGGGTTCGGATCGGAGGATCATCCTCCACCATCAATATGTTCGGCGGTGTCATTGCTTCACCTGGGAGAGGGGCTTCAAATTCCTTGGCCCGGACCCGCCCGTCCGTGCCGGTTTGCGAAAGTGCAGCGACGCCTTGCCGTTCGGGCCTGGCGAATACGCGGTCCACAGGATGCACGGCCCTGCGGATCCGCGCCTCTCTTATCGTGCCTCACCGTTCAGGCAAGGGGGCGAATCGTTTCCCCGCGCCCGGCGCCCGGCGCGGGCGCAACGAAAAGGGGCCCCGACCATCCGGCCGGGGCCCCCGAAAACCGGCTTCCAGGTAAGGAAACCGGCGTGCCGTTCGGATCGCCTATCCGTGTGCGGCCGCACCCGCCGTGCGAAGGGTCGCCGGCAACTGGTTCGCCAGATGGTCGGGCAGCAGGCCGACGACCACCGCGCGCGCGTTCTGCCAGAAGGCCGAAAGCAGCAGCAGCGCCGACCCGATCACGAATGCCGTCAGCGCGACATTCAGCTCGACCGCGCCAAAGGTGCGGAACAGCTCGGTCAGCGCGAAGAGCACATAGGCGAGGGCGGAGACGAGCAGCGCGCGGCGGTCGATCGCCAGCGCGATCAGGCCGAAGAGAATATAGACGCCGATCACCAGAACCGCTGCACCGCTGCCGATATTGCCCCCGTCGGTAACGCCGAGCAGATGGAAGATCGGGTGCGCGATCATCGGCGCCGCGAGCAGGTGGAGCCAGAAGGCGACGTCGCTGCGGCGCGTCTGGCGCACGCGGTCGCTGCGGTCCCACCACATGGCGAGCGTGAAGACGCCGATCCCGGCGATCAGCACCAGCACCATCGGCAGCGTGCCGTCGGGGCTGGGCATTCCGGTGATCGCGAGCACGAGCGCCACCGCGGTCGCGGCGAGCGCGGCGGTCCCGGCGGCGACGGTGATCGGCACCATGAAGCGCTTCCAGTGCGCCCAGGCCGCTCCGGCGGTGACCATCGCCATCGCGCCGATCAGGATCGCGCCGACGGTTTCGCTGGGACTGTGCCCGAAAATATCCTCGCCATGACGGACGAGGAAGCCCACCATCGTCGCGAAGACACCGCCGGCAAAGGCGAGGACGAGAACGATGCTGGGGAGTGCCATGCGGCGTTTGCGGGTGAAATATTCGGCGAGGAACCACGCTGACGCGGCGACGAAGGCGCCACCGAGCGCAGTATGGATCGACGCGCCGATCCAGCCCACCGCGACGAGCAGGATGACAGCCGCGATGCTGACGAAAATATCGTTGAAGCCGGTGATGAGGCGGAATGATTCCTCATCCGCTCCGGGGGCGGCGCGCACCGATGCGATATGCGAGCGGAATGCCAATGCGGCCTCCGGCGTCAATACCTTTGCATCGACCGCAGCTTGCAGGTCGCTTTCACTATACATCGGGGTCGTCCTTCTGTCCGATCCCCTTGCCCCAAGGCGCTTCTAGCAGAACTGTATTAGTGTCGCAACACAATAAATCAGGCAAAGATCTGCGCCGAGGTCAGCCGCTCTTTCTGCGCGGCGGTAATCCGCTTCACCAGCAGATAGGCAAGCGGGTAAAGGACGAGGCCGGTGGCGGTGGAAGCTGCATCGATTTCCAGCGCCGTCCGGACCTCTTCGGGCGTGTCGGCACGCAGGCTCAACCGGAAGGAAATGTTGCCGGCGATGCTCATGACCAGCCAGGCGGCCCACCACGCGCGGAGCAGCCAGTTGCCTTCGTCGATGGAATTGGCGTCGCGGCCATGGCTGGCGTTGTAGATCTGCCGCATCGCGCCATAGGGTTTGAACAGGTTGGCGATCGGTACGAACAGCCATCCCACCGCCCAGCCCGGGCTATAATCGAAGCCCACGGTTTGGGCGGCGACGATGTTCGCTGCGGCGCGGTAAATCCACAGGCTGAAGACGACATAGGTCGCGATCAGCAACAGCATGTAGCTGAGGATGACCAGGCCATAAAGCATCTCGGCCTGTGTCAGTTGTTCGCTTTCGAGGCTTATGATGCCATTGCGTTCGGCGATCTGGCCGGCGAGCGTCGCAACGCTCACCAACAGTCCGCCGATCAGCATCACCTCGACGATCCTCGCCCGCCGCTGAAGCAGGTCGATCCCGTCACCGAGGCTCATCTCCGCCATATATCAATCCCCCGCACGGGACGCGCCGCTCCGGCGCCCCATGCGGAAAGACGTATAAGCGTCAGCCCAGCGCCATCAATGCCTTCATGACATTCATCGACTGCTCGCTGCCCGATTGCGGGACGGTTTCGCCATTGCGGTCGATGATCTTCTCCCACGCCGCGGCGACGCCTTCGGGCGTGCGTTCGCCTTCGGGCAGCGCGACGCCGGGGGTCATGGTGACATAGGCGGCGTGGAACGCGCCCGCGCCCGCGCCGACGATCATGTTGGTCGGCGCATCCTCGCTGACGAGATAAAGCGCGGCCGGGACGACGTTCTCGGGCGTGAATTTCTCGAACAGTTCGGCAGGGAAGATGTCCTCGGTCATCCGCGTGCCCGCGACCGGCGCGATCGTGTTGCAGCGGATATTATATTTCGCGCCTTCGAGGTGGAGCGTCTTGGTCAGCCCCGCGAGGCCCAGCTTCGCCGCGCCGTAATTGGCCTGGCCGAAATTGCCGTAAAGGCCCGTCGACGAAGCGGTCATCAGGATGCGGCCATAGGCCTGCTCGCGCATCGTTTCCCAGCACGCCTTGGTGACATTGGCGCTGCCCGACACATGAACCTTCAGCACCAGGTCGAAATCGGCGGGCTCCATCTTGGCGAAGCTCTTGTCGCGCAGGATGCCGGCGTTGTTGATCAGGACATGGACGCCGCCCCATTCTTCCTTCGCGCGTGCGACCATCTCGACCATCTGCTCATATTCGGTGACGCTGCCGCCGTTCGAGATCGCGGTGCCGCCCTCGCTACGGATTTCCTCGACGACCTGAAGCGCGGCATCCGAATGACCCGTCCCGTCGCGCGAACCGCCGAGATCGTTGACCACCACTTTCGCGCCGCGCCGCGCAAGTTCCAGCGCATAGGCGCGGCCCAGGCCGCCGCCGGCGCCTGTGACAATGGCAACGCGGCCGTCAAATTTGATCGTCATGATGGTCTCCCGGAATAGGCTGAAAAGTTGCCAATAAAAACGCGACCGTCCTTAGCTGTTCATCACGGACAGGCAAGGGGGATGCGCGCCACGGAAAAACATCGTTTGCAACCAAATTGTCATGTCAGTGACGCTGGATTGTCATATATCAGCAATAATAGCGCCATCGGACAGTCACCTTTTCGCAATGGAGCTTTCGTTCATGCGCCACGCCCTTGTCGCCGCCCTGTTGGCGACGTCGATGTTCAGCCTGCCGGCGACGGCGCATGCCCAGGCGATGAGCGCCGAGGAGGCGGCCGCGTTGCGCGCCGAGCTGGCGGCGCTTCGCGCCAAGGTCGAAACGCTCGAAACGCGCCTCGACCAGACATCGCCTCCGCCCGTCGCGACATCGGCTCCGGCACCGGCTTCGACGCCCGCCCCCCAAGCTTCGGCGACGCAGATCAAATGGAAGGGCGCGCCCGAGATCAAGACCGCCGACGGCTGGAGCTTCAAGCCGCGCGGGCGGGTCCAGGTCGATGCCGTGCACGTCGGCGCACCGGGCGCGATCGCCGACCCCGCGCTCGGCTTTTCTAGCGAATTGCGCCGCATCCGCATGGGCTTCGGCGGGACGATCCCCGGCGGCTTCGGTTATAAGGTCGAGGCCGATTTCGCCGAAAGCGATGTCGTGCTGCTCGACGCGTTCATGACTTATCAGGACGGGCCGCTGAAGCTGACCGTGGGGCAGCACAACACCTTCCAGGGGCTCGAGGAATTGTCGAGCAGCAACGACACCAGCTTCATCGAGCGCGCCGCCTTTACCGACGCCTTCAACTTCATCCGGCGTGCGGGTGTTTCGGCCGAATATTCGACCGGCGCGCTGCTGTTGCAGGGCGGCGTCTTCACCGACAATTTCACCGCGCTCGATAGCGGGAACGACGGGTATAGCTTTGACGGCCGCATCGTCTACGCGCCCAAGGCGGGCAAGACCCAGCTGCACTTCGGCGGCTCGGCGCACTGGCGCAAGCTCGGCGATACCGTGCCCACGGTGCGTTACCGCCAGCGGCCGCTGGTCCACAGCGCCGACATTCGCTTCATCGCTACCCCCAATATGGACGCCGAGGCGGAAACCGGCTTCGGCGCCGAGGCGGCGTTCATCCGCGGGCGCCTGCACGGCGCGGCGGAAGCCTTCTGGCAGTCGGTCGATCGTCCGGGCCTGGCAGATCCGCAATTCTTCGGCGGTTCGGTGGAGGCCGGGCTGTTCCTGACCGACGACACGCGCGCCTACAAGGACGGCATGTTCAAGGAAATCCACGTCAAGAACCCGGTCAGCGACGGCGGGATGGGTGCGTGGCAGATCAACCTGCGCTACGACCATCTCGACCTCAACGACGCGGGTATCGTCGGCGGGCAGCAGGACGGCTATATGGCGTCGCTGATCTGGACGCCGATCGATTATGTGCGTTTCATGGTCAATTATGCACGGCTGCAATATCACGATGCGGTCATCCCCGCCGGCGGCGACCGCGATTATGGCGTCGACAGCGTCGGCGCGCGCGCGCAGATCGTGTTCTGAAGAGGTCGGTTTGGGGTGGAAGCGGACGGTCGCTCACCCCACTTCGTCATCCCGGACTTGATCCGGGATCCACGGCGGCGCTGAAGTCATGGACCCCGGATCAAGTCCGGCGTGACGCGGAAGGCAATATCCTCCCTGTCGTGCAGCGATGGGAAGGGGAGTGGTGGAGGGGCAGCGACGTCGCGCCATCAGCCCCCTCCGTCAGCGCTTCGCGCTGCCACCTCCCCATGGCTTCGCCACAGGGAGGATCAATGTCGGCAATCGGTCGAAACCGCCCATACCGATCGCCCGCGGCTTAAACGCTCTTCCCCGCATCCAGCGCGTAACCCGCCGAGCGCACGGTACGGATGATGTCGCTGGTGCCCGGCAGGTTGATCGCCTTGCGCAAACGCCGGATATGGACGTCGACCGTGCGCAGTTCGATGTCGCTGTCCTGCCCCCACACGCTGTCGAGCAATTGCCCGCGCGAAAAGACGCGGCCCGGATGCTCCATGAAATGACGCAGCAGGCGGAACTCGGTCGGCCCCATCGCGACGATCTGCCCCGCGCGCACCACCTTGTGTGCGACCGAGTCGAGTTCGATGTCAGCATAGGTCAGCATCTCGCCCGCGAGCGCGGGGCGCAGGCGGCGGAGCACCGCCGACACGCGTGCGACCAGTTCGCGCGGGCTGAACGGCTTGGTGACATAATCGTCGGCGCCGGTCTCGAGCCCGCGAATGCGATCCTCTTCCTCGCCGCGCGCGGTGAGCATGATGATCGGGACGTTCGCCGATTTCGGGTTGCGGCGCAGGCGCCGGCAAACCTCGATGCCGGGCAGGCTTTCGATCATCCAGTCGAGCAAGACGATGTCGGGCACGCGTTCCTCGACCAGGACGAGCGCCTGTTCGCCGTCGGGCGTCTGCCGGACCGAAAAACCTTCGCGTGCGAAATGCCAGACGATGAGCTCGGCGATTGCCTCGTCATCCTCGATGAGCAGCAGGTCGGGCTGCGGCATCAGCCTTGCTCCTGCTCCGCGGCGCCATCTTCGGGCTGTTCGCCGCGCTCGCGTTCCTCCATCCGCTCGCCGGTCACGACATAATAGACCATCTCGGCGATGTTCGTCGCATGGTCGCCCATGCGCTCGAGGTTCTTGGCGACGAACAGCAGGTGCGCGCTTTCCGAAATATATTTCGGATTTTCCATCATGAAGGTGACGAGCGTGCGAAAGATGCTGTTGTAGAAATCGTCGACATTCTTGTCGCGGACGGTGACGCGGATCGCCAGTTCGGCATCGCGCGCGGCGAAGCTGTCGAGCGCATCATGGATCAGTTCGGCGACGATGTTCGACATCGACATCAGCAGCGGGATCGCCTCGATCGCCCGCGTCTGGTCCATCAGCGCGACGCGCTTGGCAATGTTCTTGCCATAGTCGCCGATCCGTTCGACCACCGACACGATTTTCAGTGCCGCGATCATTTCGCGCAGGTCATCGGCCATCGGCGCGCGCAGCGCGATCGTCTGCACCGCCAGCTGTTCGACCTCGGCCTCCAGCGCGTCGATCTTCTTGTCGTCGCGCACCACCTGGGCAGCGAGGTCGAGGTCGCCCTTGTGGAGCGCCGCCATCGCCTGCAGCAGCGCCTGTTCGGCACGGCCGCCCATTTCGCTGATCAGCCCGCGCAGGCGGTTGAGGTCTTCGTCGAAGGCTTTGACCGTATGATCGTTCGTTAGTGCCATCTTCACTGTCCTGTTGCGCTACGGATCAACCGTAACGGCCGGTGATATAGTCCTTGGTGCGTTCTTGCTTCGGGTTGGTGAAGATGTCGGTGGTCTTGCCATATTCGACCAACGTCCCGAGGTGGAAAAAGGCGGTGCGCTGCGACACGCGGGCCGCCTGTTGCATGTTGTGCGTCACGATCACGATAGCATATTTGCCGCGCAGTTCGTGGATCAGCTCCTCGATCTTTGCCGTCGCGATCGGGTCGAGCGCCGAGCAGGGCTCGTCCATCAGGATGACTTCGGGATCGACCGCGATCGCGCGCGCGATGCACAGGCGCTGCTGCTGGCCGCCCGACAAGGCGGTGCCGCTTTCCTGGAGGCGATCCTTGACCTCGTCCCACAGGCCGGCGCGCACCAGCGCGCGTTCGACGATGACATCGAGGTCGGCTTTCGACGGCGCAAGGCCATGGATGCGCGGGCCGTAACCGACATTGTCATAGATCGACTTGGGGAAGGGGTTCGGTTTCTGGAACACCATGCCGACGCGCGCGCGCAGCTGGACGACGTCCATCGACGGCGCATAGATATCCTCGCCGTCGAGTTCGATCCGGCCGGTCACCTTCGCGCTCGCAACCGTGTCGTTCATGCGGTTCAGCGACCGCAGGAAGGTCGACTTGCCGCAGCCCGAGGGGCCGATGAACGCGGTGACGAGGTCGGTGCCGACGTCGATCGACACGTCGTTGATCGCCTGTTTCTCGCCATAGAAGACGTTGACGCCGTGCGCCTTCATCTTCGGGTCGGTAATGGTCAGGTCTTCTTGGGTCATGATCACCAGCGTTTTTCGAATTTGTTGCGAAGATAGATCGCAAAGGCGTTCATCGACAGCAGCACGATAAGCAGCACGATGATCGCGGCGGAGGTTTTCTCGACAAAGCCCCGGTCGACTTCGTCCGACCAGAGGAAGATCTGCATCGGCAGCACGGTCGAGGGCGAGCAGATGCCGCCCGGAACGTCGCCGATAAAGGCGCGCATCCCGACGAGGAGCAGCGGCGCGGTCTCGCCCAGCGCGCGCGCCATGCCGATGATCGTGCCGGTCAGGATGCCGGGCAGGGCGAGCGGCAGGACATGGTGGAACACCACCTGCACGGGACTTGCGCCGACGCCCAGCGCCGCATCGCGGATCGACGGCGGCACCGACTTGATCGCGTTGCGGCTGGCGATCACGATCACCGGCATCGTCATCAGCGCGAGCGTCAGCCCGCCGACGAGCGGGCTCGCCTGGCAAAGCCCGAACCAGTTGATGAACACCGCGAGCGCGAGCAGGCCGAAGATGATCGAGGGCACCGCGGCCAGATTGTTGATCGACACCTCGATCAGGTCGGTCCAGCGGTTCTTCGGCGCATATTCTTCGAGATACAGCGCCGCGAGCACCCCCGTGGGAAAGGCAATCAGGAAGGCGATGAAGATCGTCAGCACCGACCCCTTGAGCGCCCCCCAGATGCCCGCGACCGCCGGATCGGTCGCGTCGGCGTTCTTGAAGAAGGGCCAGTGGATGCCGGTCCCCAGCTTGCCGTCACGCTCCAGCGCATCGACCCGCGCGCCCAGTTCGCCGCGCGCGCCGTCTTTCGCCATGATGTCGACCGCCGAAGACGCCGGCAGTTCGAACACCGTCTTGCCGTTCAGGAGTTCGGGGTCGGCCTTGATCTCGCTGCGCACTTCCTTCCACGCATTCTCCGAAATCAGCTCGGCCCCGCCGTCGCCCAGCGCCTCGTCGGCGGCAAAGGCGACGATGTCGGCCAGCCCCGCATTCGCGATCACCTGATCGGCGTCGGCATCGCCAAGCCGCGACGTGTCGACGGTCAGCGGCGTCGCCTTGAAATCGATCGGCACCGCGACATGCGTATAGGTAAAGCCGCGCGCGCCATTGCCGACCATCACGAACAGCAGGAAGGCGAGGAAGGCGCCCGAGAGCAGCACCGCGCCCAGCCCCATCAGCTTGAAGCGGCGTTCGGCGGCGTAGCGGCCCGCGATGCGCTTCTGCATCACGGCGCCTTTCCAGTCGGTGGGGGCGGTGTCTCTATTCATAAGCTTCGCGATACTTTTTGACGATGCGCAGCGCGACGATGTTGAGCAGCAGCGTGACGATGAACAGCACGAGGCCGAGCGCGAAGGCGGCGAGCGTCTTGGCGCTATCGAACTCCTGATCGCCGGTCAGCAATTTCACGATCTGCGCGGTCACCGTGGTGACGCTGGCGAAGGGGTTGGCGGTCATGTTCGCGGACAGGCCCGCCGCCATCACCACAATCATCGTCTCGCCGATCGCGCGGCTGACCGCGAGCAGGATGCCGCCCATCACGCCGGGCAGCGCGGCGGGGATCAGCACCTGGCGGATCGTCTCGTTCGGCGTTGCGCCCAGTGCGAGGCTGCCGTCGCGCATCGCCTGCGGCACCGCGTTGATGCTGTCGTCGGCCATCGAGGAGACGAAGGGGATGATCATAACGCCCATCACGATACCCGCAGCCAGCGCGCTTTCGGTCGAGGCGTTGGGAATGCCCAGCATCACCGCGAAATTGCGCAGCGCTGGCGCCACCGTCAGCGCGGCGAAATAGCCGTATACGACGGTCGGCACCCCCGCGAGGATCTCGAGGATCGGCTTCACCCAGCGGCGCACCGTCGGCGCGGCATATTGGGTCAGGTAGACCGCGGTCATCATCCCGATCGGGATCGCGACGATCATCGCGATGATCGCCCCGATCAGGACGGTGCCCCAGAACAGCGGGATGCCGCCGAACGTGTCGGGCTGCGGCGCCCCGCTCTGCGGCGCCCATGTCGTTCCGAACAAGAGTTCGGCGGGCGAGACGAGGCGGAAGAAGCGGATCGATTCAAAGAGCAGCGAGAGCACGATGCCAAAGGTCGTCAGGATCGCGACGAGCGACGCGAGCAGCAGGAACGCCATAACGATCCGCTCGACCCGCGTCCGCGCCCGGAAATCGGGTTTGATCCGCGTAAAGGCATAAAGCCCGCCCGCCAGCGCCAGCGCCAGCATCGCGGCGATGCCGATCCACGCATATTTGTGGCTCGCGTCGGCATAGGGCTTCACCAGCGGCGCCGCGGCGGGCAGCCTCACCGCGTCCTGCCGCCCCTGCGCGACCGAACGGGCATCCGACAGGATCGCGCCGCGCTCGAAGCCAAAGCTCGGCAGGCTCTGCGCCGCCTCGCTCGTCAGCACCTGGTTGGTGATCAGCGCGGGCGAGACCGACGACCATACGGCGAGGAACAGTGCGGCGGGCGCGAACAGCCACAGCGCGACATACCAGCCATGATATTGCGGACGCGAATGGAGCTTGGTGCCCGCGCGGCTCGCCAGCAGGTTCGACCGCTGGCGACCGGCCAGCCAGCCGATCAGCGCGAGGCCCGCGATCAAAAGCAAAAGGGCGGCGGCGTTAAAGGTCACATGGTCCTCGTCAAACCATCCCCGTCATTGCGAGGAGCGAAGCGACGAAGCAATCTCCAGCTATCGAAATGGCTGGACGCTTGCTGGAGATTGCTTCGCTTCGCTCGCAATGACGATAAAAAAGACGGTGGCCGGACGGGCGAACCCGCCGCAGCCACCAGCGGGAGGAAACTTACTTCAGCTCGCTGCCGTCCAGCACGGTCATGCCCGTGCCGTTCGCCGCCGCCTTGTCGGCAACATCCTTCGGCGACACGATCAGGCCCTTGGCGGCCAGATAACCGCCTTCGCCCGCGCCCTTCAGGAACTCGGCGACATATTCGGCCAGCCCCGGAACGACGCCGACATGCGCCTTCTTGATATAGATGAACAGCGGGCGCGAACCCGGGTAGCTGCCGTCGGCGATCGCGGCATAGGTCGGCGAAACGCCCTGGATCGGCACCGCCTTGATCTTGTCCTTGTTGGCGTCGAGATAGCTGAAGCCAAAAATGCCAAGGCTGGTCGGGTTCTTGTCGAGCTTCGAGATGATGAGGTTATCATTCTCGCCCTGCTCGACATAATAGGGCGAACCGCGCAGCGTCGTGCAGGTCGCCTCATGCTTGTCCTTGTCGCTGGCCTTCAGCGCCTTCATCTCGGGATTGGCGTCGCAGCCGGTGCCGAGGATCAGTTCCTTGAACGCATCATAGGTGCCGCTGGTCGACGGCGGGCCGAAAACCGAAATCGCGACCGCGGGCAGGGCGGGGTTCACGTCCTTCCACGTCTTCGCGGTGTTCGGCTTGCCATAGGGGTTCGCCGCGAGCGCCTTGTAGACATCTTCTTCGGTCAGCTTGAAGCCGGGGCCGCGCGAAGCCTCGCCCAGCGCGATGCCGTCGATGCCGATCTGGATTTCGACGATGTCCTGGACGCCATTCTTTTGGCAGGTGTCGAACTCCGACTTCTTGATGCGGCGCGAGGCGTTCGAAATGTCCGCGGTGTCGCCGCCGACGCCGGCGCAGAAACGCTCGAAGCCGCCGCCGGTGCCCGTGCTGTCGATCTTCGGCGTCTTGTTACCCGTCGCTTCGGCGAACTTCTCGCCGACCGCGGTGGCAAAGGGATAGACGGTCGACGACCCGACCGCGCTGATATAATCGCGCGCCCCGCCGCCCGAAGACGCCTGATCCTGACACGCGGAAAGCGCGAGCGCGCACGTCGCGGCACCAGCGATACCAAGGGCCTTGAGGGCGAATTTCTGCAGCATGACATAATCCTGTGGTGGGGGTCGTTACCGATCCAAGCCACCACCCCCGCGGCGACTCGCTGAGGGCCATTTGGGGGAGTTGTGTGACGTGTATGTGACAGGGAGTGTCATGGAAGTGTCATTTTGCAGATTTCAAAAAACGGCATTCCAGATCCAGCCAACCGCGTATCTTGCGGCAGTAAATACTAATAGTCCGGCGGTTAAGGCGATTCCCACGGTTGACAGCGGAGCCCGCCTAACGTCAAATCGCTCTGACAGCTTAACCATTTGCCTCGAAACGGGACCCGCTGTCTGGCAAATCGCAAGCCAAACCAAATATAGCCAAAAGAAAATTGAAACCCCAAGGCTTGAGGCAAGCATCGGAGAGAACGGAACGGTGAGCCGATCTAAGTCAGGTTGGGGTTTAGCGGAAAATCCAGATAGTAAGTAGTTTGCGTTGGAATCACCCTGGGTGAAACCTAGAAATCCGTAAAGAGTTTGCATTATTATACTGTCATAAAATAAACTTATATCGTTCATCGGTTCTACGACAGAGTAAGACGCCAATTTGAATCCAAAGTTTTCGTAGAAATTATACAGCGTCCTCTCGAAAGAAGCATAGAACGCATTAAATATTCCAGAGATTTTTAGCAGCGATCCCGAGCTGATTTTTTGAGAAATTTTCAGAATCGGTTTAGAGCATACATCTCTCTTCGGCGGCGTCCACTGAGATGATTTCTTGTTGAGTGTATCGACAATCTCCTGATGATATTCTCCGTACTGCGGTATGCCGCGACGAGTGGAGATTTCTCTTGCTAAAAGTGCAACTGTCTGCGGAGGAGCGCGAAAGAACGCTTCAAAATTTTTTGGATCGTCGCCACATATAAACGTGACTTTGCTTTCGACTTCCACTCCCTCGGGCATCAAATCCAAAAATTGATTTGTATAATCGTTCAGCGCTGCGTTCGCCAGTTTCTCATCTTTTTGCGCTGTCGCATTAGATAAGAGGATCGGCCATCCAAGATCGGTTTTGCTAGAGAGATTGGAGGCAACGGAGTATTCTGTCAGATACTTTAGCTGTGCGGTGTCTATATATTCGTTACGCTCAAGATTGACCATCGGTGTCAGAGAAATTATTGAAAGGTAAGCGATAAGTCTGGTCAAAGAAAAAATGAAAACAAATATTGAAAGGCTTATTATAGAATCTGAAATTGCAAGCCCCGTTGAAACTGTCCATCCTTTGTTGTTATCAAGGGTTCTAAGAAATACTCTTGTCTGAGCGTAACTTATTATATCTCCTATTAAGCATCCCACTAGAAATAGTAGAAATAAAGCAATTGTATTTAAATTTGGAGATTTATCAAATATAGAGATCATTAAAAAATCGCTCGTTACGTAAGCGTATACATAAGAAAATACAAGAGAAGCTACCGATAAAATTATTGATACAGATATAGATCTTTTTGATAGAAGATTTTTACCGAATATTTTGTCAAGTTTTTCGCTGCCTTTGTAGGCGTTGTTTGACATATCTTTGATAGATGGGGATATGGCTGCGCCAATATTCGCTTTGACGCTAGGTTTCAGAGCAAAATCTAATGCCGCGGCGACAGCAATTATTAGTCCGATAACTCCTAGTATATCTAGCATGTGTTTGCCCCCAATTGTGTGAAGTTAGTGCAGTTTGGGAAGGGGAGCAAGAATGGCACGCCGGAGAGTTGTGCTGGCGAGTCTCATGTGTTCACTCCGCAGAATTGAAGAATGAGTCCATGATCCTCATCACCGGCCACGTCATCCTCACCCCCGAGCATCGCGAGCGCATGATCGCGCTCGGTGCCGGGCATAGCGCGCGGTCGCGCGGCGAGGCGGGGTGTCTGGGGCATCGCTGCCATGTCGATGTCGAGCAGCCCGATCGTCTCGTCTTTATCGAGGAGTGGGCGGATATCGCCGCGGTGCGCGCCCATTTCGCGCTGCCCGCCTCCGCCGCCTTCGTCACCGAAATGCGCGCCCTCTCGCCGCAGCCGCCGGTGATCCGCATCTATGCTGCTCAGGATATCACCGCGAAGCTGATGGGGTGATATGCCCCTCGCGCTTGCGGGACGGGCTTTTCCGCACCCCGTCGCCCCGGACCTGATCCGGGGTCCATCGACGTCGCGGCAATGGATGCCGGATCGAGACCGGCATGACCACAGGTCGGGCTTCCGCAAAAAAAACCGCTGTCCTACATTATCGCGCCGTGCCAGCGTCGCCGCCGCTCTTTCGCATAGTCGGCTTCCTCACACCGTTTTTCGTCCGCGCTCCGTGCGGCGGGTATCATTCTACCCGAGGGGAGCGTGAACTTTGTAAACTTTGGAATATTGTTGCGCGGGCGGGCCCCCGCGCGGGCTTGATGGGCGTCGCGGGATCGTGAGGGCAGGGTGATTGGCCGCGGATCGCACCGGGCACGACAACAGCTTGATTGCGGGGGCATATGAGCGGGTTCGAATTCATCTTTTCGCTGTTCGGGCTGATCCTCGGCCCCGCGCTCGCCGAGGGGCTGGGCGGGCTGGCGAAGGCGCTGAAGGCGAGCCACAAGGTGCGGATCGGCTGGCGCGCGCCTTCGCGCAAATCGCCGGAATATTGACAAGAACCTGCGACTGGTGCTGACTTGCCGCCTACGGGGAAGGGGGTTTTCATGATCGATCATCGCGGGGTTTCGGGCGGGGAAGGGGCGCCGCGCGGCAGCTCCCTTCGCCCATATGACCCATCCGGACCGTGGCAGGGGCTGATCTTCATCGCGCCGGTCGCGGGGCTGGTCGCCGCGCTGTGGGCGGCCCGGCTGCTTGCCCTCTCGGCGATCGCGACCATCGCGGTCACGGTGGCGCTGCTCGGCGGCGCGCTGCTCGCGGGTGGCGCGCGGGTCGACTGGCTGGCGCTGCTGCGCCGGACGCTGATCGGCTGGGGCCTGTTCCTGCTCGTCGCGTTTGCGGTCGGATATGGCGCGTGGACCCTTGCGGAGGCGGGCGGCCCCGACCTGATCCCGGCGCGCGAGACGCTGTTTTCAGAGGTCGGGGGGATATGGAACCCCGCCATGTCGGCTATCGCGCTGCCGCTGGTGGCGGGGGTCGCGGCCGCGACATGGTGGCTGCACGCGCGCCTCCCCGCGACGCCGTTCCCGGTGCCCGTGCGTTGCGCCGCGATCATATTGATTCTGCTCGCCGCGCCCGTCGCGGGCGCCTGGCTCGCGCGCACCTTGCTGGCCCTGGCCTGATCGGCGCTGCGCGCGCCGCGCCCGATGCGCGGTGCCGGCGAAAAAGCGCGGTGCTGCCACACCGGCCACACCGGCTCGATCCGCTGTTGCCGATGGGGCGTCGATCGAGTTCCCCTCCCGCCTGCGGGAGGGGTTAGGAAAGGGCATGTTTGGGCGCGGGACGGCGACGGACGCTCCCAACCCCTCGCTGAAGGGAGGCGTTTTCGGCCCTACTTCCCCAAGAGCGGCGCCAGATACTGGCCGGTGAAGCTGCGCTTCTCCTTCACCACCTGTTCGGGCGTGCCCGCGGCGACGATCTCGCCGCCCTTGACCCCGCCCTCGGGGCCGAGGTCGAGGATATAGTCGGCGGTCTTGATGACATCCAGATTATGCTCGATCACCACGACGCTGTTGCCCTGGTCGACAAGCTGTTGCAGCACTTCGAGCAGCTTGCGCACATCCTCGAAATGCAGCCCGGTGGTCGGCTCGTCGAGGATATAGAGCGTCTGCCCGGTCGAGCGGCGCGACAATTCCTTGGCCAGCTTGACGCGCTGCGCCTCGCCCCCCGACAGCGTCGTCGCCTGCTGCCCGACCTTGATGTACCCCAAGCCCACGCGCACCAGCATCGCCATCTTCTCGCGGATCGAGGGCACCGCCTTGAAGAATTCGGCCGCATCCTCGACCGTCATGTCGAGCACGTCGGCGATGCTGTGGCCCTTGAACTTCACCTCGAGCGTTTCGCGGTTGTAGCGTTTGCCGTGGCACGTCTCGCACGTCACATAGACGTCGGGCAGGAAGTGCATCTCGATCTTGATCAGCCCGTCGCCGGTGCAGGTCTCGCATCGCCCGCCCTTGACGTTGAAGCTGAAGCGCCCCGGCTTGTACCCGCGCGCCTGGCTTTCGGGCAGCCCCGCGAACCAGTCGCGGATGATCGTGAAGGCGCCGGTGTATGTCGCGGGGTTCGATCGCGGGGTGCGGCCGATCGGCGACTGGTCGATGTCGATCACCTTGTCGCAATGCTCCAGCCCCTTCAGGCTGTCGTGCGGCCCCGCGATCATCCGCGCGCCGTTGAGCACGCGCGCCGCGCTGGCATAGAGCGTGTCGATGATCAGGCTCGACTTGCCGCTGCCCGACAGGCCGGTGACGCAGGTGAAGGTGCCGAGCGGGATCTTTGCAGTGACATTCTGGAGGTTGTTCGCGCGCGCACCCTTGAGCACGAGGTCGAAGCCATTGCCCTTGCGGCGGTGCTTGGGCACCTCGATCTTCTTCGCGCCGGTCAGATACGCCGCGGTCAGGCTGTTCTTGTTGGCGAGCACTTCTTCGAGCGTGCCCTCGGCGACGATCTCGCCGCCGTGGAGGCCCGCGCCGGGGCCCATGTCGACGACATAATCGGCGTGGCGGATCGCATCCTCGTCATGCTCGACGACGATCACGGTGTTGCCGAGGTCGCGAAGGCGCTTCAATGTCGCGAGCAGCCGGTCGTTGTCGCGCTGGTGGAGGCCGATGCTCGGCTCGTCGAGGACGTAGAGCACGCCCGACAGGCCGCTGCCGATCTGGCTGGCGAGACGGATGCGCTGGCTCTCGCCGCCGCTCAATGTGCCGCTGGTGCGGTTGAGGTTGAGGTAATCGAGCCCGACATTGTTGAGGAAGCCGAGCCGTTCGTTGATCTCTTTCAGGATCGCCTTGGCGATCTGGCGCTGCGTGTCATTGAGCTTTTCGTCGAGCGTGCTGAACCAGCCGAGCGCGTCGGCGACGCTGCGCTGCGCCGACATGCTGATATTCTCGCCCGCGATCTTCACCGCGAGCGGTTCGGGGCGCAGGCGCGCGCCGTGGCACGTCTCGCACGGGTGCGGCGCCTGATATTTGCTCAGCTCCTCGCGCATCCACGCGCTTTCGGTCTGGAGCAGGCGGCGGTTGAGGTTGCCGATCACACCCTCGAACGCCTTGTGCGTCGTGTAACTGCGCTTGCCATCCTTGAAGGTCAGCTCGACGGGTTTGCCGCCGCTGCCATAGAGGATCACGAGCTGCACTTCGCCGGGCAATTCCTGCCACGGCGTCGTCAGGTCGAATCCATAGGCTTTGCCCAGGCTTTCGAGCACCTGCATATAATAAGGCGAGGGCGGGTTCGATTTGGCCCACGGCACGATCGCGCCCTTCTTCAGGGACAGCGCATGGTTGGGCACGACCAGGTCGGGGTCGAACTCCTGCCGCTCGCCGAGCCCGTCACACGCCGGGCACGCACCCTGCGGCGCGTTGAAGCTGAACAGCCGCGGTTCTATCTCGGCGATCGTGAATCCGCTGACCGGGCAGGCGAATTTCTCGGAGAAGATCAGGCGGTTCGGGGGGATGCCCGCGCCCTTCATCGCGCCGCCGGTATCTTCTTCCTCGCGCCCCGGCACCGGGCCGTCGGCGAGGTCGACATAGGCGAGCCCTTCGGCCAGCTTCAACGCGGTCTCGAAGCTGTCGGCGAGCCGCGTTTCGAGGCCTTCACGGACGGCAACGCGGTCGACGACCACCTCGATGTCATGCTTGTATTTCTTGTCGAGCGCCGGCGCCTCGCCGATCTCGTAGAATTCGCCGTCGATGCGGACGCGCGTGAACCCGTCCTTCTGCCACTGCGCCAGTTCCTTCTTATACTCGCCCTTGCGGCCGCGCACGACGGGGGCGAGCAGATAGGCGCGGGTGCCCTCGGGCAACGCCATCACGCGGTCGACCATGTCGGTAACCGTCTGCGCGCTGATCGGCTTGCCCGTCGTCGGCGAATAGGGAATGCCGACGCGCGCCCAGAGCAGGCGCATATAGTCGTAGATCTCGGTCACCGTCGCGACGGTCGAGCGCGGGTTGCGGCTCGTCGTCTTCTGCTCGATGCTGATCGCCGGCGAGAGGCCGTCGATATGCTCGACATCGGGCTTTTGCATCATCTCGAGGAACTGGCGCGCATAGGCCGACAGGCTCTCGACATAGCGCCGTTGGCCTTCGGCATAGATGGTGTCGAAGGCGAGCGAGGATTTGCCCGATCCCGACAGGCCGGTGATGACGATCAGCGCATCGCGCGGCAGGTCGACGTCGACGCCCTTCAAATTGTGCTCGCGCGCGCCGCGCACCGAAATATGGGTAAGACTCATGGGAGGGATTTGTTCCAGATTTGTTCTAGGGGCGCAAGAGCGGTTCGCGCCTGTTCACAGCATAAATAGGCGGTCGGGTGCGCGGCCGCAATGCGGTCGCTTTCCACCAACCCCACAAAGACTTCGACCAGCGTCGGGTCACTCGCTTGACCCTCTGGCGCGACAGGCGGACAAGAATGATCATGCGCGCCGTCTCGACCCGGCGGCGCCGGGGAACGGGAGACTGGGGATATGAATAGTTTCACTTCGAGCGTCGCGGGACTTGCGATCGCGGCGGCGCTGATTGCGGCGCCGGCCTTGGCGAAAGATGTCAGTCCGGGAATGGCACCCATCGCGCCGAGCGGAGACGCGGGTGCGGGAGGTGCTTCGCCGGACGGTTCGCTGAAGGCGCTGACGTTCGGAAAATGGGGCGTCGACCTGGGCGCGCGCGACATGTCGGTGAAGCCGGGGGACGATTTCGACAAATATGCGAACGGTGACTGGTTCGCCCGAACCGAGATTCCGGCGGATCAGGCGTCGGCGGGGGTCGGCTATGACGTCTATAATCTGACCCAGCGCCAGCTCCGCCAGCTTGTTACGAGCGCGCCGGCGACGAGTCAGGTCGGCGGTCTCTATCAGAGCTTCATGGACGAGGCGCGGGTCGAGGCATTGGGCACCAAGCCGTTGATGGCTGACGTGGCCGCAGTCACCGCGATCAAAGATAAAAAAGCAATGGCGCGCTTCATGGGCGGCACGCAGGGCACCTTCGGTTCGACGATTGTCAGCGGTGGGCCCTATGCTGACACCGCCGATCCGACGGTCAATGTCCTGTGGCTGGGGCAAGCGGGGCTGGGGCTTCCCGAGCGCGATTATTATCTGAGCGACAGCTTCAAACCGCAGCGTGACGCCTATCGCGCCTATATCGCCCGCATGATGAAGATGGTGGGCAACGCCGACCCCGAAAAGGCGGCCGACGCGATCATGGCGTTCGAAATCGAGATCGCGAAGGTCAGCTGGGCAATCGCCGACCGCCGCGACATCGGCAAGATCAACAATCCGATGTCTTCGGAGGAACTCGCCGCCTACGCGCCGGGGCTCGACTGGTCCGCCTGGTTCGCAGGGGCGGGTATCGCGCCGCAAAAGCGGATCATCGTCAACGAAAAGACGGCGGTTCGCGATATCGCCGCGCTTTATGCCAGGACGCCGCTCGACACGATCAAGCTGTGGCAGCAGTTCCACGTCGCCGACAATGCCGCGCCCTATCTCGACAAGGCGTTCGTCGACAGCCGTTTCGAATATACGAAGGCGCTCAGCGGCGTGGGCGAGCTGCGCCCACGTTGGAAGCGCGGCCTGACGCTGGTGGACGGCAGCCTCGGCGAATTGGTCGGCGAGACCTATTCAAGCCAATATTTTCCGGCGAGCGCCAAGGCGAAGATGGAAGTGCTCGTCGCGAATTTGAAACTGGCTATGGGCGATCGCATTCGAGCCAACAGCTGGATGGCACCGGCCACCAAAGAGGCCGCTTTGGCGAAACTTGCCAAAATGGAAGTGATGGTGGGCTATCCCGACAAATGGCGCGACTATTCGGCGCTGAAGATCGATCCCGCCGATCTCTATGGCAATGTCAAACGCAGTTCGGCCTTCGAATATGCCTATGCGCTGTCGGACCTGAACCAGCCCGTCGATCGCAAGAAATGGGCGATGAACCCGCAAGAAGTGAACGCATACAACGGCGGTCTGGAGAACAAGATCGTGTTTCCGGCTGGCATCCTGCAGGCGCCCTATTTCAGCGAAAGCGTCGACGATGCGGTCAATTACGGCGCGGTCGGCGCGGTTATCGGCCACGAGATAACGCATGGTTTCGACGATCAGGGCCGCAAGATCGATGCCGAGGGCGCGGTGCGCGACTGGTGGACGCCCGAGGACGCGGCGCGTTTCGATGCGCAGGCCAAGGCATTCGGCGCGCAATATGCGACATATGAGGCCGCGCCCGGCGCCTTTATCAATCCCGACCTGACGATGGGAGAGAATATCGCCGACCTTGCCGGGCTTGAGGTCGCCTATGATGCCTATCACCGCTCGCTGAACGGCAAGGAGGCCCCGGTGATCGACGGGCTGACCGGCGATCAGCGTTTCTTCCTCGCCTTTGCGCAGGCGTGGCGCGACAAGGCGCGCGAGGATGCGATCAAGCAGCAGGTGGCGAGCGACCCGCACAGTCCCGCGCGCTGGCGCATCATCGGGCCGGTGCGCAACGTCGACGCGTGGTACAAGGCGTTCGGCGTCGAGGCGGGGGCCAAATATTACCTGGCGCCCGAGGCACGCACGAAGATCTGGTAGCCCTGAGACCGCTTTCTCAGGATTGGGCGGGGGCGGCCTCGCGCCGTCCCCGCACGGCCATTACGGTGAGCGACAGCGCCGCTCCGACGATGATGAACAACGCCGGAAAGCCGCCGAGCACCGACATCATCCGGATGCCGTCGATGCCCGACGCGGCAACCAGGATGGTCGCCACGAGCCCGACTGCAACGCCCCAGACGATCTTGATCGCCAGCGGTGCTTCGGGGGTTTCGGGCGAAATACCATGCGTCGACAGCGCGCTCATTGCCGAGACGTTGCTGTCGGCAGCGGTAACATAGGAAAGGAAGATCGCGCCGATCAGCAGCGCGAGCACCGGCGAACCCCCGCCGAGCTGGCTGAACAGGCGATAGAGCAGGGGGTCGGGGCCGACGCTGGTGAGCACGGCATAGAGTTCTCCGCCCGATCCCTGGTCGAGCGCGATTGTCGTGCCGGCGATAACGACCATCCACACCGCGCCGAACAACGCCGGGAGCAAGAGATTGAACAGAATGAAGGCGCGCACGGTATAGCCGACCGCCAGCCGGCCGAGGAAGAGCGCGGTGACCGGCGCCCAGGCGAACCAGTTTCCCCAGTTGAAGATCGTCCATTGCCGGTGCCAATCGGGATCGACATCTGCGCCGAGGCTGCGCGGCAGGAAGGTGACGGCATAGTCGGCGGCGCCGACAAGCCCCAGCGTGAGGAGCCGTCCGGTGGGCGCCGCCAAAAGCACGAACAACAGGATCGCCAAGAACAGCCAGACATTCAGGAGCGAAAGGCGGGTTATGCCGCGCTGGAGTCCGAGGGCGGCGGAGCCGACGAACGTCGCCACGATCGTTCCTGCGATCGCCCACCGAAGCGGGTCGCCGCCGCGAAATCCACCGAGCCCTTCGATCCCGCCCGCGAGTGCGAGCACGCCGGCGCCGAGCGAGGCCGCCATTCCTGCGACGAGCGCGTAGAGGCAGAGGATGTCGATGCCCGTCCCGACGGGGCCGTGCGCGCGCTGTCCGATCAGGGGGACGAAGAGCGATGACAGGCTGAAGGGTTCGCGGCGGTTGTAATAGACGAGCGCGAAGGCGAGTCCGGCAACGGTATAGATGGCATAGGGCGTCAGCGTCCAATGCAGGAACATCGTTGACATCGCGAAGGTCGCGGCGGCGTCGCTGCCGGGTTCGAGCCCCAGCATAGCGGGGGGATCGTTGAGGTGGAACAGCGGCTCGGCCGCGCCCCAGAAGAGAATGCCGGTCGCGATGGTCGTGCAGAGCGTCACCGCGAACCAGCGCCAGCGCGAAAGGATGGGGATGGCGCCGGTCTCACCGATGACCCGCCCGCCGAGCGGCGAGAGCGCGATACAGGCGAGAAGCGCCAGAAAGCCGATCCCGGCCCAGGCGAAGAGCGGCGAGAAGTTGCCGAGGATCCAGTCGTTGACCGTTGTCTCGGCCGCGACAACCGCCGGTCCCTGCCACAGGCTGAGGCCGACGGCGGCGAGAAGCACCGCCAGCGGCGTGAAAAATACCGGGCGATTGAGCGGATGTTTCAAGAATGTTGGCAAATGATCGGCCGATCGGACAAGGGATGCGCCTAGGGTCGGGGCCGTAGCATGGCGATTGCTCCATCGGAGGTCAAATCGGGCGGGAACGGTCCCACGGGCCAAGCGTTCGACCGCCGATACGGATGATTTGAAGGAGGACTTCGATGACCAGGATGATTTGGGCGGCGAGCGCCGCATTCGCGCTGATTTCTTCGGCCCAGGCCATGGCTTGGCAGACGCCCGAGGCCGCGCCTGCGGCCGCACGAACGGTAGCCCCTGTTGCCGAAGAGACAGCGCCCGACGGCACGACGCCCGAGGAACGCGCGAATACGGCGCGCCTCAATGCCGAACAGGCGGCTCGCGCCAGCACCGACAACACCATTTATACGCAGGAAGTGTCGGCCGCGCAGCAGCAGATCGCGCATGACCAACAGGTTTATGCCGAAGAAACCGCGGCCTATGAAGCCGAAAAGGCGCGCGTGGCCGCGATGTCGGCCGAAGAGCGGATGAAATGGGAGGCCGATGTCGCCGCGTGCAAGGCGGGCGACACGACGCGCTGCGCGCCCCAGGCACCCGTGCCGCCCAAGTAAGGCCGACGGCTTCCTGATCCGCATCCCCGAGGCTCGCTCGGTGATGCGGATGATTTTGACGACAGGTTTTCACTATTCTGCGGGCGGCCAGTCGAATCCTGCCTCAGGCGGTACATCACCGTCCACGGCAGGCGGGATCATCTTCGCGTCTTCGGCCGGGACCGTCCCGACCTTTGGGCTAGGGTCGGGGAAGCGGCCGCCATATCGGTAACTGTCGTCGGCCGGTTCGGCGGGCAGCGGCGCGTCGATATCGACCGCCCCCAATTCGCGAAAGGCGCCGTCCATCATCCGCCCGTCGCGTTCGGCGCGCAGCCTTGCCGCGACGCCATAGCTGTCGGGGCAGGAGATGCAGGCGGCGGCGGTTTCGCCCTGAGGCACGCGGGCTTCGGGATTGGCACTGTGCCGTGAATAAGAGGTCGTAAGGGGCGCGCGCGGCGCCGCCAGCGGTTCGGCGATCATTTCGCCCAGCAGCAATCCGGCAAGCGCACCCGCGAGTGCCAGAAGCAATACGCGTACGAGCCATTCGCCGCCGGATCGACTCGGTGTGAAAGATAATTTCCTCGTCACAGTCCGATTTGGCCACGGCCGTGTGTCCGATGCAAGCCTTGCGCCACGATATTACCCCTCCGCCGACCATTCGTCGACGGATGGACGCCCTTCGTCCGTAAATCGAGCCGCCGTTCGCGCCGATCGATCCAAAGATGATTCCCGCGACGTCCAAGGGGTATCAACCGTGTTGCGGGATATCGGAAGACGGTCTCCCCGGTCCGCCGACCGGTATCCCGCATCCCTTGTAGAGAGGACTCCCCCATGGCGAAATTTTTCCTGATGCTGCTGACTGTGCCGCTGGCGACGGCCGGCGTCGCGGCCCCCGCCTTCGCGCAAGACGTTACGCGGAGCATTGCCGTGTCCTATGACGATCTCAACCTGTCGAGCGAGCGCGGTCGCGAACGACTGACGACCCGCGTCAAGATGGCCGTTCGCAAGGTCTGCGGATTGCCGGGCCGTGCGACGCTGCGCGAGCGCGCCGCCGAAAACGCGTGCAAGGTGCAGGCGATGAGCGACGCCGAAACCAAGCTCGCGGCCCTGTTCAACGGCGGCGGCACGCGCCTCGCCGACCAGGGCGCGATGGTCGTCGCCGCGCCCTGACCAACCCGGCTGTATGTTGATCCCAAAAAGTGGTCATGCCCTGGCGGCATGGCCGCTTTTTTTGGTGGGGTAAGACTTTAGACGTGCATGATCGCCTTGACGTCATGGAGATAGGTGCGTCCGATACGATGGACGCCACCCTCGCCAAGGTCGACGCTCCACGCCCCGTCGCCATGATGCTTCAATCCGACAATGCCTTCGCGGCGGATCATCTTTGACCGGTGGATGCGCATGAACTGGTCGGGGTTCATCCGTGCTTCCAGCGATTTGATCGTCTGGTGAATGAGCCAACTGCGGCCGCCGACGTGCAGGCGCATATAGTCGCGTTCGGCCTCGATCAGATCGACCTGGCCGGCGTCGATTCGCAGCATCTCGCCGCGGTTTTGGACCCAGAATTCGTTGATCCACTTGCTTTTTTGCGCCGGCGCCCGCTCGGTCGAGCGCCATTCGCGGACGCGGGAGAGCGCGCGGGCGAGGCGGTCGGGCGACACGGGCTTGAGCAGATAGTCGACCGCGGCGACGTCGAACGCCGCGACCGCATAACGGTCGAAGGCGGTGACGAAGACGATCGCGGGCGGATTGTCCATGCCCTCGATCGCGGCGGCGACCTCCAGCCCGTTGAGATCGGGCATCGCGATGTCGCAGAGCACCAGGTCGGGTGCGAGCGCATCGACCATGCGCAGCGCCGAGGCGCCGTCGCTGGCGGTGCCGACGAGCGAAATGCCGTCCTGTTGCCCGGCGAGGATTTGCAGGCGCTCGATCGCCAGCGGTTCGTCATCGACGATCAGGGTGCGCAAGGTCTGGATCATGACGTCAACAAGCCTCCCGTGCCAGCGGCAGCCAGAGCGAAACGACAAAGCCGCCACTATCCGATTTGCCCCATTCGCAGCCCGCAGTGGGGCCATAGCGCGTCAGCAGGCGTTCGCGAACATTGCCGAGCCCGAGCCCAGTACCCGAAGCGGGGACGGGCGCCTTGGGGTCGATGTCGTTCTCGACGCGCACTATGAGCAGACCATATTCGGCACTGGCGTCGAGGCGAATCGCGATTCGGCCCTTGCTGGGCGAAACACCATATTTGATCGCATTTTCGATGATCGGCTGCAGGATCAGCACCGGCACGCAGGCGTTTTTCAACTCGTCGGGCATCGTCACCTCGACCTGGAGCCGGTCGGGAAAGCGCGTCTGTTCGATATCGAGATAGAGACGCTGGAGCGCGATCTCCTCGTCGAGGCTGACGAGTTGTTCGGGATCGACCGCAAGGCTTGAGCGGAGGAAGGACGAGAGGTTCATGATCATCGTCTCGGCCTCGCTCTTCGACCCCTTCAGCACCAGCGTCGATAGCGAATTGAGCGTGTTGAACAGGAAATGCGGATTGACCTGATAATGCAAGGCACGGAGCTGCGCGGTCTGCGCCTCCATGCGGAAATGATTGGCGCGCCGTTCGACCGCCCGCATTTCATTGGCGTAGCCGAAGGCGACATAGAGCGCGGCCCAGACCGCGAAAAAGAAATACCAGCGGATCGAACTGTCGAGGATCAACACCATTTCCCACGCCACTGGGAATTTCGATTGCACTTCCTCTATGATCTTTGCCGTGTCGGGCGCGGGGAACCAATAGAAGAAGACGAGCAGGTTGATCGTCGCATAGACGACGACCAGCGGGATCGCGGCGCCCATCGCGGCGGCAAGGCGTGCGCCGAAGCTTTGCGGCTGGGCGCGCTGGAGCAACTGGTAGAGGACGAAGGTGCACAATATTCCCGCGACGACGACGATCGCGCGGCGGCCCGCATAAGACCATTGTTCGGGCGCGCCGGTCAGCATGGCGAGGCCGGTGGTGATCAGGAAATAGATCAGCCACATGGCAATGATCGACCCGATCGCGACGCGCGGATTGACGCGCGCGTCGGATGCGCGCCAGTCGGGCGCGGCGGCCAGCATTTTCGCGCGCTGGTCGCGCAGCGCGTCTTTGCGGTTTGTCACATTCATTGACATGACTTTAGCGGCAAAAGCCGGTCGCTGGCTAGCGGGCGCCGGGCCGCCAGTCGAAGCGGCGCGCGCCTTGGTCGAAAGCCGGCGACTTAGCCGCCCCCGGACCGAGGCAATGCCCGGCGCCAGCCGCCACGCTTGTATATGGCCCATGCCATCGCCAGCGAGGAGAGCGACGACAGCGGGAAGCTCCACCAGAGGATGTCGCTGCCGACCGCGGGATAGCCGAAATAATAGATGCCGAGGCGGATCGGGAACATCGACAGGAACAGGATGACGAGCGGCGGCACGACCGAGCCGTTGGCGCGCAAGGTGCTGATGAGCACGATCGTCGTGCCGAAGGGCAGGAAAGTCCAGGTCGCGATCAGCTGGATATTGCGCGCAACGTCGATCGCCGGGCTTTCGCCGCCGAGGAACAGCGCGAGCGCGGCACGGTCGAACGCCAGGAGGAGCGCGATGAGCACGCCGGTCATCGCGAGGTTGATCGCGATGCCGCTGTTCGTCACCGAGGATACGCGGTCCCAGCGCCCGGCGCCGATATTCTGCGCCGCCATCGAACTGACCGCCGCGCCGACCGCGAGCGCGGGCATCTGGATATAGTTCCAGAGCTGCAATGTCGCGCCATAGGCTGCGGCGGTGACGAGCCCCTCGCGGTTGACGAGCCCGACCATCACGAGTCCGGCGCCCGAGATGACGAGCATCTGCGCGCCCATCGGCAGGCCGCGCCCGATGATGAAGCGCAGCTCGCTCCATTTGGGAAGAAGGTATGACAGTTCGCGGCCGCGCAGGCGGAGAACATGGTTCTTCGCGTAGAACCAGCCGATCATGCCCGCGAGGCTGATCGTCCCGGCGAGCGCAGTCGCGAGCGCGCTGCCCGCGATCCCCAGGCGCGGGAAGGGGCCGAGGCCGAGGATCAGCACGGGGTTGAAGACGATGTCGAGCACGACCGCGAGGATCATGAAGCGGAGCGGCGTCACGGCATCGCCCGCGCCGCGCGAGGCCATCATCAGCGTCACCGATAGCATCGACGCGGGAACCGCGAGGAAGGTGACGCGGAGATAATCATGCGCGAGCCCGAAGGCTTCGGGCGGGGTCTCGAGCCAACGCAATATCTGGTCCGACGCGAACCAGCCGACAATCGCGATGACGATCGAAAAGATCAGCGCAAGGCCGATCACGCCGCCGGTCGCGCGCCGCGCAGCGTCGATATCGCCGCGCCCGATCGACTGCCCAATCAACACCGTGGCCGCCATGCCGAAGCCGAAGAAGGCGCCGAACATCAGAAACATGATGATATTGGCGTTGGCGGTCGCGGCGAGCGCGCCCTCGCCGAGGAATTGCCCGACCCAGATCGAGTTCACCGATCCCGACAGCGTCTGGAGAATGTTCGACGCGAGCGTCGGCAGCGCGAAGAGGATCAGCGTCTTGGTGATCGGCCCCTGGGTCAGGTCCATCCGCCCGGCGCCGCGCGCGGTCTGGCGCGGCGGGACCGGGCTGGCAGCCGGGTCCGCCGCCGCCGCGACCGGCGTCGGCGTGACGGGGACCTCTTCGTTCACCCCAGCCGCGCCAGTGCGGCGGTCAGGCGGTCGGCTTCGGCTTCCTTGGCGGCGTGGTCGACGCGCGCCTTTTCGACCGCTTCGGGCTTGGCGCGTTCGACGAAGGACGCGTTGTTCAGGCGGCCGGCGAGGCCATCGCGTTCTTTCGTCGCGGCGGCGAGCGCCTTGGTCAGCCGGTCGCGTTCGGAGGCGATGTCGATGACGCCCTCGAGCGGCACGGTGATCGTCTCGCCCTCGACGACGAGCTGCGCCGCGGCGCCCGCGGGGGCGAGGTCGAAGCTGACCGTCTCAAGACGTGCGAGGCGGTCGAGCTGCGCGGCGAGCTTGTCGGTGCGGCGCTTGAGCGACACCGGGAAATGCGCGGTCAGGCGCGCGCCCGGCGGCAGACCAAGCTCGGCCTTGGCAGTCCGCAATTCGCTGACGAGCTTGATCAGCCAGTCGATGTCGGCGCTGGCGTCGGCATCGTGCGCGGCGTTCGGCGTGGGCCATTTGGCGGTGATCAGCGGATAGTCGGCGCGATCGCCAAGCCCGGTCCACAGCTCTTCCGTGATGAACGGCATGAACGGGTGGAGCATGACGAGGATCTGGTCGAGCACCCAGCCCGCGACCGCCTTCGTCTCGTCGTCGATCGACCCTTTGATCAGTTCGAGATACCAGTCGCAGAAACGGTCCCACGCGAAGCTGTAGATCGCATTCGCGGCCTCGTCGAAACGATAGGCGGCGAAGGCACTTTCCATCGCGGCGACGGTCGCGGCGACCTCGCCGATGATCCAGCGGTTGACCGGGAGCGTCGCGGCGGGCGCCTCGAAGCTGGTCGAGGCCGAAATGCCGTTGGCTTCGCAGAAACGCGCGGCGTTCCACAGCTTGGTCGCGAAGTTGCGATAGCCGGCGAGGCGGGCGTCATCCATCTTGATGTCGCGGCCCTGGCTTTCCATCGCCGACATGAAAAAGCGCAGCGCGTCGGCGCCGTACTGGTCGATCAGCCCGAGCGGGTCGACGACATTGCCCTTCGACTTCGACATCTTCGCGCCGTCGGGCGCGCGGACGAGGCCGTGGAGGTAGAGCGTCTTCCACGGCACGTCGCCCATGAACTCCATCCCCTGCATCGCCATGCGGGCATCCCAGAAGAAGAGGATGTCGAAGCCGGAGATGAGCACGTCATTGGGGTAATGGCGCTTCAGCAGTTCGCTATTCTCGGGCCAGCCGAGCGTTGCGAAGGGCCAGAGGGCGGAGGAGAACCAGGTGTCGAGGACGTCCTCGTCGCGGGTCAGGGCGACACCGGCGCCCGCTTCGGCTTGCGCCTCTTCCTCGGTTTCAGCGACAAAGATGCGGCCGTCCTCGGCGTACCACGCCGGAATCCGGTGCCCCCACCACAGCTGACGCGAGACGCACCAGGGCTGGATATTTTCCATCCAGTTGAAGAAGGTCTTTTCCCACGTCTTGGGGACGATGTTGATGCGCCCGTCGCGCACCGCCTGAATCGGCGGCTGCGCCAGCGTCTTGGCGTCGACATACCATTGGTCGGTCAGCATCGGCTCGATCACGACGCCGCCACGGTCGCCGAACGGCTGCATGATCAGCTTGTCCTCGACCTTGACCATCAGCCCTTCGGCATCGATGTCGGCGACGACGCGCCCCCGCGCTTCATAACGATCGAGCCCGCGATATTCTTCGGGAACGAGGTTGAGCGCGTCGATTTCGGCCGGGGTCGCGGTCGCGCCCCTGGCGATTTCGACCGCGCGCGCGGCGGCTTCGGCGTAGGGTGGACCATCGGCGCGCATCGCGGCGACTTCGTCCATCAGGCGATACATCGGAATGCCGTTGCGTTGCGCGACGCCATAGTCGTTTTCGTCATGCGCGCCGGTGATCTTGACCGCGCCCGACCCGAAATGCGGATCGGGATATTCGTCGGTGATGATCGGGATCAGGCGGCGATGTTCCTTGGGCCCGACGGGGATTTCGCAATATTTGCCCACGATAGGCCGATAGCGCTCGTCGTCGGGATGCACCGCAACGGCGCCGTCGCCGAGCATCGTTTCGGGGCGCGTCGTCGCGATCGAAATATAGTCGCGCTCTTCCTCGAACAAGACATTGCCGTCGGCGTCGCGCTCGACATAGGTGTAGGTTTCGCCATCCGCGAGCGGATATTTGAAATGCCACATATGGCCCGGCACTTCGTGCGATTCGACTTCGAGGTCGGAGATCGCGGTCTTGAGCGCGGGATCCCAGTTCACCAGGCGCTTGTCGCGGTAGATCAGACCCTTCTTGTGGAGGTCGACGAATACCTTGACCACCGCACGCGTGAAATGCGGATCCATCGTGAACTGCTCGCGCGACCAGTCCATCGAGCAGCCGAGACGGCGGAGCTGGCGGGTAATCTGGCCGCCGCTGGTCGCCTTCCATTCCCAGACCTTGTCGACGAACTCGTCGCGCGTGAAGTCGGTGCGCTTTTGCTGGCGTTCGTTGAGCTGGCGCTCGACAACCATCTGCGTCGCGATGCCGGCATGGTCCATCCCGACGATCCAGAGGGCATCCTTGCCGCGCAGCCGCTCGTAGCGGACGAGCACGTCCTGCAGCGTATTGTCGAGCGCATGGCCGATATGCAGCGCGCCGGTGACGTTCGGCGGCGGGTTGACGATCGTGAAGGGTGTCGCGTCGGGGCGCGCGGGACGGAAGAGTCCACGGCTTTCCCATTCATGGGCCCATTTCGCCTCGATAGCGGCGGGATCGAATGTTTTTTCCATCGGCATAGCCGGGCGCCTTTGCCAGTCGGGGGCGAAGGCGGCAAGGGGGGAACGAACCCATCCTCGTCATGCCGGACTTGATCCGGCATCCATTCCTGCGGCGAGGAAATGGACCCCGGATCAAGTCCGGGGTGACGATATAGGGAGAGGTGGGCTTACTTCTTTAAATGGCTGCCCATCCAGTTGAACACTGTCTGGTGCCACTGGACGCTGTTCGCGCCCTTCAGGACCCAATGATTCTCGTCGGGGAAGACGAGCAGCTCTGACGGAACGCCGCGGCGCTGGAGCGCGGTGAAGGCGGCGAGGCCCTGACTGTAGGGGATGCGGAAATCCTTTTCGCCGGTGATCACCAGCATCGGGGTCTTCCACTTCGCGACATGATTGACCGGGTTCCACTTTTCGGGGTCGGTGCGTTCCCACCACGGGCCGCCATGATCCCATTCGTCGAACCACAATTCCTCGGTCTCGAACGCCATCGCGCGCAGGTCGAACACGCCGTCGTGCTGGACGAGGCATTTGAAGCCGTCGGTCCACTGGCCCGCGATCCAGTTCATCATATAGCCGCCATAGGAGGCGCCGAGCGCGCAGGCGTTGGTGAGGTCGAGCTGCGCATCCTGCTTGCCGGCGGCGGCGAAGCCGAGCTTAAGATCCTCGAGCGGTTTGCCGCCCCAATCCTTGTTGATGCTGTCGGTGAAGGCCTGACCATAGCCGGTCGAGCCGTGGAAATCGACGGTGACGACGCCGTAACCCTGCTCGGCGAAAAGGCGCGGGTTCCAGCGCGTCGACCAGCTGTTGCCAAAGCTGCCCTGCGGCCCGCCATGGACGATGAAGGCGACCGGCAGCTTGCCCGTGCTGTTGGCGGGCTTCAGGATCATGCCCCACACCTTGTCGCCATTCGCCCCGGCGAACTGGATCTTTTCGAGCTTCACCGGATCGAATTCGGCGAGCGCCGCTGCGTTGACGTTGGTGAGCTGGCCGACCTTGCCCTTGGCATCGCGGACGAAGAGATCGGTGGGCAGGAGCGCGCTGTTGCGCGAATAGAGCAAAGCGCCACCGGGGAGCGGGGTGACGTCGCCGACATTGCCCTCGACCGCTTCCGGTGACGCCTTCAGCCGCTCAACCTTGCCCGTCGTGGCATCGACGCGGAACACCGGATGTTCGAGCGTGTCCTGCGCGGTGATATAGAGCGACTTGCCGTCGGGCGCCCAGGCGATCGAGCCGACAGAGCGATCCCATGCGTCGGTGAGCTTCTTCGTCTCGCCGCTTTCGAGGTTGCGCAGCATCAGAACGAGCCGGTCGGCCTCGTAGCCGGGCCGCGCCATCGCGGCATAAGCCAGCCATTTGCCGTCGGGCGAGGGGGTGGGGAGGGTGTCGGTCGCCTGATTGTCCTGCGTCAGGTTCACCGGCATCATCCGGCTGTCGACAAGCCAGCTGTAGATATCGAGGTTGGTCGACATCGGTTCGTTGCGGTCGGCCTTGCGCAGCGTGAAAAAAACGGTGCGGCTGTCAGCGCCCCAGGCGAGTTCCTCGCCGCCGCCGAAGGGTTTGGAGGGAGTGTCGCCGATCAGGCCTGCGTCGGCCGGACGCGCGGCGATCGCCTTGCCGCCTTCGAGGTTGAAAACGAAGGGGCGGCTATAGGTGCCGGGGGTTTCCCAATGATCCCAGTGGCGCACGAAACCCGCGCCATCCTTGTAGAGACGGCCGGTGCCGGGACCGGGAAGCGCGCCCTTGTCCTTCGCCTCACAGCCGAAGTCGGTGCATTCCTTCGGAATGTCGCCCCATGCGAGCAGCTTTGATCCGTCTGGCGCAATCTTGAAACCCGCGACATCGGCCCTGGTATCGGTGACCTGCGTCGCGGCGCCGCCCGTCTTCGGATCGATACGCCACACCTGATCCTTGCCCGACGCGTTCGAGAGGAAATAGAGGAGGCCGTCATTGTCGAAGGCGGGGGAGGTTTCATTCTTGGCCGCGGTGTCGGCGATCGGCGTCGGTTTCGCGCCCTTTGCATTGCGGTCGACGAGCCAGAGCCCGGTCGATCGCTTGTAGGTTCCGCCCTCGGTCTCGGTCATCTGGAAGACGACCCAGCGCCCGTCGGGCGACGCGGTCGGCGCGGAGACGCGTTTCAAGATTGCTAGGTCCACCTCGGTCATCGGGCGGGCCAGGGCGGGGGAGGAAAGGGCGGCGGTGAGCGCGATCGCGCTGGTGAGGAGCATGTTACGCATGGCGGGGGTTTAACGTCGCGGCGAGCCGGTTCAAGAGCCTAACGGCAAATCCAGCTTCGCGCGGCTCAATCAAACTTCACTGGATCGAAGCGCCATGATGGTCCATCGGCGCGGCGCAAAGGAGAATCGCGTGTTCCGGGCGCTGTCGACCACCACCATCCGCCTGTTCGTGCCGCTGCTCGCGGGTGCGAGCCTGCGTGACCGCGCGATTGGCAGTATTGGTGCGTTGATCGGCATCGGTATCGCGGGCGCCGCCTGCTTCATCCTATTTCCTGCCGCGACGCCGTGGATCGTCGCGCCGATCGGCGCGTCAGCGGTGCTGCTGTTCGCGGTCCCGGCGAGTCCGCTCGCCCAGCCCTGGTCGATTGTTGGCGGGAATGTCATTTCGGCGGCGTTCGGGATCATCGTCGCCGGGCTGGTGCCCGAACCGGCGCTGGCTGCGGCGTTGGCCGTCGGCGGCGCGATCCTGACGATGTCGCTGCTTCGCTGCCTCCACCCGCCCGGTGGTGCTGCCGCATTGAGCGCAGTGATCGGCGGACATACGCTGGCGTCGGGCCACGCCGGGCACCTGCTGCTGCCTGTCGCCGTCAATTCGCTGCTCCTCGTCGCGGCGGGCTGGGCCTTTCATCGCTTTTCGGGACACAGCTACCCCCACCGCGCGGCGCCGGTGGATGGAAAGCCCGTCGTTGCGGCGGCGCCGGCGGGCTTGCTGATGGATGATATCGACGCCGCACTCGACGATCTGGGCGAGACATTCGACATCGGCCGCGAGGATCTGGCGTTGCTGCTTGCCCGCGCCGAAGTCCACGCCGCCTCGCGGATCGGCCGGGCACAACTCGATGCGGTCAAAAAGGTTCGTGGCGGGAAGACCGCGCGCGAGGTGGTAACGTCCTAAGATCGGACCTTTTTTGTCGGAACCACGGAGTTTGGTTCAACGCGATCAACGAGCTAGCGGATCAGCACGCCGCCCTTCATCACATGGTCGATCTTTTCGAGCACGGCGATGTCGGCGAGCGGATCGGCCTTTACCGCGACGAAATCGGCATAGCGGCCCGGTAGGATCGCGCCCACGTCGCCGCGCCCCATTTCCTCCGATGCGCGGCCGGTGGCCGACTGGATCGCCTGCATCGGCGTCATTCCATATTTGACCATGTTGCGGAACTGCCGCGCGTTCAGCCCGTGCGGATAGACGCCGGCGTCGGTCGCATAACCGATGTTGACGCCGAGTTCGACCGCGCGGCGGAAGGCGGTGCGCTGGGCGTCGGTCGTCTCGCGATTCTTGCGCAGATACTCTTCGGGCCAGCCCTCCTTCGTGCCGATATCGTCGATGTAGGTGCCGTTATAGATGTCCATCGCGAGCCAGGTGCCGTTTTTCTTCGCGAGTTGCAGCGCCGCCTCGTCGGCGAGGCTGGCATGTTCGATGCTGTCGGCCCCGGCGTTGATCGCATTCTTGATCCCCTCGGCGCCGTGCGCGTGCGCTGTGACCTTCTTGCCGCGAGCATGCGCAACCTTCACGACCGCACGTAGCTGCTCGACGGTCATCTCGGGCGCGCCGGGCTCCGTGCCGATCGCGAGCACCGCGCCGGTCGCGATCGTCTTGATGAAGTCGGCACCGTGGTCGAGCAGATACGCCGTCTTCGCCACAGCCTCTTCGGGCGTCGCCGCGACGCCGAGGCGCATGTCCGGCGGCAATTGCTCGTTCGGGACGACGCCGTTGAGTTCGCCGCCGCCTTTCGGGATCGTGAGATAGGCGCCAGCCACCCACATGCGCGGACCCGGCACGTCGCCGCGGTCGATCGCATTGCGCAGCGTTACGTCGGTCAGCCCGCGATAGGTGCCGACGTCGCGCACGCTGGTGAAACCCGCGTCGAGCGTGACCCGCGCGTTGCGCGCGCCGACAAGCGCGGTTTCGGCAGGCGATGCCTTCATCGGCGCGGCGAGGTCGGCGCTCTGGCCAAGATCGGCGAGGTGGGTGTGAAGGTCGATCAGGCCGGGGAGGACGGTGAAGCCCGACCAGTCGATGATCGTCGCACCATCGGGCGCCTTTCCGCAGGCGTCGACCGCCTTGATGCGTTCGGCCTCGACGGTGATGCACTGGCCGGTGCGGACCGCGTTCGAGACGCCGTCGATCAGCCGACCCGCCGCTATATAGAGGGTTTCGGCCGAGGCCGGCGATGCCCCCAGAAAGGATACCGCGATCGCGGCGCTCAGATGGCGGTATCGAAGGCGTTGCACTGGCGCGGATCCCCCGTTTGCAGGCCGCGGCGCAGCCAGGTCATGCGTTGTTCGCTCGTCCCGTGGGTGAAGCTTTCGGGAACCGGGCGCTGCCCCGCCGAGCGCATCAACGTGTCGTCGCCGATTGCATTGGCGGCGCGCATCGCCTCTTCCATGTCGCCCGGCTCCATCACCGGCTGGCCTGCGCTGTTGCGCGCGCGTGATGCCCAGACGCCGGCGTAGCAATCGGCCTGGAGTTCCATGCGGACCTGCAACGCATTGCCCTCGGCCTGCGAGGAGCGGCCCTGTGCGCTGCGGACCTGGTTCGAAATGCCGCTGATCGTCTGGATATGGTGGCCGACTTCGTGCGCGACGACATAGGCTTGCGCGGCGTCGCCAGCGGCGCCGAAACGCTGTTCGAGTTCGCGGAAGAAGGCGGTGTCGAGATAGACGCCCTGATCGGCGGGGCAATAGAAGGGCCCCATGGCCGCCTGAGCTGCACCGCAACCCGACCGGTTCTGGTCGGTGAAGAAATTGAGCGTGGGCTTTTGATAGCCGTTGATCAGGCTGCCCCATACCTCATGCGTCGAGCCGAAGACGTTGCACGCGAAGCGTTCGGCTTGGGTATCGCAGGCGACGTTCGCGCCGCTGCGGCTGTCGGCCATCGGATCGGTGGTGCCGCCGCCCATGCTCAGCATGTTCGCACCGGGGCCGAGCACGAAAAACGCGACCGCGCCGAGCAGCAGGATCGTCCCGCAGCCCATCTTGCGGCCGAGCAACATCGGCAGGAAGCCGATCAGCAGCCCGCCGAGACCGCCGCCACCGCCCCCGCCAAAACCACCGCCGCCCCGGCCCAGATCGCGAATATCGTCTCCGGGATCATAATCGTCGAGGCGCATCGGGCTTCTCCACCGTAAGGGTCGTGTTCCCGGGAGTGTTACAGCAGCACCCGGTAATTGGAAGGGACTTCGCATCGAAGGAGGGCATTGCAATGACCCGTGGTGCGGTGCAACATGGACGCCGCTCCAAGCCAGAGGATTGCCCCCGAGTATGCCCCGCCGAGCCGCCCGTGCCGCGCTGCCACTTCCCGATCTTGTGGTCCTCGTCCTTCAAGGGGGAGGCGCGCTTGGCGCCTTTCAGGCCGGGGTTTACGAGGCGCTGATCGAACTCGGTATCGAGCTCGACTGGGTCGCGGGCATTTCAATCGGCGCGGTCAATGCGGCGATCATTGCGGGCAACGAGCGCGATCAGGCAGTCGGCAAGATGCGCACATTCTGGGAAGGCGTGTCGTCGGCGCTACCCTCTTTGCCGATCCCCGACAACGACTGGGCGCGCGAATGGTCTCACATGGCGGCGGCGGGGCAGGTGATGGCGTTCGGCGTTCCGGGTTTCTTCATCCCGCGCTTTCCGCCGCCCGCCTTCGCCGAACGGCAGACGCCCGAGGCGATCAGCTTTTATGACACGGCTCCTCTCGCGGCGACGCTGGACCATCTGGTTGACTGGGACCGGGTGAACAACGGCAAGGTGCGGCTATCGGTCGGCGCGGTCGCGGTGGAGACCGGCAATTTTCGCTATTTCGACACGACATGCGACACGATCGATGCGCGGCATATTCTGGCGTCGGGCGCCTTGCCGCCGGGCCTGCCGCCGGTCGAGATCGACGGCCATTGGTATTGGGACGGCGGGCTCGTTTCGAACACCCCGCTCGAACATGTCGTCGCGGCGGCGGACGACGATATGCTGGTGTTCCAGGTCGACCTGTTTCCGGCCCGGGGCGAGCGGCCGCACGACCTCGAGCAGGCCTGGTCGCGCGAGAAGGACATCCGTTACTCAAGCCGCACGCGGCGGATTTCGGACGGGCTTGTGCGGCGGCGCAAGGAGCACCGGCTGATCGACCGAATGTTGCAAAAGCTGTCCGAAGAATATGCCGACCTGCCCGAGGTGAAGGCGGTGCGGAAAATGGTCGACTGCAAGGCGCTCAACCTCGTCCAGCTGATCCACGAGCCGCCTGCCTGGCAGACCGGCGCGCGCGATTTCGAATTTTCGCGTTCGACGATGGAGGTCAACTGGGCGCTCGGCCGCGACGCGGTCGAGGCGGCGATGAAGGACGGTCACCTACTCGCCGACAGCATCGCCGAAGGGCGGTCGGACAGTTTCGCCGTGCAATCGAATGCATTGCGACCAAAGGGCCAAACCGACGTTTCTTAGGGGTCAGAACCCCTTACTCTCCCCACCGAAAGGATTGCTCCATGCGCCTCAAAGGAAAGACCGCCCTCGTCACCGGATCGACGTCGGGCATCGGGCTCGGCATCGCGAAGGCTTTTGCGGCCGACGGCGCGAACATCATCATCAACGGCTTCGGCGAGGCCGACGCGATCGAGACCGAGCGAAAGGGGCTGCAGGCGATCAGCGGCGGCAAGGCCGCCTATGACGGCGCCGACCTGACCAAGCCCGAACAGATCGAGGGGATGTTCGCGCAAGCGGAGAAGGATTTCGGCGGGGTCGACATCCTCGTCAACAATGCGGGGATGCAGTTCGTCTCGCCGGTCGAGGATTTCCCGGTTGAGAAATGGGACATGATCATCGCGCTCAATCTGACCGCGGCCTTCCATACGATCCGCCATGCCGTGCCGATCATGCGCAGGAAGAAGTGGGGGCGGATCATCGCGACCGCCTCGGCCCACTCGCTCGTCGCCTCGCCGTTCAAATCGGCCTATGTCACCGCGAAGCACGGGCTCGCGGGGCTGACCAAGACCGTCGCGCTGGAAGTTGCGGATGCGGGCATCACGGTCAATTGCATCAGCCCCGGCTATGTCTGGACGCCGCTGGTCGAAAACCAGATTCCCGACACGATGAAGGCGCGGGGCATGACGCGCGAGCAGGTGATCAACGATGTGCTGCTCGCGGGGCAGCCCACCAAGCAGTTTGTCACGGTCGAACAGGTCGCGGCGCTCGCGTCGTTTTTGACGCGCGACGAGGCGGCCAACATCACCGGCGCCAATCTTAGCGTCGATGGCGGCTGGACCGCGGCCTGACCCGCTCGACCCTTGAGCAATCTCCTTTGGCCTCCTAAGGTTAACCATCAAGGGGCCGGGGAGAAACGGAGAATCATGGGTCGCACCATTTGGGTTTTGGCGGTGGCGCTTGGCGTCACCCTTGGCGCTTGCCGGACGGTGGTGCCACCTGTGCCGCCATCGTCGGCGGACACGCCGCCGGATGCAACGGGCGGCTGGCGCGCGACCGCGACCGACGCCGACAAGGAACGGATCCGCGGCTGGTACAATAGCTGGCAGACGGCGCTGACCGACGCGCGCGCCAAGGGCTTTGGCGCGGATATCGACCGTGAGGGCGTGCTTCTCCAGCCGATGGCGGCGCTGCCGAACCCGCACCTGCCGGCGGGCGACTATCGTTGCCGGACAATCAAGGTGGGGGCGCAGGGGCGGGGCGGCCTTTCCTATATCGCCTATGGCTGGTTCCGCTGCCGCGTCGCGCCCGAACAGGGGCTGTCGAGCCTCACCAAATTGTCGGGATCGCAGCGGCCGGTCGGCCTGATCTTTCCCGACAATCTGAAACGCCAAATCTTCCTCGGCACGCTTGAGCTTGGCGACGAGAAGATGGCGATCAACTACGGCAGCGACCGGATGCGCGACATGGCGGGGCTGGTCGAGCGGATCGGCGACAATCGCTGGCGGCTTGTGCTGCCCGCCCCGGCCTATGAATCCATGCTCGACGTGATCGAACTCGTGCCGGCGGGCTGACGAACAGCACAGGCAAACGCAAAACAGGGGAAAGATGATGCGGATTTTATGGACGGGCGCGGCAGCGCTGGCTCTCGCTATGCCGGCGGCGGCGCAGACGCTGGGCGGCGAGGTTGAAAGGCAGATGCCGTCGTTGATGGCGATCTACCAGGATCTGCACGCGCATCCCGAACTCAGCTTCATGGAGGTCCGCTCGGCGGGCATCCTCGCCGCCGAAGCGCGCAAGCTTGGCTTCAAGGTCACTGAAAGGGTCGGCGGCACCGGCATCGTCGCGGTAATGGAAAACGGCCCCGGACCGGTCGTGATGGTGCGCGCCGACATGGACGGCCTGCCGGTGACCGAACAGACGGGGCTGCCCGGCGCGTCGAAAGTGCGCGTCACCACCAAGGAAGGCGTCGAAACGGGCGTGATGCACGCGTGCGGCCACGATACGCACATGGCCGCGTGGATCGGTGTTGCGCGGCTGATGGCGGCGAACAAGGCGAAATGGTCGGGCACGCTGGTGATGATCGGCCAGCCCGCCGAGGAGCGCGGCGCGGGCGCGCGGATGATGCTTGAGGACGGGCTTTATACGCGCTTTCCCAAGCCCGAATATGTGCTGGCATTCCACGACGCGGCGCAGTTTCCCGCGGGCAAGATCGGCTATACGCCGGGTTATGCACTCGCCAATGTCGACAGCGTCGACATATTGGTAAAGGGTGTCGGCGGTCACGGCGCCTATCCGCAGGCGACGAAAGACCCGATCGTACTGGCGAGCCGAATCGTCGGCGCGCTCCAGACGCTCGTGTCGCGCGAAATCAGCCCGCTCGACAGCGCGGTCGTGACCGTCGGCAGCTTTCATGCCGGCGCAAAGCACAACATCATCTCGGACGAGGCGCGGCTGCAACTGACGGTGCGCAGCTATAGCGACACGGTGCGCGAGCATCTGCTCGACGGGATCGCGCGCATCGCGAAGGGCGAGGCGATCGCCGCGGGCGTTCCCGAGGACCGCATGCCCGTGGTGACGGTGCAGAAAGACGAATATACGCCCGCGACTTTCAACACGGTCGATTTCACCCAGGAAATGGCCGCGTTCCTGAAAACGAGCTTTGGCGATGACCGCGTCGTGCAGATGCCACCGGTGATGGGCGGCGAGGATTTCAGCCGCTTCGGGCGCGAGGACAAGAGCATCAAGAGCCTGATCGTCTGGGTCGGCGGCGTGCCGCACGCCGAATATGATGCGGCGAAAAAGGAAGGGCGGACTTTGCCGAGCCTCCATTCGCCCTTCTGGGCGCCCGACGCGCCGGCGGTAATCTCTACCGCGACCGAAGCGCTGACGGCGATGACGATGAAGCTGCTGGCGAAGAAATAGCCGTCGATCTGAAACCCGAATGGGAAATGGTGGGCAGTCGTTGGCGGACACGGAGCGGCTCGCCGATTCCGGGTGGGAGTTTTGAGGAGCATCCACTTTTGGGATCGACGTGCCGACGAAACTTCAGCGCCCGCTTATTCCGATGCTCGATCGGGCCCCGCTGCCATTTCCCAATTAAATTGGGATGGACCTGATGTTGAGGCTGTGGTGAGCGAAGGACATGTCTGCCAATCAACCTGCTCCCGGCTTGTCCGCATGCCTTACCGACCGGGAAATGGAAATTTTGCGTCTGTTGGTCGCGGGGCATACCGTCAAGACCATCGCCGCACGTCTGGGCCGTTCGGAAACCTCGATTAACGAGCGCCTGCGTTCTGCCCGCCGCAAGACTGGCGTCGGCAGCAGCCGCGAATTGGCGCGGCTTCTGGATCTCCAAAAAACTTGTCACGAAAATATCGATCTTTCGGGACGGCGCTCGGCTGTGGAGGACTTGGCGCACACCGCAACCGTCGGGGTTCGCGGTTCGAAAGGAATGATCGTCATGCTCATCGCAATACCCCTGGCCGCCGTCGGATTGATCGTCGCGGCTAACCCGTCCGCCGACCAGATCGGCACATCGAGCGCCGTTCACGGCGCGGTATCGCAGCCGCCGTTGGCCGGAATCTGGGCGCTGGACGCATCGCTGATGCCCGAGGCGGAACGGCCTCAACGGGTGACGATGACGTTCCAGCCATCGCAAGACGGCAAATGGACAACGCGCGTCGAGACCGTGGCACCCGACGGCTCCAGCAAGTATTCGGAATCGACCGCAGCCCTCGATGGCGTTCCCGTGCCGATAACCGGTAATATGGGTTTCATCGATACCGTCGCGCTGCGCCAGCCCGCGCCGGACACGTTGGTCATGACGTTGGGAAAAGCGGGCACCCGGGTATCGACGCGCGTCTATACGGTCGCCAAAGATTTGAAATCCATGACCGAAACGATCGTGTGGTCGAGCGACAATCGTCAAAAACTGGAAACGACGCATTTCAATCGTATCGATTGATCGCGGCTAGTTTCCACCGCCGGCATCGTGTGGCGTTTTGCCCAGATCAACCCCGGGGCGACGAAGAGACGCCGGCGCTCAAGCGAGTTGACGACAGCCCTCCCAACTTCGGCACCCCGGTCTTGCCCCGGGGGGCCGCTTTGTCCTTTTTCGCGACGTTGGAATGATCCGTACAGCGGTAACCCTCCTCTTCGGTGTCAGTCCCACTTGAAGGCGTCGAAGCTGCCGCCGCGTCCAGCGCCTTCGGTGAAACGTTTTGCGCCCGCCGCCGCGCCCTCGCGCAAGGGGGCGACACCGGCGTGCGCTTCGTGCGCCAGTGCTCCTTTGATGTCGAAATCCCACTGGCGGTAGGCGCCGAGGCGGTCGCTATTCATGCAGATTTGGGGGAAGGCGGCGACCTGTTTCGCGAGCTCGACCGCCGCCGTGAGCGCGCTACCGTCGGGGACGACGCGGTCCGCAAGGCCGATACGCTGCGCCTCTTCGGCCGCAACAGGGCGGCCGGTGAGGATCATGTCGAGCGCGCGGCCCTGTCCGACAATACGCGGCAGGCGGACGGTGCCGCCGTCGATCAGCGGCACGCCCCAGCGGCGGCAATAGACGCCGAAGACCGCGCTGGCGGCCGCGACGCGGAGGTCGCACCAGAGCGCAAGTTCGAGCCCGCCGGCGACGGCATGGCCTTCTACCGCGGCGATCACCGGCTTTTCGAGCAGCATTCGCGTGGGCCCCATCGGTCCCGGCCCGTCGGGGTCGTAGCGCGTGGTGCCGACGGCGCCGAGATCGAAGCCGGCGCAGAAATGGCCGTCGCTCCCGGTCAGGATCGCAACCTTGGCGGCTGCGTCGGTAGCGAAAGCGGAAAAAGTGTCGCGCAGCGCAATGGCGGTATCGGGGTCAACCGCATTGCGCTTTTCGGGGCGATTTATCGTTACGATCGTGACGGGCCCATCGCTTGCGATCTTAACGCTCATCGGGCTTCCTCCTCCATAATTCGCAGCGTGGCGCGGTGCGAGGGGACTTGCAAGCGGCGCGCTGCGACCCTAGATAAAAGAAATGCGGGCCGGGCCCCTCTGGCGTCGGCGGGATATTTTCCGCCACGTGATGTCGGACCGCATCGGGTGACACCGATGCTCTGGCCCTATCTCCCCCCTGTTTTCGGGGTCTCGGCGTCGGCGTCACCTGCTTGATTTCTCAATCAGGAGGCCCTTTGCGATGACATTCAATCCCAATTTCTATCGGCTGACCGTACTGCATCGGCAGCTCGACGATGCCGAACGCCGCGAGATACGCCGGCGTGGTGCCGACCCATTTCGCTTGCTGCGCCTGAAAACGCTGAAGCTCGCGGTCAAGGAGCGGCTCGCAGCGTTGACCCTCCGGCCGTCGCTGCGCCCGACGCTAGCCCGCTAACCCCCAAAATGAAGATCGGGGGCGCTGCCGGAAGGCGGCGCCCCCGGCATATCCAGGGAAAAGACCATGGAATTTCTGTTTGCCGACTGGCTGGGTACCCCGGCCTGGTTCTGGCTGTCGTTCCTTGCGCTCGTTGTGGCGCTGACCGCTTTCGACCTCGGGATCCTCAATAAGGAAAACAAGGAAATGGGGATAGGGGAGAGCCTGAAGCTCTCGCTGCTCTATATCGGTATCGCAACCGCATTCGGCGCGTGGGTCTGGGCCGCGAAAGGCGGCGAGGCCGGCCTCCAATATTATACCGGCTTCTTTATCGAGAAGGCGCTGTCGATCGACAATATCTTCGTCATCTCGCTGATCTTCACGACGTTCGCGATCCCGCCGCGTTACCAGTATCGCGCGCTGCTGTGGGGCATCCTTGCCGTCATCGTACTCCGCGGCATCATGATCGCGGGCGGCGCGGCGCTCGTCACCGAATATGGGTGGGTGCTCTATATCTTCGCGGCGTTCCTTGTGTTTACCGGCGTGAAAATGCTGTTCGCAAGCGAAAAGCCGATGGACGTCGCGGGCAATCCGGTCGTCAAATGGCTGTCGCATCGGATGCCGATCACGAACGAGCTGCACGACGAGAAGTTCTTCGTGCGTGTGCCCGATACAAACACCGGCAAGATCGTGCTCGCCGCGACGCCCTTGTTCCTTGCGCTGGTGGTGATCAACCTTGCCGACCTCGTGTTCGCGGTCGACAGCGTGCCGGCGATCTTTGCGATCACGACCGATACGTTCATCGTCTATACGTCGAACATCATGGCGATCCTCGGCCTGCGCGCGCTTTATTTCGCGCTGTCGGCGATGGTGCACCGATTTCATTACCTCAAATATGCGCTGGCGCTGGTGCTCGTCTTTATCGGGTCGAAGATATTCGTCGCCGATTTCATTCTTGGCGGCGACAAGTTCCCGCCGCTGGTCAGCCTTGGCGTGACGGTCGCGCTGATCGCGGGCGGGGTAATCTGGTCACTCGTCAAGACGCGCGGCGAAGCGGTGGCCGCGCCGCAATAAAAATGTCCGTCGGAAGCCATGGGCTTCCGACGGACAGGCTTTCCTCCCCAGGAAAGCTCGGGAGGCGCGGGGCGTTTGTGCAAGGCGCCCCGCGCCAAGAGGGTGGCGCGAGGGGGTGCAACGGGCCCCTCGCGCCGAACTCTAGTCAGGCGGCAAACTGGTTCATCGTATTGTCTTTGCCCGCGGCCTTGAGCGCGGCTTCGCCGGCAAAATATTCCTTATGGTCGTCGCCGATGTCGCTTCCGCTCATATTCTGGTGCTTCACGCAGGCGATACCCTGGCGGATCTCGGCGCGCTGGACGCCCTTGACGTAACCCAGCATCGCTTCGTCGCCGAAATATTCCTTCGCAAGATTGTCGGTCGACAAGGCGGCGGTGTGATAGGTCGGCAGCGTGATGAGGTGGTGGAAGATGCCCGCCCGCTTCGCCGCATCGCGCTGGAAGGTGCGGATGCGGTTGTCGGCCTCCTCGCCCAGTGCGGTCGCGTCATATTCGGCGCTCATCAGCTTGGCGCGGTCATAGGCGCTGACGTCCTTGCCGTCCTTTTCCCACGCGTCGAACACCTGCTGCCGGAAGTTGAGCGTCCAGTTGAAGCTCGGCGAGTTGTTGTAGGCGAGCTTCGCATTGGGGACGACTTCGCGGATGCGGTCGACCATGCCCGCGATCTGTTCGATGTGCGGCTTTTCGGTCTCGATCCAGAGCAGGTCGGCGCCGTTCTGCAAGGATGCGATGCAGTCCATGACACAGCGGTCCTCGCCGGTGCCTGGGCGAAACTGATAGAGGTTCGAGGGCAAACGCTTTGGACGCATCAACTTGCCGTCGCGGTTGATCAGCACGTCGCCGGGGTTGCCCGCGCCGTCGACCTCTTCGCAATCGAGGAAGCTGTTATACTGGTCGGCGAGGTCGCCGGGCTCTGTCGAGAAAGCGATCTGCTTGGTCAGGCCCGCGCCGAGGCTGTCAGTGCGCGTGACGATGATACCGTCCTCGACGCCGAGTTCCATGAAGGCGTAGCGGCAGGCGCGGATCTTCGCGATGAAATCCTCGTGCGGAACGGTGACCTTGCCGTCCTGATGGCCGCACTGCTTTTCGTCCGAGACCTGATTTTCGATCTGGAGCGCGCAGGCGCCCGCCTCGATCATCTTCTTGGCGAGGAGGTACGTCGCTTCGGCGTTACCAAAGCCTGCGTCGATATCGGCGATGATCGGCACGACGTGCGTTTCGTGATTATCGATGCTCGCCTGAATCTGCTTTGCCTTCAGCTCGTCACCCTCGGCGCGCGCGGCGTCGAGTTCGCGGAACAGGCCGCCGAGTTCGCGGGCGTCGGCTTGGCGCAGGAAGGTGTAGATTTCCTCGATCAGCGCCGGGACGCTGGTCTTTTCGTGCATCGACTGGTCGGGCAGCGGGCCGAATTCGCTGCGCAGCGCGGCGATCATCCAGCCCGACAGATAGATGTAGCGGCCCTTGACGGTGCCGAAATGCTTCTTGATCGAGATCATCTTCTGCTGCGCGATGAAGCCGTGCCAGCAGCCCAAGGACTGGGTGTAGTTCGCAGGGTCGGCGTCATAGGCGGCCATGTCGGCGCGCATGATCCGCGCAGTATAGCGTGCGATGTCGATCCCGGTGCGGAACTTGTTCTGGGCGCGCATGCGGGCGACGCTTTCGCCGCTGATGCCGTCCCATGTGCCGTCATAGTCGCGGATGAGGCGGCCGGCCTGTGCCATGTCTTCCTGATAGCCCATCGTTCGAGTCCTTGTGCGGAGGTGATGGGTGGAAGTTGGCGAAGGTGCCGCGGAAAGTGAAAGGCTTTGTCAATAATATTTGTGAAATGCGGCGTATCGGTGTAAATTGGCATGTAAATTTGTAAAGAAAGTTACAACGCGATGGCGGAGCGGCGGGTGTTTGGGGGGGCGGCGGTGCGGCGGGTGCGGCGCGAGGCTGGGATGACTCAGGCTGGGATGGCCGAGGCGCTCGATATTTCGCCAAGCTATCTCAACCTGATCGAGAACGGGCAACGCCCGCTCTCCGCCACGGTGCTGGTGAAGCTCGCCGAACGCTTCGGGTTCGACGCCGCGACGCTGGGCGGCGATGACGTGCCGGGGGGCGCGGCGGGGCTGCGGCGCCGGCTTGCCGACCCGCGCTTCGCCGATCTGGCGATCGGGGCCGAGGAGGTCGAGGAGTGGCTGCAGTCCGCGCCCGCGACCGCCGCGGCCTTTGCACGGCTGTTCGATGCGGCGCCCGAAGGCCCGGTGGAAGGGGACGGCGATGCGCCCGAAGTTGCCGCGGTGCGCCGCGCGATCGAGAAATGGCGCAACCATTTCGCCGACCTCGACGCGAAAGCCGAGGAACTGGCCGACGAACTGCGGCTCGCGGGCGGCGACCTTTACGGCACCATTGCCGAGCGTTTGCGCACGCGGCATCAGCTCGGCATCCGCATATTGCCGAGCGACGTGATGCCCGACCGGCTGCGCTGGCTCGACTGGCACGCGCGGCAATTGATGCTGAACGAGCTGCTGCGCCCCGCCTCGCGGACTTTTCAGGCCGCGGCGACGCTGGCGCAGATCGAAGCGAAGGGCGAGATCGACGCGCTCGTCGCGGGCGCCGAATTTGCCGAGGCGGCGGCGGCGCGGCTGTTCGAGCGGCATCTGGTCCATTATTTCGCCGCGGCGCTGATGATGCCCTATGGCCGCTTCCTGCGTGCATGCGACGCGACGGGGTACGACCTGCTGCTGCTCCAGCGGCGTTTTGGAGCGGGGTATGAGCAGGTCGCGCACCGGCTGACGACGTTGCAGCGCGTCGGCGCACGCGGGCTGCCCTTTTTCATGCTGCGGATCGACCGCGCGGGGCAGGGGAGCAAACGTTACGCCGGCGCGAGCCAGTCGCCGCTGACCGACGGCGATGCGCGCTGTCCGCTGTGGGGGGTGCACGAGGCCTTTGCGCGGCCGGGCGAGGTGGTTGCCGACCTGGTCGAGCTGGAGGACGGATCGCGCTGGTTCACCCAGTCGCGCTCGGTCGCGGCACCGGGCGCAACGGGCAGCGGCACGCCCGCGCGCTTTGCGGTATGCGTCGGCGTCGATGCCAAAGTGGCGGCGCCGCTGATCGCCGCGCGCGGGGTCGATCTGATGCGCAGCCCCGCGACGCCGATCGGGCTCGGCTGCCGCCGCTGCACGCGCACCGGCTGCATCCAAAGATCGATGCCGCCGCGCGGGCGCCCGTTGCGGTTCCGCGATGGCGAGCGCGGGGTGAGCGCCTTTGATTTCGCGGGCGATTGACCGGCGCGCATATGGGGGTTTGCTTAAACTGGCACGCATAGTGTCGTTATCAGCAGGGTGCGTGTCTATCAGGCGGCCGCAACGGGACCCGAAATGCTTGTACGAATCCAGCGAGAGGACGTCGAAATCGGCATGTTCGTCCACGCCTTTGAGGGGTCGTGGTTCGATCATCCCTTCTGGCGTCGATATTTCCGCATCGAGACGGAAGAGCAGCTCGACCGCATCCGCAATTCGGCGATCGACGGGCTGCTGATCGACGACGCGCTTGGCGTCGGGCTGCGCGAGGCGGCGGCAGCGACCAAACCCGAAAGGGAGCCGGGACCGCGCCGCAAGCCGGCGGCTCGCAAGAAGTTCCGGGACGAAACGCGCGCGCCGCGCGCGCAAACGACCTTCGCCTTCGCGCAGGAGGAAGCCGACACCCCGCGCCGACGACGCGGTTATGCCGCCGAGTGTCGTCGCGCGCAGCGGACGATCGACCGGACGCGCGATGCCGTCGCGGGCATGTTCGACGCTGCACGCCTGGGCCGCGCGGTCGAGGTGCGGCAGATGGTCCGGCTGGCGAGTTCGATCGGGGCGTCGATCGAGCGCGATGCCAAGGCGCTGATCAACCTGGTCCGGCTGAAGGAGAAGGACGAATATACCTATCTCCATTCGGTCGCGGTGTGCGCGTTGATGATCAATTTCGCGCGCCACCTGGGGCTCGAACCCCAGGAGGTTGAGGAAATGGGCGTCGCCGGACTGCTCCACGACGTCGGCAAGGTCGCGGTGTCCGACGCGATACTGAACAAGCCCGGCGGGCTTTCCAAGGGCGAAATGCGGTCGGTGCGCGAACATCCGGTCGCGGGACACCGCTTGCTTGCAAGCTCGGCCGGCGCGCCCGACCTCGCGCTCGAACTCTGCCTGCGCCACCATGAAAAGATCGACGGCACCGGCTATCCCGGCGGGCTGAAGGGCGACGAGCTGTCGCTCGCCGCGCGCATGGGGGCGATTTGCGACGTGTATGACGCGGTGACGTCGAACCGGCCGTACAAGGCGGCGTGGACGCCGTGCGAGGCGCTGACCGAAATGCGGACGTGGGAGGGGCATTTCGACCCCGCGCTGCTCGACCGCTTTGCCGACAGCCTGGGCATTCATGCGATCGGCACACTCGTCCGGTTGTCGACAGGCGAACTGGGGGTCGTCGTCGGCAGCGCGGGCGAGGCGGGCGAAAATGTCGTCGTGCGCGCTTTTTTCGATTGCGCGATGCTGAGCGAGATCGCGCCGGTCGACCGCACGGTCGCCCCGTCGAGCGAGCATCCGCGAATCATGGGCCGCGAAAGCCCGACCTTCTGGCGCTTTCACGACTGGGATGTCCTGCGCTTCCGGGTTCTCGCGGCGGCGCCGGACGCCCAGCCCGCGCCGGAAAGCGTCTCACGCTGACCCTGCGATCCGCCTTATAGGCTGCCGTTCCGCATCCTTTCGCGCGCCGAGCCGTTGACCCTGCTCGAACTGCGAGGACGAGCTTTTGAAATTCATCACGATTATTCCCTGCCTGCTGTTGGTCGCGGGCTGCAATGCGCCGGACCAGGACCGTTCGGGCGAGCCGCCAACGACAGCGGAGGCGGCCGATGCGGACTCGCTCCGGTTCGCGGACGCCGACACGGACGCGCCGCCCTTTGCCGCGCCGCCAGTCTTTCGCGCGCAGGTCCGTCTCGATCGTCTTGGTTTTTCGCCGGGCGTGATCGACGGCAAGGAAGGCGAGTCCTACGTCGCCGCCTTGCGCGGTTTCCAGAAGGCGCGCGGGCTGGAGGAGAGCGGCGAACTCGACCCGGCGACCGAACGCGCGCTGCAAGAGGGCGGCGAGGCCCCGGCGACGCGTATGGTCGTCATCCCCGCTGGGTTCGCGAAGGGGCCGTTCGTTCCGGCCTTTCCGAAAGATGCCGCCGATCAGGCCAAATTGCCCGCGCTCGGCTATCGCAACCTGACCGAGGCATTGGCCGAGCGCTTTCATACGACGCCCGAGGTACTGGTCGCGCTGAACAGCCCGTCGACGCTGGTCGGCGCGGGGCGCCCCTTTCGCGTTCCCAACATCCCCGACGTCGATGTTCCCGTGATGGGCGAGGACCCGCGCGGCTGGAACGGCACGCTCGAACGGCTGGGCGTCGCGCCGAAGCAGATCGCGGCCGCCAAAATCGTCGTCGACAAATCGGAAGGCGTGCTGAAAGTCTATGACGAGGCTGACAAGCTGGTCGCGCAATTCCCCGCGACGATGGGCAGCCGCCACGACCCGCTGCCGATCGGGACGTGGAAGATAAAGGGCGTCAGCCGCAATCCCGACTTCCACTACAATCCCGAGCTGTTCTGGGACGTGAGCGACAGCAAGGAGGCGGTCGTGCTGCAGCCGGGGCCGAACAGCCCGGTCGGGGTCGTGTGGATCGATCTCAACAAGCCGCATTACGGCATTCACGGCACGAGCGAACCGCACACGATCGGACGCGCCGAAAGCCATGGCTGCGTCAGGCTGACCAATTGGGATGCCGCCCGGGTGGCGCAAATGGTCAAACCCGGAACGCCCGCCATCTTCCAGAATTAGGGACAGATCCGATCGGGCGCTTCGCCGCCGCGCGGAGCGAAGCGCCGGATAACGGTCAGGCCTTTTGCGCCGCCACCCAGCGGTCGATCACGCCTGCCAGCACCTCGATCGGCATGGCGCCCGCCGACAGCGCGGTGTCGTGGAAACCGCGGAGGTCGAACTTGTCGCCGAGCGCGGCCTTTGCCTTTTCGCGGATCGCGACCCAGCGCGTTTGCCCGACCATATAGCTCGTCGCCTGGCCCGGCCACACGCAGTAGCGCTCGATCTCGGTGACGTTCGACCCTTCGGGGGTGCCGAGCGAGTCGTTGTAATAGGCGATCGCCTTCTCGCGGCTCCAGCGATAATGGTGCAGCCCGGTATCGACGACAAGGCGCGCGGCGCGGAACATATAGGATTGCAGATAGCCGAGCTGGCCCCACGGGTCGTTTTCATAGACGCCCATCTCGTCGGCGAGCTGCTCGGCGTAGAGGCCCCAGCCCTCGGTATAGACCGAATAGGCGGGCAGGCGGCGGAGGCGGGGGATACCCTCTGCCTCCTGCGCGAGTGCGATCTGGTGGTGATGGCCCGGCGTTGCCTCGTGATAGGTCAGCGTCGGCAGCGTCCACGACGGGTTTTCGGCGGTGTCGCGCAGGTTGATATAATAGGCGCCGGGGCGTGAGCCATCGAGCGCGGGAATCTGGTAATAGCCGCCGGGGGCGCCGGCCTCGATTTCGGGCGGCACGCGGCGGATGTCGCACTTGGCTTTCGGCAGACGGCCGAAGGCCTCGGGCAGGCGGCGCTGCATTTCCTGAATCTGCTCGTTGAGCTTCGCGATCAGGTCGGCCTTGCCCTTGTCGGTGTTGGGATAGAGAAAGCGCGGATCCTTGCCGAGCGCGAGCATGCGTTCGGCGACACTTCCCTTGGTCATGCCCTGCGCCTTGAAGATCGTGTCGGCGCGGGCGGTCAGCGCCGCCATGCGGTCGAGCCCGAGCTTGTGCACCTCCTCGGCCGACATGCCGGTCGTGGTCGCGAAGCGCAGCGCATAGGCATAATATTCGTCGCCCTTGGGCAGGCGCCAGACGCCGGCGTCGTGGGTCGCGCGCGGGCGCACGGCGCGAAGCTCGTCCGCCTGGCGGCGCATCGCGGGATAGATTTTGCTTTCGACCAGCGCGGCACAGCGCCTGGCCCAGTCGCCCGGGATATCTGCGGTCTTGGTCTTGAGGTTGGTGGTCAGGATATTCGCGTCGGGCACGGGTTTCCAGAAATTGTCGAACAGCGCGAGCGTGCGGTCGATGACGAAGTCGGGCGGGATGATGCCCGCGGCATGATCGGCCTTGATGCGTCCGGTTTCATTGTCGAGCTGAACCGCGAAATCGGCGCAGCGCGCAAGATAGGCCTCGGCATCGGCGGCGTTCGCGACGCTGTGCTGGTTGGTGAGGAAGTCGGGGATCGAGCGGTAGGTGCCGCTGAGCTGCGTTACCGGATGCGGTTCAGGCCAGCTGTGAAGTCCGTAAGAGAAGTTGTCGTAAGCCTTGACATAATCCTCCCACGGCCCGCGGAAGGTTTCGTAGTTGACGAGGTCCATGCCCGACAGTTTCGCGGGGTCGATCGTTTTCAGTTCCGCAAGGCCGGTGCGATAGAGATCGTGGCCGCGCTCGATGCCGGCGGGCGAGCGGTCGGCGAGCTTGGCCTTGGCTGCGGCCCGGTCGCCCTTGTCGAGGCCGAGCGCGGTCGCGAATTCGGGGTCCTGATCGACGAGCATGTCATAGATGCGTTCGTAGATCGCGGTCAGCCGCTCCCCTTCGCTTCCGGGCGCGGCCGGCGCGGCGTTGGCGGCCGAGCGCATGGCGGCGAGCAGCGAGGAAGCGGCCGCGGCGGCCAGCAGGGTACGACGTTCGAGCATATTCGATTCTCCGGACGATAGATCGGGTGCGCGTCCTGGCCGACCCGCAATGGGTGTATTGTTATAGCAAGTCACCGGCTGCGCAAGAGGCGGATGCGATTATCCGGGCGCGCGGCGATCCTGTTCCGGGTGAACGGGGGTGTGGCGAAGGCGGAGGTCGCAGGCTTCGCCACTTCGTCATCCCGGCGAAAGCGGTGGTCCAGAGCGCGCGCAGGCTGATCCCGCGCCGGGTTTCCCGCTTGCGCGGACATGACGAATGACGATGGTTGGCGTGGAAGCGTCCGCTGCCCACCCCGAAGCCGGGCGACGCGTCAGGCGTCGGTCATGTCGAGGAGCGTGCGGGCGTCGAGGCCGATGCGGCGCATCTGTTGCGCGACCGGGGGCCATACATTGGCAAGGAAATCGGCGCGCATCAGGTCGCGCAGCCGCTCGGTCGCGCCTTCGGCAACGAACATGCCGACCCCGCGCTTGACCGTGACGAGCCCCTCGTCCTGAAAGGTCTGATAGGCTTTCGCGACGGTCAGCGGGTTCGCGCCTTCTTCCGCAGCGAGCGAACGCACCGAGGGAAGCATGTCGCCGTCGCGATAGCTTCCGTCGAGGATGGCGTTGGCGATGACGTCGCGCAGACGCTGGTACACGGGTTTGGACTGATCGAGCATGCCGCCTTAATGCCATAAGACAGCAGCACAGTCAAATTCGGCTTATTACAATTCAGGTTGAAAAACTGAAACTAAATTTCCCAGACGCGAACGACTTCATCATATTCGGGGCGCGGCCGTTCGTCGAGGTCGCGCGAAGGCGTGCCGAAGAAGAAATAGCCGACGATCTTGTCGCCTTCGCCGGCGCCGAACGCCGCCGCCACGTCGGGGCTGAACGCCGCCCAGCCGGTGAGCCAGCTGCCGACGAAGCCGTGCGCGTGCGCGGCGTGGAGCAGGTTCATGCCGACGGCGCCCGCCGACATCTGTTGTTCCCACAGGGGGATCTTGGCGCCGGGGACGGGGGTCGAGAGGAGCACGAGCAAGGTCGGCGCCTGATGCGCGAACTGGTCGAGCGCCGAGAGGTCCATGCCCGCCGCGCCGGGATTTTCGGCGACCCATGCCGTTTTGAGCAGCGCCGCGAAGGCGTCGCGCTGGTCGTCGGCGATGGTGACGATGCGCCAGGGCGCGAGCTTGCCATGGTCGGGGGTGCGCAGCGCGAGCGCGATAATGTCGTGCAGCGTGGCGTCGTCGGGGCCGGGCGCCACCATGTCGCGCGCCTTGCCCGAGCGGCGCGTGGAAAGATGGGCGAGGAGCGAGGAGGTGTCGTTGAACATGGTGCGCCATGTGGGCTTTTCTGCGCCCCCGCGCAAGTGTTGCGAACCATTCGCAACAGTTTTGGGCCCGGCCCAAGCGGTTTCAGGCGCAATTAGATTCTTCCCATACGCAATTTTCGCGCTAGGTTGCCCCATTCGCGCGGCGGGAGGCCGTGTTCAAGATAATCGATAAAAGGGACGCTTTGATGAAAGATATAGGCCTTTGGGACGAAGGCGACTGGATCGCGGTGATCGCGCTGGTCGTGCTGGGGATATTCCTGACCGTCGGGGCGCTGATCGCGGGGAGCAAGAAACCCGAATTCGCCGGCCATCCCAAGGGCCTCTACATGCTCTTCTTTGCCGAGATGTGGGAGCGTTTCTCCTATTACGGCATGCGCGCGCTGCTGATTTTCTACCTGACCCAGCACTGGCTGTTTTCGGACGGCAAGTCGAACCTGATCTACGGCGCCTATACCAGCCTCGTCTATATCACCCCGGTGCTCGGCGGCTATCTGGCCGACCGCTATCTGGGGCAGCGCAAGGCGGTGCTGTTCGGCGGCGTGCTGCTCGCGCTCGGCCACCTCTTCATGGCATTCGAGGGCGTCGGCGGGCAGGAGGATGCGACGATCAACGTCTTCTGGCTCGCGCTCGCGCTGATCATCGTCGGCTCGGGCTTCCTCAAGGCCAATATCTCGGTGATGGTCGGGCAGCTCTATCGCCTGACCGACATGCGCCGCGACGCGGCCTACACCATCTTCTACATGGGGATTAACGTCGGCGCCGCGCTCGGCACGATCCTCGTCGGCTATCTGGGGCAGAAGATCGGCTGGGCCTATGGCTTCGGCCTTGCGGGCATCGGCATGGTCGCCGGCCTGATCGTCTTCGTGCTCGGCAAGAATGTGCTGCTCGGCGCGGGTGAAGCCCCGGCGCAGCTCGCGCGCAACAAGGAAATGACGATCTATGCCGTCGGCCTTGGCGCGGTGGCGGTGATGTGGGCGCTGGTCCAGTATCAGGATATCATCCAGAACCTGCTGATCGTCTCGGGCCTCGCGCTGCTCGGCTATGTGCTTTACGAGAGCTTCAAGCTCGACAAGGAACCGCGCGAGCGCATGTTCGCGATCCTGTTCCTGATCGCGCTCAATCCGCTGTTCTGGGGCCTGTTCGAGCAGGCGGGCGGCAGCTTCAACCTCTATACCGACCGCTATGTCGACAAGGGCGGCGTGCCCGCGTCGGTGTTCCAGTCGATCAACCCCATCTATATCATCCTGTTCGCGCCGGTCTTTGCCGCCTTGTGGCAATGGCTCGGCAAGAAAGGCCTCGAACCGTCGGCGCCCGCAAAATTCGCGCTGGCGCTGGCGCAGGTCGGCCTCGGCTTCCTCGTCTTCGTGTGGGGCGCGAGCAGCGTCGGACCCGAAGTGGCGACGCCGGTGCTGTTCGTCTTCCTGCTCTATCTTCTCCACACGACCGGCGAGCTGTGCCTGTCGCCGGTGGGGCTGAGCGCGATGAACCGCCTCGCGCCGACCTTCCTCGCCTCGCTGATCATGGGCGCCTGGTTCTATATGACCGCGGTCGGCAATTTCGTCGCCGGCAAGATCGGCGAAGCGACCGGCGGGCATGACGGCGCGATGACCAAGGATGCGACGCTGGGCATCTATTGGCAGATCGGCCTGATTACCATCGGGGTCAGCGTCGTCGTGCTGGCGCTGTCGCCGATCGTGAAGAAGTGGATGCACCTCGACACGCTCGCCGACCGCGACCCGGCCATTCCGGGCAGCGGCGAACTTGGCGAGCCGCAGGCCGCCGGCACCCATCCCAAAGGGGCGTAATCAATGATCAAAGGTGTGAAGGGCAGCCTGCTGGCTGCGGTGTCGCTGGCGCTCGTCGGTTGCGCGGCGACCGGCAAGGAAACGGCCTCGGCGAGCGACAAGCCCGCCGAAAAGCCAGCGAAGTTCAACAAGGACCCTTATCCGTCGACCTACAAGGGGTATCCGACGCGGCTGACGGTCGTGAAGGGCGTCACCATCTTTGACGGCGAGGGCGGGCGCATCGACAATGGGTCGATCGTGATGTCGAGTGGCAAGGTCACGTCGGTAGGCGGCCCCGATATGGAGCTGCCGACCGACGCCGATGTCATCGACGGCACGGGCAAGTATCTGACCCCCGGCGTCATCGACATTCACAGCCATCTTGGCGACTATCCCTCGCCCAGCGTCGACGCGCACTCCGACGGTAATGAAGCCACCGCACCGACCACCCCCGAGGTCTGGTCCGAACATAGCGTCTGGCCGCAGGATCCGGGGTTCAGTCGCGCGTTGGCGAACGGCGGCGTCACCAGCCTGCAGATCCTGCCGGGCAGCGCGAACCTGATGGGCGGGCGCTCGATCACGCTCAAGAATGTGCCGTCGCGTACCGTGCAGGGGATGAAATTCCCCGGTGCGCCCTATGGCCTGAAAATGGCGTGCGGCGAGAATCCGAAGCGCGTTTATGGCGGCAAGGGCCGGATGCCCTCGACCCGCATGGGCAATTTCGCGGTCAATCGCGCGACCTGGGCGAAGGCGGCCGCCTACAAGAAGAAGATGGACGACGGGAAGGCGGTCGACCGCGACCTCGCGATGGAGACGCTCGCGGGCGTGCTGTCGGGCGAAATCCTGATCCACAACCATTGCTACCGCGCCGACGAAATGGCGCTCGTCATCGATATGTCGAAAGAATTCGGCTATAAGGTGTCAACCTTTCACCACGCGGTCGAAAGCTACAAGATCGCCGATATCCTTGCCAAGGAAGGCATTTGTTCGGCGATGTGGGCGGACTGGTGGGGCTTCAAGATGGAAGCCTATGACTCGGTCCCCGAGAATATCCCGCTCGTCTACAAGGCTGGCGCGTGCACCATCGTCCATTCGGACGACGCCAACCAGATCCAGCGGCTGAACCAGGAAGCGGCCAAGGCGCGCGCCGCAGGGCGCCGGATCGGCATCGACGTCAGCGACGAGATGGCATGGACCTGGCTGTCGTATAACCCGGCAAAGGCGCTGGGGATCGCCGAGCAGACGGGCAGCCTGAAGCCCGGAAAGATGGCCGATGTCGTATTGTGGAACGGCAATCCGTTCAGCGCCTATACGCGCCCCGAAAAGGTATGGATCGACGGCGCGTTGATGTTCGACGCGATGGACCCCAAGCGGCGGCCGGTGAGCGATTTCGAGCTGGGCCAGCCGGGCGAAGGAGATGTGAAATGAGAAATCTCTTCGCCGGGATCGCTTTGATTTCCTTGATGGCTGCTGCCGTTCCGGCGGCGGCGCAGGACGTCGCGATCACCAACGCGAAGCTCGTCATCGGTGACGGCAGCGCGCCGATCGAGGGCGGCACCGTCGTCGTGCGCGGCGGCAAGGTCGTCGCGGCGGGCGCGGGCGTCGCCGTGCCAGCGGGCATCGAGCGCGTCGACGCGCAGGGTAAATATGTGACGCCGGGAATCGTCGCGGCGTTCAGCCGCGTCGGGCTGACCGAGGTCGATGCCGTCAGCGGCACCAACGACCGATCGGCGCCGCGCACGCGCTTTTCGGCGGGGCTCGACATCGCGCCCGCGCTCAATCCGATGGGCTCGCCCGTTGCGGTGAACCGCGCGTCGGGCGTCACGCGCGCGATCGTCGCGCCGGGGGGCAGCAGCAATCTGTTCGCCGGGCAGGGCGCGGTCGTCGACCTCGCCGACGACATGGACATGGTGACGCGCCCGCGCGCGCTGCAATATGTCGCGTTCGGTGAAGATGGCGCGTCGAAGGCGGGCGGCAGCCGTGCCGCGACCTTCCTGTTGTTCCGCGAACAATTGCTCGCGGCGCGCAGCTATGCGCGCAACCCCGCGGTGCTCGCCGAATGGGGCAATGACGCGATGATCCAGCGCGCCGACGCCGACGCGCTCGTCCGCGTGATCGACGGGACGACGCCTTTGTTCGTGCGCGTCGACCGCGCGGTCGACATCGTCAATGTGCTGAAACTGAAGGGCGAGTTCCCCGCGTTGAAGCTCGTCCTCGTCGGCGCGACCGAAGGCTGGCTCGTCGCGCGCGAGATCGCCGCGGCAAAGGTGCCCGTGCTCGTCTCGCCGCTCACCGACCTGCCGTCGAGCTTCGAGCAGCTCGGCGCGACACAGTCGAACGCGGGGCGGCTCAAGGCCGCCGGCGTCGATGTGTCGGTCGGCGTGTTCGACGACGATGACGCGCACAAGATGGGCTATGCGACGCAATATGCGGGCAACCTCGTCGGCCTTGCGCGCGTGCCGGGCGCGAGCGGGCTGAGCTGGGATCAGGCCTTCGCCTCGATCAGCAGCGTGCCCGCGCGCGCGGTCGGCATGGAGGCCAGCATCGGGTCGCTGCGTCCGGGCCGCGCCGGCGACGTCGTGATCTGGGACAATGATCCGCTCGAACTCGGTAGCCGGCCGACCGCGGTGTGGATCGACGGCAAGGCGCAGTCGCTGACGACGCGGCAGGACCGGCTGCGCGACCGGTACGAAACCCCGCAGGAAGGGGCGCTGCCCAACGCATACGACTGGTAGGTCCGTCTTGCACTTCGTCATCCCGGCCCCTTCGACCGACTTGCAGGCGCTCAGGGCAGGCTTCGCCGGGATGACGAGCGGTGCGCGCGGAATAGTTACGCGCCATGTTGACGCTGTTATCTTTGTGGCGGATGGTGCCGGCGACGCCGTCGCGATTCGCAAGCTGACGCGGCCTCGGCGTCGAGCAATATTGCTCGATGAGGGAATTCGCCATGCAACCGATGTCGCTTCTGATCGTCACCTGCGTCCTGTTCGTCGGATCGCATCTTGTCCTGTCGCACCCGCTTCGCGACGGGCTCGCGGGGCGGCTGGGGGAGCGCGGGTTCCAGATCGTCTATTCGGTGGTCGCGATCGCGACGCTGATCCTGGTGGTGCAGGCGTGGCGCGGGATGCCGCCCGAGCCGCCCTTGTGGATCGTCGATGACCCGCTGTGGATACTCGCCTCGCTGATCGTGCTGTTCGCGAGCATCCTGTTCATCGGGTCGCTGATCGGCAATCCGGCGCTGCCCGCGCCGCACGCCGCGCGGGACGCGGCAGCCGCCCCGCGCGGGGTGTTCGCGATCACGCGGCACCCGATGATGTGGGGTTTCGCGCTTTGGGCAATTGCGCATGTCATGGTGGTGCCCACGCCGGGACAGATCGCGCTCTCCGCGACGATTGCCTTCCTCGCGCTCGTGGGCTCGGCAGGGCAGGATGCGAAAAAGGCGCGGCTGATGGGCGAGGCCTGGCGCGGCTGGGCGGCGCGAACAAGCTTCATGCCCTATGCGCGGCAGGTCGCCGGCGCGGCGCCGTGGAGCGACACGATCCCGCGGCCGCACGCGCTCTTTGGCGGGATATTGCTTTGGATCGCAGCGACATGGGCGCATGGTGCGCTCGGCTATATGGTCGCCGGCATCTGGCGATGGGTCGGATAGGGTGGAATGAATACGAGCACGCATCTCAACGATTTGTCGCTGCGGTTGCTCGGGCGGGCCTTCGACCAGCTCGATGTTGCGGAGCGCCGGGTGGTCGAGGCGATCGGGCAGCGCGCGCCGAGCAGCCGCGATGCCGCCGATATCGAGGATGCACAGGCAAGCGCGGGCGACCGGCTCGCCGACAAGGTTGCTGCCGTGGGCGGGTCGTGGGGCTTCATCATCGCCTTCGCGCTCATCCTGTTCGGCTGGATGCTGCTCAATTCGGAAGTGCTCCAGCATTTCGGGCTGGCGTTCGACCCCTATCCCTTCATTTTCCTCAATCTGCTGCTCTCGACGCTCGCGGCGGTGCAGGCGCCGATCATCATGATGAGCCAGAACCGGCAGGCAGCGAAAGACCGGCTGACCGCGAGCGTCGATTACGAGATCAACCTGCGCGCCGAGCTGGAGATCATGCGGCTGCACGAAAAGATCGACCAGATGCGGATCGCCGAACTGGCGGTGAAGATCGATGCGCTGTGCGCGCGGATGGATGGGGACGACGGGTAGGCGGGCGGTTTCGGGGTGGTTATCGGTCGGTCGTGCACCCCGGCGAAAGCCGGGGCCCATTGCGGGAATATGCCAGGATAGCGTCATCTTTCTGGACCCCGGCTTTCGCCGGGGCACACATCTCTATCGGCAACCTCCGCTCGAAAGCCGCCTTGCGCCAATAAAAAGGGGCCGCAGCGCGGCCCCTTTTGTCTTTCCCGTGAAAGCCCCGCTCAGCGCTTGTCGACGGGGACGAACGGACGGTGCGCCGGGCCGGTGTAGAGCTGGCGCGGGCGGCCGATCTTTTGCGCGGGGTCGGAGATCATTTCGTTCCACTGCGCGACCCAGCCGACGGTGCGGGCGAGCGCGAAGAGCGCGGTGAACATCGTCGTCGGGAAACCGATCGCCGACAGGATCACGCCCGAATAGAAATCGACGTTCGGGAACAGCTTCTTTTCGATGAAATAGGGATCGCTCAGCGCCATTTCCTCGAGCTGCAGCGCAACCTCGAACACCGGATCGTTGACCTTCAGCGCGTCGAACACCTCGCGCACCGTCTTTTGCATCACGGTCGCGCGCGGGTCGTAATTCTTGTAGACGCGGTGGCCGAAGCCCATCAGGCGGAACGGATCGTCCTTGTCCTTCGCGCGCGCGATATATTCGGGAATGCGTTCGGGACGGCCGATTTCGCGCAGCATGTTGAGCGCGGCTTCGTTCGCGCCGCCGTGCGCGGGGCCCCACAGGCAGGCGATGCCCGCCGCGATGCAGGCGAAGGGATTGGCGCCCGACGAACCGGCGAGGCGGACGGTCGAGGTCGATGCGTTCTGCTCGTGATCGGCGTGGAGGATGAAGATGCGGTCGAGCGCGCGCTCGACGGCGGGAACAACCTCATATTCCTCGGCCGGAACGCCGAAGGTCATGCGCAGGAAATTGCCCGTGTAGCTGAGCTTGTTGTCGGGATAGACGAAGGGCTGGCCGACCGAATATTTATACGCCATCGCGGCGATCGTCGGCATCTTCGCGATCAGCCGGTGGCTGGCGACCATGCGCTGGTACGGATCGTGGATCTCGGTCGAATCGTGATAGAAGGCCGAAAGCGCGCCGACGACGCCGCACATGACGGCCATCGGGTGCGCGTCGCGGCGGAAACCGCGATAGAAGGTCGCGAGCTGCTCGTGCAGCATCGTGTGGCGGGTGATGGTGTTGTCGAATTTCGCGAGTTCGTCGGCGTTCGGCAGCTCGCCGTTGAGGAGGAGGTAGCACACCTCCATGAAGCTCGAATTTTCGGCGAGGTCGCCGATCGCATAACCACGGTGGAGGAGGACGCCTTCGTCGCCATCGATATAGGTGATCTCCGATTCGCAGCTCGCGGTCGAGGTGAAGCCGGGGTCGTAGGTGAAGGCGCCCGTCTGGGCATAGAATTTGCGGATATCGACCACATCGGGGCCGACGGTGCCCGACAGGACAGGGCTGTCGACGGTCTTGTCGCCGAGCGTGATTTTCGCGGTGTCGGTCATATTATGTTCCCTGTTCTGACGGCGGGGAGAGTGAGTGGCTATGCCCCTGCCGGATAATGTTGCGCTGCGTCAAGTCGCGCCAGACTGACTTCGCGTCCGAGCAACAGCAGCACGTCGAAAATTCCCGGGGAAACGGTTCGGCCGGTTAGCGCCGCGCGCAAGGGTTGTGCCAGCTTGCCGAGCCCCAGTTCGGCGGCTTCGGCCTCTGCACGCACGGCGGCATCCAGCTCTTCTGTCGTCCAGTCGTCCAGCCCGCGCAGCCGCTTTGTGACGGCGGCCAGCAGGCCTCCGGGCGAGGCCTTTAGCACCTCGGCCGCCTTTTCGTCCATCGCCAACGGGTCCGGCTGGAAAAGGAAAGTCGCGCCCTCGGCGATCTCGTCGAGCGTCTTGGCGCGCGGCTTCAGCGCGGCCATCGCGCGCGTCAGCAAATCGCGATCGGCGTCGCCCAGCGCGCGCCCGACGAGCTTTTCGACGCGCGGCGCGACGAGGCCCGCAAGGCGGGCATCGTCGGCCTCGCGGATGTAGTGGCCGTTGAGATTCTCGAGCTTCTTGAAGTCGAAGCGCGATGGCGAGCGGCCGACATGATCGAGGTCGAACCACTCGGTTGCCTGCGCGCGGCTGATGATCTCGTCGTCGCCGTGCCCCCAGCCGAGGCGGAGGAGATAATTGTTCACCGCTTCGGGCAGATAGCCCATGTCGTCGCGATAGGCATCGACGCCGAGCGCGCCGTGCCGCTTCGACAGCTTCGCGCCGTCGGCGCCGTGGATCAGCGGAACATGGGCGTAGACGGGCTCGCGCCAGCGCATCGCGCGAAGCAGCGCCAATTGGCGGAAGGCGTTGTTGAGATGGTCGTCGCCGCGAATGACGTGGGTCACGCCCATGTCGTTATCGTCGACGACGACGCTGAGCATATAGGTCGGCGTGCCGTCGCTTCTGAGCAGGATGAAATCGTCGAGCTCGGCGTTCTGGACGGTGACCTCGCCCTGCACCCGGTCGGCGATCGTCACCGCGCCGTCCTGCGGGGCGCGGAGGCGGAGGACGTGGGGCACCGACGGGTCACCGTCGTCGCGATCGCGCCAGGGGCTGCGGACACGGAAAGGCTGGCGCTTTTCCTGCGCCTCGGCGCGCATCGCGGCGAGCTCGTCCTGCGTCAGATAGCAGCGATAGGCTGCGCCGTTGGCGAGCAGTTCGTGCGCAACCTCGGCATGGCGCGGTGCGCGGGCGAACTGGTACACGGTCTCGCCGTCCCAATCGAGATCGAGCCACTGCATCCCGTCGAGAATCGCGTCGATCGCGGCGTCGGTCGAGCGTGCGCGGTCGGTATCCTCGATGCGGAGCAGGAACTTGCCGCCGTGATGGCGCGCGAAGAGCCAGTTGAACAGCGCGGTGCGCGCGCCGCCGATGTGCAGATAGCCGGTCGGCGAGGGCGCGAAGCGGGTCACGACGTCGGCGCCCGTCGCTTCGGGGGTCGCTTCGACCGCTTTGGGTTGGTTTTCGGTTGCCACTACGGCCTCTTTCACTCACTTTGCCGCCCTGTTGGACGGGGATCGGGGGTGCCCCTAGCATGGCGACAAGTCCGCTTCAAACGCCCATTTCGACGCGCTGGGCGGCGGCCGCGCGACGGGCGGGCGAAGCGCTGGAAGCGCGTCTCGAAGCCGAGCGCGAACGGATCGGGCTCTGGCTTCCCGTTGCGTTGGGCGCGGGGATCGCTGCCTGGCTTGCCTTGCCTGCCGAGGCGCATTGGACCGGACTGTTGCTCGCGCTGGCGGCGGGCCTGCTGTTCGGGCTGCTGATCGGTTGGCAGAGCCGGCTCGGCCGCACGCTCGTCGTCGGATGCGGCGCCGCGGCGGCGGGCGTCCTGCTGATCTGGATCCGCGCGCTGTCGGTCGCGGCGCCCGTGCTCGCGGCGCCGGTGACGACCGCATTTCCCGCCGTCGTCGAGCGCGTCGAGCTGCTTCCGGCCAAGGGACAGGTCCGCATCCTCGCGCTGCCGCAGCGGCGAAGCGACCTGCCGCCGCGCGTGCGCCTGACGCTGCGCGCCGAGCAGGCGGCGGGGCTTGCCGAGGGCGAAACGATCGGCGTGCGCGCGCGGCTGATGCCGCCGCCGACCGCGAGCCTGCCCGGCGGCTATGATTTCGCGCAGCGCGCGTGGTTCGACGGCATCGGCGCGGTCGGGACGATATTGGGCGACGTGTCCCGCGTGCCGGGGACGGGCGCGGCCTCGCCGCCGCTGCGCGCGCGGCTGAGCGCGCATATCCATGGCGAAGTCGAGGGGTCGGCGGGCGGCATCGCGGCGGCGCTGGTGACGGGCGATCGCGGCGCGATCGGCGAAGCCGACGAGGAAGCGATGCGCCGCAGCGGGCTGGCGCACCTGCTGTCGATCAGCGGGCTGCACGTGACCGCCGTGGTCGGCTTTGCGATGCTGCTGGCGATGCGGCTGTTTGCGCTCAGCCGGCGGCTGGCGCTCGCGGGCTATGTGCTGCCGCTCGCGGCGGCCGCGGGGGCGATCGCAGGCGGCGGCTATACCTGGCTCGCCGGCGCCGAGGTGCCGACCTTGCGCTCGTTCATCGCCGCGCTCCTCGTCCTCGTCGCCTTTCTGATGGGGCGCGAGGCGCTGACGCTGCGGCTGGTCGCCGCGGGCGCGTTGATCGTGCTGGTCTGGCGGCCCGAAGCGTTGGCCGGGCCAAGCTTCCCGCTGAGCTTTGCCGCGGTGACCGCGATCGTCGCACTCCATGAAAGCCGGCCGATGCAGCGTTTCCTCGCGCGCCGCGAGGAGCCGCGGGCGTTCCGGCTGGGTCGCGGGGTGGCCGGGCTGCTGATCACCGGGCTGGTCGTCGAGGTCGCGCTGGCGCCGATCGCGCTGTTCCATTTCCACAAGGCGGGGCTTTATGGCGCGCTTGCCAATGTCGTCGCAATCCCGCTCACGACCTTTGTCATCATGCCGGCGGAGGCGCTCGCGCTCCTCTTCGACAGCGTCGGGCTGGGCGCGCCCTTCTGGTGGGTCGCCGAACAGGCGCTGAAAGCCCTGATCGCGTTGGCGCATGGCGTGGCCGACGCGCCCGGCGCGGTCGCGACGCTGCCGAGCTTTCCGCCATGGGGCTTTGCCCTCGCGGTCTTCGGCGGGCTCTGGATTTTGCTGTGGCAGACGCGCTGGCGCACCGCCGGGGCGGTGCCGCTGGCGATCGGGGCGGCGGCACTGCTCGCCGCGCCGCGCCCCGACCTTCTGATCACCGGTGACGGGCGCCATATCGCGGCGGCGCTGCCCGATGGCGGCTATGCGCTGCTGCGCGACCGCGCGGGAGACTATGTTCGCGATACGGTCGCCGAGGCGGGCGGCGTCGACGCGCCCCTATTGTCGCTCGCCGAGCTGGACCATGTCGAGTGCAATCGCGATTTCTGCCGCTGGACGCAAGGCGAGGGCAGGGCGCGGCGCGTCATCCTGGCGTCACACGGGCGCGACCGGATCGACGGCGCGGATATGGCCGCGGCCTGCGCCGCCGCCGATGTCGTGATCAGCGACCGCTGGCTGCCGCGCGAATGCACGGCACGCTGGATGACGATCGACCGCGACAGCCTTGCCGAAACCGGCGGGCTGGCGCTTTATCTGGGCAATAGGCCCCGCGCCGTCGCCGCGCTGCGCGCGGGCGACGAGCATCCGTGGCGGCTGCCGCAGCAGCTTAGTGGTAACGACGAAGCAATCCCGACAGGCGCCCTTGCACGATGACGCGTTCGGCGGGGTAGCGCTGCGGCTCATAGGCGCTGTTGGCGGGGTCGAGCCGGATCATCTGGCCTTCGCGGCGGAAATATTTGAGCGTTGCGTCCTGCCCGTCGACGAGCGCGACGACGATATCGCCCTCGCGCGCGGTGCTCGCCTTCTGGATCAGCGCATAGTCGCCGTCGAAAATGCCCGCTTCGACCATCGAGTCGCCCGATACCTCGAGTGCATAATGTTCGCCCGACCCGAGGAGCGCGGCGGGGACAGCGAGATTGTTGTGATCCTCGAACGCTTCGATCGGCACACCGGCGGCGATCTTGCCGTGGAGCGGCACCTCGACGATGTCGTTCGCCGCGATCGGCCGCATCGCCGGCGGGTTTTTGCGCAGCGGCACGACATTTTCGCGCAGCGGCGCCGCGGATTTCGCCGCTTCGGGCACTTTCAGCACTTCGAGCGCGCGCGCGCGATTGGGAAGGCGGCGGAGGAAACCCCTTTCTTCCAAGGCGCTTATCAGCCGGTGTATGCCCGATTTCGACTTGAGGCCGAGCGCCTCCTTCATCTCTTCGAACGAGGGCGAAATGCCGCTCGAGTCGAGGCGTTCCTGGATGAAGTGGAGCAGTTCATGCTGCTTCGCGGTCAACATCGGTCGTTCTCCATGATGACCCGTTGCGAACGGGCCGGACATAGCAGGAACGATAGTGGAACAAACCGGAACTTGTCAAGCGATGACGATATAGTCCGCCATCGCCCCGGCATCGCGGGCGGGCGCGCCGATGTCGCGGATCAGCAGCGCATTGGCCGAGGCGAGGGGGAGGGTGCGACCGCTTTCCTGGCCGGTCATGGGTATGAGCCGGCCGTTTTCGAGGCGCGCGCGCAGATAATCGCGGCGCGTGCCGCCTTCGCCGAGCGGCGCGGCGAGGGGCGCCTGATGCGCGGGCGGCAAGGGATCGCTTGCCCCGGAAAGATGGCGGACGAGCGGCAGCAGGAACAGCGTCGCCGTGACGAACGCCGACGAGGGATTGCCGGGAAGGCCGAGCAGCACCGCCTCGCCCAGCGTTCCGGCGATCAGCGGCTTGCCGGGCTTCATCGCGATCTTCCAGAAAGCGAGCCGCCCGCCAGCCTCGTCCAGCGCGCCGCGGACATGATCGTGATCGCCGACCGACGCGCCGCCGACGGTCACGATGACGTCGTGACGGCGCGCCAACTCCTTGAGAATTCGGGCAAGGGTCGCGCGATCGTCGGGGACATGGTGCGCGAGGACGGCGCCTTCGGCGTCGCCCGCGAGCATCGCGGCCAGCATGGCGCCGTTGCTGTCGGGGATCTGACCGGGCGCGAGCGGGTGTCCGGGCCGGACAAGTTCGTCGCCGGTCGTCACGATCGCGACGCGCGGGCGGCGGCCGACGCCGAGCGCGCCCGCGCCGCTCATCGCCGCGGCGGCGATCGCGCCGGGCGTCAGACGCGTGCCCGCGGCAAGCAGGCGATCGCCCGCGGCGAAATCGGCCGCACGCGAGCGGACATGGCGCCCGCGCGCGCCGGGGCCGTCGCGCGCCAGCGTCAGCGCGCCGCCATCGCGCACGACATCCTCCTGCACGATGACGGTGTCGGCGCCGGGGGGAAGCATCGCGCCGGTGAAGATGCGCATCGCCTCACCGGGAGCCACGCTGCGGTCGGGCGCGCCGCCTGCGGCGCTTTCGCCGACAATGATCCAGGGCCCCGGCATGTCGCCGAAGCGGATCGCATAGCCGTCCATCGCGGAGAGCGGCGCGGCGGGCTGGTCGCGCAAAGCGACAACGTCGTCCGAAAGGTGGCGGCCAAGCGCTTCGGAAAAATCGATATTTTGATTTCCGAGCGGTTCGCGAAGCGCGAAGAGCCGCGCCTGCGCCTCCTCGACGGCGAGCAGCCCGCTCATCCGGCGCGCCAGTCGCCCGAGCGACCGCCGCTCTTTTCGAGGAGGCGGATGTCGCCGAGGATCATCGCGCGGTCGAGCGCCTTCGCCATGTCGTACAGGGTGAGGAGTGCGACCGAGGCGGCGGTGAGCGCCTCCATCTCGACGCCGGTCTGGCCCGCCGTTTGGACGACAGCTGTGACGGCGATACCATTGTCTTCCCACGCGAAATCGACGCCGACCTTGGTCAGCGCGAGCGGGTGGCAGAGCGGTATAAGGTCGGCGGTGCGCTTTGCGGCCATGATGCCGGCGATGCGCGCGGTCGAAAGGACGTCGCCCTTGGGGGCATTGCCGCTGCGGATCGCTTCGAGCGCCTCCTGAGACATGGTGATGCGCCCGCCGGCGACGGCGCGGCGCTGCGTCGCGGGCTTGGCGCCGACATCGACCATCGACGCTGCCCCGCTTTCGTCGAGGTGCGTCGGTCGCGTCATGCCGCGGCGCCCTCCAGCAGCGCCCTCGTTGCCGCCGTGACGTCATCCTGGCGCATCAGGCTTTCGCCGACGAGGAAGGCTTTTACGCCGCTTTTGGCGAGCCTTTCGCAATCGGCGTGGCTCGCGATGCCGCTTTCGCCGACGAGCAGGGTGCCCGGCGGGACGCGCGTGGCGAGGCGTTCGGTGACCGCGAGATCGGTTTCGAAGGTCCGCAGGTCGCGGTTGTTGACGCCGATCAGGCGCGATTCGAGCTGGCTCAGCGCGCGGTCGAGTTCGGCTTCGTCATGCACCTCGACGAGCACGTCCATGCCGCGTTCGATCGCTGCCGCCTCGATCTCCTGCATCATGCCGTCGTCGAGCGCGGCGACGATGATCAGAATTGCGTCGGCGCCGATCGCGCGCGCCTCGGCGACCTGCCAGGGGTCGACCATGAAATCCTTGCGGAGCACCGGAAGCGCGCAGGCGGCGCGCGCGGCGATGAGGTAATCCTCATGCCCCTGAAACCAGGGCGCGTCGGTCAGGACCGACAGGCAGGCGGCGCCGCCTGCCGCGTAGGCGCGGGCGTGGTCGGCGGGATCGAAATCCTGCCTGATCAATCCTTTGGAGGGCGAAGCTTTCTTGATTTCGGCAATCAGGCCGAAGCCGCCGGCGTCGATCCTGGCGTGCAGTGCTTTCGCGAAGCCGCGCACGGGGCCGGCGTCGATCGCGTCGAGGTCGGAGAAGGAGCGCAGAGCGCGGCGCTCGGCGACTTCTGCGGCTTTGGCAGCAAGTATCTGGGTAAGCTTGTTCATTTATAGGCGATCCAGCAATTGAGCAGCGCATTGGCGAGACCCTTGTCGATCGCCTCGGCGGCTTCCTCGACGCCCTCGAGCAAAGTGTCGGCGGCGCCGGCGACGACGAGCGCCTCGGCGGCGTTATAGAGCACCGCGTCGCGATAGGCGCCGGGTTCGCCCTCGAGCAGGCGGCGAAGCGCCCTGGCATTATATTCGGCGTCGCCGCCGCGGATTTCATCGAGCGAGCGCGTGGTCAGGCCCGCATCGGCGGCGGTGCTGCGCTGCATCCGCACGCCTTCGGGCGTCACGACCGCGACCTCGTTGCCGCCCGCGAGCGAGAGTTCGTCGAGGCCCTCGTCGCCCGAGATCACGCGCGAATGATCGGTGCCGAGCCGGTGGAGCGCCTCGGCATAGACGGGAACATAGGCGGGGCGCGCGATGCCCACGAGCTGCCGCGTGACGCGCGCGGGATTGGCGAGCGGGCCCATCAGGTTGAAAATCGTCCGCCGCCCGATGGCCCTGCGGATCGGCATGATGCGCTTCATCGCCGGGTGGCGGGTGCCGGCGAACAGGAAGCAGATGCCGAGGTCGGCGAGCTGTTCCTCCGCCATGCGGTCGGCGCGCTCCATGTCGAGGCCCAGTGCCTCGAGTGTGTCGGCCGCTCCTGATTTCGAAGAAGCCGCGCGATTTCCATGCTTTGCGACCGGAACCTCGCACGCCGCGACGACGATCGATACCGCGGTCGAAACGTTGAGCGTATGGTGGCCGTCGCCGCCGGTGCCGCAGACGTCGATCGCGCCCGTCGGGGCGTCGATGGGAATCAGCCGGTCGCGCATCGCCTGCGCCGCGGCGGCGATTTCGACCATCGTTTCGCCGCGGTCGGACAGCGCGATCAGGAATTCGGTGACCTGTTCGTCGCTCGCGCCGCCGTCGAGCATCGTCGCGAAGGCGTCGGCCGCCTCGTCATGATCGAGCAGCACCGAGGGGTCGGGGAAGGGGCCGAAGCGGCTCATGCCGCCTTGCGCTCGCCGACCGGCAGCCCCGCGATCTTCAGAAAATTGGCGAGCATCGCGTGGCCATGCTCGGTCGCGATGCTTTCGGGGTGGAACTGGACGCCGTGGATCGGCAGTTCGGCGTGGCGGAAGCCCATCACCGCGCCGTCGTCGCTCGTCGCGTTGATCAACAGGCGCTCGGGAATGTCGACGACCTCGAGGCTGTGGTAGCGCGTCGCCTGAAAGGGCGAGGGCAGGCCCGCGTAGAGCCCGCTGCCGTCGTGGCAGACGGGCGAGGTCTTGCCGTGCATCAAATGGCCGCGCTGGACGGTGCCGCCGAAATGCTGGCCGATCGCCTGGTGGCCGAGGCAGACGCCGAGCAACGGACGCCGGGTTTCGGCGCAGGCGGCGACGAGGTCGAGGCTGATCCCGGCTTCGTTCGGGGTGCAGGGGCCGGGCGAAATCAGGATCGCGTCGGCGCCGGTGGCAAGAGCCTGGGCGGCCGTGAGCGCGTCGTTGCGCTCGACGCGCACCTCGACCCCGAGCTCGATCAGATAATGAACGAGGTTGAAGGTGAAGCTGTCATAATTGTCGACGACGAGGATCATGGAGGGCGCACTAACGCTTTTGCAGGGGTTGGGGAAGGGATAGAAGCTTGTGCGGGCGCAAACCCAACTTCGTCATCCGGACGGTGGCATAGCGGGCCTACTCCGCCATCAGCCGTGCGACATCGTCCTTCCAGAACTTCGCCCATGTGTGGGTGCTGTGTCCCTTGGTTTCGGGGCTCGCGGGGATCAGGATGAAGCGCGCCCTGTTCATGCGCGCCGCCGCCTTTTCGGTGATGCCATAGGCGGGCGGGTTGATGAAATCGTCGGCCGAATTGATCCACAGGACGGGCACCTCGATCTTTTCGAGGTCGGGCCAGGGATTGTAGGTCCGCGAGCTGTCGAGCTGATAGATCATGTCATTGGCGTCGCCGCGGCCATAGGCGCGCGCGAAGGCCTCGTCCTTGTATTTTTCGGCGGCTTCGCGCGTCGGATATTGCGCCTGCAACGCATAGGGGTTGGCGCCCGCGATCAGGAGGAGCGAGGCAGCGGTGCGCAGGCCCGCGACGGGCGGGGCGGTATAATCGCCGCCGTTCCACTGCGGGTCGGCCTTGATCGCGTCGATCGCGAGCGTGCGCCACATGCGGTTCTGACCCGCGATCTCGACGGGCAGGCAGGCGAAGGGCGCGAGTTTTTCGGCGAAACCGGGGCGCGTCTCGCCCCAGACGAAGGCGTGCATGCAGCCCATCGACGTCCCGAGAATGAGCTTGAGCTTCTTCACGCCGAGCTTTTCGGTCAGCATCCGGTGCTGCGCGCCGACCATGTCGTTATAATCGTAACGCGGGAATTTCATCCGCAGGCCGTCGCTCGGCTTCGACGAGCCGCCATGGCCGATATTGTCGGGCAGGATGATGTAATATTTGCCCGTATCGAGCGGCTGGCCGGGACCGAAGAGTTCGTTGGCGAACTGCGGCTGGAAGAATTGCTTTCCGGTCCCGCCGGTTCCGTGGAGGATCATCACCGCGTTGGTCACATCGCCCGCGGCGTCGCGCCGCGGCGTGCCGAGCGTGGTGTAATGGATCTTGAGCTCGGGCAGCTTTTCGCCGGTCGCGAAGGCGAAATCCTTGAGGACCGCGTCACCCTCGACCGCGCCGTCGATCGTCTGTGCGTGCGCGGCGGCGGCGCTGGTCAGGAGAAGGGCGAGCGAGGCGAGAATCTTGCGCATGAAAGCGACGCTAGCCGGTTTGCCCGGCCGTGATAAGCCTCCCGCATCGCGCCGCGAAAACGGCCGCGAACCGCTTTTGCCTCTTCGCTAGCGCCCGATCTGCGCCGCCTTGTCGCGAAGGTCCGCCGCGGCCTGCGCTTTCCCGCGCTTTTCCAGCAATCCCGCGTAAAATTCCATGATCCCGGCGTTGAGCGGCTGCAACCGATAGGCACGGTCGATCAGCAGCAACGCGCGCGCATCGTCGCCCTTCGCCGCCCAGGCGCGCGCCAGTTCGCGCAGGATCACCGCGTCGCGGTCGCCGATCCGCCGGCGCACGCGGTCGAAATGACCGATCGCCCGGTCCCAATGCCGAAGGTCCATCGCGAGGTGCCCCGCCAACCGGTCGGCGGCGATGCTCGACGGCTGCCCGTCGCGCAGCGCCAGGATCGCGGCGCCCGATCCCGCGACATCGCCCGCGCGATACAGCGCGTTGGCGAGGCGTAGCGTGGTGCGCTCGCCGGCATCGATGGCGCGCGCGGCGCGATAGGCCTCGACCGCCAGGTCGAACCGCCCGCCCGCCAGCGCCGCGTCGCCGAGCAGGATATGCGCGTCGGCGACGCCGCGGTTCGCGTCGCGCAGCTGCATCGCGCGCCCGATCGCCCGCGCGCTATTACCGCTCGCCAGGTCGACCGCGATCGCCGGGATCGCCTTGGCCGGGTCGAGCGGGGCGGCATCGGCCGCCATCGCGACCAGCCCGTAATCATCGTCGATAGCGAAGGGAATGGCTTCGCCGGGACTGAGCGCCGCGGCGCGCCCCAGATAATCCGCCGATTCCATATCGCGCCCCAGCTCCGCCGCCGCGCGCGATGCCAGGATCAGCGACCAGCTGTCGGCGTCGGGACGGCGGGTGAGCGGCAGCAGCGCCTCGCGCGCGGCGTCGGCATCGCCATCGGCCCATTCGGCGGCGGCAAGGATGCGCCGCGCGGTGAAATTATGCGGCTGCTCGGCGAGCAAGCGGTCCGCCCAGTTTGCCGCGACCGCCTCGCCGCCCAGTTCGAGCTCGACGATAGCGCTCAGCAGCATGAAGGACGGCTGTTCGTCGAGTTCGCCGCGCGTGCGCTGGAGCAGGCTGCGGGCCAGCGCATATTTGCCCACGCGCGCCGCGAGCACCGCCTGCAGATAATAGAGGCGCGGATCGCGCGGCACGATCGCTGCCGCATGGCGCAGCGCCGCCAGCATGTCGCGATACCGGCCGAGGTCGCCGAGCGTCGCGGCCTGGTCGATGAGCGCGTCCGCATTGTCGGGGTTGGCGACGAGCGCTTCCGCATACCAGCCAAGCGACGCTTCGAGTCCCTCTTCGCCGCGCACGAGATTCGCCTTGAACGCCAGCGCCGCGCTGTTCGCCTTGTCGAGTTCGATCGCATAATCGACCGCGTCGCGGGCGCCGAGCGTGTCGGCGTTGGCCTCGCGAAAGCGCGCGACATCGACCCACAAGGCCGAGCTGCGCGGCAATTCGTGCACGGCCCGGTCATAGGCCTCGCGCGCTGCGGCGAGGTCGCCGTTCGCAAGATGGACATCGCCCGCGACCCACGCCGCTTCGCCCATCATTTCGGGAATGACCGGCCCGCCTTCCAGCGTATCGAGCGCGCGTGCGCCTTCGCCCTGCATCGCGTAGGCGCGGGCGAGCAGGGGCCGCAGCGCCGCATCGTTGGCGCCGGCACCGAGCGCGCCCTTGACCGCCGCTTCGGCTCCGACCCCGTCGCCGAGCCGGATCGCCACCCGCGCCAGCGCGACGCGCCGCGCTATGTCGTCCGGATCGTCGGCAATCGCCGCCTGCAGTGCCGCGCGGTGCTGTTCACCGGCCTGGCGCGGCGTGGCCGGTCCGCCATCGCCGCACCCCGCGAGCAGCAGCGCCGCCACGAACGGCGCACCGGTCCAGACGCGGCGAAAGTCCATTCAGCCCTGCATCCGATATTGTTTGAGCAGGTCGTAGAGCGTCGGCCGGCTGATCCCGAGCAATTTCGCCGCGAGCGAGATATTGCCCTCGCTTTGCGTCATCGCGCGGCGGATCGCGACGCGGTCGGCGGCCTCGCGCGCGCTGCGCAGGTTGAGCCACGCCTCTTCACCGTCGCGATCGTCGCCCCCCGCCATATCGAGATCCTCGCGCATCACCAGCTTGCCGTCGGCCATGATTACGGCGCGCTTGATGCGGTTTTCAAGCTCGCGGACATTACCGGGCCAGCGTCCCTCGTCGATCGCCTGCAGCGCGTCGGGGGCGAAGCCCCGCACGCCGGGATTCATCTCGGGCGCATATTGGTGGAGGAAATGCCGCGCGAGCAGAACCGCGTCGCCGGGCCGCTCGGCGAGCGGCGGGATCTTCACCACCATTTCGGCGAGCCGGTAATAAAGATCGTCGCGAAAGCTCTGCTGCGCGATCATCGCGTCGAGGTCGCGGTGCGTCGCGCAGACGATTCGCGTATCGACGGGAATCGCCTTGCGTCCGCCGATGCGCTCGATCGTCCGTTCCTGCAGGAATCGCAACAGCTTGACCTGCAGCGGAAGCGGAATGTCGCCGACTTCGTCGAGGAACAACGTGCCGCCATGCGCGAGCTCGATCTTGCCCTCGGTCGTCTTGACCGCGCCGGTGAACGCGCCCTTTTCGTGCCCGAACAATTCGCTTTCGAGCAGATTTTCGGGGATCGCGGCGCAGTTGATCGCGACGAACGCGCCGTCACGCCGCGCGCTGGCCTCGTGCAATCCGCGCGCGAGCAATTCCTTGCCGGTGCCGCTCGCGCCGAGCAGCATGACCGACACGTCGAGGTTCGCGACGCGCTCGATCGTGCGCGCGACCTTCAGCATCTCGGGCGCGCCGGTGATCATCCCGCCGAGCACATGATTGTCGCCCGCGCCGCGTTCGGCGAGCCGCGCATTCTCGACCTCCAGCTCGCGCACATGGAAGGCGCGCGCGACGATCAGTCCCAGTTCGTCGATGTCGATCGGCTTCTGATAGAAATCCCACGCGCCGTTCGCGATCGCGCTCAGCGCGCTCGCCCGCTCGCCATGCCCCGATACGACGATCACCTTGGTGTCGGGCTTGACCTCGAGGATCGTTTTCAGCGTCCGGAATCCCTCGCGCGTGCCGTCGGGATCGGGCGGCAGGCCAAGGTCGAGCGTCACCACATCGGGCTCGTCGGCGCGCAGCATCTCGATCGCGGCGTCGTGATCGCCCGCGACCAGCACCCGATAATCCTCATAGGCCCATTTGAGCTGCGCCTGCAGCCCGGCGTCATCCTCGACCACCAGCAATGTGCGCAAACCGGTCCCGCCCTCGTTCATTTCATTCCCGCTTTCATGATCCGTGCATTGTCCGCGGCCTCGCCGTGCGCATCGGCGAGCGGCAGCCACAGCGTGAAATTGCTGCCCTTGCCCGGTTCGCTCGCCACTTCGATCGCGCCGCCCATCGCCTGCGCGATCTGCAGCGCCTCGAACGCGCCGAGCCCGAAACCCGAATCCTTCGTCGACACGAACGGCTTGAACAGCTCGTCGCGGATGAACGCGTGCGTCATGCCGCAGCCCTGGTCGATCACGTCGATACGAACGCGCCCCTGTTCGGCGACCGCAACGACCTGAACCGGCGTCTCGGGCGCCGACGCGTCGATCGCGTTGGACACCAGATGCTGGACGATCTGGCGGATCGCGCCTGCCTCCGCCCACGCCGACAATCCGGCCTGGCAGCCGACGAACAGCGCGCGGCGCGGGCGCATTTCGGCCGCGACCTCGTTCAGTACCGGCTCGACCAGCGTGCGGCCGGGCTCGGCCGCGGGCCCGCGTTCGCGCGGCGACAGGCGAACGAGCAGGTCGCTGAGCCGCCCGGCCGAAATCTTCAGCGTCTGCGTCATGTCGGCGCGGAATTCGGGCTTGTCGGCATGGCGCTCGGCATTGCGCGCGAGCAGCGACAGCTGGCTCGCCAGATTCTTGATGTCGTGCATGATGAAGGCAAAGCGGCGGTTGAATTCATCGAACCGCCGCGCCTCGGACAGCGCGCGCTGGCTCTGCGATTCGGCCAGATAGCTCGCCGCCTGCTGTCCCGCGATGCGCAGCACGTCGAGATCCTCCCAGTCGAGCGCCCGCGACGCCGGCGGACGGTGCAGGACGGCGATCGCGATCATGCGCTGGAAATGGAGGACCGGCACCACGACCCAGGCGCGCGTGTCGGCGATCAGCCACTCGGGGATCGCGAGATCCTCGCCCTCCGCCTTGTCGCCCGGCGCGCCCCGGCGCTCGGCGTCGAGGTCGACGATATGCTGCGTTTCCTGAAGCATGAAGGCCGAACGCAGCGACAGGCTGGCGTCTTCGCTCACGCCGCCGGGCCAATGCCATTGCTCGGCGACGCGGAAACCGCCCGAGGCGGCGGGCAGCATCAGCAAGGCGCCCGGGCTGCCCGTCAATTGCGCGAGCGCCTTCGCGACGCGCCGGTATAGGTTGCGATCATCGTCGCCGTCCCCTTGCGCCAGCGTCGCGGTGAACCGCATCCATTCGGCGCGATAGTCGTAGCGATGCTCGAAGAAATGCTTGGAGATCATCACCGACAGCCATGCCCGTGCGCGCGAAGAGGCGAGCATGAGCCCGCCGGCGCCGAGCGCGACGACGAGTGAAATTGCCTGCGCCAGCTCGGCATAATCGCTGCCGACCGCGCGCGCGATCGCGCCGGTCAGCGCGATCAGGATGAGATAGGTGGCAGCGCCCAGCAGGATCAGCGACCGCGTCGCCGCCGTGCGCGACAGCCGCATCCGCTCGCGGCCGATGTCCATCGCGGCAACGACGTGGATCGGCACGGTCAGCAGGGCGACCGCAGGCAACAGCGCGATCAGCGTCGAGGCTTTCTCTCCGGTCAGGGCGCCGATCAGCTGGACGTTGAGTTCATAGGCCCAGAGCATGGCGAAACCGCCCGCGACCGCCATCACCGGCATCCGCAGCCCGCCGCTCGCGCGGCGGACGCCGCCGTCGAGGATCAGGAGTCCGCCGATCGCCACGATCATCGCGGTGAAGGTCAGCGTCGGTTTCATCCACGGCGCGGCGGCGGTTCCTGCGCGCAGGTGCGCCGCCGCGCCGAGCAGGAAGGCGAGCAGGCAAATCGTCGCGAGCATACGCAGGATCAGGCGGAGCGGGCGCGGCATCGGCGCGCGCGATGACCAGAATGTCGCCGCAAGCCAGCCCAGCATCGCGCCGTCGCGGATCATCTGGACGGCCAGCGCCTCCGACGATCCGGGCGAAAAGATCGCCAGCGCCGCGCACCACAGCGCGGTCGCCGCTGCTGCCAGCACCTGCCAGCGGGGTGCGGGCATCAGCGCCGCCATGCGCGCGCGCGGCCGCATCAGCAGCCACAGCGTGACGCCCGAAAAGCCCGCCAGCGCCGCGCCGGACAGGATCTGCGACAGGGCCGCGAGCGCGTTCACGCTAGCGCGCTCCCTCCGGCCACAGCACGACGCGCACGGTCTGGAGCAGGATCAGAAGATCGAGGAAGGGCGAATAATTCTTGGCGTAATAAAGGTCATATTCGAGCTTCACGCGCGCATCCTCGACCGACGCGCCATAGGGATAGTTGATCTGTGCCCAGCCGGTCAGGCCGGGTTTCACCATGTGCCGTTCGGCATAATAGGGCAGCTTCTTTTCGAGCTCCTCGACGAAGCTCGGCCGTTCGGGGCGCGGCCCGACGAAGCTCATCTCGCCTTTCAATACGCACCAGATCTGGGGCAATTCGTCGATACGCAGCTTGCGGATCACCCGTCCGACGCGCGTGATCCGCGGATCATTCTCGCTCGCCCACACCGCCTTGCCGGCGGCTTCGGCGTCGGTGCGCATCGAGCGGATCTTGAAGATGTCATAGGGTTCGCCGAACAGGCCGACGCGCGGCTGGCGGTAAAAGACCGGCCCGCGGCTATCGAGCACCACCGCAATTCCCGCGACGATGATCAGCGGCAGCCCCACGATCAGCACGATCAGGCTGGCAAGGATATCGAACAGGCGCTTGCCGACTTTCGAAATCCGCTGCCCCGCCGAAAAGCCGTCGGAAAAGATGAGGCCGCTCGGGTTCGTGGTCGCGAGGTCGACGCGCCCGGTCTCGCGCTCGATGAAGCTCGCGATATCGTTGACATGAACCCCCGTCGTCTTGACGCGCAAAAGGTCGTTCAGCGGCAGCGCGTTGCGGCGCTCCTCGAGCGCGAGCACGACTTCGCCGGCGCGCAGCGTCACGACATGGTCCGACAGATTGGCTATCGCATCGCGCGGGATCGCGCCGGCGACCGTCTTTTCATTGGCGCTCATTGCGATGAAGCCGACCATTTCGAGCCCGCTGCCCGGCGCGTCGGCGAGCGCCGCCAGCCGCGCGGCGCGGGGCCCGGCGCCAAGCACCAGGATGCGGCGGCGAAAGGCCTCGGTGCCTGCCGACTGGGTCAGCGCCAGCCGAATGACGAACAGCACCGCGATCGCGAAGATCATTGCATAGAGGCTGTTCGCGCGCCACAGCGTCGCGGTCGGCAACAGGAAGCCGAGCACCGAGAGAAAGATCACGCCGAGCGAGATGGCGGCCAGCAGGCGCGCGGTCGCGAAGCGCATCGAACGCAGCCCCTCGTTCCCGTACATTCCGGTCGCCATCATCGCGAGCGAATTGGACACGCCGAAGGTCAAGAGCGGCAGCCAGCGGCTTGCCAGCGGCCCGGCGTCGAACCCCGCCTGATGCGCATAAAGATGCCACGCCCCCTCGGCCGACCCGAGCAGCGCGAAAAATTCGATCAGCGCCAGCCAGACGACGGCGTGCGGGACATAATGTTTGAACAGCCGGAACATGGTCGCGAAATCCTACAGCCGAGGCGTCAACTGTCGGTTAATTTTACACTTGCTATATCGGCAATGACAAGGTGACCGGCCCCCTCGAAAGCGATAGACCCGATTTATGACGCTGATGATCCAGCCCGTTATCCTGTGCGGCGGCGCGGGCACCCGCCTGTGGCCCGAGTCGCGCGGCACGCGCGCCAAGCAGTTCCTGCTGCTCCACGGCCAGCGCAGCCTGTTCCGCCAGACGGTCGAGCGCACCCCCGCGGGTCCCGATTTCCTTCCCCCGATCGTCCTGTGCGGCGACGGCCATGTCGCTATGGTTCGCGAACAGATGAACGACCGCGAGGAGATGCTGCTCGTCGAACCGATGCCGCGCAATACCGCCGCTGCGATCGCGCTCGCCGTCGCGCGGGCGGATGCCGATACGCTGTTGCTGGTCATGCCCAGCGACCATGTCATCGCCGACGTTCCCGCCTTTCACGCCGCGATCGCCAAAGGGGTGCGCCTCGCGCAGCAGGGCTGGATCGTCACCTTCGGCATCACCCCCGACCGCCCCGAAACCGGCTTCGGCTATATCGCCGCCGGTGCGCCGCTGGGCGGCGCTGACGAAGATGGGGGCTTCGCGGTCGATCGCTTCGTCGAAAAGCCGCCGCTGGAGGAAGCCGAAGCGATGCTCGCGGCTGGCGGCTATAGCTGGAACGCCGGCATTTTTCTGTTCCGCGCTGCGCGAATGCGCGACGCGATGCTCACCCATTGCCGCGCGATCTTCGAGGCCGCCGACAAGGCGGTCGCTGCGGGGATGCGCGATGGCGACGCGCTCTATGCCGACGCCATCGAATTCGCGAAGGCGCCGCCCGACTCGATCGATTATGCCGTGATGGAAAAGGACGACCGGGTCGCGGTCGTTCCCGTCGCGATGGGCTGGTCCGACCTCGGCTGCTGGCACACGATCCACGCGCTCGCCGAAAAGGATGCGGCGGACAATGCCGTCACCGGCGACGCCTTTCTCCACGACAGCCGCGGCAACCTCGTGCGCGCGGGCGACAAGCGCGTGTCGATCCTCGGCATGGACAATATTGCGGTGATCGTCGACGGCGACGACATACTGATCCTGCCGCTCGAACGCTCGCAAGAGGTCCGTGCCGCCGCCAAGGCGCGCGAATAGCCTGGAGGGGTTTTACGGCGCGCCTTCCGGAAACGCCTACAGCCGTACCATCCGCATGCCCTGCTCGCCATAGCGCGGGCCGCTTGTGCCGCCTTTCGGCGCGGCGGCGGCGATCGCGGCGAGGTCGTCGGCGGTGAGCGTTACGCCGGCGGCGGCGACGCTGTCCTCCATCGTCGCCCGGCGCTTGGTGCCGGGGATGGGGACGATATCGTCGCCTTGCGCGAGCAGCCAGGCGAGCGCGACCTGCGCCTTCGACACGCCATGGCTGTCGGCGACCGCGCCGATCGCGTCGACGATCGCGAGATTGGCGGGGAGATTCTCGTCCGAATAGCGCGGGTCGCCCCGGCGCCAGTCGCTTTCGGAAAGCTCGTCGCGGCTGCGTACCGCGCCCGCGAGGAAGCCGCGACCGAGCGGCGAGTAAGGGACGAAGCCGATGCCATGTTCGCGGCAGACGGGCAGGATCTCGTCCTCCACATCGCGTTCCCAGATCGAATATTCACTCTGCAGCGCGGTGATCGGCGCGGCCTTGGCGGCGCGGCGGATCGTTTCGGGACCGGCTTCGGAGAGCGCGATGTGGCGGACCTTGCCTTCCTTCACCAACGCCATCATCCCGCCGACCGTTTCCTCGATCGGCACATTGGGATCCACGCGGTGCTGGTAGAAAAGGTCGATCGTGTCGATGCCGAGCCGCTGGAGCGAGCTTTCGCACGCCGCGCGGGCGTTGGCGGGCGATCCGTCGACGCCGGTGATTTGCTTGCCTTCGAACCTGAAGCCGAACTTCGTCGCGATGACGAGCCCTTCGCGCTTGCCCTTGATCGCTTCGCCGAGAAGCTCTTCGTTCGAAAAGGGGCCATAGATTTGCGCGGTGTCGAAAAAGGTGACGCCTAGGTCGATCGCGCGGTGGATCGTCCGCGTCGATTCGCCCAGGTCGGCGGCCTCGCCATAGAGGATGTTGCCGCCCTTGATCATCGGCATGCAGCCGATGCCGATCGCGGAGACTTCGAGGCCGTGGCCGAGCTTGCGATATTTCATGGCGTTTCTCCTGCGGATTCGTTTTCGACGCCGTCGGCGGCATATTTGGTCGCGGCGACGTCACCGATAACATTGCCGATCGTCCGGAAGATGTCGGGAAAGGTCTCGACCGCGACGAGCAGCCCCAACGGCGCGACGGGAACCCCCATCGACACCGCGATCGGTGCGATCGAGGTGACGAAGCTGATCGAGCCGGGCAGGCTGACCGAAGAAAGCGCGGCGGCGATGGCGACCGCAAGCCCGATCGCCATCTCCCACGGCGTCAGCTCGATTCCGAACAGCCAGGCGACATAGACGACGACCGCGAGGTTCATCGCGGGGCTGGTGAAGCGGAACAAGGCGACCGCGAGCGGGAGGACGACGTCGGCCTTCTTGGGATCGACGCCGAGTTCCTCCGACGATTTGAGCATCGCGGGCAGGCTGGCGAGCGAGCTTTGTGTGCTGATCGCGACCGCGAGTGTCGGCACCATGGCGCGCAGGAAACGCGGCGGCGCGATACCGACGACGAGCCAGGCGAGCAACAGCCCGAGGATGATGCAGCAAACACCGATTCCGGAAAGGATAAGCACATAATGGACAAGCCCGCCGAAGGCCGCGACCCCGGCCTTGACCGCGAGCGCATAGCCGAGCGCGAAGACACCGATCGGCGCGAGCGCGAGCACCCAGCCGATGACGATCAGCATCGCGTCGCCGAGCGCCTTGAACAGCCCCGACAGCGTCGCGCGCTGCACGGGTTCGAGGCGGGTGATGGCGAAGGCGAAGATGGTCGTGAAGACGATCAGCGGCAGGATCGCGGTCTCGGCGGCGGCGGCGATGGGGTTGGTCGGGATTAGCGAGAGCAGGAAATCGCCGAAGGTTGGCGACGGTCCCGCCTCGGTCGTGCCGCCCAGGCCGTGACGCAAGGCTTCGGCAGCGCCCGTCGACAGCGGGAAAAGCCGCAGCAGCAGCGGGGTCATCAGCAGCGACATCAATCCCGAGATAAAGATCGCGCCGAGGAAGGTCATCACCGCGCGAAAAGCCAGCGTGCCTGCGCGCGCCGCATCGGCGGTGGCGGTGATGCCCGTGATCAGCAGCGCGACGATCAACGGGACGATCGTCATCTTGAGCGCATTGAGCCAGAGCAGGCCGATCGGTTCGATCCAGGGCAGCGAGGCGGTCCCGGCCGCCGGCGACACCAGCTCGACGCCGATCCCGAGGAGCATGCCGGCGATCAGCGCCGAAAGGATGAGCCAAGCGGATTTCAAAGCGGATTCTCCCGGCGATTTTTCTGGCCTGCTTGCCAAGCAAAAGAGGGTGACTTAGAGCACCTCCCGAAAGAAACGGGAACCGGTTTTTGGGCCGGGAAATGCTCCGCGGGGGCCATCCCATGGGACGCCGTTGCAGGCATTTGCCTGATCATCGGCCCGGATAGCAGAGGTGCAATGCGCAAATTTTTTGGAACCGACGGGATTCGCGGCCTGACCAACACGGCCCCGATGACGGCGGAGGTCGCGATGCGCGTCGGCATGGCGGCGGGCGCGCATTTCCTGCGTGGGTCGCACAAGCACCGCGTCGTGATCGGCAAGGACACGCGCTTGTCGGGCTATATGCTCGAAAATGCGCTGGTCGCGGGATTCACGAGCGTCGGCATGGACGTGGTGCAGGTCGGCCCGATGCCGACCCCGGCGATCGCGATGCTGACGCGCTCGATGCGCGCCGACCTGGGCGTGATGATCTCGGCGAGCCACAATCCCTATCAGGACAACGGGATCAAACTGTTCGGCCCCGACGGTTATAAATTGTCCGACGAGGACGAAGCGCAGATCGAGCATCTGCTGACCAAGCAGCCGACGCTCGCCGATGCCGCGCATATCGGGCGCGCCAAGCGCATCGACGACGCGCGCGGCCGCTATATCCATGCGGTGAAGCAGAGCCTGCCCGAATCGGTCCGCCTCGACGGGCTGCGTATCGTGCTCGATTGCGCCAATGGCGCCGCCTATAACAGCGCGCCGACGGTATTCTGGGAGCTGGGCGCCGACGTCGTCGCGATCGGCGTCGAACCCAATGGCACCAATATCAACGACAAATGCGGATCGACCGCGCCCGCGCTGTTGCAGGAAACGGTGGTCGCGAGCGGCGCCGATATCGGCATCGCGCTCGACGGCGACGCCGACCGGCTGATCGTCGTCGACGAAAAGGGCCGGGTCGTCGACGGCGACCAGATCATGGGCCTGATCGGCGCGAGCTGGGCGCGCCAGGGGCGGCTGAAGGGCGGCGGCGTCGTTGCGACGGTGATGTCGAACCTTGGCCTCGAACGCTTTCTGGAGGGGGAGGGGCTGCGGCTCGAGCGGACCAAGGTCGGCGACCGGCATGTGCTCGAACGGATGAAGGAAGGCGGCTTCAACGTCGGCGGCGAGCAATCGGGGCATATGATCCTGTCGGACCATGCGACGACGGGAGACGGTACGCTCGCGGCGCTGCAGGTGCTTGCCGAACTTATCGCGTCGGGCAAGCCGGCGAGCGAATTGCTGCACCAGTTCGACCGGGTGCCGCAGCTCTTGAAGAATGTCCGCTTTGCCGGCGGCAAGCCGCTCGAGGACAAGCATGTCATCGCCGCGATCGCCGAGGGCGAGGCGACGCTCGACGGCCGCGGCCGCCTTGTCATCCGTCCGTCGGGCACCGAGCCGCTGATCCGCGTGATGGCCGAAGGCGACGACGCGGGGCAGGTCGAGCAGGTCGTCGACATGATTTGCAACGCCGTGCGCGCAGCGGCGGCCTAAACCTTTTATTTTTGGAACCGAAAGAGACTGAACATGCTAGAAATGCGACCCGATTGCGAAAAGTGCGGACGCAATCTGCCCGCCGACATCCACGGTGCCTTCATCTGTTCGATGGAGTGCACTTTCTGCGCGAACTGTGCCGACAAGCTCGACGAACTTTGCCCCAATTGCGGCGGCGACCTGCTCGACCGGCCGCTTCGCGAAGGTGCGATCCTCGCGAAATACCCCGCTTCGACGGAGCGAAAGCATAAGGGGTGACCGCGCGCGTCCTGATCATTGCCGGATCGGATAGCGGGGGCGGCGCGGGCATCCAGGCCGACATCAAGGCGGTGACGATGCTCGGCGGCCACGCGATGACGGCCATCACCGCCATCACCGCGCAAAATACGCTGGGGGTGCAGCGCGTCCACCCGGTGCCGGCCGATATGGTGCTCGCCCAGATCGACAGTGTCGCGTCGGATATCGGCGTCGATGCGGTCAAGATCGGGATGATCGGGAGCGCACAAACCGCCGCCGCGGTCGCCGAGCGCCTGTCGCGGCCCGACCTGGCGCAGGCGGCGCTGGTATTCGATCCGGTGATGGTCGCGACGAGCGGATCGGTGCTCGCCGACGCGGCGACGATCGCCGCGTTCAAGGCACTGCTCGATCGTGCGACGGTTGTGACGCCAAATTTGCCCGAACTGGAAGTCTTGGGCGGCGAGGAGGCGGTGCTCGCGCACGGCTGCTCGCTGCTGATCAAGGGCGGCCATGCCGAAGGCGAGACGGTGACCGACCGCCTGCTCGAAACGGGCGAGGGCGAGGTTGCGCGCTGGGAAGCGCCGCGGATCGACACGCCGCACAGTCACGGCACCGGCTGCACGCTGGCGAGCGCGATCGCGACCGGGTTGGCGCAGGGGATGCCGCTCGAGCCCGCGATCGCGCGTGCGCGCGATTTCGTGCGGCTGTCGCTGCTCGACGCGCCGGGGCTGGGGCAGGGGCATGGTCCGATGGGGCAGCAGTTCGTGCGCAACGACGGGCTGTTCACCGGCCCGGCGCTCAACCAGATCACCTTGCCCGCCAGCGATTATGCGGTGTCGGTCGCCTTCTACAAACAGATGGGGTTGACGCAGATCGTCGATAGCCCGGACAATGGTTATGCGCGGTTCGAGGCCGCGAACGGCGTCACGCTGTCGATCCATGTTGATGAAAGCGTCGGCGACGGTGCGGCGGGCGGGGCGACGGCCTATCTCGAGAGCGGCGCGCTCGATGCGTGGGTCGCCTATCTGGCGCGGCGCGGGGTGCGGTTCGACCAGATGCCCAGGGATGAGCAGTGGGGTTGGCGCGAGGCGCGGTTGACCGATCCGGCGGGCAATCGTCTGTGCCTGTATCAAGCAGGCGAGTACCGGAGGTATCCGCCGTGGCGGGTGTAAAATTCGAAACGACATCATGGGTCCGTTCTGGAGCGACGCACATGATCGTCGGCGTCGACGAGGCTGGCCGCGGGCCGCTCGCGGGGCCGGTCGTCGCGGCGGCGGTGCTGCTCTGCGAGGGCGGTATCGCGGGGCTCGACGACAGCAAGAAACTGACCGCGAAACGCCGCGGTGAACTCGAAATCGAGATCAAGGCGCGCTGCCGCTGGGGCATCGGCGAGGCGAGCGTCGCGGAGATCGACTGCATCAACATCTTGCAGGCGACCTTGCTGGCGATGACGCGCGCGGTCGAGGCTTTGGGGTTTGACCCGCACGAGGTTCTCGTCGACGGCAACCGCCTTCCCAAATGGCGATACAGCGCGCGCGCGATCGTCGGCGGCGATGCGCTCCACCCGTGCATTTCGGCGGCGAGCATCATCGCGAAGGAGCATCGCGACCGCTTCATGATTGCAAAGGCGCGCGATTTTCCTGGCTTTGGCTGGGAAACCAACATGGGTTATGGTACCGCGCAGCATCTCGCGGCGCTGCGCCAGCATGGCCCCACGCCGCTCCATCGGACCAGTTTTGCCCCGGTCGCACAAATGCAGCTGGTCTGAAGCCCGACAGCAAAAGGGGGGGAAGGCGATGAGCAGGGGATTTACGGCCGACGACGTGTCGGCCCAGACCGGCCGCACCGTCCTTGTCACCGGTGCCAATGCCGGGCTTGGCTTCGAGGTTTCCAAAGTGCTGGCGGCGCGGGGCGCGCATGTGATCCTTGCCTGCCGCGATACCGCGAAAGCCGAGGCGGCGATGGACCGCATCCGCGCCGATGTGTCTGACGCGATATTGTCGTTCCAGCCGCTCGACCTCGCCGACCTCGATCAGGTGAAGGAGGCGGCCGCGGCGGTGCTCGCGGGGCCGCGGATCGACGTGCTGGTCAATAATGCCGGGGTGATGATCCCGCCGAGGACGCTGACGAAGCAGGGCTATGAGCTGCAATTCGGGGTCAATCACCTCGGCACCTTCGCCTTCACGGGATTGGTGCATCGCCATGTCGACGACCGTATCGTGGTCACGGGCAGCATCGCACACCGGAACGGCGAAATGGATTACAGCGACCTGTCGGCGTCGCGCAGCTATCACAATTGGGCGCGTTACCAGATGAGCAAGCTTGCGAACCTGCTCCATATGTTCGAACTCGACCGGCGGCTGGGCGCCGCGGGACGGGCGACGCAGGCGATCGGTTGCCATCCCGGCGTCGCGACGACCGAATTGCAGCGGCATTTGCCGCTGCCCTTGCGTTATATGACCCCGCTTGCCGCGCCTTTCTTCAACAGCGCCGCGCAGGGGGCGTGGCCGACCTTGCAGGCCGCAACCGGCGCGCATGTGCAGGGCGGCGATTATCTGGGGCCGCAGGGACTGGGCGAAGTGTCGGGGCGGTCGGGCCCGGCACGCGCGAGCCGCGCGGCGCGCGATCCGAAACTGGCGCGCGAGCTGTGGGAGCGGTCGGTCGAGCTGACCGGGGTTGATCCGGGGCTGTAATCCTCCGCGACGAAATTTTTTTCGCCGGTGAGTCCTCATCGCCACACCACCAGTGGTTGAGTCCGCGAGTCGCCCACGACTCCATATGGTGTGTCAGACTCCTTTCGTTCTCATCGCATTAACCATTTAGAGAGCGGGAATCCCTAGAGTCCGGCGCTTGACGGCGGGTGTTGCCGGACTCATCAGGGCCTTCTTACGAGCAAGGAACGGGGTGAAGCATGGGTGTGATGGAACGGGTCAAGGCGCCGGCGACGAAGCAACGGACGCCGAAGGTCGACCCTGCGGACCTGCCGCTCGACAGCATATTGCAGGGCGATTGCGTCGAGATGATGCGCAGCCTGCCCGCGGCGTCGGTCGACATGATCTTCGCCGACCCGCCCTATAATCTCCAGCTTGGCGGCGACCTTCTGCGCCCCGACGGCAGCCAGGTCGACGCGGTCGATGACGAGTGGGACAAGTTCGACAGTCTCGCGACCTACGACCGCTTTACCCAGGCCTGGCTCAAGGAAGCGAAGCGCATCCTGAAACCGAACGGCAGCATCTGGGTAATCGGCAGCTATCACAACATCTTCCGCGTCGGCACCGCGCTGCAGGACAATGGATACTGGATCCTCAACGACATCGTGTGGCGCAAGGCGAACCCGATGCCCAATTTCAAGGGCACGCGCTTCACCAACGCGCACGAGACCTTGATCTGGGCGTCGATGGGCGAGAAATCGCGCTACACTTTCAACTATCGAGCGATGAAGACGCTGAACGACGAACTCCAGATGCGGTCCGACTGGCTGATCCCGATCTGCGGCGGGCAGGAGCGGCTCAAGAAGGGCGGCACCAAGGTGCACCCGACGCAGAAGCCCGAGGCGCTGCTCTATCGCATCCTGCTCGCCTGTTCGAACCCCGGCGACGTGATCCTCGATCCCTTCTTCGGCACCGGCACGACGGGCGCGGTCGCGAAGCGCCTCGGCCGCCATTTCATCGGTATCGAGCGCGAGGATGATTATATCGCCGCGGCGAACGAACGCATCGAGCTGGCGCTGCCGCTCGACGAAAGCGCGGTGAAGACGATGATGGCGCCAAAGGCTGCGACGCGCGTCGCCTTCGGCACGCTCGTCGAATGCGGCATGATCGCGCCGGGAACGGTGCTGACCGATACCAAGCGCCGCTGGAAGGCGAAGGTGCGCGTCGACGGCAGCCTCGATTGCGAGGGCCAGGCACCGGGATCGATCCACAAGGTCGGCGCGGGCGTGCAGGGCGCGCCGAGCTGTAACGGCTGGACCTTCTGGCACGTCGACACCGGCAAGGAACTGCGCGTGATCGACGCGGTTCGGCAGGACTGGTTGCTGGCGAACGAGGCCTGACATCACATCGTCATTGCGAGGAGCGGAGCGACGAAGCAATCGCCCGCTATCGGCGCGCGACCCCGTTGGCTGGAGATTGCTTCGCTTCGCTCGCAATGACGGATAGGGGATAAGCATGTTCCAGCCACTCACCAAGTCCGACCTCGGCAAGACGTGGGAAGATGCGCGCGTCTATCTGCGTCCGACCTGCTTCGTCGATCGTCCGCATGAGCTGGATGAGGGCGCGCTGCGGATCGCCGACACGATGGTCTGGTTTGCGGCATGGCACGTCAGCCTGCGCGACAATGATATGGTCAAATCGGCGATCATCCCCGTCTGCGAACTCGACGACTGGATCGCGGCGATGCCCGACCGACTGGCCGAAACGGCAAGAGTGCAGCGGGCCGGCGTGACGCGGCCGCGCGGTAACCTGCAACTCGGCGAGCGGACGATCCGGCTGGGCGAACCGCAACTGATGGGCATTTTGAACGTCACCCCCGACAGCTTTTCCGACGGCGGCAAGCATGTCGATGCCGCCGCCGCGGCCGAAGCGGGCTTTGCGATGGGTGCCGCGGGCGCGGCGATCATCGATGTCGGCGGCGAATCGACGCGGCCGGGCGCGCCGCTCGTCTGGGAAGGCGACGAGATCAAGCGCATCGAAGGCGTAGTCGCGGCGCTGGCCAAGGGCGGCGTCGCGGTGTCGATCGACACGCGCAAGGCCGCGGTGATGGAGGCGGCGCTCGCCGCGGGGGCGCGGATCGTTAACGATATTTCGGCGCTGCGCTATGACGACCGCGCGATGGATGTGGTGGTTCAGGCCGGTTGTCCGGTGGTGCTGATGCACGCGCCGTCGGCAAAGAGCGATCCGCATGAGGGCGGGAATTATTCGCACGTCCTGTTCGACGTCTATGACATGCTCGCCGAGCGCGTCGCGGCGTGCGTCGCCGCGGGGATCGACCGCACGAAGATCATCGTCGATCCGGGGCTCGGTTTCGGCAAGGGGGTCGGCGAGAATCTGACGCTGGTGAACGGGCTCGCGCTGTTCCATACTTTGGGCTGCCCGATCCTGTTCGGCGCGAGCCGCAAGCGGATGATCGGCGCGCTCGACAATGAAGCGCCCGCCGACCAGCGCCTCGGCGGCACCGTCGCGCTGCACTATCAGGCGGCGGCGCACGGCGCGCAGCTGCTGCGCGTCCACGACATCGCCGAGAACCGGCAGGCGCTGCGCGTATGGCGCGGGCTGAGGGATGCGGCGCTGACCGCCTAATTCCCGTCCCGGCGTGCTTTCTTGCCGCGCTCGACCTCGGTCGCCAGCGCCTCGAACCTTGGCTCCCACGTCCGTCTGAAACGCTGGATCCACGCGTCGATCTCGTCGAAGCGCGCGGGCGCGACAGCATAAAGCCGCCGTCTGCCGTCGGCCTCCGACGTCGCGAAGCCACTATCGCGGAGAATGCGCAGATGCTGCGATACGGCTGGCTGCGAGATGCCGAATTCGGCGGCGATCACATCGACGATCTCGCCCGACGCGCGCGCTCCGTCCGCGAGCAGCTCCAATATGCGGCGGCGAACCGGATCGCCGAGGATATCGAAGGCGTGGCTCATTCGGGCGCGGCGGCGCCGGTGTAGAAGGCGGTCGTGCTGGCGCCCGCGCGGTTCGCGGCCTCCTCATCGGTTCCGTAAGCGAGCGAAGCGGCGGTCCAGGCGTCGCTGCTCGAAGTCGCGAACGTTCTGCCTTCGTCGCTCAGCGGCCAGGTCTCCTCGGCGAAGCGCTCCTTCACGGCCTCCCCGGTTTCGAGGTGCCACGCGAGGCCGAGCAGCGACAGATCCCAACCAACTCCGACCGCACCTGGCCCGAACCTGTCCCAGAACTCCTCGGACTTGTCGTCCAGCGGCGCAATATGCCTCAGAGTCAGCTGCGTCGCCTCGCCGGCTTCGGCCAACTCGACCTCCACCCAGCTCGTCCCGCCCCCGAACTCCCAGGTGAGCGCGAAGCTCCTCGGCGGCTCGCACGCGATGACGGTGCCGCCGGCATTGCCCTTGATCTGATATTTGCCGCCGAGTTCGAGGTCCCCGTCAACGGGAGCGAACCAGCGCGGAATGCGCGCCTTGTCGGTGATCGCATTCCACAGATCGTCGATATCGGTCGCATAGGCGCGCGAGGCGACGACTGCACGGCAGGGTTGGCCCCCGTGGGTCACATCCTCGACCTTGCGGACGACCATGGCGGCCTGGGTGGTGGTATCGAACGGCATGATGATTCTCCCGATTGGCGTGGGATCGTCATATAAGCTCAAACTTATATATCAAGCGCGATCGGCTCGGCCGAGCCGGTCGCGCGTCAGGCCGCGGTGTCGATCCCGAGATCGCTCAGCTTGCGGTAGAGCGTCGAGCGGCCGATGCCGAGGCGGCGGGCGACTTCGCTCATGCGGCCGCGATAATGGCCGATGGCGAGGCGGATGACGTCGGCTTCGATCTCTTCGAGCGGCCGCAGGTTGCCGTCGGGGAGGTACAGCGTAATGCCGATCGCCTCGCCGTTGATCGCGACTTCGCCGTCGCTGCTCACCCCGCCGCCGAGCGCGGCCTCGATGGCGCGGAAATCGGCGCTGGTGAGCACGTCGGTCTTGCTCTCGACCGCGGCGCGGAACAGCACGTCCTGCAACTGGCGGACATTGCCCGGCCAGGCGTAGGCGGCGAGCAGGCGCAGCGCATCGTCGGTGACGCCGATCGGGCCCATGCCGGGCAGCCCGCCGATGCGCGCGAGAAGATGGCGCGCGAGCGGGCCGACGTCGCCGCGGCGCTCCGAAAGCGAGGGCAGGGTGAATTGCGCGCTCGACAGCGCGTAGAACAGGTCCTCGCGGAAGTGGCCCGCCTCGATCAGCTTGTCGAGCGGACTCGTGCTCGTTGCGATGATGCGGACATCGACGCTCTGGCGAATCGACCCGCCGATCATCTGCACTTCGCCGCTATTGAGGAATTCGACGAGCTTCGCCTGCGTTTCGAGCGGGATACATTCGACATGGTCGATGATGATGCTGCCGCCGTCGGCCTGGACGAGCCGGCCGACCTGGCGGTCGAAGGCGCCAGGGAAGGCGCCGCGTTCGTGCCCGAAGAGGCCCGATCCGATCAGGCCCGGCGAGACGGCCGAGCAATCGACCATGACGAGCTGGCCGCGCGCACGCGGGCTCGCGCTGTGGATCGCGCGCGCGAAGACTTCCTTGCCGGTGCCGGGCTTGCCGTTGATCATCACCGGCACGCGCGCGCGCGCCGCCTTCGCGGCGATCGCGAGCGCGCTGCGGAAATTGGGGCTCGACCCGATGATTTCCTCGAAGGCCAGCGGCGCGCGCAGTTTCTCGGTCAGCGGGCGAAGCTCGCCCTGCGGGCCGCCGGTCGATACGACGCGGTCGAGCGCTTCGAGGAGGCGGTCGGGGGCGATCGGTTTCTGGACAAAGTCGCTCGCGCCGGCGCGCATCGCACCGACCGCGACCTCGACCCCGTTGCGCATCGTGATGACGACGAGCGGCAGCGCCGGGCGCCAGCGGCGCAGTTCGGTGACGAATTCGGCGATGTCCATGCCCGGCGCGCCCTGATCGACAAGCACCGCGTCGAGCGCCATGCCCTCCTGCGTGCCGAGTTTGGCGAGTGCGGTGTCGGTGTCGGGCGCGACGATGCTGCGCCAGCCGCCGCGCGACGCCAGCGCGGCGAGAAAGCGCTGCTGGGCAGGCTCGCTGTCAACGATCATCACCATTCGCGTGTCGCGCGTGTTCGTCATCGTTTCGAATCTGCCCCCTGAACCGACATTGCTTTGGGTATGTTCTGCTGAGGGGCGCATATCTATCCGATAGGGGTAAAAGGGCGATTAAGGCCAATCCTCTTTTGCCACAGCGAAGTCCAGTGACCAAACCCGCACTTGAGCATCGCGGGGTGCGTGGCTAAGACCGGCGCGATAACCGATTCTGGGCGTCGCGCTGTGCGTTCGCGCACAGCAAAGGGCGTAATAGGGGAAAAATGATGGCACAGCAGGAAATGAAGGCAGCGAACGAAACCTATTCGGGTTTCCTCAGCCTGCTGAAAGTCGGATCGATCATCACCGCGGTGGTCACTATCTTCGTCGTCCTGCTCATCGCGTCCTGAACCGGCCGCCATGCGCATCGCCGTCCTGAAGGAACTCGCCGCGGGCGAGACCCGCGTCGCCGCAACGCCGGAAACCGTGAAGAAATTCATCGGGCTGGGCGCCGAAGTTGCCGTCGAATCGGGGGCGGGCACCGACGCCTCGGTCGCCGATGCCGATTACAGCGCCGCGGGCGCGACGGTCGGATCGCGCGCCGAGGTGCTCAAGGGCGCAAACATCATCCTCGGCGTCCAGGGCCCCGACCCCAAGACGCTGTCGGGATTTGCCGACGGGGCGTGGCTTGCCGCGGGACTCAATCCCTTTGGCGAGCGCGCGCGCGTCGATGATTATGCGAAGCTCGGGCTTGAGGCGCTCGCGATGGAATTCATGCCGCGCATCACGCGCGCGCAGTCGATGGATATCCTGTCCAGCCAGGCGAACCTCGCGGGTTACAAGGCGGTGCTGATGGCGGCAAACGCCTATGGCCGCGCTTTTCCGATGATGATGACCGCCGCGGGTACGGTAAGCGCCGCCAAGGCGTTCGTGATGGGGGTCGGCGTTGCGGGGCTGCAGGCGATCGCGACGGCGCGCCGTCTGGGCGCGCAGGTCAGCGCGACCGACGTGCGCGCCGCGACCAAGGAACAGATCATGTCGCTCGGCGCCAAGCCGATCTTCGTCGAGACGGTCGCGGGGATCGAGGGCGAGGGCGCGGGCGGCTATGCCACCGAAATGTCCGACGAATACAAGGCGGCGCAGGCCGAACTCGTGTCGTCGCATATCGCCAAGCAGGACATCGTGATCACCACCGCGCTGATCCCGGGGCGTCCGGCGCCGCGACTGATCACCGACGCGCAGCTCGCGACGATGCGGTCGGGCAGCGTGATCGTCGACATGGCGGCCGAAAGCGGCGGCAATGTCGAGGGATCGGCGCCCGGCGAGACGAAGAGGATTCACGGCGTCACCGTGATCGGCGCGCAGAATATCGCCGCGCTGATGCCCGCCGACACCAGCGCGCTGTTCAGCCGCAACCTGTTCAACTTCCTCTCGGCCTTCTGGGACAAGGAAGCGGGCAAGCCCGTGCTCGACGAGGAAATCGGCAATGCCGTGCGTCTGACGCAGGGCGGCAAGGTCGTGAACGAGCGGCTATCGGGGTAGCTGAACGATGGGTCTGTTCAGCGCCGGGGATATCGACGTCACCGGCGCGCAGGCCGAGTTTCAGGCCTGGCTGATCGACGGCGAGCGCGTGCTTGCCGCCTTCCGTACGGTTCGCGACACCGCCTTGCTCACCAACCTGCGTTTCATCTTCGTCGATGTGCAGGGGCTGACGGGATCGAAGAAGGAATTCCTCAGCATTCCGTGGCGTTCGGTCACGCGCTTTTCGTTCGAAACCGCAGGAACCTTCGACCTCGATGCCGACATGAAGATGTGGGTTTCGGGCGCCGCGACGCCGCTCGAGGTGAAGATTTCGCGCAAGAGCGATCCGCAGCATATCCACCGGCTGATGACGCAGCTGATCGTCGGTCGCTGAGACCGCCGTCATAGATCGCCACCGGGCCGTAACAAGAGCGTCATCAACCGCGTGTTGATGCCAGCCGACGGCGCTCGATTCGGGCCGCTGGCATGCTTTGCGAAGGACAGCATATGAAAATCCACCTGATCTTGACCGCCGCGGCGGCCGCGCTCGCGTTGGCGGGCTGCGGCAAGGGCGACGCGCCGGCCGACCCGGTTGCGGGCGGCGAAGGCGCGATGTCGGCCGCGATCGGCGGCGATGCGTCGGCGATGCAGGCGACGAGCACGATCGCCGCGAATCTCGCGGCCTCGCCGAACCACAAGTCGTTGACCGCCGCGCTCACGCAGGCGGGGCTTGCCCAAAGCCTGTCGGGCGCGGGGCCGTTCACGGTCTTTGCGCCGACCGACGCCGCCTTTACACAGGTGCCGCCGGTAACGCGCGACGGCTGGATGCGTCCGGCGCAGAAGGCGGTGCTCGCCGGCGTGCTGAATTATCATATCGTTCCGGGCAAGCTGACCGCCGCCGACCTGTCCGCGAAAATCGCCGCAGGCGGCGGCAAGGCGGTGCTCAAGACCGCCAGCGGGCAGGATCTGGCCGCCACGAAAAACGGCAATGCGATCCTGCTGACCAGCAGCAGCGGCAACAAGGCGACGGTGACGGCGGCCGATCTCACCCAGTCGAACGGCGTCGTCCATGGCGTCGACGCGGTGCTGGTGCCGACCATGTAAAAATTTCGTCGCCAACGCGGCGGCAGGATATTTTATGTCGAATAGCGCCCGCATTTCCGGTCATCCGAAATGCGGGCGCCTCTTTTTGGGTGCTTTGGAGTCGACAGGCTGGACGACGCACGGCAAGAGGTGCGCGAAACGGAATCAGCAGGGGAGCGAGCCCGTGGATTTTATCGCGATTTTTTCGATTTTCGTCCTGGCGTGCTTCGTCGGCTATTTCGTCGTCTGGTCGGTGACCCCGGCGCTGCACACGCCGCTGATGAGCGTCACCAACGCCATTTCGTCGGTGATTATCGTCGGCGCGCTGATCGCCAGCGCCGCGGCGGGTTCCGCCTCGTCGAAATGGCTCGGGCTTGCCGCGGTGGTGATGGCGAGCGTCAATATCTTCGGCGGCTTTGCCGTCACCGCGCGTATGCTGGCGATGTACAAGAAGAAGGAGCGCTGAGATGGAATTTCAGTCGATCCTTGCCGCCGCAGCGGGCGGCCATGGCGCGGTGAATCCCTGGGCCGCGATCGCCTATCTGGTCTCGGGCGTCTTCTTCATCCTCGCGCTGCGCGGACTGTCGTCGCCGGCCTCGTCGCAGCGCGGCAATCGTTTCGGCATGATCGGGATGACGATCGCCGTCGTCACGACCTTGCTGACCCACGTTCCGCGCCTCGATGGCGGGGCGCTCGATAGCGTCGCGCTCGCCGAAATCCTCGTCGCGATCGGCATCGGCGCCGTCATCGGCATCGTCATGGCGCGTCGGATCGCGATGACCGCGATGCCGCAGCTTGTCGCGGCGTTCCACAGCCTCGTCGGCCTTGCCGCCGTGGCTGTCGCGGCGGCGGCCTATCTCAATCCGCAGGCCTTCGGCATCGCCGATGCCGCGGGGCAGATTTTCACCGTCAGCCGCGTTGAAATGGGCCTTGGCATCGCGATAGGCGCGATCACCTTCTCGGGGTCGGTCATCGCCTTTCTGAAGCTCAACGGCAATATGTCGGGCGCGCCGATCATGCTGCCGGGGCGGCACGTCATCAATCTCGGCACGCTCGCCGCGATCATCGGCCTCGTCGCCTATTTCACCTTCGACCAGAGTCCCTGGGTGTTCTGGACGGTCACGGGCCTCAGCTTCCTGATCGGATTCCTGCTGATCATCCCGATCGGCGGCGCCGACATGCCGGTCGTCGTGTCGATGCTGAACAGCTATTCGGGCTGGGCCGCGGCGGCGATGGGTTTCACCCTCGGCAACACCGCGATGATCATCACCGGCGCGCTCGTCGGCTCATCGGGTGCGATCCTGTCGTACATCATGTGCCGCGCGATGAACCGCAGCTTCATCAGCGTGATCGCCGGCGGCTTCGGCGGCGACGATGCGGCGGCTTCGGGCGGCGGTTCGAAGGAACAGCGCCCGTGGAAGCCGGGCAGCGCCGAAGATGCGGCGTTCCTGATGAGCCAGGCCGAGAATGTCATCATCGTCCCCGGATATGGCATGGCGGTGGCGCAGGCGCAGCACGCGCTCCGCGAAATGGCCGACCAGCTCAAGAAGGAAGGCGTCAACGTCAAATATGCGATCCACCCCGTGGCCGGGCGGATGCCGGGGCATATGAACGTGCTGCTCGCCGAGGCGAATGTTCCCTATGACGAAGTGTTCGAGCTCGAGGACATCAACGGCGAATTCGCGCAATGCGACGTCGCCTTCGTCATCGGCGCGAACGACGTCACCAACCCCGCGGCGAAGACCGACAAGACCTCGCCGATCTATGGCATGCCGATCCTCGACGTCGCCAATGCCAAGACGGTGCTGTTCGTGAAGCGCTCGATGGGCGGGGTCGGCTACGCCGGCGTCGACAACGATGTGTTCTACATGGACCAGACGATGATGCTGCTCGGCGATGCCAAGAAGATGGCCGACGACATCGTCAAGGCCCTGAGTGGTAGCGGGCACTAAGACCTGAGGCGGCAGCGGGCACTGACCCGACAACCATTGACCCGAATCGTCATCCCGGCGAAGGCCGGGATCTTGACCTGCCGTTGAATCGCGACGGTGAGACCCCGGCCTTCGCCGGGGTGACGATAAAGGGGTAGATATCACCTATGCGTAAAATCGGCCTGATCGGGGGAATGAGCTGGGCATCGACCGAGCTTTATTACCGCCATCTCAACAAGGGGGTGCAAAAGCGCCTCGGGACAGCTTGTTCGGCGCCGATCCTGATGGAGAGCCTCAACTATTGCGAGCTGTCGCGCATTACGACGGCAGAACAATGGGAGCATGCCAAGGAGGTGCTGATCGCCTCGGCGCAGCGGCTCGAGGCGGCGGGCGCGACCGCGCTGATGATCGCGGCCAATTCGATGCACAAGGTCGCCGAAGACGTCGCCGCGGCAATTTCCATCCCGTTGCTCCACATCGTCGACGAAACCGGCGAGAAGATGAAGGCCGACGGGGTCAAGGCGACCGCAGTCATCGGCACGCGCAACGTGATGACCGAGCCCTGGTTCCGCCAGCGCCTCGTTCGCCACGGGCTGACGCTCGCGCCCTATGACGCGAGCCGCGCCGACGAGATCGACCGGATCATTTACGAAGAGCTGATGCTCGGCAAGGTGAACGAAAGCTCGCGCCGGACGATGAAGACATTCATTACGGACATTGCGAAGCAGGATATCCAGGCGGTGGTGCTCGCGTGCACCGAGCTGGTGATGCTTGTCGACACCGACGCCAATGTCCTGCCGATCTATGACACGACGCGCATCCATGTCGCGGCGGGCGTCGACTGGATTCTGGGCGAGGGGTGATCTTCTCCCCTCCCGCAAGCGGGAGGGGAATTATCCCACCCGCGTCCAGGTTACCGTGCGGCAGAATACCGCGACGCAACCCTTCATCGTCAGCTTGTTGCCCTTCACGCGAAGGTGCGCCTTGTAATAGCGGCCGTCCTCGGGGCTATAGCCTTCGCCTTTCCAGCCGTCGCCGTGCGGGACGAGATCCCAATAGATCTGCAAACCCTCGACCATGCGGCCGCGCTTCGCCTTGTCGGGATTGCGTTCGTCGCGCTGGCCGCCGGGGGGCTCCTTGATCAGGAGTTCGGCAATCCGCCCGCACATCGTCGCGCCGCACTTCGTCATCGCGACGATGCCCTTGCCGTCGTCGGTTTTCCAGCGCCCGGACAGCGATGCGGGCGCCGCCGCCATGGACGGCACGGCAATCAGGGCGACAAGCGCCAAAGCAATTCTGTGAATCAAAGCGACCTCTCCCCGGTTAGCTACACATATGTCAGCAACACGCTTGGCATCCGTCAAGTCTTGCACCATGCTCCCCGAAAATTTGGGGAGAGACATATGCGATTCCATGTCCTGCGCCACCACGCGGCGACGCTTTGCATCGTGGCGGCCCTTGCCGCCCAACCGGCGGCGGCGAAAGTTATCAGCGTCAGTGCGGCAACGCCCGACGCCAATGAAAAGCTGCAAGAGGCGCTGATCCTTGCCGATCCCGGCGATGTCGTCGAATTGGGTGCGGGCGTGTGGAAGCTGACCGACGGGCTTTCGCTCGACGTCGCCAATGTCACCGTGCGCGGCGCCGGGGCGGGCGAGGGTGGTTCGGTGCTCGACTTCGCGGGGCAGCAGGGCGCGGGCGAGGGGCTGCTCGTCACCTCGGACGACGTCTTGCTCACCGATTTCGCGGTGCTCAACACCAAGGGCGACGGCATCAAGTCAAAGGGCGCCGACCGCATCGTCTATCACAAGCTGCGCGTCGAATGGACCGCGGGGCCAAAGGAAACCAACGGCGCTTACGGCATCTATCCGGTCGAAAGCAGCGACGTGCTGATCGACAGCGTGTTCGTGCGCGGCGCGTCGGATGCGGGCATCTACGTGGGCCAGTCGAAGAATATCGTCGTCCGCGATTCGATCGCGACCGAAAATGTTGCGGGGATCGAGATCGAGAACAGCTATGACGCGGACGTCCACGACAATATCGCGACGAAGAACACCGGCGGCATTTTGGTGTTCGACCTGCCGAGCCTGCCGATGCAGGGCGGGCACAATGTCCGCGTCTTCGAAAATGTCGTGAACGACAACAGTACGCCGAACTTTGCGCCCAAGGGCAATATCGTCGCGAGCGTGCCGACGGGCACCGGCGTGCTGATCATGGCGAACCGCAATGTCGAGATTTTCGACAATGTGTTCGACCAGAATGGCACCGCGAATGTGATGATCGTCGGCTATCGTTACGAGCATAAGGATCCGAAATATCAGCCGCTGCCTCGGCACATCGTCGTGCGCGGCAACCAGCATGGCAAGGCGGGTTATGCACCGAAGTTCCCCGGCGGCGATCAGATCGCGGCGGCGATGGGGGGCAGCATTCCGCCGGTGCTGTGGGACGGCGCGGGCGATGCCATCGTGCTCGACAAGGTCGGGGTGCTGTCGCTGAACCTGCCCGACGTGACGACGCCGCAGAGCGAGGCCAAGCCCGCGCCCGCCGACCTGTCGAAAGGGACGCCGCCCGCCGCGCTGCCGCCGATCAAGCTGCCCGAAAGCATGGAGGCAAAGGTCCGGTGAAACGCCTTCTCGCCGCGCTGGGAGCGGCGCTGCTATGCGCAAGCGGCGGGGCGGCCATCGTGGCGCCGGCTGTCGATCAGGCGCTGGTCGAAAGCGATGCGATGCCGCCGAAGCTGTCGGCGTTCGGGCTGTTCCGCGGCAATGATCCGAAAATGCCCGCGACCGGCATCGGCTATACGCTGCGCGCGCCGCTGTTCAGCGACTATACCGACAAGCATCGCTTCATTTCGATCCCGGCGGGCAGGAAGGCGAAGGTCGCCGCCGACGGCACGGTCGAATTTCCGGTGGGAACGGTGCTCGTCAAAAGCTTCGGCTGGGCGGACGTGAACGACGGGCGTCCGGTCGAGACGCGCCTGCTCATCCACCGCGCTGCGGGCTGGGTCGCCTTGCCCTATATTTGGGACGCCGACGGCAAGGATGCGACGCTGGCCTTGGGCGGGCGGCGCATTCCCGTGAGCTTCAAGAGCCCCGATGGCGAGACGCACAGCATTCGCTATGCGGTGCCGAACAAGAACCAGTGCAAGGAATGCCACAGCCTGAACGGCGCGATCGTGCCGATCGGTCCGAAAGCGCGCAATTTCATCCCCGACCCGGCCGCTTCCGACAAGCTTCGCAGCGTCTATTTCGAGAATCCGGCTGCATTGAAACCCGTGATGCCGCAATGGGACGATCCGAACGCCGGCAGCGTCGCGACCCGCGCGCGTGCTTATCTCGACGTCAATTGCGCGCATTGCCATAACCCCGCGGGCAGCGCGTCGAACAGCGGCCTGTTCCTGCGCTGGACCGACGACCCGACGGGCGTCAACTATGGCATCGGCAAGCGTCCGACCGCCGCGGGCAGGGGGAGCGGGGGCATGGACTTCGCGATTACGCCGGGCGATCCGGACCACAGCTTCCTGATCTATCGCCTCGAAAGCACCGACCCCGGCATCGCGATGCCCGAGGTCGGGCGATCGACGGTGCACAGGGAAGGCGCGGCGCTGCTGCGGCAATGGATTGCGGAGATGCCGAAAGCATCGCATTAGGCAGGCCATGACCCACCTCGTCCTCCACGATTATTTTCGCTCCTCGGCCAGCTTTCGCGTGCGTATCGCGCTGAACCTGAAAGGGCTCGATTATGAGCGCGTCGAGGTCAGCCTGATCGCGGGCGAGCAGCGCAGCGACGCCTATCTCGAACAGAATGCGCAGGGCTTCGTGCCGATGCTCGTCGTCGATGGGGAACCGATCATCCAGAGCATGGCGATCATCGACTGGCTCGACCGCGCCTATCCCGAACCGCGCCTGATCCCCGAAGAGGCGATGCCGCGGGCGGTCGCGCTGGCGCAGGCGCAGGTGATCGCGAGCGACATCCACCCGCTCAACAACCTCCGCGTGCTCAAATATCTGAAGCGCGACCTCGGGCTCAACGAACAGACCAAAGACCGCTGGTATCGCCACTGGATCCTCGAAGGGTTCGACGCGCTCGAGGCCATGGCGGGACAGGAGCGTTTCCTGGGCGGCGACACGCCGGGTATCGCAGACTGCTGCCTCGTCCCGCAGATGTATAATGCGCGGCGGTTCGACACGGTGCTCGACGATTATCCGCACCTCGTCGCGATCGACGCGGCGTGCATGGAATTGGAGGCGTTCCGGAAGGCCCATCCCGACGCGGTCAAGCCGGCGTGATCCGCCTTCTCGGCGGGCTTTCGGCGCTGGCGTTGCCGGCCGCCGTGGCGGCGCAGGACAGTCCGGCCGCCGCGAGCGAGGAACCGATCATCCTCCTCAACGAGACGCGCGAGACGATCGTCGTGACCGGCGCCGGCAGCCTCGCGCCGACGGCAGGCGACAGCGTCCAGGACGTCACGCTAATCCGCGATGTCGAGCCCGGACTCGGCGCGCGGGTCGAAAATCGGTTGCGCGACGAGGCGGGGATCGTCCAGTTTCGCCGCTCCGACGGTCGGTCGGCCCACCCGACGAGCCAGGGCGTCACACTGCGCGGCCTCGGCGGCAACGCGTCCAGCCGCGCGGTCGTGCTGCTCGACGGCGTGCCGCAAGCCGACCCCTTCGGCGGCTGGGTGGCGTGGAGCGGTTTCGATGCGGTCAGGCTTGGCGGCATCCGCATTACGCGCGGCGGCGGTGGGGGCGCTGACGGGCCGGGGGCGCTGGCGGGAACGATCGCGCTGCACAGCAGCATCACTGATGGCGCCGAGGCGAGCGCCGCCTATGGCTCGCGCGACGCGTTCGACCTCTCGGGCAGCGTCGGAAGCAACCTCGGCGAGGGAGCGATTGCGCTCGACGCGCGCTTCGCCGGCGGCGACGGTTTCACCCCTGTCGTCGCGGACCAGCGCGGCGCCGCCGACCGTGCGGCGCGCTATCGCCAGGGCGGAGGCGGCATCCGGCTTCAGACGCTGACAGGCGGTTCGGGGCGGATCGAGGCAACGGTGCGCGGCTTCTTCGACCGGCGCGACCGCGGCACCGATTATTCGCGGAGCCGCACCGACGGGGTCGATGCCAGCGTCCGCTACGTACTCGACCCGGGTTTCGCCGACGGCTGGCGGGCGAGCGTGCTCGCCTATGTCCAGCTTCGCGACTTCGAGACCGGCTTTGCGAGTGTCGCGGTCGATCGCGACAGCGCGAACCCCGCGCTCGAACAGCATGTGCCGGCAACCGGCCTGGGCGCGCGGATCGAACTGCGCCCCGCCTTCGGATCGCGCAACCCGCTTCGCGTCGGCATCGACTGGCGGCGGACGGTTGGCCGCACCGAGGAGGATTATTTTTTCACCGACTTCGTGCCCGGGCGCCACCGCGTGGCGGGGGGCAGCAGCGACACGCTCGGCGCCTTTGCCGAATGGACCGATTGCCTGGGGAGCGACCGGCTGTTGTGGACGGCGAGCGGCCGCCTCGACCGCTGGTGGCTGGGCGAAGGCTATCGGTTCGAAACCAATATCGGCGGCGCCCCGATCACCGACGCGCGCTTCGCCGCGCGGCAGGGCTGGGAAGCGAGCGGCCGCCTCGGCATCAAATGGACGGCGGGTCCGTTCGCGCTTCGCGCCGCGGCCTATCGCGGCTGGCGGCTCCCGACGCTCAACGAGCTTTACCGGCCGTTCCGCGTCGGCCCCGATGCGACCGCCGCGAACGAGTTGCTCGAACCCGAACGATTGTGGGGTGGGGAGATCGGCGCGGACTGGTCGGCGGGCCGAACCCGCGTGGGCGTGACCCTGTTCGCGAACCGGCTGTCGAACGCGATCGCCAATGTCACGCTCGGTACGGGGCCGGGCAATTTCCCCGGCGTGGGTTTCGTCGCGGCGGGGGCGACATACAGCCAGCGGCAGAATCTCGACGCGATCGACAGCAAGGGCGTCGAGGTGAGCGCCGAGCAGGGCATCGGGCCGCTGATCCTGCGCGCGACCTGGGCTCTCACCGATGCCAGGGTCGATGCGTCGGGAACCGCCGCGACGCTCGACGGCCTGCGTCCCGCGCAGATCGCGAAACATGGCGGCAGCCTGTCGATCCTCGCCGATCGCGGGCGGCCGTTCGGCGGCTTCGCGACGCTGCGCTATATCGGCAGGCAGAATGAGGATGATCTCGGGCTCCTCGCGCTGGATGATGCGCTGACGCTCGACGCCGGGCTGTGGTGGCGCTTATCCGATGCGGTCAGCATCGAGGCGCGCGGGGAAAATCTGTTCGACGAGCTGGTGCCCGCCGCCATCTCGTCCGCCGGCATCGTCGAGCGCGCGACGCCGCGCACCCTGTGGGTCGGTGCGCGCCTTTCTTTCTGATTTTCACGCGTTCCGCCCTTCACAGGTCCGAAACAGGCGGTAGGATGGGCATTGCCGGGAATGACGCGTGTGGGGGTTGGTTAAGCATGGCCGCGAAGAAGCTGAATCTCGATAATTTCCTGCCCTATCGCCTCTCCATCGCCTCCAACGCCCTGTCGAGCCGGATCGCCGCCGAATATGAAAATCGCTTCGGTTTGAAGATTCCCGAATGGCGGCTGATGGCGGTGCTCGGCGAAGGGCAACCGAAGACGCAGCGCGAACTTGTCGCCGCGACGCGCATGGACAAGGTGACGGTCAACCGCGCCGCCAAGGTGCTCGCCGACCGCCAGTTGATCGCGCGCCAGGCGCACGAGGCCGACGGGCGCTCGCACCATCTCGAACTCACCGACACCGGGCGCTCGCTCTACGACGCGATCGTTCCCGCCGCGCTCGCGAGCGAGGCGCGGCTCGAATCGAATATCAGCGCGGGCGAACGCGCGACGCTGATGGCGATCCTCGCCAAGCTGACCGCCGCCGCCGAAGATTATGGCTGATCGCGCCTATCGCGCCGCGCCGGCCGATGCGCTGCGGATCGAACCGCTCGGCGAGCTGACCGCGATCTTCGACCGGCGCTCGATGCAGACGCATCTCGTCGTGTCGCCGGTGCCCGAGATGCTGAACGCGATGGGCGCCGACGCCTGCACGCCGGCGGGCATTGCAGAGCGGCTTGCGGCGACGTTCGATCTCGGCAGCGCGGAAGATGCGCAGCCGATCCTCGCCGAGCGGCTTTCCGAACTGGCGGCGATGGGGCTGGTGGAGCGCGCGTGAGGCACAGCACACGCATCGCGGTCGGCCCGGTGCAATTCCGTATCGGCAGCGACTGGGCCGCACCCGTCGCGGCGCTCGAACGGCTTTATGCCGCCTATCCGCGCGACGATGCGCGGCCCGCTGACGCCACGGTGCGGCTCTTCGCGGCGCGGCCGTGGCGGCGCTGGTTGCGCCCGTCGGTGCATATCGGCGGCGATTTCATCATTCCGGGCGCGTTGCCGCTGCCGCTGTCGATGGGGCTGCTCGCCGCTGAAATGGGGATGAATTTGCAGGTCGCACTGGGATGGCGGCGGCACATGCTGCTCCATGCGAGCGCGGTCGCGAGGAACGGGCGCGCGCTGATCATGTCGGGCGAATCGGGATCGGGCAAATCGACGCTCGCCGCGCTGCTGGGGGAGGGCGATTGGCGGCTGATGGGCGACGAGTTCACGTTGATCGACCCGCAAAGCGGCGACGCCTTCGCCTTTCCCCGCGCGGTCAGCCTCAAGAATTCGGCGATTGCCGAGGTCGCGGCGCGCGTCGATGCGGCGCGGCTCGGCCCGTTGCTCGCGGCGACGCCGAAGGGCGATGTCCGCCATCTGGTCCCGCGCACCGACGCGATCGCGGCGATGCACGAACCCGCGCGCCCGGCGCTGCTGCTCTTCCCGCGCTTTGGCGGGGCCGCCAGCATCGAGCCGATGGGCGAGGGTGAGGCCTTCGTCCGGCTGACCGAGGCGTCGACCAACTATGTCGCGCTGGGCGAAGCGGGCTTCGCCGCGCTGACGCGGCTGGTGCGCGACACGCCGGCGTTCGGCGTCACCTATGCCGACAGCGCGGAGGGGATCGCGCTGGTCGAACAGCTCTGGGCGGACGTCCTGAAATGAGCGCGGTAGAGGCCTTTGTCGATCTGCTGGCCGCACGGCTCGATCCGGCCGCGCTGGCGCCGCGCGACTGGGAGGGTGTGACCGGCGTGGCGCGCAGCGAAGCGATGCTGGCGACGCTTGCGCACCGGCTCGACGGCGCCGTGCTGCCGCCCGCCATCGCCGCGCTCTTTGCGGACCAGCGCGCCGCTGCAGAGGTCGCGCAGCGGCAGGCGCTGTGGGAGGCCGAAATGGCGCGCCGCGCGCTCGCGCCCGTGGGGATCGAATTCGTGCTTTTGAAGGGCGCGGCCTATGCTGCGGCGGGCATGGCGTGCGCGGCGGGACGGCAGATCGGCGACCTCGACATCCTCGTGCTCGCCGCCGACATTCGCCGTGCCGAGAACGCGCTGCTCAAGGCGGGTTGGGAATGGGTCAAGTCGGACCCCTATGACGATCATTATTACCGCGCGCACATGCACGAATTGCCGCCGATGATCCACAAGGCGCGCGACCGGATGATCGACGTCCATCATACGATCCTGCCAAAAACGCACCGGGTCACCCCCGACGCGCTCGCGCTGGTCAGCGATGCGGTAACGAGCGCCGACGGCCATGCGGTGCTGTGTCCCGCCGACATGGCGGTGCATTGCGCGGCGCATATGCTCGCCGATGGCGACCTGCAGGGGGGGCTACGCAACCTGTGGGATTTTCACGCGATGACGCGCGATTTCGCCGCGACCGACGCCGGGTTCTGGGGGCGGCTCGACGGACGGGCGGCGCTGCACGGGCTGCAGGCGGCGGTGCATCGCGCGGCGCGGCTGTCGCGCGACCTTTACGGATCGCAATTGCCCGAGGCTTGGGACCGGAGCGACCCGGCCGATGCCTGGTTCCGCCGCCGCCTGATGGCGCGCGACGATTGGGGGCGGGTGACGCAGCCGCTGCTGGAACAGGCCTTCTACATTCGCTCGCACTGGCTGCGTATGCCCCCGGCGATGCTGGCGAAGCACCTCTGGACGAAGTGGCGGAAACGCTAGCGCGATGACGCGATAGCGACGATCTAGAGCCGCGCCAGCAACGGGACCAACTCGTCATAATGATCGATGACATGGTCGGCGCCATGCTCGGCCGCCGGGCGGTGCAGGAAGCCAAAACTGACCAGCACGCTCGTTGCGCCGGCGCCGCGCGCGGCTTCGACGTCGAAGATGCTGTCGCCGACCAGCGCCGCACGGCCGCCGCCGCACCGTTCGATCATCGCGCGGACGGGAGCGGGCGAGGGTTTTGCCTTGCCCGGCCCCAGCGTGTCGCCGCCGATAATCGTCGCCATGCGGTCGGCGAGTCCCAATTCGCCGAGCAACCGGCGCGCAAGGCCCTCGAGCTTGTTGGTGACCACCGCGGTGCGCACGTTCATGCTGTCGAGCGCGTCGAGCGCGGCGATCAGGCCGGGGAAGGGCCGGCTATGGACCGCGATATGCGCCTGATAATAGGCAAGCAGCTCGTCAAGGAGCCGCGGCACATCGTCCCGAGGCACGCCGCCGGTCGCGGCGAGCGCGCCTTCGAGCAGGTGCGTCGTGCCGAGCCCGACGAGTGGGCGAACTTCGTCGTGGTTCAGCGGCGCGCGGCCTGCGAGCGCCAGCGCGTGGTTGAGTGCGGCGGCAAGGTCGCCGAGCGTGTCGAGGAGCGTGCCGTCGAGGTCGAAACCGACGATCGCGAAAGGAAATCCGTTCATCCTCCGCGCATGGCGCGATGGTCTGGAAACCGCAACGATTTGCTGGCATGGCAGCGGCCATGAGCAATAACATCGCCGCCATCGTCCTTGCCGCGGGCAAGGGGACCCGCATGAAATCCGACCTCCACAAGGTGCTGCACCCGATCGCAGGACGGCCGATGCTGATGCACCTGATGGCGAGCGTCGACGAGCTGAACCCGGCGAAGAAGGTGGTGATCGTCGGCGACAAGGCCGACCAGCTCGAAACGGCGCTGGGCGGCACGGCCGAGCTGGCGGTACAGGCGCCGCAGCTCGGCACCGGCCATGCGGTGCAGCAGGCCGAGGCCGCGCTGGCCGGCTTCGATGGCGATGTGCTGATCCTCTATGGCGATGTGCCCTTCGTTCCCGCCACGACGATGCGCGCGATGGTCGACCGGCTGAATGCGCCCGATGGGCCCGCCGTCGTCGTGCTCGCGTTCGAGCCCGCCGACGCGCAGCAATATGGCCGCGTGATTACCGAGGGCGACCATGTCGTCAAAATGGTCGAGCATAAGGATGCGACCGAGACCGAACGCGCGGTGCGCCTCTGCAATTCGGGGTTGATGGCGGCGAAGTCGGCCGACCTGTTCGCGCTGCTGTCGCGCGTCACCGACAATAATGCCGCGAAGGAATATTATCTGGTCGACATCGTCAATATCGCCAATGCCGACGGGCGGCATTGCGCGGTGGTCGTTACCGACCCCTATGACGTCGCGGGCATCAACAGCCGCGGCGAACTCGCGGCCATGGAGGGCGAATGGCAGGCGCGGCGGCGCGTGGCGGCGATGGAGGGCGGCGCCAGCCTGATCGCGCCCGATACCGTCTGGTTCGCCTGGGACACGAAGCTCGGCCGCGATGTAACGATCGAGCCCAATGTCTTTTTCGGTCCCGGCGTGACGGTCGCGGACAAGGTCACGATTCGCGCCAACAGCCATATCGAGGGCGCAATGATCGGCGCGGGCTGCGAAATCGGCCCCTTCGCGCGCCTTCGACCGGGCACAGTGCTCGGCGAAAAGGTGAAGATCGGCAATTTCGTCGAGACGAAGAAGGCGGTGCTCGGCGCGGGTGCGAAGGCGAGTCACCTGACCTATCTCGGCGATGCGACCGTCGGCGCGGGCGCGAATATCGGCGCGGGCACGATCACCTGCAATTATGACGGCTATTTCAAATACAGGACCGAGATCGGCGAGCGCGCCTTCATCGGATCGAACAGCGCGCTCGTCGCGCCGGTGAAAATCGGTGCGGACGCGATCGTCGCGGCGGGCAGCGCGGTGACGCGCGACGTCGCCGACGGCGAGCTGCGCCTCGTGCGCGGCGAGCAGCTGGTGAAGCCCGGCTGGGCAGACCGTTTCCACGACACGATGCGCAAGAAGAAGGCGGCGGAGAAGAAAATATGAGCGACCGCTATACCGAAAAGCCCTTCCTGCGCTTCGTCGATGCGTGGGTGCTGAAATCGATCGGCCATCTCGATGAAGCGACCGAGAGCTATTGCAGGGCGATGGTGCCGCAGCTCGAGCAGAGCTTCGGCGTCAAGGGAAGCTGGGAGCAGATCGTCGCGCAGCAGATGAACTTCGGCCCCGAACTGCCCGCGCAGATCCAAAAAATCTGGACCGACGGCAAGGCGCGGTTCGCGCAAGGGAATGGCGAGGCGCCCGATCCCGTGCAGTTCGCGATGATTTTCGTCGACCGCAATTTCGGGCGCGCTTGACGGCCCCGAGGCCGCCCTGCCGCTGGCAGGGCAAATTGCGTACCGTCAACAGGACAGGACCTCTTGGGTGTTCTGTGCTTCGGTTTTTGCGCACAAGGTCTTTTCGTCCGCCTCGATCTCGCTCCTGGCGGTCGCCTTGGTCAGTTCAATGACCGCGTTCGCCATCGTGCCCGCCCGGAAATAGGCCTGCAAGTCGTCGATCGCCGACGCGAGGGGATAATCTTTATATTCCGATTTCATACCCGCCAGAATCCGCAAATAGGCGTTGGTTCGCGCTGCGCGCATCGCGGTGATCAGCGCGGGTCCAGTCTGCTCGTAATAGAAAGCCTCCGTCGACAGATTCTGCGTGCTCCCCGTAAAGGTCGCGAGCGCCGACAGAACGGTTTTCACGCCGGTCGCATCGACCAGCGTGGCCGCCGTTTCGAAAGCGGTGCGCGCGGTTCCGATGTAGAAATCGGCCTTTGCGCGGCCGGCGAGCAGATTTCCTTCATAGGAATGATAGTTATTGTTGATGACCAGCATCATGTCGCTGATCACCATATCGCGGAAATTCCGGCATTTCTTCAGTTCGCCAGCGTCGCCGGATACAACGTGATCGCGGCACTCTTGTTGAAATTCCAGCCAGCTGCCCGGTTTCGCCACCGGCATGTCGTCGTCGTTCTGGCTGGTGGCGTCCAGATATTTATTCGCGATCACTGCCATCGAATTATCTTCGAACGGCTTTTTTGGTATTGTCGCGACGCCCGCTCCTGGCAAGCTGGTGCAAGCAGAGGTCGCCAGCGAAATGCCAATCAGTAAAGACGCGCGAATCGAAAATGCCATGGAATATTCCCCCCGGAAGCCCGTTGTCCTTAATATGGATGATCCAATAGATTAAAAGCGAAATCTTGTCTTTTCGGAAGACCGTCCACACGTTGCGTGATGGCGATTGGGTTGCCGAAAGGGCATTGCTTATAGCGACGGCGAGGGTGCGAATGGCGATTCGACCTGCCTTAATCAAGGAAGTCCACGCGCTCTTGATTTGATATCATGATATGATATCAGAAATCCATGCGCTTTCTCGCCGATATTCCCGACGACGATATCCAGTGGCTCGACGCGCTGGCAGGCGAGCAGGGCGTGTCGCGCGCCGAGCTTGTCCGGCGGGCGGTCGCGGCCTTTCGCGCCGACGTGTCGGGTGACGCGATCGACAATGCCTTCGGCATCTGGCGCGGCCGTGACGATATCGGCGACGGGCTGAAATATCAGCGGCGCCTGCGGGGTAAGCGCGAATGATCGACGCGCAGTTCGACAGCGACATATTGATCGATGCGCTGAACGGCGTCGAGGCCGCGCGCGCCGAAATCCGCCGCGCCGGACGCAAGAGCGTCAGCCGCGTCAGCTGGACCGAGGTGATGTCGGCGGCCGATTCCTCGTCGGTGAAGGCGGTCGAGGCCTTCCTCGGCTGTTTCCAGATCGAGGAGATCGGCGATGCCGTCGCGCGCCGCGCCGCTGCCCTGCGCGCCGAGCGCAAGGGCTTGACCTTGGCCGATGCTTTCGTACTGGCGACCGCGCAGATCAGCGGGCGCATCCTCGTTACGCGCAATATCAAGGTGTTTCCGGCGTCGATGCCGGGTATTCGCGTCCCCTACACGCTATAGAAAGCCAGAACCCATGTGCGGAATTATCGGAATCATCGGCACGGCCCAGGTGGCGGACCGCCTCGTCGACGGGCTCAAGCGCATGGAATATCGCGGCTATGATTCGGCGGGCGTGTGCACGGTCGAGGGGGGAGAGCTGATCCGCCGCCGCGCCGAGGGCAAGCTGAACAATCTCGTCAAGGAGCTCGCGGGCAATCCCGCGCCGGGCACCGTCGGTATCGCGCACACGCGCTGGGCGACGCACGGCGCGCCGACGACGAGCAACGCGCACCCGCACGCGACGGGCGAAGTCGCGCTCGTCCACAATGGCATCATCGAGAATTTCAAGCCGCTGCGCGAAGCACTGCAAGCGCGCGGCCGCACGTTCGAAAGCGAGACCGACACCGAAGTCGTCGCGCATCTCGTTTCGGAGCAGGTCGAGGCGGGCCTGTCGCCGCAGGATGCGGTGAAGGCGGTGCTGCCGCAGCTGCGCGGTGCCTTCGCGCTCGCCATCGCCTTTCGCCAGCATCCCGACCTGCTGATCGGCGCGCGCCTCGGGTCGCCGCTTGTCGTCGGCTATGGTGAGGGGGAGACCTATCTCGGCTCCGACGCGCTCGCGCTGGCTCCATTGACGCAGAAGATCGCCTATCTCGATGAGGGCGACTGGGTCGTCATTACGCGGGATGGCGCGCAGATCTACGATGCCGACAACAATCCCGTGACGCGCGAGATCACGACGTCGGGCGTCACCGCCGCGGCGGTCGAGAAGGGCAATTACCGCCACTTCATGCAGAAAGAGATTTTCGAGCAGCCGACCGTGGTCGCGCAGACGCTATCCTCCTACATCCGCCCGCTCGAACAGACGGTCGCGCTGCCGCAGATGGATTTCGACCTGAGTTCGATCGACCGAATCACGATCGTCGCATGCGGGACCAGCTTCTATGCGGGCATGGTCGCCAAATACTGGTTCGAGACCTTTGCGCGCGTTCCGGTCGACATCGATGTCGCGTCGGAGTTCCGCTACCGCGATCCGGTGCTCCAGCCGGGCGGGCTCGCGCTGTTCATCTCGCAGTCGGGCGAGACCGCCGACACGCTCGCAGCGCTGCGCCATTGCAAGGCGAACAGCCAGACGATCGCGGTCGTCGTCAACGTGCCGACGAGCAGCATGGCGCGCGAAGCCGACCTGTTGCTCCCGACCCACGCGGGACCCGAAATCGGCGTCGCCTCGACCAAGGCCTTCACCTGCCAGCTCGCGGTGCTCGCCGCGCTCGCGGCGCATCTCGCGCTCAAGAAGGGCAAGCTCAGCGCCGCCGAAGAGCGCGAGATCGTCAAGCATCTGATCGAGGCCCCCGCCGCGCTCAACGCCGCGCTCGCGCACGACGAGGAAATTTCGAAGATGGCGCATCTCGTCGCCCCCGCGCGCGACGTGCTCTACCTCGGCCGCGGTCCCGACTATCCGCTCGCCTTGGAGGGCGCGCTCAAGCTCAAGGAAATCTCATACATCCATGCCGAAGGCTATGCCTCGGGCGAGATGAAGCACGGTCCGATCGCGCTGATCGACGAGGCGGTCCCGGTAATCGTCCTCGCGCCGTCGGGCCCCCTGTTCGAAAAGACGGTGAGCAACATGCAAGAGGTCATGGCGCGCGGCGGCAAGGTCGTGCTGATTTCCGACGCCGAAGGCCTCGCCGAAGCCGGCGACGGCTGCATGGCGATGATCGAAATGCCCAAGGTCCACCCGCTTATCGCGCCGCTCGTCTATGCGGTGCCGGTGCAGTTGCTCGCCTATCATGTGGCGGTCGCCAAGGGCACCGACGTCGATCAGCCGCGCAATCTGGCGAAGTCGGTGACGGTCGAGTGAGCTGGAACACCACTTGCCATTGCGGCGCCGTCTCGGTCCGCCTCGCCAAGGCGCCCGAGGAGATCGCCGAGTGCAATTGCTCGCTCTGCTTTTCGCACGGGATTCTCTGGGCCTATTATTCGCCGCGCGATGTGGTGATCGAGGGCGAGACGCGGACCTATAACCGCGCCGACCGGGAAAATCCCAATTCGGACCTGCATTTCTGCGCGACCTGCGGCTGTACAACGCATTGGTCGGCGACCGAGGGGCTGATCGAACGGATGGGCGGCGAGGTCGATATGATGGGGGTGAACATGCGCCTCTTCGACCCGGCGCAGCTTAGCGGTTTGAAGCTCAGCTTCCCCGACGGGCGCGGCTGGTCAGGCGAGGGGGCGTGGGGCTATGCGCGCGAGAATGAGGTCATGCGCTGACCGTCACTCCGTCGCGTTCGCCTGCGCGAGGATCGATGCAGCAACGTCCTCGATCCTGCCCGCGACCAGCAGCGGTGCGCCGCCGACCATGCCGACCTGAGTCTGGCCGTTTTCATAGTCGCGGAGCCAGGCGACATTTTCGGCGACGACGAGATAATTGCCGCCACGCGACTTGAGTTCGATGAATTTCATGCCGATGTCTCCTGTTCATCGAGGCTCTAGGCGGCAAATATGAAGATTACAGGATTCGCATGAGCTTCGCTGCCATCATTTTCGATTTCGACGGCGTCGTCGCCGACAGCGAGGTGCGCGCGAACCTGTCGCTGGCCGAGAGCCTGACCGCAGCGGGGATGCCTGCGACCTATGACGAGTGCCTGCGCGACTATTACGGGCATAACTGGCAAGAGACGCAGCGGCGGATCGAGGCGCGATATGGGCGGCCGCTGCCCGCCGATTTTCGCGAGACGCATCGCGAACGGGCGCGGGCGCGCTATATGGAAGGGTTCGACGCCGTGCCCGGCGTTGCCGACTTTCTCGACACGCTCGGACGATTGCCCCGCGCCATCGCCTCGTCGAGCCGCGCCGAATATATCGGCTGGGCGCTTGGGCTTTTCGGGCTTGGCCACCATTTCGGCGCGCATGTCTACAGCGCCGACGGCTGGGACCGCGGCAAGCCGCATCCCGATATCTACCTTGCTGCCGCGAAGGGGCTGGGCGTCGATCCAGCTTCGTGCCTTGCGATCGAGGATTCGCCGACCGGGGCGCAGGCGGCGCTTGCGGCGGGGATGACCGTCGTCGGTTTCTGCGGCGCGGGGCATATCGTCGACCGCGTGGCGCATGGCGAGATGCTCGGCAGTATCGGTGTGCACCGGGTTGCTTTCACCTTCGCCGAGCTTAGCATCGCCACAGAAGCGGGAACCGTCGCCGCTGGATAATGGTCGTTATTCTATCACGAACCGCCGCAAGGAGAGACACGATGTGCACCGAGAATACCGAAGCCGACCTCGACCGCGCCGGGATGCCCGTTGCGCGCCGTAGCTTTACGGCGCTCGCGGGCGCTGGCGCGTTGATGGCGGCGCTGCCCGTGCGCGCGCTGGCGGGCAAGCCGGTGAAGGGGCGCGACGTCACGATCACGACCGATGACGGAACGTGCGACGCCTATTTCGTCGCGCCGGCCGAGGGCAAGCACCCCGGCGTGCTGGTGTGGCCCGATATTCGCGGCCTGCGCCCCGCATTCCGTCAGATGGCCGACCGGCTCGCGGGCGAGGGCTATGCGGTGCTGACGGTCAATCCCTTCTACCGCTGGCAGAAATCTCCGGTGGTCGATGCCGCCAATGACTGGGGCAATCCCGAGGTGCGTGAAAAGCTGTTCGGTTATCTCAAGCAGCTTACGAAGCCGATCGTCGAGACCGACGCCAAGGCGCATCTCGCCTTTCTCGACGCGCAAGGCGAAGTCGATACGGGCCGCAAGATCGGCACCGCCGGTTACTGCATGGGCGGGCCGATGGTCATCTATACCGCCGCATTGAAGCCCGACCGCGTCGGGGCCGCGGCGAGCTTTCACGGTGGCGGGGTGGGCACCGACAAGCCCGACAGTCCGCACCTGCTGATCCCCGCGACCAGCGCCGGCTACCTCTTCGCAATCGCCGACAATGACGACAAGGAAAGCCCGAACGAGAAGGTGCTGCTGAAGGAGGTGTTGGTTCCGCGCAAGCAGTGGCACGAGGTCGAGGTCTATGAAGGTGCGATGCACGGCTGGTGCCCGCCCGACGGCCGCGCCTACAACGAGGCGGCGGCGGAGAAGGCGTGGGGACGCCAACTCGAGCTGTTCAAGGCCGAATTGACCTGACGCCCGCCGCCACGGTCAGTGCGCGTGCGCGCTGCTGCCGGCGGCATAGCTTGCATAGACGCGCTGGCCGGCGGGGCCGAAGGTTATGACCTTATAGGCCTCGCGGTGGTCGCCATGTTCCATGCCGGGCGAGCCCATCGGCATTCCCGCGACCGCGAGGCCCTTCACGCCCTTCGGCTTTTCGCGGAGCAGGCGGGCGATGTCCTTCGCGGGCACATGGCCCTCGATCACATAGCCCCCGACGAGCACGGTGTGGCAGCTGCGCAGCGCCGGCGGCACGCCCTGCTTGTCCTTGACCGCGCTCATGTCGGGCGAGTTGACGATCACCGCCTTCGTTCCGAACGACGCTTTCACCTGTTCGAGCCATTTGAGGCAGCAGCCGCAGCCGGCGTCGCGGAACATCACCGGGTTCGCGGCGTGCGCGGTGCCGATGACGGCAGAGAAAGCGGCGAGGGCGAAAAACGCGCGGCGGGCAGAGGTCATCGCAATTCCTTTTGGAAGAGATGCCCGCGAATCTATAGGGCAGGTCCATGAAAGTCCATTTCATCCGTTCGGGCGAGCGCCGCTACAGCATGCGGATCGAGCGCGAGGGTTTGCCGGTGCTCGTCATGGATCCGGCCCCCGGTTTCGATCCCGACCTGCCGCACGACATGGCGCATTTCGTCGTCGAGGCGGCACTGGGGCTCAGGACGGGGGTGTTCGGCCAGATCGCGGCGGGTGGCGACGCGGGTTCCTTTCGCGTCGAGGCCGCCGACGGCGAGATGTCGGCGAAGGAGCGCCAGCGCGCCGCGCGCAAGCAGGTCGCCAAGGGCGCGAAGCTGATCCGGAGCCAGGGCCGGGAGGGCGAATTGTCCGAACTCGCCGCCTTCCTGTTCGACATCGGCTGGCGGCGTCAGTCGCGACCCGGCAGCGCCGCGCAGCGCGGCGCGCTCGGCGAGGCGGAACGGACGCGCGCATCGCTCAGCGCCGACGAGCGTGCGAGGATCGACGCTGCGCGGCGCCAAGTGTTCGCCGATTTCGATCGGCGGGCGGCCGAATGGCGCGCGCTGCGGGTGGGTGAGGCGCTGGTGCTGGAATGGCCGACCGGTCAGCCCATCGGGTAGAGGATGTCCTTGCTGACCTTGTGCAGCGCCTTCATCACATCGTCGGCAAGCACCAGTTCCATCGCGTCGAGGATGGGATCGAGCTGGTCGTCGGCGCTGACACCGACGATCGTCGAGGCGACGAAATCATGCTGTTTCGACCAGGCGGTCGCCATCGTCACCGGATGCAGCCCAGCCTCTTCGGCGATCTTGAGATAGCGTTCGGTCGCCGCGAGGCTCCTTTCGTTGACGAAACGGCGTCCCATCGCGGCTTGCCGCCCTTCCATCTGGAGATAACGTGAAAAGCGTGCGCCTTCAGGGGTCGCCCCGCCCTGATATTTGCCCGACAGCACTCCGCCCGCGAGCGGCGAATAGGGGATCAGGCTGACGCCTTCCTGCCGGCACACCTGCGCCAGCTCATCCTCGAAGCGGCGGTTGTTGAGGCTGAAATTATTCTGGATCGTGTGGTAGCGCGCGCCGCCCAGCTTCTCCGACGCGGCGAGCGACTTCATCAGCCCCCAGCTCGTCTCGTTCGAGCAGCCGAGGATGCGCACCTTGCCGGCGCGGACGAGCTCGTCGAGCGCGTCCATCATCTCGTCATAGGGCGCGTCATGGTCAGGCCAGTGCGTCTGGTAGAGGTCGATATAATCGGTCTGGAGCCGCGTCAGGCTGTCGTCCACCGCCTGCATGATATTCTTGCGGTCGAGCGCGGTCATGCCGTTCCGGCACGGCGATTTGAACCAGACGTGGCTCGGCCCCGAAACCTTGGTCGCCATGATGATCGCGTCGCGCGGCTTGGTCTTCATCCAGCGCCCGACGATCTCTTCGGTGCGGCCGACCCATTTGACGTCGGGCGGGACCGGATAGCCCTCGGCGGTGTCGTAAAAGTTGATACCGGCATCGAAGCAGCGGTCGAGGACTCGAAACGCCGTCGCCTCGTCGGCCTGACTGCCGAAGGTCATCGTTCCCATGCAGATGTCGGACACATGGATGGCGCTCTGGCCGAGGCGGCGGCTGGGCATGGCTGATCTTCTCCGGTCGCGAGGGAGGGGAGCGCCGTCTTTAGGTTGCGCTTCGCAACCTGGCAATCAGATCAGCAGCGCGAGCGAGCCGACGAGCAGCGCGGCCATCGTCCAGTTGAACGCCTTCAGCCGCGCCGGGCTCGACAGCCAGCCACGCAGCGACACGCCCATCACCGCCCACAGGCTGGTCGAGGGCAGGTTGATGACCCCGAAGACGACCGCGACGAGCAGCACGGCAGCGAAATTGCGATCGGGAGCGTAAAGCGCGATGGCGGTCAGCGCCATCGACCAGGCTTTCGGGTTTACCCATTGGAACAGCACTGCCTGGAAAAAGCTCATCGGCTTGCCGCGCGCGCTGCCTTCGGTGTCGGGCGCGGCGGCGTTGGCGATCTTCCATGCAAGCCAGAGGAGATAAGCAACGCTGACCACCTTGAGGATGATATTGAGCGCCGGAAACAGGTCGAACAGCCCCATCAGTCCGACGCCGACAAGCACGATCATCAGGGTGAAGCCGATGCCGACGCCAAGCGCGTGGGGCACGGTGCGGCGCAGGCCGAAATTGGCGCCCGACGCCATCAGCATCATATTGTTCGGCCCCGGCGTGATCGAGGAGACAAGCGCGAAGGCGGAGAGAGCGGCGAGCGTGGTCTGGTTCATCGGCGCAATATAATGCGTTTCGCTGCGCAACAGATTGCAAAGTTGATGCAGATTGCGATAGATTATGCAATCCATGATCAAGATCGATGCCATTGGCCGCAAGATATTGCAAGAATTGTCTCACGACGGGCGAATCTCGAACCTCGAACTCGCCGAGCGCGTCGGGTTGTCGCCTTCGGCCTGCCTGCGCCGCGTGCAGGAGCTTGAGCGCAGCGGCGTGATCAAGGGTTATCGCGCGGTAATCGATCCGACGAAGCTCGGGCTGACCTTCCTCGCCTATGTGACCGTTGGGCTCTCGTCGCACACCAAGAAATCGCAGGCGGATTTCGAGGCGGCGATGGCCGATGCACCGGAAGTGCGCGAATGCCACAATATCACCGGGACGATCGAATATCTGCTGCGCGTCGAGACCGAGGATCTGGCGGCGTACAAGCATTTCCACACCGAAGTGCTGGGCGTGCTGCCGCAGGTCCATTCGATTACCACCTATGTTCTGATGGATTCGCCCAAGGACGAGCGGGCGTAGTTTTTCTTCGCCATGCCCGCGAAGCTGTGCGGTTGAACCCATCGTTCCTCGACCGCATATCGGTTTCATGACGAAACTCTCTTTCCTCGACCTCGTGCCCGTCACCGATACCGGTACGATCGCCCAGTCGCTCGCCAATGCTGCGGATCTCGCCCGCCACGCCGAGGCGCTCGGTTACGAACGTTACTGGGTCGCCGAGCATCACGGCATGGCGGGGATCGCAAGCGCGGCGACGTCGGTCGTGCTCGCGCACCTCGGCCACACCACCCAAAGCATTCGCATCGGTTCGGCCGGCATCATGCTGCCGAACCATGCCCCGATGGTGATCGCCGAACAGTTCGGCACGCTCGAAGCCCTGTTCCCCGGACGCGTCGATCTGGGCCTGGGCCGCGCACCGGGGTCGGACCAGCGCGTCGCGCGCGCGCTGCGCCGCACCCTCGCGAGCGACGAGCGGCAGTTTCCGCAGGATGTGCTGGAGCTTCAGGCATTTCTGGCGGGCGACGATCAACTTGGCATCACGGCGGTGCCGGGAGCGGGCACGCATATTCCGCTGTGGATTCTTGGTTCCAGTACCTTTGGCGCGCAGCTCGCGGCGATGCTTGGGCTGCCTTACGCCTTCGCGAGCCACTTCGCGCCCGACGCGCTCGACGAGGCGCTCGACATCTATCGCCGCCAGTTCAAACCGTCGGCGCAGCTTGCCGAACCCTATGCCGCCGCCGCGTTCAACGTCTTCGCCGCCGATACGCGCGACGAAGCCGAACTGCTCGCGAGCTCGCAACAACAGGCTTTCGTCGCGCTGCGCACCGGCAACCCGGGCAAAATGAAGCCGCCGCTCGCGGGGTACAAGGACAGCCTGCCGCCCAATGCGCGCGCGATCCTCGACCATGTGCTGCAATGCTCGGCGGTGGGGACGGTCGACGACGTCGCGGCGGGGCTGAAGGCCTTTATTGCGCGCACCGGGGTCGATGAAGTGATCGTCGCATCGTCGATGTACGACCATGCAGCACGCAAACATTCGGTTGCGCTTGCCATGGAGGCGGCGCGCAGCCTCTGATTCGTCAACGCATGTGACGGTTGGCGTCATCAAAACATCGTGAAACGGTCACGGTTGCGTCGTCGAATCGACGCGGCGGACCCCTAGGCGCAGCGCGTCATTCCAAAAGGGGTCGCTTCCATGTCCGTCAAACTCTCCCTCGCCGGAGCAAGCGCGATCGCGCTGCTCGTTTCGTCTCCCGTGCTGGCACAGGAAGCCGCGCCCGCCGATGAGGGCGAAGCGATCGTCGTCACCGGCCAGCGCGCGCAGCAGGAACGCGCGATCGAGATCAAGCGCGATGCCGTCGGCATCATGGACGTCGCTGCGGCGGACGAGATCGGCCAGCTTCCCGATCGTAACGTCGCCGAGGTGATCGAGCGCCTGCCCGGCGTCGGGGTGCAGTACGACCAGGGCGAAGGGCGTTATGTCGCGATCCGCGGCATTCCGTCGGACCTCAACAATTATACCGTCAACGGCTTCGAACTCGGCAACCCCGACGGCAATACCCGCCGCCTGCCGCTCGACATCGTCTCGGGGCAATTGCTCAATCGTGTCGAGGTGACCAAGGCGAAGACCGCCGACCTCGATGCGCAGGGCATCGGCGGCACGATCAACCTCGTGACCCAGACCGCGTTCGACTTCGCCGAGCCTTTCGTCCTTTCGGCCAATGTGCAGGCGGGCTACCAGACGCTCAACGAGAAGGTGCCGGTTCGCGGCGACGCGAGCATTGGCGGCCGCTTCGGCAGCGACGAACAATTCGGCATCCTGATCGGCGCGAGCTATTCGAAGCGAGATTTCCAGAGCTTCGGCATCTTTCCCGACGACTGGGCGCCGTTTCCGGGCGCCGCGCGCGGCGGGCTGCCGACCAATATCAAATATACCGATTATCAGCTCGAGCGCGAGCGCATCGGCGGTATCGCCTCGTTCGACTGGCGGCCGAGCGATACGACGCATTTGTGGGCGCGCGGCCTCTATAGCAAATTCACCGAGAATGAATATCGCCAGCGCTTCCGCCTCGATTTCGCGACGCAGGACCAGCGCGAGGACGGCAATGTGACGCTGAATCCCGACGGGCTGACCGGCGTCGCGGCCGAGAGCGAGCAGCGGTCGGACCTGCGGCTCGAATATAAGGAAAAGTCGGTGCTCGTCGGCATGATCGGCGGTAAGACCGAGACCGACGACTGGACCTTCGACTATGGCCTTGCGCGCTCGCACAATGAGGTCATCGAGCCGAACCAGCTCTGGCAGTTCCGCGGCAATCCGGGGACGGTCGATTTCGACTTCACCGACAAATTGTTCAGCGCCGCGCCGCGCACTCCGCTCTCCGCCGATGGCCTCGGTTTTCGGCAATATACGGTGCAGGACGAAAGCGGCGACGAATATATCTGGACCGGCCGGCTCGACGTGACGCGGCGGCTCGGCTTCGGCGACGACAGCTGGCTGAAACTCGGCGGCAAATATCGCGCGACCGACAAGGATTTCGATTCGAACAACAGCATCTTTTCGCGCGGCGGCGATCCCGCGACGCGCTTCACGCTGGGGCAGTTCGGGCTGCAGGGCGCCGACGTCGTGAGCCATGTCGGCGGCGGGCATGACTATCTGATCACCCCGGTGATCGACGCCGGCCTGATCGACGCGTTCACCGCCGACCCCGCGAATGCCGCCTATTTCGTGCTCGACGAGAGCTCGACCCTCGCCAATGCGACGTTGAACGATCTCGACCTCGGCGAAGACATCGCCGCCGGCTATGCGATGGCGAACCTCGATTTCGGGGCGATCACCGTGACGCCGGGCATTCGCGTCGAACGCACCGACTTGACGATCCGCGGGTTCCAGCTCGAGAACGAAACCGACGTCGTCCCGGTGAACGCGAAGCGCAGCTACACCAACTGGCTGCCCAGCCTGATCGTGCGGATCGAGCCCAACGACGAGGTGATCGTCCGCCTTGCCTATACGCGCAGCGTCGGCCGCCCCAATTATTCGGACCTCACCCCCGGCGGCGAGATCGGCTATGAGCAGAATGACGACGGGACGTTCGATGGATCGGTGTCGCTCGGCAACCCGAACCTCGAACCCTATATCGCCGATGCGCTCGACGCCTCGGCCGAATGGTATTTCGCGAAGGGCGGGCTGTTTTCGGTCGGTGTCTTCGCGAAGTTCATCAAGAACCCGGTCTACACGCAAAGCTTCACCCTGCTCGATACCAGCTATGGCGGGCGCGACTATGCGGTGCTCGGCTTCTCGCAAAAGGCGAACGGGACGAGCGCCGACATCATCGGGCTTGAGCTCGCCTATCGTCAGCAGTTCGATTTCCTGCCGGGCTTTCTCTCGGGCTTCGGGCTCGAGGCGAATATGACGCTGATCGATTCGAAGCTGAAAGTGCCGGGCCGCGCCGACGCCGCAGCCTTCCCAGAACAGTCGAACCTGCTCTATGGGGCGCAGCTTTTCTATCAGAAGGGGCCGGTCGAGGCATCGATCGCCTATCACAACACCGGCAGCGCGCTGATCTCGCTCGGCGCCGACATGCTCGGCGATCAATATAATGACGATCTGCGCCGGCTCGACGCCAAGGCGTCGTTCGCGGTCACCGACAATGTCAGCCTCTTCGTCGAGGGGCAGAATCTGACCGACGAGCCGACGCGCCAATATCAGGGCGAGCGTCGTGACTGGATCATCCAGAACGAACGCTATGGCCGGACCTTCTACGCCGGCGCGTCGGTGCGCTTCTGATGCTCGCCGCCGCGCTCTTGACGCTTTCGACGATCGCGGCGCCCGAGGCCGATCAGGGCGTCGCGGCGGACCGGACCCATGTCTATGCCATCGATAATTATGCGATCGGCAAATATGACAAGGCGAGCGGCAAGCGGGTTGCGGGGTGGGAGGGCGATCCGAAGCTGTTTCCGCATCTCAACAGCTGCGCGGTGGTCAAGGCCGACCTTGTTTGCGCCGCATCCAACTATCCGAAAGTGCCGATGGCGAGCAGCGTCGAGATTTTCGACGCGAAGACCCTCCGCCATATCCGCACGGTGAGCCTCGGCCGCATGGTCGGGTCGCTGACCGCGATGGACTGGCACGGCGGCAACTGGTGGGCGGTGTTCGCCAACTACGACGACCGCGGCGGCGAGCCGGGTCGCGACCACCGTTTCACGACGCTGGTGCGAATGGACGCGTCGTTCCGACCCCTCGAATCCTGGCTGTTCCCCGATGCCGTGCTCGCGCGCTTCGCGCCCAAAAGCTGTTCGGGTTTCGCCTGGGGGGCCGACGGGCTGATGTATGCGAGCGGACACGACCGGCCCGAAATCTATGCGCTGCGGCTGCCGAAGGCGGGCGCGACGCTCGACCTTGTCGCGACGCTGCCGGTGCCGACCGAGGGGCAGGCGATCGACTGGGACCCGGTCGAGCCGCGCCTGCTATGGTCGATCGACCGCGCGAAGAAGGAAATCCGGGCGACAGCGGTTCCGGCACTCTGATCGTTTTTCTGTCATCCGGCGCGAGGCCCGCCGTGTTGACGCGCCTCCGGCACCGGCAGTATAGGAGCGGCCCGACCAAGGGCGGCCCGTTTGGGGTCGCCTTTTTACTTTAGTTTGAAAGGTGCCTGCCATGACGATCACGCCGCTGATGCCCGTATACCCCCGGTGCGGTGTGCGTCCGGTGCGCGGCGAGGGCGCCTATCTGATCGGCGAGCGCGGCGAGCGCTATCTGGACTTCGCGAGCGGCATCGCGGTCAACCTGCTCGGCCACGGCCACCCGCACCTGACCAAGGCGATCCAGGATCAGGCCGCGACGCTGATGCACGTCTCGAACCTCTATGGCAGCCCGCAGGGTGAGGCCTATGCAGCGCGGCTCGTCGAACATACGTTCGCCGATACGGTGTTCCTTACCAACTCGGGCGCCGAGGCGGTCGAATGCGCGATCAAGACCGCGCGCGCCTATCATTCGAGCGCGGGCAATCCCGAAAAGCACAATCTGATCACCTTCAACAACGCCTTTCACGGCCGCACGCTCGGCACCATCTCGGCGACCAATCAGGAAAAGCTGCGCAAGGGTTTCGATCCGCTGCTGCCCGGCTTCGCCTATGCACCGTTCGACGACATCAACGCCGCGCTCGATCTGGTCGACGACAATAGCGCGGGTTTCCTCGTCGAGCCGATTCAGGGCGAGGGCGGTATCCGCCCCGCGTCGCAGCCTTTCCTGCAGGCGCTGCGCGATATCTGCGACAAGCGCGACCTGATGCTCGTGTTCGACGAAGTCCAGTGCGGCGTCGCACGCACCGGGCATCTCTATGCCTATGAACATTATGGTGTCACCCCCGACATCATGGCGAGCGCCAAGGGCATCGGCGGCGGCTTCCCGATGGGCGCGTGCCTCGCGACCGAAAAGGCCGCGCGCGGCATGGTGATCGGCACGCACGGGTCGACCTATGGCGGCAACCCGCTTGCCTGTGCGGCGGGGCAGGCGGTGCTCGACGTCGTGCTCGAAGACGGTTTTCTCGACCAGGTCAAGACGACCGGCGAGCGGCTGCGCGGCGCGCTCGAACAGCTCATCCCGAACCACGACCATCTGTTCGACAGCGTGCGCGGCGTCGGCCTGATGCTCGGGCTCAAGCTCAAGTCGGACAGCCGCGCCTTCGTCGCGCATCTGCGCGACAATCATGGGCTGCTCACCGTCGCGGCGGGCGAAAATGTCGTTCGCGTGCTGCCGCCGCTCAACATCGACGAGAGCCACATCGCGGAATTCATCGAGAAACTGTCGGCGGGCGCGGCGAGCTACACGCCCGCGGAATCCTGATGTTTTCCGTTCCTGTAGAACGGAGGGCATGATGCGGCGCTTCCTGAACCTTTCCGACGCCGGCGGCGACGCCGTCGCGGCGATGCTCTCGGACGCGATCGACCGCAAGGCGGCACGCGCGGGCTGGCCGAAGGCAAAACCCGACGCCGACGCGCCGCTGGCGGACCATGTGCTCGCGATGGTGTTCGAGAAGAATTCGACGCGCACGCGCGCGTCGTTCGACATCGCGATCCGCCAGCTCGGCGGCGTGCCGATGATCCTCGATGCGGGAACGACGCAGCTCGGCCGCGGCGAGACGATCGCCGACACCGCGCGCGTGCTGTCGCGCTATGCCGATGCGATCATGATCCGCACCGACGACCATGCGAAGGCCGAGGAACTCGCCGAATATGCGAGTGTCCCGGTGATCAACGGTCTCACCGACCTGTCGCACCCGTGCCAGATTGTCGCCGACCTCTTGACGGTGGTCGAGAGCGGCAAGGCGCTGCCGGGGCTTGAGCTCGCCTGGCTCGGCGACGGCAACAATGTCCTCGCTTCGCTGATCGAGGCGGCGGGCCTGTTCGGCTTTCACGTCCGCGCCGGTGTGCCGCAGGGCTATGAACCCGAGGCGGGCTTCGTCGAGGCCGCGCGCGCCAAGGGCGTTCGCGTCGATATCGTGCGCGATGCGCGCGAGGCGGTGGCGGGCGCCGACCTGGTCGTCACCGACACCTGGGTGTCGATGGGACAGGATCATGCGCACAACAAGATTGCGGCGATGGCGCCCTACCGGGTCGACGAGCGGCTGATGACGGGCGCCAAGGCCGACGCCATCTTCCTCCATTGCCTGCCCGCGCACCGCGGCGACGAGGTCGTCGATGCGGTGATCGACGGCGCGCAGTCGCGCGTGTGGGACGAGGCCGAAAACCGTGTCCATGCGCAGAAGTCGATCCTGCTCTGGGCGCTCGGCAAATTGTGAGCTTTATGACGTGAGCGAGACCATCGAAACCTGGTTCGACCAGCCCCTGCTGTTCACCATCGCCGAGCGCCATGTGCGCGGACGGCTGGTGCGGCTCGGGCCGACGCTCCAGACGATCATCGGCGCGCACAATTATCCGCCGGTCGCCGAAAAACTGCTGGCAGAGGCGCTGGTGCTCACCGTGCTGCTCGGCTCGACGCTCAAGGACGAGAACGGGCAGTTGACCTTGCAGGCGCAGACCGGCGGCGGGCCGGTCGAACTGCTCGTCTGCGACTATCGCGGCGGTGAGCTGCGCGGCTATCTCAAGTTCGATGCCGAGCGGCTGGCCGAGGTCGGGGCCGATCCGACGCTGTTCGCGCTGTTCGGCGAAGGCTTTCTTGCGATCACCTTCGACCAGGCCACCACCGGCGAACGCTATCAGGGCATCGTCCCGCTCGAAGGCACGTCGATCGGCGAGGCGGCCGAGCATTATTTCGAACAGTCGGAACAGATTCCGAGCCTGATCAAGCTCGCGGCGCGTCACGATCCCGAAGCGGGCTGCCTTGCCGGCGGATTGCTCCTCCAGCACCTGCCCGAAGGCGAGGTCGGCCGCGACCGCCTCCATGTGCGGCATGACAGTCCCGAATGGGAACATGCCAAGGCGATCGCGGTCACGCTCAAGGCCGAGGAACTCACCGATCCCGCGACCTCGCTCGAGACGCTGGCATGGCGGCTGTTTCACGAGGATGAGGTGCGTGTCGAGCCGGGCGTGACGGTGTCGCGCGGGTGCCGGTGCAGCGCCGGCTATTTCGCTGGCGTTCTCGCGCAATTCCCCGAGACCGAACGCGCCGAAATGGCCGACGATGACGGCCGGGTCGTCGTCGACTGCGCCTTTTGCTCGCGCTTCTTCCCGATCCCGCTCGAAGAGATCGCGTCCCACGATCGCAGCGAATAGCATCGGCCTGAACAGACGACGAAACGGGGTAATCCAGCGCCAAGCGGTTGAAATGCCGCTGCGGCGTTGTTAGCTATAGGCGACCGGGTCGCTTCCAGACCGCGCGGGCGGCCAGTGGACAGGTGAAAATGGCGATCTTCTCTCCCTTCGTTCGATATTCCTTACTGGCGCTCGGCCTTGCGGGCGCAACCGCGGTGCCGGCGCAGGCGCCGTCGCTGGCGATGCTCGACCGGCTCGAAAAGGGGAGTTGGCAGCTGCGCGAACGCGGCAAGGACGCGGTCGTCCAGACGATCTGCGTCGGCGACGCGCGGCGGATGATCCAGGTCTATCACCCCGGCGCGACCTGTTCGCGCTATGTGATCGAGGATACGCCCAATTCGGTGACCGTCCATTATACTTGCCCCGGTGCCGGGCATGGCCGCACGACGATCCGCAGCGAAACCAACCGGCTCGTCCAGATCGATACGCAGGGCATTGCCGAGGGCAGGCCCTTCTCGCAGGCGATCGAGGCGCGGCGCACGGGCGGCTGCTGAACAAACCAGATATTAACCATCCGCCGTTACAACAGGGCCATGGCATATCGATGTGTGCCATTCTCCCTAACGGCTGTCATGCCGAACTGGGCCGTGCGGCGACCGCCTCGCGGCCCGTTTCTTTGATGCGGCGCGACCCTTGCGCCCCCGGCGGCGCGGGCCTATCTGGCGCCGATGCAGCAAGTTTCCGGAAAAAGCGTGATCGTCCTCCTGTCGGGCGGGCTCGACTCGATGGTCTGCGCGGGCCTCGCGCGCGAGGCGGGCGCGCGGATCGTCGCGCTGACGATCGACTATAACCAGCGCCATCGCGTCGAGCTCGAATCCGCCGCGCGCATCGCCGAATATGTCGGTGCCGCCGAGCATATCGTCCTGCCGCTCGATCTCCGCCGCTTTGGCGGTTCGGCGCTGACGGCCGATATCGACGTGCCGAAGGACGGGGTCGGCGACGATGTCCCGGTCACCTATGTCCCCGCGCGCAACCTCATCTTCCTGTCGCTGACGCTCGGGCTCGCCGAGGCACGGGCTGCGCAGGACATCGTCATCGGGGTCAATGCACTCGATTATTCGGGCTATCCCGACTGCCGGCCCGAATTCATCCAGGGCTTTGAAAAGCTTGCGGCGCTGGCGACCCGCGACGGCGACAAGGGCGTCGAGTTCCGCATCCACGCGCCGCTCCAGCATATGACGAAGGCCGATATCGCCGCCGAAGCGGCGCGGCTGGGCATGGACGCCGGGATGAGCTGGTCGTGCTACGACCCCACCCCGGAAGGGCTGCACTGCGGGTCGTGCGACAGCTGCCGCCTGCGCAGCAAGGGCTTCGCCGACGCCGGGCTCGCCGACCCGACGTGCTACGCCTGATCCGATGGTCTACGCGGTCAAAGAGATTTTCCTCACGCTGCAGGGGGAAGGGGCACAGGCGGGGCGCCGCGCTGTGTTCTGCCGCTTCGCCGGCTGCAATCTCTGGACGGGGCGTGAAAAGGATCGCGCCAAGGCGATCTGCCAGTTCTGCGACACCGATTTCGTCGGCACCGACGGGACGCTGGGCGGCAAATACAAGACCGCTGCGACGCTCGCCGATGCCATCGCCGAAAGTTGGGGTGCGGGCGGCGAAGACCGCTATGTAGTGCTGACCGGCGGCGAGCCGATGCTGCAGGTCGATGACGCGCTGATCGGCGCGCTGCACGATCGCGGCTTCACCATCGCGATCGAAAGCAACGGCACCCTGCCGATTCCGCGCAGCATCGACTGGATCTGCGTCAGCCCGAAGGCGGGCAGCGATCTGGTCCAACTGAGCGGCGACGAACTGAAGCTCGTCTGGCCGCAGCCGGGCAGCGACGTCGCGCGGCTCGCGGATCTCGATTTCGGGCATCTGCTCGTCCAGCCGCTCGACGACGTGGACGCCGCCGCCAATGTGCAGGCGTGCATCGATCTGGTGATGGCCGATCCGCGCTGGCGCCTGTCGCTCCAGACGCACAAGCATCTGGGTTTGCGTTAGGGCTTATTCGCCCTTTTTTGAGGGCGCGTCGGCGGTCAGCGCCTTTTTCGCGGCCGGCATGTCGACCGCCTCGGGATTGTCGCCGGCATCGCTTTCGTCGGCGGCATCGTCGCTCTCGCTAGCCTCTTCGGGCTTGGGCGCGTCCTTCTTCGTTCCATCGTCGGGAATGCTGTTGTCGATCGCGGTGCCGTCGCTCGCCACATCGTCGAGGATGATCATCGAATCGCTGATCGATCCGGGCTGGACCTCGACCGCGTCGAGCTTGGTCGTCGATTTGCCGGTGCTGTCGCCCCCGCCGCAGGCGGTCAAGGCGAGCAGGGAGAGCGAGGCGAGGAATATGCGGGTCATGGCAGGGTTCCTAGTCTGTCGGCCCGAGCTTGTCGAGAAAGGCGGGCAGCGTCTGCACGAGCGCCGCATCGACGTCGGCGAAGGTCGCCGCCTTGCCGAGCGCGGCGAGGCTGGTCACCGGAAATTCGGCGATGCCGCACGGCACGATCCCGCCGAAATGCGCGAGGTCGGGCGCGACGTTGAGCGAAAAGCCGTGCATCGTCACCCAGCGCTTCACGCGCACGCCGATCGCGCCGATCTTGGCCTCGCGACCCTCTGCGTCGTCGGTCCAGATGCCGATGCGGCCGTCGGCGCGCCTTGCCGCGACGTCCAGCAGCGCGAGCGCGTCGATCACCCAGCCTTCGAGCGCCGAGACATAGGCGCGCACGTCGCGCCCGCGCCGCGTCAGGTCGAGCTGGACATAGCCGACGCGCTGGCCCGGGCCATGATAGGTGTAACGCCCGCCGCGCCCCGCGTCGTAAACGGGGAATTGCGGGTTCAGCAGCTCGGCGGGATCGGCGCTCGTCCCCGCCGTATAGAGCGGCGGATGCTCGAGCAGCCAGATATGTTCGCCGCCCGCGTCGGCTTGGATCGCGGCCGCGCGCGCTTCCATGTCGGCGAGCGCCGTATCATAGTCGGTCAGGCCGGGGCTTATCGTCCATTCGGGCGCGGGAAGGGAGGTCATTGCGCCGGCTATCTGGCGCGCCGCGGCCTTCGGTGCAAGACCCCCCGGCGCGTATGACCGACAGGGCTGGACAGACGCGCCGAAGATCGTCACCTTCGGACGCAACGGGGAACCAAAAAATGACGGGGTATCAATGGTAAAATTCGATATGGGCGCGGCGTGGGACGACACGTTGCAGCTTTTGAGATCGCACACGGCGCTCGTCGGGACGATCGCGGGCGTATTCCTCTTCCTGCCGGCGCTCGCCTTCGCCTGGTTCGGCCCGGTACCGATCGAGCCGCCCGCGGGCGCCGATTTCAACCAGGTCGTGGCAACATTTCGCGAAAGCTTTCGCCAGATGATCCCCGGCCAGCTGGTCATCGCGCTCTGCACCTTGATCGGAACCGCGGCAATCCTGCGGCTCTGGCTTTCGCGGGCGGGAATCAGCGTCGGCGAGGCGCTGACCTTCGGCCTCATGCTCTTCCCGACGATGATTGCGGTCCAGATCCTGTGCGGAATCGCGATCGGTTTCGGTCTCGTCCTGCTGATCGTTCCCGGTATCTACCTGATCGGGCGGCTCGCGCTCGTGACACCGGCGATCGCCGATCGCCGCATCTACAACCCTTTCGAGGCGATCCGGACGAGTTGGGAGCTGACCCGCGACAACGGCTGGGCGGTCTTCTTTTTCCTGTTCCTTGTCGGCATCGTGATCGTGATCGCGGCGCTGATCGTCGGCGGGATCGTCGCGGTGATCTTTGGCAGCGAGCCGGGTATCGGTCGCATGATGGGGGGCTTCGTCGAAGCCGCGTTCGGCGCGATCGGTAGTCTGGTGTCGATCGCCGTATCGGCCGCGGCCTATCGCCAGCTCGCGCTACGGACCTCGTCCGACGTGTTTCAGTGACAGGCAAACCCGCAGCAACAAAGAATGGGTCGCAATCGGGGCGAAGCCGGTCGGCCTTCGCCCAACCTTGGACGGAGTGAAGAGCAGGTTTTGACAAGCAGGGGGAAGTGACATGACGAAAATGAGTATCGGAGCGGCTTTTTCCGAAACCTTCGCGTTTCTGAAGGCCAATTGGATGCAGATGCTGATGTGGGTGGGCGGTGCGCTCGTCGTCGTCGGTCTGCTTGGCTATCTGTTCCTCGGATCGACCTTTGCGGCGATGGCGATGTCGCCCAATGACCCTTCGCTCATCATGGGGGCATTCGGCAAGATCAGCCTGTTCGCGCTGGTGGCCGCGGTAATCTTCTACGGCGTGTCGATGCTGATCTGGCGTGGTGGCATGCACCCCGGCGAGGCGCCGAATTTCGCCTGGGCGTTTCAGGCCGGACCGGCGCTGGCATTTGGCATGATCGTGATCATGATCGCGGCCTATATCGTCATCTTCATCGTCATGTTCATCCTGACGCTGATCTTCGGCGCGGCGCTCGGCGGAATGGGTGGCTTGTCTCCCGCGGCGCTGGAATCGGGCGGTGCCGGCGCGATCGGCGGCGGGGCGATCCTCTTGATGGTGCTCGTCTATATCGCGGTGATTGTTTTCCTCCTGTGGGTGCAGGGCCGCTTCATGGTCGCCGGGCCGGTGATGGCCGAGCGGCTGACGCGAAATCCGGTCACGGGTCTGAGCGAATCGTGGCGGCTCACCGGCCCTTCGCAGTGGGTGATCGTCGGCTTCTATCTGCTCTTCACGATCGGCCTGTTCGTCTACGCGCTGGTCGCGGGGATGATATTCGGCGGCATTCTCGGCGCGGTCGCGGGCGGTTCGGTCGTCGGCGCGATGCTGACGATGATCGTGATGGCGGCGCTCGTCTATCTGCCGATCATCATGATCTCCTTTTCGATGCCGGTCGGCGTCTATCGCGCCATCGCGCCGCGCGCATCGGGCGACGTCTTCGCCTGATCGGACGTATGAACTTGGCGAGAGGGCGCTCCGGAAACGGGGCGCCCTTTTCGCATCAGGCCCATTTTGCGAGCGGCGGCAGGCTCATCAGGATCGCGTCGATATTGCCCCCGGTCTTGAGCCCGAACAGCGTTCCGCGGTCGTAGACGAGGTTGAATTCGGCATAGCGGCCGCGCCAGATCAGCTGCGCGTCGCGCTCGGCCTCGGTGAAGGGCAGGCCCATGCGGCGGCGCACGATCTGCGGAAAGATGTCGAGGAAAGCCTCGCCGACCGCCTGCGTCAGCTGGAAATTGCGGTCATACTCGGCATCGTCGCCGCATTCGAGATGGTCGTAGAAGATGCCACCGACGCCGCGGTGGACGCCGCGGTGGGGGATGTAGAAATAATCCTCGGCCCATTTGGCATAGCGTTCATAGACGTCGGGGCCAAAGGGCGCGCAGGCGGCGCGCAGCCGCGCGTGAAAGGCGTCGGTGTCTTCGGCATAGGGGATCGGCGGATTGAGGTCGGCGCCGCCGCCGAACCAGCGCCGCGTCGTCGCGAGGAAGCGCGTGTTCATGTGGACGGCCGGGACGTGCGGATTCGCCATATGGGCGACAAGGCTGATCCCGGTGGCAAAGAAACTCGGATCTTCGGCCGCGCCGTGGATCGACGTGGCGAATTCGGGCGCGAACTGGCCACCGACGGTCGAGACGTTGACGCCGACCTTTTCGAAGACCTGGCCCGTCATCACCCCGCGGACACCGCCGCCGCCTTCGCCCGGTTCGATCCCGTCGGCATCGCGATCCCACGGGGTATAGGCAAAGCGCGCGTCGCTGCCCGCCTCGGCCTCGATCGCCTCGAATTCGGCGCAGATCCGGTCGCGGAGCGATTCGAACCAGTCGCGTGCCGTCTGTTGCTGCGGGTCGAGCGGGGTCATGCCGGAAAGCCTTTCGTTTGCCTGAGCGCCTCGGCGAGCGCGATGCCAGCCGCGACCGCGACATTCAAGGATCGAAAGCCGGGTTGCATCGGAATCGCGATCCGTGCGGCGGCCGCATCGTGGACATGGTGCGGCACGCCCGCGCTCTCCGATCCGAACAGCAGGACATCGCCAAGGCCGAACTCGAAATCGGGAAGCGGCGTCGCGCCCGCGGTTGTGAGCAGGACGACGCGCTGTCCGCCGATCTGCGACCAATGGCGGAACGCGTCCCAGTCCGGGTGTCTGCGAACATTCGCGCGCACCGCGTAATCCATGCCTGCGCGCTTCAGCGCCGCGTCGCCAAAGGGGAAGCCGCACGGTTCGATAATATGCGCCGGCGCGCCGAAACAGGCGGCGGTGCGTAATATGGTGCCGACATTGCCGGCGATGTCGGGTTGAAACAGCGCGATTTCCATGCTGCCGCCATAAAGGCGAAGGCGCCGCGAATCGAGAGACTTGTCCGTGTCGGGGCGGGCAGGTGACGGAAGCGGAAATTGCCTGTTGGCAAGCCCGGACAGTGCGGCTATCAGGCCCGCAATTCCCGGAGGGGCCGCCGGGTTGTGCGCTTTCGTGCGCGTGCAACAGGGGCGGTCATTCCTTCGAGAATCTTTGTGGTTCACCCATACAAGGGCAATCGAATGGCCAGTGAAACTGAACTCAACGCCGGTATCGAAGATGGCGTACGCCGCCGGGATTTCATCAATATTGCGGCAGTGAGTTTCGCTGGTGTCGGTGCGGTGGCGGTGGTGCTGCCGCTGCTCAACCAGATGAACCCGTCGGCCGACGTGCTCGCGCTGTCGTCGACCGAAATCGACATTTCGGCGATTCAACCCGGTCAGGCGATCAAGACGAGCTGGCGCAAGCAACCCGTGTTCGTGCGCAACCTCGTTGCCAAGGAAATCGCCGAAGCCAAGGCCGTCCCGATGGGCGACCTGCGCGACCCCGAAACGATCGACCAGCGTACCAAGCCCGGCAAGGAAAACTGGCTGATCACGCTCGGCGTCTGCACGCATCTCGGTTGCGTGCCGCTCGGCGCCGCCGAGGGTGAGAATCGTGGCGATTATGGCGGTTATTTCTGCCCGTGCCACGGTTCGCACTATGACACCGCGGCGCGCATCCGTAAGGGGCCGGCACCCAAGAATCTGGTCGTGCCGCCCTATGAATTCACCAGCGATACCGTCGTGACGATCGGCTGAGGAGCGAGATAAGATGAGCTTTCCCTGGGCCAAGCCCTATGAGCCGCAACATCCGCTGATGAAGTGGATGGACGAGAAGCTGCCGATCCCTCGGCTGGTCTACAACGCCACGGGACCCGGCTATCCGGTTCCGCGCAACCTCAACTATTTCTGGAACTTCGGCGTCCTCGCCGGCGCCGCGCTGATGATCCAGATCATCACCGGTATCGTTCTGGCGATGCACTATGCTGCCAATGCGGACGTCGCGTTCAATTCGGTCGAGCATATCATGCGCGACGTGAATGCCGGCTGGTTCATCCGCTACGCGCATATGAACGGCGCGAGCATGTTCTTCATCGTCGTGTATCTCCACATCTTCCGCGGCCTTTATTACGGTTCGTACAAGGCGCCGCGCGAAATGGTGTGGCTGCTCGGCGTCGTGATCTTCCTCCTGATGATGGCGACCGCCTTCATGGGCTATGTGCTTCCCTGGGGCCAGATGAGCTTCTGGGGCGCGCAGGTGATCACCGGCTTCTTCTCTGCGATCCCGCTCGTCGGCGAGCCGGTGCGCGAATGGCTGCTTGGCGGCTTCGTTCCCGACAACGCGACGCTCAACCGCTTCTTCTCGCTGCACTATCTGCTGCCGTTCGTGATCCTGGGTGTCATCATCCTGCACATCTGGGCGCTGCACATCCCGGGTTCGTCGAACCCGACGGGCATCGAGGTGAAGGACGAACAGGACACCGTCCCGTTCCACCCCTATTACACCGCGAAGGACGGCTTCGGCGTCGGCGTCTTCCTGCTCGTGTTTGTCGCGCTGACCTTCTTCAGCCCGAACACGCTCGGCCATGCCGACAATTATATTCCGGCAAACTCGCTTTCGACGCCCGCGCATATCGTTCCCGAATGGTATTTCCTGCCCTTTTACGCGATCCTGAAGGCCTTCACCTTCAACTTCCTGTGGATCGACGCGAAGCTGTGGGGCGTCATCGCGATGTTCGCTTCGATCGCGCTGCTGTTCTTCCTGCCCTGGCTCGACAGCTCGCCGGTCAAGTCGTCGAACTATCGCCCGCTGTACCGCATCTTCTTCTGGGTCCTCGTCGCCGACGTACTGCTCCTCGGCTGGTGCGGCATGCAGCCCGCCGAACAGCCGTGGGTGATCCTCAGCCAGCTGGGTGCGATCTATTATTTCGCGCACTTCCTGGTGATCCTGCCGATCGTGTCGCGGATTGAACGCCCGCTTCCGATGCCGAATTCGATCACCGAAGCGGTCCTCGCCAAACACGCCACCGACACCGCGTCGGCTTCGGCAACGGCCTGAGCGCCGGACTTTAATAGGAGCTGATACAGCCATGGTTCGTCCGCTCGGTTTTCTCGTCGGTCTCGGTTTCATTACCGCGCTGGTGCTCGCGATCTTCACGACGCCGCTCAAGAATGAACCCAATGTCGCGCACGAGTTTCACAAGCACCCCAAGCATCTGAAGCTCGCCAGCGATGGCATCCTGCTGCCGCATTGGGACAAGGCGCAGCTGCAACGCGGGATGCAGGTGTACAAGGAAGTCTGCTCGGCCTGCCACGGCCTGCACCTCGTCGCCTTCCGCGACATTGCGGACCTCGGATACACCGAAGGGCAGATCAAGACTTTCGCCAGGGGCTTCCAGGTCCCGTCGATCAACCCTGACACGGGTGAACCGGCGACGCGCGATGGCCTGCCGTCGGATTATTTCCCGTCGCCCTACGCGAACGAAGTCGCCGCGCGCGCCGCGAACAACAATGCGCTGCCGCCCGACCTTTCGCTGATCACCAAGGCGCGCGAAGGCGGCAAGGACTATGTCTATTCGCTGCTGACCGGGTTCCAGAACCCGCCGGCGAACCTGCCGGCCGAGCTGAAGCCGGGCACGGGGCTGCACTACAACCCCTATTTCGCGAACCTCAACCTCGCGATGGCCCCGCCGCTGGCTCCGAACCAGGTCACCTATGCCGATGGCACCCAGGCGACCGTCGACCAGATGTCGAAGGACGTGACCGCATTCCTCGTCTGGACCGCCGAACCGAAGCTGATCAAACGCATCCAGGTCGGTTATGCGGTGTTCTTCTTCCTGCTGATCTTCACTGTACTGACCTATCTGTCGTACCGGAACATCTGGGCCGACAAGAAGCATTGAGAAACGGGGGCAGGGCGATTGTGACGTCATGATCGCCCTCCCGCCCCAGCCGGACCTCGACCTCGCGTCACTCGTCCGCACGATCCCGGACTTTCCAAAGCCGGGCATCCAGTTTCGCGATATCACGACGCTGATCGGCGATGCCGCCGGTTTCAGCGAGAGCGTGCGCCGGCTGAGCGCGCGCGCCGCGGCCTACCGCCCCGATCTCATCGTCGCGGTCGAGGCGCGCGGTTTTCTGTTCGGCGCCGCGATGGCGACCGCCATGGGTCTTGGCGTCGTTCCGGTACGCAAGGCGGGCAAGCTGCCCGGCGTGACGATCGGCGTGGATTACGAACTCGAATATGGCGTCGATCGCCTCGAACTCCATGATGGCGCGGTGCTGCCGGGGCATCGCGTCATCCTCGTTGATGACCTGCTCGCGACCGGCGGCACGATCCTCGCCACCGCAGCGCTGATGCGCAGCGTCGGTGCCGAGGTGGCGGCGGCGCTGTTCGTGATCGATCTGCCCGATCTTGGCGGGTCGCAGCGGCTCGATGCAGCCGGACTGGCTTGCGAAACGCTGATCGCCTTCGACGGCGACTAGGCGCTTCGGCGCATTTTAGATCAGGCCGTGGTTTCGCCAGATCAACAGCAAGCCGGTCCCGACGATGACGTCGATGACGACGCACCAAGGCACATACCACTGCGGGATCGCCACGAGCGGCAGATGCGCGCGACGGTGATGCGCGAAATCCCACGCGGCGTGGCCGAAATAGGCAAGCGGCAACAGGAGGGGCCAGTGCAGCAAGCCGAGCAGCCCCGCAATGGCGAAGGCGCCGGTGACGTTGAATTCGACAAGCTGGTCGCGGGGCGATCCGTTCACGACGGCAAACCCGAAATAGATACCGGCAATCAACGCGATCAGAATCGCGGCGAAAGCGAGCGATGCCTGCGCCGACAGGAATGCGTGTGGGAGCAGCGAGGCAACGCCGACGGCCACCCCGGTCAGGATCGGGCTCCGCTCGAACGGCGAAAGCCGGCGGTCATGATGCAAGGGTTCGACCGACATAATGCCTCCCCGACTGGTTGCGTGCGGCGGGCCGGCACGTCAAAGTCGCTCTCTTGATATCACAGTCAGGGGCGTCCGTCGCCGGGGGTATTATCCGGATGCCTGGGCCTTGGCCGAGAGCGCGATAGCCTCGATCTCGATACGGAATCCGAAATGGAGCGGGCCGGTGGGGACAACGCTTCGGGCGGGTCGCGTTTCGCCGAAGAATTGCCGGTACAGGATGTCCAGTTCATCCCAGTCGGCAATGCTGCTGAGATAGACGGTCGTCTTGATCACCTGTGAAAGGTCGGCACCGGCCTGATGCAGGACGTTTTCGAGGTTCGACAATGTTTGCTCGACCTGTGCCTTGAACGGTGCATCCGCCAGCGATGAATCGCGGCCCGGCCGCAGAGGAAGCTGGCCCGAGACGAAGATCAGGCCGCCGCCGACCGTGAAGGGCGAATAGTGCGGGTCACTGGCGGGCTTCGATGTCATGTCGTCGATCTCCGGATGGGGCGGTCCCCGATATCATCCGCACAAAGAAAAAGCCCGCGCCGAAGCGCGGGCTGTCGCCCCCGTGGCAAACGGGCCAATTCTCAGAAGGGTACCCAATTCTGCTTTTTGCGGAACTTCATATAGCCGACGTTGGCGCCGAGCCGTGCGCCGACGCCGACCCGGATCGGGATCAGCACGACGTCGCCGCGGCGCAGGTAGCTCGCGTTGAAGCCTCCGACTAGATAGGCGGCGCCTTCGCCCGCAGGATAGCGTTTGTAGAGATCCTCGCTGTCGAACAGATTGTAAACGAGGACGAAGGTGTTGCCGGCGTTCGCGCCCGCGTCGAAACCGATCGACGGGCCGGTCCAATAAGCGGGCAGCTCGCCCTCGATCTTGTGGTGCAGCGTGCCCGAACCGTAGCGCACGCCGAGGACGAGCGCGCCGCCAGCTTCGCGGCCAACGATATAGGCGTTGGGTTCGCCCTGCTTCTTGAGGATATCCTCGATCAATCCCGCGAGACCCTGTGCGCCCTTGCCGAACACACCTTCCGCCGCACCGATCAGGTCGTCCTGCTTATAGGTCGAGCCATCGTCGGTGGCGACGCTGGTGGCGGTCATATCGGCGGTGTCGCCGCTCGTCGTGCCGCCGTCGACCGGCGTTTCGCTCGTCTGTTGGTCGCCGGTCGCAAGGTCGCTGTCATACGACGGCTCGCTGTAGGGATCGCTTGTTGTCGCAGGCGGTGCGGGACTGTCGAGATCGGAGTCGATTTGCGTGTTGCTGGGATCGATCTCGCGCATCTGCGCCGCCGCCGGCAGCGGCGTCAATGCAAGTCCGAGCGAGGCCAAGGCTGCAAGAGCAAGGCTGGTGAACGTCTTCCGCATATTGGACCCCCAAAAATCGAGCGGCACCTTTGCGCCGAAATCTACGTTAATCATGACTCGCTTTGACGCGGGGGCAATGAACGGGCGATGACCTGAGTCGAATTTACGCCGGACCGAATCATTCGAGCGACGAAATGCGCGCAAGGCCCATAAAATTGAACAATCTTTGCCGTTGCGGGGCGCGAGGCGCATGGCTATAGCGACCCGCCTAGGCCAAACCTGCCGTTAGCGCGGCAGACCATGCGGAGACGTGGGTGAGTGGCTGAAACCAACGGTTTGCTAAACCGTCGTACTGGTAAATCCGGTACCGAGGGTTCGAATCCCTCCGTCTCCGCCACCTACTTCCCTTTCGATCGAAAACCATAGGCCGCCGCTGCCTGCCGGCCATGCGTTCGCCCGGCCGCTGCCGCGCGCGCGGCATTTTTCGCGTGGTTCACAAATTTTATTGTAATTGAGAATCGTTCGCGATAATGCCGCTCGCATCCCGCTCCTCCGGAACCCGCCGCAGAAACCTTCGATGCACGCACCGACATCCCAACGCCCGGCGGCCCGGAAGAGCCGGAACGCCTTTTGGCTGAAACAGCTGCATATGTGGCACTGGATGAGCTCGGCCGTCAGCCTGATCGGCCTGCTCCTGTTCGCGATCACCGGCTTCACGCTCAACCACGCGGCGGATATCGAAGCTGCGCCGGTGGTCACCGAAGCGGCGGCGACGATGCCGCCGACCATGCTCACGGCGCTGAAGGCGGCCGTTCCCGCGGCTGAAAAGGCGCCGTTGCCGACCGCCGTTGCCGCCTGGGTCGAGGAGCGCTTTCCCGTCAAAGCGTCCGCTGAGGCCGAATGGTCGGCCGACGAAGTCTATCTGCCCGCGCCGCGTCCTGGCGGCGACGCGTGGGTCGCGATCGATCTGGCGACCGGCAAGGCGACGAGCGAGGTCACCAGCCGCGGCTGGATTTCCTACCTCAACGATCTCCACAAGGGTCGCAATTCGGGTGGCGCGTGGAGCCTGTTCATCGACGTCTTCGCGCTCGCCTGCCTCGTTTTCGCGGTCACTGGCCTGTTCCTGCTCCAGCTTCATTCGGCGAAGCGCCGGAGCACCTGGCCGCTGGTCGGGCTGGGGCTCGCGATTCCCGCCGCCATCGCGACCATCTTCATCCACTAGGGAGACCCTTCATGCAGCTTACCACCCCAGCGCGCATCGTCGGCGGGACGATCGGCCTTGGTGCCATACTCACCGCGCCCTTATTTGCCGCCGCGCCGGGGACGATGGACGTCGCGGTCAATATTCCGCGGCTGAAGGTCGCCGAATATCACAAGCCCTATGTCGCGATCTGGGTCGAGAAGGAGGGCGCGAAGCCGAGGACCGTGGCGGTCTGGTACGATTACGACATGAAGGCGAACGAAGGCACGAAGTGGCTTCGCGACGTGCGCCAGTGGTGGCGCGCCGCGGGCCGTTCGATGACTTTCCCCGCGAACGGGATCACCGGCGCGACGCGCGCACCGGGCGCGCACAAAATCTCCTTCACGCGCGCGCAGCTCGGCGCGTCCGCGCCCGGCCAGTACATGCTGGTGATCGAGGCGGCCCGCGAAGTGGGTGGCCGCGAACTTCTGCGTATCCCCTTTACCTGGCCCGCAAAGGCCGGAGCGGGCGGACGCGCCGCGGGAAAAAGTGAATTGGGGGCCGTCTCGGTTTCCTTCCGTTAAGCAGGAAAGGACAGGGTGATGAACAAGGGTTTTTGGGGCTTCGCAGCGGGGGCGGCGCTTGCCGCGATCGCCACCGTCCCGGCATCGGCGCACCGTCAGTGGATGCTGCCGTCGTCGACCGTTCTGTCGGGCGACGATGTCTGGGTCACGGTCGACGCCGCGATATCGAACGATCTTTTCTACTTCGAACATCATCCGATGCGCCTCGACGCGCTGAAGGCATGGGCGCCTGACGGCAGCGAGGCGGCGATCGAGAACAAGGCGACCGGGCGCTATCGCAGCACCTTCGACGTCCATCTGACGCAGAAGGGGACGTGGCGGATCGCGTCGGTATCCGACGGCGTGATGGGCAGCTATGACCTGAACGGCAAGACCGAGCGCCTGCCGCGCGGCACGACGACCGCGAACCTCGCCGAGCGTATCCCCGCGGGCGCGACCAATGTGCGGACCGCCGAAGCGAACAATCGCAACGAGATTTTCGTGACCGTCGGCGAGCCGACCGTGACGCTGTTCCAACCGACGGGGAAGGGGATCGAGCTGGTCCCTGTCACGCATCCGAACGACCTGATCGCGGGCGAGGCGGCGACGTTCCAGTTCGTGCTCGACGGCAAGCCCGCGGCGGGCCTGCCCGTCACGGTGATCCCCGGCGGCATCCGTTATCGCGACCAGCTCGGCCAGATGGAACTTCAGACGGGTAGCGACGGCAAGGTCGAGATCAATTGGACGGGCCCCGGCCTCTATTGGCTGAACGTCACGACGCCGCGTACGGCGCGCGAAGAAGGCGCCGCGGCACCGGCAGGGCCGCAGCGCCGTGCGAGCTATGTCACGACGCTCGAGGTGCTCGCGCCCTGACCGACCGCATATTGATCCCTCGCGCGTTGACGCTTGCCGCCTTCGCCGGGTGCGACGCGCGGGCAGGGATCGAACGCTTCGTCGGCGAGAGCATGGGGACGAGCTGGTCGCTGCAGGCGGTGGCGCCGCCCGCCTCGACCCTGCACGGCGTCGAGGCGGCGCTTGCTCTCGTCGTCGAACAGATGAGCCAGTGGGAAGCGGAATCCGATCTCTCGCGCTTCAATCGCGCGCGCGCCGGCGTATGGCGCGAGGTGCCGGACGAACTCGCCCATGTCGTGAAGGCGGCGCTTCGAATCGCGCGCGCCAGTGGCGGCGCTTTCGACGCGGGCCTCGGCCGCCTGACCGAAGCATGGGGCTTCGGCAGCGCGGGGGCTGTCGATAGTGCGCCGCCCCCGACCAGCGCGTCCGCCGCAAGGACGATCGATTTCGATCGCGCGACGCGGCGCATCCGGCGCGGCGAAGGCGCGGCGCTCGACCTCTCGGGGATCGCCAAGGGCTATGCCGTCGACCTTGCCGCCGACTGGCTGCTCGACGTCGGCGTGCGCCACTTTCTGCTCGAACTCGGCGGCGAACTGCGCGGGGAGGGGATCCGTCCAGACGGACAGCCCTGGTGGGTCGATGTCGAAATGCCGCCGACGGCATCGCTCGCGCCGTGGCGCATCGCGCTGCACGACCTGTCGGTGGCGACCTCGGGCAATTATCGGCGGGGCTTCAGCGCGGGTGGTCAGCATTATTCGCACAGCTTCGATCCCGCGACCGGACGCCCCATCGTCAACGGCGTCGCATCGGTGACGGTACTGCACCGCAGCTGCATGATCGCCGACGGCTGGGCGACGGCGTTGACCGTGCTGGGCCCCGAAGCAGCGATAGCGTTGGCCGATAAGCAGGAACTGGCCGCGTGCGTGGTCGCGGGCGACCGCGAATATGTCTCGCGCGCGTGGCGCGCGATGCTGGATTAACTGTCCGCCCAGAGCCGCAGCAGATTGTGATAGACGCCGGTGAGTTCGATCACCGAGCGGTCCTTGCCGCCGAGTTCGCCGGTCAGCCGCTGCACTGCGCGATCGAGGTCGAACAATGTCCGGCGCTTCTCGGCATCGCGGACCATCGATTGCAGCCAGAAGAAGGAGGCGACGCGCCGCCCGCGCGTGATCGGCGTGACGCGATGCAGGCTCGACGAGGGATAGACGACCGCGTGACCGGCGGACAGTTTGACGCGCTGGACGCCATAATGATCCTCGATCAGCAATTCGCCGCCGTCGTAATCCTCGGGCGCTTCGAGGAAGACGGTGATCGACAGGTCGCTGCGGATGCGGAAATCGCTGCCGCGCTTGAGGCGGATCGCATTATCGACATGCGTGTCGAATAGCTGCCCGGCCCCGTAACGATTGAACAGCGGCGGGTAGATTTTGAGCGGAAGTGCCGAGGCGAAGAAGATCGGGGAGCGGCCGAGTGCTTCGAGGATCATTCGCCCCGCCTGCTTGGCGGCCTCGCCATCCTCGGGCAATTGCTCGTTCTGCTTGGCGAGCGCCGACTGGTGGCCCGACGTCGCATTGCCGTCGATCCATTCGGCGGCATCGATGATCGCGCGGATGTCCGCCACTTCGGCTGGGGAGAGCAGGTCGGGAACGGCAATCAGCATCGGTAGTGTGTTCCTTACCCTCCGGCGCTGCCACAGCTTGTGCCGGGGATCAATGCCGGGAGCGGCGCCGGGCCGCTCCCGGCAAGGTTCGTTAAAGCCCGACCGTCAGGGTCAGCACCGCAGACCGCGCGTCGCCGGGGGTCGCCCAGCCATTGTTGCGGATGCGGGTGAAATAGAGCTTGTCGGTGAAATTCTTCACGTTGAGCTGTGCCGAAATCCGGTCGGTGAAATCATAGGCCAGATAGGCGTTGTGAACCCAGTAATCGTCCGACTGGAACAGCTCCGGATCGGCCGTTGCCGTCGGCAGGTTAAAGGTGAATTTGCCCTGATAGGTCGCTCCATATCCGATCTTCAGCCCGAACGGCAGTTCATAGGTGGTGAACAGGCTGCCCGAATGTTTGGGTGTGTCCTGGATCCGCGCGCCGGCGACCGGATCGGGGAAGGCGGGCGAGTTGGTGCAGGCGCCTTCGCCGGGATTGGCGAGGCAGTAATCGGACACCGACTGCAAAATCTCGCTGTCGAGATAGGTATAGTTGGCGGTGATCGACCAGCCGGGAAGGATCTGCCCGACGGCGCTCAGCGCGATGCCGTCGACGCGCGAATGGCCGTCGAGCACCTGATCGGGCAGCGTCGGATCGCCCGAATTGACGCGATAGCTGTCGCGCTCGTTGCGGAACGCCGCGGCGCTCAGCAGCAGGCGGCCGCCCGCGACCTCGGCCTTCACGCCGATCTCGTAATTCTTCGCGCTTTCCGGTTTGACGTTGCAATTGCCGTTGGTTGCGGCCTCTGAACAACTGCCGTTGACCGACGCCTGCGAGGGCGTCTTGGAATTGCCGTAGGCGGCATAGAGGGTGACGGCCTCGACCGGTTTGTAAACGAGTCCGATGCGATAGGAAAAGAGGTTGTCGCTATACTCGGTCGGGGTCGTGATGCCCAAGCCGTTGCGGTTCGATCCGCTGCTCTTTTCATAACGGACACCGCCGTTGAGTTCGAACTTGCCGAGCTTCATCGCGTCGAACAGATAGAGTGAATAATTGTCGACCTCGCCGCGCTGGCGGCCGGTGTAGGTGAAATTGACCGGCCCTTCATAGACATTGCTGCCATAAGAGAAGCCGTCGGGGAGCGCGGGGCCGACGACCACCTCGTTCGGGTTGGCGATGTTGACCAGCGGATAGCGGCTATAGAAGGGCGTGCCGTCGGCGTTGCGCAGCGCATTGCCGTTGTTGAGCGTATATTTCTCCCACAATGCCGAGGCGCCGACAACGAGCGTATGTTCGATCGCGCCGGTGTTGAACGTGCCGCGCAGGTCGACCTGGTCGTACATCAGCTCGTTCGTCGAATCGCGGAGCGTCCCGCGCGGGCCGCCGATGTAATAATAGCCGTCGGGCACGGTGAAGCTGCCGAAGCCGTTGACGTTGATCGTGCAGCTGTCGCCTCGCGGCGTCACACCGGTCGAAAGGCAATAAGTGCCTTGCGGCGGGCCCACGACGGTCAGCTGGCTGACCTTCTGCCAGCGCGCCAGATTGCGGATCGACCAGTTGTCGCTGAATTCATGTTCGACGATCGCGGTCGCCTGATCGACCGTGATTTCCTGTCGATCGACATTGCGGTAACCGAAATAATCGCTGCGGTGGACGCCCGGGATCAGGCCATCGTAATAGGGCACGCCATATTGCGGGATATTGTCGTCTTCCTGATGCAGATATTGCAGCGTCAGCTTGGTCGGTCCCGCCATGCCGATGCTGATCGACGGCGCGACGCCCCAACGCTTGTAGTTATCGACATCGCGTCCTGGCACGTCATTCTTGTGCGCCATCGCGTTGAGCCGCACCGCGATCAGGTCGTTGACGCGGAGGTTCGCGTCGACCGTGCCGCGGTAATAATTGTCGGTGCCGATGCCCGCGGTGCCGACGACGCGCGTCTCGTCGAGCGGGCGCTTGGTGACGATGTTGATCGATCCGCCGACCGATCCGGCGCCACTCTGCACCGAATTGGCGCCGTTGACGATTTCGAGCTGTTCGAGGTTGAACGAATCCGACCGGTTATAGGCGGCGCTGTCGCGCACGCCGTCCTGCGTGATGTCGCTGCCCGCCGAATAGCCGCGGAAGTTGATCGAATCGGCGGGCGGTGAGCCGCCTTCGGCTGCGCCAAAGGTGATGCCGGGGACCGTCGAGAGCATGTCGCGCAGCGTCAGCAGATTCTGCTGCTCGATCGTCTCGCCAGTGATAACGGTCACCGTTTGCGGCGTGTCGCGCACCGGACGCGTCGATTTCGGCGATTCCTGCTGCGTCTGATAATGCTGCCCGGTGACGATGATCTGCTCGCGTTCGTCGCGGCGTTCGCGCTCGGACTGCTGTTCGGAAGACGCGTCGGCACCCGTATCGGCCGCCATGGCCGCAGTGCTGATCAGGCTGCCGACGCAGGAGAGCGCCAGGAAAGTGGCGGACGTCGTTGGCTTCACGGCTCTTACCCCTTTTTGTTATGGATGAGGCGCCGCTATTGCGAGTTAATCGCAGAGTCAAATAATATTGCGAGGCATTCGCGATAAGTTGGCGATTGCAGGATGCGCGAACTAGCGCGGCGGTTCGAGCCACCACGTCTGCCGCCAGCCATATTGGCTCGCGATCGGGTCGCCCGCGGCATCGGTCGCAGGCTTGAAGCGAAAGCGCGCCTCGATCAGGGCACAGGTCGTCCGGTCCAGCGACGCATCGCCGCTTGATCGCGTCACGCGGCAGCCGCTGACGCGGCCGCTGGCTTCAATCGTGAACCGCACCTCGACTTCGCCGCCCGCCCTCGCGCGGCTTGCTTCGCGCGGATAATCGCGGTCACGGATCGCGCCGCTCCGCCACACGGCCCTGGTGCCGCCGCCGGTGCCGCTTCCTGCGCCGCCGGCACCGGTGCCGTCGCCGCGCCCGCCTGCTCCCGATCCCGGTCCGGAGTTCGGTGCGGCGCCCGCCGACGCATCGCTCCCTGCGCCGGGGTTCGGCGCGGCCGCGACGGGTGGGATGACCGGTGGCAGCTTGGGCGGCGGCGCGGCAACCGATGCGGCCGAGGCCTTCTTGTTGATGGCCGACGCCTTGCCGCTGGCCTTTTCGCTTGGTGTCTTCGCTGGCCGAGCCTGTGAGCGCGGCTGCTGCGGTGCGGGGATCGCGATCGTCGTGATCGCTTCGCTCGCCTTGCGAACGAGGCTGAGGTCGAGGCCGCTCGCAAGGCCGAAACCGACCGCAACGACGATCGTCAGCGCGCTTGCGCCGGCCAATGCCCGCTGCCTTGTCGATACCTTCCCCGTATACGCCATCGCGCCGCCTCTCATCGCGCGCCGCAGCGCGCAACCGGCGACGGGTCTAAAGGAATTCGTCTAGCGTGGACATGAACCGGTCGAACTGGTCGTGGTGCAGCCAGTGGCCGGCATTTTCGAACTCGATCACCTTCGCGGTGTTGAAATGCTCGAGCCGCCCGTCCTTCTCGGGGTTCGAGGCCCAGCTGTTCGCGCCATATAGGAGCAGGGTGGGGCAGGTGATCGCACCCCACAACGCGGCGATATCGGCGTGCGGCATGTCGAAGGCGGGCCAGACGTTGAGGTAATTGTCGAATTTCCAGCTCCACGTGCCGTCCTCGTTGCGGCTGATGCCGTGGATCGTGAGGTGCCGCGCCTGCGCCTCGGTCAGATAGCTGTTCTCGCCCATCATCCGCGCCAGCGCGTCGTCGAGCGTTGCGTAGCGGCGCGGGGTGCGCCCTGCGGCCTGACGCTTGTCGTCGATCCATTTGCGGAAACGCTCGGCATAGCCGGTTTTCGCGCGCTCGGCGATGACCTTGGGCGAAGGACCGAGCCCCTCGATCGCGACGAGCTTGTGGACATTGTCCGGATAGAGGCCCGTATAGCGCAATGCGATATTGCCGCCCATCGAATGCGCGACGATCGAGATCGGGCCGAGGTCAAGCTGATGGATCAGCTGCGCGAGGTCATAGACGAAACCGTCCATGTCGTAATTGCCGTCGGGCGACCAGGCGCTGTCGCCATGTCCACGCAAATCCGGCGCGATGATATGATAGCGGCCCTTCAGCTTTTCGGCGACCCAGTCCCAGTTACGGCAATGGTCGCGCCCCCCATGGACGAGCAGTAACGGCGGCGCGCCCCGGTTGCCCCAATCGACATAATGCAGCTTCAGCCGCTGCGAGATGAAGCTGTTCGAGGTGGGGCCGGCACTTGCCATCGGTTCGTCCTTGCTGTCTGTTCCAGTTTCAAAAGGCGACTGGTTCCGATCCGTCAACCCCGGATCGTCCGGATCGCCATCCACAGCGAGAGAGAGGGCGAGCGCGATGTCGACATTTCGGGATAATCTGCTGGCGGGAAAGACGGCCTTCGTCGCAGGCGGCACGAGCGGCATCAATCTGGGCATCGCGAAGCGCTTCGCCGAACTCGGCGCGAAGGTCGCGGTGGCCGGACGCGATCCCGACAAGGCGGCGCGCGCGGCGGCGGAAATCGGCAGCGGCGCGCTCGGCCTGTCGGGCGATGTGCGCGATTATGACGCGATCCGCGGTGTGATGCAGCGTGTGGCGGACGCCTTCGGTCCAATGGATATCGTGATTTCGGGTGCCGCAGGCAATTTCCTCGCGCCGGTGCTGGGCATGTCGGCCAATGCGTTTCGCACGGTCGTCGATATCGATCTCAACGGCACCTTCAACGTGTTCCGCGGCTGTCACGACCTGCTCAATCGGCCGGGCGCGTCGCTTATCGCGATCACGGCGGGGCAGGCGGTCAACGCGTCGGCGCTGCAGGCCCACGCCTGCGCCGCGAAGGCAGGGATCAACCAGTTGATTCGCGTGCTCGCGCTCGAATGGGGACCCGAGGTGCGGGTGAACGGCATTTCGCCGGGGCCGATCGCCGACACGGAGGGCATGAAACGCCTCGCGCCCGATGCCGCGACGCGACAGGCGCATTACGACCGGATCGCGATGAAACGCTGGGGCAAGATCGAGGAGGTCGCCGAATCGGCGGTGTTCCTTTGCTCGCCCGCTGCGGGCTACATTACCGGCACGATCCTCGACTGCGATGGCGGCAGCCAGATCGGCGATGCGTCGCGCGGTGATTTGATGAAGGGCATGGCCTGAACGCAAAAACGCCGCCAACCCGTTGGGGCGGCGGCGTTTTTAATGGTGGGCGTGGCAAGGATTGAACTTGCGACCCCTGCGATGTCAACACAGTGCTCTACCACTGAGCTACACGCCCATCCCTTGGGGTGACGCGCCCCCTAATCGGCTCCGCGCGGCTTGGCAAGCCCTTCGCGAAAAAGATGCACGCTATTGTTGGTGCGACTGGTCGGCGCGGCCGAACATATTGTCGACTTCGCGCACCAGATCCTTGAGGTGGAAGGGCTTCGAGAGCAGCTTCGCCTGCGGCACATTTTCCTCGGCCCGCAGCGACACGGCGGCAAAGCCGGTAATGAACATGACCTGCGTCTGCGGGGCCACCTTCGCCGTATGCTGCGCGAGTTCGATCCCGTCCATTTCGGGCATGACGATATCCGAGAGCAGGAGGTCGAAGGTGCCCGAATCGATATAGGGGACCGCCGCGGTCCCGCGGTCGACCGAGGTGACGTGATAACCGCCAGTCGTCAGCGCGCGCGCAAGATATTCGCGCATCACATCGTCGTCTTCGGCCAGCAATATGCGTATCATTCGAAATCTGTTCCCGGTCTTCGGCGCCGCCGGTTCCGCTTGGCCGCGCCTTCTAATCCATATCCGATATAGCGTCAGAGATTTAACAAATTGACGCGCGACGCTGGATTCGTCGCGCTTTTTTTGCCACCCGTAAGCGATGCAGTCCCGTAGCATCCCGCCTGCCGCCATCGCTGTCAACCGGCCCCGGGTGATGGGGCCGGTCGTGGTGTCGGTGCCGCACGCGGGACGCATCTATCCGCCCGAGATACTCGCCGCGGCGCGCGTCGAGCAATCGCAACTCGAGCGGCTCGAGGATGGATGGTGCGATCTGCTGGCGGCCGGGGCAACCGGTGCGGGGGCCGTTGTCGTGGAGGCGCTGTGGGCACGCGCGGTCGCCGACCTCAACCGCGGCGAGGGGCAGATGGCACCCGGCGAGGTCGCGATGTCGTTGCGCGCGCAATTTTCCGCGCCAGGGCGCAAGGAGCGGGCAGGGCTGGGCGTTGTCCCGACGCGACTGTTCGATTGCGGCCCTTTGTGGAAGCGGCCGATCGACAGCGCCGCGTTGCATTGGCGGCTCGAATCCTTCCACCGGCCCTATCATGACGCGCTCACCGAGGTTCTGGTGGAGGCTCGGGACCGCTTCGGGCACGCGATCCTGATCGATCTGCACTCGATGCCCTCGATCCCGGCCGGGCAGCCGGGCCATGGCGCCCGAATCGTGGTCGGCGACCGCTTCGGCGGCAGCGCGGGCGCATGGCTGATCGATATGGTGGTAGCGTCGGCGGGGCGTCTGGGCGAAGTCGTGACGCGCAACCAGCCCTATTCGGGCGGGCATATCATCCGCACGCACGGCCAGCCGGCCGATGCGATCCATGCCGTGCAGATCGAAATCGATCGTAGCCTCTACCTGTCGGTCGAGCGCCTGCCCGATACGGCGCGGATCGGACGACTCGCGCGCTGGTTCGCTGACCTTGTCGGCGACCTGGGACAGGCGCGGCCCGGCAACGAAATATTCCCGCAAGCCGCCGAATAAAAAACCACCTCGTACCGTAGTACGAGGTGGCCAGGGTCCAGGGAGGACGCGTCCGCGCCAAAGCTGACGGGACACTCGCCGCGATGGAAAGGGGGAAAACCACGGCGGCGTAGGATGAATTTAGGGACTTGTTCGCCGACTTACAAGAAGTGACGATGCAGAATCTGCAATTTACAGGAAATTGGTCGGGGAGAGAGGATTCGAACCTCCGGCCCCTGCCTCCCGAAGACAGTGCTCTACCAGGCTGAGCTACTCCCCGACCGATCTGCGCGCCGACCAGGGTCGCCGCGAAGGCAGGGCGGTCCTCTAGACGCGCAATCTGCGAACTTCAAGCGCCAATCGGCACATCGAAGAGGATTGCTGTGACTAAAGCATTTCGGCAGTCCGAAAGCTGAAATGACCGTCCGCCACGAAAATCAGATGATCGACCAGGTCGATGCCCAAGGTCCGCAGAAAAAGCGCGGCATTGTGCGTCGTGCCAATGTCGGTATCGCTCGGCAGGGCGATGCCCGACGGGTGGTTGTGGGCCATTATCACCGTTGCGATCCCGCCATCGAGCAACGTCCGCCAGCTTCGCGTCGGGATAACGCAGCGGCCCGTTGCATCGCCATCGACGCATTCGAGACGGACGAGACGCTCGAACGCGTCGAATCCGGCAAGCAGCAGCGTTTCGCGGCCATCCTCGAACAGCGGGCGTAACAAATGGCGCGCCACCTCATCCTCCGATCGGGACGGAACGAATCCGACCGGCGCGATGGGCTCCGGGGTTTTGCCTACGGGCTCGAAAAGGGTCATCTCCGGACCCATGCGCTCCGGCCGCGCGATTCCCAATGCCCGACTGCCCCGCAACGGAGGCTTTGCGGCGTCACGCCGGCTGCTCCCTTGTCCGCTCGCGGTGCGAGGCCTAGCAACGATGGGAATAAACCGGGAGTGAGTCTTGCCTGATTCCATCCATTATGAACTTCAATATCTCGATTTGATGCGGCGCATCTGGGTCGAGGGCGACGAACGCGTCGATCGCACTGGCGTCGGCACGCGGTCGCTGTTTGGTGAAACGATGCGATTCTCGCTCGCCGACGACGCGATCCCGTTGCTCACGACGAAGCGCGTCTATTGGAAGACCGCGCTGCGCGAGATGCTGTGGTTCCTGACCGGCGATACCAATATCCGGTCGCTGGTTTCGCAGGGCGTGAAGATATGGACCGACTGGCCGCTCGAAAAATACCGCAAGGCGAGCGGTGAGGATATCAGCGCCGAGGATTTCGAGGCGCGGATCGTCGCCGACGAAGAATTCGCCGCGAAATGGGGCGATCTCGGGCCCGTCTATGGCCACCAATGGGTGAACTGGCCGCGTTACGAGCCGGCGGGCGAGGGGCTTTTTCGCCGCGCCGAGCAGGGGCATAATCAGATCGCGGCGCTGATCGATTCGCTCAGGAACAATCCCGGCTCGCGCCGCCATATCTTTACCGGCTGGAACGTCGCGGATCTCGACCGGATGGCGCTGCCGCCGTGCCACATGACCTATCAGTTTCACGTCCGCAGCGATGGCGGGCTGTCGTGCCTGCTCTTCCAACGATCATGCGACCTCGGTCTCGGCTTTGCATTCAACATCTTCGAGGCGGCGCTCTTGACGCGGATGATAGCCGAGGTGTGCGATCTCACCGCGCATGAGGTGGTGTGGACCGGCGGCGACGTCCATCTCTATCTCAATCACGCCGATCTGGTCGAACAGCAGTTGCAGCGCGTCCCCGAAGGCGCACCGAAGCTGCACATCCTTCGCCGGCCGTCGAGCATTTTCGATTACCGGTTCGAGGATTTTGCGGTCGAGAATTATGCGCCGCAGGCGCATATTTCTGCGCCCGTCGCGGTCTGATGGCCGCCGTTGCATTCGTATGGCATCCGTAATAATATGTCGTCACGTTGAAATATAACTAGGTGCGCGATTCGCGTCCGAAGGGAAGAAGATATGCCTGAGACGCCTCAGCGTCCGGCGCGCAATTTGCCGCCGCTGTCGCTTCACATCCCGGAGCCGCGCTATCGCCCCGGCGATACGCCGGACTTTGGCGATATCGAGGTTCCTGCCGTCGATGCGACCCCGCGCCCCGGCGAGGCGACCAAGCCCGACGCGATGCGCGAGCTTTGCTATGGCCTCGTTCGCGTGCTCGATTTCGACGGGCAGGCGAAAGGCCAGTGGGATCCCCGGCTTTCGCCCGAGCGGCTTCGCGCGATGTTGCGAAACATGATGCTCACCCGCGCGTTCGACGACCGGATGTTCCGGGCGCAGCGGCAGGGCAAGACCAGCTTCTATATGAAGTGCACGGGCGAGGAAGCGACCTCGGTCGCCTCGACGATGGCGATCGACCGGACCGACATGGTTTTTCCGAGTTATCGCCAACAGGGCATCCTGATTACGCGGGATTATCCGCTGATCCAGATGATGAACCAGATCTATTCGAATCGTGGCGACCATCTCCTCGGCCGCCAGTTGCCGATCATGTATTCGGCGCCCGAACACGGTTTCTTCAGCGTATCGGGGAACCTTGCGACGCAATATCCGCAGGCGGTCGGCTGGGCGATGGCGTCGGCGTCGAAGGGCGACAGCCGGATCGCGACGGTCTGGTGCGGCGAGGGGTCGTCGGCCGAGGGCGACTTCCACTCGGCGCTGACCTTTGCGACGGTGTATAACGCGCCGGTCATCTTCAACGTCGTGAACAACCAGTGGGCCATATCGAGCTTCTCGGGCTTTGCCGGCAGCGAGCGCACGACCTTTGCGGCGCGCGCGGTCGGTTACGGCATTGCAGGACTGCGCGTCGACGGCAACGACCCGCTCGCGGTCTACGCCGCGACGCAATGGGCGGCGGACCGGGCGCGGACCAACAACGGCCCGACGCTGATCGAGCATTTCACCTATCGCAGCGAAGGCCACAGCACCTCCGACGACCCCAGCGCCTATCGCGCCGCCGATGAAGCGACCGCCTGGCCGCTCGGGGACCCGATTGCCCGGCTCAAGCAGCATCTGATCGTGCTGGGCGAATGGGATGAAGCGCGTCACGAGGCGCAGGCGAAAGAGCTCGACGACCTGGTCAAGATGACCCAGAAGCAATCGGAAAAGCTCGGCATCTTGGGGCACGGCATGCACCAGCCGTTCGAGACGATGTTCGAGGATGTGTTCGAGGACATGCCCTGGCACCTCAAGGAACAATGCGCGCAGATGCTCGCCGAACAAGAGGCCAAGTTCGGCCCCGACTGGAAGCCCGAATGATGGCGGACGAGACCAAAACGATGAACATGATCGAGGCGATCAACAGCGCGATGGACGTCATGCTCGAACGCGACCCCAATACGGTCGTCATGGGCGAGGATGTCGGCTTTTTCGGCGGCGTGTTCCGCGCGACCGCCGGTCTTCAGAAAAAGCATGGCAAGACACGCGTGTTCGACACGCCGATCAACGAATGCGGCATCATCGGGGTCGCGGTCGGGATGGGCGCATACGGACTGCGCCCGGTCCCCGAGATCCAGTTCGCCGACTATATCTATCCCGGCCTTGACCAGCTCGTCAGCGAAGCGGCGCGGCTGCGCTATCGCTCGGCGAACGACTTTATCTGCCCGATGACGGTGCGTACCCCGTTTGGGGGAGGCATCTTCGGCGGTCAGACGCACAGCCAGTCGCCTGAAAGCATCATGACGCATATCTGCGGCGTGAAGACGGTCATTCCGTCGAACCCCTATGACGCCAAGGGTCTTTTGGTCGCGGCGATCGAGGACAATGACCCGGTCGTCTTCCTTGAGCCCAAGCGCATCTATAACGGTCCGTTCAGCGGCTATTACGACCGCCCGGTCGAGCCCTGGTCGAAGCATGATGCGAGCGCGGTGCCCGAGGGCTATTACCGCATCGACCTCGGCAAGGCCGCGACAGTGCGCGAAGGCGAGGCGCTGACCATCCTCGCCTATGGCACGATGGTGCATGTCACCAAGACAATCGTCGAGGAAATGGGCATCGACGCAGAGATCCTTGACCTGCGCACCTTGCTGCCGCTCGACATCGACGCGATCGAGGCGTCGGTAAAGAAGACCGGCCGCTGCCTGATCATCCACGAAGCGACGCGCACCTCGGGCTTCGGCGCCGAACTTGCCGCGCTGGTGCAGGAACGCTGCTTCTATCATCTCGAAGCGCCGGTCGAACGCGTCACCGGTTTCGACACGCCGTATCCGCATAGCCTCGAATGGGCCTATTTCCCTGGCCCGGTGCGCATCGCGACCGCGCTCACCAAGATTTTGAAGGACTGACGCCATGGCCCGCTATTCATTCCGTCTGCCCGACATCGGCGAAGGCATTGCCGAGGCCGAGATTGTCGCCTGGCATGTGCGTGTAGGCGAACGCGTCGAGGAGGACGCGCAGCTTGCCGACATGATGACCGACAAGGCGACCGTCGAAATGGAATCGCCCGTTTCGGGCGTGGTGGTCGAACTGGCGGGCGAGGTCGGCGATCTTATCCCGATCGGCTCGACGCTTGCTGTGATCGAGACGGACGGCGACGGTGAAGGCGAAGTGGAAGCACCGCCTGCGGACACACCGGTCGAACAGCAGATCGAGGCGGAAACGCCGGGTGCCGAGGAGATTTCGGTTGCGGAAGCAGTCCCCCTCCCGCTTGCGGGAGGGGCTAGGGGAGGGCATGTTGAGCCCACTCCGGCAGTTTCCGAAACAAGCCCTCCCCCGAGCCCTCCCGCAAGCGGGAGGGGAGATAGACCTGTCCTCGCCTCGCCCGCTGTCCGCGCGCGCGCCAAGGACCTGGGCGTCGACTTGGGTCAGGTGCAGTCCGAGGGCGACCGCATCCGCCACGCCGACCTCGACGCCTTCCTTCGCTATAGCAGCGGGCAGGGCTATCATGCGCCGGGCGCCAGCCGCGCCCGCGCCGACGAGCCGATCAAGGTCATCGGGATGCGCCGCAAGATCGCCGAGAATATGGCGGCGTCGAAGCGCGCGATCCCGCACTTCACCTATGTCGAGGAAATGGACGTCACCGCGCTCGAAGAGATGCGCGCCGACCTCAACGCCAATCGCGGCGGCCGTCCGAAGCTCACGATGCTGCCCTTCCTGATCGTCGCAATCTGCCGCACGATCCCTGAGTTCCCGATGATCAACGCGCGCTACGATGACGAAGGCGGCGTGGTGACGCGCTATGGCGCGGTGCATCTCGGCATGGCGACGCAGACCGATGCCGGGTTGATGGTCCCGGTGATCCGCGACGCGCAGGACATGAATGTGTGGCAGCTCGCAAGCGAGATCACGCGCCTTGCCGAAGCCGCGCGCACCGGGAAAGCGAAGGTCGAGGAACTGACCGGCGGCACGCTGACCGTCACCTCGCTGGGCCCGCTTGGCGGGATCGCGACGACGCCGGTGATCAACCGGCCCGAGGTTGCGATCATCGGCCCGAACAAGATCGTCGAGCGCCCTGTGTTCGACGGCGACGACATCCGCCGCGCGAAGCTGATGAACCTCTCGATCAGCTGCGACCATCGTGTCGTCGATGGCTGGGATGCCGCGAGCTATGTGCAGGCGCTCAAGAAGCTGATCGAAACGCCGGTTTTGCTGTTCGCGGATTGATCCTATTTCGTCATTGCGAGCGTAGCAAAGCAATCCAGGGCGGTTGATGCCGTCCTGGATTGCTTTGCTACGCTCGCAATGACGAGCTATTTAAAGCCCCAACCCTGCGAAACTCGTCTGGTCGAACTTCAGCTTGAAGGTCACATAGGCGCCCGATCGCGAGAAGCGCGCGTCTTCGAAATCGCGGTCGTGGAAGCCCGCGAAATTATAGCCGAAGGTGATATTGGCATTCTTCATCGGCGCCAGCGTCACCGTCGGGCCGCCGGCCCAGCTGACGGTGTCGGCATCGGTGCCGACGCGCACGGTGCCCGAGGCGCCGACATCGACATGCTCGCCGAGGTTGAAGCGAAAGTCGGCGCCGATCAGGTTCGACCAGCCCTTGACGTCATCGGCGCCGAAGCGGTCGAAATTATAGCGCGTGCCCCAAAAGAGGCCGATCTCGGCGCGTTCGTACCACATGCCGCCTTCGCCGCGCGTGCCGAGCGGCGTCCAGTTGGCCGACAGGCTGCCCAGCAAGCGGCGGCTTGTCGCATCCCCGTCGATCGTCAGCGTTCCGCCGATCGGGCCGGGCCGGCCCGCAACAGCGTCGCGCACCTTGTCCGAACGGAATTCGCTCTTGCCCAGCCATGACACGCGCGAATCGGCGGGGCGGTGGGCCCAGCTCATTTCGAAGTTGATGACCTCGGTCGTTGGTGTCGTGCCGCTGCCGCTTGCTTTGGCATAAGTGAAGAGTGCGCCGAGCGCGCGACCTTCGCCGAGCTGGCGGAGGCCGCCGAGCGTCAGGCCATAACGGTTGGCGAGCTCGCCGTCGCGATATTCGGCGCGGCCCGTGAGCGTCCAGCGGTCGGCGCGGTAGGTTGCACCGCTGCTGATCGCGAGGAAATCTTCGGTGAGCGTGCCGCCCGTGCCGAGGAAACCGCCTGATGCGACAGGTTGGTCGACATTAAGCACGTCGCCCGCACGGATGCCGCCGATGGTACGGTTGCCGTCGACCGACACATCGACCGACCAGCGCTCGCCAAGCTTCAGCGACTGCGACAGGCCATAGGCGGCGAAGCTGCGCGGTCCATATTCGCCGATCTCCTGCTGGTTTGCGGTGGCGAGCAGGCGCGCGCCCGACCAAGGGGCGAGGTCGAAGCCGAGCCGCGCGGTGCGCGCCTTGACCGTATCGCCGTCGGCGATTTCATAGCTGCCGACGAGGTTGACGTCGCGGTTGATCACGACGCGCGCGCCAAGGCGGTGGCGGGTCGGAAAATCGACGCTGGCATCCTCGCCGCCCAAGGCATATTCGGTCTGCGCGTCGAGTTCGAGGCGCTTGCCGAACATCCGTTGCGTCGCGCCGAGCTGGACGATGTTCGAGCGGTTCTGCGTGCCATCGGTCAGGCGGTCGTCGGCATGGGTGAGGCCGGCGCGCGCGACGGTGGTGCCATTGTCATATTCGGCTAGCACCCGCGCGGCGCGGCGGCGCGCATTGGTGTCGAGATAATCTTCCTGCCACGCGCTGCCGGTCAGCGACAGCGTGCGCGTCGCGCGGAGGCGCGCATCGAAGCCGAACTTGCGCGTGCCGTCCTCGCCGCGATTGAGCTGGCCGGCGCCGAAGCCCGCCTCGCGCTCGCGGACATAGGCGAGAATATCCATATTGCTGCTGTGATGCTCGGCCTCGACCAGCCACGCCTTTGCGCTGCCCGCGGTCGCGACGGGGCTGCCATTCTGGGCCTTGGCATCGCTGATCGCGAGTTCGGCGCGGACTTCGGTGTCGATATTGGGGCGATAGCGCGCATCGACACCGCCAAGGTTGGTCCTGGCGTTGCCGTCCTCGTCGTGGATGAAGGTCGCGCCGACGCGGATTTTTTCGTCGTTAGACTGATAGCTGACGCGCCCGCCGGCGTTGAGCACGCGCTGGCCGACGCCGCCCGTCTCATATTCGGCGACGATGAACTGCGGGTCGAGGGCGGGCGAGCGGCTGAGCACGGGTTCGCGGAAGCGGATCGTTCCCGACAGATAGTCGATGTCATAATCAACATGGCGCGACAGGCTGACGCTGTCGACGATGCGCTCGCTGTGCAGCCGGTCGCGCGTCTCGATTACGATGCGCTCGCTGTTCGGCAAAATATCCTTCGCGCCGAGCTGGTACGGACCGGTCAGGCCGTTGCCCTGGATCTCGTCGCGGCGGAAACGATAGGGCGTGTCGGCGACGAAGGCGGTCGCGGCGACATTGCGCCCGCGATACTCGGCCTTGCCGCCGTTGAGCGCGCGCTGGTAGCGGGCGAGCTCGGGCTCTGAAATCCCCGTCTCGATATCGCCGAACATCGCATAGAATTGCGGACGTTCAAGGCGCAGATAGAGCTTGCGCACCGAGGCGGCGTCGTAGCGCGTCTCGTTGCGGTCGGCGTAGATCGTATAATAGGCGCGCGGATCGATCACGCCGCCGAACCGCGCGTCGTCCTCGTCCTTGTCGCTGTCATAGGCGAGGGTCATCAGCCATTTGCCGCGCACGCGGCCCTTGGCATAGAGCGCAAGCCGCGCGTCTGCGTTCAGATCGTCGAGCGTTTCCGCTACCGGCTCCATCCGGTCGTCGAGGGTGTTATAGCCCAGCGTTCCGGCGGCAAAGCCGACCACGGTCCACGGGCGGTTGCCCGGATCGAGCCAGGTTTCGATCGTCTGCTTGCGTGTCACCTTGTCGTCGCGGAAGTTGAAATCCATCGCGAGCGTGCCCGACGCGGTCGTCGGTTCGAGTTCGATATAGGCGATGCCATCGTCGCCATCGATCTTCCACACCGGCTGCGCGCGTTCAAGGCCCGCGAGCTGGCGCGCCTGCTGCGCATCGGCTTCGACCGCCGGATAATAGGGTGCGGGAACGACGAAATCACCCGTCAGCCCGGCGCGAACCGGCTTGCCGTCGCGGTCGGTCAGGTGCACCGCGATCACCGGGCGCGTGACGCCATCGGCGACGAGCACCGATTTTTCGTGGATCAGCGTCGCGCGCATCGGGGTGATCGAATAGTGGACGGTGCGTTCGAGCGTTTCGACGGTGACGCCGCCCGCGTCCTTCACTTCGGCGATGAGGCGATTTTCGCCTTCGCGGATTTCGAGGCCGCGCCACAGGCTCACCGCAACGCTGGCGTCGGCGGATTTGCTCATGCCCTCGAAGGTCAGCGGATCGGCTGCCTTGCCGTTGACGCGGAGCGACACTGTCTGGCCGGGGGCGTGCTTCACCGCGGCGCGGATCGCCTTGGCGCGGGGGTTATGGTCGATTTCGGGAAAGAGCCATGCGATGCCCGGCGCCTGACCCGCGAGCCAGTCGCGACCGGCGCCGGCGGCTTCGGGATCGCTCAGAACTGTCGGCGCCGTGATGGTGGTGAGGTTCGGCGCGGCGCGCGGCGTGCTGGCGATCGCACGGAAATCGGCGCGTTTCAGCGCGCCGCCGCGTCCTTCGACGAAGCGCGAAATGGCGCTGCTGGCGCTTTGCGTCGAGCGGGCGCAATCGACGGCCTCGCGGTCGAGCGGCAGCGTTGAAGGATCGATCTGCGCGACGTGCAGGCCGGGGCGCACGCCTTCGAAATGATAGCGGCCATCTTGGTCGGTGACGGTGTAGCTGCCGTCCTGGAGCATCACGCGCACGCCCATGATGCCGCCGGCCTTGCCCGGATCGATGCTGCAGCCGCCGTCGGTGATCCGGCCGATGATCGTCATCCGGTCGCCGAGCTGGTCGCGTTTGATCGAAATCGTCGCTTCGGCGACGTTGCTTGTCGTCCCGCGGTTGTCCGTCGCCGATGCGCGATTGAGGGCATTGCCCGGCTGCGCCGACACGACGACTTCGGCCAGATAGGTGAGCAGCGCCAAGCGCGAGGCCGCGATTCCGGGCAGCGTGACGGCGAACGCGCGGCCATTCGCCTCGACGGCCGCATCGACACGAACGCCGTCGACCCGCACGGTATCGGCGCGCAGGCGCATCCCGGCGGGCAGGACGTCGCGCACCGTCACCGCGCCGGTGGCGCGGCGGGTGTCGCGATTGGAGAGCTCGATGCGATACTGGATGACGTCGCCGGGCACCGCGACCTGCGTCGAGGTCGTCTTGCGCAGGACCAGCGGCAGGCCGGGCTGGTCGACGGGAATGTCGACGCGCACCGGGGCGGGGCTGTCCAGCGTGAAACTGCGGCCATAGCTCGCGTCGTTGATCGTGAACGGCTGGCCGTCGTCCGGGCGGCGAAAGGCGGCGAGTTCGGCTGGGTTCGACGCCGACGGGGCGGTGAACGGCGCGGGCGGTTCTACGACCAGGCGGTAGGCGCCCGGTGCGAGAAAAGGAAAGCGATAGTCGCCCGCCGGAAAGTCATAGACCGTCCCGCCCGAATCGGTGACGCGCTGCCCGGTGATGACGCTGGAGGGGTAGGCCGAGACGCCGTCGTCGCCGAACACCTTCGCCGGCTGGCCCGTTGCGGCGTCGACGATCGTCACGCGGCTTCCCGCCACCGGCGCTCCGTCGCCGCTGTCGAACACTATGCCGAAGGGATCGACAAGGAAGTCGATCGTGGCGAGCGCGACCAGGCTCGCGTCCGCCTGATCGGACACGCGCAGCGTCAGCGGCGCGCCGGGTTCGACCGACAGGCGGCAATCGCCCTGCGTCACGGCTGGCGGCACACCGATCGTATTGATGAAGCCGACGAATTCGCCGCTGTTCGCGGCCGTTTCGGTAAGGGTGATCGATTCGCGGTCGCCATTTTCGAGTTCGATGACGACGGGCAGCGTATCGCGCGCCTGCGGGTCGCGGTTTGCGGCGGCGAAGGTGACGCCGACGACAAGCATTTCGCCGGCGCGGAAGCTGTCGCTCCGCTGCAGCGATGCCGGGGCAGTCGAAATCCCGGCATAGACACCGGCCAGCGGGATCGCTGCCGCTGCCGCCGCCGCGGTGCTGAGCGCCCCGATACCGCCCGCCCGCCCGCATTGCGTCGGCGCCAGCGGCACCGACCGATCGCCGCCGCCGCTCGTCAGGCGATAGGTCGCGATGCTCGGCGGCTCCGGCGGACGGGGCACGACGGTGACGTCGACGCGGTTCGACAGCGCCTCGCCGCGATGGCCGTCATGCGTCCATTCGGCGGAAGCGGTGTTCGTGATCACCTGCGCGCGCGCCGCCGGTGCCGCAGGCAGCAGCACCGCCGCAACCAGTGCGGTCAAAAGGCCAAGAGATGTGTCGCGGATCGCCATGCCAGCCCCGAAGGGAACAGCGGCGGCCGGTTGTCCCGGCGCGCGCGCTGCTCCCGTCCGTTACGTGGTCAGTTGACCGTGGCGCGGAATACGAGCGTGCGCGTCGCGCCGGCGGCGACCGTTGCGATCGTCCCCGACACGTTGGGCGCCGAATAGCTGCCACCCGCCGCGCCGTCGGCATTGCACGTTCCCGCCGTGGCCGTGCCGTTCAGCAGGATCGTGCCCGCATTGAACGTCAACTGGCCCGGAACGGGGTCGTTGATGGCGACCGACGTCGCATCGGCGCTGCCCGAATTGGCGACGGCAATGCAATATTCGACGACCGCGCCGGGAATCAGTTTTGGGTTCGTCGTGTTGTTGAACGGGTCGGAGATGACGCGGCTGGTCTTGGTGACCGTGAGCGTCGCCGTCTGCACGGTATAGTCGTCGTTGTCGCTGTGCGAGCCATCGCGCGCCGCGTCGCCCGTCACGCCAGCCGTATCGGCGAACACCGTGTCCTTGCCCGCGGTGTTCGCGCCGGCGGTTTCGGTAATCGCCGCACCCTGGCTGCCCGACGTCCCGCCTTCGCGCGCGGTCGCGCGGAGCGTGACCCCCGCTACGGCGTTGTTGGCAAGCGCCGCCGGAATATCGGCGACGACGAAAAGGCGGATTGCGGTATCAACGACGAGTTCATCGACATAGCCGGTGATCAGCGTGTCACCCGCGTCCCAGCTGCCCACTATCCCTGACGAAATATTGTCACGATAGATGCGGACGTTGGTCGCGTCGAAGCTGTCGGTGCCGCCATGCGCGGCGGTGCCGCCAGCGATCTGCGACGCGACGAGCGCGAAATCGAGCACTTCGTTCGAGCTGTTGGTCAACTGAAACGTCGTGACGGCGTTGGTCTGGCCCGGAACGACATTGGTCGTGACGGTGCCGACTTCCTCCACAAGCAGGTTGATCTTGCGGTCGACGGTGAAATTGTTTGACGCCGACTGCTGGCCCTGCGCGACGCCACCGACCTGATAGTCGACGGTGGCGGTATTGGTGATCGTGGTGCCCGCGGTCGTGCCGGCGGCAAAAGCCGGCACGGCGGCGACGCTCGAAAGCGCCGTCAGACCGATGGCACCCATATAAGTCAGCTTGCTGGTCATAGCTGAGCTCCTGGGCTTTATGTGGCCGCCGTTTCCCCACCGCTGGCGACCGTTAAGCGGTTTATGTCACTTCGCTATTTGACGACTCCCCGAAACATGAGCTTGCCCGTGCCGCCGACCGGGATCGGCTTCTGGAAAGCCCAGCGGAGATGCGTCACGTCGGCGGGCTGCGCGGCGCGGCGCATGCCGCCCTCCATCAGAACGCTGAGGTCGGCGAGCAGTCCCCACTGCTTGCCGCCATCGACCGAGACGAGAGGGCGCGTGTCGCCGGCGTCCGCGAAGCGGACCGCCGAGGGCATCGGGTTGGTGACGACGAATTTGTCGGCCGGCTGCGCGCCGGCGTTGCGATAGTTGAGAACGAAAACAAGGCGGTCGCCCGGAACGACGACTTTCGGTTCTTCGAGCAATATGCGTTGCTTGCCCTCGGTGTCGGTCGAAACACGCTCGATGAACACATGATTGTCGAGCGCGACCTGGTTCGCGGCGAGCGCGGGACCGGGCAGCAGGGCGGCGAGCGAAAGGAAAAGGCCGGTGCGCATACGCATCTCCATCAGTCGATCATGGTCTGGAAGGTGACGGTGCGGGTCTGGCCGCCCGCGACGGTGCCGAGCGCGACGTTGATCCGCGTGCCATTATAGTCGCCGGCATCGGCATCGGCCGCGTCGGAAAGCGCGCTGCCGCCGAGCTTGATCGACGCCGGAACATAGCTGGTGTCCGCCGGGATATCGTCGGTGATCGCGAGGCCGCTCACCGAGCCGCTGCCCGCGACGGTGGCAACAATCGTATAGGTGATCGTTGCGCCGGGGATCGGGTCGGCGGTGTTCAGCGTGTTGGTGATGACCGCCGATTTGACGAGCGTCACGGTCGCAGCCGACACGAGGAACGTTCCGGCGTCCTCGCCGTCGGCTCCCGTCGATCCGACCACGGCGTCACCGCCGCCTTCACCCTCGCCGACGAAGCTGGTGCCCGGCGTGCCGGTGCCCGTCTTTGCGGCGGCGACAAGGCTGACGATGCCGCGATTGCCATCGACCACGGTTCCCGGCGTCGTCGCAAGGACGAAGACGGTGATCCCTTGGTCGGGATCGAGCGACGGATCGTTCGCGCCCGCCGCATAAAGCGTGTCGGTGCCGAAATCGAAGAGGCCGTCGCCATTGTCGAGATAGATTTGGGTGATGACGGGATCGTAATTGTCGCCGCCGGCGTTGGCGATCGTCGTCAGGCCGAAGGCTTCGACGCCGTTGCCGTTGTTGGTGACCGAGAAGGTGAGCACCTGGCCCGTCGCGCCCGGCGTCGTCGGCACCTCGGCTGGGTTGCTCGAATCGACGGTCACGTCGAGCAATTCGTCGACGAGCAGGTCGACGCGGTTCGAATCGACGGTCGTCGAGCCGGCGCCGGTGTCGAAGCTGGCCGATGCGGTGTTGCTGATGGTCGAGCCAGCGCGTGTGCCGGCTGCCTGGGCCTGGACCGGCAGCGCAAGCGCGGCCAGCAAGGCAATGGTCGAACAAGAGGGAAGAAGCCGATGCTTCGCGCCCCCCACAGGCGCTATCATCATCATTTTGACTCCGAAAAGGTTGGTCCTTGGAGCCCTCAGTCGCCGATAAAGGGTAATTTCTGGTTAAAAAGCAGGTAGAAAAGCGCGTTTTGCTCCAAATAGGGACAGGCCCGGTTCTTGCACGGCACGAAACGGGGCGGCTGGCGCGGCAGGTAAAGCACGCGTAAGGTGAGGCGGTTAACAAGGAGAAGCGGGGTGGCGGAGGACCGGGGCAGCAAGGATGTGCGTCCGCCGCGCGTCAATCCACTGCAGCAGATCGAGATTGACGATTTCCGCCGCGACCGGCTGCTTGCCGCGCTCGCGCTGATCCTTGGCGCCGCCTTCTGCCTCGGATTGCCGTTCGCCTTGCAAGCCGGTGCGGAATTCTTCCTGCCGCTTACCGCCGCGATCGTGATCGCGATCGCGCTCGTTCCGCTGCTCGAATGGCTCGAACGACGCGGCATCCCTTCCGCGCTTGCGGCATTTCTTGCGCTCGCCACCTTCCTCGCGATCATCAATGCGGCGCTCGCAATCATTGTCGTGCCGGCAACGGGCTGGTTTGCGCGCGTTCCCGAATCGATTCCGCGCATCCAGAGCAATCTTGCGCCGCTCATCGACTTTTATTCGACCCTGCAACGCTTCGTCGATCGCACATTGACGTCGGTTGCCAGCGGGACCGAAGCGACGGCGCAAGCGGTCGCCGCGACCGCGCCGACCTCGGTCGTCGATTATTTCATCTCGTCGGCGCCCTCGGCGGCGATCCAGCTCTTTTTTGCCGTGCTGGTCATCTTCTTCTTCCTCGCGGGCTGGACGCGGCTGCGTAAGGGCACGATCCGCCGGCGCGGGAGCTTCGACGGCGCGATGCAGACCGCGCGCGTGATCCAGAATGTCGTCGATGCGACCGCCGACTATCTCGCGACCATCACGATGATCAACGCGATTCTCGGCCTTTCTGTCGCGCTGCTGCTCTGGGCGCTGGGGATGCCGTCGCCTTTCATGTGGGGCGGGATCGTCAGCATTTGCAATTTCGTGCCCTATCTGGGGCCGATCGTCGCTGCGGTGTTGCTCGGGCTCGGCGGGTTGATGACCTTCGACGCGGTCGGACTCGCGCTGCTGCCGGCGCTGATCTTCATCGGCGTGCATCTGGTCGAGGCGAACCTGATCACGCCCCTCGTGCTCGGCAAGCGCCTTACGATCAACCCGCTGCTGATTCTCGTGTCCCTGAGCTTCTGGGGATGGGTGTGGGGAACGCCGGGCGCGTTGCTCGCGGTGCCGCTGCTGTTGATTCTGCAAACGGTGCTCGCGTCGACCGGAACGCCCGATCTTGCGGGTTTCCTTTTCGAGCATGGCACGCTGACCACGACTGACGAGGTACGCGATCGATTAAATCGCACGCAAGATGAAAGCGACGGTTGACAGGTCGGGGCGAGGGCCATATTGGCGCGGCTCCCAAGCACACGCGGGTGTAGCTCAGTTGGTTAGAGTGCCGGCCTGTCACGCCGGAGGTCGCGGGTTCGAGCCCCGTCACTCGCGCCATTCCTCGTCTTTCTGGACGGAATGGTCACCGCGTCTTGGGACTTTCCATCACTGGAAATTATGGATTGGCGCCGCTCCTCAGCGGCGCCAAGTCCCCAATTCCATCCAGCGCAGCAGCGGCTTCAACGGCGCGATCCACACGATCCCCGCGACGAGATAGAATAGCGCCTGCACCAGCACCGGCCACGCGCCGACCCATGGCGAAAGGCTGACGATGATCGCGGTCCAGCCGCCAATCAGCGCGAGGATCAGGAACATGCCGGCGGGCTTGCGCCAACTGGGCTGGGGATTGGCTGGATCCTGATTCACAAACGATCTCCGCAAAGGATGAATTCCTGTTCGGTCAATATCGCGTCGAGCGCGATATCGGTCGATTCGCGCGGCGTAGCGTCGATTTCCTGCACGGACCAGCCGATACCGATTCGCAGCGGTCCAGGATGCGCAGCAAAATAACGGTCATAGTGGCCGCCGCCCTGGCCGATCCGGCCGCCGCGGCGATCGAATCCGACCAGCGGGCAGAAGATGATGTCGGGTACTGCAATGGGTGCGTCGTCTGCCGGTTGCTGCGTACCCCACGGCCCTTTGACGAGCGACTCGTCCTGTCGCCAGCGACGGAAATGCATTTCGGCGACGCGTCCGGCATGGTGGGGCAGGGCGAGCGCGCCCGCCTCGGCAAGCCCCGCAAGCATCGGCAGGATATCGGGTTCGTCACGCCATGCGACATAGGCGCCAGTCGTTGCGTGCGTGGCGAGAAGCTCGGAAAGCGACGCCGGGAGCACGCGAAACGCCGCCAGCTGCGCCATCCCGTCAAGATTTGCGGCGAAATGCTGGCGCCGGAAGCGCAGCTTCTCGCGCAGTTTCTGCTTTTGCTGGACCAGATCGGCGGACAAGTTGGTCATCGCCTCCTCTGGCACCGGGGGTTCGGTTGGCGGGACCGCCGAGGTCGTTTGCTGGAAGATCCTCTGACGCCAGTAACGTCAGGTGGGAACCATGTGCGTCGGACCAGGGTCCGGGCAGGGACAGCTCCCTAGGATGATGTATCGCCTCAGGGATTTTCGCAAAAGCTCGTGCCGGGCAGTACCCGCCGTCCCCTATGTAGGGGGGCGGACCCGCTCGCTCAAGGGAGTTGCTCGACTTTCGCGGCAAGGCTTTCGATGCGGTCCGCAATCTGCAACAGCGCGCGGCTGTTCGATGCGTTGGTCGAAGGCGCCGGGGCAGCGATATTTTTCCGCGCCGCCTCCAATTCCTTCAGCGCGGCCTTCTCGCGCTCGGCCGCGGCTTTGAGTTCGTCGCGGGCGGCCGCCTCGCGACTTTCGGCAAGCGCTACCGCCGCGCGCAGCGAATCGGATTGCGGTTCGGCTTTTTCCACCTTGCCGCGCGCTTCCTGCGTCTCGTCGGCGAGCATCAGCGCCGCGAAGAGCAACTGTCGCATCTCGGTCACGCCCGGCATCGTGCGGACCTTTTCATCGACGATCGAGGCAAGCTGGGTCAGCTGCACTTCCTCGCCATCGGCGCAATGCACGTCGTAGGGGCGGCCGCCGATCGTCAGTTTGACGTCAGCCACGGTCGGCCTCCGCAATGAGCCGGTCGAGTTCGCCGATCACTGCCGCGACCTCGGCCTTGAGCGCGGACTGGTCGGCGGCGGGGGCGGCAATCGGGAGTGCGGGGCGGCTCGCCCGATCGGTCAGGGCCTTTTCGATGCGGCTCAGCGCACGTTCGATACGGCCGATGGCCAGGCTGGATTCGTCCAGATCGAGTTCCATGTCCAAGGGTTAGCAGGGCAGGGAAGCGGGCGCAATCGGCTGTCCACCCCGAAATGCGCCACAATTTGTGCCGCGAGCGGTTGACTCCTGACCTCGCCACCGCAAAGGGCTGTCCCACCGAATCCGGTCATCTTCACATCCTTTCCCGGGGGACTCATGACACTGCCCGAACGTCAGCTCGCCAACGCGATCCGTGCGCTTGCGATGGACGCCGTACAGGCCGCGAACAGCGGCCATCCCGGGATGCCGATGGGCATGGCCGACGTCGCCACCGTGCTTTATTCCGATTATCTGAAGTTCGACCCGAGCGATCCGAAATGGCCCGATCGCGACCGATTCGTCCTTTCGGCGGGGCACGGTTCGATGCTCGCCTATGCGACGCTCAACCTCGCGGGTTATGCGCGGCCGACGATCGAGGACATCCGCAACTTCCGCCAGCTCAATAGCCCGTGCGCGGGGCATCCCGAGAATTTCGAGCTCGACGGCGTCGAGACGACGACGGGGCCGTTGGGGCAGGGGCTTGCGACCGCGGTCGGCATGGCGATTGCCGAGCGGCATCTGAATGCGATCTATGGCGACGATCTGGTCGATCATCGCACATATGTCATCGCCGGCGACGGGTGCCTGATGGAAGGCATCAACCACGAAGCCATTGGTTTGGCCGGACATTTGCAGCTTGGTCGGCTGATGGTGCTGTGGGACGACAACAAGATCACGATCGACGGGTCGACCGACCTGTCGACGAGCGAGGATATCGCGGCGCGCTATGCTGCGACCGGCTGGCATGTCGAAAGCTGCGACGGGCATGATCCCGCCGATATTCGCCGTGCGATCGACGCCGCGCTGGCCGATCCGCGGCCGTCGCTGGTCGCGTGCCGCACGATCATCGGTTTCGGGGCACCGAACAAGCAGGGCACTTCGGCGACGCACGGGGCGCCGCTGGGGGCAGACGAGATCGCGGCGGCGCGCCGGGAACTGGACTGGACCGCCGAGCCGTTCGTCATCCCGGCGGACATCGCTGCGGCGTGGGCCGCGTTCGGCGAGAAGGGCAATAAACTTCATTCCGAATGGAATGATCGACTTGCAAATAGCGAAAAGAAAAAGGAATTTGAAGACCGGCTGAGCGGCAAGATCGTCCCCGGCGACGCGTTCAAGGCCTATCTCGACGGCCTCGTCGCCGAGCCGCCGAAGGTCGCGACGCGCAAGGCGTCCGAAAACACGCTCGGTGCGCTGACCGCCGATATCGCCGCGCTCGTCGGCGGCAGCGCCGACCTGACGGGTTCGAACAATACCAAAACCTCGTCGACCAAGCCGCTGACGAAGAATGATTATTCGGGCCGTTATATTTATTACGGCATCCGCGAGTTCGGCATGTCCGCCGCGATGAACGGCATGGCGCTGCACGGCGGGGTCGTCCCCTATGGCGGCACCTTCCTGGTCTTTGCCGATTATTGCCGCGCCGCGATCCGCCTGTCGGCGCTGCAAAAGCAGCGCGTCGTCTATGTGATGACGCACGACAGCATCGGGCTGGGCGAGGATGGCCCGACGCACCAGCCGATCGAGCATCTCCAGTCGCTGCGCGCGATGCCGAACCTGCTGGTTATGCGCCCCGCCGACGCGGTCGAAACCGCCGAATGCTGGGCGCTCGCGCTCGCGCAGGAAAGCCGGCCGTCGCTACTCGCGCTGACCCGCCAGAATCTTCCACCGCTGCGTCATGACGTCACGGAAAATCTTTGTGCAAAAGGCGGTTATCGCCTGCGCGGGGCCTCGGCTGCCCGCAAGGTCGTGCTCGTCGCGACGGGCTCCGAAGTCTCGCTCGCGATGGAGGTCGCCGACAAGCTCGAGGCCGCGGGCCATGGCGCCGACGTGGTGTCGATGGTCTCGACCGAACTTTTCGACGAGCAGACGGGCGCCTATCAGGCCGATATCCTGCCCGAAAATGCGCTGATCGTATCGATCGAGGCTGGCACGACCTTTGGATGGGAACGCTATACCGGCCGCCATGGCCTGCGCTTCGGCATCGACAGCTTCGGCGCTTCGGCGCCGATTGAAGACCTATTCAAGCATTTCGGCCTTACCGCCGATGCTATCACACCCCAGATCCTGGCAAAGCTCGGCAACTAAGGACCGGCTTATCCCACGCAGAAAGGACGTTTCGACATGGCAGTGAAGGTTGCAATCAACGGTTTCGGACGCATCGGCCGCCTCGTGGCACGCGCCATCCTCGAACGCCCCGACTGCGGGCTCGAACTGGTCGCGATCAACGATCTGGCGGACGCGAAAGCCAATGCCCTGCTGTTCAAGCGCGACAGCGTCCACGGACCTTTCCCGGGCAACGTTTCGGCCGAGGGCGACCAGATGATCGTCAACGGCAAGGCGATCCGCGTCACCAAGGAACGCGACCCCGCCAACCTGCCGCACGCCGATCTGGGCATCGACATCGCGCTCGAATGCACGGGCTTCTTCACCGATGCCGAAAGTGCGGGCAAGCACCTCGCCGCCGGCGCCAAGCGCGTGCTGATTTCGGCGCCCGCCAAGGGCGTCGACCTGACCGTCGTTTATGGCGTCAACCACGACAAGCTGACCGCCGACCACAAGATCGTCTCGAACGCGAGCTGCACCACGAACTGCCTCGCGCCGGTCGCCAAGGTTCTCAACGACACGCTGGGCATCGAGCGCGGACTGATGACCACGGTTCATGCCTATACCAACGACCAGAAGATCCTCGACCAGATCCACAGCGACATGCGCCGCGCGCGCGCCGCGGGCATGTCGATCATCCCGACGACGACCGGTGCCGCGCGCGCCGTCGGCGAAGTGCTTCCCGAACTCAAGGGCAAGCTCGACGGTTCGGCGATCCGCGTCCCGACGCCCAACGTCAGCCTGGTCGACCTGACCTTCACGCCGAAGCGCGACACGAGCGTCGAGGAAGTGAACCAGATCCTGAAGGACGCGTCGGAAGGCGCGCTGAAGGGCGTTCTCGCCTTTTCGGACGAGCCGCTCGTCTCGATCGATTACAACCACTGCCCGGCGAGCTCGACGATCGACAGCCTCGAAACATCGGTTCTCGAAGGCAAGCTGGTCCGCGTCGTCAGCTGGTACGACAATGAATGGGGTTTCTCGAACCGCATGGTCGACACCGCAGGTGTGATCGCCAAGCTGCTCTGATTTAAAAGGAAACGTCGATGACCGCGTTCAAGACCCTCGACGATATCGGTGACGTCACCGGCAAGAAAGTGCTGGTCCGCGTCGACCTCAATGTCCCGATGTTCGAAGGTGCGGTCAGCGATGCGACGCGGATCCAGGCGGCGATGCCGACGATCCGCGAACTGTCGGACAAGGGCGCGATCGTCCTGCTCCTCGCGCATTTCGGGCGGCCGAAGGGCGCGAAGAACCCGACCCAGTCGCTGAGCCTCGTCATGGGCGGCGTCGAGGATGTGCTGGGCCATTCGGTCATGTTCATCCCCGAAGCCGTCGGTGAGGGGGCGAAGGCGGGCATCGCGGTGCTGGCGCCCGGCGACGTCGCGGTGCTCGAAAATACCCGCTTCTATCCCGGCGAGGAAAAGAACGATCCTGCCTTTGCCGACGGTCTCGCCGAAATCGGCGATCTTTATGTCAACGACGCCTTTTCGGCGGCGCACCGCGCGCATGGCTCGACCGAAGGCGTCGCGCATCGCCTCCCGGCTTATGCGGGGCGCGCTATGGAAGCCGAGCTCAAGGCGCTCGACGCCGCCCTCGGCAATCCGGCGCATCCGGTCGCCGCGGTCGTCGGCGGTGCGAAGGTGTCGAGCAAGATCGACGTGCTCAAGAACCTTGTCGGCCAGGTCGATCACCTGATCATCGGCGGCGGCATGGCGAACACCTTCCTCGCCGCGCGCGGAGTCGATGTCGGGAAATCGCTGTGCGAGCATGACCTGGTCGATACCGCGAATGCGATCTTCGACGCCGCCGACGCGGCGGGTTGCACGATCCATCTGCCCTATGACGTCGTGGTGGCAAAGGAGTTCGCGCCGAACCCGCCGACGCGGACCGTCAACGTCCATGAGGTCGCCGCCGACGAGATGATCCTCGATATCGGTCCCGCCGCGGTCGAAGCGCTGGCGGACGTGCTCAAGAATTGCCGCACGCTGGTGTGGAACGGCCCGCTGGGCGCGTTCGAGACGCCGCCGTTCGATACCGCAACCGTCGCGCTGGCCAAGACCGCCGCTGCGCTGACGCGCGAAGGCTCGCTGATCTCGGTTGCGGGCGGCGGCGATACCGTCGCGGCGCTCAACCATGCGGGCGTCGGCACGGATTTCACCTTCGTCTCGACCGCTGGCGGCGCCTTTCTCGAATGGATGGAAGGCAAGCCGTTGCCCGGGGTCGACGCGCTGAAGGCCTAGCCCTTTCCGCCGCATTGCATCGCGACCAAGGGGAAGCTATGCGCACCGCCACATACGTATGCAAATGACCGGAGATCCTATGACGACCGCCAATGCCGCCATGCTCGACCAGATCAAATCGGGGCAGGGGTTCATCGCCGCGCTCGACCAGAGCGGCGGTTCGACCCCCAAGGCATTGAAGGGCTATGGTATCGAAGCGGACGCCTTCTCGAACGATGAGGAAATGTTCGGCCTGATCCATGACATGCGCAGCCGGATCGTCACCGCGCCCTGCTTCAATGGCGAGAAGGTGATCGGCGCGATCCTGTTCGAACGCACGATGGACGGCGAAGCGGGCGGCAAGCCGGTTCCGGCGCTTTTGTGGGAACGCGGCGTGGTGCCGTTCCTGAAGGTCGACAAGGGGCTCGAGGACGAAGCCGACGGCGTCCAGCTGATGAAGGCGAATCCTGGCCTTGATGACCTGTGCGCGCGCGCCGTCGCCAAGGGCGTGTTCGGCACCAAGATGCGCAGCGTCGTCAACCTTGCCAATCCGGTCGGGATCAAGGCGATCGCCCGTCAGCAGTTCGCCGAAGCCGCGCGGATCGCCGCGCACGGCCTGGTCCCGATCATCGAGCCCGAAGTGAATATCAAGAGCGCCGAGCGCGACGCGGCCGACCGGTTGCTTCTCAAGGAATTGCTCGCGGCGCTCGACGCATGGACGGGCGCGCCAGTGATGCTGAAACTGTCGCTGCCGACCGAAGCGGGCCTGTTCCAGCCGCTCGTCGATCATCCCAAGGTGCTGCGCGTCGTCGCGCTGTCGGGCGGCTTCGCGCGCCCCGAAGCGTGCGTGGAGCTGGCAAAAAACCCGGGTATCATCGCGAGCTTCAGCCGCGCTTTGCTGGAGGACCTGCGTCACCAGATGAGCGACGAGGAATTCAACGCCTCGCTCGGCGGCGCGATCAACGAAATTCACACGGCCTCCGTGGCCTGAAGTGATGGGAGAGAGGTGGCAAGCCGTCGATGACTATATCGCCGGCAAATTGCTGGGCGAAGACGACGCGCTTGCCACCGCCCTCGCCAATAATTCGGCGCAAGGCCTGCCGCCGATCGACGTCTCGGCGGCGCAGGGCAAGATGCTGTTCCTCCTGGCGCAGATGGCCGGTGCGAAGCGCATCCTCGAAGTCGGGACGCTCGGCGGCTATTCGACGATCTGGCTGGCGCGAGCCTTGCCAGCGGACGGTGCCCTGGTGACGCTGGAGCTGGAAGCGCATCACGCCTGCGTGGCGCGCGACAATCTTGAGCGCGCTGGTGTCGCGGACAGAGTGGATCTTCGCGTCGGCCCGGCCGCGGAAAGCCTCGCGGCGATGACCGGCGAGGCGCCGTTCGACTTCGTCTTTATCGACGCCGACAAGCAGAACAACGCGCATTATGTCGCCGAGGCGATCCGGCTTGGCCGCCCCGGCACGACGATCGTCGTCGATAATGTGGTGCGCGAAGGCGGCGTGCTGGATGCCGACAGCGACGATGAACGGGTCGTCGGCACGCGCGCGCTGTTCGACATGCTCGCCGCCGATCCGAGGCTTGATGCGACGGCGGTGCAGACCGTCGGCGCAAAGAAATGGGACGGTTTTGTGCTGGCGTTGGTGCGCTAGCCTAAAGGCCGCCCGCGAAACGGAACGAGAAACGATAGTCCAACGGCTTGATCGTGACGTTGGTCATCTTTTCCGGGCGGACCGATTCGAGCGCGAATTTGCCGTCGGCAAGCTGCGTCTCTTCGCCCAGCGTGACTTCGAACGGCTGCTTCTCGCCATTGCCGCGAAGCCACAGCATCTTCACGCGCACGCGCCCTGCCCACACGCAGCGGGCGTTCATCGGGCAGCGGCTATCCTCGATCACCTCGACTGGCTGGACGAGCGGACCATCGACATAGGCTTTTTGCCCGAGCGCGACGTCGCTGCCATCGGGGAGCGGCGCGCCGGCGGTCGTCGCGCAGGCGGAAAGCAGGAGAGCGGGGAGGGTGAGAGCCGCGAGGCGGGTGACGTTCTGCATTTGCCCGCGTCTGGCCCGGTCGCTATGAACGAGCCATGAAAACACCGACCTGCCAACTCTACCTCATTTCCCCGCTCGACGTCGGCGGCGATTTTCCCGTCCGGCTGGAGGAGGCGCTGTCCGCAGGCCCCGTCGCGGCCTTCCAGTTTCGCATCAAGAATGTCGACCAGCATGACGCGGCTCGGCTGGCGGAACCGTTGCAAGCGATCTGCGCCGCGCAGGAGGTCGCCTTCATCGTCAACGACGATGTCGCGCTCGCGAAGCGGCTGAAGGCCGACGGCGTGCATCTGGGGCAGGGCGATGGCGATCCCAGGGAAGCGCGCCGCCTGCTCGGTCCCGACGCGCAGATCGGCGTGACCTGCCACGACAGCCGCCATCTCGCGATGGACGCGGGCGAGGCGGGCGCCGATTATGTTGCGTTCGGCGCTTTTTTTCCGACGACCACCAAGGCGGTGGAGCATCACCCCGAACCCGAGATACTGACCTGGTGGCAGGGGTTGTTCGAGCTGCCGTGCGTCGCGATCGGCGGGATCACGACGGCCAATGCGAAGATTCTGGTCGACGCCGGGGCCGATTTCCTTGCCGTGTCGGGCGGTGTGTGGGGGCATCCCGAAGGCCCCGCGGCGGCCGTGCGCGCCTTTACCGATATCCTCGAAAATCAGCCGGCGGGATAATCGCGTCCCGGCGTTTTCGGTTCCTTTTTCGGCGCAGACGGCGCCCCCGCATCCTTGCGCCAGCCAAACAGGCCGGCGCAAGGCGCCCCGCGCGGCTTTGCTGCGGTGCCGCGAGGGAGCGGCGGGGTAAGTTCGGGATGCTCGATACTCATCATGGCGGTCGATATGGCACCGTTGCCACACGTCATATTGGATCGATGCGTCAAATCGGCGTCGGTTCGTCGCCTTTTCGCTTGCGCCGCGCGCTCTGGCCCGCAAGACAGCGGCCGGAGATAAATATATGAACGAAACCACCGCAGCGCCGACCTCGCGCGGCCGCGAACTGACGATACGTGCGATCCTGCTCGGCGGCCTGCTGACGTTGATGTTCACGGCCGCGAACGTCTATCTCGGGCTGAAGGTCGGGCTGACCTTCGCGACGTCGATCCCCGCGGCGGTGATCTCGATGGCGCTGCTGCGCTATATGGCGGGCTCGACGATCCTCGAGAATAATATCGTCCAGACGATCGCGAGCGCCGCGGGCACGCTGGCGGCGATCATCTTCGTGCTGCCGGGGCTTGTCATGGTCGGTTACTGGCAGGGCTTCCCGATGCTGGAAACCACCGCGATCACGATGCTCGGCGGGATTTTGGGCGTGCTCTTTTCCGTCCCGCTGCGCCGCGCGCTCGTTGTCGATTCGGATCTGCCCTATCCCGAAGGCCGCGCCGCCGCCGAAGTGCTGCAGGTCGGCGCGGCGAGCGTCGAGGGGGCGGAAGAGAATAAGGCGGGACTGTCGGCGCTGATGTGGAATTCGCTCGTCGCGGCGGGCTTCACGCTGCTCACGCAAATGAAGCTCGCGGGGGCCGAGGTCGCGCGCTGGTTCAGCGTCGGCGCCGGCGCGACGGGGGTCGCGGGCGGGCTCGCCTTTGCGCTGTTCGGCGTCGGCCACCTCGTCGGCCTGTCGGTCGGCATGGCGCAACTCGTCGGGTTGGTCACGGGCTGGTGGGTGCTGCTCCCGATCCTGACGCAGGGCGGGGCGGGGGACCCCGAGACGCTGGCGAACACGGTTTTCCGCGCCGATGTGCGCTTCTTCGGCGCCGGTGTCATCGCGGTCGCGGCGATCTGGACGCTGATAAGGATCGCCGAGCCGGTGCTCGGCGGCATTCGTTCGGCGATGGCGGCATCGCGGGCGCGGCAGGGCGGGCAGGCGCTGGCGATCGAGGAACAGGATATGTCGATCAGCTGGGTGTTCGGCGGCTCGCTGTTCCTGATGCTGCCGATCGGTATCCTGCTCTGGTCCGAGCTTTCGGGCGGGCCGCTGGCGGGCGCATCGTTCGCGCTGATCGCGGGGGCGATCCTGTTCATCATCATCGTCGGGCTGATGATCGCCTCGGTCACCGGCTATATGGCGGGGCTTATCGGCGCGTCGAACTCGCCGGTGTCGGGGATCGGCATCCTTGCGATCATCGCGTCGTCGCTGCTCCTTCTCGGCCTGCTCGGGCGCGGCGGGGGAGAGGCTGAAATCGGCGCGATGGTCGCCTATGCGCTGATCGTCACGGGACTGGTGTTCGGTATCGCGACGATTTCGAACGACAATCTCCAGGATTTGAAGACCGGCCAGCTTGTCGGCGCGACGCCTTGGAAACAGCAGGTCGCGCTGATCATCGGCGTGATCTTCGGCTCGCTCATCGTCCCGCCAGTGCTCAATGTGCTCAACGAGACATTGGGCTTCGTCGGCGCGCCGGGGGCTGGTCCGAACGCGCTCGCGGCGCCGCAGGCGGGGCTGATCTCGTCGCTCGCGCAGGGCGTGCTTGGCGGCGACCTCAACTGGACGATGCTGGGCTATGGCGCGCTTGCCGGCGTCGGCTTCGTCATCGTCGATGCGTTGCTCGGCCGCGCCGGCAAGCTCAGGCTCCCCCCGCTCGCGATCGGCATCGGCATCTATCTGCCGATGGCGGTGATCCTGCCGGTGGTGATCGGCGCGGTCGGCGGATGGTTCTACGATCGCTGGGCGACAAAGCGCCCGAACGCGAGCTTTGCGCACCGCATGGGCGTGCTCACCGCGACGGGGATGATCGTCGGCGAAAGCCTGTTCGGCGTGCTCTATGCGGGGATCGTCGCAGGCAGCGGCAGCGACGCGCCGCTGGCCGTCGTCGGCGACGGCTATGCGCCCTATGCGCCGTGGGTCGGCCTGATCCTGTTCGCGGGCCTCGTCTGGTTGAGCTACAAGCGCACGCGCGCGATGGTCGTCGCGACGCCCTGACACGCGGCTTGCCCTTCGGCGCGCGCGCGGCTAAAGGCGCGCACCTGACAGCTGTGCCCGGCGGGCACCGCTTTGCTCTTTCCATCCTTGACTGTGAGTGTGTGCGATGAAGATCACCGGCGTTGAAATCCGTCCCGGCAATATTATCGAATATGAAGGCGGCATCTGGAAGGTCACCAAGATCCAGCACACCCAGCCGGGCAAGGGCGGCGCCTATATGCAGGTCGAAGCCAAGAATCTGATCGACGGGCGCAAGCTCAACAACCGTTTCCGCAGTGCCGACACGGTCGAAAAGGTCCGCCTCGACACCAAGGATTTCCAGTTCCTCTATGCCGAGGGCGACGACCTGGTGTTCATGGACAAGGACAGCTTCGAACAGATCAACATCTCGAAGGATGTCGTCGGCGAGGCGCATGAATTCCTGCAGGACGGCATGGACGTCGTGCTCGAGCTTTGGGAAGAGCGCCCGATCTCGGTCGAGCTGCCCGAAACGATCGAAGCGACGATCGTCGAGGCCGACGCGGTGGTGAAGGGGCAGACGGCGTCGTCGTCGTACAAGCCCGCGATCCTCGACAATGGGGTGCGCGTGATGGTGCCGCCGCATATCACCAGCGGTACCCGCATCGTCGTGCATGTCTACGACCGCGAATATGTCCGCCGCGCGGACTGATTAGTTCCCCTCCCGCTTGCGGGAGGGCGGAGAAAAATTATGGCCGTATCTGGCATCATCACCGTCATGGAACGCGCCGCGCGCAAGGCCGGCACGAAGCTGCGCCGCGACTTCGGCGAGATCGAGCATTTGCAGGTTTCGCAAAAGGGGCCCGCGGATTTCGTTTCGAAGGCCGACCAGGCCGCCGAGCGCACGCTGTATGACGAGCTGACCCATGCGCGTCCGGGCTGGGGCTTCAAGATGGAAGAGGCGGGCGAGATCGAGGGCGATCCCGGCAAGCCGCGCTTCATCATCGACCCGCTCGACGGCACCTCGAACTTCCTGCACGCGATCCCGCATTTCGCGATCTCGATCGCGGTACAGGAACCCAAGCCCGGCGGCGGCTGGGGCGACGTCACGGCGGCACTCGTCTACCAGCCCGTTACCGACGAAAGCTATTGGGCCGAGCGCGGCCGCGGCGCGTGGCTGCACGACCGGCGTTTGCGTGTGGCGTCGCGCCGCCACCTCAACGAATGCCTGATCGCGACGGGCATCCCATATATGGGCCATGGCAATATGGCGCAGTGGAGCCGCATTTTCGGTGCGGTTGCGCCCGAAGTCGCCGGTATCCGCCGCTTCGGCGCCGCCAGTCTTGACCTCGCATGGATCGCGGCGGGCCGTTACGACGGCTTCTGGGAAAGCGACCTGCAGGTCTGGGACGTCGCGGCGGGCATGCTGCTCGTGCGCGAAGCCGGCGGTTTCGTCAGCGATTTCCGCGGCGGCGACCGCGCGATCGATCGCAGCGAGTTCATCGCGGGCAGCGCCGCGGTGCACTCGAAGCTGCAGAAGCTGGTCGCGGGCGCGCTGCGGAACGCGTGAGAGCGCTTATTTCTTTTTGACGTCGTTCCCGTCGTTAAAGACGAAGGTATCGAAATTGGCCATAACGTCGGTCCAAATTTGTAGGTTTTCGATGAACTGCGCGCGCGGCATGCCTCCGGCATCGAGATAGATATCCATCTCGATGACCGGGTCATTCTCTTTATCGACATAGGTGCGGCCGTAGCGGTTCTTGGCGTTCCACTCGTTCGTCCGTTCGACGGGGAAGGGCTTGCCGATCGTGAAGCCCGTATAGAATTCGATGGAACTGCAGGGCCCCAGCTTTACCCCGCCGTCGCAGCCGAGAAAATAGATGGTGAAATTGCGCCCGCCACTGGCGGATTTGATATAGGTGGTGCCGTCCTTGTCGGCCTCAACCTTGGCGCGATAGCCCTCGTCGGACAGCAGCTTGGCGATTTGCCCGGCGTCTGCCTTGATCGGAATATCCGCGGTTGTCGCCTCCTGAAGCGCCGTCGTATTTTCTATGGCACCCTGCGCTGGTGCGGCAGGCGATACTGCAAGCATCGCCGCGACTAAAATTGTCTTCACGAATTCCCCCTTGTTCACCCATCATCCGGGCCGGCTGTCCCTATTTCTCGAAAACATAAGCCCGGAAGCTGTCCATCAGCGAGGCCCAGGTGTTGAAGGTCTCGCCGACATTTTCGCGCGGGATGCCCGCGAAATCGAGGTCGACGTCCATTTCCAGCACCGGGTCGCCGGCGTCGTCCTTATAGGCGCGCGCGAAACGCTTTTCCTTGTTCCACTGGTTGAGCCGTTCGAGCGTGACGTCCTTGGCGTCGCTGAATCCCATATAATATTGCAGCGTCTTGCACCGCTGGCCCGCATCGCAATTCATGAAGAGGACGAGGAATTTCAGGCCGGCCCGGTTGCTTTCGATATAGGGATCGTCGCCCTCCTTGACGACGATCGTCGCGGGCCAGCCCTGCGACTCGACGATCGCCTTGATCGTCTCCGGATTCGCCGCGTTGACCAGTTCGGCATGCGCCGGAGTCGCCAGCAAAAGCGCCAGCGGGGCAAAGGCGGCGGCGGCGCGAGCGGTGATTGGTCCCATATAAGCTCCCTTGGTCGATATTCAGGGTCCGTACCGCCCCGAAAAGCGCGGCACAGCGACCCTTTTTCGCTTGCGTATCACAGCGATAGGGGCGCTCGCCAGCGCGCATTATGCTTTTGGTCACGCGCGAAACGAAAATCCTGCCCGCGGTGCTTGCGACACGCGGCTTGGTGGCCTAAAGCGCCCCCCATAAACGGGTGCGAGACACCCCAAAACAACAGAACTGCGAGCTCCCATGGTCGATCTGACGCAATATTTGCCGATTCTGATCTTTCTTGTCGTCGCCGTCGGCCTGTCCTCCGCCTTCGTGTTCCTTCCGATGGGCGTCGCGCGGTTGACCGGGGCGCACAAGCCCGATCCGGCGAAGCTGACCGAATATGAATGCGGTTTTCCCGCTTTTGAAGATGCGCGCAGCCAGTTCGACGTGCGTTTCTACCTCGTCGCCATCCTTTTCATCATCTTCGACCTCGAAGCGGCCTTTCTCTTTCCCTGGGCGGTCAGCCTCGAGGAAATCGGCTGGGCCGGCTGGGCGACGATGATGGTTTTCCTCGCCGAACTGACCCTCGGCCTTGTTTATGCCTGGAAGAAAGGGGCGCTGGATTGGGAATGAGCAATTCGAGCATCCTGATGCCCGGCCAGATGCCGGTCGCGCCGGGGACCAACCCCGAGCTGTTTCCGGTGGCGCCGGGGACAAGCCCCGACGCGGGCTTTTTCGACGACCTCAACAGCGAGGTCGGCGACAAGGGCTTTCTCGTCACCTCGACCGAGGATCTGTTCAACTGGGCACGCACCGGCTCGCTCTGGTGGATGACTTTTGGCCTCGCGTGCTGTGCAGTCGAGATGATCCACGTCAACATGCCGCGTTACGACATGGAACGCTTCGGCGCCGCGCCGCGCGCGAGCCCGCGCCAGTCGGACGTGATGATCGTCGCGGGGACGTTGTGCAACAAGATGGCGCCCGCGCTGCGCCGGGTATACGACCAGATGTCGAACCCGAAATATGTCATCTCGATGGGCAGCTGTGCCAATGGTGGCGGCTATTATCACTATAGCTATTCGGTGGTGCGCGGCTGCGATCGCATCGTGCCGGTCGATATCTATGTCCCCGGTTGCCCGCCGACCGCCGAGGCTCTGCTTTATGGCGTGATGCAGTTGCAGCGGAAGATCCGCCGCATCGGGACGATCGAACGCTGATGGCCCATCCCGCTCCCCTCGTTGCGCCGCAGCCCTCGCTCGCGGCCGCGCTGAAGACGCTGCTCGGCACCGATCTGCTCGCGCATGTGTTCACCGTCGATGAAGACAGCATCACCGTCGATCGGAGCGCCGTCGCCGGCGTAATGGTCGCGCTGCGCGACAATCTCGAATATCAGCAGCTGATGGAAATCGCCGGGGTCGACTATCCCGAGCGACCCGAGCGGTTCGAGGTCGTCTATCACCTGCTCAGCGTGACGAAGAACCATCGCCTGCGCGTGCGCGTGTCGACCGACGAGGCGACGCCGGTGCCGACGGTCGTGCCCGTGTGGCCGAACGCCGGCTGGCTCGAGCGCGAAGTGTTCGACATGTATGGCGTGCTGTTCGCGGGCAATCCCGACCTTCGCCGCATCCTGACCGACTATGGTTTTCAGGGGCACCCGCAGCGCAAGGACTTCCCGCTGACCGGCTATACCGAACTGCGCTATTCGGAAGAAGACAAGCGTGTCGTGTACGAGCCGGTGAAACTGGCGCAGGATTTCCGCAACTTCGACTTCCTTTCGCCGTGGGAAGGCGCCGATTATGTGTTGCCGGGCGATGAAAAGGCCGGCGGGACGGGCGAAGCGCCGGGCAAGGGCGCGCCGACGCCGATGACCGCCAAGGAAGTAAAGGCATCCGACGACAAAGCGAAAGCCGCGCCGCCGCCGACCCCGAAGACGACCGAAAAGCCGGCGCAGACGGGGGCGGGCAACAAGGCGAACAAGGAAGCCGCGAAGCCGAGCAAGGACGGCGCGAAGGCCAAGGCGGACGGCGAGTCCAAGACGCCCGCCACCGCCAAGGCCGAGAAGGCGCCCGCCAAGGCGAAGGCCCCGGCCAAGCCGCGCACGCCGCGCAAGCCGAAAACAGGAGGTGACGCATGACCGACGCTCCCCAAATGGCTTCTGGAGCGGTCAAGCACCACGGCAGCGACATGTTCGAAGGCTATCCGGTCGACACCGCGAACACCGCGGGCGATCAGGCGGTCACCAATTACACCATCAACTTCGGCCCGCAGCACCCCGCGGCGCACGGCGTTTTGCGCATGGTGATGGAGCTCGACGGCGAGATCATCGAGCGCGTCGATCCGCACGTCGGCCTGCTCCATCGCGGCACTGAAAAGCTGATCGAATATAAGACCTATCTTCAGGCTTTGCCCTATTTCGACCGGCTGGATTATTGCTCGCCGCTCGGCATGGAGCACAGCTATGTGCTGGCCATCGAAAAGCTGCTCGATCTCGAGGTGCCGGCGCGCGCGCAATATCTGCGCGTGCTGTTCGCGGAGCTGACGCGCATCTGCAACCATATGCTCAATATCGGGTCGCACGTCATGGACGTCGGCGCGATGACGCCGAACCTGTGGGTGTTCGAGCTGCGCGAGGATTGCCTGAACTTCTTTGAGCGCGCTTCGGGTGCGCGGATGCACAGCGCCTATTTCCGCCCCGGCGGCGTCCATCAGGACGTCCCCGAAAAGCTGCTCGTCGACATCGGCGAATGGGTCGAGACGCGTCTGCCGAAGCTGTTCGGCGACGCGATGAGCCTCGTCATCGACAACCGCATCTTTAAACAGCGCAACGTCGACATCGCGACGGTGTCGAAGGAAGACGCGCTGGCGTGGGGCTTCAGCGGCCCGATGATCCGCGGCAGCGGCATTGCATGGGATCTGCGCAAGTCGCAGCCCTATGACGCTTATGCGCAGATGGAATTCGACATTCCCGTCGGCACGCGCGGCGACTGCTATGACCGCTTCATGGTGCGCGTCGAGGAAGTCTATCAATCGGCGAAGATCATCAAACAGTGCCTGCGCGACATGCCCAACGGCCCGATCGCCAGCCTCGACCGCAAGGTCGTCCCGCCGAAGCGCGGCGAGATGAAGCAGTCGATGGAATCGCTGATCCATCACTTCAAGCTCTATACCGAAGGCTTCCACGTCCCCGCGGGCGAAGTCTATGTGGCGACCGAAAGCCCCAAGGGCGAATTCGGCGTCTATCTGGTCAGCGACGGCAGTAACAAGCCGTACCGCTGCAAGATCCGCCCGACGGCGTTTTCGCACCTGCAGGCGATGGACATGATGTCGAAGGGGCATATGCTCGCGGATACGACTGCGATCATCGGGGCGATCGACGTTGTGTTCGGGGAGTGCGACCGGTGATCGCACTGCTCGACACCATCCAAAAAATGGCTATCGGCGCTGGTCTGGTACTTCTTGCGTTGAAGTCGATGCGCGGACTTGAGGTTAATGATGAGCTCGTGCTGCTGAACCTTGTTTGGCCCATCGCTCTCCTTGCTAAGCTGACCCTTGAAAAACGCTCGAAAGTTGTCGCTCATGGCTGACGCACCCCAAATTCCCGACGAAGCCGAAACCCGTGCGCGCTGGGGCACGTTTGCGTGGACGGCGGAAAATGCCGAGAAGGCGAAGGCGGTCATCGCGCGCTATCCCGCAGGGCGCCAGCGTTCGGCGGTGATGCCGCTGCTCGACCTCGCACAGCGGCAGGTCGGTGCCGAGACGCAGACGCAGGGCTGGCTGCCCGTGCCGGTGATCGAATATGTCGCGGCCCAGCTCGATATGCCGTTCATGCGCGCCTATGAGGTCGCGACCTTCTACACCATGTATAATCTCGTGCCCGTCGGCCGCTATCATGTGCAGGTGTGCGGCACGACGCCGTGCCTGCTGCGCGGGTCGGACGATGTGATGGCGGCGTGCAAGAACCGCGGCATGGTGAAGGGCAAGACGACGCCCGACGGCCTGTTCACCTTGACCGAGGTCGAGTGCATGGGCACCTGCACCAACGCGCCGATGGTCCAGATCAACGACGATAATTACGAAGACCTCGATTACGACAGCACCGTCCGCATCCTCGATGCGCTCGCTGCCGGCGAGCAGCCGAAGGCGGGGACGCAGCTTGCGAACCGCCACACGAGCGAACCCGACGGCGGACCGACGACGCTGAAGGAAATGGTGTCTTCGAACCACGACTATCGGAAGGAGTGGTGAGCCATGCTGGCCGATAAGGATCGCATTTTCACCAATCTCTACGGCTTCCAGCCGTGGAACCTCAAATCCGCGCAGGCGCGTGGCGATTGGGACAATACCAGGGATCTGATGAAGCGCGGCCAGGACGCGATCATTGAGGAAATCAAGGCGTCGGGTCTGCGCGGCCGCGGCGGTGCGGGCTTCCCGACGGGGCTCAAGTGGAGCTTCATGCCGAAGGAGCCGCGCGCCGACCGCCCGAGCTTCCTCGTCATCAACGCCGACGAATCCGAGCCGGGGTCATGCAAGGACCGCGAGATCATCCGCCACGATCCGCACAAGCTGATCGAAGGCGCGCTGATCGCGGGCTTCGCGATGCGCGCGCGCGCCGCTTACATCTATATCCGCGGCGAGTTCATCCGCGAGGCCGAGACGCTGTTTGCCGCGGTGCAGGAGGCCTATGACGCCGGCCTGCTAGGGAAAAACGCGGCCAAGTCGGGCTATGATTTCGACGTCTTCGTCCACCGCGGCGCCGGCGCCTATATCTGCGGCGAAGAAACCGCGATGATCGAAAGCCTCGAGGGCAAGAAGGGCCAGCCGCGCCTGAAACCGCCGTTCCCGGCGGGTGCGGGGCTTTATGGCTGCCCGACGACGGTGAACAATGTCGAGAGCATCGCGGTCGTCCCGACGATCCTGCGCCGCGGCGCGCCGTGGTTCGCGAGCTTCGGGCGCGAAAATAACAAGGGCACCAAACTCTTCCAGATCAGCGGCCATGTCGAGCGCCCGTGCGTCGTCGAGGAAGAGATGGGCATCACCTTCCGCGAACTGATCGACAAGCATTGCGGCGGCATTCGCGGCGGCTGGGACAATCTGCTCGCGGTGATCCCCGGTGGTTCGTCGGTGCCGCTGGTGCCCGCGGCCGAGATCATGGACGCGCCGATGGACTTCGACGGGCTGAAGGCCGTCGGTTCGGGCCTCGGCACCGCCGCCGCGATCGTGATGGACAAGTCGACCGACGTCGTTCAGGCGATCAGCCGGATCAGCTATTTCTACAAGCATGAAAGCTGCGGCCAGTGCACGCCTTGCCGCGAAGGCACCGGCTGGATGTGGCGCGTGATGGAACGGCTGCGCACCGGCGACGCCGACATCAGCGAAATCGATACGCTGTTCGACGTGACCAAGCAGGTCGAAGGCCACACCATCTGCGCGCTCGGCGACGCCGCCGCGTGGCCGATCCAGGGCCTGATCAAGCATTTCCGCCCCGAAATCGAACGCCGCATCCGCGAGAATGGCGGCGCGCTGGAGGCAGCCGAATAATGCCTAAAGTTACCGTAGATGGCGTAGAACTCGACGTGCCGCAGGGCGCGACCGTTCTGCAGGCGTGCGAGATGGCGGGGAAGGAAATTCCGCGCTTCTGCTACCATGAGCGTCTGAGCATCGCCGGCAATTGCCGCATGTGCCTTGTCGAAGTGTCGCCGGGCCCGCCGAAGCCGCAGGCGTCGTGCGCGCTGCCGACCGCCGAGGGGCAGGTCATCAAGACCGACAGCCCGATGGTGAAGAAGGCGCGCGAAGGGGTGATGGAGTTCCTGCTCATCAACCACCCGCTCGACTGCCCGATCTGTGACCAGGGCGGCGAATGCGACCTGCAGGACCAGTCGGTCGCCTATGGCCGCGGCGCGACGCGCTATGACGAGAATAAGCGCGCGGTTACCGAGAAATATATGGGTCCGATCGTCAAGACGGTGATGACCCGCTGCATCCAGTGCACGCGCTGCGTCCGCTTTGCGGAGGAAGTCGCGGGCGTCGAGGATGTCGGCGCGATCTATCGCGGCGAAAATATGCAGATCACGTCGTATCTGGAACATGCGGTCGCGAGCGAGCTTTCGGGCAATATCGTCGACCTGTGCCCGGTCGGTGCGCTGACCAGCAAACCCTATGCGTTCGAAGCGCGGCCGTGGGAACTGACCAAGACGCTCGGCATCGACATGATGGACGCGGTCGGCACCAATGTGCGTATCGACAGCCGCGGGCGGCAGGTCCTGCGCGTGCTGCCGCGCGTCAACGACGATGTGAACGAGGAATGGGCGAGCGACAAGACGCGCCACCATGTCGACGGCCTGACCCGTCGCCGTCTCGACCGGCCTTATGTCCGCAAGGGCGGCCAGATGGTCGAAGCGACGTGGGCCGAGGCCTTTGAGGCGATCAGGGCGGTGAACGCCGGATCGTCGGTCGCCGCAATCGCGGGCGACCTTGCCGATTGCGAGACGATGTTCGCGGCGAAGGCGCTGGTCAATGCGCTCGGCGGCACCCTGCTCGAAGGGCGTCAGACCGGGCTCGACTATGACGTCACCAGCCTGTCGGCGGTCAATTTCAACACGGGTATCGCCGAGGCTGAGAATGCCGACGTGATCCTGCTCGTCGGCACCAACCTGCGCTGGGAAGCGCCGCTGATCAACACGCGCGTCCGCAAGGCGGTGTGGAAGAAGGGCGCGAAGGTCTTTGCTATCGGTCCCGAAACCGACCTGACGTACAAGACCGAGTGGCTCGGCGACGATGCGTCGCTCGTTGCGAAGCTGCCCGCGCATGTGATCGACGCGCTGAAGGGTGCCGAACGGCCGATGCTGATCTTCGGCGGTGGCGCTTTGTCGGTGCCCGGCGTCCACGGTGCGGGCCTTGCGCTCGCCAAGTCGGTGGACGCGGTCAAGGATGGCTGGAACGGCTTCAACGTCGTGCATTTCTCCGCCGCGCGCATGGGCTCGCTGATGCTCGGTTACGGGCTGCCCGGCGGGATCAAGGACGTCATCGCGGCCAAACCGAAGCTCGCTTTCTTCCTTGGCGCCGACGAGGTCGATTTCGCGGCGCTGCCCGATACGTTCAAAGTCTATGTCGGCCATCATGGCGACAAGGGCGCGCATGCCGCCGATGTCATCCTGCCCGCCGCAGCCTGGACCGAAAAGGACTTCACCACGGTCAACACCGAGGGCCGCGTCCAGCGTAGCGAGAAAGCCGTGTTCGCACCCGGCGACGCGCGCGAGGACTGGAGCATTTTCCGCGCTTTGGCCGATACGCTCGGCGTGAATGTCGGCTTTGACAGCTTCGACCAGTGCCGCGCCGCGATGATCGCCGCAGTGCCCGCGCTCGGCGTCGAGGGTCTTGCCGATTATGGCTGGACGGTGCCGAAGCTCGCCCCCAAGCCAGAGGCGCGCGCGATCCCGTCGCCGATCAAGGATTTCTACCTCACCAACGCCATCTGCCGCGCGTCGCCGACGATGCAGCGCTGCTCGGAAGAGCTGATCCATGGCGTCGACTTTGCGGAGGCCGCGGAATGAATGGGAATCTACCCGAATGGGTACAGCGCTCACCGCGATTCTTTTATGCCGCTGCGGTGCTGATGTTCTTCGCCTATTTCGCGCTGGGCGTTGTTGAGATAAACGGTTTGAATACATCCTATTCCGATCAGTCAATGGTCCGTGTTGCCACGCTGCGGGTTCTCGCTGACGCGACGCGGGAAGCGATTTACGCTGTCGGAACCGGCGTACTGGTGCATGTTGCATTGGCTATCTGGGCGCGGATGCATTCCACTTTGGAGGCCGCGGAATGACCCCGGTGCATGCGATTGCCAGCGTGTTGCTGGTCGGGATGGGCTATTCGGTGTGGCGCGGGTTCAATCCGCGCAAGTCGGAAAAGCCGGGCCCGCATAATGGCTGGCGGAACCAGGACGGGGCCCGGAAATGACCGAGACCTTCATCTCCTGGGGCATGGACCCGAACTGGGCGTGGGGCGTCGCGACGATCGCCGGTATCCTGCTCATCGCGCTGCCGCTGATGCTCGCGGTCGCGATGATCATCTATGCCGACCGCAAGATCTGGGCGGCCATCGCGCTGCGCCGCGGGCCGAACGTCGTCGGCCCCTTTGGCCTGTTGCAGTCGTTCGCCGACGGGTTGAAAGTGTTCCTGCAGGAAACGATCATCCCCAGCGGGGCGAACCGCGGGCTGTTCCTGATCGCGCCGATCATCACCTTCACCGTCGCGCTGCTCGCCTGGGCGGTGATTCCGTTCAATTCGGGCGCTGTGCTCGCCGACATCAACGTCGGGCTGCTCTACATCCTCGCGATCTCGTCGCTCGGCGTCTATGGCGTGATCCTGTCGGGCTGGGCGTCGAACTCGAAATATCCCTTCTTCTCGGCGATGCGCGCGTCGGCGCAGATGATCAGCTATGAAGTCTCGATCGGCTTCATCCTGATCGGCGTCGTGCTCTTCGCCGACAGCTTCAACATGAACGAGATCGTCAAGGCGCAGCAGGGCCACGGGCTCGGCATCGTCAACGCCTTCGGCTTCAACCTGCTGCTCTTCCCGCTCGCGGTGATGTTCCTGATCTCGTCGCTCGCCGAAACCGCGCGTGCGCCGTTCGACCTGACCGAGGCGGAATCGGAACTCGTCGCGGGGTACCAGACCGAATATTCGTCGATGAGCTTCGCGCTCTTCTGGCTCGGCGAATATGCCAACGTCCTGCTGATGTGCACGCTCAACGCGGTGCTCTTCTGGGGCGGCTGGCTGCCCCCGATCGACTGGGCGCCGCTCTATGCCGTTCCCGGAATCATCTGGCTGTTCGCGAAGATCCTGTTCTTCTTCTTCGTCTTCAGCTGGGTCAAGGCGACCGTCCCGCGCTACCGCTATGACCAGCTGATGCGGCTAGGCTGGAAAATCTTCCTGCCGATTTCGCTTCTCTGGATCTTCCTGATCTCCGGCTATCTGATGCTGACGAGGTATTCATGAGTACCATTGCCCACCTCATCAAAAGCTTCACGCTGTGGGAGTTTGTGAAGGCGCACGCCCTTACGCTCAAATATTTCTTCAAGCCGAAGGCGACGATCAACTACCCGTTCGAAAAGAACCCGCTGTCGCCGCGTTTTCGCGGTGAGCATGCGCTGCGCCGTTATCCGAACGGCGAGGAACGCTGCATCGCGTGCAAGCTGTGCGAAGCGGTGTGCCCGGCGCAGGCGATCACGATCGAGGCCGAGCCGCGCGACGACGGCTCGCGCCGCACGACGCGCTACGACATCGACATGACCAAGTGCATCTATTGTGGCTTCTGTCAGGAAGCGTGCCCGGTCGATGCGGTGGTCGAGGGGCCGAACTTCGAATTCGCGACCGAAACGCGCGAGGAACTGCTCTATGACAAGGCCAAATTGCTCGCCAATGGCGACAAATGGGAACGCGCGATCGCGGCGAATCTTGCCGCCGACGCGCCCTATCGGTAAGGGCGCGCGCACATGATCCAACTCTTTGCCTTTTACCTGTTCGCGACGATCGTCATCGCCTCCGCGGCGATGGTGATTTTCGCGCGCAACCCGGTCCACAGCGTGATGTGGCTGATCCTCGCCTTCTTCAACGCGGCGGGGCTGATGCTGCTCGCGGGCGCCGAGTTCATCGCGATGCTGCTTGTCATCGTCTATGTCGGCGCGGTCGCGGTGCTGTTCCTGTTCGTCGTGATGATGCTCGACATCGATTTCGCCGAGTTGCGCGCGGGTTTCGTGCGCTACCTGCCGCTCGGCGCGCTGGTCGCGATCATCCTTGCGGCCGAACTGATCTTCGCGGTCGGCGCGTGGAGTGCGGGCGGGGTCGACCTCGCGGCGCGCGCGGCACCTGCCGTCAGTGACAAGAGCAATATCCAGCAGATCGGCGAACTGCTCTACACGCGCTACATCTTCCTGTTCGAGGCGGCGGGCATCGTCCTGCTCGTCGCGATGATCGGCGCGATCGTGCTGACGCATCGCCAGCGTGGCGGGGTCCGCACCCAGAATATTTCGCTGCAGAACCAGCGCCGCCCGCAGGATGCGACGCGGCTGGTCGATCCGGGCGTCGGGCAGGGGATGGAATTGTGATTTCGGTCGGCCATTATCTCGCCGTTTCGGCGGTGCTGTTCACGCTCGGCGTGCTCGGCATCTTCATCAACCGCAAGAATATCATCGTCATCCTGATGGCGATCGAGCTGATCCTGCTGGCGGTGAATATCAATCTTGTCGCGTTCAGCGCGGCGCTCGGCGACCTCGTCGGACAGGTTTTCGCGATGTTCGTGCTGACCGTGGCTGCAGGCGAAGCCGCCATCGGCCTTGCCATTCTCGTCATTTACTTCCGCGGCCGCGGCACCATTGCCGTCGACGATGCCAACCGGATGAAGGGGTAAACCGGTGATCCAGGCGATCGTATTCCTGCCGCTCTTGGCGGCGCTTGTCGCAGGCCTCGGCCAGCGCGTGATCGGCAATGTGCCGTCGAAAATCATCACGACGGGCGCGCTGTTCACCAGCTGCGCCCTGAGCTGGCCGATCTTCCTGTCGTTCGTGACGGGCAGCGGCGAAGCGACGGTGACCCCGGTGCTGCACTGGGTTCAGTCGGGCGCGCTGCAGTTCAATTGGGAATTGCGCGTCGACACGCTGACCGCGGTGATGCTCGTCGTCATCACGACGGTTTCGGCGCTCGTCCACCTCTATAGCTGGGGCTATATGGAGGAAGACCCGGACCAGCCGCGCTTCTTCGCCTATCTCTCGCTCTTCACCTTCGCGATGCTGATGCTCGTGACCGCGAACAACCTCGTCCAGATGTTCTTCGGCTGGGAAGGTGTCGGTCTCGCATCCTATCTGCTGATCGGTTTCTGGTACAAGAAGCCGAGCGCCAATGCCGCGGCGATCAAGGCGTTCGTCGTCAACCGCGTCGGCGACCTTGGCTTCATGCTCGGCATTTTCGGCACCTTCCTCGTGTTCGGCACCGTCTCGATCCCCGAGATACTCGCCGCCGCGCCGGGCATGGCCGGAAGCACCATTACCTTCATGGGCATGCGTCTCGACACGATGACGATCCTCTGCCTGCTGCTGTTCATCGGCGCGATGGGCAAGTCGGCGCAGCTTGGCCTGCACACCTGGCTTCCCGACGCGATGGAAGGCCCGACCCCGGTGTCGGCGCTGATCCACGCCGCGACGATGGTCACCGCGGGCGTCTTCATGGTCTGCCGCCTGTCGCCGATGTTCGAAACCAGCGAAGTCGCGCAAGGCGTCGTGATGTTCGTCGGCGCCGCGACCTGCTTCTTCGCGGCGACCGTCGCGACGACGCAGTGGGACATCAAGCGCGTTATTGCCTATTCGACCTGTTCGCAGCTCGGCTACATGTTCTTCGCCGCGGGCGCGGGCGCTTATGGCGCCGCGATGTTCCACCTGTTCACGCACGCCTTCTTCAAGGCGCTGCTGTTCCTCGGTGCCGGTTCGGTCATCCACGCGATGCACCACGAGCAGGACATGCGTTATTATGGCGCGCTCCGGAAACAGATCCCGATCACCTATTGGGCGATGATGCTCGGTACGCTGGCGATCACCGGCGTCGGTATCGCGGGCGTCGCGGGCTTCGCCGGCTTCTATTCGAAGGACGGCATCCTCGAGGCCGCTTTCGCGAGCGGCGGCGGCGGCGTGGTGGCCTTTTGGGTTGGCATTTTCGTCGCCTTCCTCACCAGCTTCTATTCGTGGCGCCTCGTCTTCCTGACCTTCTATGGCAAGGCGCGCTGGGAACAGAGCGAACATATCCAGCATGCGGTGCATGACGATCACGGCCACGGGCATGACGATCATGCCCACGCGGATCATCATTACGATGCGCATAGCGACGGCACAGCGGGCTATCATCCGCACGAAAGCCCGCTTTCGATGCTTATCCCGCTGGTCGTCCTGTCGATCGGTGCGGTCTTTGCGGGCATCGCGTTCCACCACCAGTTCATCTATCCCGAAGAGGGCATGGCGTTCTGGAAGGGCAGCCTCGCGTTCGACGAGCATCTGATGCACGCCGCGCATGAAGTGCCTTTGTGGGTCAAATGGACGCCGTTCACGGTGATGGCGATCGGGCTATTCCTCGCGTGGAACAGCTATATCCGCAACACGACGTTGCCGGCGCGCTTCGTGGCGCAGTTCAGGCTGCTCCACCAGTTCCTGTACAATAAATGGTATTTCGACGAGCTCTACAACATCCTCTTCGTGAAGCCTGCTTTCGCGATCGGCCGCTTCTTCTGGAAGCGCGGGGATGAAGGCACCATCGACCGCTTCGGTCCCGATGGCGCCGCCGCGCTCGTCGCCGGGGGGACCCGTCTCGCGGTCCGGCTGCAATCGGGTTATGTTTATGGATATGCGTTTGTGATGCTGCTCGGTCTTGTCGGCCTCGCCAGCTGGGCCATGGTGAATTTCCTGTGAGCGGTCTCCCCATTCTTTCGCTGATGCTGGCGGTCCCCGCGATCGCCGCCATCCTCTGCCTCTATGCGGGCGACCGTAACGCACGCGTCATCGCGCTCGTCGCGACGCTGATCGATTTTGCGCTGGGCATTGTGCTCTGGGCGAATTTCGACATCGGCGGCGCGCAGTGGCAGTTCACCGAACGCGCCGACCTGTTCGGACGTTTCCAGTGGGCGCTCGGCATCGACGGCATGGCGCTGATGCTCATCATGCTCAGCGTCTTCCTGATGCCGCTGTGCATCCTTGCGAGCTGGGATGCGATCAAGAGCCGCGTCGGGCTCTACATGGCAATGTTCCTGATCATGGAAGTCGTGATGATCGGCGTTTTCATGGCGCAGGATCTGCTGCTCTTTTACATCTTCTTCGAAGCCGGCCTGATCCCGATGTATTTCATCATCGGCATCTGGGGCGGCGCGAACCGCAAATATGCGGCATTCAAATTCTTCCTCTATACGCTGCTCGGGTCGGTGCTGATGCTGATCGCGATGATCGCGATGATCGGCGAAGCGGGTACGACCGACATTCCGACGCTGCTGAACTATGACTTCCCGCCGGCGATGCAGACCTGGCTCTGGCTCGCCTTTTTCGCCAGCCTTGCGGTCAAGATGCCGATGTGGCCCGTCCACACCTGGCTTCCCGACGCGCATGTGCAGGCGCCGACCGCGGGCTCGATGATCCTTGCGGGCGTGCTGCTCAAGCTCGGCGCCTATGGCTTCCTGCGCTTCATGATGCCGATGTTTCCTGACGCTTCGGGGCAATTGATGTGGATCGTGTTCGGCCTGTCGATGATCGCGGTCGTCTACACCAGCCTCGTCGCGCTGGTGCAGAGCGACATGAAGAAGCTGATTGCCTATTCATCGGTCGCGCACATGGCGATCGTCACCGCGGGCCTCTTCGCGTTCAACCAGCAGGGTATCGAGGGCGCGCTGATCATCATGCTCAGCCATGGTGTCGTCTCGGCCGCGCTCTTCTTTTGCGTCGGCGTGATCTACGACCGGCTCCACACGCGCGAGATCGACCGTTACGGCGGGCTTGCGGTGAACATGCCGGCCTATGCGCTGTTCTTCATGCTGTTCACCATGGCGTCGATCGGCCTGCCGGGGACCAGCGGCTTTGTCGGCGAATTCCTGAGCCTCGCGGGCATCTATGAAGCGTCGAGCTGGGTTGCCTTTGTGTGCACGACCGGGATCATCCTCGGCGCCGCGTACATGCTCTATCTCTACCGCCGCGTCGTGTTCGGCGAACTGACCAAGGACGATGTGAAGGCGATGCCCGACCTCAACGCGCGCGAATGGACGATCATGGTGCCGCTGGCCGCCGTGGCGCTGTGGATGGGCGTCTATCCTGAAAGCTTCCTCGCACCGATGCGCGGCGATGTGACGACGGTTGTCGCGCGTCTCGCTCCGGCGAAGCCCGCGGGCGACGCGCATCTGGCCGCCGGCAAGGCGAAGCCCGCTGCGGCGCATGGTGAACCGGCCCACGGATCGAGCCATGCTGGAGGCGTCCAATGACCGGCGACCTGATGCTCATCTGGCCCGAACTGATCCTGACGATCGGCGGGCTCATTACACTGATGCTCGGCACCTTCTTCGGTGACCGCAATGTTGGCCTGTACCAGCTCAGCTCGCTGCTCACGCTCGCCGCAGCCGCGGCCGCCGTCGTCGCGCTGTTCGGTATCGAAACGACGGTCTTTTCCGGCACGCTGTCGGTCGACAGCTTCGGCGGTTTCGCCAAGCTCTTGATCTATGCCGCGAGCTTCGTCTGCATCATCGTCGCGCCGCGCTTCTTCAGCGGCGGGATGCGCGCCGAATATCCGACTTTGATTCTCTTCGCTGCGCTCGGCATGGGCATCATGGCCTCGTCGCGCGACCTGATGACGCTCTATGTCGGGCTCGAGCTCAACAGCCTTGCCGCTTATGTGCTCGCGAGCTTCATGCGGACCGATGAGCGGTCGAGCGAAGCAGGCCTTAAATATTTCGTTCTCGGCGCGCTCGCCTCGGGCATGCTGCTTTACGGCATTTCGCTGCTCTACGGCTTCACCGGCACCACCGATTTCGCGGGTATCGCGAAGGTGATGGGCGGCGAGCTCAACATCGGGTTGATCTTCGGCATTGTCTTCGTGCTCGCGGGCCTCGGCTTCAAGATCAGCGCAGTGCCGTTCCACATGTGGACCCCCGACGTCTATGAGGGCGCGCCGACTCCGGTGACGACCTTTTTCGCCACCGCGCCGAAAGTCGCGGCGATGGCGCTGATGACGCGCGTCGTGATCGACGCCATGGGCCCCGCGGTCGGCGCATGGCAGCAGATCATCATCTTCCTGTCGCTCGCCTCGATCATCCTCGGCGCGGTCGGCGCGATCGGGCAGAAGAATATCAAGCGCCTGCTCGCCTACTCGTCGATCAACAATGTCGGCTTCATGCTGATCGGCCTCGCCGCCGGGACGCAGCAGGGGGTGGAGGGCGTGCTGACCTATCTGCTCGTCTATATGCTGACGACGCTCGGCGCCTTCCTCGTCGTGCTCCAGCTGCGCGATGCGGACGGCAATCAGGTCGAGAGCATTCCGGCGCTTGCCGGCCTGTCGCAGCGCCGTCCGGGCCTTGCCGCGGCAATGGCGGTGTTCCTCTTCAGCCTTGCCGGCATTCCGCCGCTGTTTGGCTTCTGGCCGAAATATCTGGTGTTCGAGGCCGCGGTGAACGCGAACCTCGTGCCGCTGGCGGTCGCGGGGATCGTCGCCTCGGTGATCGGCGCATTCTATTATATTGCGATCATCAAGACGATGTATTTCGACGACAAGTCGGACACCGAGTTCCCGAAGGGTGGCGGCGCCATCGTCGAGGATGCGGTGATCACCGCGAGCGCCCTCTGGCTATCGGTCATCGGCTATCTCTTCATCCCGGCGCTGGCGGTGTTTTCGGCGAGCGCGGCAGCGGTGCTGTTCTGATCCCGCCGATCGAGCGGATCGCGCAGACAGGTTCGACCAACGCCGACCTGCTGGCGCGGCTGGCAGGCGGCGAGCATGTCGGCGAAGGCCATTGGCTGGTCGCCGACCGCCAGACCGCCGGACGGGGGCGGCTCGGCCGCGCCTGGGGCGACGGTTCGGGCAACTTCATGGGCTCGACGGTCGTCCGGCTGACCGCGAGCGATCCGTCGCCGGCGACGCTCGCACTCGTCGTCGCGGTGGCGCTGGCGAAGGTGGTGAAGATTTTCGCGCCCTCGGTTCCGCTCGAACTCAAATGGCCGAACGACTTGCTGGTCGATGGCGCGAAATGCTCGGGGATCCTCCTTGAGCGCAGCGGCGATAGCGTCGTGGTCGGCATCGGGGTCAATCTGGCGTCGGCGCCCGAACTGCCCGACCGCAGGACCTTCTGCTTTGCCGATAGCGGCGTTGCGATCGACCGCGACCGCTTCGCCGAGGCGCTGGCCGTCGCGCTGGTCGATGCGCTCTGGACCTGGCGGCAGGAGGGCGTCGAAAGCATCGTTCGCGCTTGGCTGCCGCTCGGCCATCCGGTCGGCACGCCGCTCCGCGTGTCGGAGCAGGACATCGACGGGACGTTCGACGGTCTCGCGCCCGACGGCGCGCTGCGCTTGCGCAGGGCGGACGGCGAAGTCATGCTGATCCATGCGGGCGACATCGAACTCCGCCGTCCGGTCGAAAAAGGGGAATAGTCGTGCTGCTTGCGATCGATGTCGGCAACACCAACGCCAAATTCGCGCTCTTCCGTGGCACCGAGCTCCTCGCGCGCTGGCGAATCGCGACCGACGACCGGCGGACGGCCGACGAATATATGGTGTGGCTCGACCAGCTCATGCGCATCGAGGGCCATGACCGTGCCGAGGTGGACGCCGTTATCATTTCGACCGTCGTGCCGCGCGCGCTCCACAATCTCCAGCTGCTCGCCGTCAAATATTTCGGGGTCGATGCGCTTGTTGCGGGGCGCGAGCCGGTGAGCTGGGGCATCGCGCTCAGGGTCGACGAGCCGCAGTCGGTGGGCGCCGACCGCGCAGTCAACGCGATCTCGGCGCAGGCGGTCGAACCCGGCAAGGACAAGCTCGTCATCAGCTTCGGCACCGCGACGACGCTCGATCATATCGGCCCCGACGGCGCCTATCTGGGCGGCATCATCGCGCCGGGGGTCAATCTGTCATTGGAAGCGCTGGTCGCCGCCGCCGCCAAGCTGCCGCGCATCGCGATCGAGGCGCCCGCGAGTGCCAGCGTGATCGGCCGCACCACCGAAAGCCAGATGCTGATCGGCGTCTATTGGGGCTATGTTTCGATGATGGAGGGGCTGATCGCGCGCATGAAGGCGGAGATCGGCAAACCGCTTATCGTGGTCGCGACCGGCGGCCTCGCGACACTTTTTCAGGAACAGGCCCATCTGTTCGATCGTATCGAACCCGATCTGACGCTCAACGGGCTCATGCACCTCTATAACCAAGGACAACAAAAGATATGACGACTCCGGGCAAGGAGCTGCTTTTTCTCGCATTGGGGGGATCGGGCGAGATCGGCATGAACGCCAATCTTTATGGCTGCGACGGCAAATGGATCATGCTCGACCTGGGCGTGACCTTTGGCAGTCACGATTATCCAGGCATCGACATCGTCATGCCCGACCTGGAATTTATCGAGGATCGCAAGAAGGATCTGCTCGGCATCGTCCTGACGCACGGGCATGAGGACCATATCGGCGCGATCCCCTATCTTGCCGCCGACCTTGGCGTGCCGCTCTATGCCAACCGCTTCACCGCGGGGCTGATCGCGCACAAGCTCGCCGAAGAGGGGCTGGAGAAGGAGGTCAAGATCAAGGTCGTCGACATCGATGACAGCTTCCGCATCGGCCCCTTCGGTATCCGCCTGGTCCCGCTCGCGCACTCGATCCTCGAAATGAGCGCAGTGGTGATCGACACGCCCCATGGCCGCGTCTTTCACACCGGCGACTGGAAACTCGACGAAGAACCGATCCTGGGCGTGCCCGCGACCGCCGCGGCGCTGAGCGCGATCGGCGACGAAGGCGTCGATTTCCTCGTCTGCGATTCGACCAACGCCTTCAACGCCGATGCATCGGGCAGCGAAGGGGCTTTGCGCGCAGGATTGGAACAGGCGGTCGGTCAGGCCAAGGGCAGGGTGGTCGTCACTACCTTTGCGTCGAACGCGGCGCGGCTGGCGACATTGGGCGCTGTTGCGCAGGCGACCGGGCGCAGCCTCTGCGTCGCGGGGCGCTCGCTCGACCGCATCCTCGGCGTCGCGCGCTCGGTTGGCTATCTGAGGGACTTCCCGCCGACGGTCGATTTCGACGAGGCGATGCGCCTGCCGCGCGACAAGGTGATGGTGATCGCGACCGGCGGGCAGGGCGAACCGCGCGCCGCGCTGGCGCGCATGGCGGCCGACGGCCACCAGATCAAGCTGGAGGCGGGCGACACCGTCGTCTTTTCGTCGAAACAGATCCCCGGCAACGAGGTCGCGATCGGACGGATCATGAACCAGCTCGCGGCGAAGGACGTGCTGACGGTCACCGAGAAACAGGCGCATATCCACGTCAGCGGCCATCCGGGGCAACCCGAGCTGGCCGCGCTTTACGGCTGGCTGCGGCCGAAACTGATCGTGCCGGTGCATGGCGAGATCCGCCACATGCACGAACAGGCCCGCTTCGCGCTCGAAAAGGGCGTGCCGGATGCGCTCGTGCAGGAAAATGGCGACCTGTGCCGCCTGGCGCCGGGGCCGGCGAAAATCGTCGAGCGCGTGCGCGCGGGGCGGCTGATCCTCGACGGCGACGTCATCCTCCCCGCCGATGGCGAGACGATGAGCGAGCGGCGCAAGCTTTCGCTCAACGGTCATATCACCGTTGCGGTGATCTTTTCGGGCAAGCGCTTCGTCGAAAGCGCGATCAGCTATCGCGGCGTGCCGGTCGAGGATGAGCGCGAGGCCTTTATCGACGAGATGCGTGAAGCCGCCCAGCAAGCGGCCACCGGGCCCTCGCGCGACGAGGACAAGCTGCGCGAGGCTATCCGGCTGGGCGTGCGCCGCATTGCAACCGACTGGACCGGGAAAAAGCCGGTGGTCGATGTGATGCTGGTCGATGTCTGATCCGGAGAAATCGCGATGAAATGGACTTCGGCGCTCGCCATCTACCTGCTGATCTGGGCATTCAGCGCCTTTTTCGTTCTGCCCTTTCATGGCCGGCGGGCAAGCGACGACGCCACGCCGCTGGTTCGCGGGCAAGAGCCGGGCGCGCCCGCGACATTTCGTCCGGGGCGGATATTGCTCCAGATGACGATCGTCGCGACGGTGGCCTTCGGGCTTTATTACGTCGCTTATGTCAACGGTTGGGCCGACCCCGACGTGTTGACCGGGCGGGCTTGATCGCAGAGCAGCGCCTAGGCGGCTTTCGGGTGGGCGAGCGACCCTATTGAATATTCGTCATTCTCCGGGTCCCCGCTTTCGCGGGGATGACGACGTAAGAAGGCTTACGACAGCTACCGCTCCAATTCGGGTCCGTTCGCGGCGGGTTCAGTTCCGCAAGCGGTCGATCGCCTGCGCCAGCGCGACATAGAGCTTGCCGATATCCGACGACAGCAAGGTCACGCTGATCGCCGATCCGTCGCGCGCGCCGATCAGCAGGCGCAGCATCGCTTCGAAATCATGGATGAACTGGTTCACCGATGCGTGAAACCCGTCGTCATTCTGGTAGATGCGCAGGATTTCCCTGGCTTCGCTATTCTCCACCAGTTTGACCGCGCGGCGCGCGAATACGCCCCGGTCGCCCTTGAGATAGGCGTCCCACGCGGTATCGCTGACTTCGCTCGACAATATCTTGGTGACGTCGATCGCGGTCGATTTCAGCGCCTCGGTCAGGAGGCCGACCTGCTTGGCGAGCGAATCGCGATCGGACGCGGCGATCGCCTGTTCGGCCTCGCTCACGCGCTGCTCGACGCTCGCGCTGGTGTCCATGATCGTGATCAGCTGGCGCATCAGCCGGTCGGCGGCGCCGTTCGCCGCGGCGACGGCGCGCGCCGAAGCCTCTTCGATCGCGTTCAATTGCGCCATCACGTCATTCTTGAACGCTGCATCGATCGCGCCGGTCGCGGTCGCCTGCATCGCGTCGCGTGCGCCCGACACCAGCTTTTCGAGCGTCAGCCGCGCCTCGTCGGCGGCCGAATCGGCGGTGGCGCGCACTTCGTCGAGCGTCGCGATCATCCGCGCGCCGCCCTGTTCGGCGAAATCGTCGGCGCCTGCGCGCAGTTTCGCCAGCGCGACATCGGCTTCCGCCAGCGCGGCGTTGATCCGGTCGGCCAGTTCCTGCTGGCTGGTCGCATGACCCGCCATCTGTTCCTCATTGGCCTTGAGCGTCGCTTGCACGGCATTGACGTGTGACATCGTCGATTGCGCAACCAGTTCCGACGCGTCGAGCAGCGGGCGCAATTGCGTCAAGGCCGTCTGGGTCGTCTGCCCGTGCGATGCGATGCGATCGAGTGCATGCGGCAGCGTCTCGTCGAGTTCGCGGGTTACCGCGTCGAGCGCGAGCAGCAGCGATTCGGCATGGCCGATAAGCTGATGCGCCGAGGCGTTTCCGCTCTGCACTTCCTGCATGAAAGCGCCGAGCTGCGCCTTGGTATCGTCGATCGCGCGGCCGATGACGCCGGTGCTGGCACCGACGCTGACGTCGAGGATTTCAAGCTGTTCGCCAACGTCGGCGACATGCGCGGTGATGCGCGCGGCGAGGGCGTCGCTGGCATCGGCGTGAGCGACAAGCTGTGCGCCCATCGCATCGCCCGCGTCGCGCGCCGCCGCGAGCCGGGCGTCCATCTGCGCCGCGGCGGCGTCGACGCCGTCGCGAAACTGCTGCCAGCTCCTGTCGATCTCGCCCGTCATCGCGGCGACGGTCGAGGTCATCTCGTCGCGTGCAGAAACGGCGACGTTCGACATGCGGGCGAGGGCGGCATCGTGCGCGTCGGTGACTTGCGCCGACGCGGAGAGCAGGTCGGACTCGGTCTCCTTCGCCTGTCCCTGGAGCGCGACGATCGCCTCGAGAATGCTCGCGGTCGAGGTCTCGCTGGTCTGTGCGGCTTTGGCGGCCTCTTCGCCGAGCGCGGCGAGTCGAGCCTCGAGATTGGCGCCCTGCTGATGCGCGACGAGCCCTGCCTCGCGGAAATTGACTGCCAGCCGCTGGGCGACATCGTCGATCCGCGGCAGGCCGGCGAGCAGCCCGTCCATCCGCTGCATCGCGACATCGCCCGACCGCGCGAGCTGGTCGTGGGCGTTGGCGATCACCGAGGCGTTGCTTGCGAGCTTGTCGCTGCTTTCGGTGAGGCGCGAGACGGTGTCGAGGCCGAGCTGCTGAACGAGCCTCGCCTGTTCGCCGAGTTGCTTTTGCGCGTCGGCGAGATGCAGGCCGAGCGCGTGCATCGACTGGTTCAGAGCCATATTCTCTTCGCGCAGGGCGGCGGCGACGCGGGCGAAGCGCGCCTGCTCCGACCGGCTCGAGCGTAGCAGAATCATCCACAATATCGCGAGCAAGGTCAGCGGCATTGCGATGGTCGCGATCAACAGCGGCCAGTCGGTGAGGGCCGGACCGCGGGCGAAACCCTCGGTTGCCACCGCGAGTGCGAAACCCGTCCAGCCGATCGCGAGGAGGCCGAGCAGGGTGGGGAAGGCGCGGTCGCGCCATGCCGGCGCCACCGCATCCTCGGCGGTTTCGGCATCGTTCAGCGACGACATATCGAGCCAATCGCGTTCGGCCGGCGCCGCCGCTTCGGGCGCAGCCGGGTTTTCGGGCGCTGTCACTTCCGCCGGCGCCTTGCTGTCTGCTTCCTGGTTCGCCGCGGAATCCCGCCACAATCCCACGATTTTCTTTTCCCCGCTCATCCCGCCATCTTAGCATCAAATGCCGGCCATGAAACGGAAACTTAACCACAAGCTGGCAAAGCTGTGGAATGTCTTTCGACAGTGGTCCCCTCGATCGTTACCTGAGCGCAGCGTTCGGCGGCGACCCGGCGATGGCGATGGATCTGCGTGGCGCCTTTACCGGCAGTGCACGCGACCTCGCCGACCTGATGCGCCGCGCGCGCTGCGACGCGAACTGGGAAATGGCGGCGCTCCGCCTGAAAGGGCTCGCCGCAACCTTCGGGATCATCCCGCTGATCGAGCTTGCCGAAGCCGCGATGGCGGGCGCACCGGGTGATCCTGCCATATTGCGCCAGATCAACCGGACGATCGACGAGATCGCCTGACCGCGCCTGACGTGCGACCCGGCGAAGCGGGTTCAATTCCCGTTCAGCCGCTTTCCGCCAGTGAAATATCGATGTCCGCTGTCTTGCCATGGCAACGCGACGGAGTTAGCCGCGTTATCGACGCGCGGCCGACCCTTTGCGCGCCCGATTTGTACGCCGAGGCGACGGCCGCCGAGTTCAAAGGAGAGATTTTCGATGTTCACCCGTTTCCGCTCGATGCCCGCAACGGCGATGGCTGCCGTTCTGGGCTGTGCGCTGATGACCACCGCCCTTCCGGCCGCTGCCAAGGAAAAGCCGAAGAAGGAAGAAGAAGCCAAGGGCAAGGGCCTGTCGGCGAGCAAGGCGTTCGGTCCGGCGCTCAAGAAGATGACCGACGCGACCACCGCGAAGGACACGGCCGCCCTCCAGGCCGCGCTGACCGAAGGACAGGCCACCGCGACCACCCCGGACGATAAATATCTGGCCGCCTTCTATCAACTCCAGCTCGGTATCCTGAGCAAGGATCAGGCGATTCAGGCGCAGGCGCTCGACACGATGCTCGATTCGGGCGTGACCCCGGCGGAAAATCTTGCCGTCTATAATTTCTTCTCGGGCAATTTCGCCTATGGCGCGAAAGATTATCCGAAGGCGATCAAGCGCCTCGAAGCGGCGCGCGCGGCGGGGTCGACTGAGCCCAATGTGCCCGTCCTCCTGATGGACAGCTATCTCAATGCCGGGCAGGTCGATCAGGGGCTCGCCACCGCCAAGGCCGCGATCGAAGCGAGCCGTGCCGCCGGGCAACGCCCCTCGGACGAGCTGTATGTCCGCCCGGTCAAGGCCTTGCAGGCCGCAAAGCGCACCAATGAGGTGCTCGACCTGATGACGATGCGCCTGCGCGACTACAACCAGCCGACGGTCTGGCGTCAGACGCTCTTCATCGCGCTGCAGGCGAATCAGGACAAAGAAGTCGGGCTCGACATCTTTCGCCTGATGCGCGCGACCGGCGCGATGCAGGAACGTCCCGAATATGCCGAATATGCGGCGCTTGCGACCGAAGCCGCGCTGCCGGGTGAGGTCGTGTCGCTGATCAAGGCGGGCAAGCAGAGCAATGTGATCCCCGCCAGCGACGCGAAGTTCAACGAGCTTCTGACGAGCCAGACCGAGCGGATGGGCGACGAGGAATCGACGATCGCCGCCTATGCGCAAAAACCGTCGACGCTGTCGAATCCCAAGGTTGCCGGCGCGACGGGTGACGCGATGGTCGGCTATGGCCGCTACGCCGATGCCATTCCGCTCTACAAGGCGGCGCTGGCCGCCGGCGGCGACAAGGATCTCTGGACCTATCGCCTCGGCGTGGCGCAGGCGCAGTCGGGCGACACGGCGGGCGCGAAGGCGAGCTTCGCGCAGGTGACCGGCCCCCGCAAGCGGCTTGCCGACCTGTGGACGGTGAAGATCGACACGCCCGCGGCGGCGCCCGCCGCTCCCGCACAACCGGCGGCTGCCCCCGCTACGGGCGGCTGAACCGGCGGACAACAAAAAAGGGCGCCGCTCCAGGCCGGAGCGGCGCCCTTTACCTTATCCGGTTGATCAGACTTCGACCGGGATGCCGGCGAGCTGCTTGGCTGTGCGAATCGTCAGCGACGTTTTTACGCTGGTGACGTTCGGCGCCGAGGTCAGATGCGCGGTCAGGAAGGACTGGAAGCTCTGCAGGTCGCGCGCGACGACCTTTAGCAGGAAATCGATCTCGCCGTTCAGCATATAGCATTCGCGCACCTCGGCGAGTCCGCCGACATAGTCTTCGAAGGCTTTGAGGTCCGACTCGGCCTGACTGCGCAGGCTGACCATCGCAAAGACGGTGATGCCGTAGCCGAGCTTCGCCGCGTCGAGGTCGGCGTGGTAGGATCGGATGACGCCCGATTCTTCGAGCGCGCGTACACGACGAAGACATGGCGGAGCGGTCAATCCCACCATCTGTGCCAGTTCGACATTCGTCATCCGCCCGTTTTTCTGCAGCTCGCCCAATATCTGCAAATCAATCTGATCGAATTTCTGACTAGCCATCGTTGAAACATCCGCTTTCCAAAACTGCGGAGACCATAATATTATTTCAGGCGATTGCAATTGTCCCACAATGCGACGTGGAAGGTTAAGGCACTTTCATGACCGGATGATTCACGCTAGCCGGTAAACATATGCTAACCAACGACCGACGCTGTGGGGCTCTTTCCGCGTGACCGCTGACTCGATGATCGCGACCATCTTGCGCCAGGCGCCTGCGGATCGCCGCGCGAGTATCACCGCGTGGCGACAACTCTCCGATATTCTGGCCCAGCGCGGCAATCAACTGGGCGATGACGATATTCGCCGCAGCCTGCATGCGCTCGCCGTATTGCGGCCACGGGTCCCCGAAGCGGTGCGCCGCGACTGCGCGCGCGCGATCACGCGTCACGGCCGTTTCGCCCCGCTCGTCGCGCTCTACGCCAACGACGTTCCGGCGGTATCGGCGGCCATACTGCGCGAGGTGCGTCTTTCCGAAACCGACTGGCTGGCGCTGCTGCCCGCGACGAGCGCGATGGCGCGGTCGGTGCTCGCCGGGCGTCGCGACCTGCCGGAAGCGGTCGCCCGCGCGCTGGCCAGCCTTGGCAGTGCATCGGTGGCATTGCCCCAGCCCGCAAGCGCGGCGGTCGAAGAGCCGGCACCGGCAGCACCGATCGCGCAAGCGATGCCCGATCCCGTGGCCGATAGCGGCCCGAGCCAGATCAGCGAACTCGTCCGCCGGATCGACAAATATCAATCGACCCGCGGCCAGCCGGCTGCGCCGCGCCCGCCGCGGGCCGCCTTCCTTTTCGAAACCGGACCCGATGGCGTGATTCACTGGGTCGACGGCGTGACGCGCGGCGCGGTGATCGGGCTGTCGATCGCCGAGGCCGCCTTTGGCGGCGAACCCGGTACCGATGGCATCGCCGCCGGTGCGTTCCGCCAGCGAGCGGAGATCATCAACGCGCGCATGTTGCTGGAAGGAACGCCCGCCGAATCCGGCGAATGGCGTTTTTCGGCGCTGCCCTGGTTCGACCCGGCGACCGGTCAATTCCGCGGCTATCGCGCGAGCGCCCGGCGTCCGCATCGCAATGAAACCCCCTATGGCCGCACGGCCTCCGAAGATTCGGGTGATTCGATCCGTCAGTTGATCCACGAGCTGCGCAGCCCGCTCAATGCGATTTCGGGTTTCGCGCAGATCATCTCGGGACAGATGTTCGGGCCTGTGAGCCAGGGCTATCGCGCGATGGCCGATGCGATCGTCGCCGATGCCGCCTCGGTCCAGGCGATTATCGACGATCTTGAAACCGCTGCGCGCAGCGGCGAGGCGCCCCCGATGCAGGCGGCCGAAGAGATCGTCGATATCGGCGCGATCGTGACACAGATCGAACGCGATCTGGCCGGGTTGCTCGCCGACCAGCGCGTCGAACTCAGCATCTCGCGCGTCGGCGGCCCCTTTCTCGGGCTCGCCGGTGACGCCAATGTGCAACGTATGGTCGGGCGATTGCTCACCGCGCTCGTCGATGTGTCCGAACCGGGGGCGATTTTGGTCGGGCAACTGGTCACCGAAACGCGGCACGACGACATGCTCCAGCTTCGGATGGTCCGCCCGGCGGCGATCCGCTTCGCGACGGCGTCGGACCTGCTCGATCCGGGTTTCAGTCCCGAGGGCGAGGCGCCTGGCGCTGCCGTGCTCAGCCTTGGCTTCTCGCTCCGCCTGGTCGACAGCCTGGCCCGCGCGATCGGCGGACGGCTCGATATCGGGCATAACGCCTTGACCTTGCACCTGCCCTCCGCCAACTCGAAAGGCGAGGTCGAGCTGGAGGCGCAGCAAGGCGAATAGGCCGGCGGGCCGGGCTAAGGGGGGCGTGGTGCAGCCTGCGGGCAGTTTCTTTGCATATCCGGCCGCATCGGATTTGATCACACTGGATTCGGGCGAGGCGCCGCGTTTCTGGGTGACGGTCGACACCGAGGAGGATTTCGACTGGGACGCGCCCTTCGCGCGCACCGGCTATCGCCTCGCGTCGGTCCCCGCGCTCGCCGAATGCCAGGGCTATTTCGATCGTGCGGGGGTAAAGCCCATCTATCTCGTCGACTGGCCGATCGTCGCCGACGACCGTGCGGCCGAAATACTCGGCGCCGCGCGGCAGGCAGGGCGTTGCGAGATCGGGGCGCAGCTTCACCCGTGGGTGACGCCGCCGCACGACGAAGAGGTCGGCGAGCGGAACAGCTATACCGGCAATCTGCCCGCGGGTCTGCAACGCGCGAAGATGACCGCGCTGCGCGATGCGATCCGCGACCGGTTCGGCGTCCAGCCGATCGCCTATCGGGCGGGGCGCTACGGCCTTGGCCCGGATACGGCGGCGATGCTTGCCGAATTGGGATTCCGCTGCGACACGTCGGTTCGTAGCGGTTTCGATTATCGCGCGGGCCATGGCCCCGACTATCGCGACGCGCCGCTTCATCCCTGGTGGGTCGGGGCGGGGCAGAGCGCCGTGCTCGAGATTCCGGTGACGACCGTGTTCGGCGGGGCGCTCGGCCGCGCGGGGCGCAGCGTCTATCACCGGGTCGCGCGCGATGGCACGCACGCCGGCGCCGCGCTCGCGCGTCTCGGGCTCGTCGAGCGGATCGCGCTGACCCCCGAGGGCATTCCTGTCGAGCGCGCGTGCAGGGCGATCGACATCGCCGTCGACCTTCGTCTGCCGGTGCTGAACTTCTCCTTTCATTCGCCGTCGCTGCAGCCGGGCAACACGCCCTATGTCCGCAGTCAGGCCGACCTCGATCTTTTCTATCGTTGGTGGGATGTGGTGCTTGAACATCTCGCGCGGCGCGGGGTCGAGCCGACCACCGTCGCCGAAATATTGGCGATGGCCGAACGCAAGGCGGCGCGCTGAGGTTGCCGCTTGCCAACGCGGCGCGGCGTCCGCTATCGCCCGCAAATCCCTTTCCGGGTTTCGCGAGGGGGGCCTGTAGCTCAATGGTTAGAGCTGGCCGCTCATAACGGCTAGGTTGCGGGTTCGAGTCCTGCCGGGCCCACCACTCCTTCCACCATTTTCCTTGCAAATCTAAACCGATGGCGGTCCATTGCGCCAGTCGAAGGAGAGGGACATGGCGAAGCGGCGGACGATCCTGGCCGGGGGGCTTGTGATCATTGCAATTGGAGCGGGAACGGTTGCGGTGCGCACTGCGACCTTTGTACCGAAGGATATTGCCGACGGCAGCGATGTGCGGCTTGTGGCGGCGCCTGCCTATGATCTCGACGCAGCGGTCGCGCATCTGAGCGCCGCGGCGCAGATCCGGACGATCTCGCATCAGGACGCGGCCGATAACGACATCGGCGAATGGGACAAGCTGCACGCGTGGCTTGGGTCGACCTATCCCGCGACGCACGAGGCGATGACGCGCACGATCCTGCCGAACCGCACCCTCATATATCACTGGCCGGGCGGCGACGCGTCGCTGGCGCCGATCATCGTCATGGCGCATCAGGACGTGGTGCCGGTGACCGGGGGAACCGAAAGGGACTGGAAATACCCCCCCTTTGCCGGGACGATCGCCGAAAATGCGATCTGGGGGCGGGGCACCGTCGACGACAAGGGATCGCTCGTCGGCCTGTTCGAAGCGATCGAGGCGCTCGCAGTGCAGGGTTTCCAGCCGAAGCGCGGCATCTATCTCGTTTCGGGCCATGACGAAGAAGCGGGCGGATCGGGCGCCGCTGCGGCTGCTGCCAGGCTGAAGGCCGAAGGCGTTCGCGCGCTCTATACGCTCGACGAAGGCAGCGTCGTACTGCGCGATACGCCGCTTATCAACGGCCCCGCCATCCTGATCGGCGTGGCCGAAAAGGGCTATGCGACACTGAAAGTCACCGCCAACGCGCCGGGCGGTCACAGTTCGATGCCGCCCGCCGAAACCGGCGTCACGACGCTCGCGCGCGCGGTGCTCGATATTACCGAAAAGCCGTTCCCGATCGAAATGCGCGGCCCCGGAGCGGCGATGGTCGAGGCGCTCGCCGCGCACAAGGGCGGGACGACAAAGATGGCCGTCGCCAACAAATGGCTGCTCGGCTACCTCGTCAAGAACCAGCTTGCCTCGTCGCCGTCATCGGCTGCCGCCTTTCACACCACGATCGCGCCGACGATGCTGGAGGGCAGTCCCAAGGAGAATGTGCTGCCGCAGTCGGCGACGGCGCTGATCAACTATCGAATCGCGCCGTGGAACAGCTCGGCCGACGTCATGGCGCGCGCGAAAGCCGCCGTGGGCGACGCGCCGGTCGAGCTGAGCTGGGTCAAGCCGCCGAACGAGCCGTCGCGCGTGTCGTCGAGCAGTTCGCAGGGCTGGAAGTATATCGTCGCGGCAGCGCGCGCCGATGCGCCCGATGCCGTCGTCGCGCCTTATCTGGTCGTCGCCGCGACCGACAGCCGCAGCATGGAGCCGATCTCGGAGGATGTGTACCGCTTCATGCCGATGCACTTCACGCTGAAGGAAACGGCGATGATCCACGGCACCAACGAACATATGACGATCGACAGCTTCAAGCGCATGATCGATTTCTATGCGCGGTTGATTGCGACGTCTGCGGGATAGACTTGGGCGCGCCATCTGTCTAAGGCGCCCCAGCGTCGGGGAGTGGCGCAGCCCGGTAGCGCGCTTGCTTTGGGAGCAAGATGTCGCAGGTTCGAATCCTGTCTCCCCGACCATTATCCTTCGGGTAGCAGCGCCGCTGCTGGCGTGATCCACGCCTGCCAGCCGTTTAGCCGACTTCGACGTGCAGGCTCGAGCGCAGGTCCACCTGTGTCGGTCCGTAAGACCAGAAGTCGCGCAGTACGTCTGCCTTTGGATGATATGTGTTCCCACGTTCCGGGTCGGACGAAAAGACGCTGATCAACGGGGCCAGCCGTCCGGCGACGCCCTTGTGCCAGTTACGGCCGGCCCCGTGATGCATGACCTGGAAGATGCCGACCCGGTCGATCCGTACTTCCGAAAAATGCCGCACAAGCGCATCGAGTCGCTCGCGACTGTCGAGGTAGCCGTCGCCCGAGAATAGCTGCGCGACGCGTCGAGGGTGGTCCCAGTGACGATGATTTCCCGGCTGATAAGCGACAAGGCTGTTCCGGTCGTGAAGACGCAATCCGGGAAGCGGGCCCGCATAGAGGAACAGCGAGATCAAATTTCGCGCTACGGCGTCGGAGCCAAATCGGGCATCGTAACAGAGTTTCAACGTCGCGACCGCGGTGTGGACACTGCCGGGCGTGCCCTGGCCCGCCCGCCAGGCCGCCGCCGCCGCCAAAAGTTCCTCTCGGAGGATGCCCACGGCCCGGGCGAAATCCTCAAGATCGGGTGGCAGCAGGTCGGCGTTGTTATAGGGCACGAACTCCCATAGCCCCTCGACCCGCAATCGCCCGCCGCGCCGCAGCAACTCCGCCCGCGGACTTTGGTCAGCATCGCCATCGATCATCAATTCTGACGCTTCTGTATCGCCGAGCGCCTCGGTATCGAGCCGCAATTCGAAATCGCCTTCCTCGCCGTCGATCCCCGGCATCTCCTCCGGTGCGTCGGGCGGCGGCGGCACTGCCTCGCCGTCGGAGGGCGGGACGAAGAGGATACGGCCGATCCGCCGCCCTCCATCCAGTGCCCGGATATAGCCGACCGGATCGGCGAACAGCCGGAAGACGGGATCGGACGAGGTGACGCCCTGCGCGAAAGCGAGCGCCAGCCGGGCGGCCAGCGTCGCATAGGGAAGCATAAGCGTATCTACCGGGAAATGCCCCAGCAGCTCGGCAAGGCCGCTGATATGATCCTTGTCGAAATGCGAGATGGTGACGAGATCGAGACGCTGCCTGCTATCATTGAGCGAGGCCATATCGTTGATACCGTCGATGACGAGCTGGTTCCCCGACACGGTGCGGCAATCATAAACCCAGCGGAAGCGCGCGCGCATCGGCCCCCGTTCTACCAGCGCGCCGGATGCGAAGAGACCCTGACCCACCGCGTGATACCGATAATCGATGCTGTCGATGCTCATCGCGTGCCCTTGTTTTTCGCGAGCTGAGAGCTTCGCGGCGCGCGGCGTTTGGGCGGCGTCGGCGGCTCGATCACTGCGCCCGTTCGCGCATCGACCGTTCCAAGCAACTTGCCCGGTTCAACGCCGAGCTCGGCCGCCCAGCGCTGGAGGTCCTTGGGACGATAATCCGCAACCTTGCGGCGAGGCTTGGGGCCGGGAAGAGCGTAGCCCGTCAATTTGCGCCAGCGGTCGAAGACGCTGGCGTCGATTGTTTCGTTGACGCTCAGCCACGACCCTTTGTCGTCCTCGACGGCGGGGGCGGCAATTCGGCGGTGAAAGCGGCGCCAGAATTTGAGGGCGGGATAGAAACCCCACAGGAAGCTTTTGAAACTGTCGTTGATCGGCGCGGCGATCTCATAGCCCGTGGGAACGACCTCGCCGCGCCAGGCGAGGCCCAGGGCGCCGGCCTTTTTCATCAGCCACGCGAGCGGAAGCTGCGGCAGGTCGTCGCCGGCGATGCCGCCGCCGACATTGGCGTGGGCGCCCGCGAACCAGCGTTGCTCGACGATCGTCGGCCGGACGCGGCGCTTGCCCGGCGGGTCGGGTGTGGCGGGCGTGAAGCGGGTCCAGAGCGTCGGCGCGAAGGCCGCGCGATGCTCGTCGAGCGCGAGGGCATGATAGGCATGCTCGAAAATTGCCGATAGCCGGGTATTGTGAAAGCCGAAGCGCCGACGGCTGATCCCCGGAGTATTGCCGAACGGAATGCCGAGTGCGCCGACGGTGTCCCAGACGCCGATCATCTTGATAGGCACCCGCCGCGAGTGGCGCAGCAGCCGCTTTTCCGCGGGCGGCAGGTTTTTCGTCTGGTGCAGTTCGACGAAGGAGGGCGCCTTGTCGTCGAGCCGGTAGCGTTCGTAAAGTTCCTCGACCGAAAGCGGCGAACCGGGGCGGAGCAGCCCGCAACGTGCGATCATTCCCGCAACGCTGCGTGCGGTGAAGGCACCGCGGCTGAAGCCAAAGAGGAAGATCTGGTCGCCCTGATCATAGTGGCCCATCAGCCAGCGATAGGCGCCGATGACGTCGCGATCGAGGCCATAGCCAAGCGCACCGCCCCGGATGCGCTCGCCGCGCGGGGTGCCGACCCCGGCGGTGTAATAGCAAAGCTGCGCAACGCCCGCCGCGTCCCGCGGTGCGACGAGCTGGCTCAGCCGCCAGACGCTCGTATTGTCCTCGGAGCTGTTCCAGGTGCCGTCGAGCAGGAGGACGAGCCGCTTGCCCGGCATGGTCACGGCCCCTTTTGCCATCGCGCGCTATCCTCCCGTTCGGGCGGGTTTCTCATATCTTCGCGACGCCGACAAGGCGGCCGGCGGGACGGCAAGGTGCGCGCGGGCACAAAAAAAGACGGCCTTCCCGAAGGAAGACCGTCCCTTTTTCGTTTCGGTCAACGCCCCGAAGGGCTGCGACTTACTTCGTTTCTTCGGCCGGAGCGGCAGCGGCGTCAGCCGGAGCAGCAGCAGCGTCGGCCGGAGCGGCAGCGGCGTCGGCCGGAGCAGCGGCTTCGGCACCAGCGGCAGCAGCGTCGGCACCAGCGGCAGCGGCTTCGGCGCCGGCAGCAGCGGCGTCAGCGCCTTCTTCAGCAACAGCTTCAGCAGCCGGAGCTTCGGTGGTGGCTTCTTCAGCAGCCTTTTCACCGCAAGCGGCGAGGGCGAACATGCTGGCAGCAACGGCGATAGCAGCAAATTTCTTCATGATGTGTGGGCTCCCTAAAATGCCTTTCCGCGTCCGGGAAAACTTCCCGTACCGCGAGCGGCGGGATTTAGCTGTTCCGCGTGAATCGTCAACAAAAATAATTGAGATGGCCGGTGCGGGCGGGAATCTGTCATTTATCCGTAACCGTCACGGAAGTTCGCTATCCGCGCTGTTCGCGAGAATCGCCAGAACCGCGCTCCAGACCACCACATTTTGCCGCAACTGAACAGGGTCGATCTTGTCGAGCGTATCGTCGGGCGTGTGGTGCAGGTCGAAATAACGCGTGCCATCCTGGGCCAGGTCGATCGCCGGGACGCCGGCCTGGACGAGCGCGCCGATGTCGGCGCCGCCATTCGCTGCCTGCTTGCCGCGAACGACGCCGAACGGCATCACCGCGGCCGCCAGCCGGTCGGCGAGCGCCGTCGCGCTGTCGGGCAGCTTGAAGTCGATGCGCCACACGCGATCGGCACCGAAATCGGATTCGAGCGCGACCGCGTGCTTTTCGGTCCCGTGCTTCTCGAAATAAGCTTTGCCGCCGAACACGCCGACTTCCTCGGCGCCCGCCCACAGGATGCGGATCGTGCGGCGCGGCTGGCCGGCGGTCATTACATGCTTGGCGGCGGCCGCGACGATCGCGCAACCCGCCGCGTCATCGATCGCGCCGGTGCCGAGATCCCAGCTGTCAAGGTGGCAGGCGACGACCACCGGGCTCGCGGCGGGGTCGCGGCCCGGAACTTCGGCGATGACATTGCCTGACTGTTTTGTCCCGAGGTTCTGCGGGGTGAGGACGAGCTTCATGCGCAGCGGTTCGGGAACATAGCCCATCTCGGTCTCGCTCTTGCGCATCTGCTGCGCGCGCTTCCATTGGCGAACGAGCTGGTCAGCATCGGGGTTCGAGATCGCGCCGGCGGGAATAGGCTTCACGCCGGGCTCGAAATTGGTGCCGCCGGTGTGCGGAACCCGATGATCGTCGGTGCCGATCGCGCGGATGACGGTCGCGATCGCGCCCTTCTTCGCCGCGACATTGGCGCCGGTGAAGCGGCCGCGGCCATAATAGCCGTAGCCGCTGCCGTCCTGCGCAGGCGCCATCTGGTGATCGATGAAGACGATCTTGCCCTTCACCCGACGCTCGGGCGCCGCGACAAGCGCGTCGAAACTCTCGAAATAGGCGATGTCGCCCTCAATGCCCTTGGCCCCGGTCGAGGCGCTGGTACCGAGCGCGGTGATCGCGACCTTTTGCGGCAGGAAGGGGCTCGTAAGCCACGCATCCTCCTCGCCGCGCACCCATACCGGCATATCGAAAGGCTCGTCGCGGACATTGGAGAAACCCATCGATTGCAGCCGCGCGACCGCCCAGCGGCGTGCGGCGGCCTCGGCTTCGGTGCCGGCCATGCGCGGACCGATCTCGGTCGTGAGGTCCTCGGTGATCGACCAGGCGATATCGTCGCCGCGCTGCGCCAGCTCGGCGGCGCCCGGTGGCGGCGGAATCGACGCCGACAGCGGCGTTGAGAGGAGGGCAAGGCTCGTACCGGCGAGCGCGAGGAGGCGGGCGGGGATCGGGTTCGTCATGCCTTTGTCCTAGCGGGGCAATTCAGCGCGCCGCAAGCGCCGATTGCCAACCGCGCCCCCATTCGCTAACCGGCCCCCAACTCTCCCGGCCGCACGACCGCGGCCCAGCCTCTACCGGAGCTTGATCCCATGGCCGCCCAATATAGTTTCGTGATGAAGGGTCTGACCAAGACTTATCCCGGCGCGCAGAAGCCGACGCTGAACAACCTCAGCCTGCAATTCTATCCCGACGCCAAGATCGGCATCGTCGGCCCGAACGGCACCGGCAAGTCGACGCTGATGAAGATCATGGGCGGCATAGACAAGGATTTCACCGGCGAAGCCTGGCCCGGCGAAGGGGTCACCGTCGGCTATCTGGCGCAGGAGCCGCAGCTCGACCCGACCAAGACGGTCAAGGAAAATGTCATGGACGGCGTGCGCCCGGTTGCCGACATGATGGATCGTTTCAACGAGATCAGCGCGCTGATGGCCGACCCGCCCGCCGACGCCGATTTCGACGCGCTCATGGAAGAAATGGGCACGCTCCAGGAAAAGATCGACGCGGTCGACGGCTGGACGCTCGACAACCAGCTCGAAATCGCAATGGAGGCGCTGCGCTGCCCGCCGGGCGACTGGAGCGTCGAAAATCTGTCGGGCGGTGAAAAGCGCCGCATCGCGCTCACCCGCCTGCTGCTCGAAAAACCTTCGATCCTGCTGCTCGACGAACCGACCAACCATCTGGACGCCGAAAGCGTCGCCTGGCTCGAAAAGCATCTGGTCGATTATCCGGGCAACGTGATCCTCGTCACCCACGACCGCTATTTTCTCGACAATGTCGTGAACTGGATCCTCGAACTCGATCGCGGCCGCTATTTCGTCTACGAAGGCAATTATTCGACCTACCTCGAAAAGAAGGGCAAGCGCCTCGAACAGGAAGCGCGCGAGGATCAGGGCCGTCAGAAGGCGATCAAGGACGAACTCGAGTGGATCCGGCAGTCGCCCAAGGCACGCCAGGCCAAGTCGAAGGCGCGTATCAAATCGTTCGACCAGCTCGTCGAGGCGCAGGAAAACCGTGCGCCCGGCAAGGCGCAGATCGTCATTCAGGTTCCCGAACGCCTCGGCGGCAAGGTGATCGAGGTCAGCAATATCTCGAAGGCCTATGGCGACAAGCTATTGTTCGAAGACCTGTCCTTCACGCTGCCGCCGGGCGGCATTGTTGGCGTCATCGGCCCCAACGGTGCAGGTAAATCGACGCTGTTCAAGCTGATCACCGGGCAGGAACAGCCCGACAATGGCAGCGTTTCGATCGGCGACACGGTGCGCCTCGGCTATGTCGATCAGAGCCGCGACGCGCTCGACCCGAACAAGAATGTCTGGGAAGAAATTTCGGGCGGGCACGACATGATGAATATCGGCAAGCACGAGATGCAGACGCGCGCCTATGTCGGCGCCTTCAACTTCAAGGGCACCGACCAGCAGAAGAAGGTCGGGCAGCTATCGGGCGGTGAACGCAACCGCGTCCATATGGCCAAGATGCTGAAGCAGGGCGGCAACGTGCTGCTGCTCGACGAACCGACCAACGACCTCGATACCGAAACGCTCGCGGCGCTCGAAGAAGCGCTCGAAAATTTCGCGGGTTGCGCGGTTGTCATCAGCCACGACCGCTTCTTCCTTGATCGCCTCGCGACGCACATCCTCGCGTTCGAAGGCGACAGCCATGTCGAATGGTTCGAAGGCAATTTCGAATCCTATGAGGAGGACAAGATCCGCCGTCTGGGCGAAGGCGCGACGCGCCCGCACGCGACAACCTACAAGAAGCTGTCTCGCTAAACGGCATGGCGGGGAAGGCCGCACCGGTTTCGGCGCCGATATCATCGGGCGCGATCCGCATGGACGCGGACGCGCTCAACGCTTTTCTCGGTGATGCCTTCCCCCACGCCGAGCCGGGCTCGCGCGGCCATGTCGTTTCCGCCGCGCCCGGCCATGTGCAGGCGCGGATGGACCCGACCGACAAGGCGCTGCGCCCCGGAGGACTCATCTCTGGGCCGACGCAGATGGGTTTCGCCGACATGGCGGCCTATGCGCTCGTCCTCGCGCATATCGGTCCGGTCGCGATGGCGGTGACGAGCGCGCTCAATTACCAGTTCCTGCGGCCATGCCGCCCAGGACCCCTGTTTGCCGACGCGTTCATGTTGCGCCTTGGCAAGCGGCTCGCGGTGATGGATGTGCGGATATGGACCGACGATGCCGACCGGCCCGTCGGGCAGGCGAATGTGACTTACGCGATTCCCTGAAATGGGACCGGTTTTCGACCTGTAGCGGCTGTTCTTCTCCCCTCCCGCAAGCGGGACGGGATATCCGGTTCGAGACTGGAATGTCCGCCTCTCCACCTCAAAGCGGTCACGATCGGAACGCTGCTCTTACCGCTTCATGCACTGGCGCACGTCGTCGCGCTTATATTCGCTACAGTTCCACAACGCCTTTTCGAATCCCGCCTTGTCGTCGCGAAGGTAGGAGAAGCTCATCGCCGCGCGCTGTGTATCGCTCATCGCGTCGCTGTCGGGTTTGAGGGTCGGGTTGGTCCAGCCCATGAACTTGCAATAGGGCTTGTCGCCGCACAGCCGGAGCGCGGTCGTCACGAAACTTTCGGGCGCCGCCTTGCGGTCGAGCTGGGTGTAGATGGTGTCGCGGCCGGCCGTTTCGCCCGCGCCCACGACGACGCGGGCTTCGCCCACCGCCGCATTGGCGTCGACGGGCGCGATTTCGGTGGGCAGGCCGAGCGCGATGGCATGGAGCGGGGAGAGCGCCGCGAGCTTTGCAATCGGCCCGTCGTCGCCCGACACCGCGCCGCGGAAGGCGCCCGGCGTGCCCCAATAGCCAGGCCAGCGGAAGAAGAGATGCGTATCGACGATCGCGATCTTCTCGAGGCTGTCGCTCCAATAGGGGCGCACCCAGTCGGTGTGATAGTGGGTGGCAAGGCCGATGGCGGGATAGGTGCCGCCCGACAGCATCAGGTCGGCGTTGTTCCGTGCGCGCTGCCACGCCGCGTCCGAATAGCGGCGGTTCAGGGCGCCGTCGCAGGTGAAGGTGAACTGGCAGCCGGTCACACGCTCCGAACCCTGGAACACGACGCCGCAGATCGATTTGGGGAAGGCGGGGTGACGCGCGCGGTTGATCACGACCTGGCCGACGGCCTGCTGTCCCTTGGCATCGTCGCCCGCTTCATAGAGCATCGCGGCGGCAAGACAGTCGCGCGCGCGGGCTTTGGCATCGCCGCCGCCAGCATAGACGAAGGGACGCGGCGCGACGAAGCCCTTGGTCACGAGCGCGATCTTCGCATTCTGCGCGCGCGCGTCGGATTCGGTAACCGGCGCGAGCACCATCGGCGGTGCCTCGGGCACGACGTCGGCGGGCGGGGCGACGGGGTGCGGACGCGCCATATAACGCGCGCCGTTTTTTTCGCCATTGGCGTAAAGGACCGCGCCGATCGCCACGACGGCGATCAGGACGAACAACCAGCCCGTCCAGTCGCGCCGCAGCGGCAACGTCGATTCACCGCCCTCGGGACGCATAGCGAAAGGTCAGATTTCCGGGAGGAAATCGGGTACCGACAGGTAGCGCTCGCCGGTGTCGTAGTTAAAGCCGAGCACACGGGTGCCGGGCGGCAGCTCGGCCAGCTTCTGTGCGATGGCGGCGAGTGTCGCGCCCGACGAAATGCCCACGAGCATGCCTTCCTCGGTCGCGGCGCGCCGCGCATAGTCCTTTGCCGCGCCAGCGTCGACCTTGATCACCCCGTCGAGCAGGTCGGTATGCAGGTTGCGCGGGATGAATCCGGCGCCGATACCCTGGATCGGGTGCGGCGCGGGCTGGCCGCCGGAGATCACCGGCGACGCTTCGGGTTCGACGGCATAGACCTTGAGGTTTGGCCAATGCTCTTTGAGAAACTGCGCGGTGCCGGTGATATGGCCGCCGGTGCCGACGCCCGTGATCAGCACGTCGATCGGGCTGTCCTTGAAGTCGGCGAGGATTTCGGGGCCCGTCGTGCGGACGTGGACGTCGATATTGGCTTCATTTTCGAACTGCTGTGGCATCCATGCGCCGGGCGTCGTTTCGACCAGCTCGATCGCACGCTCGATCGCGCCCTTCATGCCCTTTTCGCGCGGCGTGAGGTCGAAGGTCGCGCCATAGGCGAGCATCAGCCGGCGGCGCTCGACCGACATGCTTTCGGGCATGACGAGGATCAGTTTGTAGCCTTTGACCGCGGCCGCCATCGCGAGGCCGATGCCGGTGTTACCCGACGTCGGCTCGACAATGGTGCCGCCGGCTTTCAGGCTGCCGTCGCGCTCCGCCGCTTCGATCATCGCGAGGCCGATCCGGTCCTTGATCGATCCGCCCGGATTGCTGCGTTCCGACTTTATCCAGACCTCGGCGCCCGGAAACAGCTTGGTCATACGGATGTGCGGCGTGTTCCCGATGGTATCGAGGATCGAATTGGCTTTCATGATCGGTGCGCTCTTTCCTTGAATTCGAACCGCGGGTCGCGGCGGACGCGATTTAGCCAGTCCCCGGCGCGTAGCCAGAGTGCCTCATCCGCCAAGGCCGGCGTCGGCGCGGGTTGTAACGAGGCGAGGAGATACTGTCCATAAGGCCAGTCTCCGATCTCCGAGTCCGCATTGATATGACCGAACGGCCCGGCATTGACGAAACGCGCGTCCCACTGCCGGGCGAGCCGCCACACATGCGCGGCCTTGGCATAGGGATCGTTATCGCTGGCGACGACGGTCATCGGCACGCGCGACGTGAAGCCGGACGCGCCGGCAAAGCTTTGCACGCCATGTTTGTGTCGCAGTCGGCCAAGGTCGGGCGGCGCGACGAGCAGCGCGCCGGTGATGCGCGTCCGCGTCACCGCGCTGGCGCCGGCGAACCAGTGGGCAAAAGCGTGGCAGCCGAGGCTGTGCGCGGCGACGAGCACAGGTTCGCTCTCGACCTCGATCGCGGCCGCGATGCGGCGCACCCATTCGTCCTTGTCGGGATTGTCCCAGCTGCCGAGTTCGATTCGCTCGCTATCCGGGAATTTATGCTCCCACAGGCTCTGCCAGTGGGTGGGGCCGCTGTTGTGAAGGCCCGGAATCGTCAGGATTTTATATCGGATCGTCGCACTGTGCATGACGGTTTCTCCATTGAGGGGGCAAGGGGAACCGCGGTGACGGGTGCATATGAGATAATTCAACCAAATAAATAGACAATTGCTTTGTGATGAATCGGCGCTGTTTTCCGACGAGGCGAAGCGAGCCCTCCGGCGGCTACGGAAATGCGTCAGTTGGTCTGTTTGAACTGCGGCTCGAATGTTTTGGCGCGGCGCAGTTCGGGAAAGATCCAGGCCCAAAGCGCCGTTACGCCAACCGCGGCAGCGCCGCCGACGACCACGGCGCTGATCGGGCCGAGCGCGGCGGCCATCGCGCCCGCGCGCATCTCGCCGAGCTCGTTCGAGGCCGAAATGGCGAGCCCGGATGCGGCGCTGACGCGCCCGCGCATGTGGTCGGGCGTGTTGAGCTGGATCAGCGTGCCGCGAACGAACACCGAAAACATGTCGGCGGCACCCATCAGCACGAGCAGCGCGAGCGACAGGATCAGGCTGGTCGAGAGCCCGAAGGCGACCGTCCCGGCGCCGAACACGGCGACCGCCCAGAGCATTTTCACCCCGACATCGCGCTCGATCGGTCGGATGGCGAGGCCCACGGCAACGCCGACCGACCCGAAAGCGACGGCGGCGCGCATCAAGCCCGCGCCCTCCGGTCCGGCGTGCAATATATCGCGCGCGAAGACGGGGAACATCGCGGTAGCCCCCGCGAGCAGCACGGCGAACAGGTCGAGCGTGATCGTGCCCAGAAGGAAGCGCTCGACCCACACGAATTGCAGCCCGTCGACCATTTCGCGCAGCGGATGCCGGCGCACCTCGGCCGGCGGCGGCAGCACGGGGCGCACGCGGCTCAAGGTGAAGGCCGAAATCGCGAGCAGCGCCGCGGCGAAGACATAGACCGACGCCGGGTGCGCGGCATAGATGAGTCCGCCTGCCGCCGGGCCGATCACCGAAGCCGATTGCCAGGCGATGCTGCTCATCGCGATCGCGCGCGGCAGCACGGCGGGCGGCACGATATTGGGCGCGATCGCGCTCATCGCCGGGCCCGAAAAGACGCGGGCTACCCCGTGGAGCGCGGCAAGGCCGAAGAGCAGATTGAGCGTCAGGCCGTCGGTCCAGGTGAACCAGCCGAGCGTGGCCGCGATAAGCAGATCGATCAGGTTCGAGAAGATCGCGACGCTGCGCCGTTCGAAGCGATCGGCCGCCCATCCGGCGACGGGGGTCAGGATCGCGAGCGGGACGAACTGGAACAGCCCGAGCAGTCCGAGCTGGAACGACGCCTCCTTGATCGACATGCCATAGTCGGAGCGCGCGGTGTCATAGAGTTGGTACCCGATCACGACGACCATCGCGATTGTCGCCATTACCGCAGCGAAGCGCGCGAGCCAGAAATAGCGGAAGTCGGGAAAGCTGAGCGGGGAAGGGGCTTTGGGCGTCGCCTCCGGCATCACCGGTTCTTCGCCTTCGGGTGGGGGGATCGTCGCCATCGGTGTTCGCCGTAACCGGCTTTTCGTGCCTGTCCAGACAGCATAGCTTTGCCGTTCGTCGATTTTCGGGTGCCATCGACCTGAGCGGCTGGCAGAAGCGCGGGCACCGGAGTCAGGGAGATCAAGGAATGAATCGCAAATTTGTCCGCTTTGGCGGCGTCGCCATGGCTGCGACGCTGCTCGCGCTCACCGCTTGCAACGCATCCGACAATAAATCCGCAACGGCTCAAAGCGCCAAGTCATGGACCGAATTTCGCGATAGTTTCCTCACCGGCTATTTTCCGCTCAATCCCAATTTCGCGGTCTATCAGGGCAAGCACGAGTTTGACGGGCAATTGCCCGACTGGTCGCCCGAGGGCCTTGAGAAACAGGCGGCCTATCTCGAAAAAACGATCGCTGATGCCAAGGCGTTCGACGGCGAAATGACCGACGCCGAAAAATTCGAGCGCGACTATCTGATCCACGTCGCGCAGGGGCAGCTCTTCTTCCTCCGCGACACCGATTTCGCCCGGAAGAATCCCGCCTTTTATACCGGCGCGCTCGATCCCAACGTCTATATCGCGCGCCCCTATGCCGACGCGACGACCCGGATGAAGGCATTCATCGCCTATGCCGAAAAAGTCCCCGCGGCGGCAGCGCAGATCAAGGCGAATCTCAAGCTCCCGCTCCCCGCGACCTTCGTCAAATATGGCACGGCAGGTTTCGGCGGCTTTGCCGATTATTACAAGGGCGACGCCAAGGCGGCTTTCGCATCGGTCAAGGACGAGGCGCTGCAGAAGCAGTTCGATGATGCGGCCGAAAAGGCCGGCGCGGCGATGTCCGATCTTGCCGAATATGTCGGATCGCAGCCGGGCACGACCGACGGCTATGCGCTGGGCGCCGAGACATTCGCGAAGATGATCCTCACCAACGAGGGCGTCGATACCCCGCTCGCCGAACTCGAGCGCATCGGGCGCGCCGACCTCAAGCGCAACCAGGATGCGCTGAAGGCCGCCTGCGCGACCTATGCCGCGGGGATGACGATCGCCGACTGCATGAAGAAGATGAATGCGGACAAGCCCGAGGGTGGCCCCGTCGCCGAGGCGCGGCGCCAGCTTCCGGTCCTGCGCGCCTTCCTGGTCGAGAAGGATATCGTGACGATCCCCGGCACCGAACAGGCGCAGGTGGAAGAATCGCCGCCGTACAACCGTCAGAATAGTGCCTATATCGACATTCCGGGGCCGTATGAGAAAGGCCTGCCGTCGGTCTATTATATCTCGCCGCCCGATCCGGCGTGGGACAAGGCGACGCAGGATGCCTTCATTCCGGGCAAGAAGGACCTGCTTTTCACTTCGGTCCACGAGGTGTGGCCGGGGCACTTCCTCAACTTCCTCCACTCGAACCGCGCCGAGAGCATCTTCGGCAAGCTGTTCGTGGGCTATGCCTTCGCCGAAGGCTGGGCGCATTATACCGAGGAGATGATGTGGGATGCCGGGCTGGGCGAGGGCGACCTCGAAACCCATATCGGCCAGTTGTCGAACGCGCTGCTGCGCGATTGCCGCTATCTTTCGGCCATCGGGCTGCACACGCAGGGCATGACCGTCGCGGACAGCGAAAAGCTGTTCAAGGAGCAATGCTATCAGGACGAAGGCAACGCCCGGCAACAGGCGGCACGCGGCACTTATGATCCCGCCTATCTCAACTACACGATGGGCAAGCTGATGATCCGCAAGCTGCGCGAGGACTGGACGAAGGGCGACCGGACGAAGTGGAAGGCCTTCCACGACGAATTCCTGTCCTATGGCGGCCCGCCGATCCCGATGGTGCGCGCCGCGATGATGAAGGAAGATACGCCGAAGGCGGTCTTCTAAAAGCTCCGAAAAGGCCGGCTCGCCAACGATTTTGGCGGGCCGCCCTCTTTGCTTGCGTGTCGTTCAGCTCGACGGCGCGCGCAGTCGGGCGACGAAGAATCCGTCAAGACCGCCCGCGTCCGCGAGCACGCCCGGAAGGGTGCGGATGAAGCCGTTGCTGTCAGGCGCAATCGCTTCGGGCAATTCGTCGGCGCGTGCCGGCTCGATGGTCCATCCGGCGTGATGATCGAGGAAGGCCGACACCTGATCCTCGCCTTCGTCTGCCTCGAGCGAGCAGGTCGCGTAGATCAGCGTCCCGCCCGGTTTGACCCAGAAGGCCGCGCGCGCCAGTAGTTCGGCCTGCAGCGCCGACATTTCCGCGATCTGGCGGGGCTCGATGCGGTGCAGGACGTCGGGATGGCGGCGGAAGATGCCGGTCGCCGAGCAAGGCGCGTCGAGCAATACCGCGTCGGCCTGACCCTCGGGCGCCCACGACCGGATATCCCCTTGGACGACGTCCGCCGACAGGCCGGTCCGTTCCATGTTTGTGCGGAGCCGTTCGAGTCTTTTCGCGCTCGAGTCTACCGCGACGACTTCCCAGCCTGCAGCCGCGAGTTGCATCGTCTTCCCGCCGGGCGCGGCACAAAGGTCGAGAACGGTTCGGCCCTCGCCGGCGCCAAGCAGGCGTGCGGGCAGGCTCGCTGCCAGATCCTGTACCCACCAGCCGCCTTCGGCATAGCCCGGCATCGCCTCGACCGCCTGTCCACGCGGCAGGCGGCGATGGCGCGGCGCAAGGGAAACCGCATCGGGCCATTCGTCGGCGCCCGGTTCGGCGGCGAAGCTGAGGTCGATCGGCGGCGGGACGCTCCAGCTCGCTTCGGCGGCCTCGACCGTCGTCAGGCTCCATTGCTCGGCCCATCGTTCGGCGGTGGGCAGGGGAAGGGTGGCGCGTTCGGGTAGCCGCCATTCCTCCTGCTGCGCGCGCGACAGGATCGCGTGGACCAGCCGTCGCGGCCCGCCATCGACGAGCGGCAGGGCGGTCGATACGACCGCATGGCCGGGACTTTTCAGCACCAGCAACTGCGCAAGCGCGATCCGCAGCACGGCGCGCGACTTGACGTCATCGGGAAGAATCTGCGCCGTGGCGCCGTCGATCAGCGCGTCGATGTCGACCATCCAGCGCATCGTTTCGGAAGCGATCGCGACGGCGAACGCGCGGTCGGCGCCGGCCAGGCCCTGCGCCGCTGCGTGCATCGCAACGTCGAGCGGATCGCCGCGGCGCAGGATCGCGTCGATGAGGCGAAGCGCGGCGCGGCGCGGCGCCATGCCGGGGGGATCGGCTTCGCCCGCTTGCCGGCGACGCCGTGGGGGACGGCGATCGGTCATGAAGGGGCTACGACTTGCTTGGCGTGGCGCATCGGAAATCCTATAGGGGCAGGGCCATGAACGACAGCAGCCCGAACCCGACCATCGGCGGAACGCCGCGCGCTGTAAAGCGCCCCGCCCATGTCAAAGCGCCTGCGGGCTGGACGAACAGTGCGGTTCCGGCTCCCAAGCCCATCGTCGAGGACATGGCCGAGGACCAGCCGGGCGGGCGCAATCCGGTGCGCTATGGCGATTGGGAGTTGAAAGGCGTCGCCGTGGATTTTTGACCGCCGCGACCCTGTGACCGCCCCCGCGAGAATGCAGGGGCGGCCCTATATGCCCGTGCTCAGGCTGCGGGTAGTTCGGTGTTGAGCGGCATCTTGCCGCTCTTGACCTGCTCAGCGAACACTTCGCGCATCAGCTGCAGCGAGAAGAGGTGCGCGAAGATCAGGCCGAGGATGCCGTTCTGCATCAGCTTGCGCAGCACGTCGCCGCGCAGCTCGCGCAGCTTGTTCTCGTCGACCATCTGGAAGCCGCGATAGACATAGGGCTTGTCATTGCCTTCCTGCTGGATCGAGACTTCGCCGTCCATCAGGAGGTCGGCCTTTTTCAGCTCCTCCATGAACATGCCCGTGCGCTGGCCGGCTTCTTCGAAATTCTTGCAGAATTCCAGTACGGCCTTGACCTGGTCCGACGGCTGCCCGTCGACGAACAGCACGTCGCCTTCGTCGAACTTGCCGAGCGCGCCCGAGGTCGGGTCGAAGCACAGCGACAGCTCTTCCGTATTGGGCTGAAGCTTGGCGAGCAGGAAGGGGTAGCGGCGGATATAGGCTGGGACATACACCGGGTTGACCAGCTTGCCCTCGTCGTCGACGAAGGTGTTGATCCCTTCGTTGAGGCCCATCAGCGCGAGCGGAACGGGATTGTCGCCCGCCGAAAAGACGATCGGGAAAAAGCGGCAGGCCGAGACGAATTCGTCCGAGGTCAGCGGGATCGCATGCTGGCCAACCAGGAATTCGGCGCTATCGAGCGGGCGGGCGCGGAAATCGGCGTGATCGACGCTCGAAAGCGGGACAAGGTCCTTGTAGAACAGCGGCAGGTTGGCAGGTGCGGGCGCAGTGGCCATGTTTCAACTCCGGTAGGTGCCCGTCGGCGGGACAAAAAAGATACAGCGCCTTATTGGCCCGCGCGGTGCGACGCAAGGGGGCGATCGCCAAGTCCGGCGATGAGCTTGCCCGGATTGAGGATGCCCGCCGGATCGAGGCCGGCCTTGATACCGCGCAGCGCCGACAGCCGCGCCGGACTGTCGAGTTCGGCCAATATGTCGCGCTTCATCTGGCCGATGCCATGTTCGGCCGAAATCGAACCGCCAAGCTCGACAACGTGCGAATAGACGAGCCGGCTGACCGCCGCGCCATGCTCGGCGAGCCATACAGCGCCATCGACGCCGGCGGGCGGCTGGACGTGGTGATGCACGTTGCCGTCGCCGAGGTGCCCGAAGGACAAGGCGCGCAAGCCCGGAAAGACGCTTTCCAGCCGTCGCGGGTTTTCGGCGATAAAATCGGGCATCAAGTCGACCGGAACGCTGATATCGTGCTGAAGCGCGGGGCCTTCGGCGCGTTCGGCCTCGGAAATGGAATCGCGAAGCCGCCAGAAATCGTCGCTTTCGCGTTCGCTCTTGGCGATCACGACGTCGCGGATCAGGCCGGTGTCGATCGCCGCCGCCAGTTGCGGATCGAGCGCGTCGCCCAGCGGCCGATCTTGATCGCCCGCCAGTTCCAGCAGGATATGCCAGGGGTGGGGATCGGAAAGCGGCGCGCGCGTCTGGGGAATATGGCGCAGCACGGCGTCAAGGCAGCTTTGCGGGATCAGTTCAAAGCCCTCGAGCGCATCGCCGATCGCGGCATCGAGCCTGCGCAGCAGCAGGAGCGCGTGCTCGGGCGAATCGACGCCGATCCAAGCCGTACGCCGCGCCGCGACCGCGGGGACGAGGTGCAGGCAGGCAGCGGTCACGATACCCAATGTCCCCTCGGCACCGCACAACAGGTGCCGCAGGTCGTAGCCGCGATTATCCTTCTTGAGCGGGGCGAGCCCGTCGAAAATGCTGCCGTCGGGCAGCACGGCCTCGAGTCCCGCGACCAGCGCGCGCATCGTCCCGTGGCGGAGCACCTGCGTTCCGCCCGCGTTCGTCGATACCAGCCCGCCGATCGTCGCCGACCCTTTGCCGCCGAGCGTGAGCGGAAAGCGCAGGCCGTGCGCCAGAACGCCATCGTGGAAGACTTCCAATATCACCCCTGCCTCCGCGACGGCAAGCCGCGCCGCTTCGTCGACATGACGTATGCGGTTCATACGCCGCAGGCTGAGCAGCAGCTGGTCGCCGCTGTCGTCGGGGGTGGCACCGCCAACCATACCGCTGTTGCCGCCCTGGGGAACCAGCGCAACTTGCTCGTCGGCGCACAGGCGGACGATAGCGGACACCTCCTGGGTCGATGCCGGCGACAGCATCGCGGCGGCGCGGCCGTGATATTTGCTGCGCCAGTCGGTCAGCCAGGGCGCGATCGTGCCGGGGTCGGCGCTATAGCCCTTCGGCCCGAGCAACGCCGCGAGCTTATCCAGTAGCGATGCCGATGGCGCGTGCGTCATGCCCTGCAACTCCGGAATTTTCGCGCGCTCCAAGGAATATGGAGCGGCGACAGTTCATTTGATGTTCAATCATCCTCGTTAAAGGGGGCGATGGACGAATCATATCTGTTCGTCCAGCGGGGCATGGACGCGGGAGCCAAGGGTGAGCAGTATCTTCTGTCAGGACGCCAAGGGAGCGGCAGCGCGGCTGTGCTGACCGCGGCGTTCCTATGGTTCGTGGCGGCCGCGCCGACGGCCGACGCGGCGCCCCCCCTGGCGGCGCCCGAGCCGCTGGTGGCGATTTCCGCGCCGACGGTCGATCAGGCTTCGTCTTTCTGGCAGGTGGTGATCGAGCAGCAGCTGATTATCCGCGTTCCGGCCCAGCGTTCGCAGCTCAACAATTTCGCCGCGGAACGGTCGATGCCCCGGCGGGTGAACGAGTTGCCGATCGTCTGGAAAGAAAAAAAGGCGCCCAAATGCGTCGCGATGCGCAACATTATGGGAATGCAGGCGGTCCAGCGCGATAGTATCGACCTGATCACGCGGCAAAAGCAAAGATTGCGCGCGCAGCTCAATCGCGGCTGCCGCGCGCTCGACTTCTATGCCGGCTTTTACATGCAGGGCAGCAAGGATGGCAAACTCTGCGAAGATCGCGACGAGATTCACGCGCGCACCGGCGCGCGGTGCGAGATCGACAAGTTCCGGCTGATGGTCCCGGTTCACGACGACGACGATTGATCGGGTTTTTCTCGGCCTTTCCTTGACTTTTCTCCGCTATTTGCCCAATGGCGCGGCAACGTCCGCCTGCGTGGGAGGCGGCACGCTCCTTTTATTTCCGGACATATCGCCTCATGAATTTTGCCGACCTCGGCCTTTCCGAAGAACTTTTGCGCGCGATCAACGAGTCGGGCTATACCGAACCGACCGCCATTCAGGCGGGTGCGATCCCCTCGGTTCTGATGATGCGCGACATGATCGGCATCGCCCAGACGGGGACAGGCAAGACGGCCTCCTTCGTGTTGCCGATGATCGACATCCTCGCGCACGGCCGCGCCCGCGCGCTGATGCCGCGTTCGCTGATCCTCGAACCGACGCGCGAGCTCGCGGCGCAGGTTGCCGAGAATTTCGAGAAATACGGCAAATATCACAAGCTTTCGATGGCGCTGCTGATTGGCGGCGTGCAGATGGGCGACCAGGTCAAGGCGCTGGAAAAGGGCGTCGATGTCCTGATCGCGACGCCGGGCCGCCTGATGGACCTGTTCGAGCGCGGCAAGATCCTGCTCACCGGCTGCAACCTGCTGGTGATCGACGAGGCGGACCGGATGCTCGACATGGGCTTCATCCCCGACATTGAGAATATCTGCACCAAGCTGCCGGCGAATCGGCAGACGCTGCTCTTCTCGGCGACGATGCCGCCACCGATCAAGAAGCTGGCCGACAAGTTCCTCTCGAACCCGAAGACGATCGAGGTCGCGCGTCCGGCGAGTCGGAACGAGAATATCGAGCAGTTCCTCGTAAAGACGTCGGAACGCGGCAAGCGCGATACGTTGCGCGACCTGATCGAAGCGGAGGAAGTCGGTACCGCGATCATCTTCTGCAACCGCAAGACCACGGTGCGCGAACTGGCGAAATCGCTCCAGCGCTATGGCTACAAGGCGGGCGAGATTCAGGGTGACATGGATCAGTCGAGCCGCACAGCCGAACTCGACCGGTTCAAGGCGGGAACGATCAATATTCTAGTCGCGTCGGACGTTGCGGCACGCGGGCTCGACGTCAAGGGTGTCAGCCACGTCTTCAATTTCGATGCACCGTGGCATCCCGACGATTATGTCCATCGCATCGGCCGCACTGGCCGCGCGGGCGCCCAGGGGCGCGCGTTCACGCTGGTGACGCCATCGGACGACGAGGCGGTCGACAATATCCAGAAGCTGACCGGCTATCAGATTCCGGTGCATGATGGCGGCGCCGGGGGCGCTCCCGTCCCGGCGAGCGAAGGCGACACCGAAGGGCGCGAACCGCGCCGCAGCGGACGGCGCGCGAGCCCGAAAGCGGGGAAGGAGCCGAAGCGCGCTGCCGAAAAGCCGCGCGAGGCACCGAAGAAAGACCCCGAGCGGAAACCGGCGCCGCGGACACGACGTGACGATGACGATGGCCCCGACGATGGCTGGAACGGCCCGATGCCCGATTTCTTGTCGGTGGGTTTCGGCAGCTGAGCTGAAGGGCTCTTCGGTTCGACCTGATGGCGGTTTGGGGTGGGGGAGCGGACGATCCCTATCCCGTCATGGCAGCTATCCGCCGCCAGCTACCACCGCTGGTTATTTTACAACCGAACCAGCATCTTCCCGATATTGCCGCCTGAAAACAGGCCGAGGAAGGCATCTGGCGCCGCCTCGAGCCCTTGGTGGACGGTTTCGCGGATCGTCACCGCGCCGCTGGCGATCAGGCCACCCATGTCGGCGTAGAATTCTTCCATGCAGTCGATGAACTGGTCGGTGTAGATGAAGCCTTCCAAGCGGATGCGCGCGGGGATGGTGCGGATGAGATATTTCATCTCCTGGGGCTTCGCGTCATTATAGGCGTCGATCATCCCGCAGATCGCGAAGCGCGCAAAATCATTCGCGGTCGCAAATGCCGCGTCGAGATGTTCGCCACCGACATTGTCGAAATAAACGTCGATGCCCGATTTGCCGAGCCGTTCGAGCGCGGCGGCCAGCTGAGCCAACACCGGACCCGCCTTGTAATCGACCACCGCATCGGCGCCGAGTTCGGTCACCCAGCCGCATTTTTCCGCGCCGCCGGCCGAGCCGACGACCGTCATCTCGCGCGCCTTGGCGATCTGGACTACTGCCGAACCGACCGCGCCCGCGGCCGCCGAGACGAAGACGGTATCGCCGGGTTTCGCCGCCGCGACGCGCAGCAGGCCAATCCAGGCCGTACCGCCCGTCAATCCCATATTGTGCAGGAAGGTCTGCGGCGGCAGGCCTGCGGCAAGCAGGTCGGCGGGCAGCTTGTTGGGCATCATGTCGAGACCGATGATGCCGCCTTCGCGCCAGCCGCCCATGTGGAGGATGAGGTCGCCGGGGGCAAAGCCCTCGATCCGGCTTTCGACGACTTCGCCGATCGCGCCGCCGGTCATCGGCTGGTCCAGCTGGAAACTCGCCGCATAGCTTTTGGCGTCATTCATCCGCCCGCGCATATAGGGGTCGACCGAGAGCCAGAGGTTGCGCAAGCGAAGCTGGTCTTTTTCGAGAGCAGCCTCAGGAAGGTCACGGAGCGCGAAATTGTCGATCGTCGGCAGTCCCTGCGGACGACCGGTCAGGTGCCAGGCTTTCATCGGAATCCCCCCATTCCTCAAAAAAACTTCGCGGCGACGACAAAGCTCAGAAAAGCCGTTGCCACTGCCGGACAGTGCCGTTAAGACCCCGCCGGTCGCGGGGCCGTAGCTCAGATGGGAGAGCGCTGCAATCGCACTGCAGAGGTCAGGGGTTCGATTCCCCTCGGCTCCACCAGCGACTTCCTCCCGTTTCGTCGGCACCGGCCCGCTTCCCCACCCGGCCTCCCCGATGATGGCAGCCTATGGGAGGCCGGGTGGGGGAGCGGGCCGGTGCCGTTAGCCCTTAACCGACATAATCCCGAATCATATTCTTTGCGATCACTAGCTGCTGGATCTGTGTCGTCCCTTCATAAATGCGGTAAATGCGGCAGTCGCGATAGAAGCGTTCGGCCAGATATTCCTTGAGATAGCCGGCGCCGCCGTGAATCTGGACGACGCGATCGGCGACGCGTCCGCACATTTCGCTGGCGAACATCTTGGTCGCCGCCGCCTCGACCAATATCTTCTCGCCCCGATCGGCGCGCGCGCAGGCGTCGTTCAGCATGCAGTCGGCGGCATAGATTTCGGCCTTGCTGTCGGCGAGCATCGCCTGGATCAGCTGGAAATTGGCGATGGGTTCGCCGAATGCCTTGCGCTCCATCGCATATTGAAGGCCGACGTCGAGCATACGTTTGGCATAGCCGACGCTCGCTGCGGCGACCGACAGGCGGCCGTTGTCGAGGCTCTGCATCGCCGCGCGGAAGCCGATGCCTTCCTCGCCGCCGAGCAGCGCATCGCCATCGACATGCACATCCTCGAGGATCACGTCGGCGATCTGCGATCCCGCCTGACCCATCTTGCCATCGGGCTTGCCGATCGACACACCCGGCGCGTCGCGGGGGACGAGGAAGGCGCTGACATGCGCATTCTTGGGCAGCGCCTCCGCATTGGTGCGCGCCATGACGAGGATGACGTCGGCGAAGGGTGCGTTGGTGATGTAGCGCTTGGTGCCGTTCAGGACGTAGCCGTTGCCGTCGCGCACCGCGCGCGTCTTCATCGCCGCGCTGTCCGACCCGCTGTCGGGCTCCGTAAGCCCAAAGGCCGCGATCGCGCCGCCCGCGAGGCGGGGCAGCCAATGCGCCTTTTGCTGGTCGGTGCCGAAACCGACGATCGATTTGCACACCATCCCGATGTTGATCGAAACGATCGAGCGGTAGGCGGGCGAGGCATAGGCGAGTTCGCGGATGAAGCCGACATATTGGCCGACGTTCATGCCCGCGCCGCCAAACTCCTCGGGCATCGTCACGCCGAACAGTCCCATCTCGCGCATTTCGGCAAGGATATCGTCGGGGACGCGGCCGAGCTCTTCGAGCTGGTTTTCGGCCGGGATCAGCCGCTCGCGGACATAGCGTCGCAGCTGCTCGATGAAGGCTTCGTAGATATCGGCGTCCATGCCCGGATTGATCATCGTCTTCCTGTCCCCTTGGTCTATTGTTCGCCATATGTGTCGATCGCCGCGAAGATACGCGTCAATTGTTCGCGCTCGTCGGCATCGATATCGGGACGCCAGATTTCGAACAGCAGGATGGTGCGGTCACTGGTTCCGCGGTTCCACGCCTCATGCTCGAAACTGTCGTCGAAAATCAGAAGCTCCCCTTCGCGCCAGCTGCGCGTTTCGGCGCCGACGCGCAGGCCACAGTCGTCGGGCACGATCAGCGGCAGATGGCAGATAAGCCGCGTGTTGAGCATGCCGTGGTGCGGCTGGATATGCGTGCCGGGGGTGAGGCGCGAAAAGAGCGCGATCGGCGCGCGCCCGGGGATCACGGGTTGCGGCGCGAGTTCCAGCGCGGCGAGGGCGGCGGGGCAAAGCGCCGCCATGCCGTCGGCGACCGCGCCATCCTTCCAGAGCCATGCCGCGCCCCAGCCGGGCTTGTCGAGCAGCGGGTTGTTCGGCGGCGGCCGGTCGGGGCTGGCGGTAACATAGGGACCGAACGGATCGGCCGCGCCGTCAACCATCGCCAGCAGCTCGGCGCGGATCGCGTCGGTCGCGGCCTCGACCGCATCGACCCAGCCGAAATCGGACCGTTCGAAAAAGGGTCGTTGGGCGAGACCGGGAAAATAGAACATGCTCGGCTGTTGCACATAGAGCGGTTGCTCGCCGGCGAGCATCCTGAGCGCTTCGGCTACACGCGGCGTGGCGTTTCCGGTGTCGATACCCGCACCGCGCAACTGGCCGAGCAGATGATCGGCAAAGGCGCGGTCGGTCTCCGCGAGGAATTGCTCGGCGCGCTGGAGGCCCGGGTGAAGTGACGGCGGAACGCCGCGCGCCTGCGCCGCGGTGCCCAGCGCGAGGCGGTAATAGCTGCCCGCCGCGCGATCGTCGGCAAGGCGGCGCTTGAGCTCCGCCATCGCGAGCAATGCGGGGATATTGCCGCGGTCGGCGCGGATCGTGGCGTCGAGTATGGCCGTTTCGGCGGCAACGTCGCCGCGGCGGTGCGCGTCGCGCGCCTGATCCAGCCATGTCGTCTGCCCCGTCATGGCCTTTGCCATAACGGGGCGCCGGACCTTTGCAAGCGCGCGCCCGGGTCTCAGTCGACCGGCGGCGCCGGCGCGGTGGCAGTTTTGGAGGCTCCGCGCAGCCATTTCCGGATCGCGAGCGCGGCCGCCGTGCGCCATCCCGCGAGCAGTAACAGGAATAGCGCGGCCCATGGCAGAACCGCCGCCCCGACGACGAGGAGGAACGACAGCATCACGCTGCCGCTACGGATCAGCATGTTCAGCGCGTCGCTGAACGGATTGCCGTAACCGATGCCCGGCAGCCCGCCGGTGCTGACATAGTCGAACTGCATCGGCGTGGTCGCAAGCATCGCTTCGCCGGCGCGGCGCGTATCGCGCTCGCCGTCGAGCTGCCGCCGCATCGCGGAAATTTGTTGCTGCAATTCGGTGCGCTCGCGGTCGCCGAGGCCGCCTTGCTTCAGCCGCGCCTCCAGCCGGGCGATTTCGGCACCGATATCGGCGCTGCGGCGCTGTGATTCGCCGATCTGCGTTCCTACATCCTCGCCACTGATTCGCGCCTCCGCCAGCACCCCTTCCGCCTTTTCGACGCTGCCGATCGCGTCGCGCCCGAACTTGCGCGCGATGGCGGGGTCGAGCTTGAACAGCAGCTGCGCCTCCACTTCATCTTCGCGGACGAGGCGATAGGTCATGCCGGTGATGCGGCAGCGCGTGGTGCCGAGGGCTTCGCATGCGGCGGCATGTTCCTCTTGCATCTTTGCAATGCGATTGTCGTCGAGGCGGAAGGCATAGGCGTAGTTGAAGGCGACCCCGGGCGCCGATGTGACTGCGACGTTGGGCGGGCGCATCGCGGCTGGCGCCGGGATTGCCTGCGTCGACGCCGTTTCGGCGGCGTCGCCGGGTGCCATGTCATAGGCGGGAGCATCGAGCGGTTCGGCGGGTTTTTCCGAACAGCCGACCAGGGCGAGCGCCATCGCGCCCGCTAAGAGCTTGGTTTTCATGAAATCTCTCCCAACATGCGACTCGGATCACATGTGATTTCATATCATAATTGATTGAGTAGACAATATGGATCAGGCGAGCTTTACGAAACTGTCGAGAACCCGCTTGCTGCCAGCCTGATCGAATTCGACTTCGAGCTTGTTGCCGTCGATATCGATGATTTCGCCGTAACCGAACTTCTCATGGAAAACGCGCATTCCGATCGCGAGATCCGATCGCGCCTTGGCGCCGACCGAGGCGGCGGGTCCCCGCTCGGAGGGGGCAGGGGCGCGGGTGGCGGTCGTGGAGATTGCTAGCGCGCGCTGCCATGCCGGGCCGCGCGTCATCGTGCGGGCCGGCTGACGCTCGGCGACATGCGCGAAGGGATCGCCCTGTGCCGACCAGTTGGCTCGCCACAGGCTCTGCCCGCCGCCGAAACTGTTTTCGCTATCGACATGCTCGGGCGGGATTTCGCCGATGAAGCGGCTGGGGATGCTGCTCATCCACTGGCCATAGATGCGGCGGTTGGCGGCGTGATAGATGCTCGCGCGCTGGCGGGCGCGGGTGATCGCGACATAGGCGAGGCGGCGTTCTTCCTCGAGGCTCGCAGTGCCGCCTTCGTCCATCGACCGCTGCGACGGGAACACGCCATCCTCCCACCCTGCGAGGAAGACATGATCGAATTCGAGGCCCTTCGCCGCGTGGATCGTCATGATCGTCACCGTCTCGGTCTGGTCGTCATTGTCGCGGTCCATGACGAGGCTGACATGCTCGAGAAAGGCTTCGAGCGATTCATATTCTTCCATCGCGCGAACGAGTTCGGAGAGATTTTCGAGCCGCCCCGCGGCATCGGCGCTGCGATCGGCCTGCAGCATCGCCGTATAGCCCGATTCGTCGAGGATGAGCTGGGTGAGCTCGGGATGCGGCAGCGCGTTCGCCTTGCCCTGCCAGTTCCGCATCACCGCGATGAAATTGGCGAGCTGGCGGCGCGCCTGCGGGGTCAGCTCGTCGGTTTCGGTGATCCGCGACGCGGCTTGAAACAGCGGCACGCGCTCGGCCCGCGCGAACTGGTGGATCCGCGCGAGCGCCTTGTCACCGAGCCCGCGCTTCGGAACGTTGACGATGCGTTCGAACGCCAGGTCGTCGGCGCTCGACTGGATGAGCCGGAGATAGGCGAGCGCATCGCGGATTTCGGCGCGCTCATAAAAGCGGAAACCGCCGACGATGCGGTACGGCATTCCGATCGCGATGAAACGGTCCTCGAACTCGCGCGTCTGGAACTGCGCACGGACAAGGATCGCGGCGCGATCGAGACTGACCTTGCGATGCTGGAGCGTCTCCAGCTCCTCGCCGATCCGCCGCGCTTCCTCGGGCCCGTCCCACACGCCGACCACCCGAACCTTGTCGCCCGCGTCGAGCTCGGTCCACAGCGTCTTGCCGAGGCGGCCGCTGTTCTGCGCGATCAGCGCCGACGCGGCAGCAAGTATCTGCGGCGTCGAGCGATAATTCTGTTCGAGGCGGATCACCGTCGCGCCGGGGAAGTCCTTTTCGAAGCGCAGGATGTTCGCGACCTCGGCGCCGCGCCACGAATAGATCGACTGGTCGTCGTCGCCGACGCAGCAGATATTCTTGCGCGCCTGCGCGAGCAGGCGGAGCCAGAGATACTGGCTGGCGTTGGTGTCCTGATATTCGTCGACGAGGACATATTTGAAACGCTGCTGATATTGCTCCAGCACGTCGCGGTGCGTCTTCAGGATCACGAGCATGTGGAGCAAGAGGTCGCCGAAATCGCAGGCGTTGAGCGTCTTCAGCCGCGCCTGATAGAGTGCGTAGAAATGCTGCCCCTTGCCGTCGGCATAGGCTTCCTTGTCGGACGCATCGAGATCGGCGGGCGTGAGCCCGCGATTCTTCCATTTGTCGATCAGCCCGGCGAGTTGGCGTGCGGGCCAGCGCTTCTCGTCGAGCCCTTCGGCCTGGATAAGCTGTTTCAGCACGCGCAGCTGGTCGTCGGTGTCGAGGATCGTGAAATTGCTCTGCAGCCCGACGAGCTCGGCGTGGCGGCGCAGCATCTTCGCCGCGATGCTGTGAAAGGTGCCGAGCCAGGGCATACCCTCGACCGCGTCGCCGATCATCCGCCCGATGCGCTCGCGCATCTCGCGCGCGGCCTTGTTGGTAAAGGTCACCGCGAGGATTTCGGACGGCCATGCCCGCCGCGTCGCGATAATATGCGCGAGGCGCGCGGTGAGCGCGGCGGTTTTGCCCGTGCCCGCCCCCGCGAGCATCAGCACGGGGCCTTCGGTGGTCAGCACCGCCTGCCGCTGCGGACCGTTCAAGCCTTGCAGATAGGGTGGGTCCGACGGGTCGGGTGGGGGCAGGTCGGGCAGCGAGGCGGGGGTATCGTTCACGCGCGAACGATTAGGGAACAGCGAGCAGGCTGTCCAGTGCGGTGAGGCGGGCCGGTGGCGTGCTTCCGTGTCGTTTCAATTCGCCGAGCGTTGCCCGTGCCATCGCGCGATAGGCGGGCAAAAGGTCGGGGCTCTGCACCCGGAGCGTTTCGAGATGCCCGCCGATCGTGTGCGCGTCGCCGCGCAGTAACGGCCCCGACAATCCCGCGAAACCCAGGGCGAGGCTGTTTTCGAGCGCGGCGCGTACAAGCGGAGCAAGCAGAGCGGGGGGATCATCGACCCCCGCATCCTCCAATGCGCTCGCTGCGCCCGTGATCAGCGTCACGAGATGGTTCGACGCATGGCAGAGCGCCGCATGATAGAGTGCCCGCCGGTCCTCGGCGATTTCGACCGCGATGCCGCCGAACAGCGCGACGATGCGTTGGGCTTGTCCGGTGGCCTCGCTCGTCGAGCCGGTGATCGCGAAGCGCGCGCCGGTCATGCGCCGCACCTCGGCCTGCGGGTCGCCGGTGAAGGTCATTGCCGGGTGGATCGCGGCGGTCCGGGCGCCGATGAGGCGAAGCGGTTCCAGGATCGCCGCGCCGCTTCGCCCGCTGACGTGAAAGATCATGACGCTGCGATCCGCCGGCAGCGCCGCCGCGATACCCGGCACGATTTTTTCCAGCGCATCGTCGGCGACGGCGACCGCGACGACGTCGCATTCGGCGATCAGGCGGTCGAGGTCGGGTTCCGCAAGGGCGCCGACGCCCTCCGCCGCGCCGCCCGCCTTTTCGGGTGAGCGACCCCACATCATCGGCGATGCGCTCGCATGTGGTCCCAGCGCAAGAGCAAGCGCCTGCGCGACCCGGCCTGCGCCGACAATACCGGGCTGCTGAAAACGAAAGTCGGTCATACGCGCCGTTGTAACGTGCGGGTAAGTGTTTCGCCAACGGAACGTCAGTTTTCGACCGGAAGTTGACATTCGTCTCCCCTCCCGCTTGCGGGAGGGGAGAAGGTCAACGTCCGCTCACCACCCCACAAGGCCGCCATTCACGCTTTATCTCGTCGTGTGCCGCATCTACGGTCCCGCGATGCAGCGAAATCCCACAATGAAACTGGCCGGAACGACACTGGCCGTTCTCGCTCTCTCCGCCTGTGCTGGCGGCAATTACCGTCCCGTTGCCGATGCGCCGGTGCGGATCGGGCCCGCCTATACGATCCGCGGTACGACCTATGTACCTGCCGCCGCGCCCGCCTATGACGCGCTCGGCTATGCGAGCTGGTACGGCAGCGAGTCGGGGAATCGCACCGCCAATGGCGAGAAGTTCCGGCCCGGCTGGATCACGGCAGCGCATACGACATTGCCGCTGCCGACCTATGTCGAGGTGACCGCGCTCGACAGCGGGCGGCGGATCATTGTCCGCGTCAATGATCGCGGGCCCTTCGCGCTCGGCCGGATCATCGACCTGTCGAGCGGTGCGGCCGAGCAACTCGGCATGAAGGCGCAGGGGCATGCGCCGGTGCGCGTGCGACGCGTCGAACCATCGGAGAAGGATCGCGAACGCCTGCGCAAGGGCAAGCCCGCAGCGTCGCTGTCGAGGGTTCCCGAGCGTGAATTGCTGCGTCTGCGCGCGCAACTTGCGCCGCGAGGCCGCTGACGCTTCGCATTCCCGCTTGCGCCGGAGAGGGCGCGCGCCCAAAGCGTCGCCGACAGCAATGGGGAGGGGCATCGGCCGTGGATCTGGCACCCTATCGGCAACATCGCCGTATCCTGACCGCGAGCCTCGTCGGCACCGCGGTCGAATTCTATGATTTCTATATCTATGGAACCGCGGCGGCGCTCGTGTTCGGGCCGCTCTTCTTTCCTGAAAGCTCGGCTTCGGCGCAGCTGATGTACAGCTTCATGACCTTCGGGCTCGCCTTTTTCGCGCGGCCCGTGGGGGCGATCGTCTTCGGCCATTATGGCGACCGGATCGGGCGCAAGTCGACGCTGGTGGCCTCGCTGATGCTGATGGGCGCCTCGACCTTGCTCATCGCCTTCCTGCCGACCTATGCGATGGTGGGCTGGGTGGCGCCGCTGCTGCTGTGCATCCTGCGCTTTGGACAGGGCTTCGGTCTCGGCGGCGAGTGGGGCGGCGCGGCATTGCTCGCGGTCGAGAATGCGCCGCCGGGATGGAAATCGCGTTTCGGCATGTTTCCGCAATTGGGCGCCCCTGTCGGCTTCATCGCCGCGAATGGCCTGTTCCTGCTACTGGGCCTGGGGCTGAGCGATCCCGACTTCGCCGCGTGGGGCTGGCGCATCCCGTTCCTGCTGTCGGCGGTGCTCGTCGGGCTTGGCTTGTGGGTGCGATTGAAGATCGGCGAGACACCGGCCTTCGCCAAGGCTGTCGCCGAGGAGGCACCGGTCGCGGTGCCGCTTGGGGAGCTGTTTCGGCACCATCTGGTTGCGACGCTTGCGGGAACCTTCGCCGTCGTCGCCTGCTTCGCGATCTTCTATCTCGCGACGAGCTTTGCGCTCGCGCACGGGACAACGGCGCTCGGCTATCCGAAGGAGCAATTCCTGTTGATCCAGCTCGGCGCGATCCTGTTCATGGCGATCGGTATAATCGCGGCCGGATACTGGAGCGACGCGTCGAGCGCGCAACGCGTGCTGACCTGGGGATGCGGCGCGACGATCCTGATCGGTTTCCTGTTCGGGCCGTCGCTCGCGTCGGGAAGCTGGTCGCTGATCTTCCTCGGATTGGCCGCGGCGCTGTTCGTGATGGGGCTGGTCTATGGCCCGCTCGGAAGCTGGCTGACCGGGCTCTTCCCGGTGCGCGTTCGTTATACGGGAGCGTCGGTGGCATTCAACGCGGGCGGTATCCTTGGCGGTGCGATGGCGCCGATCGTCGCGCAGGCGCTGGCGGAGCGCGGCGGGACCGAAACGGTGGGCTATTATCTGGCGCTCGCCGGGATCGTGAGCTGGCTGGGCCTCTTGATGGTGCGGCGGATCGCTACGCCAGCCTGAGCAGCGTCAGCTTCGCCTTGCCGACCTTGCGCTCTGCGTCGATTTCAAGGCCGGCGACCTCGACCGCTTCCTTCTCGCCGGTCTCGATCGAGATCCAGCTGTCGGGTCCGATCCAGCCCAGGCGGCCCAGCTTGTCGAGCGCAACGCTGCCGGCGCCGGTGCCATAGGGCGCGTCGAGCAGGAGCAGGTCGTAGCTACGCCGCGCGGGCCCCAGCGCGAGCACGGACCCGGCACGAATGTCGGCGCGCGGCATGGCGCCGAGCGCGCCGAGATTCTTGCGCAGTGCGTCGAGCGCGTCGCGATCCTGTTCGGCGAACAGGCATTGTTCGGCGCCCCGCGACAAAGCCTCGATCCCGAGCGCGCCCGAGCCCGCGAACAGATCGGCGACGTACAGCCCTTCAAAGCTGCCGAGGCGGCTCGCGAGCATCGAGAAAAGCGTTTCGCGCGTGCGGTCGGCGGTGGGCCTCGTGGCGTCGTTCCTGGGCGCGAGCAGCTTGCGGCCGCGCCATTCGCCGGAAATAACGCGCATCCTATTTCATCCGCCGCCGGAACTGGAACAGCTCGTCGCGCGGTACGACCTCGGCCGCGCCCATATCGAGCCCTTCGAGCGTGAACTGGCCGTAGCGCGTGCGTATCAGGCGGCTGACCTGCAGCCCGAAATGTTCGAGCACGCGGCGGACCTCGCGGTTCTTGCCCTCGGTCAGCGTCATTTCGATCCACTGATTGCGACCCGTGCGGCGTTCGAGATTGGCGTCGATCTTGCCATAGCGAACGCCATCGATCTCGATCCCCATCGCCAGCTCCTCAAGCTGCGCCTGGCTGATGTCGCCGAAAGCGCGCGCGCGATAGGTACGCTCGACCCCGCTCGCGGGCAGTTCGAGCTGGCGCTTGAACTCGCCATCGTTGGTGAGCAGCAGCAGCCCCTCGGTATTATAGTCGAGGCGGCCGACGGGCATCAGTCGCGGCAGGCCCTTGGGCAAGAGATCGTAGATCGTCTTGCGGCCCTTGGGATCGCGCGCGGCGGTAAGGCAGCCCGCAGGCTTGTGGAAACGATAGAGGCGCGTCGAAACGGGTTTCGCGACCGGATTGCCATCGACCGTCAAGCCTTCAAGCGTGGAGAGGAGCGGAGCGGGCTGGGCGATGACCTCGCCATTCAGCGCGATGCGGCCTTCCTCGATCATCCGTTCGACGTCGCGCCGCGATCCGACGCCGGCGCGCGCGAGCAGCTTGGCGATGCGCTGCGGCCCTTCCTCCTGCTCTTCGGCCGGCTTGGTCTTGAGCGCCGAAACGGCGCCCCGCGCGGCGCGGCGGCCTTTCGGGGCGTCGCGATCTGCGGCGGAGCGAGGCGTCGAGCGGGGCGGTCGGGGGGGTGGCATCGGAACGGATTTGGCTTTCTTGTCGTTCTCGAAGGAGAATAGTGTTGCGTCGTGAACACGCCCATAGCCGCAAAAGACCCGCTTCGTCGATGGCAAGCAGAAGCGATCTTGCGGGATGACGCGCAGCGAGTCATGGCAATGTCAAAGGGAGTAAACATGCTCTTCGCGTCCCGCCCGACCTGCATCAAGCGGTTGCTGATCATCGAGGATGATCCGCTGACCGCTTTCGACAATGAGCATACGCTGAAGCACGGCGGGTATCAGGTCGTCGCAACGGTCGATTCGGGCGAGGCGGCGGTAGCGGTGATGGCGGCCGAACCGGTCGACGCGCTGGTGCTCGATCTTGGCCTGGCGGGCCACATGACCGGACGTGAAGTCGCGCGGTTGGCGCGCGACCGCGGCATCGCGGTGCTGCTGGTGACCGGACAATGCCCCGCCGACGCAAGCGAGATCGCGATGGCATGCCTCGGCAAGCCGCACAGCGCTTCGGCGCTGATTTCGGCGCTGAAGGCGCTCGAAACGATGATTTGCAAGAATGAGGCGCCGCGCAAGGTGAGCGGCCTGACGACCTACTGGCGCCCCGCCACCGCATGAGATGCGGCGAGCCGACAGGGCGGGGCGGATCGGCGGCGATTTAGCCGCTTCCAATTTGCCCCCGAGGCTTTAGGCCGTTGCTACAATCGGCGATGACCGATCGGCACGCGGCAAAGGGGAATATCATGTCGACAAATGCGGCGATGCCGGCACCGAAGGGCTGGCGCGACAGTTTGCGCCCCTATCTCGAGCCCGCGCCGCTTGCCGCCCTGTTCCTCGGCATATCGTCGGGTTTCCCGTTCGCAATGATCGGCGCGACGCTGACGACGCGCCTCGCGCAGGACGGCATCGAGAAATCGTCGGTCACGGCTTTCGCGCTGACCTTCCTGGCGTATAACCTCAAATGGGCGTGGGCGCCGGCGATCGACCGCTTCCGTATCCCGATCCTCGGCCGAATCGGCCAGCGGCGGTCGTGGCTGATCCTCGTCGGCGCGCTGGTCTTCCTCGCGGTCACGGTGCTGGGCAACCTCGACCCCAAGGCGTCGCTCGCGGTCGTGGCGCTGGCCGCGATCTCGGTGGGACTGGCTGGCGCGACCTTCGATATCGTTATCGACGCCTATCGCATCGAACTGCTCGCGCCCGAGCAGTTGGGGACCGGATCTGGGATGTCGCAATATGGCTGGCGCATTGGCGCCGCGGTGGCGGGCGCAATGGCCCTGGTCGTTGCCGAACGCGCGGGCTGGGGTGTCGCCTACATGGTGTGCGCGGCGCTGGTCCTGCCCGCGATCATCACCGGGCTGGTGATGGGCGAACCCGAACGCAAGATCGAGCGTCATTGGCCGGCCTATCTGTCGCGCGCCTATTATGCGATCTTCATCCTCAGTTTCCCGATCGCCTTCCTCGTCGCGCGGCAGGTCGATCAATGGCTCGATGTCGACATCCTCACGCTGATGGTGCTCGTCGGCTATCTGTTCCCGCTGTTCGACCTCTCCGCCCGCCGCGCGCGCGATATCGGATGGAGCGGACAGGTGAACTGGATCATCGCGCTGCCCGCGCTGGCGCTCGTCGCGGTGCTGGCGACCGATTGGGGCACGATCGCCGCCTATGTCGGCGCGACGCTGCTCGGCGTCGTGCTGGCCGTCGGCGCGCTCGTTATCGCAGCGCTGGTCGCCCTGCCGACCAGGTCACGCGAAGGCCAGGCGCCCGACAAGGGCGCGGTCGGGCCGCTCGCGGAGTTTTTCTCGCGCGAGGGGGCGATCCTGATCCTCTTCTTCCTGCTGCTCCACAAGATCGGCGACACGCTCGCCAATCTGACCTTCCGCCTGTTGTTCGAGGATCTGGGCTATACCAACGACGAGATTGCCTTCTACGACGTCGGTCTCGGCTTCTGGGCGCTGCTCGCCGGGGTGTTCGTCGGCGGTATCATCTATGCCCGGTTCGGCATGAAGCGGTCGGTGCTGCTCAGCCTTGTCCTGATGGCGATTTCGAATTTCAGCTTTGCCGGCCTGGCCGCCGCCGGACACAGCAATTGGGGCATGGCCGGTGCGATCGGGTTCGAGAATTTCGCGAGCGGGATCGGCGGCGTCTGTGTCGTCGCCTATCTGTCGGCGCTCGCCGACCTGCGCTTCACCGCGACCCATTTCGCGCTTTTCTCTGCCGCGGCGAGCATCCTCGGGCGCTTCCTGACCGGGACCAGCGCGGGCAAGCTGATCGAACAGTTCGGCTATGTCGATTTTTACCTGCTGACGACCGCGCTCGCGGTGCCGGGCATTCTGATCTTCTGGTGGATGATGCGCTCGGGGCTGGTCGATCGCTCGATCGGAACGGCGGGCGAGGTCGAGATACCCGAGGCGTCGCCTCAGGCCGTCAGTCCGGAAACTGCCGGTTCGCGCTGAGCACTTCGCCGGCGAGATAAAGCGAACCGGCAATCAGGACGATATCGCTTGCCGGATCGACGTCGAGGCCGCGCAGCGCTTCGGCGACCGACATGGCGGCTTTTGCCCCGGCGCCGAAGGCTTCGGCGCCATGATGCTCGTGCCCCGGAACGGGAACGGCGGTCAGGCTCGCGAGGCGATCGGCCAGCGGCGCGACGATCGCGGCGGGGTCCTTGTTCGCGAGCATGCCGGTGATCAGGTGGATGCGCCGCGCCTCGCCCGCGAACTGGCGCGCCAGCGCAAGGCCCGCGTCGACATTGTGCGCGCCGTCGAGCCAGATTTCCGTGTTGTCAGGAAGCAGGTCGGTGAGCGGGCCCGAGTCCAGACGCTGCATCCGGCCCGGCCAGAAGGCTTCCGCGACACCCCGCGCGATCGCGTCGTCGCTCGGCTGTGGACCGGGCGCGAGGCGCAGCATCGCGATGGCAAGCCCCGCGTTGCGCATCTGGTGCGCGCCCGCCATGCGTGACCGCAGTATCCGGTCGACCGAGCCCAGTTTCGATGTCCAGCGAAAGCCATTGCCATCGGCCTCGACCGTCCAGCCGTCGCCTTCGGGAAAAAGCGTGGCTCCGACCGAGGCGACCTTGGCGGCGATGGTGCCTTGCACGAGGGACGGATAGGCGAAGGTTGCCACCGGCGTATCGGGTTTGATGATCCCGGCTTTTTCCCACGCGATGCGCGTCGCCGGATCGTCGGGCGTCCCGGCTTCGGACGCGAGCAGGAAGGCTTCGTGGTCGATACCCAGCGAGGCGATGCCGGCGACTGCGGGCGGCGGGATGATGTTGGTCGCGTCGAGACGACCGCCGAGGCCGACCTCGATGATGCAGTCGTCGGCGGGGATGCGCGCAAAGGCGAGGAAGGCGGCGGCGGTGGTGACTTCGAAAAAGCTCGCGTGCAGATCGGTGGCCTCGTCGAGCACCTCCTCGAGCAGCGCCGCGAGCAATGCGTCGTCGATCAGCGTTCCGGCGAGGCGGATACGTTCGTTGAAGCGGACCAAGTGGGGGCTGGTGTAGCTGTGCACCTTGCGCCCCTGTGCTTCGAGGATGGCGCGAAGGTAAGCGCAGGTGGATCCTTTGCCATTCGTGCCTGCGACATGGAAGGTGCGCGGGAGCTGGAGCTGCGGGTTTCCGAGCCGTGTGCAGAGCTCCGCGATGCGTTCGAGCCCGAGGATGTCGCGGCCCGGCGAGAGTCCCGCGAGACGGTCGAGCTGGGTCTGGACGGCAGGGTCGGAGCTGTGGGCGTGGTCGGCCATGGCGAATGGTTCAGCCTATCCAAACACCGTTCGCCCTGAGCTTGTCGAAGGGCCGCATTCTTCTTTTGACGCTGCAAGAAGAGGAACGGTGCTTCGACAAACTCGGTACGAGCGGGGATCGAGAGTATTTTCCTTGGAGCTATGCCGCCTTCTCAGGCGCCAGATAGCCGATCAACCGGGCCAGCGTCGCGGGCAGCTCCTTGCGATGCACGACCATGTCGATCATCCCGTGGTCGAGCAGATATTCGGCGCGCTGGAAGCCTTCGGGCAGTTTTTCTCGGATCGTATTCTCGATCACGCGCTGGCCGGCAAAGCCGATCAGCGCCTTGGGTTCGCTAATCTGCACATCGCCGAGCATCGCATAGCTGGCGGTGACGCCGCCGGTGGTCGGGTCGGTCAGCAGCACGATATAGGGAAGGCCCGCACGGCGCAGGCGCGCGAGTGCGACCGTCGCGCGCGGCATCTGCATCAGCGACAGCGTGCCTTCCTGCATCCGCGCGCCTCCTGCGGCGGTAATCGCGATATAGGGGACGCCGCGCTTGATCGCGTTCTCGACGCCGGCGACGAACGCTTCGCCGACCGCGACGCCCATCGACCCGCCCATGAAGGCAAAATCCTGCACGCCGATCACGACGCCCTGGCCAGAAATGCGGCCGAACGCGTTCTGATAGGCGTCGCGGTCGCCGGTCTGCGCGCGCGCCGCCTTGATGCGGTCGACATATTTTTTGGTGTCGCGGAATTTCAGCGGATCTTCGGGTGCCGCAGGGGCCGCAATCATCTCGTGCAGCCCGCCGTCGAACAACTGAGCGAAACGCTCGGCCGCGCCGATGCGGTCGTGATGGTCGCAGCGCGGGCAGACGTTGAGATTGTCTTCCCATTCCTTGACGAACACCATCTGCTGACACTGACGGCATTTGTGCCAGAGATTGTCGGCGGTATCGCGCTTGGCGGTGAAGGGCAGGGCGTTGCGAACGCGGTCGAGCCAGCTCATGCGGCGATCTCCTTTGCGCCGTGGATAGCATCGGCGAGCGAACGGGTGAAGGCTTCGACGTGCGGCGCTGCAGCGTCGCCATGTTCGGCGATGATGTCGATAAAGGCCGATCCGACGACGACGCCATCGGCAACGCGCGCGATCTGCGCGGCCTGTTCGGGGGTGCGGACACCGAAGCCGACCGCGACGGGGAGGTCGGTCGCGGCCTTGAGCCGCGCAACGGCTTCGTCGATGCTCGTTTGGGCCGCCTGCTGGAGCCCGGTGATCCCGGCGACGCTGACATAGTAGAGGAAGCCGCCCGCCCCTTCGAGGACGGCGGGCAGACGCGCGGTGTCGGTGGTCGGGGTGGCGAGGCGGATCAGGTCGACGCCGGCGGCGCGGAGCGCTGGGCCGAGTTCGGGGTCCTCCTCGGCGGGAATGTCGACGCAGATGACGCCATCGACGCCCGCCTTGGCACATTCGGCCGCGAACCAGTCACCGCCGCGGATCGTCATCGGATTCGCGTAGCCCATCAGGACGAGCGGGGTGTCGGGGTGGCGCTGGCGGAAGGCGGCGGCGACCGCGAAGATGTCGGCGGTGGTCGTGCCCTTGGCGAGGCTGCGCAGGTTTGCTTGCTGGATCGCGGGGCCGTCGGCCATCGGATCGGTGAAGGGCATGCCAAGCTCGATCACATCGGCGCCTCCCGCGACGAGCGCGTCGAGGTTCGCGGCGGTGTCGCCGTCGCCCGCGGTGATGAATGCGACAAGGGCGGGGCGTGGTTGGGCGAAGGTGGCGGCGAAGCGGGTCACAGCGTCACCTCCAGCGCGTCCGCGACCGTCGCAATATCCTTGTCCCCCCGGCCCGAGCAATTGACGATGATGATCTTGTCCTTGCCCAGCGTCGGCGCGATGCGTTCGGCGGCGGCGATGGCGTGCGCGCTTTCGAGCGCGGGGATGATGCCTTCGAGCTTGGTCAGCTTCTGGAAGCTCGCCAGCGCCTCTTCATCGGTGACGGGTTCGTAGCGGACGCGGCCGATGTCGTGCAGCCAGCTGTGCTCCGGGCCGATGCCCGGATAGTCGAGGCCCGCCGAGATGCTGTGCGCCTCGGTGATCTGGCCGTCCGCGTCCTGGAGCAGATAGGTCTTGTTGCCGTGGAGGATACCGGGTTTGCCGCCCGCGAGGCTGGCGGCATGCTTGCCTTCGAGCCCTTCGCCCGCGGCTTCGACGCCCACGATCTCGACATCGGCGTCGTCGAGGAAGGGATGGAACAGGCCGATCGCGTTCGATCCGCCGCCGACGGGGGCGATCAGCATGTCGGGGAGGCGGCCTTCGGCTTCCAGTATCTGCGCGCGTGCTTCGTTGCCGATCACCGACTGGAAATCGCGGACGAGCTCGGGATAGGGGTGCGGGCCGGCGACGGTGCCGATGATGTAGAAGGTGTCGTGGACGTTCGCGACCCAGTGGCGCAGCGCCTCGTTCATCGCATCCTTGAGCGTCTTCGCACCGCTCTCGACCGCGACGACTTCGGCGCCGAGCAGCTTCATGCGAAACACGTTCGGCTGTTGCCGCGCAACATCGACCGCGCCCATGAAGATGGTGCAGGGCAGGCCGAACAGCGCCGCGACGGTCGCGGTCGCGACGCCATGCTGGCCCGCGCCGGTCTCGGCGATGATCTTGGTCTTGCCCATGCGCTTGGCGAGCAGAATCTGGCCGATGCAATTGTTGATCTTGTGGGCGCCGGTGTGGTTGAGATCCTCGCGCTTCAGATAAATCTTCGCGCCGCCCAGATGGTCGGTCAGCCGCTTTGCGAACCACAGCGGGCTGGGGCGGCCGACATAGTTTTTGAGCAGATCGTCGAACTCGGCCTTGAACGCCGGGTCGGCCTGCGCGGCGCGATAGTGGCGTTCGAGGTCGAGGATCAGCGGCATCAGCGTTTCGGCGACATAGCGGCCGCCGAACTGGCCGAAATGGCCGCGTTCGTCCGGCCCGGTGCGAAGACTGTTGGGAAGCTGGGTCATCGACCGGTCGCTTTAAGGAAAGCGGCGATCTTGTCCACATCCTTCACGCCCGGCGCGCTTTCGACACCCGACGAGACGTCGACGAGCGGCGCGCCCGTTTCGGCAATCGCCTGCGCGACATTGTCGGGGGTCAGGCCGCCCGCGATGCCCCAATCCATGCTGTGGCGATGATTCTTGAGCAGCGACCAGTCGAAGCGCGTGCCGGTGCCGCCGGGCAGCGCAGCCGCGGGCGCGTCGAACAGGATGCGATCGGCGATCCCGCGATATTTCTGCATCCGCGTGAGTGTTTCGGCATCCTTCAGCCCCACGGCTTTCCAGATTTCGGCCGGCGCGAGACGTTTCACCACTGCCAGCCATTCGGGCGTCTCGCTGCCGTGGAATTGGATGATATCGGGGCGGACCTTGCCAAGCGCATCGCCCGTCAGCTGCTGCGAGGCGTTGACGAGCAACAAAGCCACTTTGACCTGCGGCCCGGCGCGCTTGCGAAGTTCCGCTGCGGTCTTGAGGTCGACGTGGCGGGGGCTCGGCTCATAATGGACAAGGCCGATATGCGTGGCGCCATGGCGAATGGCGGCATCGACCGTTTCGGGCGTCTTGAGCCCGCAGATTTTGACGAGAGGGGGCATGGTCATCCTATCCTGTCGTCATCCCGGCGCAGGCCGGGGTCTCGCCGTTGCGGCTGAGCGCATCGTGGAGATCCCGGCCTGCGCCGGGATGACGGCTGTTTCTAAAGCGTCGCTTCGATTTCGCGCGCGGCGAGATCGGGGTCTTCGGACTGGCTGATCGGGCGGCCGACGACGAGGATCGAGGCGCCGTCCGACATCGCCTGTGCCGGCGTAACGATCCGCTTCTGATCGCCCATCTTGCCGTTCGCCGGGCGGACGCCGGGGACGACGAAATAGCCGCCGGGCCACGCCTTGCGCGCCGCTTTCACCTCCTGGCCCGAGCAGACGATGCCGTCGAGCCCGGCTTCGCGCGCGAGCGCGGCAAGGCGGACGACCTGGTCGTGCGGGGTGCCGCCGATACCGATATCGTCGAGATCGGGCGCATCGAGGCTGGTGAGCACGGTGACGGCGACGACCTTTGTATTAGCGCCGGCCACTGCCTTCGCTTCTTCGAGCATCGCACGGCCGCCGGCGGCGTGAACGGTGAGCACCGCCGGTTCGAGCGGACGCAGCGCCTGAATCGCTTTCGCAACCGTATTCGGGATATCGTGGAGCTTGAGGTCGAGGAAGATCGGCAGGCCGAGCTTCGCCATCTCGTGCACCCCGTGATGACCGTTGGCGCAGAAGAATTCGAGGCCCAGCTTCAACCCGCCGACATGGCGCCGCACCTTTTGCGCGAGCGTAAGCGCGGCGTCGAGGTGTGTCGTGTCGATGGCGAGGTAAAGCGGCGAGGTCATGGCTTGTCCGTCGAGAAGAGGTCGGTAGGGGCGGGCGGGATGTCGTTCACCGGCGTGGTTGCGGGCGCGGGCGCCACAGGCCGGTTGGCGAGCGCGCGGAGGTCCGCCGCCTGCCGCTCGCTTGCATCGAGGCGGCGCTTCAGCGACCAACGCGTCGTGCGCAGCGCGATCCACATGGGAACGCTGCCGATCAGAAAGGAAGCAAAGATGACGACGGGAAGTTTCGTCTCCGCTTCCCAGCCCGGCCAGATGGTAACGGTGACAACTTGCCAGTTCGCCATCGCAAAGATGACGAGCACGGCGGTCAGCAAAACCCAGATGATCGTACGCAGGATTCCCACTTCGTCTTGCTCCTCTGTCGATCCGGCGACGACACTATGACAGAACGCCCCGCGATTCCAGCCTGCGGCTAGACCGCCCCGAACACCCTGTCGAAGATCGTGTCGACATGCTTCATATGATAGCCGAGGTCGAAAAGTTCCGTAAGCTGGTCCGCCGAAAGCCGCGCGGTGACTTCGGCATCGCCCTTCAGCAGTTCGAGCAGCGAGAGCTGGCCGTCCGATTCCCATACCTTCATCGCGTTGCGCTGGACGAGGGCATAGCTGTCCTCGCGGCTCGCGCCCGCCTGCGTCAGCGCCAGCAGCACGCGTTGCGAGTGGACGAGGCCGCCCATGCGGTCGAGATTTTTCTGCATCCGCTCGGGATAGACAAGCAGCTTGTCGATGACGCCGGTCAGCCGCGCCAGCGCGAAGTCGAGCGTGATCGTCGCGTCGGGTCCGATGAAGCGCTCGACCGACGAGTGACTGATGTCGCGCTCGTGCCACAGCGCGACATTCTCCATCGCGGGGATCGCGGCGCTGCGCACCATGCGCGCGAGGCCGGTCAGATTCTCGGTCAGCACCGGGTTGCGCTTGTGCGGCATCGCCGACGAACCCTTCTGCCCCGGCGAGAAATATTCCTCTGCCTCGAGCACTTCGGTGCGCTGGAGATGGCGAACCTCGACCGCGAGTCGCTCGATCGACGACGCGATGACGCCGAGCACGGCGAAGAACATCGCATGGCGGTCGCGCGGGATGACCTGCGTCGAGACGGGCTCGATCGTCAGGCCGAGCTTGGCCGCGACATGCGCTTCGACGCGGGGATCGATATTGGCGAAGGTGCCGACGGCGCCCGAGATGGCGCAGGTTGCAATTTCGTTGCGCGCGGCCTGCAGGCGGATTTTGCAGCGCGAGAATTCGGCATAGGCCTCGGCGAGCTTGAGCCCGAAGGTTACCGGTTCGGCGTGGATGCCGTGGCTGCGGCCGATCGTCGGGGTGAGCTTGTGCTCATAGGCGCGGCGCTTGATCGCTTCGAGCAACGCGTCGATGTCGGCGAGCAATATGTCGGCGGCCTGGCTGAGCTGGACCGCAAGGCAGGTGTCGAGCACGTCGGAGCTTGTCATGCCCTGGTGCATGAAGCGGGCTTCATCGCCGACATTCTCGGCGACCCAGGTCAGGAAGGCGATGACGTCATGTTTGGTCACCGCTTCGATCGCGTCGATCGCGGCGACGTCTATCACGGGGTTCGTCGCCCACCAGTCCCACAGCGCCTTGGCGGCGGATTTGGGCACGGTGCCGAGTTCGGCGAGCGCGTCGGTCGCGTGCGCTTCGATCTCGAACCAGATGCGAAAGCGATTCTCGGCCGACCAGATCGCGGTCATTTCCGGCCGTGCGTAACGCGGAACCATTGAATTTCCTTCCTTTTCGGGCGGCTTGTCGCGGAATCCCCGCGAAACCGGGTCGGGGCGCCCCGTAGCAGGGACGGGGCGTTTCGCCAAATGTCCAGCGACCGCAACTTTGGCGAAATCCGGCGGGTTGATCCTTCGCCCCATCAGAAAGGCGACCGGCAAATCAAGGTCGCCGATACAGGAGAATGAATGTGTTGAAACAAGTGCTTTTGATCGGCGCAGCCGCCGTAAGCTTCCCCGCCCTGGCCCAGACCACCGCGCCGATGGACGAACAGCCCGCCCCGACGACGCAAACGCCGCCGGCGCCCACCGACACGACTGCGCCGACGCCCGACAGCACCACCCCGACGGACCAGACGGCGCCGACCGATCAGGCGCCGACCGAGGACGCGCTTCCCAGCGACACGCCCCCCGCGGCCGAGCCGACCCCTCCGGCTGACCAGCCCGCTCCGGATGACGAGGAAAAGCCCGAGTCGGAACCGGAATAAACCTTACGCAGGAGTAATATCATGTTGAAACAGATGCTTTTGATCGGTGCCGCCGCGGTGAGTTTTCCCGCGCTGGCCCAGACCACCCCGCCGGCTTCGGACCCGATGAGCCAGCCGACGACGACCGAGCCCGTGAGTCCGGCGCCGGCACCCGCGCCGGACACGACCAGCCCGACGCCTGACACCACGAATCCGGCCCCGATGCCCGATTCGTCGACTCCGCCGGCGGCGACCGAAGCCGCTCCGTCGAGCGCAGCGGCGACGCCGACCCAGATCGCGCAGATCGTCGAACAGGAATTCCCGACCTATGACGGGGACAAGAACGGCGACCTCAATGAAGCCGAATTCGGCGCGTGGATGAAGAAGCTGCGTGCCGCGACCGACCCCAGCGCCGACGTCGAATCGGCCGAGGTGACGAGCTGGATCGGACAGGCCTTCGCGTCCGCCGACGGCGACAAGTCGGGCGGCGTGAACAAGACCGAACTCACCGGTTTCCTGTCGCGCGGCGCCTGAACGGCGCCCCGCGGGGTGGTGCGGCCGTCGGAGCGATCCGGCGGCCGCATCGCCGTGCATAGGGTTGGGTCTATGCGGGTTGTTCAACCGCGATGATCGTCAGCCGGTGCTCGACGCCGCCACGGTCGGGCCAGTTGATCGACTGGCCGACGCTCAGCCCGATCAATCCGGCGCCGACCGGAGTCAGGATCGAAATCCGCCCTTCGGCTATGTTGGCTTCGGCGGGATAGACAAGGCGCAATGTCCGCTCGGTGCCGCTCCTCGCATCGGTGAAGGTCACCGTTGACCCCATTGTGACGACGTCCGGCGGGATCGCGGCGCGGACGCAGATTGCAGCGCGATCGATCTCGTCGAGCAGCAGTTCATAGAATGCGATCGAATCGCGCTGCTGTTGCAGCGTGAGCTCGGTCAGCGCATCGGCTTCGCTGTCGATCATGCGGATAAGGGGCATCGCGGCCCCGCTATTCTTGTTGGTCATGGCGCGGACTTTCCGGCTGGCGCGCGGCGGCCTGCCACGCACGGCAATGTGGGACGGAAGGTGCCCCGGGCTCGGGGCGATCGCGCCGGAACCCGGGGCTAAATGCCCGCGAGAAGCTGTCCCCCGTGATGGCGGAAGCGGAGAAGGCCGCGCCGAATCTGCATGACGGGAATCATGTGGCCGCGAACCGGGGAAGTCAAACGGGTCCTGACCCTAGATCAGTCCCATCGCGCGGAAGCTCCGGTAATCAGACCCACCGATAATGATATGATCGTGGAGAGCTATCCCGAGTTTCGCGGCTGCGGCGGCGATATCCTTGGTGATCGCGATGTCCTGACGGCTCGGTTCGGGGCTGCCGCTCGGATGGTTGTGAACCAGGATGATCGCGGAGGCGCCGAGTTCCAGCGCGCGTTTGATCACCTCGCGCACATAGATCGCCGACTGGTCGATCGATCCCTCGCTCGCCAGTTCGTCGCGAATGAGCATGTTGCGCGAGTTGAGATAAAGAATGCGGACGCGCTCGACGTCGATCGGCCCCATATCGGCGCGGAGCCAGTCGAGCAGCGCATCCCAGCTGGACAGGAGCGGCTTGTCGCGAAATTCGCCTTTCAGCAAGCGCAGGCCGGTCGCCTGAACGATCTTGAGCGCCGCGATGCCGGTGTCGCCGAGCCCGTCGACGCGGCGTAGCGATTCGGGGTCGGCGCTCACGAGTTGCGCCAGCGATCCGAATTCGCGCAGCAGCGCCTTGGCGAGCGGCTTGGTATCGCGGCGCGGAATCGCGAGCGCGAGCAGATATTCGACCAGCTCATAATCCGCGAGCCCGTCCGCGTCGTCGAGCAGGCGCGAGCGCAGTCGCGCGCGGTGACCGACATGATCCGGCGTGTCCCCCATCATCGCCGCAATAACCGCCTTGTGAGGCGCACTCAACGGTCATAGGAAAAGGAAGATGGCGAACCGGATCAATTTCCTGCATCGAAACGGGATTTCCGGCGTTTCTGGTGTGAACGGGGTCTGGGTCGAGGGACGAGATTTTGCCGCCATGACGTCATCGGCCAATTCCCATGACTGACGTGGCAGGCGGCGAGCAGCCGCGGTTCAAATACCGGACTTTATTGTTCAAGAAGCGCTGGCTGACCGCCGGCGCGGTGATCATCCTCGTCGCGGGGGTCTGGATCGCCCGCGAACCGATCGCCGATGAATTCATCCGCGACCAGCTCGGCAGTCGCGACGTTCCTGCGCGTTACACGATCGAGCGGATCGGTTTTCGCAGCGAGGTCTTGTCCGATATCGTAATCGGCGACCCGAAGCGGCCCGACCTCACGGCAAAGCGCGTCGAGGTCCTGCTCGGCTATGGCTGGTCGGGGCCCTATGTGTCGGGAATCAACGCCGACGGTGTCCGGCTTTACGGGCGTTTCGTCGACGGGCGCCTGTCGTTCGGTTCGCTCGACAAGTTCCGCGACCCCGAAAGCAAGGATCCCTTTGCCTTGCCCGACCTGTCGGTCGCGCTTCGCGATGCACGGGCGCGCGTTGAAACCCCGTGGGGGGATATCGGCGCGGCGCTGAATGGTGGCGGCAATCTGCGCCGCGACTTCACCGGCAAGCTCGCACTCGTCGCGCCGCGGGTCGGGGCGGCGGGATGCCACGGTGATAATGTCAGCTTCTATGGCACGGTCCTCGTCCGCGACATCCGGCCGCAGCTGGTGGGCCCGCTGCGCGGCGGCGCGCTGCGCTGCGCGGGCGGCAGCGTCAGCGCGGCGTCGCCGCAAGTCGCGCTCGACCTGTCGCTGTCAGAGAATCTGCAAAGCTGGAAGGGCAAGGCCGACGCCAGCATCGTGCGCCTCGTCGCAGGCCCGATCGCGGCCGACCGAATGGGGTTGCGCGCAAGTTTCGACGGCACCGCGGTGCTGACCAGGCTCGACGTCGATGCCGATATGGCGCGCCTGCGCGGACCCGATTTCGCTGCCGCGAGCGTGAACCTCGAAGCGAAGGGCAGCGTCGGCAGCGCGGCGCCCAAATTCGACGGACGCATCGGTTTCGCGCGTGCGAACAGCAGCGCGGACTTGCGCCGTTCGCTCACCGAAAGCGCGCGCGGGCTGTCGGGGACGCCGATCGGGCCGCTGGCGGCAAGGGCCGTCGGGGCCTTGAGCCGCGTGCTCGCCGATGCGAGCGGCAGTGCGGGTTTCGCAATTGCGGGCGAGGGGCCGACCGCGCGGGTCGATTTGATCGCGCCCGAACTGACGAGCGCGAGCGGCGCGCATTTTACCGGCAGCGCCGAAAGCCGTATCGGCTATCTTTATGGCGCCGACGATCCTGCGGTGATCGCGACGGGGCGCTGGAACATCGGCGGAGGCGACCTGCCCGCGGGAACGCTGAGCCTCGATCGCAGTGCCGAGGGGAAGGTCACCGGTCTTGCGAGCTTCGAGCCCTATGGCGCCGAAGGGGCAAGGCTGGCGTTGACGCCGGTGCGTTTTTCGGGTGGCGCGGGCGGGCTTCTCCGCTTCGCGACGACGGTGGCGCTGTCGGGACCGCTCGCGGGCGGCCGCGTCGAGCGGTTGACGGTGCCGCTGAACGGCTTTCTTGCCCCCACGGGAGCGCTCGCATTCGACGGCGGGTGCAGCCGGGTCGCTGCCGACCGGATCGAGGTCAGCGGGTTCCGGATCGGCCGCAGCGCCATCGATCTGTGCAGCCGTCCGGGGGCTCCGCTGCTCAGCGCAGGGCCTGCTGGCCTGCGCGGCGACATTCGCATTCCGCGCATTGCCCTGAGGGGAACAAGCGGCAGTTCGCCGTTCAGCCTGACCAGCGGCCCGGCGAACCTGGACCTGTCGGCGATGCGCTGGTCGCTGGCGCGCGCGGACATCGCGCTGGGCGAGGGGGAGGACGTGACCCGCTTCGCCGCTGACACCCTCACCGGGCGGGCGACACCGCAGGGCATGGCCGGTGAGCTTCGCGGCGCGGAGGGCAAGATCGGCGCGGTGCCGCTCAACATGAGCGAGATTGCGGGGCAATGGCGCTTCGCGAAAGGCGCGCTGACACTCGACGGCGGCCTTCTGCTCACCGACGCGGCGCCCGACCCGCGCTTCTTCCCGCTCGTCAGCGATGATGCGAGCCTGCGGTTCGCAGACGGGGTCATCGAAGCGAAAGCCGGCTTCAACGAACGGAAGACGGGGACGAAAATTCTCGACACGCTGATCCGCCATCGCCTCGCCGACACTAGCGGTGCGGCGGACCTCGCCGTGAAGGAGTTGCGGTTCGACGATGCGTTCCAGCCCGACCAGCTTACCAGCCTCGCGCTCGGCGTCGTCGCCAACGTTCAGGGTTCGGTCGTCGGCGACGGGCGGATCGAGTGGACCGCCGACGGCGTCACGAGCCGCGGCACCTTCGCAACCGCCGACGCAAGTCTGGCGGCTGCATTCGGCCCGGTCACCGGGCTGACGACGACGCTCAGCTTCGACGATCTCATCGGGCTCAGGTCGGCGCCGGGGCAGATCGCGAAGATCAACGAGATCAACCCCGGCATTCCCGTGATCGACGGCGAAATCGAATATCGGCTGCTCGGCGACAACCGCGTCCGCATCGAGGGCGGAAGCTGGCCTTTCGGCGGCGGCCAGTTGCTGCTCCACCCCACGACGCTCGATTTCAACGCTGACAATGCCCGGCGGCTGTCGTTCGACATCGTCGGGGTCGACGCCGCCGTGTTCCTGCAGAATTTCGGGTTCGACAATATCAATGCAACGGGCGTGTTCGACGGCACCCTGCCGGTCGAATTCGACGGGCTCGGCGGGCGGATCGTGGACGGGCGCATCGATTCGCGCGCCGGCGGGGGGACGCTCGCCTATGTCGGCGAATTGTCGAACCGCAATCTCGGCACGATCGCCAATTTTGCCTTTGGCGCGCTGCGCAGCCTCAAATATGACGATCTGACGATCATATTGAACGGGGATCTCGACGGCGAAATGGTGACCGACATCCGCTTTGGCGGCGTGGGGCAGGGCGAGGGCGCGACGCGCAATTTCCTGACCAATCAGGTCGCGAAACTGCCCCTGGTCTTCAATGTGAAGATCACCGCGCCGTTCCGACAGCTTCTGACGTCGGCGAAGGGATTCTATGATCCGTCGCTGCTGATCGAACAGAATCTCCCGGCCCTTATGCGGGCCCAGGAAGAAGCCGAATCCGCCGCGAGGGGGGAGGACGCCCCCGTTCAGCCACCAGAAAGCGAGCCTGTGCGATGAAGATAAACAAGACTGGAGCAAGGAGGCTGGCGATTGACGTCAGGCATATTGCGGTGATGATAGGTGCGCCGACCCTGATGGGAGCCTTGGCGGGCTGCGTTCAGATCGAAACGCCCGATAAGCCGATCGAAATCAACCTGAATATCAACATCCGGCAGGAAGTGGTGTACAGGCTGGATGGCGATGCCAAAAAGCTCATCGAGCAGAATAGCGAGATATTCTGATGGGGAAGGATGTGATGCGTATGACCAAATGGAAACCGACCGGACTGGCGCTTGCCGCGATCGCGGCAACGGCTGCCGTGGCCCTTGCTGTGCCGTCGGCGATGGCGCAGCGCGACCCGGCCTATGCCGCGGCGCGCGCCGCCGGGCAGATCGGCGAGCAGCCCGACGGCTATCTGGGTTTCGCGACGACGCCGACCCCCGCGATCCGCGCGCTGGTGCAGGACCTCAATATCAAGCGGAAGGCGGCTTATACCGCGAGCGCGCAGTCGACGGGCAGCACCGTCGAGCAATTCGCCTTTACCAGCGGCTGCAATCTGATCGCGAAGACCAAGCCGGGCGAAAAATATCAGACCCCCGGCGGCGCATGGAAAACCCGCGATGCCAGCCCGCCCGAACGCGACGCGCGCTGCCCGTAAGATCCGAATCCGAATAATGGAGCCCGAGGGCTCTCATATGCCGCCGCGCCCCTAAACGCGGCGGCATTTTTGTGCGCACAAGCAGAAGCATTGACTTAAGCGGGCGGCGTTCCTAAACGGACCGCGCCTTAGGGGTCCCCCGAATTTTCGGGCCTTTTTTTGTAGGCGGAATCGGGAGTTTCCGGTTCTGTTTCAGGAGGATGGCGAGAGAATGACGGGGAATGGCAGCGATCCGGAACTTGGCTCTGAGGATTCGCGCCTGGTCTCGCTCGAAGAGCGATTGGACCGGGCCGAAGCCGCAGAAGCAAGAAGGACCGCAGCGACCGCCGGACCGGAGACCGATGCGAATTACAAGCTCGGTAATCGTGTTCTGGCCGAGCTGCTGGGCGGGATCGGTGGCGGCGCGCTGGTCGGTTGGACGATCGACCATTTTGCCGGCACGGCGCCCTGGGGCCTGTTGGTGGTGCTGTTCCTCGGAATAGGCGTCGCCTTCAGAAACATATTTCGGATTGCGAATGTTCGGCCCAAAAAGCCGGATTGACAGGATTTTAGGCGAGGTATCGCGTGGCGGATCAAGGCAAAGTGGACCCGATGCACCAGTTCGAGGTGCAGAAGATGTTCGACATGTTCCATGTCGGGGGTCAGGAGGTTGCCTTTACCACCAGCGCGCTGTGGATGGTCATCGCTGGCCTCTTGCTGTGGGTCTTCATGGTCGGCGGGATGAAGCGCCAGCTCGTTCCTGGCCGCTGGCAGGTCGCCGTCGAGGGCTTCACCGGCTTCATCTCCAGCATGATGAATGCCAATATCGGCCCTGAAGGCCGCAAATATACGCCCTATGTCTTCTCGCTCTTCATGTTCATCCTGATGCTGAACGTGCTGGGTCTGATGCCCTTCGGCCTGTTCGGCCTGCACCCCTTCACCGTGACGAGCCACTTCGCGATCACCGGCGTGCTCGCGATCCTCAGCTTCGCGATCGTGCTGATCGTCGGCTTCTGGCGCCACGGTTTCCATTTCTTCTCGCTCTTCGTGCCGCATGGCACCCCGATCTGGCTGATGTGGCTGATCCCGGCGATCGAACTGGTGTCGTTCCTCGTCCGCCCGTTCAGTCTCGCGCTGCGACTGTTCGTCGCAATGACCGCGGGCCACGTGCTGATGAAGGTGTTTGCGTCGTTCATCATCGACGGGATCGCGGCGGGCCCGGCGATCGGTATTGGTGTCGGCCTCCCCAGCATGGCATTGATGATCGGTATCAGTGGTCTCGAACTGCTGGTCGCGGGTATCCAGGCTTATGTTTTCGCGCTGCTCACGTCGCTCTATCTGAACGACGCGATCAATCTGCACTGATTTTTCAACTGCATAATTATCGTTTTTCCCAAGGAGTATAAAATGGACGTTCAAGCTGCTTCGCTCATCGGCGCCGGTCTGGCCGCTATCGGTGCCGGTATGGCCGCCATCGGTGTGGGCAACGTGTTCGGTAGCTTCCTCGAAAGCGCGCTGCGCAACCCCGCGGCGGCCGACGGCCAGCAGGGCCGCCTGTTCATCGGCTTCGCGGCCGCCGAACTTCTCGGCCTGCTGTCGTTCCTGATCGCGATCCTGCTGTACCTCAAGGCAGCCTGATTTCGTCTGCGGGGCCGGCGCGCTGAGCGCGGGCCCCGCGACTGCTTTTCTTTTGTCGGTCGAGTAAATCCATGCCTCAAATCAGCCAATTTGCTGAAAGCTGGTACGCCGCATCCCAGATTTTCTGGGTGCTGCTGACCTTCGGCTTCGTCTTTTTCGTCATCGGCCGCGGCATGCTGCCGAAGATCGAGGCGACGGTGGACGCGCGCGACCGCAAGGTGGCCGACGATCTGGCAGCGGCGAAAGCTGCGCACGCCGCGGCCGACGGTCTGGAAGAAAGCTATCGCCAGCAGAGCGACGCGAGCCGCGCCGCCGCGCAAAAGGCGGTGACCGACGCCAAGGGCAAGGCCGCGAAGGACGCCGAAAAGCGTTTGGCGAAGGTCGATGCCGAACTCGCGGACAAGCTGGCGGCAGCGGAAGCCGAAATCGGCGCCGCGCGCTCGTCGGCAATGGCGGAAATCGAAGCGGTCGCGGCCGAAGCGGCGGGCGACCTCGTCGCCAAGCTCTCGGGTGTGCAGGTTGCCGCGGCGGACGCCAAGGCAGCGGTGAAGGCGGTGCTCCATGGCTGATTTCCTCATGATCCTGGCCGAAGGTGCCGCTGAACCGAAGTCTTTCGGTATCCTCACCGCGACAAGCTGGGTTTCGATCGCCATGGCGATCTTTATCGCGATCCTGTTGTGGAAGAAGGTGCCGGCGATGATCGCGGGCATGCTCGACAACAAGATTGCCGAGATTTCGAAGCAGCTCAAGGAAGCCGAGGCGCTGCGCCTCGACGCCGAATCGCTGAAGGCCGAATATGAGGCGAAGCTTGCCGACGCCGCCAAGGAAGCCGATGAAATGCGCGCCCGTGCCGATGCCGAGGCCGAGGCGCTCGTCGCCAAGGCAAAGGCCGACGCGACCGCGCTGATCGCGCGCCGCAAGCAGATGGCCGAAGACCGCATCGCGGCGGCCGAAGCCGGCGCGCTCGCCGAGGTCCGCACGGCGGCCGCCAAAGCGGCGACCGAAGCGGCCGCACGGCTGATCGCCGACAAGCATGACGCCGCGGCCGACAAGGCGCTGGTCGATCAAGCCATCGCGGGTGTCGCCCGGAGCTGAGCTCTTCGCCACTGCCGGATAAACGAAGCGCCCGCGGTCTTCCGCGGGCGTTTTGCTTTGTGCAATGTGGGAAGTGTTGGCTGAACGACCGGTTTCGACCGCAATTGCGGACATTCGACCTTTTGGCCAAGATGCCGCTGGCAACCATCGCAGCAAGGCTAGCCTGACATGTTTAAACCGAACAAAGAAGCGGTGCTAGAGGCTCTTCGAGAGCTGAGCGACAAAGACTTCCAAGACTATTACTGGATGGGGCGTGATCAGAGCGTCATGTGCGTGCCGGAAGAGCTATGCCATTCGATGCTCTTCGGCAGCAACCTGTCGCCAAATGTCAAAGCTCGACGACCCGTGTTCGGGCCTTGGGACGCACGGATCATGGCTCTGGGAGAGAGGTTTTGTGATCTTGTCGATAAAACGTCGGGTGATGTCGAGGTGATTTTGGCGTCTTCCGAAATGGGCCAAATCCGCACTGAAGCGCAATCGATTCTGGATGGCATGTAGGCATAGAGGCTCCCCATTTCAGGCAATCGCCTCGAATCGGACGGAAAAACAGCAACCGATCGATTGCGGATATGCAGCCTTCCCACTCCCTTCGCATGGAGCGAAGTCGAGATGCCCCTCGGGCCAGGCGTCACGTCGATGGGTGTCTCGACTTCGCTCGACTCGAACGGACAGAGGGGAATGGCAGTTCCCAACCCCAAAGCGGACATCGGAAATATGCAGGCTTGGCTCCCGCCGTTCCCGCCATCAGCCGCTAATCATCGCCCGGTCGCGCGCCGATCTTTGGCGGCATGATGCGTTTCGCAAGCCCGTGATACAGCCGCGTCGGGCAGATTTGTGCGCTGGTCCAGTCGGCGATCAGCGCGGTGGCGAATAGCGGCAGGATGATGCCGCGCGCCGCGGTGGTTTCGATCAGGATGATCACTGCGGTCAGCGGCGCCCGTACGACCCCGACGAAATAGGCGGCCATGCCCAGCATCACGACCGCGCCCGCCGGACTTTCGGGAAAGGCGGGGGTCAGCAGATTGCCGAAACCGGCGCCGACGGCGAGCGAGGGCGCGAAGATGCCGCCCGGTGCGCCGCTGAGTGTCGAGGCGAGCGCCGCGGCGAACTTGGCCGGGAAAAACCAGAGCTTGCCCTGATGGCCTTCGACCAGGAATTTCGTGACGTCATAGCCCGTGCCCCACGTGCCGCCGTTGGTCGCGATCCCGACGAGCGCGACGACGAGGCCGCATCCCGCAGCGAACAGCACCGGCTGCGTGGCTGCGCGCCGGGCCCAACCGGTCGAGCGGTCGCTTGCCGCCAGGACGATCCTTGCGAACAATCCGCCGGCCAGCCCGCCGCCGATCCCGGCTATCGGCGCGATCAGCAGCACGTCCGAAACGGGCAGCGTATCGCGCATCACGCCGAAATAAACATAATCGCCCGCAACCGACAGGCTGACGAGACCTGCGATCAGGACAGCGCCCATCGTCAGCACGGCGACGCGCTGTTCATAGGCTGCTGCGAGTTCCTCGATGGCAAAGGCGATGCCCGCGAGCGGCGTATTGAACGCCGCCGCGACGCCTGCCGCACCGCCGGCGATAAAGACGCCCGCGGTGACGCGGACTTTGAGCAGGCGGTGCATCGCGACCATGATCGCCGCGCTGACCTGAACCGTCGGCCCCTCGCGCCCGACCGAGCCGCCGACCGACAATGTGGCGATCGTCAGACCGAGCTTGGCAAAGGCGGTGCGCAGCGACACCAACGGCCCGGTCGCTTCCTGCTCGGGGCGGCGCCCGGCGGCAATGATTTGCGGGATGCCCGAACCGCGCGATGCCGGGAAATAGCGGTTCGCGGTCCAGACGATCAGCGCAAAGGCGGTCGGTGTGATCAGGAGTGGCAGCCACCAGGCGCGATCCGAAATGCGAAAGATCAGGTGCTGCGCCCGGTCGCCGGCGGCGGCGAAGGCCAAGGCCACCAGGCCCAGCAGGATCGCACCGCCGACCATCGCGACGCGGCGGCGAATATCACCGACTTCGCTGCGGGCGCGACGATTGAAGCGATGCTGCGCGAGGCGGGCCCAGCGCGGGATTGTCGGCTTGGAAGGCATGGGGGAGGGCTGTGAACCCGCCGCCAGCCGGGCGCAACCCCTGTCCCGCGATCGCGTCGGCCCGGCAGGTTCAGGCGGGAGCGAATTCCCCCGTCGCTTCGTCCATCACATGCAATATCCCGTCGCCGATCGCGAAAAAGGCGCCGCGCAGTTTCAGGCTCCCACGCTTTTCCTTCTCCTGGATGCAGGGGAAGGTGCGCAAATTCGCGATACTCACGCGCACGGCCGCCATTTCCATCGCGCGGCCCGCTTCGCGGTTGTCGATCTGTGGATGGGCGGCACGCACCGCCTCGCTCGCCTCGTCGAGCAGGCCGATCCAGTCGGCGATAAAGCCGCCGCGCCCGGGCTCCGCGCCTTCCATCGACTTGTGGAGCGCTGCATGGCACCCGCCGCAAAGGCCGTGCCCCATCACGACGATTTCCTCGACCTTCAGGAACTGCACCGCGAATTCGAGCGCCGCCGAGACGCCGTGGCGTCCCGGGGTCGTCTCGAACGGCGGCACCAGCGCCGCGACGTTGCGGACGACGAAGATTTCGCCCGGGCTGGTGTCGAAAATCTGCGAGGGTTCGGACCGGCTGTCCGAACAGGCGATCACCATCACCTTGGGCGACTGTCCTTCGGCAAGCTGTTCCCAGCGTTCGCGTTGCTCCGCCCAGCCGCCGTTACGGAAACGCCGGTAGCCCTCGATCATATCTGTAAAGTGAGTCATGGAGGCGCCTTAGCATAGGTAGAGAGGTTGAGAAGAGGCGCGTGCGCGACTATGTGGGCGGCATGAACGCTCCCGCCCAGCCTCAACCGGCCTCCGCCGTCACCCCCAGCCAGCGCCAGCGCAAGCCCGACTGGATCCGCGTCAAGGCGCCGACCAGCCCCGGCTATGCCGAAACGCGCAAGCTGATGCGCGAGCTGAACCTGCACACGGTTTGCGAAGAGGCGGCGTGTCCGAACATCGGCGAATGCTGGACCAAGAAGCATGCGACGGTGATGATCCTCGGCGATACCTGCACCCGCGCCTGCGCCTTTTGCAACGTCAAGACCGGGATGCCGCGCCCCGTCGACCTGCTCGAGCCCGAACATACGGCGATCGCCGCGGCGAAGATGGGGCTCAGCCACATCGTCATCACCTCGGTCGACCGTGACGATTTGCCCGATGGCGGCGCGAGCCAGTTCGTCAAGGTGATCAACGCGCTGCGCCGCGAAACGCCGCAGACGACGATCGAAATCCTGACCCCCGACTTTCGCAACAAGCCCGAAAGCGCCGTCGCGGCGATCGTCGATGCGCGCCCCGACGTCTATAACCATAATCTCGAAACCGTGCCGCGGCTCTATCCGACGATCCGCCCCGGCGCGCGCTATTATGCCTCGCTGCGCCTGCTCGAAAGCGTCAAGCGTCGCGATCCGTCGATCTTCACCAAGTCGGGCATCATGCTCGGCCTTGGCGAGGAGCGGATGGAGGTCCATCAGGTGATGGACGACATGCGCAGCGCCGACATCGATTTCATGACGATGGGCCAATATCTCCAGCCGACGCCGAAACATGCCAAGGTCGCGGAATTCGTGACGCCGCAGGCGTTCGACGCCTATGCGCAGATCGCGCGCGCGAAGGGCTTCCTGCAGGTCGCGTCATCGCCGCTCACGCGTTCCAGCTATCACGCCGGCGACGATTTCGAACGGATGCGCGCCGCGCGCGAGGCGCAACTGGCGCGCGTGAAGGCGGACTGATTGCCCCGGCACCACGAAACGCGCGAGCTGCCGTACAGCGACGAGCAGATGTTCGCGCTCGTCACCGACATCGCGCGCTATCCCGAGTTCCTGCCTTGGGTCGTCGCGCTCCGCGTCCGCGACGACAGCGAGCATGAAACCGTCGCCGACATGATCGTCGGTTTCAAGGGCCTGCGCGAGAGCTTTTCGTGCCGCGTGCACAAGCAGCGCCCGCACGAGGTCATCGTCAGCTACATCGACGGGCCGATGAAGCATCTCAGCAACGAATGGCACTTCCGACCCGCCGAGGGCGGCGGTTGCCGCGTCGATTTCATGGTCGACTTCTCGTTCCGCAGCCGCATGTTCGAGGCACTTGCCGGCCAGATGTTCGACAAAGCGCTTCGCAAGATGATCGCCGCGTTCGAGGCGCGCGCGGACGCGCTTTACGGCGCGGGGAGGGCGACATCCTCCGACGGGCGCAGCCCGTCCTTTTCGGGCTGAAGCAGGCTGAGCGCAAACAGTGTCGCGTGATGACGGATCGTCGCGCGATCGGTCGATTCGAACTGGATGCGCTGGGTGAAATAATCGTCGGGATCCTGCCCGCGCAGCGCGCGCGCGAAAACGACAAGGCCGACGGGCTTCTTTTCGGATCCGCCGCCCGGGCCCGCGATCCCGGTGATCGCGACCGCGACATCGGCATCGCTGTTCGCCAGCACGCCCGCCGCCATCGCCCAGGCCGTGGCGAGCGACACTTCGCCGAAGGTTTCGAGGATTTCGCTGCTGACGTCGAGCTGCGACTGCTTCGCATGCCCCGAATAGGTGATGAAGCCGGCGGAGAAGACGTCCGAACTGCCCGCGATGTCGGTCAGCGCGGCGCTGACCATCCCGCCGGTGCAGCTTTCGGCAACGGCAACTTTGCGTCCTGCAGCGCGATTGCTGGCAAGGACGTCCGCGGCAAGTTCGTCGCGCGCCGAAAGGCGCGCTTCTTCGACAGACTGCAAGGTTCAATTCTCCGGAAGTTGTACGGTCGCGACGGCCTGGGCCGATATCCCCTCGCGGCGGCCAGTAAAGCCCAGCCGCTCTGTCGTTGTCGCCTTCACACTAACCCGTCCGACCGGAATCGCAAGGATTTCGGCAATCCGCTCGCGAATTGCGACGCGGTGCGGGCCGATTCGGGGCTCTTCGGCGATGATAGTCAGGTCGAGGTGCCCGATCCGTCCGCCGTTCGCCGCGACGCGATTGCCAGCAAAGGCGAGAAAGCGGTGCGATGCGGCGCCGCGCCATTGCGGATCGCCGGGCGGGAAATGGTCGCCGATGTCGCCGTCGCCCAGCGCGCCGAGGATCGCGTCGGTCAGCGCATGGAGCGCGACGTCGGCATCGCTATGGCCTTCAAGGCCATGACTATGCTCGATTTCTATGCCGCCGATCCACAGCGGTTTTCCCTCCACCAGACGGTGGACATCATATCCCATGCCGACGGCCGTTCGCATCATCGTGCCTGTCCCCAATAGCCCCGCGAGCATGGCCATATCTTCGGCATATGTCAGTTTGTGGAGGCGCGCGTCGCCGGCGACGGTTGCAACGGCGACGCCGGTCTGCCGCACGAGCTGGGCATCGTCGGTCGCGCTCGCCCCCGACGCCCCGGCATGCGCGCGGCGCAGGGCGCCGAGCCGGAACGCTTGCGGGGTCTGCACGCGCGCCAGCCTGTCGCGCGCGGCGACGTCGCCCGCGACGCCGCCGGCCTGCTCGACCAGCGTATCGGGAACGGGCAGCGTCGGAATGGCCGCGTCGGCATTGCCAAGCGCGTCGAGCAGCCGGTCGATCACCTCGGGGCCGACCCCCGGGCGCGCGGCGTCATGGACGAGCACGATCGCGCCATCCTCCCAATCAGCGAGCATCGCGAGCGCATTCGCGACCGACTGTTGCCGTTCGGGTCCGGGCTCGGCGGAAATCCAGCCATCGGGAAGGGGTGCGGCTGCGGCCATGACGTCGCCGTCGCCGACCAGAACGCCGCGTGAAATGCGGGGATACGCCGCGAAGGCGTCGAGGCTCCAGGCGAGCACGGTCCTGCCGCCGAGCAACTCCAGCTGCTTCGGCCGTGCGAATCCCGCACGCGCGCCTCGCCCGCCGGCCAGCAATATGACCGCCACGCGCGGCGAAAGGGGGAGGGCGGACTCGTTCATCGTGCGCGCCGGTTAGCGCAGCCGCAGCTTGCGGGGAAGCGGCTTAGCGTGTAGGGGCGCTGCTTAAATTTTAGGCAATTCGAAAGCTCCCCGCTTATGGCGCCGCTCCGGCCCATTCAGATCGGCAACATCACCATCGCGGATCCCGTGATCCTCGCGCCGATGACCGGCGTCACCGACCTGCCGTTCCGCAAGCTCGTGCGATATTATGGCTCGGGGCTCAACGTCACCGAGATGATCGCGAGCCAGGCCGCGATCCGCGAAACGCGCCAATCGATCCAGAAAGCGGCGTGGGACCCTGTCGAAGAGCCGGTGTCGATGCAGCTCGTCGGCTGCACCCCCTATGAAATGGGCGAGGCGGCCAAGCTCAACGAGGACCGCGGCGCGTCGATCATCGACATCAACATGGGCTGCCCGGTGCGCAAGGTGACCAATGGCGACGCCGGATCGGCGCTGATGCGCGACCTGAAGCTCGCCGCGGCGCTGATCAAGTCCTGTGTCGAGGCGGTCTCGGTGCCGGTAACGGTCAAGATGCGCATGGGCTGGTGCCACGACAGCCTGAACGCCCCCGAACTGGCGCATATCGCCGAGGATCTGGGGGCGAAGCTCGTCACCGTCCATGGCCGCACGCGCAACCAGATGTATCGCGGCGAGGCCGACTGGGGCTTTGTGCGCAAGGTGAAGGATGCGGTGTCGGTCCCGGTCATCGTCAACGGCGACATCTGCTCGGCCGCCGACGCCCGGAACGCGCTGGCGCAGAGCGGGGCCGATGGCGTGATGATCGGCCGCGGCGCCTATGGCCGCCCGTGGCTGCTCGGCCAGGTCATGGCGGCGCTGCGCGGCGAAGCCGAACGGCCAGAACCCGGTATCGACGAACAATATGACGTCATTACATCGCATTACCGCGCGATGATCGACCATTATGGCGAAATGACCGGGGTCAATATGGCGCGCAAGCATCTTGGCTGGTACGTCAAGGGCCTGCACGGCTCGGCCGAGTTCCGCAACAAGGTCAACCAGATCCCCGACAGCAAAGGCGTGCTCGATGCGCTCGAGCAGTTCTATACGCCTTTCCTGAGCAGGGCCGCCGCGTGACCACGCTCACGTCGAGCATCCCGAACTTCGACCATGACGAACTGATCCAGTCGCATCCGGTTCCGACATTGCTGATCGACCGGGGCGGGGTCGTCCTGTTCGTCAACGCCGCCGCCGAACAACTGTGCAACATCAGTCGTTCGGCGATGGTCGGGCGGGTGGTGTATGACGTGATCCGGATGGACCGCAGTTATCGCCAGCGGATGAGCGACGCCGCGACCTCGGCGCTTTTCGCGCATCGCGCCGAAATATCGGTGGGGGGACGCAAGTCGGTCTTCGTCGACATGCAGATGGTTCCCTATGGCCACAGCGGCCATCGCATCCTCGCGCTCGTTCCGGCGCAAAGCGAGGCCGAACTGATGGGCGGCGCGATCGGCCGCTCGGGGCGCGCGGCGGGCGCCGCCGCGTCGATGCTGGCGCACGAAATCAAGAATCCGCTCGCCGGCATCAAGGGTGCGGCGCAATTGCTGGCGCGCAAGACCGATACGGCGGGCGAGCGCTTCACGACACTGATCTGTTCCGAGGTCGATCGGATCGCGACGCTGATCGACCAGATGGAGCATTTTTCGCGCGGCCAGCCGATCGCGTGCAGCCCGATCAACCTGTACCAGCCGATCCACCAAGCGATGGAAACCGCGCGCGCGCGCCAGTTCCCGGGGGTGCGCTTCGCGGAGGATTTCGACCCTTCGCTGCCGCTCGTCCACGGCAATCATGACGCCATGGTGCAGATATTGCTCAACCTGCTGACCAACGGCTGCGAGGCGTTGGGCGGGCGCGACGACGGCGTCGTCCGCCTGACGACCGCCTACCGGCACGGTCTGTCGATCGACAATGGCGACGGGCGCGGGCGCATCGCGCTGCCGATCGAGGTCAGCGTCAGCGACAACGGTCCCGGCGTCCCCGCCGACATCCGCGGCGACCTGTTCGATCCCTTCGTCACGACGAAGCGCGAGGGGCGGGGGCTCGGCCTTGCACTCGTCGCCAAGCTCGCGCGCGACATGGGCGGCACGGTCCAGCATATCCGTGACGGCGACTGGACGCGTTTTCGCGTACATCTCCCCGTCGCGCCAAAGGGACGCAAGGCATGAATCCGGGCAAGACGATCCTGCTTGTCGAGGATGATCCGGCGATCGCGATGATCATCCGCGAAACGCTCGTCGGCGAATGCGGCCATTTCGCGTCGGTCGGCAGCCTGGCCGAACGCAACGCCTGGCTGGCCGATCATCGCCCCGACCTGGTCATCACCGACGTCGTATTGCCCGACGGCGACGGCATCGATTCGCTGTCGCACACGGGCATCGACCCCACGACGCCCGTGATCGTGCTGTCGGCGCAGAATACGCTCGACACCGCCGTCCGCGCGACGGGGATCGGCAGCTACGATTATCTGCCCAAGCCTTTCGATCTCGACGAACTCACCGCCAGCGTCCGGGCCGCGCTTGAAAAGCGCAGCGAACCGGCGACGCGCGACGCCGCGGCGCCGGCCGACAGCCACGGACTGGTCGGCCGCGCGCCGGCGATGCAGGCGGTCTACCGTACCATCGCCCGCCTCGCGTCGAACGATCTGGCGGTGTTGATTCTCGGCGAATCGGGCACCGGCAAGGAAGTCGTTGCGCGCGCGATTCACGCGACCGGACTGCGCCGGAACGGACCGTTCGTCGCGATCAACATGGCCGCGATCCCGCGCGAATTGATCGAGGCGGAGCTGTTCGGGCACGAAAAGGGCGCGTTCACCGGCGCCCACAGCCGCAATGCAGGACGTTTCGAGCAGGCGGCGGGTGGCTCGCTTTTCCTCGACGAGATCGGCGACATGCCGCTCGAAGCGCAGACGCGGCTGCTCCGGGTGCTCCAGAGCAATGAATATTCGACCGTGGGCGGTAATCAGGCGCTGCGCGCCGACGTCCGCGTCATCGCCGCGACGCACCGCGACATGCGAACGCTTGTCGCCGATGGCCGGTTTCGGGAGGATCTTTTCTACCGGCTCAACGTCATTCCCGTCACGCTGCCGCCACTACGCGACCGCCGCAGCGATATTGCCGCCCTTGTCGGTCATTTTGTCGAGGCGGGGCGCAGCTCGGGGCTTCCCGACCGTCAGTTCGCCCCGGAGGCGATGCAATGGCTCGAACGCTACGACTGGCCGGGCAACGTCCGCGAACTCGGCAATGTCGTCCAGCGGCTCGCCGTATTGTCGCGCGACACCGTGGTGACGGTGCGCGACGTCGAGACGGTGCTCCAGGAAAATGGCGAGGGGGGCGGGGCCGTCGAACCCGCCGTGCTGATCGCGCGCGCCGTCGATGACTGGGCACGCGAGCAGATGGCGGCCGCAATGGGCGACGGCGACCTTCACGAGCAGCTCGAAGCGATCGTCGAGGCGGCGCTTTTCCGGCGGGTCTTGCGCGATGTACGCGGCAATCAGCTCGAGGCGGCGCGGCGACTCGGGATTAACCGCAACACGCTGCGCAAGCGGCTGGGGCAGCTCGACATCGATCCGGCGCATCCCTGAAACCGGGCAATAATCCCGAAATCGGCGCTATTGGGCGATATTCGCGCCGATTGTGTGTTTTCTATGCAACAGGATTGTCGTAACGCGGCAACAATGGCGCATTCGGCATCCTTGGCATTCGACATGGATTCGGACGACGAGGAAGTGCGTTCGGGCTTCTGGCGCTTTGGGGCGCCCGAATATTATACGCTGGGCGTCATCGTCAGCGTGGCGATCGCGACATATATATTCGTCACGGGCGACGCGCAGAGCGAACGATTGCTGACCCCGGCGCTGGTGGCGGCGATCATGGTCGTCAACCTCGTCCCGGCGATGGCGCTGATCGTGCTGATCGGCAGCCGCGTCGCGCGCGCGCGCGCTGTGCGTTCGATGGCGGGCGGGAATGGCCGCCTCCATGTCCGGCTGGTGGCCTTATTCTCTTTGATTGCGGCCGCGCCGACGCTGCTCGTCGTGATCTTTGCATCGCTATTGTTCCAGTTCGGCGTCGACTTCTGGTTCTCCGACCGGTCGCGGGGCATGTTCGAAAATGCCGCCAGCCTTGCCGAGGGCTATTATCAGGAAAATCAGCGCCAGGTTGGCGCGAACACCTTTGCGATGGCGACCGACCTCGGCACGCGTTTGAAGCAATATCCGATCGATGCGCCGGGATTTAACGATTATTATTTCCAGCAGGTGGTCGTTCGCAGCCTGAACGAATCCGCGATCATCGAGATAGGGCGCGACGGCGTCGCGCGGACCGCGACGGCGATCGACCCCGATGAGCGGCCTGCGGCAAGCCGGCTCAGTGCTGCGATGATCGCACGTCTCGACGCGGGCGAGGATGTCGTCGTCGTGCGCAGGTCCGATCGTATCGAAGCCGCTGCGCGCTTGCCGGGAACCGATCGTGCCTTCGTCTATGCGTCGCGCGACACCAATGTGCCGGGATTTCAGCAATCGGCGCGCGCCAGTGCGGTTTTGGCGGACTACAACAGCCTGTTCGATCGGTCGCAAATGCTCCAGTTGCAATTTAACGGCGCGCTCTATCTGGGCTCGTTGCTGTTGCTGGCGCTCGCGGTGATCGCCGCGATCGTCGTCGCCGACCGCATCGTGCGCCCGCTCGGGACGCTGATCGGTGCAACGCGAACGGCGGCGGGCGGCGACCTGTCGGTGCGCGTGACGCCGCCGGCGCGCGACGATGAAATCGCGGTGCTCACCCGCGCGTTCAACCGCATGACCGAGCAGCTGGAAGGGCAAACGGGAGCACTCGTCAGCGTCAACGAGCAATTGGAGACGCGGCGAAGCTTCATCGAGGCGGTGTTGAGCGGGGTGTCTTCCGCGGTGGTATCGGTCGATGCGGATCGCCGCATTCTGCTCGCCAACGCCGCCGCGGAGCGGTTGATCGGCCCGTCCGCCGACGACCTTACCGGTCTTTTGCTCGACGACGTCGCGCCCGAACTGGCGCGTCTGTTGACGAGCCACGAGCGCGAGGGGATCGTGCAACTGTCGCGCAAGGATGCCGAGCCGGCGACGCTTGCCGCCAAGGCGGTGGTGCAGGGCGACGGATTCGTCCTCAGTTTCGAGGACATCACCCAGCAGTTGCTCGACCAGCGCCGCGCGGCCTGGTCCGACGTCGCCCGGCGCATCGCGCACGAGATCAAGAATCCGCTTACCCCTATCCAACTGGCAGCCGAGCGGCTCCAGCGTCGTTTCGGCGAGAAGATCGACGGCGATGCGGCAACCTTCCGAAAGCTCACCGACACCGTGATTCGGCAGGTTCATGACATGCGGCGGATGGTCGACGAATTTTCGAGCTTCGCGCGGATGCCCAAGCCGACCTTCGGGGTCGAGGACGTGCGCGACATCCTGCGCCAGGCGGTATTCCTTTTCGAGGTAGCGAAACCCGACATTGCCTTTTCGGTCAAGACGCCGGCCGAGATCGAGCCCCTCGTCTGCGATCGCCGTTCCTTGTCGCAAGCCTTGACGAACATTGTCAAAAACGCCGTTGAAGCAATTGAAGAAAAATTCAAAAATTCCGACGAAGTCGCAACGGGGCATGTCGGCGCAACGCTGGATGTCGGTGCGGCGGGCGAGATCGTCATTCGCGTCACCGACGACGGCATCGGGCTGCCCGAAGCACGCGACGCGATCGCCGAACCCTATATGACGACACGTCAGGGCGGAACGGGGCTGGGCCTCGCGATCGTCAAGAAGATCGTCGAGCAACATTATGGCGAATTGGAGTTTTCGGACAATCCGGCGGGGCAAGGAACATGCGTGACCCTGACGCTCCATCCCGATCGGCTCCGGCCCCTGGCCGGGAAGGGCGGGGAGCAGAATATGGGGCAGAGTGAAACGGTTCCGGGGCGCATCCGCAACCGGCAGGACAGAGAAGATCATGGCGCTTGATATTCTGATCGTCGATGACGAACGCGACATTTGCGACCTCGTCGCCGGCGTCATGGAAGACGAAGGTTATGAGGCGCGCACCGCGTCGGACAGTGATTCTGCGCTCGAGGCGATCCGTCAGCGGCGGCCGTCGCTCGCGCTGATCGACGTCTGGCTCCAGGGCTCGCGTCTCGACGGGCTTGGGCTGGTCGAAGCGATCAAGGCGTTCGACCCGACGCTGCCGATCATCGTCATTTCGGGCCATGGCGGGCTCGACACCGCGGTTGCAGCGATCCGCCGCGGCGCGTTCGACTTCATCGAAAAGCCGTTCGAGGCCTCGCGCCTGCTTCACCTCGTCGAGCGCGCGACCGAAAGCGAACGACTGAAGTTCGAATATGAACAGCTGCGCGAAAAGGCCGGGCCGTCGGACGAGCTCACCGGCACCAGTGCCGCGATCAACAATGTCCGCGCCACGCTGAAGCGCGTTGCGGGAACAGGCAGCCGCGTGCTGATCACCGGCGCGCCCGGCGTCGGCAAGGAAGTCGCCGCACGCGTGCTGCACGGATGGAGCGGCAGGCACAATGCGCCGTTCCGGGTCATTTCGTCGGCGCGCATGGACCCTGAAACGGTCGAAACCGAATTGTTCGGCTCGGAGGCCGAAGATGGATCGATCCGCGTCGGCCTGCTCGAACAGGCGCATGGTGGCACGCTGTTCCTCGACGAGGTCGCCGACATGCCGCTGACCACGCAGGGCAAGATCCTGCGCGTCCTGACCGATCAGAGCTTCGCCCGTGTCGGGGGCCGCACGATGATCCGCGTCGATGTCCGCATCATTTCGGGGTCGGCGCGCGACCTGATGACCGAAATCGCCGAAAACCGGTTTCGCGAGGATCTATATTATCGGCTCAACGTCGTGCCCGTGCATATCCCGCCGCTGCGCGAGCGGCGCGACGATATTGCCAGCCTCTGCGACCATTATATCCGCCGCTACGCCGCCGACCGCCGCGTTCCGCCGCCGGAGATCAGTTCGGAGGCGATGGCGGCGCTCCAGGCGCATGAATGGCCGGGTAATGTCCGCGAACTGCGCAACGTCATCGAACGCGTAATGATCCTTGCGCCGAGCGATCGGCTGGCGCGGATCGATGCCGACATGCTGCCCGCCGAACTGGTCCGCGGCGGAACCGATATCTTGCCCAATTCGGAATCGATCACCGCGATCCCGCTGAAGGAGGCGCGCGAAAATTTCGAGCGCGAGTATCTACGCATCCAGATCAACCGCTTTTCGGGCAATATTTCGCGCACCGCGACCTTCATCGGGATGGAGCGGTCGGCGCTGCACCGCAAACTGAAACTTTTGGGCCTTACCGAGAGTTCGGACGGCGAGGGATAGCGGCTTTGCGCTAGACCTTCCGCCTGCTTTGCCGCATATTGCTTTCAAGAAGAAGGTCTTGAAAGCCGGAAAACCGGCACCGTACCCGCGGTTGTACCGCCAAAAACAGGAGGCAAATGTGTCCGATAAAAACCAGAATCTCCAAGATATTTTCCTCAACGCCCTTCGCAAGAGCAAAACCCCGGTGACCATGTTCCTGGTCAAGGGTGTCAAGCTGCAGGGCATCATCACCTGGTTCGACAATTTCTCATTGCTCCTCCGCCGCGACGGGCAGTCGCAGCTGGTGTATAAGCATGCGATCTCGACCGTGATGCCGTCGCATGATTTCGACTTGTCGCTGCTCGGCGACAATCTGCGCGACGCGCCGGCGAGCAAGGGCAAGGCGTTGCAGGACGTTTTCCTGAACGCGGTTCGCCGGTCGGACGAATCGGTCACGATGTTCCTCGTCAACGGCGTGATGCTGCAGGGCGATATCGTCGCGTTCGACCTGTTCTGCATGTTGCTCGAGCGCGAGCGGCAGGTGCAGCTTGTCTACAAGCACGCGATTTCGACCGTTCAGCCGAACGGGCCGATCAACCTGACCGACAATGGCGAGGGTGACGGCGAAGCGGACGACACCTGATCGACCCGATAATCGACAATGAAGACGAGGTAACGCGCGGCGCACCCGCGCTTGTCATCGTGCCCGAATGGCATAGCCAGCGGCTTGCGCGCGACCTTGACGCTCGCGCTGAGGAGGCGAAGGGACTCGCGCTTGCGATCGGGCTCGATGTCGTCGCCGTCCACACGCTGCGCCTGCGGCAGACGCGGGCGGCGACCCTTCTCGGCGTCGGCCAGATCGACGCGATCGCGCCCGACATCGCCGCGAAGGGCGTCCAGCTGGTCGTTGTCGATGCGGCGCTCACGCCGATCCAGCAGCGCAATCTCGAAACGGCGTTCGGTACGAAGGTGATCGACCGCACCGGGTTGATCCTCGAAATCTTCGGTGAGCGCGCTGCGACGGCTGAGGGGCGTTTGCAAGTCGAGCTCGCGCATCTCGATTATCAGGCAGGGCGCCTCGTTCGTAGCTGGACGCATCTCGAGCGTCAGCGCGGCGGCTTCGGATTCCTCGGCGGCCCCGGGGAAACGCAGATCGAAGCCGACCGGCGGATGATCCGCAATCGGATGGCGCGGATTCGCCGCAGCCTTGAGGATGCGCGCCGCACGCGCCAACTGCAACGGTCGAAGCGCCAGCGCGCGCCATGGCCCGTCATTGCGCTCGTCGGCTATACAAACGCCGGAAAATCGACTTTCTTCAACAGGTTGACGGGGAGTGACGTCATGGCGGAAGATATGCTTTTCGCCACGCTCGATCCGACGATGCGCGAAATCCGGTTGCCCGGCATCGACAAGGCGATCCTGTCCGACACCGTGGGTTTCGTGTCCGATCTGCCGACCGAACTCGTCGCCGCCTTCCGTGCGACGCTGGAAGAGGTCACGACCGCAGACCTGATCGTCCATGTGCGCGATATCGTGCATCCCGACAGCGAGGCGCAATATGAGGATGTGCGCGCGATTCTGAATTCGCTCGGCGCCAACGGTCCGCAGGATGGCGGGGAGGGGGATGCTCCGGCGGCGATCCCCCAGATCGAAATATGGAACAAGATCGACACCGCGGACGTCGATCGCCGCGCGACGATCGAAGAAATGGCGGCGCGGCGTCCCGACGTCGCGATCATTTCGGCCGTGACGGGCGAAGGCGTCGAGACCGCGCGCATCCTCATGGCGTCGCAATTGACCGCGCGGCATCAGGTGCAGCGCATCTATCTTGACTATGAGCAGGGCGAGGCAATGGCTTGGCTGCACGCCCGCGGCGAGGTGCTCTCCGATGAGCCGGAGGGCGAGGGGCACGTCCTGACCGTACGGCTCGATCCCGCGGATCGCGCGCGGTTCGAACGGCTATGGCCGGCCCGGAAAGATCCTAACGACGCTCCGACGCCTTGACCGCCAGCCAGTGATCTTCTTGCGCATCAAGCGACAGGTCTGCGATGCTCCCGCCGGCCCGATCTTCCATCGCCGCAAAGCGTCGGGCGAATTTCAGATTGGCGTCGCGTAGCGCGCTTTCCGCATCGACGCCCAGCTTGCGTGCATAGTTTACGACCGCGAACAAAAGGTCGCCGACTTCCTCGTGGCGCTCGGCTTCGTTCGCTGCATTCGCCACCTCGGCCAATTCTTCGGCGATCTTGTCGCGTGGACCGTCGACGTCGGGCCAGTCGAAACCGACGCGCGCGGCGCGGCCTTGCAGCTTTTGGGCGCGGAGCAAGGCGGGTAGCGACAGCGCGACACCTGCCAACGCACCACTTGGCCCTTCGGCGGCGCGTTCATCGGCCTTGATTGCTTCCCATTGCTTGCGGACATCGTCGGTCTCGCCGTTGCCGAAGATGTGCGGATGGCGGCGTTCCATCTTGTCGCTGATCGCATCGGCGACGTCGTCGAAGCCGAAAAGGCCGTCGTCGGTCGCGATCTGGCTATGGAACACGACCTGGAGCAGAAGGTCGCCGAGTTCGTCGCGGATCGCGGCAGGATCGCCGCCGGCGATCGCGTCGGAAACCTCATAGGCTTCCTCGATCGTATAAGGTGCAATCGTCGAGAAGTTTTGCGCGAGATCCCATTCGCAACCGCCGTCCGGATTGCGGAGCTGGCGCATGATTCCGAGCAGACGGTCGATGGGGGATTGGTTTGCCGTGTCAGGCATATGTTTATCCGATAATATATATTATGTTAAATCATAGAATGGTCCCCGCGTTTGGCAGACCGACTTCCACTCACCAAATTGCAGAAACGTCATATTGCGCGTCTAAGATCGCTCTATGCGGCAGTAAAGCCCAGTGGACCTGTTTTGGCGAGTTCCAGTTCCCAAGACTCTCCGACAAATCCTATCGGGGATTTGTCCATCCCGCGTCCCGCGCCGCTCGTTCGCTCTGAGCATCAAGTGGATCGCGTTTCATCATGGCCGCTGCCGCGCCAGCAAGTTCGCCCGATGAGGCTTGCCGGTAATCGCCGCGGGTTTGGCCCGGAAGCGTTCTTTCGATCTGCCATCGACCATCCTCGCGGCAACCGATTCCATTGACCGGACGGCTTTCGAAGCTGCGGCAATAGCGACCGGTATTGTCCTCGAAACTGAGCACGATACGGATCGGGGCATCGTCACGCTGGCTCGACGCGAGCTGTGTATCGAGCGCTGCGGCGAGCGATCCCGCCGCGACCAGAGCGCCGTTGTCGATTGTCACATCGGCGGCCGGCGCCCAAGGGCGCAGTCCGATTGTCAGGCCGAGCACCAGCGAAGCCGCAATGGCGCTCCAATGAACGCCACTGAAGTATGTGAAGCGCGCGCCTCTGACGCTGCGGCGATCGGCCAAGCTCGTATCGACCTTGTCATCAACCGCGATCAGCGACCGGAGTCGTTCGGGAACGGCCTCTTTCGCAATGGGAGCATAATGCCCGGTCAGCCGCGCTTTGAGCGCGCGATGGCGTGCGATCTCCGCCGCGAGTGCTGCATCGTTGGCTGCCTCGCGCTCAATCCGGCGTGCGGTCAGATCGTCGAGTTCGCCGTCGACAAAAGCAGCGACGGTGGCGGGATCAAAGCTCATGCCGCTTCTCCAAGATAGAACATCAGGGCTTCGCGCCCCCGCGCAAGGCGCGAGGTCACGGTACCGACCGGCACATCGAGCATCTCCGCGGCTTCGCGATAGGCATAGCCTTCGACAAGCACGAGCATCACGACTTCGCGCTGTTCGTCGGGAAGCCGGGCCATGGCGCCGTCGACATCGCCACGGAGTGCCCCTGCCTCGACCTCGGAGGCGCCCTCGCCCGCGACCTGTATGATTGCGTCGTCGATCGGCGCATGAACGCCGCGCCGGCCAGCGGCGCGGCGTTCGTCGATCCAGAGATTGCGGGTGATGCGGTACATCCAGCTGTCCAGTCTCGTTCCTTGTTGCCATTGATCGCGCGATTTCAGCGCGCGTTCGATCGCGGCCTGGCACAAATCGTCGGCATCGCTCTGATGGCGCGCCAATCCGCGCGCGAACCGGCGCAGGCGCGGCAATAATTCGACCAGTTCCTCTTCGAAGCGCATATTCGCCTTTTCGCTGTGTCTGAGGAAGAAACGACGCCACTCTATCGTTTCTTCCATGGCATGCTAAATTTTTCGGGCGCGGCTGGTTCGCCGCCTTCGCCCCCGCCGATATGAGGAGTTTCGATGCGCGCCTTGATCGCCCTGCCCATGATGCTCTCGCTTCTCTCCGCCGGGATCGCTGCGCATGCCGATGCCCAGATCGCATTGCCACCGGTCCAGCTTCCCGATGCCGCGCGCACCCTGCCCTCGCTGCCGGACATCAGCAGCGAGCCGCTCGTCGCTGTGCGCAATACGCTCGCGCAGTTGCGAATCGACCGGATCGCCGCGCTGCTCCGCGACAATCGCGACCGCATCGAACCCGACCGCGACGGCCAGCCCGCGGTGCGCGGCATAGTTGTGGCAACGGGTGTCGACGAAGCGATGATCGCGCGCGCGGCCAAGGAAGGGTTCCGGCTGATCGACCGCGAGCTTGTCGAAGGCATCGACCTCGACATAGCTCGCTTTGCGGTTCCTGAAGGGAACAGCCTCGCTCGCGCGCAAAAGAAGCTTTCCAAGCTTCTGCCCGAGGCCGAAGTCGATGCCGATCATATCTATTTCACAAGCGGTCCCGGTGGGACTCTTTCGGCCACGGCATTGGCGATGGCGGCGTCGCCCGGCCAAGCCCGGCTCGGATTGATCGACGGCGGGGTTGCTGCGCATCCGTCGGTCGCCGGTCGTGTCGAGCAGCGCGGCTTCGCGGCTGGTGCGCCTTACGCCAGCCGCCACGGCACTGCCGTGGCCTCGCTGCTCATCGGCAGCGGATCGGTTCGGGGGGCGGCTTCCGGGCAGCGGCTCCTGGCGGCCGACGTCTATGGCACCGATCCGGCGGGTGGGAACGCAAGCGCCATTGCGCGCGCACTGGGTTGGTTGGTACAGCGCGGCGCCGCGGTGACGACGATCAGCCTCGTCGGGCCCGACAACAAGCTGCTGGCGAGCGCCGTATCGCGCGCGCAGCAGCGCGGCATGTTGATCGTCGCCGCGGTCGGCAACGACGGCCCGGCCGCTCCGCCCGCCTATCCCGCTTCCTATAAGGGCGTGTTTGCGGTGACCGGCGTCGATGCAAGGAATCGCGTCTTGCCCGAGGCGGGCCGGACGCAACACATCGACTTCGCTGCGCCGGGCGATGCCGTGCTTGCCGCGACCGACGTCGATACGACCGACCGCCTGCGTGGCACCTCATTCGCCGCGCCGCTCGTCGGCGGACGCCTTGCCCTTCGCTACCCGGCACCGGCGATCGACCGGATCGGGCCGGCGGTATCCGCGCTGGTTTTCGAAGCCCGCGATCTCGGCAAGAAGGGCCGCGATAAGATTTACGGTCACGGGCTCATTTGCGGAGATTGCGGCCGTCGCTGACCGGTTTCGAATAATTTCGGAAGAAATTCGAACCCGCCATCGTTCTTCCTTCAGGCCCTCCCCTCCGGGCCGCAAGACGAAGGAGAAGGATAATGGCACATCGTATTTTCACGCCGGCTCTCGCGCTCGCCGTGTCGAGCATGGCATTTTCGGCCCCCGCTTCGGCGCAGTTGCTCGGCGGTAATGGCGGACTGAGTGGCGGCTTGGGCGGCACGCTCGGCAATCCCACCGGGCCGATCGGCGGGACGCTTGGCACAGCGGGCGATATCACCGGATCGGGCCGCGGCGAAGCCGATGTCGATCGTCGCTCGGGTCGAGTTCAAGGCAAGGGTCGCGCCGATGCGAATGGCAAGGGTTCAGCCAATGGCGACGCGAACCTGCTTGGTCGCGCGGTCGGCGGCAACGCCAGCGGCGCGGGCTCCGCATCGGGTAGCGGCAGCCTCGACGCGCAGGCCGTCGGCACCGATTTCGTCGGCCAGACGGCCCGCGGCGTTGTCGGCACCGCCCGTGACACCGCTTCGACCGCAACCGGCACCGCGCGCGGTGCGGTCGGGACTGTCCGCGATCGGACCAATGGCGCGCTGTCGGACGTCTCAGGCAGCGCCGCCGCCGCCGGTTCGATCGCGGGCAGCTTCCAGGGTAGCCTGGGCCAGCTCGCAGCCGCGGGCAGCGGCGCCGCCACCGGCAACGGCATGTTCGCCATCGCGCCGGGCATGCCCGTCACCGATCCGCGCGGCAAGGTGATCGGTTATGTCCAGGAACTGCGCCAGACCGGCAGCGGGGTCGTCCAGGCCGTGACGGTCGAGGTCGGGGACCGGGTAGCGACCCTTCCCGCCGCCAGCTTCGCCGGCTCGGGCGACGTGCTCGTGACCGGGATGACCAAGGGCCAGCTGAAGAAAGCGGCCGAGCAGCAGCAAACCGGCGAGTAAGGCAAATGGGGCGATCGGCGATGACCCCAATGACGCCGATCGACGACTGGGCGGGCCGCCATGCGGCCCGCCCCTTTTCTCAGCTCGCGGGATCGTACATGAACTCGCGAAGCTCTTGCGAACACCGGCAAGCGACCGCGATTTTCCTCGCCCATTCGGCAGCCTCCCTGCGGGTCGGCAATTCGAGCACCGCGAACCCGCCCTTGATGCGACTGCCTGGATAGATTTGCGTCGATACCAATCCTTCGCTGGAGACCAGCACCGGCTCGACCTGCTCGTCGATTCCGCCGCCGAACACATATACGCCGGCCGCCTTGGCTTCCTCGATCACCGCGTGGGCGGCGGCGGACACTTCGGGCAGTTCTTCGTCGGTGACCATCATGGCCTCACTCGGGAAAGAAATCAGATATTTCGTCATGCCATGATCTGCCACGTCCGGATCACGAGAAATACAAGCCCGAAGATCGCGACCCATGCGAGCGCCATCTTGAGCCAGTCGGCCATGGGTAACCGCCGGGCGAGTAGCGAGCTTAGGACCAATGTGAACGCGCCCGCGAACCACAGCGTCTGAACGACGGTATCACCATTCATAACTGAACCTCCAACCCGTCATAGCCCGGTTCTATCCCTGTGGGCAATTCGGCCGCAAGATCTTCATAATCCATGGTATTATCCATATGCGTGATGATCGCGCGCGGGTTGCCGACCTTCGCCAGCCCCTCCAGCGTCATCTGAAGGTGCGGATGTGTCGGGTGGGGATACCGGCGTAACGCATCAATCACGAACAGGTCGACGCCTTGAAAAAAATCGACCATCTCGTCCGTAAACTTCGAAAAATCAGTGGCATATGCGATCTTGTGCGCACCGTCGCTGAAGATCAGGCCGCTCGCCTTGATCGGCCCGTGCGGCATTTCGATGGCCGACACCTCGATCGGGCCGATCGACTGGTGGTCCTGGAGATCGATCGGATCGACCGATGCCGGATATCCCGCATTGCCGGCAAAGGCGTAGGTGAAACGCCATTTCAATATGTCGAGCACGTGATCGCGCGCATAGACCGGCACCGCCGAGCGGCGCAGGTGCATGACCTGACGCAGATCGTCGAGACCGTGAGTGTGATCGGCATGCTCGTGCGTCCAGATGACGGCGTCGATCTCCCCGACACCCGCGTCGAGCAGCTGCAGGCGCATGTCGGGGCTCGTATCGACGAGAATGCGGAAGCCGCCCAGCGATATCATGATGGATGCACGGCTGCGCAAGTTTCGCGGATTGTCGGGGTCGCACTGTCCCCAGTCGTTGCCGATCCGCGGCACGCCCGAAGAAGTCCCGCAGCCCAGGATCCTGAGCTTCATGGGTGCTTTGACGTCATGGCGCCGCCTTGTTGAAAAGCGCGTAGAAATTGGCGCTCGTGGCTGCGGCGAGGGTGTCCGTGTCTTCGCGGCGGAGGTCGGCGAGGAATGCCAGCGTGTCGGCAACGAAGGCGGGTTCGCCGGTTTTGCCGCGATGCGGGACAGGGGCAAGGAAGGGCGAGTCGGTTTCGATCAGCAGCCGGTCCCGCGGCAGCCATTTGGCGGTCGCCTGAAGGTCCGCGGCATTCTTGAAGGTCACGATCCCCGAAATTGAGATAAAGAGGCCGAGGTCGAGCGCCTTGCGCGCGAAATCGTCGCTCGCGGTGAAGCAATGGATCACGCCGGTGAAGGCTGCGCGCACCATCTCCTCGCCGAGCAGCGCCAGCGTGTCGGCTTCGGCATCGCGCGTATGGACGATGATCGGCAGGCCGGTCTCCTGCGACGCGTGAATGTGACGGCCGAAACTGTCCTGCTGGCGCAGGCGGTCGCTCTTGTCGTAATAATAGTCGAGCCCCGTCTCGCCGATCCCGATCACACGCGGATGCGCGGCGCGTTCGACCAGCTTCGCGGTATCGACATCGGGGTGATGGTCGGCGTCGTGGGGATGAATACCGACGCTCGCCCACACATCGTCGTTCGCCTCGGCGGCTGCGAGCACATCGTCCCATTCGCTTTCGCGCGTCGCGATGTTGAGCATCGCGGTAACGCCCCTTGTCCGCGCGCGCGCCAGCACCTCGTTCTGCTGTTCGGCGAGGCCCTTGTAATTGAGGTGGCAATGCGAATCGACGAGCATTACGCCTCTCCTTCCCCTTCTCCCTCAGACAATTCGAGACGGGGGAAGATCGGTACAGGTTGACCGACCGCGAAACCGCTCGCGACAAGCTTCGCGAACCAGCCGGTATCGGCCAACGCCGCGAAATCGCGCTCGTCCTCGGCGATGCCCATCTGGTCGAGCAGCTTGTCGGCCGCCGCGGGCACAACCGGGCGGATCGCGATCGCGAGCGTGCGCACGGCCTGGAAAAGCGTCATTAACACGGCGCGCATGCGGTCGGGATCTGTCTTGCGCAGCGCCCATGGCGCCTGTGTGTCGACATATTGGTTGCAGGCGAAAACGGCGCGGATCCAGTCTTCGATTCCAACCGAGAATGCGAGCTGGTCGAATTCGCGCGGGAGGCGGACCGCAGCCATGTCGGCGAGGTCGGTCAACAGGTCAATATCATCTTCGGAAGGCGCATAGTCGTCCGAAAGTTTGCCATCCAGATTCTTGAAAATCATGGATAGGCTGCGTTGTGCCAGGTTCCCGAAGCTGTTCGCGAGGTCGGCGTTGGCGGTGCGCACAATCGCTTCGGCCGAATAGCTGCCGTCCTGGCCGAAGCTGACTTCGCGGAGCAGATAATAGCGCAGCGCATCGACGCCGAACCGGTCAGCGAGCGCCATCGGATCGACGACGTTACCGAGCGACTTCGACATCTTCTCTCCGCGATTGAGCAGGAAACCGTGTCCGAACACCTGCTTTGGCAGCGGTAGGTTGGCGCTCATCAGGAAGGCCGGCCAGTAAACCGTATGAAAACGGACGATATCCTTGCCGATCATATGGATATTCGCCGGCCAGAACTTCCCGAAATCGCTGGTCGGATCGGGGTATCCCAGTCCCGAAAGATAGGTCGTCAGCGCGTCGACCCAGACATACATAACGTGCCCCGGCGAGCCCGGCACCGGCACGCCCCAATCGAAGCTGGTGCGCGAAACGCTGAGATCCTTGAGCCCGCCTTCGACGAAGCGCAGCACCTCGTTCCGCCGGCTTTCGGGGCGGATGAAATCGGGCTGCTCCTGGTAGAGCGCGAGCAGCCTGTCCTGATAATTCGACAGGCGAAAGAACCAGCTTTCCTCGACGGTCCACTCGACCGGCGTCCCCTGCGGAGAAAGGCGGGTGCCCCCTTCCCCGTCGCTCAGCTCGCTTTCATCGTAAAAGGCCTCGTCGCGAACCGAGTACCAGCCTTCGTAGCGATCGAGATAAAGATCGCCGTTGGCCTCCATCGCTTTCCAGATCGCCTGCGACGCCGCGTGGTGCGCCGCGTCGGACGTGCGCATGAAATTGTCATAGCTGATATTCAGCTTGGCATACATCTCACGGAAATATCCCGACATTTCGTCGGCAAGGTCGATCGTTGCGCGGCCCTGGTCTCGCGCGGTCTGGAACATTTTAAGCCCATGCTCGTCGGTGCCGGTAATCAGCCGAACATCGCGGCCCCGCGCGCGCTGGAAACGCGCCATGACATCGGTGGCGATCGCTTCATAGGCATGGCCGATATGCGGACGACCATTGGGGTAGCTGATCGCGGTGGTGATGTAGAAAGGTTCGTTATTTTCGGACATGCGCGCGCCTTAGCGGCTGGCGCGCGCAAGGGAAAGCGTCAGCGTGTCGCCTTATCCTGTCGCGGCGCCAGTTCTGCGAGGCAGTTACCGATTTCAAAGCCAACCATCGCGCCGTCATAGGATCCGCGGATTGCGTCGCGAACCGTGCGCTGGACGCGATCCCACTGCGCGAGAACCGACGCAATCTGGTCGACGGGGCGCTCGCGCGCGATGCGCGAGAGCAGGCCCGGCACGATATCGATCACCAGTTCGAGGCGGGCGCGATTGCTGGTGCCGCCGACCTCGCGAGCGAGGGCTTCGCGCAGCCTGTTCTCAGGATCGCCGCCCGCCGCGATCGCCAGCAATTTTTTCTCCATGACCGCCACGTCGCTGTCGATGAGTGCAAGCGCCTTGCCGGGAACCCCGCCCGACGCGGCAACGATCGCGCGCACATCCTCCATCTCGATCATCGGACGCAGATCGTGCAGCCACGATGTCATGACGTCACGAGCAACAGGTTGAAAACGCAAGGCTCTGCATCGCGAGCGGATCGTCGGTAACAGGCGTCCCGGTGAGTGGCTGACGAGCAGGAAGAGGGTCTTCGCAGGCGGCTCTTCAAGCGTCTTGAGCAGCGCATTCGCCCCATCGGTTTCGAGGTCGTCGACCGCATCGACGATGATCACGCGCCACTCGCCGAGCGACAGCGACAGATGCAGGCGGCGGATCATTTGCCGGATCTGTTCGATCGTGATGTTTCGCGCGAGCTCCTTTGCCTTGTCCTTTGGCTGACGCGCGAGACGCAGGATTTCGGGGTGATTGCCGGCATCGACCAGGCGAGCGGCGGCATCGTCGCCACGATCATCGAGAAGAGGAGGCGCCTTGCCTTCGCCGCTGCGCCCGTGGGTGACGAGAAAGCGCGCAATCCGCTCGGCAAAAGCTCCCTTCCCCATGCCCTGCGGCCCCGCCAGCAGCCACGCGTGATGGACGCGCCCGCCCTGCCACGCTTCGAGGAACGCCTTTTCGGCCTCCTGATGGCCGATCATGGTAGCCATTCCGCGAGGTCCGCGAGGATTGCCGCGGTCACCTCTTCGGCGGCCCGGTCGGCGTCGATGATCCGCCAGCGATCAGTTTCAGCCTGGGCCATTTCGACAAATCGCGCGGTGAGGCGCGCCTGATAGTCGAGCGGTTTGTTGCCCATGCGATCGTTACCCCCCCGCTCCGCAAGTCGCCGCGCCGCCTCATCGGGGCTGACGGTGAGCAGAAATGTGCGGTGGGGCATCAATCCTTCCGAACCAAAGCCGTGCAGCGCAAGAAGGTCGGCATCGGTTATCCCACCCCCGCCGCCCTGATAGGCCCGGCTCGAATCGACGAAACGGTCGCACAGCACCCAAGCGCCGCGCGACAACGCCGGCCGGATCGTGCGCGCGACATGATCGGCGCGCGCGGCGGCGAAAAGCAGGGCTTCGCTTCGTGCGTTCCAGCGGTCGTCGCTGCCTTCCATCAACAGCGACCGGATCGCCTCGGCGCCGGCGCTGCCGCCCGGCTCACGCGTTGCGACGGCCTCGATGCCGCATGCCTCCAGAGCCGCGGCGACCGAACGGATTTGCGTCGACTTGCCGACGCCCTCGCCGCCTTCCAGCGTAATGAAGCGGCCGGGTGTCACGTCGTTAGCCCGTGAAAGATGAACATGGAAAGCGCATCGTGCATGGACCGGCCGTAACCCGGCGGGTCGCCTTTGTCATCTCGCCGCGGTAGCGTCTGCCCGGCCTTTCGACGTACCGCTGCGCCGGTCTTGCGTCGCAATCGGCAGATCGAGGTGAGCAAAGCCCCAATTCATGAGCCGTTCCGCCTCTTCGCGGCGCGCCTTTTCGCTGGGCATGCCGGCTACGACCATGACCAGGCGGCGACCATCGCGCTTCGCCGAGCCAAGAAAGCAATAGCCGGCTTCCGACGTATGCCCCGTTTTGAGCCCGTCCGCGCCTGCAAAGCGGCCTAGAATGGGGTTGCGGTTCGGCTGGACGATCGGCTTGCCGTCGGGCGATATCCCGTGCCGGAACTTCGGGATCGAAAAATAGCGGCCATAGGCGCCCGGATGATCGCGGATCAGCCGGTCGGCAAGGAGGACAAGATCGCCCGCGCTGACCTTGGTGACGCCTCCGTCGGGCCAGCCGCTTGCGGTGCCGAATCGACTCGACTTCATGCCAATCTTGGCCGCCATGTCATTCATTCGTTTGATAAAGGTAGCCTCGCTCCCGTCGATGCCAACGGCGAGAACCGATGCCGCATCATTCCCCGAAACGGTGATCAATCCCTTGAGGAGGTTGTCGACCGACACCTTTTCGCCCGCCCGCAGGAACATGGTGGAACTGCGGCTGCGCGCGCTCCACATCTTCCACGTCGCATCCTCGACGGTAAAGAGCTTGTCGCGCGATAATTCACCCTTTTCGATCAGGTCGAGTACGACATATGCGGTCATCACCTTGGCCATCGACGCCGGGGCGAAGCGCTTGTCGGCTCCACGCGAGAAGAGAATCCGGCCCGAATCGAGATCCTTGAGCATCACGATGGGCGCTTCGGTCGTATAAGGTGCGTGCGCGGCCGGCGTGCTTTTCGCTTGCGCCTTGCCCGCCGATGTCGCCGGATTCGAAAGACCCAACGCCAAGCCCGACAAGAGAATCGCAGCGGTTCGGCGGAGCAGGATTGGATTGCTCATATCCGGTCAGCGGCTACGTCGGACCATGGCATCGCCGAAGCCCTTCGCTTTCGCCGTGCCAAGCGCGCCGCGGGCCTCGGCGTCGCTCGCGAACGGGCCCATCCGCACGCGCCACAGGTTGCCGGCTTTGGTGACATGCCCGCTGACCGATTTCGCAGCGGTATTGGCGCGGCTTTCGGTGCTGAAGGCGCCTACCTGTACGAAATAATTGCCGGTAGCGGTGACCGCAGGTTTTGCCGCCGCGGTCCCGGGCTTGGCGGTCTGCGCCGGTTTTGCGGGCTCGGCCTTGGGCGCGGGCATTTTCGTTCCGGGACCTTCGACGATGAAGCGGTCTTCGCCGGGCTTGCCGGTCGCCGATACGATCGCCGGACTGGCGGGCGCCGACGCCGTTTTCGGTACCGGCAATTCCTTCGCCTTGGCGCGAAGGATCGCCAACAGCGACTGGGGTGTGGCGATCCTTTCGCGGACGGGCTTGCCGGCACGAAGCTGCGCGCGCTCGGCCGCTGGCGGGTTGGTGCGGCGTACGCGGACAGCGGTGACGCCATCAACCACACCGAGCTGTTCCGCCGCGCCGCGCGACAAGTCGATCAGTCGGTCGGTGACCATCGGGCCACGGTCGTTAACGCGGACAAGGATCGTCCGTCCGGTATCGAGCGCCGTCACCTCGACATAGCTCGGCAGCGGCAGCGTCTTGTGCGCCGCGCTGATGCCGGCAGGATCGAAGGTCTCACCGTTCGCGGTCGGCTTTCCGGCGAGATCATCGCCATACCAACCCGCATAACCGACCTCGTCATAGTCGGCGACGTCGGTCGGCGTATAGGTCGCGTCGGCAATCTTGTAGGGATCGCCGATCGTGACCGGCACATCGACCACCCCGGTTTCCGCCGTCGCAGGCACCGGCTTGGTCGTCGGCCCGCTGTCGCGCGCACCGCCTAAACTACCGCAACCGGACAGCATCAGCGCCGCCCCGGCCATCAGGCCCCCGCCCCTAACGATCGATTTCATCCGCCAGCAACCCCACAGACAATGCGTAAAAATTGGAACAATTATAGTCCAGTATCGCACGATAGTTACCGGTCAGCAAATAGGCGGTCCGGCCAGGGCCGTCGGGTTCGAGCAAAGTCGCCTGCACATTGCCGTCGGGCCAGCGTCCGCTGACCGGCTGGATCCCCGCCGCACGCCATTCGGCCATCGAACGCCAGCGGCTATGACGGTCAAAGACGCGCGGACACCGCGTCGGCGTCAGGCGGTTGGCAACCGCGCCACGGTTGAAACTCGCGGGGACGGTGACGGCGACCCCCCACGGCTGCCCCGCGCGCCAGCCCGCGTTGCGGAGATATGAGCCGATCGACTCTATCGCGTCGGCTTCGCTCGACCAGATACGCGCCACGCCGTCGCCGTCGCCGTCTTCGGCGACGCGCAAATAGACCGACGGCAGGAATTGGGGATAGCCAAAGGCGCCGGCCCAGCTGCCCTTCAGCGCGCTGCGCGGCACGCCGCGCTCGACCATGACCATCGTCGCGATCAACTCGGGTTCGAAAAGGCTGCGCCGGCGCCCTTCATAGGCGAGCGTCGCGAGTGCTTCGGGCAGGTCGAAATTACCCGTTACCTGGCCATAGGCGGTCTCGTGACCATAGATGGCGATCATGATGCTCGTCGGCACGCCGGTGCGCTGCTCGATACGAGATAATAGCGGAAGCAACCGGTCGTGGACGCGGCGCCCGCCGCCGATGCGCGCCGCATCGACATGCTTTACCCTATAGGGCGCGAAGGCGGGGATCGGGGTGTTCGGGTTCGGCGGGCTGCCCAGATTGTCGCGGTCGAGCGCAACGACGCGCGCATTGTAGAGCAGCCCCGCCGTGACGCGATCGAAAGTGGTGCGCGAGACGCCGCGCGCCTGCGCCTTGGGCCATAGCGACTGGACATAAGTATCGAATCCGGCATCGCCGCTCTGCGCGTGAAGCGGCGCCGAAGCGGTGAGCATCCATGCCGACAGGAAGGCGGCGGCGATCCCGAAAAGGCGTCCGGTTCCGAAACGTATAGCTTGCATCATGTCCCCACCCATAGGGCGTGTGTCGCACAGATGCGAGCGGCTTGGCTAGGTCGCGGCGGGACGAGGCGAGTCATTCGCGCGATGGGTCGAGCGGGCAAGGTTTCGCTTGCCGCCGGGCGCCCGCGCGCTATGGCGGCGGCGCAAGGACAGGTGGCCGAGTGGTTTAAGGCAGCGGTCTTGAAAACCGCCGTGGGTGCAAGCTCACCGTGGGTTCGAATCCCACCCTGTCCGCCATCATGCAAAATGCAGCCGGCGATATTTTCCGCGAAAATAGAGCAGCGGATCGCGGTGCGGCTCGAACTGCGCGCGGACGACGCGGCCTACAAGGATGAAATGATCGCCCGCCTCGTGCAGCGATTCGCGCTGGCACTCGAACGACACGAGCGAGCCACCGAGTAATGGCACGCCCGTTTGCCCCGGCGCCCATGGCTGGTTGGCGAAGCGATCCTCGCCCTTGGCGGCGAAGCGGTTCGACGTCGGTTGCTGGCCGATCTGGAGCACGTTGACACCGAAATGCGCCGCGTCGCGGAGCGCCGGCGCGGTTCCGGCCGTGTTGGCAATACACACAAGCAATAGTGGCGGATCGAGCGAAACCGAGGTGAAGCTGTTCGCGGTCAGGCCGACGGGCGTCCCGGCGTCGTCGAGCGCGGTGACGATCGTGATGCCGGTCGCAAAGCAGCCCATCGCGTCGCGCAGTGTGCGCGGGTCCGATCCCGCCTTGAACTCCATCGCCTCGCGCGGCTGGCGCCGTTCGAGGAATTCGAGAAGCTGTCCGAGGAGTGCTTCGTTGCGGTCGGACGCGAGCTCCAGGTCGCATTCGTTTATGTCGGCGCTCTCGCCCATGATCAGCGCGGCGTTGAACGCATCGCTGACCGCGCTGCCCTGCGCGGGTGCAAAACCGCCGCGAACGACGAGTGCGGGGATGGCCAATCGAGCGGGCACGTCGTTCGCGATCGCTTCTTCGTCGACCGGCATGTCGACCAGCACCAACCCGGCGGCCAGAAGGGCGCCATCGAGCGCCAGCGCGCGCGTCGCTATCCATCCCCCGCGCCCGGCGGTCACGACAACGGGGCGCGAACCCATTTGCGCGAGCACCGCGCGCATATCCTCGATATGCGGATCAAGTCCGTCTGCTTCGCTTGCTTCGCGTAGATCGAGATTGACGACGCGCCGCCCCGAAAGCACCAGCGCATCGGCGACGTCGCGCCACGCGGCACGGCCCTGCCCGACATCGGGTATGAGCAGCACGGCGGGATCATTTTCGTCGCCCAGCATATCGGCAAACAGGGGAACGCCGCCGAAACCCTTATATTCGATGAGGCTCAAATATCCCCCTTGCCGCGCCGGCGGGCATTGACGCCGGCGGGCTCCGATATGATCAAGTTGCGAAGAATCGGATCATATCGAAAGCCTTCGCGACGCGCCAGCACGCCGGACGAATTAGGCGCGCATCGATGCCAGCCGCTGATCGACGATCGCGTCGGCTTCGGCGATGATCCGGTCGATCAATTGCTGGCAAGTCGGGATATCGTGGATCAATCCCTGCACCATCCCGGCCCAGAACACCCCTTTGCTGAGGTCGCCGGTCTCTAGCAGTTCGCGCCCCGCCTTGCCGTTTACCAGCTCCGCGACATCGGCGAAGGTGGCGTCGGGCACCGCGAGGCGGCGCACCACCTCTTCGCTCACCGCGCTCTTGCCGACGCGCGCGGTGTTCTTGAGGCTGCGGAAGATCAGGAAGCTGCCGCGTTCGTCATTGTCGATATACGCCTGTTTCACATTGTCGTGAATCGGCGCCTCGACCGTGGCGCAAAAGCGCGTGCCCATGTTGATGCCCTCGGCGCCGAGCGCCAGCGCCGCGACCAATCCGCGACCGTCGCCGAAGCCGCCCGAGGCGAGCATCGGGATCTTCACCTTGTCGGCAGCCGCGGGGATCAGGATCAGGCCCGGAATATCGTCCTCACCGGGGTGACCCGCGCATTCAAAGCCGTCGATAGAAATGATGTCACAGCCCGCGCGTTCGGCCGACAAGGCGTGGCGCACCGCGGTGCATTTGTGGAGGATCGTGACGCCATGCGGCTTCAGCATCTCCCATATCTCGCGCACCGCCTGCGTGCCCGCGGTCTCGACGATCTTGACCCCGCCGTCGATGATCGCTTGGGCATAGGCTTTGTAATCGGGCGCGTTGATCGTCGGAAAGACCGTCATGTTCACGCCGAAAGGCTTGTCTGTCATCGCGCGGCAGCGTTCGATCTCGGCGCTGAGCGCCGCCGGCGTCGGCTGGGTCAGCGCGGTCAAAATGCCGAGACCGCCGGCGTTCGACACGGCGGCGGCGAGTTCGGCATAGCCGACGCTCTGCATCCCGCCCTGGACGATCGGATGCTCGATACCCAGCATTTCGGTGATGCGTGTCTTGAAAGCCATTCTCGATCCCTCCTTGACGGTGCTGCCCTTACGGCATCTTCGCGCCGATCCATGAAATAACTTGACGCTTACGTCAACGTCGGGTTGACTTGGGAAATAGTTAGGTAGCGAAGGGAATCGGGATGGCGGCGCGTGAAGGCATATCGGATCGGGCGCTGGCGATTGCCGCAAAGGTCGAAAGCTTCGTGCGCGAAATCGTCGTTCCCTACGAGCGCGACTCGCGCCGCGACCATCATGGGGCACCGACCGACGAACTGGTGATGGAAATGCGCGAACATGCGCGCGCAGCGGGCGTGCTGACCCCGCACATCCTCGGCGACGGCGATCATTTGAACCAGCGCGAGACGGCGGTGGTGCTGATCAAGAGCGGCCTGTCGCCGCTCGGCCCGCTCGCGTGCAACACGATGGCGCCCGACGAGGGCAATATGTACCTGCTCGGCAAGGAGGGCAGCCCGGAGCTCAAGGAACGCTTCCTGAAGCCGATGGTCGAGGGCCGCGTCCGCTCGGCCTTCTTCATGACCGAGCCCGCCGAGGACGGCGGAGCGGGGTCCGACCCGTCGATGATGAAAACCACCTGCCATCTCGACGGCAATCACTGGGTCGTCAACGGCCGCAAGACCTTCATCACCGGCGCGCAGGGCGCGCGCGTGGGCATCGTCATGGCTAAGGCTGAGCAAGGCGCGTGCATGTTCCTCGTCGACCTGCCCGATCCCGCGGTCCGGATCGACGATGTACCGAACACGATCGACAGTTCGATGCCGGGCGGCCATGCAACGCTGACGATCGACAATCTCCGCATCCCCGCCGACCAGATGCTGGGCGAAGCCGGCGAAGGCTTCCGCTATGCACAGGTGCGCCTCTCCCCCGCCCGCCTGTCGCACTGCATGCGCTGGCTCGGTGCGTGCGTCCGGGCGCACGAGATCGCGACCGACTATGCCAACCGCCGCGAGGCTTTCGGCAAGCCGCTGATCGAGCATGAGGGCGTCGGTTTCATGCTCGCCGAAAACATGATCGACCTGAAACAGGCCGAGCTGATGATCGACTGGTGCGCGGGCATCCTCGACACCGGATCGCTTGGTACAGTCGAAAGCTCGATGGCGAAGGTCGCGGTGTCCGAAGCGCTGATGCGCATCGCCGATCGCTGCGTCCAGGTAATGGGTGGTACCGGGGTCACCGACAAGACGATCGTCGAACAGGTGTTCCGTGAAGTCCGCGCCTTCCGCATCTACGACGGCCCGACCGAGGTCCACAAATGGAGCCTCGCCAAGAAGATCAAGCGCGACTGGAAGGCAGGGCTCGCCTGACAGGGTCGCCAGTTGAGCCCATGGGCTCGCAGCGTCAAAACACTTGACGTTTACGTTAACGTTCGGATGATGACCGAAACCATAAGGGTAGAGGAACGGGCCGATGTCGATTTTGTACGACGAAGGGCAGCAGGCGATCGCGACCGAGTCGCGGCGCGCGCTTGAAGCGCGGGTCAGCAAGGACGATCTGCTGCCGCTACTCCAGACCAGCGGCAAATATCATGACGGTTTCTGGACGACGGCGAAGGAGCAGGGCTGGACCGCCCTCGCGCTTCCAGAGGTCTATGGCGGGCTTGCGCTCGGACTAGTCGAGCTTGGCCTGATCGCGCATCAGGCTGGGCGCTCGCTAAGTGGCGCGCCGTTCCTGACATCGAGCTTTGGCGCCGCCAAGGCAATCGAGCTTTATGGCAGCGACGCGCAGAAGGTGCGCTGGCTGCCTGGGCTCGCGAGCGGCGAGACGATCGGCGCGGTCGCCTTCGCGTCGGGTCCCGACCCCCTTCCCGCGCGCGCCGCTGTCACAGTGAGCGCCGGCAAGGCGAACGGCACCGCCGTCGGCGTTTCGGGCGGATTGTTTGCCGACGTTGCGGTCCTCTTCGCCGATGAAGGCGGCTTGCCTGCTCTCGCGATCGCCGACCTTGCCGGAATCGAAAGAAGGGCGGTCGAAAGCTTCGACAACAGTCGTTGCATTGCCGATCTGGTTCTGGCCAGCACGCCAGCCGAAACCCTCGTCGCCGGCGACGCGGCCCGCGCTGCGGCCCTCCACATCCTTGCATTGCAAGCCGTCGTGACTGCGCATGAACAGACGGGCGGCGCGGAGGCGCTGATGGAAATCGCACGCGACTATGCGCTGACGCGCAAGGCGTTCGGCCAGCCGATCGGGGCGTTCCAGTCGATCAAGCATCGCATCGCAGAACTCTACGGCCTGGTCGAACTCGCGCGCGCCAACGCCATCCACGCCGCGGCGCGCGAGCAGCAGGACGATTTCATCATTGCTGCGGCCGCCGCGCGCCTATCGACGACCGAGGCCTATGACACGGCGGCGCGCGACTGCATCCAGATTCACGGCGGTATCGGCGTGACGTGGGAGATCGGGCTGCACCTTCATATGCGCCGCTCGCGCACGCTCGCGCTCGAACAGGGGAGCAGCATCTTTTGGGAGGATTTGCTCGTCGACCGGCTGGCAGGAGCAGGCGCATGACCGATCTCGAAACCTATCGCGTCAAGGCTGCGGAATGGTGCGAAACGATGGTGCCGGCGTTCGGCAAGGCGGCGCGCAAAGGCCTTGGCGTCGATGACGACCTCGCGCTCGGCCGCCGCTATCAGAAGGCGAAATTCGACGCGGGCTATGCCGGCATCAACTGGCCGACCGACCTCGGGGGCCAGGGCCTCGGCCATATCGAGAAGATCACCTTCGAAGCCGAGGAGATGAAGCACGGCTTTCCGAACGTCTATTTCGGCATCTCGCTCGGTATGCCCGTCCCCGTTCTGATGCAGTTCGGCAGCGACCGGGAATTTGTGAAGGAGCGCGTCGTCAAGGCGCTGAAGGGCGAGGAAATCTGGTGCCAGCTCTTTTCCGAACCCTCGGGGGGCACCGACCTTGCGGGCCTGCGCACCCGCGCCGAAACCGATGGAAACGGCTGGAAGATCAACGGGCAAAAGGTCTGGACGAGCTGGGCGCAATATAGCGACTATGGTGTGATCGTCGTGCGGACCGATCCGACCGTCGCGAAGCACAAGGGGCTCACCTATTTTTGGGTCGATATGAAGGCGCCCGGCGTCACGGTGCGCCCGATCAAGCTCGCGGGCGGCGACAGCCATGTGAACGAGGTCTTCTTCGACGATGTGAAGGTCAGCGACGATCATCGCATGTCGCCCGTGGGCGGCGGCTTCGCGGTCGCGATGGCGACACTGATGATCGAACGCTATGTCGCTACCGACAGCGCCGGCTTCGGCCCGCATCTCGACCTGTTCGTCGACCTCGCGAAAGCCACCCGGATCAACGGCAAGCCAGCGATCGCCGACGGCCGTATCCGGCAGCAGATCGCGCGCAACTACGCGATGCGGAACGGCCTGGATTCGATCAACCGCCGCGCGCGGCTGATGATGCAGGCGGGAATGACCCCGGGTCCCGAAGGGTCGCTGAACAAGCTTGTCGCCGTCCGTTCGCGCCAGAAGCTTTCCGAACTTGCGCTCGATCTGCAGGGCACCGGCGCTTTCCCGTTCGACGAACATGCCTCGCCCAAGGACGATTGGGCGTCGAGCTGGATCAATGCGCCGACGGGGCGCATCGCGGGCGGATCGGACGAAACTTTGCTCAATACGATTGCCGAGCGCATCCTCGGCCTTCCGCAGGACCATCGGCCCGACAAGGGCATTCCCTTCAACCAGATCCCCGCCTGAGGAGCCTCCCCCATGAAAATCGATTCCAGCATATCGGCCGTCGTGACCGGCGGTGCATCGGGCCTCGGCCGCGCGACCGCGGAGGCGCTTGCTGCATCGGGCGTGAAGGTTGCCATCTTCGACATCAACGACGCGCTCGGCGAAGAGGTCGCGGCGTCGATCGGCGGATTGTTCGTCCATGTCGACATCACCGACGAGCAATCCGTGCTCGACGGCTATGCCAAGGCGCGCGCGGCGCACGGGCAGGAACGCGTCTGCGTCCATTGCGCGATGACCTCGCGCCGCGGCAAGACGCTCGCCTATGATAAGGAAAGCGGCAAGTTCCGCCGTACCCCGACCGAGGATTATGCCTATGGCGTCGCCGGCATATTGACCGCCAGCTACCGCGTCGGCTCGATCGCCGCCGAAGGCATGGCGACGCTTCCCGAGATGGAAGACGGCGAACGCGGCGCGATCATCTTCACCGCTTCGGTCGCGGCGCAGGACGCACAGATCGGGCAGGTGATTTACGGCTCGGCGAAGGCGGGCGTGAACGGCCTCGTCCTGCCGATGGCGCGCGATCTGATGGACCTCGGCATCCGCGTCAATTCGATCATGCCCGGCGTGTTCGGCACCCCGCTGCTCGGCAACATGAACCCGAAGGTGAAGGAGAGCCTCGAAGCCTCGGTTCCCTTCCCCAAGCGGCTCGGCAAGGCCGAGGAATATGCCAGCCTCGCGATGGAGATGGTGCGCAACAGCTATTTCAACGGCCAGGCGGTGCGCCTCGATGGCGCGATCCGCATGGCCCCCCGCTAACTCCCCGATCGAAAGGAATTTCCCATGAGCGAAGCCTATATCATCGACGCCGTCCGCACCCCGCGCGGTATCGGCAAGCCCGGCAAGGGCGCGCTGTCGCACCTTCACCCCCAGCATCTGGCCGCAACGGTGCTCGCCGCGATCCGCGACCGCAATAATCTCGACACCGCGACCGTCGACGACATCGTCTGGTCGACGTCGAGCCAGAATGGCAAGCAGGGCGGCGACCTCGGCCGCATGGCCGCGCTCTCGGCGGGTTACGACACCAAAGCATCGGGCACGACGCTCGACCGCTTCTGCGGCGGCGGCATCAGCTCGGTGAATTTCGCCGCCGCCAGCGTGATGAGCGGCATGGAAGATTGCGTCATCGCCGGCGGGACCGAGATGATGAGCTATACCACCGCCTTTGCCGCCGAACAGGCGAACGCCGGTTTGCCGCCGCGCCTGATGGGATCGGGGCACGAGGCGCTCGACGAACTGCACCCGCAATCGAACCAGGGCGTGTGCGGCGACGCGATCGCGACGATCGAGGGTATCAGCCGCGAGGCGCTCGACGCGCTCGCGCTGGTCAGCCAGCAGCGCGCCGACCGCGCGATCAAGGAAGGCCGCTTCGCCAAGTCGGTGGTGCCCGTACACAACCCCGACGGCAGCGTCGCGCTCGACCATGAGGAATTCCCGCGTCCGCAAACCACCGCAGAGGGGCTCGCGGCGCTCAAGCCCAGCTTCGCGGCACTCGCCGATTTCGACCTCGGCGGCGGCGTCACCTTCCGCAAGCAGGTCAACCGCCGCTATCCCGACGTCGAAATCCAGCATTTCCACCACGCCGGAAATTCGTCGGGGGTTGTCGACGGCGCCGCCGCGATCCTGCTGACCTCGAAGGAATATGCCGACAAGCACGGGCTGAAGCCACGCGCGCGCGTCGTCGCCTATGCCAATATCGGCGACGATCCGACCTTGATGCTCAACGCGCCCGTCCCGGCGGCGAAGAAGGTTCTCGAAAAGGCCGGGCTGACCAAGGACGACATCGACGTCTGGGAAATCAACGAGGCCTTTTCCGTGGTCGCCGAGAAGTTCATCCGCGACCTCGATCTCGACCGCGAGAAGGTGAACATCAACGGCGGCGCGATGGCGCTTGGCCATCCGATCGGCGCGACGGGCTCGATCCTGATCGGCACGGCGCTCGACGAACTCGAACGGTCGGGCGGACGCTACGGCCTTGTCACCATGTGCGCCGCCGGCGGCATGGCGCCCGCGATCATCATCGAACGGATTTAATCCCACCTTCGTCATTGCGAACGGAGCGAAGCAATCCAGAGCGGCTTACGTCCATGCTGGATTGCCGCGTCGCTTCGCTCCTCGCAATGACGGGGTATATTTCTATGGAGTGCGCAACATGACCGGACCATTGCAAGGTATCAGGATCATCGAATTTGCCGGCATCGGTCCCGGTCCTTTCTGCGGCATGATGCTCGCCGACCATGGCGCCGAGGTGATCCGCATTGATCGCCCCGGCGGCGTCATGGACCCGCGCGATCCGTTAAGCCGCAACCGCACCTCGATCGCGCTCGACATGAAGAACCCGCAAGCTGTCGAAATCGCGCGCGGGCTTTGCAAGAGCGCAGACGGGATCATCGAGGGCTATCGCCCGGGCGTGATGGAGCGGCTCGGCCTCGGCCCCGACGTGCTGCTCGCCGACAATCCGAAGCTTGTATATGGCCGCATGACCGGCTGGGGCCAGTTCGGCCCATATGCGCAGGCGGCGGGGCACGACATCAACTATATCTCGCTGTCGGGCGTGCTCCACGGCATCGGGCGTGCGGGCGAGAAGCCGGTCCCGCCGGTCAATTATGTCGGCGACTTCGGCGGCGGCGGCATGATGCTCGCCTTCGGCATGTCGAGCGCGCTCGTTCACGCCGCGCGCACCGGCGAAGGGCAGGTGATCGACTGCGCGATGACCGACGGCTCGGCGCTGCTGGCAGGCATGACCTGGGGTTTCCTCGCCGCGGGCCGGCTCAAGGATGAAGCCGGCGTCAACATGCTCGACGGCGCCGCGCATTTTTATGACAGCTATGCTTGCGCCGACGGTAAATATATCTCGATCGGATCGATCGAACCGCAATTCTATGCCTTGCTTCGCGAAAAGACCGGACTCACCGACGATCCCGATTTCGACGCGCAACTCGACCCGTCGAAATGGGGCGCGCTCAAGGACAAGCTGACCGCGCTGTTCAGGACGAAGACGCGCGACGAATGGTGCGCAATCATGGAAATGACCGACGTCTGCTTCGCGCCGATCCTGTCGCTGAGCGAGGCACCGCAGCATCCGCACAACGTCGAGCGCGAGACCTTCCTGACGGTGGGCGGCGCGGTCCAGCCAGCCCCTGCCCCGCGCTATTCGGCGACGGTCAACGACACGCCGCGTCCGGCCCCCGCGGTTGGCGCCGATGGCGAAGCGGTGCTGGCAGGGCTTGGCTATGATGCGGACAAGATCGCAGCGCTGCGCGAAGGAGGCGCGGTGCGCTGAGGCGCCGCGGTACTGCGGCCCTTTGCTTAGCGACCCGCTGCCAATCATGCTATGCACCGGGATGGCCAGCCGCAATGAAGGATATGAGGACAATGGGCGAATTTCTGCGTGTCGAACGGCGGGGCAAGATCGCGATCCTGACGATGATCAAGCCGGAGAGCATGAATGCGATCGGCACCCACGAAGACTGCCAGGATATCATCGACACGCTGCGCGACCTCGGCGCCGACCGCGGCGTCAGCGCGATCATCCTGACCGGCAGCGGCAAGGCGTTCAGCGCCGGCGGGAACCTGAAAGGCATGCAGGACCGAACCGGAATCGGCGTGCTCGACCAGCCCGATTCCACCCGGTCGAACTATCGCAAGGGTGTGCAGGCGGTGATCCGCGCACTGATGGATTGCGAGGTGCCGATGATCGCGGCGGTCAACGGCCATGCCATCGGTCTTGGCGCCGACCTCGCGTGCACCTGCGACATCCGCATCGCCGCCGAGAGCGCGAAATTTGCCTGCAGCTTCATCAAGGTCGGCATCGTCCCCGGCGATGGCGGGGCGTGGCTGCTCCAGAAGATACTCGGATACCCCCGCGCCGCCGAGCTGTTCCTGACCGGCGACCGCTTTGACGCGGCCCAGGCAAAGGAATATGGTCTGGTCACGGACGTCGTGCCCGATGCGGAACTGCTCGACCGTGCAATCGCCATTGCCGAGCGGATCGTCTGCAATCCGCCGCGCGCGCTGCGCCTGACCAAACGCCTGCTCCGCGAGGCGCAGCACAGCCGGATGAGCGATATTTTGGAATTGAGCGCAGCCTATCAGGCAATCGTCCACGAAACCGCGGATAACCGCGAGGCGATCAACGCGTTCGTCGAAAAGCGTCCCCCCGTGTTCACAGGAGAATGACCATGCTCGCCGAGCGTGTCCTGCCGCTGTCCGGCATTCACAATTTTCGCGACTATGGCGGTTATGCCGTCGAGGGCGGCGGGCGCCTGCGCGACGGGACGCTGTGGCGCTCGGCGCACCATGAAGGCGCGAGCGACGAGGATCTCGTCGCGCTCGACGCCTTGGGCCTCGAGACGGTGATCGATCTGCGTGGCGACGACGAGCGCGAGATGCACCCGTGCCGCCGCAGCGAGAATTTCTCGGCGCGCGTGCTGTTCGCGGGCGGGGTGACCGCGGGCCTCGCGCCGCACCTTCAGGCGGCGGGCGGGACGATCGATGTCGAGACGGCGCGCGCGCGGATGATCGATACCTATGCCGGAATGCCCTATCGCTCGGCACTCGTCGCGACGCTGCGCCTCTATCTGGCGGCGCTCGCCGAATATGACGCGCCGAGCCTCGTCCACTGCGTCGCGGGCAAGGATCGGACCGGCTTTGCCGTCGCGATCGTCCACCGGCTGCTCGGGGTCCATGAAGACGATTTGATGCACGATTATCTGCTCACCAACACCGCTGGCAAGATCGAGGAACGCATAGCGCAGGGCGCGGCGCATATCCGTTCGCGTTACGGCGCCGAAATCCACGACGATGCGATCCGCGCGCTGATGTCCGTGAACCCCGCCTACCTCGACGCCGCGCTCGCCACGGTGCGGCGCGATCATGGCGATATCCCGACCTATGCCGAGGCCGTGCTGAATTTCACCCCCGAGATGCGCGAGGCGCTGGTCGACCGGCTGGTGGTGTAGGACTTCATTCGCCCTTCACCAGCACCCCGCCCTTCACCACCGCATCGACGCTTTCGAGCTGGCCCACATCGGCCAGCGGGTCGCCGTCGACCGCGATAATGTCGGCGTAGCGGCCGACCGCGATTGCGCCCACGTCCCGTTCGCGGCCGAGCGCCTCGGCGGCGTTTTTCGTCGCGGCCTGGATCGCCTGCATCGGGGTCATTCCATATTCGACCATGACGCGAAACTGGCCGCCGACCTGTCCGTGCGGCATGACACCCGCGTCGGAGCCGAACACCATGCGCACGCCCGCCTTCACCGCTTTGCGAAAATTGTCGCGCTGGATCTGGGCGATCTCGCGGTCCTTGCGCAGATTATCCTCGAGCACGCCATTCTTTGCGCCTTCGGCCTGCGTATATTCGGTGTTGTAGATGTCCATCGAGAACCACACCGGCTGCTTGCGCGCCACCGCCATGCGGATGCCCTCGTCGTCGACAAGGCTGGCATGCTCGATCGTGTCGATCCCCGCGGCGATCGCGGCGCGGATGCCGGTCGCACCATGCGCGTGCGCGGCGACGCGCAAGCCCCATTGGTGCGCCTCGTCGGCGATGGCGGCGAGTTCCCTTTCGGAGACCTGGAGCTGGCCGGGCTCGGTGTTGCGCGAGAAGACCCCGCCGGTCGCGCAGACCTTGATCACTTCGGCGCCATATTTGCGCTGGCGGCGGACCTGGTAGCGCAGTTCCTCGGGCGTATCGCCGATCCCCTCTTCCTTGCCGTCCTTCTTCTCCATACTCGGCGGCAGGAAAGTGCTGTCGCAATGCCCGCCAGTCGCGCCGAGCGAATAGCCTGCCGGAACGATTCGCGGTCCCGTCGCATAGCCGGCGTCAATCGCCTGTTTCAGCCCGATATCGTTGCGATCGGCCGACCCGACGTTGCGCACGGTGGTGAAGCCCGCGCCGAGCATGTCGTTCGCATTCTTGACGGCGGTCATGCCCCAGAAGCTGTCGGTGAACTCCAGCCCGCGATAGCCGCCGATGTCGGCGGGGCCGTCGAGATGGACGTGCATGTCGATGAGTCCCGGCAACAGCGTCTTGCCGCCAAGATCGATATGCTTGACGTTCGATCCCCAGCGCACCGTGCGCGCATCGGCGATACCCGTGATGCGGCCATCGGCGCCGACGAAGATCGCGGGGAACTCGGCGGTCTTTCCGGTCAGGACGTCGATGTAGCGCGCGCCGGTGATGACGGTCTGCCCGCCCGCGTCTTGCGCCTGCGACGGCGCCGCCCATACCGCGAAAAGCGCGGGAGTGCCAAAAACGATTCCCCGCAGAAAACTGCCGAACTTCATTCGCGATTTCATGTTCGCCCCACCCGTTGCCGATGCCCCCAAATGTGATGGCAAACCGGCGCGAAATAGGACAGCGGAAAATGCTTCAGGCTGAAATCTTCTGCCCGCTGACCCACCAGGCGCCGAGTAGCGCGAACGCGCTGCCGAGCATCGTGCCGCCGGCAATGTCGCTCGCCCAGTGTACGCCGAGCATGATGCGTGAAAAACCGGTGAGCAGCATCATCGTTGCAGCAAGCGCCCATGCTGACGGCCGCCAGCGCGGTGGCGCGAGCCAGGCGAGGAGCAGATAGACGACCGCCGCGCTCGTCGCATGGCCGCTCGGGTAGGAAAAGCTCGTCTGACGGTCGAGATGATCGATCAGGTCAGGCCGCGCGCGGCGGAAGCCGAGCTTCAGCAGGCTGGAGGCGAGGTTCGAGAGCAGCGACGCACCGCCGAGCGCGACGGCGCAGCGCGGGCCGCACCAGTGCCAGACGAGCCCGCACAGCAGGATCACGATGGCCCATCGCGGCGTGCCGCCGCCGATCCAGCTTACCCATTGCATGAAGGATATGAAGCTCGCGCTGCTTTCATCGACGCGGATCGCAAGGCTGTGCGAGATTTGCCAGTCGGCGGCCTGTGTCCATCCTGCGCCCACCGCGAAACCGAGCAGGATAACGGCGATGAGGAGCGCCGCCGCGATGGGGGGAAAGCCTGAACGTCGAAGCAAGAAAATCCTCCCCGTCGCGCAGCCATGGGGAGGTGGCGTCCCGCAGGGGCCGACAGAAGAGGGCCCCTCCCCCACTCGCCTGCGGCGAGCGCGCCCTCCCCATGGCTGCGCGACGGGGAGGATCGAATGGTCAAATATGCAGCGGCCGCCCGAACGCCGCGAGCACGCCTTCGTGCATCGTTTCGCTGAGCGTCGGATGCGGGAAGACGGTGCCGATGAAATCATCCTCGACCAGCTCCGCGGTCTTGCCGATCGTATAGCCCTGGATCAGCTCGGTGACCTCGGCGCCGATCATGTGCGCGCCGAGCAGTTCGCCGGTCTTCGCGTCGAACACCGTCTTGGTGAAACCCTCGGATTCGCCGAGCGCAATCGCCTTGCCGTTGCCGATGAAGGGGAAGGTGCCGGCCTTCACCTCGTAGCCGAGTTCCTTGGCCTTCGCTTCGGTCAGGCCGACGCTGGCGATCTGTGGGCGGCAATAGGTACAGCCCGGGATGTTGCGCGGGTCCATCGCGTGCGGGTGGTTGCCCGCGATCGCCTCGACCGAAATCACCGATTCGTGCATCGCCTTGTGCGCGAGCCACGGCGGCGCGGTGACGTCGCCGATCGCCCAGATGCCGGGGACGTTGGTGCGGCACATCGCGTCGGTGTCGATATGGCCCTTGGTGGTCTTCACGCCCAGCGCCTCCAGCCCGATATTCTCGGTGTTCGGGACGATGCCGATGGCGACAATGGCATGGCTGAATTCGGCGCTTTCGACCTTGCCGTCCTTGGTCTTGATCTTCGCGGTGACGCCGGTCGCGGTCGCCTTTAGCTCTTCGACCCCGGCGCCGGTGAAGATCGTCATGCCCTGCTTCTTGAGCTGTTTCTCGAGGAAGGCCGACACGTCGGCATCCTCGACGGGGACGAGGCGGTCGAGCATTTCGACGACAGTAACATCGACGCCCATGTCGCTGTAGAAGCTCGCAAATTCGATCCCGATCGCGCCCGATCCGATGACGAGCAGCTTCTTCGGCATTTCGGGCGGCACGAGCGCGTGGCGATAGGTCCAGATGCGCTTGCCGTCGGCGGGGGCGAACGGCAGGTCGCGGGCGCGCGCGCCGGTCGCGACGATGACATTCTTGGCGGTGAGGGTTTCGGTGCCCTTCTCGCCCTTCACTTCCAATTTGCCGGGCGCGGTCAGCTTGCCCTCGCCCATATGGACGGTGATCTTGTGCTTCTTCATCAGGAAGGCGACGCCCTGGCTCAGCTGTTTCGCGACGCCGCGGCTACGCTTCACCACCGCGTCAATATCGGCGCTGATCTGCGCCGCGACGAGGCCGTAATCGCCCGCATGCTGCATATAATGATAGATCTCGGCCGAACGCAGAAGCGCCTTGGTCGGAATGCAGCCCCAGTTGAGGCAGATGCCGCCGAGATTCTCGCGCTCGACGATCGCGGTTTTCAGGCCCAATTGAGCCGCGCGGATCGCCGCAACATAGCCGCCGGGCCCTGAGCCGAGGACGATGAGGTCGTAGTTGGTGTCAGCCATGTTACGCCACCAGTCCCAGCGGGCTTTCAACAAGCTCCTTGAAGGTCTTCATCAGCAGCGCGCCGTCTGCGCCGTCGATCGCGCGGTGGTCGAAGCTGCCGGTCGCCGACATCACCGTCGCGATCGCGAGCGCGTCGTCGACCACATAGGGGCGCTTCTCGCCCGCGCCGATCGCCATGATCATCGCCTGCGGCGGGTTGATGACGGCGGTGAACTGCTTGATCCCCATCATGCCCATGTTCGAGATCGAGGCGGTGCCGCCCTGATATTCTGCGGGCTGGAGCTTGCCTTCCTTGGCCTTGGCCGCGAGTTCGGACATTTCGGTCGAGATTTTCGACATCGACTTGCCGCCGGCATCGACGATGATCGGGGTGATGAGGCCGCCCGGAATGCTGACCGCGACCGAGATGTCGGCGCGGCTGTATTTGCGCATCACATCGCCGCCGAAGCTGACGTTGCACGCGGGCACGCGTTCGAGCGCGACCGCGAGCGCCTTGATCAGCATGTCGTTGACGCTGAGCTTGACGCCGCGGCTTTCGAGGCTGGCGTTGAGTTCGCCGCGCAGCTTGAGCAGCGCGTCGAGGCGGATGTCGACGGTCAGGTAGATGTGCGGCGATTGCTGCATCGACTCGGTCAGGCGGCGCGCGATCGTCTTGCGCATGCCCGACAGCTTTTCATCCTCGTGCGGGATGCCGAAATCGGGGATCGCGCCGGCGGTGGCCGGTGCGGGGGTTGCGGTCGGCGCGGCGGCGGTGGGAGCGGGCGCTGCGGTGCCAGCAGGCGCGCCTTCGAGGTCGGCCTTGACGACGCGGCCGCCGGGGCCGGTGCCGGTCAGGCTCTTGAGGTCGATGCCCTGTTCGGCGGCGAGGCGCTTGGCGAGCGGGCTGGCCTTGATGCGGTCTCCCGAAGCGGCCGGTGCGGGTGCGGGCGCCGGAGCCGCGGCGGAGGGTGCAGCCGGCGCCGCCGGCGCGGCTTCGGTCTTGGGTTCGGCGGCAGGGGCCGGTGCGGGCGCGGCCTTGGCTTCGCTCGCATCCTCATCTTCGCCCGCGATCACCGCGATCACGGTGCCGACCTTCACGCCATCGGTGCCTTCGGCGACGAGAATCCGGGCGACCGTGCCCTCGTCGACCGCCTCGAATTCCATCGTCGCCTTGTCGGTTTCGATTTCGGCGAGCAGGTCGCCCGACTTGACCGTGTCGCCCTCCTTCACCAGCCATTTGGCAAGGGTGCCCTCCTCCATCGTCGGCGAGAGAGCGGGCATTTTCAGTTCGATTGGCATGTTTAGGCGTGTCCCTGTCAGTCTTGCAGGCGGGGCCTGCCGCTACGGATTCTTCCTCGCCATAAGCCCTGCATCGGTCAAGGTCCAGCGGGCCAGCTTGCGTTTCATACGAATGTGACGCACTCTTGGCGCCAAGCAAAAACACGAGGGGTCGGGGCGATGCGGACATATCTGGTGGTGATCGACGACAGTCCGGAGGCGGCGCTGGCGCTGCGCTTTGCCGCGCGCCGCGCGGCGCGGACGGGCGGCGGTGTCATGGTGCTCGCGATCATCCCGCCGCAGGATTTCGTCGCCTTTGGCGGCGTGCAGGCGACGATCGAGGCCGAGGCGCGCGAACATGCCGAGGAACTGGTGGCCGCCGCCGCCGACGCGGTGGTGCAGGAAGCCGGCGTGACGCCGCAAGTCATGGTCAAATCGGGCAAGCCCGCCGAGGTGGTTTGCGAAATGATCCGCGCCAATGACGAGATTGCGGCGCTGGTGCTCGCGACGGCTGCGAGCGGCCCCCCGGGACCGCTCGTCGCCTATTTCACCGGACAGGATGCGGGGTCGCTGCCCTGCCCGGTGATGCTGGTGCCGGGCGGCATCGATATCGCCCGGCTCGACGCGCTGAGTTAGACGGTGGCGGGACGCGACAGCGCCGCAGCGCCTTTCGCTTCGTAAATTGCAAATACCAGGACGCCGATCGCCTGCACGATGACAATGGCAATGCCGAGCGCGGTCATCTGTCCGGCGAAAATCGCGAGAACGGCAAAACTGGCAGCGACCCACCCCAGATTGCCGATCGCAATCAGGTTCGCGAGTCCCTTGCTCGGCTCCTTCTGATTGGCAACGAACAGCATCAGCAGAGCCGAGGGAAGGCCGATCCAACCCGCGACGGTCACCACTTCGGAGGGGAGGCCGAGCAGCGCGGCGACCGTCGCGGTCGCAAACACACACAGGACGAACAACGCCGTGCAGGTGATGGCATCGATGATCAGCGTGTTCTTGAGATTGAAGATGGACATGATGTTCTCCTTTCGATTGCCCGTCCCATCTGGCCCAGCAAATGCAGTCAGTCGATTACGCCCAAGGTAATGGAAAAGGAGAAGGACGAGGTATAGCTCTGGCCGCAGAAGGAGACGATCATGCAAGTCGCACCGCTGGGCGAACAACTCCGCGAATGGCGCACCCGCCGCCGGATGAGCCAGATGGACCTCGCGCTCGATACCGAGATTTCAACGCGCCACCTGAGCTTTATCGAGACGGGGCGGTCGAAGCCGAGCGCCCAAATGTTGCAGCGAATCGCCGACTGCCTCGACGTGCCGCACCGTGCGCGCAATGCGATGTTGCTGGCGGCGGGTTATGCTCCCGACTATCAGGAACGGCCGCTCGACAGCGACGAAATGGCGGGAATGCGCGCGATCGTCGAGCATGTGCTGAAGGGGCACGAGCCCTACCCCGCGCTCGCGGTGGACCGGCACTGGAATATGGTCGCGGCGAACAGCGCGGTCGGAATTCTCGCAGGGCTTGCGGCACCGCATCTGTTCGAACCACCGGTCAACGTGCTGCGCATTGCGCTGCATCCCGAGGGGCTCGCGCCGCATATCGCTAATCACGGCGAATGGCGCGCGCATATTCTCGAACGGCTCGACCACCAGATCGACGCGAGCGCCGACGCCGGACTGGTCGCATTGCGCGAGGAATTGGCCGGCTATCCGGCCGCCGAAGACGAGCATCATCGCGGCTTGGCGAACGGCATCGCGGTCCCGCTGATCCTCGACACGCCGATGGGACAAATCCGCTTTGTCTCGACGGTGACGATCTTCGGAACACCCGTCGACATCACGCTGTCCGAACTCGCGATCGAGGCGTTTTTCCCAGCCGATGCGGAAAGTGCGGCGTTGTTGCAGAAGCTCGCTGGAAAATAGTTATTCGGCGAGGAGCTATCTGCGCCGGCCCTTGTGCTTGATATTCGCCGGACGACCGCGTTTGCCGACCATATGCTTGCCGCCCTTGTCCTTGCCGGTTTTCTTCACCCCATCTCGCCGCGGCGGGCGGTTCCGAAAGCCGCCCTCGGGGGCGTCGGGCAGTTCGAAGCGTAGTGCGCCGCTGATCGGATTGGCGTCCATCAGTCGAAGCTCGATCCGCTGGCCGACGGTAAAGCTCACCCGTCCATGCTCGCTGTCAAGGCTGCGTGCGGCCTCGTCGTAGAAGAAGCGCTCGCTGCCCAGCGTCGATACGGGCACCAGCCCGTCGCCGCCGAGCCCGTCGACGGTCGCGAAGAAACCGAAAGGCTGCACCCCGGTGATGCGCGCGACGACGATCTCGCCCGTCCTGGTCGCGAGATAGGCGGCGACATAGCGGTCGACCGTCTCGCGCTCGGCCTCCATCGCGCGGCGTTCGAGCGCGCTGATCGCTTCGCCGATGCGCGACAGCCCCTTGGCGTCAGCCTCCCCAAGCCCCGTGCGCGCGGGCAGGCCCTTGGGCTTGCCGGGGACTTCGAGCTTGTAGGAATCGACGAGCGCGCGGTGGACGATCAGGTCGGCGTAGCGACGGATCGGCGAAGTGAAATGCGCGTAGCTGCCAAGCGCGAGGCCGAAGTGGCCCGCGTTGGCGGGGCCGTAGTAGGCCTGCGTCTGGCTGCGCAGGATCGCCTGCATGATTTCGGGCAGCCGGTCGTCTTCGGAAAAGCCGTCGATCAGCCGGTTGAACACCGCGGGGGTGATGACCTGCCCGAGCGCAAAGCTCTGTTCGAAGGTTTCGAGATAATCCTTGAGGCTGACGAGCTTTTCGCGGCTCGGCGGCTCGTGGATGCGGTACATGACGGGTGACTTCTTAGCCTCCAGCGCCTTCGCCGCCGCGACATTCGCCGCGATCATATAATCCTCGATCAACCGCATCGAATCGAGCCGGTCGCGGACGCGGATTTCGGCGATTCCGCCTGCCTCGTCGAGGATGACCTGCCGTTCGGGCAGGTCGAGGTCGAGCGGCGCGCGGGCGGCGCGCGCCTTTGCCAGCAGCGTCCAGCACGCCCATAAATTCTTGAGCGTGGGGAGCACGTCGGCGTCCCAGTCATCGCGCGGCGCGTCGCTGTCGTAAGCCGCCTGCGCATGCTCATAGGCGATGTTCGCGCGCAGCCTGACCAGCGCGCGCGTGAACCGCCATGACGTCACCTTGCCATGCTTGTCGATGACGAGATGGCACGCCATTGCGGCGCGGTCCTGCCCGGCTTTCAGCGAGCAGACGCCGGCCGACAGCGTTTCGGGCAGCATCGGCACGACCTGGTCGGGGAAATAGACGCTGTTGCCGCGCCGCCGCGCCTCGCGATCGAGCGCCCCGTCGGGACGGACATAATAGCTGACGTCGGCGATCGCGACGATCGCGCGAAAGCCGCCCTTGTTGCCCGGCTCGTCGTCGGGGATCGCCCAGACGGCATCGTCATGGTCGCGCGCATCTATGGGATCGATCGCGACGACCGGCAGGTCGCGAAGATCCTCGCGGCCGTCGGGGGTGAGCGGCAGCTTCGCCGCATGCCCCGCCTCGGCGAGCGTTTCGGCGCCAAAGACATGCGGGATTTCATGCCGCGCAATCGCGATCATGCTGAGCGATTTGGGCGCGAAGGGATCGCCGATGCGGTCGATGACCTTCGCCTTGATCGCTGCCCCTCGCCCCGTGAGTTCGGCGCGAACCAAGTCGCCGATATCCGCGTCGCCCTTGTCAGCGACAGCGAAGTCATAGCGCGCGCGCTTGTCGGCAGGCCGCAGCCAGACCATCGGCTTGCCGCCCGGCCCGATATCCTCGACGAGCACGCCGATCACCATCTCTGCGCTCGCCTGCAGCCGCTTCATCGGGTGTGCGACATGGCCGCTGCCCCGTTCCTCGGTGCGCGCGAGTATGCGGTCGCCGACGCCCAGCGCGCCTTTCCGCCCCTGCTCCATCACGCGCAGCCGCGGAGCCGGACCGGCGCCTTCCCAACGATCGGGCACCGCCCAGAGGTTGCTTCCCTCGATCGCCGCGACGCGTAGCACCGTGACGCGCGGCAACCCACCATGCTTGTGGAATGCCCGTCCGGGCGCCAGATCGACCAACCCCTCGTCGGTCATGTCCTTGAGCAACGCTTTCAGCGCGATCTTGTCGTTGCCGTGGAGCGCAAAATGCTTGGCGATCTCGCGCTTTCCCACCGGCTGGTCGGACGCCGTGATGAAGTCGAGAATCTGTTGGCTGCTGGGCAAGCCGGGCGAGTTGTTCGAGCGCTTTTTCATTGGCGAAAGGCTATAAGCGCGCTGGCGGGCATTACCAAGCACTAGCGCGGCCTTGCCGCCGTCAGCTGTAGGCGATCCAGCGCCCCGACGCGCCCGCGGCGAGCCAGAGGAGCAGCGAAGCCGCCGCCATCGCCCGCGCTGCGGCGGGCGCCCTGCCGGACCAGCGCGCCATATCGGCGTCCCAGACCAGTCTGAAGGCGGTCGCATTGGCCAAGGCAATCGCGATGATGACCAGCTTTCGCTCGAATATGGTCGATCTCGCGAGTGCTGGGCCGTCGGCGGCGAACAAGATCACGCCGCTGATCGCCATCAGGATGAGCCCGGCGATAGCGACCGGCGTGAGCGCGCGCGAGATTTCCATTACCGGCAGGCTTCTCCACAGGCCCATGACCCTGAGGTCGACGACGCCAATCCCTCCGACCAACATGATCAAGCCCAGCAGGTGCAGCGTATTGGCGACGGGATAGACGAGCGTCGACCCGCGCGACCACGGCCCGATGCCGGTCGTATCGAGCCACTCCGCAGCGGCAGTCAGGACAGGCTCCACGCCGCTTCGCTCAGCGCAACTCGACCGTCTTCTTGCCGACCATCACGCGTTCGACCCGCATTTCGGCGGCGCCGTCGCGCCGGACATAGCCGGTCAGGCGAAAGCGCTTGCCGGGTTCGATCTCGGCGCGCGTCAGCCCGCGCGCTTCCATGCGGCCGACCGGCGCCAATATGACGTCCCAGACCTTGCCCTTCCAGCGCATCTTGGCGCTACCGTGCGGGTTGCCCCACGACAATTCGGTGAAAGACGCGGTCAAGGTTACCGGCTTGGTCTCGTCATAGGACGACCAGCCATGGTGGGCCGCGGCGGGAAGCGCAGCTAGCGCCAGCGTCGCGGCAGCGACCAGCAAGGGATATCGCATCGACAGTCTCCTTCGAGCCCCTCGGCGCGAAGGCTAGAACGCCATGCCTCCCGGCGCAAGGGCGCTAAAGCTCAGTAGGTCCGCCCGATCAGTACTCGCTCGACGGCCGGTTCGCCGGTGAAGACGCAGGGACCATCGGCCGGCGCGGCATCGAGCGGCGTGTTGCGCATCGTGAGCTTGAGAGATTTTAGCTGCTCGACGATCTTGTCCAGCGTAGCGCCGGTCGGGCGCGACCATTGGACTTCGACCCAGCCGACGAACTTGTCGTCACCGGCGAAATGCGCCGCGAGGTCGGTCACGTCGCGGCGGATACTGGCGTGAAGCCGCTCGCTTGCCTCGGCATGGAGGCTCGACTGGATATCATCGAGCGTCGCGGCCGCGTCGGCGATGAAATCGCTCTTTGCGATGAACGCCGAATTGAGCTTGCCGCTTTCCTGATAGAGCCGGTCCCGGCGGATCACCGCGACATTGCCGCCCGCGACGTCGCGCGGACCGACTTCGACGATGATTGGCGCGCCCTTCTTGACCCAGCCCCACCGCTTGGTCTGCGCCTTCGCGCCGCTGGTATCGAGCAGCACGCGCACGGGTTCGCGGAAGGCATCGAGCGCCTTGAGGCTGGCTTCGAGGTCGCGGCAATAATCGAGGATCGCGGCATCTTCCTCATTGTCGCGCAGCATCGGCACGATGACGATCTGGTGCGGCGCGATGCGCGGAGGACAGCGCAGGCCGTCATCGTCGCCGTGCGTCATGATGACGCCGCCGATCATGCGCGTCGAAGTACCCCAACTCGTCGTGTGGCAGAGGCTGTGGCCGCCGTCCTTGTCCTGGTAACGGATGTTCGCCGCCTCGGCGAAGCCGGTGCCGAGATAATGCGAAGTGCCGGCCTGCAGCGCCTTGCCATCCTGCATCATCGCTTCGATCGAATAGGTCGCGACGGCGCCCGGGAAGCGCTCATTCTCGGGCTTTTCGCCCGCGATCACGGGCATCGCGAGGACATCCTCGGCGAAGGCGCGGTACATTTCGAGCGCGCGCAGCGTTTCGGCCATCGCATCATCCCGGTCGGCGTGCGCCGTATGGCCTTCCTGCCAGAGGAATTCGCTGGTGCGCAGGAACATCCGCGTGCGCATTTCCCAACGCACGACGTTCGCCCACTGGTTGACCTTCAGCGGCAGGTCGCGCCAGCTCTGCACCCAGCGGCTCATCGCCGAGCCGATGACGGTTTCCGACGTCGGGCGGACGATCAGCGGCTCCTCGAGCTTCGCCTCGGGATCGGGGACGAGCTTGCCCTTCCCGTCCGCGATCAGGCGGTGATGGGTGACGACGGCCATTTCCTTCGCAAAACCATCGACATGGTCGGCTTCCTTCTCAAAGAAGCTCAAAGGAATGAAGAGCGGGAAATAGGCGTTTTGAACCCCCGCGTCCTTGATTGCGGCGTCCATCACCTTCTGGATGCGTTCCCAGATGCCATAGCCCCACGGTTTGATCACCATGCAGCCGCGCACCCCCGATTCCTCGGCGAGGTCGGCCTCGGCAATGACATCTTGGTACCAGGCCGCGAAGTCGGCCTGACGGGTTACGCTGAGCGCATGCTTGATCATTTGTCCTGTTTCTGTGCTTTGGTACCGCGCTGCGGTTCCGGATTATTTTTTGGCGAGCTCGGCCCTGAGTTGGGCGATTTCGGCTTTCAGCTCTGCGATTTCGGCATCTTTCGCCTTGTTCGCGCCGGCGCCTGGTATGAATGCGCCCGCGGCTTGCTGAAACATTTCCATGTTGCGGCGGGTGAGTTCGGCGAGCGGGTTCGAGCCGAGCGCCCCTTCGAACGCCGAACGGACATCCTGCTGGTTCTTGCGGAACGCCGTCATCGACGCTTCGAGATATTGCGGCACCATCGACTGCATCTTGTCGCCATACATGCCGATCAGGTGGCGCAGGAAATTGACCGGCAACAGGGTTTCGCCGCGCGTTTCCTCGTCCATGATGATTTGCGTGAGGACATTATGCGTGATGTCTTCGCCGCTTTTCGCATCGACGACGCGGAAATCGCGGCCGTCGCGGACCATCGTGCCGAGATCGTCGAGCGTAATATAGCAACTGCGTTCGGTATCGTAGAGCCGCCGGTTGGCGTATTTCTTGATCGTGACGACGTCACCTTCCGTCGTCCCCTTGGACTTCGCCATTTTTCACCCGCGCTCCCTGAATCCCGGAACTATGGCGACCGCGCCGCACCGGATAGGCCATGGCATTAGCATCAAATTATGATGCGTCGCAACATGCGGCTCCATGTCTCACGCGAGTCGGCACACGCCAAAGTGCCTATCTCAGTATTTGGCAGGCAGGGCGCGGCGTCGCCCCAAGCCTCCAGCCAACTCGCGCGAATGGAGCATGCGAAAAATGCTCAAAGAAACTTAGTTTCGAAAGATACGATAGTTGTGAAACATTCATCCGCACAAGGCGCCCCGCGACGCTGGTTCATGTCGCACATGCAAAACCATATTATACGCCGGTTATCGCGGTTCAACGACTCGAGTGTTGCGCAAATATCACAAGCCGCCAGTCATAAACGAGATGTGACATAAAATTGCCACAGGATGCTTGTGCTCGGTTTTTTTTCAGTCTTTCTGGAGTGCAATCCGTTCAGTTCGATTTGAACGGGCAACCGGGGAGTTATCAATGACTAAGTCGCACCTGTTTCTGGGTGCTGCTGCCTTTGCAGTAGCCATATCCGTGAGCCAGCCCGCGTTGGCGCAAGACACCGCGGCGGAATGCATTGACGCCAATAATGATGGCGTCTGCGATTCCGATCAGAATACCGAACGCTCGATCGTCGTTACGGGCTCGCGCATTGTTCGCCCAACGCTCGATTCACCTGTTCCGCTCACATCGGTCGATGTCAGCGAACTCACCGACACAGGCGACGTTTCGCTGGGTGACGCGCTCAATGATCTTCCTTCGCTGCGCTCGACTTTCAGCCAGGGCAACTCGACCCGCTTTATTGGCACCGCAGGCCTCAACATCCTTGATCTCCGCGGCCTGGGCACCGCCCGCACGCTGGTTCTCGTTAACGGCAAGCGCCATGTCACGGCATCGCCGGGCGACTATCTGGTCGACGTCAATACGATCCCAGTCGACCTGCTGGAACGCGTCGACATAGTCACGGGCGGCAACTCGGCGATCTACGGTTCGGACGCTGTCGCCGGCGTGGTGAACTTCATCACCAAGCGCGATTTCGAAGGGATCAATTTGCGGGCGCAAGGCGGCATTTCGTCGCGCGGCGACCGCGGAAATATGTTCGTCAGCGGCACTTACGGAAAGAATTTTGCCGACGGTCGCGGCAACGTCGCGATTTCGGCCGAATATGCCGAAGCGAGTCCCCTCTACTTCACCGATCGCGACAAACTGACAGGCGCCTATTCGGGTCGCTGCCAGTTCCAGCTGACCGACGATACGATCGGAGAGCCGGCAGCGGGTGACGGCATTCCCGACAACACCTTCCTGTGCGGTATCAAAAATCGCTCTATCAGCGACGGTGGCACGCTCGGCGCGCTCGACCCAGCTTCCAGCACGCGTCAGCGTTATGTCCGTTTTGCCCCGGGCGGCAACATTTTCATCGACACGCCCGACCAGAGCTTCGGCGGTGTAGGCTCCGGCAACCAGCAGGGCGGTGAAGGTTCGACGCTGCGCAACACCGGCCAACTCGCGGCGGGCTTGAAGCGCTACTCCTTCAACCTGCTGGCGCATTACGACGTCAGCGACGCGTTCCGCCCCTTTGTCGAGGCGAAATACGTTCGCGTCGATGCTCTTCAGGAAGGCCAGCCGAGCTTTTTCCAAGGATCGCTGGCGGGCTTCTTCGCGACCACGCAAGAACAGTTTGACGCGATTCCGGAGCTTCGTTGCGATAATCCGTTCCTGACCAGCCAGGCTTTCGATACCCTCAGCGGCTTTGGAGTTTGCGGCGCGACCCCGGATGCGACGCCATTCGCTATCTCGCGCTTCAACACCGATTTCGGCGGTCGCGGCGAAAAGCATCGCCGTGAAACCTTCCGCGTTGTTGGCGGGGTCGAAGGCACGTTCAATGACGACTGGAACTATGAATTGTCGTTCAACTACGGTCGTCTCGACACGAGCATGAAGTCTTTAAACAACTTGGTGCTTTTTGACGAACAGGGGAATCTTGACGGCTTTCTGCTAGCGATCGACGCGACGCGTAATACCGCAGGTCAGATCGTTTGCCGCGTCAATGCCGATGCCGATCCGACGAACGATCGCCCGGACTGCGTCCCAATCAATGTCTTCGGCAGCGGTTCGCCGAGCCAGGCGGCCCTGAATTTCGTGAACACCACCTCGACCCGCGACGAAAAGGCGGAAGAGTTCGTGGCGCTGGCGAGCGTCGCCGGTGACCTCTCACAATTGTTCGAGTTGCCGGGCGGCCCGATCGGTTTTGCGCTTGGCGCGGAATATCGTGAAGAGAAGGCCTACTCGGCATATGACGCGTTGACGGCTTCCGGCGGCACGTTCCTAAACGCCATTCCTGTGTTCGATCCTCCGAAGCTTACGGTGAAGGAAGCTTTCGCTGAAATCAGCATTCCGCTGCTGGCGAACATGCCGCTAGCCGAAGAACTGACGATCAGTGGCGCGGCTCGCGTCTCCGATTATAACACATCGGCCGGCACGGTATGGGCCTATAACGTTCAGGGACTTTACGCTCCGATCCCGGACATTCGCTTGCGCGCCGCCTATGCACGTTCGGTCCGTACGCCGACGCAAAGCGATCTGTTCTCGACGCCGTCGCAGAACTTCAATCAACTGAACGATCCGTGCGACGTGCTGTACATCGGTAACGGTCCGAATCGCGCGGCGAATTGTGCGGCCGCGGGCATCCCGGCGGGTTTCGTGAACCAGCCGGCGCGTGATCGCACGACCGAAATCCGGTCGGGCGGCAATCCGACCTTGCAGAATGAAATCGGCAAGAGCCTGACGCTTGGCGCAGTGTTCGAGCCGAGCTTTCTCCGCGGATTCAACTTCACGGTCGACTATTACAAGATCAAGGTCGAAAACCTGATTGCGGTGCTGCCCGCGCAGACGATCCTCAACCTTTGTTACGACAATGCGAGCGGGATCGATAATCAGTATTGCGCCGTTGTGAGCCGTCTGCCGAATGGCCTGTTTGATCAGGCGAACGGCGCGGTGATCTCTGGCGGGATCAACTTCGCGTCGCAAAAGACTGAAGGTATCGACTTCGACCTTCAATATCGCCGGACGTTCGACAATGGCCATCGCCTGTCGGTGCGCGGGATCGCGACCTATTTGATTCGTCTCGACAACTACACCGATCCGACGTCGCCGAATGCGCCCAACCGTCAAATGAGTGAACTTGGCGATCCGCGTTGGGCTGCAAATGCGAGCATCAACTATGATTTCGGTGATCTCGATCTTAGCTACTCGGTCCGTTATATCGGCAAACAGACGATCGGCACATGGGAAGCGCAGAACGCGTACAAGGACATCTGCCCCGAAAGCGGAAATATCCCCGGTGGTGGTACCTGCACACCGGGTAATCTGACGACGTTCCCGGCGGCGAATGCCGACCAGTATCCGCAGATTTACTACCCGTCGGCATTCTACCACAATTTCCGGGCCAATCTGGAAATCGACAAGAAGTTCGAATTCTATGTCGGCGTCGATAATGCGTTCGACAAACAGCCGCCGCTCGGCCTGCTGGGTACGGCAGGTGGCGATCCCTACGACACCTTCGGCCGCTATTTCTACGCGGGCATCAAGGCCAGCTGGTAAGAGAAATCCGGCACGGTAAAAATCGGCCGCCTTCCTTCGGAAGGCGGCCTTTTTTTTTGCTCGGGGAGCACGCTCCTATCGCGTCGTTTCTAAAACCAACCGCGCTCGAACCGCGGCCCCAACCCCGTCAGCAGCTCATATTGCGACAATCCGCTGCGTGCCGACGCCGTCGGCAGGTCATAATCGATCGCGAGCCAGTCGCCTTCCTCGATTCCATCGGCGTCGCTCGCGTCGAAAGCGGTCAGATCCATCGATACGCGGCCGATCAGCGGCAGCGAGCACGCGTTCCACGTCGCCGAACCCGATCCGGCGTGGCAGCGTAAATAGCCGTCGGCGTAGCCCATGTTCGCGATCGCGATCCGGCTGTCGCGTGGCGCGGTCCAGGTCGCGCCGTAGCCGACGGCCTCGCCTTGGCGCACCCGACGCACCTGCAGCACGCGCGCTTCGGGGAAGGCGACCTGCCGGATATGGCCCGTGGCTTCGCCGCGCGGCGTCCCGCCATAGAGCGCGATGCCCGGGCGGGTCAGATCGAACGCATAATCGGCGCCGAGACAGATACCGGCGCTGTTCGCCAGGCTGTAGCGCCGCGCGGGGATCGCCTGCCGAACCGCGCGAAACGCCGCGAGTTGTCCGCTGTTCTGCGCGCTGTCCTCGTCGGCCGATGCGAGGTGGCTGAGCAGGGTTTCAATATTCAGGCCGTCGAGCGCCCCGCCTGCCGTTTCTTCGACGCGAAGGCCAAGCCGGTTCATCCCGGTATCGATCATCACGTCACACGGCCGCCCCTCGCCCGCCTCGCGCCACAGCGCGATCTGTTCGAGGCTGCCGAGCACGGGCCGCGCGGGAAGGGTAAGCGCCGCGATCACGTCGCTCGCGCCGACGCCGTGGAGCACCGAGAGCGATACGCCCCACGGCAAAGGCATCAGCGCGGCGGCCTCGGCCCAGGTCGCGACGAAAAAGTCGCGGCATCCCGCGGCGGCGAGATGTCGCACCACTTCGCGCGCGCCAAGGCCATAAGCGTCGGCCTTGATCGCCGCGCCGCATGCCGCCGAGCCGCTCTGCTTGGCGAGCCAGCGCCAGTTTGCGACGAGGGCTTCGGATGAAAGGCGAAGGCGGAGCGGCGGCGGAATGGCGATCATTCCCCTGCCCCTATACGGCTTGGCTGCCTGCGCCAATGGGGGCGATCAGGCGGGCTTGTCCCACTGTCCCTCGACCGGATCCTTCAGCATGAACGCGGTGACGAGGAAGGCGACGAGGACGACCACCCAGGTATACCAGAGCCCGGCATAGGCATTGCCGGTCTTCGCGATGATGAAGCTCGCGATCAGGGGGAGGAACCCACCAAAATAGCCCGTCCCCAGATGATAGGGGATCGAGAGCGAAGAATAGCGGACGTGCGGCGGAAACATTTCGGACAGCAATGCCGCGACCGGACCATAGGTGAAGCCCGACAGCGCGCTCAGCCCGAGCAGCGCGAGGAATATGACGGCGATACCGCCGATTTGCGGGACCTGCTTCGCGAAGTCATAACCCATCGCTTCCAAAGCGGGCTGGAGCAGTGCCGGATCCTCGCTCGCGACCTCGCGGTTTCCGATACGGATTTTGACCCTGTCAAAGCCGCTGTCCGTCTGGACGACCGTGTAGGGCACACCGAGTTTGGTCAGTTCGCCGAGCGTGCGCCCGCACGCGGTCGCCTGTTTCTGCGCGAACGGGTCGAAGCTGCATTGCGAACCGGTGACGGTCACGGGCGCGCGCTCGGCAGCAGCCGACAGTGCCGGGTTGCCGACGCTGCCCATCCACCAGAAGAGCGGGAAGAGCAGGACCAGCGTCGCGGCATAGCCCCAGACGATCGGCTTCTTGCGCCCGATGCGGTCGGAGAGCTTTCCGGCCCAGATGAAGAAGCCCATGCCGAACGCGGCGGCAAAGCCGACAATGATCTCGGCAGCCGTGTCCTCGACCTTCATCGGCCCTTTCAGGAACGACAGCCCGGAGAACATCGCCGTGTACCAGATGACCGTCAGGCCGGCGGCGATGCCGAATAGCGCGATGAAGATACGGCGAGGATTGCCGGGGTAGGTGAAGCTTTCCTTGAGCGGGTTCTTGGCGAGTTCGCCCTCCGCCTTCATCGCCTGGAACACCGGGCTTTCGGAAAGTTTGAGGCGCATCCACAGCGAAATGGCGAGGAGGATGAGCGAAAGCAGGAAGGGCACGCGCCAGCCCCAGCTTTCCCACACCGCGTCGGGCATCAGCGCCTTGCAGCCGAGCACGACGATCAGGCTGAGCACGAAGCCGCCGACGACGCTCGCCTGGATGAAGCTGGTGTAGAAACCGCGCTTTCCCGGCGGCGAATGTTCGGCGACATAGACCGCCGCGCCGCCATATTCGCCGCCGAGCGCCAGCCCCTGCAGCACGCGGAGCAGGATGACGATGATCGGCGCCGCGATGCCAATGGTCGCAGCCGACGGGATCATGCCGACGCCGGCTGTCGCGATGCCCATCAAGGTGACGGTGACGAGGAAGGTATATTTGCGTCCCAGCCGGTCGCCGAGGAAGCCGAAGATTACCGCGCCCAAGGGCCGGAAACCGAATCCGACCGCGAAGCCCGCCCACACGAGCAGGATTTCCAGCGTTGCATTGTCGCTGGGGAAAAAGGCCTTGCCGATGATCGCCGCGAGCGTGCCGTAGATGAAGAAATCATACCATTCGAACACCGTACCCGCCGACGATGCGGCGATGACCATGCGAATGTCTTTGGCGCTCGGCTGATAGACCGCGCCATGGTCGGCTACGGCGGCTGCGTCGGTCATAAACTCTCCCCTGCCCCTTTCAGGCTTACCGCCATCTCTAGCGGGCGGCGAACGGCGCGCAAGCCTTCTTGGCGTGGCGTCTTTCCGGTGGCAGACTGTGCGTCATGCAGTTCATCGACCTTTCGATCCCGATCACCAACGACGTCATCTCCGACCCGCCGGTGATGCGCCCGAACATCACCTATATGACCCATGAGAATACGTGGGAGCAGATCGCGATGTTCTTCCCCGGGCTCACGAGGGACGATCTGCCCGACGGCGAAGGCTGGGCGGTCGAGATGCTGTCGCTCAGTACGCACAATGGCACGCATATGGACGCGCCGTGGCATTATCATTCGACCACCGACAGCGGCGCAACTCGTGCGCCGTCGATCGACGAAGCGCCGCTCGACCTGTTTTTTCGTCCGGGCGTGAAGCTCGACTTTTCGGATCGTCCGGACGGCCATGTCGTGAGCGGCGCCGAAGTGGAGGCCGAACTGGCGCGCATCGGGCATGAACTCCAGCCCTTCGACATCGTGCTTGTCCAGTCGGGCGCGGTCTATGGCACCGACAATTTCACCGACCAGGGCAGCGGCATGGGGGCCGAGGCGACGCTGTACCTGACCGGGCGCGGCGTACAGGTCGTCGGCACCGACGCGTGGAGCTGGGACGCGCCGTTCAGTCACACCGCGCGGCGCTGGGCGGACACGCGCGATCCCTCGATCATCTGGGAAGGTCACAAGGCGGGACGCATCCGGCCCTATTACCAGATCGAGAAGCTCACCAACCTCGCCGCGATCCCCGCGACGGGCTTCACCTTCAGCTGCTTCCCGGTGAAGATCGAGCGCGCCAGCGCGGGCTGGATCCGTGCGGTGGCATTGGTCGACGGGTAGCTATTTCGGCTTTGGCGGCGTCGGCGCAGGAGTTGGACGCGGAGCAGGTGAAGGGGCTGGCGCAGGACGACTTGGCGATTTACGCTCGTCATTCAGCCAGTCGCGTTCAGGGGGTTTAGCCATTGATCTTCTCGCTACCAATACTCGGTAAATTTCGACTCGAACGGGCCGATCGTAACTATCCCGAAATAGATTTGCATGATCTATATCAGCTTGAATCTTCGATTTTAGACGAGGTAGTCAGAGAGGGTGAGCAACGCATCTTGGCCCAAACGTCATCTCATATTTCTACAGATCAGCGAGGATTCACGATAGCTGGTTTACAGCTAACGGTCGCAACGACATCTCTAGCTGCATACTTTTCTATTGTTAGCGGGACCTCGAAGATTGGATTGTCTGGTTATGCCTTTGCACTCGGTGCGGGCATGTTCATACTAGCATTTATTAGCCTACTTAGCGTTTGGCCGAAGCGGTTCGGACTTCCGGGCAATGAGCCAGAGAACTGGCTTCCCAACAATTGGAAATATCAAAAGAGGACGCTAAAATGGGGGAAAGTTGAACAGGCTGAGTGCCTACAACTCCACATCCAGCTGAATCGCGAAGTGGGCCGAAAGAAGGCTTACAGACAGATGTTTAGCATAATATCTTCATTCTTATTGGTCTTTACGCTGGCGACAATATTCGTAGTAAACAAACTTTCCGTTCCAAAATGTCAAAGATTCACTGTCGCCAGTACCCATAACGTCCACAGCCCGAGCACCAGCAAAGCGCCGAAGGTCGCAAGGACGCCGACCTGCCGCCCAAGCGGTGCCTTCCCCGGTTCTGAAGGCGTGTAGAGCCCGATGACATGCGCGACGCGGCCGATGAGGAAGGTCGCGCCGATGATCATCAGCCCCATATGATTGGCGCGCGCGGTTTCCAGCAAGCCGAGCAGGATGATCGTAATCGGCGCATATTCGGCGAGATTGCCGTGCGCACGGCTGGCGCTGATCAGCTTGGCATCGCCATGGTCACCGAAAGCGGCCTTCACGCGCAGTCGCTGGCGCACCGTGTCGATCGCGGTGACGAGCAGCAGCAAGGCGCAGACGGCGGCCACGAACGCGGTTACGGGTAATGTCATGAGCCCTCTCCCCTGTTTCCCTCCGCGAGACTAGCCGCGATGTCGGGCGCGGGAAAGGTTAGAAGAGGCGCGACCCGTCGGGAACTTTGCGATCAGGCGCGAAGAGGATCACCGCGCCCTCCTCATCGGCGAAGCCGAGCGTCAGCACTTCAGACATGTACTTGCCGATCTGGCGCGGCGGGAAGTTGACGACCGCGGCGACCTGCCGCCCCGCCAGCTCTTCGAGCGAGTAGCGATCGACGATCTGCGCGCTGCTTTTCTTCACGCCGATCGCGGGGCCGAAATCGATCTTCAGCCTGAACGCGGGTTTGCGCGCCTCGGGGAAAGGCTCGGCCTCCACGATCGTGCCGATGCGAATGTCGACGCGGAGGAAATCGTCGAAGGTGATTTCGGATGCCGCGACCGCGTCGGCGTCGTGATTTAGGTGCATTCAGCAAACTCCGTCATTGCGAGCGAAGCGGGCCGCAGGCGGCCGTAGGCCAACCAATCCAGAGCGGCTTACGCCATTCTGGATTGCCGCGTCGCTTCGCTCCTCGCAATGACGAGAAGGAGACGATTATTCCATCTCCAAGATCACCGCGTCGACCGCCAGACTGTCGCCTTGCGCGGCGTTGACGGTCTTTACCGTCCCCGCTTTTTCGGCGCGGAGGATGTTTTCCATCTTCATCGCCTCGACCGTGGCGAGCGGCTGGCCGGCCTCGACCTTGTCGCCTTCGCCGACGTGCAGCGCGACGAGCAGGCCCGGCATCGGGCAGATGAGGGATTTCGACAGATCGGGCGGGATTTTTTCGATCATGTGCTGGGTCAGCGGCGCGATGTGCCAGGGCAGAACGCGCACGTCGTGGATACGCCCGCGCGTCGTCATGCGCCAGCCGGTGCGCGTCTTAGCGACCTTTACCGCGAGTTCGGTTTCGTCGATCTCGGCGACGACGAGCCGGTCGCCCGGCGTATACTCGAGCGCGATGTCGATCCGGTCGCCCTCGATCTTGATATGCTTCTCGCCGATCTTGACCTTCTGCGGCGCGCCGTCGATCGTGACCTGCCACTTGGCGGGCGGTTCGAGCCGGTCGCCGAGCTGGCCATCGGTGCGGCGCGCGCGGTCGGCTTCGGCAGACGCCATGAAGCCTGCGATCGCCGCGAGCGCGCGTGTGATCGTCCCGTCGGTCGGCGCGCCATGGAAGCCCTCGGGATATTCTTCGGCGATAAAGCCCGTCGTCAATTCGCCCGAGCGGAAACGCGGGTGCTGCATGATCGCCGAGACGAAATCGATATTATGGCCGAGCCCTTCGATCTCGAAGCGGTCGAGCGCCGCGATCTGGAGGTCGGCGGCTTCGTCGCGCGTCGCGCCCCAGGTGACGAGCTTGGCGATCATCGGGTCGTAGAAGATCGACACTTCGCCGCCCTCCTCGACGCGCACGCCATCGACGCCGCGTGTCTCGCCTTCCCACGCCGGAACGGGGGTGCGGTAGCGCACGAGACGTCCGGTCGAGGGCAGGAAGCCGCGATAGGGATCTTCGGCATAGACGCGGTTCTCGATCGCCCAGCCGTCGATCTTGATATCGTCCTGCGTCATCTCGAGCTTTTCGCCTGCCGCGACGCGGATCATCTGTTCGACAAGATCGATGCCGGTGATCGCCTCGGTCACCGGATGCTCGACCTGCAGCCGCGTGTTCATTTCGAGGAAGTAGAAGCTCTCGCCCGTGGGGTCGGCGCCAGAGACGATCAGTTCGACCGTGCCCGCGCTATAATAGCCGACCGCCTTCGACAGCGCGACGCACTGCTCGCCCATCGCCTTGCGCATCGCGGGGGTCACGAAGGGCGACGGCGCTTCCTCGACCACTTTCTGGTGGCGGCGCTGGATGCTGCACTCGCGCTCGTTGAGGTAGAGCACATTGCCGTGCTGGTCGCCGAGGATCTGGATCTCGATATGGCGCGGGTTGAGGATGAATTTCTCGATAAAGACGCGGTCGTCGCCGAAGCTGTTGAGCCCTTCGCGCTTGGTCGCCTCGAAGCCTTCGCGGACGTCCTTTTCGTCATAGGCGAGGCGCATGCCCTTGCCGCCGCCGCCCGCCGACGCCTTCATCATCACCGGATAACCGATCTCGTTCGAGATGCGCACGGCATGTTCGGTATCGTCGATCTCGCCGACGAAGCCGGGGACGACGTTAACACCGGCCTCCTTCGCGAGCTTCTTCGACTCGATCTTGTCGCCCATCGCGGCGATCGCATTCACCGGCGGGCCGATGAAGGCGATATTTTCCTTGGCGAGCGCCTCGGCAAAGCTCGTGCGTTCGGACAGGAAGCCATAGCCCGGATGTACCGCCTCTGCGCCCGTCGCCTTGCACGCCGCGATGATCTTGTCGGCGATCAGATAGGATTCGGACGCGGGCGATGGACCGATATGCACCGCCTCGTCGGCCATCTGCACGAACGGCGCGCGCGCGTCGGCGTCCGAATAGACGGCAACGGTCGCGATGCCCATGCGGCGCGCGGTCTTGATAACGCGGCAGGCGATTTCGCCGCGGTTGGCGATCAGGATTTTCTTGAACATCAGTGATCCAGCTTCTTCCAATAACGTCTGGCGTAGAGCGAGAAGCTCAGCGCCGACAGGATGAGTATGACTGCCTTCCACGGGCAGAAAGGCACATTGCCCGGCGCTTCGTCGCTGCCCCAACTTACAAAGAAATAGACCAAGCCTGTCACCGCCGCCCAAACGAGGAAGCCAGCGAGGATATTGGCGAGGACTCCAAACAGCTTCACTCGGCCGCTTCCATCCGCATCGGCTCTTCGCTCTCCATCGGCTTGAGCCCCAGCTTGGCGAACAGCGCCGCGTCGGCATTGTCGCCGCGGTTGCCGGTGGTGAGCAGTTTGTCGCCGGTGAAGATGCTGTTCGCCCCCGCCATGAAGCAGAGCGCCTGCGTCGCCTCCGACATGCTCTCGCGCCCCGCCGACAGGCGGACCATCGATTTCGGCATGGTGATGCGCGCGACCGCGATCGTGCGGACGAATTCGATATCGTCGATCTTCGCCAGCGGCGTGTCGGCAAGCATGTCGCCAAGCACGGTGCCCTTCACCGGGACCAGCGCGTTGACCGGCACGCTTTCGGGATGGCGTTCGAGCGTCGCGAGCGCGTGGATGAAGCCGACGCGATCGGCGCGCGTCTCGCCCAGCCCGACGATCCCGCCCGAGCAGACGTTGATGCCGGCATTGCGGACTTCATCGAGCGTATCGAGGCGGTCCTGAAAGGTCCGCGTAGAGATGATATTCTCGTAATTCTCCGGGCTCGTGTCGATATTGTGGTTGTAATAGTCGAGCCCCGCGACCGCGAGCGTCTGCGCCTGCTCCTTGCTGAGCATCCCCAGCGTCATGCAGGTTTCCATGCCCATCTGGCGCACGCCCTCGACCATCTCGACGATCGCGGGCATGTCGCGCTCCTTGGGGTTGCGCCAGGCGGCGCCCATGCAGAAGCGCTTCGATCCCGAATCCTTCGCCTGCGCCGCCGCCTGCAGCACCGCGCGTACGTCCATCAGCTTGGTCGCCTTCAATCCGCTATCGGCGCTCTTGGACTGCGAGCAATAGCCGCAATCCTCGACGCAGCCGCCGGTTTTGATGCTGAGCAGCGTGCAAAGCTGCACTTCGCCACGGGCATGGTGACGGCGGTGGACGCTCTGCGCTTCCCACATCAGCTCGTCGAACGGCAGGTCGAACAATTCGGCGATTTCCGCGCGCGTCCAGTCGGTGCGAGCCTCCCTCTCTTCGTTCGACACAGAGGGGGTGGAAAGATTGGTATTGGTCACGCAGCGTCCTCCAAAGGCGGCATATTATGCCCCAGCAAGCGCAGCACATCGGCGGCGCATTCGACAACATTCGATCCCGGCCCGTAGATCCCCTGCACCCCCGCGTCGCGCAGATATTGATAGTCCTGCGGCGGGATGACGCCGCCCGCGATCACCTTCACATCGCCGCGCCCCGCCTCTTTCAGCTTGTGGATAAGTTCGGGGATAAGTGTCTTGTGCCCCGCCGCGAGGCTCGATGCGCCGACAACGTCGACGCCGGCGTCCAGCGCGAGTACCACCGTCTCCTCGGGCGTCTGGAACAACGGTCCCGAGACGACGTCGAAGCCCATGTCGCCGAAGGCCGAGGCGATGACATTCGCGCCGCGGTCATGGCCGTCTTGCCCCATCTTGGCGACGAGCAATTTCGGCTTGCGTCCCATCCGCTGCTCGACCGCCTTGACGCCGTCGAGCACTTGCTGCCAGCGTGCATCGCCCGCATAGGGCGCGGCATAGACGCCCTTCACCGGGGTCGGCTGCGTGCCATAGCGCTCGAAGCTTTCCTCCATCGCCGACGAAATCTCGCCGAGGGTCGCGCGGGCGCGCGCAGCCTCGACAGCGTGCGCCAGCAAGTTCGTCTCGATCGATTGCGGTGCGGCGGCCGCCTTGCGTAGAGCGTCGAGCGCCGCTTGGCATGCCGCCTCGTCGCGGCTCGCCTTCACCCGGTTGATTCGCGCGACCTGCGCCTCGCGGACCTTGCTGTTGTCCACCTCGAGCGTTTCGAGCAGGTCTTCGTCCTTCAGGCGATATTTGTTCACCCCGACGATCACATCGTCGCCGCGATCAACGCGCGCCTGCCGCGCCGCAGCGGCGGTCTCGATCATCGCCTTGGGCCATCCCGCCGCGACGGCCTTCGCCATGCCGCCTTCCTTCTCGACGCGCTCGATGATCTCCCACGCCTTGTCGACCAGCTCCTGCGTCAGCGCCTCGATATAATAGGAGCCGCCGAGCGGATCGACGACCTTGGTCATCCCCGTCTCTTCCTGGATGACGATCTGCGTGTTGCGCGCGATGCGGGCCGAGAAATCGGTCGGCAGCGCGATCGCTTCGTCGAGCGCGTTGGTGTGCAGGCTCTGCGTCCCGCCGAGCATCGCCGCCATCGCCTCGATCGTCGTGCGCATGACATTGTTGTAAGGGTCCTGCTCGGTCAGCGACACGCCCGACGTCTGGCAATGGGTGCGCAGCATCTTCGACCGCTCGTCCTTGGCGCCGAGGCCCGTCATCACGCGGTGCCACAGCACGCGCGCGGCGCGCAATTTGGCGATCTCCATGAAGAAGTTCATGCCGATCGCGAAGAAGAAGCTAAGGCGCCCGGCGAACTTGTCGATGTCGAGCCCCGATGCGACACCATAGCGCACATATTCGGCGCCGTCGGCGATGGTGAAGGCCAGCTCCTGCACCTGCGTCGCGCCGGCTTCCTGCATATGGTAGCCGCTGATCGAGATGCTGTTGAACTTGGGCATTTCGCGCGACGTATAGCCGAAAATGTCGCTGATGATCCGCATCGAGGGTTCGGGCGGGTAGATATAGGTGTTGCGGACCATGAACTCCTTGAGGATGTCGTTCTGGATTGTCCCGTCGAGCAATTTGCGGTCGACCCCCTGCTCCTCACCCGCGACGATGAAGAAGGCGAGGATGGGTATCACCGCGCCGTTCATCGTCATGCTGACCGACATCTGATCGAGCGGGATGCCGTCGAAGAGGATTTTCATATCCTCGACGCTGTCGATCGCGACCCCCGCCTTGCCGACGTCGCCGACGACGCGCGGATGGTCGCTGTCATAGCCGCGGTGCGTCGCAAGGTCGAAGGCGACCGACAGGCCCTTCTGTCCCGCCGCGAGGTTGCGGCGATAGAAGGCGTTCGATTCCTCGGCGGTGGAGAAACCCGCATATTGGCGGATCGTCCACGGCCGCCCCGCATACATCGACGCGCGCACGCCGCGCGTGAAGGGCGCGAAACCGGGCAGGCCGGGGTCTTCGCGGACGTCCTCGGCGGTGTAGAGCGGCTTGACGGCAATTCCCTCGGGCGTGTGCCAGGTCAGGTCCTTGCCTTTGACTTCCTTGTCGGCGGCGGCGGCCCATTGGTCGAGGGTCGGTTTGTCAGTCATATGCAGTCTCGTTCCAAACTTCCTCTCCCACCGGGAGAGGATACGAAGCCTTGGCCGCAGGCCTAGGCGGAGTTGGTGAGGGTTGGCACGTCCTCAAACGTCGCTCTACCCTCACCCAGCTTCGCATAGGCAGCAAGCTGCCAAGGCTATGCAACCCTCTCCCGACGGGAGAGGCGGGTAAGCGGCTCAATGCCCCTTCGGCGTCTCCATAATCTCGGTCAGCACCCCGCCCATGTCCTTGGGGTGGAGGAAGAAGATCAGCGTCCCATGCGCCCCGATCCGCGGCTCGCCGAGCACGCGTTTTCCCAGCGCCTCGAACTCGGCCCTCGCGGCATGAATGTCGGGGACTTCGTAACACATATGATGCTGGCCGCCCGCCGGGTTCTTCGCGAGGAAACCCGCGATCGAGCTATTGCCGGGCAGCGGCTCGACTAGCTCAATCTGCGTCCCGTTCAGCGCGCCATCGGCACCCGGCGTATCGACAAAACACACCTTCACCCCCTGCTCGGGCAGGTCGAACGGCTCATGGATCTTTGTCGCGCCCATCACGTCGCGGTAAAAGACAATGCTGCCGGCGATCGACGGCGTCGCAACGCCGATATGGTTGAGGCGGCCTAGTTTCATGTCATTCTCCTCAGCACCCCGGAATCTGGTCCTTGCCGACCAGTTCGTATTTGCCGTTCTTCAACAGATATTGCTGCTTGATGGCGCGCGTGCCGGTGTAGGTCACGGTGAAGCTCTTGTCCGGAACGGCCGCGGTGATCTGTCCGTCGAAGCCCTGCTCCTTCTGGTTCAGACCGGCGCCCGAGCTCATGCTGTCCATGAAGCTTGCGCGATCGACGGGGCCGCCCGGCGCCAGCTCGGTCAGCGTCGCGCTGCTGATCGCGCAGCCCTGCCACACGCCGCCGCCTGACGTGACGAGATAGGGGTTCTTGCCCAACGCATCGCTGAAGCCCCATGCGGTTGCGGCATTGCCGACCGACCCGATCGATCCGAGGTTCAGCCATTCGCCCGTGCGCTGCCAGCCCGACGGGCCACCCTGCAGATAATGGATCGCGTTGATTCCGCCTTCGCTGTGCCCCGCTTCTTCGAGGCTGCCGAGGCTCAGCAGCACGCCGACATTGTTCGGGAGCAGATGGATGGCAGCGGGGCGGAACTGGTAGCTGCGCCCGTCGATCTCGCGCGTCGCCGTCGGTTTAGCGTCCTTGCCAAGGCCGAAGGCGGTCTGGAACGCGAGGCCGATCGTCGTGTTCTCTTCGCTGTCCAGCGTCACCGGGAAAGCGGGTTTCGGCTCGCCCACGGGCGTGTCGGGGTCGAACGCAAACGCCGCCGGCGAAGCCAGCAGGGCGGGAACCATCAGAGCAGCTGGAAGGAATTTACGCATCTTCAAACCTCTTTCGGAATCAAGGACATGGCGGCCATGTTTTAACCGCCTCCCGCCCTTGCCTCCAGCCCGTGATTCTCATGTGTCGAACGTCACACACACGGACAATATCCGTGCGCCTCGCGATCAGAGCGGAATATTGTCGTGCTTCTTCCACGGGTTTTCGAGTTGCTTGTTCCTGAGCTTCCGCAGCCCCAGCGCAATCCGCTTGCGCGTATTATGCGGATGAATAACCTCGTCGATATACCCCCGCGATGCCGCCACAAACGGGTTGGCAAAGCGGTCTTCATATTCCTTGGTGCGCTGCGCGATCTTTTCGGGGTCGCCGATGTCGCTGCGGAAGATGATCTCGACCGCGCCCTTCGCACCCATCACCGCGATCTCGGCGGTCGGCCAGGCATAGTTCAGGTCGCCGCGCAGATGCTTTGACGCCATCACGTCATAGGCGCCGCCATAAGCCTTGCGCGTGATCACCGTGATCTTCGGCACCGTCGCCTCGGCATAGGCGAACAGCAGCTTCGCGCCATGCTTGATGATGCCGTTATATTCCTGCGCGGTGCCGGGCAGGAAGCCGGGGACGTCGACGAAGGTGATGATCGGGATTTCGAAGGCATCACAGAAACGCACGAAGCGCGCCGCCTTTTTCGACGAGTTGATGTCGAGCACCCCCGCGAGCACCAAAGGCTGGTTCGCGACGATGCCGATCGTGCGACCTTCAATACGTCCGAAGCCGCAGATGATGTTCGCGGCATGCGCCGGCTGCACTTCGAAGAAATCGCCCTCGTCGACCGTTTTGCGGATCAGTTCGTGCATGTCGTAGGGCTGGTTCGCATTGGGCGGGATCAACGTGTCGAGGCTCATCTCGGCGCGGTCGAACGGGTCGCTCGTCGGGCGCGTGGGAACCCCGGCGCGGTTGCTTTCGGGCAGATAATCGAAGAAATCGCGCGCCGCGAGCAGCGCCTCGATATCATTTTCGAACGCGAGGTCGGCGACCGAGCTTTTGGTCGTGTGGGTGATCGCGCCGCCCAGTTCTTCCTGCGTCACCACCTCGTTGGTTACCGTCTTCACCACGTCGGGACCGGTAACGAACATGTACGACGAGTCCTTCACCATGAAGATGAAGTCGGTCATCGCCGGGCTGTAAACCGCGCCGCCCGCGCAGGGGCCCATGATCAGGCTGATCTGCGGCACGACGCCCGATGCCAGCACATTCTTCTGGAACACGTCGGCATAACCGCCGAGGCTTGCGACGCCCTCCTGGATGCGCGCGCCGCCGCTGTCGTTGAGACCGATGACCGGCGCGCCGACGAGCATCGCCTTGTCCATCACCTTGCAGATCTTCTCGGCATGGCGTTTCGACAGCGATCCACCGAACACCGTGAAATCCTGGCTGAAAACATAGACGAGGCGGCCATTGATCGTCCCCGACCCGGTGACGACGCCGTCGCCGGGGACCTTCTGATCCTGCATCCCGAAATCGACGCAGTCATGCTCGACATAGGTGTCGAGCTCCTCGAACGAGCCTTCGTCGAGCAAGACGTCGAGCCGTTCGCGCGCGGTCAGCTTGCCCTTGGCGTGCTGCGCGTCGATGCGCTTCTGCCCGCCGCCCAAAGCAGCGGCGGCGCGGCGGCGTTCCATTTCGGCGATATTGGCGGACATGCGGCTCTCCGGAGAAATGTGATAGGCTCCCCTGCCCGTTTGGCGGCAGCGAGGCAAATGTGAATTTGCAAAATTGCAAAGTGATAGTTTGCAAAGTAGGGACTTCAGTTCGATGGTTCGACAACGCATCTTCGCCGGGGCTCGCCTGCGCCAACTCCGCAATGATCGCGGCATCAAGCAGGCGGATTTCGCCGAAACGCTTGACATCTCCACCTCCTACCTCAGCCAGATCGAGCATGACGACCGTCCGCTGACCCCCGCGCTGCTCGAACGGCTGCAACGCCTCTTCCCCCTCGAATGGGAAGAGGTGGCGCACGACGCCGGCGACCGCCGCGCCGGCGCGCTGCGCGAAGCCGCGGCCGACCCGCTGTTCGCCGCCGCGCCCCTGCCTCCCGAACAACTCGAACGCGCCGCGCTCCAGCAGCCGCAGCTCGCCGACCAGTTCGTCGCATTGCACGCGGCCTATCGTCGCGCGGGGCAGCGGCTCCAGATCATCGACGAGGCCCTGACCGGCGGAACCGCCGAGGGTAGCCGCCTGCCGTGGGAAGAGGTGCGCGATTGGTTCCACGATGCGGGCAATTATGTCGATCGCCTCGACCGCGCCGCCGAAGCGCTGGCGGCACAACTGCGCGGCAAAGACCCGTCGCCCGCGATCGAGACGATCGAGCGGCGCCTGCGCGACGCGCTCGGCATCTCGATCGTCTACCAGCAGACGCAGGCCTTGCGCGATTTCGACGCGACGATGAGACATCTGGTGATCGACCCGTCGCAGCCCCCCGAAAGCCGCCGCTTCCAGCTCGCGCACCAGCTCGCCGCGCTCGCGCTGGCGAACGAGATCGCGGCGGTCGTCGAGGCCAGTCCGCTGCGGACCGCCGCTGCACGCCAGCTCCTCCACGTGGGCCTCGCCAATTATGCGGCGGGCGCGGTGCTGATGCCCTATGCCCCCTTCCGCGCGAGCGCGCGCGCAGTGCGGCACGACATCGACCGGCTCCGGCTCGAATATGGCGTCAGCTTCGAACAGGCGTGCCACCGCCTCTCGACGCTCCAGCGTCCCGGCGCGCGCGGTATCCCGATGTTCTTCTGCCGCGTCGACATGGCGGGAAACATCACCAAGCGGCATAGCGCAACGCGGCTGCAGTTCGCGCGCTTCGGCGGCGCCTGCCCGCTGTGGATCGTCCATGAAGCCGCGGCGATCCCCGACCGCATCCTGTTCCAGCTCGCCGAGACGCCCGACGGCCTGCGCTACGTGTCGATGGCGAAGGGACTGGTGAAGCCGTCCGGCAGCTACGCCCGCTCACCGCGCCGCTACGCCGTCGCGCTGGGGTGCGAGGCGCAATATGCGGGCGATTTCGTCTATGCCGACGGGGTCGATGTCGCCGCGCCGCAAGCCGCGACACGGATCGGTCTGTCGTGCCGCATCTGCCCGCGCGACGATTGCGACCAGCGCGCCTTTCCGCCTAGTGACCGCCCGATCCTCGTCGATCCCGACCGGCGCGACGTCGTTCCCTACCGGATCGGTTAGACCTTCACGATCCCCCGCTCGATCAGGCTGTGCGCGGTCGCGAGGATCGCTTCGTCGGGCGGACGCATCGTCCAGCCGAGCGTGGTCATCGCATGGCTACTGTCGCCACCACGGACATTGCCGAGTTCGGCAACGAGTTGCTTGAGTTCGGGCCGCACCAGCGCGAACAGCTTGAGTAGCCAGTCGGGCATCCTGCGCGCCGGCACCTTCTTCGCCTTGTCGCGGAGGTTCGCCTTCAGGATGTTCGCGACGTCGATCATCTTCAGGAACGGCCCCGAGCAGACAAAGCGTTCGTCCTTGATGTCCGGCGCGGTCAGCGCGCGGTAATGCAGGTCGGCGACATCGCGCACGTCGATGATCCCGAAACCGATGTCGGGACACATCGGCACCTTGCCCTCGAGAAGCTGCTTCACGAGCTCGATCGAGGTCGAAAGATCGTCGGAGAGCAACGGCCCGAACACCGCGGCAGGATTGACCGAGGCGAATTCCATATCGTCACCCTCGGCCTTCACCCAGTCGCGCGCCGCACGCTCGGCGACGGTCTTCGAGCGCGGATAAGGCATGACTTCGGGATTATCGAGATTGGTCCAGTCCGCCTCGCTATAGAGTTCGCGGCTTTTACCATGGCCATAGGCAACCGCCGCCATCGACGATGTCAGGACGAAACGCCTGATCCCCGCCGCCCGCGCAAAGCGCAGCGCGCGCAAGGCACCCTCCCGCGCCGGGACGACGATCTCGTCGGCATGTTTGGGAACGCCCAACGGAAAGGGCGACGCGACATGCGCGACATGAGTGCATCCGGCGATGCTCTCGGCCCAGCCCGCGTCATGCTCCAGGTCGGCGGCAAAGAATTTCAGCCGGTCGTTGTCGACGCTCAGCCAGCCGCGCACCTCGGCCTCGCGCTTCAGGCTGCGCACCGTCGTGTGGACGCTCCAGCCATTGTCGAGCAGCTGCCGGATGAGGAAGCCCGCGATATAGCCGCTGCCGCCGGTAACCAATGCCGTGCCCGTCATGCGACCCTCCTCGCGATCTGAGCGCGGAAGGTAGCAGGATTATTTGAGCAGCACGAGTTCCTCCGCCATGCTCGGATGCAGCGCGACGGTGTTGTCGAAATCGGCCTTGGTCAGACCCGCCTTCACCGCGATCGCCGCCGCCTGCAGGATTTCCGGCGCGTCAGGGCCGATCATATGCAGGCCCACGACCTGATCGGTGGCGGCGTTGACGATCATCTTGTAGAGCGCGCGTTCGTTGCGACCTGCGAGGACATTTTTCATCGCGCGGAAATCGCTCGTGTAGACGCGGATCGAGCCCAGCTTGTTGCGCGCCTCGGCCTCGGTCATGCCGACGGCGCCGATCGGCGGGTGGCTGAACACCGCGCTCGGGACATTGGCATAGTCGACCACCGTCGGCTTGCCGCCGAACATGCTGTCGGCAAAGGCCTGGCCTTCGCGGATCGCGACGGGGGTGAGCTGGATGCGGTTGGTGACGTCGCCAACGGCATAGATGCTCGGCACCGACGACTGGTTTGTTTCGTCGACCTTGATCGCGCCATGGTCGTCGAGTTCGACGCCGACGTCATCGAGTCCGATGCCCTTCGTGTTGGGCGTACGGCCGGCGGCGACGAGCACCGCATCGGCCGGGATCGGGTCGCAGCCTTCGAGGTGGGCAATCAGCGATCCGTCGTCCTTCTTCTCGATCGACTGGAACGGCGCGTTGAACTTGAATTCGATGCCCTTGGTCATCGAGATCTGGAGCAGCCGGTCGCGGATCTGCTCGTCATAACCGCGCAGGATCGTGTCGCCGCGGTTGACGATCGTCACCTTGCTGCCGAATTCGTTAAAGATACCCGCAAATTCATTTGCGATATAGCCGCCACCGGCGATCACGACGCGCTTCGGCAAGGTTTCGAGGTGGAAAACCTCATTGGAAGTGATCGCATGTTCGCTGCCCGGAAATTCCGGAATGTGCGGCCAGCCGCCGGTTGCGATCAGGATGCGTTCGGCGGAGAGTTCGGTCCCGTCCGCCAGCCGCACCTTCTGCGGGCCGATAACGGTCGCGCGGGTCTTGAAGACGGTGACTTTATGGTTGTCGAGCGTCTGACCATAGAGACCCTCGAGCCGGTCGACCTCGGCAAGCACATTGTCGCGCAGCACGTTCCAATCGAACTTGCAGTCGGGAACGTCCCAGCCGAACTTGCGCGCGTCCTTTAGGTCCTCTGCAAAATGCGCGCCGTAAACGAGCAATTTCTTGGGCACGCAGCCGCGGATGACACAGGTGCCGCCGACCCGATACTCCTCCGCAACCGCGACGCGCGCGCCGTGCGACGCCGCGATGCGCGAAGCGCGGACGCCGCCCGAACCGGCGCCGATGACGAAAAGATCATAGTCGAAATCGCTCATGGATTACCCCTGAATTGGACAGGCAGGCATTCGCGTCCGGCGCCTATGTGGTTACACGGGCGCGGCTTGCCAATCGAAATTTGCGCTCAGTGTCAGCGGTGAACGGCTCAATCGCCGAGCGCGGCCTGCATCAGCGCCTGTGTCGCAGCGTCGAACTCGACGGTACCTTCGGCAAGGCCCTTCGCCATCTCCTTGCCCAACTCTACGCCGAACTGGTCGAACGGGTTGATACCGAGCAGCACGGCATTGGCGAACACGCGATGTTCGTAGAATGCGATCAGCGCGCCGAGGCTGCGCGGTGTCACCTGGTCAAGCAGGATCGTCGTTGAGGGACGGTCGCCCGGATAGTTGCGCGCGCCATCCTCGCTCGCGCGGCCCGTCATCAGCGCCGCGCCCTGCGCGATGCAATTGGCGACGAGCGTTTCGTGATGCGCATCGTCGAGCAGATGGTCGGGCTCGCGCGCGACGACGAACTCGACCGGCGTCAGGTGCGTGCCCTGATGGAGCAGCTGGAACACCGCATGCTGCGCATCGGTGCCGACGCCGCCCCAGGTGATCGGCGCCGTCTGCTGATCGACCGGCTCGCCTTCAAAGCTTACCGACTTGCCGTTCGATTCCATTTCGAGTTGTTGCAGATAGCTTGGAAGCAAGCGCAGCCGCTCGTCATAGGCAAAGACTGCGCGCGTCTGGCAGCCGAGACGGTTGGCATAGACCTGGTCGGCAAAGGCGGCGAGCAGGCAGATATTGTCGGCGCCGTCGGCCAAGCGGAAATGGCGGTCCATCTCGGCCGCGCCTTCGAGCAAATCGGCGAAGGCGTCCCAGCCGAGCGCGAGGGCCGCCGGGAAGCCGATCGACGACCAGAGCGAATAGCGGCCGCCGACGGTCTCGTTGAATGGCAGGATGCGCGTTTCGTCGATGCCCCATTCCATCGCGCGCTCGGGCTTCGCGGTCAGCGCGATGAAGCGGCCGACGGGATCCTCGACCCCGGCCTCGTCGAGCCATTGCAGCGCCGAATTGGCGTTGAGCAGCGTCTCGGTCGTGGTGAAGGTCTTCGACGCCACGGCGACGAGCGTATGTTCGGGGCTGAATTTGGCGAAGGCTTCGTCGAGCGCGGCGCCATCGACGTTCGACACGACCGCGACGTCATAGCGGTTGCTGTGCCGGCCGAGCGCGTCGATGAGCAGGTCGGGGCCGAGCGCCGATCCGCCGATTCCGATGTGCAGCAAATGGCGGATCTCGCCGAACGCGCCGGCCTCGATCGCGTCGATCATCATCCGCATCCGCTGGTGCAGCGCCTGCGCGGCATGCACCGATTCCGGTGCGCCGTCGCCGCGCTCGGCGCTATGCTCGGCCGCACGGCCTTCGGTCGGATTGGCGATGCCGCCGGAAAAGAGCGTCTTGCGGCGACCCGCGAAATCCTGGGCTTCGGCGAGGGCGGACAGGGTCGCAATCGCGGCGCTGTCGAGGTGTGTCTTGGCGAAATCAAAACGGATATCGGCGACGTTTCGGACCAGCGCCTGCAGCCGCGCCTGCGGATCGGCAGCGATCAGGTCGGTCAGCTTCTGCGGCTGCCAGTCGGAAAGAGCCTGCCAGGCGTCGGATGCGGTCGTCATGGAATCTTCCTTGGTTTTCCGTTCGCATCGAGCGAAGTCGAGACACCCCGAGCGTGACGCCACGCCGATGGGCATCTCGGCTTCGCTCGATGCGAACGGTGGTGAGATGTCGGCCCTTCTCTAGGCCCGCTACCCGCATGGCGCCAGTGGCGTCCGCCGATAATCGCTTGACGTGGCAACCTATTCATCGCCAATGCCGCAGCATGACCAACGCCAGCTTTACCGCCGATATGACGCCCCCGACCGGGTCCACGCCGCCAGCCCCGACTCCCGCGCCGGTGTCCGCCAAGGAAGAGGCGGTCGATACCGTCCGCTTCCTCGCGCTACTCGCGATCGCGGTGCTGATTTTCCGCAGCTTTTTCCTGTCGCCCTTCAATATCCCGTCGGAATCGATGCAGCCGCGCCTCCTGATCGGCGATTATCTGCTCGTGAACAAGATGGCCTATGGCTATTCGAAATACAGCCTGCCATTCAGCGCGCCGCTGATCCCCGGGCGGATATTTCCCCGCACGCCCGAGCGCGGCGATGTCGTCGTGTTCAAGGCGCCGCCGGTCAACGACAACGACTATATCAAGCGCGTGATCGGCCTGCCGGGCGACAGCGTGCAAGTGAGGGGCGGCATCGTGTGGCTGAACGGCAAGCCGCTTCAGCGCGAGGCGATGTCCGATTTCGTCATCCCGGTGACCCCCAACATGATCGAGGCCTCGCGCGCGACGGGCACCCTGCCCTGTTACGCGCCCGAGTTCGAAGAGCTTGCCGCCGACGGCCAACGCCAGTGCCGCTACAAGCAGTTCAAGGAAACGCTGCCCAGCGGCAAGAGCTACGCGATCCTCGACATCACGACGATCCCGGAAGACGATACCCCGCTCGTCGTCGTGCCCGAGGGGCATCTGTTCCTGATGGGCGACAACCGCGATCGCAGCGCCGACAGCCGTTTCCCCGCGATGGAAAATCAGGGCATCGGCCTCGTCCCCGAGGAAAATCTGGTCGGCCACGCGCTGGTCGGGATGTTCTCGACCGACGGGTCGGCAAGCTGGATCAACCCGATCAGCTGGTTCACCGCCGCGCGCTGGGGACGAATCGGGGAAGGTTTTTGAGCGACCCACTCGATACCGGGGCGCTCGCCGGGATCATCGGCTGCAGCCCGGACGACCCGGCGCTTTACGACCTGGCTCTGACGCACGGCAGCACCGGGCGCGCCGATTATCAGCGGCTCGAATTTCTTGGCGACCGGGTGCTCGGGCTCGTCATCGCGTCCGAACTCTACACGCGCTTTCCCTCCGCCAGCGAAGGCGAGATGTCGTCGCGCCTGCATGTGCTCGCCTCGGGTGCGACCTGCGCCGCTATCGCGCACAAGCTCGACCTGACGGCGCTGATCCGTTTCGGCGCGCAGGCGCGCAACGACGGTGGGCGCTACAGCGACAATATTGCCGCCGACGCGATCGAGGCGCTGATCGGTGCGCTCTATCTCGATCAGGGGATGGAGGGCGCTCGCGCGTTCATCCTGGCGCATTGGAACGAGATGATCGCCGGGCAGCAGGCGGCGCCCAAACACCCCAAAGCGGCGCTGCAGGAATGGGCGCTCGCGCGAAAACGCCGCCCGCCCGAATATGAAATAGTCGCGCGCGAAGGCCCCGACCATGCCCCGCGCTTTCGCGTCGCGGTCAGCGTCGGAAAACTGGCCCGGGCAGAGGCCGAGGGCGCATCGAAACAGGCGGCCGAAAAGGCTGCGGCGGCAGCTCTGCTCGCCGAACTCGAAGGAATGAAAATATGACCCATCGTTGCGGATTTGTCGCCGTCGTCGGCGCGCCCAACGCGGGCAAATCGACGATCGTCAACGCGCTCGTCGGGCAGAAAGTGGCGATCGTCAGTCCCAAGGCGCAGACGACGCGCACCCGGCTGATGGGCGTTGCGATGGACGGCGAGACGCAGATCATCCTGATCGACACGCCGGGCATTTTCGCCCCCACCCGCAGACTCGACCGCGCAATGGTTGCCGCCGCGTGGAACAGCCTCGACCAGGCCGAGGCGATCCTCGTGATGATCGATGCAGCAGCGAAGCTCGGGGAACGTGCCGAGCGCGTATTGCAGGGCATCGAGGGGCGGCCCGAGAAGAAGTTTCTCGTCCTCAACAAGGTCGATCTGACCAAGAAGGACAAGCTGCTGACGATCGCGACGCAGCTCAACGAGCGCGTCGCCTTCGACGAAACCTTCTTCATCTCGGCGAGCACCGGCGACGGCGTTCCCGAACTCAAGGCGCACCTCGCGAAACTGATGCCCGAGGGGCACTGGCACTTCCCCGAGGACGAGGTCAGCGACGCACCCGAACGCATGCTCGCCGCAGAGATCACGCGCGAGCAGCTTTATCGCCAGCTCCACGAGGAACTGCCGTATCAATCAACCGTCGAGACCGAAAAATTCACGACGCGCCCCGACGGCAGCGCCGAAATCCACCAGCAGATCCTCGTCGCGCGCGACAACCAGCGCGCGATCATCCTTGGCCACAAGGGCGAGCGGATCAAGGAAATCGGCAGCAAGGCGCGCGCCGAACTGGCCGAACTGCTTGGTCGCAAGGTCCACCTGTTCCTGCATGTCAAGGTCAAGGCGAACTGGGATGAAGACCGCAGCGTTTATCGCGACATGGGGCTTGATTGGGTCGACTAAATCCGCCGGCAATCATTCGGCGGCGGGTTGCCGTCGAAGCGCGAGGTGATCCAGCCGATCGTTTCCTGCGCGCTCTCTTTCGCGCTCGCGCCATGATCGCCCGTCATGTCGATCCAGCGCAGCGGCGTGCCGAGCCTGCACACGGCCTTCGCGAACTTGCGCGTGACCGTGGGCGCGACGATCGTGTCGTTGCGGCTCTGTGCGATCAGCAGCGGACCCGGCACACGCGCAGGATCGACACTGTTGGCGCGCGCGAAGGAGCCGAAAGGCTCGATCTTCGCGATATCCCTATTTTTGGTCGCGCGGGCGATGGTGAGGATTCCGAGGATCGTACCGAGCTTCGGCTTCTTGTCGAAGCTCACGCAATTATTCTCGGCGAGCCGGTGAATAATGCCCTGGTTCGTGCGGTTGGCGATCGAATCGAGCGAAAATCCGTATAGCGTCGACCAGCTGTGGAGCGCGAGGGACAAGAGCAGCGCGCGCGCGTTTTTGTCACTGCCCTCGCGCAAATTGGCGGCGAGATCGGTCGGCGGGGCAGCCGCCGCGGTTGCTATCAGCCGCAAGTCGGGGGCGTAGGAACGCGCGGCCATTGCGGTCCAAAGCGCCGCATGACCGCCCTGCGATTCACCCCAGACCGCAAAGTCGCTGCCGGCAGCCGCACCGGGAATTTCGCGCGCAGCACGCAACCCGTCCAGAACCGACTGCGCGGTGTCCGGGCCGACGAGAAACGGATGCATCGTCGGGCTCGCAAGGCCGATATAATCGGGCGCGACGACCACATATCCGCGTAGCACCGCATCAATGCCCGCCGTCGCGGCAAAGAAATTCGGGCTGATCGAGGGTGCGCATTTTTCGGCGACACCCCATGCGCCGTGCGTCCAGGCGATGACGCGGCGCGGGCGCGGCGGGATCGCCTCCATCGGCGCGGCGACGATGCCGGTGACGGCAAAGCGCTGGCCGCTCCCATTGCTCGTCCAATATTGCACGCGCCATGCCTGCACGCCCGGTGGCGTGTCCTGCATCGGAGCGGCCGAGATCAGATATTGCGACGGCTGGGCGGCCGCGGGGAACGAAAGCGCCGACAGGATGACGAGCAGGACGGCGGCAAGCAGGTGGCGCATGGACAAGTCTCCCCGATGCGCCAAGATAACACGGCTTCACGCCTTCGGAAACGCCGAGCGTTAAGCCGCTCTAACCCTCGTCACTCCCGCTTTCGCGGGAATGACGAAGGAATTTCACTCGGCCGCCTTCTTGGCAGGCGCCTTCTTCGCCGCAGCTTTCTTCGCGGGCGCCTTTTTCTTCGGCGCCGCCTTCTTCTTGCCCTTCGCAGGCCCCTTTGCCGCGCGCGCATCGATCAGCGCGATCGCCTCTTCGAGCGTCAGTGTCGCGGGGTCGGCGGTCTTGGGCAAGGTCGCGTTGGTCGTGCCGTCGGTCACATAGGGGCCGAAGCGCCCCTCCATCAGCTTCATCTCACCGCCGCTCGTCGGGTGCGGGCCAAAGGTGTTGAGCGGTTCGGCCTTGGTCCGCCCGCGCCCGCCGCCTGCCGCAGCTTCGGCAATGCGGACGACTGCGGCGTTCATGCCGATGTCGAAGATTTCGGCGGTGCCCGTCAGCTTCGCATATTTGCCGTCGTGGAGCAGATAAGGACCATAGCGCCCCAGCCCCGCCATGATCGGCTTGCCGCTTTCGGGATGCACGCCGACCTCGCGCGGCAGGCTCAAAAGCCGCAGCGCATAATCAAGATCGAAATCCTCCCCCGGAATGTCCTTGGGGATCGACGAACGCTTCGCCTCCTTGCCGTCGCCGAGCTGGATATACGGCCCGAAGCGTCCGCTGCGCTTCGTCACTTCCAGCCCCGATTCCGGATCATTGCCCATCGTTTCGGGCCCGGTGTCAGCCCCGTCGCTTCCGCCGGGCTGCGCGAACTTGCGTGTATATTTGCAGTCGGGATAATTGCTGCACGCGATAAACGGCCCGAACTTGCCGCCACGCAGCGCCAGCTTGCCGGTGCCGCAATTGGGGCAGATCCGGGGATCGCTACCGTCACCCTTGTCGGGGAAGAGATAGGGGCCGAGGAACTCGTCGAGCGCCGCGGTAATCTCCGACGGTTTCTGCTCCATCACCTCGCCGGTGCGCGGCTTGAAGTCGCGCCAGAAACGTTCGAGCACCGCCTGCCACTGCGCACGGCCGCCCGAGACGTCGTCGAGCTCTTCCTCGAGGCCCGCGGTGAAGTCGTAACCGACATAGCGTTCGAAAAAGCGTTCGAGGAACGCCGTCAGCAGCCGTCCGCTCTCCTCGGGGATGAAGCGGTTCTTTTCGACCGTCACATAGGCGCGGTCCTTCAGCACTTGCAGGATCGACGCATAGGTCGACGGACGCCCGATGCCGAGCTCCTCCATCTTCTTGACGAGGCTTGCTTCCGAATAGCGCGGCGGCGGCTGCGTCTCATGGCTTTCGACCTCGACGCCGGTCTTCGCGGGAGCATCGCCCTTTGCCATCGCGGGCAGCAAGCGCGCGTCGTCGTCGTCCGCGCTATCGTCGCGGCCCTCGTCATAAAGTGCGAGGAAGCCGGGGAATTTCACCACCTGCCCCGTCGCGCGCAGCACTGTCTTGCCGGTGCCGTCGGAAAGGTCGACGCTGGTGCGTTCGAGCCGCGCCGATGCCATCTGGCTCGCGAGCGCGCGCTTCCAGATCAGTTCGTAAAGCCGCGCATGGTCGCCGCTTCCCGCCTTGTCCTTGCTGAAATCGGTCGGACGGATCGCCTCATGCGCTTCCTGCGCATTCTTCGCCTTGGTCTGATATTGCCGCGGCTGGTCGGGGACGTAGCCGCCGTCGTAGCGCGTCGCGATGGCTTTGCGGGCAGCACTGATCGCGCTGTGGTCCATCTGGACGCCGTCGGTCCGCATATAGGTGATCGCGCCATCTTCATAGAGCGCCTGCGCGATCCGCATCGTGTGGCTGGCCGAAAAGCCGAGCTTGCGCGCCGCTTCCTGCTGCAAGGTCGACGTCGTGAAGGGCGGCGGCGGGTTGCGCGTCAGCGGCTTGGTCTCAACCGTGTCGACGGTGAAATGGCCCGCGTTCACATCGGCTTCGGCGGCGCGCGCGTCGGCTTCGTTGGTGATCGTCAGCCGCTCGATCTTGTCGCCCTTCCAACGGGAAAGTCGCGCCTTGAACGGCGTCCCGCCCATCTCGAACAAGCCCGTCACCGACCAATATTGCTGCGCAACAAAGGCCTCGATTTCGCGCTCGCGCTCGACCACCAGGCGCAGCGCGACCGACTGGACGCGTCCCGCCGATTTCGCACCGGGCAGCTTGCGCCACAGCACTGGCGACAGGGTGAAACCGACGAGATAGTCAAGTGCCCGACGCGCGCGATAGGCGTCGATCAGATCGTCGTCGAGCGCGCGCGGGTGCGCCATCGCGTCGGTCACCGCCTGCTTGGTGATCGCGTTGAAGGTTACGCGGTCGACCGATGCGGGCAGCGCCTTCTTGCTTCGCAGCAATTCCTGCACATGCCAGCTGATCGCTTCGCCCTCGCGATCAGGGTCGGTCGCCAGGATCAGGCGGTCGGCGCCCTTCGCCGCGTCCGAAATTTCCTTCAGCCGCTTCGCCTTGTCGGGATACAGCTGCCACTGCATCGCAAAGCCGTCGTCGGGATCGACCGAGCCGTCCTTCGGCGGCAGATCGCGAACGTGACCATAGGATGCCAAAACCTTGAAATCGCGACCGAGATACTTCTCGATCGTCTTCGCCTTGGCGGGCGATTCAACAATTACCAATTGCATTCAAAACTATCCCCGTCACCGGCTCTCACATGTACGCGCGAGGGTGGCGGGGATAGCTTGATTCCGTCAAGCGGGATTTTCTACCCGTCCTGCCATTTGAAATCGGCGGGCAGGATGCATTTGCCGGCGTCATATTTGCCGACGCTGCGGATGATTTCCTGATCGTCGGGCTCGATGCGGCGGCCGCTGATCTGGCTATCGATCACACGGCGGACGAGCGCGTCGAGTTTGGTCACGAGATAGCAGTCGATCGCCGGCGGCGCGTGTGGATTGCCGACGCCGCTGTCGTCGGTCAGGAACAGGTATCGCGACTGGGTCGCCGCCGCCATCGCGCGCATCGCATATTCTGCCTTGTCGGCGACACCCGAGGCAGCAACCGGCGTGACGTGGATGCGCTTGGCGCGTGCCGCCTCGGCGGCTTGCCATGTTCGCCCGAACTTGTCGTCGTGTGGCGGCGCGTCGGCGACGAGCAGCAGGGACTTCACCGCATCGGGGCGCCAGTCCTGACCGACCGCGCGGATCATCGCCTGGTCCATCGCCTCTGGATAGTCCCCACCTCCGTTGGCGTTCTGCCGCGCCAGCGCGCCCTGCACGCGCCCGATATCGCGGTCGAATGCGATGGTGCGCGTCACATATTCGTCGCCGAGGTCACGATAGAAAACGAACCCGATGCGGATGTCGAGATCGCGATGCTTTGCGGTAATCGCGCCGATGATCGAGCGGAGCTCGGCCTGCAGATAGCGGATCTCGTCGCCCATGCTGCCCGTCGTGTCGACGACGAGCATCAAGTCGAGCTTCGTCACTTTCGACGCCGTTTGATTTGCGGTCAGGCCAACGAGCTGGCCTCCGGGAGCGTCGGAGACGAGCACGGGCCGGGCGTTCGCGATCGCGCGGCCGGCCTTCCGCGCCGAAACCGTGATCCGTTCGCTCAACCGGTCTAGCCCGGGAAAGAAGACCGCGCTCCCGTCGGCCTGCGTCGCCATCGTGATGCTGTTGCCGTCGCTGCACGTCACGGTGACGTCGGCGAAGGCGATCGGCTGGCCGCTGCGGTCATTGACCTTTACGGTGACCACGCGGGTCGTATCGACGCGCGGCAGGTTCCGCACCTCCTGCCCCAGATCGCCGCTGCGGTTGACGTAGGCCGCATAAAGTTCGGGGTTGAGCAGATCGTCATGTTCGCCCGCGGTCAAAATGCCCGATTGCGGCTGCGGCTGCGGCTGCGGATAGGGACGCGGAGGCACGATTGCCGGGACGACGCGCGAAAAGTCCGAGGATGACTCCGGCACGGCCGAAGCGGGCGGCGGCGGCAGTGCTTCGACCGAGGCATCGCCGGGTACTGCTCGCGACCCGCTCACCGCGACATCGGCGGAATCGCCGGAATAGGACGAAGGCGGCGGTGCCATCGGAGGAGGAGGAGGAGGAGGAGGAGGAGGAGGAGGTGACGGCGGAGCGGCTTCGACCGGCATCGCCTCCTCGCGGTCGCGCTCCGCGCTGCCCCGCGTCTTGTGGAGGCTGGCGTGCTGCTGCTGTTGCGGCCGCTCCTCGGGAGCGAGCTGCGGCAAGGGAGCGGCGTTGCGACAGAAACCTTGATCGGGTGCAGGCCGCGACTGGGCCATCGCGAGGGGGATCGGTGCCGGCGCGGAGGCCAGCATGGCAAACATCGTGACGCCTGTCAGGAACCGGCTTCGCATCCACAATCTCCCCGCATGTGATACAACATCACAAGCCTGTGGCTCGGCCGCTGAACCGTGGCTGAACCGCGACGAGACGTTGGATGGCCTGGTGCGGCGGCGGCTGTCACACGAGCGAGATCTTCGCCCCGGCATGACGCTCGACGCGGCCCGCGAGTTCGAGTTCGAGCAGCACGAGTTGCACCGTCGAGGCATCCTGCCCCGATTGTCGCACCAATTCGTCTACCGCGACCGGCGTCGGGCCGAGCAGGTCGATCAGCGACCGGCGCTCGCCCTCTCCCGCGTCCGCCGGTGCGGCGGCCGGCGTGAAGCGCTGCACCGGCTCGCGGACCATCCGCGCGTCGATCGGTCCGACCGCTTCGATCACGTCGTCGACTGTCTGGATCAAAGTCGCGCCTTCCCGGATCAACAGGTTGCAGCCCTGCGCGCGCGGATCGAGCGGAGAGCCCGGCACCGCCATCACCTCGCGTCCGTAATCGCCGGCGCGCCGAGCCGTGATCAGCGACCCCGATTTCGGCGCCGCCTCGATCACCACGGTCCCGTGGGCGATGCCTGCGATGATCCGGTTGCGCGCGGGAAAATGACGCGCGAGCGGCTCCGCGCCCGGCGGCTGTTCGGCGATGAGCAGCTGGTCGCTCGCGATCTTTTCCTGAAGCGCGGCATTTTCAGGCGGAAAGGCGATGTCGATGCCGCTCGCGATCACCCCCGCCGTCGCGCCGCCAAGCGCGCCGATGTGCGCGGCGGTATCGACCCCGCGCGCCAGCCCGCTGACCACCGTGACGTCGCGCGTGGCAAGATCGGCTGCGAGCTGGCGTGCGAAACGGCACGCAATCGCCGATGCATTGCGCGCACCGACGATCGCGACGCATGGTCGCCGGAGCATGGCCGTGTCGCCGCGCACGATCACGGCTGGCGGCGCGCCCTCGACCTCGCGCAGCATTGGCGAATATTCGTCCTCGTCGCTGAAAACATGGCGAGCGCCCAAGCCCGCCACACGTTCGATTTCGCGCTCGGCGACCTCGGGGGCCGCAATGCGCGCCTTGCCCGCTCCACCGCGCAGGACAAGGTCGGGCAACGCCTCGAGCGCCGCCACGCCCGACCCGAAGCGCGACATGAGCTGGTGCCAGCTGACAGGTCCGACATGCGGCGTTCGGATCAGCCGCAGCCGCGCCAGCCGCTCGGCGTGGGTCACACATGCTCCTTGCTGGCGCCGACGCGCGGTTCGGTCCCGGCGCGCAGCCGCGCAATATTCTCGCGGTGCCGCCACAGCACGACCACCGCGAGCCCCGCTAGCCCGATCGCATATACCGGATAGCCGAACGCCAGCGCAGCGACCGGTGCCGACACCGCCCCCAGCATCCCGCCGAGCGACGAGATGCGCAAAAGCAAGACCGTGCCGAGCCATACGACCGCGAACACCAACCCGATGGGCCAGGCGAGCGCCAGCGCCAGCCCCAGCAGCGTCGCCACGCCTTTCCCGCCGCGGAATTGCAGCCATACAGGATAGCAATGCCCGATCATCGCCGCGGCGCCGGCGATCATCGCGGCATGTTCGCCGAGTTCCGGAACGAAATGCCGCGCGAGCAGCACGGCAACCGCGCCTTTCGCGCCGTCGAGGATCAAGGTCGCCGCCGCCAGCTCCTTGCGTCCGGTACGCAGCACATTGGTCGCGCCGATATTGCCCGACCCGATCTGGCGCAGGTCGCCCTCACCGAAAAGGCGCGTCAGGATGACCCCGAAAGGAATCGAGCCGAGCAAATAGCCGAAGGCGGCCAGCAAGAATATCGTCATGAAAACCCCGCTCCGTTTCGGCCTATGTGCCGCCGTTGGCGAAAGCAATCAACGGATTCGAACCCGATCGCTCCCAAAATGGATCGATAGCTCGCCCATTGAGCGGCGAGGGCCGCGCTGCTAGGCGCGGGACATGCTTCCCGCCGCCGACGCTCCCATCCTCTTTTTCGACAGCGGCCTCGGCGGTCTCACCGTACTCGGGCCAACGCGCGCGCTGCTGCCGACCGCACCGATCGTTTATGCCGCCGACTATGCCGGCCTGCCTTACGGCAAGAAAAGCGACGAGGAACTTGCGGCGCGGGTGCCCGCGCTGCTCGGCCGTCTGGTCGAGCGCTATCAGCCACGGCTTGCGGTGATCGCGTGCAACACAGCCTCAACGATCGCCCTTTCACACGTCCGCGCCGCGCTCGACCTGCCGATCGTCGGCACCGTGCCCGCGATCAAGCCGGCCGCCGAGTTGACGCGGAGCGGCGTCATCGGCGTACTCGGCACCGAGGCGACGGTTCGCCAGCCCTATGTCGACGATCTGAGCGCCTGCTTCGCCGCTGGAAAGATCGTACTGCGCCACGGCAGCCCCGGGCTCGTCACCGGCGCCGAAGCCAGGCTGCGCGGCGAGGCGATCGATCCCGAGGTGATTGCGCGCGCGATTGCGGGCCTGCGCGACCAGCCCGGCGGCGATGCCATGGACGTCATCGTCCTCGCCTGCACGCACTTCCCGCTGCTGCGCGACGAATTGCAGGCCGCGGCGGGTCCCGCCGTTCGCCTGATCGACGGCGCGGCAGGCATCGCGCGGCGGATCGCCTGCCTGACCGAAGGGCAACAATGGCCCGATGCTCCTGCGCCCGGAATCGCGGTCTTCACGCGCAGCGACGATCGTCCACCGCCACCGCTCGTCGCGCTCGCGCCCTATGGTATCGGATCGATCGAGACGATCTGATAGGACAATTTGTCCCAATGCTGCGAATCGTTCGCACTGGCCTTTGGCGCTTTTCGGCGTTATTGGCCCGCATGTTAATAGCCGCCGGAGGGAGCGGCCCAATGGCCTGAATTGGCACCTGACTGCGGGGCTGAGACGTGAACTATAACGATATTTTCGCACGCGCCATCGACCGGTTGCACGAAGAGGGGCGCTACCGCGTCTTCATCGACATCCTGCGCAACCGCGGGTCTTTTCCCAATGCGCGCTGCTTCGCGGGTCACAACGGGCCGAAACCGATCACGGTGTGGTGCTCGAATGACTATCTGGCGATGGGCCAGCATCCCAAGGTCGTCTCCGCGATGGAAGAGGCGCTGCACGACGTCGGCGCCGGTTCGGGCGGCACGCGCAACATTGGCGGCAACACCCATTATCACATCGACCTCGAAGCCGAACTCGCCGACCTGCACGGCAAGGAAGGCGCCCTGCTCTTCACCTCGGGCTATATTTCGAACGAGGCGACGCTCGGCACGCTCGGCAAGCTGCTGCCGAACTGCATCATCTATTCGGACGAACTCAACCATGCCTCGATGATCGCGGGCATCCGCAATTCGGGCTGCGAAAAGCGCGTGTGGCGCCACAACGACCTCGCCCACCTCGAAGAGCTGATGGCCGAGGACGATCCCGAAGCGGCGAAGCTGATCGCGTTCGAGAGCGTTTATTCGATGGACGGCGACGTCGCCCCGATCCACGCGATCTGCGACCTCGCCGAAAAATACAACGCGCTCACCTATTGCGACGAAGTTCACGCCGTCGGCATGTACGGACCGCGCGGCGGCGGTATCACCGACCGCGACGAGGCGGCGCACCGCGTCACCATCATCGAAGGCACGCTCGGCAAGGCGTTCGGTGTGATGGGCGGCTATATCGCCGCCGACAAGAATATCATCGACGTGATCCGTTCTTACGCGCCGGGCTTCATCTTCACGACCAGCCTGTCGCCGGTGCTCGTTGCGGGCGTGCTCGCCAGCGTACGCCACCTGAAATCGTCGGGCGTCGAGCGCGAGGCGCAGCAGGCGGCCGCCGCCTATCTCAAGCAGAGCTTCCGCGATGCGGGCCTGCCGGTGATGGATTCGACGACGCATATCGTCCCGCTGATGGTCGGCGACCCGGTGCGCGCGAAAAAGATCAGCGACATTTTGCTCGCCGAATATGGCGTCTATGTGCAGCCGATCAATTTCCCGACCGTGCCGCGCGGTACCGAACGCCTGCGCTTCACGCCGGGTCCGGCGCATGACGAAGCGATGATGCGCGAGTTGACCGACGCGCTTGTCGAAATCTGGGATCGGCTCGAACTGCAGCTCCAGAAGGCTGCGTGACGACCGCATCCGGTTATGACGAGGTCGTCGTCGGACGCCGCTCGATCCGCGGCTTCCTCGACAAGCCCGTTCCGAAAGCGGTAATTGCCGAAATCCTCGAGGTAGCGATGCGCGCGCCCTCGTCGTTCAACAATCAGTGCTGGAATTTCTCGGTCGTCACCGGCGATCCGCTCGCGGCGATCCGCCACGGCAACACCGAAGGAATCCTTGCGGGCAAGCCCGACAGCCGCGAGTTCCGCCGCTTCGATGGCATCGCCGACGACCATCGTGCCCGCCAGATCGAGATCGCCAAACAGCTTTTCGGCGCGATGGGCATCGCGCGCGACGACAAGGACGCGCGCCAGGATTGGGTGCTGCGCGGTTTCCGCCAGTTCGACGCACCCGTCAGCATCGTCGTGACCTATGACCGCGTGCTGCTCGGGAGCGACATCGCGCCCTTCGATTGCGGCGCCGTCACCAATGCGCTCGTCAACGCCGCCTGGTCGCGCGGGCTCGGCTGCGTCATCAACAGCCAGGGTATCATGCAAAGCCCCGTCGTCCGCGAACATGCCCGCATCCCCGACGATCAGGTCATCATGATCTGCGTCGCAATGGGCTGGCCCGATGCCGATTTCCCCGCCAATGCGGTGGTGTCGAACCGCAAGGGCGTCGACGAGGCGGTGCGGTTCGTAGGTTTCGACGATTAGGCACCCTTCGACAATATCCGCGTGACTCGATAGGGTTCCCCCGAATCCCCTCCCCGACCGTGAAAGATTGTCATGCCAACACAGCGTTATAGCTATACCGCGATCACGCTTCACTGGCTCATCGCGCTGTTGCTGGCGTTCCAGATCGCGCTTGGCTGGGCGCTCGAAGGGAACAACAGCCCCGAATTGTTTGCGCGCTACCAGCTCCACAAATCGGTCGGCATCACCATCCTGCTGCTCAGCCTCGCCCGCCTTGCGGTTCGCCTGTTCACATCGCGCCCGCCCGCCTCCGACGGCCCGGCATGGACGCGCGCGCTCGCCAGTACGGTACACTGGCTTTTCTACCTCGTGATGATCCTCGGTCCGATCACGGGATGGCTGCTCGTTTCTACCGCGCGCGTTCAGGTGCCGACGCTGCTTTATGGCATCATCCCCTGGCCGCACCTGCCCGTTGGCCGGAGCTGGCACGAACCAGCCGAATCGATCCACGGCGCGATGGCGTGGCTCGCGATCGGCCTGTTCCTGCTCCATATCGCGGGCGCGCTTCGTCACCAATGGTTGCTCGGCAAGCCCGAACTCCAGCGAATGATCCCTTTCGCGCGCGGGAAAGCTGCTGGAGCCGCGATCGGCGCGCTGGCGCTCGTCGCCGCGGCCTTTGCGGGCGGCAATATGATCTACCCCAGCAAGGATCGTCGGGTGGTGAAAGCCGAAACCGCGGCGCCCGCAGCGCCGGCTCCGAGGGCACCTGCGGCCTCACCTCGGCCCGAAGCACAAGCGATAGCGACCGAAACCACCGAAAGCGAAAAGGCCGAACCCGAAGACACCGGCCAGCCGCTCGCCGACTGGACGGTCGCGTCCGGTGGCCGGCTCGGCTTCACCGCGCACTGGAACGGCGAAGCGGTGGACGGCGCCTTCGGTCGCTGGCGCGCCGCCATCCGCTTCAGCCCCGCCCAGCTCGCCAAATCGACCATTCGCGTCACCGTCGACCTTGCCTCGGCCGATACCGGCGACGGGCAGCGCGACGATTCGCTGAAAGGCAGCGACTTCTTCAACATTTCGGCCCACCCAAATGCTGTCTTCACGGCGCGCGACATCCGCCACCGCGGCGGCGACCGCTATGAAGCGCGCGGCACGCTCGACCTGCGCGGCATCAGCAAGCCCGCGACGGTTCGCTTTACGCTGCGCATCGACGGCGACCGGGCGCGTGTCGCCGGGACCGCGCGGATCGACCGCACGGCATTCGGCGTCGGCCAGGGCGAATGGGCGGCAACCGACGCGATCGCCGCCGGGGTCGACGTCGACTTTTCGTTCAGCGCGACGCGTCCGGCGTCCTGACCATCCAGTCATGGAAAATGCTGTCTAGCGCGGTCGTCGGTCGATCCTGAGCGACCAAGCATAGCCGCGATAGAGGCGCGTCACCGACATTCGCCCCCCGATATCATTCGCGATTTCGCGTGCGCCTTCGATCAGCATCGCGCGCGGTTCGACATGAAAGCGGGCGAGCCAGCCGAGCAGCGCGGCGCGCCACCAGCCGGGCAACTGCTCCTGCTGGCCGAAATCGACGATGTGAAGCGAGCCATGGGCGGACAAGTGGCGCATCGCTTCGCGCATCGCGCCCTGCCAGTCGGGAATCATCGACAGTGTATAGCTTTGGAATATCCGGTCGAACCCGTCGATCCCGAACAGCGTGTTGGGATCGAAATCCGTTGCATCACCCCTTGCCACGCTGATCCTTTTGGCAAGGCCGGCGCGCGCGATCGAGGCGCGCGCGGTTTTCAGCATCTCCTCCGAAATATCGATGCCGTGGAAGCGCGCGCCCGGCCAGCAACGGGCAGCCGCGATCAGGTTGCGCCCGGTTCCACAGCCGATTTCCAGCACCCGCCCGCCCACCGGCGGTGTCAACTCGTCGATCAACCGGTCGCGGCCGAGCAGATAATATTTGCGGGTCAGATCATAGATATGACGCTGTCCCCGATAGACGCCGTCCATCAGCGCCGCATGCCCCTCCCCCCGGCGCATGCCTCAATCCTTCAGGACATAAAGATGGACCCCGCCATAAATCGCCGACCGATCGCGACGCGTATAGTCGCGCGACGCTTGCTCGCGATAAACCCAGCGGCTGAGCAAATCCTCGGGAAGCCGTCCCGGCAGCAGGCTCGGCTCGGCGGCGGTACGGAAAAGGACGCGCGCGCCGGGCCGCGCGGTGCGCGTCACCTCGGTCCACAGCGCGGCAAGCTGCGCGTCGCTCATCCAGTCCTGCGCGTCGAGAAAGACATAGCGATCGAAACTGGCCGCATCGGCGGCGGCAAGCATGTCGGTCATGTTCGCGTGCAGCATCGTCACGCGTTCGGCGCGCGCCTTCACCGCGGCATAATTCGCCGCCTGCAGATAGGGCGGCAGCGGCATCGTGACGCCCTTCCCATATCCGCGCCCGAACGCCTGCCAGGCGAAATAATTCTCGTCGAGCGGGAAGTCGCACGCGAGCTTTTCGAGCCGCGCGCGCAGGACGTCCGCCATCGGCCTGCCGCCGGCGAGCGCGTCATATTGCGCGGGCGGGATACCGAGCCCGAAGAGCGACGACCGCTGATCGGTGACCCAGCGGATGAACTTCCTGTCGAAAAAGGGCGCGAATTTGGCTTCGAAGATCGCACGCTGTTCCGCGACCGTCTTCGCCTGCAGAAACTGTCTCGGGTCGATGCGGTGCATCCGCGCCACCAGATGCGCGAGGCCGATGAAATTTCCGAGCAGCCCGCGCTTGTAGAGCCCATGCGCGAAGCCGTTGATACGGCGGCGCCCCGCGAGGTCGCGGCCCTCCCAATAGCGGCGGCTGGTCTCGTCCAGATAGGGCCGGACGAACGCGCGATAGTCGGCGACGTTTGCGCTGCTGTCGGCGTCGGCAAAAAAGCGGCGGAAGCTGAGATAGTCAGGGAGCCGCTGAATGGCGACGCGCTTCAAATTATTCAGCGCGACATGCGCGGTGTTGAGATCGACCGCGACGATCTCGGCAGGATCGGCGGTGAGATAGGAAAAGACATTGCAACCACCGCTCGCAATCGTTGCGATCCGGTTGCCCGGCTCGATCGCAAGCGCCTCCATATCGACCACCGGATCTTCCCATATCTGGGCATAAACAAGGCCCTTGAACGCGAGCGCAAAGGCGCGGTCGAGCAGGCGCTGCTTCTGCTCGGCATCCTCTCGCACGACGGCGGCGGCGATCTTGCGATTGGGCTGGCTGGCCATGTAATGCGACTCCGGAACTGAGGGATCCGGGGCCGCGCATGGCAGGGAGAGGTGCCATTCCCGCGACGGTTCGGTGACAAATCGGCGACAGGAGCAAAAAACTCCCGTCATTCCCGCCACGGCGGCAATGACGGGCGGTTCAGATCAATCGCGGCAGTAGCCTTCGCCTTCCTTGACGATCAGGCATTCCTTCTTGCCCGCGAGATATTTGAGGCCGGTATCGCCGCCGTTACCCCGGCGCAGCGACAGCTCTTCGTCGCCGCGCTTGAACTTGATGCCATGCTCGCTGTCCCAGCCTTCATACGTGCCCTTGGTATCGAGGTCCGACTGCATCTCGAGCTTATATTTCTCGGGCGCTGCGGTCGCGATGGTGACGTACATGCCCTCCACCCCGGTCCATTTGCCGGCCCAGCTCGCGAAGCGGTGGGGCGCGGTGGCGGCGTTGCCGGTGCCGGCGGTCTCGCTCGGCATCGTCTCGACCGGCACCTCTTCGGTGGTCGTCGGCTCGGCGGGCGCCGGAGCCTCGGCCTTTTCGCAACCGGCCAGCAGCACCAATGCGGCGGTGCTCGCCAATATCATGCTCTTGTGCATCACGCGTCTCCTTCCCATTCCAAACGCTTCGGTCCCGATAAGTTTCCTATTCGGTGATGATCTCGGCGAACTTCAGCGGATCGACATTGCCGCCCGACAGGGTGACGAGCGTCGCATCGGTCACCGCGACCTTTCCCGCGAGCACCGCCGCGAGCGCCGCGGCGCCGCCGGGCTCGACCACCAGGTGCAGTTTTTCGAATACCAGCCGCATCGCGTCGCGCACTTCGCCGCGCGTCACCGCTATGCCCTTTACCCCGCGCGCCTGAAGCACCGCGAAGTTGATCGGCCATGTCTCGGGGGTCTGCAACGCATCGCATTCGGTGGGATAGGCCATATCCTCGACGGACAGGATCCTGCCAGCAGCCAGGCTGCGCGTCACATCGTCCCAACCCTCGGGCTCGACGGCGATGATTTCGGCATCGGGGCAGGCGAGCGCGAGGCCCGCGGACAGGCCGCCGCCACCGCAGCAGGCGATAACCTTGTCGAGCCCGCCCAACCCGCGCCCCTTCATCTGCGCCGTCGCCTCGATCCCGGCGCTGCCCTGCCCCTCGATGATCCACGGGTCGCCATAGGCATGAACGAGCGTGCCGCCGCGATCGGCGAGCAGCTTCGCCGCTACTGCATCGCGCGATTCGGTGACGCGATCGTAAAGCACGACCTCGGCGCCAAGCTTGCGCGTCGCCGCTAGCTTCATCGCGGGCGCGTTGCTCGGCATCACGATCGTCGCATTGATCCCCAGCCGTTTCGCCGCCCAGGCGACCCCCTGCGCATGATTGCCGCTCGATACGCCGACGACGCCTTCGTTCGCCTGTTCGGGTGAAAGATCGGTCAGCCGGTGCCACGCGCCGCGGATCTTGAACGCGCCGACGGGTTGCAGGCACTCGGCCTTGCACCAGATCATTTTGCCGTCGATTTCAAGCGGGAGTAGCGGCGTTTGCGGCAGCAATGCAGCGACTTTCGCCGCGGCGCGTTCGACTCCCGCGAGCGTGGGCGCGCGGGTCGGGTCGATCAGGGTATCGGGGCTTTGCTGTGTCATGGCTTCGTCCTATAGGGCGCGGCATACAACACAAGCCGCAGCATAGCGGGCAGGAGATTTTTCATGAGCAAGGTTCTGGTGATCGGCGCAGGCGGCGTCGGATCGGTCGCGGTGCACAAGATGGCGATGAACCCCGACATCTTCCCCGACATCACGCTGGCCAGTCGCCGCAAGTTCAAGTGCGACGCGATCGCCGAATCGGTGAAGGAGCGCACGGGCGTGACGATCCAGACCGCCGAGGTCGACGCCGACCATATCGACGCGACCGCGGCGCTCATTCGCTCGATCGGCGCGACGCATGTCGTGAACCTCGCGCTCCCCTATCAGGACCTGACGATCATGGAGGCGTGCCTGTCGACCGGCGCGCATTATCTCGACACCGCCAACTATGAACCGCGCGATGAGGCGAAGTTCGAATATCATTGGCAATGGGCCTATCACGACCGCTTCAAGGAAGCCGGGCTGATGGCGCTGCTCGGCTCGGGCTTCGATCCCGGCGTGACGAGCGTCTTCACCACCTGGCTGCGCAAGCACCATTTCGACCGGATCGACACGCTCGACATCCTCGACTGCAACGGCGGCGATCATGGCCAGCATTTCGCGACCAACTTCAATCCCGAAATCAACATCCGGGAAGTCACCGCGGTCGCCCGCCACTGGGAAAACGGCGAGTGGGTCGAAACCCCGCCGATGTCGGTGAAGCAACCGTTCGATTTCGAAGCCGTCGGGCCGAAAAATATGTACCTCATGTATCATGAGGAAATTGAAAGCCTGAAAACGCACCTGCCCGAAATCAAGCGCATCCGTTTCTGGATGACCTTCGGCGACGCCTATATCCAGCACCTCACCGTGCTCCAGAATGTCGGCATGACGCGCATCGACCCGGTGATCTATGAAGGCCGCGAGATCATTCCGCTGCAGTTCCTCAAGGCCGTGCTGCCCGAACCGTCGAGCCTTGGCGAGACGACGAAGGGCAAGACCAATATCGGCGTCATCGCGACCGGCCTCGGCAAGGACGGCAAGGAAAAGACGCTCTATCTCTACAATATCTGTGACCATGAGGACGCGTTCGCCGAAACCGGCAATCAGGCGGTCAGCTACACCACGGGCGTTCCCGCGATGATCGGGGCGGCGATGATGGTCACCGGGACCTGGTCGGGCGACGGCGTGTTCAACATGGAACAGATGGATCCCGATCCCTTCATGGCCATGCTCAACAAGCATGGCCTGTCGTGGCAGGTGAAGGAATTGGACGCGCCGCTCGACTTCTAAATCTGACGCCACCCTCTATGCCGTTCGTGCTGAGCTTGTCGAAGCACCGTTTTTCCCTTTAACCTGGGAAGAGCGGCCCTTCGACAAGCTCAGGGCGAGCGGCTTTTTATTGGCTGGCAAGCGCAAGGACGTGCCATGAGATTTTACCTCGCCATTCTGGCGCTTCTCTCCCTTGCCACGCCCGCGCTCGCGCAAACCGAAGACTCCTACGCCCTGGCACGCGCGATCGTCGCCGACATCGGCAAGATCGTCACGCCGAACGGCGTTCAGGAAACCTTCGAGGCAACGCTCGGCGGCGCACGGCAGATCGTGAACGTCCGGGGCGCGGACCAAGACAACCCCATCCTGATCTTCGTCCACGGCGGTCCCGGCGCTGTGGAGATGCCCTTCGCCTGGGCGTTCCAGCGCCCGTGGGAGGACGTCTTCACCGTTGTGCAATATGACCAGCGCGGCGCCGGGCGATCGTACCCGCTGAACGATCCCGCCACGCTCGCGCCGACGATGACCGTCGAGCGCTACCGCGACGACGCCATTGAACTGATCGAGTTGCTCAAAAAGCGCTACGACAAGCGCAAGGTCGTGCTGATGGGGCACAGCTGGGGTTCGATCGTCGGCCTGTCGGTCGCGGCCGAGCGCCCCGATCTGCTCTACGCCTATGTCGGCGTCGGTCAGGGCATAGATTTCCGCGAGGGCGAGAAGGCCGGCATGGCGTGGACGCGAGCGAAAGCGCTGGCGGCAGGCAACGCCGAAGCCGTCGCCGCGATCGACGCGCTCGCACCCTATCCGCAGGGCGAGTTCACCATCGCCAAAGCCGATGGCTGGCGCAAATATGCCATTCCCTATGGCTCGCTGATCTACAACAAGCCCGACCTCAAATATTATTTCCAGACCCCGCGCCTGTCGCCAGAATATACCGCGGCCGATGTGCAGGCGTGGGGCAAGGGCAGCGCATTTTCGGTGACGACGCTCTGGCCGCGGCTCGCCGACGTCAGCTTCAAGTCGGTGCACAAGATGGACGTTCCGATCGTCTTCCTGCTCGGACGGCATGACTATACTGTGCCTTCGCCTGTAGCAGCCCAGTGGTTCGGACAGGTTGAAGCACCCTCAAAGAAGCTCGTCTGGCTCGAACATTCGGCGCATATGCCGATGGTCGAGGAGCCGGGGCATTTCTTTGCCGCGCTGCTTCGCGACGTGCTGCCGCTGACGAAAGAGACCAAATGACCGCCTATCTCGCGCCGATCGGGCTGCTGTTCGTCTCGAACATCTTCATGACCTTCGCCTGGTACGGCCAGCTCGGCGCGGTGTCGCGTCCGGTCTGGCTCGCGGTGCTGATCGCGTGGGGAATCGCCTTTTTCGAATATTGCCTCGTCATCCCCGCGAACCGCATCGGCTATGGCGTCTACAGCGCCGCCGAACTCAAGACCTTGCAAGAAGTGATCACCCTGATCATATTCGCCGGGTTCGCGGTCTTCTGGCTCGGTGAGAAGCTGACGGTGAACCATCTCGTCGGCTTCGGTCTGATCGCGGCGGGGGCGTTCTTCATCTTCAAGGGACCGATTGCGGTCTGACTTAATTCAGGAATCCCAAGCGACATGGAAACCCGTGCCGGCGACCCCGGAGCCTTTGCCCGCTTCGACCTGACCCGCGTCCCCTCCCCCGCATTCGTCGTCGATGCCGCGAAGGTGCGTGCGAACCTGGCGCTGCTGCGCCATATCGGCGACGCGTCGGGCGCGCGCGTGCTTGCGGCGCTCAAGGCCTTTTCCATGTGGTCGCTCGGGCCGACCGTCGCCGAATATCTCGACGGCGTATGCGCCTCCGGCCTTTACGAAGCGAGGCTCGGCCGCGGCGAATATGGCGGCGAAGTCGCCACCTATTGCGCCGGCTACAAGGAAGCCGACCTGCCCGAGATCGCGGCGCTGTCCGACCATCTCATCTTCAACTCGCCTGGCCAGATCGCGCGATTCCGTCCGCTGCTCGACCAGCTTCGTACGCAGGGTGCGACGTTCGACATCGGCCTGCGCATCAACCCCATGCACAGCGAAGGCGAGGTCGCGAAATACGATCCTGCCGCGCCGTGCAGCCGCCTCGGCTTCCCGATCAGCCAGCTGCTCCCCGAACATATGGAGGGCGTCGACGGCGTCCATATGCACAGCCTGTGCGAACAGGACTTCCCGCCGCTCCAGCGCACCTGGAACGCGGTGCAGCCGATGCTGCGCCCCTTCTTCGGCCAGCTCAAATGGATCAATTTCGGCGGCGGCCACCATGTCACGCGCGCGGATTATCAGGTCGACGACCTGATCGCTTTCCTGAAGCAGGTGCGCGCCGCGACGGATTGCGACGTCATGATCGAGCCCGGCGAAGCGATCGCGCTCGACGCCGGCATCCTGGTCGGGGAGGTGCTCGACCTGTTCGACAATGGCATGCCGATCGGCATCACCGACGTTTCGGCGACCTGCCACATGCCTGATGTGATCGAGGCACCCTATCGCCCCGCAATGCTCGATGAAGGAAGTGAAGGCATGCCCACGCGGCTCGGCGGCCCCTCGTGCCTCGCGGGCGACATCATCGGGGACTATCGCCTGCCCGGCGGTGCGCGCATCGGCCAGCGCTTCGCCTTCCTCGACCAGGCGCATTATTCGATGGTCAAAACCAACACCTTCAACGGCGTGCCGTTGCCCTCGATCTGGCTGTGGGATAGCGAGAGCGACGCGCTGAAGCTGGTCCGCGAATTCGGTTACGAGGATTTCAAGACGCGGCTGGGGTAATCCAAACCCATTTTCACCTGGATGACGTTATTCGGCGGGAGCGCCAACCTCCGCCAAAGCCTGATGGATGTCGCTGACCACCACCGACCCCTCACCCACCGATGAAGCAACGCGCTTCACCGACCCCTTGCGGACATCGCCCACGGCATAGATGCGCGGCCAGCTCGTTTCATAGCGCGTCGGCATGCGGTCGAGTGCCCAGCCCGCCTTGACCAATTCGATAGGTGCGATGTCGGTGCCGGTCTTCACGAAGCCGCGCTCGTCGCACACCATTTCCTTGGGAAGCCAGGTCGTGTTCGGGTTCGCGCCGAGGAACAAGAACAGGAAGCCGCAATCGCAATGCCCCTCCTCGCCGGTCTCGCGGCAGCGATAGGTTAGACCGGCGAGCCGATCCTCGCCGTGGAGCGCAACGACGTCGGTCGATGCTATGATCTCGATATTCGGATGCTCTTCGAGCCGCTTGACCAGATATTCGGACATCGTCTCACGCAGGCTCGACCGGCGGAAGATGACGTAGACCTTCTTCGCCACGCTGGCGAGATAGATCGCCCCCTGCCCCGCCGAATTGCCTGCCCCGACGATCGTAACCTCGGCATCGCTGCACAGCTGTGCCTCCATCGGCGTCGCGCCATAATAGATGCCACGTCCTTCATAGACCTCAATGCCGTCGATCGGCAGGCTCTGATATTTAGCGCCGCTTGCGACGACGACCGCGCGGCTGCGCAGCTTGCGACCATCCGCCAGATGCAGGCAATAGGCGTCCTCGTCGCGGTTGATCGACGCCGCGCGGACCGGCGCCACCAGCCGCGCGCCGAATTTCTGCGCCTGCACCGTCGCGCGGCGCGCGAGTTCGTTGCCCGAAATGCCGGTCGGGAAGCCTAGGTAATTTTCGATCTTCGACGACGTCCCCGCCTGTCCGCCCGGCGCCAGCGCATCGAGCGCGATCACCGTCAGCCCTTCGGACGCGGCGTACACTGCCGCCGCCAGCCCACCGGGACCGCTGCCGACGACGATGACGTCGGCGGTCGCGCCGTCGGGAAGCAGGTCGAGCCCGAGCCCGGCCGCGAGTTGTTCGGGAGTCGGCTGGATCAGCACATCGGCGGCACCAAGGATCGCCACGGGCAGTTGATCCTCGGCCAGCCCGCGCTCGGCCAGAAGATGCCCTGCGACCGGCCCGTCGGCGGGGTCGAACCAGCGGTGCGCGACGCCATGCTTCATGAGCAGGTCGCGCATCGCATAGACGCTGCGGTCCATCGCCGCGCCGATAATGATCGTGACCGCAAAGCCGCGATGCTTGCTGAACTCGCGCCGCGCCGACAGCACGCGCACGAAGATGTCCGAATAATGCGAATTGCCCGCGATCAACCGCTGGAAATCGGGGTGCGCGATGCGCAGTATCTCGCCGTCGGCGCCCATTTCGACGCGCGACAGATGTCGCTGCCCCGTCAATACCGACAGGTCGCCGGCGAATTGCCCTCGCTCCATCCATCCGACGCGCTTGCGGCCCTCGTCGGTCGACGCGAAAATGTCGGTGTACCCCGACAAGGTCACGATGCAATCGGGAGCCATCGCCCCTTCTTCGATGAGCAGATCGCCGGCCCTGTGCGACTCGACCGTGCCATAGGCCCGCAGTTCGTCCAGTTCTGCGTCGGAGAAGTTGTGATTGACCTCGGCGCGAGAAACCATGGGAGGAGAGTCCTTTCGGGTTAGGTCTTCAACATGTTTCTAATACCGCGGCGCGCTTTTGTCTCGCCTTTGCCCGGCCCGGCGCGCGTCGCACCCGCTTCGCCGTGCATGTTACCGTGCTATTACAAAATTGCGCCCAAGGGTCTTTACAGGGGGGACCCCCGCCCATATATGCGCTCTCCGCTGCCCCAGGGGGACTTCCAATAACCGCAAGGCAGCCTTGGATGTTTAACGTTATTTTTGGGGGTCCCTTGAGTTGCACCAGCATCATAGCGCCCACGGGCTGATTCAGGCACTTTCGCCGGTCGAACCTGTTACGCTTGTCCGCCCGCATGCCGCGCGGCGCGCAGCGCGTTTCTTCATCGAGCGATTTCCCGGCACGACCATGTATGCGGTCAAGGCGAATCCATCGCCCGACCTGCTACGCGTGCTGTGGGACTCGGGCGTCACCCATTATGACGTCGCCTCGATCGCCGAGGTCCGCCTCGTCGCGCGCACGCTTCCCGACGCGACGCTATGCTTCATGCATCCGGTCAAGGCCGAGGAAGCGATTTCCGAAGCCTATTGGAAGCATGGCGTGCGCACCTTCTCGCTCGACACGCTCGACGAACTCGAAAAGATCGTCCGTGCGACCGAAGGCGCGCAGGATCTGAACCTGCTCGTCCGGCTTCGCGTCTCGTCCGACCATTCGAAGCTCAGCCTAGCCGCGAAATTCGGCGCCGAGCCCGACGAGGTCGCCGAACTGCTGATGGCGACCCGCCAAGCGGCCGACGCGCTCGGCATCTGCTTCCATGTCGGCAGCCAGGCGATGACGCCTCATGCCTATGCGCAGGCGATGGAACGCGTCCGCGCCGCCATCGTCGCGGCGTCGGTCACCGTTGACATCATCGACGTCGGAGGGGGCTTCCCCTCCTCCTATCCGGGTATGGAGCCGCCGCCGCTCGACGCCTATTTCGAGACGATCCACCGCAGCTTCGAAAGCCTGCCGATCAGCTATTCGGCCGAACTGTGGTGCGAGCCCGGCCGCGCGCTGTCGGCCGAGTATAGCTCGCTCATCGTGCGCGTCGAAAAGCGTCGCGGTGACGAACTGTACATCAACGACGGTGCCTACGGCGCGCTGTTCGATGCCGCGCATGTCGGCTGGCGCTTCCCGGTCACGCTGCAACGCGAAGACCGCAGCGAGGCCGAGATGGTGCCGTTCAGCTTCTACGGCCCGACCTGCGACGACCTCGACCATATGGCGGGGCCTTTCTTCCTGCCCGCTGATGTCAAAGCCGGCGACTTCATCGAGATCGGCATGCTCGGCGCTTATGGGTGTGCGATGCGGACCAAGTTCAACGGCTTCGGCGCGGACGAGACGCATGTCGTCAGCGACGAGCCGATGGTCAGCCTCTATACGGGCGAAGTCGAGCAGGAACGCCGCAGCGCGACGGTGACCAAGCTGTTCTGATCGCAACGGAATGCCAAAAAGCGGGGGGCAGGCGCTGCGATGCGACCGGCCCTTTTCCTTTCAGGACAAGGCGCTAGATTGCGCCGCTTATGCAACCCTTTCACCATCTTCTTGCCAACAACCTGGTCGCGAACATCACCAATTTCACGGTGTGGTTCGCGCTCACCTTCTGGACCTTTCTCGAAACCCGGTCGGTGTTCGCGACGGGGATGATCGCAGGCATTTATCTCGTCCTCACCGCCGCGCTCGGTATCTGGTTCGGCAGTCTTGTCGACCATCATGGCAAACGCAACATGATGCTCGTCTCCAGCGCCGCCTCGCTGGCGCTCTACGCCGCCGCGCTCGCGGGCTATGCGCTCGCCCCCGATATTCGCGGTGCGGATACCGGGAGCATCACGCTCTGGCTCTTCATCCTCATCACGATGCTGGCGGTGATCGCCGGCAATATCCGCATGATCGCGCTGCCCACGCTCGTCACTTTGCTCGTGGCGGAAGATCGCCGCGACAAGGCGAACGGCCTCGTCGGCATGGTCAGCGGCATCGGCTTCCTCACCACCTCTGCGATCAGCGGATTCCTCGTCGCGTGGGGCGGCATGGCAGGGACGCTAGCCTTCGCGATCGGCTTCACGCTGGTCGCGATTGTCCACCTGCTGTTCGTCCGGATCGACGAGCCGCGTGTTGGCGAAGCGCATGACGCGCCGCGCCGCATCGACCTCGCCAGGACCCTTCGCGTCGTGCTGGGCATACCCGGCCTGATCGCCCTCATCCTCTTCACGACATTCAACAATCTCCTCGGCGGCGTCTTCATGGCGTTGATGGACGCCTATGGCCTGTCGCTGATGGAGGTCGAGGAATGGGGATTGCTCTGGGCGGTCATTTCCTGCGCCTTCATCCTCAGCGGGATGGTCATCGCGCGGACCGGCCTTGGCGTGAACCCCGTACGAACGCTGCTTTTCGTTAACCTCGCGGCATGGATCGTCGCGGTCTTCTTCACGGTCCAGTCGTCGATCCTGCTGTTGGCGGCCGGCTGCTTTATATGGATGTTCCTCGGCCCCTATGCCGAGGCGGCCGAGCAGACGACGCTGCAAAAGGTCGTTCCCTATGAACGGCAAGGGCGCGTCTTCGGCTTTGCCCAATCGGTCGAGCAGTCGGCGTCGCCGCTCACCGCCTTCCTGATCGCGCCGCTGACGCAGTTCATATTCGTGCCGCTGATGACCGACGGTGCGGGCGCGGTCGCGATCGGCGACTGGTACGGCCGCGGGCCGGAACGCGGCATCGCGATCGTCTTTTCGATCGCCGGTGCGTTCGGTGTGCTTGCGACGGTCGCCGCTTTCCGGTCGAAATCCTATCGCCGGATATCGACCGCCTACGCGGTCGGTACGGGCAATGAAGCGGATAGCCTGACAGAATAGCCAGCCTGACGACGAAGCCTCTTCCGTTTTACTTTGCAATCATTCTATCGTGCGCGCGAAGCAGAGAGAGAGGATGCGCGTCGATGTTGTCAGGGATCCGGATCATCGATCTTACCACGGTTATCTTCGGTCCCTATGCGACGCAGATGCTCGCCGATCTCGGCGCCGAAGTGATCAAGGTCGAAACGCCGGGCACCGGCGACATTTCGCGCTATCTCGGGAACGGCGTCCCCGACCCGACAATGGGCTCTATCCACCTCACCGTGAACCGCGGCAAACGGTCGATCGCGCTAGACCTCAAGAAGCCCGAGGACGCCGCCGTACTCCGCGACCTGATCGCGAGTGCCGACGTCTTCTTTCACAATGTCCGAGGCAAGGCGATCGCCAAGCTGGGCTTCGACTTTGCGGCCTGCAAGGCGCTGAAGCCCGACATCATCTATGTCCATGGCACCGGCTTCGGGCAAGACGGCCCCTATGCCGATCTGCAGGCGTATGACGATGTCATCCAGGCAGCGACGGGTACGACCAGCCTGCTGCCACGTGTCGATGGCGACCCGCGCCCACGCTATTTCCCTTCGCTGATCGCCGACAAGATCGCGGGCCAGTTCGGGGCGCAGGCGATCCTTGCCGCGCTAGTCCACAAGCTCCGCACCGGCGAAGGGCAAGAGGTCGAGGTGCCGATGTTCGAATGCTTCGCGTCCTTCATGCTCGTCGAGCATTTCCGCGACGCGACGCTCGATCCGCCCATCGGTCCCGCCGGCTATCCGCGTCAACTCGACCCGACGCGCCAGCCCTTTCCGACGAGCGATGGCTATCTCGCGATCGTTCCCTACACACCCGAATCGACCGCGCGGCTGATGGCGCTGCTCGGCAGCGCCGACCTGCTCGCAACGCCGGACTATGAGGCGGCAAAGGCCGAAGGACGGCATATGTCGCTGATTTACAGCGAGATCGCACGCAAAACACCGGCGAAATCCACCGCCGAATGGCTCGCACTGTTCGCCGCAAACGATATTCCGGCGATGGCGACGCGCGACCTTCAGGACATCAAGGAAGACCCGCATTTCGCTGCAACCGGCTTTTTCCGCCACCGTACCCATCCCGATGTGGGGGCGTTCCACGAAATGCAGCCGCCGGTGAAATATGGTGCGATGCCGCCGCGCGATCTTGGCTTCGCGCCGCGCGTCGATGGCGACGGAGCCGCGATCCGCACCGAGATCGCGGTTCGGCGCGACTGAATTTTGGCAATTGCATATCGGCGCGCCGCCCCTAGCATCGCCGCCGTACGACAAAGGGGGGAGCATATGACGCCGAACATTCTCGCACCGGGCGCGGTGCTGATCCTGTGGACGCTCGTCATGCTGGTGTGGGTCGCGGTGACGCGCTTCGGCGCGCTTGCCAAATCGGGTATCGATCTCAAGGCAGCACCGCCCGGCGGTCGCGGCGGCGACCTTGAAGGGATCTTGCCGCCCGTCACCAACTGGAAATCGCACAATTACACGCATCTGCTCGAACAGCCGACGCTCTTTTACGCCGTCATTCTGATCCTGCACGCGGTCGGCGGCTATCCCGCCTATGTCGTATGGATCGCCTGGGCCTATGTCGCGCTGCGTATCGTGCACAGCTTCTGGCAGGCAACGGTGAACCGTATACCGGTGCGCTTTGCCATCTTTGCGGCGTCGACCTTGTGCCTGCTGGCGCTCGCGCTGCTAGCGGTGATCGCCACTTTGGGTTGAGGGGGAGAGATTATGGATACGAACGCTATTTTGGGACCGGTCGCGACGCTCGCGCTCTGGTCGATGGTCATGTGGGTGTGGATGTACGCGACGCGCATCCCGGCAATGCAGCGCGCGAAAATCGACGCCGCAAAAATGGTCGGCGGCACCGGCAAGGGGCTCGACGATGTGCTGCCCGCCGAGGTGCAATGGAAGGCGCATAATTACAACCATCTGATGGAACAGCCGACGGTCTTCTATGCCGTCGCGATCGCGCTCGCGGTCGGCGGCATGGGCGGCGGGCTGAACGCGCAGATCGCTTGGGCCTATGTCGCCCTGCGCATCGTGCACAGCCTGATCCAGGTGACGGTCAATCGCGTGATGTGGCGCTTCGGCGTCTTCGCGCTGGCAAGCCTTGCCCTATTCGCGCTTTGCCTGCACGCCTTCATGGGTTTCGTGCTGCATTAACAGCTATCGCGAAAACCGCGCGGCCAGTTCCACATGGGTCGACCAGCGAAACTGGCCGACGGGCTGGACCCAGTCGAGCCGGTAGCCGCTTTCGGTCAGTATTTTCGCATCGCGCGCGAAGCTCGCGGGATTGCAGCTGACATAGGCGATTGCCGGCACCGCTGAACCAGCGAGCTGCCTCACCTGCTCCTCCGCCCCCGCGCGGGGAGGGTCGAGGATGATCGCACCGAAACGGTTGAGCTCGGCAGGCACCAATGGGCGCCGGAACAGGTCGCGATGCTCGGTCGCGACCAGCGCGCGGGCACGGTTTGCGGCGCCGGTCAACGCGGCGACCGCATCGCGCGCGCCCTCGGCAGCATAGACTTTGCGCCCCGCCTGCACCGACAGCGCGAAGGTGCCGACCCCCGCAAACAGGTCGGCAACGGCGCCGGCATCACCGATCGCTTTGGTTACCGCATCCACGAGCGCCGCCTGCCCCGTCGCGGTCGGTTGCAGAAAGGCAAAGGGCGGCACCTCGACCAATATGTCGCCAAAGCGCATCGTCGGCGGATCGGGCTGCCATAGGATTTCGAGCCCGTCGCCCTGATCGATCGCGAAACGCGCCAGATCGTGCGTGCCGGCAAAATCCTGCAACGCCATCGCGGCATCGAGCCCGTCGGCCTTGACGCCATCGAGGATCAATTCGACGCCCTGATCGAGCATTTGCAGCTTGACCTTCACCGGGCGTCGCGGCTGCGCAGTCATGACCAGCAGTTCGCGCACAGGTTCGATCAACGCGAAGAGTTCGGGCAGCAACAGCGGGCACATCCGCATATCGACGATCTGGTTGCTCTGCGCCGCGTTGAATCCGATCGCGACCTGTTTGCCCGTCCTGAGCGCGGTGAGCGCGGCGCGGCGGCGACTCTGCGGCGGCGAAAGGAGCGCGGGAAGCACCTCGCCATAGAGGACGTCCTGCCCCTCCAGCCCGCCGACCACGCGATCGCGCACGAACTCGGCGAGCGCCGGTTCGGCGACATGCTGCAACTGGCAACCGCCGCATCTGCCGAAATGGCGGCACACCGGTTCGGCGCGGTTCGGTCCCGGAATGAGGATCCCGTCGTCGCGCACGCGGTCGCCCGGCACGGCGCCCGCCACATGGCGGCCGTCGCCCGTCACGCCGTCGCCGCGCGCGGCGATGCGCTCGATCAGCGCAGCTTCGCTCATGTCAGTCCCTTATCAGATCATCCGCTACAAGGCCGGGGCCTATATGCGTGGCGCGCGCAATATGCCAGCCCACCGCGGCGACCGCGGCATCGAAAGCATCGCCCCCCCTTGCCAGCATCGCGCCGCAAGCACCGGCCAGTATGTCGCCCGTCCCCGCCGTCGCCAGCCACGGGCTGCCCGGCCATGCGGCCGCAACGCGGCCGTCGGGCGCGGCGATGATCGTATCGGCGCCCTTGTAGACAACGACCGCCTGCGTGCGCGCCGCGGCCGCCTTGGCGCGATCGATCTTGCTGCCGTAAAGCTGCGGAAAGGCGCGCGCGAACTCGCCTTCATGCGGGGTCAGGATGGCTTTTCGGGGTGTTTCGGCCAGGCGCGGCAGCGCCGCGTCGATGGCCGCGGCGTCGAGCACCAGCGGCTTGCCCGAATCGAGCGCCGCCTCCACGTCGAACAACAACTCGTCGCCCGCCGGAAACCCGGGCCCGATGACGACCGCGCCGACGCGCGGATCGTCAAGCCGTTCGCCGAACTTCTCGTCACTCTCGGCGATGATCGCCGAAAAGGGCGCCCGCTCGCTGCCGTCGAGCACGACATAGCCTGCGCCCGCCCGCAGCGCCGCTGCGGCCGTCAGGCCGGCGGCGCCGCGCATCGGTCCGGCAAAGACCAGCACCATCCCGCGCGTGAACTTGTGCGCCGCCGCCTCCGGCTTCCTCTCCCGCGCGTCCGGCAGCGTCCACATCACCTTGTTCGCCGATATGCCGATCGGCGCGAGCAGGACGCGGCCGCAGGCGGGTGCGGTCGGAAGCAGGACATGCGCGGGCTTCAGCGCGCCAAGCGCCAGCGTCACATCGGCGCGAAGCGGCGGGATCCAGTCGGCCGCACCGTCGCTGTCGATCCCGCTCGGGACATCGACCGCAAGGATGCGCCGGTCGGAAAAATGGCCGAGGATGGCGGCGAGCTCGTCCGAGATCGTCCGCGACAGCCCGACACCGAAAAGCGCATCGACGATCAGTGGCGCAGGCGCCAGGCGGCCATCGACAGCCTCGACCGGTCCGCTCCACCCTGCGCGCGCCGCCTTCGCCAGCTCAGTCGAGGGTTCGGCCAGTGCGGCGACGCGCACCGCCGCTCCGCGCTCGGCGAGCATCCGCGCCGCGACATAGCCATCGCCGCCATTATTGCCAGGGCCGCAGAGGATGAGGATGGGCGCTCCCGCCGCCATCCGCCAGGCCGTATCGGCCACCGCTGCACCCGCAAGCTCCATCAATTGCGATAGCGAAGTGCCTTGGATGGCGCAGGCGGCCTCGGCTTCGCGCATCGCACTCGCGGTCAGGATCGGGGCGTCGGCAGGAACGGACATGATGCCGCCCTATCACGATCGCGCGACAGCGCCTACTTGGCGCCGCCCGTATTCGCCGGCAGGCGATAGCGGTCGTGCCCGATCGCCACCTCGATCATATTGTCGCCGACGATCGTCACCTTCGCCGGCTCGGCACCGTCCGCCGACACGACGCCGCGGCCGTCGGTCGTGACCTGCAGGCGCCGGTATCCGACATTGGCGCGCCCGACGACGAGGACCGCACCATTCTCGCCGCTCATTTCCTCGACGGTGCAGGTGCGATCGAACAGCTTCGCGCCCTCGAGCGCGCACTCGATGCGGCCATTCTCGGCAGCTTCGCGCGAACCGCGTGCCTCGGCCTCGGCAAGGTCGCCATTGTCGGGCGCGCGATTGCAGCCCGCGAGCGCGAGCAATGTCAGCGCGATCCCCCCGAGTCTTTTCATCCCTTGCCCTTCAGCTGCGACAGGTCGCGGACAGCGCCGCGCGCTGCACTCGTCGTCATCGCGGCATAGGCCTGAAGTGCTACCGAAACCTTGCGCGGGCGCGCTTTCTCGGGCTGCCAGGCGGTATCGCCCTTGGCTTCCATCGCGGCGCGGCGCTCGGCCAGCACGCTGTCTGCGACCGCAAGCGTGATCGTCCGCGACGGGATGTCGATGTTGATCAGGTCGCCATTCTCGACCAGCCCGATCGCGCCGCCCTCGGCGGCTTCGGGCGAGACATGGCCGATCGACAGGCCCGACGTGCCGCCCGAAAAGCGCCCGTCGGTGATCAGCGCGCAGGCGGCGCCGAGGCCCTTGGACTTGAGGTAGCTCGTCGGATAGAGCATTTCCTGCATGCCCGGTCCACCCTTCGGCCCTTCGTAGCGGATGACGACGACGTCGCCCGTCTCGACCTGCCCGGTAAGGATCCCCGCGACCGCCGCGTCCTGGCTTTCATAGACTTTTGCCGGACCCGAAAATTTCAGGATGCTCTCGTCGACGCCCGCGGTCTTCACGATGCAGCCGTCGAGCGCGACGTTGCCCGACAGCACCGCAAGCCCGCCATCCTTGCTGAACGCATGGTCGGCCGAACGGATCACCCCCGCCTCGCGGTCGAGGTCGAGGCTATCCCAGCGCCGGTCCTGGCTGAACGCCGTCTGCGTCGGCACCCCACCCGGCGCCGCCATGAAGAATTTCTGCACATCGGGGTCGTTCGTCCGCGAAATGTCCCATTTGTTGAGCGCATCGCCCAGCGTCGCACTGTGCACCGTCGGCAGATGCGCGTGGATCAGCCCCGCGCGCTCCAGCTGGCCGAGGATTGCCATGATCCCGCCAGCGCGGTGGACGTCCTCCATATGGACGTCGCTCTTCGCCGGCGCGACTTTTGACAGGCACGGCACGCGGCGTGACAGCCGGTCGATGTCGGTCATGGTGAAATCGACCCCGGCCTCGAACGCCGCGGCAAGCAGGTGGAGCACGGTGTTCGTCGACCCGCCCATTGCGATATCGAGGCTCATCGCATTTTCGAACGCCTCGAAGGTCGCGATATTGCGCGGCAACACGCTATCGTCGCCTTCCTCATAGTGGCGCTTGCACATCTCGACGACGATCCGCCCCGCGCGCAGGAACAATTCCTTGCGATCGGCGTGCGTCGCGAGCGTCGAGCCGTTGCCCGGCAGCGACAATCCCAGCGCTTCGGTCAGGCAGTTCATCGAATTCGCCGTGAACATCCCCGAGCACGAGCCGCAAGTCGGGCACGCTGCACGTTCGATATCGGACACTTCCTCGTCGGTATATTTCTCGTCGGCGGCGGCGACCATCGCATCGACGAGATCGAGGGCGACTTCCTTGCCCTTGATCACGACCTTGCCCGCCTCCATGGGCCCGCCGGAGACGAACACCACCGGAATGTTGATCCGCAGCGCCGCCATCAACATGCCCGGCGTGATCTTGTCGCAGTTCGAAATGCACACCATCGCGTCGGCGCAATGCGCGTTGACCATATATTCGACGCTGTCGGCGATCAGGTCGCGGCTCGGCAGGCTGTAGAGCATGCCGTCGTGCCCCATCGCGATGCCGTCATCGACCGCGATCGTGTTGAATTCCTTGGCAACCCCGCCCGCCGCTTCGATCTCGCGCGCGACCATCTGGCCAAGGTCCTTGAGGTGGACGTGGCCGGGAACGAACTGGGTAAAGCTGTTGACCACCGCGATGATCGGCTTGCCGAAGTCGCTGTCCTTCATCCCCGTCGCGCGCCACAGGCCGCGGGCGCCGGCCATATTGCGGCCGTGGGTGGTGGTACGCGAACGATAAGAAGGCATTCCCGATATTCCTAGTAATATTATTTCACAGATTGACGTCGAGATGCGCCTCTACACGCCTATGTCGCGATGTTCAACGCCACTTTCTTGCACATGCGCCCGAGACTTTCGGCAAACAATGCCTGCCCTGCCTCATCGCCGACCAAATCCTGCCGCATCTCGATCCCGACGTAGGGAATGACATTTGCCTCGGCGTGCCGGTTCATCGTCGCGTTGAGCAATTTGCCCGAATAGGGCTGCTGGTCACCGACATTCAGCCCTTCGGCCTCCAGCGCGGCAATGGCAGCCGCAGCAAGACGATCGTCCTCATTATAGAGCACCCCGACATGCCACGGACGCGCCTGGTCGGGATGCGCAGACAGCGACGGGGTAAAACTGTGCAGCGAGAGGATCATCGCCGGCCGATGCGCTGCGATCGTCGCGGCGATATGGTCGTGATAAGGCCGGAAGAAGCGCGCCAGCCGCGCCTCGCGCGCTGCATCGTCGAGTGCATTGCCTGGCACTGCATGGCCGTCGCTCGCGATCGGCAGCACCCCCGGAGCATCTTCCTCGCGGTTACAGTCGACGACGAGGCGCGACACGCCGCCCAGGATCGCCGCGTCGACCGCGCCGCTTTCGACGAGCAACGCCGCGACCTCGGCGACGCCAATGTCGATGGCGATATGGTTCGACAGCAACGCGCGATCGATGCCCAGATCGACGTCGTCGGGCACATGGGCCGACGCATGATCCGCGATCAGCAGCACGCCCCCTGCCCGCGCCTCGCCGATCTGCCGCCATGCTTCGCTCACCTTAATGCTCCTGCCATCAGCCACCAGTCCGGACGCTGCTCCGCCAGCAAGGCTGCCGCCGCATCGCGCTCGGCCGTCGCGTCGAACAGCGCGAAACAGGTCGCGCCCGACCCCGACATGCGCGCCAGCCACGGCCTGAGTGCGCCGAGTTCGAGCAATATGTCGGCGATCGCGGGGCACTGTGCGGTCGCCGGGCGCTGCAGGTCGTTGCGCGCGCCCAACAATTGCGCGCGCAGGTCGGCCCCGGTGAACAAGGGCCCGCGATCGATCCCGTCCCAGGCGGCAAACACCGGCCCCGTCGCGACCGGCTGCCGCGGATTGACGAGCAGCACCGGCGTACCGCCGAGCCGCAGTTCGGGCACTGGACTGAGTTCCTCGCCGACCCCGACGCCAAGACAGGTCGTGCTCGCGACACAGGCGGCGATATCCGCGCCGAGCGGGCTCACGACCCGCGCAAGCGTCGCGTCGCCCAGCTCGGGCAGGAAATGCGCCCGGATAAGCCGCGCCATCGCCGCCGCATCGGCCGACCCGCCGCCGATCCCTGCGGCGACCGGAAGCGCCTTGGTGAGCGTCACCGCCAGCGGCGGCACGCGGTCGGCGCCGTAGCGCGCGCGGAGCAGTGCGATCGCTTTCATCACCAGATTGTCGCTGTCGGCGCGCAACCCTGCGGCGAACTCTCCCTCGATGGCGAGGCTGTCCGCTTCTGCAAGCTCCGCCGCGATAGCATCTCCCCCATCGACAAAGGCGAACAGCGTCTCGATCGCATGATAGCCGTCGGCCCGCCGCGCCCGGACGTGCAGCGCGAGGTTGATCTTGGCCCAGCCGGTCTCGCTAAACGCCGTCACGGCGCCGTCGTGGCGGGGGTCAGCCCGTCGCGCAGCTTCGCCTCCAGCCGCGTCGCCATCTCCGCCTCGGCCAGCAGCGCCGCGGCGCGCCAGTTATACCGCGCCCGGAACTTCTGGCCCGCCTTCCAATAGGCATCGCCCAGATGCTCGACGATCACCGGATTCTCGGGCTCGCCTCGCTGCGCCCGCTCCAGCAGATCGACCGCATCGTCGGTCCGTCCCGTCAGGAAATAGGCCCAGCCCAGCGAATCGCTGATGCTCGCATTCTGCGGCTCGCGATGCCAGGCGGCTTCGATCCGCGCGAGCGATTGCGGCATGTCCTTCCGCCGTTCGAGCGCGGAATAGCCGGCAAAATTCAGTATCGACGCGTCGCCGGGCCGCAACGCGACGGCCTGCTCCATCAGCGCCGCCGCTTCGTCCCAACGCCCCGCCTGCAGCAGCAAGTCCGCACGCGCGATCAGCAACGTCCCGCGCAACGCCCGATCGCCTTCGTCGTCGCCCAGCGCCGCCCCGAGCCGCTCATAGGCGCTCGCGGCCGCCGCAGGGTCGCCCGAACGCCGCGCGATATCGGCGAAGCGGACAAGCAGCCCACGCGCGGGATTGGCGTTGGCGGCGGTCTCGGCAAGCGCCGCCGCGCCCGCAAGCTCGCCGGCATCGGCCATCAGTTCGGCGCGGCGCATCGTCAACACGGCCGGCAACGCCTGACGGCCGGTGTCGAGCAGCGCCATCGCGTCTTCGGACTGGCCGTTGCGGTCGAGCGCCTCGACGAGCGTCGCCCGCACCGCCCAATCTTCGTCGTTGAGCCAGTACGCCGCGCGCGCGAACAACAAGGGCAGCTTAGTGCTGCCGTTCGGAGTCCGCGCAAGGCCGTCGGCCAAAATGCCCAGCCATTGCGCCGTGCCCGCCCGCGGCGTCGAAACCGGCTGGTCGGGAAGCAGCAGCATCGGATCTTCGCGCTGCCCCGACGCGAGGGCGATCCGCCCGCGCAGCCGCTCGGCCGCCTCGCTTTCGCCCGCCTTGTCCAGCGTCGCGGCGACCCGCATGGCGACAAGTTGGCTCGTCCGGTCTGTCAGCGTGATACCGTCGGTCAGGGCTGCGGCCGAATCCGCACGTTTCGCCGCGATCTGCACAAGTGCGACCTGCAGCGTCAGCGCGGGCTCTGGCCGCGTCCGGCTGTTGACCGCCAGCAGATGCTGTTCGGGGAAATTTTCGCGCGCGCCGACGTCGATCCACGCATTCACCGTCGGCAGGATCAGCCGCGCGATGGTGTCGGCACCCGCCTTGTCGGCGCGGCCCGCCATATAGGAGCGCGCCGCCTTCCAGTCAGACCGGCGCATGGCATCGACCATCAGCACCAGTTGCGCGTCGAAACGCCGCTCGCCCGCCGCCCACAGGCGCTGCGCCGCATCGTGCGCGGAGTCGAGATCGCCCGCCTCGATCGCTTGTTCGAGCATCCGTCCGCGGATACCCGGCAGGTCCGGCGCCGCACTCGATACGGCGGACAGCGCCGACAGCGCGGCTGCCGGTTCGCCGCCCTCTTCCGCCAATCGCGCCTGCACGAGCGCGTTGAGGATCATGCCGCTATCGTCGGCGGCTTGCGCGGGCATCGCCGCCGCAAAGGCGGCAGCGATCAAAAGGAAGCGCGCGGGCTTACATGTTCGGGTAATTTGGGCCTCCGCCGCCTTCAGGGGTGACCCAGTTGATATTCTGGGTCGGGTCCTTGATATCGCACGTCTTGCAATGGACGCAATTCTGCGCGTTGATCACGAATTTCGGATCGCCTTCCTCTTTGCCGACGATCTCGTAAACCCCCGCCGGACAATAACGCTGCGCGGGCTCGTCATAAAGCGGCAAGTTATAGGCGACCGGGATCGACGGATCCTTGAGCTGGAGGTGGACCGGCTGGTCTTCCTCATGGTTGGTGTTCGAGATGAACACCGAGGACAGGCGGTCGAAGGTCAGCACGCCGTCGGGCTTGGGATAGTCCGGTTTCGGCATGATGTCGGCGCGATAGAGACTCTCGTTGTCCGGATGATGCTTCATCGTGAAAGGGACTTTGATCTTCAGCGTTTCGAGCCACATCGTGATGCCCGACAGGATCGTCCCCGCAAGGTCGCCATATTTCTCGACGAGCGGCAGCACGTTGCGCACGACGCTCAGTTCTTGTTTGACCCAGCTATCGTCATAGGCGGCCTGATAGGCATCGAGCGTGTCGCTCGACCGCCCTGCGGCCACCGCCGCGAACGCGGCCTCGGCGGCCATCATACCCGACTTCATCGAGGTGTGAGTGCCTTTAATGCGCGGGACATTGAGGAAACCCGCGCTGTCACCGATCAGCGCGCCGCCCGGGAAGGCGAGTTTCGGCACCGACTGATACCCACCATCGCTGATTGCGCGCGCGCCATAGGAAACGCGCTTTCCGCCCTTCAATATCTTCGCGATCTCGGGGTGCGTCTTCCACTTCTGCATCTCCTGGAACGGGGAGATGTGCGGGTTGCGATAGTTGAGCCAGGTCACGAAACCCAGCGCGACCTGCCCGTTCGCCTGATGATAGAGGAAACCGCCGCCGTTGGCGTTCTGATCAAGCGGCCAGCCCTGCGTGTGGATCACGCGCCCCGGCGCATGGTTCGCGGGATCGATATCCCAAAGTTCCTTGACGCCAAGACCATAGACCTGCGGTTCGCAATCGGCGTCGAGCGCGAATTGCGGCTTGAGCATCTTGGTCAGATGGCCCCGCACACCCTCGGCGAAGAAGGTATATTTGGCGTGGAGTTCGAGGCCGGGAGCATAATCGGCCTTGTGGCTGCCGTCGCGCGCGACACCCATGTCGCCCGTCGCAACGCCTTTGACCGATCCGTCCTCGTTGTAGAGGATTTCGGCGGCAGGAAAGCCGGGAAAGATTTCGACGCCCAGCGCTTCGGCCTGCTCGGCAAGCCAGCGGCAAAGATTGCCGAGGCTGCCCGTATAGGTGCCCTTGTTGTGCATGAAACCCGGCGAGATGAGCTCGGGCAGGCCGAACTTCTTGTTCTTGGTGAGAATCCAATGCTGGTTGTCGTTCACCGGCACCTCGGCGAGCGGACAGCCCTGGTCGCGCCAATCCGGCAGCAGCTCGTCGAGCGACTTCGGGTCGATCACCGCGCCCGACAGGATATGCGCGCCGACTTCCGACCCCTTTTCGAGGATGCACACCGACAATTCGCTGCCGGCTTCGTTCGCCAGTTGTTTGAGGCGGATCGCCGCCGAAAGCCCCGCCGGACCCGCGCCGACGATGACCACGTCATAGGGCATCGATTCCCGTTCGCTCACCGCAAATACCTTTCTGCCGTCCCTGCGCGGACATTCATCGTGCCCCGCGCTCATTCTGTCACGATTTGCGATGCCCGCCAATTGACGCGTCCGTCAACTGCCTGTTTGAAACAAAATCATGGGCGGGCGAAACTCTGCGTTGCTGGCGGAAAGCTATTGTGACTGGTGGTCCTTGGCGGGCGTCGATGCGCTTGTCGGTGAGGCGCCGGCGGGATGGCTGGTCGTGCCGCCCGCAAATGACCCCGCGGCCGCCAAGCCAAAACGCGTCGCCGACATCGAGCCCGAACCGCTCCCGCTGCCCGCTGTGCTCCAGCGACAGGAAGCGCCCGAGGCGTTCGAGCCGAAAGGGCCGGTCGTGTTTCCCGACGACTGGGAAGAATTCCAAGGCTGGCTGGCGACCAGCGCCGATGTGCCTGGCAGCCAGTGGGATGCGCGCCGCGTGCTCCCGGTGGGCGACGCGGGCGCGCCGCTGATGCTGCTCACCGCCTGGCCCGAACTCGACGACCAGCAGGGCGGAACGCTCTTTTCCGGCGGCGCGGGCAAGCTGCTCGATGCGATGCTGCAGGCAATCGGCATGGCGAGGGCAGACTGCTATGTCGCGAGCCTTGCCGTCACCCGCCCTGCCGGCGGCCGCTGCGACGACAAGGACGCCGCCGAACTCGACCGCCTGCTTTGGCATCATTTGCGGCTGGCACGGCCCGAACGGTTGCTGCTGATCGGTAGCGACATCGTTCGCATGGCCGCCGCGACCGCACTTCCCGACGCGCGCGGAAAGTTACTCGATATTAACCAAAGCGGCGCCACGATGGAGACGGTGGCTGTGGCGCATCCCGTGATGCTGCTCGCCCGCCCCGCGCAGAAGGCGGCGGCGTGGGATAGCCTGAAACTGTTCAACCGGGGACGTTGACAGATGCGGAATATGACCAAGATCCTTCTTTCCCGCGCCGTTCTGGCGCTTTCGCTCACCGCGGCGCCTGCATTCGCTGCCGATGCCGGGGGGCGCGATTTTGTATCGGCACCGCAGACGGTGCCCGAAATTCTTTCGTCGAAACAGAAACAGCTTTACACGCAGGTCCTTGGCGCGATCCGCGGCGAGCGCTGGGCCGACGCAAAGGCGCTGCTCGATAGCGCGGAACAGGATGCGAAGGGTGGCCCGCTTACCGATTTCCTGCGCGCCGAACTGTTGACCGCCGCGAACAGCCCGCGCGCCGAAGTCGCAGACATCATGCCGATTCTTTCGCGCTCGCCCTATTTGCCGCAAGCCGCACAGCTTGGCCGCCTCGCGACCAGGCGCGGCGCGACCGATTTGCCGACCCTTCCCTTCGAGGCGCGTCTCGCCTGGGCGGGCAGCGCGCCGCGCCGGCTCGGCGCGGACAGCGTCAGCGACCCGGCGGCGGCGCGTCTCGCGGCGACGATCCCCGACCGGATCAAGAATGACGATCCCGCGGGCGCCGAAACGCTGCTCAACGCCGTCATCGACCAGCTCAGCCCGGCGGCCCGCGCCGAATGGACGCAAAAGGTCGCCTGGTCCTATTATATCGAAAATGACGACCAGAATGCGCTGCGCCTGTCGCTCGCCTGCACCTCGGCCGGCGGCGCCTGGGCGACGCAGGGCGCGTGGGTGCAAGGCCTCGCATCGTGGCGGCTGCGCGATTACCGCACCGCGCTTGCCGCGTTCGACCGCGTCGCAAAGGAAGCGCCCGACAGCGAACAGCGCGCCGCCGCTTATTACTGGGCTTCGCGCGCCGCCGTTGCGGCGGGCCAGCCCGCATTGGTGCAGCCGCGCCTGCGCGCCGCCGCCGCCAATGAGGAAACCTTCTATGGCCTGCTCGCGACCGAATCGCTCGGCGTCGAAGCGGCGAGACAGCGCGAGAATGTCCGCCCCGATCGCAGCGCCTGGCGCGCGCTCGAGGAACAGCCCAACGTCCGCATCGCGATGGCGCTCGCAGAGATCGGGGAGGAGGTCTACGCGGGCCAGGCGCTGCGCCACCAGGCCCAGATCGGCAATCCCGACCAACACGCCCAGCTGATCGCCATGGCGGGGGCGCTCAGCCTGCCCGAAACGCAGCTCTATCTTGCCCACAACACCCCGCACGGCCGCAAGCCGGCTGCCTTGGCCCGCTATCCGCAGCCCAAATGGGAACCCAATGGCGGGTGGAAGGTCGATCCCGCGCTCGTGTTCGCCCACACGCTTCAGGAATCGCGTTTTCAGCGCGCCGTCGTCAGCAGCGCGGGCGCGACCGGGCTGATGCAGGTGCGCCCCGGCACCGCGCGCGACATCGTGCGCTGGGAAGGCGCGGTCGCCGCGCTCGGCGACCTCAAGACGCCCGCGGTGAACATGGATCTCGGCCAGCGCTACCTGCAATATCTGAGCCGCGAACCCGCGACGGGCGGCCAGTTGCCCAAGGTCATCGCCGCCTACAACGCCGGCCCCGCACCGGTCGCGCGCTGGCAGTCCGAGATCCGCGATAATGGCGATCCGCTGCTCTACATGGAATCGATCCCCTATTGGGAAACGCGCGGCTATGTCGGCATCGTGCTGCGCAATTACTGGATGTACGAGGCGCAGCAGGGCAAGCCTTCGGTCAGCCGCGCGGCGCTCGCCCAAGGGAAATGGCCGCGCTTCCCCGACGGCAAGGACCGCACGCGCCTTTCCTATGCCGGCGATTTCGCGAATGCCGATTGACGACAGCCTGGCGTTCAAGCCCGTCCGCATCGCGCTCCTGACGATTTCGGACAGCCGCAGCGCAGCGGACGACCGTTCGGGCGACAAGCTTGAGGAATTGCTGACCGGCGCGGGCCATATCCTCGCCGCGCGCGCGCTGATCAAGGATGAAACCGACCTGATCGTCTCGCGCCTCCACAACTGGATCGACGATCCGGCGGTCGACGTCGTGATCACCACGGGCGGTACCGGGCTCACGGGCCGCGACGTGACGCCAGAGGCGCTGCACCGGCTCGACGGCAAAGAAATCCCCGGCTTCGGCGAATTGTTCCGCTGGCTCAGCTACCAGACGATCGGCACCTCGACGATCCAGTCGCGCGCCTGCGCCGTCGTGGCACGCGGCACCTATATCTTCGCGCTGCCCGGCTCGACCGGCGCGATCACCGACGCGTGGGAAGGCATCTTGTCGACCCAACTCGACAGCCGTCACAAGCCCTGCAATTTCGTCGAACTGATGCCGCGACTGACCGAATAACCAGTTTGTTCTTTATTTGTTCCCACCGGAGGATTATCCTCTCCCGGTGGAATCGTCCAAACCCCTCCCTCCCATCATGGGCCGCGGCGCGCCGACCAATTTGCGCCCGACGCGCACGGGGTCGGCCGCGCGAGTCCTCGACGGCGACTGGCTCGATGCGGCGGAGGACATCGACGGCGAAGCGCCCCGATTGCGCACGACGGTCACGGTCGAGCATCCCAAGACGATCATATCGCGCAACAAGTCGCCCGACATCAGCTTCGACCGCTCTATCAACCCCTATCGCGGCTGCGAACATGGCTGCATCTATTGCTTTGCGCGCCCGACGCACGCCTTCCACGACCTTTCGCCGGGGCTCGATTTCGAAAGCAGGCTCTTCGCAAAGCCCGAGGCGGCAAAGCTCCTGCGCGCCGAACTCGCCAAGCGGGGCTACGAGGCGGCACCGCTCGCCATCGGCACCAACACCGACGGTTATCAGCCGATCGAACGTGAATGGGGCGTCACCCGTTCAGTCATCGAAGTGCTCGCCGAAACGCGGCATCCGCTGATCATCACCACCAAATCGGATCGCGTGCTCCGCGACATCGACCTGCTCGCCGACATGGCGCGCGACAATCTGGTGGGCGTCGCGGTATCGGTGACGACGCTCGATCCCGGGATTGCGCGCACGCTCGAACCGCGCGCGCCGCATCCGAAACGCCGCCTCGCCGCGATCCGCAAGCTGATCGACGCGGGCGTGCCGACGCAGGTCAATATATCGCCGATCATCCCTGCGATCACCGATCACGAGATCGAGGCGATCATGCAGGCCGCTGCCGAAGCGGGCGCGATCCGCGCCTCCTATATCCTGATGCGCCTGCCCTTCGAGGTCGCGCCGCTCTTTCGCGCTTGGCTTGCCGCCCATTATCCCGACCGCGCCGACAAGGTCATGCACATGGTGCAGGACATTCGCGGCGGGCGCGACAACGATCCCGATTTCTTCACGCGCATGCGCGGCCACGGCGTCTGGGCGCAGCTCATCCGAACCCGCGTCAAACGCGCCGCGCGCGAACATGGCATGGACCGGAGCTTCCCGGCCATCCGCAGCGACCTGTTCCGCCCTCCCGAGCGGGATGGGCAGATGGAACTATTCTAGGCCGCCGTCAGCGACCGCAGCTTGTAATCCTTGTAATCGTCGCGGATCTGGCGCTTCAAGATCTTGCCCGTCGCGGTGTGCGGCAGCTCATCGACGAAGACGATTTCGTCGGGCAACCACCATTTGGCGACCTTGTCCTTGAGGTAATCGACGATCGCCGCCTCGCTCGTCTCGGCGCCCGCCTTCTTCACGATCAGCAGGATCGGCCGCTCGTCCCATTTGGGGTGATAGACTCCGACCGCCGCCGCCTCCTGAACCCCCGGCGCGCCAACCGCGGCATTTTCCAGTTCGATCGAGCTGATCCATTCGCCGCCCGACTTGATCACATCCTTTGCGCGATCGGTAATCTGCATGACCCCGTCGGGGTGGAGCACCGCGACGTCGCCGGTGTCGAACCAGCCCTCGGCGTCGGCCGCATCGCTATCGGCTTTGAAATAGCGCTGGATGATCCACGGGCCGCGACATTGCAGGCGCCCGCTCGTCTCGCCGTCGCGTGGCAATTCGCCTCCCTCGTCATCGACGACGCGCAGCTCGACACCGAAGGGCGGACAACCCTGTCGCGTGACAATGTCGACCCGCTCGTCGAAGCCCATCTCGTCCCAGTTCCACGGCCTCTTGCCCATCGTCCCGATCGGCGAGGTTTCGGTCATCCCCCAAGCATGGCCGACGTCGATTCCTGCCTTCATGAACCGCTCGATCATGGCACGCGGCGCCGCCGAGCCGCCGATGATGACGCGGTAAAGCTTGCCATAATCCATGCCGGTCGCGTCCATATGCGCGAACATCGCGAGCCACACCGTCGGCACGCCCGCACTGTGCGTCACGCCCTCGTCGTGCATCAGATCGCACAATATCCGCGCATCGTTAGTCGCGGAAAAGACGAGCTTCGCGCCGACGGTCGCGGCGGCGAAAGGAATACCCCAGCTGTTCGCATGGAACATCGGCACGATCGGCAGCACGACGCTGCGGTTCGACATGTCGAACACGTCGGGCTGGATCTCGGTGATCGCATGGATGACGTTCGAGCGATGCTCGTAGAGGACGCCCTTGGGATTGCCGGTCGTGCCGCTGGTATAGCAAAGCCCGACCGGATCACGCTCGTCGAGCTCCACCCATTCGAAATTGCCATCCTCGACATCGATCAGGTCGCGGTACGACAGATAGCCCTCCCGCGCCGGCGCATCGAACAGGATGAAATGCTCGACCGTCGGCAATTGGCTCCGCAGCCGCTCGACGATCGGCAGGAACATCGCGTCGAACAACAGCACGCGGTCCTCGGCGTGGTTGATGATATAGACGAGCTGCTCGTCGAACAGCCGCGGGTTCACCGTATGCAGCACGCCGCCCATCCCGGCGGTGCCGTACCAGCTGACCAGGTGATGACCATGGTTCATCGCCAGCGTCGCGATGCGGTCGCCCTTCGTAATCCCCAGTTTCACCATCGCGGCGGCGAAACGGCGTGCATCCTTGCCGACCTCTCCCCAGTTCGATCGCGTCGTGCTGCCGTCAACCCACCGCGACACGATCTCGCGTCCCGCATGTTCGCGAGCGGCATGATCGATCAGGCTGGTGACGAGCAGTGGCTGGCCCTGCATTCCCATGGTGCGGCATCCTCAATTATATCGTTGCCCCCCATGGATAGGGTCGAAAACCGCCGATATGCAAGGGGGAAGGAAGGTCAGCGCACCCTGAATTCGCGCGGCGCGACCAGCGACAGCATGGGCTCTGCCACCCCGGCGATCATGTCGAACCGCGACACCGTGTCGGGACCGAGCGCGAAACCGCGGCCGAGTTCGATGCGAATTTCGTCGTCGGTCAGCGGATCGATCGTCGTGATCACGACACGGCCCCGCGCATCGTCGCGTTTGACGAGCAACCGCGCCATATCCTCGATCGCCGCCGGCATTTCGACGCGGCACGCCAGCTGCAACGCCGCGGTCGCGGCGATATCGGCGAGCGATTGCGCACCACGCACGGTGACCCGCGGCGTTTCCTCGCCCTCGAGCAGATCGAGTTCAACCGACAGTAGGGCGCAGCCGCCATCGGCCGCCAGCGCCTCGAGCGTCTTGCCCGCCATCTCGTCGAAACAGCTCGACTGGAATTGGCCGCTGCGATCCGACAGTGTCAGGTTGAGGAAGCGATTACCGCGCTGCGACACGCGCGGCCGCGCGCTTTCGACCATCGCCGCCATCACCATCGGGATGCGCGTGCCCGGCGTCATTTCGACATTGTCGGAGATGTCGCCATAGGATCGCGCGCCGCGCGCCGAGACGATCGCCTCATATTGCTCGACCGGGTGCGACGAGAAATAGAAACCGAAAGCGTCCTTCTCGCGCGTCATTCGTTCGGCGAGCGTCCACGGCTCGGCGGCGGGCAGTTGCAGCACCGGGGCGATCGCTATGTCGCCGCCGAACAGGCCACCCTGCCCCGTCGATCGTTCGTGCGCCGAACTGTTCGCGCAGGCGAGCAGGCTTTCGGCGCCGGCAAAGGCGCGCGGGCGGTCGGGTTCGATACAATCGAACGCCCCCGCTGCCGCCAGCGCCTCGATCTGACGGCGGTTGAGCAGCTTGGGGTCGATGCGGTTCGCGAAATCGTCGAGGCTCGCGAAATCGCCCTTCGCCTGCCGCTCGGCGACAAGCGCCTCCATCGCCTTCTCGCCGACGCCCTTGAGCGCGCCGAGCGCGTAGCGGACAGTCAATCCTTCGTCGCTACGCCCGACCGAGAAATCGGCTTCGCTGTCGTTAACCGACGGCGGCGTGATCGCGACGTCGAGGCGGCGCATATCGTCGATGAAGATCGACAATTTGTCGGTCTGGTGGCTGTCGAACGACATCGATGCCGCGAAAAATTCGTGCGGATAATGCGCCTTCAGCCACGCCGTCTGATAGGAGAGCAGCGCATAGGCCGCAGCGTGGCTCTTGTTAAAGCCATAGCCAGCGAACTTGTCGATCAAGTCGAACAGCTCGTTCGCCGCCTTGGCGTCGATGCCATTATGCTCGCCGCAGCCCTTGACGAAGGTATCGCGCTGCGCGTCCATCTCGGCCTGGACTTTCTTGCCCATCGCGCGGCGCAGCAAGTCGGCGCCGCCGAGGCTGTAGCCGGCGAGGATCTGCGCCGCCTGCATTACCTGTTCCTGGTAGACGAAGATGCCATAGGTTTCGGCGAGGATGCCTTCGAGCAGCGGGTGCGGATAGGCGATCGGCTCGCGCCCGTTCTTACGCGCGCCAAAGAGCGGGATATTGTCCATCGGCCCTGGGCGATAGAGCGCGACGAGCGCGATGATGTCGCCGAAGTTGGTCGGTTTCACCGCCGACAGTGTGCGCCGCATTCCTTCGGATTCCAGCTGGAACACCCCGACGGTCTCGCCGCGCTGGAGCAGCGCATAGACTTCCTCATCGTCCCATGCGAGCGTGTCGAGATCGACATCGACCCCCCGCAACGCGAGCAGGCGCTTCGCCTCCTTGAGCACCGACAGGGTCTTCAAGCCGAGGAAGTCGAATTTCACCAGCCCGGCTGTTTCGACATATTTCATGTCGAACTGCGTCACCGGCATGTCCGAACGCGGGTCGCGATAGAGCGGGACGAGCTGGTCGAGCGGGCGATCGCCGATCACCACCCCGGCGGCGTGCGTCGAGCTATGCCGCGGCAGGCCTTCCAGTTGCCGCGCCATGTCGAACAGGCGCCGCACTCCGTCGTCCTGCTTATATTCAGTCATCAGCTCGGCAACACCGTTCAGCGCGCGTTCGAGCGTCCAGGGATCGGTCGGATGGTTCGGGACCAGCTTGGCAAGCCGGTCGACCTGACCATAGCTCATCTGGAGCACGCGGCCGGTGTCCTTCAGAACCGCGCGCGCCTTCAGCTTACCGAAGGTGATGATCTGCGCGACGGTGTCGCGGCCATATTTTTCCTGCACATAGCGGATCACTTCGCCGCGCCGCGTTTCGCAGAAGTCGATGTCGAAGTCGGGCATCGACACGCGTTCGGGGTTGAGGAAGCGTTCGAACAGCAACCCCAGTTTCAGCGGATCCAGGTCGGTGATCGTCAGCGCCCAGGCGACGACGCTGCCGGCGCCCGAACCGCGTCCCGGCCCAACCGGAATGTCGTGGGCCTTCGCCCATTTGATGAAGTCGGCAACGATCAGGAAGTAACCCGGAAAGCCCATCTGGACGATGACCCCGACCTCGAAGTCGAGCCGCGCGACATAGGCGTTGCGCTCCTCTTCGGAGAGATCGGAATAGAGCGCCAGCCGCGCATCGAGGCCCGCGCGTGCGTCGGCGGCAAGCTGCGCCGCCTCACCCTCGCGGTCGCCCGCAAGGCTGGGCAGGATCGGCTTGCGCTTCGGCGCCATGAAGGCGCAGCGCTGCGCGATGACGAGCGTGTTGCGGATCGCCTCGGGCAGGTCCGAAAAGGCGTCTTCCATCGCCTCGGCGGGCTTCAGCCAGGCTTCGGGGCTCGACACCCGCCGGTCCTCGCTCTCGACATAGGCGGACTGTGCGATGCACAGCATCGCGTCGTGGGCCGGATGGAAGTTCGGTTCGACGAAATTGGCTGGATTGGTAGCGACGATCGGCAACGCCCGTGCATAGGCGAGATCGATCAGCGCCGCCTCCGCCGCCGTCTCGGTCGCGTCGCCGCGCCGCGACAATTCTATATAGAGCCGCCCGTTGAACAGCGCCTCCAATTGCTCGACATAATCCTCGGCCGCACTCTTCTGCTCGCCCGCGAGAAGTCGCGCCAGCGCGCCCTCGCCGCCGCCGGTCAGGCAGATGAGGCCATCGGTCTTGCCCGTGACATCCGACAGCAGGACATGCGGATCCTGTTCGACCGGACGCCCCAGGTGCGCCGCCGAGACGAGCGCGCACAGATTGTCATAACCCTTCTCGTCCTGCGCATAGAGCGCCAGCCAGTCGATCAGCGGTGCGCCGTTCGCCATCCGCTGCCCCGGTCGCGCGACGCTGAGCAGGGTCCCGACGATCGGCTGCACCCCCGCCGCCTTGCACGCATCGCCAAAGGCCATGACGCCGTAAAGCCCGTTGCGATCGGCCACCGCTATCGCCGGAAAACCGCGCTCGCGCGCGGCTTTCGCGATCAGCTTAGGCTCGATCGCCCCTTCCAGCATGGTGAAACTGGAAAAGACGCGCAGGGGAACAAAGGGGCTGTAGGCCATCACATGACGCTACAGTGACAGCGGTGATTCTGCCAAGGCTTAACCCAGCAGTTCCTCAATCTCTTTGCGCAATTGCTCGGGCTTCGTCGTCGGTGCGTGGCGCGACACCGTCCGCCCTTCGCGATCGACCAGGAACTTCGTGAAATTCCACTTGATCCCGCTGCCGAGCAAGCCGGTCTTTTCCTTCTTGAGATGCTTGAAGATCGGATCGGTATCGTCGCCATTGACATCGATCTTCGCCATCAGCGGGAAGCTCACATCATAGGTCAGCGAGCAGAAATTCTTGATCTCCTCCGCATCGCCCGGCTCCTGCGCCCCGAACTGGTTGCAGGGGAACGCCAAAATCTCGAACCCGCGGTCCTTATAATCGCGATACAGCTCCTCCAGCCCCTCATATTGCGGGGTGAAGCCGCACTTCGACGCAGTGTTGACGATCAACAGCACCTTGCCCTTGTAGTCGGCAAGCGATTGTGCGCCGCCGCCGGGCAGTTTCGCCGAAAGATCATAGAGTCCCATGTTATTTCTCCCCGGATTTTTGCGGTCTATAGATGAAATCGAAACTCTTGGTCCAACTGAGTCCGTGATCGACCGACTGCTCGCCATGCTGGCGCACCGATCCGTCTTCGCGCCGCGTATAGGTCATGCGGATCAGGCCATCCTGTTCCTTGCCGGCCACATTCGCCCAGCGGCCGGTCAGCACCATCCTCCCGTCGACCGGTCCCCCGTCGAAATCGACTCGCGCGCCGCCGCTATCGACCCACGCCTGCCGCCAATGCCGGCGTTCCTTGTCATAGTGGCTGAACGAGCCGCCACCGCCCCCCTTGAACGGTTTCCACGTCTCACGGATCGCGCAGCCGTCGAACATCGCTTCGATGCTGCTTGTCGCGACCTGCGTTCCGCTGTTACCCGGATAGACGTCCCACTCACCGACCCAGAAATCGAAGGCACGGTGATCCGGCGCCGAACATGGCGGCGGCGATGGCGGCGCGACCTGCGCCGACGCGGCCGCGGCAGCCAGAATGGCGGCCAACAGCATCGAAAATCGAAGCATCATGGTTCCCCTCTCACCCCGGCGGATAGAAGCTACGCCTCGATATGCCCCTCATGCAAGCGCAACACGCGGTCCATTTTTGCGGCCAGCCGCTCGTTGTGCGTCGCCACCAGCGCGGCCGAACCATGGTCGCGCACCAGCTTCACGAACTGGTCGAACACGCGGTCGGCGGTCGCTTCGTCGAGATTGCCCGTCGGCTCGTCGGCGAGCACCAGCAGGGGCCGGTTCGCCAGCGCGCGCGCGACCGCGACGCGCTGCTGCTCCCCGCCCGACAGCTTGCTCGGCTTGTGATGCAGCCGCTCGCCGAGCCCCAGCCTCCCGAGCAGGTCGGCGGCGCGCTCCTCCGCCTCGGCCTGCCCCGCGCCGCGTATGAGCTGCGGCAGCACGACATTCTCGATCGCGTTGAAATCGGGTAGCAGGTGATGGAACTGATAGACGAAACCGATCTTCTCACGCCGTGTCTTCGTCCGCTCGCCCTGCTGGAAGCGCGTGACGTCCTCGCCGTCGATGCGGATCGTCCCGCCGAAGCCGCCTTCGAGCAGGCCCACCGCCTGCAGCATCGTCGACTTGCCCGACCCCGACGGGCCGAGCAGCGCAACGATCTCGCCGCGGCGCAGCGACGCGTTGACGCCGCGCAGCACCTCGATCGTAACATCGGCTTGGGTGAAGCTCCGTCTCAGGTCGACCAGTTCCAGTGCGACATCATTCATAGCGCAGCACCTGCACGGGGTCGGTATTGGCCGCCTTGTACGCGGGATAGAGCGTCGCGAGGAAGCTGAAGACGATCACCATGATGACGATAGCGGTGATTTCGACCGGGTCGGGCTTCGACGGCAATTCGGTGAGAAAGCGGATCGATGGATCCCAGAGCGGCTGGCCGGTGATGAACTCGACCCCGCGCAGCACCCCTTGCCGAAAATAGAGCAACGAGAAACCGACGATCATCCCCGCAATCGTCCCCGCGATGCCGATCGACAGGCCGATCGCCATGAAGATGCGCATCACCGCGTCGCGCGGCGCGCCCATCGTGCGCAATATCGCCATGTCGCGCGTTTTCGCGCGCACCAGCATGATCAGCGACGAGATGATGTTGAACGAGGCAACAAGGATGATCAGCGACAGGATCACGAACATCGCGACGCGCTCGATCGACAATGCCTCGAACAGGCTGGCGTTCATCGACCGCCAGTCGGAAACGACGGCCCGCGCCGCGAGCTTTTCGGCGAGCGGCTGCATGATCTCGCCGACGCGGTCCGGGTCCTCGGTCTTGACCTCGATCATCTGGACCTGATCGCCGGTGAGCAACAGCAGCTGCGCATCCTCCATCGGCATGACGATATAGGCTTTGTCGAAATCATAGACCCCGATCTCGAAGATCGCCGTCACGCGATAGCTGATCTCGCGCGGCACCGTGCCAAATGGCGTCGAGCGGCCCTGCGGATTGATGATCGTCACGTTCGACCCGACCTGCGCACCCAGATTGCGCGCCAGTTCGCTACCGATCGCGACATTGCCCGAACCCCCGGTCAGGCTGTTCAGACTGCCCTGGAGCACCTTGCCGCCCAGCGTCTTGTTGCTGCGGATATCGGGCACTGTCATGCCGCGCACCAGTACGCCCTCGACCCGCCCGCTGAAGGTCGCGAGCAAAGGTTGCTCGATCAACGGAGTCGCCGACACGACTCCCGGCGTCGCCTTCGCCTGTTCCAGCACGTCACGCCAATTGTCGATCCGTCCGCCGAAACCCTGCACGACCGCATGGCCGTTCAGCCCGACGATCTTGTCGAACAAGTCGCTGCGCACGCCGTTCATCACGCTCATCACCACGACCAGCGCCGCAACGCCCAGCATCACGGCGGTGAAGCTGAACGCTGCGGCGACGAAGATGAACCCTTCGCCGCGCTGCGGAAGCAAATAGCGTTTGAAGATGGTGCGCTCGTACGGACGCAGAATCATGGGAGGACCGGCCTTTGCGGCGCTTGGAAAAGGTCACGCATGATAACTGCTTTAGGCAGGTCAAACAGTGCTGGCAATGGGCGCCTGAATGACCCCAAGTTACCAATGACTCGCATGAATGTGTTGCCCATAGGTCACAGCGGCCCGCAAAAGCGTGGCCAAATGCCCGCCAGAGGGTGACAAAGCCTGGTCCACGACCTACCCCAAGGCTTCTGGTTCAACGCGGCCCAAAGGCCCGGATCCAGGGAGTGCAGGCCTTTCGCCGGCCTGCGCACAAGGGGGATGGCGAGTGTTCGTCACAGGCGCCCGGGTCTTGGAAACAAGGCCCGGGCGTTGTGATTCCGGCTGCAGGACTAGGCCCCTGCTCTGTTCGTCGCTCCGGCGCCCGGATCAAATCCGGAATGACGATGAAGCAAAGGCCGGCGTTGCGAGCGCCTAACCCTCATTCTCGCTGATATCTTCAAGCATCTCGGCGTCGAGCACGCGCACGCGCCCTTGCTCGAGCGAAATCACGCCCGATTCCTCCCAGCTCTTGAGCTGCCGGTTGATATGCTCGCGGCTCATGCCCGCAAAATTGCCGAGTTCTGTCTGGCTGAGTTCGACGCGCTGCGACGCTTCGATATCCTTGCGAATCAAGCGCTTCAGATAGCGCGCGAGGCGCGGGCCGGAGGCATAGGCGCGGTCGCTTTCGATCGTCTGGTCGGCGGTGCGCAGCCGCCGCGCGAGCTGCTGCATCAGCGACCAAGCGAATTCGGGGTGGCTCGCGGCGAAATCCTTGAGCGCGTTGCGGCCGAGTTGAAGCGCGCTGCCGGCGCTCGTCGCGGTCACCGACGCCGTTCGCTCGCCGCCATCGAGCAGCGCGATCTCGCCCAGCACCGCACCGGGCTCGGCATAGGCGAGCACGATCTCGCGCCCGCCGGCGGTGAGCATCGATATCCGGGCCGTACCTTCGGTCAGGATCAGCATCATGTCGCCGGGATCGCCCTGAACGAGCAATTCCTTGCCCTTGACGAAGTTGACCTGCACCGCGCGGCGCGCGATCTCGGCCCAATCCTCGATCGACAGACCGGAAAAAATGCTGTCGGGGCCCTGCAACTCGGCGAGTTTCGCGTGATCCATTTGCCCCTACACCCCTTTTCGTCCGGCCTAGACCAGCCGGCTCTGCTTCACCGCCGCTTCGATGAACCCCGCGAACAAGGGATGCGGGTCGAACGGCTTCGACTTGAGTTCCGGGTGGAACTGCACGCCGATAAACCACGGATGATCGGGGCGCTCAACGATTTCCGGCAACATGCCGTCGGGCGACATGCCCGAAAAGACGAGACCGCCCTTTTCGAGTTGCTCGCGATAGGCGTTGTTGACCTCATAGCGGTGGCGGTGCCGTTCGCTGATGTCATTGGCGCCGTAGACGCTCGCAACATGGCTGTTCGGCGACAGCTTCGCCTCATAGGCGCCGAGGCGCATCGTGCCGCCCAGATCGGTGTCGGCCCCACGCTTCTGCAACCCTTCGGCGCTCATCCATTCGGTGATCATGCCCACCACGGGCTCGTTCGTCGGGCCGAATTCGGTGCTCGATGCGTCCTCGATCCCGCTCGTATTCCGCGCCGCCTCGATGCACGCCATCTGCATGCCGAGGCAGATGCCGAAAAAGGGCACGCCGCGTTCGCGCGCGAAACGCACGCTCGAAATCTTGCCTTCGGACCCACGCTCGCCGAAGCCGCCGGGGACGAGGATGCCGTGCATCGGCTCGAGATTGGCGGCGAGGTCCTCGTCGCGCTCGAACATTTCGGCGTCGAGCCAGCGGATATTGACCTTGACGCGATGCGCCATGCCGCCGTGGACAAGTGCTTCGTTGAGCGATTTATAAGCGTCGGGCAGCGACACATATTTGCCGACGACGCCGATCGTGACCTCGCCCTCGGGGTGCTGCTTGCGATCCATGATATCGTACCAGGCCGTCAGGTCGGGTGCGGGCGCGTCGTGGATACCAAAGGCGTAGAGCACTTCGGCGTCGAGCCCCTCGCCATGATATTGGACGGGCACCGAATAGATGCTGTCGGCGTCGAGCGCCGGGATCACGGCCTCCTTGCGGACGTTGCAGAATTGCGCGATTTTCGCGCGCTCGGTCTCGGGCAGCGGCTTTTCGCAGCGGCAGAGCAGGATGTCGGGCTGGACGCCCAGGGAAGCGAGTTCGCGCACGCTGTGCTGCGTCGGCTTGGTCTTCAGCTCGCCCGCAGCGGCGATATAAGGCACCAGCGTAACATGGACCGAGATGGCGTTATCGCGCCCGACTTCGTTCTTGAGCTGGCGGATCGCCTCGATGAAAGGCAGCGATTCGATGTCGCCGACGGTGCCGCCGATTTCGCACAGCACGAAATCAAGGTCGTCGGTTTCGGCGCGCGCAAATTCCTTGATCGCGTCGGTCACGTGCGGGACGACCTGCACCGTCGCGCCTAGATAATCGCCGCGCCGTTCCTTGGCGATGATGCCCTGATAGATGCGGCCCGAGGTGACATTGTCGCTCTGTCGTGCCGCGACGCCGGTGAAGCGTTCATAGTGACCAAGATCAAGGTCGGTCTCGGCCCCGTCGTCGGTCACATAGACCTCGCCGTGCTGATAGGGCGACATCGTGCCCGGATCGACGTTCAGATAGGGATCGAACTTGCGAATACGGACACGATAGCCACGCGCCTGCAACAAGGCTGCCAGGCTAGCCGCCATCAGACCTTTGCCAAGCGAGGAGACCACGCCGCCGGTGATAAAAATGAACCGCGCCATGGGAGGAAAGACTTACTCAACGGGAGGGGGACGGCGCAAGCCGTCGAATCGCATCCGGCGGAAAATATTTCCGCCGGGCGGGCTGACTGGAGGCCGAAGCCGCCGTTATTTCTTGGCGGGTGGTGCCTGGGCGGGGGCCGGAGCGGCCTCCTGGCTTGCCGCCGCGGCGGCCGCGGCCGCCAGCGGGTCGTCGCCCGCCGCCGCAGGCGCGGCGCCGGCAGCAGCGCCTTGCGCCGGCTGGGCCGGACCGGTCAGCGACGAGGCGGGAGCCGCGCCGCTGGTCTGTGCCGCCTTCGACAGCGAGGTGTCGATCGTTGAACCGCTGCGGCCGACCGAAGCCATCGCCGCGAGCAGGATCGACAGCGCGACGAAGGCGGTTGCAAGAACCGTCGTCGCCCGGGTCATGAAGTCCGCCGCACCGCGCGCCGACAGCAGGCCTGCGGGGCTGCCGCCGACACCAAGGCCGCCACCTTCCGACTTCTGCATCAGGATGACGCCGATCATCACCGCAGCGACGAGCGCCTGCAGGACGAGTATGAAGGTGAAAAGGCTGGACATCGTATTTTCCCGAACTCGCGCGACCTCAAACGGACCGCGCCCGCGGCGCACATAGAGACGAAGCGGCTCCGCTTCAACCCATTGGATCAGCCGCCGAGGATCAGTGGAGCGACGCGCCCGCGCCGATGATCGGCACGAACTTCGCGGCGGTCAGGCTCGCGCCGCCCACGAGCGCGCCGTCGACGTCGCCCGCGCCGAGTAATTCGGCGGCGTTGTCGCCATTGACCGAGCCGCCATAGAGAATGCGCATTTCCTCCGCCGCACCGCCAAACCGGGCCGCGAGCGCGCCGCGGATCGCGCCGTGCATCGCAGCCACATCGGCCACGGTCGGGACCAGGCCGGTGCCGATCGCCCAGATCGGTTCATAGGCAATCGCCAGGCGGGCCGGATCGAATTCGCCCGGAACCGAATCGGCGACCTGCGCCAGCACATAATCGATCGCCCCGCCCGATTCGCGTACCTCGCGCGGCTCGCCGACGCAGAGGATGACCGAAAGGCCGGCGGCCAGCCCCGCTTCGGCCTTGGCGCGGACGTCGGCGTCGCTTTCGCCGAATCCTTCGCGCCGTTCGCTATGCCCGACGATCACCAGGCTCGCGCCGATGTCGGCGAGCATCGGCGCTGCAACCGACCCGGTAAAGGCTCCCGACGCCGCGCTGTGGCAATCCTGCCCCCCGATCGCCTTGCCCGGCGCCGCGACGGCCATGGGACCGATCAGCGTGAAGGGCGGGCAGATGGCGACGTCGACCGCCGGATGATCATCCGCCGCGACGAAAATAGCCCGCGCTTCGGCGACGGCATCCGACAATCCGTTCATTTTCCAGTTGCCGACCACATATTTGCGCCGCGCCATGTCTCTGCCTCTCCCGCTATTGTGGACCTCGTCAGGCCCTAGCGGCGCACGGGGGCGGGAGGCAAGCCGCGTTGGCGCGTGCGAAAAGCCCCTTTCCGGCCTTGATGCCGCTCCGCCTCGCGCCTAAAGCAGCGCGCAATCGCGCACAATTGCGCCCTGCCGGAAAGAATGCCCGCTTCATGATCACCGCCATCCGCGCCATGTTCTCCTCGACGATCGGCAAATTCCTTGCCCTCGCCTTCGTCGTGCTCGTCGGGCTCGCCTTTGCGCTCAGCGACGTCACCGGCAATTCGACCTTCGGCGGGGTCGGCGGCGCCAATGTCGCGAAAGTCGGCGACGAGAATATCGGCGTCGGCGAATTGCGCGAGCGCGTCCGTCAGACCTATAATCAGGCGCGGCAGGACCAGCCCGGCTTGACGATGGCGGCCTTCGTCGAATCGGGCGGTCTCGACCAGGTGCTCGACCAGCTTGTCGAAGGATCGGCCTTCGATCAGTTCGCGACCGAAATGGGCTTCGGCGTCAGCAAGCGGCTGATCGACGGCCGTATCGCCGACCTCCCCGCGTTCGCCGGCGTGTCGGGCAAGTTCGACCAGACGGTGTTCGAGAATTTCCTGCGCCAGAACGGTATCAGCGAGGCGCAGCTGCGCCGCGACCTGCGCCAGCAGATCCTGGTCGAACAGCTGGCCGCTCCGATCGCCCAGATGCCGCGCATCGCGCCCGGCATGGCGCAGCCCTATGCCGCGCTGCTTCTCGAACAGCGCCGCGGTCAGGCGACCTTCATCCCCGCCAGCCCCTTTGCGCCGACCGCCGATCCCGGCGACGCCGCTCTGCGGACCTTCCTGTCGCAGAACAAAACCAAATTCACCGTCCCGGAACGCCGCGTGATCCAATATGCGCTGTTCGATCGCGGCGCCGTCCCGGTTCCCGCGGTTACCGAGGCTGAAATTGCCAAGGTCTACAAGGATAATGCCGCCCAATATGCCGCGAGCGAAACGCGCCGTTTCGCGCAGGTGATCCTTCCCGATCAGGCGGCAGCGAATGCGCTTGCCGCCAAGGTTCGCGGCGGCACCTCGCTCACTGCGGCGGCACAGGCTGCGGGTCTGTCGGCCTCGACCACCGGCGACCTGACCCAGTCGGCCTATGCCGCGACGACGACCGCCGCCGCCGCCAAGGCCGCCTTTGCCGCCAAGCGCGGCGACATCGTTGGGCCCACCCAGACCGGGCTCGGCTGGACCGTCGCACGCGTCGAGGACGTCACCGCCCGCCCCGCGCGCAGCCTTGCCGAAGCGAGCGAAGATATCCGTACCGAACTTGCCAAAAACAAGGCGAACGAAGCGATCGTCGACTATTACAACGCGATCCAGGACGCCGTGAACGGCGGCGCGTCGGTCGAGGAAGTCGCCGCCGACCGCAAGCTCCAGCTCGTCGAGACCCCCGCTCTGCTGCCGAGCGGCCGCGCCCCGGCGCAGCCCGCCTTCGTGCCCGCGCCCGAACTCGCGCCGCTCGTCGCGCAGGCCTTCCAGGCCGCGGGCGAAGGCGAGGGTCATATCGCCACGATCGTCGAGAATGAGAAATTCGCCGTCTATGCGGTGAAGTCGATCGTCGCTGCGGCGCCGCCGCCCTTCGCGCAGATCCGCTCCGACCTGCTCAGCGAATGGCGCTTTGCCGAGGGACAGAAGGTCGCCCGCGACAAGGCGCGCGCGATCGTGAAAGCTGTCGAGGGCGGAAAGAGCCTCCCCCAGGCGGTCGCCGCTGCGGGCCCGAATATCGGCAGCGTGCAGCCAATCGGCGGTCGTCGCGCCGAACTCGGCGCCGACGGCAAGCCCGTTCCGCCGGAACTCGCGTTGCTCTTCTCGATGGCCAAGGACAGCGTCAAGACGCTCGAGATTCCCGGCAACCGCGGCTGGATGGTGATTGCGCTCGACGACGTCCAGCGCCCCGATCCGAAAACGATCGAGCCGCAACGTGTCGCCGCGATCGCCCAGCCCCTCGCTCCCGCTTTCGGCAACGAACTGATCGAACAGCTCGCCGCCGAAGCGAAGCGCCGCGTCGGCGTTACCATCAACAAGGATCTCGTCGCCCAGCTGCGCGCCGAACTCACCGGCAACGCGCCGGTCGTCGAATAAGGGTGAGCCTCGAAGGGAGAGCCGCGGCGCTCGAAGCGCTGGCGCAGGGACGCGGCGCGGTCGTCTGGCAGCGGCTGATCGCCGACATCGAAACGCCCGTGTCGGCGGCGCTCAAGCTGATCGAGCCCGGGCGCGGCGACTGGGTGCTCGAATCGGTCGAAAGCGGCGAAACGCGCGGGCGTTACAGCCTGATCGGGCTCGACCCCGACCTGATGTTCGAGGTGAAGCGCGACGCCGCACGGATCAACCGCGACTGGCGCCGCGACCGTGATGCGTTCGAACCGCTCGAAACCGGCGCGCTGCACGCGCTTCGCGACCTCGTCGCCGAATGCCGCTTCGACGTGCCCGACGGTCTGCCGAAGGCGCTCGCGACGCTCGTCGGCTTCTTCGCCTATGAGACGATCGGCCTCGTCGAGCGCATTCCGCGCGCAGCGGGCGCGGGCCTCGGCCTGCCCGACATGGTGTTCGTGCGCCCGACGGTCATCCTCGTCTTCGACCGCCTTGCCGACGAACTCTTCCTCATCGCGCCGATCTGGCCCGACGCCAACGGCGCGATCGACCGCATGATCGAGGATGCGCAGGAGCGGCTTGAAACGGTCGCCGCCCGCCTGTCCAGCGTCAGCGCGCACAGCGACCGTGCGACGACCGACGCACTGCCGGAAGCGATCGCGGCGAACCCTGCCACCGCGCCAGCGCATTTCGCCGAAATGGTCGCTGCCGCGAAGGATTATATCGCGGCGGGCGACATCTTTCAGGTCGTGCTGTCGCAGCGTTTCTCGACCCCGTTCGACCTGCCGCCCTTCGACCTCTATCGCGCGCTGCGCCGTGTAAACCCCTCGCCTTTCCTCTATTTCCTCGACCTGCCCGGCTTCGCGCTGATCGGCTCCTCGCCCGAGATCCTCGTGCGCGTCCGCGACGGTGAGATCACGATCCGCCCCATCGCCGGCACGCGCCCACGCGGACGCACGAGCGCCGAGGATGTCGAGAATCGCGAGAGTCTGCTTGCTGATCCCAAGGAACGCGCCGAGCATTTGATGCTGCTCGACCTCGGCCGCAACGATGTCGGTCGCGCGGCGATCGGCGGCAGCGTCACCGTCACCGACAGCTATACCGTCGAATTTTACAGCCACGTCATGCACATCGTCTCGAACGTCGTCGGCCGGATCGCGCCCGACAAGGACGCGATCGACGCGCTGTTCGCGGGCTTTCCTGCCGGCACGGTCAGCGGCGCGCCCAAGGTCCGCGCCTGCCAGATCATCGCCGAGCTCGAAGCCGATGCGCGCGGGCCCTATGCCGGCGGCGTCGGCTATTTCGCGCCCGACGGCAATATGGACAGTTGCATCGTGCTGCGCACCGCCATCGTCAAGGATGGCGAAATGCACGTTCAGGCCGGCGCCGGCATCGTCGCCGACAGCGACCCCGCCTATGAACAGCGCGAGTGCGAGGCAAAGGCCGGTGCGCTCTTCGCTGCCGCCCGCGAGGCTGTGCGGTTGGCGGGCACGCCGGGATATGGCCAATAGGGCGCGGCCGCGGCGGAGGCTTTGAAGCGTTGATTTGCAGGAAGGCGGTTTTCGGCCGCCAGCGACCCGCCCCTCAACCCTCGTCCCGCGCCGGCAGACTCAAGGTGAACCGCGCCCCCTGCCCTGGCGCGCTGTCGACCGTCAGGTCGCCATCCATCGCACGCGCCAGCCGGCGGGCGATGTAAAGTCCCAGCCCCGATCCGCCACTATCGGTCCGCCCCAGCCGTTCGAATTTCTCGAACACCACCGCCTGCTGCTCGGCGTCGATCCCCTGACCCTGATCGGCGACGGTCACTGTCGCGCGGCCCTCTTCGCGGTCGACGCGGATCCATATCTGCGATTGGTCGGGTGAATAGCGGATCGCATTGCCGAGCAGGTTGAGCAGCACCTGCAGCACCCGGCGGAACTCGCCATAGGCCGGCGCCCGGTCGTCGCCGCGCGGCGCGTCGATGCGGATGCCCTTTTCCTCGGCCTTCATGCCGAGCAACCCGACGGCGCGGCGGGCAAGGTCGCCCAGGTCGATTTCATCACGCGCCGCCTTGAAACCGGGGCGCTCGATATTCTGAAGGTCGGCGAGATCATCAACAAGGCCGAGCAGGTGGCGCCCCGCATGCGCAATATCGCCAGCGTAGCGCGCGTAGTCGGCGCGAATTGGCCCGTCGAATTGTCCCGAAATCGTCTCCGCCGTCGCAATGATGCGGCTGAGCGGTCCACGCAACGCGCCGTCGATGCGGCGGCCGAACTGCGGATCCGACAGGGGCAGCGATCCGAAGGCCGGATCGACGAGCGCGCCGGGAGTCCTTTGTTCGATCGGGGGCGGTGCCTCGGCAGCGACCGCGCTTCCGCGAAAACCGGTGAAACGTCCCGTCGCGTCGAACAACGCTTCGCCGGCGAGCGTCATCACCATCTGCTCCACCCGGACGCGCTGGCCGTCGAAGCGCGCCTGTCGCGCGAGGCCGCGCAGCACGGGAAAACGGCCGTCATCGTCGGGTTGCAGCTCGAACAACTCGGAAAGCGAGCGCCCTTCCCAGCCCGTCGGAACCGGGGGGGCATCGGGGGCCGCACGCAGCGCGACGAGGCGTAGTTGCTGGTCGCACTCCCACGTCCAGCTTTGCGGAACCGCCGCGCCCTCGGCGATCGGCGGCATTTGCGGCTGGACCAGCGGCCGCGTCCGCCAGTCGGTGATCTCGAGGCTTGCGCCATCGGCATCGGGGGTGATGCGGACGAGCGCGTGGATGTCGCTGTGATCGTCGGCGGCATAAAGCGGCCGGCTGATATCGCGGTGGAGCCGCTGTGCGAGCGCAACGAGACGCGCGAGATGCGGCAGGGCGAGCGGCTTGTCGAGACCCGCGCCCGCGCGCTGCTGCAGGCGCAACAGCGGCGCGTCGGCGCTTACCAGCGCGCCCGACCGGTCGATGCGGCCGCGGACGACGCGCTCGCTCACCGCGCACGGTCCGCGTCGTAAGATTTCATATCGTCGGCGCTGCCTACCGCGCGCGCCGGCAGCATCGCCAGCGACGCCTCGATCGGCGCCAGCGCCATATTATCGAGCCGCAGCGGCGCGAACAGCGAGGGCAGCGCCGCGCTCTCCGCCGTCAGCAGCGCAAGCGCCATGCCGTCATAGCTGCGGCGATGCGCCGCCGCCGCGAGCGCGATCAGCACCGGCCAATCGTGCCGCGCAATCGCCGCAGCTGCAGCATCGGTCGCGTCCGCGCCCAAGGCCGCGTAATATGCGCCTCCCGCGTCCTCTATCCCGCTTTCCTTCGCTTGCCGTTCGGTCGCGGCGCGCACGGCGTCGCCCAGTGCGGCGGCGCGTTTCGCGTCCTTGCTCACTTCTGCCAGCCGCCACGCGGCTATGTCGAGCAGCAGCGTGCGGAAAATTTCGCTATCAAGGTCGGCGATCGCGATCGCCGGATTGCCGAGCGCATCGAACCGCCGGCGGTCGGCGATTTGCACTGCCAGATAGGCGCGGTCGAGATCAGATAGTGCATCCTCGACGGCGGGACCCTCGTCATTCGCTGCGGCGGGATCGGCGAGCAATGGCGGCGGGCTGCCGCGCTGTGCCGACTGTTCGCGCCAGCGATGTTCCTCGGCGCGCGCAAAGCAGATTCCGGCCAGCCGCGTGGCGGAAGGCAGTCCACCGCCCAGCCACTCGTTCCACAGTGCTGCGGGGTCGACGGACGGGTCGAGCCGCGCCGCCACCTCGGCGACCATCCGACGCGCGATCCCCAGCGACAGGGCGCGCTGCTCCTCGGTCAGCCGGCCCGCCTTGGGCGCGGCGAGATAATCCGCCAGCTCGCGCAGGCGCGCCGCCAGCGTCGGCGACGGCGGATCGATGCCGGGAGAGAAGAGCGATTCACTCATGCGCGTCCGCCAATATCAGCATGACGTTAATAGGGCTTAAACCTTCAAGGCCTTTGTTTTACCGCGCCTCGGGGCGGCGCGCGAGGCGTAGCCAGAGCAGGATCTGAAACAGCGCCAGCAGCGGCAGGATCGCGAACATCAGCGGGGCAAAGCCGAACAGCAGCGCAGGCGCCAGCAGGATCCATGCCTCGTCCGCGTCGGGCAGCAGCCAGTGAAATCGCCGCCGCTCCCCCGAATCTTCGTAAAGCGCACGCGCGAGGAGGATCGCCGCGGCAAGGCACGGCGCGAGCGCGGCTTCGGAAAACGGCGGCATCTTCTGCCCCGGCCCGGCGAGCGACAGCAACCAGGGAAAGACTGCGAGCAGCACCCACGCAAAAGTGCGGATAATGTCGCGCGCGCGGTCCTGCGCCGCGCTTTCGGCACGAAACGCCGACAGGAAACGCATCGCCGCGAGCCCCAGTCCGCCGAGGATGGCGACAAGCGCGCCCGCCGCCGCGAGGCCGCTCGCCGCCAGCAGCGCGACCGCCACCCACAAGAGAGCGGTGACATATGGCAGATAGCGCGCGGTCGCCGGCGATTTGACCAGCAGCGGGCCCGCCAGCCGGATCACCGGCATCATGATCGCCGAACGGCCAAGCCCCATGCCGCCATATTCGACTTGCTGAAGGCTCGATTGCTCGATCAGCGCGGCGGTCGGGCGATCGGCCACGATCGCGATCTCGCCCTGCTCGAACAGCGCCGGCTCGCAATAGAGGCGCCGCGCACCCGCCTGCACCGCGAGACGCAGCAGGGTCAGCATCATGTCCCATTCGCCGGGCATCGCCGCGAGTTCGGCGACCATGGGCTGCGAGATCGAGGCGAGCCCGCCCCAGCGCCGCGTCGCGTCGATCCGCTCGAATCCCTGCGTCAGCATCGTGTCGCCGGTGACCAGGATCGCCGGCGATCCGGGCTTGGCGATCGCCGCATAATGGGTGCCGCCCGCGCGAAGGCCGTCGGCGACGAGGATGATCCTGTCGTCGCCCTCCACCAGCGGGACGAGATCAGCTGCCTGGCGCACGGGCGTGACCTTGATCCCGCGGCGGCGGATGCGGTCGCAGGTGGCGAGCAATTCGCCGGGCACCGCACCGACCGCGACCGCGATATGCGTCACCCCGACGTCGGCGAGGCGCGCCGCCTGGCGCTCGATCAGCGTCTCGCCGGCGACGGTGACGAGCGCGCGCAGCGATCCGTCGGGCAACGTTTCGGAGGCGCCGACCAGCGCAATCAGGGCCATTGGCGCAAGAGTTTCTCTGCAGCGGGCATCGGCACGAAGCTTTAGGGCCGGTGAAGCGATTGGCAAGCCCCGCCATGCGCCGCGATGACGTCACGCCTTCACCTTATTTTCCTGTGCTTTCCGCGCCTTTTCGGTCCGCAAAAAAATCCCGGCGAAAGGCGCGAATCGCTGGCCTTTCCAGCCCCCATCGGCTAGGCAGAATCCATCTCCCGAAAGAGCAGAAAAAGGCCGGGTCTTGACCGAAGAAAATACGCCTGTGCAGCCGTCCGACAACGGCGTTTCGCCGATCAATATCGTCGACGAAATGAAGACATCCTACCTCGATTACGCGATGAGCGTGATTGTCAGCCGCGCGCTTCCCGATGTGCGCGACGGTCTGAAACCGGTGCATCGCCGCATTCTTTATGCGGCGCAGGAAGGCGGCTTCGTCCCGGGCCGTCCGTACAAGAAATCAGCGAAGATCGTCGGCGACGTGATGGGCAATTATCACCCGCACGGCGACAGCGCGATTTACGACGCGCTCGCGCGCATGACGCAGGACTGGTCGCTGCGCGTACCGCTGATCGACGGCCAGGGCAATTTCGGCTCGATGGACCCCGATCCGCCAGCCTCGATGCGCTATACCGAAGCGCGGCTTGCCAAGACCGCGATGGTGCTGCTGAACGACCTCGACAAGGATACGGTCGACTTCCAGCCCAACTATGACGCGAGCCGCGACGAGCCCACGGTGCTCCCGGCGCGCTTCCCCAACCTGCTGGTCAACGGCGCAGGCGGCATCGCGGTCGGCATGGCGACCAACATCCCGCCGCATAACCTCGGCGAAGTGATCGACGCGACGCTCGCGATGATCGACCGCCAGCTCGAGGGCGGGCCGCCGGTCACGCTCGAGGAATTGATGGCGATCGTTCCCGGCCCCGACTTCCCGACCGGCGCGATGATGCTCGGCCAGGGGGGCGCACGCAACGCCTATGCCACGGGCCGCGGCTCGATCATGATGCGCGCGACGCATGTGATCGAGGAAGGCAGAAACGACCGCCAATCGATTGTTCTGACGTCGATTCCCTTCCAGGTTGGCAAGTCGGGTCTGGTCGAGAAGATCGCCGAAGCCGCGCGCGACAAGCGCATCGAGGGCGTCGCCGACATCCGCGACGAGTCGAACCGCGAGGGCGTGCGCGTCGTCATCGAGTTGAAGCGCGATGCGACCGCCGAGGTCGTCCTCAACCAGCTCTGGCGCCACACCCCGGCGCAATCGAGCTTCCCCGCGAACATGCTCGCGATCCGTGGCGGCCGCCCCGAAATGCTCGGCCTGCAGGATATTCTCTCGGCCTTCATCACCTTCCGCGAGGAAGTGATCACCCGCCGCTGCAAGTTCGAACTCGCCAAGGCACGCGACCGCGCACACATCTTGCTCGGCCTTGTCGTCGCGGTATCGAACCTCGACGAAGTCGTCCGCATCATCCGCGGTTCGAACTCGCCCGCCGCGGCGCGCGAAGCGCTGCTGGCGCGCGAATGGCCGATCGGCGAGATCGCCCCGTACATCCGCCTCGTCGAAGCGATCGAGGGCGAGATGGAGGAAAGCGCGACCTATCGCCTCTCCGAAATTCAGGTGAAGGCGATCCTCGACCTCCGCCTGCATCGCCTCACCGCGCTCGGCCGTGATGAAATCGGCAAGGAACTCGGTGAGTTGGCTACCGAAATTGAGGAACTGCTTTCGATCCTCGCCGACCGCGTCAAGCTTTATGGGGTGATGCGTGAGGAGCTGGTTGCGGTGCGCGAGGAATTCGCGACCCCGCGCCGCACGCTCGTCGCTCCCGCCGCCGACGGCATCGACGACGAGGATCTGATCGAACGCGAAGAGATGGTCGTTACCGTCACCCTCGACGGCTATATCAAGCGCACGCCGCTGGACACCTTCCGCGCCCAGCGCCGCGGCGGCAAGGGCCGTGCCGGCATGGCGACGAAGGACGAGGATGTCGTCACCGAATTGTTCGTCACCTCGACGCACACGCCGGTGCTCTTCTTCTCGACCGCGGGCAAAGTCTATCGCATGAAAGTGTGGCGCCTGCCCGAAGGCGGGCCCGCGACGCGCGGCCGCCCGATGATCAACCTGCTACCGCTCGCGCAGGGCGAGACCATCTCGACCGTGCTCCCGCTGCCCGAGGACGAGGCCGAATGGAGCAAGCTGCACGTCATGTTCGCAACCGCGAAGGGCAGCGTGCGCCGTAACAGCATGGACGCTTTCACCAACGTGCCCTCGAACGGCAAGATCGCGATGAAGTTCGAGGGCGAGGACGAGGACGACCGCCTGATCGGCGTCGCCTTGCTCGACGAAAGCGACGATGTGCTGCTGGCGACGCGCCAGGGCAAGGCGATCCGCTTCGCCGGCGACGACGTCCGCGAGTTCCAGAGCCGCAATTCGACCGGTGTCCGGGGGATGAGGCTGACGGGCGGCGACGAGGTGATCTCGCTCTCGATTCTCCACCGCGTCGGTACCACGATGGAGGAGCGCGAAGCCTATCTCCGCGCCGCGCCGTGGAAGGACAATGAGAACGAACCGACGCTGCCCGGCGATCGGATGGCCGAACTGGCCGCGAGCGAGCAGTTCATCCTCACCGTCTGCGCCAACGGCTATGGCAAACTCTCCTCGGCCTATGAATATCGCCGCACCGGTCGGGGCGGCCAGGGGATCACCAACATCGACAATATCGCCCGCAACGGCCCGGTCGTCGCGAGCTTCCCCGCCACCAAGGTGCATCAGCTGATGCTCGTCACCGATCAGGCGAAGCTCATCCGCATGGGACTCGATTCGATGCGCGTCATCGGCCGTGGCAGCGCGGGCGTGCGCCTGTTCGACGTCGCGAAAGACGAGCATGTCGTCTCGGCGGCGCTGATCGAGGAAGGCGATGAGGAGGAAGGCGAAATCGCGGAAGCCGTCGCCGAAACCCCGGCCACCGAGGCGCCCCCCGAATGACGACGTCCGCGACCGCCTTCAAGGTGCTGACCCAGCAGCAATGGGCAGATTTCGAGCGCGAACGCGTGTTCCGTGGCGCGCCCGTGGATATCGCCGACGGTTATATCCATCTTTCGACCGCCGAGCAGCTCGAGGCGACGATCGCCAAATATTTCGCGGGCGAAAGCTGCCTGATGATCGTCGAGGTCGATCTCAACCTCCTCGGCGACGCCATCCGCTGGGAACCCGCACGCGGCGGCGACCTCTTCCCGCACATCTATGCCGAACTGCCGATCCACGCGGTGGTTAGCCTGCAACAGCGCGGCTGAACGCGTCACTCCCGCGGAAGCGGGGTGACCGAATCTGTTGAACGAACATTTCCGACCTTTGGTCGTATCTTGCTTCGTGCATCCAAATAGTCCTACCACCGTCGCGCTTTGCGACCGGGGAGATTTGATGATGCGCCTGATTTTGATCGCCGCCCTGCTGGCCTCCGCTGCACCCGTTGCCGTCCACGCGCATGGTGAGCCTGCGCCCGCGGCCCCGTCGAAGCCCGTACCCAAGGAAGACCTGCTGAAACCCCCTGCCGACGCGGCGCGCTATGTCGTCGTCTCCGAAGCCGGACAGCACGGTAGCCAATGGCGCTGGCAGCTTCCCGACGGCCGCACCGCCTATCGCTGGTCGCAGGAACTGCGGGGCTGGATCACCGAGATGGATCAGGTCACGACCTTCGCGCCCGACGGCACGATCGCGGCGATGACCGTCCGCGGCGTGACCATGTCGGGCGACGCCGCCGAGGAATTTCGAACCGCGAACGGCCGCGCGACGTGGAAAACCGCCAATGACGCCGGCGAAGCGGCTGCAGGTGGCTGGTACATCCCCGCGAGCGGCGTCGGCATCGCCAACGCCCCGCTGATCGGCGCGCTCGCCGCGGCGGGCGACAAGGGCCTGACCTTCCTGCCCAGCGGCAAGGGCCGCATGACCTTCGGTCCGACCGAGATCATTCAGGGTCCCGCCGGCCCCAAGACGGTCCAGCTCGCCTTCATCAGCGGCATCCTGCCCTCGCCGCTCCCGGTCTGGCTCGACGAGCAGAAGCGCCATTTCGCCGACATCAGCTATATCTCGGTGATCCCCGCGGGTTATGAGGGCGCGCTCAAACAGCTTCGCGATGCGCAGGAAAAGGCGACCGCCGACACGGTCGCCGCCATCGCCAAACACTTCCTGACTCCCACCGCCAAGGCGCCGGTGCTGTTCGACAATGTCCGGCTGTTCGACGCCGATAAGGGCGAGTTCCTGCCCGCGCGCGCGGTGCTCGCGCAGGACGGAAAGATCGCCGCAGTCGGTGCTGCCGGATCGCTTGAGGCCCCTGCGGGCACGCGCATCATCGACGGGCGCGGCAAGACGCTCGTCCCCGGCATCTGGGACAGCCACCTCCACATCGGCGACGACTGGGACGTGCTCTCCAACATGGCGAACGGCATCACCAGCTTCCGCAGCCCCGGGACGACCTTCGACCGCGCGGTCGATGCGACGAAACGCCGCGCCGAGGGCAGCCTGCTCATGGGTGAACCCTTCATCTCGGTCATCATCGACCGGAAGGACCCGCTCGCCGCGCAGGGCGCCGAAGTCGTCAGTAGCGCCGAAGAGGCCATCGCCGCCGTCCGCCGCGTCAAGGATGCGGGCCTGTGGGGCGTCAAATTCTACACCTCGATGAACCCCGCCTGGATCGCCCCCGCCGCGGCCGAGGCGCACCGGCTCGGCCTCCACGTCCACGGCCATGTTCCCGCGACGATGAAGCCGAGCGAGGCCGTCGCTGCGGGGTATGACGAGCTGACCCACCTCAATTTCGTCGTGATGGAATCGATGCCGCGCGAGGTGATCGACAAGGCGAATACGCGGGCGCGGATGGAAGGACCGGCGCGCTATTTCAAGGATGTCGATCTCGACGCCCCGTTGATGAAGAATTTTGTCGCCGACCTCGCGGCGAAAAAGACGATCATCGACCCGACCATCGTCATTTTCGAGGGGATGCTGACGCAAGACGGCGGCAAACCGCACCCCGCCTATGCTCCATATATGGGCATCATCTCGCCCGTCATCGAACGCTCGGCGTTCACGAGTGGCGGCTATCCGCTCGTCGAGGGTCTGACGCGCGACGATTATCGCAAAAGCTATGCGAAGATGGTCGAACTGGTCGGCCGGCTGCACAAGGCCGGCGTCCCGATCGTCGCGGGCACCGACGGCTGGGGGATAGAGCTCATCCGCGAGCTCGAAATCTACCGGCAGGCGGGCTTCACTCCCGCCGAAGCGCTCCGGAGCGCGACGATCCTCCCGGCCCGGATCGCCGGCGCCGACCAGCGCACCGGCTCGATCGTGGTGGGCAAGGAAGCCGACATGGTCCTCGTCGATGGCGACGCCTCGACCGACCTCGGCGCGCTCCGCCGCGTCGTAACGGTGGTCAGCGACGGCTATGTCATGGACGCCGACGAGTTGCGGAAAGCGGCGGGATATAGCGGGCGGCCGAAGTAGAGGGCCTGCACGCCCAAATTTCCTTGCACCACGCCGGCCTGATCCGCGATGACACTCGACCGCTTTGGAGCGGCGAGCGGACGTTCCCACCCCAACCTCGTCATTCCCGCGAAAGCGGGAACCCAGTCTGGGGTCAGCGCACGCACACTCTGGATCCCCGCTTTCGGGGAGATGACGACGTAAGACGGCCGACGATCTCTAGTTTCGGCCGAAGCCCAGCCTCAAACCAAAAACATCATGGTCGCGGTAAAGAAAATCGCGAAGCTCTGCAGGAACAGCCGGAAATCATTGCCCGAAAAGATCGTCACCGGCTCACGATGCGCGGCCAGCGCCGCGCGCAGCTCGCCTTGCCAATCCTCGGGCGCATTCAGGCGCGCAATCGCCAATTGCCGTGCGCCGTGCGCACGCACACGCTCGCGAATGTCGATATGATCGTCCGACTCCATGCACCCAAGGCTAGGGGGATGTTAACGAGTCGATAAGGTTAAAAGAGTGTTAATGCCGCCACCGTCCCACGGCGGGACGCTTCGACGCTCACGCCTTAACCTTTGGGCATCGATCGGACGCGAAGCCGTTGCCCGTCTTTCGCGCCCGCCTGGAACGGCTTGCACCGTGCGGGCTTCATCCGCGGCCCCAGGCACAAGCGCACTTCGTTCAGCCAACCCTGCCGGTCGGCCGACACCGCAATCATCGGCACCGTCACCCCTCGATTGGCGGCGGCGAAGGCGCGTCGAATGCTCCCCGCCGTCTGCGGTTTCACGGCGAGCGCCGTCATGTCGGGAAAGCGGACGGCGCGGAACAATATATCGGCCGCGCGGAAATAGGCGGCGGGATGCGGGCTCATGCACGTCCCATGCTTTGCCCATTCATGCTGGAGCAGCTGCGCCGACGGCGTCATGCACATATGTTTCCGCAACACCGGTTGCGGCACAATCTTCGCCGGGCGGCACCATTGCGGGTAAGCGGGACCGTCGGCCTCGGGCCACAGCCCGTGCAGCACCCAGCCGAAGCGGCCATTCTCGCCCGCGCATTGGAACCGGTCGCGCGCGCCCTTGGGGTTCCGCACGTCGGCGCAATGCTGCGGCGACCAGCTCATGGCGAGCAGATAGCCCGTGATCGCGGGCTTGCGCACCGGTTCGCCGCGCTTCGGCTGTTCGAGGCGCGGGACCGGGATCCGGTCGGGAACCGAGCAGGCCAGCGATTGCGCCTGCGCCGCGACCGGCACCAACGCCAGCGCGACGGCGCTAAACCAGCGCAAAATCGAGCCCGATGTCCGCCGCCGGCGCCGACTGCGTCAGCCGCCCGACCGACACATAGGTCACGCCCGTCGCGCCGATGTCGCGGATCGTATCAAGCCGTACCCCGCCCGACGCCTCGGTCGGCACCTTGCCGCCGACCAGCGCGACGCACTGGCGCAGTTCGTCGAGGCTCATGTTGTCGAGCAGCAGGTGCGTCGCGCCGGTATTCAGCGCGGGTTCGACTTGCGCCACGCGATCGACCTCGACGATGATGTCGGCGATTCCCGCCACGACCGCGCGCCGCACCGCCTCCTCGACCGATCCCGCGACGGCGACATGATTGTCCTTGATCATCGCCGCGTCCCACAGGCCCATACGATGGTTTTTCGCGCCGCCCATCCGCGTCGCATATTTCTCGAGCACGCGCAGGCCGGGGATCGTCTTGCGCGTGTCGAGCAATGTCGCGCCGGTCCCCGCGAGCGCATCGACATATTGCCGCGTCATCGTCGCGATGCCCGACAGATGCTGCACCGTGTTGAGCGCCGACCGCTCGGCCGTCAGCATCGCGCGCGCATTGCCCGACAGGCGCATCAGGTCGCTGCCCTCGGCGGCTTCAGTGCCTTCCTCGATCAGAATCTCGATCTCCATCGCGGGTTCGAGCGCGCGAAAGAAGCGCTCGGCGATCGGCAGCCCCGCGACGATGATCGCATCGCGGCTGTCCATCACCCCGCCAAAGCGTGCATCGGCGGGGATCGTCGCCATCGAGGTAATGTCGCCCCCCGCCCCCAGATCCTCGGCCAAGGTGGCGCGAACAAAGGCATCGAGGTCGAAATCGGGAAGCGAGAATTGGGTCATGCGACCTGCGATAATCCGCCCGTCCAGCAAATCAACTTGACGTTTACGTCAACTGGCGCTGACATGGAGCAAATATGAACGGAGAGGTCCCATGCAATCCCCCATCTGCGCCCTGCTCGGCATCGAATTCCCGCTGCTTGCCTTTTCCCACTGCCGCGACGTCGTTGTCGCTGTGTCGAAAGCCGGCGGCATGGGGGTATTCGGCGCCGCCGCCCTCCCGCCCGAGCGGCTCGAGGAAGAGCTTGCATGGATCGACGCGCATATCGGCGGACGCCCCTATGGCATCGACCTGATCGTGCCGAACAGCTTCGCGGGTAAGGGCGACGCGCCTTCGCTCGCCGCCGCGAAAGTGCCCGAAACGCATCTGCGATTCGCCGCCGACCTCCTCGGCAAATTCGACGTCGATGCCGCCGGGCTGGCGGCCGCTATGGAAACCCGGCAGAGCTTCGGCGACAATATGCACGAGGATGGCGCGGCGAAGCTGCTCGAAGTGGCCTTCCGCCATCCGATCAAGCTGATCGCCAACGCGCTCGGCGTTCCGCCGCCGCTGATGCTCGAACTCGGCAAGCGTCATAATGTGCCGGTCGCCGCGCTCGTCGGCACGCGCGACCACGCGCTGGCGCAAGTCCGTGCCGGTGTCGATATCCTCGTCGTAGCGGGCGGCGAGGCGGGCGGCCATTGCGGCGAGGTCGCGACGATGGTGCTCGTCCCCGAAGTCGCCGCGGCGGTCGAAGCCGTGGGCGCGGACACCCCGATCCTCGCTGCGGGCGGCATCGTCACCGGGCGCCAGATGGCGGCGGCGATGGCGATGGGCGCGCACGGCGCCTGGTGCGGTTCGGTATGGCTGACGACCGCCGAGGCCGAAACCAACCCTGTGGTGAAGGAAAAGATGCTCGCTGCCTCGGCGCGCGATACCGTGCGATCGAAAAGCCGCACCGGAAAACCCTCGCGCCAGCTCCGCTCGCCGTGGACCGACGCATGGGAAGCCGAAGGTGCGCCAAAACCCCTGCCGATGCCGCTGCAATCGCTGGTCAGCGAACCCGCGCTGCGCAAGGTCGATAAATTGTCCGAAGGCGGGCACGAGGGGGCAAAGGCGCTTGCGACCTATTGGGTCGGCCAGGGGGTCGGCCTGATGAACGAGGCGATGGGCGCCGGACAGGTCGTGCAGGCATTCAAGGAAGACTGGGTCGCCGCCTGCGAACGGCTCAACGGCTTTATCGGCGACTAGGCAAAAAAATCCCCACCGAAGTGGGGATTTTCTGAAATCAGCCGATGGTCGCCTTGACGATCTTGCCGGGTTCGCGCGGCGGCTCGCCCTTGGGCAGTGCGTCGACATTTTCCATGCCTTCGGTCACTTCGCCCCAGACCGTATACTGGTTGTCGAGGAATCGCGCGTCGTCGAAGCAGATGAAGAACTGGCTGTTCGCGCTGTTGGGGTTCTGCGCACGCGCCATCGAGCAAACGCCGCGGACGTGCGGCTCGCTATTGAATTCCTGCGGCAGGTCGGGAAGCTGGCTGCCGCCCATGCCGGTACCCGTCGGGTCGCCGCCCTGCGCCATGAATCCGGGGATCACGCGGTGGAACACGACGCCATCGTAAAAGCCTTCCTTGGCGAGGGTCGAGATTCGCTCGACGTGCTGCGGCGCGAGGTCGGGGCGCAGGCGGATGACGACATCGCCGGTCGAGAGCGAAAGCGTGAGGGTTTCGGACATATTGAAGCTCCTGATGGTCTGATTTGGCGGTGCCATAGCGGGGCACAGCGCTCAAGGCCAAGGTCTAATTGTGGAAAAGGCGTTCGCGGCGTTGCCATCGGCAGGTGGCGGCACTAGGGGAAAGCTCGGACGCCGCAAGAGACCGGGAGGACCGCGCGATGGACAAACGCGAAGAATCCCTGCCGCCCGACGATGCAGCGATCGTCGATGACCGCGAAGCCGCTCTCCGCGAACCCGAAACCGAACTCGATGAAGACGACCGGCTGAAACCCCAATTCGTCCGTGACGTGATCGAACTTGCCGAAGCCGGCGAAGCCGAAGCGGCGCGCGAACGCGTCGGCCGCCTCCATCCCGCCGACATCGCCGACCTGTTCGAACTCGCGCGCACTGACGAGCGCCCGATGCTGGCGGCCGTGCTCGGCAACATGCTTTCCGCCGACGTGCTCGCGGAGATGAACGATTATGTCCGCGAGGAGCTGATCGACCTGCTCGCGCCCGAGCAAGTCGCCGAACTCGCTTCCGAACTCGATACCGACGATGCCGTCGCGATCATCGAGGACATGGAGGAGGACGAGCAGCAGGCGGTTCTCCAGGCGATGGAGCCCGAAGATCGCGCCGCGATCGAGGACGCTCTGTCCTTCCCCGAGGAATCGGCGGGCCGTCTGATGCAGCGCGACCTCGTCGCGGTGCCCGAACATGTCACCGTGGGCGACGTGATCGATCGGCTGCGCGAAGACGCCGATCTCGCCAGCGATTTCTGGGAAATCTTTGTTGTCGATCCGATGCACAAGCCGGTCGGCACATGCCAGCTGAGCTGGATACTTCGCACCCCGCGCGACATCGCCATCAGCGATGTGATGAAACGCGAGCAAACGCTGATTCCGGTCGACATGGATCAGGAAGAAGTCGCGTTGCGCTTCCAGAAATATGCGCTGATCTCCGCCGCTGTGGTCGACAAGGCGGGGCGCCTTGTCGGCATGATCACCGTCGATGACATCGTCCATATCATTCAGGAAGAGGCCGGCGAGGACATCCTGCGCCTGTCGGGCGCCGGCGACGGCGACATCAACGAGCCGATCCGCGAAACCTATAGCGCGCGCGTCCGCTGGCTGATCGCCAATCTCGGCACCGCGCTCGTCGCCTCGACGATCGTTGGCCTGTTCGGCGGCGCGATCGAACATATGGTCGCGCTCGCGGCGCTGATGCCGATCGTCGCGGGGGTGGGCGGCAACGCCGGGACGCAGACGCTCGCGGTCACGGTCCGCGCACTTGCCATGAACCAGCTCACCGATTCGAACAGCTGGCGCGCGATCTGGCGCGAGATGAAGATCGCGCTGCTCAACGGCGGGACGATTGCCCTGATCGCGGGCACGGCCACTGCGCTCTGGTTTGCGAACCCGATGCTCGGCGGGGTCATCGCAGCGGCGATGATCGTCAATATTTTCGTCGCCGGCGTGGCAGGCGTCGCGATCCCGTTGCTGCTCGACCGGCTCGATCAGGATCCCGCGGTGGCCAGCTCGATCTTCGTCACCATGACCACCGATTCCATGGGTTTTCTGGCGTTTCTCGGGCTCGCGGTGCTCAGCGGATTGACTACGCTCTGATCGCAAGTCCCTGGAATCCAAGCGATTCAAAAGATTCACGAAAAAAAATTTATCGCAGCGATTTTTTTCGGGAACTATGGCCCATGTAGCTCGTTTCCCATTCGAGCAGCGGTCATCGCCCCCCCGCAGCGCTGCTCAGCAACATTGGCCCGGCCCGCATTCCCTCCCCCCCCTCGAAGCGTGCCGGGCCATTTTGCGTCCATCTTGGAGAGGTTAGAAACATGACGAGTTTCCGTGCAATTCTTCTCGCCCTTCTCGCCAGTGTTCTGGTTACGGGCTGCAACACGGTGAAGGGCGCTGGTCGCGATATCGAGTCGGTCGGACAGGCCGGCAGCGACGCTATCGACTGATTTTGACGACTTACCCTAAGCCTCTTCGAGAGGCTCGACAGGCGCCTCTTCGGCGCCTGTTTTGCGTCGGCGCTGGGTAAACCAGATCGCGAAGAGCGACATTTCATACAGAAATACCAACGGCACCGCGAGCAGCAGTTGGCTGAGGATGTCGGGCGGCGTGAAAACCGCCGCGATCGCAAAGGCCGCGACGATCATGTAGCGCCGCGCCGACACCAGCTGCTCGCGCGTAACCAGCCCCGACCGCTCGATCAGCATCAAGAGGATCGGCAGCAGGAAGGCGATGCCGAACGCCATGATAAACTGCATCGTGAAGCTCAGATAATTGCCGACCGAAGGCAGCGCCTCCTGCGTGATCCCGCCGATATCGCCCTGGTAGCCGAGCAGAAATTTGAGCGCGATCGGGATGGTGATGAAATAGGCGAAGCTCGCGCCGATCGCGAACAGCACCGGCGTCGCGAGCAGGAAAGGCAGCAGCGCACGCTTTTCCTGCTTGAAGAGGCCCGGTGCGACGAATTTCCACAGCTGGTTGGCGATGACCGGAAAGGCGATCATCATCGCCGCGAACAGCGCGACCTTGATCTCGACGAAAAAGGCTTCGAACAGCTGGGTATAGATCAGCTTCCCCTGTCCGGCGCGGACCAGCGGCTGGACGAGGATCCCGAAAATCGGCTTCGCATAATAGAGGCAGATCCCGAAAGCGAAGCCGATCGCCAGCAGCGATTTCAGCAGCCGCGAGCGCAGCTCGATAAGATGGTCGAGCAGCGGCATCTTGCCGCCGGCGCCATCTTCCTCCGCGGACGCGGATGTCTCCGCGCTCATGGCAACGGGCCGTCCTTCGGCGGCACGGCATGGGTTTCAGGCGGTCCGGCGGCGGCGGCCTGATCGACCTCGGCGTCAGTTGCCGGAGGCGCGGCTTCGTCTTGTGTTGCCGGTACCGATGCGGCGGGCTGCGACGTGCCGACATCGTCGATGCGCGGAAATTCCCGCATGATCGCCTCATTCTGCTCGCGCCACTGCTTCTCGAGTTCCTCGAGCTCGGCCTCGCGCATCATCGTGTCGAGTCCGGCGCGGAAATGGCGGGCCATACCGCGCGCCTTCCCCATCCATTTGCCGACAAAGCGCATCGCCTTGGGGAGGTCCTTGGGGCCGATAACGACCAAGGCCACCACCACGACGAGCAGCAACTCGGTGGGCGCAACATCGAACATTTAAAAGCCCAATCCCCGCAAGCAGCCAGAATTTAGCGGTTTTCGGTTTCCGCGGTGGGCGTCGGCGTCGCGGTCAGATCGGGCGTGCGCTGGCCTTCGATCTGCTTCGGCGCGGGGGTCGGCGCGTCGTCTTCCGACATCCCCTTCTTGAAGCTTTTAATGCCCTTGGCGACATCGCCCATCATGTCGGAAAAGCGGCCCTTGCCGAACAGCAGCAGGACGAGGATCCCGACCACGAGCCAGTGCCAGATGCTGAAGCTACCCATCTCAAAATCTCCTTGAAGGGCCCATCTAAGCCTCTTCGCCGTCTTTTACTAGGTCCAGTTCGCCCATCGCTTCCTCGAAAGCGAGATCGACCGGGTCGAGGAGACCCGCCGCGCGCAAATCTTCGATTCCCGGCAGGTCCTTGCGGCTGGTGAGGCCGAAATGTTGCAGAAACGCGTCGGTCGTCTTGTAGATCAGTGGCCGCCCCGGAACTTCGCGGCGGCCGGCGGGCATGATCCATTCGGCTTCCATCAGCACATCGAGCGTGCCCTTCGAGGTCTGGACACCCCGGATCGCTTCGATTTCGGCGCGGCTGACCGGCTCGTGATAGGCGATGATCGCCAGCACCTCGGCGGCGGCACGCGACAATTTGCGCGGGTCGTCGCGTTCGCGGCGCAAAAGATGTGCCAGATCGGCCGGGGTCTGAAAATGCCAGTGCCCGCCGCGCTCTACAAGCTCGATACCGCTTCCCGAATGGCGCTGCGCGATATTTTCGATGATCGCCTTCACCTGGCCCGGCGTCATTTCGTCGCCGAGGCGCGCCGCGACCTGCCGCGCGTCAAGCGGCTCGTCGCTGGCGAACAACATCGCCTCTATCGCGCGCTCAAGATCGTCGATCATGCTTGTGCTGCTTTCAAATAGAGCGGCTCGAAGGCGCCATCCTGCCGCAATTCGACGCGGCCCTGCCTTGCCAATTCAAGCGCCGCGACGAAACTCGATGCGATGGCTGAGCGGCGCAGCGGACCGTCATAGTCACCGGGCAGGAAATCAGCGAGTTCGGCCCAGTCGAGCTTCACGCCCAGCATTCGCTGGAGATGATGCAGCGCGGCGTCGAGGGTGATTACCGGGCGACGAGACACCATGTGCACGACGGGTTCGGAGCGCAGCTTGACCTGGCCATAGGCTGCTAGGAGATCATAGAGGCTCGCGTCCCAGCGACGAACCTTGATATCGCGAAGCCCCTCCGGCTTGGCGCGCAGAAAGACATCGCGGCCGATACGATCGCGCGCCAGCAGGCGCGCGGCCGCGTCGCGCATCGCCGCGAGCCGCTGAAGGCGGAGTTGCAACCGCAGCGCCAGCTCGTCCGGCGATGGATCCTCGAGCGGATCCTTCGGCAGCAACAGCGCCGATTTGAGATAGGCGAGCCACGCCGCCATCACGAGATAATCGGCGGCCACCTCCAGCTTCAACTCGCGCGCCTCGGCGATGAAGGTCAGATATTGCTCGACAAGCGCAAGGATCGAAATCTGCTTGAGATCGACCTTCTGGCTGCGCGCGAGCGCCAGCAAGAGGTCGAGCGGCCCCTCCCAGCTTTCGAGCGATAGCTGCAAAGCGTCGTCGCGTTCGGGCGCTGCCGGTACGATCTCGAAATCGAGCGGCAAAGCCTCCATCAGCGGATCAGGCCGTTGCCAGCAGCGCGTCGCGCTGATCGACCAGTGTCGCAAACGCGCGGGCATCGCCGGTGCCCGACACCCGGTCCATCGCACCCTCCAGCCGCGCACGCGACACGGTGCTGATCGGATCGAGCGCATTCGCAATCCCGATCATGTCGTCCATCTTCGCCCAGCAATTGAGCGCAATGTCGCAGCCCGCAGCGATCGCATCGGCGGCGCGCGACGGGACGTCGCCCGACAGCGCCTTCATGTCCAGGTCGTCGGTCATCAGCAAGCCGTGAAAACCGATACGCTGGCGAATGATAGTGTCGATGACGATCGGCGACAGCGTCGCGGGTCGGTCGGGGTCCCACGCCTCGAAAATGACGTGGCAGGTCATGGCCATCGCCGCGTCGCGCAGCGCCGCGAACGGCGCGAGATCGGTCTGCAGGTCGCGATCCGGCGCGGTAACCGTGGGCAGCGCCTCGTGCGTGTCGAGCAGCGCGCGGCCGTGGCCCGGGATGTGCTTGACGATCCCGACGACGCCGCCGGCCTGCAATCCGCCGAGGATCGCACGGCCCAGCGCCGCGACGCGCATCGGTTCGCTACCGAGCGCGCGGTCGCCGATCACATCGCTTGCGCCCGGCTGGCGCACGTCGAGAAGCGGCAGGCAATCGACGGTAATGCCCACCTCGGCGAGCATGGCGGCGAGCGCCATCGCGTTGAGCCGTGCCGCCTCGATCGCGCTGGCGGGCGCCCGGTCGTACAGCGCGTCGAATGCCGCGCCACTCGGGAATAGTGGCCATTCGGGGGATTTCATGCGCGCGACGCGCCCGCCTTCCTGGTCGATCAGGATCGGCAGGTTGCCGCGGCCGTCGAGACCCCGAAGCTCGTCGGTCAGGCGCCGCAACTGCTCGCGGTTTTCGATGTTGCGGCCAAACAATATATAGCCCGCGGGGTCGCTGTCGCGGAAAAAGGCGCGCTCGTCATCGGTGAGGGTCAGGCCCGACACGCCGAAAATAGCAGGTATCATCGTCCTTCAAACTCCATCGGTCGCCGCCCCCTCAGGCAACGACCAGCACGGTAACATGCCATAGCGACGGGATTGCACCAACGGAGTCTGCGGCCAAGCGGGCCGAATCAGCGGACGACGACGCAATTTTCACCCGCAACACGCAATTTTCCGCATAAATTCGACGCGTTGGCGGCCGTTCCTGCCGACACGCGCAGGCGATAGACGGTTCCGTCGCCGACCTTGGCGGGCGAAACCGATTTATTGAGTTCGGCCAGATAGGCAAAACGCTTCGACAGGTTGGTCCATGCCTTCACGGCCGCTCCCTCGCTGCTGAACGCGCCGAGCTGGATCATCGCCGTTCCCGATGCAGGCGCCGCCGGCGTGCTCTCGTCCGCCTTGGCCGGAGCGGCCGGGCTGGACTTGCCGCCGGTAGCGGCCTTAGCGGGGGCTTTCTTTTCGGCGGCTGCCTTCTTGGCGGCCGCCTCGCGTTCCGCCGGCGTCACAGCGGGTTCTTCGGGCATCCGCGCCGGGTCGACCTTGCCCGCTGGCTGCGCGCCCTCGCTGGCGGAAAAGGCGGCATCGCCCTCTCCTTCAAAGGTTTTCGCGCCATCACTCTTGGGGGCTATCTTGTACCCCCCCTGCTCCGCGGCGATCAGTTCGCCCTTGCCGCGCGCGCCGCCGTTCTGAACCCACCAAAGGCCGCCAAGCACCGCGCCGATCAGGAGCAACCCACCAAGGACCATGACGAGCAACCGGACTGGCGAAACCTCGCCATCTTCCTCGAACCCGTCGGCCGCTTCGAGCCAGGGCAGCCGATCCTCGTCATCGAGGCCAAGCCCCGTCTCGCCCTGCCCCGCATCCTTCCCCTCGGCCATCAATTCATCTCCTCGAGCGCCTCAACCCCCATCAGGGAGAGCCCGTTGCGGATAACCTGCCCGATTCCGTCGGCCAAATAAAGCCGCGTCGCGGTCAGTTCGGGGTCATTGTCGAGCACGATGCGCGCGGACGGGTCGTCGTTGCCCAGATTATACCAGGCGTGGAACGCCGCAGCGACGTCGGCCAGAAAGAATGCGATCCGGTGCGGCTCGCGCGCCGACGCCGACGCTTCGACCGTGCGCGGGAATTGCGCGAGCAGCTTGATCAGCCCCAACTCATGCGCGCTCAGCCGTGCGGGAGCCGGTGCCGGCAAGTCGATCCCCGCTTCGGCGGCCTTCTTGCGCAGGCGCGCAATCCGGGCGTTGGCATATTGCAGATACCAGACGGGATTGTCGCGCGACGCCTCGACGACCTTGGCGAAGTCGAAGTCCATCTGCGCGTCGGCCTTGCGCGTCAGCATGGTGAAGCGCACCGCATCCTTGCCGACCTCTTCGACGACATCGGCGAGCGTGACGAAATTGCCCGCACGCTTCGACATCTTGAACGGCTCGCCATTCTTGAGCAGGCGGACCATCTGCACCAGCTTGACGTCGAAACGGGTCTTGCCGCCGGTGAGTGCCGCGACCGCGGCCTTGATCCGCTTCACTGTGCCCGCATGGTCGGCGCCCCAGATGTCGATCAGCTCGTCGGCATTCTGGCTTTTCTGGAAATGATAGGCGAGGTCGGCGCCAAAATAGGTCCAGCTGCCGTCCGACTTCTTGATCGGGCGGTCCTGGTCGTCGCCGAACCGGGTCGAGCGGAACAACGGCAGCTCGACCGGCTCCCAATCCTCGGGCGTTTCGCCTTTCGGGGCTTCGAGCAGGCCGTCGTAGACGAGATCATGATCGCGCAGCCATTTTTCAGCGGCGGCGGGTTTGCCCTCGGCCTGCAGCTCGGCTTCGGAGGAGAAAAGGTCGTGATGGATGCCGAGCTTGGCCAGGTCGGCGCGGATCATATCCATCATCGCGCTGACCGCTTCGGCGCGGAACAGGCCGAGCCATGCGCTTTCGGGCGCATCGACGAAGCGGTCGCCATGCTCGGCCGCCAGCTTGCCGCCGACGGGTTTCAGATAGTCGCCGGGATAGAGCCCCTCGGGAATCGCCCCGATCTCCTCGCCGAGCGCCTCGCGGTACCGCATGTGCACCGATCTTGCGAGCACATCGACCTGCGCGCCGGCGTCGTTGACGTAATATTCGCGGATCACTTCGTGCCCCGCATATTCGAGCAGCGCGGCGAGCGCGTCGCCGACGACGGCGCCGCGACAATGGCCGACGTGCATCGGGCCCGTGGGATTGGCCGAGACATATTCGACGTTGACGCGCCGCCCCTGCCCCATCGTCGATCGACCGTAGTCGCCGCCTTCGCTGAAGATCAGCGCCAGTTCGTCGCGCCAGCTGTCGTCGGCAAGGCGCAGATTGATGAAGCCGGGGCCGGCGACGCTCGCCTCGGTCACCTCATCGAGCTTGCCGAGTTCACCGACGAGCAGGTCGGCAAGCGCACGCGGGTTCATTCCCGCGGGCTTCGCAAGCACCATGGCGGCATTGGTCGCGACGTCGCCGTGCGCGGGGTCGCGCGGCGGTTCGACGCTGATCGCGCCGCGGTCGAGGCCGGCGGGCAAGGCGTCGCGGGCGGCGAGCGCATCGAGCGCGGTGCCGATATGGTCGGAAAAACGGCTGAACAGGGTCACGGGGCTTGGCCTATCTTGGATCGGGAAAAGTCTTGCGCGCGCCCTATCCCAGCTTGCGGCACGCGAAAAGCCCTGCGTCACCGGGCGGCGCGCAGGGCGTGAAGAGGCGAACGGCGTGGCTACGCCGCCGCGAGGCCTATCGTCGGACGTTATATTCGAGCTGATCCTGCGTCAGCTGAAAGCCGACGAGCAGTTCAAAACTGGCGCGCTGCACCGCCGCGCGCACTTCGGGAAGGCTGAGCGGGTCAATCGCGGCGTCCTGGTCCCCCGCCTTGCGCTTGCGCGTGATGCGTTCCTGGATATCGGCGGGCAGCGTCGCCGCGGCGCGATCGACATAAGCCGAAGCCTGCCCGCGCCCGGTGCCGCGCACCTGCCCTTCCGCAAAAGTCACAGCGACATTGCCCAGGCGCTTTGCAACCACCGCAGTCCCGCCCTGCAACACCGTGGCGTAATAGGGCAGCGTCACAGTGCGCGCCGGTCCGGCATCGCGGCGCGTCGCGACAACATCGAAACTCGCGAGCTGATAGACTTTCTCACCCGTGTCGTTGCACTGCGGCGTCACATTGGTAATCGCGGCGACGACATCGACCGCGCTCGCATCGCGGCTCGTCGCGGGATCGAACAGCGTGATATCGCCGGTGTGCAGCGGCACAGCGACCGCCGGACAGGCGCTGCGCGTCGCGGTGATGCCGACGCCGCCCGAGACGTCGATTTCATTGTCCTTCGCACAGCCCGCCACCGTCGCCATGGCCGCCGCGCCGCACAGCATGGCCAGGAACTTACGGGACGGAAACGAAGTGGACATCATGATAATCGGGCTTTCCAAATAAGGCGCACGGACAAGTCCGGGACGATTGATCCCGCTTCATGCGCGCCGCTTCTTATCGGTGCGATGAACGAGGCGCAACAAAGAGAACGACAAAGACACCAGGGACGAAGCGGCTTTACCCCATGGGACTTGCTGCGCTAGAGCGCGCGCATCATGAACGCACCCCATCCGACGACGCCCACGTCCGGCCACGAAGCGGCAGAACTCAAGGTTTTGATTGCCGCGCCGCGCGGTTTCTGTGCCGGCGTCGATCGCGCGATCCGCATCGTCGAACTCGCGTTGCAAAAATATGGCGAGCCCGTCTACGTCCGTCACGAGATCGTGCACAACCGCTATGTCGTTGACTCGCTTAAAGAGCAGGGAGCGATTTTCGTCGAATCGCTCGACCAGGTCCCCGATGGCGTTCCGGTGGTGTTCAGCGCGCATGGCGTCCCCAAAGCCGTGCCGGCAAAGGCCGAGATGCGCGGGCTCGATTATATAGACGCGACCTGTCCTTTGGTATCCAAGGTGCATCGGCAAGCCGAGCGCGCGCATGAATCCGGGAGGCACATCGTCTTTGTCGGACACGCGGGCCACCCCGAAGTCGTCGGCACGCTGGGCCAGCTCCCCGAGGGCGCGATGTCGCTGGTGGAATCGGTGGACGATGTCGCCGCACTGACACCGAGCGATCCCGCGATGCTGTCATACCTGACCCAGACGACACTCTCTGTCGACGACACGCGGGACATCATCGCAGCATTGCAGCACCGCTTTCCCGCGATCAGCGGCCCGCGTGGCGAGGACATCTGCTACGCCACGTCGAACCGTCAGGACGCGGTGAAGGCGATCGCGGGCGAATGCGACCGCATGATCGTGATCGGGGCGCCCAACAGCTCGAACAGCCTCCGCCTGGTCGAGGTGGCCGAACGGCTGGGGACGCCCGCGCATCTCGTCCAGCGCGGCACCGATGTCGATCGGGCCTGGCTGGAAGATATTTCGACGCTCGGCATCACCGCCGGGGCCAGCGCGCCGGAGACGCTGGTCCGCGAAGTCATCGACGCTGTCGCCGCCATTCGCCCGGTCGTCGAGGATATCGTCGTCACCGCCGAAGAGCATATGATCTTCAAGTTGCCGCGCGGACTCGAAGCGGCCTGATGGCGGTCTATACCCACGTCGAGCCCGACGATCTCGCAGCACTGGTGTCCCGCTACGACATCGGTACCGTCGTGTCGTGCAAGGGCATTGCCGAGGGCGTCGAGAACAGCAATTTCCTGCTCGAGACCACCGGCGGGCGCTTTATCCTGACGCTCTACGAAAAGCGCGTCAGCGAAGGCGACCTGCCGTTCTTTGTCGATCTGCTCGATCATCTCGCCGGCCAGAATTGCCCCGTTCCGGCCATGATCCGCGATCGAACGGGTATCGCCATCCAGCAGATTTCGGGGCGCTCCGCCTGCCTCATCCAATTTCTTCAGGGCATTTCGCTGACCCAGCCGACATCGGAACAGTGCGAAGCCGCCGGTGCGGCGCTCGGCACGATGCATCGCGCGCTCGAGTCCTATGCCGGTGGACGCGAAAACAGCATGGGTCACGATCATTGGCGCGCCGTGGCCGAAGGGGCGGGAAATCTCGATGTCGTGCTCCCGGGATTGCAGGCAATCGTCGATGAGGAGCTTGGGCATCTCGACGCGCGCTGGCCGAGCGGCTTGCCCGCGCACGTCATCCATGCCGACCTGTTCCCCGACAATGTCCTGATGCTCGGCGACCGCGTCACCGGCCTCATCGACTTCTATTTCGCGGCTAGCGATTTTCGCGCCTATGATCTGGCTATAACCCACGCGTCATGGACCTTTTCGACCGACGGCAGCCAGTGCGATCCGGCGCGCGCACGCGCGCTGATGCGCGGCTATTTACGGGAAATATCGTTGACGGACGCAGAGATCGCCGCGCTGCCCCTGCTCGCACGCGGGGCGTCGCTCCGTTTCCTGCTGACCCGCGCGCACGATTGGGTGCACACACCCGCCGACGCGCTCGTCACGCGCAAGGATCCATCGCCCTTCCTCGCCCGTCTGCAGCGCTATCGCGCCGCCGACGCCGCCAGCCTGTTCGCGTTCGCATGACGACAAGCACCGCCAAGACCGTGATTGTCGCCACCGACGGAGCGTGCAAGGGCAATCCCGGTCCCGGCGGCTGGGGCGCGGTGCTGCGCTGGGGCGATGTCGTCAAGACGCTGTCCGGGGGCGAACCCGACACGACGAATAACCGCATGGAGCTGATGGCGGCGATCGAGGCGCTCGCCGCGCTCAAGCGCAGTTGCAACGTCGAACTCTCGACCGACAGCGTCTACGTCCGCGACGGTATCACCAAATGGATTTTCGGCTGGCAGAAAAACGGCTGGAAGACCGCCGCGAAAAAGCCCGTCGCCAATGCCGACCTGTGGCAACGGCTGATCAAGGAAGCCACGCGGCACAAGGTCGAATGGCTCTGGGTCAAGGGCCATGCCGGGCACGGCGACAATGAGCTGGCCGACCAGCTCGCCAGCGACGCCGCGCTGGAAATCGCGCGGGCGCGCTGATCTGGTTGGCCGGTGGGGCGCCCGCGCGCGCCCGTCTATTCGGTTTCGCGGACTTCGGCGCCGGGTCCGTTCTTCAGGATCGACTCGATCGCGTTTTTCGCCGAGGCCTTGCTGCTATAGCCTTCGGTCCAGAAGATCGGTTCGCTATTATATTTGAAATAGGCGACAAATTCGCCCGCCTTGTTCTTCTTGATCTCGAAATAATGGGTCATGCCATCCTCCACATTCGCGCCACGTCGGGGACGACGAGCGAAACATATGTTAATTCAATCGCTTCGCCGTGCAAGAAAAGAACGGCTCAGGCAAAGCGCGAGGGCGTAAAAGGCACGGGGTCGATCCGCCCGATCGCGCCCAATTGCGCCGGCGCGCCCAATTGCGCCGCGAGCAGCCCCGCAATCGCCGGCGCGGTCTGGATGCCGAATCCTCCCTGCCCTGCACACCAGACAAACCGGTCTTCGTGGCGATCGGGACCGAAAACGGGAAGCCGGTCGGGGGCGAAGCTGCGCAGGCCGGCCCATTTGCGCTCCACGGCGGCCACCGGCCAATCGACGACCGACTGCATCCGCTCGATCGCGATGGCGACGTCAATGTCTTCGGGCGCCACGTCGTGCGCCGTGGTCGGGGTCTCGTCGTGGGGGCTGAGCCACACACGCCCCTCGCTTTCACCCTTGAAATAGAATTGCCCGCCGACGTGGATCACCAACGGCAGTTCGGCTGGCACCGCAGCGCCGAGCCGCACTTGAAGCACCGTCCGCCGATACGGCTGGATTCCGACCGGCGCGACACCGCAAGCGGCCGCGACGTGATCGGCCCACGCGCCCGCGGCGTTCACGATCACCGCCGCCTCAATCTCGCCGTCGCCCAGCTGGACCCTCCATCCGTCGCCCGCGCGGCGGGCGCGGCGGGCGCGGCGCAGCGGAGCGCGGGTCACCAGCGATGCGCCCGCACGTCTCGCGGCGCGAAGATAGGCTGTGTGGAGACCGCCGACGTCGATATCCCGGCATGCGGCTTCATAAGCCGCTTCGCTCCATTCCGGACGCAGGCCGGGAATTCGCTCGGCGAGGGCGGCCCCGGACATCCGCTCGATCTCCACGCCTCGCGCCTTGAACTCAGCGGTGAAAGCATCGACCGCCGCCGCTTCGGATGTCCGTCCCACGGTCAGCGCCGAGCGCGACGACAGAAAGCCATGGTCCGAAAACGCCGGGTCGGGCCTCAGCAATGTTTCGAGCGAGGCCAGCGTCAAGGGCTGCACCCCCGCCCCGCCATAGGTTTCGTGCCAGAACGCCGCCGACCGGCCGGTGGCATGATAGCCGGGCGCGTCCTCGGATTCCGCCAGCACGACGCGTCGCCAGGGCGCAAGCGCTGCTGCCAGGCTCGCACCGGCGATACCGGCGCCGACGATCAGGACATCGGTGGCGGAAGGCGGCCTGTCGGTCATCGTCCCGCCGCATATCCCCTGGACCGCGGAATGCAAGGCCGCCGTGCCGAACGGAACATGGTTACTCTTTGGTAAGCCATGTTGCGTAGGAGGAGGCAATGGATAGCAGCGCGACCTCGCTCGGCCTGATGGTCATTCTTGGCCTGCTGATGATTGCAGCGGCAATCAGCGACGTGCGGTCGCGGACGATTTCAAACGAGCTCAACGCGGCGATGGCGCTGCTCGCGATCCCTTTCTGGATCGCGACGGGACTCGCGCTCTGGCCCGAGATCCCCGTTCAATTCGGAGCCGCCCTTCTCGTATTTCTGATTTTCGCGGGCTTGTTCGCCGTCGGCGCGATGGGCGGCGGCGACGTGAAAATGATCGGCGCGGTGATGCTGTGGATCCCGCTTCCGCTGTTCTTGCCCATGCTGATGATCATGGCGATCGGGGGAGGCATCCTGTCAGCCCTGATGCTTATCCATATGAAATTGCGGCCATCGGACAAGCCGGTCGAGGTACCCTATGGGGTCGCCATAGCCGCTGCGGGCCTTTGGGCGCTTCACCAACAATATCTTAACCAGTTTCAGGTTATCGGATGACCTGAGGGAAAAGCACGACCGTCTCTGGTGGGTGCAGGAGGGCGACAACTCGTCATGGATACGCGAAAGATTATGCTGATCGTCGGCGCGCTGGTGATTGCCATCGGCGCGGCGTTCGGGGTCAACCAGATGATGCGCGGCGCCGCCGCCCCGTCCGCACGAGCGGCGGCTGCACCGGAAATCACTGGCCCGACGATTCTCGTCGCGACGCGGCAACTGCCGGTCGGCACGATCATCGGCCCCGACAGCTTCCGGTTCCAGCCATGGCCGAAGGAACTGGTCGAGCAAGCCTATTTCCTGAAGGACAAGACCGACGTGAACACGCTGGTCGGCACCGTCGTGCGCCATGCGATCACGGCCGGGCAGCCGCTCACGCAGGGCGCCCTGGTTCATCCCGACGACCGCGGCTTCCTCGCCGCGGCGCTCGGGCCTGGAATGCGTGCGGTCACCGTCAAGGTCTCGCGCGAACAGGGCGTCGCCGGCTTCGTCTTTCCGGGCGACCGCGTCGATGTGATGCTCGCCCAGCGGATATCGGTCGACTCCGACACCTCATCCTACCCGGACAAGGAATTGTTCACGGCGGAGACGATCATCCGCAACGTTCGCGTCCTTGCGACGGATCAGCGCTATAATGCCGAGGACGAGACGGGCAAGACGCCGGTCCGCACCTTCAGCTCGGTAACGCTCGAAGCCACGCCGGACATTGCCGAAAAGATCGCTGTTGCCCAGGATATGGGCAAATTGTCGCTCGCGCTCCGTCCGCTGGCCGAAAGCGCCGGCGAACTCGAAGCCGCGATCGCGTCGGGCGAGATCGATGTTCCCGCCGGAGCCGGAACGGCCGCGGAGAAAAAGATGCTCGCCGAAGCCGCCGCGCGACCGACGTCCAACCGCTCGTCGGCGACGACCGGCGGCGACGTCTCGCGCTTCTGGATCCCGGTACGCGGCCGCGTCACCTCGCCGCGCACGCCGCAGCCGGAAAGCCGGGGGGTTTATACCCCGTCCAATGGCGGCCGCCAGGCGGCTGTGCCGACCGGCCCGGTGGTGCGCATCACCCGCGGTGACAAGATGACCGAAGTTCCGGTTGGGGGTAAGTAACATGAAAAGCAAAGCCAATTTCAAGGCGGCGGCTCTGGCGCGCACCCTGGCCATCGGCCTTGTGGCAGCGACGCTGGTCGCGGCGCCTTCGCAGCCCGTCATCGCCCAGGCCGTCCAGGCCGCCAGCGGCAGCCTCGAACTGTCGGTCGGCCGCGGCCGTCTGGTCAGCCTTCCGGCCACGATGTCCGATGTTTTCGTCGCCAACGACGAGGTCGCCGACGTCCAGGTCCGCTCGGGCCGCCAGCTTTATGTCTTTGGCAAAAAGCCGGGCGAAACCAGCATCTACGCCACCGATGCCAGCGGCCGGGTCGTCTTTTCGACGGTCGCCCGCGTCGGCAACAATATCGAGACGATCGACCAGATGCTGTCGCTCGCCATGCCTGACGCCAGCATCGCGGCGAACCCGATGAACGGTTTCGTGCTGCTCACCGGGACGGTACAATCGCCCGACGATGCCGCCGAAGCCGAACGGCTGGTTCAGGCCTTTGTCGGCGAAGAGACCAAGGTCCTCTCCCGCCTGCGCACGGCAACGCCGCTGCAGGTCAATCTGCAGGTCCGTATTGCCGAAGTGAACCGCTCGCTCGTCAAGGAAATCAGCGGGAACATTGCGACCCTCGACTCGACCAGCGGTTTCCTGGGCGGTGTCTTTGGAGGTCGGAATCCCGGCACGATTACTCGGATACCTGCGCCGACCGCAGTCTTTCCCGGTAGTCCGGTGCCGCGTCCCTACGATCCTACCACGGGCCTGCCGATCAATTCGCCGTTCCTCGGCACCTCCTATGAGATCACCACTCCCGCCGGTACGCGCAGTCTCGCCGGTGCGGGTCGTCTGTTCGGGCTCGACCTGCTCGCCTCGCTCGACATCGGCGAGCGGTCCGGGTTGGTCGCGACGCTGGCGCAGCCGAACCTGACCGCGATTTCGGGCGAGACGGCCGATTTCCTGGCGGGCGGCGAATTCCCCGTGCCGATCCCCGGCAACTTTGCCGGTACGACGATCGAGTATCGCAAATATGGCGTCAGCCTGGCCTATACGCCGACCGTGTTGTCGAACGGCCGGATCAGCCTGCGCGTCCGCCCCGAAGTATCCGAACTGTCGACCGAAGGCGCGATCGAGATGCAGGGCTTTCAGGTACCCGCGCTGACGATCCGCCGCGCCGAAACGACGGTCGAGCTCGGTTCGGGCGAAAGCTTCATGATCGCCGGCTTGCTGAACAACCGCTCGATCGGCGCGATCGACAAGATGCCCGGGCTCGGCGATGTGCCGCTGCTCGGCACCTTGTTCAAATCGGACAGCTTCCGCCGCGGCGAAACCGAACTCGTCATCGTCGTGACGCCCTATCTGGTCCAGCCCGTGTCGGCGAACGACATCAAGCTGCCGACCGACGCATTTCAGGACACGCACGATCTGCAACGGCTGCTGCTCAACCAGACGAGCGATGGCGTGACGGGCGGCGATCGCCCCAAACCGCGGCTCGATACCAACGTCGGCGACGCCGACCGTCCGCAGACCGGTGGCGGCAACGCCGCGCCCGGTTTCAACATCAAGTGACGCGCCGGATTTCAGGAGCAAAGTGATGAAGAAAATCGCAACTTGGACGGTTCTGGCGCTGGCGACCTCGCTCGCCGGCTGCACCGGCGCCGCGTATAGCAACCGCAGCCTGGAATCGGTGCATCAGCCGGTGGTGCGCAACAATCTTTACCAATTCGATGTCGCGACCGCGGGCGGCGAGCTGCCACCCAGCGAGCAGAGCCGCCTGCAAGGCTGGCTCGACGCGATGGGGGTCCGCTATGGCGACCGCATCGCGGTGGAAGACCCCTCGCTTTACGGTGCCTCGTCGGCGCAGGCGACCGTCCGCGCGATGGTCGAACGCCGCGGCTTGTTGCTGAGCCGCGAAGTGCCGGTAACGACTGGCGCGGTTCCGGAAGGGTATCTGCGCGTCGTCGTGACGCGCGCGTCGGCTTCGGTTCCGGGATGCCCCAATTGGGAAAGCAAATCCTCCTTGAACCCGGTCAATGCGACATCGTCCAACTATGGCTGCGCGGTCAACAGCAACCTCGCCGCGATGGTCGCGGATCCCAATGATCTCATCAAGGGCGCGCGCGACACGGGGCATGACCCGCTCGCAGCGACGCGCGCGATCCAGACCTATCGGACGAAACCCCAGACCGGTGCCGGCGAATTGACCAAAGCACCCACCAGCGGAGGTGGCCAGTGAACGCTCCTTTCAAATCAGCAGGACTGCGCGATCCCTTCAACGCCTTCGTCTGCGACGACGATACGCTGGAGCTGATCCGCGTTGCGGCGGGCGACATGGGTTGGCCGATCGAAAAGTGCAACAAGGGCGGTCTTCGCAACGCGGTGCAGTCGCTGTCGGTGTCGGCCAGCCCGAATATCCTGTTCGTCGATATGTCCGAATCGGGCGACCCGATCAACGATATCAACGCGCTGGCGGAAGTTTGCGAGCCCGGAACGGTCGTGATCGCGGCAGGCCAGGTCAATGACGTGCGCCTGTACCGCGACCTGCTGTCGAGCGGTATTCAGGACTATCTTCTGAAGCCGCTCTCGCTCGAACAGGTCCGCGAATCGCTGACCATGGCGCAGGCCATGCTGTCGGCCCCCAAACACGCCGATATGCACGACGACAAGCCGCATCACATGATGGGTGTTGTGGGTGTCCGGGGCGGCGTCGGCGCATCGCTTGTCGCGACGTCGCTCGCCTGGGCGATCAGCGAACAGGCGGACCGTCAGACCGCGCTCCTCGATCTCGACATTCATTTCGGAACCGGGGCGCTCACGCTCGACCTCGAACCCGGGCGCGGCCTGATCGACGCGATCGACAATCCGAGCCGCATCGACGGCCTGTTCATCGAGCGCGCGATGGTGCGCGCGTCGGACAAGCTCAGCCTGCTGTCGGCCGAAGCCCCGATCCATCAGCCGGTGATGACTGACGGCTCGGCCTTTTTCCAGCTGGAGGAAGAGCTGCGCAACGCGTTTGAAATGACGATTGTCGACATCCCGCGCCAGGTGCTGATCCCCTTCCCGCATCTTGTGTCGGAAATGGGAACCATCCTGCTCGTCAGCGACGTAACCCTTGCCGCGGCGCGGGACACGATCCGCCTCCTGTCGTGGTTCAAGCAGAACATCCCGGGCGCGCGCGTGCTGCTTGTCGCCAACAAGTTCCAGAACGCGATCGGCGAGCTGTCGCGCAAGGAGTTCGAATCGTCGATCGAACGGCCGATCGACATCGTCATCCCGTTCGACCCGAAACTCGTCGCACAGGCGGCCAAGCTCGGGAAATCCTACGCCGAAACCTGCAAGGGCACCAAGTCGGCGCAGGTGTGGAACAACCTGATGCGCATCATCCTCGACGGCGCCGATGTCGATGCCGAGGACGCGCCGGTCGTCGCCGCGAAAAGCAAGTCCGGCGGCTCGCTGCTCGGCAAGCTCGGCCTGGCCAAAAAGGGCGCGAAGCAGGCGGCGTAAGGGCGCGTCCGACGTGCCTTAGCGATCCCCGTTGACAGAAGCGGACACCAACTGACCATGAACCTGCCAGTCATCCTTATCGTCGCCGGAGCCCTCCTGGCCTTTGCCCTCCTCGTGATACTGGTTGGCGGGCCTTCGGCGGGCAAGGCGAAGACGCGAAGGCTTGCGATGGTCAAGGATCGCCATGCCGCCTCGACCGAAGCGGTGGTCGCCGCGCAGATGCGCAAGACGATCCAGTCCGGCCGCAAAGGCGATTCGACGCTGACCAATTTGCTGCCGCGCCGCGAGGAGCTCGAAAAGCGCATCCGCCGGACCGGCAAGAGCTGGACGCTGACGCAATATATGTTCGCGACGATGATCGTGTTCGTCGTCGCCACCGGCGCCATGCTCATCGTCCGGGCCCCTTTCCTGATGGCGGGGCTCGTGGGTTTGCTGCTCGGTCTCGGCCTGCCCTATCTCGTTGTCGGGATGACAATCAAAAGGCGTGTCGCCGCTTTCAACAGTCGCTTTCCCGACGCGATAGACCTGCTCGTGCGCGGCCTCAAATCGGGTCTGCCGGTCACCGAGACCTTTCAGGTGGTGAGCCAGGAGCTTCCCGGCCCCGTCGGCGAGGAATTCAGGGGCGTCGTCGAACGCATCCGCATCGGTAACACCATGGAAGCCGCGCTGCAGGAATCGGCCGAAATGCTCGGCACGCCTGAATTCCAGTTCTTTTGCATCACGATCCAGATCCAGCGCGAAACCGGCGGCAATCTGGCCGAAACGCTGGCCAACCTGTCGGATGTGCTGCGCAAGCGCGCGCAGATGAAGCTCAAGATCAGGGCAATGTCGTCGGAAGCCAAGGCCTCCGCCTATATCGTCGGCGCGCTGCCCTTCTTCGTGTTCGGCGTCGTCTGGACGGTGAACCCCAGCTATCTTGCAGGCTTTTTCGTCGAAGAGCGGTTGATCATCGCCGGTATCGGCGGCCTGATATGGATGAGTATCGGCGCCGGCATCATGGCCAAAATGGTCAATTTCGAGATTTGAGAGGGCAGAGACAGTGAACAGCAGCCTCCTTCTCTCGTCCGCCTTCACGGGCGCGCAAAGCGGACCGACCCTGCTCGGCATCGACGTCGTATGGGCCGGGACCATGCTGGCGGCGGTCGGCGTCTTCGCCGTATTGTTCGCCATCTACAACGCGCTGACAGTCCGCAATCCGATGACGAAGCGCGTCAAGGCGCTCAACGACCGCCGCGAACAACTGAAAGCCGGTATCACCGCCTCGACAGCAAAGCGCCGCGCCCGGCTGGTCCGCAAGAATCAGACCGCCGACAAGATGCGTACCTTTCTGGGCAAGCTGCAGGTCCTTCAGGACAGTCAGATCAAGGAAGTCCAGCAAAAGCTTGCGCAGGCCGGCATCCGGTCAAAGGATCTCGCCGTCGCAGTGATTTTCGGCCGGATGGTCCTGCCGATCCTGTTCGGCGCGCTTGCCATCTTCCTGATTTATTGGGTCGACATGTGGCCCAGCCTGACGTCGTTCAAACGCACGGCCTACACGATGGGTGCACTGATCCTCGGCTACAAGGCGCCCGACCTGTTCGTCGACAATATGCGCCAGAAGCGGACCGACGCGATCCGCAAGGGGCTTCCCGATGCGCTTGACCTTCTGGTTATCTGCGCCGAGGCAGGCCTGACGGTCGACTCCGCCTTCTCCCGCGTCTCAAAGGAACTGGGCCGTGCCTATCCCGAACTGGGCGAGGAATTCGCGCTGACGTCGATCGAACTGGGCTTCCTGACCGAGCGCCGGCAGGCGTTCGAGAATTTCGCCTATCGCGTGAATCTGGAATCGGTGAAGGGCGTGGTCACGACCATGATCCAGACCGAAAAATACGGCACACCGCTCGCGTCCGCGCTTCGCGTCCTGTCGGCGGAGTTCCGCAACGAACGCATGATGCGCGCCGAGGAAAAGGCCGCACGCCTGCCCGCGATCATGACGGTGCCGCTGATCCTCTTCATCCTGCCTGTGCTGTTCATCGTCATTCTGGGCCCGGCGGCCTGTTCGCTGAGCGACGCGATGTCGGGCGGCAGCTTCGGCGGCAAGGGCTGACAACGGCGCCACCTGTGAACAGCTAGAAGAGGGCGGAAGCGACTTCCGCCCTCTTTGCTTTCAGCCGACCGTCTGCTCGATCGCGCCGAAAATGCTGTGGTGGCGCTCGTCATCCATCCAGATGCGAACCATATCGCCTTTTTGCATGAACGGCGTCTTGGGCTCGCCCAGCCGGATCGTCTCGACGGTCCGCACTTCCGCAAGACAGCTATAGCCCAGCCCGCCTTCGCTGATCGGTTTGCCGGGACCGCCGTCGGCATCGCGGTTGGAAACGGTTCCCGACCCGATGATCGTTCCGGCGCCAAGGTCGCGCGTCTTTGCGGCATGGGCGATCAGCGCGCCGAAGTCGAAAGTCATGTCGACCCCCGCGTCGGCACGGCCCAGCGGTTCACCGTTCAGATCGACCGACAGCGTCCCGTGCAGCTTCCCGTCCTTCCAGCGATCGCCGAGCGCCTCGGGCGTCACGAAGACGGGCGACATCGCGCTCGACGGTTTTGACTGGAAAAAGCCGAACCCCTTGGCGAGTTCCCCAGGGATCAGCCCGCGCAACGACACGTCGTTGGTCAGGCCGACGAGAAGGATCTTCTCACGCGCCGCAACGGCATCGATGCCCGCCGGCACATCGCCGGTCACGACGACCACCTCGGCCTCCATGTCGCAGCCCCACGCGGGATCGCCGAGCGGAATCGGATCGCGCGGGCTGAGGAACTGGTCGCTCCCGCCCTGATACATCAGCGGATCGTGCCAGAAACTGTCGGGCATTTCGGCGCCGCGCGCCTGCCGGACGAGCGCGACATGGTTCACATATGCGCTGCCGTCGGCCCATTGATAGGCGCGCGGCAACGGCGACGCCGCGTCGCGCTCGTGAAACCGCTCCTTCGGGATTGCATCATGGTTGAGGTCTTCGGCGAGCGCGGCAAGGCGCGGCGCCGCATAGGCCCAATTGTCGAGCGCAGTCTGCATGGTCGCCGCGATCTGGCCGGCGTCGGCATACCAGGCAAGATCGTCCGAAACGACGACCAGGCGGCCGTCGCGGCCCTTTTTGAGCGATGCTAGTTTCACGAAAACTCCCTTGTCTGACGATGCGGCCGAAAACCGTCATCGCTTGTCGGGGGAGCGATAATCAGCGCGACGTCGTGATCGATGCGAAACAGGTAAAGCCGCTCTGCCCCGCCTGCAAGCGCCGGATATACTGAAGATAGGCCTGTGACTGGTTGTAGGTCGTTCCGGGCAGCGTCTGCCCGCGGAACGCGCGCTTCACTTCCTCGCCGGTAAAGGGGCGGGGCGAACCCGGAAACGCGCCCTTCGTCCCTGCCGGTACCAACTTGCCCGCGGTGTCGATGTATTTGCCGGCCCCCGTTGGCCCAGGCACCGGTATCTCGCAGTTCATCACCGATACGGCGGTTTGTGCAAAGGCAGGCCGGATCGTCAACGCGGCAGACACACCGACGGCGCCAAGCGCCAGCATCTTGCGGCGCGACGGAACGGCTTCGCCATCCATTTCGGGCGGACCGGCGGGAATGTCGCTGTTTTCCATGGCCGGCGCATAACGCAATGATGCGCCAAGGAAAAGCAAAAGACCGCCACGGCGAACCGGCTTCCCGCTTTGGCACATCCCGCGAAAAAGCGTTAACGACCGCAAAGCCGCTTGCGCTGATCCCCCGCTTCGTGCGACCCGAGCGGCGCATGTTCGACCGTCTGTCCAGCCTCGTCATCGCCCTGACTCTGGTCGTTATCGCGGCGATCTTTGCCGCGCTGACGGGAGGCGACCCCTTGTCGATCGCGATGATGGCGATCGCGGGCTTTGCGGCCGCAGCCACGGTTTACAGTGCGCTCCCAGCGCCGCTCCCCGACGTCCAGGGCGCAGCGCCGGCGGCCGAAACGCCGCCGGTTTCGCTTCTTCGCCACCCCGATTTCGCACGCTGGGTCGATCAGGAAAAGGACCCTCTGCTGGGCGTTGCCGACAATATCGTCGCGATAGCGAATGATGCAGCGATCCGCCTGCTCGGCCGCCATATCGTCGGCGCAGATATACGAACTGCGATCCGCCATCCGGCGGCGGCCGAATGGCTTTCACGGATCAACAGCGACGGCCCGCTCGAAACGGTCAATCTGATCGACTTCCCCCGCCCCGGCCAGCGCTGGACGATGCGCGTCGCCGCGCTGTCGGATGGACAACGCATCGTCATGCTTTCGGATCATTCGGCGATCGACGCCGCCGATCGGATGCGATCGGATTTCGTCGCCAACGCGAGCCACGAACTCCGCACGCCGCTCGCCGCCATCCTCGGCTATGTGGAAACGCTGCAGGACATGAACGGCGATACCGACGCGCCGACGCGCAGCCGCTTCCTGTCGATCATCCACCGCGAGGCCGGACGGATGCAACAGCTCGTCATCGACCTGCTTTCGATCTCGCGCGTCGAGGCCGATCGCTTTCGGCGCCCGACGACTCCGGTCGACCTCGCCGCGGTCGTCCGGACCTCGATCGCGCAGCTTCGCGACAGCGAACAGCCGCGCGCGAAGGATATCGTCCCGATGCTGGGCGACATGCCGCAACCCATGCTCGGCGACGGGGCGCAGCTCGGGCAGCTCGCGCACAATATCATTTCGAACGCGATGAAATATGGCCATTCGGGGACTCCGGTCACGGTGGAACTGGCGCGCGAAGGAAACCGCGTGCGGCTGTCGGTGAGCGACGAGGGCGACGGCATCGCGCCCGACCACCTGCCGCGCCTGACCGAACGCTTCTATCGCGTCGACGAGGCGCGCAGCCGCTCGGTCGGGGGCACCGGCCTCGGCCTCGCGATCGTCAAGCACATCAGCGAACGCCACCAGGGTCAACTCGACATCCAAAGCGAGCTGGGCAAGGGAACGAAGGTGTCCGTGACCTTTCCGCTCGCTGCCTAGTCGATCGCGCCGAGCAGGTCGCCAATCCGTCCGAACATCTCGTCGATCTGCGATTTTTCGACAATCAAAGGGGGCGACAATGCGATAATGTCGCCGGTCGCACGGACGAGCAGGCCGTTGTCGAAACAGGCGTGGAACAATTCCATCGCGCGCGCGGTCGGCGCGCCCGGACGCGGTTCGAGTTCGATGCCCGCGACGAGCCCGATGGTGCGGATATCGATGATATGACGCTGCCCCTTCAGCGCGTGCGCGGCATCCTCCCAATAGGCGGCCAGTTCCCCCGCGCGGTCGAACAGACCGTCACGGGCATAAAGGTCGAGCGTCGCGAGCCCGGCCGCGCTTGCGAGCGGGTGACCCGAATAGGTATAGCCATGGAACAGTTCGATTCCGCTGGCTACGCTATCGATGACCGCATCGTGCAGTTCGCGCTTCACCGCCACGGCGCCCATCGGCACCGCAGCGTTGGTGAGTCCCTTCGCCATGGTGATGATGTCGGGCGTCACGCCCCATGCTCCGGACGCCGTTGCCCCGCCGACGCGGCCGAAGGCGGTGATCACCTCGTCGAAGATCAATATGATGCCGTACTCGTCGCAAATCTCGCGCAAGCGCCGGAGATAGCCGACCGGCGGCACGAGCACCCCCGTCGATCCCGCCATCGGCTCGACGATCACCGCCGCGATCGTCTCCGCACCGTGCAGATCGACGAGGCGCCCGAGGTCGTCGGCCAGCTCGGCCCCGTGCTGCGGGAATCCGCGCGTAAAGGCGTTGCGCTCGATATCGTGCGTGTGGCGGAGATGGTCTACACCGGGAAGCCCGCCGCCGAAGGCGCGACGGTTATTGACGAGCCCGCCGACGCTGATCCCGCCGAAACCGGTGCCGTGGTAGCCGCGCTCGCGTCCGATCAGCCGCGTACGCGTGCCCTGCCCCTTCGCGCGCTGGATCGCTAGCGCGATCTTGAGCGCGGTATCGACCGACTCCGACCCGCTATTGGTGAAGAAGATGCGGTCGAGCCCTTCGGGCATCAGTGCCGCGAGCCGTTGTGCCAGTTCGAAAGGCAGCGGGTGGCCGAGCTGGAAGGTCGGGGCGAAATCGAGCGTTGCGGCAGCCTTCGCGATCGCCTCGGTAATCTCGGGACGACAATGGCCGGCATTGCTGCACCACAAGCCCGAAGTGCCATCGAGGATCGTCCGCCCGTCACTCGCCCGATAGTGCATGCCCTTTGCCGAGACGAGTTGGCGCGGCTGGCTCTTGAAGGCGCGGTTTGCGGTAAAGGGCATCCAGAAGGAGGCAAGTTGGTCGTTGTCACCTCTCATCGAACCATCCCCTGCATCCACCCGTCATTGCGAGCGAAGCGAAGCAATCCAGAGCGGTTTACGCGGGCTCTGGATTGCCACGCGGCTCCGCCGCTCGCAATGACGAATATAATTGCCGGGCGCACGTCCGCCTGGCAATGTCAAAAACTGGCCGTTAACGGCCCCTATGGTGCTTTACCCAAGCTTGCGATAGGCTGGCCTTCCACAAACGGGCCGGATCCTCGGCCCAATCGGGGGCGCATGTCAGTCAATCTGGAACAATGGATCAGCGACCATAATATCGACGAAGTCGAATGTATCGTCCCCGACATCAACGGGGTTCAGCGCGGCAAGGTCCTGCCGGCCAAAAAGTTCCTCTCATCGGTCAAGGACAAGTCGCTCCGAATTCCGGGCAGCGTCTTCATCTGCACGATCGACGGCCATTATCCGGAAGATATCGACGACATCTGGGACAAGGATCCCGACAAGATATTGATCGCCGATCCCGACACGATCTGCGTCGCGCCGGGCTTCACCTCGCCGACAGCCTTCGTCATCGCGGACGCTTTCAACCGCGACGGTACCGAGGTCGACATTGCCCCGCGCACGATCCTCAAGAAGGTGCTCGGCCTTTATGAGGACAAGGGCTGGAAACCGATCATCGCGCCCGAAGTCGAATTCTACCTCGTCTCGCAGAACACCGACCCCGATTTCCCGCTGACCCCGCCGACCGGCCAGTCGGGGCGCAGCGAGAGCGCAAGCCAGCCCTATGGGCTCGAGGCGATGAACGAATATGAGGATATCATCGATCATATCTATGACGATTGCGAGCTGATGGGGCTCGATATCGACACGATGATTCACGAAATGGGCGCCGCGCAGCTTGAGGTCAATTTCATCCACGGCGACCCGCTGCGCCTCGCCGACGAAGTGTTCCTGTTCAAGCGCGTCGTGCGCAACGTCGCGAAACAGCACAATGTCTACGCGACCTTCATGGCGAACCCGATGGCGGGCCAGCCGGGCAGCGCGATGCACGTCCATCAGTCGATCGTCGATGCGGAGACCGGGCGCAACCTGTTCGCGACCGCCAACGGCCGCGACAGCGCGGCGTTCCGCAGCTATATCGCTGGCCTGATCCGCTTCATGCCACAAATTTCCCCGATGTGGGCCCCCAATGTGAACAGCTTTCGCCGCATGCGCCCCGACAGCGCGGCGCCGATCAACGTCCAGTGGGGTGAGGACAACCGGAGCTGCGGCTTCCGCGTTCCGATCGCCGACAAGCATAATCGCCGCGTCGAAAACCGGCTGCCCGGCGCCGACAGCAACCCCTATCTTGCGATCGCGGCGTCGCTGGTGTGCGGCTATATCGGCATGGTCGATCGCATGGTCCCGCCGAAACCGATCACCGGCAGCGCCTACAACCGCGCGCGCACGCTGCCGCGCACATTGGAAGCCGCGCTCGACCGCTTCGCTTCGTGCAAGAAGGTCCGCAACCTGCTCGGCGACGATTTCTTCGAAATCTTCTTCGCGGTGAAGGATTATGAACTGTTCAACTACCAATCGGTGGTGTCGAGTTGGGAACGCGAACATCTGTTGATGCGCGTCTGACGCGCGGGCGCGCCATGACTGATCCGCTGAACCACAGCTATTATGCGGCGACCGCGCATGAGCGGACGGCGCGTGGCAACGTCCGCGGTGATGCGCGATGCGATGTAGCGGTGATCGGCGGCGGGTTTACAGGCCTTAGCGCGGCGCTGGCTTGTGCCGAACGAGGCTTCTCCGTCATCCTTGTGGAGATCGCCCATATCGGCTTCGGCGCGTCGGGGCGCAACGGCGGACAACTGATCCCCGGCCTCCGCTGGGCGGCCTCGGAACTGGAAGATGAATTCGGGAGCGAGCGGACCGACTCCCTGTTCGACCTTTGCTGGCGCGACAATCGCGTGAAGTTCCGGATCGCCAAGCACGGGATCGACTGCGATCTGAAAGCCGGTCATCTGGAGGCGGCGTGGACGCCCGATGATTTCGACGCGATGCGGCGCGAGGCCGACTATGTTGCGAAACGTTTCGATTACGCCAGTGATGTCATTGCACGGGCCGATATGGCCGCCCACATTGCGACCCCGTTGTACCACGGCGGCATCCATGACTTGCAAGGCGGTCATTTCCATCCCCTGAACTACGCCATCGGGCTTGCCGCCGCCGCCGAAGCGGCGGGCGTCGATATTTGGGAAAGCCACCAAGCCTATCAGATTGAAGAGGCAACAAATCGGCTGCGTGTGATTACCGACTGGGCAGAAATTGATGCGCGATATGTCATCGACGCCACCGACAGCTGGATCGGCGACGTCGAACCCGATCTCGGCCGCTATACGGTGCCGATCATGAACTATAATATCGCGACCGAACCGCTCGCAAACGCTGACGCGTTGCTCCCCGGCGATGCGGCGGTTGCCGACAGCCGCTTCGTGCTCAACTATTTCCGCCTGTCCGCCGATAAACGCCTGATCTTCGGCGGCGGCGAGCGCTATTCGCAGACGCCGCCGCGCGACATTGCGGCGTTTGTGCGGCCCTACATGGCGCAAGTCTTCCCGCAGATCGCCGATGCCAGGATCGATTACGGCTGGGGCGGCGCGGTCGCCGTGACGCGGAACCGGCTGCCGCATATCGGGCGGCGCGGGAACGTCTTTTTCGCGCACGGATTTTCGGGGCATGGCGCGCTGGTGACGACGCTTGCGGGCGAACTCATTGCCGAGGCGATGGCGGAAACGGCCGAACGCTTCGACGTGCTGGCAGATTTGCCATCAAAGCCTTTTCCCGGTGGAAAATGGCTCCGCCGTCCGCTCGCCACGCTGGGACTCCTCTGGTATGCGCTGCGCGACCGGTTGGGGTGAAGGAGCGGATAGCCATGTCGAAGTCATCGGGCGCCATCGCGCCGCGGTCGGAGGCCGAGGCCTTTTTCCAGGCCAACCCCGACGTCGATTCGATCGAGATGATCTACACCGACATGGGCGGCGTGCCGCGGGGCAAGCGGTTGCGCCAGCACGAGGTCCTCGCGGTCTATGAAAGCGGCCGCATGTTCCCGGGTTCGATCACCGTCGTCGATATCACCGGGCAGGACACAGTCGAAACCGGCCTCGTCTGGGAGGATGGCGACGCCGACCGCTCGATGAAACCGATCCCCGGCACGCTCGTCCGCACCCCCTGGGGCGGCGACCATGCCGCGCAGTTCCTCGTCGATTTCTACGAACTCGACGGCACCCCGCACGACCTCGACCCGCGCCACGTCCTTGGCCGCGTTATCGACCGCTTCGCCGCGGACGGCCTTACGCCGGTTCTCGCAGTCGAGCTGGAATTCTATCTCGTCGATCCGCGCCGCGCGCGCGACGGCCGTATCCGCCCCGCCCGCCCCGGCTACAGCCGCGACACGCCGCGCAACGTCGAAGTTTACGGCCTGCGCGAGCTCGACGATTTCCGGCCCTTTTTCGATGCGCTCTACGCCGCGACCGACGTGCAGGACCTGCCGCTCGAAAGCGCGATCTCCGAATTTGCACCCGGCCAGTTCGAGCTGACTTTGCGCCACAAGCCCGACGGCCTGCGCGCCTGCGACGATGCGATCATGTACAAGCGGCTGGTGAAGGCGGTCGCGCAAGCGCACGGTCTCGAAGCCACCTTCATGGCCAAGCCCTTCGCCGATCAGGCGGGCAGCGGCATGCACATCCACGTTTCGATGAACGATGCCGCCGGCAACAACATCTTCGCGAGCGACGATCCCGAAGGCACGCCAGCCCTCCGCCAAGCGATCGGCGGCATGATCGGCAGCGTCGGCGACGGTTTCGCGCTCTTTGCGCCGCACGCGAACAGCTATCGCCGTTTCAAGGCAAACAGCTATGCCCCCGTCGCGCCGACCTGGGGCGTCAACAACCGCACCGTCTCGTTCCGCATCCCCGCCGGCCCGCCGGAAAGCCGCCACGTCGAACATCGCGCGTGCGGCGCCGACGCAAATCCTTATCTTGCGGTCGCCGCCGTGCTCGCCGGGATGCACCACGGCATGGCGAACAAGACCCACCCCGGAGCGGCGGTCGTCGGCAACGGCTATGACCGCGACAATAGCGGCGACGACAAACCGCCGTCGAACTGGTTCGCCGCGGTCGATCGCTTCCACGCGTCGACGCTGATGCGCGATTATCTGGGCGACCGGTTCGTTGACATGTTCAGCGTCGTGAAGCGCGTCGAGCAGGATAATTATTTCAGTGTCGTGCCGACGCTCGATTACGATTGGTATCTGCGTAACGCATGATAATTTCACAGAATCTTGGTGCGGCGCAAAAAAGCCTCTTTCCAAGCCGCCCTTATTAAGTCAGCTTGACGTCACATACAGGGAGGCTGGCCATGAATTTCGACGAACTGATCAAGCAAACGCGCGGGCGCCGCTCGCTGCTCCAGGCGCTTGGCGCCACGGCGGTCGGGATCAGTTTCGGCGGGCTCGCCGCCTGCAGCAAGGAAGGCGGCAAAACGCTCGCGAACGGCGAGGAAGCCAAGCTCAACTTCTACAATTGGGACACCTATATCGGCGAGAATACGCTCGACGATTTCAAGCAGGCGACGGGCGTCGATGTGACGATGGACCTGTTCGACAGCAACGACGTGCTGTTCGCCAAGTTCAAGGCCGGCAACCCCGGCTATGACGTGATTGTGCCGTCGAATGATTTCGTCGAGCGGATGTCAAAGGCCGACATGCTGATGCCGCTCGACCATGCCCTCATTCCCAACAAGAAGAATATCGATCCCGCCTACATCAACGTCGAATATGACCTGCAGCGCAAATTTTCGATGCCCTACACCTGGCTCGCGCTCGGCATCGGCTATCGCAAGTCGAAAGTGTCGGCGACGCCCGACAGCTGGAAAATCCTGTTCGACAGCCCCGAATATGCCGGCCGCATCGCCTGGCTGTCCGAAGCGGGCGACATGTTCCGTCTCTATGGCAAATATCTCGGCAAATCGGTCAATGCGCTGACCCCCGCGGACATTGCGACGATCGAAAAGATGATGATCAAGCAAAAGCCCAATGTGAAGAAATTCCACGAAGACGACGGGCAGGATCTGTTGCTCAAGGGCGACGTCGACGTCGTGCTCGAATATAATGGCGACATCGCGCAGGCGATGGTCGAGGACGACGACATCGACTTCGTCATTCCGAAGGAAGGCAGCCAGCTCAATTCAGACAATCTCTGTGTCCCGAAGGGCGCGCCGCACCCGAAGAATGCGCACGCCTTTATCAACTATATCCTAGACGCCAATGTCGACAAGCATATCACCGAGACGATCCTCTATCCGACGCCCAACGCGGCGGCGAAAAAACTGATGCCCGACAGCTACAAGAATAATCCGGTCATCTTCCCGCCCGCCGACGCGCTCGCGAAATGCGAATATGCGCGGTTCAACGCCGAGCTTCAGCCCTTGTTCGAGGAAGCCTTCACCAGGGTTCGGGCCGCCTGACGAACGGAAGGGGCATCGGGGGGTGGCCGAACAGGATTGGAGAACGAACAAGAGGGTCTTCGCGGCGGTGTCGCTGCCCACGCTCTTCTGGATCATTCTGTTCTTTCTCGTCCCGATGGCGATCGTCTGGCTCTACAGCTTCGGCGAGAACAGGGGCCTCACCGACATCGAGATTTCGGGCACGCTCGACAATTACAAGCGCGCCACCGAGTGGCTCTACCTCACCATTTTCGGCAAGAGTTTCGCGGTCGCGGCGCTCGTCACGCTGATCTGCCTGATCGTCGGCTTTCCGGTGGCAATGGCGATCACGTTCGCCAGCGAGAAATGGCGGCCGTGGCTGCTGCTCGGCATCATGCTGCCCTTCTGGACCAACCTCCTCATTCGCACCTATGCGCTGATGATGCTGCTCGGCACGCAGGGCTTCGCGAACAAGGGGCTGGGGGCGTTGTGGGACGGCGCGAGTTGGCTGAAATCGCTTGTCGGGCTTCAGCCGCTACCAACTTGGGAGCCGGTCGAGCTGCTCTTCAACAATTTCGCGGTCGTGTTCGGCCTCGTTTATGTCCACCTGCCCTTCATGGTGCTGCCACTGTACGCCGCGCTCGACCGGCTCGACCGCAGCCTGATCGAAGCAAGCCTCGACCTGGGCGCCGGCCATTTCCGCACGATCATGCGCATCGTCGTGCCGCTTGCTGCGCCGGGCATCGTTGCCGGGGTGATGATCACGCTGATCCCCGCGCTCGGTGCCTATCTGACCCCCGACCTGATGGGCGGAACCGACAGCCAGATGATCGCGAACGTGATCGAGCGGCAGTTCAAGAAGGCGAATGACTGGCCCTTTGGCGCCGCCCTTTCCTTCCTGCTCATCTATGCGATGTTCATCCTGATCGCGCTGCAATCGATGCGCCGCAAAGTGCCGGAGGCGCGCTGATGGCCCTCTTCGCCCGCACGCCGATCGCACCGCTCGAATATAGCCGGACGCTGTGGATGCGCCTCTGGGTCGGCGCGGTGATGCTGTTTCTCTACGCGCCGTTGATCGTGCTGATCATCTTCAGCTTCAACGACAGCAAGCGCAACGTCGTGTGGCGCGGATTCACGACCAAATATTATGAAAAGGCGCTCGGAAACGACCAGTTGGTCGAGGCGCTCGTCAACTCGCTCACAATTGCCGCGCTGGCGACGGTTGCCAGTCTTGTCCTCGGCGCGGTCGCCGCAGTGATGCTCTGGCGTTTCCGCTTCCCGCTGAAGGGCGTGGTCGATGGCACCATATCGTTGCCGATCATCGTCCCAGAAATCTGCCTCGGCGTCGCCTTCCTGATGTTCTTCGCCGCGATCGACTGGCCGACCGATCTTGTCTGGCCGTTCAACCTCGGCGCGATCACCATCGCACACATCACCTTCTGCTTCCCCTTCGTGACGATGGTTGTGCGCTCGCGTCTCGCGAGCTTCAACCGCGAGCAGGAAGAGGCGGCGAAGGATCTGGGCGCCAGCGAATGGCAGGTCTTCCGCGACGTGCTGATCCCGCACATCAGGCCCGCGCTGGTCGCGGGGGCGCTCTTGTCGTTCACGCTCAGCCTCGACGATTTTGTCATCACCTATTTCACCAGCGGCCCCGACACGATCACCTTTCCGGTGAAGGTCTATTCGATGGTCCGCTTTTCGGTGACGCCGGAGGTCAATGCGGCTTCGACGCTGCTCATCATCCTCACCGTCGTCCTGACCTTCGTCGCGCTCAAGCTTCAGGGCGTGAAAGCCATTGCGGAAACCCACTGAACCATGACCGAACCCGCCAAACCGATCATCCAGATCAAAAATGTCTCCAAACGTTTCGGCAAGGTCACCGCGGTCGACAATGTCAGCCTCGACATCAACGCCGGGGAGTTCTTCGTGCTTTTGGGCCCGTCGGGGTGCGGCAAGACGACACTACTCCGCATGATCGCAGGTTTCGAACTGCCAACTGAAGGCAAGATATTGATCGACGGGCATGACATGGCGGGAATCCCGCCGAACAGGCGGCCGGTGAACATGGTGTTCCAGAGCTACGCCGTGTTCCCGCACATGAGCGTCGCCGACAATGTCGCTTATGGCCTCAGGATCGCAGGGGTGAAGGGCGGCGAGGTCAGCGACCGCGTTGCCGAGGCGCTCGAACTCGTCAAGCTCGGCGGGTTCGAAGGCCGGATGCCCGACCAGATGTCGGGCGGGCAGCGCCAGCGCGTCGCGCTGGCGCGCAGCCTCGTGATGCGTCCCAAGGTGCTGCTGCTCGATGAACCGCTATCGGCGCTCGACGCCAAGCTGCGGGGGCAGATGCAGTTCGAGCTTTCGGATCTCCAGGAACGGGTCGGCATCACCTTCGTCACCGTTACCCACGATCAGGACGAAGCGCTGTCGATGGCGTGCCGCATCGGCGTCATTAACAAGGGCGAAGTGGCGCAACTCGCGACGCCATCGGACCTCTACGAATATCCCGCCAACCGCTTCGTCGCCGATTTCGTCGGGTCGGTGAATATCTTCGAGGGCAAACTGACGCTCGACGACCCCGACAAGGCGGCGGTCGATTGTCCGGGGCTCGGCAAGGTCTATCTCAACCACGGCGTCACCGGCCCGCACGGCGCCGATGTCTGGATCGCGCTGCGCCCCGAGAAGATTTACCTTCACGTCCCCGGCGAAGGCAAGGCGGTCAAGGCCGCGGCGCAGGACGCCCCCGACGGCTATAATTTCGCGCGCGGCAAGATCAAAGGGATGAGCTATCTCGGCGACATAACCCTGTTCGAGATCGAGCTGGAATCGGGCGCGTGCCTCCGCGTGTCCCGCCCGAACCTGTCGCGGCATGATCAGGACGATTTCACCTGGGGCGACAAGGTCAGCATGCACTGGCGGGCGGATAGCCCGGTTGTATTGTTGGGCTGACACTGGGCCGTCCGGGCGGTGCCGGCGCAACCCACAAGATCGTCATTGCGAGGAGTCGAAGGCGACGCGGCAATCTCCGGCCATCGGCCTTTTGCAGGGCGATAGCTTGAGATTGCTTCGCTCCGCTCGCAATGACGAAATTAGTGGGCCTTCTTCCCAGGCAACAGATGCAGTGCGCCGACGATCAGCCCGCCAAGGAGCAGCCCGAAAATGCCCGCTCCGCCCGCATTGATCAGCCATTCCCAAACGCCCGCACCCGGCAGGTTCCCCGCCACGGCATGCGCGAAATCGTGGAGGCCATGGCCGATATTGCCGATATGATATTCGTCGAGGCCGTGCAGGAAAATCTGGCCACCCACCCACAGCATCGCCGCCGTGCCGATCAGCGCCAGCGCCGCCAAGAGCTTGGGCATGAAGGACACGAGCCCGCGCCCGATCGCCCGGCGCGCGCTGTTGCCTTCCTTCGCCATGTGGAGGCCGATATCGTCCATCTTCACGATCAGCCCGACGACGCCGTAAACCGCTACAGTAATCGCGACAGCGACGACCGCGAGCGTGGCTGCGCGCATCGCGAAATGCTCGTCGAGCACCTCGTTCAATGCGATCACCATAATTTCGGCGGACAGGATGAAGTCGGTGCGCACCGCGCCCTTCACCATCGTTTCTTCATGGTCCTGATCGGCGACGATCGCCGCGTCTTCGGCCAGACTCGTGTCGTGTTTCTGGAGCGAATGCAGCACCTTCTCTGCGCCCTCGAAACAGAGATAGGCGCCGCCGAGCATCAGCAGCGGCGTGATCGCCCATTGCGCGACCGCCGAGAGCAGCAATAATGCCGGCACGATGAAGAGCAGCTTGTTGCGCAGCGAGCCCTTGGTGATCCGCCAGATGATCGGCAGCTCGCGATCGGGGGTGAAGCCGGTGACATAGCGCGGCGTCACCGCGGTATCGTCGACGACGACCCCCGCCGCCTTGACTCCGGCCTTCGACGCCGCGGCGCCGATATCGTCGATGCTTGCCGCGGCGACCTTGGCGATGGTCGCAATATCATCGAGCAGGGCAAAAAGGCCGGAGGGCATAAGGGTTTGGTCTTTCCTGTTTAGAGCGCGCGGAGTTTCGGCATCACTTCATCGAGCGATTTGCGGATGATGGCAACCATCTCGTCGATCTGGTCGGTGGTGATGATCAGCGGCGGGCACATGACCAGGCTGTCGCGGATGCCGCGCACCATCAGCCCGTTCGCGATACACGCGTCGCGCGCCATCGGCCCCGCCGTGCCCTCGGCACCGCCGAAGCGCGCGCGCGTTTCCTTGTCCGCCACGATCTCGACCGCGCCGAGCAGCCCGACGGAGCGCGTCTCGCCGACGAGCGGGTGGTCGTTCAGCGTCGCGAGCGCCTTGGCGAGATGCGGACCGGTGACGCTGCCCGTGCGCTCGACGAGGCCTTCGCGCTCGATGATCTCGATATTCTTGAGCGCGACGGCGGCGCAGACCGGGTGCCCCGAATAGGTGAAGCCATGGACAAAATCGCCGCCGGTCTTCAGCATCTCGACGACATGGCTCGCGACCGCGGTCGCCGAAATCGGCAGGTAACCAGACGACAGCCCTTTCGCCATCGGCATCAGGTCGGGGGTGAAGCCCATCGTCTCATGGCCCCACATCTTGCCGGTGCGCCCGAAGCCGCAAATCACTTCGTCGGCGACGACGAGCAGGCCATATTTGCGCGCCACCGCCTCGACCTTGGGCCAATATCCCTTCGGCGGGATGATCACGCCGCCCGCGCCTTGCACCGGCTCGCCGATAAAGGCTGCGCACTTTTCGGGGCCGACCTCGATGATCTTGTCCTCGATCGCCTGCACACAGGCGTCGCAGAATTCCTCCTCGGTCATCCCCTGCCCTTCGCCATAGGCATAGGGTTGGCGGACATGCTCGACGCCGGGGATCGGCAGGTCGCCCTGCGCGTGCATGGCCTTCATGCCGCCGAGCGAAACGCCCGCGACGGTCGAGCCATGATAGGCGTTCCAGCGGCTGATGAAGACGGTGCGCTGGGGTTCGCCCTTCAGCTTCCAATAATGACGCACCATACGGAACACCGTGTCGTTCGCCTCACTGCCCGAGGCATTGAAAAAGACGTGCGGCAGGCGGTTTCCGGTAAGGCTCGCAATCTTCGCCGCCAGCGTCACCGTCGGCGGCGTCGCGGTCTTGAAGAAGGTGTTGTAGAAGGGCAGCTCGCGCATCTGCGTGGCCGCCACTTCGACCAGCTCCTCGCGGCCATAACCGACGTTGACGCACCACAGGCCGGCCATGCCGTCGAGGATGCGGTGGCCGTCGCCGTCGTGGATGTAACAGCCCTCGGCGTGGGTGATGATGCGGCTGCCGCCGAGCTTTTCGATTTCGGCCCAATCGGCCTGTGCGGGAAGATGATGCGCGACGTCGAGGCGGCGCAGTTCGGCGATGTCGTGATTGCGGGGCATGTCAAACTCCTGATCGATGAGCCGCGCGTGGCGGCGAACGGACGTGGAAGGCGTCCGGTCGATCAGGGCGAGAAGCATAGCCGTGCGAGATAGCGGTCGTATCGGGTGACGCGGCAATTCATAGCGCACCTCTTAACGCGCGTCCGAGCAGCTGAAAATAGGTCCGGCTGTCACTGTTGTCGTCGGTCGCCCATTCGGGGTGCCATTGCACCGCAAGCAGCGGCGCGCCGTTCGGCCGCGCGCTATAGGCCTCGACCAGCCCGTCGGGCGCGCGCGCCTCGACCCTCAATCCGTCGGCAAGCGCTCCGATGCCCTGATAGTGAACCGAATTCACGTCGAGCGACGGCGCGCCATAGGCCGAAGCCAGCACGCCGCCTTCGATCAGGTTGACCTTGTGCCGATGGTCGAACATCGCGTCGAACGGCACGCCATCGGGCGCGTGATGGTGCAGCAATTCACCACTCGCCGACGTGTCGCGACGCAATGTGCCGCCGAGCGCCACATTGATTTCCTGAAAGCCGCGGCAGATACCGAAGAGGGGCCGCCGCGCCGCGATGACCGCCTCGACAAGATCGGTCATCATGCGGTCGCGATCGGGGTCGAAGGGCCCCTCGCCTTCGGACGCATCGCCATAGAGCGCAGGTTCGACATTCGATGGCGTGCCGGTGAGCAGCACCCCGTCGAGGCGCCCGACGATCTCAGCGGCGCGCATATGGTCGGGCAGCGATGGAATGATCAGTGCGGCGCAGTCGGCATGGCGCATTGCCGCGGTCGCGTAGCGATTGATCACCGTCTGCGCGAACTCGGTCCCGACGGTGCGATTGCAGGCGATGATACCGAGGACGGGACGTTGCGACATGAGCGGCATGCTGCCGATTTCGCCGCCCCCGCGCCAGAGAAATCTTAGGCGTGTTGGCGCGCGAAGGCGGCTGCGGCGCCGAAAAGGCCCGGCTGCGGGTGCGTGATCAGCTTTACGGGCAGCGCCGACATAAAGCCTTCGAAGCGACCCTTTTCGATGAAGCGTTCAGGAAAGCCCGAGCGTACAAGACTGTCGCGGATGCGCAGCCCAAGACCACCGGCGATAACGACGCCGCTAGCCCCCTGCGCCAGCGCCAGGTCGCCCGCGACGCTGCCCAGCGACAGGCAGAAGCGATCAACCGCCGCCGCGGCAAGGCTGTCGCCCCCTTCCATCGCATTGGTCCAGATCGCCTTGTCGTCGAGCCGCGGGATCGCGCGTCCTTCGAGCGCCGCCAGCGTTTCATAAATATCGACGATACCTGGACCCGAGACGATCCGTTCGATCGACACGCGGCGATGGCGCTTGCGCAGCCGCGCGAGGATCGCGTCCTCGATGCTGTCGAGCGGCGCGAAGTCGATATGCCCGCCCTCGGTCGCCTGCACCCGATAGTTGGCGCCGTCGCGCCAGATATGCGCGACGCCGAGGCCGGTTCCGGGCCCGATGATCGTGATCGTACCCATCGCGGGCAGCGGCTCGTCGGGGCCGGTCAGCCGCTCGAAATAGCTTTCGTCGGCCTGCGCGACCGCATGACCGACGGCCTCGAAATCATTGACGAGGACATAGCGGTCGACGTCCATCTTCTCGTTGATCAGCGCCGGACGTATGATCCACGGATTGTTCGTGAACCGGATGATCTCGCCGCGCGTCGGCCCGGCGATCGCGATGGCCACCGCGCGAGGCAGGGTTCCGCCCTGCTGGCGCTCGAAATCCTGCCACGCGGTCTGGAAGCTCGCATGATCCTTGGTATGCAGCGTCGTCGCTTCGCCGAGCGAGAGAACCCGGCCGCCCTCGATTTCCGCAATGGCGAAGCGCGCATGGGTTCCGCCGATATCGACCGTGACGATCCGTTCGCTCATGACTCTCCCTTGCCGGTCCCGGTGCCGGTGCCATTGTGGAATGTCGCACAGCCGACAAGGATGCAACAGGGCATAGCTATGCGCGGTTCCCTGCCGCCGGGCGCGGCTCCCCATCGCCGCTGAAGCCCGGCTTTGGAACCCTGCATTTTTTTCCAAGGCCGCGCCAGCACCGCTCCGTCTTGTGGTTGTCGCCGGGAAGAGGTCCCGGTCCCGATCTCAAGAGGAACCCGATGCGCAAGACCTTGCTGGCCTCCACATGCCTGGCCACCCTCCTTTCGACCGCCGCCCATGCCGAAACGACGATCACCACCGCGACGACGGCTCCGGTACGCACCTCGACCATCAAATCCGGCGCGCCCGACGATATCAAGATCACCTCGGCGGGGTCGATCAAGCCGACCGTCACCGGGCCGGCGGTCACGATCGACAGCAACCACAAGGTCGTCAACGAAGGCACGATCGAGTTCACCAATGTCGATGGCGCGACGGGCATTCTGGCGGGTGCCGGCACGTCGGGCGGCATCACGAACAGCGCCAGCGGCAAGATCACCATCGGCGAAACCTATGCCGCGACCGACATCGACAAAGACGGCGACCTCGACGGCGCATTCGCGATCGGCAGCAACCGCGTCGGCATCGCGACCGCGGGCGCCTTTAACGGCAACATCGTCAATTCAGGCGCGATCGCGATCGAGGGCAATGACTCCGCGGGCATCCGGCTCGGCGGCCCGCTGACCGGCAATTTCACCAACGACGGAACGATCAGCGTGCTCGGCGATCGTGCGCTCGGCGTCGGCCTGCAGGATGTGATCGGCAACGTCCGGCTGGCCGGCACGATCTCGGCCACCGGCGTCGATGCGATCGGCGCCCGCCTTGGCGGCGACGTCACCGGCTCGCTCGTCGTCCAGGGCAATATCACCGCCACCGGCTACCGCTTCACGACGCCGCCGAGCGATCCGTCGAAACTGGATGCCGACGACCTGTTGATTGGCGGCAGCGCGCTGTCGGTCGAGGGCGATGTGACCGGCGGCATAATTCTGGCGGTCGCGCCCAAGGACGCCAAGCCCGACGACAAGGATGAGGACAAGGACGGGATCGAGGACGCCAAGGAAGGTAACGCCGTGGTGCGCTCCTTCGGTTCGGCGGCGGCGATCAGCATCGGTTCGGCCGACCGCGACGTCGCGATCGGCGCTGTCCCGGGCACCGGCACCGGCCTTGGCTTCATCATCGACGGCGCCGTGCTCGGTAACGGCCTTTACGCCGGCAAGGACGGCAACGCGATCCAGATCGGCGGCCTTGGCGGCGCGGTCACCATCGCCGGCGGCATCGGTATCGGCGGCACCGGAAGCGTCGCCGCGCAGTCGAAGGACAAGGCCGCCACGGCCATCCGCATCGGCAGCGGCGCGACGACCCCCGAAATCCGCAACGCGGGCAAGATCGAGGCGACGACCGGCGGCAAGGCTGCGGACGCGGTCGCGACGGCGGTGCTGATCGAAGCTGGCGGCGACGTTCCGCTGATCCGCAACAGCGGCACGATCACCGCCAAGACCGGCGGTGACGGCGGTATCGCGCGCGGCATCGTCGATCTGTCGGGCAATGTCGACACGGTCGAGAACAGCGGCACGATCAGCGCGACGGGCGCGCTCGCCTCGTCCGACCGCAACATCGCGATCGACCTGTCGGCGAACAACGGCGGTGCGACCGTGAAGCAGACCGCGGTCGCCTCGACCGCTACCGCACCCAGCATCGTCGGCGATGTCCGCTTCGGCGGAGGCAACGACGTGTTCGACATCGCCGACGGTTCGGTGAAGGGGAACAGCTTCTTCGGCACCGGCAACAACAAGCTCGCGCTGTCGGGCGATGCGACCTACGCCGGCAATGCCCGCTTCGGTGCCGGCAACGATACGATGACGCTGGCCGGAACGTCGAAGTTCACCGGGCTCGCCGATTTCGGCGGGGGCACCGACACGCTGACGATCGGCGGCACGTCGATCTTCTCGGGCACGCTCGCCAATTCGCAAGGGCTCGCGGTTTCGGTTGCCGGCGGTGCCTTCGACGTCAGCGGCGCGGCCACCATCTCCTCGCTGGCGATCACCGACGAAGGCACGCTTGCGGTGATGCTCGACAACGGCGCGACGGGGACGGCGCTCCAGGTGACGGGCAACGCCAGCTTCGGCGAAGATTCCAAACTCGCGCTTAGATTGTCGAGCATCGAGCAGGCCGAGGGCGAGCATGTCGTCCTGACCGCCGGCACGCTGACCGGCGCCGATAACCTCACCGCCTCGCAGACGCTGCTGCCCTTCCTTTACAAGGGCACGTTGACCTCGAACGCCACGCAGCTCATCGTCGATGTGTCGCGCAAGAGCACATCAGAGCTCGGCCTCAATCGTTCGGAAAGCGGCGCGTTCGACGCGGTGCTCGACGCTGTCGTCAGCGACGAGAAGATCGAGGATGTCTTCCTCGGCATCACCGACGGCGACCAGTTCCGCAATCAACTCGGCCAGATGCTCCCCGAGCATGAGGGCGGCGTGTTCGAGACCGTCACCTCGGGCTCGCGGGCGCTGTCGCGCTATCTCCAGGACCCCAGCGCGCCCTATCAGGATGAGGGCAAATGGGGCTATTGGGTCAACCAGGCCGTCTGGGGCACCTCGAAGAGCGTCGGCGACACGGCGAGCTATGACGTCAGCGGCTGGGGCATTTCGCTTGGTGCCGAAATCGAAAGCGACGTCGGTAATTTCGGCGGTTCGGTCGCCTACCTCAGCGGCAAGGACGGCAACGGCAGCAACGCCAACGAAGTCAGCACGAGCCAGTTCGAAGGCGCGCTGCACTGGCGCCTGCGCTCCGACGGCTTCATGGCGAACGCCCGCGTGTCGGGTGCGCCGGTCAGCCTGAAGGGCACGCGCATCTTCCGCGCCGAAAGCGGCGCCGAGGACATCGAGAAGACGATGAAGGGCAAGTGGGACGCGACGCTTTGGTCGGCCTCGGGCTCGGTCGCCTACGACACCCGCGTCGGCGGCCTCACCCTCCGCCCGATGGTCGCGGTCGACTATTACAAGCTGAAGGAAGACGGTTACCAGGAAACGGGCGGTGGTGACGCGCTCGACCTCACCGTCCTGAGCCGCGATAGCGACGAACTCGCGGTGTCGGGGACGATGACACTCGGTCTCGAATTCGGCGGCGCCGACGAATATGACGGCTGGACGCGCTTCGAACTCGAAGGTGGTCGCCGTCAAATCGTCAGCGGCATGCTTGGCGCGACGACCGCATCTTTCAAGGACGGCACGCCCTTCACCCTTGTTCCCGACGATCGCACGAGCGGCTGGGTCGGCCGTTTCCGCGGCGTCGCCGGCAATTCGGCCTTCCAGTTCGCCGGCGAAGTCTCCGCGGAAGAGCAGCAAAGCCATGTCGGCTGGGCCTTCCGTGCGAGCCTGCGGGTCGGTCTCTAGCCCCCCGGGGCCGACCCTGCCCGCAAGGGGGAAGCGTTACCCCTACCCATGCTTCCCCCTTGCCTAGGCAGAAACGAATGACGAAACAGATGCTTGCACTGCCCAACTCCGTTTTCCCCGTACCGCAGTTGCGCGGTGGAGCCTGGACGCTATATGACGGCGTCATCGGGGGGACGTATGGCGCAGGGCGAAGCGGCGCTGACCGACGGAAGATGGCGTTCCAAAGCAAGCAATCCATGACCAAGTCGCGAGATCGAACCGACGCCGCCCAAGGCATCGAAGGCGTGTTGCTTGCCAACCGCGACCGCATCGTGCGCTTTCTGGAAGTTCGCGGTGCGGGCGACGGTGCCGAGGATCTGTTCCAGGACCTTTGGATGCGGCTGACCGATCGGCGGACCGGACCGATTTCGGACCCTCTTCCCTATGTCATGCGCGCGGCGAACAATCTGATGCTCGACCGCTACCGTTCGGTGCGCCAGAGCGAGCTTCGCGACAAGGCATGGGGCGAAGCGTCGGCGGCGCAAAGCCCGTCGAGCGAAAGCGCGATGATTTCGCGCGAGCAACTGGCGCTCGTTGAATCCGCGATTGCCGCGACGGGTGAACGACCCGCCAGGATTTTCAGGCGTTTTCGTGTCGATGGCGTTCACCAACGCGATATCGCCGGTGAAATGGGGGTCAGCCTGAGCACCGTCGAAGCCGATCTGCGCAAGGTCTATGCAAAGCTCGCCGAAATCCGGAGGCAGTTCGATGCAGGTTGACCCGACGAACGCCGAGGCGCGCGCGATCGACTGGCTGGTTCGCCAGCGCGATCCGGACTTCACCGATTGGGACGGCTTTGCCGACTGGCTGGCCGAAGACAGCGCGCACGCGGCAATTTACGACGCGGTCGCGAGCTTCGACCGCGACCTTGACGCATTGCCGCCCGCGCCCGCTCCATCGGTCACGATCGTCCCCGACGCGCCCGCACGCCGCCACCCGTCGCGGCGGACCTGGTTCGGCGGCGCGGTCGCAGCGGCGCTGGTCGGCGCGATCAGCCTGTCGAGCCTGGGCCTGTTCGGTAATGACGGCCGGATCGAGACGCTCGCGGGCGAGCATCGCACCGTCGAACTCGCCGACGGGTCGAAGATAGAGATCAACGGCGCTTCGGTGGTCGAAATCGACGAGGATCGTCCGCGCTTCGCCCGGCTCGAATCGGGCGAGGCGATGTTCCATATCGTGCACCGCGACCAGGATCCCTTTGTGGTCGAGACAGGCGGCGCAAAGATCGTCGATCTTGGCACGGCATTCAATGTCGTGCGCCGCGATCGCCAGACATCGGTGGCGGTGTCCGAAGGCATCGTTCTCTATAACCCCGATCGCGACAATGTCCGGCTCGTCGCGGGCAAGGGCATCGAGGCGCGCGACGGCGACAGCCGCCCGCCAGCGGTGAGGGATGTCGATGTCGCGAATGTCGGCGGCTGGCGTAGCGGCCTTCTGGTCTATAACGGCACGCCGCTCGCCATCGTCGCCGAGGATCTGAAGCGCACCGCCGGGATGCAGGTGAGCATTGCGCCGGATGCGAGCGACCTGTCGTTCCGTGGCGCGCTGATCATCGACAAGAACCGCGACCGAACGATCGCCGACCTTGCCGCGCTGTCGGGCACGAAGGCTGCTCGGCAAGGTGATGGATGGATATTGACCCGCTGACCATGCACCCGCGCCTTTCCTTTGCTGTGGCAGCGATAGCGCTGTGTCTGCCCACGCAGGCGCTGGCGGCGGAGGAACGCGCGTTCAACGTGCCGAAAGGCAGCCTGTCTGCGGCGCTTCCGTTGATCAGCCGGCAGGCGGGCGTCAGCATCAGCGTCGCCGATGCGAAGCTCTGGCGCGCGCGCGTCAAACCGGTGCGCGGGCGGATGAGCGTCGAAAGGGCGATCCAGCGCCTGCTCGACGGTTCCGATGCGCGCGCGGTGCGGGTCAGCGCGACGAGCTGGCGCATCGAACGGCGCCCCGTCCCGGCGCGCGTCACGAGAGCCGCCCCTCCGCCAGGACCGGCGCCGCAGCCGCGGGCTCGCGAGCCGTCGAACCACATGATCGCAGCGGCAGCCGACGAGATCATCGTCACCGCGTCGAAGACCGACCTTCCGCATTCGCATTTCGCCGGCGTCGTCACCCAATTGGATGGCGGCGATTTGGCGTTTGGCGGCGAGCGCGGGATGGATTCGATCCTCTCGCGCACGGCGACCGTTTCTTCGACCCATCTGGGTTCGGGGCGCAACAAGCTGTTCATCCGGGGCATCGCCGATTCGAGCTTCACCGGCCCGACGCAATCGACCGTTGGCCAGTATTTCGGCGATATCCGCCTCAGTTACAATGCGCCCGACCCCGACCTGCGGCTGTACGACATCGACAATGTCGAAATCCTCGAAGGACCGCAGGGCACGCTCTATGGCGCCGGATCGCTCGGCGGCATCATCCACGTCGTGCCGAAAGCGCCCGATCCGCGCGCGATGACCGTCCAGGCTATCGCCGGCCTGTCGATCACCCAGCATGGCGATCCCGGCGGCGACATAGCGGCGATCGCCAACCTGCCGGTGGGCGAGGACGGCCATGCCCTGCGCCTCGTCGGCTATATGCTGACCGACGGCGGCTATATCGACAATCCACTGCGCGGGCAGAACGACGTCAACAGGGTTCATGTCCGCGGCGGAAGGGGCACGTTCCGCCTCGAAGCCGGCGACGGCTGGACGATCGATTTCGGCGGCATATATCAGGCGATCACCTCCGACGACGCGCAATATGCCGACAAGGACGCGCCGCCGCTGACCCGCGCCTCGATGGTCGAGCAGAACGCGACCGCGCGTTACGGCATGGGCACGATCGTCGTGATGAAGGATTGGGGCGATCTGTATTTCCAGTCGTCCAACGCGTTCATCGACCATCGACTCTTCGAACGGTTCGACGCGAGCCTTCCCGAATCCAGACGCGGCGACGGACAGGACGCCGGCGTCGCCGTGGGCGCGGTCGATGTCGAACGCCTCTTCGCGCCGATCGAGATCACGCCGATGGCGGACGTCCCGCGCGTGCTCGACCAGCATAACGACACGCGCATGTTCGTCAGCGAGAACCGCCTGTCGCGGCCCTATCACGACGGGCTCGGCTGGGTGGTCGGCGCGAGCTTCATTCGCAACCGCGCGCGGCAGGACCGCGATTACGGCTATGGTCCGCTGCGCGCAGTCCTGCCGGGCGTGACCAACCGGATCACCGAGGTGACCGGCTATGCCGAAGCGACCGTCGAAATCATGCCCGACCTGATCGCCTCGGGTGGCCTCCGCCTGTCGCACGCCCGGCTGGGCGGCGAGGCCGAAGGCGTGTCCTTCGCTTTGGCCGAAGCGAACCGGGCGACGACCGCATCGCGCGACGAAACGGACCTCCTGCCCTCGGTCTCGCTGCTTGCGACGCCGCTCGACAATGTCAGGCTCTATGCGCGTTATCAGGAAGGTTTCCGACCCGGTGGCCTTGCCGTCGACGGGAATTTCGTCCGGCGCTTCCTGAACGACAAGGTCCGCACATGGGAAGCGGGGATGCGGTTCGGCGACAGGGGCCGAAGCCTGCTCGACGCCAGCGTTTCGATCTCGCACAGCCGATGGCACAATATCCAGGCGGACTTCATCGACAGTAGCGGCTTTCCGACGACGGCCAATATCGGCAATGGCCGCATCACCAGCCTGTCCGGCGCCGTCGCGATGCGACCGACCGCCGCGCTGACCTTTGAACTCGGCGCGGTCTACAACCACAGCCGCGTCGACGATCTTTCGCCCCAGATATTGCCCGTGTTCGCGGCAACGCCCGCGCGGCTCGGGCGGATCCCCAATGTCGCGAGCCACGCTGTGCGCGGGTCGGTGAACTACGCCACCGTGATCGGTGACGAGGATTTCCGCGTGAACGGCTGGGCGAACTATGTCGGGCCGTCGCGCCTCGGAATCGGCCCGGTGCTTGGCGAAAGCCAGGGCGACTATGTCGATACCGGGCTCGCCATGCGGGTGGGTAACGAACGCCGAGGCCTCTCGCTGACGCTCACCAATCTGTTCGATTCGCGCGGCAACCGCTTTTCGCTGGGGACGCCGTTCCTCGAAGGCAACGAAGGCTTCCTTACACCGTTGCGCCCGCGCACACTCCGGATCGCGGTGGACGTCGCATATTAGCGAATATCGGTAAGGGGTTGGTATCTGCTACAGCCCTCTCCCCTGAAGGGGAGAGGCCAAAACCCTTCAATGTCTCCGGCCGGTCGCGCTCATCGATGCCCCTCCCCGCCAGAAGAGGGACTACCGGTCAATCCGCGAGCACGATCCGCTCATAGCGCTCCATATGGAAGTCGGCGCTGCCGAACTGCCCCTCGATCATCGTAGCCCGCTTGAAATAATGGCCGATCGCCAGTTCCTGCGTGATGCCGATGCCGCCGTGGGTCTGGATCGCATTCTGTCCGACGAATTTCGCGCCGCGCGCGACCTTGTTCTTCGCCGCCGAGACCGCCGCCTTGCGCTCATCGGCAGGCAGGCCGAGCTTCAGCGTCGCCATGATCGTCATCGAACGGGCCTGTTCGACCTCCATGAACATGTCGACCATGCGGTGCTGCAGAACCTGGAACTTCGCGATCGGCACGCCGAACTGCTTGCGCTGCTGTGTATATTCGAGCGTGCCTTCGTGCAGTTTTTGCATCACGCCGGTCGCCTCGGCGCAGACCGCGACGGTCGCTTCGTCGACGATCTGTTCGATCAGCGGCAGGCCCGTCCCCTCGCCCCCGAGCAGCGCTTCGCCGGGAATAGCGACATTCTCGAAATAGATTTCCGAGGCGCGGCTGCCGTCGACGGTCGGATAATCACGGCGCACGATGCCGGGCAGGTTGGCGTCGATCAGGAACAGCGACACGCCATCCTTGTCGCGCTGACCGCCGCCGGTGCGCGCGGTGACGAGCAGGTGCGTCGCCCAGGGCGCGGCATAGACGACACCCTTGTGACCGTTCAGCACATAGCCGGCGCCGTCCTTTTTGGCGGTCGTGCGAAGGTTGGCGAGGTCGTAACGCCCCTGAGGTTCGGCATAGGCGAAAGCGACGATTACATTGCCCGCGATGATCTCCGGGATCATCGCGTCGGCCTGCGCGCCGCCGACGGCCTTCAGGGCGCCCCCCGCGATGACGACGGTCGGCAGATAGGGCTCGATCCCGATGACCTTGCCCAATTCCTCCATCACGATCGCGTTTTCAAGCGCGCCCCCGCCGAGCCCGCCATGCTCCTCGGCAAAGGGCGCGCCAAGCATGCCGAGTTCCTGCGCGAGCGCGGTCCAGATCGCGGGATCGCGGCCCGTGTCGCTGCCGGTGAACTTCTGCCGCGTCTCGAAATCATAGGTATCGCCGAGGAAGCGCGACAGCGTGTCACGGATCATGTCCTGTGTTTCGGTGTAAGTGAAATCCATTGTTCTAATCCTCGATTTCATCGTCATCCCGGCGAACGCCGGGATCTCGCCGCCGCGTCGTGGCGAGAGGCCGAGATCCCGGCGTTCGCCGGGATGACGTCAATTATGTGATCAAAGGCCGAGCACCATCTTCGCGATGATGTTGCGCTGAATCTCGTTCGACCCGCCATAGATCGTCGTCTTGCGCATGTTGAAATAGGTGGGCGCCGCGCGATGCGCATAGTCCGGCCCGATCGGATGCTCATTGTCGCCTTCGCCGAAACCGCGGAAATAGGGCGCGCCATAATGGCCGACGGCCTCGAGCGTGAGTTCGGTCAACCGCTGCTGGATCTCGCTGCCCTTGATCTTGAGCAAGCTCGATTCGGGGCCCGGCCCCTTGCCCGCGTTCGCGCCGGCAAGGCTGCGGAGTTCGGTGAATTCGAGCGCGGTCAGGTCGACCTCGAGTTCGGCGAGCTTGCGCTTGAAGAAAGCGTTGGCGATCAGCGGCTTGTCGCCGTCGAGCTCGGTGCGGGCGATGTCCTTCACCTTCTCGATCCCGCGCTTCGACGCCGCGACGCCGGCGATCCCGGTGCGTTCGTGCGCGAGCAGGAATTTGGCGCAGGTCCAGCCCTTATTCTCTTCATAGACGCGCTGCGACACCGGCACGCGGACATCTTCGAGCCACACCTCGTTGACCTCATGCTCGCCGCCCAATGTGATGATCGGGCGCACGGTGATGCCGGGCGACTTCATGTCGATCAAAAGGAAGGAAATGCCCTCCTGCTGCTTGGCGTCCTTGTCGGTGCGGACGAGGAAAAAGCCCCAGTCGGCGTGCTGCGCGAGCGTCGTCCAGGTCTTTTGCCCGTTGACGATATAATCGTCGCCGTCACGGACCGCCGTGGTACGCAGCGAGGCGAGATCCGAACCCGATCCCGGCTCCGAATAGCCCTGGCACCACCAATCCTCACCCGACAGGATGCGCGGCAGGAAATGCGCCTTCTGCTCGGGCGTGCCGAAGGTGTAGATGACCGGGCCCACCATCGCGAGGCCAAAGGGCATCAAGCGGATGCAGTCGGCGCGCGCGGTCTCTTCCGACCAGATGAAACGCTGCGTCGGCGTCCAGCCGGTGCCGCCATATTCGACGGGCCAAGCGGGCGCGATCCAGCCCTTCTTGTACAGGATCTTGTGCCAGGCGAGGAAATCCTCCTTGGACAGCTCTTCGCCCTCATCCTGTTTGCCGCGCAGTTCGGCGGGGTAATTTTCGGCGATGAAGTCGCGCACTTCCTGCTGGAAGGCGAGATCTTCGGGGCTGAATTCCATGTCCATCACGAATCTCCCATCGGGCACTGGCGCCCTTATAATAAGCGCTCACCTTTACGTAAACGGCAAGTTGCGACTTGCAACGTTTCGCGGGCGATGATTGCGCGCAATGGGAGGGCTTGTCCAGCCGCGGGCTAAGGGGTGAAGGCTACGGTTAGTCGGCGCCGCGCGTGACGAGTATGACCGCGCCTTCGCTGGCATAAGGCCCGCGCACCTCGGCAATCGTCAGCGTGACGTCGACCGCTTCTCCCCCACGCGTCACCATCTGCGACGACAGCCGCGCCGGATTGCCCGAGCGGAAAACCGATTCCAGCGCCTCGACGAAGGCCGCGCGCTGCCCGACGGGCAAAATGGCGGAAAATCGAACGCGGCGGATCGCGACGGGATCGACTCCGAGCAGGGCGACGACCATCGCATTGGCCGATTCGACACTCTCGCGAACGGATATGCGGACATGGCCGATGCTGCCATCGGTCTCGATCGCATCCAGCGTCGCAGCCCGCACGTCGGTCGCCGCGAAATCCTCCATCGCCGCGCTGACATCGCGCAGCACGATCGCGCCGCCGACGGGTAGCGGAACCAGATCGACATGCAGCCACTGGCGTGGACGCAGCAGTCCGGGCACATCGGCCGAGAAGCGTTCGCGATGGTCGAGCAGGCGGGCGATGTGATGGCAGATAAGACTGTCGCTGAACGACGGCAGCGCGGTCGTCAATGCTTCGCCGATCAGGCCGGCCGCCGGCATCTCCAGCATATCGGACGCGGCAGGATTGACTGCGGCGATGCGCCGCTGCCGGTCGATCAGCATCGCCCCGTCGCGGATCGATTCGACCAGCCCGGCCAGCGAAGCCTGCAACAAATCGGACGCTTTGGCCACGTCGCGCGCCGCTCCCCCGTCGAGCCGGCGATAATCGTCGAGCGAGATCAGCACATGCGCGTCCTCGCCATGATGCGTCACGACGACCGGCTTGCGCGCCGACTGCAATCGCCAATTGGCGAAGCCGCGGATGAAATCCGCCGCCGATACGCGTTGTGGTTCTTGCGCGGCTGCCACGATTCCCCCCGAAGTCACCGATCTCTGGATCCTTATAGGAGCCCGAACGGATGGTTGGCGGCGCATTAGGTCCCTAATGGGGCCACTCTGCGCGGGATCAGACCAGCCGCGACTTGCCGCAGCGCAGCGCGTTGACTCGCGTATCGGCCTGTCCGACCTGCAAGCCGAGCAGTCCGGTCAGATCCGACAGCACGCTATCGAGCACCGGCGCCGCAAGCGCGACGGTCTCGCCGACGATCGTGGTCAAGGCATTCAGGTTGAGAACGAGGCCGAGGACGTTGACGTCGAGTTCCATCTCGTCCGCCAGCGACTCCGCCGCGCCTGCGACCAGCCCCGTGCTCGACACCGTCTTCACCCGCCCCTCTTCGATCTCGCTGCGCGAGAAGGCGACGGGCTTTTCGCCAAGGTCGGACAGGGTCAGTTGGGCCCCCGCATTGACGCTGACCAGCGGCAGCTTCACCACCCGCGCGGGCTGCGGATCGAGCGGGCGCTGCATGTCCTGAAAATCGCCGTCGGGAACCGTACCGATCGCCACCATCGCCGGAGACGTCACGACCCCCAGCGACACCGCGGCGCTGCTGTTCGGCGCGCAGTCGATGTCGGTGATCCGCGCCGACGCCGATCCGAGCTCCGCAAGTAGCGGTACATGGACGCTGGCGAGCGGCGTGGCGACACGCGTATCGATCTTCAGGCGAACTTGCGCGGTGCGGATGATGACATCGTTGGTGTCGGTCACCGCGATCAGCGGGGAATCGGCGGGAGGCTCGCCGACCAGCAGCGCGACATCGATGCCCGATCCACCGGGCAGGCTGCTCGCAAGCGACAGATCGACCTGGCGATTCGCATTGCCGAGCAGCAGCATGGTGCGAAGCAGGCTGAGCGCATTGACCTTGACCGGATTGGCAGCATCGACGCGGATGCTCGACGAACGCGGCCCCAGGTCGATCGCCCGCGACGGCAGCAGCGCGCGCGGGAGCGCGCTGTCGGCGATATGCTCGAGGGCGCTTGCTGCCTGCCCGTCCGACGCGCGGGCCAGTGCCGACACCACCTGCGGCAGCGTCGCCTGCGTGTTCAGCGTCTGGCCGAAGGTCAGGACATCGGCGTCGAGTTCGATCCTGAGCGCGTCCGAAAAGGCGAGCAGGTCGATATCGGTGCTGGCAAGCGCATTATAATCCATCACCGACAGGCTGACCTCGCTCCCGGTCAGGCTGGACAGCAACGCATTGGGCAGGCCGCCGTTCAGCGCCGCCACGCGCGATCCGAGCGAAAAGGCGGCATAGCCTCGCCGCGCACCGGTCGCGGTCGCGCGGATGATGCTGTCCTGCCGGCCGGTCAGGAAGCTGCCGAAGAACAGCGGGCGATCGCGCGTCAGCGTGACGCGTATCGCATTCGGCGATGCCCCCCCGCCGGTGAAGCGCTGTTCCGCCGCGATCGACGGATCCGCCGTATAGGTGCCGGGCGTGAGCGCGGCGATTTCGATGCCGCAATCGCAATTGGCCGCGATGATCCGTTCCGCCGCCGTCCGCTCTTCGCCCGGCCGTCCCGCCGCCGCCATTGCCGCGGCATCGGCGATGCCCTGCAGTTTGCGGCGATCGAGATAGAGCGAGCCAAGATCGACCGCGAACGCCGCCGACCCGATCAGCATCGTCATCCCGAAAGCGGTCGTGATGCTGATGCTTGCGCGGCGGCTGTGGACAAGGCGGCACAGGAGGGAAAGCATTGCCATCGTCAGTCGACCGGCAGTTCGAAGGTCGCGCTGGCACGAATGACATGGTCCGGCGATGGCACGAAGCTCGACCGCAGGAAGCTGTCCTGTGGCGCGGTGTAGGTGACGGCGACGGTGATCGCTTCGCTCGTTTCGGACACCGCGACGCTGTGCGTGCCGCCGACGGTCTGAAGGCTGCGCGCCACCGCGCGGGTCGCGACCGCGCTACGGTCGGCGAGGTCAAGGCCGACGATCGAGGCCCGCGCTCCATCGTTGGCGGCCTGCTGCACATTATGCGCGAGCATGAAATATTGGCCGTAGACGAGCACGCCCATCAGCAGCGCGAGGAGCAGCGGCAGCACCAGCGCCATTTCGACGATGGCGGCGCCGCGCTCCCCGCGCGCCAGGGTAAGGCCAGTCCGGGCAATCTGGCGGACGCGCCGCGAAAGTCGTTGGAAGTCTGCCATGCGGTCAGAATGGCGCGAGGCAAATGAAAGCGGCGTCGAGAACACCCGACGCCGCCTTTATGTATTTTGCGCGATTTTCGGCTCGCGCCGCATAGCGGCAATCGGCGGTTGTTGCTGCGTCGTTAATCGGCGCGCCGTGCGCCTACCCGCAAAATGTGATCATTCGGCATCCTGCAGCTTGTCTTGCGTGCGCAGGTCGAAGTCCGACGCATCGTGACGCTCGCGCAGTTGGCTCGCAGGATCGCCCGTCACGCGGTTCACCATGCGACCGCGTTTGACCGGCGGGCGCGCCGCCAGCTGGTCGGTCCAGCGCTGGACATTCTTATATTCGTCGACCTGCAGGAACTCGCCCGCGTCATAGACGAGCCCCTTGGCGAGCGCGCCATACCAAGGCCAGATCGCCATGTCGGCGATCGTATAGTCGGCGCCGGCGATATATTCGCTCTCCGCAAGACGCCGGTCGAGCACATCGAGCTGGCGCTTCACTTCCATCGCATAGCGGTTGATCGGATATTCCTGCTTCGTCGGCGCATAAGCGTAAAAATGGCCAAAGCCGCCGCCAAGGAACGGCGTGCTGCCCATCTGCCACATCAGCCACGACAGCGTTTCGGCACGCTTCGCGGTATCGGTCGGCAGGAAGGCGCCGAATTTTTCGGCAAGATGGATCAGGATCGCTCCCGATTCAAAGACACGGATCGGTTCGGCGCCGCTGCGGTCGATGAGCACCGGGATCTTGCTGTTCGGATTGGCCGCGACATAGCCGCTCGAAAACTGGTCGCCCTCGCCGATGTTGATGAGCCACGCGTCATATTCGGCGCCGCTATGGCCGGCCGCGAGCAGCTCCTCGAGCATCACCGTGACCTTCACGCCATTGGGCGTGCCGAGCGAATAGAGCTGGAGCGGATGCTTGCCGATCGGCAGTTCCTTGTCGTGCGTCGGCCCCGCGACAGGGCGATTGATGTTCGCGAAACGACCGCCGCTTTCCTTGTCCCATGTCCAGATTTTCGGCGGCACATATTCGCTGTTGTCGGTCATAGAAAGCTCCTGCGCTTATTTTTATACTGACCGGTAACTTAATAGGCGATTGCCTTTTGTCCACCCCGCCCGCTCAAATAATCTTCGCTGCGCGCAAAGCCGCGATCGCTTCGGCATCATAGCCGATCCCGGCGAGGATCGCGTCGCTATGCTCCCCCACCCGCGGCGCGCGGCTTGGTGTCACCTTGTCGCTCGACGACAGGCGGATCGGCGCACGGATTACCGGCACCGCCGCCGCCGCTCCCGGATAATCGACCGGCTCGACCAGCCCCATCGCCGCGACCTGCGGCTGCGCCAGCACCTCTCCCGCGCGCAGGACCGGCGCGGCCGGGACGCGCCCTGCCGCCAGTTCCGCGATGGCATCGGCGTTCGTCCGCTCGATGCACCAACGCTGCATGATCGCACTCAGCTCCTCGCCATTATCGCCGCGAAGGATGTCGCTGGCGTAGAGCGGGTCGTCGACCAGTTCGGGACGCCCGACGAGCCCGGCCCAGCGCGCGAAGATCGGCGCGCCGACGATCTGGGTGATGATCCAACCGTCGCGGGTGCGGAAAACGTCAGTCGGCCCAGAGCTGAAGCTACGATTGCCGATCGGCTCGCGGTCGATCCCGTTCAGCGCATGGTCGATCGTCAGCGCGTTCGACAGCGCTAGCGCGGTACCGAGCAGCGATCCCGACACGCATTGCCCCTTCCCCGTCGCCTCACGCTCGCGCAGCGCCAGCATCACCCCGAAGGCACAATGGAGCGCGGTGCCGAAATCGACATAATTGACCTGCGCGCGATAGGGCTGGTCGGGCGAGCCCGTGAGATGCACCGTGCCCGACATCGCCTGCCCGACCGCATCGAACCCGACGCGGCTCGCGAGCGGCCCTTCGCTGCCGAATGCCGACGCGGTCGCGAGAATGATGCGCGGATTGGTCGCAGAAAGGCTTTCATAATCGAGGCCGAGCTTGACGAGCGCATCATGCGGCAGGTTGGCGATCACGACATCCGCCGTCTCGACCAGCCGCCGGACGATCTCGCGTCCCTCGGGGCTTCCGGGCTTCAGCGTCAGGCAGCGCTTGGCGCGGTTCATCTGCATGAACATCGCGCCCGATCCATCGTCCGCGACCGGCACGGTGTAACGGTCGTCGTTGCCGCCGGGCGCCTCGATCCGGATGACATCGGCGCCATAATCGGCGAGCAGGGCCGCGCAATAGGGGCCAGCGATGTAACGGCCGAAATCGAGTACGCGGATTCCTTGCAGCGCCACGCCTTACCCTCCCGATAGCTTTTCGTTCGAGCCGGGCTAGCAGCCACCCGTCGAGCCTGCCAGCGCCTTCGTCGAAAGCTGCCGCTTGCATGTTCGCGTCCGAACCATATGGTCGTCACATCATTTCAAACGGGGATAATTTCATGGCGCGCTTCGCTTTCGCCCTCGCGGCGACTCTGGCTTGTTCAACCTCGGTATGGGCGCAGAGCGCTCCCGCTCCGGCGGCCGCAACGGATGCGAAGGAGGACAAGTGGGACGTCAACGCCCCGCCGGGGCTCGCGACGCGCAAGGTCCAGCTATCGGTCGACGAAGGCAGCTGGATGAACGTCGACGTCGCGCCCGACGGCCGCACGATCGCGTTCGACCTGTTGGGCGATATCTATACGATGCCGATCGAAGGCGGCACGCCGACACGCATCGCCGAGGGGCTGGCCTTTGAGCACCAGCCGCGCTTCTCACCCGACGGCAAGCGCATCGCCTTCGTCTCCGACCGTGCCGGCGGTGACAATATCTGGCTAATGAACCGTGACGGTAGCGACAAGCGCCAGATTTCGAAGGAGGATTTCCGTCTGCTCAACCAGCCGAGCTGGTCGCCCGACGGCCAGTTCCTCGTCGCCAAAAAACATTTCACGACAGGCCGCTCGCTCGGCACCGGCGAAGTGTGGATGTATCATGTGTCGGGCGGCGCCGGCGTGCCGCTGGTCAAGAAACCCAATGAGCAGCACCAGAAGGAACTGGGCGAGCCCATCTTCTCCGCCGACGGCAAGAGCGTCTTCTATACGCGCAACGTCACCCCCGGGCCGATCTTCGAATATGCGCAGGACAGCAACACCGACCTCTTCCATATCGAGCGCTACAGCCTCGACGATGGAGAGGTCAGCACCGCGGCCTCGGGGCCCGGCGGCGCGGTCCGGCCGACGCCATCGCCCGACGGCAAGCGTCTGGCCTTCGTGCGGCGCGAAGGCACGCAGTCCAAGCTCTATGTGAAGGACCTCGCCTCGGGCGCCGAAAAGAAGGTTTATGATGCACTCGATCAGGATGTGCAGGAAACCTGGGCGGTGACCGGCGTCTACCCGAACATGGCGTGGACGCCCGACAGCCGCGACATCGTCTTCTGGGCCGGCGGCAAGCTGCGCCGCGTGAACGGTGACGGTGGCGAGGCGCGCGTCATCCCGTTCAGCATCGGCGACGACCGGGTGATCGTCGACGCGACGCATCCCGCGGTCGAGGTCGCACCCGACAGCTTTGCGACGCAAATGCCGCGCTGGGCCGAAGTGTCGCCCGATGGCCGCAGCGTCGTCTTTGAAACGCTCGGCAAGCTCTGGGTCAAGCCCGCCACCGGCGGCACCGCGCGGCGGCTGACGAACGCGAGGGACGGCGCCATGGAGCTGTGGCCAAGCTGGTCGCGCGACGGCAAGTCGGTCGTGTTCGTGCGCTGGACCGACGCGGGCATGGGCGAAATCCACGTTACCGGCGCGGGCGGCGGCGCGTCGCGGAAGCTGACCGCGGCGCCCGGTCATTATGCCGAACCGCGCTTCTCGCCCGACGGCAAGACGATCGTATTCGAACGGCGCGGTAGCGGCGGGCTGACCTCGGCGCGCTGGAGCGAGGACCCCGGCGTCTATCTTGTCGCCGCGGCGGGTGGCACAGCCGAACGGATCAGCAGCGATGGCGCCAAGCCGCAATTCGGCGCGGCAAGCGACCGCGTCTTCATGGTCACGGCGGGCGGCGGCAAGAGCCAGCTCGTGAGCACCGACCTTCATGGCGAGGACAAGCGCGTCCATGCCAATGGCGAGCTCGTCAGCGATTATGAAATCTCGCCCGACGGCCGCACGCTCGCCTTCCGGCAGAATTACGACGCATATGTCACCCCTTTGATGCCCGGCGGACAGGATGTGGCGCTCGGCATCAAGAGCGGCGCGCTGCCCGTAACCCGCGTTTCTGGAAGCGGCGCCGAATATATGCACTGGTCGGACGGCGGCCGCCGCCTGCACTGGAGCCGCGGCGCGACGCTGTTCAGCACCGATCTTGCCAGCCTCTTCACCAACGCCCCCGCCGATGAAAAGGCGCCGAAGTTCACCCCGCCGACCGACGGCGTGTCGCTGTCGATGACGCAGGCGGCGGCGAAGCATAAGGGCATCGTCGTCATCACCGGCGCCAGGATCGTGACCATGGCCGACAAGGACGGCGGCGTGATCGAAAATGGCGCGATCGTCATCGACGGCGACCGCATCACCGCGGTCGGTCCGGCGGGTGCAATCACTGTTCCCGCGGGCGCGGTGACCGTCGATGCGACGGGCAAGACGATCGTCCCCGGCTTCGTCGACGCCCACGCGCACGGGTCGCACGGCGACGACGAACTGGTGCCGCAGCAGAATTGGTCCGAAATCGTCAATCTGGCGATGGGCACAACGACGAGCCACAACCCCTCGTCGCGCGCGTCGGAGATTTTCGTCTCGTCCGAAATGCAGCGCGCGGGTCTGATCCTCGCGCCGCGTATCTTTTCGACCGGCGAGGTCATCTATGGCGCCAAGGCGGCGGGCGTCTATGCCGAGATCAACGGCTATGACGACGCGCTCGCACACGTCCGCCGGTTGAAGGCGCAGGGCGCGCACAGCGTCAAGAATTACAACCAGCCGCGCCGCGATCAGCGGCAGATGGTCGTAAAGGCCGCGCAGGTCGAAGGCCTGACCGTCGTGCCCGAGGGCGGCTCGCTGTTCACGCAGGACGTGACACTGATCCAGGACGGCAACTCGACGGTCGAGCACAATATCCCGCTCCACACCTTCTACAAGGACCTGGTGCAGCTGTGGGGGCAGACGCAGGTCGATTATACCCCGACCCTCGTCGTGACCTATGGCGGCCCCGCCGGTGACCCCTATTGGCGCGCGCATACGAACGTCTGGGAGCATCCGATCCTGACCCGGCATATCCCGCCGACAGAACTCGCCGCGAACAACAAGCGCCGCGTGATCGCGCCCGAGGGCGATTATGTCGACGATGATTCGGCGCGCGAGGCGGGCAAGATCGCAGCAGCGGGCCGCATGGTGTCGATCGGTGCGCACGGCCAGCAGTCGGGTCTCGGCGCGCATTGGGAAATCTGGTCGTTCGTGCGCGGCGGGTGGAGCAATATCGACGCGCTTCGCGCCGCGACGATCATGCCCGCAACGTCGCTGGGCTATGGCAAGGACGTCGGATCGCTCGAGGCGGGCAAGCTCGCCGACCTGCTGATTCTCGACGCCGACCCCACGCAGGACATCCGCAATACCGAGAAGATCCACCGCGTGATGCTCGGTGGGCGGCTCTACGATCCGCTCACGATGAACGAAGCCGAGACGGGCGATAGCAAGCGCGCACCCTATTGGTGGGAGGCCGACAAGCCCTGATCGGCGCGCCCCGCCAGCGGCGGACCCGCGAAATTGTGACGAGAGGGTTGCAAGTCTCGCGGACCGCCGCTAGGGGCGTCTCCTCTCAGCGAGGAGAGTTGGCTGAGTGGTCGAAAGCGTCGCACTCGAAATGCGAAGTGCCGGCAACGGTACCGAGGGTTCGAATCCCTCACTCTCCTCCATTTTTCCCTGAATTCGACCATCAGGCGTGCAGCCGCCCCGACCTCTGCCGGGACGGCTGGGAGGATCAACCCCGGATGCTGAGCAGCGACGGCGCGGTCAACGATGCGACGACCGCACCGACGATCAGGAACAGCACGATCGCGACGATGACGACGACCGCCGTATAGCCGAGCGCCTTGTCTTCGGGCGCCTTCATCAGCACCGGCAGGCCGAGGTAGAGAAGATAGAGCCCATAAAGGCCGAACAGCGCCCCGATCAGCCCCAGCGCGGGAACCAGGCCGAAAATCGCGCCGACCCAACCCGCCGTTCCCGAATAGGCCGCAACCTTCAGCGCCTGCACCTGATCCTTTTGCCCGCCGAAATTCGGCGCCAGCCCGTCGATGACGAGCGCGAGGATGAAGACCGTCGCGAGCGTGAGACCGTAAGACAGAAGCGCCGAACCCAGCGCGGTGCCGATCGGCGGATGATAGGTGACGCCAAAGGCGGTAAAACCGAAGACCTGCCCACCGATAAATTGCGCGATCGGTCCGATCGCGGCGAGCACAACGACATAGGGAACATAGATCGACTGCGTCGTCGCCGGCTCTGCCGCAATGACCGGCCACGTTTCCTTCGGCTTGAGCAGAATGTCCTTCGCGCGCTGGACGATGCCCGAAGCGGGTCCGGAGATATTGGGTGGTACGTCAGCCATGATGCTTCTCCCCTGAAGGTGCGGCCCCGCAACCCGAATGGGAAATGCACCAGCCAGAGGAGCAGCTTAGCCCCGATGGCCAATGCATCTGTAACCCTGATCACAGCCGATTCGGCGAACCGCGGCCGACTTCAATGTAACGGACTTGAAACAGGCGTAAACAGCCATAGATTGACCATATGACACCCGAATCCTCTTCCGAGCTTCCCGCAGCCGTTACCGCCCCGCTGATCGGCCGCGCGCGCTTCGCGCCGGGCGACATCGTGCGCCACCGCATGTTCGACTTTCGCGGCGTCGTGTTCGACATCGACCCGGTCTTCGCGAACACCGACGAATGGTATGAGGCGATCCCCGAGGAAATCCGCCCTGCGAAGGAACAGCCCTATTACCACCTGCTCGCCGAAAACGGCGATTCGTCCTATATCGCCTATGTCAGCCAGCAGAACCTCGTCGCCGACGGCGAAGGCGGACCGATCGACCATCCGCAGATCGAGGCGATGTTCGACGGACTTGACCACGGCCGCTACCGCGTCCGTGCGATCCACCGCCACTGAGCAGACGTCAGGCTTTCAGCTTCCAGCCTGACGCGAGCAGGCGATAAGTGACGAGGCCGAGCAGGATATTGACCGCCACAAGCACGAGCACCGCGGTCAGCACCGGATTGGCGATCGTCGAATCGACCGTGCCGATGAAGCCGTAGCGAAAGCCCATGATCGCATAATAGACGGGATTGCCGTGCGCGATCGTTTGAAACCAGGGCGCCAGCTTGTCGACCGAATAGAAGGTGCCCGACAGCAAGGCGAGCGGCGTAACGACAAAATTGGTCACGGCGGCGGCATGATCGAACTTTTCGGCCCATACCGATGTCATCAGACCGAGGAAACCGAGCATCATCGCACCCAGAATGCCGAAAACCGCCACGGCCCACAGATGATCCGCGCCGACATGGACACCGGGCCAGAGCAGCATGGCGAGCCAGAGCGCGAATCCGACGAGGAGCGCGCGGGTGATCGCCGCGCCGACCAGCGCGATGATCAGCTCGCCGACCGCGAGCGGCGGCATCAGATAGTCGACGATCGTTCCCTGGATCTTGCCTACAAGGAGCGAAAAGCTGGAATTGGCGAAGCTGTTCTGCAGCATCGCCATCATGATCAGGCCGGGCGCGATGAAATCGGCGAACGGTACGCCGATCACGGTGCGCCCCGCACCGCCGAGCGCGACGGTGAAAATGACAAGGAAAAGGAGCGTGGTGATTGCCGGAGCCCAGATTGTTTGGAGCTGGACCTTGAAAAACCGCCGCACCTCCTTGACATATAGCGCCTGCATACCCGGCACGTTCAGCGTGTGGATGTGCGGAACGCCTGGTTCGGCGAAAGCCGGACCTGGGCGGATATTCGCTGAGTCGGGGTTCGAAATTTGGGGCTGGTCGTTCATGGCGTTCTCGCCTATCGCCTCCCCGATCTTACCGCAAGCTGGGCCGTGACGACATCGATCCGAAAGGATCGCGATACGGACGATATGGCCCGCTGCGTGGAATGATGAGGAATTTTAGATGTCATGGACTGACGAGCGCATCGAACAGCTGCGCAGCATGTGGGAAAAAGGCCTGACCGCGAGCCAGATCGCCGACGAACTCGGCGGGGTCAGCCGCAACGCGGTGATCGGCAAGGCGCACCGCCTCGGCCTGAAATCGCGCCCCTCGCCGGTCAAGGCGACCGAAAAGGTCGCCAAGCCGGTCAAGGCGGCCGCGCCTAAGCCCGCGGCGCCCGCCGCCGCGCCGCGCCCCGCGGCGCCGGTTGCACCGCGCCCCGCGGCCGCGGCGCCAAGGCCCGAACCCAAGCCGGCGGCCCCCGCATCGAACGAAGACGGCGTCGAAGCCGCTCCGAAGCCCGACGCGCCGCGTATCGTATCGATCGGCCCCGGCGGTTTCATTCGTCAGGGCCCCGGCGACCAGCAGGCGCCGATCCCGCCCGCACCGCCGCGCCGGTTGGTGCCCGCAAAGCCGAGCCCCGAAATCGCCGACAAGACGAGCCTGCTCGACCTCAACGATCGCATCTGCCGCTGGCCGATGGGGCATCCCGGCGAGCCCGATTTCCATTTCTGCGGTGAAGCGGTGAACCCCGGCTTCCCCTATTGCGTCGAGCATTGCGGCCGCGCTTATCAGGCGCAGCTGCCGCGCGGCACGCGCCGTCCGCCCCCGCCCCCGCCCTTTGGCGGTCCCCGAGTTCGTTAAGACGCGTTCGGTGAGGCCCTTCGGGCAGGATTTCGAATTTGCCCGCGCGCTCGGCCTGCAAATGGTCGAGCGCGGCGACGGGCGCTGCACGATGGCGATCGACATCGAGCCGCATCGGCATTTCAGCCCACAGGGCGCGGCGCATGGCGGCGTCGCCTATTCGCTCGCGGATACGGCGATGGGGGGCGCTCTGACGAGCATGCTCGCCGAGGATCAGTGGTGCGCGACGCTGGAAATCAAGTTCAACTATCATGTCCGCGTCGGTGAGGGCCGACTGACCTGCGAAGCCGCGGTGCTCCACCGCGGCAAACGCGTCGCGAACATCGAGGCGCGCCTTTATCAGGACGGCCGGCTCGTCAGCAGCGCCAACGGCAATTTCGCGATCTTCGCGGCGCCGCACGCACGATAGGCAAAGGAAAGGCGCCGGATCCGCTGATCCGGCGCCTCCCTTTCCGCTCCCAAGAGGTCAGAAGCGGTAGCTCAAAGTCCCGCGCACGCTGTGCGTCCGGAAATGCGGATCGCTGCGACGGATATCGGTCCCGCCGCCATTCAGCAGGAACGGATTGGTGTCGGGGGCCGAGCCCGCGCCGACGTTCACGACATAATCCTTGTCCTTGACGTCGGTGTACAGATATTCGAGCCCAAGCCCGATGTTGTTGGTGACCATCACCTCGGCCCCGCCGCCAACAGCATAACCCCACGCATTGGTCTTGCCGTTATCGTCAAAGCTGTTGGCGGTGTTCGTCGTGGTGAACTTGTTGTCGAGCCGGGCATAGGCGCCGCCGCCCGTGACATAGAGGAGCGCGCCGCCGCCGGGGGTGTAACCGGCACGCAGGCGGGCGTTCGCCTGATAATCCGCTTCACGGCTCATCGTGTAGCTCGCGGGGGTCGTCGAAAAGCCGCTGACGCTGTCGCGCGCGACGCTGTGGCCGCCCTCGACCACCGCGCCGACCACGAAATTGCCCATGCGCTTGTCATAACCGAGGCGGCCGAAGAATTCCGGACCGTCCTTGTCGTTGCGGCAGCCGCGATTGGCGGTGCCGGTGGCGGCGCCGTTACAAAAGCCGGGCGAAAAGGCGTCGGTGTCGCCCACGGTGTTCACCGGGTCGCCATATGTGCCATCCTGGTCGGTATCGAAAATCAGGGTTTCGCCGCGGTCGCTTGCCTGAAGCGATGCGCCACCGCCAACCGAGATATAAGGCCCGTCGAAGTCCTGCGACGGATCACGATTGTCCTGCGCGATGGCCGGAACGGCGATCATGGAAGCCGCCGAAACGGCGAGGAGAGCTGCGAATTTCATTGTTATTACTCCACTTTTTAATGACTTTGCAGTCGCCATCGCAACCCGGGGGCGCCCACCAAAGTTCCTTGTCCGTCCCGAAATGCGACGAGCCGAGCCCGTGGCGGGATGCGCGAGCGTGGCGCAAAACCGCGCTTGCCAGCGCCCTTCCCCGCCCCTTATAGCCATCCTATGAGTCACGATTTGTTCGACGCCGCGAGCCCCGCCACCGACAGCTACAACGCTTCGCAGATCGAGGTGCTGGAGGGGCTCGAACCCGTCCGGCGGCGTCCCGGCATGTATATCGGCGGCACCGACGAACGTGCGCTCCATCACCTTGCGGCCGAGGTCATCGACAACAGCATGGACGAGGCCGTCGCGGGCCACGCGACGCGTATCGAGATCACGCTGGATGTCGGCAACCGGCTGACCGTCATCGACAACGGGCGCGGCATGCCGGTCGATCCGCACCCGAAATTCCCGGGCAAGTCGGCGCTCGAGGTCATCATGACGATGCTCCATTCGGGTGGGAAGTTCGAGGGCAAGGCCTATGCGACGTCGGGCGGCCTTCACGGCGTCGGCGTCAGTGTCGTCAATGCCCTGTCGATCGAGACGGTCATCGAGGTCGCGCGCAGCAAACTGCTCTATCGCCAGAGCTTTTCGCGCGGCACGCCGCTCGGCGGGCTCGAAGAACTGGGCCCGACACCCAACCGTCGCGGCACCAGCGTCTCCTTCGTCCCCGACCCCGAGATCTTTGGCGAGCATGGCCGGTTCAAGCCGCAGCGCCTGTATCGCATGGCGCGCTCGAAGGCCTATCTGTTCGCGGGCGTCGAAATTCGCTGGAAATGCGCCTCCGAGCTGATCGGCGACGATACACCGGCGGAAGCGGTCTTTCAGTTTCCGGGCGGCCTTGCCGATCATCTGAAAGAACAGATCGGGACGCGCGAATGCGCGACTGCCGAGCCCTTCGTCGGGCGACAGGATTTTCCGAACGACCAGGGCCGCGCCGAATGGGCGATCGCCTGGCCGCTCTGGTCCGATGGATCGTACAGCTGGTATTGCAACACGATCCCCACCCCCGCCGGCGGAACGCACGAGGCGGGGCTGCGTGCCGCGCTCACCAAGGGGCTCCGCGCGTTCGGCGAGCTGATCGGGCAGAAAAAGGCCGCTCAGATCACCGCCGAGGACGTGTTCAACGGCGGTGAGATGATGCTGTCGGTCTTCATCCGCGATCCGCAGTTCCAGAGCCAGACCAAGGACCGTCTATCGAGCCCCGAGGCGGCGCGTCTTACCGAGAACGCCGTGCGCGACCATTTCGACCATTTCCTGTCCGACAATATGGACCGCGGTCGTGCGCTTTTGGGCCTTGTCCTCGACCGGATGGACGAGCGGTTGAAGCGCAAGGCCGAGCGCGAGGTCAAACGCAAGACCGCGACCAGCGGCCGCAAGCTGCGTCTGCCCGGCAAGCTCACCGACTGTGCGAACGACGGCCCCGAAGGCACGGAATTATTTATCGTCGAAGGCGACAGCGCGGGCGGCAGCGCCAAACAGGCTCGCGACCGAAAGACGCAGGCGATCCTGCCCATCCGCGGCAAGATATTGAACGTCGCGAGCGCCAGCGCCGACAAGATCCGCGCCAATCAGGAAATCGCCGACCTCGCGCTCGCGCTGGGCTGCGGAATGCGCAAGGATTGCGACGCCGATCGCCTTCGCTATGAAAAGATCGTGATCATGACCGATGCCGACGTCGACGGCGCGCATATCGCGACCTTGCTGATGACCTTCTTCTTCCAGGAAATGCCCGACATCGTGCGGAACGGGCATGTCTATTTGGCGCAGCCGCCGCTCTATCGCCTCACGGCGGGCAGCCTGTCGGCCTATGCCCGCGACGACGCGCACCGCGCCGAACTCGAAGCGACGATGTTCAAGGGCAAGAAGGTCGAAGTCGGGCGCTTCAAGGGCCTGGGCGAAATGAATCCGAACCAGCTCAAGGAAACGACGATGGATCCCGCGACGCGCTCGATGCTCCGCGTCACGCTGCCGCAGGAATATGAGGAGCGACACTTGGTCAAGGATCTGGTCGACCGGCTGATGGGCAAGCATCCCGAGCACCGTTTCCAGTTCATCCAGGCCAATGCGGCGAGTCTTGACGAGGCGGCGATCGACGCCTGACGAAAAAAGTTTTCACTCCTCCGTCAGAAAGTCGCGGCCCTGCCGACTAAAAGGGCATGCGACACGAAAGATTGGAGAATGAAGTGGCCGAGGGGGATCAGGATCGGCTTTTTGCGGAAGCGATTGATCGCTTCGGCGGTGCGCTCGCCCGGCTCGCGCGCGGCTATGAAGCCGATGCCGAGTTGCGGCGCGATCTCGAACAGGAATTGCAGGTCGCGCTGTGGCAAAGTTTCGCCACCTTCGACGGCCGCTGCTCACTCAGCACATGGGTATGGCGGGTCGCACACAATCGCGCGACGTCGCATATGCTCGCGAACAAGCGCCACGCGCAGCGCGGCTGGTCGTCGATCGAGGATGTCGAGATCGCCGACGCCGACGCCACGCCCTTCGCTCGCGCCGACAGCGAACACGCCATGGCGTTGATCCTCGGGATCATCGACCGGCTCGACCCGCCCGACCGACAGATATTGCTCCTCTATCTCGAAGGCGTTGCCGCGGCGGAGATCGGCGCAGTCACGGGGGTTTCGCCCGATGGCGTGGCGACCAAGATCCATCGCTTCAAATCCATGCTGACGCGCCGCTTCGCCGGCTCCGGAGATGCAAGATGACCGACTTTCCCGAAGACAAGGAGCTTCACGCCCTCTGGCATGGCAGCCAGCCGGCTTTCGAACCGCTCGCGCTCGACGAGATCAAGCGTCAGGCGGGACGCTTTGGTGACGCGATCCGCCGCCGCAATCGACGCGAATATATCGCCACGGCTTTGGTCGTCGCCGTCTTTGCCCTCTACACAGCGATCTTCACCGAACCGCTGATCAAGATCGGCAGCCTGCTGGTTATCGCCGGCGCGCTGGTCGTCGCGTGGCAGCTCGTCCGCCGCACCTCGCGTCCCGATCCCGACGCGGAGGCAGAGGACATCAGCGGCTATTACCGCGCCCGGCTGGTGCGCGAGGAACATATGCTTGCGCGCGTCGGCCGCTGGTATCTCGCGCCGTTCATTCCCGGCCTGCTCGTCTTCCTGCTCGGACAGGCCAAGGCGAGCGGCATGGGCGGCTCGCTCGTCTTCCTGCTCGTCGTTTCGTTTCAGCTGTTGGTGTTCGGCGGCGTATGGATGCTCAACCGCCGCGCCGCAGCCATGCTTCGCGCCCGGATCGCCCGGATCGATCGCGCGCGCACCATCGAAGGAAATAGGTGATGAACAAGACCCTTTTTACCGCCCTTTGCGCCGCAGCGATGACGATGCCGGCGGCTCCCGCGCATGCGATCCAGTCGCCCGAAATGGCGGCCGCCAGCAACACCGCCTTCGATCGCCGTGCGGCGCAACTCGTCGATCTGCTCACGGCGCGCATCGCCTTTGCCGACTATTTCGATCCGAGCTTTCAGACCGCCATACCCGAAGCGCAGTTCAAGGCGATCAACACCAGCCTCGTCGCGCAATATGGCCAGCCGCTGTCGGTCGAAAAGGCGACGACCGCCAATGGCCGTGCGGGCACGGTCCTGCTCCGCTTCGAAAAAGGCGTCGCGACGATAGCTCTGGAAGTTGGCCCCGGCACCGACGCGCGGGTCACCGGACTGCGGATCACGAACTTCGCGGCCGCCAACGACAGTTTCGACAAGGTCGCCGCCGAAATCGCCGCCTTGCCCGGCCGCACCGGTTTCCTCGTCGCCGAACTCGATGGCGACGCGATCGAACCGCTCGCCTCGGCTGGGGCCGATACGCAACTTGCGATCGGATCGACCTTCAAACTCTATATTCTCGACGAGCTGGCGGCACAGGTCGCGGCGGGCAAGCGCCGATGGTCGGATGTCGTGCCGCTATCGCACCAGAGCTTTTCGTCCGCCGGCACCGCGAACTGGCCGAAAGACACACCCGTTACCTTGCAGAGCCTCGCCAACTGGATGATTTCGGTCAGCGACAACAGTGCGACCGACACGCTGATCCACCTGCTCGGCCGCGAGAAGATCGAGGCGCGGATGCGCGCCGCCGGACACAGCGCCGCGTCGCGCAATATTCCCTTCCTGACCACCGTCGAGGCTTTCGCGCTCAAGGGCGACAATTTCGCCGCCGAACGCGCCGCCTTCATCGCCGGTGACGACAAGGCGCAACGGGCGCTCATCAACCGGAATGCTGACCGGCTGATTCTGTCCAACGTCGATGGCGTCAGCTTTTCGGGCGGTCCGCGCTTCATCGACAGTCTCGAATGGTTCGCCAGCCCGAACGACATTGCGCGCGCGATGATCGACCTGCGGGCGCGTGGTTCGGACACCGCGCTTGCCGCGATGGCAATCAACAATGGCGTCGGCGGCGCGGGCCCCGCCGAACCCTGGTCCTATCTCGGCTACAAGGGCGGCTCCGAACTCGGGGTAATATCGATGAGCCTGCTCGGGCAGCGCAAATCCGACGGCAAATGGTTCGTGGTAACCGCGAGCTGGAACAACCCCGACGCGGCGGTGGCGACCGACACGATGGTCGGGCTGGTCACGCGGTTGCTCGCGCTCGCGGCAAAGTGATCAGGCCGTCAGCGCGGCGACGAGCGCCTTGACCTTCGCCTGCCGCCATTGCGGGGTGGGGGCGACAAGCCAATAACCGCGCTTGACCGCAAACGCTTCGCGCACCAGGCGGACGCGGCCCGCAGCGATGTCGGCCTCGGCGAGCATCGCGGGAACGTTCGCCTGCCCCAGCCCGTTCGCTGCGGCGTCGATCGCAAGCCCGGCATCGCCGAGCCGCAGCGCCGGTTCGCCCTCGTCGGCGGGGCAGCCCGGCCATGCGATGCGCGTCTCGCTCTCGCTTCCCGGGCCCGCGACGGTGACCATGAGCGGGTCGGAAAGCGCCACGCCTTCATGCTCCCCCGCCCCGTCGGTCCAGAAGATCGCGAGATCTAGGTTGGCTTCGGTGAAGTCGATCCCCCCGTCGGCCGATACCAGGGTGAAGCGAACGTCGGGCGCCTGCTGGCTATAGCGCGCGAGTCGCGGCGCGAGCCATTTGGCGGTCAGGTCGCGCGGCGCGGCGATCGTCAGCGACTGCGACGATTGTCCCGCCTGCATCGCGCGCACCGATTCCTCGAACTGCAAAAAGCCCTGACGCAGCGCATCGAGGCCGGCATTGGCCTCACCGGTCAGCTCCAACCCCTTGGGCGTTCGGCGGAACAGCACGACGCCGAGCATATCCTCCAGCGCACGGATCTGCTGCCCGACCGCGGCGGGGGTCACCGCCAGTTCGTCGGCGGCGCGCGTGAAGCTCAGGTGCCGGGCAGCGGCGTCGAAGACGCGGAGCGCGTTGAGGGGCAGGTGCGTGCGCTTCATGACGCCGTCGCGGGCGCCTGAAGCGGAAAATGCGGGATCGCGACAAGCATCTGCGACCCGTCGCCGAGTTCCATCGCATAGCTGCCGACCATCGATCCTTCGGGCGTGGGCAGCGGACAGCCCGAAACATAATCGTAGGCGCCACCTGGCACGATCAACGGCTGTTCGCCGACGACGCCCTCGCCCTCGACCTCGCTGACCTGGCCGCGCCCGTCGCTGATGCGCCAATGGCGGCTGATCAGCTGCACCGCGTCGTCGCCGTGATTCTCGACGCGGACATGATAGGCCCAGAACCAGCGGCCAAGCGCGGGGTGCGACTGTTCGGGCAGGTAGCTGACCGCGACGCGCACGGTGATCGACCCGGTGGTCGCCGCAAAGGGGAAGAAGGAGTCGATCATCTCCATGGCAAATTCGCTCAAAGCCCCACGCGGGTCAATGCCTGGTCCAGATCGGCGATCAGGTCGCGCGGATCTTCAAGGCCGATGTTGATGCGCAGCATGCCTTCAACCACCCCCATGTCGGCGCGCGCCTCGGCACTGACGCCATAGTGGGTGGTCGACGCCGGGTGGCAGCAAAGGCTGCGGGAATCGCCGATGTTGTTCGAAATATCAACGAGTTCGAGTGCGTTGAGCAGACCCATCGCCTGTTCGCGTCCTTCGAGCACGAAGGAGAAGATCGGGCCACATGCCTCCATCTGGCTCATCGCCAGATTATGCTGCGGATGGCTCGCGAGGCCGGGGTGCAGGATGCGTGGAACGCGGCTTTCGACGAACTTGCCGACCGCGAGGGCGTTTTCGGATTGCCGCCGCGCGCGCAGGTCGAGCGTTTCAAGCCCCTTCAGCACCACCCAGGCATTGAACGGCGAAAGGTTGGGGCCGGTGTTGCGCTGGAACGGCAGCAGCACGTCGTTGATGAACTTTTCGGTCCCGCAGACGGCGCCGGCGAGCACGCGGCCCTGCCCCTCCATCAGCTTGGTCGCCGAATAGGCGACAACATCGGCGCCAAAATCCATCGGCCGCTGGAGCACGCTGGTCGCAAAGGCGTTGTCGACGACGGTCGTGATGCCATGCGCCTTCGCAACGCCGCAGACATGCTTCATATCGACGATATCCATCGTCGGGTTGGCCGGGGTCTCGAAGAAAAAGACCTTGGTGTTCGGCTTGATCGCCTTTTCCCACGCGTCATTATCGCGCCCGTCGACGACGGTGGTTTCGATCCCGAAACGCGGGCAGAGATGGTCGACGAGCCAGCGGCACGAGCCGAACGCTGCCTTGGCCGCGACGATGTGGTCGCCCGCCGACAGCTGGCACAGCAGCGCCGTCGTCATCGCCGCCATGCCCGTCGCCTGCGTGCGGCACGCCTCAGCGCCTTCCATCAGCGCGATCCGCTCCTCGAGCATCGCCACCGTGGGGTTCTGCAGCCGCGAATAGGTCATGCCCTGCGCTTCGCCGGCAAAGCGCGCCGCAACTTCCTCTGCGCTGTCATAGGTATAGCCCGAGGTCAGGAAGAGCGCCTCCGACGTTTCGCCATGTTCGCTGCGCCAGGTGCCGCCGCGCACCGCCTGCGTCGCCGGATGCCAGCTCTTCGTCCTGCTGCGATCAAAACCCGTGGTCTTCTTCATCATCTTATCCGTTCAATGCGGCCACGACCGCGTCACCGAGCGCCGCCGTTCCCATGTTTCCGCCGAGGTCGGCGCCGCGCGCACCATCGGCCAGTATCTTGGCGACGGCCGCCTCGATCCGCGCCGCGTTCGCCTCGTCGCCGCCCGAATGGCGCAGCAGCATCGCGAGCGACAATATCATCGCGAGCGGATTGGCTATGCCCTTGCCCGCGATATCGGGCGCGCTGCCGTGGATCGGTTCGTACAGCCCCTGCTTGCCTTCGCTGAGCGAAGCCGAGGCGAGAAGCCCGATCGATCCGACGCACATCGACGCCTGGTCGGACAATATATCGCCGAACAAATTGCCGGTCACGACGACGTCGAACTGGCCGGGATTGCGCACCAGCTGCATCGCGGCGTTGTCGACATACATATGGCTGAGCGCGACATCGGGATAGTCCGCCGCGACCTCGATCACGACGTCGCGCCACAGCTGCGAGGTTTCGAGCACATTCGCCTTGTCGACCGAGCAGAGCCGCTTTTGCCGACCCTGCGCCGCGCGGAAGGCAACGTGCGCGATGCGCCGCACCTCGCTTTCGCTATAGGACATGATGTCATAGCCTTCGCGCTCGCCGCTCGCCGTCGTGCGCGTGCCCTTTTCGCCGAAATAGACGTCGCCGTTGAGTTCGCGGACGATCAAGAGGTCGATCGCCGACGCGACCTCGGGACGCAGCGCCGAGCTGTCTTCCAACCCCGCGAACAGCTTGGCCGGGCGCAGGTTAGCGAACAGCCCGAGTTCGGCGCGCAGGCCGAGGATCGCCTGTTCAGGGCGCAGATGGCGCTCGACATTGTCGAAACGCGGGTCGCCGACCGCGCCGAAGAGAATGGCGTCGGCCGCCTTGGCCTTCGCGAGCGTTTCGGGCGGCAGCGGATGGCCGGTCGCTTCATAGGCCGCACCGCCGACAAGCGCGCGATCGAGGGTCACGGGACGCGCAAGCGCGGCGAGAAGCTTTTCGGCTTCCGCCATGATCTCCGGACCGATACCATCGCCAGCCAGCAGCAGGATTTTCAACGTCTCGCCCTTTCGTGTCTCGCCAGCCGCTTAGACAGCGGCGGCGCGTCACGCAACCGCCCTGCCCAGCCGGTCGATCAATCTTTCCCTTACGGTGAGCAAGTCGCGGTTTCGCCCGTCGAGGAGATCGCGGGCGAGGAAGTGACCGGTGATCGCGAGGAAGTCGAGAATGTCGGTCATCGTCGGATCCGGTACGCGTTCGTCCGGATTGTCGTTCCGCATGAACGGCGGAAGGCGAAGGAGGCGTTTTTCATATCCGGCGGCGGCGGCGGCACTGACCGCGCCACCCGATTTGGGACTTACGAAAGCAATATCCCCGGTCGATCCCGTCACGACACATTCGCTGAGATCGAGGCCGAAGCCCAGCTCCGCGAGCAAAAGAAGCTCGTAACGTCCCAACGCAAGCGCCCACTGGCGCGCCGACGCGGCAACGCCGATAGCATCGAGCACCGCGAGCAGAACCGAATAAAGCGCCGGATAAGGCTGGTTTTCGGGCAGCGTCGCCGCCGTGAGGCACGTCACCCAGTCGATCGCGGCGGCCGCCAGCGGCTCGGCGAGCAGCGGCGCGCGGCTCTCCAGAAGCTCGACCGTCGCGCCCCCAAGCTGCTCCTCGGTCCGTGCGCGCAGTTCGATCGCGACGAGATTGCCCGGCATCAGGATCGGGCGGAGCCGCCGCGACCGCCCGCCGCGCACATAGCCTGCGATCAATCCGGCTTCGTGCGTCAGCGCGCGCAGGATCGCGCCATGCTCGCCATGCGCACGCACCGCGCAGACGATGGCATCGGCGGTCAGGCTGGCCAAAGCACCATCTGCGTCTGCGTCACCAGTGCGACGTCGGCGCCATCCTCGGTACGGATGCGCGTCTGCCAAACCGACAGCCGCTTGCCGACCTTCACCGGCGTCGCTTCGCCGACCAGCACCGATCCCACCGGGCCCGCGCCAAGGAAGTTGGTCTTGCTCTCGATCGTCGTCGTGCCGCTCGCCCCTTCGGGCAACGTCAGGAACGCCCCAACCGCGCCGAGGCAGTCGGCAAAGGCCATGATCGCACCGCCATGGACGATCCCGCCCGCGGTGCAGATGTCGGGCCGCACGGGCAGCTTGCCCGCGACACGCTCCTTGCTGCCTTCGTCGATCGTGATGCCGAGCGTCCCTGCCAGCGGCATGGCTGCTGCAAAATCCATCTCCGTCTCTCCCTCATCGTCCCGAATGATAGAAATCATGCACCGCCTGCGCGACCGCGGCGCTGACGCCCGGCGCCTTCTGCAGATCCTCGAGGCTCGCGCCGCGCACCGCGCGCGCGGTGCCGAAGTGCATCAGCAGCGCCTTCTTGCGCGCCGGACCGATCCCAGGCACCTCGTCGAGCGGCGAGCTGCCCATCGCCTTCGCGCGTTTCTGCCGATGCGCGCCGATCGCGAAGCGGTGCGCCTCGTCGCGCAGCCGCTGGATATAGAAAAGCACGGCATTGTTCGGCGGTAGCGTGAATTCGCGCCCGTCGGGATGGTAGAAGGTCTCGCGTCCGGCGTTGCGGTCGGGGCCCTTGGCGACCCCCACATAGGTCAGATCGTCGATGCCCAGTTCGGCGAGCACCGCGCCCGCCGCCGACACCTGCCCCTTGCCGCCGTCGATCAACACCAGGTCGGGCCATTCGCCCTTCGTCCGCTCGGGATCCTCCTCGATCGCGCGCGCGAAGCGGCGTTGGAACACTTCGCGCATCATCGCGAAATCGTCGCCCGGCATCGTCTCGGCGCGCTTGATGTTGAACTTGCGATAGGCGCCCTTGATCCAGCCCTCGGGCCCCGCGACGACCATCGCACCGAGCGCATTGGTGCCCTGGATATGGCTGTTGTCGTAGATCTCGATGCGCTGCGGCGGATTTTCGAGATCGAACAGCTCGGCAAGTTCGCGCCCGAGCTTCGCCTGGCTGCTGCTCTCCGCGAGCCGCCGGTCGAGTTCCTCGCCGGCATTGCGCACGGCCTGTTCGAGCAGGCGCCGGCGGTTGCCGCGCTGCGGCACGCTGATCTCGACCTTGCGGCTGCCGCTTTCGCTGAGCGCCTCGGCGAGCAGGGCGCATTCGTCGGGCTCGCGATCGACGAGGATAAGCTTCGGCGGCGGCACGCCTTCGTAAAATTGCATCAGGAAGCTCGCCATCACCTCGGCCTCGGGGACCCCCGACACATGCGCGGGGAAGAAGCTGCGGTGCCCCCAATTCTGCCCGCCCCGGATGAAGAAACCCGCGATGCACAGCTGCCCGCCCTTCGCGGCCAGCGCGAACACATCGGCGTCGCCCAGCCCGTCAGCGTGGACCGACTGGCTGCCCTGGATGAATGTCAGCGATTTCAGCCGGTCGCGGATCACCGCCGCCTGCTCATAATCCATCGCGTCGGCGGCCTTGGTCATCGCGTCGCCGAGCCGTTTCTGCACGGCGGTCGAACGCCCCTCTAGAAAATCCTGCGCGTCGCTCACCAGCCCCGCATAATCTTCCTTGGAGATGCGATCGACGCACGGCGCGCTGCACCGCTTGATCTGGTAGAGCAGGCACGGGCGCGAGCGATTGGCGAAAAAGCTGTCGGTGCAGCTGCGCAGCAGGAACGTCTTTTGCAGCGCGTTGAGCGTCTGGTTCACCGACCCCGCACTCGCAAAGGGGCCGTAATAGCGCCCTTTCGCGCGCCGCGCGCCCCGATGCTTCTGCACGCGTGGAAAGTCGTGATCCATGCGCAGCAGGATGAAGGGAAAGCTTTTGTCGTCGCGCAGCAGCACATTATAGGGTGGCCGATAGCGCTTGATCAGCTGCGCCTCGAGCAGCAGCGCCTCGGCCTCGCTCGTCGTCGTGACGATCTCCATCGCGCGCGTCTGTGAAACCATGCGCTGCAGCCGCTGCGGCAGGCGCGCGACTTGCGTGTAGTTGGTCACGCGATTCTTGAGCGCCCGCGCCTTGCCGACATAGAGCACGTCGCCGCGTGCATCGAGCATTCGATAGACGCCCGGCCGCGCGGGGAGTTTGCGCACGACGCTGCGGATCGCCTCGGCGCCGCGCTCGAGGTCGGGCTGGTCGCCCTCCCCCTCTCCTCCGCGGATGACATAGGTCGCTTTTTCTTCGTTGAATCGGTCGGGAGCGTTCGGGCGGGCCATGATTTTGCATGTAGGCGATGGCGATGCGAGCCGCCATAGTGCGCAAGGTAAAAGCTCATGGGAGGGGTCGCATGAATATCAAGGGAAAGCTCGCGCTGGTCACCGGCGGTAGCGACGGCATCGGGCGCGAGATCGCGCTGCAATTGCAGGGCGCAGGCGCCGAGGTCATCGTCACGGGCCGCTCGGCCGAGAAATTGCAGGCGATGGCAGGGCTCGGCTTCGGGACGATCACGAGCGACATATCCACGCCGTCGGGCGTCGATGCCATCGTCGCTGGTGTGGCGGGCAAGCCGCTCGCGTTGCTCGTCAACAACGCCGGCGTCGGCAGCGAATATGAGTTGGACCGGCCTGAAACACTCGACAATGCGGCGCATTGCATCCGCACCAATCTCGACGCGCCGATCGCGCTCTGCACGCGGCTGTTGCCCGTGCTTCGCGCCCAGCCCGAAGCCGCGATCGTCAACGTCACGTCAGGCCTCGCGATCGCCCCTCGTGCGGGCGGGTCGGTCTATTGCGCAACCAAGGCGGGGTTGCGCAGCTATACGCAGGCGATCCGCCACTTGCTCAAAGACAGCAATGTCCAGGTGATCGAGGCGCTGCCGCCCGTTGTCGAAACCAACATGACCGCGGGCCGCGCAGGCAAGAAGATGAGCGCGCACGATTGCGCGGCCGAAATCGTACGTGGCATCCGAACCGGCAAGAGCGAGGTCAATGCCGGGACGGTGAAGCTTCTGCAACTGGTGCACAGCATATCGCCCGCGCTCGCGCGGCGAATCATGATCCAGTTTTGAGGCGGCGACGCGGCGAGACCCGTTTGGTGACAGCGGATATTCGATCGGTCCCGTGCACCCCGGCGAAAGCCGGGGCCCAAGACTGCCAAGACTGCTTTGCCTTGCTGGGCCCCGGCTTTCGCCGGGGATCACGGGCAATATTATCGTCAAAGACCGACTCGATCATCCTCACCCATGCGGTTTGATCAGATATTTCTCGCCCGTCCGCTTCGCATTATACGCCTGCGCCGTATCGACATTCAGCGCCTCGGCCAGCGAGACTTCGTGGCTATAGTGGCTCTTGAACGTCGTCGTCAGCTCGTCGACCACGCGCTTGCGCATCCGCCCCACAACTTCCGGTCCGGCCTTCGCCATGAAGGGTGTGAGGAGGAAACCCGAGAGCGACCAGGTCAGGCCAAAGCTGCGCGCCGAAAAGGTCGTCGGCGACAGGTCAAGCGCGCCGTAGATATAGACCTGCTTGAACGTGTCGGAGCCGTAACGGCTGTAGGTCGTCATCGTCCGCACCGCCGCCGCTTCCATCGCGGTCAGGATCTGGCCCGCGAGCTTGCCGCCGCCGGTGGCGTCAAAGCCGAGCGTCGCGCCGGTTTCGGCGATCGCGTCGATCAGCCGCTCCATGAAATCATCGGCGCTGCTATTGACGATATGTTTCGCGCCGATGCCCTTCAGGATTTCGACCTGCGCGGCGCTGCGCACGATATTGACCAGCGGAATGCCGTCCTTCGCGCAAATCTTGACGAGCATCTGGCCGAGGTTCGACGCGGCGGCGGTGTGGACGATCGCGCTGTGCTTCTCCATCCGCATCGTCTCGGTAAAGGCAAGGCTGGTCAGCGGATTGACGAAGCAGGAGGCGCCATCAGCGGGGTCGGTGCCGTCGGGTAACTGCATCACCATCTGGACCGGGAGGCAGCGATATTCAGCGTACATTTCGCCGCCGAGCAGTGCGACGGTCTTGCCAAGCAGCGCCTGCGCTTCGGGCGAATCACCAGCCGCGACGACCGTGCCGCAGCCTTCGTTGCCGATCGCCAGCGCTTCGCCGATGCGCCCCGCCATCGCACGCATGCCCGCAGGCGGCACGTCGGCGGTAATCATGGGCAGCCCGTCGCGCGTCGAGGCTCGCGCGGTCGACATGTCAGCGCCGCCGAACAGCAGGCCGAGGTCCGACGGGTTGATCGGCGCGGCGAGCACCTTCACCAAAACCTCATGCGGTTTCGGCGTCGGCATCGGACGGCGCTCGATCGACACTTCGAGCTGCCCTTCGGGCTTCACAAGCGTCAGCATGGTAAGATTGGTTTCAGGCAGGTCGGTCATAGCGCATCTCCCGTTTTCGGTTTTTCGATGCAACGGATTAAGGCGCGGCCGCGCCGCTGGCAATGCCCTGCCCGTCAGCCCGGTGAATATAATGCGGCGAGGCGCAGCACTTCGGCGGCAAGCCCTTTCCGGCAGATCAGCAGGTCGGGAAGATAGGTGTCGGGATTGTTATAACGGATCGGCGAACCATCCACGCGGCTGACGTGCAAACCGGCCGCCTGCGCCACCGCGACGGGCGCACAATTGTCCCATTCATACTGGCCGCCGGTGTGGAGATAGATATCCGCCTCGCCGCGCACGACCGCCATCGCCTTGGCCCCTGCCGAGCCCATTGCAACAAGCTCGGCGCCAAGTTTCTCCGCTACGAAAACGGCTTCGGCCGCAGGGCGCGTCCGGCTGACGAGCATGCGCAGCGGTTCGTTTGCCGGTTGCTGCGCGGCGGGGGCCCCCGAGGTCAGCGTGATGCCGAGCCCAGGCAGCGCGACCGCGCCGACGGTTGCGACGCCATCGACCGCGAGCGCGACATGGACCGCCCAATCGTCTCTGCCCTCACCATATTCGCGGGTGCCGTCGAGCGGGTCGACGATCCAGACGCGGCTCTGTCCGCAGCGCGCGACATTGTCCTTCTCTTCCTCCGAAAGAAGCGCATCGGCGGGACGTGCAGCACGGATTTCCCGGCAGAGCATAGCGTTGGCCTGCTCGTCACCCGCCTTCCCTAGCGCCTTGCCTTCGAGGTCGCCGCGCGCACGCAGGTCAAGCAGGATCGCCCCCGCTTCGGTTGCCAGCCGTTCGGCCAGTTGTTCGTCCGTTTCCCCCGCAGCCATATCTATCCCAGCAAGCGATCGATGATCAGGTCGGCCGCTTCGTCGGGCGTCATTGCGGTCGTGTCGATCCGAATTTCGGGGTTCTCGGGCGCTTCATAAGGGCTGTCGATGCCGGTGAAATTCTTGAGCTGGCCGGCGCGCGCCTTTTTATAGAGGCCCTTGACGTCGCGCCTCTCCGCCTCCGCCAGCGGGGTGTCGATGAAGATTTCGAGGAACTCACCCTCGGGCAGCATGCTACGTACCATTTCGCGCTCGACCCGGAAGGGCGAGATGAAGGCCGTGATCACAATCAGGCCCGCGTCGCTCATCAGCTTGGCGACCTCGCCGACGCGGCGGATATTCTCGATCCGGTCGGCCTCGGTGAAGCCGAGATCGCGGTTGAGCCCGTGACGGACATTGTCGCCGTCGAGCAGGAAACTGTGGCGATTCATCCGGTGCAGCTTCTTCTCGACGAGGTTCGCGATCGTCGATTTACCCGACCCCGACAGGCCGGTGAACCAGAGCAGCGCGGGCCGCTGGTTCTTGAGGCTCGCGCGCATGTCGCGGTCGATGTCGGTCGCCTGCCAATGGACATTCTGCGCGCGGCGCAGGCTGAAGTGCAGCATGCCTGCGGCCACGGTCGCATTGGTCAGCTTGTCGATCAGGATGAAACCGCCGAGCGTGCGGTTGTCTCCATAGGCCTCGAAGGTGATCGGCTTGTCGGTCGACAGTTCGACGACCCCAATGCCGTTGAGTTCGAGCGTCTTCGCCGCGAGATGGTCGAGCGTGTTGACGTTGATCTCATACTTCGGCTGCTGGATCGTCGCTGAAACGCTCTGCGTCGCAAGCTTCAGCCAATAGGCGCGGCCCGCGATCATCGCCTCGTCGGCCATCCATACCAAAGTCGCCTCGAACTGGTCGGCGGCTTCTGGCGGGGCATCGGCAGCGGCGATCACGTCGCCGCGCGAACAATCGACTTCGTCGGCGAGCGTCAGCGTCACCGACTGGCCCGCAACGGCCTCATCGAGGTCGCCGTCGAGCGTGACGATCCGGTCGACCGTCGTCGTCTTGCCACTCGGCAATATGCGAACGGCGTCGCCGGGCTTGATCTTGCCGCTCGCGAGCTGCCCCGAGAAACCGCGAAAGTCCAGGTTCGGGCGGTTGACCCATTGCACCGGCAACCGAAACGGTTTCGTCTGGTCAGCGGCAACGCCGATCTCGACATTCTCGAGATGCTCGATCAGCGCCGGCCCCTTGAACCAGGGCGTGTTCTCCGACAACGCAGTGATATTGTCGCCCTTGAAGCCCGAGATGGGGATCGCGGTAAAATTCGTGATCCCGATCTCGCTCGCGAAAGCGCGATAGCTCAGCAGGATACGTTCAAAGACGCCCTTGTCATAGCCGACAAGGTCCATCTTGTTCACCGCGAGCACGATATGCTTGATGCCGATCAGTTGCGCGAGGAAGCTGTGGCGACGTGTCTGTGTCAGCACGCCCTTGCGCGCGTCGATCAGTATGACCGCAAGATCCGCGGTCGAGGCGCCGGTGACCATGTTGCGCGTGTATTGCTCGTGCCCCGGCGTGTCGGCGACGATGAACTTGCGCTTTTCGGTCGTGAAAAAGCGGTACGCGACGTCGATCGTGATCCCCTGCTCCCGCTCGGCGGCGAGGCCGTCGACGAGCAGCGCGAAGTCGATCTCCTGTCCCTGCGTGCCCACGCGCTTGCTGTCGGCTTCGAGCGCGGCGAGCTGATCCTCGAAGATCATCTTCGAGTCATAGAGCAGGCGCCCGATCAGCGTCGACTTGCCGTCATCGACCGAACCGCAGGTGATGAACCGAAGCAGCGACTTCTTCTCATGACCCGCGAGATAGGCGTCGATATCCTCGGCGATCAGCGCGTCGGTCACGTAAACAGGAGTGTCGGAGGAATTTGGCATCAGAAATACCCCTCCTGCTTCTTCTTTTCCATCGAAGCATCGCCGCCATCCTTGTCGATGATGCGGCCTTGCCGTTCGCTGGTCGTCGTCAGCAGCATCTCCTGAATGACTTCGGACAGCGTCCTGGCCTGGCTCTCGACGGCACCGGTGAGCGGATAGCAGCCGAGCGTGCGGAAACGCACCGAGCGGAGGGCCGGCACTTCGCCTTCCTTCAACGGAAAGCGGTCGTCGTCGACCATCAGCAGCAGGCCGTCGCGCTCGACCGTCGGGCGCGGGGCGGCGAAATAGAGCGGGACGATCGGGATATTTTCGCGCGCGATATATTGCCAGATATCGAGCTCGGTCCAGTTCGAGATCGGGAAGACCCGGATGCTTTCGCCCTTCGCCTTGCGGGCGTTGTAAAGGTTCCAGAGTTCGGGCCGCTGCTTCTTCGGGTCCCAGCCATGGGTCGCGGTGCGGAAGGAGAAGATACGCTCCTTCGCGCGGCTCTTTTCCTCGTCGCGCCGCGCGCCGCCAAACGCGACGTCGAAGCCATGAAGATCGAGCGCCTGCTTCAGCCCTTCGGTCTTCCACATATCGGTGTGCAATGGGCCATGATCGAAGGGGTTGATCCCGCGCGCCTTCGCTTCGGGGTTCTGGTAGACGATCAGCTCCATGCCGCTTTCTGCGGCCATGCGGTCGCGCAGCTCGTACATCGCCTGGAACTTCCACGTCGTATCGACGTGGAGCAGCGGAAACGGCGGCGGCGAGGGATAGAAAGCCTTGCGCGCGAGATGCAGCATCACGGCGCTGTCCTTGCCCACGCTGTACAGCATCACGGGCTTGGCCGCGTCGGCCATCACTTCGCGCATGATATGGATGCTCTCGGCCTCCAGCCGGTCGAGATGGGTCAGCGTATCGGTCATGCCCCGCCCTTGCCGCCCCTCCATGAAGCGATCAAGCTGTATGGCCTTTTGGCGCTGCAAGCCAGACTTGTGAGGCCGGTCGTTATGTGGCGACATCGACCTTCGCCTGCCGCCACTCGGCCGCAATCGCGCCGATCGTCTCGCGCGCATGCGCCAGCCGCGGCGCGATTTCGGGCAGCGCGGCCCAGGCGGGATCGGCGATCAGTCCCAGCTCGCGGCGAAAGTCGTAGCCCGCAACCTTGAGCGGGACAATCCCGTCGATCGCCAGCGACACCGGCGCGGTGGTGATGCCGATGCCTGCGGCGACCATCCGCAGGCATCGCTCGTCGCTTTCGCTGCGCAGCGCAAAACGCGGGCGCACGCCGTGGCGCGTGAAGAACCGGCTCGTCGCGTCCAGAAATTCGCACGAGCGGCGCGCGATCATCGTTTCGGCCGCGAGTTCATCGGGCGTGACCTCGATCCGGCCGACGAGCGGATGGTCGGCGGCGATGAACATCGTCAGCGGTTCATCATAGAGCGGGGTGACGGGATGGCCGCGCTCGCCGGGCCGAAGCCCGGCAATCGCCATATGGATGCGCGCGCTGCCCAGCGCGGCGCGAAGCTCGGCATCGCTGTTTTCGACGATCTCGATTGCAAAACTCGGCCGCAGCGCCGCGACGATCGCCTGCAACAACTCGCCGGGCACCGACCGGATAACGCCCAGCTTCAGCTCGGACGCGTGCCGGTCGCTTTCGCGGCCGAAGCCGTCCGCCGCGCGGAATCCCCGGTCGAGATCGCGCGCGATCGGCAGAAAGCGCCCGCCCGCCTCGGTCAGGCGGATCTGCCGGCGATTGCGCAGGAACAGCGGCGTCCCGACAAGCCTTTCCAGCTCGGCGACCCCGGCCGATAGCGCCGGTTGGGTGACGCGGATGCGCGAGGCGGCCTGTGTAAAGCTGCCCGCATCGACGACCGCGAGGAATTGCCGGATATGCGCGCGTTTTATCATAGATTTTACTTATGCCAAACCGCGAGCGCTTTCAATTTCCATATGCTAGAATTTTGATGCACTATCTTGGGACCATCCGGCCCTCGATCGACAGGTAATCCATGCGCGCCACCCCCGATTTCGACTTCGCCCTCGGTGAAACCGCCGACATGATCCGCGAAACTACCGCCCGCTTCGCCGACGAACAGATCGCCCCGCTCGCGGCCAAGGCCGACGCGGAGGATTGGTTCCCCCGCGACGAGCTGTGGACGCAGATGGGCGAACTCGGCCTGCACGGCATCACCGTCGAGGAGGAGTTCGGCGGCCTCGGCCTCGGCTATCTCGAACATGTGATCGCGGTCGAGGAAGTGAGCCGCGCCAGCGCCGCGATCGGCCTCTCCTATGGCGCGCACTCGAACCTTTGCGTCAACCAGATCCGCCGTTGGGGGAATGCCGAGCAAAAGGCCAAATATCTGCCGAAGCTGATTTCAGGCGAGCATGTCGGCAGCCTCGCGATGTCGGAGGCGGGCGCGGGCAGCGATGTCGTGTCGATGAAGCTGAAGGCCGACAAGGTGCAGGGCGGCTATGTCCTCAACGGCACCAAATTCTGGATCACCAATGCGACCCACGCCGACACGCTCGTCGTCTATGCAAAGACGAGCCCCGAAGCCGGTTCGCGCGGCATCACCGCCTTCCTGATCGAAAAGGACATGCCGGGGTTTTCGATCGGGCAAAAGATCGACAAGGTCGGCATGCGCGGCTCCCCGACCGCCGAGCTCGTCTTCGCTGACTGCGAAGTGTCCGAAGAACAGGTCATGGGCCCCGAAAATGGCGGGGTCGGCGTGCTGATGTCGGGGCTCGATTATGAACGCGTCGTGCTCGCGGGGCTCCAGCTCGGCATCATGCAGGCGTGCCTCGACACCGTCATTCCCTATGTCCGCGAACGCAAGCAGTTCGGCAAGCCGATCGGATCGTTCCAGCTGATGCAGGCAAAGGTCGCCGACATGTATGTCATGCTCCAGTCGGCGCGTTCCTATGTCTACAATGTCGCCAAGGCGTGCGACGCGGGGCAGACGACGCGCTTCGACGCCGCGGGCTGCATCCTGCTTGCCAGCGAAAATGCGGTGAAGGTCGCGGGCGAAGCTATCCAGGCCCTCGGCGGCGCGGGCTATACCAAGGACTGGCCGGTCGAGCGTTATTGGCGCGACGCCAAGCTGCTCGACATCGGCGCGGGCACCAACGAAATCCGCCGCATGCTGATCGGCCGCGAGCTGATCGGCGCGGGGGCGTGATCTGGCTCTGGCTGTCGGCCGCCTTCATGGTGACGACGGCCGGAGTTCATTCGGTTTTGGGTTATCGACGACTGATCGTGCCGTTGCTGCGGCGCCGCGAAGGCCCGCTGTCCGACGCGCTGACGCGCCGCATCATTCGGTTCGCATGGCATGCCACGGCGGTGCTGATGCTGATTTCGGCGGCGGCGGTCGCATGGCCCGGAACGCCGAAGCAGCTCCTTATCGTGATCGGCCTGAGCTGGCTTGCCACGGGCCTGTTCGACGCCGCCTATACCAAAGGCCGCCATATCGCGTGGCCAGCGCTCAGCGGCGCCGGCATCCTTGCCCTGATCGGCGCGTTGGCATGAGCGTGCGCGGGCTTGTCCATCATATCGACCTGACGGTCACCGACAGGGAGCGGTCGCGCCGCTTTTATGACGCGGTGCTCGGCTTTCTCGGTTATCGGCGTTCGGCGGACCATGATCATGGCAGCGATTGGGATCGCGAGGGCGAACCCTTTCATTCGATCGGCATTATCGAGGCCCGCGGCGAGGGAGCCAAGCGCACGCATGACCGCTATTCGCCGGGTTTGCATCATCTTGCATGGACCGCGGAGAGCCGGGACGATGTCGATGCGCTTCATGCCTTGCTGCGCGACATCGATGCAGAAGTGCTCGATGCGCCCGCAGATTATCCCCGCTATGGGCCAACCTATTATGCGGTCTTCTTCGCCGATCCCGACGGGCTGAAGCTCGAATTCGCTTTCGGATCGACCGGCCAGTGAGCGACACGCTTCTGACCGTCCTGCAATATTACGGCGCGGGCGCGGCGACGCTCGCGGCGCTGGTGGTGTCGCTCAACCTCGGGCGGCGCTGGACCGGCTGGGCATTCGTTATCTTCGTGACGAGCAGCATTGCACTGATCGCATGGGGTTTTCTGCAACCCGATAGCGAAGGCATCGGATGGCAGAATATCGCGCTGCTGATCATCAACGCGATCGGCGTCTATCGTTACCTTATCCTCAAGAAGCCTGACGACGAAGGGACGTCAGATGAATAGCGTCATTGCGAGGAGCGAAGCGACGCGGCAATCCAGAGCGGGCGTAAACCGCCCTGGATTGGTTGGCCTACGGCCACCTTCGGCCCGCTACGCTCGCAATGACGAGGTTGACTTAACCCCAGACGCGCACGCGCTTGTCGGGCGCGAGGTAGAGCTTGTCGCCTTCCTTGACATCAAATGCCTTGTACCAGGCGTCGAGGTTGCGCACCGTCAGCGCGCGGTACATGCCCGGTGCATGGCCGTCGGTCGCGACGCGCGCGCGGAGCGCCTCGGCGCGCATCTTGGTCGCCCAGGTCTGCGCATAGGCGATGAAGAAGCGCTGGTCGCCGGTGAAGCCGTCGATCACCGGCGCTTCCTTGCCCCCGAGCGAGGCGCGATACGCATCGTACGCCGCCTGAAGCCCGGCCACGTCGGCGATATTCTCGCCGAGCGTGAGCTTGCCGTTGACCGCCAGATCGGGAAACGGCTTGTAGGTGTCGAACTGCGCGGCAAGCGCATCGCCCGCGGCGTCGAACTTCGCCAGATCCGCCGGGGTCCACCAGTTGCGCAGCGCGCCGGTCGAATCGAACGCCGCGCCATTATTGTCAAAGCTGTGGCTGATCTCATGCCCGATCACCGCGCCGATCGCGCCATAGTTGAACGCCGGGTCGGCCTTGGCATTGAAGAAGGGCGGCTGAAGGATCGCGGCGGGGAAGTTCAGGGCGTTCTGGACGGGCAGGTTCACCGCGTTGACGGTCTGCGGAATCATCCACCATTCGCCCTTGTCCATCGGCTTGCCGATCTTGGCGAGTTGGTGCGCATATTCGGCCTTCTGTCCCGCGACCTCGTTCGCATAGGCGTCGGACGCGCTGACCGTGTAGCTGCCATAGTCGCGCCAGCTGTCGGGGTAGCCGACGCCCACTGCAATGGTCTCGACCTTCTTGATCGCTTCCTTCTTGGTTTCGGGCGCCATCCAGTCGATGCCGTTCACGCGCGTCGCGAAGGCGGCCTTGATGTTCTTCACCATGTCGCCGACTTCGGCCTTGGCCGAGGCGGGGAAATATTTGTCGGCATAGGCCTTGCCCACCTCGTCGCCGAGATAGGTGTCCAGCGCGTCGAGCGCGCGCTTTTCGCGACTGCGCTGCTGCGGCGTGCCGGAGAGCGTCGTGCCATAGAAAGCGAAATGCGCGCTATCGATTGCGCTCGGCAGCACGTCGGCGTGACTGTTGATCTGGTGGAAGGCAAGCCAGTCCCTCCAGGCGTCGAGCGGTTCGGACGCCACGAGCGCCGACAGGCCGGTGATCGCTTTCGCATGATAGGCGCCGAACTTTGTGGCGCCCTCAAGCTTGGCGGCGCTCATGAACGCGGGCCAGTCGATGCCGGGCGCCTTCTTGGCGAAATCGGCCTTGGCCCAGACGTCAGCCGACTTGGTGAAATCCTCGCTCTGCTCACGCGTCGCGTGGGCCTTGGCGATCTTGACCTCGAGGTCATAGATGCGCTTCGCCTTCGCCGCGGCGTCGCTCTGCCCGGCGGCGGTCAGCAGCTTGGCGATATAGTCCTGATAGGCAGTACGAATGCTCGCCATCTTGGGATCGGCCGACAGATAATATTCGCGCTCGGGCATACCGAGCCCGCCCTGCAACAGATAGGGGATCACTTCGCCCGGCGTCGCGAGTCCCTGCGTTACGAACACGCCGAACAGATTTTCGGTCTGGAAGTCGGTGGCGTTGAGCGGATCGACGTCGGCGCGGAGCTGTTCGCCGAGGACCTTCGACAACGCGGTCTTGTCGGTAATCGCGGCGAAGCGCGCGAGGTCGGCGGCGACGGGCTTCATGCCCGCGGCGTCGATCGCCTTCACATCGGTGTAAGCCTTGTAGAATGCCGCGATGCGGCCGTCGTTGGTCCCCGGCTCGCCGCCCTGCTGGACGATCGCGCCGATCAGTTCGCGGTTGCGCTTTTCGGTCTCGAGCTGCGCGACGTAAAAAGCACCGATCGACGAGCGGTCGGCGGGAATTTCATTCGCCTTGTCCCAATTCCCGTTGGCATAGGCGTAAAAGTCGTCGCCGGGCTTGGCGCTCGTGTCCATCGCTGCCTTGCCGATCCCGATATCGGTGCCGACCGTGTAAGCGGCGGAGCTATCCTTGCCGCTGCTGCAGGCGACGGGCCCCGCGAGAACGGCGGCGGTGGACAGGAGGACGGCGAAGACAGCTTTTTTCATGGAAATGACCTTGTTTTGTCACGGATAGGCAGGCGGCCGACGCGTGGGAAAATCCGGTTTCAATTCCAACCATTTTCGGCCTGCTGCGCTTTTCAATCGACGAGCGGCGGGTTAGTTCCGAACGGGCTACAGGGAGAGACGATACAGTGAGCGCACCGGTTCTCGGCACGAATATCAACGCGGACAGCGACGAATATCGCACGCGCAGCGCGCATAATCGCGCGCTGACCGACGCGCTGCGGACGGCGGTCGCCGAAGCTGCGCTCGGCGGCAACGAAAAGTCGCGAGAGCGGCATAGGAGCCGCGGCAAGCTGCTGCCGCGCGAGCGCGTCGAGCGATTGCTCGATCCGGGCTCGCCCTTCCTCGAAATCGGCCAGCTCGCGGCGAACGACCTCTACGACGGCGAAGTGCCCGGCGCGGGGCTGATCTGCGGGATCGGCCGCGTGTCGGGGCGCCAGTGCATGGTCGTCTGCAACGATGCGACGGTGAAGGGCGGCACTTACTATCCGATGACGGTCAAGAAGCATCTGCGCGCGCAGGAGATTGCCGAGGCGAACCGCCTGCCCTGCATCTACCTCGTCGACAGCGGCGGCGCGAACCTGCCGCATCAGGACCAAGTGTTTCCCGACCGCGACCATTTCGGGCGCATCTTCTTCAACCAGGCGAATATGAGTGCCAAGCGCATCCCGCAGATCGCCTGCGTGATGGGGAGTTGTACCGCGGGCGGCGCCTATGTCCCCGCGATGTCGGACGAGACGGTGATCGTGCGCAACCAGGGCACGATCTTCCTTGCCGGCCCGCCGCTGGTGAAGGCCGCGACGGGCGAAGAAATCAGCGCCGAGGACCTCGGCGGCGGCGACCTGCACGCGAAAAAGTCGGGCGTCGTCGACCATCTCGCCGAGAATGACGAACATGCGCTGACGATCGTTCGCGACATCGTCAGCCACCTCGGCGAGGACAAGGGTTTCGAGATTGCGCTTAAAGATCCGCGCCCTCCCAAATATGATGGCGAAGAGCTTTACGGCGTCGTCCCTGATGACGTCCGCGCCCCCTATGATGTGCACGAGGTAATCGCGCGCATCGTCGACGGCAGCGAGTTTCACGAATTCAAGGCGAATTACGGGAGCACGCTCGTCTGCGGCTTCGCGCATATCTGGGGCATTCCGGTCGCGATCCTTGCGAACAATGGCGTGCTCTTCAGCGAAAGCGCGGTCAAGGGCGCGCATTTCATCGAGCTCGCGCAGCAGCGGCGCATTCCCCTGCTCTTCCTCCAGAATATCAGCGGCTTCATGGTCGGCGGCAAATATGAGGCCGAAGGCATTGCAAAACATGGTGCAAAGCTGGTGACGGCCGTGGCAACCGCGACGGTGCCGAAGATTACCGTGCTGATCGGCGGCAGCTTCGGCGCAGGCAACTACGGCATGTGCGGACGCGCCTACAGCCCCCGCTTCCTCTTCACCTGGCCCAATGCGCGGATCAGCGTGATGGGCGGCGAACAGGCGGCATCGGTACTGGCGACCGTCCACCGCGACGCCGACAAATGGACGCCGGAAGAGGCTCAAGCCTTCAAGGCGCCGATCCGCCAGAAATATGAGGATGAGGGCAATCCCTACCACGCGACCGCGCGCCTCTGGGACGACGGCATCATCGACCCCGCCCAGACGCGCGACGTGCTTGGGCTAGCCTTCGCGGCAACGCTGAACGCCCCGGTCGAGGACCGCGGGTTCGGCGTGTTCAGGATGTAATGATGATGATCACTTCCCTCCTCATCGCCAATCGCGGCGAAATCGCCTGCCGTATCATCCGCACCGCGCGCGAGATGGGCATACGCACCGTTGCGGTCTATTCGGACGCCGATGCGAAAGCGCTGCATGTGCGCGAGGCCGACGAGGCCGTGCATATCGGGCCGTCGCCGGCGCGCGAATCCTATCTGGTTGGCGAGAAGATCATCGCCGCCGCGAAGGCGACGGACGCCGAGGCGATCCATCCGGGCTATGGCTTCCTCTCCGAGAATGCCGAGTTTGCGCAGGCGGTCGCCGATGCCGGGCTCGTTTGGGTCGGGCCGAAGCCGTCTTCGATCACCGCTATGGGGTTGAAGGACGCCGCGAAGAAGCTGATGGCTGATGCGGGCGTGCCGGTCACGCCGGGCTATATGGGCGAAAATCAGGATCCGGCCTTCCTCGCCGAACAGGCCGCGCAGATCGGCTACCCCGTCCTCATCAAGGCGGTCGCGGGCGGCGGCGGCAAAGGGATGCGCAAGGTCGACGCCCCAGCCGATTTTCTCGACGCGCTCGCCTCGTGCCAGCGCGAGGCGGCATCGTCATTCGGCAACGACCATGTGCTGATCGAGAAGTATATCCTGACTCCGCGCCATATCGAGGTGCAGGTGTTCGGCGACACGCACGGCAATGTCGTCCACCTGTTCGAACGCGACTGCTCGCTCCAGCGCCGCCACCAGAAGGTGATCGAGGAAGCCCCCGCCCCCGGTATGGACGAGGCGACGCGCGCCGACCTCTGCGCCGCGGCGGTGCGCGCCGCGAAGGCGGTCGACTATGTCGGCGCGGGGACGATCGAGTTCATCGCCGACGCATCGGAAGGCCTCCGCGCCGACCGCATCTGGTTCATGGAAATGAACACGCGCCTGCAGGTCGAGCATCCGGTCACCGAGGAGATCACCGGCGTCGATCTCGTCGAATGGCAGCTTCGCGTCGCGAGCGGCGAGCCGATCCCGCTCGCGCAGGACGAACTCGCGATCAACGGCTGGGCGATGGAAGCGCGGCTTTATGCCGAAGACCCCGCCAAGGGGTTCCTGCCGAGCATCGGCACGCTCGAACTCTTTCAGCTTCCCGAACAGATCGGCCGCGTCGATACGGGCGTCTATGAAGGCGCCGAGGTCTCGCCCTTCTACGACCCGATGATCGCCAAGGTGATCGCCTGGGGCGAGGAGCGCGAGGAAGCGCGCGAATTGCTGTCGGAGATGCTTGAGGACAGCGCGATCTGGCCGGTAAAGACCAATTCGGCCTTCCTGATCAACGCCCTCGACCATCCCGATTTCATCGCGGGCACGGTCGATACGGGCCTCATCGGCCGCGACGGCGATGCGATGACCGAGGAACCGGTGCCGAGCGCGCAAGCGCTCACCAACGCCGCGATGGCGATGGTGCCGCGCTCGCTGCAATCGGGCTTCCGCCTCAATGCATCCGATATACGCTCGTCCCCCTTCCTGCTCGACGGCAAGCGCGTCGAGGTCGAACTGCACGGCCCGGGCGCCGAAGAGCCCGCGCCCGCGATGCTCGTTGCCGAGGGCGGTTCGGTCTGGCAGCTCGCACCCTGGCGCGCCGAGGGCAGCGCCGGCGGCGCCGCGGGCGACGGCGCGATTCTGTCGCCCATGCCGGGCAAGGTCATCGCGGTCGATGTCGCCGCGGGCGACAAAGTGACCAAGGGGCAGAAATTGCTCACGCTCGAAGCGATGAAGATGGAACATAGCCTGACCGCGCCGTTCGATGGCATTGTCGCCGAGCTCAACGCAGTTGCGGGTTCGCAGGTGCAGGTCGAGGCGCTGCTCGCCCTGATCGAGAAGGACGAAGCATAATGGCCGGCAAATATTTCGACGAATGGGCAATCGGCGACACGCTGACGCACGACATCCGTCGCACGGTGACCGAGACGGACAATCTTCTCTTCACGGTGATGACCCACAATCCGCAGCCGCTGCACCTCGATATCGAGGCGGCGAAGGCGTCGGAGTTCGGGCAGATCCTCGTCAACGGCACCTTCACCTTCAGCCTGATGGTCGGGTTGTCGGTCGGCGACACGACGCTTGGCACGCTCGTCGCGAATTTGGGTTATGACAAGCTCGTCATGCCGAAGCCGGTGTTCATCGGCGATACGCTCCGCGCCGAGAGCGAAGTCATCAGCCTGAAAGAGTCGAAATCGCGCCCCAACGCGGGCATCGTGACCTTCCTCCATCGCTGTATCAACCAGCGCGATGAACTAGTGTGCCAATGCGAGCGTTCTGCCCTTGTCCAGCGGAAGGCCAACTGATGCGACTTCGTTCCCTTCTCTTCGTCCCCGGCGACCGGCCCGAACGTTTCGCCAAGGCCGCGGCGTCGGGTGCCGATGCGATCATCCTCGACCTTGAGGATTCGGTTTCGCTCGCGAACAAGGACGCGGCGCGTCACGCGGTTGCCGACTATCTTGCCGGGGAGCGGGACGTGATCACGCTGGTGCGCGTCAATCCGCTCGACGGCCACATGACCGCCGCCGACGTTGTCGCGATCGCCGGCGCCCGTCCCGACGCGATCATGCTGCCCAAGGCCGAAGGCGCGCCGAGTATCCAGCAGCTCGACACGATCCTGCGCAGCGAAGCGGCGCGGGACGCCTCGATGCCCGCAATCCTGCCGATCGCGACCGAGACTCCCGCGGCGATCTTCACGCTCGGCAGCTACCGCGAAGTGAAGGACCGCCTGCTCGGCCTGACCTGGGGCGCCGAGGACCTGCCCGCCGCGATCGGTGCAGCGACGAGCCGGCACGACGACGGAAGCTACACCGCGCCCTATGAAATGGCGCGCGCGCTGACCCTGTTCGCTGCGCATGGCGCGAACACCGCCGCGATCGACACCGTGTTCCCGGCGATCAAGGACGAGGAAGGCCTCGCCTCCTATGCCGCCCGCGCGCGGCGCGATGGCTTTACCGGCATGATGGCGATCCACCCGTCGCAGGTCGGGCCGATCAACGCCGCCTTCACACCCTCGGCCGACGAGGTGGCGCGAGCACAGGCGATCATCGATGCCTTTGCGGCCAACCCCGGTGTCGGCGTGCTCCAGGTCGATGGGAAGATGGTCGACGCGCCGCATTTGAAGCAGGCGCATCACATCCTGTCGCTGGCCGACTAAGCCTTCCGCCGAAAGGGCCGATGCCGCCGCATCCAGCCGCGACCGCGATGCCAGCTTTTCCTTAGCCCGCGCTCGGTCAGGCTTTCGAACATCTCGTCGGGGCTCGTCGGATCGAGCAGTTCATTCTCGGCGATGAATTCGTCGAACGGCCCCGGCTTGGTCAGGTCGAGCAGTTCGAGCGAACGGCCTTCGCCGCGAAACGCCTCGATCGTCGCGATCAATGACCCCGTCGCCTCGAAACGGCGGCTAACCTCGGCCGGGTCGATGTCCAGATGTTCGCCGATCAGCGATTCGCGCAAGCGGCGGATGACCGGCTCGACGCCGGCATTCGCGGGCAGCGCGGCGTCGATCGTCACATCGCATTCGCTGTCGAGCCCCATCGAGCGATTGTTCATATTGGCGGATCCGACGCGGATCATCCGATCGTCTACCACCGCGGTCTTGGCGTGGACATAGATGGCCTCGCCCTTCCTCGTCCGGGGGAAATAGACTTTCAGCCGATCGCCATGTTTCGCCTTCGCGATTTCGCGGACGAGTTGCACGCGCGCGGCGTCCATCGCCATCTGCTCGAGCCAGCCGTCGGCGGTTTCGGGCATCACCATCACGAATTCGGGTGGATCATCCTCGTTCAACCGCTCGGCGATCGCGGCGGCGATCTTGCCGCAGGTGAAATATTGATTTTCGAAATAGATGAAGCGCTTCGCCGCCGCGATCATGTCGAGGTAAAGCTGTTCGATCTCGCGGATTTCGCCGTAGCCGTCATATTCGGCGCGCGTGCGCGAGATGGCAACGTCGACGCCCTCGAAATCGGGTTCGAGGTCGTCGGGCCAATTCTCTCCCTTGCCTGTCAGATCGCGGAGAGGCTTTTTCGTCGCGCGCTGCCAGCGCTCGTTGCCGAGATCGGCGAGCGCACCGCCCACCGGTCCGGCCAGAATCATCGTGCTGTCGTGCCAGGGCATATAGGCCTTGCCGTCGGGCGCGGTGCGGTGCGTGTCGCCATCCTTGTGATCGCGCGTGTCCCAGCGGCGCGCGCCCACGTCGATCCCGCCGCACACGGCAAGATGGTCGTCGAACACCGCGACCTTCTGATGGTGGCTGCACCCAACCGGATGCGCGCTGTCGAGGCGGAAGCTGATCGAGCGCGTCAGTTTCCAACGCACGATCATCGACACGATGCGCGGCACCACGAACTGTTTGAGCCCACCGAAATTCCAGCGCAGGATATCGATGTCGCGCTCGGGCTTGTCCTGCGCGAGCTTCAGCAGATAGTGGCCGAGTGGTTCGCCCTTGCCGTCTTTATCGGGCTTCAGCGCGATACGCGGATCGAAATCCCAGCCGATCAGCAGGATACGCTCTTCCGCTTTCGCCATCAGCACTTCGAGCAGCGCGAAATAATCGGCGGCATCGACGATCATCCGCGCTTTGTTGGCACGTTCGATCCGCCAGCAGTTGCGGCCCTCTACAACGATCGGCGCGATATTCCCCATCGCCGCCGACACGCTTGGCGGCGGCGATGGTTGCATCGGCGGCACCTCAGGCGGCGAAGAATTGCTCGGGCGTCAGCGCCATCATCGCCTCGCTGCCCGCCTCGATCTTGCGGCGGAGCGATCCCGCATCGGGCAGGAAGCGCTCGCCGAAGTGGCGCGCGGTCACGATCTTGGCTTCGAGGAAGTCCTTGTTCCCGCGCCCTTCGTCCAACGCCACCTGCGCCGCCTCGGCCATGCGCAGCCACATCAGGCCCAATGCGACGATGCCCGTGATGTGCATATAATGGTGCGCGCCCGCGCCGACATTATTGGGGTTCGCCATACCATTCTGCATGAACCACATCGTCGCGGCCTTCAGTTCGCCATTCGCTTTTTCGAGCCGGACCGCGAAATCGGCCAATGCCGGACGATCCTTTGCCGCGGCGCATTCGGTATCGACGATAGCGAACAGTGACTGAATCGCGCGGCCGCCGTTCTGCGCGAGCTTGCGGCCGACGAGGTCCATCGCCTGGACGCCGTTGGCGCCTTCGTAGATCATCGTGATGCGGGCATCGCGGACATATTGGCTCATGCCCTGTTCCTCGATGTAGCCATGGCCACCGAACACCTGCTGCGCATTCGTCGCGACGTCATAGCCCTTGTCGGTGCCATAGCCCTTGATCACCGGGGTAAGCAGGCTGACGAGATCGTCGGCCTGTTGGCGCTCTTCCTCGGTTTCCGCGAGATGCGACAGGTCAACCTGGAGCGCGCCCCACAGGCACAGCGCGCGCAGCCCCTCCACCGTCGCCTTGCCGTCCATCAGCATGCGGCGCACATCGGGGTGGACGAACAGCGGGTCGGCCTTTTCCTGCGGGTCCTTCGGACCGGTCAGCGCACGGCCCTGGCGGCGGTCCTGCGCATATTGGACGGCGTTCTGGAAGGCGATGTCGGCCTGCCCCAGACCCTGAATGCCGACGCCGAGGCGCGCGGCGTTCATCATCACGAACATGGCGGCGAGCCCCTTGTTCTCCTCGCCGACCATCCAGCCCTTTGCCCCGTCATAATTCATCACACAGGTCGAATTGGCATGGATGCCCATCTTGTGCTCGATCGACCCGCACTGCAGCCTGTTACGCTCACCAGGCGAGCCGTCTTCGTTGACGAGGAACTTGGGCACGATGAACAGCGAGATGCCCTTGACGCTGTCGGGCGCGTCAGGGGTCTTTGCGAGGACGAGATGAATGATGTTGCCGGTCAGGTCGTGCTCACCCGACGAAATGAAAATCTTCGTGCCTGTGACGTCATAGCTGCCGTCGCCGTTCGGCACCGCGCGCGTGCGGATGAGGCCGAGGTCGGTGCCGCAATGCGGCTCGGTCAGGTTCATCGTCCCGCCCCATTCGCCCGAGATCATCTTCGGGACATAGGTCGCCTTCTGCTCCTCCGATCCCTTGACGAGGATCGCGGCGACGGCTGCCTGCGTCAGTCCGGGATACATTGCAAAGGCCTGGTTCGCCGCCATGCGATATTCCTCGACCGGGAAACCCACGACATGCGGCAGCCCCTGTCCGCCGAATTCCTCGGGCTGGGTCAGCAGCGTCCAGCCCGCTTCGCAATAGGCCTTATAGGCTTCCTTGAAGCCCTTCGGCGTCGTGACGCTGCCATCGTCGTGGCGCGTGCAACCCTCGAGGTCACCCGACTGGTTGATCGGGAACAGCACTTCCTCGCAGAATTTCCCCGCCTCGGTCAGCACCGCCTCGATCATGTCCGGTGTCGCATTGGCGAAGCCGGGGAGGTTTGCATAGCGCTCGACGCCGAGCACGTCGTTGAGGAGGAAAAGAGTGTCCTGCACAGGGGCGCGATAGACGGGCATGGGAAATCCTTCTGAAAAGCAGTTCTGGCGTGTCAAACTTGCCTGGGGAGAGGCAGAGGGTCAGTAGCCGCGCGGCCTATCAGGCCGCATCGACTTTCTTCACCATATCGATGAAGCGTGACAGCTCATCTACAGCGCTGTCAATATCGTCGCGCTGGCGGCGAAGCAGCGCGATGCGCTCTTCGCATTTTTCGATCGTCACCTGGCGCTGCAATTTGCGGCCGTCGCCGACGTCGTAAAGGTCGATCATTTCGCGAATGTCAGCGAGGCTGAACCCCGTCCGCTTTGCGCGCAATATCCACGCGAGCCGGGCGCGATCGCGCTTCGAATAGATACGCGACAGGCCCTTGCGCGACGGGCTGATCAAACCCTCGTCCTCATAGAAGCGCAGCGCGCGGGCGGTAACCCCGAACTCGGTCGACAAGTCGGTGATGCTGAATTGCTCGCGCCCCAGATGATCGGGCGTGTCGATATGGGCGTGGCCGTAAGGGTCGGTCATGCCGTTGAAACTAGTTTCCGTTGACGTGAACGTCAATAGCGCCGGATGGGGCGATTTCGGCGCGGGTCAGCCCGCACAGGGACGCGTGATATTGCCGTGTCGATCGCTGATCCGCAAGCCCCTGGCATCATCGGCGGACCAGCTCGCGCGCGGCAGGCGCAGGCCCGAAAGCGAGGCGCGGTTCGGGCACAGCCGCGCGCATTGCGGCGGCAGGCGTCCGGGGAGGCGCAGCTCATCCTCTTCCTCGTGGACCAGCGCCTCGCAGCCTTCCGCGCCGGCGAAACGCATCCGCCACTTGCCGCCCTCGCGCGTCATCGTTCCGGTCGCGAGGCAGGACAGGCTCGTCCCGAAGGACGCGGTGACCGCGAAGCGCCACTTCCCGGCGCTGTCGGGAGCGACGCACATCGCGTCGCGGCCAAGGTCGTGCCGGCGCTCGAACACGCCGGTCGGCGAGTCAGCATCGGGACGCACGATACCCCGCTCGCGCGCCGTGAGCTCGAGCGGATTGCTCGCGTCGACCCCCTTGCGGTCGGAATTGGGATCGGCCCGCTCGCAGCCGGCGAGCAGCATCGCCGTCAGCGCCAAAAGGATTTCAGCCCTGCGCATCGTCCACCAGAAAGGTCAGGCTGCCATCCGCCTCGATGCGGCGATAGAAGCACGAGCGGCGTCCGGTATGGCACGCCGGCCCCGCGGGCCTTACGCGCAGCAGCAGCGCGTCCTGATCGCAATCGACGCGCATCTCGACGAGCGTCAGGCCGTTACCCGAGGTTTCGCCCTTGCGCCACAGCGACGCCCGCGAGCGCGACCAGAAATGCGCCTGCCCCGTATCGCGCGTTTTTGCGATCGCCTCTTCGTTCATATGCGCGACCATCAGCAGGACGTGTGTGTCGGCGTCGGTGACGATCGCCGTCACCAGCCCCGCGGCGTCGAAACGCGGAAGAAATCGGTCGGTCGTGTCGCGCTGGTCATCCATGAAGCGCGCTTTAGAGCAGGATCGAAGCCGCTGCCACCCCGTCCCTTGCCATGCATATGACAATATCGTGATTAGGGGGCGACATTTGTGATCGCCCTCCCTATATGCGCCGCAGTCCCCCTTCCCCCTTGGATCGACATGCTGACGACCCACCCTTTCGACGACGACAAACTCCGCGAGGAGTGCGGCGTATTTGGTATTCATGGCGCCGATAGCGCTTCCGCGGTTGTCGCGCTGGGGCTGCACGCCCTGCAGCACCGCGGGCAGGAAGCCGCAGGCATCACCGCCTTCGACGGCAAGGATTTCCATACCCATCGCGCGATGGGCCATGTCGCGGGCAATTTCGATCGCGACGAGATCATCCGTCAGCTCGACGGCCCGTCGGCGGTTGGCCATGTCCGCTATTCGACGACGGGCGAGACCGCGCTTCGCAACGTCCAACCGCTCTATGCCGATTTGTCGACCGGCGGCTTCGCGGTGGCGCACAACGGCAACATCTCCAACGCTGCGGCTTTGAAGAAGGTGCTCGTCCGTCGCGGATCGATCTTCCAGTCGACCAGCGATACCGAGGTGATCATCCACCTCGTTGCGACGTCGAACTACCGCTCTTTGCTCGACCGCTTCATCGACGCGCTGAAGCAGGTCGAGGGCGCTTATTCGCTAATCTGTTTGACCGCCGAAGGCATGATCGGCTGCCGCGATCCGCTCGGCATCCGCCCGCTCGTCATCGGCAAGCTCGGCGATGCGCATATCCTGGCGTCGGAAACGGTGGCGCTCGACGTGGTCGGCGCCGAATTCGTCCGCTCGGTCGAGCCCGGGGAGCTGGTGATCGTCCGCGACGGCCAGCTGACCTCGCACCGCCCCTTTGCCGAGCAGTCGGCGCGCCCGTGTATCTTCGAATATGTCTATTTCTCGCGTCCCGATTCGATCGTCGACGGCACGAGCGTCTATTCGGTGCGCAAGGCGATCGGCGCCGAACTCGCGCGCGAAAATCCGGTCGACGCCGACCTCGTCATCCCCGTCCCCGATTCGGGCACGCCCGCGGCGATCGGCTATGCGCAGGAATCGGGCATTCCGTTCGAACTCGGCATCATCCGTTCGCACTATGTCGGACGCACCTTCATCCAGCCGGGCGACAAGGTCCGCCATCTGGGTGTCAAGCTGAAGCACAACGCCAACCGCGCGCTGATCGCGGGCAAGCGTATCGTGCTAATCGACGATTCGATCGTGCGCGGCACGACGAGCCTCAAGATCGTGCAGATGATGCGCGATGCCGGTGCCGCCGAAGTGCATATGCGCATCGCGAGCCCGCCGACCCAGCACAGCTGCTTCTATGGCGTCGATACGCCGGAACGCGCCAAGCTGCTCGCGGCACAAATGAGCGTCGGGCAGATGGCGAACTTCATCAATGCCGACAGCCTCGCCTTTCTGACCATCGACGGCCTTTACCGGGCACTCGGCGAAGCCGAGCGGAAGCAGAACGCGCCGCAATATTGCGACGCCTGCTTCACGGGCGACTATCCGACCACGCTGACCGATTTCGACGAGCATGGCCTGGAAGATCAATTTTCGCTGCTTGCCGAACGAGTTGTCTGACACAATGAATATGACGTCTGAAGAACTGGCGGGCCAGGTCGCGCTCGTCACCGGGGCGAGCCGTGGCATCGGCGAAGCCATCGCCGAATCGCTCGCCGCCCGAGGCGCGCATGTCGTGATCACCGCGCGCACCGCGGGCGGGCTCGAGGAGCTCGAAGATCGCATCCACGCCGCCGGCGGCAGCGCGACGATCGCGCCGCTCGACCTCACCGATGGCGACAGCATCGCGCGGCTCGCAAGCGCGATGGCCGAACGCTGGCAGCAGCTCGACATGCTCGTGCTCAACGCCGCGATGCTCGGCACGCTGACCCCGGTCGCGGCAATCGACGGCAAGGAATTCAACAAGACGCTGACGCTCAACCTGATCGCGCAACAGGCGCTGATCGCCAATTTCGACCCGCTGCTCCGCCGTGCCGCAAACGGCCGGCTGGTCGCGCTGTCGAGCGGCGTCGCGCGCGAGCCGCGCGCCTATTGGGGCGCCTATGCCGCATCGAAGGCGGCGCTCGAGACGCTGGTGACGAGCTATGGCGCCGAAATGCGCAATATCTCGGGCGTCCGCACCGCGATCCTCGACCCCGGCGGCACGCGCACCCAGATGCGCGCGCGCGCCTACCCCGGCGAGGATCCGCAGAGCATAAAGAACCCCGCCGCGGTCGGCGAATATGTCGCGAAACTGATGGTCGAGGGCTTCGAAAGCACGGCGTTCCATGCCTTGCCCAAGGTCATGGAAAAAGCTTAACGCCATCTTCGCTCTCCTGCGCTAAGACGCTCGCATAAGAGGGTTTGCGAGGGCGCGGGAATTATGACCAAGACTATTTTGCGATCGGCAATTTCCGCAATCATCGGCATCGTCGTCGCTTTCGGACTGCTCTGGCTCGCGCAATATGCCGGCAGCGAAATTTCCCCTGACGTTTACGATCCGGACAGCGGCGAAATCCTGATCCCCATCGGATCGACGATCTCGCTCATTGCCGGCTGGTTCATCGGCAGTTTTGCGGGCGGCTGGCTCGCGATGCGCGTGTCGGCGGGCACCGGTCCGGGCTGGATCGTCGCGGGCGCGGTCATTGGCGCGGCGCTCTATCGCGCGGTCACCCTCGCCGACAGTTGGTGGATCATGGCGCTGGCCGTCGCCGTACCGCTGTTCGCGGTCTGGCTGGCCCAGCGCGCGACGAGCATCGCCATCGACTGAACAATTGTCATCCCGGCGAAGGCCGGGATGATAAAAATCAGTTTGCAGCCTCTTCATCCACCGCCGCCTGCACGCTCTTGTAGAATGCTTCGCGCGCAGCGCCGACGCCTTCGGGATCGGTCGCGGTCGGCCAGTTGCCGTTCGATGCGATCACCAGCTTTCTCTTCGGATCGATGAAAATCCCCTGCCCGAAAATGCCCTGCGCGGCAAAACTGCCGTCGTCGTTCGTCCACCATTGATAGCCATAGCCACGTCCCGGCACGTCGATTCCCGCCTGCTTCGTGGTCGCCGACGCAATCCAGTCGTCGGGCAGCACCTTCTCGCCGCCCGCAACACCGCCGTTCAGGATGAACTGCCCAAAACGCGCATAATCCTTGAGGCTCGCCGACATGCAGCAGCCGCTGATCTCGTGTCCCGTCGGCCCGAGCATCCATACCGCATCCTGTTCCATACCGAACGGCTTCCAGATTTTTTCGGACAGATATTGTGACAGCGTCTTGCCGGTCGCGCTCGATACGAGCACGCCGATCAAATTGGTCTCGCCGGTCTTGTAAACCCACTTCGAACCTGCGGGTGCTTCGCGCGGTAAGCTCTTCATATAGCTTACAGTTATGTCTTCGCCCTCGACAGGCCTTTGCAGGTTGAACTGCGCCACGTCGGACTTGGGGTCGGTATAATCCTCGTTCCATTTGACGCCCGAAGTCATCGTCAGCAGCTCCCGCACGCTGACATCGTCATAGGCCGAGCCCTTGAGCCCCGGGATATAGGCGGTGACCTTGTCGTCGAGGCTCTTGATATAGCCGTCCTTCACCGCCGCGCCGACGAGAGTCGAGGTGAAGCTCTTCGCGACCGAGAAACTCGTCCAGCGCCCCGCGGCACCATATCCCAACGCATATTTCTCGAGCCGGATCTTGCCGTCCTGAACGATGATCAACCCGGCGTTGCGCTGCTTCGCCATATAGGCATCGACATCGGTGCCAAGATCGATCGGCGCACCCTGCGGCAGCGGATAGACCGCATCGCCCGCCTCTACCATATTCACGGCGACCTTTGGCACCGTCTCCATCGTGCGGAAGGCGGCGTCGCGTTGATCCTGGGTCCAGAACAGCACATTCAGATCCTTTGGCAATTGGTCGGTGGTTTGCGTGGTCGCGGGCGCGCTGCACCCCGCCGCCGCGGTGCACAGAAGCACCGCCGCCAAGAATCTTCGCATTTCGCTTCCTCCCCTGTTTTCAGGCCGTCTTTTCGAGCGTGACTTGCGCGACATCGATCCCGCCGCCACGAAAGCCGCCTTCGCAATATTGCAGATAATAGCGCCAGAGCCGGATGAATCGCTCATCGAAACCCGATGGAAGCTGATCGGCCGCGACCGCTGCGTCGAAGCGTTCGCGCCACTGGCGCAGCGTCTCGGCGTAATCGCCGCCGAAACGGCGCACGTCGCGCCATGCGAGCCCCCTCGCCTCCGCCAGCGCGCGAAAGCGGCTTTCGGAAATCAGGCAGCCGCCCGGGAAGATATAAGCCTGGATGAAGTCGCTGCTCGCCGCGTAGCGTTCGAACAGCGCATCGTTGATCGATATATACTGGATCGCCGCCTTGCCGCCGGGACGCAGCAGCCGGGCGATGGCGTCGAGATAGGCCGGCCAATAGGCTTCGCCGACCGCCTCGACCATTTCGACGCTCGCGATCGCATCATAGGGGCCCTGCACGTCGCGATAGTCGCAAAGCTCGATCCGCGAGCGTCCCGACAGATCGACCGCGTTCAGCCGCGCGTCGGCGATTTCGGCCTGCGCCGGCGACAGGGTGATGCCGGTGTAAAGTACATCATGCCGATCGACAGCGCGTTCGGCGAGCGCGCCCCACCCACAGCCGATTTCGAGCAGCCGGCTTCCCGAACGCAAGTCGAGCCGGTCGAGGATCGCATCGACTTTAGTTGCCTGCGCATCTTCGAGCGACTGCCCCGGATCGGTGAAAAGCGCACTCGAATAATTCATGGAATGATCGAGCCACAAGCGATAGAAATCATTACCCAAATCATAGTGGGCATGGATGTTTCGCCGGGCTCCTCGACGGTCGTTGCGGTTCAGCGAATGGATCGCGCGGTTCAGCCAGCGCCACGGCCCCCGAGCCCGTCCGGCATTGCCCAGCGCCTCGCCATTGCGCATGAACAGATCGAACAGCGGCACCGGATCTGGCGACGACCATTCGCGCGCCTCGAACGCGCGATACCAGCCGACCGACCCCGACAGCGCAAGCCGTGCCAGCGCCGCCCAATTGTGGAGGTGGACGACCGCCACCGGTCCCTTGCCGCGGCCGCCGAGCAAGCGCACGCTGCCGTCGGGCAGATGCCCCTCGATCGTGCCCTGCGCCAGCCCCGCGTCGATCCGGTCGAGCAGGCGGTGGAAAAGGCGCGCCGGCGCCAGGGCAATCAGCCGCGCCATGCCCCCGCCCGCGCGATAGGCGCGATCGGCGCGGAGCAGTTCCTTACCGCGGCGCGGGCTGACATGCGTGTTCATTGTCACCTTCCTGCCCCAAACACACCGCGCTGACAATCGGTTGAAGCGCGCACCGCCATGACGTCACGCGCGCGCTGTCATTCGGGATCGCTGGCGGTATCCGGCGCGGTCAGCCGCACTTGGAAACGATCCTGCGCGAGGGGGTGCATGAAGCGCTGGTCGCGCAGCAGAATCGCGTCCCCGTCTTTTTGCGCGACCGGCATCCGTGCCCAGAAGAGGAAGGCCCGCGCCGCGGGATCGGCCTTTACCCAGGTCGCGAGACGCGAATCGTCCATGCCCGTCGGACTGCCGGTCAGATCGACATGTCCGCCCACGCCGGGCACGAAACTCGCGGTGCCGTAACGATCGGCGGTGCGCCAGAAGATGTCGCGTTTCCAGAACGCCAGTGGCGGCGGGCTGGCCACGACGAGCGCGCCTTTCCGGCCGCCCGCGTCGAGCGCGATCGAGGCCATGCGTTCGGCAGCGCCGGTGATCAGGCCGTTCGCGAAAATATAGGCGCACACCGCCGCAAAGCCGATCCAAGCGGGCCGCCGCCAGTCGGCCGTCGCAAGTCGCTCACGGCGGAGCGACAGCCAGACCGACACGGCGAGGGCGACCCATATCCACAGGTCGATGATGAAGATGCTGTCGCCATAGAACCAGCGATGGCTGAACGGTTCGAGCAGGCGGATGCCGTAATTGTTCAGCCAGTCGAGCGCGGGATGGCTGAGACAGCCGATATAAGCGAGCGCGAGCAGCCACCCCTTATCGATCGGCAATCGATCGGACGGCCGCTTGCCACGCCGTTCCTGCCAGCGGTCGAAAGCGAGCATAAGCGCCCACAGGAGGATCGGCAGCACGACGAGCGCGATGGGCCCATGCGTGATCCCGCGCCGCATCGATAGCGACTCGATGCCGTAAATCGCGCAGCCGGCGTCGATATCGGGCAGGTTCGCCGCGATGATCAGCGTCGGCATCGCGAGGCCGGTCTTCTTCTTGAGCCCCATCTGCCCGAGAAGTGCGCCGACAAGGCTGTGCGTCAGATTATCCATGTCGCGGAATGGATGATCAGAGTTCCGGCCCGCTTTCTGTCACGGTCCAGGTCTGCCCCTTTTTGAGCAGACCCTGCAGGTCGGCCTTCTTGCCTTCGGCCGCCGCCTGGTTTTGGCGGACGACATCGGCCTCGAAGGTCGGGCGCGGGTCATCGTAGAGGACCCCGAGCGCCATAGGGAATTCGCCAAAGCGCATTTCGACTAGCATGTGCGCGACGCTGCGGTTGGTGACGTCATGGACGATCACGCCCGCGGACTGCCAGTCGCCATCGACGACATCGACGGTCTTGAGGTGCAGCGCTTCGCCGTCGAGCGCGATGCCCTTGGTGCCTTTGGCATAGAGCATCGGTTCGCCATTCTCGAGCCAGAGCTGGCGATCCTCGGCGCCCTTCGGCGCCGCAAAATCCTCGAACACGTCTTTGTTATAGACGATACAATTCTGGAAAATCTCTATAAAGGCCGCGCCCTTGTGGGCATGGGCCGCTTTCAAAACCTCGGGCAGCTTCTTCGACACGTCGAAGCCGCGCGCTACGAAGCGCGATCCGGCACCCAACGCAAACGCGGCGGGCTGCGCGGGGCGGTCGACCGAGCCATATGGCGTCGACGGGCTGGTGGTGCCAACGCGGCTCGTCGGCGAATATTGGCCCTTGGTCAGCCCGTAAATCTCGTTGTTGAACAGCATGATCTGGCAATCGAGATTGCGGCGGATCAGGTGCATCGTGTGGTTGCCGCCGATCGACAGCCCGTCGCCGTCGCCAGTGACGATCCAGATGTCGAGCTCGGGATTGGCAAGCTTCAGCCCCGTCGCGAATGCGGGGGCGCGGCCGTGGATCGTATGGAAGCCATAGGTTTCCATATAATAGGGAAAGCGCGACGAGCAGCCGATGCCGCTGACGAACACCGTATTCTCGGGCGCGGTGCCGATTTCGGGCATGGTGCGCTGCACCGCTTTCAGGATCGCATAGTCGCCGCAACCGGGGCACCAACGCACTTCCTGATCGGTTTCCCAGTCTTTCAGCGTCGTCGTCCGCGCGATGGTCGTCATCTCGTTCATTTGAGTGCCTCCTCGATGGCGGCTTCGATTTCGGCGATGGTGAAGGGCTGGCCCGACACCTTGTTCACTGGCTTCGCATCGACCAGATATTGGTCGCGCAGCACGGTCTTCAATTGCCCGGTGTTCATTTCGGGCACGATGACCTTGTCATAGCTCTTGAGCAGCTCGCCGAGATTGGCAGGCAACGGCCAGATGTGGCGGATATGGACGTGACTGACGTCCGCCCCCTCGGCGCGCTGGCGGCGCACAGCCTGATGGACCGGGCCAAAGGTCGATCCCCAGCCGACGACCGCGAGCCTCCCCCCCTCGGCACCGAGTTCAACCACCTGATCGGGCACCTTGATGCCATCGATCTTGTCCTTGCGGATGTCGGTCATCGCCTGATGGTTCGACGCCTCGTAATTGATATGCCCGGTGTCGATTTCCTTCTCGATCCCGCCGATGCGGTGGAGCAGGCCGGGCGTGCCGGGCTTGACCCACGGGCGCTTGAGCTTTTCGTCGCGGCCATAGGGTTTGAAGCCGCCCTCGGGCACTTCGGTCAGGAACTCGACCGGGAACGCCTCATAGGTCGTGAGGTCGGGCACCGCCCACGGCTCGGCGGCGTTGGCAATATAGCCGTCGGTCAGCAGCATCACCGGCGTCATATATTGCACCGCGATGCGGACCGCCTCGATCGCGCATTCGAACGCGTCGCCGGGCGAGCGCGCCGCGATGACGGGCAGCGGCGCGTCGCCGTTGCGGCCGTAAACCGCCTGATAGAGATCCGACTGCTCGGTCTTGGTCGGCAGGCCGGTCGACGGGCCGCCGCGCTGCGAATTGACGATGATGAGCGGCAGCTCGGTCATGATCGCGAGGCCCATCGCCTCGCCTTTCAATGCGATGCCGGGGCCTGACGACGACGTCACGCCAAGCGAGCCGCCATAGCTCGCGCCGATCGCCGAGCAGATCGCCGCGATCTCGTCCTCGGCCTGGAAGGTCGTGACGTCATATTCCTTGAGCCGCGACAGGTGGTGGAGGATCGCCGACGCTGGCGTGATCGGGTAGCCACCGAAGAACATCGGCAGCTTTGCAAGCTGCGCCCCCGCGACGAGCCCGAGCGCGATGCCCTCGGCGCCGGTCAGCGTGCGATAGAGGCCCGGAGCCGCGGGCGCGGGATCGACATGGTGCTGTTTGAGCGGACCCGCGAGCTCGGCGGTCTCACCATAGGCGTGCCCTGCGTTGAGCGCCGCGACGTTCGCCGCCGCGAGATCGGGCGCCTTCGCGAATTTCGCATTGAGCCAGTCGATGAGCGGCTGGCGATCGCGGTCGAACATCCAGAGCGCGAGCCCCAGCGTCCACATATTCTTGCAGCGCAGCGCTTCCTTGTTGCCGAGGCCGAAGGGCTTCACCGCGTCCATCGTCAACTGACTGATGTTGAGCTTGAGCAGCTGCCATTTGGCGAGGCTGCCGTCGTCGAGCGGGTTCGCCTCATATTTCGCCTTGGCGAGATTGCGGTCGTTGAACTCGCCCTCGTCGGCGATGATCAGCCCGCCCTGCTTCAATTGCGGGACATTGGTCTTGAGCGCCGCGGGGTTCATAGCAACCAGCACGTCGGGCGCATCGCCCGCGGTGTCGATCGCCGAGGATCCGAAATTGATCTGGAAGGCCGACACGCCGAACAACGTGCCTTGCGGCGCGCGGATCTCGGCCGGGAAATCAGGGAAGGTCGCGAAGTCGTTGCCCGCGAGCGCCGACGAAAGGGTGAACTGACCGCCGGTCAGCTGCATCCCGTCGCCGCTATCGCCGGCAAATCGAACAACCACTGCATCCGAAAGGGGGGACTGCCGCTCGCCGTCGGCCCGGTCCTCTACCGCTGTCGCCATGTTTTCCTCTGCCTCAAATCTTGCGAACCTCTGACATGGGCGTAGGCCTCTGCGCCCCAAGCCGCAATTGAGAAAAAATTGTGCGCCGCAAAGGGCGAAGCGCAAGTGGGTTTCATTTCGGGATTGAATTTGGCCCGCCGATACCGAATAGCATGGCGGAAATATCGATCAGGGAGAGACGCGAATGACCGACGGCACCACCCCTTACACGCGCCCCGATGTGGCGGCCTTCCTTGCCTTTCTGAACGCGCAGGAAGGTCCGAAGATGGAGGAAATGCCGCCCGAAGGCGGGCGCGAGATGTTCCGGGTGATGGGCCAGCTCGCCGACGTCCCGCGCGGCGACATCGCGCATGTCGAGGATCGGACGATTCCCGGCCCCGCGGGCGATATCGCCATCCGCATCTACGACGATCGCCCTACCCGAGAAACCGGACCGGTGATGGTCTTCTATCACGGCGGCGGCTGGGTGATCGGCGACCTCGACACCCACGATCCCTATTGCGCGGAAGCCGCGCGCCTGCTCGACATGCCGGTGATCGCGGTCGATTACCGCCTCGCGCCCGAGCATCCCTTCCCCGCCGCACCTGAGGATTGCGAAGCCGCGACGCGCTGGGTTGCCGACAATATCCCCTGCACCGGCCTCGTGCTCTCGGGCGAAAGCGCCGGCGGCAATTTGACGATCGCGACCGCGCTGACGCTGCGCGACAAGCCCGCCTCGAAACCCGTCATCGCGATCCATCCCATCTATCCCGCCGTGACGACGCACGACGACTGGCAGAGCTATCGCGATTTCGGCGAAGGTCATTTGCTGACCAAGGGCGGCATGACCTGGTTCGGCAACCATTATGCCGCCGACCCCGCCGACTATCGCGCTTCGCCGCTCGATTTCCCGGCCGAAGGCCTGCCGCCGACGCTCTTGATCACCGCGGGGCTCGATCCGCTGCGCGATCAGGGCCGCGCCTATGCAGCGAAGCTGGTCGAAGCCGGCGTCCCGACAACCTACCGCGAGGCAAAGGGAACGATCCACGGCTATATCAACCTCTCGCAGGGTATCCCGAGCGCGAAAGAAGATATTCGCGGGGCATTGACCGTATTGAAGGCGATCGTCGCCGAAGCTAACGGCGCTTCATGATCGATCACAGCAAACTCCCCTACCGCCCTTGCGCCGGCGTCATGCTCGCCAACCGCGACGGCCGCGTCTTCGTCGGCCAGCGACTCGATACGACGAGCGAAGCCTGGCAAATGCCGCAGGGCGGCATCGACGATGGCGAAGATGCCGAAACGGCGGCCATCCGCGAGCTGGGCGAGGAAACCGGCGTCCACGGCGGGCTCGTCGAGATCATCGCGCGCAGCCGCGAGGAATATTTCTACGACCTGCCCGACCATCTGATCGGCAAGATGTGGGGCGGAAAATATCGCGGCCAGCGCCAGCACTGGTTCCTGATGCGCTTCATGGGCGAGGACAGCGACGTCAACATCCACACCAAGCATCAGGAGTTCCGGGCATGGAAGTGGGCGGACCTCAACGAGGTCGAGAAACTGATCGTCCCATTCAAACGCGTGCTTTACCGCGGTCTCGTCGAGGAATTCGGCCCGCTCGTCTGACCCTTGAGCGCCAGCGCGGTACGAAAGACATCGGCAAACATATCGGGCGTCAGCCTGCCGGTATTCGTGTTATAGCGCGAGCAATGATAGCTATCGATCAGATGCCGGCCGTTGGGCAGCCGATGTACCGCTCCGTGGCCGAAACGATGAACAGATAGTCTCGCGCCGGCCGCACGTAATGTCGCGTCATGCGCGATCCGTCCGAGCGCGATGATCACGCGGACCTGTGGCAAGGCCGCCAGTTGCGTCTCGAAAAATGGTCGGCAATTCGCGATTTCCACCGGCGTCGGCTTGTTCTGGGGCGGCAGGCATTTCACGCTGTTGACGATGATCGCGCCATCAAGCGTCAGGCCATCGTCAAGCCGCGCATCATATCGCCCCCGGCTCAGCCCGAACTTGGCAAGCGTCGCAAATAAGAGGTCCCCCGCATAATCGCCGGTGAATGGCCGCCCGGTGCGGTTCGCGCCATGTTTGCCCGGCGCCAGCCCCGCGAATGCAAGCCAGGCATCGGGATCGCCGAACGCGTGGACCGGCGCATTCCACCAGTCAGGATGCTCTGACTGACATTTGCGCCGCAGCGCGACAAGCCGCGGGCAGCGCGGGCAATCGCGCGGCGGCTCGGTTCCGGGCAATGGGCTGTCAATTTCCACGCGTCTGCGATAGGCGCGAGGTCATGAGCAACGCAACGCCGCTTCCGCTTTATGCCATCGGGCTCGGGTCGAACCGTCGCCATGCGCGTTATGGCGAACCGCGCGCGGTGCTACTGGCGGCGCTCGCCGCGCTCGAAAGCGACGATATCGAGGCCGTCGACGCCAGTCCGATCATCGCGAGCGACCCGATCGGCCCGTCGCGCCGGCGCTATGCAAACGCCGTCGCGCTCGTCGCTTCGGAACTCAGTCCCCCCGAAATGCTCGAACGGCTGCAGCAGATCGAGGCCAGCTTCGGCCGACGCACCGGCCAGCGCTGGAGCGCGCGCACGCTTGATCTCGATATATTGCTCTGGTCGGGGGGCGTCTGGTCTGACGCGGCGTTGACGATTCCGCATCCCGCCATGTCCAACCGCGCGTTTGTGCTCGGCCCGCTCCGCGCGATCGTCCCCGAATGGCAGCATCCGCTGACCGGGCGGAGCATCCGCCAGCTCGCCGCACGCCTGACGCGTCCGAAGCCGGTTGACCGGGGCGCCTCCGCGCACTAGGGCGACGGCTCACTTCGCGCGCCGCAAGATCCCGGCGCCGGATGGGCCCTTAGCTCAGTCGGTAGAGCAACTGACTTTTAATCAGTAGGTCGCTGGTTCGAACCCAGCAGGGCTCACCAAATTTCAATGATTTTCCGCTTTTCGACAAACCCGTAAGAGCGCGTGCGAAATTTGTGCTCCCGGGCTCGAATATCGCATGCAGCCTGACGCGTTTGCCTGTGAATCGACCGATCGGCTTGCTACGCACTGCCAAGGCTGGCGGACGAAAAGGGGAAGAGATTTGACGACGCTTATCACCGGCGCGGCCGGCTTCATCGGAATGCACGTCGCGTCGGCTTTACTCGACCGCGGCGAACCCGTCGTCGGTATCGACAATTTGACGCCCTATTACTCCGTCGAGCTCAAACATGCGCGCGTCGCGCACCTCAACGCCAACCATGGCGAGCTTTTCACCTTTATCGATGTCGATTTTGGCGATGCCGGCGCGCTCGCTGATGCGCTTTCCAGCCACCGGATCGACCGGATCGTCCATCTCGGCGCGCAGCCCGGCGTCCGCTATTCGCTCGAAAACCCCGCCGCTTACATTCACTCGAATGTCGCGGGGCACGTCAACATTCTCGAGCTGGCGCGCCACCGCTCGGTCGCGCATCTGGTTTATGCGTCGTCGTCGTCGGTCTATGGCATGCGCGCCGACGCGCCCTTTCGGGTGGCCGACCGCGCCGATACGCCAATCTCGTTATATGCGGCGACGAAACGGGCCGACGAATTGATGAGCGAAACCTACGCGCATCTCTTCAGGATACCCCAGACCGGCCTTCGCTTTTTCACGGTTTACGGCCCGTGGGGGCGGCCCGACATGGCGGTCTGGAAATTCACCGAAGCGGTTCTCCAGGGCCGGCCGATCGACGTCTATAATCACGGCGACATGCTCCGCGATTTCACCTTTATCGACGACATCGTCAACGGCGTCGTCCTGGCACTCGATCACCCGCCCGAAGACGACCAGCGCGAGAAGCCGGGTGGCTTTACGACGCCGCACCGGCTGTACAACATCGGGAATAACCGCCCCGAACAGCTCACCGAACTTATCCATGCGATCGAAATGGCATGCGGTCGCAGGGCGGAGATCAACCTGCTGCCGATGCAGGACGGCGACGTCTACCAGACGGCCGCGGATATCGACGATATCAGCCGCGATCTCGGCTTTGCCCCGACCACCCCGATCACCACCGGAATACCCGCTTTTGTCGCCTGGTACCGGGAGGAATGGATGAAGCGGCAGGAAACGATCCCAAGCAAGGCGTGACGCGTCCTACCAGCGCAGGAAACGCGGCAGGACCAGCCGCCCCGCAATCGCCGAAAGCAGGACCGCTGCGCCGTGCCAGAGCGCGATGTGGACGACGTCGTCGCTCGCGCAATGAAGCGCGACGATCGTCGCGCCCGCTGCGCCCGCAGCGATGCCGATGACCCAGCCCGCGCGCGTCGGCGACGTCGGCGCGCCGGCCTTGAGCCAGAAGAACAGCGCCGCGCCGACTCCCAAACCCGATGCCACGCCTTGCAAGAGGCAGCGCAGGCCAAAGCCGTGGCGCGCGGATTCCATCGCCGCATGCCCGTCGGTGATGCACGCGACGAGGGCCGCTAGCGGCAGCGACAGCGAGGCGCCGACCGCCCAGCGCCAGCCGCCATAATCGCGCCCGACACCCGGCAACCCCATGCGCAGAGCGCTCCATGTCGCGGCAAGTCCCGTCGCCGCGGTCAACCAGAAGGCGAGCATCGAAAGCGGCGGCATTCCGCGCACCGCCAGATCCTCGCGCAAGCCGAAGATCAACAGCAACGCCGCGGCGCCCGCGACCCAGCCGGCCGCGACCCACATGGACCCGCGCGCGACGCGCCGTGGCCGCACGGGCGTCAAGTCCCCGGCGAGGTCGTCGATCAGATCGTCGATCGATGCGTCCTTCATCTCATTCGCTTTCAATCAGTTCGGCAAGCTTCTTGAGCCCGCGGTGGATATTCACTTTGACGAGCGACTCGCTCTGCCCGCAAATCTGTGATGCCTCGGCTATCGATGCGCCTTCGATCTTGACCAGCGTGATCGCCTGCGCCTGCTTTGGCGGCAACAGCGTCAGCAGATGGTCGATGCTCAGCCGCGCATGGACCGCTTCATCCTCGGCGCCGACCGCGGCATCATTGTCCCCGAGTTCGGCCTCGTCACGCTGGCGGCGCAGCATGTCGATCCAGCGATAACGCGCGATCGCCGCGAGCCACGGCAGGAACGCGCGCCCGCTGTCCCATGTCGCAAGCTTGCGGTGCATCGACACCAGCGTTTCTTGCACCAGGTCGTCGATATGGTGCGGCGCGATCCGCCGCGCGAAATAACGTTCGAGCCATTTGCGGCAATCGACGAGCAGCGCGCGATAGGCGCTTCGATCTCCCCGCTGCGATGCGGCCATCAAGCGCGCCAGCGAAGGTTCGTCGATGCTCATTTCGTGCGCATCCTAGCAATCACCGCGTCGAGCGAAAACAGTCCGCCGCCGCGCACAATCAGGATCGCGGCCATCGCCGCCCACAGCGAGTGAACGGGCCACCAGGCGTCGGGGAAAACGAAAATCTGGATGACGAGCGTCATCACGAGCAGGGCGCCCGCCGACAAGCGCGTTGCGAGCCCGAAAAGCAGCAACGCCGGGAAAAAATGCTCGGAAAAGGTCGTCAGCGGCACTGCGATCGCGGGATCGAGCGGCAGCCCTGAAAATTCGCTGCGGAACAGATCATATTGCGACGGATCGATCTTGACGAAGCTACCCTCGAGCACCTTCGTCTGCCCCGATCGCCAAAAGACGCCCGCGAGCGCGACGCGCAGCAGCAACAACGCAGCCCCTTCGGCGAGCCGCGACCCCGCAATGGCTACGCCCTTGTCATAAAATCCCGTAATCGCATTCATCGCTCAAACCCTCTCGAAAGCCCCGGCCTCGATGAGCGCCGCGATTGCGGCGCCGCCGTCCGGATGCTGTTCGGCAAGATGCGCGATGAGGTTACCGATCGGCGCGATTTCTTGCGCCGTGCCGAGCGCGGCTGCCGCGGCCGGTTCGATCGCGAACAGGCGAACTTCAGCATCTGGACGCGTGACGAGCAGCGCCCGCGTTTCGGACGCGAAGGCCGGATCGACGAGCGGCGCGGCATCGCTGGCCAGCACGACAACGCGCGCCGCGGGGTGCCGCCGGACGGGCAGGTCGAGCAGCCCGGATTCTCCGAGACCGAGCAGGTCGGCTAGCGCCAGCGCGGGCGCATCGGCGGCATGGTAGCTTGCGAGCCAGGCCCACTCGACGCGCGCGAGGTCCGCGGCACGCGGATTGGCAAGCCGGTCGGCAAAGTCCGCGCCGATGTCGTTCAACGAACGGTTCTCGGCCCCACCTTCGTCGACAAACAGGCGCGACAGCCGGTTGAATTCCCTCTCGCCCAGATAGTCGCGGGTGCGCGGAAACGTCTCTTCGAGCGCGACGAGCTGCGCGTGCGATATCGTGTTGGCATGAACGCGAAGCCCGCGCATCACGGCGGCGTCGCCCCCCGCGAACAGATCGGCAGGTAGATGGGCCGGACCACGCAGCAGGGTTGCTGCGATCGCCGCCTGTTGCCGTTCAAGCATGGGCTGGCGCCCGCAGCAGCGCGTCGGCCTTGGCAGACTCGGCGATCAGCGTCGCATAATCGGGAACGTCGGTATCCCATTCGATCAGAACGGGTTTCGGACCCGCCCGGCCCAGAAATCGAGTCAGCAAGTTCCAGCAGCTCGCCCGCACCGGCGACCCATGGTCATCGATCGCGATCGTCCCGCCCATGTCGTCGTCCTTGACCGCATGGCCCGCGACGTGGATTTCGCCGACATGGCGCGGATCGAAAGCGTCGAGCCACGCCACCGGATCGAGCCCGAGATTGAAGGCCGAAACCTCGACATTGTTGATGTCGAGCAGCAAGCCGCACCCGCTGCGCCGGCAAAGCTCGTGCAGGAAATCGACCTCGCTCCAATCGTCACCAGCATAAGCGAGGTAGCGCGAGGGATTTTCGATCAGGAGGGGGCGGCGCAACCGGTCCTGCACGCGGCCGACTTCGGCCGTGAAATGATTGAGCGCCGGTTGGCTATAAGGGATCGGCAGCAGGTCGGGAAACTTGTCGTCGGGCCCGTTGGTCCAGCTCAGATGATCGGAGACCATCGCCGGCGCATAGCGGCGGCAAAGCGCCGCGAGCGCGTCAAGTTCGTCGCGATCGGCGCCCGCCGCCGAGCCCAGCGACAGCCCGACCGAATGAAAGCTGATCGGCAGATGCTCGGCGATCGCGGTCAGCCAGCGGTGCGGCGGCCCGCCCGCGCCGAAGTAATTCTGGGGGTGGACTTCGGCCCAGGCGGGCGCCCTTCCCTGCTCCGCCGCCGCCAGCACATCGGCATAATGCTGCGGCTTGAGCCCGATGCCGGCGCGCACGGGCAGCGTCGGAAGCAGGGAAGCGGTCACGGCCGGTCAGCCCTTCTTGGCGACCGGCTTGGCGTTGCCCTTGTGCGCGGCCAAGGTGCCGCCCATCTTGACGCAGCTGCCGGCGGGCACATGCTTCCAGGCGTTGCCCTGATAGTCGACGGTCGAGGTGCCGGCGCAGCTCGTGCCCGGCCCGGCGGCGCAATCATTCTTGCCCTTGAGCGCGACCCCATAGCATTTTTCCTTGGCGCCTTCGGCGGCGACGGCGGTGCCGCCGATCGCGGTGCCGGCAGCCATGGCGAGGACAGCCGAAGCGGCGAGCGACAGTTTGAGTGCATTGGTCATTATGATCTCCCTTCGAGAAATGGATGATGCGGAGGATGGCATCGTCATGGGTTCGCGGGAGGTGGTGCGAAAGTTACGCCGAGACGCGAGACAATGATTTGGCAGGCCGACCGCGATAGAATAGTCCCTCGACCGAGAGGCACATACGAATGGAGACAAGCGAGGCATGAATATCCTGCTGACGGGCGGCGCCGGCTATATCGGCAGCCATGTCGCGGCGCCGCTGGTATTGGCGGGCCACCGCGTCATCTGCTTCGACAATCTGTCGAACAGCGACCCCGCGGTGATGGATAGGCTCGAAGCGATCACCGGCCATGCTGTTCCGCTCGTCACCGGCGACATCCGCGACAGCGAAGCCTTGCGCGAAGTGCTGCGGGACCATGCGATCGAGGCGGTGGTCCATTTCGCGGGGCTGAAGGCGGTAGGGGAATCGGTCGCCGAGCCGATGAAATATTACGACAATAATGTGCGGGGCACCCTGTCGCTGCTCGAAGCGATGGCCGATTGCGGGACCAAGAAGCTCGTCTTCTCGTCGAGCGCGACGGTCTATGGCCAGCCCCAATATCTGCCGCTCGACGAGAACCACCCGACCTCGGCGACCAACCCCTATGGCCGCACCAAGCTGATGATCGAAGAGATGCTCGCCGACGTCGCCGCCGCCGACCCCGAATGGCGGATTGCAATCCTGCGCTATTTCAATCCCGTCGGCGCGCACGACAGTGGGCTGATCGGCGAGAACCCCAACGGCATTCCGAACAATCTGATGCCGTTCATCAGCCGCGTCGCCGCCGGACGGCTCGGCGAATTGTCGGTGTTCGGCGACGATTATGACACGCCCGACGGCACCGGCGTGCGCGACTATATCCATGTCGTCGATCTCGCCGACGGCCATGTCGCGGCGCTTGAGGCAATTGCGAAGACCATGGATCCGCTGTCGATCTGGAACCTTGGCACCGGCCAGGGCTATTCGGTGCTCGACATGGTCAAGGCGTTCGAGCGCGTGAACGGCGTCAGCATCCCCTATCGTATCGCGCCACGCCGCGACGGCGATGTCGCAAGCTGCTTCGCCAGCCCCGAGCGTGCTGCGCACGAACTCGGCTGGACCGCGAACCGCGATCTCGACGCCATGTGCGCGTCGAGCTGGAATTTCGAGCGCACGCTCGCCGGGCGCAATTCGGACTAGCCGAGCCACCCCGCCGTCTGTGCCAGAACCCAAATGCCGATCACCAGGAACAGCGTGGCTGCTACGATACGCACCTTCGCGAGATCGACGCGCTTCAGCAATTCATGGCCGAGGAAAATCGCCGGCACATTGGCGATCATCATGCCGAGCGTCGTCCCCGCGGTGACCGTCAGCACGTTGTGATATTGCGCGCCGAGCGCGATCGTCGCCACCTGCGTCTTGTCGCCCATTTCGACCAGGAAAAAGGCGACGAGCGTGGTGAGGAACGCCCCGAAACGCGGCTTCGGCGCGTCGTCGTCGTCGAATGTGTCGGGGATCAGCGTCCAAGCCGCCATCGCGATGAATGACGCGCCGATCGCATAGCGAAAGACCGGGCTGTCGAGAAAGGCAGCTGCCGACGCGCCGAGCAGCGCCGCCAGCGCATGGTTGGCGAGCGTCGCCACCAATATGCCGAGGATGATCGGCAGCGGCTGTCGGAAACGCGTCGCGAGCAGGATGGCGAGCAGCTGCGTCTTGTCGCCGATTTCGGCGAGCGCGACGATCGCGGTCGAGGTGAACAGGGCTTCCATGAATACTCCGGGGCCGGGCGGCTTGCGATTCCAACGGACATCTGACCCGCCGCCCGGCCCGGACGGAGGTCGATGCCATTGGTCTCGCCCAAGCGGTGCTCCCGCTTCCACCGCACCATGGCCTCTCGACCAAGTATGTTGACGCGGCGGCCCGTCCCGAAGGACGGCTGGCTACTCCCCAGATGACGGGGGCGGGTTAGACGGCTTGGCCTCGCCTTGCAAGCCTTTCGATACGGCGGCGGCCTTCTCCGCCTCGGCGATGTCGGCATCCATCGCCTTGGCGCGCGCTTCGATCTCCTTTGCCGCCTTGTCATAGCGCGTGTCGAAGTCGGGCTCGTCCTTGCAGGCGGCGAGGAGCAGCAGTGGAAGAAGCAGGAAGGCGGCGCGCATCAATAATCCTTGCGATATCGGATGCTGAGGTTCGACTGCCCCGAACCGCCCGCCTGACTGAGCAATGACAGTGCCCGCGTCAGGCTGATCTCAAGCTGCGTCGCGGTATAGCCGCGCGCGTCGGTGATCACCTCCAGATAGATATCCTTGGTGATATATTGCCCGGCGGCGAGCGCCGCGCCGCGCCCGACGGTATCGTCGGGTCCGAGCACGCGCAGCCGGTCGATCCCCGTCGCCGACTGGAGCGCACCGAGCGGGCTCAATCCACCGCCGCCGCTGCTCAGCGTGTTGAGCGAAGCCGCGAGTTGCACCGCCTGCAACGGCGAGAGCGTCGTGATCGAATCGCCGAACAGGATGCGCGAGACGATCTCGTCCTGCGGCAGGCCTGGAACGCTCGAGAAGGCGACCTGCGGATTGCTCGCGCGCCCCGTCACGCTGACCGTCACCGTCACCGTTTCGATCGTGTCGTCGGCAATCAGGCGGATCGCGGGGTCGAACGCGTCGCCGGTCGGGAAGGTCACCCTTCCCTCCTGAAGTTCGAACGAGCGCCCGGCAAAGCCGAGCGTGCCGCGCACCAGTTCGATTTCGCCGGTCACCTGCGGCGCCAGCGTCGTTCCGCGCAGCACGATGTCGGCGCTCCATTCGGATTCGAGCCCCATGCCCGACACATAGATTTCGTCGGGCGCCTTCAGCGCGATGTCGAGGCGGAGAAGGTCGAACAGGCTGCCTCCCACCGCGGCGAGCCCGTCACCGCTGATCCGCTGTCGCCCGGCGGGCGGTTTGCGCCGCACCCCGGTCAGCACGGGCACCTGCGCGGCGCCCTCGCGCACGATGCGATAGCGTGTTTCGGGCAGGCGAAGGCTGCCCGACAGCACGGCGGCCTGCCCCGCGACCTTTTCGAGCGTCAGATTCCCGGTCGCCCGCGCTGCGATATTCTCGCTGCGCGCGAGGCGCGCGTTGTCGAGCGTCGCCGCGATGTTCATCGGATAGCCATCAGCCGAAGCGAGGCTGACGAAACCCTTCGCCTGCACCGTGCCATCGCCGGCCTTCGCGGTCAGCTGTTCGATCTCCAGCCGGTTGCCCGTGAAGCGCCCATTGACGACGATATTCGTCAGCTTGGTGCCGTAAGTCTGGTTCTCATAAGTCATGTCCTTGCCGCGCACCACGCCGTCGAGGCAGGGATCGGCGACGCTGCAACTGAAATCAGCGGCAACCGCGATCGGCCCCGCGACATGCTGATCGGCGGGGCCGAAGAAAGAGTAGAGCGTGTCGGCGGGGCCGTTGTAGCGGATCCCGCCGCCAAGCGGCGCGGCCATCAATCGCTCGGTCCAGCCGCCCGCACTGGGCCCGAGCGGCCGGAGCGACGCTTGCACCCGGCCGATGACGCTGCCGCGCTTGCGCATCACCGCGCGCGCCTCGCCACCGTCGGCGAGCAGCTTGCCGGCGAAATTGACATCGACCGGCTGGCTCACCGACGCCGCAGTAGTGCGGGTGAAACCGGTGATCGTCATCCGCGCGTCGGCGCGGGGGAAGCTTTCGGAGTTCGCCTGTTCGAAATCGAGGCTGCCGGTCGCGCGGCCGCCCAACCCCATGTCGGGATAGACGGCGTTGAGGATCGCCATATTGACCCGCTCGAGCCGGCTCTGAACCATGATGCCGTCACCGAAGCGTCCCGCGACGCGCGCGCTGCTACCGCGGCCAAGATTGACCGTGGTCGGCAGCAATTCATATCCGTCGGTGCCGGGAATGATGCGCGCGGGCGACGCGGTGCGGAAATTGATCCCCGTCGCACGCCCCTGCACCGACGCGCGCCACAGCTCGGGTGTCAGATCGGCGTTCGCGGCAATGCGGAAGGGGACGCCGCTGGTGCCTTCGACGAGCGCCTGGGCCTTGCCGCTGCCATTCCGATAGTCAATCTTCACCCGCCCGACGGCGATGTCATAGTCGCGGATCTGCGTATCCGCGATCTGGATGTCGGCGACAATATGGGGCTGGTCATAGAGCGTGACATCGGCATCGACGATCGCCGAACCGATCGCGAGCTGCGCCGGGCCGGGAAGTACGACGTCGTTCGCCCGGACATTGATGGCCGCCGCCTGATACTGGCCTGCGGCGCTCAGCCGGACAAGGCCGCCCAGCCCCTGTCCCGACGCGTTGAGCTGTCCGGTGAACGGCCCGGCCTCGCTCTGCACGAGACGCCCGTTGAACCCTATGCCCGCGAGGTCGCCGCGTTCGACATCGATCGTCAACGGCCCCGCCGCCATCAGCAGCACGACGTCGGCCGACAGCGGCCCATAGTCGGTGTCGCCCGTCGCCGCGAGGCGATAGCCGTTCGGCGCCCCATTTACCCGCGCCACCAGATTGGAAAGCCCGATGCCGAGCCCGGGCCGCTCGGCGGTTACCACCGCGCGCGGATCGCTGATCGTCCCGGCAAGCTGGACGCCGACCGGGCCATAATCGGTCGAATTCGCGCGCGCGGTCAGCCGGATCTGGCCGTTCGGCGCATAGCTCCCCTGCCCGCCGGTAATGCGCAGGCGCGGTGCGGTCAGGCGGAGGCTCGAGAAACGGATGACGCCATCGGTGCCATAGCGCACGGCGCTCGACGCGGTGGCATTGCCGCCCAGGAAATCGCGGACCCCCGAATTGAACAATCGGGTCGAGCGTGCGCGAACGTTGCCGACGATCTCGAACCCGCCGCGCGGCGCGGTCTTGAGGTCGGCATCGGTGTCGATGTCGAAGATGCCGACGCTTTCGATGCGGTAATCGTTGATCCGCCCGTCGATTGCGCCGGTATAAAAGCCCTTGTTCAAATCCGCGATCAGGATCGCCTTCGCATCGATGCGCGGCGAGCGCAGGCGCAGATTGTCGCTGAGGATACGTCCGTCCGCATAGGCAAGATCGCCGTCCAGCCGCACTTGCACGAGCGTTCCGCCCGCGACGGTGTCGAGCCCGCGAATCCGCGCCGCGCGTCCCGCAACGGGCACCACGATCTGATCGGCATCGACGCGCGCCGTGCCGGCGAGCATCAGCCCCTCGACAATGATGTCGTTGACCGCAAGGCTGTTGGCATTCGCCTGATAGCCCACCGTCGGCAGCGCGAATTCGCCGTCCAGCCTTGCCGTCGCGCGCAGCCCGTTGGCGCGAACACCGGGCGCGATCGCGCTCGGCCTCAGGATATTCACCGCAAGTTGAAGCGCTTCGAACCGGTTGCCGCCGAGGTCGAGCCCGCCGCTGATCCCGAGGCGCGCCGCGTCGGACGAGATTCGGCCGTCGACCGCGGCTTTTCGCTCCTGCAGCCGCGCGGTGAGGTCGATAGCGGTTTCGGTACCGAGCAATTCCGCCGCCGGCCCGGTCAGCAGCCGTGATGCTTGCGCCGTTCCCTTGGCCGCAAAGGTGCCGTCGCGCGCCGTCAGCGCGACGCGTGCGAGCGGCGCGGCGCCGAGATTGGCGGTCAGATTGCCGTTCCAAACCTTCCAGTCGCCGCGCCCGGCAAGCTTTGCCGTCATTGGCTCCTTGAACCCGCCCATCGCCGCGAGCACGCCGCCCTGGGGCGCGGTGACGTCGAGCGTCATCGCGAGCCGGTTCCGTTCGGGAACGGCATCCAGGACCAGCTTCAGCGTATCGCCCTGCCCGCCGCCACCGCTGATCGTTTCGGCGTTGGCGCTGACCTGCGCCCGCCGATCGGCGATCGCGACCTTGCCGCTGAGCGTCGCCACCTGCCGTTCGCCGGCCGCCGCAGGCTCGAAGACGAAGCGATCGACGCGAAGCCGTCCGACGTCGATGTCGAGGTCGGGTAGCAGTGGTTCGCCCGTATCGGGCACCGGTTTGAACGCGGGGATCTTCTCCATTACCAGCGTCTTCGCGGTCGCCGACCTGATATCGACATGATTTGCGAGATAGCGAACCGGGCGCCAGTCGACACGAAGCTCGGGCGAACGCAGGAAGACGCCGGTTGGATCGGACAGCGTGAAATCGCGAATGATCATCCGGCCATAGAGCGAACCGTCGAGCCGGCCGATGCCGATCTTCATCCCGTTTTCGAATTCATATTTCTCTATCTGGGTGACGACGAAGCGGCGCCCGGCATCGCTGTTGAGTCCGATGAGAAAGAGCGCAAAGACCAGGATGAGCCCAAGCAAGCCGAGGCCGACCCAGCGCAGGATCGTCAGCGGCCACGACCGCCGCGTCGCCGGTGCGTCTCCCTCTCTTGCCGCAGGCGCCTCCCCGGCCATCAGAAGGCCTGCCCGATCGAGACATAGACGCTGACGCGCGCCTCACCCGGCTTGCGTCCGATCGGCGTCGCGATGTCAAAGCGCATTGGGCCGAAATTGGTGTAATAGCGCGCCCCGATCCCGGCGCCGAAGCGCAGGTTCTGGAAGGTCGGCGCAGACGAACGATAGACCTGCCCCGCATCGACGAAGCCGACGACGCCGAAATTGCCGAAGCGATAGCGTGCCTCGACCGCCATCTCGTTCACGCTGCGGCCACCGATCGGGTCGTTGTTCGGGTCCTTGGGGCCAAGCTCCTGATAACCGAAGCCGCGCACCGACCCGCCGCCGCCTGCATAGAAACGCCGTGACGGGGCGAGCCGCTCGCGCGCCGCACCGACGATCGATCCGACACGCACCCGTCCTGCCAGCACGATGCTGTCGGTCACCGGATAATAGCCGCTGATGTCGGAGCGCAGGCGCGCATAGGGCGAAAAGCGCCCGGCGAGCGAGCCTTCGGGCTGGATCAGGCTCGTGATGCGAAAACCCTTGGTCGGATCGAGCAGGCTGTCGGTGCGGTCCATCCCGACCTGTCCGGTCAACCCGAGGATCGTGTAGAAGTCGTACGACCGTTCGCCGGCCGCAAAATCATAATCATCCTCGCGCGTCGCAATCAGTTCGACGCCATAGGCATAGGTGAATTTCTTTTGCCAGATGGGCGTCGAATCGTAACTGACGCGCGCGCCGACGCGGCCCGTGATCGCATTGAACGCATCATAGGTGCTGCGCGTAACTTCGGTCACGAGTTCCAGCGTGCGGTCGCGGCGCCCGGCGTTCGACCGGCGCAGCGTCGCACCGACCCCCTGCTCCTGCGTTCCCAGCACGCCGCGGAAGGTCAGCGCGCCTTCGGGCGGGAGCAGGTTGCGGTGCGTCCAGCTGCCCTCCAGCCGGATCCCCTCGCCCGTGCCATAGCCCGCGCTGGCAGCGAGCGTGCGTGGCGGGCCGGCCTGCTGGGTCACCAGCATCGTCACATATTCGGTATCGTCACCGGCGTTCTCGCCCGTCGGCTGCGGTTCGGCGGCGACGGTCGCGAACAGGCCCGTCGCGACAAGCGCCTGCCGCAAGTCATCGACCATCCGGCTGTCATACAGGTCGCCGCGCTTGAAGCGCGCGAGCACCTCGACATGTTCGGCATCGAAGGCGAGATCGCCGGTCGTCTCGATACCGCCGAAGCGCGATCGTTTGCCGATATCGACCGGCAGCGTATAAACGCCGTCTCCCGTCGCGCCGTCGAGCAATATGTCGCGCTGACCGACCTTGGCGAAGGGATAGCCTTCCTGGGGAAGCTTGAGCGCGATTGCCGCTTCGGCGCCCTGTATACGCTGCGCAACGATCGGCTCGCCGACGCTCAGCGGGAAATTGTCGGCGATCAGGTTCGGCGGAATGGTCGGGTCCGCATTGATGATGATGTCCGCCAATGTATAGCGTTTGCCCGGCTTCACATCGATGACCGCGGTAATCGACCGGCGCCGGCGTTCCTGTCCCTCTTCGCGCGCACCCCGGTCGATCCGCGTGTCGACGACCGCGTCATAATAGCCCTCGGACGCGAGTATCCGTTGCATCAGTTCGCCGTCGGCCGAGAGGCGCGCGCGGATCATCGCGGCATTGTCGGCCTTGCCGTCGCCGCCGTAGAGCGCCGACAGATCGCCGAACAGATCGGCCAGATCGACGTCGGTGCTGTCATCGGCGTCGCTCAGCCCGTTGACCTGTACCGTATAGGAAAGCTCGACATTGTCGCTGTCAGCTTCGGCCTCGGCGAACTCGACGGGTTCGACGTCGAAATTTTCAAGCGGCGGCAGCGGCGCGGCGAGCTCGCTGTCGCTGATCGGCGCATCACCGATCACTTCGGCCGCATCGCCATCGGCAAGCGCGGGAACGGGCACGCCGTCCACCTGCGGCGGCTGGGTTTCCGCGGTCGCGTCCGCACCGTCGTCCGCATCGCCAGCCGCGGCCTTCGCCGCCTCGGCAGCTTGGCGCTTTTCAAACTCGGCGATCGATTCGAGTGGCCGGTCGAGTTCGGCATCGTCTTCGGCGCTGATCGGCGGGATCGATTTTTCGAACTCTTCGTCCTCGATGATCGGCTCCACCACGGGCAGTTGCGCCTCGGGCGGCGGCGGCGAAGGCGCTGCGATTTTGGCCGAGCCCGCATCGAGCGTCGGCACGACCTTCGGCGGCGCGACATCCTGTGCCTGCACCGCGCCCGCCCAAGCCAAACCGATAAGCGAGGTCGCGCCGATCAGCAGCGGGCGGCTCCGCAAGGGCGGACCCCAGCATGATCGACGAAAAATTTCAGATTGTTTCATCTGCTGGCCACCGGTCGACACTTGTGGCTCGCGAGATATGGCCGTGCAACCCGTTTCTCCCCTGTTTCCAAGCTAACTCTCCGAGATCGGGACAGTTCCCGACGTTGCGGCGAGCTGCGCGCGGTGGGAGCGGTCAGGAATCGGCGCCGAACAGGTCGCGGCTATAGACCTTGTCCGCGACGTCGGCGAGATCGTCGGTCACGCGGTTCGCGATAATGACGTCGGCTTCGGCCTTGAAGGCATCGAGATCGCGGACCACGCGCGAGTTGAACAGGCGGTCCTCCTCGATCAGCGGTTCGTAGACGATCACCTCGATCCCCTTCGCCTTGACGCGCTTCATCACGCCCAGGATGCTGCTGGCGCGGAAATTGTCCGATCCTGCCTTCATCGCAAGGCGATGGATGCCGACGATGCGCGGGCGGCGCTTGATCACCTCGGACGCGACGAAATCCTTGCGCGTCGTGTTCGACGACACGATCGCCTGAATCAGATTCTGCGGCACATCCTTGTAGTTGGCGAGCATCTGCTTGGTGTCTTTGGGCAGACAATAACCGCCGTAACCGAAGGAGGGATTGTTGTAGAAGCTGCCGATCCGGGGATCGAGGCACACGCCCTCGATCACCTGACGCGGGTCGACGCCGTGCGATGCGGCATAGGTATCGAGTTCGTTGAAGAAGGCGACGCGCATCGCGAGATAGGTGTTGGCGAACAGCTTGATCGCCTCCGCCTCGGTATTGCCCGTCTGCAGGATCGCGGCATCAGGCTTCAGCGACCCTTCGAGCAGCAGTCTTGCGAATTCACCGCCGCGCGGATGCGTGTTGCCGACGATGATCCGCGATGGATAGAGATTGTCATAGAGCGCGCGCCCTTCGCGCAGGAATTCAGGCGAGAAGACGATCGCATCGGTGTCGAGCTGCGCGCGCATCCGGTCGGTGAACCCCACCGGGACGGTCGATTTGACGATGATCAGCGCGCCAGGCGCCATGACCAGCGCATCGGCGATCACGCTCTCGACCGTGCGCGTGTTGAAATAATTGGTATCGGGATCATAGTCGGTGGGCGTCGCGACGATGACGAAATCCGCTCCCGCATAGGCTGCGCCGCGATCGGTCGTCGCGACGAGATTTAGCGCCCGGTTCGCCAGATAATCCTCGATCTCCGGGTCGGCGATCGGCGATTGCTTCGCATTGAGCTGCTCGATCTTGCGCGCATCGATGTCCAGCGCGACCACCTCATTATGCTGCGCCAGCAGGATCGCGTTGGAAATACCGACATAGCCCGTCCCGACGACGGTGATCTTGACGGGCGAAACGGGAACTGGTGCCAATGATTTGTCCTCTGGATGATGCCGCGCCGTCCCTAGCAACTGCGATGCACCGGCTCAACCGCGCCGGCGTCAGGTGCCGCAGAAGGTTTTGTAGGGCCCCGCGTCGACCGGCGCGGGAAGCGTGAAGCGTTCGAGCCCAGGGCGAACCTCATAGGGATTGCGGACCACGCCGAGCAATTTAAGCCAGGGCGCGAGATCGCCGGCCTCGGCCGCCTCCAGCACCTCCTCGACCAGATGGTTGCGGGGGATATAAAGCGGATTCACCGCGTCCATCGCGTCGGCATGTTCGATCGGCCCCGCGCCGTCGTTTGCGATCCGGTCCCACCATTCGGCGATCCACGGCGCCATCGCGTCGGCGTTCGGAAGCAGGCTTTCGAGCATCGCGCCATCGCCGCGCAGCAGCATGGCGAGCGCGCGGAAGAAGGAGGTGAAATCGACCTGATGCGCCTCCAGCTCGTCGAACAGCGTGTCGATCAATTCGGCGTCGTCGGCACCTTCGCCGCCCAAACCCAGCTTTTTTCTGACCATTGCATGCCAGGTGCTGCGGAACCGGCCCGGAATCGCGTCGACGATCGCCTTTGCCGCCTCGACATCCTTCGGCGACACGCGGTGAATCGCGGGCAGCAACGCCTCGGCGAAGCGCGCCATGTTCCAGTGCATGATCTGCGGCTGGCGGCCATAGGCATAGCGACCGCCCGCATCGATCGAACTGAAGACGGTGCCCACCGCAAAGCGGTCCATGAAGGCGCAGGGGCCGTAATCGATCGTTTCGCCGCTGATCGCGACATTGTCGGTGTTCATCACGCCATGGATGAATCCCACGCCCAGCCAGTGCGACACCAGCTCGCATTGCAGTCCGGTCACGCGATCGAGCAGCTCCAGATGCGGATTGGCCGCGTCGGCAATATCGGGAAAATGCCGCTTCACGCTGTAATCGGACAATTGGACGACATGGTCAGCGCCGAAATGCGCGGCGAAAAACTGAAAGGTGCCGACGCGGATATGGCTGCTCGCGACGCGCGTGAGGACTGCGCCGGGATGCGCGCGTTCGCGCTGCACCCTGTCTCCGGTCGCAACCGCGGCGAGCGCGCGTGTCGTCGGCACGCCCATTGCCGCCATCGCTTCGGACACGAGGAACTCGCGCAGCACGGGGCCGACCGCGGCCTTGCCGTCGCCGTTGCGCGAAAAGGCGGTCGGCCCCGATCCCTTGAGCTGGATATCGAAACGCGCGCCGTCGGGCGCGACGATCTCGCCGAGCAGCAACGCGCGGCCATCGCCCAGCTGCGGCGAGAAATGGCCAAACTGATGACCGGCATAAGCGAGCGCGAGCGGATTTGCGCCCTCGGGTGTCTCCTCGCCCGAAAAGACGCGCGCCAGCTGATCGTCCGTCGCACCCGCGACGTCGATCCCGAGCCGCCCGGCAAGGGCATGATTGAAGATGAGCAGCCGGGGCGCCGAGGGCTTGGCGGCTTCCGCAGGCGTGTAAAAGCCCTCCATGGAATCGTGGAAACTATTCTCGAACGCGAAATCCATTTGTCGCTCCTCGGCTCATTCCAATGTCTGGCCTCGACACGCCGATTGCAAGATCAATGCGGGTGCCTACCGGGCGCCCAGTGTCACGGCCTTCGGGCGCGACCGCCGGTCGACTGGTCGCGCCTCGCGCCCGGTCCTTCGATCAACCGGGTTGACGAACCATCGGATCGCGACTTGTATGGCCCGGATCGACCATCCGGAATGGCACGCGCCATCTCTTCTCCCCCCTCGACAAACCGATCGCACAGGAACAATATGCAAAAGATCAATCGCCGGGAATACGGCCTTCTGCTGGCTGGCGCGGCTTATTCTCTCGGAAGCGAGCCGGCTCAATCGAAACAGGCGCCATCGCGGCGACGCCCAACGGCGGAATTGTCTGCAGCGAGTGGGATCCGCTTCCAGCAATTCGACGATGGCGCGGTCCCGCGTACCGTCGAGGACAAGCTACGCGATAATGTATCGGCGAAGGATTTTGGCGTCGTCGGCGACGGAATTGCGGACGATACCAAGGCCCTGCAGACGGCCTTCGATCATGCCGCCGCAAATGATGTGGGCATGATCATGCTGCCATCGGGTAAGATCCGGCTGACCAGCGATATCATCGTTGCCCCCCAAGTCCGGCATAGCGGGATCGAATCCGCCCAGATCGCGATCATCGGGCGTGGTGCCGGGAAAAATGCCACGTGGCTCTATTTCGAAAAGGGAAGCCTGCGGGTTCGCTCGTCCTCGCATCTGCTGCGCGATTTTCGTGTCACCTCGCGGGCGGGCGACGGGATTAAAATCGAGCCCGGTTCCGACCCCGACCATAGTTCGGCGCGCGGCGCAATGGAGAATATCCGCGTCGAAAATTGCGGTGGCTCGGGCATAACCTTCGAGGACTGTTGGTGCTATCGAATGGACAATTGTTACGCGCGCTTCAACAAAGGATGGGGCATCGAAGGCAAAGCGGGTCCGCGAACAGGATTGTCGGTCAATGTCATCGAGATCAGCGGCGGCGAATATCAGGGCAACGGCAGGATCGCCGGCGCCCGCAAGAACAAGGGTGGCAGCGAAAGAGGCACGGGTGGCGGTATTTCGACCGGTCGATGTGCCCAGTTCAATCTGCGGGGCGTTACGATAGAAGGCAATGTCGGCGACGGGCTGAAGCTCGCGGAACAATCGCGCGGGATTGCCGTCGATGGCTGTTATTTCGAGAAAAACGGATCGCATCCCGAAAACAGGGACATTTGCAACGATCGGCCGGGACAATCAGTCAACGGGCCCAACAGCGTTTTCGTCCTGAACAGCAACTTCAGCCCCCAGAGTGCGAACGGCACGGTCCAGGAAAGAGCGATCGACCTGTGGGACGTCATCGATCTCAAGATCGTCCATCCGCAAATATATGCCGTCGCTGCGGATACCCTCTATTCGAGCGAGCCGATCCGTATCCGTGAGAGCGTTCCCGCAAGGGCCAGGGGTTGGGTCGAAGGCGGCTGGTACAGCTCCGCCAAATATACGCAAAAATGGATTGCGAACGAAACGCAGTGCTTTGGCTTCCCCCGAAAACAGACGTTCAGCCCGGGGCTTGAAATGAAGGTCGAGGGCGAAAGCGTTTCTAGTCAGAATTATTTTGTTCGCGTTTCGCCGACTTGCGCACGGGGGGTCGACGTCGAACTCGTCACGCGCCCCGACGGCGCCGCGGGGACGGCGCGGCTGACGCGCATCCTCCGGCGCGGCCCCACGGGCACGCGTTTCAGCACCACGAGTTTCGACATCGACCACCCGTCGGCGCTCGACAGCGTCTATACACAAACCTCATCGGCGAGCGACAAAATGCCCGGCACCCATGTCGAGGTCCAGATATCGCGGGATTCCGGGCACGAAAACGACCGGTTGCGGTCGTCCCTCTACCTCCAGTCGGTCGAGATCACGATCTACGAAGGCCGCATTTCCACGACCTAGGGCCAGCTCCGAGATCGTGATCGCGCGCGGCGAGCCGCGATCCTCAGCGGCTCGCCGCCGCGAGCACCTCGGCCGCGACGGCTGCCGTCCGTGCCATTTCGTCAGCGGTCAGCGTGGGATGAACGAGCCACATCAGGCTCGTGTCCCCCAAGTCGCGCGCGACCGGGAGGCGTTCGGCCGGGCGCCACGCGCTGCCATCGAACGCCTTTTCGAGATACACTTCGGAGCAGCTTCCCTGATAGCAGGGCACGCCCCGGGCGACGATCTCGGCGACGATCCGGTCGCGATCCCACCCCGCCGCGAGCCGGTCTGGGCGCACATAGGCATAGAATTTATACTGGGCATGGACGCTATTGTTGTCGCCGATCACCGGGGTCCGAACGACGCCATCGGGGCCGGCGTAGGGCGCGAGCGCGTCGCGGATGATGTCGGCGTTGCGCGTTCGCGCCTCGGTCCATCCCGGCATCATCCCGAGCTGAAAGCGGCCGATCGCGGCCTGCATCTCCAGCATCCGCCAGTTCGTGCCGAAACTTTCGTGCACCCAGCGGAAACCGGGCGGGTGAGCGCGTTCATAGACCGCCTCCCAGCTTTTGCCGTGATCCTTGAACGACCACATGCGCGACCAGAGGTCGGAATCGTTGGTCGTGACCATCCCCCCCTCGCCGCCCGTCGTCATGATCTTGTCCTGGCAAAAGGACCAGGCACCGACATGACCAATCGACCCGACACTGCGCCCCTTGTAGCGCGCGCCATGCGCCTGGGCGCAATCCTCGATCACCTTGAAACCATGCCGTTCGGCCAGTGCCATGATCGGGTCCATGTCGCATGGCCACCCCGCCAGATGCACCGGGATCGCCGCCTTCGTCCGCGGCGTCCGGACGGAATCGATCGTTTGGGCGGTAATATTACCGCTCACCGAATCGACGTCGGCGAAAACGGGGATGGCGCCGGCATTGACGACGCAGCTGGCCGACGCGAGGAAAGTCCGCGGCGTGACAATCACTTCGTCGGTCGCGGCGCCACCATTGACCGCTCCGATCCCAAGGCCATGGAGCGCAAGGTCGAGCGCGACGGTGCCGTTCGCAAGGGCAATCGCGTGCGCGCTTTCCGACCAGGTGGCGAATTCGCGTTCGAAGGTTCGGCATTCCTCGCCGGTCCAGTAATTGACACGGTTCGACCGCAGCACGGCGGCGACCGCCTCGGCCTCAGCATCGGTAAAGCTGGGCCATGGCGAGAAAGCGGTATTCAGCATGTCATTTCTTTTCCATGATACGGGCGGGGTTGCCGATAACGGTGGCGCCGGCGGGAACGTCTTTCGTCACGACGGCGCCCATTCCAATGGTCGCGCCCGCCCCCACCGAAACCCCCTGCCGGATGATCGCCCCGGACCCGACATAGGCGTGGTCGCCAATCGTGACGTTGCCGTTGCAACGGACGCCCGGCGCAAAGGTGACATAGTCGCCGATCAGGCAATCATGTTCGATATAGGAATAGAGATTGGCGTGAAAGCACCGCCCGATCCGGATGTTCGACGTCAGGGTAACGAAAGGGGACAGCACGGCGCCAGGACCGACCTCGACATCGTCCATCATCACGACATTGGCGGCGGTCGTTCCGATCAGCGCGACCTCTGCCTCGGCGCAGCGCTGGTCGAGCGTCTCGCGGACACGCGGATTGGCGATCGCCAGCACCACCGCCCGCGTTGCGGCGGGCTCATCCATAAACCGCGCGAAAGTCCAGATGGCGTGGCCGTTGGCAGCATCCGCCTGCGGAGCGTCGTCGATGAATACCAGACGGCTTTCGCCCTTCCCGCGTTCCGCACGCAGCAGCGGCATGACCCCCCGCCCGCAACCGCTCGCTCCATAGACGCCGTAAAGCGACTTCATGGCTCGCGCGTCCCTTCGAATTTCGGCATCGTCGCCTCACCGTCGGCGCTGATTCCGTCGCGCTTGAGAACCTTGACCGCGGTCATCCACAATATCCTGATATCGAGCCAGACAGTCTGGCGATCGACATACCAAAGGTCGAGCGCGAACTTTTCCTCCCAGCTCAGGGCATTGCGCCCGTTGACCTGCGCCCAGCCCGTGAGGCCCGGGCGGACATCATGCCGCCGCGCCTGTTCCATGCTGTACCGCGGCAGATATTCCATCAGCAACGGCCTGGGACCGACGAGGCTCATCTCTCCTTTCAGCACATTCCATAGCTCGGGCAGTTCATCAAGGCTGGTCGAGCGCAGGAAGCGGCCGAATGGCGTCAGCCGGTCGACGTCGGGCAACAATTGTCCGTCGGGACCGGCCGCATTGCGCATCGTCCGGAACTTCATCATCTCGAACGGCCGACCGTGCAAGCCGGGCCGAACCTGCCGGAAAAGCGCCGGCGGCCCCATCTTTCGCCGTATCAAAAGGGCAAGCACGATCAGCAGGGGGGCCAGCAACAACAGCAGTCCGCCGGCAACGATGATGTCGATAAGCCGTTTCAACTCCGGCGCCCTTCCGTCACCCACTCGACCCATTGATCGGCGAGGCGAGACCGGTCGAACCTGCGCTCCGCGAGCGCCGCCGCGCGCTTGCCCATCGCCTTGAGAGCCGCGCGGCCATCGGCCGCCTGCTCCAATGCGTCGGCAAAAGCTGCGGGGTCGTCGGGCGGCACCGCAAATCCGCAGCCTTCCTCGACGAGGATATCGGCAAGCCAACCCGGATAATTGTTCAGCACCGGCCGTCCGGCGGCAATATAATCGAAGAATTTGTTGGGAGAGGTGCCGTAGTAAAAGGCCGGGACATTCGCGAGGATCTGCAAACCCAGATCGGCGCCAGCCATCAGCCCAGCCAGCTTTGCCTTGTCGACGGGCGGATGGAAGATCAGGTTGCGCAGGCCCTCGCGATCGGCCCGTTCCTGCAAACCGGCTTTAAGCTTCCCGTCGCCGACCAGCGCCACCTTGATGTCGTCACGCCCGCGATCCTGCAGGATGCGCGCCGCATCCAGGACGGCATTGAGGCCGTTGGCTACGCCATGCGTGCCGGTGAAAATGGCCAGCAGATCGTCGGACCCAACCCCTTCGGGGCGCCAGGGCTCTGCGCCGGACCGGAATATATCGATATCGCAGCCATTGGGAATCGTCGCGATCGCCGATTCCGCAATTCCGCGCCGTGCAATGCCTTGCGTTATGCCGGGTGCGAGACCGATGCAGCGATCGGCGCTATGATAGGATGTCCATTCAAGCGCAGACATGGCGCCGAGCACCAGCGGGTTGGTGATGACCCCCATGGCGCGGGGCAGTTCGGGCCACAGGTCGCGCACTTCGAAGACGAAAGGCTTGCGCCGCAACAGGCGCGCCGCGATTGCCGGGAGGCCCGCGGTGAGTGGCGTGGTCGTGGCAAAGGCGATGTCGTAGGGCTGGGTCAACGCGATCCGTAGGCTGCCCCACGCATATTTGAGGAAGGTCGCGCTGCGCTTCAAAAAGCCGTCGCGGTTCGAATAGGACAAATCGAATTCGATCACCTCGATGCCGTCGACAACCCCTCGCCGCGCGCCTTTGCGAAAAGGGCCTTCTAGCCCCGTCGCGCCGACGCCGTAACTGCCGCAGACCATCGTCACGCGGTGGCCATGGTGCAGCAACCGGCGCGCCATTTCATAGGAGCGGATGCCAGTAGCGCCGCGCGGCGTGGAGAAATGCTGGTGAAGGTAGAGAATGTGCATGTCAGAAACTTACCCGCGTCTCGACGATCGCGGGAACCGCCACGTGGATTTCGAGGACCGGAACCGGTGTTTTTTGAAGATAATAGCGGGATTCGGTGCCTTCGACCAAGCGGAGCTCCGTCGCCGCGGCATCGCTTTCCACCGTCAACCGGTAGCGACCGTCGTCCAGCCGGTTTCCTTCCAATCGCCAGTCGCCGGGCGGCAGCCGCCAGCGTATGACCGCCGTCGCGGCACGGCCATCGATCTCGTCGCGGCAAAGCAGGCTTTCGTTGTCCAATTCGACCGTTCGTCGATGGCGCGCGCCCAGATGATCGCGATAGGCTGCGCCCGCATGGGCGACATTGCCCTTCCCCGAGACCGGGACCACGTCCGCCGCTTTCGGCCAGGCGCCGAACAGGAACCGGCCGAGGCGCGGCATCTGATCGCGGCCGTCGAACTGCGCCGTGTTATGTGAGGCCGTGCCGCCGAAATAATCGAGATCCTCGTCTACGCCATTATAGCTGTACGAACCGCCGTCGCGCAGGACATTCTCGCCCCGAACCCACAGATCCAGATGCAGGATGTCGCTCTGTCCGGGGCGAAAGGCGAAACGCGGATAACGCAGATAGGCGGTTGCATCGTCGGTGCGCAGGACATGCAAGCCGCCATCGTCGAAACTCGTACCCAGGGGCCGCGACAAAACCGGCTCCGGCCGCGGCATGCCGAGCCAGTGCAAAGGCTGGTCCCACGCCCCGGGTTCAGCAATGGCCCGCGCGCCGAGAAACAGGGTAGAGGCCCACTGGAGCGATGGGCGAAAATCCCGGTAGTCGCCGTCGGTCAGCGCCATGAGGCGCGCGCCATCATTGGCGCCGAAATTCGGTCCGTCGCCCGAGCGCGGCTCGACCATTTGCTGCATCCACCTGACGGCCGCCTGCATTCGAGCGCGCAGTTTCGATGAAAATTCGGGCAGGCCAAGCCGACGTCGCCAGGTTTCGGCAAGCGAATAGCTGTCGAGCATCACGCGGTGATAGACGAGTGAATATTGGCTGAAGCTTCCGTCGGCAGCGATCAACGTCCGCGCGCGTTCCTCCAGCCATTTGCGTCCCGTTCGCGCCCAAGTCGCACCATCGCGGTCGCCGGCGAACACAAGCCAGCTGCCGCCGATGAACAGCGCGGCGGCTTCGGAGGTGCCGTGGTTGTTCTGTTGCCCGATCGCATAACCGATCGTCGGCGCGATCCGCTCGAGATGCAGTTTCACCAGCGCGAGCAGCGCCGGTGTCGCATCGCCCACCTGATCGAGGAGCAGCGCGGTCAGCGCGAGGTGCATGACCCGGATCGACGCTTCCTGACCGCATTTCCAGTTGGCGCCGCGATAGGGCGGATTGTGGCTCTGCCAATCATCCAGCCAGAAATTCAGCCGATCGAGTTCGGCGGCATCACCCAGGGCGGCGCGCTGCGCCATGGCAAGCAACCAGTCGAACCGCGACGCTTCCCATACCGTTTTGATGTCGCCCGCCCCGGAGTCGAAATCGGCAATTTCGAACCAGTTCCGTAAATTGTCGAAACGCGCGCCCGAGAAGGGATTGGCGTGCCAATCGGGCGGCAACGTTGCGGGAAAGGCATGGATGCCGAACCAGTTTCCTTCGTCCCGCCAGTCATCGCGCGCCACGCCCCCCGCTGGAGGAGGCGACGGTCGCGCCACGAAGAACGGCCCACGCGGCGCCTTTGCCGTCAGGCGCTGGACCGGATGCACACCCGCGCGCAGCGCCAGCCGATAGGCGGCAACCCTCGCTAGGTTGGTGAACCCCAATGCTCGATAAGTGGAAAGCTGGACGCCGATTGCGGTCATTTCTGGTGGCGCAACCGCTCGGACGCCGTGATCGTGGCACGCGCCACTTCAAAGAGTTCGTCGGCGGCGATCGGCGACGGGTCGCCCCGTTCGACCGCTTTCAGGAACGCGGCGGCACAGCCGGTCTGTCCCTTGTCCTGGCGCCACAACTTCTGCTTGCGGAATCCCGGCCAGTTGAAGCCACGCAGGCTCAAGAAATTGTCGAGCTGAAGCGTGCGGCCACCGACGAACACTTCCACCCGCTCCTTTGGGAAGGACGCTCCGCCATTCGCGAGATAATGGATCGTCCCGAACGAACCGTCGGCGAAGCCGAGCGTGATGCTCGCCTTGTCCTCGGTCAGTTTCACGGCGTCATTGTCACCCATCCGCCGCGCTTCGACCGACGTGATCGGAGCCCCGGCAAGGAAGCGCATCAGGTCGACGAGATGGCATGCCTCGCCGATGATGCGGCCGCCGCCGAATACCGGACTCTGTGTCCAGTGGTCGGCCGGTATGGCGCCGGCATTCATCACCATGACGAACGCCTTCGGCTCACGCGTGCCGCGCAGCAGCGACTGCATCCGCTCGACGAGCGGTGCGAACCGGCGATTGAAACCCACCATCAGCCGCTGCCCCGACGCGGCATGCGCCTCCTCTACTTCAGCCAGTTCTTCGAGAGTCAGCGCCAACGGCTTTTCGACGAAAACATTCTTGCCGGCGCGCAGCGCCTCGACCGTCAAACGCGCATGGCTATCGTGGCGCGTTACGATCGCCACGGTGTTGATAGCGGGGTCGGCGATCAGCGCGGCCGTGTCGGACGTGGCATGGGAAAAGCCCAATCGCTTGCCGTGAACGACGCCGCTCGTTCCGCCCGCCGATGCGATGCTGTGCAATTGCGCGCCGGCGGCGCGAAACGCCGGGATCAGCATGCGTGAAGCATAGTTGCCCGCGCCGACGAAGCCGACGACGGGCTTGCCGGCCGGGGACGCTTCCACCCCGCCGGCGAGCGGCACCGACGCGATATGCCGCGGCTCGACCGCGTGCGAATAGTCGAGGAGAATGCCGAACGCGCCCTTCTCGTCGGTCAGCGTCTTGTAGGCGTCGGTCGCATCGGTGAAGGCATAGCGGTGCGTGATCAGGCTCGACGTGTCGAGATGACCGGCCGCCATCAGGTCGAGAACCGCCTCGAAATTGCGCTGCTCGGTCCAGCGGACGAAACCGATCGGATAGTCTTGCCCGCGATCCTCATAGGCGGAGTCGTAGCGACCCGGGCCATAGGAACAGGACACCTGGAAGCTCAGTTCCTTTTCGTAGAAATCGGCGCGATTGAGTTCGAGGCCGGTCACACCGACCAGCACGATCCGCCCCCGCTTCCGGCACATCCGTGCCGCCTGGGTGACCGGATCGGAGCTTTTGGTCGACGCGGTGATGATCACGCCATCGACGCCCGTGCCGCGCGAAAAAGCCATGCCGGCGGCGACCGGGTCCTCGCCCGCGCCGGGATTGCAGATCTCGGCACCGAATTTTCGGGCGAGTTCCAACTTGGCGGGATCGAAATCGATGGCGAGGACGCGACATCCCTGCGCGCGCAGGAGCTGCACGGTCAACAGGCCGATGAGGCCGACGCCGGTGACGACGAAAGCCTCGCCCAATGTCGGATTGGCGAGCCGCAGTCCCTGCAGGCCGATCGACGCCACGACGGTGAAGCTCGCGGCCTCGTCGCTGACATTGTCGGGGATGCGGGCGCAGAGATTCTTGGGCACCGAAACGACGTCGGCGTGCGGGCCGTTCGACACGACGCGGTCGCCGGCAGCGAAACCCGGAACATTGCCACCCACCTCGCGTACGCGCCCGACGTTCGAATAGCCGAGCGGGATCGGTTGCGCGAGTTTCGAGCGCACCGCATCGAGCGTGGTCAGCAGCCCGTCGGTGCGGACCTTGTCGAGCACCTGCGCGACCTTTTCGGGCTGCTGCTTCGCCTTGGACAACAGGCCCGCCTTGCCGAAATCGACCAGCATCCGCTCGGTCCCGGACGAAATGAGCGAGATGCTCGTGTCGATCAGCAACTGGCCGCCGCGAACGGACGGCGCCGGGGCATCGATCAACTGCGTCGTGCCGCTACCCAAATCTTGAAGGATTTGCTTCATACTGCCTTCTCGTTCGCGTCATCCGCCAGCTTCGCGAGCTGCCGGCCGACAAATTCCTCGGTATTTCCGATGATCACCCCTGGGCTCCCGATAATGATCGAATGGTCGGGAACATTTCCGCGCACCACCGTGCCCGCGCCGATCAAACAACCGCGACCGATAGTCGTTCCCGGCATGATGATGCTGCCCGTGCCGATGAAACTATACGCGCCGATCGACACGGCCTTGATCTTCCCGATCGGCCGATCGCTGAAATGGCCGTGTGCCTTCGCGATTGTGTAGAGTGACCAATCGTGCGTAAGGACGCGAACGTAGGACGAAATGGTTACGCCCTCGCCGATCGATATCAGCGAATAATCGGTCCCGTCGAAATTCACTCGCGAGGAAATATAGTTGGGGCGGCCTTCGAACCGCATCCCCATCTTTCGATAGATCCGGATGATGAATCGGGTCGACAGCCCGGGACTGAAAAGCGGGATGACGACGCTGTTGATCTGAAGCGCGATGCGCAGCAGCTTCATCTTGAGCTTTGATCTTTTGGCCATGATCAAATCCTTTGCCAAATTCTGGTGCCGAATTCCGGCGATGGGGCGCAATAGGGGAGGCTGGCGTGCATCATCAAGCACCAAGGGCCGCAGACATCAGATCGCCGAAGCGCCGATCGAACGGTCCATACTCCTCGCGAAAGAGGTCTAGCGCCTTGCCATGCGCTGCCACTTCGTCCGGCGCCTTCGCCAGCCGGGCGACGAGCACGAACAGGGCGTCGACATCATGATAGGGAAGAGAAAAGGCGGCACCGGACGATATGAAAGGGTTGGCCGTCTCCACCTCGTCATTGACCACGAAGGGCACCCCGAAAAATACGCAATCGCCCCATTTGTTCGACTCGGCCAAGCGGTTGATCGGAACGGCGGGGTCGTAATAAGTCAGCGCCAGATCCACCTCGCGATAGATTTTCAACGCATCGACCTGACCCAATTCACCGCGATAGCTGACATACGGGTGCGCGATCAATTCGCGCCCCGCCTTGCTGTCCACGCGGCCGGCGACGACCATTTTGACGGGAAGCCGCGATGCCTCGACCCGCTGCATCAGGGCCAGGAAGACTGGCGCACCCCGGGTCTCACCGACCCACCCGTTCGCATAAAGTGTGAACGGTTCGGTTCCGCGATCAGGCCGCACCGCGCCAGCTTTCGCATAGTCAGCCGTCGAAGGCGTATTTCTGAGCACGACCATATTGGCGCCGTTCCACTCATACCGGCTCAGGCTGGGCACGATGTGCAGCAAGACCTTGCGTGACGTCCATTTCTCGAGCGCCTGGACGATATGATTCAAGCCGCCCGGAAGCTTCATCACGAGTGAGAAGCGATCGGCATCGTCGAAAATGATGCGCGCACCGGTGATATAAGATGCGAGCAAGGCGGGAAAGGCGGTTTCCCAGCCAAGGCAAAAGAGATCGGCCTTGCGTCCGAGCCCGAGCACGCGAAAGAAAACGGCCGCCATCCAGAGCGGGTACATGAGGCGCGCGCGCGCCGACGCATAGCCGCCGCCGCGCAGGATGACACGCTCGTCCAGTCCGTCGCTTTGCCACTCCGCGGCTTCGCCTTTGTCGCGCTCCCAGCCGTGGAAGAATACCCTTATACCGAGCGATTGCAGGACAGGCACCATCTTCGCCAGCCGGGTGCGTCGCCTGACCGCCGGCAGCGGCGCCAGCATGAACAAGCGATTCATGCCGCCACCTGTCGCGACGCGAAGGTGCCGATCAGTTGGAGGCCAAGCCCCGTCCGCACGACCCAATTGCCGGCGCTAGCGAGCGCGACCGCATAGATTGACGGGAGGTCCAAGAGCAGGAACAGGCCAAGAAAAACCAATACCGCCAGGCCCAGCGAGCCGATCTGACGGAGGATCAGGTCGTTATAGGAAAGCTTGTCGCCGAACGCGCCGAAATAGGATGCCGGATAAGTGTAGACGAGGCGCGAGATAGACGAGATCGAAAAGAGCGAGAGCAGGACGAAATCCACATTCCCGACTTTGGGCGTCAGGACATACCATAAGCCATAGGCGAGCAACTGGAACAACAGGACGAACACCACGCACAGGCCGATGGCCTGCCATTTCTGTTCATGAAATATCCGCATGAAGCGCGCTTCGTTGCGGATCGCCCACGGAACCCCGATGAAGGCGAGATAGCCGGTGACCAGCGACGATGTGAAAAGAAAATAGATCGTGTGAGTGAAATATTTCGCGGCCGCGAAGTCGGAACCCACGGCGTTGACGAGTACCTGTTCGGCATAAAGCGACAGGGCGGTGAAAGAGGAGATCGCCATCAGCCGGAACGAAATCCCATAGACGTCGCGCGTGCCGCCGGAAAAAAGGACCGCATTCTGCCGCGCTGGCAGGTCCGCGCCGCCGCGCGCGAGCAAATTGAGCAACGCCAGCGCGGCAAGCGAGACGAGGGCGCAAATCTCCACGACGTTCGAAAAGCTCAAGTCATGCGGAATGACCGCATAGAGGACGACCCCTACGAGGAATATGCCCTTCCAGCTCTGCTGACATATCTGCGCCAGGATGAACATGTTCCTGCCGCGATAGAATTGGAACATCGAGATCGACACGGCCGAAAAGACCCCGATCGATGCGGCGACGAACCAGGGGCGCAGGAAATCCGTCGCGGCGACGACGGCGGCCGATGCCAGCGCCATCAACGGGATCTGGACGAGGAGCAATCGCTTCACGTTGGAAGCACGCTCCGGAAACCGGGCCAGGAACTGCTCAAGGCCGAGCAGGCACGCGATCGCCAGCAACCCGTTGAGCGCGCGGACCTTGGACCAATAAGCGACATCCTCTACGCCGAACGCCGATGAAATGATCATGTCGCAAAGCATCAGACATCCCAGCCCCCCCGCATAGATGAGGGGCGGAAGCAGCTTTTTGGCAAATTCAGATCCCGGCATGATGATATCGGGCGGGTAATTCCCTTCGTGCTGGTCGCGGCGACACCCCGCGGCCGAGGCCCCAGAGATAGCCGGTGGAGATATAGAGCAACGCCGACGTCAGCGTCACCTCCCCGCTGATCAAGGCCAATATCAGGTTGGTCAGATACAGGAGGACGAAGAAATCGGTGTACTGCGAATTACGGGCGACCGCTTTGGACAATCCGATGAACGGGCTGAAGATGATAACAGCGTAGAGAAGCGCGATGGCGACACCGACCTCATAAGCCATCTCCAACAGGACGTTATGCGGCGCCGCCAGGAAGGTGATGGCGGAGAAATTACCGAGGCCATATCCCGACCAGGAATAGCGAATGCCGTTAAGCGCGATTTCCCAGAGAAATACGCGATCACCCGAATCCGAGTTCGATTCGATCGACAGATTATCGGGCAAAAACCGGTCGGCGATTTCCTCGGGCATGAAATATAGCGCGACGAAGAAGGTCAACAGCATGAAAGGTGCATAGATCGCGAACTTGCCGAATCCCTTGAGGCCATTCTTCAGGTAGAGAAAATAGACATAGGCGACGATCAGGCACAGGATTGGGCCGCGACTTCCGGTGCGGATTGTCGCCCACGACGCCAAAGCGAACATAGCAAAAAGAATGGCTTTCGAAAAAAAGCCCTTCCGCAAGAATGTCAGAACGAAGATGCAAGGTATGATCGTGATCTTTGCCATCATGGTAGGGCTCAGGTCGATGGCGCTGTAGCGAATATTTTCTTTTGTCGACGAATCAAAGAAACTGAAGACGCAGAACATCAGCGAAAAAATCAGAACGGCATACAAAAGAAATTTGTCGCGATCGCCCTTCACGAAAACAGAAGGCACAATCAGCAAAAAGAACAGCAAAGAAAAAACCAGATTCCTGAGCTTTGTTTCAGCATATTCCGTCAAAGGCGGATTATAAATCTGATGAAAATATACAGATATAAGAAATATAACTGACATAAGAATAAGAAAAAGAAATCTCTTATTATATAGTACATCGGTTATATTAACGAATACGGTATAAGATAGCGTAATCGAAAGGACGATAAGTATGTTAAGCTTCAGCTCGGTATCTTCTATGGGGTAGTATGACACACAGAGGGAAACCAGGACGGCAAACGCAGCCGTCCAAATCGACAATTCGACGCCACTGACTTTACGAGCAATCACCAAAAATACTTTCTCAGCCGTCCGGCTATCCTGTCCTCCCGACCCGGCGTCAGGCAGCTTTCCAAGCGTTTCTCGTATCGATCGCTACACCTTCCGGCCGTTCTTGCGAACGAAATTCCGAGTGATCGACCAACAAAATATGGATGTCGCCCTGCGCTCGCGCCTCGGAATCGGCGCACAGGATGATGCCGTCCGTTCCGGTCGGCAAACTGCGGATATTTGGCTCTACCGCCAACACTCGGCCCGGATGCGCCTTCGCCAATTGCTTCACAATGGCAAGCGCCGGGCTTTCGCGCAGGTCGTCGATGTCGGGTTTGAATGCCAGGCCGTAACAGGCGATCGTCGCATCGCTTATGGATTTGCCGGGGTGCTCCGCAAGCCACTGGTCGATCGCCGCCTCGACCTTGGCGAGAACCCAACCGGGTTTGCCGTCGTTGACTTCGCGCGCCGTGCGGATCAGTCGCGCCTCGTCGGGAGCTTTGGATACGATGAACCAGGGGTCCACGGCGATGCAATGCCCGCCCACACCTGGGCCGGGCTGCAGGATGCTGACGCGCGGATGCCGATTGGCAAGCGCGATCAATTCCCAGACATCGATGGCAAGCTTGTCGCAGATTATCGACAGTTCGTTGGCGAAAGCGATGTTCACATCGCGAAAGCTGTTTTCGGTCAACTTGGCCATTTCGGCGGTCCGCGCATTGGTGATCACGCACTCGCCTTCGACGAAAATCCGGTAAAGATCGGACGCCATCGCCGAACAGGTTGTGCCGTCATGCCGCCGATAATTCTGTCGTTCAGGACCAGTTCCTGCATGACCTTGCCGGGCAGGACCCGCTCGGGGCAATGGGCGACGCGGATATCGGACGCTTCGCCGGCCTGTTGCGGAAAGCTGAGGTCCGGCCTTGCGTCCGCCAGCCAGGCGGCCATTTGCTCGGTTGCCCCCACGGGCGAGGTCGATTCGAGGACAACCAGATTGCCGGGCCGCAGAACCGGGGCGATCGCCCGCGACGCCGCCTCGATATAGCTGAGGTCGGGCTCGTGATCGTCGCCCTTGAACGGCGTCGGGACGGCGATAAGGAATGCGTCTGCCGCCTCGGGCTTCAACGTCGCCGAAAGATAGCCACCTTCGACGGCGGCATGGACGACCGTGTCGAGATCGGGTTCCACGATATGGATGGCTCCGCTGTTGATTGTCTCAACCGCGGCCGGGTTCACATCGACGCCGATGACCTTCAACTTGTGCGATGCGAACATCGCGGCTGTCGGCAGGCCGATATAACCCAGGCCGATGACGGAAATCACATTGAACTGATAGGTCATTTATTCGTCTTCGCCTCTGTCGTCTCTGCCGCCCATTCCCTGATTGTCGCCAGAATGCGCTGCGCCGCATGTCCGTCGCCATAGGGGTTGTGAGCAAAACTCATTTCCTCATATGCCTTCTGATCGTCGAGGAGGCGGGATACCCAGTCGACGATCAGTGCGGTATCGGTGCCGACCAGCCGCACGGTGCCCGCATCGATCGCCTCCGGACGCTCGGTTGTGTCGCGCATCACGAGAACCGGCTTGCCGAGCGAGGGCGCCTCTTCCTGAATCCCGCCGGAGTCCGTCAAGATCAGCGACGCGCGATTCATCAGATATACGAAAGGAAGATAGTCCTGCGGCTCGATCAGCCGAACATTAGAGAGGCCGGAAAGCAACCGCTCGACGGGCTCTTTCACATTCGGATTCAGATGGACCGGATAAATGATTTCGACATCGTCCCGCTGAGCGAGCTGGGCGAGAGCGGCGCAAATCCGTTCGAAGCCACCCCCGAAGCTTTCTCGCCGGTGTCCCGTGACGAGGATCAGCCGCCGTTCGGGGTCAAGATTGAAGCGCCCTGACAAATCGGCATTCAACTCGGCATCGGACTCGATCCGCGCGACCACCTCCTGCAGGGCGTCGATGACGGTATTGCCGGTAACATGGACATGGTCGCCGGGCACGTTTTCCGCAACGAGATTGGCTGCCGATCGATCCGTCGGAGCGAAATGCAGCCTGGCGATCGTTCCGGCAACCTTCCGGTTAACTTCCTCGGGCCATGGCGACAGGATATTCCCGGTCCGCAGCCCCGCCTCGACATGGCCGACCGGAATGCGCTGATAATAGGCCGCAAGCGACGCCGCCAAGGTGGTCGAGGTATCGCCGTGAACCAGCACGAGATCGGGCTGGGTTTCGGCTAGCACCGGTCGCAGCCCGCCAAGCACATTAGCCGTCACGTCGGTCAGATCCTGCCCTGGTTTCATCAGGTCCAGATCATAATCGGGGACGATCTCGAACAATTCGAGAACCTGGTCGAGCATCTGCCGATGCTGGGCGGTCACGCACACGCGCGCGTCGATATCCTCGGCCTTGGCGAGCGCCCGGACGACCGGCGCCATCTTGATCGCTTCCGGTCTCGTGCCAAAGACAGTTAAAACCTTAATGCCGCTGGGCATGGGGGCGGAAACTCCCTTCCTTCAAATAGGGTGAAATCGATGGGGCGCGGAGAATGACGTAGGGGCAATCTGCTTCCGGCCTGAGCGGGCGAAAATCAAGTTCGAAGAGCCGGGGGCCTCCACGCCTCGACAGCAAACGAAGATGGCATCCGGTCCGGACGCGTTGCGTTATCCTCGGCGTTATTGAAGTCAAGCATGATCGGAATCGGGTTCGCTGACTCAACTCGCCGTTTTTGACGCCGGCACCGCGAAGTCGTCGAGGGGGCGAAAATCGGGCACCAACTCGCGCAGTAGCGAAAGAGCGCTCGCGGCATCGCCCGCGCCCAGGCTTTCATCCATTTTGTCGAGTTGGGCGTCCAATACCTCCCATGGCATCATTGCTTCATTGGCTTTCATAATGCGCTCGTGGCCCGTAGGTTCGGGGTTGTCGCCGATCAGCAGCTCTTCATAAAGCTTCTCTCCCGGCCGCAACCCGACCTCCCGAATTTCGATATCCCCGTCGGGATTGGCCTCGTCGCGGATTGTCATGCCTGAAAGATGGATCATGCTGCGCGCCAGATCGATGATCCGAACGGGCTCACCCATATCCAGCACGAAAACCTCCCCGCCCTTCGCCATCGCGCCGGCTTGAATGACGAGTTGCGCGGCCTCGGGTATTGTCATGAAATAGCGCGTAACATCGCAGTGGGTGAGCGTGACCGGTCCCCCTTCGCGTATCTGCTGCTGGAACCGCGGGACAACCGAACCGCTCGAACCCAGGACATTACCAAAACGCACCATCGTAAAGACGGTGCGGCCCCGCTGGGTCCCGTGGAGCGACGCCCGCGCCTGAAGCACGAGTTCGCAAACGCGCTTGGACGCACCCATCACATTCGTCGGGCGAACCGCCTTGTCCGTGCTGATCAGCACGAAATTCTTCACTCCGCCTTCTTCGGCGGCCCGACAAGCGTTGAGCGTTCCGAAAATATTGTTGCGCATCCCCGCCACGGGATTCACTTCGACCAGCGGCACATGTTTATAGGCTGCGGCATGAAACACGGTTTCGGGCCGCCACTGCGAAAATATCCGCCGCGTGGCATTGGGATCGGCGACATCGCCCAGCACCGGAATGATCCGGATCGACGGGTCGAGCGCCGCTGCCAGCGCGCGCAATTCTATGTCGATATCGTAAAGCGCATATTCGGATCGTTCGAGCAGGATCAATTGCGCGGGATGCGATCGCAGGATCTGACGGCAAAGCTCGCTTCCGATCGACCCCCCCGCCCCTGTCACCATGACGCGTTTGCCTGCGATTGTCCGGCCGAGAAGCAGTTCGTTGGGCCTCACCGGATCGCGGCCGAGCAGGTCGTCGATCGAAACATCCCGCAAGTCGTTAAACGATACCTTGCCTTCGATCACATTGCCCATGCTCGGCAAGGATCGGACCGTCACCGGAAAATTCTGCAGCGCCTTGATGATTTCCTTGCGCCGCGATCGCGTCGCGCTGGGAAGGGCAAGCAAGACTTCGTCGATCAAACCGTCATTCAGCAACAGGTCGAGCGCGGTCGAATGATGGACTGCGATGCCGTCGAGCTTTTGCCCGGCGAGCCGTGCGTCGTCGTCGATGAAGGCCGCCAGACGCAGCAAGGGTTCATGCCGCAAGGAAAGCGCGAGCTGTTGCCCCGCGTTACCGGCACCATAGATCGCCACGACGCGGTGCGCCCCATCGGACCAATAGCCGCTGATCATGTCGATCAGAACGAAACGGATAGCGAGGCGGTTGACCGCGAGCAGCGCGAGGAAAACGATGGGCTGGATCAACGCGACCGTACGCGGAATGCCCGAAAAGCTATTGGCCAGGAACAGGACCGCCATGGGGAGGGTATAGACGGCAACCGCGGTGCCAAGGCCTGCCATCGTCCGCCCACCGGAAAAGCGGATGATCGAGCGATAGACGCCGAACCACAGCGCCACGAGGAACCAAAGCGCGAGCGACGCTCCCATAACGAGCAGGGCGGATGAATCGATCGGGTAGAATTCGCCGAGGCGCAGCGAAAAGGCTACCCAAACGGCAAGAACGCACAAGATCGCATCGACCAGCGCGACCATAAACTGGCGGACCGACCGCCGCATCTCGCCCAAGCGCACGAGTAAGGGAATTATTTTGCCCATAATCATCCGCTGCAGCATTATCACCTCGGTCCAAACAGGTTCGCGCAAACCTGGATCGGCCTCCAAGCGGCTCGACATATACGCGCTATGACAGAAAAGGCTTCACAGTAAGTAAGGTTTCTCCATTCGGGTGACCCCATATACGATGGAGCCCCCCGAACAAGAAGTTGTACGATGGCTGCGACGATACGAGCGAAGCGCGTGTCGAGATGCCTGCGGGGCGGCGTGATCGAGCGCCCTTCTCCGTCAGCGGAGGCGGGTGAGCGAAAGCTTGCTCAGGAACGCGTCGAAACCGGCCGAATCGTCCGGGACATGGGCGTCGATCGAGAACCAGTACCAACGGCAATCGCCCGTCGGCACCACGATGTCCTGGTGATGCGTCCCCATCGCGAGATTCATCTGCGGTATGGCGATATTGGGCACCCCCTTTTCCGCGCAGGCCAGGTTGACCGACAGCGAGTCATCGCCAATGGCCTCATTTGCCTCGATCGTCCATGCGACGCGATAATTTCCCGGCTCCAGATCGATCAGTTGCCGCGCGGCATTGCCGAAAGCGCCCGCAATTGCCGAAATGGTCAGCCGCTTGCCCTTCGCATCGATCGAGGATCCCAGATGGCCCGACGTCGCCAGCGCCCAGTCCAGCGGTGGAAGCAGTGGCTGGCGCGCAAAATTTCCGTTCACCAACAGATTGTTGGTCGACGAAATATTCGGGGCACTCTTTTCGAACATCCGCGCCAGCTGGCGCGCATTGTCGAACTGCCCGGCCCCGACGAGGCGCCACGCGAGCGCATAATCGGTGTCCATGATTTCCGCCTGGTTCCACGGAGGTCGCGAAACCGCGACCCGCAACGTCGCCGCATTGGCAAGGCTCGGCGCCCGCGACGCGACAGCTGCCCAGTAATATTTCGCCCATGACGGCTTGGATCCGAGCACGGGCAACAGTGCTTCCACCGCGCCATTTCGGGCTGTCGCCTCCGCCATCGCCCCGACATAGGATGCCCGCAGCCTGGAATCGGTGAGTACCGCGCGCGACAACCAGTTGAAGAAGAGATTCTGGTCGTCTTCAAGCGCTGCCGCCTCAATCGAGGCCGAGGTTATGAGCGAGCTGCGCCGGCTGAGTTTCCCGGCCAGACCAAGCAATTTTCGTCTGGTTCCGACGGGACTTTTGTCTTCTTTCGAAACGATGATCAGCCCGAGCGCTGCTGACGACAGTGGTTCGACGCGATACGCTTGTTGCGCGAGGCGAAGTTCACGGGCGCCAACCGATGCCTGGGGATCCCTGGCCCTCCTGGCGGCAAAGCCCGCATATGCGAAATTCGCCTCGGACGTCGCGGTGTGCCACGGAAAGGACGGGCTCCGCGCCGACGGTGCCCGCACCTGGTTGACGATGACGTAACTCGCATACGCAACGAAAATTGCCAGGACCGCGCCTGCCGACCATATCGAGAAACGACGAAAATTCACTCTCAACCTCTATCCCGGCGATGCGCGTAGCGCATCAATCCTTATTCTGTTCGCCGCCGTAGCTGTAGCCATAACCATAGCCGTAGCCATAACCGTAAACCTGGTTCTTGGCGCCGACCTTTGTCACGATGGCTCCGAACAGCTTTGCGCCGGACATGCGAAGACGGTTGAGCGCCGTCGAGATGACGCGGCTCTTGGTCGAATTCGCCTCGATCGTAAACAGAACACCCTCTACGCGGCGCGCGATCAGCGGCGCATCGGCGAGACCGAGCAACGGAGCCGAGTCCACAATGATATGATCGTAACGCGTCATCAGCGTTTCGATCAGAAGCGCGAACCGGTCGCTGCCCAAGAGTTCCGCGGCGTTGGGCGGCGTAGCGCCGGCGGTAACCACGTCGAACCCGAATTTGGGCAAGGGCGCGATCATGTCGGCAAGTGCGTCATCGCCCGCAAGATAGTGGCTCAGGCCGCGCTTGTTCGGAATGTCCAGATAACGATTGATCGACGGATTCCGCACGTCGGCATCGACCAGGACCACGGACTTCCCATTCCCAGCCAGAACCGTCGCGAGGCAGAGCGAAGAATTGCTCTTTCCTTCCTGCGGCCGCGACGATGTCACCATGATCGACCGCGGCGCGCCGTGCGCCGTCAGGAAGCTCAAATTCGTCATCAACGAGAAATAGGCCTCGTAGATCGCCGACTTCTTGTCGATGACCGCATCGGCGACCGCCTGGTCGTGAATCTCGGGAATCGCGCCCAGCAACGGCAGGCCGAACTGGCTCGTCACATCCTGCGGATTGCGGACCGAGCTATCGAGCTTCTCGATCAGGAACACCAGCCCCGCGGCGAGTGCCAAGCCCAAGATCAGCGCGATCGCCAGGTTCAGGATCAGATTGGGGCTCGACGGCCGGTCCGCCGCCTTCGCGCGATCGACGATCGAAATATTGTTGGTCCCCACGCCGGCGACGCCGATTTCCTTGTAGCGTTGAAGCAGGCCTTCGTAGAGCTGGCGATTGGAATCGACCTCTCGCTGCAGGATGGTCATCTGGATGGATTCGCGCTGCTGCACGTTATAAAGCCCCGTCAGTTCATCGAGCTGCGACTGCAATTGGCGCTCGCGCTTGACGGCGGCATTATAGGCTTCGCGGTTGCCCTGCGATGACCGGCCGGTTTCGGTCTTGATGCTCTGGTCCAGATTGGCAAGTTGTGCCTTCAGGGCGACGACCGCCGGATAATCTTCTTCGAAGCGCGTTCGCATCTGGGCGAGTTCGGCTTCGACTGACGCGCGCTTTTCGCGCAAGCTGCTGATCGTCGGCGCATTGACTTGCGCGCTCCCGGTCATAGTGTTTGCAAGCTCGGATTCCGCAATAATCCGGGCTTCCCTCGCCTTTGACAGCGCGTCGCTGACCGCGGCGATATTTGTCCCGACCAGCGTCTGAGTCCGCGTCCGGCCCTCCGTATCGGTTTCGGAAGACAGCGTGACGATCCCCTTGTCGGTCGCATAGCTGATCAACGCCCGTTCCGAAGTTTCCAGATTCTGGCGCAAGGTCGTGAGACGCGCTTCCAGATATTCGCGCGCGTCCGACGTGGCCGCAAATCGGCGATCGATGGTCGAATCCACGAACTGGCTCACCCAAAGATCCGCCAGTTTGGCCGACAACTGCGGCGACGGTGTCGAAAAGCTGATATCGACAAGGCTCGACGTCCGAACCGGCGAAACGCTGACCCTGTCCAGCAGAAGGTCGATCACGCTGGCCGCCTGCTCACGGCGATCGGCGCTCGTCATGTTCGGATCCGGACTTTCCAGCTTGAAAGCTGCAATAAAGTCCTTGTCGGCGGTCAGATTGCCCGCCCGCAGCACGCGCTCGGCGAGCGATCGCGAGCGAAGAAGTGAATATTGGGTGTTATAGAATGCGAGCTCGTTGATCAGGGCACGATCGCGCTGACCTTCGACCGAAGTGGCGACGGGGGCATCGGGAAGGATCTCGATCCTTGATGTCGACGTATATTGTGGCGTCGCCAGGAAAGTAAACACCAGCCCCAGCAGCAGGGCGCCAGCGATCGAACCAATTACCCAATTCCGGTGATTGATGATCGCTGTGAATATCTGTTCAAGCGCCGGCAAGCCCGACGCGCCCGCGGCCTCCCCGCCGTCGCCATAGCCATAAGGCGACGGATCGGCGGCCAACGGAACCCCATTGCTGTTAACCATTTCGTTCATCCTGCGATCCATCCCCGCCTTAAAATTCTCTGGCCAGAAGGACCAACGGCGACAGGAATGCCGGCGCGGCGCGCAATATTTCCTTATACTCGCGGCGCTGGGGCGAATCGCCGACAATCACGACATCGTTCGGGAATATCTCCGGATCGGCATAATTGCCGCGGCGTATACCCTCGAGATTGTAGATGCCGACAAATTGCTTGTTGCCGATGTTGCGGAACACCACGACATCTTCGAGCTTCGCAAACTCGTTCAACCCACCGGCGAGTGCGACGGCGCGCATCAGCGTCATACGGCCGACGACCGGATAGGAACCGGACTTGTTGACCTGCCCGTCGACGGTCACCGACATCGATTGCAGCGCCAGCGGGTTGCTCGTCGATTTGAAGTTGACCGAAACCTGCGGGTCGCGAACATAACGATGCATCAGCTTTTCGCGAATTTCGCCGGCTACGACGTCGGGCGTCTTGCCTGCGGCAGCGATCATGCCTGCCAAGGGGAAGGAGAAATTTCCGTCCCCATCGGTCATGATATCACGCTGCATTTCCTCGACGCCAAACACCTCGACGCGGAGTTCGGTGAATGGCCCGATAAAGGACGAGCGGGTCGAACGGACCACGTCGCTGGCTTCCGGCATCGGCAGCGATGGCAGCACCGTGATGGGCGTTCCTGCCCGGCTGCCGACGGGCGCCGGGTCCTTTGCGCATCCGGTTAAGGCGGCTGCGATGAGTGCAACGGAAAGGTAGCGATGATTCATAGGAAATATATCAGGTCCAAGATGTGGGCTGGGCAAAGGCTATAGAGGCTGTCGAATTGCCTGCAAGCCTAATCCCGAGAACGCGCGGTCCGTGGGCAACAAAGCAACAGGACGGCCATAATGCCCAATATTTGCAGCGACGGCACCCGCAACGGATAGTCAACAGCGCTTGCGGCAACCAGCAGCAGAATTACGCCCAGCAATGCCAGACGATTATCGCCGCGATGCCCCTTCACCAGATTGCGGAGCCCGTGCGCGACGGCCCGGCGGGCGATCCAGGCCGCCGCAACCAGTGCGATGAGGACGAAGGGCAAACCGCCCGTAATCACCATTTCCGCCAAATCATTGTGCGCGTGGTTGAAATAGCTCGGCAAAAGGAGCGAATCGGGTTCGAACATCTTGTATGCGTCGGGAAAGGAGCCGAAACCGCTGCCGGTCGTCCAGAAAAGGCCCATCATTTGCTGCACGGCCGGCCACGCCAGAACGCGCAAATCCTCGGCGACGCTCTGCTCGGCGAGGCGACTGATCGACGTGCTGCGGTCGGCGAGGCTGATGATCGTCACCGAAAGCACGCCGAGCAGGACCGGCGGCGCCCAGGCCCAGACGAGCGCCATGCGCGAAACGGATATGCGTCGCGGATCGCCGTGTCGTCCGACGGGACGCGTGCGCCAGGCCGGCACGACCATCGCATAACCCAGGACAAAGGCGACGAAGCCGGCCACCAGTCCTGCGCGCGATCCGATCATGACGGTCATCGCCGTGGACAATAAGGCGGCCAGCGCGAGGAGGAGCTGGGCCGACCGCCGTTGCCGCTTGCGCATGAGTTCGTCCCGCAGCAACGCCGCGGCTATGAGCACCGCACAAGCCTGCATGACGGCATGGTGATTGCGGTTCGCGAACAGGCCGACCATCGCGTTGGAATTGGTGATGCGATAAAGATAGGCCGCATTCCCCGTCCCCAGCAGTACCTGCATGAATCCGAGCATGGCACTCACGGCTGCAATTGCGACGAATGCCGCCAGCAGCCTGGGATAGTCTTCGGCATCCAGTCGCGCGATCAGGCAAGCCGCGGCAAGCGGCACGGTCATCCCGAGCAGGCTGTTCCAGGTATCCGACGGCGTCAGGCTGATCGGCCGCCACAAATCGGCTTGTCCAAGCAACCTGTCGATCGCAACGATCGTCTCGCGACCGGGCAGGCCATGCCAGATATCCGGCGGCAGCGGCACGAGTTGCAACGCGATCCAAACGGTCAATGCCAGAAGCAACGCCAGCGGCACGCGAACTCGCCGCCAATCGGCGCTTTCCATCCCCGCAATCGCCCAACACATGAACATCACCGATGCGGCGCGCAGCAATGGCAGGGAAGCAATATCGCTGCGCGATCCGCCGCCAAGCAGGAAAACCAGCACGACAAACAGGATGACGATCAAACCCGGCGTCGCCAGATTCTGCCCGCTCTGCCTCGATCGGTGCGCTCTGGGTTTGCTAGCCCTAGGATTTCGTATTTCTTGCATATGGCCCGGTGCGAGGTTGTGAAAGAGCGGAGCGCTTAAACTTTCCGTCGATAGGAGGCAAGCGACGGGGCTGAAACTATGGCGAACCGGGCAGGACGCCCGACCACAAGCTTTTGCCGATCCCGATTTAGCGGTGGCGCTCAGCTGCGCTCGAAAACGGCGTCGAAAATCGTGGAGCCATCCGACCGTTGCCGCTCGCTCCATCCTTCCTTGTTCAGGAAGGCGACGATCTCCGATCCATGGTGCTCTCCGCGGATGTTCGAACTGATCTCGATGATGATCACGTCGATTTTCTGAAGGAATCCGAGATTCTTGAGCACACCGAGTACGATCGTCTCGGCGCCTTCGACGTCTATCTTGGCGATGATGCGCGATCCGCGGCTCGAATCGAAGGCCCGGGCCATATCGTCGGAAGAAACCGAGGGGACGGTGATGCGGGTGCCTGTCCCGAACATGCTCGCGGCGCCGGAATGCTGGTCGGGAACGGAGAGTTCGACCGACGGCGTTTCCGCGATCGCGGCGTTGAAAGCCGTGACCAGGTCGCGACGCCCGTTGGCCTCGATATTCCGCGCGAGATAGGCGAAAGTCGCAGGATTCGGCTCAAAGGCGAAAACGCGCTCGCAATTCGGATTTGCGGACGCGCAGAGCGCGTACAAGCCCTGATTCGAGCCGATATCGAGGAAGGTGAACGGCTGGTCCTGCGATGCGATAACGTCGCTGATGAAGCACCCGTAGGCACCCACCATGCAGGCTCTATAGGTCGAATCGGTGGGGTTCCATGCCATCCGCGGTCCGTAATAGGACCGCCCGAACTCGCACGGCAGGGATCTCATCGCCTTCAGCCCACGCTGCTTGCCCCGAAATCGCGGCAAGCTTCGGCAATAGAATGTCACGATATTGTCTAGCATTGCGACGGGCTACGTGGCCCGGGCCGAAAGATCAATCGGGAACGGAACGCGGTCGAAGCCCTCTTCAGCGGCCGGGATGCGAAACGGCATCGGCCACCGCCGTTCAGGCGGCATTTTCCATCTGTTCCCCGCGCGCGAAAAGAAACCATCGTTTCCGGCCCTGCAGGCCGAGCGCCGCGAGCGTACCGCTACGAAAGGCCCCCACGTCGATGCCGATGCGATTCGCCTGTTCGTCGGGCTGCAACGTGATACTGTGCCCATGAACTATCATTTTGCCGTGATCGCCCAGATCGTCGAGGAAATCGTCGCGGATCCACCTGAGGTCGGACAGCGACTGTTTTTCGAGAGGGACGCCTGGGCGAATTCCCGCATGCACGAAAGCATAATCGCCAATCTCGATGACATCCTCTCCCTGCCCCAGGAAGTGGACATGGTCCGGCGGAACGAGTTTCGGCAGGCGCTCCGCCACCTCCTCGAAAGATGCTTCGGCGAAACCTGAATCATCCTTCCAATAGCTACGGACCGTCGCTTCCCCACCGATCCGCATGAAATAGCGCAGCCGCCGGACGTCACCGGTCAGCGCGGCGAGAAAGCATTCTTCGTGATTCCCGATGATCAGGCGCGTATCGGGAAATTCGTCGCCGAGCCGCATGGCGCGATCGACGACTTCGGCTGACTGAGGGCCGCGATCAACCAGATCGCCCAGCAATATGAGGGTCACATCGGCAGGGTCCCGAGCGGCATTGTCCGTGCGAATATGATCTACGATCTGACCGAACAGATCGTCGCGGCCGTGAATGTCGCCGATTGCGTAAACGCGCTGGCCTTCGGGGATGGAAAAGCCGCCGAGCGCCGGTTGGGCTGGCCGGCTTTTGCGCTTCCAAAACATGACAAGTGGGACCGATCTACCTAAATTTAATCAACATCGATGCGGAAAAACTGGGCTTTCCAGCGAAAGCTCGCCCTTACCCCCCCATAAGGAACGTGGCAATATACGCCGGGCAAGTCGAAGCGTTGCATTGCTCGTGCGCTGCTGCTGGCAATGGTGTGGCTATGTAGCCAAGAGAGTCGCACCTGGCGCTTCTCTTGACCCCGGTGCGGCGACGTCACAAGGCAGGGACATGTTCGTTCGACTGCAAACATCCGTCGTCGAAAAGCCATGGGGCCGCACCGACATTCCGACCGATTTCGGCGATTTCAGCGGGCGTCGCATCGGCGAAATCTGGTTCGCCCATCCCGACGGCGACGACGCGCCGATCATGGTCAAGTTCCTCTTCACCTCGGAGCGGCTCTCGATTCAGGTCCATCCCGACGACGAAGCCGCGCGTGCCGCCGGCTATCCGCGCGGCAAGGAGGAATGCTGGCTGATCCTCGATGCGAAGCCGGGCGCCGAACTCGGGGTCGGCCTGAACCGCGAGATCAGCCGCGAGGAACTCCACGACGCCGCGCTCGACGGCGGCATTGTCGATATGGTCGACTGGCGCCAGTCGCAGACCGACGATTTCGTCTATAACCGCGCCGGCACGATCCACGCCATCGGCGGCGGACTGACCGTCGTCGAGGTGCAGCAGAATGTCGACTGCACCTATCGCCTCTACGACTATGGCCGCCCGCGCGAACTGCACCTCGACGAAGGGCTGAAGGTCGCAAGGCCCGGCCCGGTCCACGACCCGCGCGACACAGTTGTCGATCCGCATGCGAACCGCATGCTCGTCAGCGGCCCGCACTTCTTTCTCGCGCATCTCGCCGCGCCGGTTGATTCCGCCCTGCTCGCACAGGCACAGGGCGAGCTGACCTTCGTACCGCTGGCGGCGGGCTGCCGTGTCGCCGGCGAACGCGTCGCGCTTGGCGAAGCCGTGCTGCTCACAGACCCCTCGGAGATCGAGATCGACGATGGGGCCCGCGCGCTCCTGACCTGGCCCGCATGACCACCAGCCAGCCCTCCCCTTGCGGCCCCGGCGCCCATCGCCCATATCCCGCCGCATGACCAATCCTCATGCGCAAAGTGCCGCGCCCTGGCACGGAACCACCATCCTTTCCGCCCGCAGCGAAGACAAGGTCGTCATTATCGGCGACGGCCAGGTGTCGATGGGCCAGACCGTAATGAAGCCCAACGCCCGCAAGGTGCGGCGCCTCCACGACGGCAGCGTCATCGGCGGTTTCGCTGGCGCGACCGCCGACGCCTTCACCCTCTTCGAACGGCTCGAGGCCAAGCTCGAGCGCCACAACGGCCAGCTCCTGCGCGCCGCGGTCGAACTCGCCAAGGACTGGCGCACCGACAAATATCTGCGTAACCTCGAAGCGATGATGATCGTCGCCGACAAGGACGTCACGCTTGTCATCACGGGCAACGGCGATGTGCTCGAACCGCTGGGCGGCATTGCGGCGATCGGGTCCGGGGGCAATTTCGCGCTCTCGGCGGCGCGCGCGCTCGCCGATTATGAAAAGGATCCCGCGGTGCTGACGAAGAAGGCGATGGAGGTCGCCGCCGACATCTGCGTCTACACCAACGACCAGTTCACGGCCGAGACCATCGACATCAAGGGCTGACCCTCTATGGTCGCGGGGTGATTCAAACGCTCCCCCGACGCCATTTCGTCGCCGCCTCCGCCGCGCTCGCCCTCCCCGGCTGCGCGACCACGACCGCGCGAACCCCTTCTACCTGCTTGATGCCGGTGAAGGCGTCACCCGACCGCGTCATCCGCACCGTCGCGGGCCTCCGCCCCTATCGCCCGGGCGGCTTCGTCGTGCGCGCCGACACGCTCGGCACCAAGCGCCTCGTCCACAACTACGGCCACGGCGGGTCGGGCATCACGATGAGCTGGGGCACCGCGAAGCTCGCGGTCGAGATGGGCGCGCCCGGCCACAGCGGCCCAGTCGCGGTGATCGGCGCCGGCATCGTCGGCCTGTCCACCGCGCGGCTGCTTCAGGAAGCGGGCTTCCCGGTCACCGTTTATGCCAAGGCGTTGCCCCCCCACACCACCTCGAACATCGCAGGCGGGCAATTCCACCCCTTCGGCCTGTTCAAGGCCGATGCCGTCACCCCCGAATGGCGGCGGCAATTCACTGCGGCGCTCGATTACAGCTGGCGGCGTTTCCAGATCATGGTCGGCGACGATTATGGCGTACGCTGGCTCACGACCTATTCCGAAGGCACGCCCGAGGAACCCAAGCTTCCGACCTTCCCGCCCGCAATGCGCGCGCTTCGCCGGGACGAGCATCCCTTCCCGATCGAGCGGCTCTGGCAATATGACACGATCTACGTCGAAACGGGCCGCTACCTCCGCCAGATGATGCGCGATATCGAGGGTGCGGGCGGTCGCATCGCTGTGCGCGGCTTCGCTTCGCCCGTCGAAATCGCGTCGCTGCCAGAAACGCTCGTCTTCAACTGCACCGGGCTCGGCGCGCGCGACCTGTTCGGTGACACCGAATTGATCCCGATCCGCGGCCAGCTCGCCGTGCTGATCCCCCAGCCCGAAATCCAATACGCCTTTACCGGCGATGCCGGATATATGTTCCCGCGCCCCGACGGGATCGTCATCGGCGGCAGCTACGAACGCAATATCTGGGAGGCCGAGCCCCAGCCCGAGCGCATCGCGCGCATCGTCGCCGCGCATCAGCGGCTTTTCTCCGGATTCCGCTGCCCCGCTTGACTTGAACCGCCCCCTTCCCATCTAGCGGTCACATGAATTTCTTTCTGGAACTCTCCACAAAATGAATAAAGACCTGACCCCGAAGGCGATCGTCGCCGCGCTCGACACGCATATCATCGGCCAGACCGCGGCGAAGCGCGCGGTCGCGGTCGCGCTCCGCAACCGCTGGCGCCGCCAGCAGCTTTCGCCCGACCTGCGCGACGAGGTCAGCCCGAAGAATATCCTGATGATCGGCCCCACCGGCTGCGGCAAGACGGAGATTTCGCGCCGCCTCGCCAAGCTCGCCGACGCGCCTTTCATCAAGGTGGAGGCGACCAAGTTCACTGAGGTCGGCTATGTCGGCCGCGACGTCGAACAGATCGCGCGCGACCTTGTCGAGGAAGCGGTGCGGCTCGAGAAGGATCGCCGCCGCGAAGCCGTGCGCGCCGCCGCCGAGGAGGCCGCGATGGAGCGGCTGCTCGACGCACTCACCGGCAAGGGCGCCAGCGAGGCGACGCGCCAGAGTTTCCGCCAGCGCATCCGTGAGGGTCACCTCGACGAGAGCGAGGTCGAGATCGAGGTTGCCGACACCCCGAGCATGAACTTCGAGCTGCCCGGTCAGCCGGGGCAGATGAGCATGATCAACCTTTCGGACATGCTCGGCAAGGCGATGGGCGGCCCGCCCAAGAAGCGCCGCAAGCTGAAAGTCATCGAGGCCGCGACGCGGCTGATCGAGGAAGAGCAGGACAAGCGGCTCGACCAGGATGATGTCGCGCGCGTCGCGCTCGCCGATGCCGAGGCGAACGGCATCGTCTTCCTCGACGAAATCGACAAGATCGCGGTCAGCGACGTGCGCGGCGGCTCGGTGAGCCGCGAGGGCGTCCAGCGCGACCTGTTGCCGCTGATCGAGGGCACGACGGTCGCGACCAAATATGGCCCGATGAAGACCGACCATATCCTCTTCATCGCGTCGGGTGCTTTCCACGTCGCGAAGCCGAGCGATCTCCTTCCCGAACTTCAGGGCCGCCTCCCCATTCGCGTCGAGCTCGGCGCGCTCTCCGAAGAGGATTTTGTCCGTATTCTCAGTGAGACGAAGGCCGGACTTCCCGAACAATATGCAGCATTGCTCGGCACCGAAGGCGTGACGCTGAACTTCACCGGCGAAGCCATCGCGCGCGTCGCGAAACTCGCGGCCGAAGTGAATGAAAAGGTAGAGAATATCGGCGCGCGCCGCCTCCAGACGATCATGGAACGGCTGGTCGAGGAAATCAGCTTCACCGCCGAAGACAAGGGCGGCACCACGCTCGACATCGACGCCGCCTATGTCGACAAGCAACTCGCCGATGTCGTGGGCGACACCGATCTCAGCAAATATGTGCTTTAGGGTGCAACGGCCAACCGGCGGTTGCGGCCTCTCTTTTCATCGTCATCCCGGACTTGATCCGGGATCCAGAGTCGCGCCGTCATAAGGGCTCCCGGATCAAGTCCGGAATAACGAAGCCAAATAAACGCCTGATCGCTCACCTCAAAGTCCCCCTCCCTCAAGCCGCCACACACTCGAATCCACCCCCGACCAGCAAACCCAAATCCCGCTTCTTTTCAAACCGTCCATTTACCGAACTTCATTTGACTTTCGCGCGCCGTCAGTGCGATGAACGAGTGACACGGTCGAACCTGGGTCAAACGGCCGGCACGGAGACAGCAATGACGGATGAGGACGTCGCCCCCGAACAGGGCGAGTTGGCGATCACGCGCACCGGCGATCGGCTTCGGCTGGCGCGGGAAGCGGCTGGTCTGTCGCTCGCCGACGTGGCGACGCGCACGCGCATTACCCAGCGTCATCTCGCCGCGATCGAAAAGTCCGATTTTTCGGAACTTCCGGGCCGGACCTATGTCACCGGTTTCGCGCGCGCCTATGCCCGCGCTGTCGACCTGCCCGAGGCCGAAATCGGTGCCGCGGTGCGTCAGGAACTCGAAGACGACGAATATGGCTCGCGGCCGCTTTACGAAGCCTATGAGCCGACCGATCCCGCGCGCCTGCCCACCGCGCGGCTGACCTGGACCCTGGTTATCGTCACGCTGCTCCTCGCGTCGGCCTATGGCGTCTGGCGTTTCCTTTCGGTCGAACCCGACGAGGCATTGATCGCCGCGCAAAACCGTGCCGCGGATGAATCCGAAGCGCCACAAGCCGACACCGCCGCGGCGCCTGAAGCCAAAGCGGGCGCCGCCGCCGTCGCGGCGAACGCGCCGGTCGTGCTGACCGGCCTTTCGGAAGTCTGGATCGGCTTCGACGATGCCACTGGCAAAACCGAGAACTGGCGCACGCTCGATGCGGGCGAAGTGTATCAGGTTCCGCCCGCCTATATCGAGCAGTTCACGCTGCGGACCAGCATCCCTCAGGCGCTGCGGGTCACCGTCGGCGGCCGCGATATCGGATCCATCGGGCCGGCCGACACGCTCGTGAAGGGCGTTTCGCTGAAACCCGCGGACCTTGTCGCGCGCACCGAAGGCGGCGCAGCAATCCCCGCGGGACCGCGCCCCAAGGGCTGACCAACAGGGACAATCGGGACCGAAACCCGGTCATTCGGGCCGGTTCGAGCGGCAGCGCACCGAAATGGGTTTGCGCTGGCGCCGATTGCCGCGTTATGGACGGCCAAATTGGTTAATCAGTGGGGACCTAACGGCAGATGATGATGACGCGTCAGATCACTTTCCTCGGAGCCGCAACGATCGCGCTCGCCGCGGCGATGCCGGCGGCCGCGCAGGACACGAATATCGGCAAACGGGTCGAACGGCTTGAAAAGGAGATGCGGGCGGTCCAGCGTTCGGTCTTCCCCGGCGGCAGCCCGACCTTTTTCGAAGGCGAGATCGCGCCCGACAATACGCCCGGCGAACGCTCGCGCGCCAACGCCCCGGTGATCGACCTGACCGCACGCGTCGACGCGCTCGAGGCCCAGTTGCAGACGCTGACCGGCCAAACCGAGCAGAACGCGTTCCAGCTGCGTGAGCTCGAAAAGGCGTTCACCGCCTACAAGGCCGAAATGGATAAGCGCTTCGCCGATCCGGCGGAAGTCGATCCGGCCGCAACGCCCGCGGGCCTCGCACCCACCGTAAGGCCGCTCACGACCGTATCGACCGCGGCAGCGGCGCCGGCGAAAAAACCGGCTGAAAAGCCGGCGGCGAAGCCCGGCGCTGCCGATGCCGCGCGGCTCGCGCTCGTCAAAAAGGTCGAAGTGCCGTCGACCGGCAACGAAACGCAGGATGCCTATGACTATGGTTTTCGCCTGTGGGGTGCGAAACTTTATCCCGAGGCGCAGGCGCAGCTGAAGAGCGTCGTCGCCAAATGGCCGAAGACCAGCCAGGCGAGCTTTGCGCAGAACCTGCTCGGCCGTGCCTATCTCGACGAGGGCAAGCCGAGCCTCGCCGCGGTCGCCTTCTACAATAATTACAAGGATCGCCCGAGCGGTCCGCGTGCGCCGCACAGCCTGATGTATATGGGTGTCGCGCTCGACAAGCTCGGCCGCAAGGCCGACGCCTGCAAGGCGTTCCGCGAACTCGACGAAGTCTATGGTGACAAGGCGCCACAGGATGTCCGCACCGATGCTGCCGCCGCAAAAGCAAAAGCAGGCTGCTGATCGCGACATCGCCGGCCGGCTCGCCGGCGATGTCGCGGCGCTTCTGGGCCCCGACTGGCACCGGCTCCACTATGGCGTGGCGGTGTCGGGCGGACCCGACAGCATGGCGCTGCTCTGGTTGATGACCAGCCTGCTTCCCGGACAGGTCTGGGCGGCAACGGTCGATCACGGCCTGCGCAAGGGGTCGGACGACGAAGCGCGGATGGTCGCGGGTTTTTGCGAGCGCGAGCATATCCCGCACTCAACGCTGCGCCCGCCGACGCCGATCACCGGATCGCAACAGGCGGCGGCGCGCGCCGAACGCTACCGCCTGCTCGAACAATGGCGCGAGGCGAACGCGCTCGACCATATCGTCACCGCGCATCACGCCGACGACCAGCTCGAAACGATCGTAATGCGCCTCAACCGGTCGAGCGGCGTCGGCGGCCTCGCCGCGATCCGCGCGAAAAACGGCCTGATCCTGCGTCCGCTGCTCGACTGGCGGCGGCGCGAACTCGTGCAGGTCGCGCTCGAAAACGACCTGCCCTTCGTCGACGATCCGTCGAACAGCGACGATCGCTTCGATCGCGCGCGGCTGCGCCATGCGCTGCAATCGCAGACCGCGCTCGATCCCGTGGCCTCGGCGCGGTCGGCGGCCTGGCTCGCCGAGGCTGACGAAGCGCTCGACTGGGCGGTCGAACGGCTCATCGCCTCATGGCCCGACGCGTCGGATATCGCGGTGATCCGCGACGAAAGTTATCCGCCCGAAATCTTCCGTCGCATCGTCGCGCAGCGCCTGCGCGCCAACGCGCCCCAGCTCGTCCTGCGCGGCGCTTCGCTCGAAGGCGTGATCGCCGCGATGCACGAGGGTCGCCGCGCGATGGTCGGCGCGCTGCTGATCGACGCCGTGCGCGGGCTCGAAGGGACGATCTGGCGCATTTCCGCGGCACCGCGCCGGAACACGACGAAAAAGGCCTGATTGCCTCATTGTCATTTAACCCGATTATCCTATCTTGATGGGATCAGTTTCGCGATGTTCGCGGGCGACAGGAAAGATTTCCGAATGCAGGACGACAAGGAACCGCAGGGCAACCCCTGGATGAAGAGTGTGATGATCTGGAGCGGCATCCTGCTCGCCATGCTCCTTGTCGCCTCGATGTTCGGCGGTGCTACGCAGCCCGCGGGCAGTCCGCTTGCCTATTCGGAATTCCGTCAGAAGGTGGAGGAAGGCAGCGTCAAGGACGTCGTGCTCTCCGAAGACAAGGTCACCGGCACGCTGTCGAACGGCGACCGCTTCACCGCGAACGTCGTGCGCGACCCCGAACTTTTGAAGATGCTCAACGACAATGGCGTCAAATATGACGGAAAGGCGGCCGAAGTGCCGAATTTCTGGATGTATATGCTCGTCCAGTCGCTGCCCTTCCTGCTGATCCTCGGCATCGCCTTCTTCGTCTTCCGTCAGGTGCAGAAGAACAACGGCTCGGGCGCGATGGGCTTCGGCAAGTCACGCGCCAAGATGCTCACCGAAAAGCAGGGCCGTGTGACCTTCGACGATGTCGCCGGCATCGACGAGGCGCGCGAGGAGCTCGAGGAAATCGTCGAATTCCTGAAAGACCCGACCAAATTCTCGAAGCTCGGCGGCCAGATTCCGAAGGGCGCCTTGCTCGTCGGCTCTCCCGGCACCGGCAAGACCCTGCTGGCGCGCGCTATCGCGGGTGAGGCGGGCGTTCCCTTTTTCACCATTTCGGGCTCGGACTTCGTCGAAATGTTCGTCGGCGTGGGTGCATCGCGCGTCCGCGACATGTTCGAACAGGCGAAGCGCAACGCGCCGTGCATCGTCTTCATCGACGAAATCGACGCGGTCGGCCGCCATCGCGGTGCCGGGCTCGGCAATGGCAATGACGAACGCGAGCAGACACTCAACCAACTGCTCGTCGAGATGGACGGCTTCGAGGCGAACGAAGGCATCATCATCGTCGCGGCGACGAACCGGCCCGACGTGCTGGACCCCGCCCTCCTCCGTCCCGGCCGCTTCGACCGCCAGGTCGTCGTACCGCGCCCCGACATCGAGGGCCGCCAGAAGATCCTCGAGGTCCACACGCGCAAGAAGCCGCTGGCACCCGACGTCGACCTCCGCCGTATCGCACGCGGGACGCCGGGCTTCTCGGGCGCCGATCTGGCTAATCTTTGCAACGAAGCCGCGCTGCTCGCGGCGCGCAAGGGCAAGCGCCTGATCGCGTCGAACGAGTTCGAGGAAGCCAAGGACAAGGTCATGATGGGCGCCGAGCGCCGGTCAATGGTCATGACCGAGGACGAGAAGAAGGCGACCGCCTATCACGAGGCGGGCCACGCGCTCGTCTCGCTCCACGTCGAGCACAACGACCCGCTGCACAAGGTGACGATCATCCCGCGCGGCCGCGCGCTGGGCGTGACGTGGAACCTGCCGGAGCGCGATCGCTATTCGCAGAATATGAAACAGATGAAGGCGCGCCTCGCGCTCTGCTTCGGCGGCCGCATCGCCGAGCAGCTGATCTACGGCAAGGACGAGCTCAATACCGGCGCGTCGAACGACATCCAGCAGGCGACCGACATGGCGCGCTCCATGGTCATGGAATATGGCATGTCCGAAAAGCTGGGCTGGCTGCGCTATCGCGACAATCAGGACGAGGTCTTCCTTGGCCACAGCGTGTCGCGTGCGCAGAATATGTCCGAGGAAACCGCCAAGCTGATCGACGCCGAAGTGCGTCGCCTCGTCGAGGAAGGCGAAAAGGTCGCGCGCAAGGTGCTGACCGACCATATCGACGAATTGCACCTGCTCGCGGGCGCGCTGCTCGAATATGAAACGCTGTCGGGCGAAGAAGCGAAGCGCGCGATCAAGGGCGAGGACATCGGGCGCGAGGACGATGCCGACAAGCGCGGCACGCCCGTTTCGGGTCATGCGGGCGGCATTCCGCAGATCAAGCGCAAGCCGCGGCCGTTCGGCGACGCCAATCCCCAAGGCGCATAGGCTTTCCGGCCTAGCCCTTCGATTCAGGGACTATTCATTGGCGGGGGACAGGTTGCGGCGCATGATCAACGCGAAACATGCGCGCCGCCTCCTGCCCGTCCTGCTTGCCGTTCCGGTGCTGTGCGCCATGAGGCCGGGCGACATGAGCGTGGCGGCTTTCCTCGCGCGCGCGGCCTCGATCGAACGGCTCGGCCCGCTCGCGCTCGCGACGCCGCAGGGCAATGAGCTCAAGGGCGAAGTCGTCGCGGCGGGCAAACGCTACAAGGCGCGGATCGACGCCGAACGCCGCGCCGGCCGCAAGACGACAAGTTGCCCGCCCGAATCGGGCAGCCTCTCCCCCGATCAATGGCTTTCACACCTGCGCAGCTATCCGGTTGCCGTGCGGAGGAAGGTCAGCATCTATTCGGCCTTCGACGCGCTGATGAAGAAACGCTATCCCTGCCCCGCCTGATGCGCCAAAGATCCGGGCAAGGACCAGGGGAGAAAGCGATGACAGGCAAGAGGTGGGGCGTTCTGGCTGCGGCAACGCTTCTGATCGCCGGCGCGCAGCCGGCTCTGGCGCAGAACGCCGGCGCGCTGACGAGCAAAGTAGAACTCGAAAAATCGGTCCCCGGCAGGGACGGCCAAGCCGCGACCAAGACTTACCTTACGCCTGACGTCGTCGTTCCGGGAGACCGGGTGCGCATCTCGCTCGCCTTCACCAATAACGGCTCGAAGCCCGCGTCGGGCGTCGTCATTGCCAATCCGATCCCGAAGGCGCTGCTGTTCGACGGCACGGACGACCCGGCGGGCTTCGGTGTCTCGATCGACGGCGGCAAGCAATTTGCGCCTCTTTCCGAATTATCGGTGCCGATCGACGGCGCGGTGCCCCGCCCCGCCACGGCGGCGGATGTCACGCACGTTCGCTGGAAGTGGACCGACGCGGTCGCGCCTGGCCAGACCCGGACGGTCGCCTTTTTCGGGCGCGTGCGGTAACCCATCGGAATGACGATCTATTGCGACGAATCGGGCGGGCTGAACGCGGGCGCGATGACCTTCTCGGCCGTAATGCTGACGCCTCAGGCCGCGACCGAAATCCACGACCGGTTCCGGGGCGTTACGGGGCTGCGCGGCGAGCTCAAAGGCAGCCGCATCAGTATCGTCGAGCGCGCCTACCTGCTTGAACTGTTCGACCGCGCCGGCGGACGGGCGTGGGTCGCGGTCGCCGAACGCGACAAGCTCGCGCGGAACCCCGGCGGCACGTTGCCGAGCGACCTTGCGCTTTATGCCGCCCTGCTCGATCTCGCGATCGGACGCTGGCTGCCCGAGACGGGCGGCGTCTGCACCGACGTCGTGATCGACGATGGACGTTACGATCCCAAGATACTCGCGGGCGTCCGCGAAGAAATACAGGCAGGCCTTGGCCAATGGGGCCGCGCTTCTCTCGCCGACAGTCGTCGCAGCGACGGCGTCCAGATCGCCGATGTGATCGCCAACAGCCTGTTCAACATCGCGGTCGGCTCGCAGCGCGCGCACCGCATCCAGCGCATCCTCGACCCCATGCTGACATCGCGTGCAATCCGCGTCGCCGAACTGACGCACCTCGAATGAGAAAAGGGCCGCAGTTGCCCGCGGCCCTTTTGGGTGATCGATTGTCGGCCGCTCTTATTCGAAGTCGCCGCCGCCACCGGCAGGGCTGCGCGGCGGCGCTGCGGCGGTCAAGCGAAGCGCTTCCGCCGAGCGGCTGATCGAGCTGATTTCATCGGGCGTATCGTCATCGTCGACGACGACCTTCTGCATCGAACCGACGAGCGTTTCCTGTAGCTCCTTGGGGCGAATCGTCTGCTCGGCGATCTCGCGCAGCGCGACGACGGGGTTCTTGTCGCGGTCGCGATCGATGGTCAGTTCCGAACCGCCCGAGATTTCGCGCGCGCGATGCGCGGAGAGCAGAACCAGGTCGAAGCGGTTGGGAATCTTGTCGACGCAATCTTCGACGGTAACGCGGGCCATATTGTTTCCTTAGATATCGGAGAGGCCAGCCCATGGGGCATGGCGGCAAGCGCTGCGCGCTAGCAGCCCGGCCCTTCGATGTCAATCAAACCCCGTCACCGAAGCCGCCCGCAGATGCAGCCGGAGGCCGTCAGGACAATTGCCGGATTGCTCCTAGTCGGGCGATCCCAGCGCTGGGAGGCCCGGCGCCGCGTTCCCGTAGACGTCGGGCTGGGCCGGCCGCGCAGCGAGCGTCCGAGCGGTTTCCGGATACCAGGTGAACCGGTGGTTTTCTGCAAGAACGGCTTTCACAGGCGTTCCGGCCGGGAGCTCGGCGCTGGTGCCGTGAATGAAAAATCCGCCGAGCGGTGAGACAAGAAGCATGGTGGCGACCGATGCGGCAGTGCCGCTCTTGCCTTCGTCATAGGCCGAACCTGCCAGCCGAACGGGACCGTTGGGCGTTTCGACATAGAGCAACCGGATTTCCAGCTTCCCTTTCTTGCCGACATGGCCGTTGCGCTGCGCCCGCGCTACCTCGCCGACGACCGGAGCGCCGATCGGGATGACGGTTTTTCCGCGAAACGAGATATTTTCGGTGACCTCCAGATAAACCCGATCGCCAGGCTTGTTGTGCTTTGTCGAAAGATCGGTTCGCGTACGCAGCATCACCGGAGTGCCCATGGGCATATAATAGCGCTTCGCCTCGCCCGTCGGAGGTGCCTCGGGCGCAGGCCAATAATATGTCGTTTGCGCCTGTGTTGTTCCAGCGACCATCAATGCAGCCAGCGCCGCCCCTGCTTTCCAAGCCCGCATCTAACTTCCCCTTGGTTTTCAACCCCATGGAAGCCGGGTAACGGCTAAAAGTTAAAAAATATGGGGCGGATCCGCCGCGGACCGGCATGGCGTGACAGGCTGGAGCGGTTATCCCGTCACCGTTCTCCATTTCAAACGACTTCGCCGCCGACGCACTTGCGGCCGTCGCGGCCGCCCGCCTATGAACGGTCAATGAGTGACGCCTGTCCCCCCGCCGACCTGCATCAAAGTCTGTCGGCGGATGTCGCGGGCCACCGCATCGAACTGCTCTTCGACGGCAGCGACCGGTTGGCTCGCCTGCTCGACCTGATAAACGGCGCCGCGCACAGCGTCGATATCATCATGTATATTTTCGAGGGCGATGGTGCCGGCCAACGCATAGTCGATGCATTGCTGCTGGCGGCGAAGCGCGGCGTCCGCGTGCGCGCCGTTATCGACAGTTTCGGTTCGGGCGATACGCCCGACAGCCTGTTCGCCCCGCTGCGCGAGGCGGGCGGCAGCGTCACCTTTTTCTCGCGCCGCTGGCGGTCGACCTATCTGATCCGCAATCACCAGAAGCTGATCCTGATCGACGACTATATCGCGGTCACCGGTGGATTTAACATCGCCGACGACTATCTGAGCCCGCCCCGCAGCGACTGCTGGTTCGACATCGGAATGATCGTAAAGGGTCCGACTGTCGCCAACGCCGCGCGGTGGTTTGCCGAGATTCACGACTATACCGTCCACGACGACGGCAAGGTGCTGACTCTGCGGCGGCTGATCCGCGAATGGCCTGCCGATGGAGAGGCCGTCTCATGGCTCGTAGGAGGGCCAACGCAGCGCCTTTCGCCCTGGGCGCGCGCGGTACGCGCCGATCTGGAGGGCGCGCGGCAACTCGACATGGCGATGGCCTATTTTTCCCCCGGCCAAGGCATGCTGCGCCGACTTGGCCGCGTCGCACAGCGCGGGCGCGCGCGTTTCGTAATGGCCGGCAAGTCGGACAATCCGGCGACGATCGGCGCGTCTCGGCTGCTCTACGGCTATCTGCTGCGAAAGACCGCCGACGTCTGGGAATATCGGCCGTGCCGGCTGCACATGAAACTGATCGTCATTGACGATGTCGTCTATATCGGATCGGCGAATTTCGACGTTCGAAGCCTGTTCGTGAACGTCGAGGTGATGGTGCGGATCGCCGACGCGGGTTTCGCCGGAAAGATGCGCAATTTCCTCGCCGCGCTGCGGCCCGATTGCGAGATTATCACGCCGCAATCGCACAAGGCACGCGCCAGCTGGTTGACCCGGCTGCGCTGGACGCTCGCATGGTTCGTGGTCGGCGTTGTCGACTATACGGTGTCGCGGAAACTCAATTTCGGGCTCGGCGACCCCGACCCGGACGTTTAATCCTTCCAGCCCCAAAAGAGGAAGCAGGGCGGGACATTCACCCATTCGAACGCGTTGTCGATGCGTTGGAAATGCGCCGCGAGGAAGTCGCGCGCGCGCGCGCGGAACTGATAAACCAGAAAGGCGCCGCCGGGGCGAAGCACGCGATGTGTCGCGGCGGCGATCGCCGGACCGACGCCCTCCGGCAACGTCGAGAATGGCAGGCCCGAGAGGACGTAATCGGCCTGCTCGAACCCGTGCGCGCGAATGATCGCCTCGACATCGGCGGCCGAGCCATGAACCGCGATAAAGCGGCTATCGCGAATATCCTTGCTCAGATAGTCGATGAAATCCTCGTTGGTGTCGATCGCGATCAGCGTCGCGTCGCCCGCCATCCGTTCAAGGACGGGGCGGCAGAAGGTGCCGACGCCCGGGCCGTATTCGACGAAGAGTTTCGTGTTCTTCCAGTCCACCGGCTTCAGCATATGGCGGATCAGCGTCGGCGACGACGGCACGATCGATCCCACCATGACCGGATGCTTGATGAAGCCGCGCACGAACATGCCCCACGGCCCGAAAAAGCGCTTGAGGCCCACGCGCAGCCGGCGGGCCAGCGGGGCTTTCGTTTGTTGGGCCTGCGCCCGCGGATTGGTCATGATGGCTTTCGGGTTGTTGCGGTTGATCAAATGCGTGGCAAAATCGTGACGGTCGCGCAAGGAAAGAGTCTGTCTTGACTCTGGACAGACAGGCGCGCGCGTGTAGGGAAAGGCGGCGTTACCGACTGCAAACGAAGGGGGCGGACATGGCGACAAAATCGCGTTCCATCCCTCCGGATCGCATGGCGGTGCTGTTCGCGGTGATGCTCGTCGCCGCGGCAGGCAACACCGCGATGCAGTCGATCCTGCCGGCGATCGGGACCACGCTCCATATCCCCGACGTCTGGGTCAGCCTCGCCTTCAGCTGGTCGGCGCTGCTGTGGGTGCTCACAGCGCCGCATTGGGCGCGCCAATCGGACAAGCGCGGACGCAAGGCGTTGATGGCGCTTGGGGTGGTCGGCTTCCTTTCCTCGATGGCGCTCTGCGGCCTTGTCCTTTGGGCAGGGCTCAAGGGCCTGATCGGCGCCGGGGTCACCTTCATCGTCTTTGCTCTATTCCGCAGCCTATATGGTGGACTGGGCTCCGCCGCCCCGCCCGCCGTGCAAGCTTATGTCGCCTCGCGTACCGACCCCGACGAGCGAACCCAGGCACTCTCGCTCGTCTCGTCGTCCTTCGGACTCGGCACCGTGATCGGGCCGGCGATCGCGCCTTATTTCATTCTCCCCGTCGTCGGCTTGGCCGGACCGATGCTCGTTTTCGCGCTCATTGGCCTGCTCGTTCTGCTCATGCTGCGCTGGCGCTTGCCGAATGACACGCCGCGCTTCGCGGCGCGCGGTGCGATCGCGCCCTACCCCTTGTCGGCGGGGCCTTCGGAACCCACTGGCGAGGAGGAGAACGAGCCCGACGCACCGCCCCAAGAGCGACTTGGGTGGCGCGATTCACGCGTGCGCCCCTGGTTGGTCGCGGGCTTTCTGGGGGGACAGGCCCAGGCGATGATGCTCGGCGTCATCGGATTCCTCATTCTCGACCGCCTGCACCTGCGCGCAGAACCCGATACCGCCGCCAGGCTGACCGGAACGGTCCTGATGGCTGGCGCCTTCGCTACCTTGCTCGCGCAATGGGGGTTGATCCCGCTGTTCAAGCTGACCCCGCGTCCGACGGTATTGTGGGGCTCAGCGCTCGCCATATGCGGCATATTGATGACGGGCCTTGCCGAGGATTTGCACGGGATCGTGATCGGCTTCGCACTCGGATCGCTCGGCTTTGGCCTGTTTCGTCCCGGATTTACCGCGGGCGCTTCGCTATCTGTGCCGCGTCGCGATCAGGGAAGCGTCGCGGGCATGACCGCGTCGATAAACGGATCTGCCTACATCGTCTCGCCAGCGATCGGCGTGCTGCTCTACAACTGGCACCCGATGGTCGCTTACGGCCTGATGGCAGGTTTTTGCGGATGGCTGGTCCTGTGGGGCTGGAAAGCGCTCCGTCAGGACCAGCCAACCTCCTAGTCCTTTACATCGTCATGTTTGCGCTCGCGAACGGGCTTCAGCATGCCGGGCGCGAAGAAGCCGATCGGATCGACGCTCATCGCGGCCTGCTTGATCTCGCCTTGGATCTTTTCATAATCCTTCTCCATCGCCTCGGTCACCGAAGCGCGGGTGTCCTTCAGCGCGGCCTCGAAATCCTCCATCGTCACCGTGTCGCTGTCGAGCGAGCGCTTGAGCGCCGCCAGCCCGGCGCGGCGCGTCAGGTCTTCGAGGTCGGCACCGGTAAAGCGATCCGACCGTTCGGCGAGCGCTGCCAGATCGACATCCTTCGCCAGCGGCATCTTGCCCGTCTGGATTTCGAGGATGCGGCGGCGCCCTTCCCTGTCGGGGACCGACACATAGATCAGCTCGTCGAGCCGTCCCGGACGCAACAAAGCCGGATCGATCAGGTTCGGACGGTTGGTCGCGCCGATGACGACGACCGACTGCATCTCCTCGATCCCGTCCATTTCGGCCAGGATCGTGTTGACGACGCGCTCGGTCACCTGCGGTTCGCCTGACGTTCCGCTGCCGCGCGCGGGCACCAGGCTGTCGAGTTCGTCGATGAAGATGATCGTGGGCGCGACAGCGCGGGCGCGTTGGAAAAGGCGCGCAATCTGCTGCTCGCTCTCGCCATACCATTTCGACAAGAGGTCCGAGGATTTTATCGAGATGAAATTGGCGTCGGACTCGCGCGCGGCCGCCTTCGCGAGCAACGTCTTGCCGGTTCCGGGCGGACCATAGAGCAGAAAGCCTTTGGCCGGACGAATTCCAAGGCGCCGGAACGCAGCGGGGTTTTTCAGCGGCAGTTCGATCCCTTCGATCAGCTTGTCGCGCGCAGCGTCGAGCCCGCCGATGTCGCTCCAGCGCGTCTTGGGAGCCTGCACCATCACTTCGCGCATCGCCGAGGGCTGGACGCGCTTCAGCGCATTGTTGAAATCCTCGCGCGTGACGCGCAATTCCTCGAGCACCTCGGGCGGAATCGTCCCTTCCTCAAGATTAAGCTTGGGCATGATCCGCCGAACCGCTTCGATCGCCGCTTCGCGGGTCAGCGCCGCCATATCGGCCCCGACGAAACCGAAGGTCGTGCGCGACAGTTCGTCGAGATCGACATTTTCGCCAAGCGGCATACCGCGCGTGTGAATGCCCAATATCTCGCGGCGCCCCTTCTCGTCGGGGACGCCGATCACGATTTCGCGGTCGAAGCGGCCGGGACGGCGCAGCGCCTCGTCAATTGCATCGGGGCGGTTGGTCGCGGCGATCACGACCAGGTTCGTTCGCGGTTCAAGCCCGTCCATCAGCGTCAGAAGCTGCGCCACTAGCCGCTTTTCCGCCTCGCCCTGCACCTGTCCGCGCTTCGGCGCGATCGAATCGATCTCGTCGATGAACAGGATCGACGGCGCGGATTTCGCCGCCTGCTCGAAGATGTCGCGCAGCCGCTTTTCGGATTCGCCATAGGCGGACCCCATGATTTCCGGCCCGTTGATCAGGAAGAATTGTGCCTCGCTCTCGTTGGCGACCGCGCGCGCGAGCCGCGTCTTGCCGGTTCCCGGCGGCCCGTGCAGCAGCACCCCACGCGGCGGATCGACGCCAAGGCGGCGGAACAGTTCGGGATAGCGCAGCGGCAGTTCGACCATCTCGCGCAGCTGGTCGATCGTCTCCCCAAGGCCCCCGAGATCATCATAGGTGACGTCGGTGCGGCGCGCGTCCTGCGGCTCCTGATATTCGGGGAGCAGCTCGATTTCGGTATTCTCGTCGATGAAGACAACGCCCTTGGGGCTCGCCGACACGACGAGCAGCCGCACCTCGGCCAGCGCATAGGCCGGCGCGTTGAGCATCTGGCGAAGCTGCGGCGGCATGTCGCCCGACGGCAGTCGCTGCTGACCCGCGGTCGCGACCGTATCGCCCGCGACGACCGGGCGGCCGAAGAAGCTGCGTTTCAGCGCGTTGGCCGAGCCTTGAAGCCGCAGATTTTCTTGCGCGGGTGCGAATACCACGCGGGTCGCGGGGCGCGTCTCGGCGCGGCTCAGAACCACCATGTCGCCCGCCCCTGCCCCGGCATTGGCGCGCTGCAGGCCGTCGAGCCGGATAACCTCGAGCCCCTCATCCTCGGCATAGGGCGCGACGACGCGCGAGGCCGTCTGCCGCTTGCCGTTGATCTCGATGATATCGCCTTCGGTCACGCCGAGTTCGGCCATGGCAGAGCGCGGGATTCGGGCGATGCCGCCGCCGCTTTCCTCGGCACGCGAATTCGCCACCTGCAGTTTCACCTGTTTTTCTTTCACCGCCGCTTCGGCCAATGCGCGTCTCCCTCAAAAGGTCAGAATGCGAAACATAGGTTGTCGTTCCCGATTTGCGACCCCGCATCCCCGTCAAATCTATGACGCACTGCACAAAATTCTGGCATGTCCGCCACGCCCATGTCATCATCGCCAACCGTTATGCCACGCCTCCCCCCTCTCAGCAGCATGGAAGCCTTTCTTGAGGTCGCGCGCCATGGCACGGTCAAGGCGGCCGCGCTCGAACTCGGCCTGTCGATGCCCGCCCTGTCGCGGCGGATCCAGACGCTCGAACATGCGGTGGGGCGTCCGCTGTTCAACAGGCACCACCACGGGCTCAGCCTGACCGAGACCGGGCGCGCTTTGCACGAGCACTTATCGCCGATTCTCGATGAACTTCGCGCGGTGATCGGCCAGGCGGGCAGCCCCGACGCGTCGCTCCGCCTCCATCTCAACGTGCTGCCGCTGTTCGCGCAGCAGCGGCTGTTCCCGCGTCTGCCCGACCTGCGGCGACAACATCCCGAACTGCATATCGATATCGACACGATGTCGCATGGCGAAGCGCGCCTTGGCGAAGGTATTGACGCGGCGATCGCCCTCGCCCGCTCGATCGATCCGATGCTCTATGCCGCGCGCCTCGATCAGGACAAGGTCTTCCCGATTGCGTCGCGGACGCTGACCGACGGCAACCGCGCGATTACGGTGCCCGAGCAGATGCAGCGGATGACGGTATTGCTTCACCGCGAAATGCCCGAAACCTTCTCCGAATGGAAGAAGGCGATCGGCATGCCCTATCTGGAGCCGGCCGGGATCGACTATTTCGATTCGGGCCCGCTGATGCTGGAGGCGGCGGCTCAGGGGATCGGTGTCGCCTTCATGCACGGCCATCATTTCGACGATGCGCACGACCCGCGGCTAGTCCGCCTGTTCGACTTCGACGTCGACAGCCCGTACAGCTATTGGTTCGTCTGCCGCCCGCGCGCTCTGCGCCAGCCGGCGGTGAAGCTGTTCCACGACTGGTTGCTGGCCGCCAGGATTTGACACGCCAATCGTCTCGAAGTGAGGGGAAATGGTGCTGCTGGACAGGATTGAACTGTCGACCTCGTCATTACCAATGACGCGCTCTACCACTGAGCTACAGCAGCAACCGGGATGCCCGCCAACGCATGTTCGCTGGGCAGGCGCGGCCTATGGCGGGGCGCCCCTCGCCTGTCAAGATGCGAGGCTTGACGATGCGGCGATTTCGCGGGCATGGCCTCGGCGTGAGCAAGACGCCCTCCCCCGCTGATCTCGAACGCGAACGCCGCCTCGCCGAAGCGTTGCGCGCCAATCTGCGCAAGCGCAAGGCGCAAGCCCGCGACGCGAAGGCCGAAATGCCGCCGCCTAAAGACTGACCGCCACGGTTACCTCATCGCCTTCGGCCAGGCCCTCCGCTTTGCGGACCGCGGCCTTGACCGGCAGCAGCCAGCCGCCACTCTCCTTGTGCGGGAACACCGAAGTCCGCCACCGGGTGCCGCCGATTCTCGCCTCGACGCGCGCCGAGCCGAATCCCTTTCGTCCGTCCATCCACTGGCCGGTCATTGCCGCCATGCGAATCCTGTCGGCTTCGTCGCCCGCGATCGTCACAAAGAACCAGGCGGCAGGCGCCGTCGCCGATTGCCAGCGCCAGAGCGGCGTCGTGACCGTGAAGTCCTCCACCACCCCTATTTCGCTGCGACCGGACGAACGGGAACCGGGATATTGCAGATATCGGCACCGCCTGCGGGCTGGATGAAGAAGGGATCGCGCCGGTTCGCGCGCGCATCGGCATAGCGTGCAAAACTGTCGCTTTCGGTCGACAGAAATTCGAACCGCGGCTGCTCTGCGGCCGGCAATTCGCTCGCGATGCGGATCGAGACGATCGGCGTGCGCTCGGCCTCGGTTCCATAAAAGCCAAGCGCCTCCGTCCCGCGCGGCAGGCTTGAAAGATGCTCAATCCCGCTGATGACCCGCCCGACGACGGCGATATTGCGATCAAGATGGCGCGGCGCATGGCCGATGACAGCGTAGAGTTCGGCGCCGCTGCCGGTATCGGGTGACATATTCCGTCCGACCCCGACGGCGCCGTAACAATGGATGGGCCACAATCCCGTACTGCCCGCTATCGGCCAACCGTGCGCAAAGCCTTGAAAGTCCGCATAAGGGTCAACTTTTACCCGCATATCTGGTGCATAGATCTTGGGGGGAGCCGACCGTCGCTGCTGCCTGATCAGTTCCTCGATGCGCACCTTGTTGTCGTGCATCGTCTCGATAATCGACATAAGCCGGGCATTATCCCGAACCTGATATTCGGGCTCGGGGACGGCTGCCAATCCTTGGGGCAACGCCTTCTTCTCGGTCGCATCGCCCCATTGCACGACATAATTGTCCTGCACCCGGTTGATGCTCGTCCCGTCCCACCAATGCGCGGAGGCGAGTTTGCGCATATTGCCGATCCAGCCTTGACTGAACGGCGCGGGCATCAGCTGGATGACGATGCGTCGCGGCTTGCCCCCCGCATCGGGCACGAGTTCAATCACCAACAGGTCGGATGGCGCGATCGCAATCCAGTCGCTCACCGGCGCCGCCTCGGCGATTTCTCCGGGCGACGGGATCGGCGACGACTCCAAAGCGCTGACGGGGAGGATGAGCGACGCGGCTGCGGTTGCCGCCAGCAACAGATGTTTCATGCCCGATGTCTGCCACGCCCAATCGGCTTGCGAAAGCCCCGCCAAGCGATTAGGGCGCCCCTTCCAGAGCAAATGCGGAGCGGTGGCCGAGTGGTCGAAGGCGCTCGCCTGGAAAGTGAGTATACGTCAAAAGCGTATCGAGGGTTCGAATCCCTCCCGCTCCGCCACCTCGCTTCAACATTCCGAACTTCGGTGAAGCGCGACGGAAGCTCGGGCGCTGCCTTTTCATGCCGGCCTATAATCCATGTTGCAGGCGAAGCGGCGGGAATGGGCTAATAGATGCTGCACTGACACCGGCCTAGCGACCCTGGACGGTGATGGGCATCCTCTTGCGTAGCCATATCCAAGAGGATTGAAGGGCCCTGCCGCGACGCAGGGCCCTTCTTGCTTTCCGGGCTTCCCGATCGCTAACCCGCCCGATCGGAACCTCGGACAGCGTTTACGGCAGCCGGTCCGCAACCCTCAGCGACTTTGTGACGTTCGGCAAGGTAAGGCGGGAAGGCACCGGCATTTCCGGCGCCATCGGCCGCCGGGAGAAATGGAAAGCAGAGGGATGAACACGAAATCCGAACAGCCGGGGCTGGACATTTTCCTGCGCAAGCTGCTCAGCCACAGCCCGCTTCCGGCGGAGGACCAGGCAGCCATCGCGGCGCTACCCCACAGCGTACGCCACCTCGAGCCCAACAGCTATATCCTGCGCGAAGGCGAACGATCGGGCGTATGCCCGATATTGTGCGCCGGCTTCGCTTATCGGCAGAAATCCACGCAAGAGGGCGGTCGACAGATCGTGGCGCTCAAGATTCCGGGCGACGCCCTCGATTTCCAGTCGCTGTACGTACGAACGATCGATCACAACCTTCAGGCGCTCACCACCGTCGATCTTGTCATCGTCGCGCTGTCCGATTTCGAAAAGTTGATTGCGAACCGCCCTGCGATTGCCCGTGCGATCATCGTCGATATATTGATCGAAGCATCGATCGGCCGCGAATGGCTATTGAATCTCGGCCGCCGGAACGCGCTATCGCGGCTCGCCCATCTTCTTTGCGAACTTCATTACCGCCTTCTCGATACGAAGAGCGACGGACTCGACGCACGCGATGTCCCGATGACGCAGGAACAATTGGCCGATCTTCTGGGCCTGACGCCCGTGCATATCAATCGCACCTTGAAAGAGCTCGAGCGCCGCGGCGCGGTTGCCCGCCACGGGCGCGGCGTTCGCCTTGGCGCGATTGCGACCCTGCGTTCGCTTGCCGACTTTTCCGACACCTATCTCCACCGCAGCAATCTGGCCGATTGAGAGCATCTCATTGGAGTGCGATGACATGACGCGCTATTACTTCCATACCAGCGACGGGTCGCGAGAGTATGACGACGTCGGCGTCGAACTGGCCGACGACGACGCCGCGCGGCGGGAGGCGGTGCGCTACATTGGCAGCCTGCTGCAGGATGAGCCCGACATCATCGAGAACGAGCATGGTTTGCGGGTCAATGTCGTTGACGAGGCGGGACGCGTAAAATTTGCGATCGCAGTCACCGCGCTCGACCCGCGATGGGATACCGCCGAAGAATAATCAGGCTTTTCGCGCCCTCACGGCTTCGGCAATCAATGCAAGTGCGGCGGCGACCGAATGCTCGAGCACGGCTTCGCGCCCGACCTCTCCGAAATGACATTCCTGTTCCCAAAGGCCCTCGCAACGGTCTGCGCAGGCGAGGAACACCAACCCGACCTCCTCATCCTTTTCCTGCGGTCCGCAAAACCCGGTAGCGGCGATAGAGATGTCGGCCATGCTATGTCGAAGCGCACCGCGCGCCATCGCCACCGCGACCGCGGCGGATACGCCTTCGTTTCTTTCGGCCAGGGCACGCTCGACCCCCAGTTGCTCGCATTTCGCGTCGGTGGAATAGGCAACGAAGCCACGCTCCAGACGGGGTCCGAGCGCGGCGTCGCCTGCAAACACGGCGGCGATCCTGCCCCCGGTGCAACTTTCGGCGGTCACGAAGCGATCGGATCGATCAGAAAGACGACGAGCAAGCTTTGCCTTCCGCCGTTCGATCTCGACACGCGGCATCGCTACATTGTGACCAGTTCGGCAGGGGGCAGCCCAGCGGTTTCCGCCTGCCGCTTCAACTCGTCCTTGCGCGCCAGCAATCGCTCGCCGAGCGCTTCGAGGTCGACATCGGCCGCACGCGCCTGCTGGAACATATTGTCGTGCTGCTTTTCTTCCTCCTTTACGTGATGTTTGATCTCTTCCGACAGCACCGTGACCTTGGCTTCGAAATATTCATCGTCGGGTCCCGACGCCAAAATATCGTTTATCAGAAGCTTCGCGCCATCGTGCTCGACATACGCCTCCTTCAACAGATCGTCGTCGATTTTGCCTTTCAGCGCCGGGTAGAAGACCTCTTCCTCGACTTGCGCGTGGATCTTCAGCTCGGTGCAAATTTTTTCGGCGATTTTCGCCTTCCTTTCCGTGCTGCTCGCCTTTTCGAATTCTTCGAACAGCGCTTCGACGGCCCGGTGATCGGCCGCCAGAATATGGGTAACGTCCTTGTCGGTCGGTTGCATTGCAGTCTCCATTCTTGCCCCCGCACCGGCTCAGCGAAAACCGGGCCGTGCCGCAAAAACGCAGCCCGACCTCCAAAGTTCGACGCCTTCTGCAATTCTTGCGGCACGCGCCGACCCGGCGCGTATCGCTCTCGTCAGACGGCCGGCGAAATCGTTCCGTCATTCGGGCGATCCAGCGGGCGATCCAGCTTGTAGGCCTCGGGCGAAAACAGCATCCGCACCCGTTCGATCAGCGCCGACGCTTCACCCAGATGGAGGTAGGTCGCATTGAACGACGCCAATGCCGCCAGCTGAGCGAAATCGGGTATTTCCAGACGCATATTGCGGATTTCCACCGCACAGCGGAGGCGCAATTGCTGGACGATACGGTTCACATGGACCTGCGTCAGACCCATGGCCTCCGCCATCTGTCCTTGGGTCAGCAAAAAGTCGCAGGCCCCGCCGGCAGTGGACGGGACGTCGCGCTGGCGGACATAGATTTCGCAAAGAAGCTGCGCCACGCGCTCCAGCGCATTCCGTTGGCCGATGTTTATGGTCCATTCGCGCTGGACCGCCGTACCGACGATCGCGGCCCAGCATAGCGCCGGTGCCAGATTCGGACATTTCTCGAAAAGCCGTTGCGCTTCCCCACGGCTGATTTCCGCAACCGTCAGGCGCCGCACCGCGGCTAGCGAATGATCGGTGCGCGCGACGGTGAAGAGATCAAGGTCGCAGAGTTCGCCCGGCAGGACGACCCCCAGTATTTGCCTCCGGCCATCGGGCATCTGCTTATATTTCTGCGCCCAGCCAGCCAATATCACCCGGAGTGCGCCGGGCTTTTCGCCTTCGCGGGCGAGATCCGCACCCTTCATATAATCGCGCGCGTTGCGCGCCAGGCTGGCTTCCCAGACCAACCGCTCCCGCGAGGTCAGCAGCCCGTTCACGATTTCACCCAGCCCCATGCGTCCCCCTTGAATTAGGGGGATCAGATGCGCGTTGCGCGCCGCGCCGACATTCACCCATGTTAAGTTGCCGCAAGACTGATGATCGCGCGCGGGGCGGGCATTAACCTATGTTGATGATAGCGGCCGATCTCGCGTCCGACAGAGGCCGGTCTCGCTGAAGCCGCCGGGGCCCGCAGGGGCCGCGGCTACCGCAGTTCGACCCGAATACTGTCGTTATTTGGCATTACATGCCCCGGTCCGGGGACATCGTCGTTCGACGGAAGCAGCTTCCAGACATTATCGGCCGTTTTGGTCATACGCGCCAAAAGCGCCTCGCCTTCCCAAAGTTCGACATGGACGCCGTCGATCTCGTTGCGTGCCACCTGAAAGGCATGGTCGGGACTTTCCGCCTGGAATTCGACGCGACGCGGCGCATTCGACTGATCATCAAGCATCATCATATGAAAAGAACGCATGGCTTGCTCCAAGACCGTCGGGAGCAAGCGCGACCAGGCTCTCGGTATCATCTGATCGGCTGACCCCTTCCAACGGAAAGGCGATAAAGGCTAATGCCGGAACCACGAAAAGCCGAAAAATGTGGAACCGCAGCCGTGAAGCGACGATAGCATCGAACGCTAACCCGCCCTACGCAATTCGTCGTAACATAGATCAACTTTTGGCAGTTTTCGGCCGTTTCTTCATCGACACCCGACCGATTGCTACCAAGGCAGCGAAGCACCAATCGTCGAAAAATGCCCTTCCGCTCTACCACATGACAACGACGAGGAAGGAATGGCGCACCCGGAGCGATTCGAACGCCCGACCCTCAGATTCGTAGTCTGATGCTCTATCCAGCTGAGCTACGGGTGCGTGGAGAGGCGCCTTTAAGGGCCCGTGCGCGGGGGCGCAACCCCCTATTTCGGATTTGTGACCGGCGTGCAGGAAGATTGGCGCCGCGCTGCGCCCAGCGCCCCGATTTCCGAGGGATCCTTGAGCAGCAGGCGGATCAGCGCGATGCCGCGATCGTGGTTCGTGCGCACGATTTCGGAGCCCGCCGAGACAGCCTGACCTTCGCGCGCGACGATGATTCGATAGGGCTTGCCGCGCGCCTCGACATCGTTGCGGACGAAAATGACGTCGGTCGCGGCATCGAAGATGCTGAGCGAGCTGTAGCGCCCCGCCACCGGCGCGACGTCGATCGCGATCGGGCCGGCGGACAGATCATAGGGGCAGCTCGAATAGGCGAGATCGGGGCTTGGCCGCACGACCGGCTGCCGCTCGGGCGCGGCGAGGTTGCCGTGCGACATCTGGTTGACTCCGCCCTGCCCCAACCGGTCGATCGCGATATTCATCAGCCCATAGGGAATAGCGAGAATCGCGGCATAGCCGGTCGCGGCGGCGCCGATCAGGCCAAGGACGAGCGGGCCGAGCCAGCGGCGCATCTCAGCACCCCTCCTTCACGAGGCGCGGCAGCGCGGCCTTGGCCGGATCGGCGCGGAACGCCGCGCCGGGGTTGTACATCCGCAAGGTCAACTGGAAGGGCTGCCCCTTGATCCCCGGTAGCCATGCGGCGTCTCCGGGCTTTTCGGGCGAAATGGTGACGCGCCATTCCCCTTTGTCATCGAGCGGGACATTGGCGCCGTTCACCGACCAGACGCGTGCCGGATTGTCGACCAGATAGCCCCTGTCGTCATAAACGGTGACGCTCCACCACCGCGCATCGAGCGGTTTGCCCGACAGGCTGTAGCGGCAATGGCCGTTGAGCGGCTCGCCGGCAGCATCGCTCCTTGCCATCCAGTAGACGGTTTCCTTCGCGGGCAGCGCGAGCAGCCCCGATCGCGCGACCATTGCGCGCGTCAGCGGATCGGTCGCCTTGGTGCCGTAACCGAGCGACGTCGTCCACGGGCCGTTCCGGATCGCACCATCGCCGAGCCCGCCGCCCGAGAGCGCCCAGGCGCCGCCGAGCCCCACCGCCAGTCCGCCCACCAAGGTGATCGCATAGCGGTGCCAGCTCTTCATGCGCCCTATCCCCTCTGCGCTTACCCCTTTTTCAGGGCCGCCTGTGCTGCCGCCAGACGTGCGATGGGCACACGGTAGGGCGAGGCGCTGACATAGTCGAGGCCGGTCTTTTCGCAGAAATGGATACTCGGCGCGTCGCCGCCATGCTCGCCGCAGATGCCCAGCTTAACCTCAGGACGCGTCTTGCGGCCGCGGTCAGCGGCGATCTCGATCAACTGGCCGACGCCTTCGACATCGAGGCTGACGAACGGGTCGGTCAGGAAGATGCCCTTGTCCACATATTGCGTCAAGAAGCGTCCCGCATCGTCACGGCTGATGCCGATCGTCGTCTGGGTCAGGTCGTTGGTGCCGAACGAGAAAAACTCGGCGCTTTCGGCAATCTCGCCCGCCATCAGCGCGGCGCGCGGCAGTTCGATCATCGTGCCGACCAGATAGGCGATCTCGCGCCCCTTTTCGGCGAACACCGCCTTCGCCTGCGCATCGACGACCGCCTTCATCAGGTCGAACTCGCGGCGCGTCGCGACGAGCGGGATCATCACTTCGGGGATCGGCGCCGCGCCGGTTTCGGCGGCGACGTCGCACGCCGCCTCGAAGATCGCACGCGCCTGCATCTCGTAGATTTCGGGATAGGTAACGCCGAGGCGGCAGCCGCGATGGCCCAGCATCGGGTTGAACTCGTGTAGCTCGTTGGCGCGCGCCTTCAGCGCCTCGATCCCCACCCCCGCGGCCGCGGCGACGTCGGCGAAATCCTCCTCGCGCGTCGGCAGGAACTCGTGGAGTGGCGGGTCGAGCAAGCGGATCGTGACCGGCAGCCCTGCCATCACCCCGAAGATCGCGGCAAAGTCGCCGCGCTGTTCGGGGAGCAGCTTGGCGAGCGCGGCACGGCGGCCATCCTCGCTGTCGGCAAGGATCATCTCGCGCACAGCAGTGATACGCGCCGCATCGAAGAACATATGCTCGGTGCGGCACAGCCCGATGCCCTCGGCGCCGAAATCGCGCGCGACCTGTGCGTCCTGCGGCGTCTCGGCGTTGGTGCGCACCTTCATCCGGCGCACCTTGTCGGCCCATGCCATCAAGGTGCCGAAATCGCCGACCAATTCGGGGAGCAGGGTCGGAACCTCGCCCGCCATCACTTCGCCGGTGGAGCCGTCGAGCGTCAATATGTCGCCCTCGCGAAGCTCGCGCCCGCCGACGCGCAGCACGCGCGCCGCGCCGTCGATCGACAGCCCGCCCGCGCCCGAGACGCAGGGGCGGCCCATGCCGCGCGCGACAACCGCCGCATGTGACGTCATGCCGCCGCGCGCGGTCAGGATGCCTTTTGCGGCGTGCATGCCGTGGATATCCTCAGGCGACGTTTCGACGCGGACGAGGATCACCGCCTCACCCATCGCCGCGGCCTTTTCGGCGCTGTCGGCGTCGAACATGATCTTGCCCGACGCGGCACCGGGACTCGCGGGAAGCCCCTTGGTCAGAACGTCGCGCGGCGCTTTCGGATCGAGCGTGGGGTGAAGCAACTGGTCGAGCGCGCCCGGATCGACGCGGCCCACGGCCTCCTCTTCCGAAATCAGCCCTTCGGCCGCCATGTCGACGGCGATCTTCAGCGCCGCCTTCGCGGTGCGCTTGCCCGAACGGGTTTGCAGCATCCAGAGCGTCCCGCGTTCGACCGTGAACTCGATGTCCTGCATGTCGCGATAATGCGTCTCGAGCGTGTCGAAGACGCGGCCCAGCTCCTCGAACGTCTCGGGCATCGCCTCTTCCATCGACGCCGGCTTGGCGCCTGCCTTTTCGCGTGCGATCTTGGTGAGATATTGCGGCGTGCGGATGCCCGCGACGACGTCTTCGCCCTGCGCATTGATCAGCCATTCGCCGTACCAGGCGCGCTCGCCGGTCGCGGGGTCGCGCGTGAACGCCACGCCCGTCGCCGACGTGTCGCCCATATTGCCAAACACCATCGCCTGCACATTGACCGCGGTGCCCCATTCGGCGGGGATCGAATTCAGGCGGCGATAGACTTTCGCGCGATCGCTTTCCCAGCTTGCGAACACGGCGCCGACCGCGCCCCACAGCTGGTCGTTCGGCTCCTGCGGGAACGGGGCGCCGGTTTCGCGTTCGACGATCGCTTGATATTCCTTGACCAGCGCTTGCCAATCTTCAGCCGACATCTCTGTGTCGAGATAAAAGCCCTTGTCTTCCTTGGCGATTTCCAGCGCTTCCTCGAACTCGGCATGGTCGAGGCCCATGACAACGTCGGCGTACATCTGGACAAAGCGGCGATAGCTGTCCCACGCAAAGCGCGGGTCGCCCGACGCTTCGGACAGGCCAATGACGGTCTTGTCATTGAGCCCGAGGTTGAGGACGGTGTCCATCATCCCCGGCATCGACACGCGCGCGCCCGAACGCACCGAAACGAGCAGCGGGTCGGCAGGGTCGCCGAACTTCTTGCCGGTGATGCCTTCGATATGCGCGATTCCGGCGGCGACCTCTTCGATCAGGCCGGCGGGATATTGCTCGCCATTGGCATAATAAGCGGTGCAGACGTCGGTGGTGATCGTAAAACCCGGGGGCACCGGCAGGCCGATCGAGGCCATTTCGGCGAGGTTCGACCCCTTGCCGCCCAGCAATTCCTTCGAACGCTCGGCCGTGGTCGCGTCGCCGCCGAACAAATGCACCATCGTCGTCATATGTAGCTCCTGCTGCCCCGGGGAGGAGGTTGCGGCTGGATAGGTATGCAATCGCGCTTCGTCGATTCAGTTTTGCTTCGTTCGTTCAAAGGGGCCGTAGGGTCAGCCCTCGATCTTCGAGAAATCGGCGACGCCATGCACCGCGCCGGTAAAGCGCGCGAGCAGGCCGAGGCGATAGGCGCGGACCGTTTCGTCGGGGTGGTTGACCATCACGCCGTCGAAGAAGGCGTCGATCGGGGCGCGGAGGCTGGCGAGCGCGGCCATCGCGTCAGTGAAGTGCTCTTGGGCGACCGCGGCGGAAGCCGCAGGTTCGGCGGCATCGAGGGCGGCAAGGAGAGCAGCTTCGGCGGGATCCAATTCCCCCCTCCCGCTTGCGGGAGGGGTCGGGGGAGGGCCTGTTTCAGCGGAAGCGGGATCAGACATGCCCTCCCCTAGCCCCTCCCGCAAGCGGGAGGGGGACGTCTCGCCCGCCTGTTTCAGAATATTCGCCGCGCGCTTGTAGCCCGCAAGCAGGTTGGTGCCGTCGTTGGTGGACATAAACGCCTGCAACGCCTTCACGCGCGCAAGCAGACGAACAAGATCATCCTCGCCGCCGAGCGCGAACACCGAGTCGATCAGATCGTGCCGGACGCCCGCTTCGCGCTGCTGGACCTTAAGGCGGTCAAATAGGAACGCGATAATCTCCACCAATGTCGCAGCATTTTCGCGATCTCGCTGAATTACTGGAACAGGCGCGTCTGGATCGGAAGGCGCCTCTCTTTTCGGAAACGCGGCCTCAATCAAAGCAGCAGCGTCTTTAGGATCGGCGAGGTGGTGAAAAACGCCAGTTATGCTGTCGAGCTTCTCTCGATCTTCCGACTTATACATCTGCTCCAGTGTGCCGAACATACACTTCATAACAACATTGACCAAACGCAGCCTTAACCCGTTGACCAAGACGATTGCCGAAATGGCGATCCCTGCACGTCGTAGAGCAAACGGATCCTTGGAGCCCGTGGGTCGTTCCCGAATGAGAAAGAAGGATGTCAGCGTATCCAGCTTGTCCGCCAGCGCCACAGCCACCGTAACCGGCGCGGTGGGTACATCATCGCCCTGCCCGACCGGCTTGTAATGGTCGCGGATCGCGTCGGCGACGGCATCGGGCAGACCTTCGGCGCGGGCGTAATAGCCGCCCATCAGGCCCTGTAGTTCGGGGAACTCACCGACCATTTCGGTGACGAGGTCGGCCTTCGCGAGCTCGGCCGCCTGCCGCGCGAGCGCGGGGTCGCAGTTGGGGACAATGCCCTCGCTTGCCAGCCATTCGGCGAGCTTCGCGACGCGCTCGACCTTGTCGGCGACGGTGCCGAGCTTTTCGTGGAAGGTGATGCGATCCAGCTTCTTGGCGTGAGCTTCCAGCTTGGTCTTGCGATCCTGTTCCCAGAAGAAGCGCGCGTCGGACAATCGCGCCGCGAGCACCTTGCGGTTGCCCGCGACGATCTCCGCGCCGCCGTCCCTCGCATCGATATTCGCGGTGCAGACGAAGCCGTTCGCCAGCTTGCCGCTCGCATCGTTCACGACGAAATATTTCTGGTTCACGCGCGCAGTGAGCTGAATGACCTCGGGCGGCACCTCCAGAAATGCTTCGTCGAAGCGGCCGAGCAGCGGCACCGGCCATTCGGTGAGGCCGGCATTCTCGATCACCAGTCCCTCGTCCTCGACGAGCGCCAGCCCGGCGTCGTCAGCGGCCTTCGCGGCGCCGTCGCGGATGATCGACTGGCGCTCCTCATGGTCGACGATGACGTGGCAGGCGCGCAGCTTTTCGGCATAGTCCGACGCTGAACCGATCGTAATCTCGCCCGGGCAATGGAAACGGTGGCCGCGTGTCGCGAAACCGGCGGAAATCCCGCTAACTTCACACGCAACGAGCTCCTCGCCGAAGATCGCGACGATGCCCGACAGCGGACGCACCCAGCGCAGGCTTTCGCTGCTCGCGCTGTCCTTGCCCCAGCGCATCGACTTGGGCCAGGCGAAAGCGCGGACGATCGCGGGGATCGCCTCGGCGAGCACCTCGGCGGTCGCGCGGCCGGGCTTGTCGATCACGGCGAAATAGACGCCGTCGCGGTCTTCGAGCTGGTCCTGCGTCAGCCCGGTCTTGCGCAGGAAGCCTTCGAGTGCCTGCGGCGGCGCGCTGCTGCGCGGGCCTTTCAGTTCTTCGCTGACCGCGGCGGTCGCTACGGGAAGGCCCTTGGCGATCAGTGCGAGGCGGCGCGGGGTCGACCAGATGGTGAGGTCGCCGGTCTCGATGCCCGCGGCAGCCATCTGAGCGCGGAACAACTTGTCGAGCTCGGTGCGCGCGCCGGCCTGCATCCGCGCCGGGATTTCCTCGCTGCGCAGTTCGAGAAGAAAATCGGTCACAGCGTCCACCCCGGATATTTAGCGGTCCAGCGTTCGGACTGGCTGTCGATCCACGCCTTGCAGCTGCCTTTTGCGAGGTCGCGGACGCGCGCCATATAGTTGGCGCGTTCCTGCACGCTGATCACGCCGCGCGCCTGGAGCAGGTTGAAGAGGTGGCTCGCCTCGATTGCCTGGTCATAAGCGGCCAAGGGCACATTCGCTTCGATCGCGCGCTGGCATTCGGCCTCGGCGGCCTTGAAGCCCGCGAAGAGAGTATCGGTGTCGGCAACCTCGAAATTCCATTTCGAGAACTGCTTTTCATTCTCGAGAAACACGTCGCCATAGCTGACCGCCGCAACATCGCCGACCGCGTCGGAGAAGCGCAGGTCGTACACATTGTCGACGTTCTGGATATACATGGCGAGGCGTTCGAGGCCGTAGGTCAGCTCGCCCGCGACGGGCTTGCAGTCGAAACCGCCCATCTGCTGAAAATAAGTGAACTGGGTGACTTCCATCCCGTCGCACCAGACTTCCCAGCCCAGCCCCCACGCGCCAAGCGTCGGCGATTCCCAGTCGTCCTCGACGAAGCGGATGTCGTGGAGAAGCGGATCGATGCCGATCGCGGCGAGGCTGCCGAGATATTGTTCCTGCAGGTCGGCGGGCGACGGCTTCAATATCACCTGATACTGGTAATAATGCTGGAGCCGGTTGGGGTTCTCGCCATAGCGGCCGTCGGTCGGGCGGCGGCTCGGCTGGACATAGGCAACGTTCCACGGCTCGGGGCCAAGGCTGCGCAGCGTCGTCGCGGGGTGGAAGGTTCCCGCCCCGACGCGCATGTCATAGGGCTGGAGAATCGCGCAGCCACGCGCGCTCCAATAGGCATGCAGCGTCAGGATCATGTCCTGAAAGCTGAGTGGTGTCTTGTCCGCCCCGTCGGCCACGGCCGGTATCCCTTCGCAGGTGCAAAAATCGCCGCCGCATTGGCCCAGCGGCGGCGCACGGTCAAGGCTCCGCGCCGTTCGCCACATCGCGAAAAAGCGCGCGCCAGTCAGGTCTACAAAACTTTTTGTAAGGTCTTGTTGACATAGTCAGCGAATCACGACATATAGTCATGGACACCTGACATACAGACAGGTGAACATGACCCATATCCAGTGATCCAAGGAGAATGCACATGAAGACCCGCGCGCTGATCCTCGCCCTCTCGCTCACCGCCGCAGTGGCGCCGGCGGGCGCGGCCGAAACCGAAAAAGCATCGGTCGAGGTTCGCATCGACGACCTGGACCTCGCCAACGCGACCGACCGCGAGCGCCTGGAGCTCCGGCTTGAGAGCGCCGCGCGCCGCCTTTGTCATTCGGGCCGTCGCGGCCTGGCCGAAAGCGCGCACCGGTCGGCATGCGTTTCGGAGGCCCTCGCTGGGACCGGACCGCAAGCCGAGCGCGCAATCGCTCGGGCGCAGAATGGCAGCCGGCTCGCGCTGCTGATTATCGGCGGCGCCCGATAAGCGATGGAAATCGCCGTTTCGCTCCCGCCGTACCTCCCCGGTTACGGCTGGCGACTTGGGCTGGAGCGCGCCTCCCTCCGGCGGCGGGCTCCAGTTCCTTGTCTGGCGAAGCACGATCCGCATCGTCCGCCCCGATCCAGCCATTCCGAAGGACTGGACGAAATTCCGCTTCCCCGGCATTTCGATGCGCTATGGGAAGCCCGACGATCCTGCGGACGGACATGCTGGCGAGGCGCCGATGAACAATAAACTGAAAGTGTTGCGCGCGATGCGGAACTGGAGCCAGGCGGAACTTGCCGACCGGCTCGATGTCTCGCGGCAGGCGGTGAACGCGATCGAAACGGGGAAATATGACCCGTCGCTACCGCTGGCCTTCAAGCTTGCGCGGCTATTCGAAATGCCGATCGAGGAGATTTTCGACGATGGACATGAAGGGCATGACAATGGCGAATGAGGAAAAGGAGGCGAGCGCGGCCGCGCTGATCGGCTGGCCGATCGCCATCATCATGGCATCGACCCTGCTGCTTGGCGGCTTTTCCGGATATAATCAGGCCACGGTCGACCATGGCGGATCCCCGTTGGCCGGTTGGGTCGGGCCCCTCGTCGCAATGAGCCTCGCGGTCATAGGCTTCACGGCCTATTTCCGGCGCTATGCGCCGACGATCCGCCGGTGGTCGCCCCGCAAGCGCCGTTACTGGCTGGCGCTGGCCTTCTGCGCCATGATCGGCGGTATCATCGGCGGCCTTCTCGTAGCCGACCAGCCCGCTGGCGGCTCGTCGATCGACATGATGAGCGATGGTCCGCTCAGCGCGAGATTCGCCATAGGCGCCGCGCTGACCTGGATCGTCGGGCTGACGATCGGAATGATCGCCTACCACCGTTCGATCGACGATCATGAGGAGCGCGCATGGCTGTGGGCTTGCGTCGCGGGCTGGTACGCCTTCGTCTTTCCGGCCCCGGCGTGGTGGGTGCTGCACCGCGCCGACCTTGCGCCCTCGGTCGATGTGGCGGTCCTGTTCAGCTTCTCGCTGATCGTCAACGCCCTTGTCTGGCTGTGGTTGAAGTTCCGCTGATGCCGATACGCCCTGTCCCCTTCTCTCCCTTCTCCGGCCACAAAGGCCCGATGATGAAAGGCCTCCACATGTCCAAATGGTTCAAGACGCTCACCGCCACCTTCCTGGCCATCCCCTTTGCGCAATGCGCGCTGGTGCCGGGCGGCAACCTCGCGATCGCGGCAGAGCGGGCGAGCCCGGCACCGGTCGCCGCCCCGCCCACCGCGACCGACGCCGACCCCGCGCTGTGGGTGGTGAAGGACGAGGATACGACGATCTATCTCTTCGGCACCGTCCATGTGCTGAAGCCCGGCCTTGGCTGGTTCGACGAAGCGGTCAAGACCGCGTTCGACGAATCCGATCAGCTGATGCTCGAGATCGTGATGCCCGAGGATCAGGCCGAAGTCGCGAAGACGATGATGCCGCTGGCGATCGACCGGAGCGGCAAGACGCTGTCGTCGCGGCTCGACCCGGGGCAGCTCGCGGCCTATCAGGCCGCTATGGCGAGCGTCGGCCTGCCCCCCGCGCAATTCGACATGTTCGAACCGTGGTTCCCGGCGATCACGCTGTCGGTGCTCCCGCTCACCAAGCTCGGCTACGACCCCGAACAGGGCGCCGAAAAACGGCTGACAGGCTTCGCCAAAACGGCGGGCAAGCCGATAGCGGGGCTCGAAACGCTTCCCGAACAGCTCGGCTTCTTCGACACCCTGCCCGAAACGCAGCAGATCGCCTTCCTCAATGCGGTGGTGAAGGACCTCGACAAGCTGGGGCCGCAGCTCGACAAGATGGTCGTGCTGTGGGCCAAGGGCGACCCCGACGGCCTCGCCAATGCAATGAACGAGAGCCTGGCGGCGACGCCCGAACTCGCCAGGACGCTGCTGTGGGACCGCAACGCGCGCTGGGCCGACCAGCTCAAGGCGCGGATGGACCAGCCGGGAACCGTGTTCGTCGCGGTCGGCGCCGGACATCTCGCGGGCGAGCATAGCGTGCAGGATTATCTGAAGGAACGCGGCCTGACCGTGGAGCGGGTCGAATATTGAGGCGGCCGTCGCATCTGGCCCGACGATGGGGTCGCCGCGCCGCGGCGGCCCTTTTTCCGCTGCTGCTGACGGGGTGCGGTACCGGCGAGCCGGGGCCGGAGGCGCGGCCGGCGATGTGGCAGGTCGCGGACGCGGATACGAAGATCTATATTCTCGGCACGATGCACGCTCTGCCGAGCGGCACCGACTGGGACGGGGCCCGGGTGGCAAGCGCGATCGCAGCGGCCGACGAGCTGATGATGGAACTTTCGCCCGCCGAACTCGCTGCCGCGGGCGAGATATTCCAGAAGCTCGCTCCGCGCGAAACCCCACTGGCGATCGAAGAGCGCCTTTCGGGCAAGGCGCTGAGCGGCTTTCGAGCACTCGAAGCGAGCGGCCGCAGCTTTGGCGAGGACGGGCTCGATGATTGGGCGGTAATGGTCCTGATGGGTCAGCGCGTCGCCCAAAATGCCGGCCTGTCATCGGCCGATGGCGTCGAAACGGGCCTTACGGAAAAATTCGAAGCCGCGGGTAAGTCGATCGGCGGTTTCGAGACCGCGCGCGACCAGCTCATGCTGTTCGAAACGCTCGATCCGCAGACGCAGCGCATCCTTCTCACGCGGGCGGCCGAGGAAGCGGGCGATGCGACGCGGGAGGTCGGCGCGCTGACCGCGGCATGGGGCCGCGGCGACGTCGGGGCGCTCGAGAAAGTGATCAACGAGGACATCGACAGCGTGCCCGCCGCGCGAAAGGCGATCATCACCGACCGCAACCGGCGCTGGAGCGCATGGGTGAAGCGGCGGATGGAGCGGCCGGGGATCGTATTGATGGCGGTGGGCGCAGGGCACCTGGTGGGAAGCGACGGTGTTCCGGCGATGCTTGAGGCCGGCGGGATGACGGTGACGCGGGTGCAGTGATCAGGTGTCGGCTTTGGGGTGGGTAGCGGACAGGCGGCTTCTCATTAAAAGCTAGCAAAAAGGGGAATCCTCAAGCCTCCCCGTGGCAATCGGCACGAGTCAACGACATTGATTTCAGGTCATACTCAACGTCGATGTAGTTACACCCCCCGTCGTTGACGTCTGGCAGGGAAACGTCGTCATTCAGCCAGCGACGCTCTCCCGCTTTCATCCCCTCAGGAGGCGGGCAGCCCAATAGAACTTGTCCGTTGTTTGGTTCGCTATCCTTGGTAGCCTTACAAAACCGCTCGTCAGGTTTTTCGTCAGGAACGAAATAGAAAGCCACGACGCGAGTAGATGACGCATATTTATAGGTGCGAGAAAACTGGTTCAGCGGCCTCGCCCCCGAGGGCATTTGGATGTCATGTTCGATGGCATCCATAATTTCTGTATGCTGGGGCTGTTCCGGTGACGTGCATCCGGCAATCATGAATGTTGCCGCGAGAGATAAATGGAACTTCATGCTCGCAACATTCGACGCCTCCATGCATGGACGCAAGTGGCTATCTGCCATTGCGCTATAAGTGTCCGCTACCGGTCGATGTTGTTGAAAAAGTCGGCATTCGGAAACGGCTTGAAACAATGGTGCGCAATGAGACGCTACCGAGCAGCATCGATTCATAGCCGGCAATAAATTTGGCCCAAAGATTCATCACGACGACAGAAAATTACGGGGTCCGACTTTTTCAACGGTATCGGTCGAAACCTGCCCCCTTCCCCGTTCCGCCCACCAACGCTTGCAATTCCGCCGCTTCCCCGCTAAGCGCCGCGGCTTCCGTCATGGTCATCCCTGGAGGCGTGGCGGAACTGTGTAACTGTTTCTCGGAGAAATATTATGAGCGATCAGCTGACGCTGACGGCCGAGACGCGCGAACGCGGAGGCAAGGGAGCCTCGCGTGAACTGCGTCGTGAAGGCCGTGTCCCCGCCGTTGTCTATGGCGGCAAGGAAGAACCCCTGATGATCCACGTCGAGGAAAAGCTGCTAATGAAGCAGCTCATGACGGGTCACTTCATGAACTCGGTCGTGATGATCGACGTCGGCGGCAAGAAGATTCGCACTCTGCCCAAGGACGTCGCGTTCCACCCGGTCAAGGACCGCCCGATCCACGCCGACTTCCTGCGCATCGCCAAGGACGCGACGGTCCAGGTCGCGGTGCCCGTCTCGTTCCAGAACGAAGAAGCTTCGCCCGGTCTGAAGCGCGGCGGCGTGCTGAACGTTGTTCGTCACGAGCTGGAACTCGTTTGCGACGCGGACAAGATTCCCGACGAGATCGCGATCGACGTGACCGGCTTCGACGTTGGCGATTCAATCCACATCAGCAACGTCACCCTGCCCAAGGGCGTCGAAAGCGCGATCACCGATCGCGACTTCACCATCGCCACCATCGTCGCCCCGTCCGCGCTCAAGTCGAGCGACGGCGACACGACGAAGGATGAAGGCGAAGAAGCCGCTGCCGAAGGCGGCGAAGAAGCCTAAGCATTCCGGACCGCCCCTTCCGCTTGCGGAAGGGGCGTTTCCGCCGGACCCGGGAAAGGCACGATCATGCAGCTCTGGGTCGGCCTTGGTAATCCCGGGCCCAAATATGCGATGCACCGCCACAATGTCGGCTTCATGGCCGTCGATGTCATTGCCGACCTTTACGACTTCCCCGCCCCGGCCAAGAAATTTCAGGGCTGGATCCAGGAAGGCCGCATCGGATCGCAGCGCATCCTGCTGCTCAAGCCCGGCACCTTCATGAACGAAAGCGGCCGCAGCGTGCGCGCCGCACTCGATTTCTACAAATTGACGCCGCAGGACGTCACCGCCTTTTACGATGAGCTCGACCTCGCCCCGATGAAGGTGAAGGTCAAACAGGGCGGCGGCGCGGCGGGCCACAACGGCATCCGCAGCATGATCAGCCATATCGGCGAGGATTTCCGCCGGGTGCGCATCGGCATCGGCCATCCGGGGCACAAGGACCGCGTGACGGGCCATGTCCTCGGCAATTATCACAAAAGCGAGATGGAGCCGCTGATCGACCTGCTCGGTGCGATCGCCGCCGAGGCAAAATGGCTCGCCGACGGCGACGAGGTACGGTTCCAGAGCGATCTGGCGCTGCGATTGCAGGGCTGAAACGCCCATTTGGCGGCGCATCCGAACTGAGGCATGATGGCATCCGAAAGGAGCCTTCCATGCCCCACCGTCCCAACCCCGGCCGCCGCGAGCTGATCGCCGGCGCCGCCGCGCTCGCCGCGGCCGTTCCCGCCCTGCTTCACGCCGCAGGCCCCACCGCTTCGCTCAAGGGACGGACGGTGCTGATTACCGGCTGTTCGAGCGGTTTCGGGCGCATCGGCGCACTCCACTATGCCGCGCTTGGCGCCAAGGTGATTGCAACGATGCGAAACATGCCGCGCCCCGAGGCGGACAGCCTCGCCGCAGAAGCCGCCAAGAACAGGCTCGACCTGCATATCGTAGAGATCGACGTGACCGACGACGCTTCGGTCGCGGCGGGAACCGCCAAAGCCCTCGAACTTGCGGGCGGCCGCATCGACACGCTGGTCAACAATGCCGGGGTCGGCATCACCGGGCCGGTCGAGGTGCAGGATATGGAGGCGACGAAGCTGATCTTCGAAACCAATGTCCTTGGCATCCATCGCATGCTGCGCGCGCTGCTACCCCAGATGCGCGCCGCGAAGAACGGGCAGGTCTTCAACATCTCGTCGCAGCTCGGCCGCGTCATCGTTCCCGGCGGCGGCCATTATTCAGCGACCAAATTCGCGGTCGAGGCCTTGTCCGAGCAGCTCGCCTATGAGCTGGTGCCGCACGGGATCGATGTGACGATCATTCAGCCGGGCGGTTATCCGACCAGGGTCTGGGTCAACCGCAACATCTATACCGGGGCGCTGAAGGAGCGAAGCAATCCGGCGTTGCTCGCCGCTTATGAACCCTTCACGCGCGGCATGGGGACCGAGGACGGGAGCGGGCGAAGCGCCGACCCCGCCGACGTGCCGCGCGCGATCGCCGAAATCATGGCGATGCCCGCAGGCAAGCGACCGTTGCGCCGCGCGGTCCATCCCGGCAACAAGCCGCAGGAAGCGATCAACCGCGTGTCGGCCGAAGTCCAGCTGGCGTGGCTCGGCGGTGGCGCGCTCGGACCGCTGGTCAAGGCGGTCCACGACTGAAGGTCGTCACATGACCGTCATATAAGTCATTGCATTCCGACGCTTTCAGGCCACGCGAATGAAACGAACCTCTGCAATCGGTGCGCTACCTCCAGACCGGGACGATCGAGTCCCGGAGCCAACCGAAACACAGGGGAACTGCATGTCTCATCTTACCGACAAAGCCCGTGCGCCTTATCGCGGCGAAACCGGAGGCCTTCCGGGTCCCGACAGCCTCGAGGCGATCGTCGCGGAGAATCCGACACGTCGCACGCTGCTGCGGAACGGCCTCTTCGGCCTGTCGGTGATCCCGGCGATGGCGCTCGCGGCGTGTGACGATGACGGCGACCCGATCGTGACGGTGCCGCCGACGCCTACCCCGACGCCGACACCCACCCCGACCCCGCCGCCGAGCTTCGCCGTCAGCTTTGCCGCCGTTGCCGCCAACCAGGACGACCGGGTGACAGTGCCCGAGGGCTACACTGTCGATGTGCTGCTCAAGGCCGGCGATTCGGTCGAAGCCGGCACGCCCTATTCGGGCAGCTTCCCCGCGAGCCCCGCAGTCGCCGAGAAATGGGCCGGCGGCAACCATGACGGCATGGAATATTTCGCGCTTCCCGACGTCGATGCCAATGTCGGCGGCCTGCTGGCGATGAACTTCGAATATCCCGACTTCAACATCCTGATGGCGGACTATGACCCCGCCACGGCGACCGCCGATCAGAAAGCGATCGCGCTCTCCGCAGTCGGCATCGGCGTCATCGAAGTCGCCAAGGGCAGCGACGGCAAATGGGGGGTCAAGGACGGATCGACTTATAACCGCCGCTACACCGGCAACGGCAGCTATCGCGCCGGCGGTCCCGCCGCAGGCCTGCTCTCGGGTTCGATCAAGGGCATGCTCAACAATTGCGCGAGCGGCCGGACGCCGTGGGACACCTATCTCACCTGCGAAGAAACGACGGACAATTATCTCGACCCGACGCAGCCCGAGAATAATTATGGCTGGGTGGTCGAGATCGACCCGTTGCGCGAACTGGCGCAGCCGACCAAGCGTACCGCGATGGGCCGTTTCAGCCATGAAAACGTCGCCTTCATGTCGAGCAGCGATCGCCGCGTCGCCTTTTACATGGGTGACGATTCAACCCCGGGCTGCATCTATAAATTCGTCCCGGACCGCGCCTGGAGCGACACCAACCGTGCGGCCAACACCGACCTGCTCGACTATGGCACGCTCTATGTGGCGCGCTTCAACGGCGACGGCACGGGCGAATGGCGCGCGTTGGTGGTCGGCGAGAACGGCCTGACCGCAGGCGCGTCGGATCCGGGCAATGTCAGCCAGAACGAAACGCCGCCGGCGCCGACGCCGGTCGATTTCAACAATCAGGCCGACGTGCTGATCAAATGCCAGCAGGCGGCGCGCGTTGCGGGCGGCACCGTGATGGATCGCCCCGAATGGCTGACCGTCGCGCCCGACAACAGCGCGATATTCTGCACGCTGACCAACAACAGCGGCCGCCGTGTCACCGATCCCGCCAACCCGCGGATCCGAAACTTGCATGGGCATATCCTGAAGTTCAGCGAAGAAGGCAATTCGCCGCTGGCGACCAGTTTCAGCTGGGAAATCTTCCTCACCGCGGGCGATCCGTCGCTGGCGGCGGGCGGCAGCAACCTCGTCGGCAATATCGACGGCGACACCTTCTCCAGTCCCGACGGCCTGCGGATCGATCCAGAGGGCCGCATGTGGGTGCAGACCGACCACAGCGTTCCGGGCAATTCGGGCGTCGACGGCACCACGATCGACCAGGCGTTCGGCCACAATGCCATGTTCTACGTCGACCAGGAGAGCAAGCAGTCGAAACGCTTCCTTGTCGGACCGCTCGGCTGCGAGATCACGGGTCTGGCCTATACGCCCGACCTCACGACCTTCTTCGTCAACATCCAGCATCCGACTGGCGACTGGCCGGTTGCGGGCGAAGCGCCGCGGTCTTCGACCGTCGTGGTGCGCCGGACCGACAATCAGCCGGTCGGCAACTGATTGCGCTGGGGGTCGGTCCGCGCGGCGGGCCGGCCTCCCCCCTCGTTCGGCTACTCGGCTTTGGTCGCCGCCCGCCTCGGCGGGGGCGGCGCCGAGCCATCGCGCGTCTGCGACATTAGCGTCACGCACATCGTGCGATGCACCGGGTGACGGCCGCAGGCGATCCCGGCATAGCGGTGCGTTGGACGTAGCAGGCTGTGCCGATGACCGCGACCGGGCACGCCATCGTCAATCAGCAGCTGGTCGACGACGCCTTCGGGCGTGTGATGGCCATAGGTGATGACTTCGCTGACATAGGGGCCGCCGCCCCGCGCGCGCATCCGCTCGCCAGGGCCGCTGCCGCGCGTATAATGACCCACCGCGCCCGAGCGCGACTGGACCGCGACATGGTCCGCCGCCGCGCGGGCGAGCGGGTCGCTCCACTCGAGCGTGGGGAGCGGCTTTTCGCGGCGGAGGTCGCGGATCGCTTCGTCGACCGCCGCGACGCCCTCACGCGTCATGATATCGATCTCGCCGTCGTCGTACCCGATGAGCAGCTTGCCTTCGAAACGCGGGCGATAATCGCTCAGATATTCGGCATAGCCGGCGGGATCGCTGCGAAAGCGGTTGAGCTCGGCGAAAACGCCTTCCTCGAAGCGGCTCTGCGCAGCGACGGCCGCGGTCACGCCAAAGGTCAGAAGGATGCCGGCTGCGAGGAGGCGGGGTTTTGTCATGACTGGCGCGATAAAACGGCAAGTCTGAACGGCGCGCAACGGCAAAGACTGGCATCGGGCACGACTTGGCGCTAGGGGCGCTGCAACACCGGCCCTTCATCAACGGCAGCCGGGCCTCACGGAGTTTTTATGGGTTTCAAATGCGGCATCGTCGGCCTGCCCAATGTCGGCAAGTCCACCCTGTTCAACGCGCTGACGGAAACCGCGGCGGCGCAGGCGGCGAACTATCCCTTTTGCACGATCGAGCCGAATATCGGCAATGTCGCGGTGCCCGACCCGCGCCTTGAAAAGCTGGCGGCAATCGCAAGCAGCAAAAAGATCATCGCGACGCAGCTCGCCTTCGTCGACATCGCGGGCCTCGTGCGCGGTGCATCGAAGGGCGAAGGGCTCGGCAACCAGTTTCTCGGCAACATCCGCGAAGTCGATGCGATCGTCCATGTGCTGCGCTGTTTCGAGGATGACGACATCCAGCATGTCGAGAACAAGGTCGATCCCGTCGCCGATGCCGAGACGGTCGAGACCGAGCTCCTGCTGTCCGACCTCGAAAGCCTTGAGAAGCGCGTTCCCGCCTTCGCCAAGAAGGCGGCGCAGGGCGACAAGGAAGCGAAGATCGCCGCGTCGGTGCTGGGCCAGGCGCTCGACCTGCTCCGCGACGGCAAGCCCGCGCGGCTGGTCGAGCCCAAGGACGACGAGGAAGCCCGTGTCCTGCGCACGGCGCAGCTCCTGACCTCGAAGCCCGTCCTCTATGTCTGCAACGTCGACGAAGGCAGCGCCGCGAACGGCAACGCCTTTTCGGAAAAGGTCTTTGCCAAGGCTGCAGCCGAGGGCGCGCAGGCCGTCGTCGTCTCGGCCGCGATCGAAAGCGAGCTGGTGACGATGGACATGGCCGACCGGCTTGAGTTCCTCGAAGAGATGGGCCTGCACGAAACCGGCCTCGCGCGGGTCATTCGTGCGGGTTACGAGCTGCTCCACCTTATCACTTTCTTCACCGTCGGCCCGCAGGAAGCGCGCGCCTGGACCGTCCACACCGGTGCCACCGCCCCCGAAGCCGCCGGCGAGATCCACAGCGATTTCCAGAAGGGCTTCATCCGTGCCGAGACGATCGCCTATGACGATTATGTCGCGCTGGGCGGCGAAGCGCGCGCACGCGAAGCGGGCAAGCTGCGCGCCGAGGGCAAGGCCTATGTCGTGCACGACGGTGACGTGATGCACTTCCTGCACAGCTGATCTGTTTCGTGAATTGAAGGCTGGTCGGCTTTGGAGAGGAAAGCGGACGCTCTTCTCTTTCCGCTCGTGTCGAGCGAAGTCGAGACACCCCTCGACCTGACGTCTGGCCCGAGGGGCATCTCCACTTCGCTCGATGCGAACGGAGCGGGGAGGCTGCATGTCAGCCTCCGGTCGTAGCCGTCGTTTCGGCGCAGGCTAAGGCTCAAACGCCGCCAGGATCGGGCACGGCCCCTTGTCGCTCGCCGCGCATTGGTCGGCGAGGCGCGCGAGGGCGGCGCGCGTTGCGGTCATCTGCGCGATCTTTTCGTCGAGCACTTCGATCCGCTGGCGCGCGAGGGTGCGGACGCGGACGCGATCGTCGCTCGCTTCCAGTGCCAGCAATTCGGAAATCTCGTCGAGTGTGAAGCCCGATGCCTGCGCCGAGCGAATGAATTTCAGCCGTCTGAGGTCATCCTCACCATAACGGCGTATCCCGCCCCCCCAGCCATCGCCGCCGGAGCGCGCGGGCGTATCGAGCAAGCCGCGGCGCTGGTAATAGCGTATGGTTTCGACCCCGACCTGGCCCGCGGCGGCTAGTTTGCCGATCGTCAATTGCATCGCTTGACTCCGTACTATGGTACGGACACTATATGGGGGGCATGAAACGCCAAGCAACCCTCCATCGCATGGTCATGCCGGAGCACATCTGCCCCTATGGCCTTAAATCAAAACATCTGCTCGAAAGCCGCGGCTTCATAGTCGACGATCGCTGGCTGACGACGCGTGAGCAAACCGACGCGTTCAAGGCCGAGCATGGCGTCAAGACGACGCCGCAGACCTTCATCGACGGGGTGCGGATCGGTGGCCACGACGACCTCCGCCGCCATTTCGGGCTGAAGGTCGCCGACCCCGACGCGACAAGCTACACGCCCGTCATCGCACTGTTCGCGATGACCGCGTTGATGGCGCTCGCTGCGAGCTTCGCGGTCGAGGGCAGCGCCTTTACCTTGCGCGCCGCCGAATGGTTCATCTCTTTCAGCATGATCGTCCTCGCGCTGTTGAAATTGCAGGACGTCGACAAGTTCGCGACGATGTTCCTCAATTACGATCTGCTCGCGCGGCGCTGGGTGCCCTATGCAAGCATCTATCCGTTCGCCGAGGGGCTCGCGGGCGTGTTGATGACCGCGCACGCCCTGCCCTGGATGTCGATCCCGCTCGCGCTGTTCATCGGCGGCATCGGCGCGGTGTCGGTATTCAAGGCGGTCTATATCGACAAGCGCGACATCAAATGCGCGTGCGTAGGCGGCAGCAGCAAGGTGCCGCTCGGCTTCGTCTCGCTGACCGAGAATGTCATGATGGTCGCAATGGCGCTGTGGATGGCGCGGATGTGGTTTTGATCCGAGGCCCATCGGTCATTGATGTAACGCGGGGCTCGGCTATCGAGGGGCATTGATTCGCCCCACGGAGCCCCGCCATGTTCGACCGCCGCCATTTCATTGCCGGGGCCACCCTCGCCGGCCTTGCCGCACCCGCAATCCTGCGCGCCGAGGGCGGGATCTTCCGCGAGTTCCCGTTCAGCCTGGGCGTCGCGGCGGGCGACCCTGCGAGCGACGGCTTCGTCATCTGGACGCGCCTCGCCCCCGAACCGATGGAACGCCACGGCGGAATGCCGCTCGCGAATTTCCCTGTTGACTGGGAGGTGGCAAGCGACAGCGGCTTTCGCGACGTCGTCGCCAAGGGCACCGAACTCGCGCGGCCCGAGCTCGCGCACAGCGTCCATGTCGAGGTCGCGGGGCTGCAGCCCGATCGGCCCTATTATTACCGCTTCACCGCCGGTGGCGAACGCAGCCTGCGCGGCCGGGCGCGGACGCTGCCCGCGCCGGGCGCCAAGACCGATGCGCTGAAATTCGGCGTTGCGGGATGCCAGCATTTCGAGGCGGGCTTTTTCGGCGCCTATCGGCACCTTGCGCGCGAAGATCTCGCGTTCGTCTATCATTATGGCGACTTCATATACGAATATAGCGAGGAATATCTGTTCAACACCGGCCTGCCGACGCGGCCGGTGCGTAAGCACGCCTTTCGCAACCTCATCGACGTCAATGATTTCCGCAGCGCCTATGCGCAGCAGCTTGGCGATATCGACCTGCAGGCGGCGCGCTGCACCCATGCCTTTCTGTCGAGCTTCGACGACCATGAGATCCGCAACGACTGGGTATCGGATGTCGATAATTGGAAGCTGGGCCTCGACGGCAACGACCCCGAGGCCGCTCCGCCCGAGGTCTTCATGCTGAAGAAACAGGCGGCGATGCAGGCGTGGTATGAGCATATGCCGGTGCGCAAGGCGCTGTTGCCGCGCGGCGGGATGGTCGCGATGAACCGCGAGTTTCGGTATGGCGACCTGATGGCGATGCAATTGCTCGACACGCGGCAATATCGCAGCGACCAGCCGTGCGAGGACGGATTCAAGCCCGCCTGTCCGGGCGTGTTCGACAAGAATGCCGAGGTGCTCGGCAAGGCGCAGGAGGAATGGCTGGGCCGTAACCTGGCGAAGGGCGGTGCGACGTGGAACGCCTTTGCGCAGCAGGTCACGATGATGTCGCTCGACCGGCGGCGCAAGGCCGATGAGCCGAAGAAGATCGTCAATCTCGATAGCTGGGCGGGCTATGAAGCGCCGCGCGAGCGCATCCTGTCGCGCATGGCCGGCCTCAAGAACAATGTCGTCCTTACCGGCGACGAGCATCAGAATTTCTGCGGCGACCTGGTGCTCAAGGACAAGGTCGTCGGCGCCGAATTCGTCGCCACGTCGATTTCGAGCGGTGGCGACGGCAGCGACCGGCGCAACGGAACCGACGTGTTCCTGGGTCAGAACCCCGAACTCAAATTCGCGAACGACCAGCGCGGTTATCTGGTGTGCGACGTGGGCCGCGAGGCTTGGCAGACGCATTTCATGGTGGTCGACAAGGTGACCACGCCGGTGAACACGCTGTCGAAGCGCGCGACGGGTATCGTCGAGCGCGACATCGCCGGGATCAAGATGGCGTGACCTGTCGCCAGACGGTCACACAAGAACCATAGCCGACCGCGCATGAACCGCCTTCTCTCGCTATTGCTCGCCCTCGCCCTTCCCCTCGCCGCGCAGGCGCAGGACGCGGGCGTCCGCGATCCCGTCACGATCCTGATCTCGATCGACGGCTTTCGGGCCGATTATCTGGACCGGGGGATCACGCCCAACCTGTCGCGACTGGCGACCGAGGGCGCGCACGGCAAGCTGCGCCCGTCCTTCCCGACCAAGACCTTCCCCAACCATTATGCGATGGTCACAGGAAAGCGCCCGGACAACAATGGCATTGTCGGCAATAATATGATCGACCCGCGGCGACCCCAAGTGAAGTTCAGCCTCGGCGACCCGAAGCAATCGCTCGATCCCTTCTGGTGGGACGAGGCCGAACCCGCGTGGATCACCGCAGGCAAGGCGGGCGTGCGCACCGCCACGATGTTCTGGCCGGGCAGCGAGGTCGCGATAGGCGAGCACCGACCACCCGACTGGCTGCGCTATGATGAGCATGTCGGCTATGCCCAACGCGTCAATACCATCCTCGACTGGATGCGCCGCCCGGCCGATATTCGTCCCGCTTTTGCGACGCTCTATTTCGAGGCCGTAGATAACGCGGGGCACAAATTCGGCCCCGACAGCGCCGAGGTCAACGCCGCGATTTCCGAAATCGACAAGCGCATCGGCGACCTCACGGCGGGTCTCGCCGCGATGGGGCAGCGCGCGCACATATTGATCGTCGCCGACCACGGAATGCGCGCGATCGACGAAAGCCGCATTGTCCAGCTTGCCGACCTGATCGACCTTGCCAGCATCGTCGCGGTCGAAACGGGCCCCTATGCGGCGATCGAGCCCGCTGCCGGGACCGATGACCGCGTTTACGAGGCGCTGTTGAAACCGCACGATCACATGACGTGCAACCGCCGTGAGGAGCTGCCCAAACGGCTCCACTATGGTCACAATCCGCGCGTCGCTGCGATCATCTGCATCGCCGAACCCGGCTGGTCGATCATCGCGGGCACGCCGAGCTGGCCAATCAAAGGCGGCGCGCACGGCTATGACAATCAGGACTCCGAAATGCTCGCGCTGTTCGTCGCGAGCGGCACTGGCCTGAAAGGCGATGTCGGCATCGTCGACAATATCGAGGTTTATCCGCTGTTGATGCGGCTGATCGGCGTCACGCCGTTGCAGAGCGATGCAAGCGGGGTGCTGGCGAAACGCCTGCCCTGATCAGTCGCGCAGCACCGCCATCGCATGGATCGACGCCGCCGGCGCATTGACGATCTGGAGCTGGTAGCGCCCCGGCTTGACGTCGAATTCGACCATCTTGCGGATGCCCGAGCAGGCGGGGCCGTGGCCGTGCGTGACCGATTTCATCACTGTGCCGTCGCGGACGAGGTCGATCCACGCGCCGGCGTCGAGCGCGACGATCAGGCGCCCGGCCTTCTTCACCGCGACCGGGATCATACCTCCGAATTTATATACATCAGGCTTGCGTTCGGGCGCGACGCCGTAGCGCAGGCTTTCAAACTTGTGCAGCGGCAGGGCCGTCCGCGCCGGCCCCAGCGGCGACCAGTCGGCGCCGAGGTCGTCGCCATAGGCGTATATCGTTTTGCTCGACGCGTTGCGCGCCCAGTCGGCGAGTTCGGGCGGCAGCGCTGCGGCAACAGAACAGGCGGCGGCGGGAAGTGCTGGCGCCGCCGCCGCACCGTTCGCCGCAGTCAGGGTCGCGACGATGGCCAAAACAGGAAGTCCACACCAGAACCGCATTTTCAGCCTCCCGCATCTTGCTCCGGCCGTTGCTCGGCCCAGCCCAATATGGCGTCGAGCGCCGGACACAATGTCTGCCCCCATTCGGTTAGGCCATATTCGACCTTGGGCGGCACCTGATGGTGGACGATCCGGCGGACGATGCCGTCGCTTTCCATCTGCCGCAACTGCTGGATCAGCATTTTCTGCGAAATGCCCGGAATCGCGCGTTCGAGATCGGAAAAACGCAGCAGCTTGCCGCCAAAAAGATGGAAGAGGATAACGAGCTTCCAGCGTCCTTCGAGCATGCGGAAGGCCTGCTCGACACCGGCCGCGGCGCTCGTGGCGGTGTATTCGACCTTACCCAAAGCTCAGTACCTTACTTTTTCGTGCGTTCTTGTCATTTGGGAAGCTTAGAAACATCTTGGTGCGGAGACAATCAACGACGCGAAAGGACCCCGCCATGCCGCTTGATATTCCCGCACCTATTGCCGCCTATTTTGCCGCCGACCGCGCGGATGCGGCGGCGGTCGCCGCTTGTTTCACCGACGACGCGATCGTCAAGGACGAAGGCAGGACGCATCGGGGAAAAGAAGAGATCGCGGCGTGGAAGCGAGAAATCGCGGCGAAGATCAGCTATACCAGCACGCCCATCGCAATTGCCGAGCAGGACGGGAAAACCGTCGTCACCTGCCACATCGTCGGCAATTTTGCCGGCGGCGAGGTCGACCTGAGGCACTTTTTCGTCACTGAGGGCGAAAAAATTTCGTCGCTGGAAATCATTCCCTGAACGAGGGTCACTTCCGCCCGAACAATTTCTCGACATCGTCCATCGCGAGCTTCACCCAGGTCGGGCGCCCGTGATTGCACTGGCCCGAATGCGGCGTGACCTCCATCGTGCGCAACAGCGCGTTCATTTCGGCGACGCTCAGCGTGCGCCCCGCTCGCACCGACCCATGGCACGCCATCGTCGCGGCGACCAGTTCTAGCCGCTCGTTGAGGCCCAGCGCTGCGTCGTAACCCGCCAGATCGTCGGCGATGTCGGTGACGAGTTTCTGGCAGTCGATCGCCCCCAGCATCGCCGGGGTCGCGCGCACCATCACCGCGGCGGGACCGAAGCGTTCGAGCTCGACGCCGAGCGCGGCGAGCTGCGGCGCCGCGGCCTCGAGCCGGTCGCAAGCAGGTTCGTCGAGTTCGACGACCTCGGGCAGCAGCAGGCCTTGCGACGGCACCGCCTGCCCGCCCATGCCGCGACGAAGTTGCTCGAGCACCAGCCGTTCGTGCGCGGCATGCTGGTCGACGATGACGAGCCCGTCCTCGGCCTCGGCGACGATATAGGTTTTCGCAATCTGGCCGCGCGCGATGCCGAGTGGGTGCGCCTCGGCCTCTGGCACAGGTGCGACGGCGACTTCGGCGCGGCCCATCGGCAAAGCATCGCGCGGCGGCGCGAAATCGACGATGCGTTCGTGGAGCAAAGCGGTCGTTGTTCCATCGTCCCCGCCGAACATCGCCCGGTTTTGGAGATGCGGCGCGGGCGCGACGAACAAGCCCGGCGACTGCGGCGCCACGGGTTCCTGCTGCCACGCCGCAAGCGCCGCCTCGGCGGGCCGCTGGACGCTGCGAAAACCATGTTCGTCGAGCGCGCGGCGCAAGCCCCCGACGATCATCCCGCGGACAAGCTGCGGGTCGCGAAAGCGCACCTCGGTCTTCGCCGGATGGACGTTCACGTCGACCTCGCTGGTCGGCACGTCGAAGAACAGCGCGACGACCGGGTGACGATCGCGCGCGAGTAAATCGGCATAGGCGCCGCGCAGCGCGCCGACGAGCAGCCGGTCCTTTACCGGGCGCCCGTTGACGAACAGATATTGATGATCGGCGATGCCGCGATTGTAGGTCGGCAGGCTGATCACCCCGCCCAGATGCACGTCGCCGCGGTCGATATCGACCCCGATGCTGTTCGCGGCGAGATCGCGCTGGGTCAACGCCGCGACGCGCGTCAGCTGGTCCTGCCCGCCTTGCACGTCGAGCACGCGGCGCCCGTCATGCTCGACGGTGAAGCCGATATCGGGCCGCGCCATCGCGAGCCGCCGCACCACGTCGAGGCAGGCGGCATATTCGCTGCGACCGCTGCGCAGGAACTTGCGCCGCGCCGGAACCCGCGCGAACAGGTCCTCGACCATCACACGCGTGCCCTTGCCGAGCGCGGCTGGTCCCTCGGCGACGAGAACGCCATTGTCCACGACACGCTTCCAGCCGTCGCCGCCCGCCAGGCGGCTTTCGAGCGTCAGCCGCGCGACGCTCGCTATCGAAGGCAAGGCTTCGCCGCGAAAGCCCATCGTCGTGACATCCTCGATCGCGTCGGTCGGCAGCTTCGATGTGGCATGGCGTTCAAGCGCGAGCGCCATGTCGGCGCCGGTCATCCCGCACCCGTCATCCTCGACCTCGAGCCGCGAAATTCCGCCCTCGGCGATTCGCACCGAAATGCGGGTCGAACCTGCATCGATAGCGTTTTCAACCAGTTCCTTGAGCGCGGCGGCGGGTCTTTCAACCACTTCACCGGCTGCGATCCGATTTACTAGCTTTTCCGGCAGGCGACGTATTGACATGGCCGCTGTCCTAGCGCAGTCGAACGCAAATCGCGACCCATCCGCACAGCCCTGATCATTTTGTCCAGCCACCCCTTGTGGACGGGCCGGAATCTCCCCCTGATTGCAGCTGTCGCCGGCGGGGCGCGCCGGTAAATCACGACAGGGGCGTGTCCGTCAGGGGCGCGGCTTCGATGACAGGAAGCAGTATCGATGTCCTTCTTTTCTCGCTGGTTCAAATTCAATTCCCAAGACATGGCTATCGATCTCGGCACCGCTAACACGGTCGTCTATGTGCGCGGCAAGGGCATCGTGCTCAACGAACCCTCGGTCGTCGCGGTCGAGACGCTGAACGGGATCAAGCGAGTGAAGGCGGTCGGCGACGACGCCAAGTTGATGATGGGCAAGACCCCCGACAGCATCGAGGCGATCCGCCCGCTGCGCGACGGCGTCATCGCCGACATCGACGTCGCCGAACAGATGATCAAGCATTTCATCACCAAGGTGCATGGCGGCAAGCCCAACGCGTTCCGCAGCCCCGAAATCGTGATCTGCGTCCCCTCGGGCTCGACCAGCGTCGAACGCCGCGCGATCCGCGACGCCGCGTCGAACGCTGGCGCGAGCGAAGTGTGGCTGATCGAGGAGCCGATGGCCGCCGCGATCGGCGCCGACATGCCCGTCACCGAGCCGATCGGTTCGATGGTCGTCGACATCGGCGGCGGCACGACCGAAGTTGCCGTGCTCAGCTTGCGCGGTCTCGCCTATACCACGTCGGTTCGCGCGGGCGGCGACAAGATGGACGAGGCGATCGTTTCCTACGTCCGCCGTCACCACAATCTGCTGATCGGCGAAGCGACCGCCGAGCGGATCAAGAAGGATTTCGGCATCGCGCGCATTCCCGCCGACGGCGTGGGCCTGACGATCCACATCAAGGGCCGCGACCTTGTGAACGGTGTGCCCAAGGAAATCTCGATCAACCAGGCACAGATCGCCGAAGCGCTGTCCGAACCGATCGGCACGATCGTCGAGGGCGTGCGCATCGCGCTCGAGAATACCGCGCCCGAACTCGCCGCCGACATTGTCGATCAGGGCATCGTCCTGACCGGCGGCGGCGCGCTGATCGCCGAGCTCGACGAGTTGCTCAAGGATGCGACCGGCCTGCCGGTCACCGTGGCCGACGACCCGCTGACCTGCGTCGCGATCGGCACCGGCCGCGCGATGGAAGACCCCGCCTTTCGCGGCGTGCTCCAGCAAGCCTGATCGGACGGTAGCGCTTCACTATGGTCCGCCCGGCACATCGACGTCCGGGGCAATCCCGAAAGGCTCAGTACAGCCTGTTCGTTGCCTATGTCATCGCGGTGACGGGGGCGGTGGCGGGACTGTTGCTGGCGATCCTGTCGGTCGTTGACCCCGTCGGCTTCGCCCAATTGCGCGTGGCGAGCCAGGAAACCACCGCACCCATCGCGCGGGGATCGCGATCGATCATCGGGTCGATCTCGGGCATCGACGACACGGTCGGCGCCTATGTCAGCGCGGGGACGCAGAACCGGCGGCTGCGCAAGGAACTCGCCGACACGCGGCGCCAGCTCGTTGCGACCAGTTCGTTGCAGGAAGAGAATCGCCAGCTGAAGGCGCTGCTCAAGCTGCAGGAAACCGACAAGACCGCGCTCGCCAACGGCTATCTGCTCACCTCGACCTCGACGAGCAGCAAGCGCATCGCGCTGCTCAGCATCGGACGCAACCTCGGTGTCGCCGCGGGCCAGCCGGTGCGCGGCGCCGACGGGCTGATCGGCCGCGTGCTGTCCAGCGGACCGTCGGTGTCGCAGGTGCTGCTACTTACCGACGTCGACAATATCGTTCCAGTTCGCCGCGCGCGCGACGGCCTGCCCGCGCTCGCCAGCGGACGCGGCAACGGCGACCTCGACGTGCGCACGCTCAACATCGCGAACAACCCATTCAAGCCGGGCGACATCCTCGTGACGTCGGGCACGGGCGGGCTCTATCCGCCGAATATCCCGGTCGCGATCGTCGTGCGGCGCCAGGACGACGGCGCGCTCGCGCGCCCGCTCGCCGATCCGGGCAAGGTCGATGCGGTGGCAGTGCTGCGTCCCTATACCCCCGACAATATCGAGGCCCAGGGCCGGCCGGCGCCCGCCCCCCTCCCTGCCCCGGCACCATGAACCAGAAGGGGCCGCGTCTCGGCGAACCGGCATCGCTGTGGCGGATGCGCATCGTACCGATCGCGAGCGTGATGTTCGCCTCGGCCTTGCCGCTGATGCTGCCGCTGATCGCCAACTCGCCCGTTCTGCCGCCGCTCGGGCTGCTGTTTTTCCTGTGTTGGCAATTGCTGCGTTCCGAGATGTGGCCGGTGTGGATCGGCCTGCCGCTCGGCCTGTGGGACGATCTGTTCAGCGGCGCGCCGATCGGAACCGCGGTGGGCTTGTGGACGCTGGCCAGCATCGCGATTGCCTGGTCGTCGCAGCGCATCTATTGGCGCGGTTTTTTCCACGATTGGGCGATCGCGGCGCTGCTGGTCGCGGCCATCCAGTCGGCGGCGGCGCTGATCACCCATCCGCACGCGGACGCCGGCCGGGTGCTCGGCCTCGTCGTGCCCCAGATCATCGTTTCGGCATTGCTCGTGCCGCTGTTCATGCGCTTGACGGGCAAGTTTGACAATTTCCGCCTGAAACGCCGATAGACTGGTTCCAACGCGCCGATGCCCAAGAAGAAGAGTCCGCCGATCACCGAAGCCTGGAGGGGCCTGACCTTCACCCGCCGTGCGCTCGTCGTCGGCGGGGCGCAGGCGGCTGTCGGCGTCGCGCTAGCGGCGCGGATGGCCTATATTTCGGTCATCGACAATGACCGGTATGTCCTTGAATCCGAAAGTAATCGCGTCAACCTGACGCTGGTTCCGCCGCGGCGTGGCTGGATTGTCGACCGCCATGGAAAGGCGCTCGCCAACAACCGCGTTTCGCTCCGCATCGACCTCATCCCCGACCGTCTGCACAACAAGGAGATGGTGCTCGGGCAGTTGCAGACGCTTTTGCGGCTCGATGGCGACGCGATGGAGCGGATCAACCGCGACCTGAAAGCGGCATCGGGATTCCAGCCGGTGGCGGTCAAGGAAGATATGACCGAGGCCGAATATAGCTCGATCCTCGTTCGTCTCCCCGAACTGCCCGGCATCGCGCCGCAGCGCGGTTTTGCCCGCAACTACCCGACGGGGGCGGCGGTCGGCCATCTGATCGGCTATGTCGGCGCGCCGAACGCCGAGGAATATCAGAAGGTCAAGGATCCGCTCTACATCACGCCCGGCTACAAGATCGGCAAGGACGGGCTGGAGAAATATTTCCAGGAGATGCTGAAGGGCGAACCCGGTGCGCGGCGTGTCGAGGTGACGGCGCGCGGCAAGGTCGTCCGCGACCTCTCCACCCAGCCCGACGTGCAGGGCAAGACGGTTCACCTGACGATCGATGCCGACCTGCAGGAATATGTCGCGCGGCGCATGGGACGCGAATCGGGCGCCGCGGTCGTCATCGACTGTCACAATGGCGACATCCTCGCCTTCGTATCGATGCCGAGTTTCGACCCGAACAGCTTTTCCGACGGCATCAGCAACAGCGAATATGCGTGGTTGCGCGCCGACGATCACCAACCGCTGATCAACAAGGCGACGCGCGGACTCTATCCCCCCGGCTCGACGTTGAAGCCGATGGCCGCGATCGCGGCCATCGAACATGGCGTCGACCCGAGCGAGCGCCACACCTGTATCGGTGGCTACCGCCTCGGCAACCGTTTTTTCCGCTGTCTCGGCACGCATGGCAGCCTCGACATGCCATCGGCCATCATGAAAAGCTGCAACAGCTATTTCTACTGGCTCGCGCACCGGCTCGGCTATGACGCGATGGCCCCCACCGCCCGTCTGCTCGGACTTGGCGAGGAATTCCGGCTGGCGGGCAGCAATCAGCGCTATGGCACGATCCCCGACAGCGCGTGGAAGATGCGGAAATATGACCAGCAATGGTCGGCGTCGGACTCGCTGAACGCAGTCATCGGACAGGGTTATGTCAGCGTAAACCCACTTCAGCTCGCGGTGATGACCGCGCGCATCGCCTCGGGCCGCCGCCTCTACCCACGTCTGGTCAACCGCGAATTCCAGAATGAGCCCCTGCCCTTCTCGCCCGAAGCGCTCGCGGTTGCCCGCCAGGGGATGGACCTCGTCGTCAATGGTGCGGGCACCGCGGTGCGCAGCCGCCTGCCGTTGGACGGCATCACCATGGCGGGTAAGACCGGCACCGCGCAGGTGCGCGGGCTCGGCACCGGCAACGGCAAAAGCGGAACGTGGAAATTTCGCGACCACGGCCTGTTCATCGGCTTCGCGCCGGTCGACAATCCGCGCTACGCCACCGGGATCGTGATCGAGCATGGCATGGGCGGCAGCCGCGCCGCGGCTCCCGTCGCCAAGGATTTCATGACCTTTCTCTTCGACCGCGAGAAAGGCATGGAGGCGCTCGAAACCTTCGAGGCCGGCTGGGGCGGAACCATCAAGGAACGCATGGACCGCGACTATGCCGCGTGGAAATCGGGCGCGGCGAGTGACCCCGAGCCGGGAGTGCCGCAATGATCCCCGTTCCACCCGCCATCCAGCGCATCCCGTGGAAACTGATCGCTATCCTGTGCGGCATCACCGGGTTCGGCTTGCTCGTCCTCTATTCGGCCGCCGGAGGGAACTGGTCGCCCTGGGCGTGGCAACAGGGCGTGCGCTTCCTCGTCTTTCTCGGTGCGGCGCTGGTGATCGGGCGCCTTCCCCTGCGGATCTTCGAGGATTTTTCTTATATCGCGTATATCGGCGTGCTGATCCTGCTCGTCGCGGTCGAACTGTTGGGCTTCGTTGGCGGCGGCAGCCAGCGATGGCTGAACCTTGGCTTCATAAACCTCCAGCCCTCGGAATTGATGAAGGTCGCGATCGTCGTCGCGCTGGCGCGCTTCTATGCGCAACTGCCGCCCGGAAACACGCGCACCTTTACCGCGCTCTGGCCCGCACTGGTGATGATCGGCCTGCCGGCGGCCCTCGTGATGCTGCAACCCGACTTGGGCACGGCGACCGCCATCTCGATCGGCGGCGTGGTGGTGATGTTCGCCGCCGGCCTGCCGCTCTGGTGGTTCGGCAGCACCGCTATCGCCGGCCTTGCGGCGCTGCCCATCCTCTTCTCCTTCCTGCACGATTATCAGCAGAAACGCGTGCTGATCTTCCTCGACCCCGAAAGCGATCCCTTGGGCGCCGGCTATCACATCAGCCAGTCGAAAATCGCGATCGGGTCGGGCGGCATCGGCGGCAAGGGTTTCCTCAACGGGTCGCAGAGCCATCTCGATTACCTCCCAGAGGGGCACACCGACTTCATCTTCGCCACCATGGCGGAAGAATGGGGCCTGATCGGCGGGCTGGCGCTGCTCTTCGGCTTTTTCCTGCTGCTCCGCTGGTCGACGCGCGTCGCGTTGAAGGCACGGACGCGCTTTGGCCAGCTCACCGCTGCGGGCCTCACGATGACGATCTTCTTCTACATCGCCATCAACCTGATGATGGTGATGGGCCTCGCGCCCGTAGTCGGTATTCCGCTGCCACTCTTTTCCTATGGCGGATCGTCGATGCTGACGATCATGACGTGCGTCGGCATCATCCTCGCGATCGAAAACGACAGCAAAACCGGTAGCCGCCGCTTTCATTGACAAAAAATTTCGGCAAGACCATTGCCAAGGCTCCGGCACCATGATAGCGGGCCGCTCTCTTCATGACGCAGGACGTTTTCTTCCTGCTTCGTGAACGCCGGAAACCGGCAGTGGACGCATAGCTCAGTTGGTAGAGCAGCTGACTCTTAATCAGCGGGTCCTAGGTTCGAGCCCTAGTGCGTCCACCATTTTCCTACAGTTAAATCAGAGACTTACCGTTCTGTGACGCCAAAATCAGCCGGGTCCCTTTCGGGGATGTAGGTGATTTTGTGACCTGGGCTTTCGCAGTTTCCTGCGCCTCTTCCGGTTTTCCGGATTGTGACGCAAAAATCAGCTGGTCCGCATATGGCTGGAGATGCTTCACCGACATATGCGCATAGCGGCGCACCATCGATTCCGACTTCCAGCCGCCCAGCTCCTGAAGCACCCAGGTGGGCACATCATTCTGCCGGAGCCAACTCGCCCATGTATGCCGAAGGTCGTGCCAGCGAAAATCGGTAATCCCTGCCCTTTTGAGCGCGGCCCGCCAATGTTTCGTGTTCACCTGACCCAAGGGCTTCCCCTTGTACGTGAACACATATTCGCTCTGCTCTCCCATCCGCCGCTCGAGCACCGAGACCGCGAGATCGTTGAGCGGCACACCCAGCGCCTCGCCATTCTTGGTGTCTCCGTGCTCGATTGTCGCGATGCGGCGGGAGAGGTCGACCTGATCCCAGGTCAGCCTCTTGATATTTCCCTGCCGCAAGCCCGTGGCGAGCGCGAACAGCATCAGGTCCTGCTGGTGAGAAGGCAGTTCCTGCAAAAGGCGCTCAGCTTGGGCGGGGGTCAAATACCGCACCCGCACTTTCGCGTTCCTCGTGTAGGTCTTGAATGCCGGGATATGTTCGATCCATTCCCATTCGCGCTGCGCCATCCGGAAAATGGCGCGGATCAGCGCCACATAAAGATCCTTCGTGCGATTGCTCGAACGCGCATGGTGCCTCGAGATGATCCCGTCGATCATGTCCCTGCTCACCTGATCCAGGGTCTTGCCGCGCAGATGCTTGGTGAACCACCGGATCCGCGACACATCGTCCCGATAGGACTTCTTGTGCCTCTTCTCCTGAAGCCACCTGAGCGCCGCCTCGTCCCATGTCCGCGGCGGCTTCCGCTTGAGTCTGACAAGGTCCCAGAGTTCTGCCTTCAGCTTGTCGTGATACTCCTTCGCTTTCTTCCGGTCGGTTGTGCCAGTAGTGCGTCTAATTCGGCTTCCGTCCGGTGCTGTGATGTCGACATAGTATGTATTTGCACGTTTCCAGAGTGCCATAAGCCTGCCTCCTTGATCGGGGCACCTGGCTGCATTCGTGCGGGCGAAGAATATCGAGCCCGGATCGCAGCGACAAGATCGCTCTCGAGAAACCACCAGAACCGACCAATCTTCGCCGCCGGGACGTGTCCCGACTTCGCATAGGATCGCAGCGTGTTCGGATGCACGCCGAGCCGCGCCGCCGCGGACTTCACGTCCATGATGCGCTCGCCGGTCGCGACGAGCAGGGCCGAACCGGCATCGCCCTCGACATCCGGCAGCGTCATTTGCGCGCCCGCACCTTGCGGAACCCGCGGTCGCCCTCAAGGAAGGCCGCGAGCATCGCGGGGACGAGGTCGGCGACGGTTTCCGAACTGCCATAGGCCGCCTCGTAAACGGCGGCATAGGCGCTCAGCGCCTCGGCCAGAGCGGGAGAGAGCTGGATGGTGAGCTTCACCGGCGTGCGGTCGGGGAGCTTTGCAAGTTTGAGAGCGGCCATCTCATCCCTCCCATGGCTTCAGGACGATGTCCTTGTGGACGACGATCCGAAGCGGCCAGCCGGGACGAATCTTGATTGTCGGCTGAACGTCGAGATTGCGCGCCACGAGCTGGTCGCCGGCCCGGGCGCCGGCCTGCTGGGCCGACTCACGAACCGCGCGGACCAGATCGCTCTCGCTACTTCCCCAGCCGAGCTCCGTCCCGACACCGAGCAAGGTCGAAAGCCCGACCCCCTTCAACAGCCGCCATGTATGGCGGTCGATCCGGTCGGCGAGCCCGGCATAGCCCGCGGTGTCGCTCGCGGGCACATTGTCGATCCGGATCGAAGCGCCGTCGGGAAAGATGATCCGTTGCCAGACGACGAGCGCGCGGCTCTGCCCGAAGGCCACGACGCTGTCGTAGCTTCCGATCACCCGCGAGCCCTGCGGAACAAGCAGGGTGCGCCCGGTGACGCTGTCATAGGCATTTTCGGTAACCTGCGCGGTCACCAGGCCGGGCAGGTCCGAGTTCAGCCCCGTGATCAGGCTGGCGGCAATCACGGTGCCTGCGTGCAGCGTCCATGGCGACGCCGCCGCCTCGAGCCGATGCGGGTTGACGTCGTCGTCCCGATTAGTGCGCCCGACGAGATCGATCTTGCGCCGCTGGCCATTGGGATCGCTCGCATCGTCGGATGCTCCCGCTCGCGGCAAGGACGCTTCCGGCCCTGCGGCCGGGTCGGCCATTTCTCGCCGAGTCGTCGCGTTTGCGAGCTGCATCATGACGCCCGATTCACGCGCCGCGCGCTGCTCGGCGGCGATGCGCAGACGTTCGGCTTCGGCCTGTTGTGCCGCGCGCGCGGCAGCATCAGCGGCGACATCGGCCGCAGGATCAGCAGCGCCCTCCATTCCGAGCTGACGCTGCCGCGCAAGAATGGGTCTTCCGAGGTCGCCCGGCAGCGGCGGTCCCAGCGGAGGAACGTCGCCATAGTTCGTCGGGACGCCCGCAAGTACTTCCGAAGCAGACTTGGCAGCGACAGGCGCGCGGTCGTCGTCAGGGCCGGTCGCAACGGGATCGGGACTGCGCAGCGCGAACCAACCGGCGCCGGCCAGCGGGACCGCGCTGGCTCCGGCAAGCGCAATGATCGCGCCGCGACGAAAGCGCACCACGCGCGCGGGCTGGCCGCGCAACGCGAGGCTTTGCGGCGCGAGCTTGGGAGGCGCGTCTTCCGGAGGCGCGGCTTTGCCGCGAGGGACCGCGTCACCGTCTTCGCAAGAAGCGCCGGTCATGCGCCCCTCCCCCGCTTCGCTGCCGGCTTGCCGGTCCGCGTGATACGGACGATCTTCTGCTTCTTGCCGCCGAGCCGGAGCTCGGCGGCGGCAAACAGCCGATCGACGACATAAAAACGTCCAGCGACGCGGTAGTTGACGAGTTCGGCCGCGCCGTCCGCGCCAAGGACGAACAGCGGAGGCGCTTCGCCGGCTGCGATGGTTGCCGGAAACTCGATCCAGGTCTGGCGCCCGTCGTCGAAGGCGCGCAGTGGTCGCCACGCGGGCTTGTCGCCGCTGATCGCATAGCCGAAATCGAGATCTTCGATCGCAATGCCGGCGGACACGGGGCGCGCACCCTCTTCGGCCGCCTTGCGACTTGCAAGCGCGAGCAGTTCATCCTGCGGATAGGTCCAGCGGATCGCGGACATCGCGGTTGATGCGGTGCTCGTCAGCTGGACATGATAGACGCGCCGGTCGGTCGCGATGACGAGGTTCGTGGACAGTCCAGCCGCGAAGGGCTTGACGAGGAGGTGCGTTCGCCGCGCCGCGCCGCTTCCGCTGGTCGTGTCGCCGACCGTCCAGCGGGCCGTATCGCCCGCCGCGGCCGAGACAAGCGTCTCGCCGGGTTCGAGCGCGATGTCGCTGACCCGGCCCGGCGCCGTGAAGAGCCGGTAAAGCATGCCGTCGGCGAAAGGATAGACCTGCACGGCATTCCTAAAGCCCGATGCCGCAGGCTCGCGGATCGCAGCCTTCTGTGCCGAGGCGACGACGGGTACGCCGCGCGCAAGAACCGGCGGTGCGAGAGCCGCGAGGCTCGCGGACAGGATCAGGAAGCGGATCATCGAGCATCTCCTTCGAGCGGGGGTTGCGAGGCCGGCGGGGCGGCCGTGCCCGGATCGAGCGGCGAGCCGAGCGGGATGCTTCCGGAGGGCGCCGCTGCGCGCGGGGCCGCGGCGAGCGCGCGGGGCGGCTCGGCCGCCGCGAGCGTCGGCAGCACGGGCGTCTCGAGCTCGCGGCTCCAGTCGATGGCATCGACATAAAGACCGAGCGGATTCTTGCGCAGCACCTCGGCCGAGCGCGGCGGCTTGACCTTGATCGTCACCACCGCCGTCCAGCGCGACGTCCCCGACAGGCTGCCGCGCTCATAGGCTTGCTCGGTCCAGTTGACGCGGAAGCTGTCCTCCGACGAACGAACGATGCTTGTGACCTGCACCGAGACGGTGCGGCGCCCGACCTCGACGAAGGGATTGGAAGCGCGTGCATATTCGCCCAGAAACAGCGCGCCCCGCTCGGTCGCGAAATCAAAGGCGGACAGCCAGTTCTCGCGCATGAGCACGGCATCGAGCGATCGCGAGCGGATATGGGTGATGAAGCGGCCCAGATGCCATGCGATCTGCGCGTCGCTCGGCCTGTAGTCGGCGACGGCTTTCGCCACCGCCTGCGCCTGCCCGAGTTTGTCGACCTCGACGACATAGGGCACGACGCGGCTCTGCATCGACTGCCAGACGAGCGCCGACGACAGGCCGGTCGTCAGGACCAGCCCGCCGAACGCCATCAGCCGCCAGTTCTTCGCCTGCACGCGCGCCGAACCGATGCGCTCGTCCCAGAGCTGGCCGGCGCGCCGATACGGCGTTTCGGGTTCGGGCGTCTGCCCGTAACGCTGCAAGGCCCGTTTGAATATCATGGCTTAGTCCCTTTCCTTGATGTCGGGTGTGATGCCGGCGCCGCCGCGATCGCCGTCGCGGATGGCGTGGACCGCCATCTGGCGTCGGTGGCGCGCATTCTGCTGCCCCTGAAGCCGCTGCGCCCAGGCCGGCGCGGCATCGACGGCAGCGGGCCCCGAACCGTCCGCGGCCGCGGCGGCGCCTGTTCCGCTCGAAGAGCCAGAGTTACCCGCGTTCCATGCGGCCCGCTCGCCGCGTTCGGCAGCCGCCTCGATGGCAGCCGCCGAACGCAGGCGCTGCACGGCGCCGCCCTTGGCGGCCGTAGCAATCCCTCCCAGCCCGGCGCCGATGGTCATCGAGCCCGATGTCTCCTGGCCGAGTTTGTAGGCCGTCGACGCGGCGCTCCCCATTGCGGTGCCGGCGCGGATCGCACCGAGCCCGGCACCGCCCAGCCCCCGCGCGGCAGCGACGGCGCCGGCACCGCCCATCGCCAGCCCGCCCGCGGCAAGCGCGGTGGTCGCCACAGCCGAACCGGCGCCGAGCTGCGGTGCGCCCGAGACGAGACCCGAGGCGATGCCGGGGCCGAAGATCGAGAGGCCGAACAGCGCAAGGCTTGCGAGCATCAGCGATACCGCCTGCTCGATCGTTACGTCCTCGCCGGTAAGCGCGCTCGTGAAGTCCGCGAAAAAGTTGGAGCCGATGCCGACGATCACCGCGAGCACCATGACCTTGATGCCCGAACTCACGACATTGCCGAGCACGCGCTCGGCGAGGAACGAAGTACGGTTCCACAGCGCGAAGGGCACGAGCACGAAGCCCGCGAGGCTGGTGAGCTTGAATTCCAGGATCGTGATGAAAAGCTGGATCGCGAGAATGAAGAAGGCGGCGATGACGATCAGCCAGGCGGTGACGAGCACCGCGATCTCGACGAAATTGTCGAAGAAGGCGATCGGGCCGACCAACTCCTTCGCCTGTTCGAGCAGCGGCCAGGCCGCCTCGAAGCCGGTGCCCGCGAGCCGCCCCGGCATCAGCAGATCTTCGGGTCCGATCGCGCTGCCACCGGCGGTGAGCCCGAGGCCCGCGAAGGATCGGAAGATGATCTCCGACAAAGTCTGGAAACTGTTCAGGATCAGCGCGAAGACGCCGACGTAGAGTATCTTCTTGAGGAATTTCGCGATGACATCGTCCTCACCGCCGAGCGCCCAGAAGAGACCGGCGAGCGTGATATCGATGCCGACGAGGATGCTCGTGAGGAAGCCGACATCGCCGCCGAGCAGCCCGAAGCCGCTGTCGATATAGGCGATGAAGGCCGCCATGAACTGGTCGATGATATTGAGATCGTCCATATTTTGCGCATCCTGTGGAATTTTGTCGCGGGGGCCGGCGGCAAGCGGCTAAAGGAAAACCGCTGTCGCGGCGGCCCCCACGACGGGGCAGCTCTCGGGCGGGTGATCTGGCGTGGTCCGTCCTGCCCCGATCGATCAGCTAGCTCAGCGCGGCGGCGTCCACGCCTTGCCGTCGCCGAGGAAGCGCTTGGTCGACGCGCGCGCTTCGCGCTCGACCTGCGCGCGCCGCGCGCGTTCGCGCGTCGCCTCGCGGAACTGCGCCGACATCAGCTGCTGAATCTGGAACTGCTGCTTTGCCGCGAGCGCGAGCAGCTGGTTGGTCGCCTGCGCGGCCTGGAGGCCGCCCGCGGCGCCCTGGCTCCGCTCGACGATCGCTTTCAAAGCCTCGGCGTCACCCCGAACATTCTCGACAATGCCGCTCTGCACCGCCATCGCTTGCCGGAACGACGCCATCTCGGCATCGAGCCGCGCCTTGGCGGCAGCGATGCGCGCGTCGCGCGTCGCCAGATGCTCGAAACTGGTCGGGAAGGACTGGCGGAACTGCTCGTCGAGCGTGTCGATGCGAAAGTCGATCCCCTGCGCCTGCCCCATCAACCGGTCGATCTGGGAGAGGCGCTGCTGCAAGGCCGTCATCTGCGGGAAGTCGATCGTCGCCAGATTCCTCTGCTGATTAACCAGCATCTGCGCTTCATTCTGGAGCGACTGGATCTGCTGGTTGATCTGCTGGAGCGTGCGCGCCGCGGTGAGCAGATTCTGCGAATAATTGGCGCTGTCGAACACCGGAATCGCGTGGGCCGGAACGACCGGAATCGACGCGGCGGCGGCGCCGAGCAGCAAGGCCATCACGAACTTCTTCATCTCAACTCTCCTTCTGGGGGTCATGGGGCGCGTCGAAGCGGCCGAGCAGCCCGGCTGCCCAAGGCAGGCCGCGCTCGGCGAGGAAACGGGCGGCAAAATCCGCGCGCCCATGCTCGGCAAGGATGCGGTCGATCATTTTCTGGACTTCGGGATCGGAGGCGCCGCAGAGCGCGAGCGCAACGGGGCCGAGCCCGAGCTCGAACAGCCGGTTCCCCCGCGCCGACTGCAGATAATATTGCCGCTTGGGGGTCGCGCGCGCGATCAGCTCGATCTGGCGCGCGTTGAGCCCGAAGCGCGCATAGGCCGCTGCGCTCTGCGGCTCGACCGCGCGATCGTTCGGCAGCAAAATGCGCTGCGGGCAGCTTTCGATAATCGCGGGTGCGATCGCGCTGTCCGCGATATCGGCAAGACTCTGCGTCGCGAAGATCACCGACACATTCTTCTTGCGCAGCACCTTGAGCCATTCGCGGATGCGCGCGGCGAACAATGGATGGTCGAGAAAGACCCAGGCCTCGTCGAGGATCAGGAGCGTCGGCCGCCCGTTGAACCGTTCCTCGAGCCGGTGGAACAAATAGCTCAGCACCGGCGCGACGACGCCCGCCTGCCCCATCAGCGCCTCGGTCTCGAAGCATATGACGTCGGCGAGCGCGAGATCCTCCTCGGCGGCGTCGAGCAGCCGCCCGAACGGCCCTTCGAGCGTGTACGGTGCGAGGGCCGCGCGCAGCGGCGCCGATTGCAGCAGCAACGACAGGCCGGTGAGTGTACGCTCCTCGGGTGGCGCGCTGGCAAGGCTGGTGAGCGCCGACCAGAGCGCCTCCTTGATCTCGGGGGTCACCGCGACCGCCTCACCGGCGAGCAGCGACGCGATCCAGGTCGCGGCCCAGGCGCGCTCGTCGGCATGGTCGATCATGCGCAGCGGCTGGAAGGCGATACCGCCCTCCCCCGCGGCATCGCCTTCGCCGCCAAGGCCGAGCGCATGATGCGCGCCGCCCATGGCGAGGACCGCGGCGCGCGCCGACGCGCCCTTGTCGAAGATAGTGACCTGCGCACCGGCATAGCGGCGGAACTGGAGCGCCAGCAGCGCCAGCAGCACCGACTTGCCCGCACCGGTCGGACCCACGATCATCATATGGCCGACGTCGCCGACATGGGTCGAGAGCCGGAACGGCGTCGAACCGCTGGTCTCGGCATGGAGCAGCGGCGGTCCGCCGAGATGGGCATTGCGCGCCGGTCCCGCCCACACCGACGACAGCGGCATCAGATGCGCCAGGTTGAGCGTGTGAACGAGCGGCTGGCGGACGTTGGCGTAGACCTGGCCCGGGAGCGAGCCGAGCCAGGCTTCGACCGCATTGACGCCCTCGCGGATCGAAGTGAAGCCGAGCCCGTTCACGATCCGCTCCACGCCGCGCAGCTTTTCCTCGACGCGTGCCCGGTCGGCGTCGGCGACGGTGATCGTCGTCGTGAGGTGGCCGAAGGCCACATGATCGCCGCCGAGCGCCTGGAGCGCGAGGTCGGCATCGACCATCTTGTTGTCGGCATCGCTGTCGAGCAGCTGCGCCGGCTGGTTATACATAACCTCGCGAAGCAGCGCCGCGACCGACTTGCGCTTGTTGAACCATTGGCGGCGCAGCCGTGTCAGCGCCTTGGTGGCCTCCACCTTGTCGAGCGCTATGAAGCGCGTCACCCAACGGTATGAAAATCCTTGATGATTGAGCCCATCTAGGATGGCGGGGCGGGTAAGGCTGGGAAAGCCGAGAATGGTGAGGGTCCGCAAGTGCCGCTCACCGAGCATCGGCTCGAGCCCGCCGACGAGCGGCGTGTCGGCAAGCAGCCCGTCGAGATAGATTGGCGTCGAAGGAGTCGCGACGCCATGCCGCCGCTCCGAGATCGTGCCATGAAGATAGGTCAGCGTCTCGCCGTCGTCCAAGGCGCGCACCTTGGGCATGAAGCCGGCGAAGAGGTCGAGCACGCGGTTCGTCTCGGCGACGAACGTCGCGAGCGCTTCGCGCCAGTCGCGCGTCTTGCCCGCCTCGCCGCGCTCGACAAGCCATCGCCCCGCGCGGTCGTTCCGGTCGGCGGGCGGCAGATAGGTCAGCGTGAGCGTGAAGTCGCTCTCATGATGCGCCTCGGCGCTTTCGAACGCCGCGCGCCTTTCCTCGTCGACGAGCCGGGAGGCAGCGTCGGGAAAGCGGCTCGCGGGATAGCCCGGCGCCGCGCGGCGCTCGGCCTCGATATGAAGCGCCCATCCCGAGCCGAAGCGCTTGAGGACATTGTTGGCCCGGGCGGCGACCGAAACGAGCTCGGCCTCGGTCGCGGACTCGAGGTCGGGACCGCGAAAGGCGAGCATCCGGCTGAAGCTGCCATCCTTGTTGAGGACAACGCCCGGCGCGACGAGCGCGGCCCAGGGGAGATGGTCGGCGAGCCGATCGGTCGTCCGGCGGTATTCGCGCAAATTCAGCATGAGAAATGCCCCTTCTGACGCAGGTGCCGCAAGAGCACCGGCGCGAAATCGGGGTCGTGCTTCGCCGCGATCACGGCGGCGCTGTGACCGAGCGCCCAGAGCGCGACGCCCGCGACCCATTGCTGGAGCCCGAGTCCGAGCGCCGCTGCGATGGTGCCGTTGAGGATGGCGATCGCGCGCGGCGCGCCGGCGAGCAGGATCGGCTCGGCGAGCGCGCGGTGCAGCGGCGCCTCGAACCCGTCGATATGCTGGCCACCGGTCATGCGATCAGCGCTCCGCCGCCGAAGCTGAAGAAGCTCAGGAAGAAGCTCGAGGCCGCGAAGGCGATCGACAGGCCGAAGACGATCTGGATCAGCTTGCGAAAGCCGCCGCCCGTCTCGCCGAAGGCGAGCGTCAGCCCCGTGGTGATGATGATGATCACCGCAATGATCTTGGCGACCGGCCCCTGCACCGATTCGAGCACCTGCTGGAGCGGCTCCTCCCACGGCATGCCCGAACCCGCGGCCCGGGCGGTCGCCGCGAACAAAAGACCCGCGGCGATGGCGGCCATCGCGATCGTGTTGCGACTATGCGTTGGAAAGTTGGCCCTCATGACAAATCTCCTGTTCTCAATCGGTCAGCGTGACATCTTCGATGGCGTATGAACCGTCGGTCCGCAGGCCCGCGACGCGCGCGACCGTCTCGACGCGGCGGGCAAGCCCGCGACCGGCGATAAAGATCACGACGTCGATCGCCTCGGCGATCAGCGCGCGCGGCACGGTGACGGTGAGTTCCTGGACGAGCTGCTCGAGCCGGTAGAGCGCGGCTGCGGCGCTGTTGGCGTGGATCGTCGCGATGCCGCCGGGATGCCCGGTATTCCACGCCTTGAGCATGTCGAGCGCCTCGCGCCCGCGCACCTCGCCGACGATGATCCGGTCGGGGCGCAACCGCAAGGTCGAGCGAACAAGGTCCGCCATCGTCACCGCGCCCGCGCCGTTGCCGACGGGCGCACGCGTGCGGAGCGCGACGACATCGCGCGCGGCGCATTGCAGCTCGCGCGTGTCCTCGATCAGGATGACGCGTTCGTCGAGCCCGCCCATTTCGGCGAGCAGCGCATTGGCGAGCGTGGTCTTGCCCGACGAGGTACCCCCGACAACGAGGATATTGCGGCGTTCGGCAACCGCGACGGCGAGCAGCCGCGCTTTCTTCGCCGACAGGATGCCGCCCGCAACATAATCGCCGAGCGTGTGGATCTTCGCGGCGGGCTTGCGGATCGCGAAGCAGGGCGCCGTCGCGACCGGCGGCAAAACGCCCTCGAAGCGTTCGCCCGCCCCTTCGCCATGTGGCGGCAGCTCGGCCGACACGATCGGCGCGCTCGCATGTGCCTCGGTGCGGGCATGCGAGGCAACGAGGCGGATGATCCGCTCGACCTGCGCGGGCTCGAAGCGCGTGCCCGTATCGCACCGGCCCTCGCCGAGCCGGTCGATCCACAACCGACCGTCGGGATTGATCATGATCTCGACGACGGCGGCATCCGCGAGCGCGGCGGCGATCGCCGGCCCCATCGCGGTCCGGAGCATCGCGCGGCTGCGCGCGGCGGACAAAGTCTCGCTCATGACATCTTGCCCCTGTTTTGAGGCGCGGCGCCGAGCGTGCGCGTGCCGCTCGCCATCGCCTCGGCGACGCGCTCGACGAAGGTGTTGAAGCGGTCGCGCCCGACGGCGCGCGCCGCCGCGTCACCGTCGGCGAGCGGCGCCTGGATCATCAGCTGGTAGCGTATGAACAGCGCGAGGCTTTCGAGGAGGATATGGCCGTCGCGCTCGATCCGCCCGAGCGCCAGCGACATGCGGTCGAGGCGGGCGCTGAACCGGGTCTCGAGTTCGGACACGGCCTGGCGGCCGAGCCAGGCGGTAAGCGCGTCGACGAGGATCGCCGATTTGCTCGCGCCGGGCTTCGCGGCGAGCGCCTCGAAGCGTGCGCTCAGTTCCTCGGGAAGGAAGAGCTGGTAGCGCACCTTGTTTTCCTTGCGGCGGCCCATGGTCAGAAGCTCGGCAGGGTGTCGTCGTCGTCACCCTGGTTGATCGCATGCGCGCGCCGCATGCTCTCCGGCCCACGCGCCTGCTCGATCGCACGCTTGTCGGCCGCGGCATCGTCATCGTCCTTCTCGAGGCCGAGCATGTCGAGCTGCTTCGTCGGCTCGGCGGGGGCCGGCGCCTCTTCGGCGATCTCGGGCGTGCGCTGCTGCTGAAGACCGCCGTCATCCTGCGTCTCTTCGCCCTCGGCCGCGGCCACGAGGCGGATATCGGTCCGACGCGCGAAGCTCCCCCAGTCGTTCGGCCGCGGTTTGGGCCGGTCGAGCCGGAGGCCATCCGATTTCGGCGGGTCGAGCCGCCGGTCGGCGAAGTTCGCATCTTCAAAATAGCGCAGCTTCTTCGCGCGGATTGGCGCCATCCCCGAGACGAGGACGAGCTCGTCTTCGGGCGGCAGCGCCATGACCTCGCCCTGCGTCAGCAGCGGCCGCGCGGTTTCCTGTCGGCTGACCATGACATGCGCGAGCCAGGGTGCGAGCCGGTGCCCGGCATAGTTGCGCATCGCGCGCTGCTCGGTCGCGACGCCGAGCGCATCAGATATCCGCCGCGCGGTGCGCTCGTCGTTGGTCGCGAAGGCGACGCGGACATGGCAGTTGTCGAGGATCGAATTATGCTCGCCGTAAGCCTTCTCGATCTGGTTCAGCGACTGGGCGATCAGAAAGGCGCGCACGCCATAACCCGCCATGAAAGCGAGGCTCGTCTCGAAAAAGTCGAGCCGCCCGAGCGCCGGAAACTCGTCGAGCATCATCAATAACTGGTGACGGCGCAGCTTCGAGCTGCGATCGTCGAGCTTCTCGGTCAGACGGCGGCCGATCTGGTTCAGGATGAGGCGGACGAGCGGCTTGGTGCGACTGATGTCCGAGGGCGGCACGACGAGATAGAGCGACAGCGGCGTCTCGCCGTCGATGAGATCGGCGATCCTGAAATCGCTGCGCGACGTCACCTCGGCCACGGTCGGATCGCGGTAGAGGCCGAGAAACGACATCGCGGTCGAGAGCACCCCCGAGCGTTCATTCTCGCTCTTGTTCAAAAGCTCGCGCGCGGCGGAGGCAACGACCGGATGGACCCGCGGCGCATCCTCGGTGCCGAGATGATTGGTGGACATCATCCGCTTCAGCGTCGCGACGAAGGGTCGCTGCGGATCGGAGAGAAAGGTCGCGACGCGCGCGAGGGTCTTTTCCTCCTCGGCGTAGAGGATGTGGAGGATCGCGCCGACGAGCAGCGCGTGCGACGTCTTTTCCCAATGATTGCGGCGTTCGAGCGCGCCCTCGGGGTCGACGAGAATGTCGGCGATATTCTGGACGTCGCGCACTTCATGCTCGCCGCGGCGCACCTCGAGCAGCGGATTATAGCGCGCCGACGCGAGGACGGTGGGGTTGAACATCAGCGCGTGCGAGAATTTCGAGCGCCAGCCGGCGGTCAGCTTCCAGTTCTCGCCCTTGATGTCATGGATGACCGCGCTGCCGGTCCAGCTGAGCAAGGTCGGGACAACCAGCCCGACGCCCTTCCCCGAGCGCGTCGGCGCGAACGCCATGACATGTTCGGGACCGTCGTGACGCAGATAGCGCGAGCCGAGACGCCCCAGGAACACGCCGGCCTCGCCGTGCAGTCCGGCGCGGCGGACTTCGTTCCCCGTCGCCCAGCGTGCCGAGCCGTAAGTGGTGACCTGGCTCGACTGGCGCGCGCGCCAGAGCGACCCTCCGATAGCCGCGGCGCAACCGAAGAAGCCGCTTGCGGCGGCGAGTGCGCCGGCCTTGTCGAAGACCTCGGGCGCATAGGCTTCGTAATGATACCACCAGGCGAACAGCTGCCAGGGACGGTAGACGGGCATGCCGAAGAACTCGAACCATGCCGCGCCGAGCTGCGGCTGATGGCCGAGCATCGCGGCGGCCCACTGCGTGGCTGCCCATAGCCCCGCGATCATGATCGCGAAGACGAGAAATATCTGTCCGACAAGCAATTTGGTGGGGGTCATGAGCCGCTCCGTTTCGTGGGCGCCGGACGAAGCCGGCTGACGAACGGAAGATCAGCGATGGAAGCGGAGGGGAACATTGCGGTTGTGCGGCAGAATGCCGCAGAGTGCGGCAAACGCAGCGCGGCAATACGGCCGACGCCCGCCGTCGGACCAAAAATTCGGTCCGCGACCTCGCGATTCGTCAGGTTCAATTCCTGAGTCGCTTCGCACGGCTCGTAGACCCCAAGTCTCGGTCGCGCCCGGATTTGACACGCCGGGCCGGCTCTCGGACCGACTTGGGTGGAAGACAATGGCGCCCGGCGCTCACGCTCCCTATAGCAGCAGCCCGTTCGGGATCGCCCCGGACGCACCAGGAGATATTCTATGAACCATGCGGAACTTTCCGACGCAGTCGCCACCTCGCTTGGCGCGAGCAAGGCCGACGGCAAGAAGGCCGTCGACGCCGTCTTCGCCGCGATCTCCGATGCTGCCGCTAAAGGCGACGAAGTGTCGGTCAACGGCTTCGGCAAGTTCAAGGTCAAGGAAACGGCCGCACGCGAAGGCCGTAATCCCTCGACCGGCGCAACGATCCAGATTGCTGCTGCGAAGAAACTGACCTTCGGCGCCGCGAAAGCCGTCAAGGACCGGCTGAACGGCTGATCCACCCTTTCCCAGCCGGCGTCGCTGGCGGGGATTTCCTTGGCGGCCCGATACGAGCGGTGAAGCAACAACTGAGCGCCCGGCGCATTGTTGGGGTAACAGACAAGGAGCTTCTACCATGGCAACCGACACCCCCCTCGCCTCGCGCCGCATTCTCATCATGGCCACCGACGGCTTCGAGCAGTCCGAACTTGAGGTGCCGCTCGAGCGCCTTCAGGATGCCGGAGCCGACGTCGATATCGCTTCGCTCGAAAGTGGTGAGATCACCGGTTGGGACGAGGATGACTGGGGAGACGACATCGAAGTCGATCTCCGCATCGCCGACGCCAGGGTCGACGATTACGACGCCCTCGTCCTCCCCGGCGGCCAGATCAATCCCGATCTGCTCCGCGTCGAGAAACAGGCAATCGAGCTGATCCAGGGTTTCGCAAAAGCCGGCAAACCCGTGGCCGCCATCTGCCACGCACCTTGGCTGCTCGTCGAGGCAGGTCTGGCGAAGGGTCGCCGAATGACGAGCTACAAGTCGATCCGTACCGATGTCGCCAACGCCGGCGCGAACGTGCTCGATGAGGCCGTCGTCATCGACCGCAATATTATCACGAGCCGCTGCCCCGACGATTTGCCCCTATTTTGCGATGCGATCGTCGATGCCTTGGCCAAGGCCCACGCACCCGCAGAATAGCCGCCGAACAAGCGGGCGCGCCGGCAACTTGGGACATCAGGGCGCCCTTATCGCCGGCGGCCTTTGGCGGGCCAATCACTTCCGTGGGATGAAGGGACTAATGTCGCATGGAAGTGCAAGAGGGTGGAAATCGCCCGCTCTCAGTTGCAGCGGTGCTTTTGCCAGTACCGGTCCCACTTCGCCGCATAGCCATCGCGCACCATCGCACACGAGATGTCGCCTGATTGCGGGGACGTGCAGAACGCTGCGGTCCGGTTACCGCCGGCACCGCCAGCGGATCGACAGCGCATCGTCGGACCAGCGACCGTGACATGCCCCGTCGAACGAACGCCCGTCGGTTTCCCGATCAACAAAGCGAGATGATCGCGCGCTTCGACCGGGCCCGCGGCAGGGCATGGATGGCCGGGCCTGCACGTTCCGTCCATTTCCCGCGCCGCGATACCCGACAGACGGATATGTGGCCCTTCGGCGCACCAGACCGGCCCGTCGCCGTCCCACACGGCAGTGGGCGTACAGTCGAAGGACTGGCCGGCAGGAACGACGGAGGCGAGAAGAAATTCTAAGATCACCGGTATTTGGTCACCATGATTGGCTCGGCTGTGAATATGGTCGCGATCTGCCCGGGGGCGGGCGCTGCGGCATCCTGCGAAAGAGCGGGCATCGCGGCTTTCGCGGCCGCGTCAAGAGCGACAATGATTTTCATGATATCCTCCCCCCGAATCGCTGGATGCGACCCATCTGCGACCCCGATCAGGCGTAGTGTCATATCTGTATGTCAGTCGAAAGATGTTGCCACATCGGCGTGATGGCACGACAAGTTTCAGCGACTAACCGCCGCAGACCTTCCGGTGAGCTTGAATGATAACGACCGGTTTGCGCCTTATTCTGTTGAAAAACTCCCGCTTGCAATGAAGGTCGAGTGCTGATTCACTCGTCCCGTTGTCGGGAGAAGGCTGATGATGGGTGAGCGAACGGTGATGCAGGAGGCGCTGTTTTACAGCTTCAGCCTCGAGGATCATGTGCCGACGGACCACCTGCTGCGGTCGATCGACCGCTTTGTTGATCTGGGCGATCTGCGCGAGCATCTACGCCCCTATTACAGCGAGACGGGTCGCCCCTCGATCGACCCGGAGCTGATGATCCGGATGCTGATCATCGGCTATTGCATGGGGATCCGTTCAGAGCGTCGGCTGTGCGAGGAAGTGCACCTGAACTTGGCCTACCGCTGGTTCTGTCGGCTCGGGCTGGATGGAGCGGTTCCTGATCACTCGACCTTCTCGAAGAACCGGCATGGCCGCTTCCGCGACAGCGATCTGCTTCGCGAGCTGTTCGAGATGACGGTGTCGCGCTGCATAAAGGAAGGCTTGGTCGGCGGCGAAGGCTTTGCCGTCGATGCGAGCCTGATCCGGGCTGATGTATATCGCCGGCGATCGGTGCCGGGGGACGAAGGTCTGCCGCCCGATGTTACCGGCCGCGCCGTTCGAGAATATCTGGAGGTGCTGGACGATGCGGCGTTCGGCGGTTCGACGCCTGTCCAGCCGAAGCGGATCGCGCTGACCGATCCTGCCTCCCGCTGGACCGCGGCCACGCGCGAGCGGGCCTTTTACGCCTACAGCACCAACTATCTGATCGACCTCGATCATGCGGTAATCGTCGATGTCGAGGCGACAACGTCGGTACGGCAGGCCGAAGTGACAGCGCAGCGAAGAATGATCGACCGGACACAGGAGCGCTTCGGCATCTGGCCGCATCGGCTTGTAGCGGACGCAGCCTATGGTTCCGCCGCGAACCTGGCGTGGCTAGTGGAAGAGAAAGCCATCGAGCCGCATATCCCCGTGTTCGAAAAATCCGGTCGCAATGACGGCAGCTTCGAGCGCGTCGACTTCATCTATGATTATGACGACGACAGCTATATCTGCCCGGGTGGCAACCACTTGCGGCGGTCTAATCGCAACTTCAGTACACCGCGCACCGGGATCGATAAGGACGGCTCCATCCGCTACCGCGCGCGTCAGCACGACTGCGAAGGCTGTGCTCTGAAGCCGCAATGCACGCCCAATGCGCCAGCCCGCAAGATCACGCGTTCAATCCACGAAGGCGCGCGCGACATGGCTCGCGACATCGCCACAACCGACGCCTATCTTGTGTCGAGCCGAGAGCGAAAGAAGGTCGAAATGCTGTTCACCCACCTCAAGCGAATATTGAAACTGGACCGCTTGCGTCTGCGCGGCCCCAATGGTGCCCGTGACGAGTTCCACCTCGCCGCCGCGGCCCAAAACCTCCGGAAAATGGCAAAGATCTTCCCGATCCAGCACCTCGCCACCGTCTGATCAAGATGCGGAGGTCGTGCGCCCCGCGTCCGCTTCGATCCTCGGCATCGCTTCCGGGCGACTTCTTCAACAGAATACGCCTCATCTCAGTCGAAGCTGGCAGCGGGACGGTTGCCCGAAACCCGCCATTCGGGGTGTAGGGTCACGGTGTCGGAATACGCGGATTCTTGTCAATTCGAATGCTGAAATCGCATCCCGGAAGCGCGATGCCGTTTCAGCATAGCGCTGAGAGTCGACCGGAAAAATTGGCAAGTGGAAGACCTAACCAGCATGATCCATTGGGCCATTCGGACCATCGGATTAGTTCGGAAATAATCATGCTTCCCGAAATCGGCTTCCGCGCTATCCGGTAGTCTGATCACCTATTTGTCAAAGGACTGACATGGCGCGCCGCCCGACATTTTTCCTATCGTCTACGATTTATGATTTTCGCGATCTTCGCAGCGCAATCAAGTTTAGCCTCGAAGAAAGGGGGTGCCGGGTCTTGGCGTCAGAGTTCAACGACTTCGGTGGCACTCTCGATCAGCATAGCTATGAGGCATGCCTCACCAATATTGAGCAGGCGGACTTTTTCGTTCTGTTGATCGGGGCCCGGGTTGGAGGCTGGTATGACGCTGCGAACCGCGTCAGCATCACCCAGCAGGAATATCGCACCGCGTATGACCTGCATCGGAAGGGCAAACTTCGGTTGGTAACCTTCGTGCGCGATGAAGTTTGGCAGCTTAAGGAGGAACGAAGGGAGCTTGCGCGCTATTTGACCGAGCTTGAGCTGACAGACAGTGAACGCAAGGCAGTCGTGAGGGCACCAAGCAAATTTGCGAACGACGCCGAGTTTATTTCAGCCTTCATTGCTGAGGCTGGCCGCAACACAGAAACCAGCCGAGCTGTCGCGTCAGGCGGACCCAAGCCAACGGGGAACTGGCTGCACCGCTTCCAGAATTTTCGCGATATCCATGACGTTCTCGGACCTCTCGCATTTACGGGTCTGACCTCGGAGGAGGCTGCTTACCGCAAAGCATTGCAGAATGAACTTCTGATCGTCATGAGCGGCCTTTGCGCAATGCATAAAGGCAAAGTCCTTGATCTTCGCAACGCGCTCAAAAAAGGGCTCGATGCCAATCCGGTAACGATCGAAATGCGTGACGAGGATTCGGTGCCGGTCGATCTCGAGAGTTGGGGCAAGTTCACAACAATCTTCATTCAGGCGCTCGGTCTGCGATTTGACACGATCGTCATCGATGACGCGCTGACATCGACTATCTTCCTCGACTACGATGCCGAAGGCGGTGAGTATGTTCAGAGCCCCGCTTATGACGCTTTGTCGGAGTTGCTGGACGAGATCCGTCGCTTCAATGCGCAGAACACCACCGAGAATCATTCGGTCATCTTCGAGACCACACCGCGCGCTTTGGGCGGTTTGAAGACGGGCACTATCGAGCTTCCAGCAATGAAGGTCGCTATGGTCAATTCAATTGCACACCGGTGGATCAACATCGGTAACCTAGCGCAATCCTTGATCTTTCATCTTGAAGGCAATCCCTTCCAAATGCCAGACCTGATGCCATTCTCACCCATCGTCGGCTTCGAAGAAGCTATTCAAGCCGAACGAGTGTCGGTCGCCGATCTTCGCAAAGCGATGGGTCTGCGTACCGCGAGGCGCGAGGAAGTTGACGAGAATTAATCGGAGCGCTGAAAAGGTAATTTCGTAGCGCGATCCCATCGCGCGTAATATGAACCCCAAAATACTCACTGCGGGTGAGGCAGCAGTCACGTCCGCTAGTGTGGACGAAAATGTTCCCCTTCCGCTCGATCTTGGGATCGCGCAGGCGACAGCGGGACTACTCCCACTCAACTCTGCAGCTCGCGCGACTAGCTTGTAAATGCTTTTGTGTAGCCAGTTAAAAACTTCGACGCGGTGAAGTTATGGCTGTCGAGATGCCCGGCGATTGCCATGTGATCATCATAACGCCCGAGAGAAGCTACTACGCGGCCGAACGACCGAATTCCCTGCCGCAGAAGTTCAAGCTTTTCGTTTTCGATGATCCGCATGTCAGCCGACGGCGAAGCTTCTTGCTGGAATCGATTGACGGGCTCGATCAGGATCGGTGTGTGCGTACACGTGCCGTCGTAGTTGCTCTGAAACCACGACACGGAGCCTAGCAGCTGATTGCAATGGTCTTTGGAGATGAGCCGTCCGTCATTCTTCACACCGCTTTTGCACTCAATAACATAATAATGCAGGCCACCCACCGCCCAGAGGTTGTCCGGACCGCCGTCGCGATACTCGTTATCGGGGCGCTGAGAGCCAAATCCGACGAGCGAACCGAGGTCGCGAACGGCAGCTTCGAACTTGTCGGTGTTGTCCTCATCCCATCTCAAATCCTCGGCGAGGGCATTTGTGAAGAGTATGAGACCGTTGGGGTCGACGAATCGCGACGCCATGAAATTGCCGCTCGCTGCCGCCTGACTTGCCGGCGCCGAGATACGGACATGCTGAATTCCGGCGAGCGGCTTTATTACCCGGCGGTTATCGCCGACCGCTGACAATAGTGTGGCCTGCGCCGCAACTGGGTCCCGTAGTTGAATGACTTCAGCGAGCTGTTGCTTAAAATAGCCCCTGACTGCCGGGTTTGCCTCGGCGTTCACCATCTTCTGCAGCTTCTCTTCCGCCGGCTTGAATTGAGAGGTGGTTAGCAGGTCAAACGCCTGGCGCTGGAGTACGATCGACCCTGCGATGCGGCTCGGAGGCCCTTCGGGAGCGTGCGCGAGACGTGAGCGCCCGGTTTGCCACCATTCGGGATTTCTGTTGATGCAATAGTCGAGGAGGGGGCGAAGCGCGCTCGCCGGTTGGCCCTTCACCTGCTGAGCGACCTCTCGACCAAGTTTTATTTGGGTTAGCGTCGCCGACGTGAACATATCCTGCGCGTTCGGTTGATTGATTTTTTCCGCAAGACGGCTGCCCAGCAAGAGGACTGCACATCGGTCTTCAGAAGATCGCACGCCACGACCCATTCCCTGTTCGAGCTTTTGGATCTGCCGAAGGAGAACGATATCGGTTCCTTCAAGGGCCGCCGCCTCTATTCGGCTTGCGAGCCCGAGAACGTCCGGGAGCCCGTCGATGATCAGAAGGCGGCACGCCTCTTCGGGGAGGTCGACGCCATCATATCGGTTTATCAGTACGGTTATGCCGACATGCTGGCCGCTTTTTAGTCTGTCGATCCCCGCTGCGATCGATTCCGACTTCAAAGTTTGGCCGGCAACATCGGCCCAATATGTAGCTCTCTTCTCCGACGGGACGATGACGGTGACATTTTTTGTAGTTGCGACCTCAGCGGCGAGCGCCTTGATTTCGTCGTCAGTGATTGCTCCATTAATCTCCTGGGGAACCAGTATCATCCGATCGCCGATTTCTCCAGCTCCCCTAGGCTTGATCGGATCGATAACAAGCGTCGGGTCCGCATTCAATTTTGAGACGAGAACTCCGTCGTCGGCCAGGGTCGCAGTCATGTATATCCGGCGACGAGCATTGCTGAACGACGGAATTCTCTCGATGGGGACGCAGCGGGGCGAGATCTCCAGACCTCTCCCGCTCATGACGCATTGGCAATGCGCCAGGACATCTTTCAAAAGCGGCCATTTAAATCGAAGATCGTCGTCATCACGGTGGGGGTGGAGGACCTCGAGAACCCGCTGCCGCTTATCGTACCACGCCCAGAACGGGACTAGCATGATAGAGTGAGGGTCCTGGGATTTTAGCTCAATTAGTCCAACTTCAGATTGCAGCCGCAAATCGTCTTCGAAAATCGCCAAAAGCTGGTCAAAAACCGGGTGGGATGCGGTGAGAGTGATTGAAAACTGATCATCCACGGTGGCAAGGCATGCGTGAGCATCATCAATTACTACTGATCCGATGGATTTGCGGACGCTACCCACCCCGAAGACAGACCTGCCGTTCACAAGCCGATGGATATTGACGACAAGGATCGCTCGGCCGGAAAGAAATGCAATATCGTCCGGGTCGTCGGTCGCATCTATTCCCAAATCTCGCGCCTCAATCATGACCTGATGAAGCAGATAATTGTCGGGGACTACGTAGACTGCGGGTGATATGCCTTCGTTGAGGCAGCTCTGAAGAGCCAGGAGTCCAACTAGCATCTTGCCCGACCCAGTGTTCATTTTGATCGTATTGTCACGCCGTGGTCGAAGTTCAAACCATTTATCGAGCACCTCGCCCTGATTGGCGGATGGGAATTTGAATCTCGGATGCCGGATCAGCGTTGTGAAAATCTTCCGCGGTTCGAGAACAGGAGTTCCATTTCCCCCGCCGCCGGCCAGTGCCCCAAAATCAAGCATTCATGTCTCCGATTCGTAGATTGGATTTTACGAGGGATTGATAGCTGAGCACGATATACTTTTAATCGGCATCATTGCCTGTTTCATTAGATTACACCTTTTCGGGTCCGATGATCCACACTGTCTCGTGGACGACTTTGGCCGTCGCTGTCTGGCATCTTCGCATTCTAAAGAAGGATCGACGTCTCGATCTCGATAAGGCCCGGATTGGCCTCTGCACCTGGCGGCAGACTTTTGAAGTCCCCTTTTGCGCCCCCTGACTGCGCCTCAATAAGCGACGCGATCGGCAGGCTTACCGTCTGGCTTGTCGATAGTCCGTTGCCCTGGTGCCGATAGAGGAGTCGTTTTTCAGACTTGTGGTATGGCGAGAGCACTGCAGACCCGCCAAAATGGCCGGTATTACATACTACAATGTTGCAGTAGATCATTCGCGCCAGCGCCTCCGCGGCATGCTCGAAGGAAGAAAGATCGTTATTGTAGGCAATGACGAACAGGTTCTGAATTCGCAGCCGGTACATCGCTACGCGTTCCAGATCGAGAAAATCGTAGCAGATCGCGACCGCGAAACGTCCGAACGGTCCCGCTTCAAATAGCCAGACTTCAGGTGTCTTCTGAAATTCGTACCCCAGCTTCTTGAGAAACTGATCTTCACGCCAAGCGGGATAGGTTTTGCCCACATAGGATATAGTCGTTCGCGTCGACCGATCGCGCCGCCCCCAGCCGTCGGGCACGATCACGGCAGCGCGGTTCACCACCTTCTTCGTCGGATGCCTCTCGGTGACATGAAAGTCCATGCCTGCGATGATGATCGCATTGGTCTGCGCTGAAATGCGTCTGAGGCGTTGGAGGAAACCCGTGGGCACGGAAAGCTCCGGAAGCAAGATTATGTGCGGGCGCGGCTTTTCGAGCGAGAGGGAGGCCACATGCTGCTGAATCTCGGCAATTACACGTTCTTCCTCGTAACGGGTCATCTGCACGCTCTCGGTCCATGCCGAGGTATTCTCGATGGTTGTCTGGATGATGCCGACGCGGAGCGCATCTTCGAACGAGGTAAGGGTCATGCCTCTAAATCCGGAATCGCGACGGCATTCTGACTTAACTGAATGATGTTCATCGGGATGAGCTGCCGCGGCGCATGGTTAAGAACGGTGAGCTGGTTGTGCTCGAGTACGGCTTGCGCATTGGCAACGGCGACCTTCAAATCCTCGATGTCGCGCAGCAAAGGCGGATCGTTGCGCGTATCGGTGACGACGGCAGTCGTCCGGTCGCCGAAAAACGCCCAAGGCGCTCGTTGGATAAGTCGCGTCTCTATGCTGCGAGGAAGCGTGGCCGCTTCAATGATTGCTTGCGACCGCGAGGAGATGATCGCCTCTTCGAGACGATGGCGCACGAAAGCTGCAATGTCGCGCTCGAGGCCACGAACATTCCACCACGCGGGGAGAGAAAAATCCTCTGTGACAAGACCTAGTAGAAGCAGGCCACAGCCTCGCAACTGATAGGTCCATCGCTCGGCGGGATCGAGATTGGGCCCGCTGAGCGGTTGGCGTCGGTAGTCTTCGATTTTTTGAGCGACGACCGCGAGTGGTGCGCTTCTGGCGTGGGCATGCCACGCCGTCCAGGTCCAGAGGTCCGTGTTTACAGTCCCCTTGCCCGGCCCTTCGGTCCAAGCGCGATCAAGCAGAATGTTCGCCGGGTGCAGTTCATCAAGGTCTGCAATGCTGCCAGTTCCGAAGCTCGTTACGTGATCGAGGAGCCGCCGAATAATTTCGAGCGCGGTCCATTCGCTCGCACGCGGGTCCGACGTCTGTTTGTTGGCGCCAAGGAAGGCGGTCCACTCCTGAAGCGACAGGAAACCGTCTATCCCTCGACGTTCTTCTTCATATGCTTTCACGCTGAGACCTGCCGGACTGTTCTCGATTGCCAAGGAGCCTGCCACCGCAGGAGAGCGGCGATGATCGAGAAGCCAGCCTGCATCACTCACGGTCAGCTCGCGCGGCGGACGCGTCCGCAAAAACTCCGCAGCGTGAGGAGGCAGTTTTTCAGGATGCTTGCGCAAATCGATCCAGTCCAGCAGCTCCGCAGGATCATGACCTTGGGCTGAAATACGCCATGCCAGAGAAGGCTCGCGCGCGCGTCCAAGCATTTCGAGATAATGGACCCAGACACCGATCGGCCGCCCCGTAGCATCCTTCCAGGAGGCCGAATCCGAAGTCAGCCGCGGCGCGGCGATCGCATCCGCGAGTACGGTCATGCGCGTTGCGATGGGGGCGAATCCTGACTTTCGTGTCGAGGCAGCGAGCGCGAAAGCAACCGCCGCCTGCAACGCCGCCAGCGCGCTCGCGTCGCAGCAATGCCGCTCGCGCGCACTCGCCAATATCGCGCGGACCGCCTTCACCGATTTGCCGTTGCCAGCAGCAAGGAGGAAGCGCCGCGCTGCCACCCGCTCGCGGTATAGGAGACTCCGGTCCCCGACGTCGAACGCTGCTGCGGCGATGTTGGTCGCGAGCGCTTGAAGTGCGAGCGCGGAAAGATATTCGGCGGTTGGTCCGTGCGGGCCTTTAGATTGCGACTCGATCCAGCCGAGTGTATCGGTAAATCCGCCATGGCCCGTCATTCGGCAGTAGCGGAAGAGGCGAAGAAGGAGGCGGGCCCGGTTCGGATGATCGGTAAATGCGCGCTCGACTAGTTTGAAATAATGGCCGATCAACCTCTGATAGCGCTTGAGATCGGCGCTCGAGTGTTCGGTGAGTTCCGCTTTCGCCCCGGCGAAAGCCTCGGCGTAGTCTGGCGTTTGCAGTTCAGGCTTAACCGACTGCAACCGGCTGAGCTTGCGCCACGCCTTGACGAGATCGGGAGAGGGACTGAAGGCGACCGGGACGAGTTGTGCGATCTTACCCGCAGCGAATGCAGCGCGGGTGTCGGCACGGATCTCGGTATCGGGCATGCTGGCAAGAAGTAGCCATTCGAGTTCGCCAAGCCGTTGGGTGCGCGACTGTTCCGGCAAAATATCGAAATCGGCGTTGGCGAGATCTGAAACCAGCGCGAGTGTCTTGGTAATGAGACGTACCGGCTGAGCGCCGTCAAGTTCAGCCTCCTTGGCCACCTGTTTCGTCACCGCCGAGTCAGCGCTCCCAGCGATGACCGCGGCGAGCCTCTCAGGCTCATATTTGCTTGCCGATATCTTGGCGCCGATGTCGTGGCGGTTCAAGATCGCTTCATAATCTTTGATCCACGCGACCAACTCTTCAAAATCGGGCGCGAGAATCGCATGGTCATCTACGAAGCGGAAATGGGCGATATTCCGCTTAAGAAGCAGCGCGCGTTCCACCTCGTCATCGATCGGCAGCATAGCGGCATTCGCTAAAAGTCCCGCGACCATCAACCCGGTGGGGATGTGCGGGAATGCGCCTGCTTGTGTTACCGGCTGGACGAGTTCGTCGGCAAGCCGACAACTGGATTTTTCCGAGATCGTGAACGAGAGCATCTTCGAAAGCAGCGGCTTAAGCCAGGGGTCGCCGCTGAACCCGTCGAGATGGCTTTCAAAGGAGCGCAGGATCGACTGAGCGGTGATGGAGGGATAGAAGCGCTCGAGATCAAGCGAAGCGTGGAACAGCATTTTGCCTTCGAGCGCAGGCCAATAGTCCGGGAAGAGATAGGCGGGTCTCTCTTCATATTGCAGCGCATGTCTTTCAGGCTCGTCGAGGAGTTCCGGGTCGCCGATACCATCCACCATGGCCCGCGCCGTGAGCGACAAATGTCTACGAAACAATGGCCAACTGTGCTGGAATTTGCGATACAGGCGCCCGCTCGAATGGCGATATGGGCCGATCTGGAGCGTATCGCTTCCGCCATGCTCTTCCCACCAGGCCGCCTTGTATAGCCGGTTGCCATAACTCCATTTCGGCATCTTATAATCGAGCGTCGGCCCGATGACGTTAGCGATGGCAAGCCAAGCGACTTGGTCGCGCACTGCGATGTGAAAAAACTGCCGCATGCGCGGTCCATTTTCGTCGGGCTTTTTGGGCTGCGGAAGATGCGCAAGCTCCGTCAACTGGTAAGCCCCGCTCGCAAGATCGCGGCCAATCAATTCGAGCTGACGCTCGATATCGAGTTCAAACTCCGCAATCTCGCCGAAATCGACGAAGCCATCAGCTTCGAGATAGAGGCGCCGGGCCTTCCGCCACGCCCAAGCCATGTTTTCGGGGCTGGTTATGAGGTCACGATAATTACGCATGATGACCGCGCTCTTGCACGAGATGGTCGTTCAGATCCTTGCCGGCTTTGAAGCGTTGGATCGTGACAAGCACACCGTAGCTGAGCAGCGTTTCGCGCGTGCTGGTTGCTATGCGTGCGCCCGATGTATCTTTGTCAGGCAGAATATACACGGTCTTGTGCCGCAGCCGACGACAGATTTCCGAGGAAAGCGGAGCCGAGGTTCCTGGCAAGCCGATCGCAGTTAGTCCCAACTCATGTGCGGACAACACATCTATCGCACCTTCGACGAGATACACTTCGCTGACACCTTCGATTGCATCGAGATTGAACGGTATTTTGCTGATACCGCCAAGCCCCATCCAGCGTGGCGTGCGACTGTCGAGCCGCCTTGACTGGAGAAAGAGCGGAATTCCCCGGTCGCAATGCGCGAACAGTAAAGCGTTGTGTGGAAAGCGAAAATAGCCACGCGCCGTCAGCAAGCCGGATGCGGCGACACGTTTCGCGCCGAATTGATCGGTGAGCGCCCGCAAGGTCGCCGCGGGATTGGCGATCTGCGCAACCCGAAACAGCTCCGCCGTCGCAGAGCCAATGCAACGTTGCGCAAGATAGGCGCGACCGGAAACACCAATTGGAGAGTGGGTGAGAAGCGCCTCATATATCTCTGGATCCGCGGCCGCAGAAGGCGTCGCCGACGGGGAGCGGATTGGCTTTGCCGGTAGTAAGGGCGCTGCATCGGCCGGCAGACCGAGGAGCCAGCGGCATGCGTCGGCATTGCCAACCTTTTTGTACGCAGCGACAAACTCGATCACCGATCCCTTGCGGCCGCAACCGAAACAGAGAAACAGATTTTTCGATGAATCGAGAGAGAAGGATGGCGTATCGTCGGGATGATCCTCGAACGGACAGCGCTGTTGGCGCTTGTCTACCAGGGCGGCGCCCAGCAACTGCGCTGCGCTCAGAATGGGGACCGATTTCGCTGCGGACCAGTCGAGGCGGGGCCGGCGTGCAGCCATCCTCAATTGCGAACCAGTGAGCGGAAGCGGTCTCGCGCGCTCATGCGGAGTACCAGCGCCTCGGGATGCGTCTCATGGTTTGCCAGAAACGCAAGTTCATCTTCGACAGCGTCAGGATCGACATCGCGCCACCAAGCGCGCGGATAGCCGTTTTGACCATCGTTCCATCGATAACCGCGGCTTTTCAAGACATGGCGCGCGTCGAACGGAGCACCCTCCGCATAAATCCGCGCGGCCGGGCGTCGTGCGGCGTGTAGAAGGGCGGCAAAGCCGGTGCCTTCGGAAACTGGCAGCGGCTGCGACAAAATGAATAGGAGCGCTTCGCAATCGGCGATTGCACGGTGCGCATCGTGAAAATAGCCAAAATGCCCGAGCAGATTCTCGAGGCGGTAACTACTAACGCCCTCCGCTTTCCAGTTGATGTCTGTTGCTGAGCAGGCCCAGGGAAGATTGGCGAAGTTAGCGCTTAGGCGCTCGGAAAAGGGGCGATCGAAGGCAGCATTGTGTGCGATGACAAGGGCCGCCTCCCTGACGAACTCGGTAACGGCATCCGGATCGATGGCTTGACCGCAAAGATCTCCCTCCGTCAGGCCTGTCAGTCGAGCAATCTCATCGCTAAGCGGCGATTCCGGCTGTTGAAATGCCTGGAAACGATCGACGATCGGGCCTATGCGCCCGTCCGAGCCAAAGTGGAATTTGACCATGCCAAGCTCGATCACTTGGTCGAGCTCGTGATCAAGCCCCGTGGTCTCAGTATCAAGAACGATGCCTATATGTGGAAGAGGACCTTCAGTCTCACCTGAAGTAACATGGGACGGAACGCGACGAAGCACCCGGTAATCGCCCGAGTTTTCGAGCGACTTTGCCATATTCTCTAATTTGTCGCGTTGCGTCACGAACCCTCCCCTGGCGGCTGGTCGCATGCTGCGCTTCGCGAAGCAAGAGCCGGAACCAATTGTTCTCGGCCTCCTAAATCGGGCATAATGACTCTTTAACTCAATAAGCGCCGATCCCGCTTCAAGGCGAATTCGGTCTCAGAGGTATCCGTACCGTCGCGCAAAAGCGGTTGTTAGAGACAGATGCACTATCCCATATGTTGCAAGCGCGTTTCCACGATCGACGAAAATTCGCTTATATTTTCCGCATCGAGCAGAATGACGCCGCTGCTTGCAGCGACATCCAGCGCCGCCTTTGTAAATCCCCCCGTGCCAATCACCGCCGCAAGGTCCGCGCGGTAATGCGTCATGCCCGTAAAGGCCTCCTGCACCGACTTATTGCCGATCGGCTGCTGATAGCGTTTGCATTGAACCGCGACCATTTTTCCGCCGCGCATTGCCTCGATATCGACGCCTTGGTCGCCCGTCGATTTGCTCACCCGAACTGCCCAGCCTTGAGCCTCTATCCTCGCTGCGCACCAATGCTCAAAATCAATCCCATCAAGCGGCATCGCGAGCGGATTTAGGCCTTCGGCAAACCAGTCCTCGATAAAATTCATGCAAGCCAGCAGCGGGACGCGATTGTAGAAAAATTGAAGATCCTCCGCTTGGAAATAGGTCCGGAGGAACTCGGCGAGCTCGGCGACATAATCCGTATAATCAAGGTCGCCGTATTTGTTCCGCCCCTTGGCGCGCGCGCGGAGCAAGAGCGGTTTCAAATAGTCTCGCTTCTCTTCGAGCTTTGCGAACAGCGCCCGCAGATCGGCCTTGCGCCGCTCTGTGCTCGTCTCGGTCAAAAAGGTCCGAAGATCAAAACCGGCTTGCGCGCAGAGGCTATTCAGCCCTTGGCGCTGAACCGCTGAACAAAAGCGCTCAAGCTCCGGCCGATTGGCGGCATGATCTTGGCCCGTGACGCCGAAGATTAAGGTATTGAAGGCCCCGCTTTGACAAAGCATGTTGCAGCCCTCGACCACCCGATTGACGCCAACCTCGATCCCCACCTGCGTGAAGGCGGGAGGCGCTTGGATGATCTCGTCGAAGCGCGCCGCATTATCGGGCGTGATGATTTCGTCGGGGAAGCCAGCCATGTTTGCATAAACGGCTGCCAGGCGGACGCCGCTGCAGGTGGTGAGCAATATGCCTTGCGCAAGGACATCATGCGGAAGCGTGCTCGGCTTTGCCTGTTCGGACTCCGCCGCTCCGGCTTTTCTCGAAAACGGCCACATCGAAATTCCTCCCCAGCCGATCCTCTGTCAACCTTATTTGGCCATACATGGCATCAAATTACGCGAAGATATAGTTGGAGGCTGCGACAGCAATTAACCTGACCTGGGCTTAAAGATGTTGGAACGGAGCGGCCATATCTCTTCCTTTCGAAAGCGCTAAGAGCGGATCATTTCGGAATGGCGCACCCGGGCGGCTGAAGCTATCTCCTTGCGCCTGATGAAAGACGGGGCGGGTAGCAACATCTTATGATCGGTGAATTCCGGGAGGCGCATGAATGACCGCGCGCGTTCGCCCTCACATACAAAAATCGATCGACCAGCTCGAAGCCCTATTCAAAGAGGGGCAGGATGACGCCGCTCTCCTGCGTGCGCTCAAAACCGAGCTCGGCCACCGCGGGACCCAGCGCGCCATCCGCCTCCGCGCCCTCGTCGACCAAGCGCTCGCGGCATTAAAAGAGACAAAGGAAGCGAAAAAAGCCCCGCCGCTGCGAGCTGCACCTAAAACGACGCCGGCACCCGCTCCGCGGCCAGCCGCTCGGCCCGCGCCGACGCGCGCTTCGCCGCCGCCCGAAACACCGCGGCCAGTAAGCCCGCCCACAGCCACTCCGCCACCAACGCCGATGGCGCGTCCTCGGACCGCACCAGGTGAACGCGATGCTCCAAGCGCGATCCTCGCCGCCTGGACCGCGCTTGAAGCCCTCTCGCCGCAAACCTATCGCCGCGCCGAAGACCTTGTCGGCGGCGATCGCCGCTGCGTCGCAGCCCTCGACGATGCCGCGCTCCCCTGGATACGCGGCGAACGCTCGCGCCCGCAGCGCCAGCTCTACTACCAGATCCTCTTAGGCTCGGTTCCGATGGACCGCGCCGAAGAAGATCTCATGCGCGCCTTTGGTGAAGATGAAGCCATGCGCACCCGCCCTGGCGAACAAGCCGCTATCGCGGCGATCATCGTCGATCGCGAAGGCCGGCCGCTCGACGAAGGCGGGGTTGCTATCTCAAGCTTTGCTTGGGCGCTCCCGCGCGCCCTTTCGGGCGATCTTGCAGGACTTGGTAGCTGGGCGGACGTCGAAGATGGGCTCGTCAGCCGCCTCGCCGAGCTTTTTCGTAAACCCGACCGCGAAGGCCGGTCCGAGGTGATGACCGCCGACACCATCCGCGCGGCCTTTGAATTTCTGAAGCAAGATCTCGCTCTTCCGGCCCATCTCGCCGAGCCCCCGCGCCACGCCTTGCGCATCTATCATTATTACCGCGCCAAAACGCCGCCCGAGCCCATCCTCCTCAATAGCTTTTTCCTCGGCGACCTCGCGCGCGCCTCAAAAAAAGCGGCTAATGGCGGGCTCCCCCGCGGTCTTCGCCAATATCTTGGCATCGAGCGCCCCGACGCAGCGATCGACCTCTTCACCGACAAGACCATGCTTGAACGTGCGCTTGCCCCAGGGCTCACGCCCGCCGCGCGCTGGCCGACACCCGGCGGCCATTCGCTCGTCACGCTGCAACAGGCCGCGGTCAACCTCACCCGCGCCGAGCTTGCGCAAAAGGATGGCATCGTCGCGGTCAACGGCCCGCCCGGCACCGGCAAGACAACGCTATTGCGCGATCTCGTCGTCGCTAGCGTCATCGACCGCGCGACCGCCATGGCTGTTTTTGCCGAACCCGCGGCCGCTTTTACGCCCTCGGGCCAGAAGATTGGCTTTGGCGGCGGATCCTTCTTGCATCTCTACCACCTCGATCCCTCACTGCGCGGCCACGAGCTTCTTGTCGCCTCGAGCAACAACAAGGCAGTTGAGAATGTCAGCCGCGAACTGCCCGCGCTCGGCGCGGTCGCCGAAGGCACGCCGGCTTATTTTCAGTCGATCAGTGACTTTCTTCATACCGGCCGCGCAGCCGCTGAGGCCGGAGAAGAGGATGCCGCCGCAGAGCGGCTCGAGACTTGGGGATTAATCGCTGCTGTGCTTGGCAATGCGCGCAACCGCGCCGCCTTCCAGCAAGCCTTTTGGTGGGATGAGCAATGGAGCTTTCGCCTCTATCTCAAAGCCGCAAAAGGCGATTCGGTTGTCCAAGAAATCCGTGACGACGCAGGGAAACTCATCGAACGCCGCACCCCCGCGGTCATCCTCGCTGAAAGGCCGCCAAGCCCCGAAGAGGCGGCGCGGCGCTGGAAAAAGGCGCGACGCGATTTTTCGGCGCTCAAAAAGGAGGTCGATAGCGAGCTCGCGGAGCTCGAGGCCGTACGCAAACTTTGCCTTCAGCTGCCCGCTAAGCGGGCAGCGCTTACTCGCCTCGAAGCCGACCTTGCCGAGACCAAAGCCGAATATCGCGCCAGTCTCGAACGCGAGCTCAGTGCGCATGCCCACCGCGGCGAGGCGGAGAAGCACGCCGCTGCCGCCGCCGCCGCGCTCGCCGCCCATTTTGAAACGCGCCCTGGCTTTTTCGCGCGGCTCTTTCGGACCGCGGGCTTTCAGCGCTGGGTCGAAATCTACCAGCCGCTCCTCGCCAAAGATAAAAATGCACGCGGCGCTTTTGAGCGCGCCGACAAAGCGCATCTGTCCGCAAACACATTGCGCGCAGCGGCTGGACGCTGCACGGCGACGGCTGAGCAAGCGACTGCTGCAGCGCGCGCCGAGGTTGTGGCGCTTGCCGCAGAGATAGAAACCCACCGCACCCGGCTCGGCGGCCGACTCGTTGATCATCTCTATTTTGCAGCCGGGCATGAGGCGATGCATCTCAGCGCGCCCTGGATGCCCGATAGCCTTCACCGCAAACGCGAGGCGCTCTTTGCTGCGGCCTTGGCGCTCCACCGCGCCTTCATCGACGCCTCGGCGCAGCGCCTCTCGCATAATCTAGGCGCGCTCATGGATATGATGAGCAAAGGACCGCCCAGCGATCCTGAAAAGCGTGCGCTCCTCGGCGATCTTTGGTCGACGCTCTTCCTCATCGTCCCGCTCATCTCGACGACTTTCGCCTCGGTTGAGCGGATGCTCGGCGCACTGCTGCCCGAAAGCCTCGGCTGGCTTCTTGTCGATGAAGCCGGCCAAGCCTTGCCGCAAGCTGCGGTCGGTGCGATCCTTCGCGCGCGCCGCTCAATCATCGTCGGCGATCCCTTGCAGATCCCGCCCGTCGTAACGCTCCCCGAGAGCCTCACGCACGCGATCTGCGATTATTTCGGGGTCGATGAAACGCGCTGGGCGGCGCCCACCGCGTCCGCCCAAACGCTTTCCGATCGCGCGGTGCGCTTCCAGGCGCGCTTTAAAACAGCCGAGGGCGATCGCATGGTGGGCATGCCGCTGCTCGTCCATCGGCGCTGCCGCGAGCCAATGTTCTCCATCTCCAATGATCTTGCTTATGCCGGGAAAATGGTCGCCGGGCCCGTCGCCGATAAAAGTCCGATCGGCGCCATCCTGGGGACATCGCGCTGGATCGACGTCGATGGCGAGGCCAAGAATAAATATTGCCCCGATGAGGGCGAGATCGTCGTCGCAATGCTACGCGAACTTGCGGCTGCAAATCTCCTCCAGCCCGACATTTTTGTCGTCACGCCGTTTCGGATCGTTGCGCAGGAACTCCGCCGCCGGATCGAGGCTGAGCCTGGACTGCTCGCCCAGTTTGGTGTCGAGCCTTGGCGGTGGGTGAATGACCGCGTCGGTACAATCCACACGGTTCAAGGACGCGAGGCCGAGGGGGTCATCCTCGTCCTTGGAGCCCCTGCCGCTGCGCAAAGCGGCGCGCGAAGCTGGGCCGGTGCGACTCCGAATATCTTCAACGTCGCTGTCTCGCGCGCCAAACAGCGACTATATGTCATCGGATCGCACGGCGCCTGGAGCGGCGCCGGATATGCCAATGCGCTTCGCGTTCTTCCCGCCGAGCGTATGAGCGTTTCATCACGCCCAAACTTCCGCTTTTCTCACTTCAGACCTAAAAGCTGACTGACCGCAACCGGCCATTCCTGAGGTTAATTTACAGACTGCAGACGACGCGCCGGTTTGCTTCCTGTGACGTGGAACGCCGATAAACAAGATTTAGTCGGCTGCTCAAATGCCAATTCAGGATTAAGGCAAGATCGCGACTGGTATGCCGTCAGGGGTGATCTCGTAAAGTTGTCTCATTTCCGCATGGCTAAGGCCAATATCACCGTCGGTCTTGTGTCTGCTCCCGACATAGCGGGCCATGGGTTCGAGTGCTCCGTAAATGACGATGCCGCCGCCTGCCGATCTCCCCCGCTTCGTTGCATAAGCGCGATCGGCGGCATTGGGATAGGAAATGCTGAGTGTGGGAAGGTCGCGCGGATCCGGTTTGGGCCTGACAATGACATACTCGCCTTCAGGAACCATTCCATCGCCATCGAAACGTTTGCGCCCTGCTGGCGCGCCGCCAAGATCGATGTTGAAATAGGTGACCAGCTCATCCTCGCCAGAATAGGCGGTCAGCCAGCCTTGGTGTTTGACGACGACAATCCGATCGGCTTTCGAGCCTGTAGGTAATGGCGTTGGTTGGGGCGCGCTACAGCCGGCAAGCGCGAGAAGCGGAACAGCGAAGAACGAGAGAGCGCGCATGCGGCCCCATCGTATAAGTTTGTGCTCCAGGCGCAAGCGACACGACTGGTCACTGCACGTCGCGCACGCGGCGTCCTGGCGAATGTCAGCTATTTTGGAGTGCCGACCGAGAGCTGCCTGTCTCAAAGCGGCCAGTTCGACGGATGGGTGGGCGAGATTTCAGGTGAATGTTTGGCGCGAGTGGATGCCGACCGTCCGCTGGCCTGTGAACACACAGGCCAGCGGATGACGACGCTAGATCGCAAACCTGACATGGCCATTTTCATCGATAGGCCAGTCCGGATTCCACGCTATCTCCCAAGCGTGATCGTCCGGATCGGCCACATATCCTCGAAAACCGCCATGGGGCGGGGCGTCTGCCGGTCTGATGATACGCCCGCCCGCCTCGACGAGCTGGTTGATCGCGCTTACTACCTCCGCCTCGCTGGGAACATTGTGCGCCAACGAAAAGGCGCCCGGCGAGGTAAGACCGGATCGGTTCATGTCTTTTTCAAGCGCCGACTTCTCGAACGTGCCAAGCACGAAGCCGTTCATCTGATAGAAGATGATGTCTTCATTCTCGAAGACAGGCATCCAGCCGAAGCCCTCGACATAAAATCTACGGGACCGCGGCAGATCACTGATGCCAAGTGTGATGACGGAAATCTGGTGTTGCATATCCAAAGCCTTTCCCTCGCTGCCGCGCCATTGCGACAACGTTCCAGGTCTTGGGACACGACGCCGCAGCGAAGGTCAGGGCCCGCTTGCGCGGGGATCGGGCTAACCGCACCGATCTCCCCTTTCTCGACGGATAGTTTTTAGCGACGCCAAACTGGGGCGGCAAGGTCGACGATCGGTCGTGTTTCGTCATAGCGCGAGAGTGACAGCTAATGTCCGCTACTCCAGCCTTCCAAAGCCGACCGACCGACGTGGGCCAAAATGTGCGAATGCTGGCGGCGTGGGTGCTGCTGCATCTCTGGCTGGTGGCTAGGTCCCGAACGACTCCAGTTAGAATCGGATCGAGAAATCGGCCTTGAAACCGTGCTGCCGGCTTTCGTTTGCGATTTGGCCGCTGTACGATGCGCCGATCGTGGCGGAGCCGCCAATCCCCAAGTCGAGGCCGGCCTCGATGAGGGCGGCGTCGTCATCGATCGGCAATCCGGCGACGGTAAAGGTCTCGCTCCCGGCGAAGCGATGGATCGAAAGCGGCAGGACATCCCCGAAGGCGTGACGCCATCCCACCGAGCCGCGCGCCTGCACCTTCACCTCGCCGATCGAAAAGACGCTCGCCGCGCGAACGCCGAGGGTCGTCAAGCCGGTCTCGGTCGTCCCGCTCTCGCCCGTCAACGCCGCTGCGCCGCCATCCTCGACGAAGACGCTGCTTTCTTGGTTTACATAGGCAAAGCCCGCGAACGGCTCGAACGAAGTCGTTCCGGCATCGATCCGGTAACCCGCCTCGGCAAAAGCCTGGCCCGTCGCCGCTCCATAGGATGCACTCGCGCCGTCGGCGAAACCCGTGAAAGCGATCGCGCGGTCGGTGCGAATGTCGTGGAACGTATAGGTGGCCCCCAGCCTGACACCGAGAACCCCTCGCTGGGTGCCGCCATAAATGCCCAGATGATAATTGCTGCTCTTGCCCGATGATGCGCGCCCGTCGGCGTCGAACGTCGAACGGCTGTAGCCGCCCAGCAGGCCGATGCGCCAATCGGCGAAGAGCCCGTCGACGCCCATGAAGAAGCCCCCTTCCGAACGATCGAGCCCGGCGGCATTGCCGTCGCTGTCCATGTCGGCCCATGCGCCAAAGGCGTGACCCCATCCGGCAAAGCTTTGAACTCCCGCCGCGGCGGGCGCCGGTCCGCCCTCCTGATAGGCCACGACCGGCGCTGCGGAGGAAGCGACAGTCTCGAACGCGGCCCGCACCCTTGCCGTCGCCGCTTCCCGAACAAAGCGGCTATCCTCGACCAGCGCCGTTTTGGCGGACCCATGAATTTCGCCGGAAAGCCGGTCGAATGCGACGCGGGCCATATCTTCATCGAGCTGCACGACCGCGTCATAGATCGGCATTCCGAAACCGAGGCTTTCCAGCCCCCCGGCGGTGGCGATCTGGTTGCGGGTCTTGCCGATCTCGGCAAAGCTTATGTCATTACGCTGAAGCGTTACTGTGACGGCATAGGCGCCATAGCCGAGGGTCGCATCGAGAAACGCGAAATCGGACGACACGGCATCGAAGGTCCCCTGGATCCCGCCGACCGCGGTGAGGATCGTGTAGGTCGCGGTGGGATCGTAGGTCCCGTCCGCGCCGATATGGACGACCGAGCCGCCTTGCAGGAAAGCCTTGCCCGATGCGGCGATAAGGTCGCTGCCGGCGCCGGTCGGATCGACCTCGACTGCATAGATCGAGCCGGCGGCGAAGGTGATGTCGCCCGCAACCGTCAGCGTCCCGATGGAGTTACCCGGCGCGATCGTCGCCCCCGACGCGACGAGGGTCGTGCCAACCGTTCCATTCCCTCCCAGCCGCGCACCGTTCAGCACATGTAGCGTGCCGCCGAGCGCGCCTTCGACCTGCAAGGCGCCTGCACGAATCTCGGTCTGCCCGTCGAAGGCCAAGCTGTCGCCCGTCAGCCGAAGCGCGGCCGCCCCCTCCTTGGCGAAGCGCCCCTCGCCTGAAATCACGCCCGAATAGGAAGCATTCTCTGCCTGTTCGAAAGTCAGGCTCGCTCCGGCACCGAGCGCGGCATTGCCGGTGAAGCGGTCGCCCGCGCTGAACAGCCCGCCTTCGTCGATCGACCAGTCAAGCGCGGACGTCCCTGCCAGGGTCAACACGCCAGATCCCCTTTTCACCACCACGCCCTTGCCGCCGCCCAAACCGGCGATGGCGCCGTCAAAGCGCGCGTTGGCCGTCTGGTCGAATATGACCGTGCCGGCGTTGGCGATGTCCCCCTTGATTGCCGTCACATCGCCGACCAGCGCACCCGCCAGCACCAGCGTATCACCCTGATAGCTGTTGTTCCCGGTGAGGATCAGCGTCCCAAGATCATTCTTCACCAGATCCGACGTCCCGGTCAGGTTCGAAGCGATCGTTGCGGTATAGCCAGCGCCCGTCGCCGTGCCGTCGCCAACCCTGATAACGCTTCGCCCATCGGCGCCGGCAAGCTCGATCGCATCGCCTTCGAGACGATAGCCGTCGGCGGCGAACTGCATCCCGGCGGCGCTGACCACCCCGTCCGCGTCATCAACCGTCACCGCACCTGGCGCAGCCTGAAAAACGGCGAAGCCGGGTTGCGGCCGCATCGGCCCGTTGCCCGTACCGTTCGCATGGGTCCAATTGACGCTCGACGCGTCCCACACACCCGCACCGCCATCGACCGAATTATTGTTATGCAGCGCGGGATCGCCGCCGTCCCAGAACAACAGGTCGACCCCCGAAAGCGAGACCAGGTTCACCTGTTTGGCGGCCGCAGTCTGAACGATGAGGTCGGACGGCGCTACGCCGCCAGGCATCGCGCCGATAACGAGCCCCTGGTCGTCCAATATGCCGCTATAGTCGATCAGGCGATAAACCCCGGCCCCGAAGCCGCCCGCGTCGGCGATATCGAGCGTGCCGTCCAGCGTCAGGTCGCCTGCGACGTCGAACAGCGCGACATCGCCCGGCGCACCGAGCGCCACGGCGATCGTCGCGCCGCTATTCAGTTCGAGCGCGCCGAGCGCCAGCGTCTCACCCTGAACGCCAGCCAGCGTGCCGCCCGAAGCCACGGTGACGGCGCCGCCGACCGCGCCCGCGCCCGCGAGCGTGCCGCCCGACCGAACATCGAGCCTCCCCCCAAGCGTTCCGTCCACCCGCAACGTGCCCGCTGCAACGGCGGTGTCGCCGGCAAAGGCGGCGCTATCGCCGGTCAGCGTCAAAATGCCGCCGCCATGTTTGATGAAGACGCCCGCTCCCGAAAGTGCGCCCGAATATCCCAGGCTGTCGCTGCGATCGAAGGCGAGCGTGCCGCCCGCCCCGACCGCTGCATCGCCGACGATCGCGCCTGTGGTGCCGCCGTTGCCGATCGACATGGTGCCGCCGTCGACGGTCGTGAGGCCGGTGTAAATATTGGCACCGGTCAGGGTCAGTGTTCCGGCGCCGGTCTTGACGAGGGAGCCGCCGGTGCCGCCCGCCGATCCCCCGTCCTGGATGACACCGCCAATGATGTCGTTCTGCCCGAGCCCGCCGAGCGTCAATGTCCTGGAACCCAGATAGACGTCGCCATTGCCAGATATGGAGCCGATGCCGATTCCTGCGGTCGTCAGGCCCGAGATTTCGATCACGCCGCCTGTTCCGTTAACGATCGAGGCTCCGTCAGCCGTGCTATTATCGAGGAAACGCGTAAAACCGCCGCTGCTGTTGATGATCGTCGCCGCGCCGGCCGTGGCGCCGCCGTAGAACGCAAGCGTCCCGCCCCCGCTGTTTCTGATGGTGGCATTGCCCGCGGTCGAGCCGTCGTTGAACGAGGTACCGCCAATATCATTGGCGATCGTCGCGTCCTGCGCGGAAGCGGTATCGTAGAAATTGATGCTGCCCATGTTGTCGACCATGGCGGCACCTGCCGACGACGACTGGCGGAAGGCGAGCGTCGTTCGGTTGGCTATGGCCAGATTGTCGGCACTCGCGCTGTTCGCAAAAGCCAGATCGCCGCCGTCGATCACGACCGGGCCCGTGCCGAGCGCGCCCGTGACGGCGGCCACCAGATTCCCCTGCAGGACGGTCGTGCCGCCTTGATAGCTATTTGTGCCCGACAGGATCAACGTGCCGAGGTCGGTCTTCGTCAGCGATCCGGTGCCGGTCAGGCTGGACGCGATCGTGGCGGTATAATTCGCTCCCGCGGGGCCACCGATGCCGACACGGATCACGCTTTCGTCGCTCGCCCCGGCCAGTTCGATCGCATCACCTTCGATCACATAGCCATCGGCTGCGAACTGCATGCCCGTGACGCTGATCGCGCCGGCGCTGTCGTCCACCGCCACCGTGCCCGCCGCTCCCTGGAACACGGCGAAGCCCGGCATCGGCTTCATCAGGCCATTGAGCTTTCCGTCCTTGTCGGTCCAGTTGGCATTGGCAGCATCCCAGATTCCGCCTCCGCCGTCGATGCCGCCATTGCTGTGGAGTCCGGCATCGCCGCCATCCCAGAACAGCAGATCGACGCCGACCGCGCTGATCAGATTGATCTCGCCATCGATGGCCGTCTGAACCGAGAAATCGCTGGCTGCGATACCGGCGGGCGTCCCGCCGATCTCCAGCCCCCGGTCGATAAGATCTCCACCATAATCGATCAGCCGGTAAATGCCGGCGCCAAAGCCGCCGGCGTCGGCGACCGAAAGCTTCCCGTCCAGCGTCAGGTCGCCCGTCACGTTGAACAGCGCGGCGCCGCCGGGCGCGGCGAGCGCGGCATCGATGGTCGAGGCTTCGCCGAGGGTCAAAGCGCTCATTTTCAGTGTCCGGCCCTGCCGGCCGGTCAGATGGCCATCGGCGATCGTCACGGCACCGCCGATCGTTCCGCGGCCGCCGAGGCTGCCGCCGCTGGCGACACTAACCGTGCTGCTGCCGTCACCAAGGCCGCCCTCGACGAGCAGTTGGCCGCCCGAGACGAATGTCCGTCCGGTGAAGCCTGAACTGTCCGCCGCAAGCCGCGTCGTGCCGGATGATATGTTGAGCGTGCCCGCCCCACTGATCACTGGCGCAAATACATAGTCGGCCTCGGTGTGCCTGAGATTGAGGGTGCCAGCGCCTGCACCGAACGCGACCTCGGACGCGCCAAGCGTTCCGGCGGTCGTTGGAGGCTGACCGATGGCCGAGCCAATGTTCAGGATGCCCGCGCTTCCGGCAACGGCGGCGATTCTAACCTGCGACGCTGTAACGGAACCGCCCTCGGCGATCGTCAACGAGCCGGTGCCTGCATTGCCGACGTAAAGGGTGGAGCTGCTCGTCCAACCCGACCCGGGGCCTTCGACCGTTACAATACCGTTCGACCCAGCATTGCGGCCGATGAAGCCAGCCGTGCCGGAGACCACTCCCCCATCCGCGATGTCGAGAACGCCGGCACCGAACGTGCCGACGAACACCTCGTTGCGGTTCGTCCAGGTTGACCCCGGCCCGGTCACCGTCACCTTTCCCGAGAAACCAGCGGCATAGGCGATAGCGCCGACCGCGTTGGTCACCGCGCCGCCATCCGCGATGTTCAAGGTGCCCGTCCCGGCATAGCCGACAAGGAGGTCGGCGCTGTTCGCCAACGTCGAGTTGGCACCGGTTACGGATACCGTGCCGGTTGAATCGGCACCGTGCCCGATGAAGGTCGTCGTGCTGGTCGCTCTGCCGCCTTTGTCGACGGTCAGCGCGCCCTTTCCGAAGAAGCCGACAAATGACACATCGCTGTTGGTCCAGATCGAATTCTCGCCGGTCACCGTTGCCGTGCCGATGCCATCCACCCCGCTTCCGAGGATGGCTGTCGCGCTCGTGACCCGGCCGCCGGCCGCGACGGTCAGCGTGCCCGTACCGTCACCGCCGACGCCGAGCGTGCCGTTACCGTGCCAGGCCGCGCCGGTGCCGGTCACGGTCACGCTTCCGCTGGAGTCCGTGCTGGAACCAATGGTCCGGAAATCCTGGGCAACGGCCGCCGACGTCGTGGAAACGATCCCGCCATCGGAGATGATCAGTTCGCCGGTCCCGTCCCGGCCCACCTGCATCGCATTGCCGAGGTTCCAGACCGAACCCCGTCCAGCGACGGTTACGGTGCCCTTTGACCCGCCAAAATATGCGATGACGCCCTGATTGCCGGTGGTCACGGCGCCCCCGCCACCGATCTCCAGCCTGCCAGTACCGCCATAGCCAACGATCAAATTGCCGCCGACGTCGAAAGCGCCGCCGCCGGTGACGGTCACCAGACCCACGCTGCCAGCATCTTCGCCCACTATGGCCTCCGCGGCAGACACCAAGCCGCGATTTTCAATGCCCAACGTGCCGTTGCCCGACGCGCCGACAAAGAGGAAATTATCATTTGTCCAGCGCGACCCGGGGCCGCTCACGGTCGCGATTCCGGAGGAACCCGCATATTCGCCGAGAGTGCCGTTGGTGCCGACGTCCACGCTCGCGCCGTTCGCGACGTTCAGCGTGCCGGAACCGAACATGCCGACATAGATGCTGCTGTTGTCGCTCCAGTTCGAGCCCGCGCCTGTCAACGCCACCGTTCCAACGGCGCCAGTATAGACGCCAATCTGGCCATAAGAACTCGTTACCGTACCACCACCTGTCACGGTCATGGTGCCGGCACTCCATTCGCCGACATTCAGAACCCCGTCGACATCCCAATTTGGTGACGTTGCCGGAGAAGGATTTACATCGCCGAAAGTCGTCACTGTCGCCGCCAGCACCCCTGAGTCCAATGCGCCGGGGATACCGGAACTGCTCCCTAGCCCTTCTCCCGGAACCGTCGGCGTTCCCGCCCCGCCTGCGTCGGCGCGAGCACCAGGAAAATAGGTGATGCCACCGTCATTTATGACGCCCTGCGCGGATGCCGGCGTAGCAACGAGCACTGGTGCGATCCAGCCAAGCGCCGCCGTCGCAAGGAGCGCCGGTCGCAGGGGGCTATTACGCTGGCCTGGCTTGCTGCCGACATTCTTCCGCGATGCTGAGGACAGCGGACGCCGGAAGACTTCCGCTGCGATGCTATTTTCCCCGGTACACATAGTTGATCCCCCGATTTCTGGTTCCGGGAGACGCTCAGCAGCTCAGCACGCTCGAATTTCATAGCCCGGTTGATTCGGCTTCTGGCACGTTTCGCACCGGGGGTTTTGACCGCAATTGCGGCACGGACTCTCAGCTCAGCGGGACCATGATGGTGGCCTCAAAGACGCCGCTGTCGCTCCATGGCGCCCGTTTGTGGAGTTCGTACGCGGGACTCGTGCCGATGGCCCGGCGCTGTTGATTCATCCAGACGTTACATATTCCGAAGATCGCCTCGGCAATCATCGAATAGGGTCCTTTGACATCAAGACTCGCAAATTCGATCAGCCCGATGCTCTGCCGCCGCAGAGGGGCGCCAACCAGATGGGCTGGATATCCCTCATCGACAATGCAGCAATCATATCGGAATCGGTGCTCGGGCGTCACGCCAGGATCGTCGTACAGAATCCCGACGGCGTTGGCGCGGCTCAGATCATATCCGAGACGTTGAAGATAGACGGCGAACCGGCGCCAATGCCGCGGCGCGTCCGCGTGGGCGCCGTGAAACCTCATAGCGATGAGCGGGACACGCCGCTGCCATTGAGGACGGGTTGCGCGGGCAAAGTCGCGATGATCGGCTGACGGGATCGGCATCTGTTTCAGCACGGCCTTGCGCGCAGCAGCTGGAGACACACCAAATTGCCTCGAAAAAGCGCGGGTGAAGGCGGCTTGGCTGCCATAGCCGGTCTCGATCGCCGCTTCGAGGATCGATGTATATCCCCGGCAAAGAAGCGTTGCCGCCATGTCCAAGCGTGTACGGCGCACATAATCGCCGACGGTTTCCCCCATGACGAGTTTGAAGCGGCGATGAAGCTGGTAGGGGCTCAGCCCGACGGTCGAGGCCAGATCGTCGAGCCGCCAGCTTGCCGACCGGCTTGCCTCGATTTGGTTCAGCACCGCGAGAATGCGCGCATCCTCGAGCTGAGGCAGCTTCACGAACGAAGCTGGGGACGCATCGTTCTGCGAAAGCAGCATGGACATCGGAAAACAACTCGCAGTTTGAACGGGTTATGCCGTTAGACGGCCGCGATACCGAAAGCACGCACAAACTCGCACTTGACGTTTGCTGTCATGGTAATTGCGTCATGGAGGCAAGGCTAAGGGTGGGCGACCGTTCGGCCGCTGGAAAATCAAATGGCAGCCATTGCCAATCCCTGACCCGAAGCGGTCAGCCTGCTGCCGGCCAGGATTGACCAAATAATCGCCGCATCACAGGTACGCCCGTCCACCACCGGAATTGGGCATCCACCTGGTCGCGCCGGACCGGAATCTCGGGGACGTTTTACGAGCGATTGCGGCGAGCGCGGCTTCAGATCGCGGTTGCGCCCGGGCTGAAGGAATAGGGCGGGCGCGCAACTTGGCTGAGCGCAGACGATCGGATATGCGCCGATAATGCGCGACAGCCCTATCCTCTATAGCTTTCGCCGCTGTCCGTACGCGATGCGCGCGCGGATGGCTTTGCTGACGAGCGGGAAGATCTATACGCATCGCGAGGTTCTGCTGCGTGACAAGCCCGCAGCGATGCTTGCCGCGTCGCCCAAGGGAACCGTGCCGATACTCGTGCTCGCCGATGGAACGGCAATCGATGAGAGCGTCGATATCATGCACTGGGCTTTGTCGCAGCATGACCCCGAGGACTGGCTGCCGCGCGCCGACACGGAGTTGGTTGCGAAATTCGACAGCGTGTTCAAACATCATCTAGACCGCTACAAATATGCCGGTCGCTACGAAGTCGATCCGCTGCACCATCGTGCGGCAGGATTGGCGATGCTGGCAGAGCTCGATGAACGGCTGAAAGAGCAAGATTATCTTGACGGCGCAACGCGCGGGTTCAGTGATATCGCGCTGTTTCCGTTCGTTCGACAATTCGCCGGAGTCGATGCGCAATGGTTCGCAGTCAATGCGCCCGAGCGCGTGTGCGAATGGCTGGCAATCCTCGTCGCATCGGAGCTGTTTGAGCAGGCGATGGTCAAAATAGCGCCATGGTCAGAAGGACAAAGCTGAAAGGGACAGGCCGTGAACCTCCCCTTGGCTCCTTGCCAATCCGAAGCAGACGAACGGCAAGCGACCAGCTGCGGTCATGAAATACTTGGCCCGCCGCGCTGCCGACCTAGCGACCAATTGATCCCGCTCTCCCGCATGATTCCGGAGACGGGCTTGCCGACGTGCCGGTCAAGCACGGGTCGCCATGGAACCAAAGTGAAATCACGCGTCCGTTCGACAACCGCATAACGCCCGCTCGCCGAATCGATCGGCCGGAGCAAGCGGCCAGTGACGCTGTCGCCAGATTTTGTCTCCACGAAGGGCTTGGCGAGCTCGTCCGCCAACCTTCCGGCTACCCGCAGCAATTCACGGCGCTGCAACGCCGCGAGGAGATTGCGACGATAGATCGTCCTTCCGTCTCGCTCTTCCGCGAGTTTTTCGGCAAGCAACCATTGGCGACGCAATGTCTGGGCCGCCCGAACCTCGCGACCAAAACCTGCCTCGCGGATCGCTGTTGGCAACTCCGCGACCATCTCACGATCGAGCCATGTCGCGGCTTCCATCGAGGGCAATTTTTCGATCGGCATCACAGACAGAATTTCGACCTCGACCGGTCGGTCGGCGAGCATCCGCTTTTCGAATGCCTCTGCCTTTCGCAAATGATCGGCGGCGACAATCCAGCTTCCATCGGGATTGCGGTCGATGCTGCGCAGGATTCTGCGCATTGCTTCGAGACGCCGGACGTGCGTTTCGGCAAAGGCCTCGCTCGCGCTCGGATCATGCCGCAAGTGCGCATCGATGGTGTATATTCCGTCGTTAGCGGCCGCGACCTCGACGATCGTCCTGTCGACAGCGCGAACGCCGCCTTCGCGAGCTGAAATTCTGACAATGGCGCCTTCGGGTGTCGGAGGCACATCGGCGCCCCGCCCAATCTCGATATAATGAGTGTGCCCGTCCACGCCATCGACGAGCAGATAATTGCGGTCGCGAAACTCATCGGAGAGCCCGCGCGAAATCACGCGGCCGGTGACCGAACCGACGTCAGGTACAGCCGGGTCGAATATGGCGCGATCGGCCAATGCACGATCGAGATTCCGCGCGGTCAGTTCGCGCTGCATGGTGCGGATGATGTCGCCGCGCTCGCCCATGCGGCGGAGCGTGCCCGCAAGGTCGCGGTCCAATCGCCAGCTATCGCCGCCAAGATGCGTCGCGAGCCCCATCCGTGCGAGCTTCTGCAAACGCCCAGCCCTTAACGTCTGCTGGAACGCGTCCTCATCGCGCGACAGGACAAGACGTTCGTTGGTCATCTCGCGGAGCAACCGGCGGTCGATCGCCGTCAGACGCTCAGCGTCCGCCTCGGCACGTAGCCGCGCCTCGATTTCGAGATCGGTCCGCGGCCCAAGGTCTAGCGTGAGAATGTCGCTCGCACGGTGCCGCAATCCGTGGCTGACATATTCGCGGGCAATGACCAGATCGGCGCCGCGGTCATTCTTCCCGCGCAGCATGATGTGACTGTGCGGATGGCCCGTATTGAAGTGATCGACGGCTACCCAATCGAGCCTGGTGCCCAGATCCTCTTCCATCTGCGTCATCAGCTTGCGAACGAAGGGTTTGAGATCCGGAAGTTGGTCGCCGTCTTCGGGCGCTACGATGATCCGGAACTGGTGGCGATCGCCGCCCGAACGGTCGAGAAACGCCGCCCCGTCAGCAACATCCTGTTCGGCGGAGTAGAGCGCTCCCGGCGCCCCCTCGCGCGTGACGCCATCGCGCTGGATGTAACGCAGATGCGCCCTGGCGCCGCCGACGCCGCTTCCGGCGAGTTTCACCGGGCGGAATTTCACGACCACCCGCCGTGAACGGAGACCCTCATGCCGGCGAGAGCGAAGCACCCGCGCGATGCTGGCACCGCGGCCGATCCGGCTCCCGTCAAAGCCGCCTCGCTTGGCAACTCTTTTGCCGACCCGCCGCGTGGCCTTGACGACAAGCGCGAGGTATCGCGCCTCCTTGCCGCGAGCGCCCATGCGCCCGAGGCGCGGCGTGAAGGCGTCGTCGTCCTTCATGACGCAAACCCGGCCAAGTTGGCGCCCCGCGCGGCTTGCCCAGCATATCGGCGAGCCTCGACAAATTGTCTCGCAAAATAGCCGGCGGAGGCGCGTAAATCCGCCGATCTCGAGAAACCTGTCTCGCACGACCAGGGCATGTCTCGCGGACATCGCGAGAAAAGGATGTGCAGACAGTAACTTACAGTATCGCGAGATATTGCTTCTATCTTGCTCTCCGCGATCTTCCTCCGCTCCTCACCCAATTCCGACACTCTTGCCGTCCTCACTGCCTTCGATTTCCGAGAGAAAGAAGCGGCGCCGCGTGCGTGCGCCGCTTCTCGAAACCATTGCTTTCACGCATCCGTGAAAGCGCGGCGCGCCGCTTCTGCGCTCGCAAACCCACGCCGCCCCATCATCCCGTGCGCGATTCCGTCGCCATCGACGATCATGGTGGCCAGGAAATATTCGTCATCGAGAAATCCCAGGATCGCGATCCGATCAAGCTCGATATCCTCGTCATCGATGCCCGCATATGCGCCGATCCAGCGCTCCGAAATTCGCGCATCCCAGTGAAAATCGACCTCTTCGGCGTCCAGAAAGCGCTGCGCCAGTGCGGCGCCCGCGCCGCGCCCGAACTCGACTTCGAGCCCCGAAACCAGCGATGAAAACACGCGATCCGACGCAACACCGATGTTCTGAAAACCGCCCATGACATGCTCCTTTCTTCGCCCCGAACCATTCGAGGACCCTCCCTCGACCACGGGCGGCGGTGCGGCTGTCAGGGCCGCCGGAGCGCAGCGGAGGCGCCGCGAAGCGGCGGCGGAGGAACCGATTTGCGGAGCAAATTGGAGGGGCCGCCGGCCTTGAAAGCCGCTCCGGCGCCCGTCATGCTCGGACTTGCCGAGACGAGCCCTCCCCCTTCCCGGCTCAGCGCTGCGGGCGATGGATGAAGAATATGTCGGCATGCCGATTGCTCCGGTCAGCGCCACCTAAAGCCGCCCGGTTCTGCACCTTGCTGACGAAAACGGCGGCGGATTCTGTGCGCGCGGAGTGCTGCGTCGGCATTCCCGTTACGGTGCGGACATAGGCGACTGTCTCGCCCGGAAGGCGCGAACGGCCGGCGAGATAGGCCGCGTAGCGGCCCGGGCCCGCATTGTATGCGGCGAACATGCCGGGATAACCGAAGCGGGCGTGCATGAGCTTGAGATAAAATGTTCCCGCAAGAATATTGTCGCGCGGGTCGTGCGGATCGGGACCAAGATCAAGCCGGTCGCGCATCGACTTCCACGTTCCGGGCATCAACTGCATGAGCCCCATCGCCCCCGCGCGGCTCGTGATCGGGCTGCCGCCCGCCCTGGTCCGGCCGCCGCTTTCAGCGCGGATGACCCACTCGATCCACTCGACAGGAACGCCGAGCCGGTCCGATGCCTCGGCGATATAAGGGTGCCACCGCACCACCGGATCGGCTTGCGCGGGGCTTGCCGCGAGCAATAGAACGGCAACCCATAGCACTCTCAGCGGGGCCAAAGCGGGGTCGCCTTGCCGATGATATCACCGCTTCTGGTGGGCCCGAAATAGCGGCCGTCGAACGAGCTTTCAGCATCCATCAGGAGCATAACCTCGTCGCGTCGAAGTATGTGACAGCCCCGCCAACCGGGCATCGAGCGCCCTGCCCGATCGACCTGATGGCGGATTGCGGCGATCCTGTCGTTGATCCTGACGATGTCGCCGGCTGCACAGACCCGATCGCCGGGCACGGCGGAAACGCGCTTGATCAGCGGCACATTCGACGGGAGATAGTGCCGCTGCGCGGCGAACCCGCGCCATGGATCGGCGAGCTTTGCGACAACCATATCGCCGCGATGCAGCGGCGCTTCGGGGGCAACTCGCCAGAGGCCGACCGGCGCGCTTGCGCTTGCATTCCAGACGAGGCGCGGACGCGGCGGTGATGCGATGGTGACGCCGATCGCGACCACAAGCGCGCCGCATGACAGAGCGCGAGCCAGAAGGAAGCGATCAGGCATCGTCGCCCGCCCGCCGCAGGCGCTGCGACCACGCGATCAGATCATCGATATGATAGCGAACCTTGTTTCCGTGGCGCCGGAACGCCGGCCCCCTCCCCTTCGATCGATATTCGAGAAGCGTGCGCTCGGATATCCCGAGGTAGTGCGCCGTCTCGGCGGCACTTAGGAACGGGCTCCCGGCGCGCGCCTTGGCGGCGCGCTCAGCCGGGCCGTCGTCGTCCGATCTTCCCATGACTGGCCCTCCTTCCAGCGGCGTCGCGAAACGCCGTGCGAAGGGTCATGACCGGACGGGATGCGCTGCGGGAGGATCGAAAATCTCACCCACGAAAATCGATCCCCCATCGAGGATCAGGCAGGCTGGAGATGTTTCTCGGCGATGGACTTCACTTCGCCCTGGAGCATCTCGATGCGCTCGACGAGCCACGCAAGCTCTTCTTCGCTGATCTTGTAATGCGGCGAATAGCGCGCGTTGACATAGGCCTGCTGGAGCAATTCGAAGCAACGGCGCGCGAATTTTTCGTCGCGCGGCCATACCGGAATCAGCTCGCGTGCGATGTCCTCAGCCCGATCGCGCAGGAAATTGATCTTGTGCGATTTGGGCGAGTAGAGGGTGAGCGTGTTGAGCACCGTGTGGTAAAAATGCTCGGTGGCTTGATGCAGCAAGAAGGCTGCACGGTTGTGGTAGGATTTCTCAACCGCCGCTTGCGCCAGGTCAAGAAATTCTCTTCCACTGGTATACCATTGTTCAAAGTAGACGTTGGCCTCTTCGCGAGCGACCTCGGGGGACAGCGGCTTGGGCGGATCGAAAGACTGCGTCCCGAGTTCGTAGAGGACGATCCCGTCGCGCACGATATCGATGAAGAAGGGCCGCCCGCGCGAGAGCTGGAAATTGACGTCGCCGAGGCTGTGAACGATCAGCCCGACGGGTCCCGACAGCCGCTTGGTAATGGCATATTCGCGCAGGAAATGATCCTCGGCCTTGTACCAGTAATCGACCGGATCGGTCAGCCGGTCGTCGTTGACGACGACGAGAATGTCATAGTCCGAATAATAGCCGCCCTTCGGATCGGCGACCCAGTCACCGCGCGCATAGCTGCCGTAGAGGATGACCTTGAGGATGCGCCCCTGCTTCTTCCACTTCTGTGTCGCGAGGGCGGTCGCGTCCTCGAACTCGGCGAAAAGGATTTCGACGATGCGTTCGAGATCGCGCTTCTTGCGCTCGGGAAGATGGTCGAGATCGGTTTTCATGGCCCTCGAATCCTAGCCGAATATCGCGCCGCGACAAGGAAAAGGGTGACCCCGCGCCCGCCGGAGCGGGCGCGGGGCCGGTCCCGTCAGTCGTCGGCGTTCCAGATGACGGCGTAGGTATTGTCGTCGTCCTGCCCCGCAGCGCGGCCGAGGTTCGCATAAAGCCGGCGCGGCCCGAATTCGGGGGCGGCAAGCGCCAGCCCGACATAGGGTTTGCCCGACATTTCGCCGATCCGGACCCAGCCCGCGCCGATCTCGACGCCGTCCGAATGGACCCGGAAATCGGGCTGCACATCGTTCGACTTGTTCCGGTTCGGGCTGATTTCGATGCTGGCCCGGATCGAAAGCGTCTTCAATTGGCCCACGAAACCCTTTTCGATGGTGCCGTTCACAAAGCCGATAGCTGCCATTGTTCGTCTCCTTCATCGCTGCCGGAGACCATCTCCGGAGCGTGAGCAGAGGCAGGGCGGGCGCCCAAGGACCGGCGCGCACCCGAAGGGCCGCAGCGTCAGCGGAGGACGGACGGCACCGGCTTTTTTGGCCGCGGAACGCGGCGGCGCGAGGAGCCCGCATCAGCGGGCGGGGAAAAAAGCCGGCGCCGTCCGTTGCGCGCCGGTTCGCGTCCGGCCAGACCGCTCACCCGGCTCCGGACGGGCTCCGGCGATGCCGAGACGGCGAGCGGCTAAAGAAATTTTGCCGAACATTTCATCGAAAATGGCGTGGCCAGCGGCATGCGAACGCGGCAAGGCACCGCAATGAATCCCCGGATTCGCGCGGAGAAAAAGCGCGCTGCCGGGACAGAGAACCAACGCCGCATCGGCTGTGCCGGGGAAATGAAGATGGATGGACGGGCCGAACTCTTGATCGCGGGCGAATGCGCCGATCTCGGCATGATCGCCGCGCGGAGCGCGGGCATCTGGATCGGACTCGCACTCGACGACGCGGCGCATGCGGCGCTCCGCCGCGACGGTCTCGACCCCGCTGCGCTGCGGCTGACCGGCCTCCATCCGTTCGAATTCGTGCCTGCGCAGGGCGGCGTGCAAGTCGTCGCGCACGCGAACGACAATGAAAGTGCCGAAGCGCTGCTCGACCTGTTCCGCGTCTATTTTCTCCGGCGGCTGCTGGCGTAACCGCAGAATGTCCTCGTGGCATGGGGGCGTCAGGAAGGCGCGGCCCATCGGCAATGAGGCGAGTAATTTGCTCATCCTAGCGCGGCGCGAGGAGCGATCGGCGCGCCGTTTCTCGTCCTGGCCCGCGCCGCCGCCGCGTGCGGCTAGGCGCATTCCAAGAAAAGCCATCGCGCCGTTCCGCGCCGCCTCAGCGGCGCGGAACGGCGCGATGGGTGGCGGGGCTCGGCGCCACTCTGCTTGGCCCACAGAATCTGCCGCCCCGGAAAACGGGCGGGCGGGAAGCCGCCCGCCCCCTCGTCACGCCGCGAGCGGCGGCACCTCGATGACGGCCTCGGTCTCGACATCGGAACATGGCGAGCCGTCTTCGCGGGCGTCGGCATCGACCTCGGCCTCGATCATATATTCGAGATCGGCGGCCCAGTGCACATGTGCCCGCACACTCCCGATCCCGCCGCGCGCGGTATAGGCCTCTGGCGGGAACAGCATCCAGCGCGGCGCCCACGGCGCGACATGCGCACGTCCGTTCGTGCCATCGAGATGGTCGGCGATAATCGCTTTGAGCGCCTTGGCCTTCTCCTTTTCATTGGCGCTCGCGACCGCTTCCCCCGCGACCTCGCCGACGATGGCAAGCAGGTTTTCGCGGTCGCGCAGCTGGTCGAAGAAGGCCGCGTCGGCGCGCCAGTGACGGCGCATGTCGGTTCCCAAGTGCAAACCGATCGCCTCGACCGCATCGTGCCCCGCCATGAGCGTCTCGCCCATCACGATCGCCACGATCTCGAGCACCACCGGGTCGGGAAGTTCGAGCAACCGCGCGAAGACGCCCGCGAAAGGGATCCTTCTACCCGGCGCGCCGGTCACGGTCGGCGTCTCGGCGCCCAAGCCGAGAACGCCCAGCACCGCGCGCCGCTGCACATCGAATTCGGCTTCGGCGGGCGCGGTTTCGACGCTCTCGGCGATATCTTCCTTCGGGGCGCGCTGCGCCTCGATATCGACGCGGTAATGGCCGCAGCCCGCGATCACGTGCGCGAGCATCGCGCGCAGCGCGACCCCGCCGTGGCGCGCCAGATCGGCGCGCACGGCGGCGTGGCGGTGGAGGTCGATATAGGCATTCATCGCCGACGTGACCTCGGGCCGCACGGGTTTCGGTTCGGGGTCGCTCGCACCGCGCTCGCCGCGCGCCGCTTCCTTGGTGGTCAGATAGCCTTCGTGAAAGGCTACTTCGCCATTGTCGCGCACTTCGACATAGACGCGCCCGCCCTTGCGCTTGGGCGCGTGGGCATAGTCCCACGAGCGGAACCAGTCGCCCTTCGTCATGACGACGACATCGCCCCAGCCCGCCTCGATATAGGCCGCCCTCCGCGCCTCGATCTCGGCCATCTGGAGCGTCCAGAACTGGTCGCTGTCGGCAAAGAAACTGTCCTCGCCGAACAGGTCGGAGACGATGGCGGCGCCGCTCGCCGCGACGTCGAACAGCGCGCGCGACACGGCGATCGCGCTGCCGCCGAACAGCCATGCCTTGAGTTGATGACCCGTCGGACAATAGGCTTCGCGGTCGTCGAACAGCGCCAGCCACGCGTTCTGCTGGCTTTTGGTGGCGAGGGTCAGGTGGCGCACCGTGGCGGCATCGATCTCGCCGCCGCGATAAAGATTGCGGATGCGCGGCACGAGATTGCCGAGCGCGAGGATGCGCTTCACCGTCGCCGGTTCGAAGCCGAAAGTGTCGGCGATCTCGTCGACACTGCGCCCCGCCTTGACGAGCGCGACGAAGGCTTCCCACTGGCTGACCTCGTCGGGCGCGACGCGCGCGAGATTTTCGAGCATCGATGCTTCGACCGCGTCGGCGTCGTCGCCATCGTCGAGGATCGCGCACGGCAGCGGGCGCGGCGTGCCGCCCTCGCGCAGGATATTTTTGACGGCGGTGAAGCGCCGCCGTCCCGCGAGGATTTCGAACGGAATATCCTCCGGACCCGCCCCCGCGCGCTCGCGCACGAGCAAGGGAATGAGCACCCCGCGCTTGCGGATACTCGGCTCGATGTCGCCCACGTCGGGGTCGCGCCCCTTGGCGCGCATATTGATCTTGGCGATTACCAGCTTGTCGGGTTCGATAAAATCGAGTTTCATGATGTCACTCCATTCACAGGGGTGCCGGCCTCCGATTCCTTGCAGGGAATGCCCTCGGAGGCCGGCTTTCGATGACGGCGAAACGCGCCGCCGCGTCAGCTGTCCGCGCCGCCCCCGTGCCGGTCGGCATCGGGAGGCGGATCGGGCAGAAGCCGGTCGATTTTGCGGCGCAAGAGCGCCTTTTCGGCGAGGCGGATCGAACCGAGCCGCCGCGCCGCACCGGTCCAGTCCGAGAGCGGCGCGAGCGGATCGAAATATGCGTCGCGCTCGATGGCAAGGCCGAAGGGGAGCCGCACGGCGGCAATTTCGGCGAGCGAAAAGCAGCCAAGTTCGGGACAGCCGAAGCCGAGATCGGCAAGGCCGAACAGCGTGTCGCCGTCGCCGTCGATCTCGGTCGCGATCCATGTCGCGACGCCCACGGGGTTGAAGAATTTGACGACAGGCCACGGATCGAAAGCCGTTTCGCGGGCGCGGTGGATGCAGCTCGCATGGCCGTTGAGATTGAGCGCGAAGCGCAGATCGGCGGGAAGGAGCGTCATTGCCCTTCCCCCGCCGCGCCCGCGCCGTCCGCTCGCGTCGTCGTCGTGGACGCGCCCGCCGCGCCCTGCTCGGCGGCGGGCGCGAAACCGAGCAGATAGTCGGCGGCCTTGCTGGCGTGGCTCGCCGCCCTGAAAATCGCGCGCGTGTCGGCGCGCATGATCGCAAGCCAAGCGCCGATATAATCGGCGTGACGCACGGTCGGCTTGATCCCAAGCGCGGCGCAGAGGAAGGCGCTCGCAAGTTCGGCGCAAAGCTCCTCGCGGCCATAGGCGGCGCTCGCGAAGCCGCCCTTCTGGTCGCGGTCGAGCCGCGAGGGGTGGCCGGTCCAGTGGCCGAGCTCGTGCAGGACGGTGCGATAATAGTCGATCTGCTGCCGGAACGACTGTTGCGGCGGCAGCGCGACATAATCCTCGGCGGGGCTGTAATAGGCTTCATTGCCGCCGATACGGATATCGGCCCCCGTCGCGGCGATCAGCGCCTCGGCGTCGGGGATGGTTTCGCGGGGCGGCAAGGGCACATCGGCGCGCGTGCAACGGTCGGGCAGTCCCTCGCACTGCGCGACGTTAAAGACGGTGAAGCGTTTGAGGAAGGGCACCGCGCCGCCATCGCCCGCGCTGCCCGCCCTCTCCCCACCAGCCGCCGCACTCGCTGCCCCCGCGCCGCCGCCGCGCGTGTGCGCTGCGCCCGGTCCGCGGGCGCCATGGTCGCCGCCGCGAAGATCGGTGCCCGCCTCGCCCTTGGGCGTGAAGCGCGCCGCGTAGAAGATCGTCGTGCCCTTCTCGCCCTTGCGCACGGCGCCACCCGCGCCGAGCGCCTGACGGAAGGTCAGCCATCCCTGCGCCGGAAATCCGCGCCGCGCCGCCTCGGCCCAGAGAATGAGGATATTGATCCCCGAATAGGCGCGGCGCGCGTCGGCATTTTTCGGCAGTCCCGGCGCAAAGGCGGCGCCGTCCCATGGCTGCACCCACGGGATGCGCCCCGCCTCGAGTTCCTGCACGATACGGCCGGTCACCTCGTCGTAGAGCGAAGCGCGCGGCGCGCCATCGGTGGGCGGCGCCTTGGCGCGCGCGCCGCCGCGCGCTCTCGCGCGGCCCGAAGGCCGCGCGCTCTCCTGCGGTGCGGTCCCGAGCGAAGGGAAAGGGCTGGTCAACATCGTGGCATCTCCTCACGGGTCAAATCCGCCGCGGCCGGCCCCGGACAGCGGGGCGGGCGGCGAACCCGCGGACAAGGGGACCGCCTCACGAGGCCGGCCCGCACCCGAAGGGCCGCAACGCAAGTGGAGGAGCCGCGCGCAGCGCGGCTTGCGGGGCGGCCGGGCGGTCCCATGGCCGTGCGCCGCCCGCCCCGCTGTCCGAGGTGCCGGCCCACCAAAGCGCCGCCGCGCGGCCCCCCGCGCGGCGTCATCAGCAAGCGTCCGCTCGCCTATCCTCGCTCTCGACAGGTTCGGCATCGCCGCCCGGGTCCGGCATCACCGCCGATTATCGGCGTGAAGTCGTTGTGCGCGCCCGCAGGGCGGGAAAAGGGCGCCCTTGGCGCGCCGCCGGCGCGGAGGAGTGCGCGCGGCGGCGCCGGGTCGGCCATGCCAGCCATGGCCGGAACGGCGCGACGCGCCGTTTACCCGGCGCCGACGTGCGCCGCCGCCGCGCCAAGACCAGCGCGCCAAGAGCGCCTGCGCGGCCTCAGGAAAATCGCGCGACCTCTGGCGGCGCCCGCCGCCGCCAGTGTGCGCCCATTTGGGCCGCGCTCGTCAGGCGCGCGCCGCCGATCGCTAATGGGTCGCGGCCATCTCGTCCGGGATCAATTCGCGTAACCTCGCGATCGTGGCTGCCGCGCTTCGGTGGTGCACGAAAATTCCGCCTGCCCCTTCCCAGAGAGGCGCGTGCTTCGTTTGATCATCGACCAGGATATCGCCGCTCCGCGCGTGGTTTCGCTTGTCGACCGCCATCACCGTCAGGATTTGGGTGCCGGGGAAATGCTCGGCGGCCCAGCGTATCTTCTGCGGCGCCGCCCACGCGCCTCGCGGGAGGCCGGTGAGGATGACGGGAATGAGGTGGCGGACCGCCGAGAAGAGTTCCATCGCGTCGGGCATCAGCGGGAGCGACCCGTAGAAATCGGGATGGCGCGCGATCTCGCGCCAGAAGCCCGCGATGCCGTGGCGCTTTTCATAGGCTCGCGGCGACATGCCGAGCAGTTCGGTAGCGCCGCGATCGAAATCGGCCAGGACGCCGTCGCAATCGAGATAGAGCTGCATCGGTCAGCTTTGCCAGCGCTTCGGCTCGATGTGCAGCGGCACAGGATCGCGGGCTCTCCACCCCGACGCGCCGATCACATCGTTGCTTTCCTTCGCGCGCCGTCCCGCGCCGAGCGACCAGGTGATATGGAAATGACTTCCGTCGCCGCGCGCGGTCCTGCCCCCGATTTCAACCACGAGCGCCTGCACCCCCACGCCATCGTCGGCTTCGCCGATGATGCGCGCTTCGGTTTCGAGCGGCAGCGGCGTCCCGGCGTCGGTGCCGAAGCGGAGCGTGATATGATCCGCCACGACAAGCGAATAGCGTGGCGGGAACAGCGAAAGCAGGCGCTCGCGCTCGGCATCGTCGATTTTCCAGCCGGCGATGGTTCTACCCATTGAACGCTTCCCTTGATTTGCTGGACGTTTCCCGTGATCGTTGGCGCCGCACGTCGCGCTGAGCTTCGGCGCCCGCTGTCGCATGAACGAACATTGCTGCCGCGGGTTGCGCGAATGCAACCTGCAGGGGGCGCGGCATCGGCAGGGCTCGTCAGCAGCGACCGCCGCTTCGCCTTGCAGCCCGCAACTCCGCCGCTGCGTCGGCCGATTATTCCCAACCCAGATCAATTTTTCGCGAAGATCGGCGGAGTTGAATCTGGCCGCGGGAACCTGAACCGGACGGTCGCGTCTGCCTTTTATGGCCGTGACCGGCACCGAGCCGTCCATGATCGACGACAGGCGGAGGCTCGGCGACACGCCGGGTAACTATTCGGCGGCGAAATCCTTCGGCGGTCGGCTCTGCGGGGCCTTCGACGGCCGCGAAGGCGCGTAGGAGAATGACAATGTCGATTCAGAAGATGGTTTCCCTGCATCCCGACGTCGTCGGCGAAACGAACGAACCCCTCGCCACCGCGGCGCGGCATGCGATGTTCTGCGCGCTGATGTGCACATCGTGCGCCGATGCCTGCGCCGCCGAACCGATGGACATGCAGCAGTGTATCCGCTCGTGCCTCGACTGCGCCGATGTGTGCGACGCCATGGCGAAGCTCGCCGTTCGCCGTACCGGAGAGAATATCGAGGTCCTGCGCCTGATGCTCGAGAGCTGCGCCAGCGTGTGCGAGCTTTGCGCCGCCGAATGCGAGCGCCACGACAATGATCATTGCCGGCTGTGCGCCGAGATGTGCCGCGAATGCGCCGCCGACTGCCGCGCCGCGTTGCCGACCGTCCAGTGAGCGCGAGCCACCATCCGCAATCGAGCTTCGATGCAAGCGATCCGGTCCAGGATTGAACTGAGCGTCGGGTGACCGTCGCCGCGAGCGACGACGAACTGCAGGCGGAAGCCCGGCCGCGCGCACATGCAATTTTGTCGCCGGTGCGACGGGGTGCCCTGCGGAACGTCGGCGTCTTCGCTCCACCGCCTGAAACTCCCCCCTATGCCATGCATTGTCCTCATAGCGGAGGCATTATCCTCATAGCGCAGGAGGCTTTTGATGCTGTTCGAAAACTGGGAAAATGTGGAACGCGTGCTGCTCATGGGCGGCGCCGCCTATGTCGCCCTCGTCATCATGCTGCGGCTGAGCGGCAACCGCACGCTCGCAAAACTCAGCGCCTTCGACCTCGTCGTCACTGTCGCCCTCGGTTCGACGCTCGCGACGATTCTGCTCAACCGCGATGTCACCCTCGTCGAAGGTGTCGTCGCCTTCCTGGCCCTGATCATTCTGCAGTTTGTCATAGCAGCGCTCAGCGTCCGCTTGCCGATCGTCGAGCGGCTCGCGAAGGCACGGCCGCGCCCCGTGCTGATCGACGGCGCGCTGGATGTCGACGCGATGCGGCGGGCGCGCGTCACGCGCGCTGAGATATTGGCCGCGATCCGGAGCGCAGGTTTCGGCGAGATCGAAGCGATCGCGGCGGTGGTGCTCGAAACCGACGGCAGCCTGAGCGTCGTCGCGCGCGACCGGGCCGGCACCCGGTCGGCCCTGCCGGGACCGTCCGCAAAATGAACAGCCCCGAACAGACCGAACTGGCCGAAAACCGCACCGATCTCGCCGAGGACCGCACGGTTCTGGCGCACGAACGCAGTTTCGCGGGATGGGTCCGCACGGGCATGGCCGCGGTAGGCATCGGCCTCGGCTTCAGCGCGCTTTTCCGAACCATGGAGCCTGCCTGGCTGCCCAAAAGCATCGCCACGACCTTTCTCATCGTCGCGATGTTCATCTTCGTGTCGGCCGAGCGCCGCGCCCGAACGCTCATCGATCGCCTCGAACCCCATAAGGTCAGCAGCCTGAAGCCGATGAGAATCCGCATTCTTTCAGCGGCCCTCGTCGGGGCGACCGTGGCGCTCGCCGCGACGATCTGGATCGCGGCGGGAAAATAACATCCGCTCTCGCGCCGACCTCGTCCAGATCCGGCGGCACGGCGACTTTCCGGTGCGTGGTAGCGTCGCGGCACCCCGGTCGCCGCGGCTACGCCAGCGAGCCGGGCGGCGGCCGCGCCGGTCAGACCGCACCCGACGCCGTATCCAGGATGCCGTATCCCAATGTCATCTGCCGACGCGACCGAGTTTGTGTCACCGAACGGTGCAAGACAATCGAGTGCCGTTCAGGCTCTCGGGAACAACCGCCGCCTGCGGCGGTTGATGGAGAAGAGGAGACGAGCATGTCCGACACCACAGACAATCGAATGCCCCGGGACGACGGCGACCTGCTCCCGGATCACCCCACCCCCGCGCAAGGCGGTGCATCGGGCGGAGATATCGCCCGCGACATCGGAAAGCGCGACGAGGAAAAACGCGCTACCGGCGCCGCCTCGGGCATCACGCGCGCCAAGAAAAGCGATGAGGTTCAACCGCAGCCCGCGACGCGGTCCGACCGTCGCGGGTCGGGCGGCTAAGCGCTCGGACACCGATTCGCGGCGCGCCGGCGGTGCCCTGCCGCCGCGACACGGCTGGCTCAGGAAAGCCGCCGCGCGTGGCGGAATCGCGCATAACGGCCCAGCAGGTCGTTGATCAGCTGATCCTCGGCATAACCGGTGACATCGTGCGGCTGATCGGCATCGGACGCTGTCGCAATCGCGCGATAATGCATCCGGTCGGGCTTGCGCGCCTTGGGCAATTCGGCGAACGCGAAGCTGGGGGAACGATAGGCCCGCGGCGCGACGGCATAGCGGAAGCTGTCGAGTTCGCCGTGGGAGATGGTGAGGCTCCAGCCTTCATCCCCGCCGCCAAGCTCGGGCGCGTGACCACTGGCCCTCAAATGTGCCGCAACATTCTCCAGCGCGGGGCGGACCGATCGGGCCAGAAAGTCCTCCACCTCGCCCTTCGAATAGAAATGCGTGATGCTGGTGAGACGTTGCTGCCAGCTCGGCTTCGCGGCTTCAGGGATCGGGGCGCCTGCCCCCGCAATATTCATCGCGATTCCGCGGCCTTCCATCTGCAGCGCGCGCAAAAGCCCGTAGCAGATGAAGATCATGATGACGGTGAAAGGCAAGGCACTGGCTATGGCCGCCGTCTGAAGCGCCTGGAGGCCGCCGGCGATCAGCAGAACGGCCGCCACAACCCCGGCGCAGACGGCCCAGAATATCCGTTGCCACACCGGCGTATCCTCGGCGTCCCCCGATGTTATCGTATCGATGACCAGCGCGCCCGAGTCCGCCGAGGTGACGAAGAAGGTGATGACGAGGAGCGTTGCCAACGCCGATGCGACCATCGACAATGGCAGATTCTCCAGCATCTCGAAGAGGGCGACCGGCATATCGACCGCTGCCGTCTCGGCCAGATTCGCGATGCCGCTCAGGTCCATCTGGATCGCGGTGTTGCCGAAGATGGTCATCCACAGAAAAGTGAAGAGCGACGGCACGATCAACACGCCCATGACGAACTCCCTGATCGTGCGGCCGCGCGATATGCGCGCGATGAACATGCCGACGAAGGGTGACCAGCTGATCCACCATCCCCAGTAGAAAAGTGTCCAGTCGCCGAACCAGGCATTGGGTTCATAGGCATACATGCGGAAGGTCCGCTGCACGAGCGAACCGAGATAAGCACCGACATTCTGGACATAGGCTTGCAGCAGGAAAACGGTCGAACTCGCGACGAGAACGAAAGCGAGCAGGGCGATCGCGAGGATGATGTTCAGCTCGGACAGGCGCTTGATTCCATTATCCAGTCCCGCCGCCGCCGAAATCGTCGCCAGCGCCGTAATCCCCGCGATCAGCATGATCTGGACGCCGCTTCCGACCGGAAGGCCGAACAGATGATGGAAGCCCGCGTTGACCTGCAAAACGCCGAATCCGAGCGACGTTGCCACACCGAACATGGTCCCGAGCACGGCAAATATATCGACGGCATGTCCGATCGGGCCATGGATGCGGCGCCCGATCAGCGGAAAGAGAGCGGAGCGGATAGTGAGCGGAAGGCCGTGCCGAAAGGCGAAATAGGCGAGCGCGAGTCCCACCACGATATAGATCGCCCAGGCGTGGAGGCCCCAGTGGAAAAAGGTGAGCACCATCGCCTGCCGCGCCGCTTCGACGGTTCCCCCTTCCCCGACCGGCGGCGCCCCGAAATGCTGGAGCGGTTCGGCGACGCCGAAGAAGAGCAGCCCGATACCCATGCCCGCGCTGAACAGCATCGCGAACCACGACAGATAGCTATATTCGGGCTCGCTTCCGTCGGGACCGAGCTTCACGTCGCCATAGCGGCTGAACATGAGAAAGAGCACGAAGGCGAGAAAGCCCGCGACGGCCACGACGTAAAGCCATCCGAAATCGACGATGATCGCGCTCTGCAGCCTGTCGAAGAGACTTCCGGCGGTGGTCGGGAATAATGCCCCGAATAACACGAAGGCGATGATGAGTCCGGCCGATACAAGGAACACGGGTGGATTGACGCGCATTTGAGCGCGGAGCCGGATCAGGCTTAGCTTCCGCTCGTTCATGTTGAGGCCTCCGCCGTCGCCAATAGCCTAACGATCGGAGAAATGCACGGTTGCGCACGGATGACACCGAGCGGCCGACGCGCGCGGCCTTCTCGGTTCCCCGCCTGCGATTGTGCCGGCTTGCGTCGGCGTGCGCTGGCTTGCGTCGGCTTTCGAGGCCGGCGGTCCCGTCAGCAATGGACCGGCTTTGCGCATCGCCTTTCGCGCGGGGAGCATATGGCATAACCGGCAGCGCGCTTGTGCACGCGGATCGGCGAGGTCGATGACGGATATGGGCCGTGAGCCGCGACAAGGCCCATGTGATGGACAATCGTCAACGCGGTGGACGCTCCGGCTGCCGATCACCCTTGTTCAGATGCCCCTGGAATCGAGGGACGGGCCGGACGAGCGCCGCGTCGCGCGTGGCCGCGACGCCATTGGCAGCGATGTCGTCGATCAGCCACTGCATTTCGGCGATTTCCTTGCGCTGAGCGCGGATGATGCGGTTGGCGAGTTCGCGCACCCGGACGTCGCTGATCCGCGCGCGCTCGCTGGTCAGAACCGCGATCGAATGGTGGGGGACCATGGCCGACATATATTCGCGGTCGCTCACGGTGCTTTGGCTTCGCACGAGGAACAGCGACAGCGCGAAAACGCCGACGGCGGCGCCGACGATGATCCAGTTCTTCTTCCTGTTCCTGTACATTCCCCGCATGAAGGCGAGCATCACGACCGCCATCGCCGCGCCCATGACGAACATCATCCAGAAGCGCGTCTCGCTCCACATGACATGATCGAGCGCATAGGTGTTGAGATACATCAGAGCGAACATGACGATGGTCGACGTGCCAAGCATCGCCATGAACCGAAGATAATTTCCCTCGCCCGCGCGGCGGGGCTGGCGCTCCGCTTCCATCCGCTTTCTCCTGTTCGCTACGAGAAAAGAGATGTTTGAGGCGCAGCAAAAGTTCCCGCGCATGCAGGCGGCCCTTTCCCGGCGGTCGGCCGACGCCCGTCCCCGGCTTCGCTGCGGGGCCTTCCAGCGCGCGGACCCTGACGCGGGCAGACCCTGGCATGCGAGGGCGGTCGCCCGCGGCAGCACGCGTCCGTCCGAGGGCGGCATCCGGCGCGCCGGCTGCGACCGCGCCCTCGTCAGTGAAAATCATGGCTGCGAACGCGCAGCAGCTCCTCCTCGGCGGAGCCGTGCGGCGGCGACGCCCATGTCCGCCCGCGCGGCGACCGGGCCGGATCGCGCGGATCGGGCCCGCCGCCTCCGCGCGATCCGTCGGCGCGGCCCGGCGCCACCGCGAAATCCATCCGCCCGATCGAGCGCAGCATATCGTCGCGGTCGACGATGCGGTCGCAGATGATGTGAATGATCTGGCCTTCCTTCTGGAGCCTGCCGCGCATCGCGATCATCGATGCCGACATGATCGGCCGGCGATAGATTTCGAACTTGTCGGGCCAGACGATGCCGTTCGCGATGCCCGTCTCGTCCTCGATCGTGACGAACAGCACCCCCTTCGCCGAGCCGGGGCGCTGGCGCACGAGGACGATGCCGGCGACCTCGACGTTGCGCCCGTCGCGAAGCTGCGCGAGATCGGCGCAGCGGACGATCCGCATCGCGTCGAGCTCGGGGCGCAGGAAGCTTAGCGGATGCGCGCGTAGCGAGAGCTGGGTGGTGCGATAATCCTCGACCACTTCGCGGCCGTCGGTCATCGGCCGGAGCTGCGTCTCCGGCTCGATCCCCTCGGGCGAGAAGGCCGCTTCGCGCGCATCGGCGGCGGCGAAGAGCGGCAGCGGCGCCTCGCCGAGTCCCCTCACCTTCCAGAGCCCCTGGCGGCGATCCTCGACGAGACAGCAAAAGCCGTCCGCCTCGGCGATCCGTTCGATCGCGGCGCGCGGCACGCCGGCGCGGCGCCAGACATCCTCGACGCAATCATAAGGCATGTCCCCCCGCGCGCCGACGATCGCGGCGCCGTGGACATTGGCGAGGCCGCGCGCCTGCCGCAAGCCGAGCCGCACCGCGAGCGTGCGGCCATCCCTTTGCTCGAGCGTGCAATCCCAGTGGCTGTCGTTGATCGACACCGGGCGCACCTCGACACCATGTTTTCTCGCATCGCCGACGATCTGCGCGGGCGCGTAGAAGCCCATCGGCTGCGCGTTGAGCAGCGCCGCGCAAAAGACGTCGGGATGATGATGCTTCATCCAGCACGAGGCATAAGCGATCTTGGCGAAGGAGGCCGCATGGCTCTCGGGAAAGCCGTACGAGCCGAACCCCTCGATCTGCTTGAAGGTCCGCTCGGCGAAATCCCTCGGATAGCCGCGCGCGACCATGCCGCCGACGAGCTTGTCGTAGAAATGGCTGACCCCGCCGGTGAGCTTGAAGGTCGCCATCGCGCGGCGAAGCTGGTCGGCCTCGGCGGGCGTGAAGCCCGCGCCGACGATCGCGACCTTCATCGCCTGCTCCTGGAAGAGCGGGACGCCCAAGGTCTTCTCGAGCACCGCGCGCAGTTCGGGCCTGGGATATTCGGGTTGCTCCCTGCCCTCGCGCCGGCGCAGATAGGGATGGACCATGTCCCCCTGGATGGGCCCCGGACGCACGATCGCGACCTCGATCACCAAATCATAGAAACATCGCGGTTTTATCCGCGGCAGCATCGACATCTGCGCGCGGCTCTCGATCTGGAAGACGCCCAGCGTGTCGGCCTTCTGGATCATGCCATAGACCGCCGGATCGTCATCCTGGAGATCGGCCATGCCGACCTCGATCCCCTTGTGCTCGCGCAGCAGGTTGAAGGCGCGGTTCATGCAGCCGAGCATGCCGAGCCCCAGCACATCGACCTTCATGAATTTGAGGACATCGATATCGTCCTTGTCCCATTCGATGATCTGGCGATCCGCCATGCGCGCGGGCTCGATCGGCACCAGCTCGTCGAGCCGCTCCTCGGTCAGCACAAAACCGCCGGGATGCTGCGAGAGGTGCCGCGGTGTCCCGATCAGCTGCTGCGCAAGATCGAGCGTGAGGCGCAGCCGGTGATCGTCGGCGTTCAAATTCAGCTCGGCGATGCGCTCGGCGGGAATACCGTCCTCCGACCAGCCCCAGACGAGCCCGGTCAGCATCTTGGTCAGATCGCGCGGCAGCCCGAGCGCTTTTCCCACCTCGGCGACCGCGCCGCGCGTGCGGTAGCGCGTCACGACCGCGGTGAGCGCCGATCGGTGCCGCCCATAGGTCTCGTAGATCCACTGGATGATCTCCTCGCGCCGCTCATGCTCGAAGTCGACGTCGATGTCGGGCGGCTCCTTGCGCTCGCCCGAGACGAAGCGCTCGAAGAGCAGCTCGTGCCTGATCGGGTCGATCGAGGTGACGCCGAGCAGGAAGCAGACGCAGCTGTTCGCCGCGCTCCCCCGTCCCTGGCACAGGATGCCGCGGCGCCGGCTCTCGGCGACGATCGCGTTCACGGTCAGGAAATAGGGCGCATAGCCGAGCTCGCCGATGAGGCGGAGCTCATGATCGATCTGCTTGCGATAGGCGGGCGGCACGCCATCCGGAAACATGCGCGCGGCGCCTTCCTCGGTGAGCGCCGCGAGCGCTTCCTGCGCGCTGCGGCCCGCCATCACTTCCTCATAGGGATATTGGTAGCGTATCTCGCCGAGATCGAAGCGGCAGACCGAGGCGATATCGGCGGCGGCCTGGATCGCGTCGGGAAACAGCGCGAAGCGCCGTTCCATCTCGGCCGGTGATTGCAGGGCGCGGTCCATGAAGCGCTCGCGCCGGAAACCGAGGGCGTCGATCGTGGTCTTCTCGCGGATCGCGGTCAGCACATCCTGCAGCGGACGGCGGTCGGGCGCGTGATAGAGAATGTCGCCGCACGCGACGCCGCGCACGCCGATGTCCCGCGCGAGTTCGTCGAGCGCGGCGAGCCGCGCAAAGTCGCCGGGGCGGCGCCGCAGCGTCAGCGCGAGATGGGCGCCGCCGCCGAAGATGTCGCGCAGTTCGCCCAGATCGCTGCGCGTCCGCGCGTCGGCGTCGCCGGGCAGCAGGATCGCAACCAGCCCCTCCGCCCGGGCCGCGACGTCGCCCCAGTCGAGCGAGCATTGGCCCTTCCCGCCCCGCGCCTTGCCGAGCGACAGCAGCCGGGTCAGCCGCGACCAGGCGGCGCGGTCGCGCGGGTAGAGCAAAAGCGAACGGCCATCGCGCAGGTCGATGCGCGACCCGGCGATGAGGCGGACGCCGGTCGCTTCCTGCCCCGAGAGCCCGCGCACCATGCCGGCGACGCTGCCGCGATCGCAAAGGCCGAGCGCCGAATGCCCCTGCAGCGCGGCCGCCGCGAACAATTCCTCGGGCGAGGACGCGCCGCGCAGAAAGGAAAAATGACTCGTCGTCTGCAGCTCGACATAGCGGGTCGCGCCGCCCGGTCCCCGAATGCCTCCGGCGCTCATCCGAACGCTCCGTGGATATACCAGCTCAGATCGCCGCTCGCCGCGTCGACGGCGTCGCCGCGGCGGAAGAGCCAGAAGCGCTCGCCGCTCTCGGTCTCGACCCTGAAGTAATCCCGCACCGCCCACATCTCGCCCGCGCGCCGCCACCATTCGCCATGGATACGCTCGGGCCCGTCGCCGGCGACGACCCGGTACGACCGCCCGCGCCACGCGAAGCGGCGCGGCGGATGATCGGGGAGCAGCGCGACGACGCCCGACAACGCCTCGGGCCGCGCGAGCAGGCGAACGGGCCTTGCCCATATCGGCCAGCCAGCCGGCTTGGCCAGCGGGCCGATGCGCCCGACCGCGCGTTCGGGAACGTCGCTCTCGCGCGCTTCGAGGCGGAACAGCGCCGCCTCGCCCGCGCGCCCCGCGAGCTGGTCGACGAGCGGCGCGAGGTCGGGCGCGCGCGGGCCGGTGTCGAAGCCCGGTCCGATCGCCGTAGCGGCCAGCGGTTCGACCTGCGGCGCCGCGAGCGACATCGCCTCGATTCCGAGCCCCGGCTCGATCCGCTCGATGCGCAGCCGGAACAGGTGCAGCAGATGCGCAGCGTCGCGCGTCGCGCGCGCCGTGCCGATCGCGACGAGCTGCTCGCCCATGTCGACCCGCTCGCAGCGAAGCACCGCGCTGCGCAGGCCGAGGCCCCGTCCCCCGAGATCGGCGACGAGATCGGCGAGCAGGTCCGCGATAACCTGCCCGATGGCCTCGGCGGTGCCGATCGGCTCGACGAGCGAGCGGCGCACCACCGGAAGGTCGAACGGGACGACGGGCACGATCGGCTCGCGCGCAAATCCCAGCGCCTGGTCGAGCCTTTCGACCGCGCCGCGCCCGAGCCGCCGCGCGAGCGGCGCGCGCGGCATCGGATAGAGATCGGCGATCCGCTCGATTCCGAAGCGCGCTGCGGCGACAAGGGCCTCCGGCGCGAAGCGAAGCGCCGCGAGCGGCAATGGCGCGAGCGCCTCGCTTTCCTGCCCGTTTGCCAGCACCCGTTTCGCCGCGCCGCCGAAGCGCGCGAGCGCATAAGCGGCGCCGGGCGTGCCGGCGATCGCGATGCGCGCGGTGAACCCGAGACGGTGCACGAAAGCGACCAGCCGCCGCGCGAAGCGCTCTTCGCCGCCGAACAGATGCGCCGTGCCGGCAAGCTCGAGCCACAAGCCGTCGGACGCGCAGACCGCCGCCGTCGGCGTCCAGTGGCGGGCGGCATGCAGCGCGAGCCGGTCGAGCCATGCCCGGTCTCCCCCGGGATCCGCCTCGCGGACGTCGAGACCGGTCACGAGGGCGCGCGCATGGGCGGCGGCCATCCCCGGCGCGATACCCAGTTCGAGCGCCGCCGGGCAAGCCGCGGTCACGACATCGCGCTGGCCGGTTCGCGCGACGAGGATGGTCGGACATAGGCTCGCCGAAAAGGGTATGGAAAGGGGAATGGTGCCCGGCGATCCGTCATCGCGCCGGAACGTCCGGAACGGCGGGTCGGCGGCCTCGCTGCGCCGTCCGAGTTCGCGCATGGGGGGGCGCTGGTGCTGCGGCAAGGCGTCGATCGCGGCACGCTTGTCCGGTGCGCGCGCCGCTTCTTCCCGCGCCCAGCGCGCCCCGGGACGCCAGCCGCCGCCGCGCGGCACCGAACAGGCCCCCGGCATATCGTCGATCGCGGCGCCGTCGAGCGGCATCGGGGTTCGCGGCCCCCGCCGCGGCGGCTCAGGCCGCGTGTCTTGCCGCCCCGCCTGCGGCAATCGCGCGCCCCGGCGAAGCCGTTCGATCGCGAGTTGCGGCAGGTAGAGCGAGGCGACCCTGGTCATCGCACGCCTCCAGTTCGAGGGAAAAAGGCGGGCCGCCGCGCTGGCGGACGAGCTCGACGGTCCAGCAGCCGCGGCCGACGCCGGGGACGGCGAGCCCCGTCGACGGCAAGGTGCCGATGCGCCACCGGGTCATGGCAAGCGAGGGGTCGGCGAGCGGACATTGTCCGGACCGCCGATATCGCCGGTAGAGGATCATCGGCGTGCCCCCTTCCGACGCCGCGAGTTGCAGGCGGCGCGTCGCGGTCTGGTCGGCGGCCTTCACCTCGGCGACGACGCAGGCCAGCGAGCCATCGCGCAGCGCGTCTTCGCACATCGCGAGCAACATCCTGTCGTCGCCGCCTTGCGCGTAAAGGACGCGCTCGGGCCCGAGCCCCGCCTGTTCGAGACCCGGCGCATAAAGGTCGAAGCGGGTCAACGCCCAGAGCGCCGAAACGCCGGGCGCCGCAGCAAAACGGGCGGCAATCCCGGCGGCGAACAGCGTGGCGGCGGCATCGTCGCTCAAGCTTGCGGACGCGCCCGCGACCTCGTGCAGGCCCGCGCCATCGAGCCCGCCGCCGGCGAGAAGGCGATCGAGCGGCGCCACCCCGAACGGCAGCACGGGTCCGCGCGCGGCCGCGGCGCGCGCCACCGCATCGCGAAGCGCGGCAAGCTCCCCGGCGCCGGGCCGAGGCAGGGAGAAGGGCATCATGCTCATATGGTATCGACTCGGATGTTCCCCTTATGTTTCACCGAGTCCGAAGGCGCGTCAAGCCGGGTGCGGCAAGCGGCTGTGGATCATTCAGCCTCGCGTCACCTCGCGGCCTGTAAACACGGGACCATTCATGCCCCTCACCACCGATCTTCCCTGGGACCAGCTTGCGATCTACGCCGTCGGAGCGGCGCTGATTCTCCTCCTCCTGTTCAGGATTCCCTATGTCGGCCGCGTCTTCAGCGCGCTTTTCTCCTTTGCGTTGCTCGCCTTCGCCATTTTTCTCGTCCTGCAGCAGGCGCCGTTCGACCCCAATCTGTCGCGCATCACCGCGAGCCTCGGGCTCGACCGCCAGCGGGTCGTCGGGGGCGAGGTTCGCATCCCGATGGCCCGCGACGGGCATTTCTGGGCCGCGGTGCGCCTGAACGGCACCGAGCGGCGGATGCTCGTCGACAGCGGCGCGACCGTGACCGCACTCTCGCGCGGCACAGCGAGCGCGGCGGGCATCGAGCCCGACGCTACGCTCATGCCCCTGATCATGAAGACCGCGAACGGCACCGTCCGCGCCGACGCCGGAACGGTCGGCCGGCTCGAGATCGGCGACATCGAAGCGCGCGGGCTCAAGGTCGTGATCGCGCCCGGGCTCGGCGACACCGATGTGCTCGGGATGAATTTCCTCTCCGAACTGCAATCGTGGCGCGTCGAGGGAAAGACGCTCATTCTCGTGCCCGCGGCGCCGAATGGAGCGGCCGATAAGGGACAGATCAAGGAGGCCGCCCGCTATGTGAGGGAAGAAGCCTTCGAAAATGGTGACAGCCCCGAAGCGAAGCGCAAGGCGCAGGAAGGCCGCGACCTCCGCAACGCGGGCCGCATCGAGGACGGCAAGCCGCCGAAGACGACGCCCCCCGGAACCGACAGCTAATCGTCGCTCGCCGACCCATGGCGAACTGAGCCCGCCTCGGGGGGCCCTTTCTTGTCCGCTAGAGGCGCGCGAGCGTGCAGCGGTCCCGCTCGCCACCGAACCAGCGATCGAGCGCCGCGGCAAAGAGCACATTGCCGTCCGCGGCTTCGAATAGGGTGAGCGAGGAACGCAGCTTCACCGCATCGACCGCGCCGAAGACCGCCACCGGGTCGCTGCCGATCAGATCCTGCAGCGCCGTCACGCATTCGACGTAGCGCGGCCCGAGAAGCGGATGGGCGAGATACGCCTTGGCCTCGGCGATGCCGTCGATCGCATAGCGCTGCGCCATCGCGCTGCGCCCCAATCCGACGAGCTGCGGAAAGACGAACCACATCCAGTGCGTGCGCTTCGCGCCGCGACGGATCTCGTCGAGGACGCGCGCATAGATCGGCTCCTGCGCCTCGACGAAGCGCCCGAGCCCCTGGTCCCCGCTCATAAACCCAATGCCCCTTGCGCCGGCGGCGCCCCGTAAACCTGTACGACTTCGAGACTGCCCGCCGGCAGCCAACCGAGCACCTGCTCCGCCGGAACTTCGGCGTCAAGCCAGTCGGTCCAGCTTTCGCGCGCGAGCGGAATGATCTGGCGATGATGATAGGGCGCGACGTCGGGGCCCGCATCCATCGTCAGCAGCGCGAAGGCTTCGCCGGCCTCATATTCGCGCCAGACGCCCGCCATCGCGAACCAGCGATGATCCTTCAGCGTGAAGAGCCATTTGTCGAGCCGCGTCTGCGCCGCGTCGGCGGGGTCGCTGAATTCATAGAATCCGTCGCACAGGACGAGGCAACGCCGCGACCCGAAACCGCGGCCTTCGGCGCGGACATTATAGACGGGCTTGCCCCAGGGGCCGGGCCAGCTCCAGCGCCGGTTGACGAGCGCTCCCTGCCCGCGCGCTTCGCCCGACCGCACGATCGGCGCCATGTCGGTGATCCTGATATCCTCGCGCGCGGGAACATTGGGCATGCCTTCGGGCGTATCGAGTTTGATCTGGAGATTGTCGAAATCCTCGGCGATCGACGCGATGTCGACCTCGAGCCGATAATCGTTGCACATTTGCCCTCATCCCTGTCTCTTGCGACTCGCCTTCGTTCCCATTATGTTCCAACAGTGACCAACGCGCCAACGCCTTTCGACCCCGATGCGCCCGAACGCGCCGAGCGGGCGCTCGTGCGGCGCAATCCGGAGAATATGTCCGAGATCGAAATGGTCAAAGCAGTCTGGGGTTCCGATCCCCGCTTTTCGGACGGGATCAACTATCGTTTCGTGCGCGCCGAGGGCCGCGCCTTTCCCGCGCGCCGCTGCCTGATACCCGCTTCGGAGTTTCGCATGGGGACCGGCGACCATCGCTACCGGGTGACGCTCGACAGCGGCAATTTCTTCTACCTTGCCGCCATCTGGGATCCGCCCCTCGCCGACTGGCCGCTGTCCTACCGCATCCTCACCATCGCCGCCGGCGCCGACGTCATTCCCTATCAGTCGCGCCACGGCGTGATCGTCGAACGGCGCAATGTCATGCACTGGCTCGACGGCACGCTGCCGAACGAGGCGCTGTTCGAGGAACCACCGCGCCACACGCTCTTTGTCGAACCGCTGCGCGCGCAAGCCGCGCTCCCGTTGTGACGGTGCCCGCTGCCGCGCGCGGGCCGCGACCCGCGCCCCACCCCGACCTGTTCGGGGCGCCGCTCCTTCCCGGCCTCGCCTATCGCGAGGACGCCGTCACGCCTGCCGAGGCGGCCGGTCTTGTCGCGCACATCGATGCCGCGCAGCTGACGCCATTCCAGTTCCAGCAATGGGAGGGCAAACGCCTCACGCGCTCGTTCGGCTGGACCTATGATTTCCAGACCGGCCGCTTTGCGCGCGGCGAGCCCATTCCCGCCTGGCTCGCGCCGCTTCGCGCCCGCGCGGCGCAATTCGCCGGGGTCGAGCCCGAGACACTCGAGCAGGCCCTGCTCATCGCATATGGTCCTGGCGCGGGGATCGGCTGGCACAAGGATCGTCCGGTTTTCGAGCATGTCGTCGGGCTGTCGCTCGGCGCGGCGGCGACGATGCGGTTTCGCCGGCGCGGTGCGAACCGGTTCGAGCGGGCAAATGTCGCGCTCGCGCCGCGCTCGATCTACCATCTTGCCGGCGAGGCGCGCGAGGAATGGGAACATAGTATCGCGGCAATCAACGAACCGCGCTGGTCGATCACCTTCCGCAGCCTGCGCTGATCGGGCGCGCGAGCCAGCCTGGCCCCCGCAAGCGCCGGACGAAAGCCGGCCGCAGTCGCCGACGGCGACGCGAAGTCCCGATCGTAGCTCGGGGCGCTCAACCTTCCGGTGCGCATCCGTGCATCGGCGCTCCAATCGCCCGCGCGGGCGGCAGGGCGAGCGAGGAGGAACCGGGAGGGCGAAACGGACGATGCAGCGCGGTCTGGCCTGGGTACCGGGGAATTTCTTTGCCGACACCGCCTAGGGGAGCTTGGTCTCGATTATGATTGCCATCGCAGCGAACATTCCGAATGCAAATATCGTGAGGAATATAATATCGAAGGCTTCGCGAATGCGCCGGAGAATGGCCATGATGACGCTCCTTTTCCCAAGACCCCGTCTTGAACGGGCATCTATGCGTGTTCCCCATTCCGTCGCCATCGGGGAAACCCCTTACGACGGTTGATTTTCGCCATCCTCTTGTCCTTTTCGTCCGCCCTCGGGCCATCCGCCAGCGCGGGGCGGAACATAGCGCCCAGCCACGCGTTTTTCGGCTGGCCCTGTGCTCCCGCGCCTTCTGGCCATGAGCCACGGGCCCTTGGAACCCTCTCACTGCGCCCCGCTCCGGCGGGGCGAATTTTGAAGCAAATATTATGACCTGCATCGACGCGGAGCTTCTCTCCCGACTGCCCATGGCAGAGGTGGAGAAAATCGTCTTCTACAAGCGCGACGAACTGACGAGCGATCTGATCTGCTGCGACATACGGATCTCTGGCGAAACCTGGACCTTCGACGAGGCGCTGCCCGGGTGGAGCTTGCTGATCGACCACCTCGGAGGGCTTCCCGGATTCCGGCCTGACGCGCTGGCCGCGGTATCGCAGCCGCCCGCCGGCGTTTCGGAAGCGGTCGCCTTCGACCGCGCGGCGGGTTCGGGCGGCGCGCGCTCGGTCAGGCGATAGTCGGGCGACGCAATGCCGGCATGCGCGCGATCCCCGTCTCTTCCGGGGTACGACCATCTCGCGTCGCCGCGCCTGCGGCATGCCCGCGCCGCGTCGCGCAATGGTCCTGAACGCGCATCATCGTCTATCGCCCTCGCGGGCTTCCTGGTCGGCAAGATCGTCCTCGGTAGGGCGTTCGAAAGGGCTGCCCTCGCTCGGCGTGCTTAGCGGCGAACTGTCACGCTCCGCGCTTTTGCCGCCAAGGCTGCCGCGATTGCCTCTCCCATTGTCCCGCGGCACCTCGCTCGATTGCCCGCCCGACGGGTCGGCACCTCCTCGGAGACTGTCGAACTCGCAACCGTCTTGATCTTCACGAGGGAGGATTTGTTCGCCGGGACCCTTTTGCGCGTCCTTCGCGGCCGGTTGCTCATTCGTCATATTCTCTCTCCTGCTACTTGTGCACGGGATCACGCGCTCCGCGATGCATGCGATCGGTCGATGCGCCTGCCCTCGATGCTCTTCACGCCTCAATCTCCTTGAGGTGTCCGCCGGTCGCAAAGGCACCGTTCCCCGGACCGCCTCCGGGATAGCGGCAAATCGCGGCCGGTCCCGCGCCGACCTCCGCCTTCGGCCTCACGTTTTTTGCTGACCTGGGTCAATTTTGCTCCGGACCGCGATGGGCACCGCGATGCGCGCCGGCGCGGGATGCCGAGCGGACCGGTCGCCATCACCGCATCGCTTGCCTGAGGCGGGCGTCGCCCGGCGGGTGCCTCCAGCATTGAATCGGCAGGGAACATTCCAACGCGCGACGAATTGATGGCTCGTAAGGGGCCATCGGAAAAGCGAGGGGTAATCGCGCGATGCAAAAACTGCGGCAGGTCTTTTCGGGTCCATGGCCCGCGGTCATCGTCGGGCTTCTCGTCGCCCTGATCGGCCTCATATTGTCGGTCGGCGGCGCCTGGCTCGCGGCTCTGGGCGGCTCGGCCTATTATCTCCTGGCGGGCGTCGCCATGCTCGCCTCGGGCGGCCTGCTGATCCGCGGACGGCGGCTCGGCGGCTGGATTTATTATGGCCTCGTCTTCGTAACGCTGATCTGGGCCTTTTGGGAAGTCGGCGCAAATGGCTGGGCGCTGGTCCCGCGGGTCGTCGCTCCCATCGTGCTGCTCATCGCCGTGCTGTTCGCAATGGCTTCGCTATCGGCCCGGCCGCGGCGGTGGCGCTCCGCGCTCGCAAGCAGCGCGCTGGTCCTACTTCTCTGCGCGGCAGCCGGCGCGACGATGGGATGGCTGAACAAGGCCGAGCCGCTGCGCGACCTTCCGGCCGCCCGGCTTGCCATGACCGATCCCGCGCTCCTGAAGGTGGGCGCCGACTGGCCGGCCTATGGCGGCACCTACAGCGCCCAACGTTTTTCCCCGCTCGCCGAGATCACGCCGGCGAATGTCGGCAAGCTCAAGCGCGCTTGGCTGATCCACACGGGCGACCTGCCCTCGAAGGCCGCGCATGGCACCTACGGCGCGGAAAATACGCCGCTGAAGATCGGCGACAGCCTCTATGTCTGCACACCGAAGAATATCGTCATGGCGCTCGATCCGGCGACGGGGCGGCAAAAATGGCGGTTCGACCCGAAGGTCTCCGACGACGCGATCCCCTACACCGCCGCCTGTCGCGGCGTGAGCTATTATACGCTCCCCGCCGCCGCCGCCGGTCAGGCGTGCGCGAGCCGGATCATCTTCGGCACGCTCGACGCCCGCCTGTTCGCACTCGACGCCGCGACCGGGCGCCCGTGCAAGGATTTCGGCGCGAACGGCCAGGTCGATACGACGATCGGCATGGGCAGGACCCCGCCGGGCTATGTCTCGATCAATTCGCCGCCGACCATCGTGCGCGGCGTGGTCGTGACCGGTCATCAGGTCCTCGACGGGCAGGATCGCTGGGCTCCCTCGGGGGTGATACGCGGCTTCGACGCCGTCACCGGCAAGCTGCGCTGGGCCTGGGACATGATGAACCCCGAGTGGAGCGGCTACCCGCCTCCCGGAGAAAGCTGGGCGCGCGGAACCCCCAATATGTGGACGATCGCCTCGGGCGACGAGGCGCTCGGCCTCGTCTATCTGCCGATGGGCAACGCCGCGGCGGATTATTATTCGAGCCTGCGCCGTCCGCCCGAGAATGCCTACGCAACCTCGCTCGTCGCGCTCGACGTCACGACCGGCAAGCCGCGCTGGCATTTCCAGGCGGTGAAGAAGGATGTCTGGGATTATGATTTCGGCGCCCAGGCGACGCTGATCGATTATCCGGGCCGTAGCGGGCCGGTGCCCGCGCTGGTCCTGCCGAGCAAACAGGGCGATATCTACATTCTCGACCGCCGCACCGGGGAGCCGCTGACCCCGATCGGCACGATCGAGGCGCCCGGCGGCGGCGTCGAGCCCGCCGAGCGCGCGCCGACGCAGATCGTGTCGCTATGGCATAGCCTGCGCATGCCCGATCTCACCGAGCGCGACATGTGGGGCATGTCGCCGATCGACCAGATGATCTGCCGCATCCAGTTCAGGAAAGCGAGCTACAAGGGCTTTTACACGCCCCCGACAAGCGAGCGGCGCTCGATCGAATATCCCGGTTACAACGGCGGGACCGATTGGGGCGGCGTCGCGATCGACCCGGTGCGCGGGGTGATCGTCGCCAATTACAATGACATGCCCAATTATGTCCGGCTCGTGCCGCGCGCCGAAGCCAACAGGAAGGGTTGGGCTCCGCGCGACCAGGCGCGCGGCGAGATCGGCGGTGCCGAAGGTGCGGGCGATCCGCAAGCGGGAACGCCCTATGCGATCGACGTGAACGCAGGGTGGCGGCTGCCCTTCACGGGCATGCTCTGCAAGCAGCCTCCCTATGGCGGGATTCGTGCGATCGATATCGCCACCGGCAAGACGATCTGGGACCGGCCGTTCGGAACCGCGCGCACCAATGGGCCCTTCGGCATACCCTCGATGCTGCCGCTCACGATCGGCACGCCCAATAATGGCGGCGCGGTCGTCACCGCGAGCGGGCTCATCTTCATCGCCGCCGCGACCGACAATCTGATCCGCGCGATCGACCTCGAGACCGGCAAGACGCTCTGGTCCGACACCCTCCCCGCGGGCGGGCAGGCGACGCCGATGACCTACGAGATGAACGGCAAGCAATATGTCGTCATCTATGCCGGGGGCCATCATTTCATGGAAACGCCGATCGGCGACGAGGTGATTGCCTACGCGCTGCCCTGACCGTCAAAGGAGCCTTCCGCCCGGGCCATCCGAACATTCGCAGCTGGCCGTGGACGCGCTTCGACGCTCTGAGGGGGCATGGCATTCCCAAGCGCCGGCACGCTCCATTTGCGACAGCGCCAAGAGGCGGACACGACACGCCGGCACGGTAATTGCCGCCGAAATACCGTCGCGCCTCGGAACATTTCAGCTGGCCTGCGGTTGAACAGGCAAGGTCGGAAGCGCCTGCCGATTTCGACCGGCATTCACGTCCAAAGCCTCGATGATCGGAGCAGCCATGACCGACGCGACCATGACCGACGCTCAATATCCGGCCCGGCTCCAGCCGCCTCTCGCGGGCTCGATCCAGGGGATGTGGCGTAACGCGAAGGCTGTTGTCGACCGCGAGTGCGGTGCGTTTCCCCCGATCAACCACGCGGTGTTCGATGTGGCGACGCGGCTCGCGGCAGCCGCGACCGAAAGCCATAACGCGCATCGCCACCTCACGCGGACTGGCAGCGCACATGGAACCGCGCGCGCGGCCTATCGCGAACGTAAATGCGGCGTCCGACCGCTGGACGAAGCGCGGGGTACCTCCATCATCTTCACCCCTGACGGGAAGGCGGCAGGCGAACAGCCGGCGCCGCACTCTTCGCGTTGAACGCCCGTACGATCCGATACGCAATGGCTCGCTGCACAAGCGGGCGTATGAAGCCCTCGCGCCGGCGGCCCGGAAGCGGATCCCGGCCAAAAACCTGCGCGGGTGATCGCCCGCACAGGCGCCGGCGGCCGGATCGGGCAAGGCGGCCGACATGAACAAGGCAATTCTCATCGTCGAGGATGACCCCTTCGTGGCGCTGATGCTGGAGGGTTATCTCGACGCCCTCGATTACAGGGTCGCCGCCGTGGCGGAATCGGTCCCCGCCGCGCTCGATCAGATCGCGAGCCGCGATCTCGATGCCGCGATCGTCGATGTGCATCTTGCGAACGGCGAGACCAGCGGCCCGGTCGCCGAGGCGCTGCGGGCCGCCGACGTCCCGTTCCTCGTGACGACAGGGTCGCTGACCGCCATCGACGATCCGGCGCTGGCGGGTGCGGAGCTTATCGCCAAGCCTTTCACCCTCGAACGCTTCGCATCGGCGCTCGCAGCCCTGTGGCCGGCCCCGGCATCGCTATAATGGTGCGGGGAAGACACGGACGCGAACTCTGTGCGGAGGCATGATAGCGGGCGCATCTCCCTCACTTCGCCGGCTGACGCAAGAACCGCGACCGAAGCGGCGCTGCTAAGACGGGCAGCTGTTCACCAGCGCCACGTCGCGAATGGCGCGCGCCAGCTCGGCGGCGCGGAAGGGCTTGGATAACCGGATGACATGGGTCGCGGTATCGGCAGCGAGATCGGCAAATCCGGTGATCATCAAAATCGGCATATCGGCGCGAACCTTGCGGGCTTCCGCGGCGAGTTCGAGCCCGCTCATCCCGGGCATCAGATAATCGGTCACGACGATATCGAACGGCTGCGACCGGATGGCGCGCAGGGCCGCCTGGCCGTTGTCGGCCGGAATGACACGATGCCCCATGTCTTCGAGCATTGCGGCGGTGCTCGCGCGGACGGAATCCTCGTCGTCGACAAGCAATATCCGCATCGGCGGCGCCTCGACCATCGCCGGATCGAAGCGGGGCTTGTGCGTGACCGCGGCGCTCGTCGCCGCGGGAAGCCATATTTCCGCGGTCGTGCCTTCGCCCGGCTCGCTGTACAGCGTCAGCTGCCCCCCCGACTGCGCCGCCAGCCCGTGGACCATCGAGAGGCCAAGACCTGTGCCCTTGCCCACGCCCTTGGTCGAGTAGAAGGGCTCCACGGCGCGGGCGAGCGTCGCCGCATCCATGCCTGCCCCGCTGTCGGTCACGGCAACGCGCACATAGGAGCCTTCGTTCAGAAACGGATCGCCCGAACCGATGGACTCATGCGCGACGACGATCGACAGGCGGCCACCGCCCGGCATCGCGTCGCGCGCGTTGATCGCGAGATTGAGCAGTGCGAGTTCAAGCTGGTGCGGATCGACCATGGCGGGAGGCACGGTGCCCGGCAGGTCGAGTTCGAGCGCGATCGTCGGGCCGAGCGAGCGCTGGATCAGTTCGGCGGTGCCCGCGACGAGCTGGGTCACGTCGACGGGCAGCGTTTCGAGATTCTGCCGCCTGGCGAAGGCCAGCAGCCGCGCCACGAGCGTGCGGGCGCGCTCGGACGACTGGAGCGCGCCGTCGACGAGTTTTTGCAGGCGCTCGTCGGTGATCTTGCGGCGGACGAGATCGAGACTGCCGACGATCGGCGTGAGGAGATTGTTGAAGTCATGCGCCACGCCCCCCGTCAGTCGCCCGAGCGTTTCGAGCTTCTGCGCCTCGTGAAGTTGCGCCATGGCATCGGCATATTCGCGCGTGCGTTCTTCCACCCGCCGCTCGAGCTCGACGGTGAAGTCGCGCAGCTTCTCCTCGGCCACCTTGCGCTCCGTGATGTCCTGGCTCACCCCGGTCATGGCGAGTGCGCGGCCAGCCGCGTCGAGCGCCGGCCGCCCGCGGACCTGGACCCAATGCAGGCTCGCGTCGGGCCAGACGCAGCGATATTCGACATCATAATCCTCGCCCGTGGCGAGCGCGTGCCGCACTTCGGCCTGCATCATCGCGCGGTCTTCCTCGTGCACGCAAGCGACGAGCTCCTCATAGGTAAAGCTGTCGCCTGCCGCCCGGCCGAAATGACCTTTGCAATCGGACGATGCATCGAGGCGCATCGATGCGGCATCGAAGGACCATGCCCCCAGCTTCCCGGCGGCGAGCGCGATGCGCAGCTGCTGCTCGGCGTCCCGGATCTCCCGCAGGCGCGCGCGGGCTTCATACTGGCGGCGGCGCCCCCGCAGCGCGGCCCTGGCGATGCTGATCAGAGTCGTCGGGTGGAAGGGCCGCTCGATGAAGGTCACATTGCCGAGCAGATCGAGATAGCGCCCAGCGGCGGGATTGCGCTCGATGCTGCCCCCGCGCTCGGTGAGCAGGACAAAGGGAAAGTCGGACCATTCCTCCTGCGCCTTGAGAAAGGCGTCGAGTCCCCGGAGATCGGCGCCCCGCAACGTCTCGTCGGTGACGATGCCGAAACCCGCGCCGCGACGCAACCGCTCGATAAAATCGGGCAAGCTCGCCGCGATATCGCTGTCGATGCCCGCCTCGCGCAGCATGGCTTTCGCGATTTCGGCGTCGCGACCGCGCGGGGCGAGAATGACCGCACGTTCGGAATTGGTTCGGTTCATTCGGCGGGAGTGCCCGGCGCATGTCCCATCAGCTCGGGAGACGCGATGACTTCGGGCACGCCGCGAAGAACGCCCTGGAATCCGGTCAAGGGCTCGCCAAGGGTGATGCCCGTGGCGTCGATCCGATATTCGCGGATCGTATACTCGTGGGCGCCGGTCCGCTTCTTCATGATCGATATGGCGCGCCGGACGCGCCCCGCAGCTTCGAAATAACGCAGAAGAACCACTGTATCGGCGAGATAGGTGACATCGACGGGTGCCCGCATGTCGCCCACCAGACCGTGCTGCGCGACGGTGAGAAAGGTCATCACTCCCTGGCGATTGAGATATTGGAGAAGCTCGTGCATGTGCAGGACAAGCGCGGTCTCCTCGGGCATCGCCGCCTGGAAGCCGTTGAGGCTGTCGATCACCACCGTCTTGGCGTCATATTCCTCGACGCAGCTGCGCACGCGCTGCGAAAATTCGCCCGGCGACATTTCGGCCGCGTCGACCTGTTCGATGATGAGATGCCCGCTGTCGACCATCGCCTCGATATCGATGCCGAGTCCGCGCGCGCGCGAGAACAGCAGGCCGAGCTCCTCGTCAAAAACGAACATCGCGGCCTTGCCGCCGCGCCTGACCGCGCTCTGGACGAAGGTCAGCGCGAAAAGCGACTTGCCGGTTCCCGACGGACCGAGGATCAGCGCGCTCGATCCGGTCTCGAATCCGCCGCCAAGCAGCGCGTTGAGCTCGGCGCTGTCGGTCACGACCGGCTCGCGGCTGAATTTCGTCTTGTGTTCGAGCGACACGAGGCGCGGGAAGACCCGCACGCCGCCGGTCTCGATAACGAAATCATGATAGCCGCCACGATATTGCTGCCCGCGATATTTGAGCATGCGCAGGCGCCGGCGCTCGGCGCCATATTCGGGCGACATTTCCTGCAGCCGGATGACGCCGTGCGCAACGCTGTGAACGGTCTTGTCGGCGCTGTCCGACGTCAGATCGTCCAGCATGAGGACCGTTGCATCATGCCGCGCGAAATAATGTTTGAGCGACAGGATCTGGCGCCGGTAGCGCAGCGAGCTTTGGGCGAGGAGCCGGATTTCGGAAAGACTGTCGAGAACGACCCGGTCGGGCTTCACCTCTTCATATTGATCGAGGATGCGCTTGGTCGTTTCGCCGAGTTCGAGATCCGACGAGTAGAGAAGGCTCTGCTGCTGGTCGTTGTCGAGCAGCGCCTCGGGCGGCACGAGTTCGAAGATATGGAAATTCTCCGGAAGCGTCCACCCGTGCGACCGCGCGGTTTCGCGCAGTTCGTCTTCGGTCTCCGAGAGCGTGATGTAGAGGCAGCGCTCTCCCGCCCCGGCACCGTTCAGAAGAAACTGCATCGAGATCGTCGTCTTCCCGGTTCCCGGATCGCCTTCCATCAGGAATATCCGGCCGCGCGAGAGACCGCCGGCGGTGATATCGTCGAGCCCGGCGACGCCGGTCGCCGCCTTCGCCGGGCGGATGTCGCCGCCGCTTCCCGGTCTTCCGTCCGTCATCGTGGACCCTGTCTCCTTCCAGCCGATCGGCAGGCTAACGAGGGGCGATTTCCGCCAATCGTCCCGCTCGACCGCGCCCGCGAAATCCCGATTTCATGGCGAGGTTCGATCCCGATCGGTCCATCAAGAATGTTCGACCGCGCAAGAGGGTTCCCGCGACGGGACCCGCGCGGGCCGCGCGCGGCATTGGCGGGCCGGTAAACGGGGGGCAAGGCGAGACAGCTTCCCGCCGCGCAGACAGGGCCGACTCTTGTCTTTCTCCGGGGCTAGGCGCCACGCGTTTGGCCGAGCCGCTCGGCTGCATCGGCGAGCATCGCGACAGCGACCCCTGCCGCCAATCCGAGAACGGTCTCGCGGCCGACGTCTCCGAAATGATGTTCCTCGATCCGCAACGCGTCGCGGTCGGCGGTCGCGACATATACCAGACCGACCTCTTCGTCCTTCTCCTGCGGACCGCAAAACCCCGTTATTGCCGCCGCGACATCCGCCCGGGCGCGATCGAGCGCACCCTGCGCCATCGCACGCGCGACATCCGGATTGACGGCTTCGCAGCGTTCGGCGTCATCCCTGCTCACCCCGAGCATTTCGCATTTCGCGTCGATCGAATAGACGATGAAGCCGCGCTCTAGACTGGGCCCAAGTTCGACGTCGCGGGCGAACAGCGCCGCGAGCTGCCCACCCGTGCAGCTCTCGGCGGTGGCGATGCGAAGGCCGGAGCCCGCCAGCGCCGCCGCGAGGCGGCGGGTCTGAATCTCGACCGGGTCGCGAAGGCTCATCTCGTCATCCTGACTCTACCGACGAAGAACAAATCCATATGGAGATGCCGGCGCCCTGCTCCGGCCGCTCAGCCGGGCTCCCAGGCCGGGAGACTTGCCCCGGTTTCGGCGCGCCGGAAGAGCGGGCCCTTCGCCGCGACGCTGGCGTCCCGCCTCCGCGCCGCGGCAAAACGCAACCTGCTCAGACGCGCATCACCGCAAGCTCGGCGGGCGGCAAGCCACCCTTCTCGGCCTGGGCCTTGAGCTGCTCCTTGCGCGCGAGCATTTGCTCGCCGAGCGCATCGAGATCGACATCGGCGGCGCGCGCCTGCTGGAACATATTTTCCTGCTGCTTTTCCTCTTCCTTCACATGATGCTTGATCTCCTCGGACAGCACCGTGACCTTCGCATCGAAAAAGCGATCGTCGGGTCCCGACTTCTCGATATCGTTGATCAGCAGCTTGGCGCCGTCATGTTCGACATAGGCCTCGTTGAGCAGGTCGTCGTCGATCTTGCCCCGAAGCGCCGGGTAGAACACTTCTTCCTCGATCTGGGCGTGGATCTTGAGCTCGGTACAGATCTGCGCGGCCAGCTTCGCCTTACGATCGGAACCGGTCGCCTTCTCGAATTCCTCGAACAGGCCCTCCACCGTCCGGTGGTCGGCAGCGAGAATGTGAGTGGCATCCATGTCGGTCGGTTTCATTGCGGTCTCCATCTGCTCCCGCCCCCCCGCAGAAACGATGGAACGGCGCGTAAGTTGCCGCCAAGGGATGCGCGCGTGCACGCGGTCGAGACCGAAGGCCGGCGCTCGAGCCGCCTTGTCATTTCGCAGGGCCTTCCGCGCGCGCCGCAGCGCCGCCCGCGCCGCGCGCCGCAGCCGAAGCGCAAGATTGCAGCGACGACACGCGCGGCACGACAGGCGGGGCCGGCAAAGCATGGCAGCCAAGATCGAGCATCGCCACGCGCCGAACAAGTTCCCCGCGCGGTGTCGCCGCGCGCTTCAGTCGGGTCGCTCGATATCGCACACCGCCAAAAACCGTCCTCGCCGCAAGCGCGAGCCACGATGTGATCGACCGTTCGGCGAGCCAGGCGGGCGTCCAAAGCGCGCTGCTCGGGAGAAACACCCGGCCGCCTCCAGCCTTTCGGCGGCCGAATTCCGCGATCGGGATGCTCGCCGCGCCCGCCGCGATCACCGCCTCCGGCCCGCCCGCAGTCGCGAGCAGAAGCGCGGCGGGAAGCAAGCTCAATTGCGCGACGAAGCGCTCGGGCCGCGCCCACTCGTCATAGGCCTGACGCGTGCGCTGCGAGAGAAAATGCCGCGCATCGGGTGGCCGCCGCGCAACGAACAGGTCGAGCGGCACCGCTTCACGGCCGCCGCCGGCCTCGATCGAGCGTATCATCTCGAGATTTTCGAACAGGACGTCGCCCGAGTAGCCGCCGACCTTCAGCAGGCTCGACCGCCGCACCCCCAGCGTGCCGGGCCAGTCCCCTCCGGCGACGCGATTGATAAGAATGCGCGCGGTGTCCCAGCGCGCGTGCCACGGGAGCGGCCAGAAGAAATTCTGCGGTCTGACGGCATCATGCGTCGCGAGCAGCTCAAACACGCGCGAAAGCTCGGCGCGGCGGTAGCGAACATCGTCGTCGGCAAGGATAATCGGTTCGTGGCTAGCCGCCGCAACGCCCGTCATCACGCCGCCGACCTTGCCGTTGGTCGTTTTCTGGACGGGACGCATGTGGCGGACCCGTCCCGACCAGGCGCGGTGGTGGGCGGCGAATATGTCGGGCGGGGATCCATCGACGACGATCACTTCGTCGATCTCGCGGCTGAGCCGGGAAAGATAGCCACCGAGCCGCGTCGCGTGCGAACGCGACGCTGCCAGCGGCAGAACATAGGTTGCCGGCAGCTTCGGACGCGAACTCGGAGGGGCGATTTTCATGCGGGGTCAATTACCCGGCGACGCGATGTTTCCGCGGCCGGGCGGACGAATTCGATAAAGTGGATCAATGGGGGAATATCCCCCGGCCGCGCGCCCATAATGCCGCGCAGGCCCACCGCCCGCGCGCCGGTCGAACGCCGGCGGCCATCCTGTCGCGAACGCCGGACCGCCCCGGGGGGGCGTGCCGGCAACGCCTCACCGGCCTTCGCCATCCCCGTCGCCGGCTTCGGTCCGCCCGTCTGCGGGTCCGATCGTCTCGATCGCGCGCAGCATCTGCCGATGGCGATTGACGGTGGCGGCGGCATCGGCCGCGAACGCCCGCAGCGGCGCGCTGCTCCCTTTCGATGCGAAGCGGCGCAAATTGCCGAGAATCTGCTCATGCGCCCTTCGTTGCTGCTCAAGATAGGCAGCGTCGAAATCGGCCGCTTTCTCCAACGCGGCCAGCGCCGCCCGCTGGCGATCGTCGGCTCCGCGCGGCACGATCCAACGCCCGCTCGCGGCCGCCGATCTGAGTTTGGCCGCGGCTTCGCCATTTGTCTCGGCAACGCTGTTCGCATAATCGCGCACCGCATTAGACCGCGTGCGCTCGCGGGCGATGCGCGCTGCGGCGATCTCGTAGAGAAGCGTTTCCCCGGTTTGCGTCACAAAAGACTGGGGATCGGGCGCGTCCGCCGACGAGAGCGGTGCGCGCGTGGCGCCCGCCGGCGCTGCGGGCGTCGAGGCCTCGGACTGGCGCGCGACTTCGCCCGCGTCGCGTTCCGACCCACCGCAGGCCGCAAGAAAGGGGAGGATGAACAGGGAAAGCGAATAGCGGTGCATTGCGTGTCTCCTTTTCGGCGCGCTATCCTGGAACGAGGAGCGCTGCGCCCGGGTTGCGCCGGCGGCCAGATCCAAGGCGGCGTTTGATTAACATGCGGCAATTTCGGTCGCCGACCAGCGGAATGCGCGCGGTGCCCGGGTGCGCGATCGGACGAGGACGCTCGCCGCCAGACCCCGGACTCACCCACGGCTTGCGGAGTCATACGGCCGCATTCGCTCGATAAACCGTTCCTGTTCGGCGATTTTTTCCCAAAGGGCGTTGGGCACATCGTCCCGGGGCGCCTCACTGGTGACCAGCGCGTCCGCGAGGCGCCGCAGCTGATCGAGATCGGCCTGCGCTTCCGCCAGAAACTTTGCGAATATGTGCATCGTCGCTGCGCTCCACATCGTCTTCGCGCGGCTGCCGCGCGGGTCGGGGACGAAGGAGCAACGTGGCGCCGGCGCAATGGTTCACCGCTCCGCCCGCCCGCCGCCGAAAGCGAAGCGGCACGCGAGTGACAGCGACAATTTGGCTCGCTATTTCCGCTCGCATCGAAAATTTCGCTTCGAGGGATCGAATGCGGGGGTTCGCGCTTTGGTAAAACGAGGCCCGCCCGCACTCCTACCCCCTCGACTGCGGGCGGGCCTACTCCCACAGAAATGTCCGAGCGGACGGGGCACCAACTATCCGAGGCGCAGCCAAGGCCGCCGCGAAGCCTTATCGGTTTGATCGGATCATGTCATGGCGCAACAACGCCGGTTATCGGCTGTTCGGGTTGGAACTACCGGCACTGGCGCGGTCGCTTTTACCCCGAGTGACTGAATGACTCTTTGCCGGCCGCTTCGCAGATGACATCGGCCCCAGTGCGACCGGACCACGATGACCGAACGAGCCCTGCTTGGACGCACGTCGACATGACTTGAGGCAGATTAACAAAATAAGCGCCGCCTGGATCGTCCTCGACATCATGGATCAGCCTTTGGTGTGCGATCTGTGATATTATACGGTTCGCGGTCGCCGATGCGGACCGCTGAAGGCGATCGAGATGGCGTCCTATTCAGAGATATTGATCATGAGCTGCGCGCGCGATGCGCGGGCCCTTTATGCGGGAAGCGCCGAGGAAAGGCTGCGCCGGCAAATCAGCTGGTCGCGCGCGCGCGGAGCGCATGACGAAACCGCGTTCTGGACCGCGGTTCTCGAACGACTGTCGGCCGGCAACGACGCGGCGCCGCGCCTGAGGACGCATCCTGCTCCGTCGGACAGATACGGGATCGACCGGCCTTCGCCCGCCGCGACACGAACCCGATAGCGAAACCTTGCGGGCGTCGATCGTCGGCGGGTCAATCGCCACCATCGCCGTTGCGAAAGGGACGGCTCGAATCCCCGCTTCTGCAAGACCCGCTCACGCGATCCCGTGCCCCGAACGGCCGAAACGCGGAACGATAGAGGACGCAGCGAATTCAAAAGAGCGGACGGAGACGGCCAAGGATCGAAAGAAGCGGCGGAAGAAATTCCTCCGACTCTTCTGACGCCGTGACGTGAGAGGATATCGAAAAAGCGAAAGGCCGATGCGTGAGCGATCCAGGACAAGAGGCGCCGGCAGCAACGGCGAAGTCTGTTCCGCTGGAAGGCGGCTGTGCATGCGGCCTGGTACGATACCGCCTCGACGAGATGCCCTATGACACGGGCTGGTGTCATTGCCGCGTCTGTCAGCGCGTGTCGGGCAGCGGGGGCATGGTGTTCACCACCGTCCATCTCGATCGCTATCGCATCATCGCAGGCGACCGCCATGTCGGCAGCTTCGCTTCGACCGACTTCGGCTCGCGGAGCTTTTGCCGCGAATGCGGCTCCCCGCTGACGATCCATGTTCGCCATCAGCCCGACGAGATCGACATCGCGGCCGGAACGCTCGACGACCCCGAAGCGGTCGCACCGGCTTTTCACATCTATGCCGCGAAGGCGCCGAGCTGGATGCCGATGATGGCATTTCTACCGCGGTACCCCGCGCTCCGCCCCGGCACCCGCGGGCTCGAGCGAGGGCAGACCGAAGCCGATTAGCCCTCCCGTCTGGCGCCCGCGGCAATCGGGACGCGATCTTTCCGGGGCCGCACTGCTGTCGGCCATCGCCGCACCGCGCTCGCACATCGGCCGCGCGAACCCGGTGATGGTATCGCGCGCGGCCCGACGTTCGGTCTCGGCGTTGACCAGCGCCCCGAGCAGGACGGCGTAGGCCGAAAGATGAAGCCACATAAGCAGGACGACGACCGCGCCAAGCGAGCCATGGGTCGTATCATGATCACCGAAACCCGACGCGTAGCCGCTGAAACCAGTCGTGGCCGCGAGCCAGAGCAAAGTCGCCAGCACCGACCCGGGGCTCGACCAATGCGCCCGCCCCCTTTCACGGCATCCGCCGGGGGATTTGCGCGGCGGTGCGGTTCTTAACCTGCGGCAAAGGCCGGAACATGCCGCCGCTACCCGGCGCTCTCCCAATCTACGAAGGAGATTGCCGTCATGTTCATGCACAACAAGCGCTTGCAATATACCGTTCGCGTAGCCGAGCCCAATCCGGCGCTCGCCTCGCTTCTTCTCGAGCAGTTCGGAGGCCCCGATGGCGAGCTTGCCGCCGCGATGCGCTATTTCACCCAAGGTCTCGCCGAGGACGATCCGGGCCGCAAGGACATGCTGCTCGACATCGCCACCGAAGAACTCAGCCACCTCGAAGTGATCGGTTCGATCGTCGCGATGCTCAACAAGGGCGTCAAATCCGAACTGTCCGAAGCCGCGCTCGAAGAAGCCGATCTATACATGTCGCTCAACGCCGGCGGAAACAGCCATACCCAGTCGCTGCTCTACGGCGGCGGGCCGTCGCTGACCAACAGTTCGGGAGTTCCGTGGAGCGCCGCCTATATCGACAGCCGCGGCGATCCGACGTGCGATCTTCGGTCGAACATCGCGGCCGAAAGCCGCGCGAAAATCATCTACGAGCGGCTGATCAACATCACCGACGATCCCGGAATCAAGGATGCGCTCGGCTTCCTGATGACCCGCGAGGTGGCGCATCAGAAAAGCTTCGAGAAAGCGCTCTATTCGATCACCGACAATTTCCCCTCGGGCAAGCTTCCCGGTCTCGCGCCTTACGCGAACATGTATGTGAACACGTCGCAGGGCGAAGGCGATATGACCGGCCCCTGGAACGAAGGGGAACAGTGGGAACGACTGGACGATGTCGCCGGCAACCTGCCGCTCGACGGCGGCGACGGTCAGCCGACGGTAGAGATCAGTGACACGCAGATGGCGGCCTATGAAGCGATGATGACCCGGCTCCAGTCGCGGCCCGACGCGAACCCGACGACCGGCGCCGATCTCGGCGCGGGGCCCGGTGCGGGCAAGACGACCGACGAGGATATGGGCGGCGCCGCCGACATGAAGGAGGCGAAGGCCATGAGCCAGGGCCGGACCGAAGCGACCGCCGCCGACAACGGCGGCGAATGATCGCCGACTCAATCGTCCTGACGGCGTTTGTCGCCAGCCTCCTCGCGGGGCTGGCGACGGTCGCCGGCGCCCTCCCCATCCTGTCGATCGGCCGCCCGACCGAGGCGCAGCAGAATCTGATGCTGGGATTTGCAGCCGGCGTCATGCTCGCCGCCTCCTTCTTCTCGCTGATCATACCGGGCATCGAACAGGCGGAGGCGCAGGGTGCGAGCCGGGCGATGGCGTCGGCGACCGTGGTGGTGGCGATACTGATCGGCGGCGCCTGCCTGGCGCAGCTCAATGCGATCGTCCCTCCGCTCGATCGTCTCGGTCTTGGCCCGGACGCGATTGCCGATGTGCGCTTCCGGCGAGTGTGGTTGTTCGTTGCCGCTATCACGCTCCATAATTTCCCCGAAGGACTCGCGGTCGGCGTGAGCTTCGGTGGCGGCGACGTCGCCGCGGGGACCGCAACAGCGCTGGGCATAGGACTGCAGAATATGCCCGAAGGGCTGGCGGTCGCCGGTTCGCTCGCGAGCCTCGGCTATTCGCGAAAAGCCTCGATCGGGGCGGCGCTCGCATCCGGCGCCGTCGAGCCGGTGGCGGGGCTGTTCGGGGCCGCGCTCGTATCCCTTGCGCTCCCGCTATTGCCCTGGGGCCTTGGTTTCGCCGCAGGAGCCATGATATGGGTCGTCGCGTCGGAGATCATTCCCGATACGCACAGCCGGGTTGATGGCCGCAAGGCGACGACCGGTCTGATGGTGGGCCTTGTCGCCATGCTGTTCCTCGACACGACGCTCGGATAAGGGGCCCCGAATTCCCCCGGGGCGGGCATCGCCGGCAGCGAAGATGATCGCCGCCCAAAGGAGCGAGGCCCTTCTCACTCCGCTGCGAGGATCTAGTCCCCCGGCGGGCCGCAGGGGTGAGGTCTCGCCTGCCTCGACGGCACCGCGACCGCTGGGTCGACGTGTCGAACCCGGCCCCGAAGTGACGCACTGCGCGGGGCTTCGTTCCCCCGCGGTCCCGCATCTCCGGCGGATATTGATCCAGATAGTGAAATGGCCCCGGCCGACAGGCCCCGGGACGGATCAGGGACCGGCACTCGATCCATGTCCCGCCGCCGCGAAAGCGAATATCATGTCAACGAGGCGCCACTTCGCATCGTCGTTCTTGTCGCCGCCGGCGGCCGCCGCGAGGATGTCGGCCTGAACGAATTGCGGCGGACCGCAATAAGCGAGCGTCCAGCGGGCAAAGCGTCGGTCGGAGGCGCGACCGTCGAGCAGTATTTGCATATTCTCGTGCCGTTCGTCGCGCCCGAGCGCTTCGAGCAGGGTCCCGACCGCGCGTTCCGGACCCTCGACAAACTGGATGAAGTTCGTCTGCGTGAACATGAGCGCTCCGGTGATGCCCGCCAACGCATTTCTTTCCCGCGCAGCCGAGACGAGCGATTGCAGCGCGAGCTCCTCGCCGGCCGAAGTCAGCCGGCTATCGCTGATGTAGAGTATCGTTCGCAACCGCCGATCCATTTCAGCCACATGTTCCGGAACGTTTGCTTTCGGCCGTTGGTTTCACGGCTGAAAGGAGGCGAAGGTGTCGGACCGTTCCATCGAGAAATTGTGGCACTCGCTCGCGGCGAGTGGAAAGATCTCGGCTGAAGATCGCGATGCACTGATCGAACTGCCCTTCGCTTCGCGGGCGCTTGAAGCAGGCGCCCCCGTCGACCGGGCGGAAGATGACTTGCGGCACTGCAGCATATTGATCTCCGGCTTTGCTTATTGCGGCAAGCTTTTGCGCGACGGGTCGCGCCAGATCGTTTCGCTCCATGTTCCGGGAGACTTTCTGGGCCTGGGCAATATCTTCCAGCCTGCCAACGATCGCGAGACCCGAATGATGACCCCCGGGTCCGTGGCCGTCATTGCCGCTCCGACGTTGAAAAGCCTCCTTTCTGTCCGGCCCTCGATCCAGAACGCCTTGTGGCGGCAGACGGCGGTCGAAGCCGCGATCTTCAGCGAATGGCTGGCCGGCGTCGGCCGGCGTGACGCACAGGGCCGGATCGCCCATCTCCTTTGCGAGTTCGCGGTGCGACTGCGAGCGGCCGGCCTTGCCGGCCAGGACCGGTTCGATTTGCCGATGACCCAGGCACAATTGGCCGATGCGACCGGGCTGACCGCGGTGCACGTCAACCGTGTGCTTCACAGCTTGAAGCAGTCGGGGCTCGTGGCGCTCGAGAAACGCACGATCACCATCAAGGACTGGGAGAGGCTCGTGGCGATGGCCGAGTTCGATCCCGGCTATCTCCAAAGCGAGCCGATGACGGTTCGTACGTGACGCTGGCGGGTCACGCCTGAGGGCCCGACATATCGTCCGCCGCACGACAGGCGCACGCCGATGGCGAGCGTTTTTCTTCACTTGGGCGGCATCGACTATGCCGTGAATGAGGCCGCTCAGACCGATATTCTCGCGTGGTCGCAGTTACGAAGGCCAGATGGGCGAGATAGCGGCGCATATCCTCCTGCGCCTAACCCCCGGTTTGCGCATGGGGCGCCGCGACGGGCTTCGACTCGGGCGACTCGCGTTGACGCAAGACAATCGAGAGGAGCACGAGGACCGCGGTCGACAGAAACTCGCTCTGCCAGTTCTGGAACGATTCGAACCAGAGCTGCGGATCGCCGAAATAAGCCATCGTCGACCGGGAAGGCTCGCCATGCTCGCCCGCCTCCTTCGCCGCAGCGGCGGCGCTTTGGGTCCAGTGCAGAACGAAGGAGAGGATGAACAGGAGGAACAATATGATACCGAGTGAGCGCGCGTAGAGGGCGCGCGCGAGCCGTCCCTTGCCGAGGATCGCAGGCGAGCCCGGCTTGGCCGCCTACGCCGCGAGGTCGGCGTCGCGGGGCGGTCCATCGGGATCTCGCGATTCCGAGGAGCCGCGCTGGATCAGCATCGCCGTCAGCACGACATAAGCCGACATCTGGAGAAATTCGCTCTCCCAATTCTCGAAGACGGACGAGAGGAACTCCGGGCTCCGGCTGTAAGTGGCGAGCGAGAGCGTCGGCTCGCCGTGACGCGAGGCATCCTCGATCGATACATACCAGCCCGTCAGCCACTGGCCGACGATGCTGGCGGCAAAGAGAAGAAGGAGGATGATCGTGAGGCCATTGTCCCTAAACAGGCGCATGGACGTTCTCCCGGTTTTGAGCGGCGGGCAAATGCTGATTGCACACTCTGCTGACCGCCGCATGGACGCCCTCGCCGCAGACGGTCCAGATCGAGCGGGCACGACTATCGCACCCTCCGCCGCCGCGCGCCGTCCGGATTTCCGGCTCGACCGAACCGCCGATCCTTATGCCCCGATCGGCAGCCGCAGGCATGCACCCGATCGCCCGCTCCGGCGCCGATATGTCTTTCGATGCGCCGGGGCTCCCGAGATGCGCGATCTTCGTCGCGCGCTGGTGCCTCGCGGCACTCACGCGCCGCGGCCGCGCAAGCCGCCGCCACGCGGCCTCCCGCCCTTCCGCCCGGAAAAGGGGCAAACCCAGCGATCGTCGACCGCGCGACCCGAATATTGGCGCGCTTCGGAGACGGTGCCGTGAACCGCGAGCATCGGATTGGGGTCGCCGGCAAGGGCCACGTCGCGCGCGATGATAGTCTCGCGCATCCGGTCGTAAACGCCGTTCGCGCGAAGCTGTTCGAACTGGTCATGGAGATTGAACACGAGCGCCGGCCGTTCGAAACGGCGCGCCGGCCGGCTCGCGCGCGGATGAAGCCCCACGACGAAAAATGCCTCGCCGCCGAAACTCAGCGAGAAATGGGGGTCGCCGGGATCGGCGCTGACGCGCGGATCGAAGGGTTGGCCGTGCCAGTCGTCCTTCGCCGACAGCGATGAAAGCCGCTCCCACAGGCAGGTCTCGAACTTGGCTTCGTCGAGCCCGCTGTCCTGTTCGAACAGCACGGCCAGCGAGTGGAACAGGCTCGGTTCGCGCGAATAGCTCCAGGCGAGATCGAGGAGATTGGGATAGATGCGAAGATCGTCCCAAGCCGAGCGCAGGTCGCGCCCGACGACGAAACGGATCTGGCTGCGGGCCAGCGCCGATTTGGCACCGACACATGGAAAGTCTCCGTCGCGAATGAAGGCGGCGAAGCGCCTGGCGAGAGGATGATCACTGTCGTCGGGTGGGGTCAGCATGGAAGCGAAACGAAGGGCGTGGCGAGGGAGTTGCGGCCGCTTGATCCATGTTATGCCGAATTTCGAGCCCTGTCGCATTGCCCGCTCGAGCCCTCCGCGTCGTCATCGCCGTGGGTGACATCTAGGACATAATGCGGAGCGCCTCGTCGCAGCCAATCCTTGCGACCGGGCGACCGCGCTCGTCGATGATCTCGATCGCAAGGCGGGTATCGAGCAACCCTTTGATCACGTCGCCTGCCATCATGTCCCTGAGCGACACGATCGCGCGTGCGCGCGCGGCGGCTTCATCGGCGAGAACCGCCCCCTCAATATCTTCGAGCACGTCGCCAAGGCCGTAACAATGAAAATAGAAGCGGGACATTGCGACAGGATAGCGACCGGAGGTGAATGCTGGGCAACGAGCCCCTGCATCTTGATCCAGTTAAACAAGTCCGCGCCGCTTCCGTCGCCGCGAAGCCGTTCGCGATATCGATCGCAGCCGATTTCCAATGCCCCCGCCCGGAAGCTCTCGGCGAGTCGAACCGGCACGCTCGAAAAGTGGAACAGCCGCAAGAAGACCGAGCGGTGCCAAGGGAGCGGCCGAAGTCTGCCGCGGCGGTGCTCAAGCGCGCACCACGACGCTGCGCGCAGGCCCGCTGGAAGATGCCGCTAGTTGAGAGACCTCAGTCCCGAAACGATGTGGAGGCGTTCAGGTCGGGTCGACCGCATCCTGCTGCGGCGACGGTTCGCGGCCGCGCGCGATGAAACTGATCTTGCCCTGCGGCTCGAGAATCGCCCATTCGACATCGCCCAGCCGTCCGATACCCGCAAGCCGCATCTCCGATAGGATTTCATCACGCGTCAACCGATCGCGCCGCAAATTTTCCTCGATGATCACGCCATCGCGCACAATTACCCGCGGGCTGCCCTCCAGGATATTCTGAGCCTTGGGAAAGAGATAGGTCGTCCAGCTCAGGACGAGCGCCCAGAAGGCAAAAGTGCCGATCGCCAGCAGCCCGCCCGTGAGGCTGAAGTCATTGTGGGTGACGCCCTGCTGGATGAGATCGCCCATCACGACCATCAGAACCAGCTCGAAGGGCGTCATCTGCGCGAGTTCGCGCTTTCCGAGCAATCGGATGAGCAGATAGAGCAGGACGAACATCGCCGTCGCGCGGAGAATGATATCCATCAGGGCAGCACCCTGACATCGAAGCGCCTTGTCCCGATCAGCCGCTCCCCATCATACAGTGCGATCGCTCCACTGTTCCCTGCAAACAGTGGAGGATTGATCTGACCGTCGATCTTGATTCGGAGGATTTCGCCGGCCTCCAGCGGCCCGTAGGAAAGTCGGAAGTCGCCATCGACGAATTTCTCTTCGGTCGCGGCGGGTATCATCGTGTTGATTGTCATGTCGCGCCAGAGATTGGCTTCGACCGCAAGCGTGGCATCGGTCAGCGGCGCCCCGGCCTCGATGTCGACGACAGCTTCGAAGAATTCACCATTGCGGATTACGGCAGGCATCTTCACGTGCATTTCGGCAAGACCGAACTGCGCTGTCGTGCGCGGGCTTGGCTGCCCGCCAGCTCCCCCGAACGCCGCAAAAAGCAGCAGGCTGCCAAGAATCAGCAAGGCGACCGGGCTCGCATGACGGTCCCAGAAATTCGCGCGGGGTCCCGGGTTTTCAAGACCGTCGAGAATAGTCGTCACGTGCGAGCCTCCTCCATCCGGCCATGGCCGCCATCGGTCAGCGATCCGTTCCGGGTTCGGCCTGCTTGCGGTGCATCTCCGCTGTCGCAGCCTCGCTCAAAACGCCCGACGCAAGGACCTGGGCCTTGTTCTTCAGCCCGTGCACGACGGAATGATCGCCCTTCTTCATGGCCTCCCAGCCAGTCGCGGCGACCTCGGCCGGATCGTCTTTCTCGGCCTGACCGACCTTGGTATCGAGCATGTCGGCGCGTTCGAAAAAACGCGTCTCGGTCGGACCGGGCTTGAGGCAGGTGATCGTCACGCCGCTGTCCTTGAGTTCGTTGCCGATCGCGGCGGCGAAGCTGTCGACGAACGCCTTGGTGCCGTTGTAAACCGCCTGGAATGACCCTGCGAGATGCCCCGCGATCGACCCGGTGATGAGCACCCTGCCCTCGCCGCGCGCGACCATTTGCTTCAGCACCGGCTGCAGCAGCAACAAAGTCCCGGTGATATTCGTATCGATCACATGCCGCCATTCGGCAGGATCCTGCTCGAGAAAGCTCCGACCGAGCCCGTGTCCGGCGTTCGCGACGAGTATGTCGATCGCGCGCCCGCCCGCCGCCGCGAGGAGTCGATCGACGCCCGACGTGCTGGCAAGGTCGACCTCGACCGTCTCGACCTCGACACCTTTCGCCAGCAGGCCCGCGGCGGCATCGACCAGCGGCTCGTCCGCCGCGACGAGCAGATCATAACCCTCGTCCGCCGCGAGCCTGGCGATTTCCCGGCCGATCCCGCTCGATGCCCCGGTGATGATCGCGAGTTTGCGTTCAGGCATGTTCCATCTCCTTCACGGCCTTCACCGCGCCCTTCGCGAGGCCCGGCTTCAGGATGATCTTGGTGTAGCTGTCCTGTTCGCCGTGCCAGTGCCTGTACATCTCGGCGGCATCCTCGAGCGGCGCGTAATGCGAGATCAGCGAGGTCGTATCGAACTTGCCCTCGCGGATCATGTCGAGAAGCTCGCCGGTATAGCGTTGCACATGCGTCTGGCCGCTCTTCACGGTCAGGCCCTTTTCCATCAGCTGGCCGAGCGGGAATTTATCGGCGAACCCGCCATACACGCCCGGGATCGAGAGGCGCCCTCCCTTGCGGCACGCGAGGATCGCCTGGCGCAGGGCGTGCGGGCGCTCGGTTACCGAATAGAATTGCGCCTTCACCTGGTCGAGAATATTGTCGGGGGTGAAGCCGTGGCTTTCCATCCCGACGCAGTCGATGCACGCATCGGGCCCGATTCCGCCGGTCATCTCGTCGAGCGCTTCGCGGACGTTCATCTCGCGATAGTCGAGCACCTCCGCCCCGAGCTGTTTCGCGAGCGCAAGCCGCGCGGGGAAATGGTCGATCGCGATGACGCGGCCCGCGCCGAGCAGCAGCGCCGACTGGATGGTGAACAGTCCGACCGGACCGCAGCCCCACACCGCGACGGTGTCGCCCGGCTCGATATCGGCGTTGATCGCCGCCTGCCATCCCGTCGGCAGGATGTCGGAGAGGAAAAGCACGTCATCGTCGGCAAGCTCGTCGGGAATGACGACCGGTCCGACGTCCGAATAGGGGATCCGGACATAGTCGGCCTGGCCGCCCGCATAGCCCCCGGTCAGATGCGCATAGCCGAAGGCGGAACCCATCGCATGGCCCATCAGCGTTTCGGAGGCGTCGCGCGTCTCGGACGGATTGGCGTTGTCGCAGGCGCTAAATTGTTGTTTCTCGCAGAAGAAGCACTGGCCGCAGCTGATCGTGAACGGAACGACGACGCGCTGCCCCTTCCTGAGCGTCGACGATGCGCCCACCTCGACGATCTCCCCCATGAACTCGTGACCGACGATATCGCCCGCGCGCATGCCGGGAATATAGCCATCGTAGAGATGCAGATCCGAACCGCAGATGGCGGTCGATGTTACCTTGAGGATCGCGTCGCGGGGATTGACGATTTGCGGATCGGGAACGGTCTCGACGCTGATCTTGTGACGGCCTTGCCATGTCACTGCACGCATGGGATGACTCCTCAGATGTGGGGTTGGGTCGGGGTCTCGGACGACCGCGCGGAGGGTGAGGCATTGCTGGTAACCTCGCCGGTCTCCATCAGCTGCTTGAAGCGGTGAAGATCGCGGCGCGCCTGCACCTCGGGCTCGCGCTGCAAGAGCTTCGCGCCCAGCCGCCCCAGCGTCCCGGCCGGCGGGTCGTAGGCGAGGATCAGGCTGACAAAGGTTCCGCGTCCCGCGGGAGCATCGGTGAAGCGAACCTCGCAGCTGTTCGCGATCTGGCTACCCTCCTCGCTCTGCCAGTAGATCGATTCGCCCGGAACAATCTTCGTGATCCGATTGACGAGAATGACCTCGCGGCCGGCGGGGGCTTTCACCGTCCAACGCGACACCTCGGAGCCGAGGCGCTCGACCGCGACGACATTCTCCATGAATTCGGGAAAACGTTCGACCTGCCAGGCCGCGAACAGCTCCTCGCGCGGCCGGTTGATCAGCAGCGACTTGCCGAACAGCGCGCGGTCGCGCTTCCGCTTGAGCGTCCAGTGGGGCGCATCGCTCGACGTCGTCGCTTCGCGCCGCTCGGCGTCGCGGCGACGCAGGCGCCAGTAGAGCAAGCCGGCGCCGACCGCGGCGAGCCCGACCATCGAGCCGGCGATGACTTCGGGTTTTTCAAACGAGCTTCGGGAGAAATAGGGCATGGCATCTTCCGGTCTGTTGGGGGTCAGGGCGATGCCGCATCGACGCGCGGGCTCATGCGATGTTCCCCGCCGGGCCCGGGATGCCCGCGCCGGCGGAGCGGTCCACCAAGGCGGAAAGGCCGTCCCAAAAGGCGGGATAAAGGGCGCGCCCGGTCGCCCGCCGCGGCCCGAGGCGCTCGATACGCGCCGCGCGCGACTTAACCCATGTGTTCAAATATGTGCCGGCGCTTCTTCAATCGCCTGCCCCGGCATGCGGCGCCGGCGTGAAGGTCTCGGCCAAGCCACTCGAAGCGACGACGGAAGCGCCCCGATCGGCGCCGCATCAGCCCTGCTGCGGCCGAATCGCATATCCCGCGACGGCGGCGTCGGCCCCGAACACCGACGCGAGCCGTTCGGCCGCAGCCGCGCGGTAGCCTGTTGCCACGACGCGATATTCGATCATGCCGGCGTCGAGCGATTGATCGATCGTCGTGAACGTCAGCCCGTGCTCGGCGAGTATTTCCCCGAATTCGACCGCCGACCTCGGCGCCGGTGCGCGATATCGGACGCTAAAGAGCGCGACCCGTCGCTGAGGCGCCCATTTTTCGGTCAGCGTGACCGCCGCCAGGACGAGCAAAGTCGCGACCGCACCGAATAATGCCAGTTCGTAGAAACCGATCCCGAACAGCACCCCCAGGGTCGATGTCATCCAGAGCGATGCCGCGGTCGTGAGACCGCGGACGTTGAAGCCTTCGCGAAAAATCACGCCGCCGCAAAGGAATCCGATTCCGGTAAGAATGCCGTGCGCCATGCGAACCGGATCGATGCGCACCACGTCGAGCGGCGTATCGCTGAGCCAGCTCATCTGGTGCACCGCCGACAGCATCAACAGGCAGCAGGAAAGGGCGACCAATATGTGGGTGCGAAATCCTGCCGCGCTGGCGCGATACTCGCGCTCGGCGCCGATCAGCGCGCCCGCAAGGACGGCACCGGCGATCGGCCAGAAAAGTTCGGGGTTCAATAACTGCATCGCGTTCGCGCCGGTTCGTCGACTGTCGAGCGGCACGCCGTCATCGCGGGTGCTCGCATGGTCGTGACCGTCCGCGCCTCGGGGGCGGTTTCCGGAACGCCGTGGCAAGCTCCGGCGCTATGCGGCACGAAGACCCCGCCCGGGCTTCGGAAAGGCCACCGCGTCGCTTTGTTTCTCGGGCCGGATGTAGATGGAGGTGATGCGGCTGTCCGCGGTCTTCAGCTCGCTCTCCATGCTTTCGATCAGCGTCTCCGCCGCCCCCATTGCCAGACCGTCGTCAAAGTCGGCGCTGACCGCGACGAAAACGGCATCGGGCGCCGTGTGAATGGTCCGGACGTGATTGACCGCGGTGATTTCGGCCCGCCTTTCGAGGCGGGACCATATCATGTGGACGAGCTCCGCATCCGCGCTCTCGCCGATGAGCAGTCCCTTCGCTTCGCGGGCGAGCAAAACCGCGACGGCGGCGAGTAGGACCCCGATCGCCATCGAGGCATATCCGTCGATGCGCGCGTCGCCGGTCGCGTGGCTCGCCCAGACCCCGGCAGCGGCAATGAGCAGCCCGAGCATCGCGGCGCTGTCTTCGAACAGGACGATGAAGCCCGCGGGATCTTTCGAGCGCCGTACCGCCTGCCACCAGCCGACGCCGCCGCGACCGGCGTTGAACGCACGTACCGCGATCGCCCATGACGTGCCCTCGAGCATCACCGCGACACCGAGCACGATATAGTTGATGGTCGGATCGCGCAGCGGCTCGGGATCGGCCACGTGGCGCCACCCCTCGTAGAGGGAAACGCCGGCGCCGATCGCAAAAATCAGGATGGCGACGACGAACGCCCAGAAATAGAGTTCGCGGCCGTAGCCGAACGGATGAAGCGCGTCCGGCGGACGCTTGGCCCTCGACTGCCCATAGAGCAGCAGAAGCTGATTGCCGCTGTCGACCAGCGAATGCACGCCTTCGGTCAGCATCGATGAGGAACCGCTGATCGCGGCGGCGAAAAATTTCGCCGCCGCGATGCCGAGGTTCGCGAAGAGCGCGCCGAAAAGGACGATGTTCGCCTTCACATGATGGAGAACCGTGGTCTGTTGCATCTCGCGTTCGATCGAATGGGGCCGCCCTTGCGATAGAAGCGCCGGCGGCGCCGAGAGTTCCCGTAGAGGCCCGGACATCGTCCGGCACGGCTATGCGGGCGCCGCGCCGGAGCGCCCCCCACTTCGGCCTGTCGGCATCGTGCGGCCACCTGCTCGTCACCCAATTCCATCGGGAATCCAGACCAAGGGTCGCATCGCGACCCAATCCGCATCGAAGATCCGAACCGGTCCCGCCGGGGAGGGTAAGCGATCAAGTGCAGCAGAAAATCCGTGCCGGGCCCGCTTTCCAAAAGCCGCGAGCCCCGGACGCCGGCGGCGGGTTCGCGGAACAATGGCGCGCGCGGCGCATTCCTTCGAGCGGCGTGCCTGCGCCGCTGGAGCCAAGACGCTGGAGTCGCGCGGATGCCCTTCCCGGTCGATCATCTGATATTCGGACCAGACGATGTCGATCTTTCGCGCTCGCCGCTCGCCGGCCAGTTCGGCGCCGAAACCTATGTGCTCGGCGCCTTCAATCCGGGCCTGACGCGCCTCCCGAGCGGCAACCTCCTGATGATGGTTCGCGTCGCCGAGGCGCTGCGGAAGCCGATTGCCGACGGCCATGTTCACTGCATTCGCTGGGACGCGGGCCGCTACCGGCTCGACGCCTGGCCGCTCGATCTGTGCGACACCGCCGACCCGCGCAAATTTCTCGTCCGCGGCGGCAAGTGGCGGGTGATGGCCCTCACCTCGCTGTCGTGGCTGCTCCCGGTCGAACTCACCGCCGACGGCCGCGAACGCGTAGCGGTTCATTATGACCGGGTCATCGCACCGCACGCGGGCTTTCAATGCTATGGCATCGAGGACGCGCGCATCAGCCGCGTCGACGACCGGTGGCTGATGACGAGTTGTTCGGTCAGTCCCGAGCGACATTCCACGACGCTTTACAGCTCCACCGACGGCCTCGACTGGCGCTTCGAGGATATCGTGCTCGATCACCAGAACAAGGATATGCTGATCTTCGAGGGCCGCATCGCGGGACGATATTGGGCCCAGACACGCCCGCTCGGAGATCTATATTTCGCCTATCCCCCGGCTTCCGAGTGGCGCGCGGGTCCTTCGATCAATCTGGCGACCTCGCCCGATGCGCATCACTGGAAACCCCATCCCCATCCGGGAATTCGCCCGCACGCCGACACGGTCGCGACCGCGCGCATGGGCGGCGGCACGCCGCCGATCCTCACCGACCAGGGCTGGCTCACCCTCTGGCATGGCGTGGAGCCGAAGGAGATTGTCGGCATCTACCGCACCTACTGGTCGCTGCTCGACAGCGAAAACCCCGCCGAGATCGTGCGCACCGAGCATGAGCCGCTGCTCGAAGCGGCGCCCGAGCTGACGCGGCCGCTCGAAGACAAGCTATACGTGCGCGACGTCGTGTTCACGACCGGAATCGTCGACGCCGGGGACCATTTCATCGTCGCGTCGGGCGAGGCCGATCTGGCGTGCCGTATCACGCACATCCCCAAATCGGCGTTCGGCCTGTGAGCGGGGGCACCTGGGGCCACGCGGCACAAGGTCTTCTTTCCCAGCCCCGCCCGCCACATTCCGCCCCGGTGATCGAAGGCGACGTGCACATCGAGACGCAAATCGGGACCGCCTGACGCGGGGCGGCCGCTTGCCCCACGCGCGGAGACGCGGCTCGACAATCAAACCGTCGCTCAGTTGGTCGCGGACAGCGCGCTTGCCGGCGCAGCGAAGGGACCGCGCGGCGAGGGCGCGTCCTCGAACTCGGCGTCGAGATAGTGCGCGTCGAAAGAGCCGATGCGCGCGAGCTTGGCGAAGTCCACGATACGAAGCCGGCGGCGGCGCAGTTCGATGACCGCTTCCTCGCGCAACTCGCGCAGGGTGCGGCATGCGTGCACCGCCGTCATTCCGGTAAAATCAGCGACATCCTGCTGCGAAAGCGGAAAATCGCAGATATGCTCTCTCGCTTGGCCGCGCCGTTCGAGCCGTACATAGAGTTCGCACAAAAAATGCGCGATCTTCTCGCACGCCGATTTGCATCCGAGGGTGATGAGCCATTCCGCCTGCGCGCGCAGCTCGGCAAGCGCGTCGCGGGCGACCGTGACCGAAAGGTCGGGGTCGATCCCCATTCGCGTATCGAGCCGCTGCCGGTCGAGGCGCGCGGCGCGCACGCTCGTCAGGGCGACTACCGACTGATCGGCGGCATCGGTCACAAGCCACGACAAATCGCACAGATCGCCCGGAGCGTAGAAGCGCGAGATGTGGCGGCGCCCGTCGCGCAGAAGCTTGAACCGCGCGGCCCAACCGTCCTCGATGAGCCAGATCGCGCGCGGGGCCTCATGGCGGTGAGCAAGAAATTCGCGTGCCCGAAACGACCGGCCGGGCGCCTCCGATCGAAGGGGCAGCAAGCTTTGGGCGGCATGGCTGTTGTTCATGAGTGCTCCTCGGCCCCCACTCATGCCCCAGATGTCATGCCTTCCGCGCCGCCTCCATAACTCATGTTGGCGTTTCGGCATTCTGTCGGCGCAAGCACCTCGGCCCGTCTCAAAAGGCGCATTCGATACCGGAACATCGCGCCGAGCAAAGCGCGAGGTCGCTGCGCAGCAGATCGCCCGATTCGGATCGAAATAGGTGGAGGCACCGGACTTCCCGCGCTCTCGCGCGCGATGCCGCGGCGGCGGCGGCGGGAAAAGGATTAACCTGCATCAACAGGGCGGAACGATGCCGGGATTCGGCGCTTGCAGGGGCATTCAGCAAAGGAGGCAGAAATGACGAGCCTGAAGGAAAGAACCGACGAATGGCTTCGCGATGCGCATGCCAGCGAAGCGCAGGCGGCGACGATGCTGCGCGGCACGGCGGGGCGTAACGAAGACTATCCCGATTTCAGTCGGAAGCTGCGCGAACAGGCCGAGCTTTGCGACAGCCACGCCCGCGCGATCGATCGCTGTCTTTCGAGCCGGGGCGCCAGCACCTCGCTGATCAAGGATGCCACCGGCCAGATCACCGCCCTCGGCCAGAGCCTCAGTGGTACGGTCCTCGGCGACGAAGTCGTCAAGGCGGCGCTCGCAACAAGCACCTTCGCGCGCATGCAGACCTCGTCGGCGCGCATCCTTGTCGCGGCAGCGGAGGAAGAAGGCGATACGGCGACGGCGCAGGCGTGCGCGCAAATGGCGAACGCGAGCGAGCGTTTTGCCGTCGATCTCGACGACATGCTGCCGAGCCTCACCGTCGAATATCTCTCGCGCGAGACCAACGGCGAAGCGATCGATCCGGCCGCGCCGCGCCGCGATGCCGGGCTTGACCGGGACGCTGCACCGGCAAGCCAGACCGGCCGGCCGGGCACCCCTGTCGGCTGAAACTTTCGCCCGGGGCGCCGCGCCCCCCAAGGCCCGGCACGCGCGCCGCGCTCACCGCAAGCGCGAGCGCAGCGAGGGCAACGGATTGCATCCCGGACGCGCAGGGCAGATTCGCGGGGCGTCCCTGGGGGAACGCGTGCGCTCCTCGCGCGCTCTCCTTGCGGTGACGGCGGCGAACACACCGCCGGCGCGATCCGGTCCGCACCGCCCGAAAGGATTGAGGAATGACGTCGAGCGCCCTTCGCAAGCAGGCCCTGGCCGTGACGCCCGGCCTTCTCGCGCTGCGCGACCGGCTTGCATCGTCGCGCGGAAAGGCGCCGGCCAGCTTCGGAGTCGGGGACCTGGACGCGGAGTTGCGGCCGCTGGGGGCGGCGCTGTGGCTCATCGTGCGCCGCGAACGCAAGGGAGGCATCGCGCTTCGGGCGGCGCATTGGACAGGCGATTCGAAGATCGAATTTCGCGATCCCGACCCCGGCGACATCGCCAGCCTTGCGATCACCAGCGCGCTGGGCGAACATCGCGTCTCGGTCCGGACGGGCGCGCGCACCCTTCCCTATTTCCGTGTCGTGACGCGCTTCGTTCCGGCGGCGCCGACGATCCTGCCTTTCGTCCCTCGCGACCTCTACCCGCTCGATGCGAACGACGACCCGGTCGGCGCCGTGGGAGGGGTGGATGCCGTTCAGCGCGGTATCAACAGCGGACTTCTCTTTTTTCATATCGACGATCCCGAAGCCGGCAGCATCTTCTATTTTCAGAATCTCACCGCTCTCAACGATTATTGCCGCGCGACCGCGACGACGCCGAAAGAATGTGTCGGCGGGATCTGGCCCGAGCTGGGCTTGCTCCTCCCGACGCCGCGAACGCACGAAGAGAAGGATGCGAAGCCGCTCGCTGCCGGCAAGGAGATGATCCTCTCCGATGCGACCGTCCTGTTCCGTCCCGACGGTCCCCGCGACGAGCGCGATCGCGCGCGGCATTTCCTGCAGATGCTCGGCGGAGCCTACCAGTTGCTCGATCTGCCCGACACCGAATATCGAGACTGGATAGCGCGCGCGCGCGCGACGCTGCGCGACCTCGACGGCGCGCCCGAGGCGACCATCCGTCATTATGGCCATCGCTATATCCATCCCTACACCGCCGCCGAATATCCCGACGTCATGGTGCAGATGTCGCTCGTCCAGGCGATCCACGAATGGGGACGGTGGACGGGCGAAGCGCACCCGCTCGAGGCCGAGTTCAAGGCGGGGCTCTCGCGTTTCTACGACAAGGAGCTGGCGACGCTGAGGCGCTACCTGCCCAATGTGGGTGACGACAAGGATGCCGACGCGGTCGACAGCTGGTATCTTTATCACCCGCTCCTCAACCTGGGCAAACTCGCGCTCGACGGCGATCATGAGGCGAGGTCGCTGTTCCTGAAGTCGCTCGATTACGGGATTCGGGCCGCCCGCCATTTCGACTATAAATGGCCGATCCAGTACAAGGTCACCGATTTTTCGGTCATCACCGAGACGGCGGGGGCCGACGGGCGCGGGCAGACCGACGTCGGTGGCATCTATGCCTGGGTGATGCTCGAGGCCTATGAGCTCACCGACGAGAAGCGCTATCTCGACGAGGCGCGGGCCGCGACCGACGCGGCCATCGGCCTCGGCTTCGCGATCAACTACCAGGCCAATCTGACGGCTTGGGGCGCGGCGGCGTGCATGCGCTTGTGGCGGATCACCAACTGCGACGTGTATCGCGAACAGAGCTATGTCTATCTCGCGAGCTTTTTCCACAATTGCGAAATCTGGGAAAGCCGGCTCGGCCACGCGGCCCATCATCGCAATTTTCTCGGCGCGACGGCGCTTCAGGACGCGCCTTATATGGCGATCTACGAATGCTTCGACAGCTTCGCGGCCTTCGAACATTATCTCGGCGACAGCGGTCCCGATCTCGAACCCGCCGCGCGCATGCTGATCGCCGAATATTGCAAATATGCGCTCGACCGTGCCTGGTACTATTATCCCGACGCGCTACCCGCCGACGCAATCGCCGATCAACAGCGCGCGAACAACGGCCATGTCGACCGCAAGCTCTCGTTCCCGCTCGAGGATCTCTACCCCGACGGCCAGCAAGCCGGGCAGGTCGGACAGGAAATTTACGGCGCGGGAGCGGCGATGATCTTCGCGTCGCGCGCGTTCCACCGGATCGAAAACGCTCCTTTTCTGCTATATTGCGATCATTTCGTGCGCGCGATCGAACGCACCGACGAGCGGACGGTCACGCTGACGCTCGACGGCGGCGAAACCTGCGTGGCGCGACTGAGCTTCGTCCGCCAAAAGCGCCGCAAGCTGACCCCGACCCGCGTGGCCACCGCCGACGGTGACGTGCTGCGCCCGCAGCAGACAAGCGACGACCGGGTCGATTACCGTGTGCCCGCGAGTGGACGCCTTCTGCTCAACTGGGAGTGACGACGAAAACCGAGCCGAAACGCGCGGGGCCGCGCACGCCCGGCATGAAGCGCGCTGCGCCGACGGTCCACCCCTCCCCGCAAGCCGCCCCCCGACTTCCCGCGCCGCGAGACGATTTATAAACCTGTGATAAGCGGGGCCGAAAATTCGGCTCGCCGCCCGGATTCCCCCGCAACTATCGGCATGTTTGCCTGGTTGGACCGGGTGAAGACGAGGAGCAATGTCATGGCGACAAGGACAGACAAGATTCTGGGACTGGCGATGCTGGGAGCGCTGTTCTGGTTTACCCGCCGTCAGCGCCCCGGGGCGCCGAAGAGCGAACGGCACGCGGCGGCCTTCGCCGATAACGAGACCGAACCCGAAGGGTTTGACCAGACGCGCAGCGCGGGACCGGATGCGATGCGCGATGAAACCCGCCGCGAGTGGGACAGGGTCGACCAGGCCGCCGACGAATCCTTTCCGGCCAGCGATCCGCCTTCCTACTGAGGCTCGGCAATATGGCGTCGCTCCTTCCTGTCCCCCCTGACCTCGGCGACCCGGCGGCCGGCCCTGTCGCGGTCCCGCGACGCACCTATACGCTGCGCTACGACGACGACGGCGCCGGGGTCGGAAAACGGGTCGAGTTCGAGGCCGAAAATGCCGGCTATGCGCTCGAAATCGCGCGCGGCGAGGCCGAAGGACGACGCGCCCTGCTCCTCGAAAACGGCCGCGCCCTGTGTCGCCTCGAAAAGGCGTGGGACGGCGACGCACCCTACTGGATCGTCGCGGCGGAGCCCGCACCTGTGGGGTCCGGGCTCGAGATCGATGGCGCCGCACCCGTCGACGGCCGGATCGGTGTCGGCGAAGCGAGCTATTCCGCCCGCCAGCGCGGGGCGCAGATGCCCGAAGCCACGTCGTGAGACGCGGCGGGGTCGAAGCGGAGCCCACGCATCGACGCCCTCCCTTATCTCGGATCGCCAGGTGAACCCGCGCATTGCCGGCGCCGCAAAGCGATAACCCGCGACCGCGTCCAGCCGGACGGCCGGTGCCTCAGCGGCGCGGACCGGGTGCGCTCCCGACGGGCGCTTGCTCGGCCATCACATGCCCTTCGAGTTCGCGCAACCAATTGTGAAGGCGTGTGGCCGCCATTGCGCCCTGACCCGCCGCGACGCTAATCTGGTCGAGGCCGGTCAGGACGTCACCCGCGGCAAAAAGCCCGGGACGTAGCGGTTCGCCGAAGGCGTCGGCGGCGAGCCCGCCGTCGGCATTGGGCGCAATACCCAGCTGTTCGGCGAGCTCGGTTCGCGGCCGCGAGCCCAGGGCGGGATAGAGGATATCGAAGGCGCGCGGTGCCCTGTCCCCATCGAGCGTCAGCTCGATCCGGTCGGCGCGATGCCGGATCGCGGTGACCCCGCGCTCGAGAATGGCGACATCGCTCGCCGCGAGCTCGCGGCGCTGCGCCGCGGTCAAGGCAACGCGCGCTTTTGGAATCAGTGTGACCGCGTCCGAATATTGGCGCAGGAACATTGCCTCGGCCGCACCATGCAGATCGGATCCGAGCACCGCGATCGCGGCGCCACGCTGTTCAAAGCCGTCGCAGATCGGACAATAGCGAAGCACGCCGGCGCGTACGGCATCGTCATGGTCGCCCTGCTCGAGCGTGATCGTGCGGGTTTCGACGCCGGTCGCCAGGATGACGCCGCGCGCGGACAGCTCCTCACCGGTGTCGAGCAGCGCGACATAGCCGCCTTGCCGCGCCTTGAGTGCGGTCACGCGCCCGTGATCGAGACGCGCGCCGTATCGCTCGGCATGCTCGGTCATCCTGCCGATCAGTTCGGAGCCCGCGATGCCGCCAGGAAATCCGGGAACATTGTGCGCGCGCGGGGCGAGCAAGGCGCGCGAGCGGCGATCGTGAACGAGGCGCACGCGGCGCCGATAGCGCGCAAGGTAAAGCGCCGCAGTCAACCCCGCCGGGCCGCCGCCGACGACAAGCACATCTTCCATGTCCACTTCCTTTGCGGCGACCCGACGCCGGAGCGCGAGTGCGCCACGGCCCGCGTCGCGTTCCCTTGTACATTACCCGCTCCGCAAAACAGCCAGTTCCTGGCGCTGCCGCCTCTCCGGCCTCGCCCCGGCCGAGCGCCCGCCCGAGGCGGGGCGGGACAGACCGCATTCGCCGCCGCGCGGACCTTGCCGGCGCTCCTCGCGATCCGGCTGTTCCTGCTGTTCCTGCCGTTCCGCTGCCCGTCGCGAAGCGCGTTGACGCCGCGCGGACTGGCTTGTTCATTCTGCGTCATGACGGCGTCCTTTCTGCCAATTGCCTCCGCACGGGCCTGAACAAGACGCCCGTCGGCGCGCGCCGTTCCGCCGCCGATGCCGATCGTGACCGCCGTCACGATCTTGAGGTTGTCGCTCGCCGACGGGTAGCGACCGGCGCCGCGGCAAACTGACCCGTTTCCTCTTCGCGGCCTCGGGGCGTCGCTCCGCGGATCTGGCCGCCGATGCCGCCCTCTCCTTTTTCGCGGTCCGCTCTCGACAGCGCGATTCCTGACGCAGGTTAAGGAGTTTTCGGGAGTCCGCACCGCGCGGCGGACGGAACTCGGCCCGAACCCGTCGGTTTCGAAACCAGCGGGGGCAGAAGGAGACGGACCATGCCCCGCGGCGACAAGTCGAGCTACACCGACAAGCAGAAGCGCAAGGCCGAACATATCGAAGAAGGCTATGAAGACCGCGGCGTCGGCAAGGAGGAAGCCGAGCGACGCGCCTGGGCAACGGTGAACAAGGAATCGGGCGGCGGCAAGAAGTCGGGCTCGGGACGCGGCAAGACGGAAAATCATGCCTCCTCGCGCAAGGGCGGACGCAAGGGCGGATCGAGCCAGAGCGCCGAACAACGCTCGGCGGCAGCGAAGAAGGGCTGGGAGACCCGGCGACGCCGCGCGCGCAGCTGAGGCCTCCGGCGACCGTTCCACTACGCGCGAAGCCCCCAAAAAACACAGGCGAGACGGATTATGATCGACGAACAAGATGCCCATACCGAGCAGCCCGACCTCGAGGGTCGCCGCGCCGTAATAACCGGCGGCACAACAGGGATCGGCCGGGCGATCGCGGTTCTTCTCGCGAGCTATGGTGTCAAGGTGTTCGTCTGCGGCCGCACCCCCGATCATCTGGACGACGCCTTGCAGCGGATCAGCGAAGTGGGCGAAGGCGACGGGATCAACGTCGATCTTTCGGTAGCCGAAGACATCGACCGCTTCTTCGAAGCCGCGAACAGCTATCTCGGCGCGATCGACATCGCGGTGATCAATGCAGCGGTTCCCGCGGCCGCGCTGGCCGACGCCGGCGAGAGCGAAGCCCGTTATCAACTCGAGACCGACCTCACCGCATATCTCATTTGCGCCCAGGAAGCCGCGCGCTGCATGCGTCCGGGAAGCGATATCATCTTCATCGGCTCGATGTCGGCGGTGTCGAAACGGCCCGGGAGTTCGATCTATGTCGCGGCGAAAGCGGGCATCCAGGGGTTCGTTCCATCCTTTCGCAAGGAACTCGCCGAACAGGATATCAAGGTTGGCCTGATCGAGCCCGGCTTTACCGGCGCCGATTTCCAGTATCCGGAATTCCCGCCCGAGAAGCAGCGCGAGCTCATCCACGAGGATCAGATGCTGCGCGCCGAGGACATTGCCGCAGCGGTCCATTTCATGCTCGCGCAGCCCCGCCGGACCGCCGTTTCGCTGATGCGCGTCGAGACGCGGCTCGAGCATCCCTGACCAATTGGAAGGATTTCCCCATGGCCACCAGTTTTTCCTCAGACCGGTTCTTCAAGAGTCCCGCAGGCCTGCTCGGCGCGGCGGCGGCCGGGTTCGCGGTCGGCATGGCGGCCAATTTCAGCCGCAAGGCGATCGTCCAGGGCATCACGGCAGCGCAGGGCGATTGGGATGAGGGATTGAAGGCCGAACACCGAATGACGCTGAAGCTTTTCGATGCAATCGAGGCGTGCGAGCCACGGCAGACGAAAAAACGCGCCGCGCTGCTCGTCCAGCTCCAGCATGCGCTGGGCAAGCATGCTTTCGAAGAGGAGAATGTCGTCTATCCCGCGATGCGCGATCACGGTCAGATCGAGGAGGCGGATCGCCTCGTTCACGATCATGGCTATGTGAAGCAGTATCTGTTCGACCTGTCAGAAATGTCGAGCGGCGATCCGCAATGGATCGGGAAGCTTCGCGCCTTTCGAGGCGAGATCGAGGAGCATATCCGGATCGAGGAGGAAGAGCTGTTTCCCCGGCTCCGCGAGGCCCTGGGCGACGAGGGCAATGCCCATATCACCGCGGTGATGAACAAGGCCGGAATGGCCGCAGCATAGGCCGCACGAATGAAGCGTCCCCGCCGAAAGACGATGTGATGGCCGGGCAAAGTCCCTCGAGGCGGCCGCAAGCCGCCCTGACTCCCGGGCCGGCTCAGCTCGATATATTCGTGCGAAAGCTGCTCGCCTATAGTCCGCTTTCGACCGCCGACCAGCGCGAGCTCGCCGACTTGCCGTTCCAGTATCGCTCGCTTGGCCCCGGCATGACGATTCTTCGCGAGGGCGATCATGCCCAAGTCTGCCCCATCCTGCTTTCGGGGTTCGCGTTTCGCTACAAGTTGGCCGCCGATGGCGGCCGCCAGATTGTTGCGCTTCGCATTCCCGGCGATCCACTCGATTTCCAGTCGCTCTATCTGCGCACGGTCGACCACCACATGCGTTCCTTGACCGCGGTCGAGCTCGCGCTGGTTCCGCTCGCTGCGCTCGAGCAGCTGGCGGACATGCGGCGCTCCATCGCGCGCGCGATCCTCGTCGATATCCTCGTCGAGGCCTCGATCGGCCGCGAGTGGCAGCTCAATGTGGGCCGGCGCCACGCTCTCCCCCGCCTCGCGCATTTCCTGTGCGAGCTCGCCTACCGGCTGGAGGTCATCGAGCCCCGCGCGCGCGCAGGCTTCGATGTGCCGCTCACGCAGGAGCAGCTCGCGGACATCCTCGGGCTGACCCCCGTGCACGTCAACCGCACGCTCAAGGCGCTCGAGCAAGCCGGCGCCGTCGCGCGCAGCGGGCGGCGACTGCGGGCGACCGATCTGGGACTACTCGCCAGCTTCGCCGACTTCGCGCCGCTCTATCTCCACCGCGATAACGCTTGATAGGAAGCTCAGAAACGGAGACCCGCGATGCCACGATATTTCTTTCACACCAGCGACGGTTCACGCGACCAGGACGACGTCGGCGTCGAGCTGAACGACGCGGCGACCGCGCGGCGCGAGGCGATCCGCTATGGCGGCAGCCTGTTGCACGACAACCCCGAGATCGTCGACGCCCACGGCGGCCTGCGGATCGAGGTCGTGGACGAGAGCGGCGTTTTTTGCGCCGCCGTGTTGATCCAGGCTGTCGATGCCGACCAGGCAAGAGGGCGCGCGGCCTGATCGGGTTTCCCTCGCGAGGCTACCCCGCCAAGCCGGTGCCGCGTCCCTCCAGCGCATGGAACCCGGCTCCCGCGCCGCAGGACTTCAATCGACCGCCTAGGCCGCGGCGGGGACGGCGCTGCTTTCGATCCGGCCCGCTTCGGGCTCGACTTCGCGAGCCTCGGCGCCCCAGAAAACGCTCATCGCATGGTGCGCGAGATGATAGGCCAGCGTCGATTCGGCCCCGACGTTGCTATTGACCCCGCGCGGGGTCAATCCGTCGCAGCACCGGCCCGTGCTGGGGTCGGCGAGGATCAGGCCGCGGTCGTTGCCGCCCGAGAACCAGCGCCACGCGGACCCGGCGCGCTCGGCCCAGCGGGTCGAGGCGGTCAGTCCATGGGCAACCGCGCACGCCGCGATCGTCGCCCAAGCCTCGAGCGGCTGCTGATCGAAGGGCGTCGTTTCACCGAGCAGATGAAACCCTTCCGAACCGGCCGGACGGAAATGACCCGCGCGGCTTGTCTGGCGGTCGCAGAGCCAATCGAGCGCCGCAAGGCCGGCTTCCTCCATCGGAAGCGATTGCAGACGCCGTCCGGCCCGTATCAGCGCTTCGGCGAGCCGCGCATTGTCATAAGCGAGACCGGGCTCGAACCAGTCCCAGTCGGGCCGCCGGCTCGCCTTCCACACGGCGTTCAGAAACGCCCCGCCGCGCTCGATGATCGCGTGCGCGCGCTCGTCGCGCGGCGATCGATCGAGCAGTTCGTCGGCCCCGAGCAGGGCGAAGGCGATCGCCCGCGGGCTCTTGAAACCGATGGCGATGTTCGAGGTCTGTGCGAACCAGCCCGTTGCCCAGGTCCGCAAATCCTCGCTGCCGGCGTGCGCCGCGCAATGGCCGAGCGCCCAGAGCGCGCGACCGTTGCTGTCTTCGGACCCGACCTCTTCGAGCCAGCGGCGGTCATATCCCATGAAGTTGCGGAAGCCTTGCTTATCCTCGTTCCAGGCGTGCTGGAGGAAGCTCGCGTAGCGAAGCGCCCGATGCTGCGCATCCGGCTGGCTCGCGAGCGCGCCGCTGTTCATCAGCATCAGCGCGCGGGCATTGTCGTCGATGCAATAGCCATGGTTGCGATCGGGCACCGGGCCGCGTCCATGCTGCAAAATGCCGACATCGTCGCTCAGGTCGAGGATCGCGACCTGCGAGGGGGCGGCGCGGCGCGAGCCCGCGCGCGGCTTCGGCGGTGCCATGACGCGGTCGAGGAGCCCGCCGAATTCGCGCGCGATCGCGCCCCAGGCGGTCCGGCGCCCGCGTGCGTAAGCCCGCTGCTGCAGAGCCTTGCGCTCCTCGGGGACCGCAAGCAGCAGCAAGGCGGCTTCGGCGATCGCCTCGCAGTCGCCCGCCGGCACGAGAATGCCGACATCCTCGGCGAGCAGTTCGCGCGCATGGACGAAGGGCGTCGAGACGACCGCGCGCCCCAGAGCCACCGCGTAGGCCAATGTGCCCGAGGTTATTTGCGCGAGATTGGGATAGGGCGCGAGATAGATGTCGCACAACTCGATTGCTTCGAGGAGATCGCCGGAGTCGAGAAAGCGGTTGTCCCACGCGAGATTGCCGGCGACGCCGAGGCTCTCCGCGAGCGCCTCGAGGCTTTCGCGATAGGCTTCGCCCTCGGCGGCCAGAAGATTGGGATGCGTCGCGCCGACGATCCGATAGAGGACGTCGGGATATTGCGCCGTGATCGCCGGCAGCGCGCGGATGGCGGTCTCGAGCCCCTTCCCCGGCCCGATCAACCCGAAGGTCGACAAGACGGGCCGGTCGCCGATCGCGAGGGCGGCGCGCAGCGGCGAGGAGGCGACAAAAGGCCTGTCGGGCGTGCCATGTTCGATCACCGCAACAGCGTCACGTTCCGCGCCGTAGACATTCACAAGCGTATCGCGGCCGAACCGGCTCATCACGACCAGCTTCGAGGCGCGCGCGACGAGGCGCTCCATAACCGCGCGCTGCGCCTCGTCGGGCTCGGCGAGCACGGTATGGAGGGTGACGATCAGGGGCGCCGCGACGCGCTCGACGAGTTCCAGAACCATGTCGCCCGCCGGGCCGCCGAATATCCCGAACTCGTGCTGGAGCCAGACCGCGGCGGCGCCGCTGGCGTTGATCGCGTCGGCCGCGCGGCGGTAGGCGGTGACGTCTTCGTCATCGATCGAGCCGCACACCGCGGCATCGACCCCGGCCTCGGCCTTCGAGCGCATCGCATAAATGTCGAGCGCGAGGTCGGGCCGCGCGCGCGACAGATGATCATAGGTATCCGCGGTAAAGGTCGCGATGCCGCACTTGCGCGGCCGAAAGCAGCCGACGAGCGCCACACGCGCCGGCTGATGCCGCAGCGGCTCGCTTACTGCTGGCGTGTCCGTTTCGCAAAAGCTGGAGAAAAGCTGGTGTTCGGCTTCATATTTCATTGCTGCCACCTTCGTCATTTCGCTCGGGACCCGCGCGCCCGTTCGTGCGTTCGCCGCGCGGGAGGAGCGGCGTGGGACGAAGGTCGTCGCGGTCAAAAGGCAACGCATGCTGCGCCGCACAAGTTGCAGCCCGGACCGTCCGAGCGGGGTCAATTTTGCGCCGATTTAATCTATGTTTGCGAGAAAGCGGCGCGCCCGCCTGACTGCCAAGCCGGCACCCAGGGCCATACCGCCCGGCCGGATGGCGCCCAACACGAAACGCGGGGCGGAAAAGCGACTATGGCTGTCCCTCGCCCGCGTGTCCGGCGGCGCTATCCTCCTCTTCGCCGACACGCGTTCCGCTCTCGGGGTTATAATTCTCCGGGATGCTTCCGCCGCTCTCGGGATCGCGCTTCGGCTCGCGGTCGAGCGTATCGCTCGGCCGCCGTGCGGCGCCCTCGGGCTGATTTTCGGTCGAGAGGTTGGGCTTGCGGGTTTTTACGGTCGGCACGGTACGGACCCTGCGATCGTCGGACATTTTTCCACTCCTGTTTCGTCCCCCGCTTCGGGACGTCGCCGGCTCAGCTCTCGGTGATTGTCTCGTCCTCGATCGCCGCCCCGATCATCCGCTCCCATATCGCCCCATCGCCGACCGCGAGCATCTGCGCGCTCGGCTCGCGCATGGTGCGCAGCACGGCCAATGCCGCATCGCTATACTCGGGCCACGAGGCATCGACCGCCTCGGCCGCCGAGGCCATGTCGCCCTCGGCATTGCTGCTCAGCGCATGACCGGCAAGCGCGCGCGCGATGCGTTCGACGGGTGACGTCAACGCCCGATCCTGCTCGGCAGCCATCAGCGCGCCTTCAGATAATCGCGCACCTTCGCGGCCGAGTTGCCGACCGCATCGACCGCCTCGCGCAGCTCCTGCTCGCTCACGCCGAGAGCCTTTGTCCAGTCGCGGACCTCATAATCTTCGGAAAGGCTGACGAGATCGCGGTCGGGCGCGCCAATATTGCTCGGGTCGTCTGACATATATAATCTCCTCTGAGCTCAGCAACGCATCCGCCGGGGCGAAGTTGCCGCGCCCCGAAACGCGGAACGAAGGCCCTCCCCCCGCGTCTTTCGTTGATGGCCCGGCAAAGCGACAAAGGCGCGCGCGAAGCCCGATCGACCCCGACCGGTTCGCGGTCGCGCGCGCATCTCCCCGCGGCCTTGCGCGCCTTCCGGCCGGTCCGGTTGGCGACGCTCGTCGACACGGTAGGGGCGGGAAGCGGCTGGCTCCACGAGATGAAATATGACGGCTATCGTCTGCTGCTCGCCATCGGCGGCGGCGCGGCGCGCGCGGATGCGCGCTCCGGACTCGACTGGTCTGACCGTTTCGGCCCGCTTCTCGCGGAGGCCGCCCGGCTCGACATTTCGTCGGCCCTGATCGACGGCGAGGCCGTCGCACTCGGTGCGGATGGCCGCTCCAATTTCCAATCGATGCAAAAATGCGCTCAAAGCCTCTCCCGAGGCGATCGACTTATTCGCCTTCGACCTGATCGAGCGGCGCCGGTCGGCTGGAGGGAGATGGAAACCATCGACGCGCCGTCGCACTTTCATGTCGGCGACGCCGCCACCCTGGTGAAGCGCGCCGGCTCGAAGGCGCTCGCCGCCCGGGACCGCGCCGCGCAGGAGCTGCCCGACCTGTGAAGATCGCCACCTATAATGTGAACGGGATCAACGGCCGGCTCCCGGTGCTGCTGCGCTGGCTCGACCTTGCGAAGCCCGACATCGTCTGCCTGCAGGAACTCAAGGCGCCGCAGGAGAAATTTCCCGAAGCCGCGATCCACGCGGCTGGCTATGCGGCGATCTGGCATGGCCAGAGCCGCTGGAACGGCGTCGCGCTGCTCAGCCGGATCGGCGAAATCCACGAGACGCGGCGCGGGCTTCCGGGCGATCCCGACGATCTCCAGAGCCGCTTCATCGAAGCTGCCGTCGGCGGCATCCTCGTCGCGGGACTTTATCTTCCGAACGGCAATCCGAGGCCCGGTCCCAAATTCGAGTATAAGCTGCGCTGGTTCGAGCGTCTCGAGGCGCATCTGGCGACGCTCGTCGATCTCGACGCGCCGGTCGTCATTCTGGGCGACTTCAACGTCATGCCGACCGACCAGGACGTCTACAAACCCGAACGCTGGCGCGACGACGCGCTCTTCGCTCCGGAGGTGAAAGCCGCCTATCACCGTCTGCTGGGCCAAGGCTGGACCGATGCGATCCGGCACCTCCATCCCGACGCGACGATTTACACCTTCTGGGACTATTGGCGGCGCGCGTTCGAACGAAACGCGGGCCTGCGCATCGATCATCTGCTCCTTAACGAACCGGCGAAATCGCGCCTCGTCGCCGCCGAGGTCGATACCCGGCCGCGCGGCTGGGAAAAGACCAGCGACCATACGCCGGTGTGGATCGAGCTTGCCGACGCGCCGAGGCGCAAGCGTCGCTGATCAAGGGCGACCCCGCCGGGGTCGCCAATGCGGCGCTTCGTCCGCGGCGGATACCCGGAGCGACGCTGTCCCGCGCGGCGCAGCGGTCAGCGCGCCTCCAGGATGCGGCGGTAGAGCGCGATATAGTCCGCGGCCATCCGCTCGACCGAGAAGCGCGCGCGCGCGCTCGCGGAAATGCCGCTGCGATCGAGGCTCGCCGCGCGATGAACCGCCGCGACCGCGCCGGCTTGGTCCTCGACGAGAAATCCGTTCCGGCCGTCTTCGACGATTTCCGCCATCGATCCGCGCCGCATCGCGATCGCCGGCGTTCCGCACGCCATCGCTTCGACGACCGACAGTCCGAAGGGCTCGTCGAAGCTGATGAGATGGAGCAGCGCGCATGCGCCGCCGAGCGCGCGCGCGCGGTCGGTGCCGCCAACGCTTCCATGAAAGACGACATGCTCTCCATCGAGCGCAGGCACGACATGTTCGCGATGATAGTCGGCGTCCTGCACGACGCCGTAAATATGAAGACGGCGCCGGGCGGCCCGCGCGACCGCGATAGCCTCGCGCGCGCCCTTGTCGGGGTGGATACGCCCGAAAAATACGAGATCCTCGCTCCCGGCCGGATCGAGAGGGAAGTCGTCCAGACAAATGCCATGGTGGATGGTCGCCGCATAGGCGAGGTCGGGATGGCGGTCGGCGTCACTGATCGCAACGAAATGCACCCGTTCCTCAAATGCTTTGTACATCGGCAGGATCCGCTCGGACGAGAAGCCGTGGATCGTCGTCACGATCGGCGTGTCGACGAGCGGCGCGAAGGCGTGCGCCGGAAAATCGGCCTGATTATGGATGATGTCGAATTCGCTCGCGCGCGCGAACAGGTGCGACAGGTGGCGATATTCCCACACTTTCGCATCGACCGAGGTATCCTCGCTATAGGGCGCAGGGACGACCGCCTCGAGCTTCGCCGCGGTAATGCTGTCGCGGGTGGCGAACAGCGTTACGTCGAGCCCGCGCGCGACCAGCGCCTCGGTCAGCAGGCTCGTGACCAGCTCCCACGGTCCATAGTGGCGCGGGGGCGTCCGCCACGCGATCGGCGCGAGCATCGCAATCCGCATTTCAGACATTCTCGAGGCGGAGCACGAGCCCCTCGTTGGGAGCGAGGAGGCCATCGAGCGTACGCAGGGCGTGCGTCGAGGCCAGCACGTCGGCGATCGCCGAGCCCGCGGGAAGCAGCAGGCGGCGCGTCTCGCTTCCGATATTGAGGGCGACCAGGACGCGTTCCTGTCGGCTCCGGCGCTCATATTGGAGCACGTCCTCATCGGAAGCCACGAGCCGAAGATCTCCGATGCGCAGTGCGGCGGAGCGACGCCGCAGGGCCAATAGACGCCGATAGAGCGTGAGCATCGAAGCGGGATCCCGATCCTCGCTCGCGACGTTATGAAGCTGCCAGCTTCCATGGAGCGGCAGCCAGGGCTCGGCGCCGCTGAAGCCGGCGTTGGCGCTTTCGTCCCACGCCATGGGCGTGCGCGCGGCGTCGCGGCCGAGACCAAGCCCGGGCTGGCGCAGATCCTGCGGGTCGCGGATACGGTCGGGCGGAATAGCCACGCGCCCGATCCCGAGCTCGTCCCCCTGATAGAGCGTCGGCGTGCCGCGCAGCGTCAGCAGGAGCATCGCGGCGACGCGGGCCTGGAGATCGCCGACCCGGCCCGCGAGGCGCGGCGCGTCGTGACTGCCCAGCACCCAGTTCGGCCAGCCTCGCGGCGGCAGAGCCGCTTCATATTCGGCGATGATCGCGGACAGCACACCGGCATCCCACGGCGCCTCGAAGAGCTGGAAGTTGAAGGGAAGATGGACTCCGGGCGCCTCCGCGCTTCCGTAATAGCGCATCAACTCATCGACCGGGAGACAGATCTCGCCGACAAGCAGCCGCTCGCCATAGCCGTCGGCGAGCGCGCGGAAGGCGGCGGCGAGCTCGTGGATTTCGGGCTGGTTGGTCGAGTGGCGCTGGAGGACGCGGAACTTTTCGCCCATGCCGGGCACGAACTCGGGATTGACCGGATTGTCGGGCAAATCCTCGGCCTTGATGCAATGCCACAGCACATCGATGCGAAAGCCGTCGACGCCGCGATCTAACCAGAAGCGCAGCACGTCGGTCATCGCCGCGCGGACCGCCGGATTGCGCCAGTTGAGGTCGGCCTGCTCCTTGAGAAAGCTGTGCAGATAATATTGGCCGGTCGCGGCATCAAGCTCCCATGCCGGACCGCCCATGTCGCTCGTCCAGTTGTTCGGCGGCCCGCCGCCCGGGGCGCCGTCGCGCCAGATATACCAGTCACGCTTCGGATTGGCGCGCGACGCCCGGCTTTCGGCGAACCAGGGATGCGCGGTTGAACTATGGTTGGGCACGAAGTCGAGCAGGAGCTTGAGGCCCCGCGCATGTGCCGCGGCAATCAGCTGGTCGAGATCGTCGCGAGTGCCGAAGATCGGATCGACTCCGCAGTAATCGGAGACGTCATATCCGAAATCGGCCATCGGCGACGGAAAGACCGGCGACAGCCAGATCGCATCGACGCCGAGGCCCGCAATATAGTCGAGCCGCCGCCCGATCCCCTCCAGATCGCCGATGCCGTCGTCGTTGCTGTCCTGGAAGGAGCGCGGATAGATCTGATAGATTACCGCACTTTCCCACCAGGGCCGTTCGCTGTCGTCCGAAGCCTCTTGCCCGTTCATGCCCGGGACAACGCCCGAGCACGACGATAGTGCCGGCGCGGCAGCCTTTCGCGCAAGGATGCGGCACATTTCGCCGCGAAGCGGGCGGCGTGTGCAACGCATGCGGAACCCCCGGCCCGGATTCTGCCCGAGGGCATGTCCGGAGCCGGGGCGCTCCTCGCCTGGCGATGGGAGGGCTCGGCGCAGGCGATGGGTGATGCGGCGCATATCCGCCGGGAGCGCCGCATCAGGGCTAGTTCGACGGCGGGGGCGTGCCCTGATCGGCGGTCGCGGGTTCCGTTCCGGAGCCCGACATGTCGCCGGTCGATGTGCCGGGCGGGACCGCGCCGGTGTCGCCCGGCACGGCCCCTGAACCCGGCGCCGCGCTGCTCGTCGCGCCGGCGGTGCCGTCCGCCGCACTCGAACCGGCGTCGGGCGTTGACATGTCGGTCGGCGAGGCCATCGCGCCCTCGCCGGCCGGAACCGTCTCGGTCTCGCTCCGGGTCGTGCCGTCGCCCGGCGAGTTGCAGGCTGCCAGCAGAAATATTGCGGGCATGAGAGTCAGATAGGAACGTGTCATGTTGGCATTCTCCATCGGATCCCAGGGTGGACGACGACCGCCGGCTGCCATGGTTCCGCCACGCCTGCCATGTTTTGCGCGGAGTTGATCCAGTATAGGATATGGCGCCCGCGCCGCCGCTAAAGCAGGCGCGAAAGGGCAGCCCGGCGCCCGCGCGGCCGGTTCGATCGCACGACCGGACGAAGCGCCAATCCATCGCGGGCGATGCTTGCGACCGGAGAGGCGGAACTAAAGAAGATGATCCGAACCGCACCCGGGGGCTGGCTCTCCGGTCCGCGAGGGGCCGGAAGAGCAAGGATGCAGCAGCCACAAGTCGGGCGCCGCCTTCGTCAGGCGCGCGAGCAGCCGCGCGCCGTCCCAAAGTTCGGCGCGAATACCCGCCTGTTCCTGCGCGGCGACGACCAGCGCAAAGTCCGGACTCTCGGCGACGAAAGGAATCTGGCGCGCTGGAGGGCCGTCCCCGTCGGCGAGCAGCAAATGGTAAGTGCGCAAGCGCCCCTCCCTTCATCCACGCTCCGGCAGGAGGTCTCGTCGCAGAGACGCGCCGGCAACGGACAGCGGGCCGCACGCGACCGCGCAGACGATCTTGCGGCCATGTGCAACTCCGCCGAAAGCCTATCGCAAATCTCGCGGATCGCACCAACATGGGTTGCAATATCCGCCTGCCGGACGTGCCGTCCCGCGCGGCGTGCCGCCTCCGGTCGCAAAAATATCTTATCATGGGTCAATTATCGCGTCGCGATAGGGGCGCCCGCCTTTCCCGACGGAACTTGGCGCGCCGCGTCACGTTGGCCGCGCAGAGGGGCCCATCCCCAAGGGAGATGATCGATGAAAAGTTTTCTGATGCTCGGCGCACCCGCCCTTCTGCTCGCCGCCTGCGGCGACAGCGGCGAGCGCGATGCGCCTCCCGCCGACACCGCCGCGACCGACACGGCGGCCGTCCCCGCCGATGCCGCCCCGCCCGCCGCGGCGCCGGCCGCCCCCACCGACGCGCCGACCTACGTCGCCAAGGCCGGCGGCGGCGACCTGTTCGAGATCGAATCGTCGAAAGCGTTGCTCGCCAAGTCGGACAATGCCGAGGTGAAGAAATTCGCGCAGATGATGATCGACCAGCATGGCCAGTCGACCGCGAAGATCAAGGCGGCGGCGACCGCCGCGCGTGTCGAGGTTCCGGCGCCGCAACTCGATCCGGATCAGCAGCGCATGCTCGACGAGATAAAGCAGGCCGATGCCGCCGCCGTCGACACGGCCTATCTGCGTCACCAGCGCACGGCGCACGATGCGGCGCTTGCGCTCCACAAGGGCTATGCGGAGCGCGGCGACACCGACAGCCTCAAGAAAGCGGCGAGCGAAATCGTTCCCGTCATCGAGACGCATCGCAGCAATCTCGACAAGCTCGGCGCGCAGACATGAGCGCGCTCATCGACAGGAGGATGACATGACGATCGACAATGTCCGGCGCGGACCGCTCGGCGACGCGCGCCCCGGCGCGACGGACGAGAATATCAAGACGCCGGGCTCGCTTCCGCCCGAGAAAGTCGAAGACCGCGAAAATGTGGGCAGCGTGCGCCCCGAGGACTATCCGCGCGAAGACCGCGCCAGCGCCGACCCCGGTGCGGCCAATCGCGGCCGGCGCGCCGGCAAGGGTAGCGGCCCGGTGAGCGGCAGCGGGGCCGGCGCCGGCGGTAAGGGCAATGCGGAGGATTATGACAGCGACCCGCAGGCAGGGAGCGGCGACGCGCCGACCCCGACCGATCGGGGTCCCAGAACCGGCGCCGACGCGCCGATTGGCGGAAGCCGCTAGACCGGCCGGTGGAAAAGGACGCCTGCGCCATGGCGCAGGCGTCCTTTCGATCGCGCCCCCCGCTACGGGCTCGCTCAGTCGGCGATCCGCGGGCTCTCGACCCCCGAATGATAGCGCAGATTATTCTGCACATGCTTCACCCCCGCGACGGCTTCGACGCAGTCTTCGGCGCGGCGCTTGGCGCGGCGATCCTCGACCGTCCCGTTCAGCGTCACTTCGCCGTCGGCCACGGTGATTTCGACCTCGGACGCGTCGATCCACACATCCTCGGTCAGCCGGTCGTTGGCGTCTTCGCGGATGCGCTCGTCCGGTCGGGTGTAATTTTTGGGGCCCCGCCCGCGATGATCGACCTCGCGGCGGCGTCGGGCATCGCGGTCGCCGAACCAGGAAAGGACTTCGTCCCCCGCCCTTTCGAAAAATCCGCGTTCATCGCCGTCATGGGCGACCGGGACGCGGCCGCCGTAAGGCGCGTAGCCGGGCGATGGCGGATAACCCAGCTCGCTCGGCCAGAAGGAAGCTGACCGGCCATCGCGACCGCGCCCCGCATTGCTGTCGCCGAAATATCTCTCGGGCTCGCGTCCGACGCCGCGAGCGGGATAGCCGGGCCCGCCCCGAACGCTGCGGCCGCGAGCCTGCGAATAGCGATCGCCGTCCCAGTTCGGGCCTCCGGGCGCGACGCGGCCGCGGTACGGACCCCGGGCGGAGGCCGGCCGGTCGTCGTGATCGGCGCTGTCCGGATACTCCCATGGCGGCGTCCTCGCGTCATATCTGTCCATGATCCATCTCCTTGTCGAAAACGAAAAAGGCTGGCGGCGCGAGCGCCGCCGCCCCCACCTGCTCAACCGACGCACGCGCGCCTCACGAGTTCCTCACGCGCGCGGCGGCCGGCCGCAATTTCGTCGGCGCTGCGCAGCAAACGCTCGCGCCGTCGGTTGTTGGGACAGACGGCCGGCAGCTCGGCGGCCGATCCGATGCAAATGAAAGGAAGTGACGATGGAATGGAGCCTGATGACGATCGCCGGACCGATCCTCTTCGCGGTGGTCCTTCTTTGGCTCATGGCCCACAACCGCCGCTCGCGCGCCGAAAAGCGGTGGACCGAGGAAGCCACGCGCCGGCGCCGGGCGGAGGAGGACGCCGATCAGAAGGGCAAGGACGCCTGAGACGAGCGGGCCGATCCGCGCCGCCTGCGCGTCCTCGCCTCGAAAGTCGGCCGCGATCCCCGCCCCCCCCCCCCCCCACGGGGCCGGCCGCAATTTTTGCCAACATGGATCAAAGGAGCGGCCTTTGGAACAGCTTGCGGGCTTCGGCGGGGCAACCGCGCTCCCGGTCCGACGTTCGCCCCTGGAGCCGGAATGCCGCCGCCGACAGGCCGGCGACCGATTTTCGCTGGCATTTTCCGAATGCGGACAGGGAGCTTGAATGAACGATCAAATCCAGCCGGTCATTCTGTGCGGCGGCGCCGGGTCGCGGCTCTGGCCCCAGTCACGCGGCCTGCGCGCCAAGCAATTTCTCCCGCTCGCCGGCACCGGCAGCCTCTTCGTCCAGACGCTCGCGCGCGTCGCGGACGAACGCCTGTTCGGCGCGCCCCTCATCCTGTGCGGCAAGCCGCATCTGGCGATGGTGCGCGAGCAGATGGGCACCACCAATAGTCGGCTCCTGGTCGAGCCGATGCCGCGCAATACCGCCGCCGCGATCGCGCTAGCGGTCGCGGGCGCCGATCCCGAGGCACTGCTTCTGGTCATGCCGAGCGACCATGTGATCGCCGATGTCGCGGCATTTCATGCCGCCGTCACCGGGGGCGCCGCTCTCGCGCGCCGGGACTGGCTCGTCACCTTCGGCATCACCCCCGACCGCCCCGAAACCGGCTTCGGCTATATCGCCAGCGGCGCGCCCGTCGGAACGCAAGGGTTCGCGGTCGACCGCTTCGTCGAAAAACCCCCGCTCGCCGATGCCGAGGCGATGCTCGCGGCGGGCGGATATAGCTGGAACGCGGGCATCTTCCTGTTTCGCGCCGGGCGAATGCGCGACGCGATGCTGACGCATTGCCGCGCGATCTTCAAGGCCGCCGACAAGGCCGTCGCGGCGGGCAAGCACGATGGCGACGCGCTTCACGCCGACGCAATCGAATTCGCCAAGGCGCCTTCGAATTCGATCGATTATGCGGTGATGGAAAAGGACGACCGGGTCGCGGTCGTGCCCGTCGCCATGGGCTGGTCCGACCTCGGCAGCTGGCACGCCGTGCACAGTCTTGCCGAGGCCGACGGCGCCGGGAATGTCGTCGATGACAATGTGTTCCTGCACGACTGCCGCGGCAACCTCGTGCGTTCGGACGGCAAGCGCGTGGCGCTGATCGGCATGGAGAATGTGGCGGTGATCGTCGACGGCGACGATATCCTCGTCATGCCGCTCGCGCGGTCGCAGGACGTGCGCATCGCGGCGCAGGCGCGCGAACCGCCCGTCGATTGAGCGGCGCCCCCCGCGCAGCGGCGCGGCCCGGCGCGGCGCCAAAAAGGCCTCGCACGCGGCGAGGCCTTTCCGTCCTCATGGTTGGCTACGCATGAGACAATCCTCTGCCTTCCGGCGGTCGCGGCCGGCGGCATCAGGGCCGCGAGACTAAGCGGGCCGCGACGCAAGGCTATTGATCCAGGTTAGAATCCTGAAAAAAATGGCCCATTATCTCGCCAGCAACATCGGCAGCGTCTGCCAGATCACCGCGATCGCGCCCAGCAGCAAGCCGCCGCGCGCCAGCCGGGTTCGCCACCTAGCGAGACCGTCGCCGCGCGTCCGGCGACCGACCTCGAAGGCGAGGCCCGCCATGGCCGCGAGGCAGGCGATCGAAAGCATCCCGATGGCGACGCGCGCGGCCGCGCCGCTCCCCCAGAATTCGCCGATGCCGTAGAGCGCGAAAAAGTGCAGGCCCCAGAGGAGCATGCCGGCGAGAAGGATCGCCCAGGTCCGCATCACGCCATGCCGATCGCGCGGCCGAACAATGCGCCGACAAGGCCCTGAACGGCGCCGTAGGCGAGAAACAACATGGCGAGATCGACCGTATTGCTTCGCGGCGTCGTGAGCAATCCGCGCGCCGCGCGCGCGGCGCAGTAGCCCGCCATCATGAGGCCGGCGACGAGCGCGGTGGCCTGGAGCGCCTGCAGCGCGAAGACGGTAGCGCCCTGACCGCTGCCCTGCGGGCGGAGTCCCGCCGCACTCCAGTCCGCCCAGTCGCGCCACAGCGCCGCGCCCCCGGCGCCCGCCGCTAGGAGAAGCAGGCAGGACGCCTCGAGGGTGCCGCGACGCAACATGGGCCGCGCCGCGAGCGCGGCACTCAGCGCGGCGCCGTAGAGAAGGACGACCGGCGCCGCGGCGCCCATCGCCGGTGGGGGCATCCAGAAGCCGGGCTGGTTCGACCAGAGGAACGCGAGGCTGAAGAGCGCCATGATGAAAATCATCGCCATCACGGCGAGCAGGATGACCATCGCCCACCAACCGTGGCTCGCCGGACCCGTGACATAGGTCGGAACCATGATGCCCGCGCCGATATCGACCTCAGGCGGCTCGACCGGGCGATCGGTCTCCCAGAGCCAGCGCAGCACCGATATCACCGCCAGCAGCGCGCTGACCCATCCGAACATATAGGCCTGCACGGTGAGCGCGAGAAAGAAGCCCGCGGTGAAGATGGCGGCGGCGAAGGGCCAGGCCGAGGGCCCCGGCATGATCTGCAGATATTGGGGTTCGGCGAGCAGCGGACTGGTCACGATCGTCTCGCGGCGCCCCGTCGCCGAGCCGGGAAGGAAATAGCGCCCCGCGGCGACGTCCGCGGCGAGCTTCGGGTCGTCGCGCAAGGGCTCGCGGCTGCGCACGACCGGGATCGAGCGCGTCGAATATAATTCGCTCGGCAGCCATTCGAGCGTGCCGCCGTCATAGACGTTGCCGGCGTTGCCCGCCGCTGGCGCGAGCCGGAAGTTGCGCGCGAGATCGATGAGGAACAGAAGCACGCCGAGGGCCAGGATGACGGCGCCGATCGTCGAGATCAGGTTCGGGAGCTCGAGCCCCTGCCCGGGCAAATAGGTATAGACGCGCCGCGGCATGCCCTGGAGCCCGGCGAGATGCATCGGCAGGAAGGCGATATTCATCCCCGCGAACATCAGGCCGAACACCCATTTGGCGAGCCGTTCGGAGAGCGCGCGGCGACTCACCATCGGGATCCAGTAATAGAAGGCGGCAAAGAGCGGGAAGACCATCCCGCCGATCAGCACATAATGGAGGTGCGCGACGACGAAATAGCTGTCGTGCGCCTGCCAGTCGAACGGCACCATGGCGACCATCACCCCGGTGAGCCCGCCGGTGACGAAGATGATGATGCTGCCGAGCACGAAGAGGCCGGGCGCGTTGAAATTGCGCCTTCCGATCGCGAGCGTCGCGATCCAGGAGAAGACCTGCAGGCCGGCGGGAACGCTCACCGCCATCGAGGCGGCCGAAAAGAAGCCGGTCGTCATCGGCGGCATGCCGGTGGTGAACATATGGTGCGCCCAGACGCCGAAGCTGATGAAGCCGGTGGCGAGCATCGCGAGCACGATCAGCCGGTAGCCGACGAGCGCCTCGCGCGCGACCGCGGCGACGATCATGCTCATCATGCCGGCAGCGGGAAGGAAGATGATGTAGACCTCGGGGTGGCCGAAGAACCAGAAGAGATGCTGCCAGAGCATCGGATCGCCCCCGCGCGTCGCATCGAAGAAGGGCCAGTTGAACGCCCGCTCGATCTCGAGCAGCAACGTGCCCAGAATGATGCTCGGGAAAGCGATGACGATCATCACCGCGAAGACGAGCATCGCCCAGGCGAAGATCGGCATCTTGTCGAGGCTCATCCCCGGCGCGCGCGTGCGCAGGACGCCGACGATGATCTCGATCGCGCCCGCGATCGCGCTGATCTCGATGAATCCGATGCCGAGCAGCCAGAAATCGGTGTTGATCCCAGGCGAGAAGGCCTTCGAGGTCAGCGGCGGATACATGAACCAGCCGCCGTCGGGGGCGAGCCCGACGAAGATCGAGGCGAAGAAGCACAGGCCGCCCACCGCATAGGCCCAGAAGGCATAGGCCGAGAGGCGCGGGAACGGCAGGTCGCGCGCCGCGAGCATCTGCGGCAGGAGCAGCACCCCCGCCGCCTCGACCGCGGGCACCGCGAAGAGGAACATCATCACCGTGCCGTGCATGGTGAAGACCTGATTGTAAGTCCCCTGCGGGAGGATTTCGAGCATCGGCGCCGCGAGCTGCGCGCGCATCAGGAGCGCGAGCAGCCCCGCCATCAGAAAGAAGAGGAAGGCGGTGCCGAGATAATAGATGCCGACATAATTATTGTTGACGACGGTCAGATATTCCCAGCCCCTGGGTTTGCACCAGATCCGCCGCAGTTCCTCTTCCTCGCCCTCCGGGCGGCGGCCCCTGGTCGGAAAGCGATCGTAGAGCGCGGGATCGAACCCGGTCTCGGATCTCATTTCAGCGTCACCAGATAATCGCTGACGGCGCGAAGCTCGTCGCCGCCGAACTGATGATAGGCGGGCATGCGATTGCCGGGCTTGATCGCCTGCGCATCGGCGATCCAGCCCGCCATCGTTCCGGGATTGTTCGGGAGGATGCCCGCGCCGAGCGTCTGGCGCGCGCCGACATGCGTGAGGTCCGGGCCGGCGAGACCGTTCGCGGGGGTTCCGCGGATCGTGTGACAGGCGGCGCAGCCGCTCGAAAGGAAGATGTCCAACCCCCGCCCTCCGGCGCCGCTTGCCGGCAAGCGCGACGCCTTCCAGCGCGCGAAGTCGTCGGCCGCGTGCGCGACGACGACGAACCCCATCAAGGCGTGCGGCCCGCCGCAATATTCGGCGCATTGCCCCTTGTATATCCCGGGCTTGTCGGCCTGGATGAGCAGGCGATTGGTGCGCCCCGGGATCATGTCCATCTTGCCGCCGAGGCGCGGCACCCAGAAACTGTGGATGACATCGGCGGCCTCGAGTTCGAGAAGCACCGGCGTGCCGACCGGGATGTGAAGCTCGTTCGCGTCGCGCATCGTCTCGCGGCCCGCCGCGTCCTGGTAGTGGACGCGCCACCACCACATTTCGCCGATGATTTTCACGCGCATTTCCGAGCCGTCGACGCGCGCCGCCGAAAGCGAACCGGTGAGGATCAGCCCCCAGACGAGAAGGCCCGTCAGGACGATCACGGGAAAACCGAAGCCGAGGATCCAGATCGACCGCTCGCCGCCGAGCCGCGCCTTGAGCGCCGCCGAACCGTAGAGCGCCGCCCACAGGGCCGCGAGGACGATCGCAAGCACCCCGCCAGCGCCGAGCAGCAGGACCCAGGCGAGCGTCGTCACCGGCTCCGAATAGGGGCCCGCCGCGTCGAAGACCGCGGGCGGCCAGCCGGTACCCGCGCTAGTCACGCAGGCTCTGGAGCCAGGACGCGATATCGCGCGCCTCGCGCCGCGTCATCGGCACCGCGGGCATTGCGCTTCCCGGCACCGCCGATGGGGCGTCGCGCACGAAAGCGGCGAGACGGGGAAGGTCGTTCGGCAGCCGGCCTGCGATCAGGCCGCGACGGCCGAAACCGTGCAGCGGCGGACCCATGGTCCCTTTCGGCCAGCCGATGCCGGGCAGATCGTGGCAGGCGCCGCACCCGTGCCGCGCGGCGGCCGCCTTGCCGCGCGCGATCGCGGCGGCATCGGCTCGCGGAGGCGCGAGAGGGGCCGGGTCGCAGGCGGCCAGCAAGAGCAACATCGATCCCGCGACTCCCCTTTTCCCGATCATCCTCGAACCTCGTGCGCCACGCTTCGGGAACCACCCGGCGCCCGCATTGGTTCCCGCTCCGTGCGCGCCGCTGCCCTTCTCCTCCTCCTTCCCATCGCGGGATGCGACGCGCCCCCCCATGTCGACCGCTTTCGGGCCACCGGCGAGACGCTCGCGTTCAGCGGCGGCGACGCGGGCGCGGCGGCGGCCTGTTTCACCTGTCATGGCCTCGACGGCGAAGGCGACGGCGCGGAGAGCCCGCGTCTCGCCGGCCTCGACCCCGGCTATCTTCACCGGCAGCTCGCCGACTATGCCAATGGCAGGCGCGAGCATCGCCTGATGCGCACGATCGCGCTCAGCCTCTCCGACGCCGATCGCGCCAAGGTCTCGGCCTATTATGCCGGCCTTCCCACGCCCGCGAAGATTGCCGCCAGGACGGATGCGCAAGGCGAGCGGCTCTATCTCAGGGGGGACGCCGCGCGCGGTCTGGCCTCCTGCGCTACCTGTCACGGCGCCGACGGCGAAGGCGACGCGGCAAATCCGCCGCTCGCGGGGCAGCCGGCCGCGTATCTCGAACGCCAGCTCGCCGCGTGGCGAACGGGCCGGCGGAACAATGATCCGCTCGGCGAGATGCGCGCGATCAGCCGCCGGCTTTCGCCTTCCGAGGCGCGCGCGGTTTCGGCTTATGCGGCGGGTCTTCCCCCGGCTCGCGCTCGAGATCGGGCAGCATCCCGCGCAGCACATCGTGGCGATCCCAGAAATGATGCTTCAGCGCCGCGCCCACATGGACCGGGATCATCGCAACGAGAAGAATGACGAGCAGCGCGTGGATGCCCTCGGCCCAGTCGAGAATCCACCACTGGAGCGCCGGCGCGAGCGTCTCGAAGGGCATATAGGGAAAGGGAATGATTCCGGCGATGCGGAGCGGCTCGCCCTCGACCGCCGACCACATCGCCCAGCCGCTCAGGGGCAGGCCGAAAAAGCAGAGGTAGAAAAGGACATGCGTGACATAAGCCGCCATCGTCTGCCAGCCAAGCCGATCGGCGTCGTTGATCGGGCCGGGGATCACCAGTCGCCAGAGCATCCGCATCGCGGCGAGCACGAGCATCAGCAGCCCGATCTCGGCGTGAATGCGGAAGGCTTCGAGCTTGTCGCCGCCGGCGGGGATCCGGCTCATTCGCCACCCCCATCCGAGCTGAAAGAGAATGAGCGCGGCCATCACCCAGTGGAAGATCTGTCCGACCGGCGAATAGCGCCGGTCGTCGGCGTAGCGCGCCGCCCACGCCTGCAGCGCCTCGATCATCGGATTGCCGTGGCGGGCGGCGCCAGCATGTGCCAACCGCGCCAGAGCGCCGCGGCGAGGTAGAAGGCGGCCGCGGGTGCCCACATGATGAGGCCCGCGAGCTGCTGGTCTTCGAGCGGCGTCAGGTTCCAGGCAAATGTCGAAACGGCATGCGGCGGATAAAGCGGCGCGCCCGCGAAGGTGATCAGCGCGCCGAGCAGCCCCATCTGGACCATCATCGCGAGCAGCAGCAGGATTGCGGTTGGCGCGGCCGCGCGCCGCAGCGCGCCCCAGAAGGCGAGCGCGCTGGCGAGCAGCGACAGCTGCATCGTCCAGAAGATGAGGTCGCTCGACAGCGCGGCCGCATAAGGCGCGGGCGCGTGCCATATCCAGAACAGAAGGATATGCGCCGCCGCCCAGAGCGGCGCGCTGCCGCGTATCGCGAGGCGCGGCATGCCCCACAGCAGCCATGGCGCCGCCACGGCGGTCAGCAGCACATGATGGACCACGCGCACAGAGAAGAGCGCCGACGACAGGGCACAGAGCGGCGACACGAAAAGAAGGACGAGCACCGCCATGCCAGCCCAGAACGGCCGATCGACGCCGCGCCGCAGAGCCAGCGAGGCGGTCGCTGCGAACGCGAGGATAAGCAAGGGATCGCCGTTCCAGCGCGCGAGCCAGTCGGCGGGAAGCGGCGCCGCGCCGCAATAGGGAATCCAGCCTCGGTCCATCATGCGCCTTTCTCACCGGACGAACGTCGCGCCGCCGCGCGGGTTCCCGTGCATCCTCACGAAACCAATCGCCAAGCGGTGCATTCTTCGAGAGGAGCGGCAACCGGCGGAGAATGAGCTTGGCAACGACAGTCGATCGAACCGGCAGAAGCCCCCTGCACCCGCTTCACGCCCTGTTGCTCGCCTTTCCCATCGCGCTCTTCGCCTGCGCGCTTCTGTCCGATATCGCCTATCTGAAGAGCGCCGAGATGCAGTGGAGCAACTTTTCGGCCTGGCTGATCGTCGGGGCTCTCCTCTTCGGCGCGCCCGTCCTGCTCTGGTCGGCGGCAAGCCTGTTCCGCCGCCGCCGCGCCCCGGAGAGCCGACGCGCGCCCGCCTATTTCCTCCTCCTTCTCGTCATGTGGGTTGCCGGGCTCGTCAACGCCTTCAAGCATAGCCAGGATGCATGGAGCTCGGTCGGCAGCCTGGGGCTCGCGCTCTCGGTCGTGTCGGCCCTCACCGCGCTTGCCGCCGGCTGGATCGCCTATGGCGGCGAGAGGATCGCCCGATGACCGCGCGCGCCCTCCTCGTGCACCTGCTCGCGGCGAGTAGCCTCGCGGCCTGCGGCGGCGGCGACGAAAGCCTCGACCAGACGGGCGCGAGCCCCGCGCTCCCCGCGATCGACGAGACGCTCGTCCCGCCGATGAAGATCGCCAGGCCGCAGGGCTGGAACGGCGAACTTCCCACCGTACCGAAAGGCTTCACGATCACGCCGGTCGCGACCGACCTCAAGATCCCGCGCCAGATCCTCCTTCTCCCCAATGGCGACGTCCTGGTCGCCGAAGGCTCGGGCGGCCATGCCCCGAAACTGCGGCCCAAGGATGTCATCGCCGGCTACATCAAGAGCCTGGGCAAGAGCAGCGTCCAGGGCGGCGACCGCATCACGCTGCTCCGAGATGCCAACGGCGACGGCAAGCCCGAACTGCGCACGACCTTCATCGAGGATCTCGACGCGCCCTATGGTCTCGCGCTCGTGAACGGGAGCCTCTATGTCGCGAACCAGGGCGCGCTGCTGCGCTTCCCCTATAGCGACGGCCAGACACGTATCACGGCGCCCGGCGAAGAGATTACAAAGCTTCCCTCGAAGATCAATCACCACTGGACCAAGGCGCTCGCCGCGAGCCCCGACGGCAGCAAGCTTTATGTCGGGATCGGCTCGAACAGCAATGTCGGCGAACGCGGCCTCAGCCTCGAAGAGGATCGCGCGGTGATCTGGGAGGTCGACCCCTCGACAAAATCGAGCCGCATCTATGTCTCGGGAATCCGCAATCCGACCGCGCTCGCGTTCGAACCCGGCTCGAACATGCTCTGGGCCGTGGTCAATGAACGCGACGAACTCGGCGCCGAGCTCGTTCCCGACTATCTGACGTCGGTGCGCGAAGGCGCCTTCTACGGCTGGCCCTACAGCTATTGGGGACAGAATCCCGACCCGCGCGTCCACCCGCAAAGGCCCGAGCTCGTAAAGAGCGCGGTCGCCCCCGATTACGGGCTGGGCTCGCATGTCGCGCCGCTCGGGCTGAGTTTCGCCGACGGCAACGGCTTTGCCGGCTTCGCCGAGGGCGCCTTCATCGGCGAGCATGGCAGCTGGAACCGCCAGAATCTCGCCGGTTACAAGGTGAGCTTCGTGCCGTTTGCGAACGGGAGGCCGGCGGGCAAGCCGCGCGATTTCGTGACCGGCTTCATCGAGGACGGCCGCGCGCGCGGCCGTCCGGTCGGCGTCACGTTCGACGCGGCGCGCGGCGCGCTCTGGATTGCCGACGATCTGTCGAACACGGTGTGGCGCGTCACGGGTCCCCGCCCGCTCGCCTCGCCGGTCGGGCCGACGGCTGACCGGAACTGATCTAGGCTCCCTCGCCGGGCCTGAAACGGATCACCCGCCAGAGATAATAAAGCAGAAGCGCGGCCATGATCGCCGTGCTGATCGGACCGAGATATTTTTCGACGCCTTCGAAGCCTTCGCCGAGCAGATAGCCCGCGACCGCGAGTGCGCTCGTCCAGACCCCGGCACCGACGGCGCTCAGCAGGACGAACCGCACCGGCGGCATCGCGAACACGCCGGCCGGGATCGAGATCAAGGTCCGAAGCCCCGGGACGAGGTGCGCAAGCGGGACAGCCCAATTGCCATGCCGGCAGAACCAGTTTTCCATTTTCCGGATATCCGCGCCGCTCAAGGTGATCCAGCGTCCGTGGCGGTCGGCCCACCGGCGCAATCTTTCGTCGCCGATGCGCCGGGCGAGGGCGTACCAGAAAAGCGCGCCCGCGAGGGTTCCGGCGAGGCCCGCGATGATAACGAAGACGAGGCCATATTTGCCATCGGCGGCCCCGAAGCCGGCGAGCGGCATGATGACCTCGGACGGGATCGGCGGAAAGAGATTCTCGAGGAACATCAAAAAGATGATGCCCATATATCCCATCGTGTCGACGAGGTCGATGATCCAGTCCGTCATGCTCCGCTCCGATAGTCAGCCTTCTCCCGGAAACGATCGCCATCGGCAATCGATCCCGCAAGCCGGCCCCGCAGCTCGGTGTCGGCGGGAGCCGTCATCGGACCGCGGCGCGAAATCCCGCGATCAGAGACCGAATGGGAACGTGTCGCTTCCTGCTCCGGTCGCGCGGGCGGGCAGCGGCGACACCGCGCTCGTCCGGTCGAACCAGATCCAGGCATCGAACTGCTCGGGCAGCACGGCGCTCGAATAATGGCTCCAGCGCTCGGTATCGGGACGATAGATGACGCCGATGAAGCGCTCGAGCCGCGGCTCGAGCAGGTCGGCGCGCGCGTCGGGATGCACGCCCGCGCGCAGATCGAGCAGGAACCGTTCGAGCCCGACGTCATGACATAGGCGCTCATAGCTGTCGGGCCGCGAGGGATTGACCCGCTTCACCTCCATCTCGCCGCCCCAGTCGGTGGCGGCGGCGCCGGTGCCCCCGTGCGTGCCGAAACCGACAAGGCGTGCCGCGCCGCGATGATGCTCGCGGCAAAGCTGTCCGATGTTGAGCTCGCCGCGGGTTCGCCCCATGTCCGTGGCGCGCGCATCCCCGATGTGGCTATTGTGTGCCCAGACAACGGCTTTCGCTCCCTCTCCCCTTGCGCCAAGCAGCGATTGGAGCGTGTCGAACATGTGCCGATCGCGCAAATTCCAGCTCTCGGCCGCGCCGTAGAACATCGCGCGATAATAGGCTTCGGCGTTCGCGACGAGCCGCGCATTCTGCGTGGCGTCGAGAAAATCGTCGCCGTCTTTCGCTGCAAGGTCGCGGTCGCGGCGGAAGAGATCGCGCAGCTGGGCGACCACCGCCTCCTCGCACCGGGCAAAGCCCTCGGTGATCGCCATCCGGCCATAGCTTGCGGGATCGCTGCCGAAGGGCGCGAGGCAGGCATAACGCTCGCGCGCGACCGCCGCGGCCTCGGGATCCTCGCGATCGAGATAGGTCAGCACGGCGTCGATCGAGCCGGACATGTTATAGAGGTCGAGCCCGTAAAATCCGGCGCGCCGCGAGGGCTCGCGCCTTTCGTTCCAGCGCCGCAGCCAGGTCAAGAAGCCGGCCACATCCTCATTTCTCCACATCCAGGTCGGAAAGCGCTGGAAGGGCGGGCCGACCGCCGGCGCGAGCGCCTCGCGCAGGCGAACATGGCGGTCGACCGAGGCGGCATCGGGCCAGTCGGCCTCAACGGCAACGATCGTGAAGCCATGATGTTCGATCAGACGCCGGGTGATCGCGGCGCGCGCGCGATAGAATTCGGACGTGCCATGACTGGCCTCGCCCAGCAGGATCACCCGTGCGTCGGCAAAGCGGTCGATAAGCCCGGCGAACGCCGTATCGTCGATGGCGGGAAGCGGTTCCGCCGCCTCCCGGAGCCGGTGCAAGGCACGCGCCGCGTCGGGCTCGGGCGGCGCTGCGTCCCCGCGCCAGCCATGCGCGCCGATGAGCGGAACGAACCGGACCGCGCCGAGATCCTCCTCGAAAAATTCATCGTCGCCGGTGCGGGTCACGCGCGTGAGCCGCTGCTCGTCGGCACCGCCGACCGGCACGATGAGACGCCCATCGACCGCCAGCTGCTCGCGCAGCGGCCGCGGCACCGCCGGGCCCCCTGCCGCGACGAGGATGACGTCGAAGGGCGCGTTTTCGGGCCAGCCGCCCGTGCCGTCGCCGGTGCGAATGACCACATTGTCGTAGCCGAGGCGTTCGATGCGCGCGCGCGCGAGCGCGGCGAGCTCGGCCTGCCGGTCGATAGCGTGAACCCGCCGGCCGATGCGGCTCATCACGGAGGCGGCATATCCCGAGCCGACGCCGATCTCGAGGATGCGATCGTCGACCTGGATTTCCGCGGCTTCGAGCATCAGCGCGACGACATAGGGCTGCGAGATTGTCTGCCCCGCCTCGATCGGAAGCGGCGTGTCCTCATAGGCGAATTCGGCGAGCGCCGCGGGCACAAACGCTTCGCGCGGGACTTCGCGCATCGCGGCCAGGACATGCGGGTCGCGCACGCCGCGGGCGACCAGCTGCATATCGACCATGGCATCCCTGCGCTTCTTCAGATCGGCCATCGCAGCCTCCTTTGGGCGCCGCGCGGCGGCCCGACAATGGCGCCGCGGCCCCTTGGACGACGGGTGGGCGCCGCACCGTCGCCTTATGACCAACCGACCGGCGGGGCCGAAGTTCCGGTCGCGCGCCCGCCGCGCGCGTCCACGCAAAAGATCGGCAGGCTCGAAGGGCAGCGCTGCGCAGGTCCGCGCAACCGGTGCCTGCGTGCGGCGTTTCTTCCACATGACTGGCTCCGATTTTTCCCCCGCCCCCATGACGCCGCGCTGGCCCTCGGTCCTCTGGGTGGTGCGTCACGGCGAAAGCGCCGGCAATGTCGCGCGCGACGCCGCCCAAGCGGCGCGCGCGCATCGTATCGCGCTCGATCACCGCGACGTCGATGTCCCCTTGTCCGACCTCGGCAAGAAGCAATCTCGCGCGCTCGGCGAATGGTTTGCCGCCGGACAGGAAGACGGGCGTCCCGAGGTGATGCTCGCGTCGCCCTATATCCGCGCCGTCCAGACCGCCGAGATTTTCCGCGACGCCGGCGGCTGCGCGCCGGATGAGCGCATCTGCATCGACGAACGGCTTCGCGAGAAGGAATTCGGCATTCTCGACGGCCTCACGCGTTTCGGGATCGAGGCCGCCTATCCCGAGCAGGCCGAATTTCGCGGTCTCCTCGGAAAATTCTATCACCGCCCGCCCGGCGGCGAGAGCTGGTGCGACGTCATTCTCCGGCTCCGCTCGCTGCTCGATACGGTCTCGCTTCACTATGGCGGGCGCCGGGTGATGATCGTCGCGCACCAGGTCGTCGTCCTTTGCCTGCGCACGATCATCGAAAATCTCGGCGAGAAGGAAATTCTGGCGATCGACAGGGCCGGCGACGTCGCCAATTGCGCGATCACCGAATATCGTTTCGATCCCGACGCGGGCCGTGACGGCAATCTGATGCTGGCGCGTTACAACGTCACCGCGCCGATGAAGAACGAGGTCCCGGTCACCCGCGAACCCGATGCGATGGTCGCCGCACGTGGCTGACGCCGTTGCGCTCGATACCGGCTGGCTCAAGGCGCACCCGCTCCCCGCCCACGCCGATGATGTCGACAAGAACGAACGCGGAAAATTGCTGGTGATCGGCGGCTCGCGCCGCGTCCCCGGGGGCGTCGGCCTGGCGGCCGAGGCCGCCTTTCGCGCCGGCGCGGGGAAGGTCACCATCGCCACGATCGCCTCGGCAGCCCTTCCGCTTGGCCTCGCCTTTCCCGAATGCGCGGTGGTCGAACTGGCCGAGACCAGGGCCGGCGAGATCGCGGCTGACGCGTCGGATGCATTGCGCGCCGAACTATCGCCGCATCACGCCGTGGTCCTGGGCCCCGCCATGACCGACGAAGCGGCCGCCGACGCGCTCCTCGCGGGGCTGCTTCCGTTTCTTGCGGAGGAGCAATTTCTGGTCCTCGACGCGGCAGCGCTGCGCGCCGCAGCCAATCATGCCGGCGCCCTTGCAGAGCGCGGTGCCCGGACCGTCTACACGCCGCATCAAGGCGAGCTTGCGGCGATGCTCGCGCTCGAAAGGTCCGTCGTCGAGGCCGATCCGATCGCGGCGCTCGCCCATGCGACCGAAGATTTTGGCGGCGCCGTGATGGTCAAGGGCGCGACAAGCCACATCATGGCGGGTCGAACCTGCCTTGCCTATGCCGGGGGCGGTATCGGTCTGGCGACGGGCGGACCGGGCGATGTGCTCGCCGGGCTGATCGGTGCATTCGGCGCGCAGGGCCTCCAGGCGCTGGAGGCGGCGGCCTGGGGAACCTGGCTGCACGGCGAGGCGGGTCGCCGCCTTTCGGAAACCATGGGACCGATCGGCTTCCTCGCGCGCGAACTTCCGGCGCTGGTTCCGGGACTGATGCGCGCCCTGTGAAGAGGGCGAGGGGTTGAGCGCGAGCCGACGGCTATCGCCGGGCGGCTACGACCTCGTACTGAATGGGCTTGAAGCTGCCGCCGCAGCTATCATAGGCCGAGCAGGCGGTCAGGCCGACCACGAGATCGGCGAGCGCCCGCATGGCGATGAAGTCACCGGCGCGGGTGGTCGGCGCCAGAACCCTTATCCCGCCGTCGCCGTCGATCGGCACGTTCATGAAGATATTGAATGCGACGGGAATGGCGTCTTCGCCGACGCCGTACGGCGCGAGGGCCTCGGCGAGATTGCCGAAGCAGCCGCGATGGACGGGTTTGCCGGGGTAGAAATGACGAAATGTCGCCTCGCTGCAGGGCGTCAGCAGAAAATCATGCGAGCCCGCGCTGTCCTCGACGATCTCCAACATCGGGTTCGACCGGTTCGACCACAGGCGATTGCCCCTGGTCAGCCGGATCGTCTCCTCATAATCGAAGGTGCGGCCATTGGACAAAGCCTCGCGCCGGTCGGCCGCCATGAAAGCAAGCATATCGCTTACCTGCCCGCCCTCGGGGTCGATCACCCGCAAGATTTCTCCGGCCTTGATTTCGAAAGCCCGGCCGCTCCGCGGAGCGATCACATTCACCGTCATGTCCAACCTCTTCCCGCGCGAGCGAGCCTATCGCGCACGGCAGCGCGCGTCCGCTCGCAATGGGCATTTCAAAGCAATGAAACGGGCTGGAAGCGCTTTGGCTCCCTCCCCCCGCCGCCCTTTGCAGCCGAATGATCGGCATTCGGCGCCCGCGCCGCCTTTTTCCTAACCTGGGTTGAGAAAAACGCCTTTTCTCCCTCCCGAACGGGCCGCCGGAGGAACCGGTCTCCAGGCCGGGCGTCGTTCTCGAGCGCGCTTGGCAGGGAGACGCCCGATGCTTGACGAGACTCACGAAACGCTCGAAGCGGCCGCCGCGATCGTCCTCGCCGGCGCCGCCGCGCGCGGTCTTCGTATCGCAACCGCCGAAAATCGCACCGGCGGCCTGGTCGCCGCCCTGCTTTCGAGCGTCGATACGCGGGCGCGCTGGTTCGCGCGCGGGCTAGTCGTCGCCACCGAAGCGGCCCAGCGCGAATTGCTGGGCGTTCCGCAAGCGCTGATCGACCAGTGCGGCCCCGTGTCGCGTCCCGTCGCGCTGGCAATGGCCGAAGGCGCGCGTCTGCGTTCGGCGGCGGACGCCGGACTTGCCGTCGCAGGCCATCCCTCCGCCGTTGCCGAGCATGAGGAACCCGGCCTTCTATTTGTCGCAGCGAGCTCGGGCGAGCGCGCCGAATGCCGCGAATTTCATCTCGGGCCGCTCGATGACGACGCGCTGCGCGATCATGCGGCGCTCGCCGCGCTGTCGGTCCTTGCCGGTTTCGTCAAAGACTATCCCGCGGCCTCCGGGCGCGGCGCGGTCCTCGAGATATTGCAGCGATGATCCGCGCGTAACCCATGCTGGCACCGCAAGCCGACATATCCGACGCCGAGCGCGAGCGCGGCCTTCAGCGGCTCGTGATCGAGGCCCTCTTCTCCAATACCACGGCAGCGCTCACGACCGGCGTGGTCCTCACCGCCTTCGCCATCCATCTGGGCGCCAACAATTCCACCATCGGGCTGCTCGCGGCGCTGCCTTTCCTGACGCAGCTGGCTCAGCTGCCCGCGATTGCGCTGATCGAGCGGCTGCGGCAGCGAAAGCGTATCGCCGTGCTGTCGAGCGTCTTCGGCCGCTTGATGCTGGGTGTCATGGCTCTGGCGCCATTTGCCGGATCGCTTGCGCTGCCCGGGCTTGTCACCGCGACGCTCGTCCTGTGCGCGCTCGGAGCCGTGGGGGGCTGCGCATGGAACAGCTGGATGCGCGACCTCGCGCCAGAGGATCGCATGGGTCGCATCTTCGCCCGCCGCACCTTCTATGCCACGATCACGAGCCTGCTCGCCGGCCTCGGCGCCGCGCTCGCGCTCGAATGGACGCCCGAAAGGAGCCAGGCGCGCGATCTCGCTTTCGCCGGCCTCTATGCCGCGGGATGTGCCGCGGGGCTGTACAGCGCGTGGATCGTCGCGCGTATGCCCGAGCCGCGCATGCCCGACGTCGACCGGCGCGCGACCCATCTTCTCGCCCAGCTGCGACGTCCGCTCGGCGATCTCAATTTCCGCCGGCTCATCCTGTTCCTTGGCACCTGGCAGTTCGCGATCAACTTCGCGACGCCCTTCTTCACCGTCTATCTCGTGCGCCAGCTCGGTTACGACATGACGGTCGTCATGGGCCTCTCGATCGCCAGTCAGATCGCCAACGCGGTCGCGCTTCGAAACTGGGGAACGCTTGCCGATCGCTACGCGAACAAGTCGGTGCTGCTCGTGGCCGCCCCCCTCTACATCGTCTGTATCGCGGGCATGGCGGGCGGCTCGCAGATCGCCGATCCGGCGATGCGGCTCGCCTGGCTCGGCGCGCTTCATCTCTTCATGGGGGCCGCCGTAGCGGGTGTCACGCTCGCGACCGCGAATATCGCGCTCAAGCTGTCGCCGCGCGGCGAAGCCGCGTCCTATCTCGCCGCCAGCGCGGTCGTCACCGCGCTCGCTGCGGGCTCGGCACCCATCGCGGGAGGGCTGCTCGCCGACTTCTTCGCGGTCCGGCGCCTCGAGCTGGTCGGTCGATGGACCGATCCCGAGGGTGTTTTTACCTACCTGTCGCTCGCGCTCAGCAACTGGGATTTCTATTTCCTGCTCTCGGCGGTTCTCGGCCTCTACGCGCTTCACCGCCTCGGCCATGTCGAAGAGGCGGGCGAGATCGGCCGACAGGAAATGCTCCGCCAGGTCGTCAAGGAGACGCGCGGTTCGATCCATAATTTCTCGACCGTCACCGGGCTGAAGGCGCTGACCGAATTCCCCTCGAACCTGGTCCGCGAGATGCAGGTGCGCCAGCGCTATCGGCAGATCCACCGCAAGCGCGACGAGGGACGATCGCGAAGCGGCTGAACGCGCGATGGGAGCGCGCGGCGTCGTTCGGCGCCCAGGGCCGCCAATCGCCTTGGCACCCCGAAGGCGATCGGCGGATCAGACCATCAGGTCGAGCAAGTCGGCGACGGTCGTGGTGGCGAAGCCGATGGCGCTGTCCGAGATGCCATAGGGAATGAAGATCTCGCTCCCCACCATGAGAGCCCCGCAGGTATATACGACATTGGGCACATAGCCTTCGCGATCGCTTTCGGCCGCCGACAGGATGGGGCATGCGGTCCGCGCAAGGACGCGCGAGGGATCGTCGCGATCGAGCAGCGCCGCGCCCAGGCTGTATTTTCGCATCGCGCCCACACCGTGCGTGAGCAGGATCCATCCTTCATCGCATTCGATCGGGCTTCCGCAATTGCCCATCTGGACAAATTCCCAGGGAAATTGCGGGCTCAGCAACGCAATGCCCTCATCGTCCCACCGGGTAAGGTCGGGCGACGACAGCAAGGTGACATTCTTGCCGTCCTGCCGTCCGACGACGAGATAGCGGCCGCCGACCTTGCGCGGGAAGAGCGCCATTCCCTTGTTGCGGGCAGCGCGCCCCGCCAGCGGCTCGAGGCTGAAGCTCGCGAAGTCGGTGGTCCGCAGCAGCTCGGAGCGGATCGCATGCCCCGAATAGGCCGTGTAGGTTCCGAGATACTCCTGCGAACCATCGTCGTGCGTGAAGTGGACGAGACGCAAATCCTCCAGCCCGTTCCGTTGGGCTTCGGTAACCGGAAACAGCACGCTGTTCGAGATGGCGCTGTCGGGCTGGCGATGGACGAGCGTCGCATCCTCGGGTTCGAGATGGTGTCGGTCGTCGGGCACGGCGGCCATCGCGGGGCCGGACTGGGGCCAGAGCGTGAAATCGCCGTCGGGGCCGACAATCCCCTCGCGAAACGCAACCGAACTGATGTGCCCTTCCCCGACCGCGCGCATCGACATGATGAAGCGTTGCTGGCCCGACCCGATGCCCGTCTGATCGGGATGCGGCACGATGCTCGGGTTCATGAGCGCGGCTGCGGCATAGCTATATTCGTGGCAGAAATAGGCGCCGATCAGCCTTCGCTTGACGGGCGATACGGCGCCCTCATCGAGGCGCATATCCTCGGCAATGTCACGGAAGCGCTCGTCGAATATTCTTCCGATCTGCCAGTGCCGTTCGGCAAAATCCTTCCAGATGCCATTGAGTTCGAGTTCGGCATCGTCCTCGTCGAGCCCCAGAATGTCGCGGACGAGAAGTTCGGCGCGGGTCGTCTCCGACACATTTTCCTGCCACGCGAGGTGAAAGGGACGCAGCACGACCCGCGACGGGTCGGCGGTGAGTTTCTCGCGCAGGATCCGCAGCGGCGACTGGACGGCTCGGCAATTCAGCATAGGCGACGTCAACATCCTTCGAGGGCGCGCGCACAGGATAAGGGGGGGCCGGCGAGCAACGCAAGCCCAAACCCGTCACCGATCGCGCGCCCGCTTCAGGTCGGCGCGCCAAGCCTCTCGCTTTGCCGCAGCCCGCCGGCACAGGATGCCGGTTCGCCGCCGCGGCGAAGCGACAGCGACCGGAGATGCGGCTGCTCCCGCTCCATCAAGCGCATGCGCTCCCGGCCCCTCCGACACGAACGACTGTCGCGTGGCCCGCCCGCCCGCCGCCATGCGGGGGGGACGGGCGGGCCGGACGTTCAAAAGGGATAGTCGACGCCGTAATAGCCATATACGTCGCGGCCATAATTGCGGTCGAATGCCGGCTGCGCGTCGCCCGAGTAGCGCGGCGCCTTCTCGAGCATGGCCTTGTCGAGCGCCACGACATAGCCGCCCTGCCGCGTGTCATATGTGAGCACGTCCCAGGGGAGCGGATAATAGTCGCTTCCGATCCCGAACAAGCCCCCGAACTGGAGCACGGCATATTCGACCTGGCCGGCGCGCTTATCGACCATGAAATTGTACACGGAGCCGAGCTTTTCGCCCTCGCGGTTATAGACGGCGGTGCCCTCGACCTTGTTCGACGCGATCAGGCGGTCGGTTTCGTCGGTGGCGATATCGGTGGGAGACATGTGCGCTTCCTTTCAGTTGAGTGCATCAACGAAAACGCGCGGCGCCCGCCGGCTATCCCGCCGGACTTGTTAAAATGGATCAACCATCGGCGCGCCGCGAAGGCGGTGGGCGGCCCCGTTCGCCAATTCCACTGCGGGCTCGCGCGCGCAATCCCGACGCCCTTCAGTCGACCGATCGGACAAGGTCGGCTCCGCGCCACGCGGCGGGTCCGATCAGCGCGCCATGCGCGATCCGTACCGAGTGGAGCGGCGCTTCGATCCGGCGGCGCCACAATCCCAGAAAGTCGAACAGCACCGGAAAGTCGGGCGGAAGATCATAGTCCTGCCAGACGAAGAGCTGGAGCAACGACGGATAATCGGGCCGGTAATAATGGATCTCGGCGGTCGTCAGCCGATAGCCGTCCATCTGCGCGACCAGCGCCCGGTCGGTCATGACGCGCGCGCCTCGCCGCCGTCGAGCGACCGCAGCGCCGCGAGTATGTCGTCGACGGGCACAGCGCGCGAGACGCCGGGCGGCTTTCGAAGCGCGGGCTTGTCGCGGACCGCCGAACGGTCCGATGCCCAGGACGCGAGCAGTGCGCGCTTGACCTCGGGCTCGAGGCTCGGGTGGCGCGCTACGTCGAACGGATGAAGAAAACGGGAAAATGGCTCGGACATGATCGTGCCTCCTTCCTTTGTCGCCATTCCTTTCTCGTCGTGCGGCGATGCGCCGCAGATACAGATTTTGGGAAGGAAGCGAGTCGCGTCAAGAGGCGTCAGGCATCTGAAAAGAGGCCTTTTGCGCCTGCCGCTCGAGGGGCGAAAAAATTCCGAACGAACCTCTTGAAGCGAAAAAAGCGCTTTCCTAGCTCTTCGGCGCCGCGCGTTCCGGACAGGCGCGCGGTCTGTATCATCGTTATGCAACATGGAGGTTATGCATGCATTTCCGTCCCTTGCACGACCGTGTGGTCGTCCGCCGCATCGAAGCCGAGGAAAAGACCTCGGGCGGCATCATCATCCCCGACACCGCGAAGGAAAAGCCGCAGGAGGGCGAAGTCGTCGCCGTCGGCCCGGGCGCGCGCGCCGAGGACGGCACGGTGACCGCGCTCGACGTCAGGGCGGGCGACCGCATCCTGTTCGGCAAATGGTCGGGCAGCGAAGTCCGCATCGACGGCGAGGAACTGCTCATCATGAAGGAGAGCGACATTCTCGGCGTGATCGAGCCGGCAGCGGCGCTCAAACAGGCGGCCTGACGCCGTATCATCCAGCAACTGAAAGGACATCGAGAAGGAGAAAGAAATGGCTGCCAAGGAAGTGAAATTTGCGTCCGACGCGCGTGATCGCATGCTGCGCGGCGTGGATACGCTTGCGAATGCAGTGAAGGTCACGCTCGGTCCCAAGGGCCGCAACGTCGTGATCGATAAAAGCTTTGGCGCGCCGCGCATCACCAAGGACGGCGTCACCGTCGCCAAGGAAATCGAGCTTGCCGACAAGTTCGAGAATATGGGCGCGCAGATGCTGCGCGAGGTCGCGAACAAGCAGAACGACCAGGCCGGCGACGGGACGACAACCGCGACCGTGCTCGCACAGGCCATCGTTCGCGAAGGCTCGAAGGCCGTCGCCGCGGGCATGAACCCGATGGACGTCAAGCGGGGCATCGACCTCGCGGTAAGCACCGTCGTCGACGATCTGAAAAGCCGTGCCAGGAAGGTCGAGGCGAACAGCGAGATCGCACAGGTTGCGACCATCTCGGCGAACGGCGACGAAGAGGTCGGCAAGATCCTCGCGGAAGCGATGGAAAAGGTCGGCAACGAGGGCGTCATCACCGTCGAGGAGGCCAAGAGCCTCGCGACCGAGCTCGAGACGGTCGAAGGGATGCAGTTCGATCGCGGCTATCTGAGCCCCTATTTCGTCACCAATGCCGAGAAGCTGAAAGTCGAACTCGACGATCCCTACATCCTCATCCACGAGAAGAAGCTGTCGAACCTGCAGGCGATGCTCCCGCTCCTCGAAGCTGTGGTGCAGTCGGGCCGTCCGCTCCTCATCATCGCCGAAGACGTCGAGGGCGACGCGCTTGCGACGCTCGTCGTCAACCGGCTGCGCGGCGGCCTCAAGGTCGCGGCGGTCAAGGCACCGGGCTTCGGCGACCGCCGCAAGGCGATGCTCGAGGACATCGCGGTGCTAACCGGCGGCAACGTCGTAAGCGAGGAGCTCGGCATCAAGCTCGAGAGCGTCACGATCAACATGCTCGGCCAGGCGAAGAAGGTCGTCATCGACAAGGATAACACGACCATTGTCGACGGCGCCGGGACGCGGTCGGACATCGACGCCCGGGTCGCGCAGATCCGCCGGCAGAGCGAGACCACGACGAGCGATTATGACCGCGAGAAGCTCCAGGAACGGCTCGCCAAGCTGGCGGGCGGGGTTGCGGTGATCCGCGTCGGCGGCGCCACCGAGGTCGAGGTCAAGGAGAAGAAGGACCGCGTCGACGACGCGCTCCACGCGACGCGCGCGGCGGTCGAGGAAGGCATTCTTCCCGGCGGCGGCATCGCCCTTCTCCGCTCGCTGAAGGCGCTCGAGGGCCTGAAGGCCGCGAACGACGACCAGCAGTCGGGCATCGACATCGTCCGCCGTGCGCTCCGCGCGCCGGCGCGCCAGATCGCCGATAACGCGGGCGAGGACGGCGCGTGGATCGTCGGCAAACTGCTCGAGAGCGACGACTATAGCTGGGGCTTCAATGCCGCCTCTGGCGAATATCAGGACCTCGTGAAGGCGGGCGTGATCGACCCGGCGAAGGTCGTGCGCACCGCGCTCCAGGACGCCGCCTCGGTCGCCTCGCTCCTGATCACCACCGAGGCACTTGTTGCCGAACTGCCGAAGGAAGAGAAGGCCGCGCCGGTGCCGGCGATGGACTTCTGACCAACAAAGGGCGGCGGCGAGTTCCGCCGCCCTCACCCTCAAACCAACCCGAATGTGAGGCGGAAAACGGGATTGGCAAGATCATTGCCGGTCAAGAACCGGGGGCCGCGCGCGGGACTATATGCTCAAAGCCCGGACCCGCTCGCCGGACGCGTCGCGCCCGGCAAAAGCCATGCCGATCGGCAACTCGACGGGCATGGATCAGGGGAAGTCGATAGGTTCGGCGATATTCCGCGCGAGCGCGAGCGACGTTCGGATACCAATCTGGAAGCGCAACGCGAGACCGGAACAATGTGCGCTTCGAAAGGGTTTGAACGCAAATCTTAAGCCCTCTTCAGGCAGGTGTAGCCATGGTTCGAACCACATCTCGGCAGCCGGCGCCGCGTCCGGGGAAATGGTGTTAAAGCTCCAGAACATCATTCTTGAAATGATCGCAAAGGGCGATCCGCTGGGCGACACGGCCGCGCGGCTGTGCCTCGAAGCGGAAAAGCTGGTCCCAAGCGCGATATGCTCGGTCCTGACGGTCGATAGCGCAGGCATCATCCACCCTCTCGCCGGTCCGAGTCTTCCTGCCGACTATTCGGCGGCGCTCGAAGGCATCAAGATGGGTCCCACCACCGGGTCCTGCGGCACCGCCGCCTATTTGCGTTCGGAAGTTACGGTAATCGATATCGCGACCGACTCGCGGTGGGCTGACTATCGTCATCTGGCCTTGCCGATCGGGCTTCGCGCCTGTTGGTCGAGCCCGATTCTCGATGCCGCCGGCGAGCCCGTCGGGACGTTTGCATTCTACTATCGCGAATGCCGCGGGCCGACCGAAGCCGAACGGGAGATCGTCCGCCAATGCGAGCATCTTTGCGCCATCGCCCTCGACCGCGAACGCCGGATGCAGGTGCATCGGCAGCGCGCCTTCGTCGATTCGCTCAGCGAATTGCCGAATCGCGCCGCCTTCAACGCGGCGCTGGGCGCGCTCGACTGCGGCACGCCGGGCGATTGGGCGCTGTTCGTCATCGACCTCGACAATCTGAAAGTGGTGAACGACACCTTTGGCCATCATGCCGGCGACTGCCTTCTCAAAGTCGCGGGGCAACGCATCGCCGCGGCGGTCGCGCCGAACCCCACCTTCCGTATTGGCGGCGATGAATTTGCCGCGGTGTTGCAGTCGGCGGACAGGCTGGCGGACCTCGACCATACGGCCGAGTCAATTTTGGCCGCTCTTGCCGAGCCCGCGGAGTGCGCGGGCCATGTGGTCATCCCGCGCGCCACGATCGGCGGCGCCGCGCTGACCGCCGGCGACCGGGTCGCGGAGCGCGTGCGCCAGAACGCCGACTTTGCCCTCTACCATGCAAAGGAAACGGGACGCGGAGGGTTCGTGCGCTACTGGCCCGGCCTCGGCACGAACATTACGCGCCGTCTCGGCAATATCCGCGATGTCGACGCGGCGCTCCGCGATCATCGGATCGACGCATATTACCAACCCGTGGTGCGGCTGGATACGCGCGAAATCGTCGGTCTCGAAGCCTTGTGCCGTATGCGCGTCGGCAGCCGGGTCGTCGCGGCCGCCGATTTCCAGGAAGCGACCAATGACGTCCATGTCGCGATGGCGATGACGGAACGGATGATGGCGCTCGTGGCCGCGGACGTTCGCGCCTGGCTCGACATGGGTATTCCGTTCCAGCATGTCGGCATCAATGTTTCTTCGGCGGACATGCATGGGGGGATGCTCGACCGCCTCCTGGCAGACGCGTTCAAACGCGAGAATGTGCCCCTCGAACATGTGATCCTCGAAGTGACCGAGACAGTCTATATGGGCGAAGGCGACCGCCAGGTTCAGCGCGCGGTCGAAGCCCTTCGCGCCAAGGGGCTGCGCGTCGCGCTGGACGACTTCGGAACCGGATATGCGTCGCTGACGCACCTGCTGACGGTGCCCGTCGATATCATCAAGATCGACAAAAGCTTCATTGCCCGCCTCGCGCCGGGCGACGCGAGCATGGCCATCGTCGAGGGCCTTCTCCAGATCGCCGGAAAGCTCGATATCCGCGTCATCGCCGAGGGTATCGAGACCGAGGATCAGGCGCGCCAGCTGGGTGCCGCGGGCTGTCATCACGGCCAGGGTTATCTATATTCGGAGGCGGTCGATCGCGATGCCACGACGGCGCTGCTGTTGAAGCACGCGCAGGGCACGGCGCGGCCCGCGCCGCTGCAAGCCGGCGCGCGAAAGGCAATCGCGCGTCATTGACCGGGACAGCATTGGCTGGGACAACCGGCGACGAGCGGCCGCTTCGCCCGCGATATGACTGTGTCTTCGGGCGCGGAGCCTCCCGGCGCCAGTCCGACAGATCGGCCCGTGCAGGGCCGGTTCGAAATCCGCACTTGGGCGTCGGCCAGTTCCGGAAAATCCGGAGCGAAGGCGGCGATCGCTTGATCTTGCGCTGCTTCTGCCTCCGGCACGTCCCGCCGAAATTATGCTATGCTCGCTGTTCCCCGACCGGTCCGGAGGTCGATATGAAATCTATATCCTTCACGCTGACGACGATCGCGCTCACCGCCTCGCTTTTGCCGTCCCATGTTGCTGCGCAAACCATGCGGGAGGAGCAGGCGACCGCCGAAGGCAATGCCGGATTTTTTATCGAGCCGGTCGCTGAACGCCGGGTCACCTCACTGCCCGAAGGCGAGTTATACTGGCAGGTGCAGACTTTTTCCTCGCTGGAGGAGGCGACAACGATCGCCGCGTCCATCGGCCGTCATGCGCTTGCAGCATCGGCCGCAGGGCGGCACTGGCTGTTCGTGCTCGGGCCCGCAGCCATGCCCTCATATGGCGGCGCGACGGTCGCACGGATTGGTCCAATCGCCGCTCCCGCCGCCAAAATCTATCTGCTCCGCGTCAATCTTGCCGGAGGGCCGCCGGGATCGAAGACGCCTGTCCACAGCCACCCCGGCGCGGAGGCGATTTACGTTCTGCGGGGCGAGGTATCTCAGCGGATGGCGCATGGAATGGAGGTCGCCGCGGCGGGCCAGACGCTGAACGCCCATGCGCCCGAGATGGTCATGCAGCTCATCAGCACCGGGGAGCGCGATCTCGAGCAACTCGTCCTGTTCGTCGTCGATGCCGCGCGCCCCTTTGCTCCGTCGGCGCAGTTTGAAGCTGGACCCGATTAGGTCGATGGGCGCCCGCCCCTCTCAGCACGCGCGGGAATATCCTCCACCACCCAAGCACAGGCGAGGCGCTGCGAGGCATCTCGCCTCCCAAACACAACCGCCGAACCCGGCCGGTAACGACCAGACCGCTTTCCAATCGGAAGACGGCGGAGGGGGATGGCCCCTCTCGCGGCGTGTCGCAAAGAAAAAACGGGATAATTCGTCGCGCCGGCGGGCGGTGGGGAGGTTGTTCCAGCTCGAAGCGACGATCGCGGCAAGAAGCCAGGCCTTGCCCGCCGCTCCCGTCGAGGCGAAAGTCGCTCGCCAGCTCCACCTGCCATCAGCCGTGGCATCGACGCTTGTCTCAAATGGCGAATTCGCCGCGTGCAGCGAAATGGAAACACTATCTGGCAAGCCTCATCTTCTGACCGCGACCTTCATCGTCTGGCGTCAAGATGACGATGAATCGCGTCGGACACGGGCAGGACGTGGTGGATTATTCCCATGGTGGGACCTAGAAGATTTTGCTGATCGATCCCACCACCGTGGGTTTCCCTTGCGGATCGCGCGAAGTACGGCTCGAGTCGATATAGGCGAGGCCAATGGAGAACCCCGCCGCCTCGCCGTTCAAGCCGAGCGACCAGTCGAGCTTCCGGTTGCCGAACGCGCCATCTTCGACACCAATGTTACCGATAAGGGTCAAGGGCGACGTGCCAAGCGCAAGACTGGCATCGAGCCCTAGGTAGAGATTGTCAATATGGCCGATGTTCGCCTGGGCGGGGGCATAGGATATCGTGGCGCCGGCTTCGACCGGGCCGGCAGCGCGTGAAGCGCGCGCGGCAAACTCTGCATAATTGTCCGACGAAGCGCCCGGATATAGATAATAGGCGGCCATGATGTCGAATGCCAGACCGCCACTTTCGGCGGAATATCCGAGCGAGATCTGGTTTTCGAGGTCGGCGCCGCCATTGTCGGCGATCGTCGCCGCCCACAGCGCCGCGTAGAGGCCTGCATCATGTGTCGCGGTCAGATTTGCCTGCGCCGAAGGCTTTTTGTCGCTCAGCGAAATCCCGCGGTAGCGGTAGTCGGTAACCGCGGCCAGGGACAGTTCGACGTCGATCGGCGCAGGGGACGCAGCTTCCGTTGGTTCGCCGCGCGCGGTGGCGACGCACGCGGCGATCGAAGCAAGCGCGATGGCTGCTCGGAAAGCGGACTGAAAACGCGTGATCTCAAGCCGCATCAGCGCCAATTGCTTCATCGCATGACGCCGCCTCGACGCTCGCGAGCGGTAGCCGCACCACTGCGCGCGAACCACAACCCGGCCCATCGCTCTCGAGAGTGATCGACCCTCCATAGGCATTCAGCGTATTCGCGCACCAATGGAGGCCAATCCCACCCCGGTGTTTATTGCGGCCTGACTGGCCGCGTTCGAATAAATGCGCAGCCTTGCCGCGTGCGAAGCCATCGCCGTCGTCCCTTATGGTCACGCGAACGAACTTCTCCGGGTCGCCCGGATCGCCGACGGCGTCGATCCCAATCTCTCCGTGCCCGCGGCCCGTTGCCGCGATGGCTTCGACTGCATTGGTCAACAGATTGTCGATAATCTGGGCCAGGAGCACGCGCGGCATCGCAATCCGAAACCGCTCGTGCGCTGTGAACTCGACGTTCACGTCCGCATCATGGCTGTGGCGCGCGATGGCGGAGGATGATCCGATGACCGGCGTAAGATCGCAACTCGCCGGCGCCTCGACGAGCGAGCGGTCGGTGGCTCGGACTGCCGTGATCGCTTCATCGACATGGCCTACGCTGCGGAGCGCTTCGCGCACATCACTCCGATGTTGCGTCAGGTCGGCCTGGAGCTTTTCCATGGCGGCCTTGACGAAGGCGACGAGGTTCGTCTGGCGCTCGGGCGATGCCGGCTCCGCCAGCTCCTGCAAGGCGCGTTCGACCTTCTCTTCCGCCGGAAATCGAAGCCGTTGATCGAGCTTCCCCAAAATCGCCTGGACCGGGCTGATCGCGTTTCGCACATTGTGCATGATATCGGTCGCGCTCTCGTTCTTGCCGATCGCGAAACTTTGCGCTTCGACTTTCGCACGCAGACTCTCAAGTTCGTCGGTCATCCGATTGAATTCACGATAAAGCGCGCCGAGCTCGTCGCCGCGTCCTGCGTCGGCGAAATGTTCGAGATCGCCGCTCGCTGTAATATGCGACACATGGGCCTGGAACGCAGCCACGGGGCGGATCAACACGTCGCGCAGACGCCAGTTCAACAAGAGGATCATGGCGGTCAGGAGGAGAGCCACGCCGCCAACGGTCAGCCAGAGCAGATTGCGCCCTTCCTGGTGCAGCGACCGCGGAACCGAGAAGCGGACGGCCGCTACAGGTTCGCCGCCGAAGCCGCCGATGCGCTCCACGATCGAGACGCGGCCTGCCGAGCGCGTGACCGTCGGAACATCCGTCGCACCATAGGGCGCTATATGTGCTGGAAGCTGCAAGGCCTCCGCGATGTCGGCATCGCTGAGAATCTTGCCCATGACCAGATAGCCTTGAGGGGTGCCCGTCTCGTCGCTCCGAAGCACCTGCGCGCCGGCGACGACGAGGACGCGGTCCCCGACGCGCATGAACCCGGTCTTGACCTCGGCGCTGCGCATGATCGCGGCGAAGCGCGGGTTTGAGACCTTTTGCTCGAAGCGCGATGCCGCGGCGAGGTCGGGTTCGCCGCTTTGCAGATCGAAAAATATCGTCTTGCCGAGGCTGCCGTCGAAGCGGACGAGGCTCATGGCGGAAATTTCGATATTGCGCATCGAACTCAAATTGAGATTGGCGTCTTCATAGGCCCGGTTGGGCGACCGGAGATATTCGAAGCTCTCGTCCCACACCGCCCAGTCGAGCGCGCGCGTCTTGGCGGTATCCTCGAATAGCTGGAGCATCGCCTTGCTTCGCTCGACATGCCCCTCGATTTCCTTGGTCTCCAGCCGCGAAAAGCGATCGTCGATGACCGTGCCGAGAAGGAGCAGAATGGCGACGAGGCCAAAGAGGCTGTATGCGAACAGATTGAGCCCGAGACGCCGGCTCAACGATGCGGTCAGATAATATTTGATGGCGTGCGCCCCGCCCACGGATCAGCGCCTCGACCGCTTCGCGGTAACGGCGTCGTCAGGAGCCAGAATCGTCGGGACGCCGGCGCGTCCCGCCAGATAATATTCGCCGGTCTGGGCGAGCGGCACGCCCTTGCCGAACAGATAGCCTTGCATGTGCGAGCAGCCGATGACGCGCAGTGCCTGGCACTGAACGTCGGTTTCGACGCCTTCGGCAATAACGTTGAGGCCGAGACCGCGAGCCAGCTGCGTTATCGAATTGACGATCGCGGCGGCGTCGGATTCGACCCCGAGACCATCGACGAAGCTCTTGTCGATCTTGATGCAGTCGAGCGCGAAGTTCTTCACGCTGAGCAGGTTGGAATAGCCGGTCCCGAAGTCGTCGAGCGCGACGCGGAATCCAAGGCGCTGAAGCTCGGTAAGGGTCGATGAAGCCCGGTCGATATCGTCAAACATCGCCGTTTCGGTCACCTCGATCTGAACTTTGTCGAATGGCGCGCCGAGACGGGTCGCGGCCTCGCAGATGGTCGAAATGAAATCGGGACGCTTGAACTGCGCCGGCGAGAAATTGATCGAGACGATGAATTCGGGCCAGCTGCGGCTGTCCGCTAGCGCCCGTTCGAGGACCCAGTCGCCGATCTGGTGGATGAGCGCCGTCTCTTCGGCGATCGGGATAAAAACCGCGGGCGGGATCTCGCCGTGGACCGGGCTGTGCCAGCGCAGCAGCGCCTCGAACCCGATCGGAACGAGGCCGTCGCGCTCGATGATCGGCTGATAATGCACGGTCAGTTCGTCGTTGGCGACCGCCTGGCGCAGCGCCACCTCGATCGTCTGGCGGAACTTGGTGCTGGCGTCCATTGCCGCATCGAAGCGGCAATATTGCTGGCGTCCGCGCCGCTTGGCCTCGTACAGCGCAATATCGGCGAAGCGCAAAGCATCGTTCGCATCGCGCTCGGGAAAATCCTCGGCCCAAAGCATTCCGATGGAAGCCCCAACCTGGACGCTGTTGCCGTAGATCATGAAATTTCCCGCGCACCGGGCAATGATGCGTCGGCAGACATCTTCGGCGTCTTCGACCGATGCCGTCTCGAGGATGACGCCGAACTCGTCGCCGCCGAGCCGGGCCACCACGGTTCCCGCCGGCACTTCCTCGCGGATCGTTTCGTAGATCGTCTGCAAAAGATGGTCGCCGGCCCCGTGGCCGAATGTATCGTTGACGGTCTTGAAGCGATCGAGATCGAGGAGCCCGAGCGCAAAAGCCCTGTCTGCTCCATGGACCTTCGCGTTCAGCGTCTGCTGGAAGGCAAGCCGGTTCGGTGCGCCGGTCAGGAAGTCGTGGAGTGCGGCGTGCCGGGCCCTGGCTTCGCTTTCCGCCAGTTGGTCGATCTTTTCGCGCAGCATCTCGATCTGGCGGGCATCGACATCCCAGCGGCGCGACAGGGCGATCGCCATCTGCTGGATTTCGTCGGCGGAAAAAGGCTTGGAGATATAGAAAATCTTGTCGGGCGGCCCGGCGACGAGCGATATGTCGGTGACATCATGGTCTGAATAAGCCGAGACGATGACCAGATTGATATTCGGGTCGGCGGCCCGAATCCGCCGCGCCGTCTCCCGGCCGTCGATACCGGGCGGCATGCGAACGTCGAGAAACGCCACCTGGAAAGGGCGCCCGGCGGCGACTGCCGCCTCGACTTCGGCGACGGCCTCGAGCCCTTGCCGGCAATAGGTGATGTCGGCGGGCTGCGCGATAGACACGCCCGCGCCAGCTGGCGTTGCGAACAGGGCCTCGCCGAGCGCATCGAGCGCGGAGGAATGGTTGTCGGAATCTGGAGCGAGGATGTGACGATAGGCGTCCAGAATTGCCTGCTCGTCGTCGATAGCTAGGATACGCATACCAATGGGATAGCGCTGCGATTCTTAATTTTTTTGTCAATGATCCATGTTAAGCGGGGCCGGTCTCGGGGCTCTCGGACGAGGCAAAATTGCCGCTCGGCATCGCGACGAAAGAACTCGACGCGCCGGTCCGGGAAAGATGTCGATGCGCCACCCCGACGACGCGATGGCACTTCCGATGATGACCACCGCACCCCCGCGAATTCCCGCACACCGCGATGCAAAAGACCCCGAAACGATCGATACCGCAGCAATGGCGGTATCCACGCACGCATCTATTGCAGCGGGAACGGCGAAGGAGGCATAATCGTCGGTCGCATTATCGGACATGGCCCAAGCTTTTGTTAACCTTGCCAGCGCAGATTCCGGGCGGGGGCATGAAGCGGCATAGCCTTGCGAATGGAGAGTTCGCGGTGCTCGAACGCAGGACAAGACCGACATCGGTTGCCGGACCGCTGGGCCCGCTTACGATTGACGATCTGCCATCGTCATGCACGACCTATTGGGTTTCGCGTCGCAAGACTGAGGTCCTGGCCGCGATCGATGGCGGAATGCTGGCGCTCGAAGATGCCTGCAAAAGATATCGCCTTAGCGCCGAGGAGCTAGCGGCGTGGCGGCGCTCGATCGATCGCGCCGGGGTTCCGAGCCTCCGCATTACAAGGATTCGAGAATATCGGGGCCGACATATCGAATAGAGAATGGGCGCCGTACGTCCCCACAACGTGCGGCACCCCGAGGACGGCGCGAGCAGACTGGTCCCTCTCGCGCCGTCCTTTCGGTTCAGCGACATTTGAGCTCGCCGCGGTCGACCGCCCTGCCGAGGAGGCCGCCACCCGCCGCGCCGATGATCGTGCCGACGGTGCGGTCTCGCCCGCCATCCAACTCCCGACCCACGAGCGCACCGACCGCTGCGCGACGATCAGTCCCGTGGTGCCATTGTCGCGGCGGCAGTGGTAACGGCCGTCCTTGGTCCGCCAGATGCGATCATTGTGCGACAGGCGTCGGGGTTCATAATAGCGGCCATAACCATCATAAAGGCCGCGATCCTTGGCCCGCTTCCCGTGCGCTGGAGCCCAAGGCGGAGGATCAGCAAGCACCGGTGCCGCGGGGATAGCGAGTGCCGCGAGGACAGCGGCGGCAATAATCTTCTTCACAACCCGTCCCCCACATTTGACGATCCGAAAATATCCAACGCGCGCGAACAGCTGCTGAACGAGCCAAATGCCTCTCGCATCCGGTCCGGCAATTTGCAGATCTGGCCGCAGATTGACGACGCCGTGCCCAAGCATGGGAGAACTGCCGATCAAATGGGCACATTGTTGATCGAGGACACGCGGCAGGCCGGCGTGGGGTAAATCTCTCTACCTCGGAAACAACCGCCTGTCGCCTCAACCTCTAAATGAGTGCCAGTTGGAGACAGAAGCGCACACAACCCCGGCGACCTGACCGATTTTGTTTCCGAATGACGCAATTCGTGTGCGTACAGATGCAATGCCCGGCTCGGCATGCTACTGAGTTGATGACAAAAAACGGAGATAATGGTGCCGATGCAAACCGTTTTGGTATGCGACGATGATGAGTTGCTGGTCGAACTCCTCAGCCACCGGCTTGGCAGTCGGGGATACCGCGTCGTCGTCGCGAGCGACGGCGGCGCCGCAGTAGTACAGGCGGCCCAATGCAGCCCCGACGCGATCGTGCTGGACATGATGATGCCCGTGCTCGACGGCCAGCAAGTCTTGCGTCGCCTGAAAGCCGATGTGGCCACCGCCGACATTCCGATCATCATGCTCACCGCGCGGCGCCAGGAACGCGATATCGTCGGGGCGCTCGAACTCGGTGCCGATGATTATCTAGTAAAGCCCTTCATTCCGGAAGAGTTGATGAGCCGGCTGGCTCGCCTGATGGCGGCCCGCCGGTGATGCGGCCGCTCATCCTTGCCTTGGCAATCGGCTACGCCGTCCCGGCGGCGGCGCAGGAACCCGCGCGCAGCGTTTATGATCAGGCCGTTGAAGCCCGGCTCGCGGGCGATCCGGCGCGCGCCGTCGCGTTGCTCGAGCCGCTCGTCGTCGCCGATCCCCGCAATAGCGATGCACAGGTGCAGTTGGGACTGGCCCACCTCGCATTGGGGCAACTCGATTCGGCGGAGGTAGCGTTCAAATCCGCACTCGCCATCGCGCCCGGCTATGGCGACGCGCAGATCGGTCTCGCCCGGATCGCCCGGCGGCGAGGCGATCGAGCCGGAGCGCTGCGCGTGCTCGATGCCGTGGGCGCGGACAATTCCGAGGTCGCCGCGCTTCGCCGCGAGCTTGCCGATGCTCCGTCCGAGCATCGCTGGCAGGTCGACATGGACGCCGCATACAGCTGGCTGGATAGCCCGCAGCCCGAATGGCGCGAGCTGGCGATTCAGGTCCGCCGCACCGCAGCCGCAGCCACGATCGGAGCCCGCATCGAATATGCCCGGCGCTTCGACCGCGACGACATCTATGGCGAGGCGCAGCTCGATTATCGTTTGTCCGACGCCGCACGGGTGTATGCGACGCTGGGAGGCACGCCGAATGCCGACTTCCGCCCGGAATGGCAGCTGGGTCTGGGCGGCTCGCTCCGGATCAAAAGCGGCCCGAATGCAACAATATTGACGCTCGATGGCCGGCAGTCCCGTTTCGCCGTCGGCGACGTGCAGAGCCTGACGCCCGGTATCGAACAATATGTCGGCGGACGTTTTTGGCTTTCGGGCCGCTGGATCAACCTTTTCGACGAACGCGGCACGCATCGTTTGGGCTTTCTGGTGCGCGGCGATATTCAGGCCAGCGAGCCTCTACGCCTGTTCGCGGGCTATAGCGACGCGCCCGATACCGACGAGGGCGTTGTCGTCGATGTTCGCAGCCTTTTCGGCGGGGCCTCGCTCGATCTCGGACACCGTCACCTGCTACGCGTGGCCGTGGCGCACGACGATCGCGCGACGGGAGCAGACCGGACGCAGCTCACGGTGGGCTTCGGGCTGCGCTTCTGACGATGCTGCGCCTGATCTGGGACCTCTCATTGCTTCTCGCGGGTCTGGCGCTGGTAGTAATGGTCTCGCTCGTTGTCCTTCGCGCCTTATCAACCTCGAGCCGCAAGCGGCTGCTCGCCGCGCGGCGGCGGCTCGCGCCGCTTCTTCTGGACGGCGACAGCGCGGCATACGGTGATATCGACGGGATGGCGGATTCGGTTGTGACTGAGCTGACCCTTGATCTCATCCAGCTTGTCCGCGGTGCCGAGCGAACGCAATTTATCGTCAAGGCGACCGAACTCGGCGTTCCCGAGCGGCTGAGGCGCCAGCTGCGCTCCGTTTCGCGGCGCCGGCGCGCGGCGGCCGTCCAGGGTCTCGCGCTGTTCGACGATGCAGCCTCGCGCGGCGCGTTGATGGACGCGCTCGGCGATCACGATGACGATATCAAGCTCGCGGCGGCTCTCGCCCTGGCGCGCGGGGAGACGCGCCCCGGGCTGGACGAAATCGTCGCCCGGCTTGGACTTCGCGACGAGCGATCCTCGCTGCTCACGATCACCCTGTTTCGGCATTATGCCGACTATGCGCCGGACGAGGTCCAGGAGCTGGTGCTCGATCTGGATTTACCCCTGTCCGTCCGCTTGGCCGCGATCGAGGCGCTGGCGAATACCGGCGATTATCGTCTCGTTCCAGCCATCGTGGAACTCGGGCTTCGCGCCCCCGAGCATAGCGAAGAATTGCCGCGCTACCTCCACGCGCTGGGCCGGATCGGCCATCCCGCCGCGCGCGAGGCAGTCCTCGCGGGTCTCGCCAGTTCCTCGATGCCCGCACGCGTCGCGGCCGCTGGCGCAGCGGGGCGGATTGCGCTGCTCGAAAGCGCCGAGCAGCTGACCGGGTTGCTCGGCGCGCCCGAATGGTGGGTGCGTTTCCGCGCCGCGGAAGCCCTGCTTCAGCTTGGTGGCCCAGGGATCGCCCATCTGCGGGGCGCTGCCGAGCATGGCGGCGAACTTGCGCGCGAAGCGGCCGCCGCCATGCTCGCAGAGCGCGGCATCGCTCCATGATGGAGATGCCCTCCTGGCTATTTCGTGCCGCCGAAATCGTCACGCTTCTCGTGATCGCCTGCGGACTTGTTCAGATATTATTCTACATCGTCCAACTGCTGTTCGCAGCCCTCGCGCTCCATCGCCGACCGGCCTACGCATCGACCAGCGCCTTATGGGATCGCTTCGCCGATATCGCGCCCTCGATTGCGATTGTCGCGCCCGCCTACAACGAAGAGCTTTCCATTATCGAAAGCGTCGAGGCGCTGCTCGCGCTCCATTATCCCGATTTCGAAGTCATCGTCGTCAACGATGGATCCAAGGACAAGACGCTCCGGGTCCTGATCGACCATTATTCGATGCGGCCCGTAACCCGCTACCACGACCGAGCCCTGGTCCATCGACCCATACGGCAGCTCTATGCGGCCCCCGAACGGCCGCGCCTTTGGCTCGTGGACAAGGAGAATGGCGGCAAGGCTGACGCGATGAATGCCGGGATCAATGTCGCTCGCACGCCGATCGTGTGCGTGATCGACGCCGACACGCTCCTCGAACCCGATGCGCTGATGCGCGCGGCGCGGCCCTTTATCGAAGACCCGGCGCGTACGGTAGCGGTGGGCGGCACCATCCGCATCGCCAACGGCTGCCGCGTCGAGGGAGGCCGCGTGCTGGAGGCGCATCTTCCCCGCAATTTTTTCGCGCTGGTACAGGTGGTCGAATATCTCCGCGCTTTTCTGATGGCGCGGCTGGGCTTGAGCGAGTTGCAGTCTCTCATGATCATCTCGGGTGCGTTCGGCCTGTTCCGCCGCAACAGCGTGATCGACGTAGGCGGGTTCAGCGCCGATACGGTTGGCGAAGACATGGAGCTGGTCGTAAAGCTTCACCGCCGGATGCGCGATTTGAAGCGTCCCTACCGGGTCGTCTATATTCCTGAACCCGTCAGCTGGACGGAGGCGCCCGAAACGGCAGCCATTCTCGGCAACCAGCGCGCCCGCTGGCAACGCGGGTCGCTCGAAACATTTCGCACGCACAAGGATATGTTCCTCAACCCCCGTTACGGCCGGATCGGGTTTCTGGGCTTCGGCCAGGTTTTCCTCGTCGACGTCATCGGCCCGCTTGTCGAGGTCGCGGGCTATCTGCTCGTTCCGCCGTTATGGATGCTCGGGCTCATTTCGGTCGATTATCTGCTCGCCTTTCTCGCGGTCATCTTCACCTTCGGGATATTCATCAGCGTCGCCACACTGATCCTAGAGGAAGTCCAGCTTCGCCGCCTGCCGCGGGCGCGGGACCTCGTCATTCTGACCGCCGTCGCGGTGCTCGAGAATTTCGGATACCGCCAGCTCAACAATTTCTGGCGCTTGCGCGGCTGGTGGCAGTTTCTGCGGAAAAAACAGGGCTGGGGTAAAATGGTCCGCAAGGGGTTTCAGCGTTCCTGACGCAGAGCCCGCAATTGATCGAGCAAGGCGAGCGCCAGAGGTTCGATCACGGCCGCCGGCGCCGCAGCGTCGATGGCTTCTTCGACCGCTCGGGCGGCTTCGCCGAGCGGTGCCTGACCGAACATTCCGGCGCGCCCAGCAAGGCTGTGGCACCGGGCCGAGAGATCGATCCAGTCGCGGCGCGCGAGGCATGCTTCGATAAAAGCGATGCTGCCGGTGGCCTCAACAAAGAAGCGCGCCGCCAAGGCGGCCAGGCGTTCGTCAAATTCGCTCATCGAGAAAATCCCGAACCTGTCCGGCGAGCGTCATCGGATCAAAAGGCTTGGCGATTACCCCGCGAGCGCCCAAGGCCTGCAGATGCGCGACTTCCTGAGCCTGGGTGCGCGCCGTGATGAAAACGATCGGGATTTTCGAGGTTGCGGGGTCGTCGCGCAGCAAGCCGAGCACCGCCGGCCCGTCAAGTTCGGGCATCATGACATCGAGCAGGATGAGCGCCGGCGCCCAGTCGCGTGCGGCGGCAATCCCCTCGCGGCCCGACGCGCTGGTTCTCACAGCAAATGCCGAATCGAGTTCGAGGGCCATCTGCGCGATTTCGCGAATGTCGGCTTCGTCATCGATATAGAGAATTCGATCGCTCATTCGCCCCTCTCCGCGTTGCGCCTTGCCCTATCGATCCGGTCGAGCATCTCGCGGACGAGAAGGTCGAGGCTCGCCCGCGATTTGACCAGGACGAGATCGACTCCCTCGGCTCCCCCTTCGATTTCCTGGGCGGTGAAGAGAATGATCGGGATAGCGCCCGAGCGCTTGCGCAGGGGAGCCACGAGATCGGTCCCGCACCCGTCAAGCATCCCCACGTCGAGGATGGCGCCGTCATATCGATGACGTCCCAACAGCGCCCGCGCCTCGGCAACGCTGGGGGTGGACTGCAAATTGGCCTTGTTCTCGAACATGCCGGCAACGACAGCGAGCATGTCCGGGTCATCGTCGACGTGGAGAATGACGGGCAGCGTCGAATTGCGCACACTCGATTCCGCCAGATCCGCTCGCGGCGTCATATTTGGCGGTTCGGCAGCCGGGAGGTCGACGTGGAAGACCGTTCCCTTCCCCTCCTCGCTTTCGAAACCTACCGAACCACCGAGCCGAACTACGATTTCGCGCACGATGCTCAGGCCCAAACCGGTTCCCCCTTTTTGGCGTGAATCCGAAGCATCTGCCTGGGCAAACTTCCCGAAAATCCGGTCACGGAAGGCTTCGGGAATGCCCGCGCCGCGATCGATGACACTGATGCGGCGGCGCCGATCGAGCGCTGACACCCGCACAGTCACGTTCCCCCCGCGCGGCGAGAATTTGATCGCATTGGAAAGGAGGTTCGAAACGACCTGCATCAACCGGTCTTCATCCGCCAATACCGCTGCATCGGAGTCAAAAGGTTCGATCTGAACAGATACGTCATATTCCCGCGCGAAGCCCGACATCTGTTGAGCCGCCTCATCGAGGATCGGGCGAAGTGCCAAAGACCGCACGTCGAACGGCATCCGCCCCGCTTCGATTTTCTCTATGTCGAGAATGTCGTTGATCAGCCGCACCAGCCGCGCGGCATTGCTGTGCGCAATCTCGACCAGGCGTGCGACCTTCGGTGATACGTCGCCGGCGGCGCCCCCACTGATAAGTCCGAGCGATCCCGCAATCGACGTCAACGGCGTTCGCAATTCATGGCTTACAGTTGCAACGAATTCGCTTTTCATCTGCTCGACCTCGCGCCGCTCGCTGATGTCGCGGATGACTGCGAGAAACAGCGTTGCGTCCGCCAAGTGAACCGGACTGACGGAAACCTCGAGCGGAAAGCTCGCTCCATCGCTTCGCCGCCCGACGAATTCCTGTATCTGCCTCGGGTGCGATTTCCTGTTCGCCACGAGACGGCGAAGGAAGGTTTCGATCTGGCCCCGGTCCGGCGCGATCTCGAAAAGCGATCCGATGTCGCGGCGAAGCATCGATTCCGGCGCCACGCCGAACATCGACGCCGCGGCTGGATTCAAACTCTCGATGCTGCCGCTCGGGTTGAGAACAATCATCCCGTCCTTGGCGCTGTCGAAGATCGCTTCCTGACGGGCGGCAAGATCCTGCGCGCGGCGGAACGCTCGCTTTCTCGCGGCTTGGCTCCGCGCGATGAAAAAGGCCGACAAGGCCAGCAACAATATCAACCCCGTCAACAGGATAAACGTGCGCTGCCTGAGCGCCTCGCGGGCCGCATCCGCAACCGTGATGCGTTCGCGAAGCCGCTGCCGCTCATTTTCCGAGATTTCCGAGACGAGCGAGCGGACCCGGTCCATCGATTCCTTACCCTCGCCGCTGGCGATCAGGCGTTCGGCTTCGGCGCGGTGCCCCGTTTCGACGAGGCCAATCGTCCGTGAGACAAACTGTCGCTTCTCGGCAGATGCCCGGCGAAGTTCTGCGATGTTTCTTGACGGGCCTTCGCCCGCGCGTCTGGCAAATGCATTGAGATTTGCTTCGATACGCGTCTCGGCATCTCTATAGGGTTGAAGAAATCCGGGGTCGCCGGTGATCACATAGCCCCGCTGACCAAGTTCGATATCCTGATGCCTAGTCAGGACGGCTTGCAGCGCCGCCCTTGCGTCATAGGAATCCGAGACGTCTTGGCGCAGGCGCGCATTCTGTTCAAAGCCCCGATCGACATCGACCACGAGGAAAAGGACGACAAGTAGCGCCGTGGCGCAGGTGCCGATTAGCAATCGATTTGACCAAATGGCGCGATGCAAACCCGAGATCCCGATATCCATTATGCGCTCAACGATCCGATACTGGACCAGCGAGTAGATAGCAGGACCGTTGCCGGCCCGCACCCCTCAAGTGACTATTATCGTAGGCTTCTAGAGGAAGTGGCGCCCTTGGGAGCTGCCCTGTGTCTCGGCCACTCGCCAATTGCTGCATGTCGGCTCTCGGCTGATGCGCTCCGAAATCAGGCAGCGGTCTCGTCCCCGAATATAATCTGATCATTCCCTATGCCCAGCCTAGACCCAGCAATGGCTCCGTTCGCCAATGACCACGCTCGCCCGAGCGCGGTCTCGGCTGGCACAATATGGTCGGGTTTTACGCCAACGCCTTCCCGGTCCCTGCCGTTGACAGGGTTGATCGAGCGCCCCTCTGGCAGCGAGAGCCGAACCCGTCCACGGGCCGATATGAATGAAACAGTCTCGTTGATGTAACCGACCAGACTCCCCGGGCGAACACAGACCATGACCATGCGACTTTGCTCGTTTCCCAAGGCTGTTTTGGATCGCTCGTCGCAGAAAACTGACACTGGCTCGATCGAGGATTTCTCATGATTTGCCACCGGCCTGTTCGCCTGAAAAATTGGCTACTTAGCGTGGCGGCAGCTGCTACGTTATTGACCGGCTTCGCACCGACGGCGTGGGCCGCTCCACAAGCGTCTTACCGTTCGACTACGACCTATCACAGAATTCAGATCGACGGCGTCGGCGTGTTCTATCGCGAAGCCGGACCGAAAGATGCGCCGACAATCGTCTTGCTGCATGGTTTTCCGACGTCATCTCGCCAGTATGACGCGCTCATCCCGCTGCTGGCCACTCGATACCACATCATCGCGCCGGATTACCCGGGCTTCGGACAAAGCGACGCACCCGACCCATCGGCCTTCCCCTATACCTTCGATCATCTCGCGAAAGTGATGGATGAGCTGCTGGTACGCCTCAAGGTCGAGCGTTACAGCCTGTACATTCACGATTACGGCGCTCCGGTAGGTTTCCGGATGATGCTGGCGCATCCAGAGCGATTGGAAGCGCTCATAACACAGAACGGCAATGCCTATCGAGAAGGCTTGGGCAAGAAATGGCCCGGAATTGCCGAATTTTGGGCCGATCCGAAAGGCCATCCGGAAGTTCTTGAAACCTTCCTGTCTTTCGAAACCACGATGCAGCGCCACATAGCCGGCACATCGCATCCAGAGCGTTATAATCCCGAAAGTTGGCTTAACGAGTTTGCGCATCTCGCAAAGCCAGGCCAGCGCGAGATCCAGTCCGCCTTGCTCTACGATTATCGGACCAACGTGGCGGCCTATCCGAAGTGGCAGGCTTGGCTTCGCGAACATCAGCCGCCGACCCTGGTTGTATGGGGAGCCAACGACCCATCCTTCATCGCCGCGGGGGGCGCCGCGTTCAAGAAGGACGTGCCTAATGCGGAAATTCACTTGCTCGATGCGGGCCACTTCGCTCTCGACGAGAAGAACGAAGAGATAGCGAGCCTGATCCTCGATTTTATGGGCAGACGCTCGGAATGAGCTGCTCTGAAACAATGTCATTTCCTCCCGTTGGCGCGACGGCGGGAAGCGATTTTGCGCCCGAAATAGCTTTCCCTTCATGGCAGCCGGTCCGGCGTCCACCCGGAATTGGGGATTTGCTCATCGCGGCTGCCGTTCAGCAAAATCCGGCCGTTTGCGGTCCGACCGCTTTGTGGACTGAAGAAAGACAAGCCGACGTCCGAGCATTCTCTTGGTCGAGCCGCATGCGACTGGCGCCGATACCGCGATCGACGCGGCCTCGGCGCGCTGCTTGGCCGTGTTCGCGCAGTCCGGCGAGGTTCTCGGGCCGGTCGGAACGGCCGTCATGGGCGGACTTCCGCAGCGCAGTACGACGGCCGGCTTCTGGCAGCCGCCTTTTCATCGATCATCCGCAGCCATGGCCGCCATTGCCACATCATGTCTCGCGTACAGGCCAGGAAGCCGGGCCCGTCATGCGCTTGATGTTTCTCGCCCCGCGCTGACGCTAAACTGCGGCCAACCCGTCCACAAGAATCTGCTTCATGAGAGCAAATTCCTTGTGCATCAGTTCAGACAGCGACCGTTTCCCTTCCTCCAGGTTGAAACGTTCGAGCGACAGGCGCACGATACTGACGACCATGGTGGCCGTCAGCCGCAACTCTTCGCGCATGGCAGGATCGGGCCATCGCGATTCCATAGCCAGGAACAATGTTTCTTCGTGCAGAATATAGTTGGCGCGCTTTCGGGCCAGCACCGCTTCGCTCGATCGCATGACCCTGTCAAAGATCAAAAGCTCGTCACGCGGCTGCGCGGCGGCAATGCCTTCGAGCACGTCGATCATGGTCGCCAACGGCGACTTACCCGCCGGCCGAGCCCTCAGCCCTTGTGCAAGCGCGTCCCCCATGCCGCCCGCCATTGACATCAGGATGTCGTCCTTCGACTTGAAATAATGGAAGACCGTGCGCCGCGAGATATTCGCCGCGTCGGCGATATCTTCCAGCGTCGTGGCCTCGTAGCCGCGCGCGATGAACAGCTTCTTCGCCGAATCCTGGATGCGATTATGGGTTTCGCGGCGCTTTCGCTCGCGCAAGCCCTCGCGGACGACCTTTCCCTCTGCTCTCGTCAATTTTGCCTCCGGTGCAATTTTTCACTTGGCGAAATCATTTGCACATTCTAGTGCATTTTTACACAGCGTGCAATTTTGATGAAAGAATTGGAAGATGGCTAAATGGACGGCGGCGGACATGCCCTCTCAGCGAGGGCGCACATTTGTGGTCACGGGCACGGGCGGCCTTGGGTATGAAGATGCGCTGGCTTTGGCGAAGGCGGATGCGGAGGTAATCCTCGCCGGTCGCAATACCGGAGCCGGCCAGGCAGCCGTAGAGCGGATCAAGGCCGAGGCTCGGGGCGCGAGGATCAGCTTCGCCCATCTCGACCTCTCGGACCTCGCGTCGGTTCGGCGCTTTTGCGGCCGGCTGGCGAGCGAGCGCGACGCGCTGGACGGCCTGATCAACAATGCCGGCGTGATGAACCCGCCGGTGCGGATGGAAACGGTAGACGGTTTCGAGTTGCAGTTCGGCACCAATTATCTCGGTCATTTCGTGCTGACCGCAGGGCTTCTGCCGCTCCTCAGGCGCGGCACCCGATCCCGCGTCGTGACCCTGTCCAGCATCGCGGCGCGTCAGGGCGACATTCATTTCGACGACCTCCACTTCGGCGAAGATTATCTCCCGATGAAAGCCTATGCGCAGTCCAAGATCGCCTGCCTTATGTTTGCGCTGGAATTGCAGAGACGGAGCGACGCGGGCGGCTGGGGCATCACCAGTATCGCGGCGCATCCAGGCGTGTCGCGAACCAACTTGCTGCTGAACACGCCAGGAGGCTCGGGGGCCGCGGGGGTCGCACGAAAATTGCTGGGCTTCCTGTTCCAGCCGGTCTGGCAAGGGGCTCTGCCGACGCTGTTCGCGGCAACCGCTCCCGAAGCCAAGGCCGGCGGCTATTATGGACCGGACAGGCTGGGCGAGACGCGTGGTTATCCCGCCGAAGCCCGTATTCCGGCGCCAGCACGAGAACCGGAAACGCTGCGCCTTCTGTGGACGGAATCCGGACGACTGACCAATACCAGCTTTCCTTGAGGGCCACCGAAATGCACAAATATATCGTCTTTACGGCCTTCGGAGTGCTGACGCTATTCGGCACGGCCCATTTTCTGATCGACGTCGTATCGCAACATTTTCGCGGACTGCATCGGCCGGGGCCGACCACCGATCTCTATTACGGTCTGCACAGCGCCTATGGCCTGGGACAGGCGGCCTTTGGTGCAATGGGGCTTTATGTGGCTTCGCGCGCGGCGCCCATGACGCATGCGTTGCCGCTGTTGATGCTTGCGTTGCTGGCAGGTCTCGGATGGCTCGGAATCTGCTTTCTCTTCATCGAGTATACGCAGCCGCGTTTTGCCGTCAGCCTCTATTGCGCGCTTATGCTGACGACATTGTTCACCCGGCAAACCGCCGCTGGGCGTCCTTGAAGCCTCTCACCGGTGCGGCGATCGCTTCCGGGCGGATCTGGCCGTTAGCGGCCAGACAGCTTTGGCCCGCCGTCGCAGAATGCAGACATTCCCAACCTCAAGGTCGCCGCCACGCGTTACAAGCTATCAAGCCGCCCCAGCATCGCGGCGATGCTGACGGCGCGCTCCCGTCCGATCCCCCATCCCGTCGCGTCCACCGACACGCGGATTGAAGGCGCCGGATCAACCGCGACCATAATGCAAAATGGTGATCAAAACCCAGTTCAATATCAACGTGGCTACGCAAAGCAAATCACCTCCGCCCTGCCATCGCGCGCCGCCCGATTCAGGCCAGGACGCAAAAGGAACGATACGCTGCACGGCGGATTGATGCCGCATGCACATGCGCTCCGGTCAGCAGGCCTCAGCGGTCCGTTCGCCAGCCTCCAACTGGGCCGATCGCTCGCGCCGCTGGGCACGGACGGCGTGGACGCCCGCCTGGCTCGAGCGACGCCCGCGACCGCTGCGTATCGCTATCAGGACGGTCGCGATCATCCTGCTTTTTATCTTCGCGATCTGGCTGGTGCTGTTCATCACGAAGGGCCATTTCCTCAAAGGCCCGTTCGAGCGGTTCGCAACGGCGCAGCTCGAACGCGAAGTCGAAGTTGGCGGCGACTTCGAGCTCTATTTCGCGCCCTTCAACGTCAAATTCTATGCCGAGAACATCCGCATCGCAAACCCCGCATGGGCGCGCGAAAAGCAGTTCTTCACGGCCAAAAAGGTCGATACGAGGCTTGCCACCCTGCCGCTCATGTTCGGAAACCGCATCCTGCGGTTCGCCGATCTCGACGGTGCACAGATCGCGCTCGAATGGGACGCCGGAAACAATCGCAACAGCTGGACCTTTGGCGACCCGAACCGCCCGCCCGAGCCGCTCGAACTGCCGCAAATCCGCCGCGCCGCGATCACGCGGAGCGGCCTCACCTATCGCGATCCCAAACTGCAGCTTTTCGCCGACATCGATATCGACACCGTGCGCGCGGCCGGCACGCGCATCAACGACGATATCGGCTTTTCGGGACGCGGGGCGATGCGCGCGCAGCCCTTCTCCCTGTCGGGCGGCCTCAAATCGCCGAACGCGACGATTGCCGGGGGTAAGAACGCCCTGACGCTTCACGCGGTCGGGCTCGGCAACACGCTCGATGTGTCGGGGACGCTGCCGGGGCCGACCGAGCTTGAAGGCGCCAACCTCAAGCTACGGGCGCGCGGCGGCAATCTGTCGCGCATTTTCGATTTTCTCGGCGTCGCGATCCCCGACACCCGGGCCTATCGCGTCACATCCGCTTTGACCTATGAAAACGAGGTTTGGAAGTTGACGGGGATGAAGGGAATGTTCGGCGACAGCGATCTGGCCGGTTCGCTCGCGGTCAGCCGGCCGAAGGGACGGCTGTACCTCAAGGCCGACCTTACCACGCGTTCGCTCGACATTATCGATGCAGGGCCCTTCGTGGGTTATGATCCGCAGCGGCTCGACACGATGGGCACCGGCGGCACGATCGAAACCGTCGGCGGCCGCCCGCGCGTGCTGCCCGACGCGCCGCTGCGCGTCGAGGCATTGAAGCGCTTCGACGCCGACGTTCGTTACCGAGTCACGCGCGTGCGTGCCGAGAGTTTCCCGATCAGCAATGTCGACCTGACGCTCGCGCTCAAGAACGGCCTCCTGGAGTTGAAGCCGTTCAATTTCATCGTCGCGGGCGGCAGGGTCAAAAGCGACATCGCGATCGACACGCGCCCCGCGGCGGTGCGCACCGAATATGACGTCCGCCTATCGCCGACGCGGCTCGGTACCTTGCTCGCGCGCTTCGGAACGGAGAAATCGGGTACGACAGGAACGGTCAGCGGACGCATGCGGATGGTGGGCTTCGGCGACAGCGTGCGCGAGTCGCTTGCGACGTCGAACGGCCGGATCGCTTTCGTCCTGCCGCAGGGCACCTTCTGGACGCGTAACATCCAGCTCGCCGAACTCGATATCGGGACTTTCGTGCAGAAGATGTTCCAGGACAAGCTCAAAAAGCCGGTCGAAATCAACTGCGGGGTGATCGCCTTCACCGTGCGCGGCGGGATCGCAGCGGCCGACCCGATCCTGATCGACACCAAGAAGAATGTAATGCTGGGCCGCGGCGGATTCTCGTTCCGCAACGAGGCGATCGACATGGCGGTGCGCGCCGACGGCAAGACCTTCAGCCTCTTTTCGGGCCAGTCGCCCCTCGGGGTCGAGGGCCATTTCGCGGCGCCGAAGATCGATCCCATCAGCGACGAACTTGCGGGCCGCGCCGGCGCTGGGCTCGGTCTGGGCATTCTCGCCAGCCCCGTGGGATTGATCATTCCATTTATCGATCCCGGCGATGCGAAGGCGGCGCAGTGCGGTCCCGTGCTCGCCGGCGCGACCGCGGCCGCCCAGCGCACCAGCAAGGGCAAGCCGCGCGACGATGTCGGCAAGGGCACGACCGCCAAGTCCGAGGATGGCAAGCAGTCGGCCGACGGTCGAAAGAAGCAACGCAAGAAGTTCCTCGGTATCTTCTGAAATCAACTCCCGCACCGCTGCTCATGGCCGTTAGCGGACCAGCTAGTTTTAGCGCGACATTGTGCAAAGTGGCCAGTCAGTCGATGTCGAAGACGCGACAGGAGCCCGGTCAGGTCGGTACGGTGACACGGGATTTGAATAGAAGTAGCGCTAATCCCGCCACCAGTAGGGCCGCGTTGACGATCCATACGACAGTATCGACCGAAGAGGCACCGTCACGAAGCGTGAAGTGCACCGCGCTGGCAAGGAGCATCAACGCGCCGGTAGTCGTAGTGCCCCAGCGGCGAAGCCGGGCTGCGTCGATGCGGATCGCGAGCAGCCAGAAAAGGAGCGATACGATAACCCAGGTCGCGATCGCCGCCCCCGCCGTTCCCGGGGCCAGCGCAGCGATCGCGGCGGCGGCGAAGCCCGCGGGCTGGCCCCAGACAGTCGCGGCCCAGACGCGTTCCCAGCCGGGCGCGGGGCGGCCCTTGTCGCGGCGGCGCGCGAGCCAGATGTTGACCCCGCTCGCGGCGAGATAGGAGAGCGCGAGGCCGAGCAGAAAATAGACGATCTTGACGATCCCGCCGCCGAACCAGCCGAAATGGAGCTGGCCCATGCCGCCGAGCAGGTCCTCTCCGAAGTTGTTGTCGGCGGCCTTTTGCGCGTTGTAGATGCTGGCGTCGCGGCGGAAGGCGTAGCTGTCGACCCCCGCCATGCGGTCGGGCTGCTCGACGTTGAACAGCGCGGCGCCGCCCATCTCGGTCGGATGTTCGGTGAAAATATAGGTGAGGCGGCCGCCGTCCTGCGGCAGCTTCGCGAACATGGGCCGCAGGTCGAGCACCGGTGCGGGGCGCGGGTCGTCGACCGGCGGCGGCGGGAAGAAGAGCGCATAGACCTTGTTCACGTCGCCGTTGAACATCGCCATGCCGAGCACCCCGACGATGATCGTGGTGAGCCCGAGGAAGGCCCCGGTCAGCGAGATGATGATGTGGAAGGGCAGCGCCCAGACGCCGAGCCGGTTGTGGAGGTCGGCCTCCTGCAACCGCTTCGATCCCCCCAAGCGCAGGTGGAAGGCGTCGCGGAAGATGCGCGGGTGCGCGAGGATGCCCGAGACGAGCGACGACAGGAGCGCAACGCCGATCAGCCCGACAAGGAAGATGCCCCAGGTGACGGGGAGGTGGAGGTTGATGTGGAGGCGGGTGATGAACTCGGTCCAGGCGAAGTCCTTGCCTGGCGCGATCCGGCCGCTTTCGTCAGCGAGATATTCGCGGTCGGCGTCGGCATCGACGTGGAGGAGGAGGCGCGGGAAATCAGCGCTGGGGAGCGTGATATAGACGTGCTCGACCCCCGCGCCCCCCGCAGCGATCGCGCCTTCGAACGCGGTCTGGACGGCATCGGGGGTGACGTCGGTGACGTGTGGGCCGGCGGCGCTTTCCCAGCGCTGAAACTCGTGCGCGAAGACCGCGATGCTGCCCGAAAGGCAGACAAGGTAGATGAGCGCAGCGAAGGCGAGGCCAAGGCTGCTGTGCCCGCGAAGCACCGCGCGGACGAAGCCCGCGGGGATGCGCGACATCAGGTCTTTCGGCTTCCTGGGCTTCGGCGCGGGGGTGGCGGCGGTCATGCAAAGCCCTTCACGATGGCGGCGGTAAAGCTGACCAGCGCGACGCAGGTAAGCACGGCGGTCGCGCGGAGGATGCGGTTGTCGGCGAGTGTCCACGCCATGCACGCGCCCCAGGCGACGGGGACGATCATTCCCCCGACGACGAGGCGCGTCTGCTGCTCGCCGGGGGCAAGCGCGGCCCAGGCGATGCCGACGCCCATTGCGGCGATCATGCCGATCGGTCCCGCGAGCAACCAGCGCAGCGTCTCGCGCCAGCGGGTCGTCGCGCGGTCGGAGGGTTCGGGCGCGAGGCTTTCGCGCGCTGCGCGGGCTTTCGCCTGACGAACGCTATAGTTCGCGGCGACGATGCCAAGCGCGGCGGCGGGGACGATCGCGAGCGCGACGAAAGGCCCGCGCGCGGGGCCGAGCACCCAGGCGGGAAGGAGGGTCGCGGCGGCGACGAGCAGCCAGCCGCCGAGCACCAGACTCGCCTTCTGGTCCCTGCCCTGCCACGAACGGCGCAGCAACCAGACGCCCGTGCCAGCCGCCACGCCGATCAACAGCGCCGGCCAAAGCGCCGGAGTGTCTTCCATATGTCCCCCTATGTCCTTCTGCCTAACTATTGACTCGCATTCGCAATAGCAATAGCGGCCCCGTCGTTAGCCAAGCGGGGAGCTAAAGACAATGACCAAGACGATCCGGCCGGTTCTGGCCCTGATGCTGGCGAGCGCGGCGATGCCGCTGCACGCCGAGGAAGCCGCGATGGATGCCGCCGCCGAAGCGGGCGATGTCGGGACGGGCCACGAGATCGTCGTCACCGGCATGAAGTTCGACCGGACGTTGCAGGACACGCCCGAAAGCGTGAAGGTCTTCACCGCCGAAGAGATCGACCGGCAGAATCTGATCAGCGTCTATGACCTGATCGACCGCACCGCGAACCTGTCATCTACCTTCGCCAAATCGGGTTTCAACATCCGCGGCATTTCGAACAAGAATGTCTCGGGCTATGGCTTCGGCAACCTTGCGACCATCTATCTCGACGGATCGCCGCTGCCGACCGAGGCGGCGGGCGGCGGGCCGCTCGACCTTTGGGATCTCGAGCAGGCCGAGATCCTGCGCGGGCCGCAGTCGACCCTGCAGGGGCGCAACGCGCTCGCGGGCGCGATCATCCTCAAGACCGCCGACCCCAGCTTCGACTGGCGCGGAAAAGCGCGCGCGATGATCACCGACGCCGACGGCGAATATCGCCTCGCCGCCGCGATCGGCGGGCCGATCGCGGGCGATGTGCTGGCGTTCCGCGTCGCGGGCGAGCTGGCGCGCGGCGACGGGCTGATCAGGAACCGGCTGAGCGGCGGCCATTATGCGAAGACGAACAGCGAGGTCGTGCGCGCCAAATTGCTGTTTACCCCCGCGGGCGCCGACGGCATCCAGATCAAGGCGTCCTATCTCTATGACCGCCATTTCGGCAACGACGGGCGCGGCTATGTGTTCAGTGATGAACCCGGCGCCTGGGACGATCGCACCGTCGAGGCGAACCGTCCGACCTATACGAAGACGAGCTCCGACCTGTTCACCTTCGACGTGGCATTGCCGCTCGGCCATGTCTTCACCATGTCGTCGGTGAGCACCTACAACCACCTCAAGACCTTTTCGACCTATGACGGCGAATTGCGCCCCGAGGACGAGGCCTATGGCGATTTCTTGACCGACCAGAAGATCTTCAGCCAGGAAATGCGGCTGAACTTCGATACCGGCCCGCTGCAGGGTCTGATCGGCGGCTTTTATTCGCGGCTGAAAAACCCGCGGTCGGATTCGAACAGCACGTTCAGCCTCGATCCCGACGTCGACCTGGGCCTGACGGCGCAGGTCGCGGCGTTGCTCCAAACCCAGTCCGGGCTGCCCGCCGATCAGGCGCTGGGGCTCGCCCAGTTGGCGCGCAGCTATTACCCGCCGCGCGTCTTCATCTCGTCGGACCAGCGCTATGCGGTCGACATCGAAACGATGGCCCTGTTCGGCGACGCGAGCTGGGAGGTCGCACCGGGGCTGAAATTGCTCGCGGGCTTCCGCTACGATCAGGAGCGGCAGAAGGTCGCGAACGACAATGTCGTCATCCTCAACACGGTGCTGCCCGACCCGGCGGCCGCCCCCGATCCGACGCTCGGCCTGATCCTCCAGCAGATCAACGGCCTGCTGCTCCAGACCGTCGCCGACGCGAACAGCGCCGGGCCCGAATCGACTACAACCTATAAGGCGTTCCTGCCCAAGGGCGGAATTTCGTGGGAATTCGCGCCCGACAAGACGGTCAGCGCGATCGTCCAGCGCGGTTATCGCTCGGGTGGCAGCGGGGTGAACCCCGGCCGCGCGACAACGCATGTCTATGATCCCGAATATACGTGGAATTACGAGCTGTCGCTGCGCACCCAATGGCTCGACCGGCGGCTGACCTTCAACGCCAACGCCTTTTACATCGAATGGAAGGACCAGCAGGTCTATGTCCAGCTGTCCGACAATGTCTATGATTATGAGACGCAGAATGCGGGCAGCTCGCGCGTATGGGGTTTCGAGGTCGAGAGCGATTTCGACGTCACTGACCGGCTGAACGTCTATGGCTCGGTCGGCTATGCGAACAGCAAGTTCCTCGATTTCGAAACGGGCAATGGGCAGGTGCTCGACCTGTCGGGCTTCGAATTCGCCAACGCGCCGCGCTGGACCTGGGCGGCGGGGCTCGACTGGCGCCATCCGTCGGGTTTCAATGCCAACCTCAACGTCAATTATCGCGGTCCGCAGTTCCAGGACATTCGCGACCAGAGCGGCGGCCGAAATGTGCCCTCGCGCACCTTGGTCAACGCCAAGGTTGGATACGCAAATGACTATTTCGGCACATACTTGGTCGCGACGAACATCTTCGACGACGAATATTACGACTATCAATATGAGAATGCCGGCCGGATGCAGGCGCTGTTCGGTGAGCCCCGAATGATCGGGCTGACTCTGGAAGGCAGATTTTAACCTTGCCGGCTGCTGGCCGGTTGCTGACAGTCAGGTTGCCACGCGCCGAGCGCGAATAGCGGACGCCCAGTGGTCCACGTCCGTCAACTATTCGGACAGCTCTACGCGGCGTACGGAATGGCGCCCGTGATGATCGCGGCCAAGGTCATGATGAGGCTTATCCCAACCGCATATTTTAGCGCGAACCGCTGCGCATCTGCGACATCGACCCCAAGCAATCCGCACGCCAGATAGACGGGAGCGAGCAGCGGGCTCAGTGAATGGACGGGACCACCCATCAGCGATGCGCGCGCAATCGCCTCAGCCGGAATTCCGTGGGCGACGCCGGCCTGTGCCAGCACCGGTACCACGCCAAAATAATAGGCGTCGTTCGACATGACGAACGTCAGTGGCAAGGCAAGCAAGGCGGTGATCGGCGCGAGATAGACTCCGAGTGCGTCGGGCACGCCGGCGAGCAGCGCACGCGCCATCGCATCGGTCATGCCGGTGCCGCCCAGGATGCCGGTAAAAGCGCCGGCCGCGAAGATCAGCACCACCACCATGACCACATTGTCGGCGTGCGTCGCAATCCTTTCGCGCTGATCGGAGAGTTTCGGATAATTGACGGTGAGCGCCACGGCGAGCGCCCCCATAATCAGCACCGGTAAGGGTGCGATTCCGGTGACCATTCCGGCCATCAGCGCGGCGGTCAGCAGCAGATTGAACCAGAACAAGCGCGGACGCCGCTCGGGGCGGTCCGCCGCGACGGCAGGTACCGGCGTCGCGCGCGCGCCCGCTTTCCACCCCAGCCGCGCCCGTTCGCGCGTTCCGAACCACCACGCCAGTGCTGCGAGCGCCGCGAGAGCAATGAGCATGGCTGGCACCAACGGCAGGAACACCTCGTGGACGAGGTCGACCTTGACCGCGGCGGCAGCGCGCGCCGACGGGCCTCCCCAGGGAAGCAGGTTCATGATGGCGTTGCTGCTGCCAAGCAGCATCGCGAGGATCAGGGGATTCATTCCGATCGCGCGATAGAGCGGAAGCATCGAGGTAATAACGATCAAGGCGGTGGTCGTGCCGTCGCCGTCCAGCGAGACGAGCGAGGACAGCGCCATCGTTCCGATCGCAATGCGAACGGGATCGTCGCCCACGACAGCAAGGATGCGGTTGACCAAAGGGTCGAAAAGTCCCGAATCCATCATCACTGCGAAATAGAGGACCGCGAACGCCAGCATCGTCGCAATTGGCGCCACGTCGACGATGCCCTTGAGCATCATGTCCCCGAGGCCGGGCCCGGCGCCGGCGAGAAGGCCGCCAACGATGGGAACCGCGATCAACGCGGCGGCCGCCGACATCCGTTTGATCATGATGAGGACGATGAACAGCAGGACGGTCGCGAAACCCAGCAGCGCCAATGTCATCGTGAATATCCTTCGGAATAAGGTCGCCGTGAGTGCTGCAGAATGTCAACCGCGGAGGCCGGAGTCGATCCGGCCTGCCATTCGCATCCCGGCGCCGTCCTCAGGCGACGTCGTCAGTCGGCCAGTTCGACGTCGAGCAGCGGCACATATTGCTGCCCCGAGTGCATGTCGCGTTCGACCATGCCGCCCTGCGGGAACGTTCGCGGATAGGAAATCTTGATCATCGAAAGATCGTCGACCGGAATACGCTTCACCATGCTCGCATCGGCGCCGTAGAGGCGCGCGAAGCTGTCGGCCGACAGCGCGGGATCGGTATGATAGCGCGTAAAACTGGCCGGCCCGTCGAAGAATATATCGAAGGTGACCCAGAAGGGGCCGGCGTTCTTCGACCGGATCTCGTGGCAGACGTCGCGAAGCTTAACCATGGACCGCCTCCTTTTGTGCTGCAGCCGACCCCGATGCCAGATCGACATATTCGATCCGGACCAGTTCGAACGGATCGTCGAGCGCAACGATGTGGTTCAGCCGGAATTCGAAGAACTGGCCGCACGGCACGTCGGCCGGGCTCAGCATGAAGCCATAACTCGGAATTTCCTTGTTCATCACATTGGGATAATGGAAGAAATAGGGGTTGCACGCATGCGCGATCGCATTGGCCAGTTCCTGCGTATCGGCAGTGGCGACGAAGACCATGCCGATCTCGGGCGGGGGCGGCCTATCCGGTGGCACCGGCTTGCCGTCGATGCCGTTCCATCCGTACATGCGAAGCGAAATATGGAATTCGCCAAGCGCCTCGGCCGGGAAGGACTTGCGGGTTCGCTCATATAGCGCGGCCAGCAGCTTATCGTGAAAATTCTCGATGTCGCTCAGCACTTCCGGATTCCGGATACCGACCAGCATCATCGTCTGATACTGTCCCGCGCTCGCGCCTTCGAGCTTCATCGAATAGGGGCCTGGCTCCCATCCCGATCCGCTTACCGAGACGGTTCGCTCATCCAACTGCGTGTAGCGTGCGCGCGTTACGTCGAGCACGCCGCCGGGTTCGGCAAGCCGGAAGGGATCGGTATTCTCGTACAGCATATGCGCAGACACGCTATGGACAGAACAACGATTGTCGTCGCTCAGTGGCGCGACCTCGAAGCCGTCGGCCTTGACGGTCAGCATGACGCCCGAACCCAGCGTCGGATTGACCGAACATTGGACGCCGCATTCGCCCGTCTTGCCCGCGTGCCACGCCGGCCCCCACGGCGCTCCCTTCCAGATCGGATAGCAAGCGAGCACCGCGGTATCGGTCGACCGTCCGCCGAGGATGATGTCGGCGCCGCCGTCGAGCGCGGCGATAAAATGTTCGACGCCGAGCGCGGCGACGATATGTTCGCACTGGTCGATGACCTCGTCCTCCAGCGGGCCGAGCGGCGGCAGGGGTTGGATACGGCCTGCGGCGTTGAGCCGCTTGATCGTCGCCTTGTCCTGTTCGCAATGAATGAGCGCAATCTTCGGCGCCGTTCCGAGCTCGGCCGCGACCTCCTCGACGATCTCGCGCGTCCATTGAAGGTTGAGGTCCCCCCCCGCCTGCCCCGAGGTTCCGATGATGATCGGAATGCCATGCTCGGCCTGCGCCCGCATCAAAATCTCGAGGTCACGCTTGACCGCGCCGCGACTGTTCTTCGACTTGCCGAGCGCGAGATAGGCAGCGCCGCTATCGGTCGACCCGGCATCCGACGCGATCACATGCGCACCCTCCGCTATGCCGTAGGCGATCTCGCTTTCGCGCACCCCCGCGCCGAGCGAGCCGCACGGCACGAGCACCTTGATCGGGCCGGCGAACGCGTCGGCGGCTGGCGGCTGTTCTGTCACGCTTTACGCTCCTTCATCTCAAATCGTCGTGGCCCGGCGGCAATCAATAGCGCCAGCCGAGCGTCGCTCCGTAGGTACGCGGCGGGTTGTAGGTTCCGAAGTTGGCGCCAAGGAAAAGCGTCTGGTGCGTTCGCGTCCGCTCGTTGGTCAGATTCTTGCCCCACAGCGACAAGGTCCAACGATCGCCGATCCCGGCCAGAACGACGCGCGCGTCGACGAAATGCGTCGCCGGCCGGATTTCGGGCCCCTCGTTACTGTTGTCGTCGTAGATCAGGCTTTCATATTGATAGTCGACCGCCACCGTCAGTTCGGTGCTCCCACCGAGCGCTGCAGTGTAGGACGGTGACAGTGTCAGCTTGTGCTTCGGCGTGCGCGAGATGCGGTTGCCCGACCGGTCGATCCCCTCATCGTCGAACTCGTCGAAGCGCGCATCGGTATAAGCGTAGGCGGCCGAGAGATTCAGTCCGCCCGTCAACCGCGCGGTCAACTGCGTCTCAAATCCCTTGATCGTCGCCTTCCCTGCGTTGTTGGTGATGATCGAACCATCGGGCTGCGATTGGCGCGTCTGGAGATTCTTGTAATCGAGCCAATAGAGCGTGTTGTTCCAGATCAGCCGTCCGTCGAAGAAGCGGCTCTTCTGGCCGATTTCATACTGCACCGCGGTTTCCGGATCGAATGCGGTCGCGGCATCGATCGCGCTTGCCGGCGTATCCTGGAACCCACCGCTTTTAAAACCGCGCGACACCATCGCGTAGAGGAGATGGTCGTCGTTCGGCTTGAAATTGAGGCCGCCGCGATAGGTTACGTCGTCCCAGCTCTTCTGCGTGGTGACGTCGAAGAACTCGTCGCCGCGCAGCGGCACCATCCCGCGCATGTTGGTGACCCGGTACGTCTTGTCGTCGCGCGAATAGCGCACGCCGCCGATGATGCTGAATTTGTCGCCGAGCGGGATCGTCGCATCGCCGAAGACCGCAATGCTGTCGAGCCGCGCATCCTGGTCGTAAATGTCGGTGAGCGGGATCGGCGCTACGAACTCGCTGTCGAGATTGAAGATGTCGGACCGGATCGTCTTTTGCCGGTAGCGATAGAAGCCCACGACCCAATCGATCCCCGAGCCGGGCAACGACGACAGCCGCACTTCCTCGCTCGACAATTCCGAACGCTCGTCCTCGCCGCCACTGATGTCGACCAGCGATCGCGTCGGGTTGCTGCCGTCGAAATCATAGCGGGTTCCATAATCGAGATCACGGAAAGAGCCGAGGAACGACAGCGTCGCGAAGCTCAAGTCCCAGGCAATTTCGCCGCGCACCCCGATGGTGTCGCGATCCTGATAGCCTGCGAACGATCCGTAGGTGCGCTTGGGATCGCGGTCGACCGTATAAGCGGCCGACAAGGGGTCATCGGGGTCGACATCGAAGATATATTTGGCGGGGCCGGTCGCGCGGTCGCGGGTTCCGTCGAGCGTGAAATGCACGCGCAAATTGTCGGTGGGTTCGGCGAGAAACTGGAAACGCCCGCTCAGCGTGTCCTGATCGTCGACGCGGCGGTCGATCACCGGATTATAAACATAGCCGCCGTGCGAGCGATAGGCACCACTGACCCGGATCGCCCCGCCCCCGCCGCCGAACGGCAGATTGATGAAGCCCGCGCCGTCGAGCCGGTCGTAATTGCCATAGGTGAATTCGGCCGCCGCATCGAAGCCGCCCAGTTCCGGGCGCTTGGTCACGACGTTGATCGCGCCGCCCACGACGTTGCGCCCGAACAGCGTGCCCTGCGGCCCCTTGAGCACCTCGATCCGCTCGACGTCGAAGGCGTCGAACGCTACCGCCGCAGGGCGCCCGAGATAAATCTCATCGAGAAACACCGCGGCGCTTGGATCCCCGGCTGCGCCCTTGTCCGACGATCCGATGCCGCGAACTGCCAAGCGCGGCTGGCTCGCAGGAAAAGCGTCGAAACTGAGGCCCGGGGTGCGCGTCACGACATCGCTCACCTGCTGGATTCGCGCCTGCTCGATTTCCTCTGCGCCGAATACGGTGACCGTCACCGGCACGTCCTGCAGACTCTGGCTCCGTCGCTGCGCGGTCACGATGATCGCATCGTCGGCCGCTTCGACGCTATCGGGCGCACCTGCCCCCTCTTGCGCCCGCGCTGCATGCGCATTCGAAAGCGCCAGAACGGCGGCGCCGCAAAACAAGATTCCACCTCGCATAGCATCCTCCACTTCGAGCGGCCGTCTGTCGCGGCCCGTCGCCGTTCTAATCGACGATTGAATGCAATATGTCAAATCTGTGGATTCAATATACGGAGGACGCGCGAATGCACGTTCCGGATTCGGACGGAATCAGCGGGAATTAGCGACGCGTGGCGGCGAGGAGCACGCGGTGCTTCACTGCGATAACATGCTGGTGCATCAGCCGTTCGGCTGCCTCCGCATCGTCCGAGCGAATCGCATCGGCGATCGCCTCATGCTCGGCCTGCGACTCGGCGACATGCTCCGGCACGGTGGGCGGAATCTGACGATTGCGCAGCGGGACATAGCGCGACACCGACGGGCACAACCGGCAGACATCGCCGAAAATCGGGTAGATAAGCGTCATCCGCATGGCGCTGCGGATGGAAGGATTCCGCCCGACCCGCACAATCCAGGCATGAATGTCGCGGTTGATCTCATACCAGTGTCGCTCGATTTCGGCCGACCAGTCGCCACGGTCGACGATCTCGCGGCCGGCCGCGATCCGTTCGTCGAGGGTAGCAAGCTCCTCGGGCGACCAGCCATATTCGATCGACATGCCGCAGCCGCGCGCTTCGATCACCGCGCGCATGTCGATAGCACCCAATATATCGCGGAGCGGAATCTCGCGCACCGAGAAGCCGCGATTGACAGAATGCTCGAGCAATCCTTCGGCCAACAGAACCGAAAAGGCGTTGCGCACCGGCGTCCGCGACACGCCGAGGCGGCTTGCGATCGGCTCGGCGGCGAGATGCGTGCCCGGTGGCAGCTCGCCGGTGACGATCAACTCGCGGATCTGCGTGAGCACGGTCGAGGTGAACAGCGTTTCCGGCTCTTCTGGAACGGCGGATGGCTTGGCTTTGCGCTGGGGCATATGCGCTGATTAGCCCCGGCCGGCGCATGGCGCCACCAAAATGTTGCAAATTGAATTCAATCCTTGGTATGATTGATTCGCAAAATTCGAGTTCGTCACCGAAGAGGCTGATCGGCCACCGGTTCAAGACGACGATTGTACCGACAGGAGGGGATCATCATGAAGCCTGACCGGGCTCGCGTCATCGTCACGCAACGCTTCTTCGACGAGGCCGCGATCAGGCTCCTTGAAGGCGCCGGTTGCGAGGTCGTGCAGGCCGATTTGCCGGCCGGTCAGGCCGACGGCAATCTGTCGCACGACCAACTTGTCGCGATGCTGGACGGCGCGGCCGGATGGATCGTCGGCCACGCGCGCGTGACGCGCGAATTGCTGGCCGCCCTGCCCCTGCTGCAAATCGTGTCGCGCCGGGGCGTCGGCTATGAGCGCGTCGATGTCGCGGCAGCAAAGGAGTTCGGAAAAGTGGTGTGCATCGCCGCGGGCGGTAACGACGCCTCGGTCGCCGACCATACGATCGCCTTGATGCTCGCGGTCGGGCACCGCTTCCGTGAGACCCAGGCCAAGATGATCGGCGGGGACTGGTCAATCCTGACCGGAGGGGATCTGTATCGAAAGACCGTAGGCATCGTCGGATTGGGCCGGATCGGGCGCAGCCTCGTCCAGCGCCTCGGCGGGTTCGAGACGCGCATCCTGGTGGCAACGCCGACGCCCGACCCCGATTTTTCCGGACGCACCGGCGTCGAATTTACGGACCTCGACACCTTGTTGCGCGAAAGCGACTATGTATCGCTCCACGCGCCGCTTACGCCCGAGACGCGTTTCCTGATCGATGCCGATGCGCTGGCGCGAATGAAGCCGGGCGCCGTCCTGATCAACGCCGCGCGCGGCGGGCTGGTCGACGACGCGGCGCTGCTCGATGCACTACTGGCCGGCCAGATCGCCGGCGCCGGTCTCGACACCTTCGTCAGCGAAGCCGATCCCGAATATCGCGCGATCAGCCAGCGCCTCATCGAACTTCCCAATGTCATCGCCACGCCGCACGCTGCCGCCTCGACCCGCGAGGGGCTCGAGCGGACCAATATGGTCGCCGCGAAATGCGTCGTCGCGGTCCTCACGGGCAAAGACCCGCCGTCGCAATGCGTGATCGCCGATGGTCGGCGCAGGCTCTGATCCTGCAATGGACGCGCGCGAACTGGTGATCCACTTGTTCGATACCGCCGTTGCGCGCGCCATGCCGGCGGGCTCATTCGATGGCCGCCGCCTGCCCGACCCGCCCCGGGGTCGGACATTGGTGCTCGGTGCGGGAAAAGCCGCCGCCTCGATGGCAAGCGCCTTCGATCAGGCATGGGAAGCACCCCTTTCGGGCATGGTAGTAACGCGATACGGACACGGCGCCCCGTGCGAGCGGATCGAGATCATCGAGGCCGCGCATCCCGTGCCCGACGATGCGGGCCGCGCAGCGACGGCGCGCATGCTCGCCGCGGCCGAGGCAATGGGACCCGACGATCTCGTCGTCTGCCTCGTCTCGGGAGGCGGATCGGCGCTCCTCGCAGCCCCCGCGGGGCCGCTCACTCTCGACGACGAACAGGCTGTAACCCGCGCGCTCCTCCGTTCGGGTGCGCCGATCGGCGCGATCAATGTCGTCCGCAAGCATATTTCGGCGGTGAAGGGCGGACGCCTTGCGCTGACGGCCGCACCGGCACGCGTCGTCACCTATATTATTTCGGACATTCCGGGCGACGATCCGGCGCAAGTAGCGTCGGGACCGACCTTCGCCGACCCGAGCAGCCGCTATGACGCGCTCGCGATCCTCGACCGCTACCGGATCGACGCACCGGCGGTTCGCGCCTGGCTCGAGAATCCGGAAAGCGAGACGCCGAAATCACTGCCCGCCGCGCAGCATTTCGTGATCGCGACCGCGCGCGACGCTCTCGATGCGGCGGCCGAGGCGGCGCGCAACCACGGCTATCATCCCGTCATTCTCGGCGATGCAATCGAGGGCGAAGCACGCGACGTGGCCCGCAATCACGCGGCGATCGCGAAGGCCATCCGCGCCGGGGACGGTATCGCGGCGGCGCCCTGCGTCCTCCTGTCGGGCGGAGAAACCAGCGTCACCGTGCGCGGCGGCGGGCGCGGCGGGCGCAATGCGGAATATCTGCTCGCGCTCGCGCTCGAACTTGGGGGCGCGGCCGGGATAAGCGGGCTCGCCGCAGACACCGACGGGCTCGACGGCAGCGAGGACAATGCGGGGGCTATCATCGGCCCCGATACGCTCACGGCCGCCGCGAAATGCGGCGTCGATGCGACTTCGGCGCTCGCCGCCAATGACGCCTACGGCTTCTTCGCGGGGATCGATGCGTTGCTCGTCACCGGCCCCACCCTGACCAACGTCAATGATTTCCGCGCCATCCTGATCGATCCCATCTGAGAGAGGTTCCCGTGACGAACAAGACTATTCACCGCATCGCCGTGATTGCCGGCGACGGGATCGGCAAGGAAGTCGTTCCCCAGGGGCTGCGGATACTGGAGGCCGTCGAACGTAAATTCGGCTGCGGCTTCGCTTTCGATCATTTCGACTTCGCTTCATGCGACCATTATCTGCAGCACGGCCGGATGATGCCGGACGACTGGAAGCAGCAGATCGGCGGCCATGACGCGATCTACTTCGGCGCCGTCGGCTGGCCCGAAACGGTGCCCGATCATGTATCGCTTTGGGGTTCGCTGATTCAGTTTCGCCGCGAATTCGACCAATATGTCAACCTTCGACCGGTCAAGCTGATGCCCGGCGTCCCCAGCCCGCTTGCCGGTCGCCAGCCGGGCGACATCGACTTCTACGTCGTTCGTGAAAACACCGAAGGCGAATATTCGTCGATTGGCGGCAGGATCTTCCCGGACACTGACCGCGAAATTGTCATGCAGGAAACGGTCATGACGCGGGTAGGCACGGACCGGATCCTGAAATATGCCTTCGACCTCGCGCAACGGCGGGAAAAGAAGCATCTGACTTCGGCGACCAAGTCGAACGGCATTTCGATCACCATGCCCTATTGGGACGAACGGGTCGAAGCGATGGCGGCGCATTATCCCGACGTAGCCTGGGACAAATATCATATCGATATTCTGACCGCGCATTTCGTCCAACATCCCGACTGGTTCGACGTCGTCGTCGCGTCCAATCTGTTCGGCGACATCCTGTCCGACCTCGGCCCCGCCTGCACCGGAACGATCGGGATCGCGCCGGCGGGGAACATCAATCCCGAGCGGCGCTTTCCCTCGCTGTTCGAGCCCGTCCACGGCTCGGCACCAGACATCGCGGGCAAAGGCATCGCCAATCCGGTCGGCCAGATCTGGTCTGCATCGCTGATGCTCGATCATCTTGGCGAACATGAAGCCGCCAGCGCGGTCCTTCGCGCGGTCGAAGAGGTGCTCGCACAGCCGCAATATCGAACGCGCGACCTCGGCGGCGCGGCAAACACTCGCGAGTGCACTGACGCCATAGTCGCTGCGCTTTCATGAGCGTCCGGCATGCCAATACCGCCCTTTCGTTGCGTACCGGTAAGCCGGTCGGCCGGAAAGCGGTTGCCCATGATCCACTTTGAGATCGCCCCCGACCCTCTCGCCTGATCAGCCTTTGCGGAAAGAATATTGATGAACGAAACATTTGCCATGAAGCTGGCCAGCTATGCCTGCGATCTCGACGCGGCGGCGTTGCCCGAACCCGTCTTGGCATGCGTCCGCCGCCGTTTTGTCGACAGCCTCGCCTGCGTTCTGGGCGCCTTTGATACCGCCCCCGTGAAAGCGGCTATTGCTCTGGCGCGGACCGTGCCGGCAGCCTCTTCCAGTGTCTTCGGGACGACGCTGCGCACAACGCCCGACCTTGCCGCCTTCGCGAACGGAACAATGGTGCGGTTCCTCGACTATAATGACGGCTATATGGGCCGCGAGCCCGGCCATCCCAGCGACAATATTTTTGCGTGCCTCGCTTTGGCGGAGGCGGAAGGCGCTCGAGGTCGCGACCTGATGGCCGCGATCGTCGTCGCCTATGAAATCCAGATGCGTCTTCAGGACGCAGCGAACCTCAACAAGCGCGGATGGGATCAGGTCAACTATGTGACCGTCGCGGTCGCGGCGGCCGCGTCGCGCCTTCTGAAACTCGATGTTGCCCGGACTACGCAAGCTATCAACATCGCCCTCAACGGCCATATCGCGATGCGGCAGGTTCGCTCGGGCGAGCTGTCGGACTGGAAGGGCTGCTCGGCCGCAAACGCGGCGCGAAACGCGATCTTTGCCGCTCAACTCGCCGGGCACGGAATGACGGGTCCATCGCCGATATTCGAGGGGAAAATGGGCTTCTTTTCGCAGGTTTCGGGGCCGTTTACGCTGGACACGAATGCGTTCGGCAGTCCCGAGAACGGCGATTATGCGATCCTGCGCTCACTGACAAAAAGCTTCCCCACCAACGGCGAATTGCACACGGCCGTATGGGCGGCCCTCGAATTGCGGCCTCGAATACCTGACCTCGGCGCTATTTCCGCGATTCATATCGAGACGACGGAATTCAACTGCCGCGTTCTCGCGGACGCGGAGAAATTTCATCCCAAGACCCGGGAAACCGCCGATCATAGCTTGCCGTTCAATGTGGCCCGCGCGCTGATCGATGGCGACATCACCATCGAGACCTATTCCGACGCAAAGATTGCTGGCGCCAGGGCTGCGGCGCTGATGTCCATGACAAAGGTCTCCGAAGATCCAGTGCTCACCGCGATGTTCCCGCAGCAGCTGCCCAACCGGGTGACGGTCACGCTTGCTTCCGGCCAGACGATCTCAAGCGAAGTCGTCAGCGGTCCTGGCTCACTTGAAAACCCGATGTCCGACAAGGATTTCGAACAAAAGCTCAGACGTATGGCCGGGCGGCATTTTACGGAAGCCGTACAAGACCGCATTCTGGCGTTTACCGCGCGACTTGAGCACCAGCGCGACTACCGGGAGTTGTTCGAGAATATGGCCTCACGGCGCTGAATCGGCACGGCGCGCCAACGATTGATTACAGCGTTCTGCCGCGCCAGCCAAGCTCCGCGGCCGCCGGACTTTGGCCGGCAGCCGACAATCAGCTTTGGGTTCGAGACGACGCAAAACCGACCTCATCGAAAAGCGATACACGACTCGACGACTTCACCAGCGCCTTGCTAATATCTCGTCGAAGAGACTGCATCTCTCTGGATCGTCAGGCCGCCACGGCCCTGCTGCGAGCCAGCTTGATGTCCCTGACCGGGGGCTGGCCAAACATCCGGCTATATTCGCGATTGAAATGGGAAACACTTTCATATCCCACATCGAACGCCGCGTTGCTGGCGTTCTTCCCTTCCGACAGCATCAGCCTGCGCGCCTCGACAAGCCGCAGATGCTTCTGAAACTGGAGCGGCGAAAGCGACGTGACCGCGCGAAAATGCTGATGGAAAGCCGACGGGCTCATGCCTGCCGCCGCTGCCAGCCGCTCGACCGGAAGCGGCCTTGCATAGTCGGTGCGCAGGATGGCGACAGCGCGGGCCACGCGCTGAACATGGCCATCGGGCCAGCCGAGGTGGCGTATCGCCGCCCCGTGCCTGCCGACGAGCAGCCAGTAATGCATTTCGCGCAAAAGCTGCGCCCCCAGCACCGGGATGGAGGCCGGGCGATCGAGCAGCCGGATCAGCCGCAGAGCGGCGTCCGCCACTTCCGCGTCGGTCGGGTCGACCCTCACGGGTGCATGGTCGTGAACCAGCCCCGGCTTCATCTCGGCGACCAGCTCGGCAACGATGGCGGTGTCGAGCTCGAGCACCAGCGAATAATAGGGCGCGGCGATGCTCGCCCGCGTGATCTGGCTGACGGTCGGCACATCCGCGGCGATCAGCAGCGACTCGCCTGCGGAAAAGGCAAATCCGGACGTGCCCATGGTGACATGCTTGCCGCCCTGCACCACGAGCGCGACCAGCGGGCGCGAAATCGCATAGACGAGATCGCTCGGCGCGGTGGCGCGAATGGTCGACAGGCCAGCGATCGGCGTGGCGGCGACGCCATTCGCATCGGCATTCGCGTCGGCATAGCGGCTCACGGCAGTGAGAAGGTCGTTCATGCCTGCCTGTATAGCGCAGGAGCGCAGCCGCTACCATAGATTTGGAGAATTAGGCAAAGATAAGCGAGGTGCCGGCAACCTCTCGGGGCTCGGCCGCGGCATATCGGTGTGGCCACTCACGGCACAGGAGACCGACCATGACCAAGATCACGCTCATTACCGGTGCTAGCCGGGGCCTCGGCCGCAACACCGCTCTCAGCATCGCCCGCACCGGCGGCGATGTGATCATTACCTACCACAGCCGTTCCAGCGACGCCGACGCCGTCGTTGCGGAGATTCAGGCAATGGGCCGCAAGGCGGTCGCGCTTCAGCTCGACTGCGGGGCCGTCTCGGGCTTTGGCGATTTCGCGGACCGGCTGCAGGCTGCGCTGCGCGACACCTGGCAGCGGAGCAGCTTCGACCATCTCGTCAATAACGCGGGGCATGGCGACTATGCGATGATCGCCGACACTACCGAAGCCCAATTCGACGCGCTGGTAAACGTCCACTTCAAGGGCGTCTTCTTCCTGACCCAGACGCTGCTGCCGCTCCTCGCCGACGGCGGACGCATTGTGAACCTGTCCTCCGGCCTGACTCGGGTTTCCGCTCCCGGCTTCGCAGCCTATTCGGCTGCCAAGGGCGCAGTCGAGGTGCTAAGCGTCTATCTCGCGAAGGAGCTGGGCGCGCGCGGCATCGCGGTAAACACGGTTGCGCCGGGTGCGATCGAAACCGACTTCCTCGGTGGCGCGGTGCGCGACACGCCCGATCTCAATGCCCAGTTCGCCGACATGACCGCGCTGGGCCGTGTCGGAATGCCCGACGATATCGGACCGATGGTTGCCAGCCTGCTTTCGGATGCAAATCGCTGGATCAACGCCCAGCGCATCGAAGTATCGGGCGGCCAGGGTATCTAGATCGCTTCATTCAACCGCGCGTCGGTGGAGCATGCTCCACCGGCGCGCGATCTTTTGTGGTTTTCGGGCGATCAGGATCTAGATACTTTGAGAAAACCGTACCACATGCCAGTCGACCATTGGCCGGTTGCTGGCAGTCTGCTTCTGGGCGCGAATTTGAGAGAGCGGACGTTGCGCGCGCGCCGTCAAGTGGTGGGCGCAGACCATCGGCTCTTGGTCGCACCGATCGACAGCCACCTACGAATGACGCGATGCATGTGCGATCCGTCTTTTGACGATGTACTCGGAAACATGAGCGATGGGCATCGATACCCCGAATATTCCGCGGAATGTTCTTAGACATATAGTTTTCTCGCCACTTTGGGCGTGCATCCCATTGAAATCTTGATACATGCCCGCTCGCAATCGCTTAGGAAGTAAAGCAATTGCGACCTTCCGGGGGACCCAAGAACAGCAATCGAAGGAATACCGAAGCATGAAGAAGTTTTTGACGGTCGCCGCAATCGGCGCGGCGCTGGCATTGAGCGGCTGTGGCAAGAGCGACGATACGGCGGCTACGTCGGCCGGGACGGTGAAGCGCGAAGCCGGCAACTGGAAGACCGACATCAAGCTGGTCAAGTTCGAGATGCCGGGCGTTCCCGATAATGTGAAAAACCAGATGTCGAAGCAAGTCGCGGCCGCCAGCGGCAACGAGCAGTGCCTCACGCAGGAACAGGCCGACAAGGAAGATGTCGCCAGTGCGCTATCGAAGGGCTACGGCGACGCCTGTACCTGGAGCAAGAACGAGATCGGCAGCGGCAAGATCGACGTCGCGGGCACCTGCACACAAGGCGCGCAGAAGGTCGAACTCGCCCTCGCCGGAACTCTCGACACCAAGAAGAGCGACGTTCTCGTTACCTCGAAGGGCAAGTCGCCGATGGGCGGCGGCGACATGGAAATGCAGATGCAGGTCACCAGCACCAATGTCGGTCCCTGCAAGGGCTGAGCTTCCCAGAAAAAAGTTGATGAAGGGGCGCGGTTCAGAACCGCGTCCCTTTTTTTGGCCAGCTGGATTTTCTCACGGCGATGTCTACTTATTGAACTGCCGCATCCCGCCAGAGATAAATGCCGCGGCCATCGAGAAAGTCGGCCGCGAGGCAAGAATATCGAGTGGCTTTCCCGCCGCCCAAACGTCGGGTGGGCATCAAGGCGGGCGTTAACCCGCGCGTGGTGCGACTGGTCGGCCGACCATATCCGACGCAGCGGCGCCGAAACTCAATCGGCAGACCACAGCCGGGCCATCGATAGGGACTGCGATGCGCCATAACCAGATCCCGCCTTCGCGGCGGCACGATCGAGAGACTTTAGCCTGCGCAGAATTTCATTCGCCAGCGGCGAAAAGGACATCGGATGTGCTTGGTCGAGATCGCGGGCGATCCGCTGGATCGTCGCATGGTTCAGCTTGGGTCGTTCGTCCCTGAATGCAAATATGACCCGGTTCATTCCTATTTTGACCGGAAGATCGATAGTGACTCCGAAGCATTCCCGTATGCGCGAAAGAACGGAGGCGTGCTTCCAGTGGTGATCGCATAGGTTGACCACTAAGACGCCGCCTGGATTCAGCCGCGAATGGCAATCGCGGTAAAATTCCGAAGAGCAGAGCTCGGCGGGCTGCCCGTCCTTGTCAAAGCCATCGACGAGCAAGACATCGCAGGTTCCTGCGTCCCGCTTGACGAACGCGGCGCCATCATCACAGACTATCTCGAAGCGATCATCCTCGGGCGGCATGAAGAATTGGTCGCCAACGGCAATGACCTCGGGATCGATCTCGACTGCGGTGATCGAGACATCGGGCAGATATTTGTAGCAATATTTTGCCAGCGATCCTCCGCCAAGTCCGATCATCTCGATCGTCTGCGGAGAGGGATTGAACAGGAGGAACCCCATCATCTGGCGCGTATAGTCGAGCATCAGCCTGTCCGGATCGTCGATGCTCATTATGCTTTGCACAAAGGCCCAATTTGCGAGGAGGCTTCGCATATTGCCCAGTTCGAAGATGAGCGGCGCGTCCAATCCGCTTTGCTCGATCGGATTTGGACCGTCACTGTCGGTGCCATATCGTTCAAAATGACGCTGATCGCGGTCGAAGTCGTCGAGGTGATCGAGAAAATGATCAAGCTCGCTTCTCACCCAATCGTCGCCATGCAGGTCTTGACCCGTCTCGGGTCCGCAGGCCAAGTCGGCCTCGGCTTCGAAGCATTCTGCGGCCCTATCTGTCATCGTCACGATGTTCATTTTGCCGATCGTGCGCCCGTCCGCCGGCAATGGTGACGCCAACGAACAGGACCAGCAGAAAAACGGTGACAAGGATGATCAGGAATGTCGTCATATTTGCCTCCCGTCCGAAACGACCTTCAGCGAAAACAGCGCCTCGCCGCGGTCACGACGTCCCCGCAGGGTCAACGTCCTTGCCGCTTCTCGTCAAACTGCTGAGCCTTGTTGTACATCTCCTGCCACGCCGCCGCCGCCCGGAGGGCCCGGTCCCGGACATTCGGGAGCAACGTCTCACTTGCCTCTGCTTGGCAGGCATTCATGCGAGCCAGGTAGAATTCATGGTTGCGGACAGTCGGCTTCGGGCTGGGTGGAGAGGTCATGTCACAAGCACCATGTTTTTCTGGCCCTGCGGGGCGCCCATCGGACCGGATTGGGCGAAGCCCCGATTGCGATTGGAATGACCGCATTCGACGTTCCCAGCCGGGTGACCCATCAGCGGGCACAATGTACATATACAATATCTTCTTGGCTTGTTAAGATTGATATTTGACGTTTTAAACATCAATCAAGAATGTAAGCGGGCGACATATCAGCCTCAACCAGATATTCGATCTTTCAGCGAGCAACGACGATGACTATGGCAGGTCTATGCCCCGGCGGATGACGATAGCAGGACAGATCGAGCAGCTGATCGAATCTCTAGAAGGCGCGGCGACCTGCGACGATTGCATCACCGACCGGCTCAACCTGTCGGTCCGCAGCCAGGCCAACGCGGTGACGCGCGACCTCGGCGACGACAAGAGGTTCGACCGCGGCAAAGCACCGTGCGGCCTGTGCGGATCGACCAAGACTGTCATCCGCCATCGCATCATGTAAGCCCGCGTAGGAAGGCCGGCGGCGGCGAAGATTCAGCGCTTGCGCACGAACTCGGCTCGCAGGACAAGACCCTTGATCGCCTCGTGGCGGCAGTCGATTTCCTGCGGATCGCCGGTCAGCCGGATGGATTTGATGACGGTCCCGACCTTGAGCGTCTTGCCGGCGCCTTTGACGTCGAGGTCCTTGACTAGAACCACCTGATCGCCGTCCTGAAGGATGTTGCCTACCGCATCGCGCACCTCGACCTGGCCGGCGGCGGCTTTTCGGGCGGCCAGTTCGGATGCCGACATCCACTCGCCGCTCTCCTCGTCATAGACATAATCATCATCGTTGGTCATTTCATGCTCCATTGGGGTTGGACGACCGGTCGGTTGAACGAACGTGTCCGGTTTTGAGAGCGCGCAGAGCGCGGCACCGCATTCACTTCCTTTCGAGTAGCTCGGCGGCGAGCGACTGGGCGCGCGCATAGTCGGCTGCATACGAGAGCTTCATCGACGTTTCGCCGAGTCCGACGCGATCGAGCATCGAACGGGGCTGCGGCTGTACGCCGGACAATATGATCTCAGCCCCGGCGAGCCGTGCCTGTTCGACGAATTCCTCCAGCGCCTGCGCACCGCTCGCATCGAGGAGGGGCATAAGCCGCAGGCGCAGGATGATCACGCGCGGCGACTGCCCCAACCGGCGCAGCGTATCGAGAAGTTCGCCCGCGACGCCGAAGAAGAAGGGCCCGGCGATCCGGAACACCTCGACACCCGGCGGCAAATCGTCACGCTGGTCGATATCTTCGGCATCGAGTTCGGGATCGCGCGGCCCTCCCGACCCGACCTCGACCGCCTCGGCCATGCGCGCCATGAACAGCAGCGACGCGAGCGTCACGCCGACGGCGATCGCGACTGTCAGGTCGACGAGCACCGTCAGTCCGAAGGTGAGCAGCAGAACGGCCCGATCGCTGTTCGGCATCCGCAGCAAGGCAAGGAAGCGCTGATACTCACTCATGCCCCAGGCGACCATGAAGAGGATCGCGGCGAGCGCCGCCATCGGCACATAGGCCATGAGGTCGGTGCCGAAGAGGATGAAGAGCAACAGGAAGGCCGCATGCATCATGCCCGCGACCGGGGTCTTCGCGCCCGAGCGGATATTGGTCGCGGTGCGGGCAATTGCACCGGTCGCGGGAAGGCCGCCGAACAGCGCCGAGCCGAGATTGGCGACGCCCTGGCCGATGAGTTCCTGGTTCGAGCGGTGTCGCGTCCCGGCCATGCCGTCGGCGACGACCGCGGACAGCAGCGCCTCGATCCCCGCGAGAAACGCGATGGTGAAGGCCGACGGCAGGACGGCGTTGATTTTCGCGAGCGAGAGATCTGGAAGCGACGGCATCGGAAGGCCTGCCGGGATGTCGGGAAAGCGCGAACCGATCGTATCGACCGGAAGGTTTAGCAGCGCCACGGCGATCGAGCTTGCCACCACCGCGATCAGGAAGCCAGGCAAGCGCGGCGCGAATTTGCGAAGCGCAACGATGATCGCGAGAGCGCTCGCGCCGACCCCAATGGTCGCCCAGCTCGCGCTAGGCAGCGCCCCAAGATACGCCTGCCATTTGGGAAGGAAGTCGGCGGGAATCTTGTCGATCGCAAGACCAAGGAAGTCCTTCACCTGGCTCGAGGCGATGATAACCGCTATACCCGCCGTGAAACCGATCACGACCGGATGCGGGATATATTTGATCATCTGGCCGAGCCGCAGCACGCCGGCGAGGATCAGGATGAGCCCCGCAAGCAATGTCGCGACGAGCAACCCGTCATAGCCGTGGCTCGCGATCACATTGAAGATCACGACGACGAAGGCGCCGGTCGGCCCGCCGACCTGGACGCGCGATCCGCCGAGCGCCGAGATCAGGAAGCCCGCGACGACCGCGGTAATCAGCCCCTTGTCGGGCGAGGCGCCGCTGGCGATGCCGAGCGCCATGGCGAGCGGCAAGGCGACGATCGCGACGGTCAGCCCGGCGATCGCATCGGCGCGGAATGTGGCGGCGGAATAACCTTCGCGAAAGACCGTAAGGAGCTTCGGCGTATAGGTCTCGGGTTTCACCGAATTTCGGGCCGGCTCGGAAATTTGGCGGAAAGAAGCCCGCGCCCGGGCCGCGCGGGATCGGCGAGGGCCGCTTCGCGCAGTCGCACGCCGCGCCCGTGCCCGGTGCTCGAAGAATATTCGCCAAGCAGTTCGATCCCGTTGCTTTCGAGCGCTCCGATCACCTTCACCAGCGTATCGACGACACCGCGAACCTGGCCATTGGATGCTTCCATCCGCTGGATCGTGGGAAGAGAGAGGCCCGCCAGTTCGGCGAGTTGACGCTGATCGATCCCAAGAAGGGCGCGCGCGGCCCGCATCTGCTGTGAGGTGATCATATCAGCTCCCCGATGTTTGATACATCATTTATCAATCTTAACACCATCATCTAATACTGTATATATCGATCATGCCAAGCAATCGATCAACCGTGACGGGTGTCCGCCAGGATTATAGTTCGCAGATTTTCCTCGGAGAGCGCGGCTGATGCCGGATTTCATGGTGTCGCCATTCGACCGCCCCATCGCCAGGAAGATTCAGCCGCCGAACGATCAGGATCCGGAAGGCGAAGACTTTGCACTTCCATCCTCCGGTTGGGAGGCGATGGCCCGCGGCGCGCGAGGCCGATGCCCGCGTTGTAACGATGCGAAGCTCTTTCATCGCTTCCTCAAACCGGTGGCGACTTGCCCCCGGTGCCGGCAAGACTGGACCCATCAGCAGGCTGATGATTTCCCGGCCTATGTGTCGATCCTGCTGACCGGGCATATCATGGCGCCGATCATCATCGCGCTCGTTCAGGAGACGGCACTGTCACTGGCCGCTTTGGCCGCGATCATCGTGTCGTCGATGCTGATACTGATGATCGGCATTCTTCAGCCCGCGAAGGGCGCGACCATCGCCTTGCAATGGTGGTTCGGCATGCACGGGTTCGTGAAGGAACGGGGCACTTCGAAAGAAGAAAACCCGATGCCCGGCCACCCGGGCGGAAACGGCAAAGGGTTGCCCTGACAAAGTCCCGCCTTTTAGATGGCCGGCAACCCGCAAAATGGAGCGAAATTACTTGGATACGGTATCGATCGTCCTCTTTCTGCTGCTGGCTGTCGTCGTCAGCGGCGCGATATCCCGAATGCTCCCCATATCCTTGCCAACCCCGCTCGTGCAGATCCTGCTAGGAGCGGGCATTGGTCTATCGACATCCTACCGTGTCGAGCTCGACCCCGAACTGTTCCTGCTGCTTTTCCTGCCGCCGCTGCTATTCCTCGACGGCTGGCGCATTCCCAAGGATGAATTGCTGAAAGACGTCTCGACGGTGGTCGAACTCGCGCTCGGCCTCGTCCTGATAACAGTCGTCGGCATGGGCCTGTTCATCCACTGGATGATCCCGGCGATGCCGATGGCGGTCGCCTTCGCGCTCGCCGCCGTCGTATCGCCGACCGATCCTATTGCGGTCTCCGCCATCGCGGCCCGCGTGCCGATCCCCAAGCGGATGATGCACATATTGGAGGGTGAGTCGCTGCTGAACGATGCGTCGGGGCTCGTCTGCCTGCGTTTTGCCATCGCCGCCGCGCTGACCGGCACCTTCTCGGCCAGCACCGCCGCGCTCAATTTCCTGTGGGTCGCGGGCGCGGGACTGGCGATCGGCGTCGCGGTCACGCTGGCCGTGACCCGCGTCAAAGCCTGGGTGACGAAACGCTGGGGCGAGGATACGGGCTCACAGGTTCTCGTCAGCCTGCTGATCCCTTTCGGCTCCTACCTCCTCGCCGAGCATTTTCACGCCTCGGGCATCCTTGCCGCGGTGAGCGCGGGCGTGACCATGAGCTTTGCCGAAATATCGCGTCAAGCGATGGCGGTCACGCGGATGCGGCGTAATTCGGTGTGGGACACCATCCAGTTCGCGCTCAACGGTATCATCTTCGTGCTGCTCGGCGAACAATTGCCCGCGATCCTCGCTGGCGCGAAAGAGACCGTGACACTGACGGGACATAGCGCGCCCTGGTGGCTCGGCATCTATGTGATCGCGATCGTCGCGGGACTGGCGGCGCTGCGTTTCATATGGGTGTGGGTTTCCCTGAGGTTCACCATCCTGCGCAAGCGCGACAAGGACAGCGGCCTTCAAAGCCCCGACTGGCGACTGGTTGCCGCCATGTCGTTCGCCGGCGTGCGCGGGGCGATCACGCTGGCGGGCGTACTGACGCTGCCGCTGGCGCTCGATGATGGCACAGCTTTTCCGGCGCGCGATCTTGCGATCTTCCTGGCGGCGGGTGTCATCATCGTCTCGCTGGTCCTGGCCAGCGTCGCATTGCCGCTGTTGCTCAAGGGGCTGGTGATGCCGCCGGAACCATCGAAACAGGCCGAGGAGGATGCGGCTCGCGTAGCAACGGCCGAAGCAGCCATCCGCGCGATCGAGCGGCGCCAGCACGCCTTGTCCGAGGATCATGGCGAAGCCGACCTCTATGCCGCCGCGGGCGCGCGCGTCATGGACTTTTACCGCGAGCGTATCGAGAGCCGCAGCCAGGGCCTCTCCGAGGCACGCCGGGCGGAAGAGCATCTCATCCGGGAATTTCAGCTTGTCGGTGTCAAAGCCGAACGCGAAGCACTCATGAAGCTTGGCCGCGCTCGCGCGATCGGCAGCGAGGTGGCCCGAAAACTGATCCGCGAGCTCGATCTGTCCGAGGCGCGGTATCGCGGTTAATGGCCGATAGCTGACGGTCCGGAATCGGGAATGCGCACGCAAAAAAGCAGACCTTCCGTTCCGCCTCAATCCTATTCGGCAGATAATTCGGTGATCGGAATGCACAGGCGAACGGCCAAGCCACCGCCCAGACGATTATTTGCCGCGATCGTGCCTCTGTGGATCGCTATACTGCGTTTTGCGATCGACAGCCCCAGACCGAAACCCACGCTCTCTTCGCTTCCCCGCGCAAATGGTTCGAACATCGCATTGATGCTCGCTTCGTCGATTCCAGGCCCTCGATCAGCCACCAGGACGCAATGCGCTCCGGCTTCCAGCCTATAATCGACGTCAACAGATTGACCGGACTCCGAAAACCGGATCGCGTTACGGACGATATTGTCGATTGCCCGGCGAACCGCTTCCGCGTCGCCGCGTATCGGCGGGGCCTGATCACTGGACATTGCCTCGCCGTGAAGGCGGATCGAAACATCATGCGAATTCGCCTCGAATTGCGCGTCCTCGATCACGCTTCGCAGGACGTCTGCGAGGTCGAAATAGTCGTCGCTTTCACCCGCGCGATGTTCAGATCGTGCGAGGCTCAGCAATTCGCCCACCAGCGCGTCAAGGCGCGCGACCTCATGATCGATCCGCGCCAGCGACGCCTCGGTCCGTTCCGGCGCCTGTCGCGCCAGCCCGATCGCGAGTTGGAGCCGGGCGAGCGGCGAACGCAGTTCGTGGGAGACATCGTGGAGGAGCCGGTCGCGTGCGCCGACCAGCTCTTCGAGCCGCTGCGCCATGCGGTCGAAATCATGCGCCAGATCGGCTATCTCGTCGCGCCGGTTGCCGATCACCGGCGCGAGCCGCTCCGACAGCCGCCCCTGCGCGAGCCGATCGAACCCCTTGCGAAGGCGAATGATCGGCCGGGTCAGATACCAGCCCAACATTGCCGCGAAGAACAATCCGCCGACGAGCCCCAGCGTGAGCAGTTCGAGCGGCATGTTGAAGATATCGGCTCGGCGGCGCTCGTCGCGGTACCAATAGTTTACGCGAAAGCGCCGCCGGTCCGGGGCGACCGCCTCCCGCGACAGCGAATGCACGAAATCGCCGGAACGGGGCGAAGCGGCCTCGCCCGCTTCGACAAGTTGCAACCGCGCACGCTGATCGGTAGGAAGCGAGCGAACGAGCGCATCGAAACCCGGCTTTCCCGATCGCTCCACCTCGCCCTTGGCAGCGGCCAGCAGCGTCGGTGCCATCCGCTCGACCATGAAACGCTCGGGCGGTCCCCGATCGTCGCGTTGCAACTGGAAGAGCAGCCAGACCCCTTGCGTGATCGCGAAAAACGTCAGCCAAAACGCGAGCAATATCTTCCAGAAGAGCCGAGTCCTCATGACGCGCTCCGCAGCCTGTAACCGATACCGCGCAACGTTTCGATACCGACGCATCCCGCCGACGCACCCTCGAGTTTCAACCTGAGATTGCTGATGTGGACATCGACGCTGCGGTCATAGGATTGGCGCGGCCGGCCGATGGCGCGAAGCGACAGTTCGTCCTTCGTCTGCACTTCTTCGCCCGCGCGGAGCAGGACGACGAGCATGTTGAACTCGGTCGCGGTGAGTTCAATCGGCACGCCTTGCCAGCTTGCTCGCCGCTCGGCGATGCGAACAGCCAGATCGCCGAGTTGCAGGGCTGGTCCCCGCTGCGCGGCCGCCGGCGCGTGCCGCCGCAGAATTGCGCGAAGCCGGGCGACCAGTTCACGCGGATAATAGGGTTTCGCGACATAATCGTCGGCGCCGAGCTCCAGCCCGACGACGCGGTCGACCTGGTCGCCCTTCGCCGTGAGCATCAGGACCGGAATGTCGGTTGTCTGGCGAATCTGGCGCAGCGCCTCGATGCCGCTGAGACGCGGCAGCATGACGTCGAGGACCACGGCGTCGAATTCACCCGACAGCGCGTGCGCCACGCCGTCGGGGCCGTTGAACACGGCCTCGACACGAAAGCCTTCGCTTTCCAGATATTCGCGCAGCATCGCGCTGAGGTCGACATCGTCGTCGACCAGCAGGATGCGCCGGACAGAAGCATCGTCTTCCATAAACCGATCCATCGGCTGCCCCCGTTCGGCTGTCACCCCGTCTTTTCACAAACTTTACGTTCCGCTTGCGAACTCTTGATCCCGCGCACCGTGGCAATCGTCCATATCCAAGGACGTGACGTTTCCCCCTCCCCCCGTCGGCCCGTTGTTCGCAACGGGCCGACAACCTTGCCAAGGAGTCATGCCATGAAAATCCTGATGGGCTGCGCGCTGGGCGCCGCGATGATGATCGCCGCCCCGTCGATCGCCGCGCCGCGCGCGGCCGACGTGCCCGCGCGGCAAGACCATTCGACCCATGCACCCGTCAAAAAGCCCGCCCCGGCGAAGAAGGCCGCCCCCAAATCGCCCTATGGACAATGGAACAGGTCCTGGGGCGCGCAGCCACCCGCACCGCCGAAGCAATTCGCGAGGAAGAGCGACTGGTATCGCCATGTCCGCGCCTGCCAGCAGAAATATCGCTCCTACAACGCCCGCACCGACACTTATCGGACGAGGGCCGGAAAGTCGCGTCGCTGCGCCGTTTGACGCGCTTGCCCGGGCCGGACGCGTGTCGTTGTCCCGCCCGCCCCCTGATCGAGAAGCCCCAGCGATGAACAAGAGCCTGCTTGCCTTCTGCGCCCTGATCCTTGCCGTCCCCGCGAACGCCCAGTTCGGGGGTGGAGGTCCGTCGAGCGGCGGGCCTCCGGAGGGTGGACCTCCGGGTGGAGGGCCGCCCCGGATGAAGGACATCAAAGCGGTCACGCGCGCGCGGTTCGACAAGATCGTCGCGAACATGTTTCGCGATGCCGACCAAAATCGCGACGGCTTCGTGACGACCGCCGAAATCAAGGCCCTAGCGAGCGCGCGGCGCGACGTCCTGATCGGCAAGCGGTTCGAGCGGATCGATACGAACCGGGATCGTGCGATCAGCCATGATGAATTTTTCGAATGGCAGCGCAGCCTCGGTTCGCTCGCCCAGTCGGACGAAGCGCAGGCGATCGGCCGCGGCGGCCTCGTTCCCGAGACGATCGAGCCCGACTATCGCGACGAGATGGAAGCGCGGCTGTTGCTCGGTCTGATCGAGCCGCTGAGCACCGGCCTCATCGCCAAAGCCAACCTCAATTATGACGCCGGCCTCTCGCTCGCCGAATTTCTCGCTTATGAGGGCAAGCGGTTCGACGAAGCCGATCGCGACCGCAACGGTGCGATCTCGATGGGCGAGGCGCGCCAGCCAGAAGGCCGGCTGCCCGGCGGCGTCCGCGGCCTTCCTCCCGGCCGGCCGCCGCAGCCGCCGCAAGGAAATCAGTGAATATGGCCGACGCGCGTCAGGTCGAAAAACGAGGTCGGCGCCGCGGCGTTACCGGCTGCGCGGATCGTGCCCGTACATGGTGGCCGCCTGATTTTACAGGGTATCAGGGACGACCGGCCCCTGTCCCCTCGACGGCCGGGGATGGAGGCCATGGAATGAGCGTTCGATGGCGATATGCGACGGCGCTGGCGGTTTCAGCGTCGCTCGCCGCGTGCAGCGCCGGCCCTGATTATCGGCCCTCGACGCCAAGCGATCTCGGCGTTCCGGCCGCCTATGGCGCGGGCAGCGGCGCGGCAATCGACCCCGCCGAACTCGCAGCTTGGTGGAAGGGTTTCAACGACTCCGCGCTCGATGCGCTCGTCGATCGCGCGGTCGCGGCCAACCTCGACCTCGCACAAGCGCAAGCGCGTTTGCGCCAGGCGCGCGAGGCGTCGATCCAGGCGGGCGCAGATCTGCTTCCGACGGCAAGTGCCAGCGGCGGGGCCGGACGCAATTTCGACAGCAACCAATCCGACAGCGGCAGTTATTCGCTCGGCATCGACGCCGACTGGCAACTCGACCTGTTCGGCGGCGTTCGCCGCGCGGTGGAAGCAGCGCGCGCCGACGAAGCGGCGAGCGGCTATGACCTCGCCTCGGTGCGCATCGCCATCATCGCCGAGCTGGTCACCAATTATATCCAGCTTCGCCTTGCGCAGCAGCAACTGGATATCACCGAAGATACGCTTCGCTACCAGCGCGACAATTACGATATCGCCCGCTGGCGCGTGCAGGCGGGACTTGCCTCATCGCTGGACGAACAACAGGCGCGCACCCAGCTCGCGCAGACCGAGGCGAGCCTTGCCGAATTCCGGACGAGCATTCGGGGCGCGCTCAATCGCATCGCGGTGCTGACAGCGCAGGCGCCCGGCGCCGCGACCTCGTCGCTCGAACCGATCGCGGCTATTCCGCGCCCGCCGGACGGCGTCGCGGCCGGATTTCCCGCCGACACATTGCGCCAGCGCCCCGACGTTCGCTCTTCCGAGCGCAGCCTTGCCGCCGCCACCGGCCGCCTCGGCGTTGCCGAGGCGCAATTGCTTCCCTCGCTCAGCCTGAACGGGTCGCTGGGGACGAGTGCGCTCACGACCGGCGGGCTGTTCGACACGATCACGGGTTCGCTGTTCGCCGGGATTTCGCAGATTTTGTTCGACGGCGGCGCGCGCGCGTCGCAGGTCCGCGCGCAGCAAGCCGCGGTCGACGGCGCCTATGCCACCTATCGCCAGACGGTCCTGACCGCGCTGGAGGACGTGGAAAACGCCCTTGTCGCCCTGTCGTCGGCCGACGAGCGCGAACGCCAGTTCGCGATCGCCCGCGAAGCTGCGAGCAACAGCGCGCTGCTCGCCCGGTTGCAATATCAGTCGGGGCTTACCGACTTCCAGACGCTCTCCAACATCGAAACCTCGTTGCTCTCGTCGAGCAACAGCCTCGCCAGTTCGCGCGCAGCGCAGGCGCTCGCAGTCGTTCAGCTCTACAATGCGCTCGGCGGCGGATGGCAGACCACAGGAAATGGGAATGGCGAATGACCGAAGCACAGGCATCAAGCGAGAATCTCGACGAATTCCTGGGGGTAAAGCCCGAAAACCCCTGGATGCATCGCGGCAAATGGATCGCCATTGCCCTGCTCGCGCTGCTCATACTCGTCATTCTCTATCGCTGTTTCGGCCCCGCTGACCAAGCGGGGTATTCGACACAGGAGGTCCGGCGCGGGTCGCTGACCGTCACGGTCTCGGCGACCGGCAATATTAAGCCGATCAACCAGGTCGATGTCGGGTCGGAACAATCGGGCCTGATCACCGATGTCTATGTTGACGTGAACGACCGCGTGACCGAGGGGCAGTTGCTCGCCTCGCTCGACACCGCCCGTCTGCAGGATTCGGTCGTGCAGGCGCAGGCAAGCGTCGCGGCCGCGCAGGCCAATGTGGGCGAAGCGCAAGCGACGCTGGCACAGGCGAACGCAACGCTGGCGCGGCAAGAGGAGGTGTCGCGCCTTTCGGGCGGCCGGGTGCCGTCGAGGACCGAACTGGACGCGGCGCGTGCCGACCAGAAACGTGCCGTCGCCTCGCTCACCGCCGCACGCGCGCAGGTCGCGCAGCAGCAGGCGGCGCTCGGCACCGCACAGACGAACCTTTCGAAGGCGCGCATCTATTCGCCCGTGACGGGCGTCGTTCTCTCGCGCGATATCGAGCCCGGCCAGACCGTCGCTGCCTCGCTCAATGCGCCCGTGCTCTTCACCATCGCCGAGGATCTGAGCCAGATGGAACTCGAGGTCTCGATCGACGAGGCCGATGTCGGGCAGGTGCAGGAAGGACAGGATGCGACCTTCACGGTCGACGCCTTCCCCGGCGAGCGCTTCCCGGCAAAGATCACGCGCGTCAACCTCGGGTCGAACAGCAGCAGTTCGTCGTCCACCTCTTCGTCGAGCACGTCGACGACCAGCGCGAGTTCGGGCAATGTCGTCGCCTATACGGCGATCCTGGCGGTCGACAATGCGAAGCAGACGCTGCGCCCAGGCATGACCGCGACCGCCGATATTGTGACGACGAGCAAGCAGAATGTCCTGCTGATCCCCAACGCGGCGCTCCGTTATCGCCCAGCGACCGAGGGACAAGGGGCCGATTCCTCCAAGGGCGGCATCACCAGCGCGATCGTACCGCGCGGGCCGCGCCGCAGCAGCAATCGCGCCGAGCGCAGCGTGACGACCGAGCGCGGCGCGCAGCAGACCATCTATGTCCTCGGCAGCGACGGCCAGCTGCAGGCCGCCCAGATCACCACGGGCGACACCAACGGTTCGCTGACCGAAGTGACTTCGGGCAAGCTCGGCGCCGGCATGAAGGTCATCACCGGCCAGCTTTCCGGCGACGATGCGCGCGGATCGGGGACCGGCGCGCAATCGGGAACACGGAAGGGCGGCTGAACAATGGCCGAGCCGATCATCCGCCTGAGCGGCATAACCAAGATCTATGGCGAGGGGCCGACGGCTTTTCAGGCGCTGAAGGGCATCGAACTCGACATCATGGCGGGCGACTTCGTCGCGGTGATGGGGGCTTCGGGGTCTGGCAAATCGACGACGATGAACATCCTCGGCTGCCTCGACGTGCCGACGCGCGGCTACTATCTGTTCCAAGGCCACCATGTCGAGGCTTTGACCCGCGACGAGCGTGCGCTGCTGCGCCGCAGATATTTCGGTTTCGTCTTCCAGGGCTTCAACCTGCTCGCGCGCACGAGCGCCTTGGAGAATGTCGAGCTGCCGCTCCTCTATCGCGGCGATCAAAAGGCCGAACGACGCGACGCAGCGCTCGCGGCACTCGACAAGGTCGGGCTCAAGGACTGGTGGGACCACACACCGGCCGAGTTGTCGGGGGGGCAGCAGCAGCGCGTCGCCATCGCGCGCGCGATCGTGACCCGTCCCGACGTCCTGCTCGCCGACGAACCGACAGGCAACCTCGATTCCGAGCGATCGGTGGAGATCATGGAACTGCTGTCCGAGCTGAACCGCGAGAGCGGCATTACCGTCCTGATGGTGACGCACGAGCCCGATATGGCTGAGTTCGCGCACACGCTCGTCCACTTCAAGGACGGGCTAGTCGAGGATATCGAGACCAACGCCGCATCGCGCGCGGGCAAGGCGCCGCAACAATGATCGGCACCACCTTCCTCCTCGCGCTGCGTTCGATCCGCCGGCACGTGCTGCGGTCCTTCCTGACGGTGCTCGGCATCGTGATCGGCGTGGCCGCCGTCGTCACGATGGTCACACTCGGCAATGCGACGACCGCCGCCGTCCAGAGCCAGATATCCGCCCTGGGCACGAACATCCTGCAAATCCGTCCCGGCCAGGGCTTTGGCCGCGGCGGTGGCGGCCCGCGTCCGCCCGATTTCGAAATGGCCGATCTCGAGGCGATATCGCAGCAGATCGCCGGCGTCACAGCGGTCGCGCCGCAGACGCAGAGCAGCGGCACAGCGATTTACGAGGGCGCGAACTGGTCGACCACGGTCAACGGAACGACCGACGCCTATTTCACTGTCCAGCCTTGGCCCCTCGCCGAGGGCCGCAGCTTCACCGCTGCCGAGGAAGAGGCAGGCAAGGCGGTCTGCATCATCGGCAACACCATCCGCCAGAACCTCTTTCGCGGCGGTAGCGCAGTCGGCACTCGCTTTCGCATCAAGGGAATCAGCTGCGATGTGATCGGCGTGCTGTCGACGCGCGGCCAAGGCGGCTTCGGAGGCGATCAGGACGATATCGTTATCATGCCGATCAAGGCCGTGCAGCGGCGTTTTACGGGCAATCAGGACGTCTCCGTGATGCTCGTCGGCGTCGATCAGAGCTTTTCGACCGAACAGGTACAGGCATCGATCACCGATCTGCTGCGCGAACGCCGCAAGGTCATCGACGGGAAGGAAGATAATTTCAACATCTTCGACACCAAGCAGATTTCCGACACGCTGACCGGTACGACAACGCTGCTTACCCGCATCGTCGCGGCGGTGGCGGCAATCTCGCTGCTCGTCGGCGGAATCGGGATCATGAACATCATGCTCGTCTCGGTCACCGAGCGGACGCGCGAGATCGGCATCCGCCTCGCGATCGGTGCGGTCGCGCGCGAGGTGCTGATGCAGTTTCTAGTCGAGGCGATCGTGCTGTCATGCCTCGGCGGCCTGTCCGGGCTGCTCATTGCCCAGCTCGCGATCGCGGTCCTTTCGCCGCTGATGCAGGTCAGCTGGATGTTCGACGCCGAGATCAATATCATCGCCTTCGCGATCTCGGCCGTCATCGGCGTGGTGTTTGGCTACTTCCCCGCAAGGAGGGCAGCGAGCCTCAATCCAATCGATGCTCTGCGGCACGAATAGGCGCCGTTCATGGCGCTGTCGAAAGTCCGACTAGGATAGCGCGATCTGCTGCAGGCGACCTTGCGCCTTGAGCGCTGCCAATGCCTCGCCTCCGAGCAAGCTGGTCAGGCCGGCAAAGACCAGCGACAGGAATTCTGGCGCGATGCCGGCGACGATCAACCGCGACCCGTTGTCGAGCAACGACCGGATCTTCCGGCGGTGCGCCACGAGCATCGCGGCTAGGCCGGCCATGTCGCCGAGTGCCGGCATCGCCCCGACCGTCCCGTCGCGCCAGCACTCGCGGCCAAGGATGGCCTGCGGGGAAAGCGAATGGCCGCCGCGGCCGGCCTCGATCAGGAAGATCAGTTCGCCCTCCTGATGCTCCTGCGCGAAGGCGCGAGCGAGCGCGGCAGCGCCGAAATCGCCGATGAAGATGAGCGGATCATCAGCATTCCAGCGCGCGGGCGACGGGATGACCCGAAGATCGACGGTCGTACCGACGAGCAGTTGTTGCCGGATTTGGTTATCGATTTCGGGACTGGCGTTTTGTCCGGAAAAGACGAGCAGGTCGAGCGTCGCAGACCCCGCGCCGGAGGCGATAGGGAGGCGGCGACTGCCGCCGGTGGAGCGCGCCCAATCGCCAGCGGGCCATCCCCCGGCGAGCAGGCTGACACCGGCGTGCCGCGAAGGACGAAATGATGCTGCAAAGGTGTCGTCGTCGCCAGGCCCGGGATCGAAGGAATCGCGCAGTTCGACAAGGTCGCCGGCGCGCCAGCGTCCCGGCAAACCGTCGGCGCGCTCCAGGCGTACAAGGCATTCCACCGCATCGCCGCGCGCGGGCGACAATAGCCGGCGCTCGACCAGCCGCCATCGGGCCTCGCCGCCGGGATCGGCCTCTCGCCCGGTGACCGCTGCGCGAAGCGGCGCGGCGAGAAGGCAATTGCTTCCTGTCGCTGCGCCGTTCGCCTGCTTTCCGGCGACGGATTTGCTGCCGCCGCGCATTAGAACTGCGTTCCCACATTGAAGGAGAAGCGCTTGGTATCGTCGCCTTCCTCCTTGCGAAGGGCGTAAGCGAAATCGATGCGAAAGGGACCGAAGGGCGAGTTCCAGTTCACCCCGACCCCGACCGCGACGCGCGGCATCCAGCTGTTGCCATAATATCGCTCCTCGAAGGGCGCGAGCGCCGAAAAGCCGCTCGGACAGACGGAATAGGTTCCGCTCGGCGTCCCGTCGGAGCCGGTCGATTGCGTCGCGAACTGGGTCGTGCCCGCAGAGGCATCGCGGCAGAGATATTTGGTGAGCCCGTCCGACGGATCGCGGAAATCTGCAAGCGCGGTGAGCGTCGGTTTGCGGAGCCCGAAAACCGCGCCGGTGTCGAGGAAGATCGAGGGACGCAGGCCCAGCTCTTTCGCTCCCGTACCGAGCGGAATGTCCATTTCGAGCCGCCCCTGATAATAAGCGCGGCCGCCCAGCGCGTCGTCGGTGGTCGTACCCGAGCTCGTGTCGAGGACGGGATTTGACGGATCGGAAATGTCGACCGAGCTGTAGCGGAGGACGCGCGGACCGACACCGCGGATGTCGAAGCCGCGCATCTGCGGCTCGCCAAGGAAGAAGCGATCGGTCAGCAGCACCTTGTCGCCGGAGGACGAACTGCCGTTACCGAAGGGATGAATATAGCCGCCTTCGGCCGAGGCATTGACGATGAAGCCGCTGCCGAGGTTGAAGTGCTTCGTCGCGGCAAGCCGCGTTCGGGCATATTCGACGTCGCCGCCGAGCCCCGCGAAATCCTGACTGATCGACGCCGACTGGCCGCGCGTCGGGCGCAGGCGGTTGTCGCGATCGTCATAGGCGAGCGTGAAACCGACGAGCGACGTCGTGCGCTTGCCGATCGCATCGCAGAGGTAACGGCCGGCGACGAGCGGATCGCATTCGTCACCAAAGTAATAGGTGTCCTTGTCGAGGGCCACATCGTCGAAATTCAGCGTATAGCGCCCGAACAGCGACATATATTCGGTCAGCGGCACGCCGACGTTGACCTGCGCGCCGGTCGTGACCTGTTCGAAGGTCGTCTGCCGGTCGTTGTCGATCAAATTATAGCTGTTGAGGTCGCGGCGATAAACGCTGCCGCCGATCGAGATATTGCGGTCGAACAGATAGGGTTCGGTAAAGCCGAGCTCGATCGACTTCGAATAGCTCGAATAGCTGACCGAGGCTTGCAGTTGCTGGCCGAGGCCGCGGAAGTTGCGCTGACGGATCGAGGCCTGGAGCAGCATATTTTCGGTCGAAGAATAGCCGGCTGACAGCGACAGTTCACCCGTCGGCTTTTCCTCAACATTGGTTTCGAGGATGATGCGGTCGGGCGCGCTGCCTCCCTTGCGCTCGATCGACAGATTTTCCTGGAAATAGCCGAGGCTGTTGATGCGGTTCTCGGTGCGCTTGACGCCGAAGCTGTTGAAGGCGTCGCCTTCGTTCAGGCGGAATTCGCGGCGAACCACCTTGTCGTGGGTCAGCGTGTTGCCGTTGACGTCGATGCGCTCGACGTAAGTCCGCGGGCTTTCGCCGACGTTGAAGGTGATCGCCATCGTCCGGTCGTCGGGGTTGCGGCGGAACTCGGGATTGATGTCGGCAAAGGCGTAGCCGAACAGGCCTGCGGTCTCGCTGAGGCTTTCGACCGTGTCCTCGACCAGCTTGGCGTCATACCAGCCGTCCTTCTTCATCGGCAGCAGCTTCTTCAGCATCTCGGGCTGGAAGTCGCGGATTTCGCTCTGCACGTCGACATCGCCGAACTTGTAGCGTTCGCCCTCCTCCACCACATAGGTGATGATGAAGTCCTGCTTGTTGGTCGTCAGCTCCGCCACCGCCGAAATGACGCGGAAATCGGCATAGCCGTTGGTGAGGTAGAAAAGGCGCAGCTTCTGCTGGTCATAGGCGAGGCGGTCGGGATCGTAGCTGGTGTTCGACGACAGTATCGTCATGAACCGCGACTCCTTCGTCGCCATCTCGCCGAGCAGTTCCTTATCGCTGAATTTCTGATTCCCGATGATCTCGATATGCCGGACCTTCGATTTCGGGCCCTCGTTGATCTCGAACACGACATCGACGCGGTTCTGGTCGAGCGACACCATCTTGGGTTCGACCGTCGCCGCGAAGCGGCCCTGCCGCTTGTAAAGCTCGATGATGCGCGCAACGTCGGCGCGGACCTTGGAGCGCGTGAAGATCTGGCGCGGCGCGAGCTTGATCTCGGGACGGATCTTGTCGTCCTTCAGGCGCTTGTTGCCCTCCAGGATCACGCGATTGATCACCGGGTTTTCGGTAACCTGGATCGTCAGCGCACCATTGTTGTCGGTGATCTGGAAATCCTTGAACAGCTCGGTCGCGGCGAGATCCTTCAGCGCCTGGTCGAGCACCGCGCGGTCATATTGCTGGCCCACGCGCAGGCGCAGGTAAGAGAGAATGGTCTGGGCCTCGAGCCGCTGGTTACCGGTGACGGTGATCGAGCGGATCGTCGAGGCCGCGGCCGTATCGGCAAGCGCCGGCATCGCAGCCGGCACGGCTTCTTGTCCGGCGGCCGGCAACGCGCCGCACATCGCGAGCATCGCCGCGGCGAGCGATGAGCCCACGCGAAGATCGATGCGTGTCGGGCCGAGGCCGCGCCCTTCTTGACGGCGCGGCCTCGGCCCGGTCAGCGTGGCAGCAGAGGAGGCACGCAACAAAGCTGGCGCACGTGATTCTTGGGATTCCGCGATCGTCTCGCGGACTTTGCTGGGCGACCCGGGGGGGCGCAGGAAAAGCTTGTTCATCGTCGGATAAACGGGGAGCCTTCCGGAACCCTTCGCGCAGGGCGCAAAAGTTTTTTTGCGCCCTGCGCGAAGGGTTCCGGCGGCCGCGCGGTCAGAAGGCGACGCTCAGCGAAATGCGGCCCGAATAGCCAAGGTCGCTATTCTGGCGCTTCTCGACGCCGCCGGCGATTTTCCAGGTATAGTCCCACCCGCCGGCGAACAGCCGCAGTTCGCCGAGCCAGGCATCGTCAATCGCGTCGGGCGTGATGGTGAACGGCGTCCCGGCGACATCGTCGACCGCGAAACTCGCGGTCGTTGCGCCGAGCTTGCCCGACAGCACGCTGCGCCGCCCGCCTTCGAGTTCGAGCGTGAGCGGGTGATAATCGCGGCGCGGAGGCCCGAATGCATAGGAAACCGCAAGGCTCGTGATGCCGCTCAAGGCAGAGCTGTTTCGCTTCGCCACAGCAAGGTCGATCGCCTCGCCGCCGCCGCTTTCGGTATAGCCGCCCTCGCTCAGCCGGTACCACTCCAGTACCGCCTTCGGCCGGATCGACAGGCGACGGGTCGGCGTGAAATTGTATGACGCCCCGCCCATCCCGGAGAAGAGCCATCCGCTCCAATCGCCGACGGTCGTATAGGTGAACTCGCTGTCATCAGCGGCTCCGGTGACATTGCGTTCGCTCGAGAATGATGTTCGCGCGGCGCCGACGCGCGCAAAGCCATAAAAAGACCCGTTGCGGCCCGTGCGCCAGAAGAGACCGAGGTCGTGCTGCGAGGTGTCGATCGTCTGACTGCCGCCATTATTCTCGACCTCCCCGCCGAGCCATGCGTAAGAGCCGCCGACATAGCCAATGTCGGTCAGCCATTCGGCGCCGCCCGACATGCCCCAGCCGCTCGTCTTGTAGCTGTTCGTTCCGGTCGCATCGCGGTTGGTGCGCCACATCACGGGTTCGAGCCAGACCGACATGTCGCCCGTCTCCGTGACGTCGAACTGCGAATCGCGATCCATGACGTGCTGCGCGACGAGGCGTGTTGCGCGCGTGACGCTGTCGAACGGGCCGCCTGCATGATCGGGCAACATCTGCGAAACCTGCGCCTGCAAAGTCTCGCCATCCTCGATATCGAGGAAGCTTTGCGCGATGACATCGTCATTCTCGGCCGCGGTAAGAATCGCGTCATAACCGCTCGCCGCCGCGCGCGTCAGCCCGACCTCATCAGCAGTCTTGCGCCGGATGTCGAGAATCAGGTCGTTCGCATCGACGCTGATGGAACCCGTGAAAATATAAGGAAGCTGTGTGGTCGCTTCGTCGAAAACCGGGTCGCCTTCGATATTCGATGCGCTGAGGATGACATAGCTGCCCTCCGCCCCCACGAGCGAGTTCACCGTGGCCGAGACGGTCGCGCCGGCTTCGAAAGTCGCCGTGTCAGCGAGGATCAGCGAACTGGTGCCGGTATCGCCGTCGATATAGGCGTTGAGCGTTCCGCCCGCCCCGATCGTCAGCGAACCGACGGTGAAGGTCTTGACACCATCGGCGCCGAACGTGCCGCCGTCGACCACGATCGATGAAGCCTCGCCATTGGCAATGGTGCCGAAAAAGATGGCATCGTCGGCGAGCGTCAACGATCCCGAGAGTCCGGCGAAATCGAGCGTGCCGGTGAAATAGGCCTCGTTCGACAGCGCCGCGAGCGCGGCGCCGTCCCCGAAATAGACCTTGCCGTTGTAATAGGCTTCGCCCGAGAGCAGCAGGCTGTCGTCGCCCTCGTTGAACGTCGTGTTGCCCACGATCCAGCCGGCGTTGGCGGCGATCGTATCATTTCCCGATCCGGTGACGATATTGCCGGTGATCGAAGTGTAGACCGTCGAGTCACTCTCGCCTTCGTCGAGATCGGCTTCGACCTCCTCGCGCGTCGCGATATCGTCTTCGTTCATATATTGGGTGATCGTGACATCATCCGTTGCGGCGGACAGGTTGATCGCGTTGACGATGTCGGTGCTCGACCCCACAGCCGATATGTAGCCGGTATTTTCGATCGTCGTCAGTGTTCCCGACAGGTCCAATATGCCATAGGCGGCACCCTCGCCCTGCGAATTGATCGTCGCGTTGATCGTGCCGCTGTTATACAGCGAGCCCACCGTCACACCCTCGTTGATCAACAGTGCCGTCGCGGCCGAGTCCTGCGTCGTCGCCGTCACGGTGCCGGTCACGCCGATCCCGCCGGGCAGGTCGACCGTCCCGCCCTTGCCGCCAATCACGATGCCATAGGCGTCGGTCGAACTATAGTTGGCGGTTCCCGTCACCGACCCTTCGACGAGCAGCGAATAGCCGCCGTCGCTGGCGGCCAGCGCGCCGATGGTGATATCCTCATCGCTCGCAATCTGCATCGCGGGACCGTTGCCGAAAGAATAGACCGTGCCCGACCCTTCCTCGCTGTCGTCGATGCCGTCGCCATCCTCGTCGTCGTCCTCGTCGTCGGTATCGGTCGGTGGCACCGCCACGACGATGCCGCCATCGACATTGCCGGCGATCGACACCGCCGGCGCGCCGAGCCGCAGATCGAAGCGCGACAGGTAGACGGTGCTGTCGTCGTCATAGGAAAAGGAGGTCGTCTGGCCGACTATCCCCTGAAGGCGAACGGTGCCGCCGACGTCGCCCGTGATGTCGAGCGCCGTGGCGCCACGCCCGGTGACCGTCGTCGTTCCCTCCATCACGACGTCGCCGGTGACGTTGGCGGTGCGCACGCCCACCGAATTGTCGCCGACGACGCGGATCGTCCCATCCTGGACCATCGACCCGTCGAGCATCGAATCGACGACGACACCGCCGGAATCAAGTCCCTCGACCGTGATCGTCCCAGTGTTTTCGATCGTCCCGGTCACCGTTCCGCCCGCTGCGACATGGATGCCGTACCGGCCGCTCGCGAATGCGAGCGAGCCATCGGCGATCCCGTTCGCATCCTCATCCTCGGGTTCGAAATCCTCGAGGACCGAGATGGTGCCGCCGTTCGCGATGGTCGTGGTCACACCCGGCTCGACCAATATGCCCGTCGCGCCATCATCCTCGCCCGCGATCACCTGGCCCGGTTCGTCGTCGCTATCGTCGCTGTCGTCATCCTCGATCGTGACGTCATTGTGGCTGTCGATTGTAATCGCGGCGCCAGCGGCCACTTCAAGCTCAGCGTCCTTCTGGACGGCGACGTCGCCCGCGCTCGACGTGACGAGCGGCGTGGCGCTATCGCCGGTGACGGTCGTGTCGGCGACCGCCGGCGCGGCGGCAAACGCCAATGACGCGACGCAGCTCGAACCCAGTAGGGCGCTCAATTTCATAGGCCATATCCTTGATTGATGAGGGGCGACGATGCGCGCGCCATCGACCCGCGGGCTGGCGGGGACCGATAGGGCTTCGAGCAGGACATCGTCATCGATCGACAAACGGCGTCGGCCTCGCCACCCTTCGCGGCTCTTCAAATATTTTTGCGGATACATCTGCCGTTCATCGAACGGGCCATAGCCCGAATACATCAGTTCCCTCGGAAAATGGCGGGTTGCCGGTGTCCTTTCAGCAATCCCTGACTCCCACCGCCGATCTCTCGGTTTTCGCCGGACAGGATCGAGGTATCGAGCCGGCGGCGGCGGTGGCGCCCGACGATGCGCTGATGGCGCGCATCGGCGGCGGTGATGTCGATGCCTTCGCCGAACTCGTCGAACAGTATAGCGGTCGCCTCTATCGCGTCGCCTATCGCCTGCTGTACGACGCGCAGGAAGCGGAGGACGCGGTGCAGGACTGCTTCACCCGCCTGTGGCAGAATGCGCCGCAGTGGCAACCTCGCGGCGGCGGACTGCTGACCTGGCTACAGCGCGTCACGGTCAATCTTTGTCTCGACCGGCTTCGCCGTTTCCGGATCGTCCCGGACAGCGACATGCCGGACGTCGAGGATCCATCGCCAAGCCCCGAACGCCAGCTCGCGATCCGCGGGCTCGAACATGTGATCGAGACGGCGCTCGGCGCGCTTCCGCATCGGCATCGCGCGGCGCTTGTGCTATGCTATTTGGAAGGCCTGTCGAACCTGCTTGCGGCCGAGATGCTCGGCCTTCATCTGAAGGCCATGGAGTCGCTCCTGTTCCGGGCGCGGCGTAGTTTGAGGGAAGAGCTGGAAAAGATGGGCGTGGCGGCCGAGGATCTGGAGCTTCTGGCATGAGCGCCCCCGACGCCCGCAAGGACGAACTCGCGGCGCGCGCATTGTCGTGCCTTGGCGAACCGCCGGTCCCCGAAGGACTCGCCGCCCGTATCACGGCGCGCGCGACGGCGGCGCCGCAAATTGCGGACGTCTCGCCTGATAGCGCACCCTCCCCCGCCCCCGTGCCCCTTTCCTTCGCCCCGCCGGTGCGAGCGACCGGTCCCGCACGCTCGCACCCGGTTCGGCGGCGCCATGTCATCGCGGCATCGATCGCCGCCGCGTTACTTCTTTCGGTCGGCGTCTATGCCGGTCTCCGCGACCGGCCCGGCAAGTCTCCTGCATTCGCAAACGACGTGCCGACGCAGACCGTCCCGCAATCCGACCCGCGTGCACCGTCCCGGCTGGCAGATGCGGCGCCCCCCGCCGGGGCACCGGAAGCTGCGCCGACGCGCCGCGAAAAGGCACCACCCGCGCAGCGCTTTGCGACAGTTCCCGCACCGGTCGATCCGCCAGTCGAGCTTGCAGAGGAAGCGCCCCCCGCAGCCACGCCCGCCACCGGCGGCGAAGCCCGCCCTCAGGAAGGCAGGCTCGCGCAAACCGGCCCAGACAATATATCGAATAGCGGCTTGCGGCCCGTCTATGGCCCTCCCGCCCCGACCGGTCTCGGCATTGCGGGCGGGCCAGCTGGCGGTATTTCATTGCCGGGCGAGCCGCCAAGCGGAGGGGCGCGTGGCACCGGCGGCAACGGCCCGCCGCCGAGCGGGCCGCCATCCGGAATGCCAGGCCCCGGAGGCCCCCACGGGCCGCGAATGTAGCACGACCTTTTAAATCAAAACTGGCCGTTCTCAGACGGTCTCCTTTTGGACGAACATCACGAAAAGCCGACATTCGCCAAAGCCGAAATCTCGATGGGCTTAGATCGCTTCAACCTGTGTCCCTGCGTATGGCCGCCCGCATAAATCGGAATATTAGAGTCTGCGTAACTTATCGTACCAATGACGCATCACTTTGAGACAAGTTGTCGAGATCATAACTCACCCTTTGACTTGTCTGATACGCACCTTCATTCCTGCGGCCGATGTATCAAAAAATAGTCATCCGAAACGTTGGCGTTTTGAAAGCATTCGATGCCGGAGCATCTCCACCGCTCTCGGAACTTTCTCTGTTCTACGCTCGCAACGGCCGTGGAAAATCCACGCTGACAGCCGTCATGCGCGCAGCGCGGGATGGGTGTTCGACAACCGTTATGGCGCGTCGCTCGCTCGGCAACAATGCAGCCGATCCCGAGATAGTGCTTGTCTCGAGTGGAGGAAGTCAGAGCTTCAAAAACGGGCGCTGGGCGCATCAGCGCGCAACGATCGAAGTGTTCGATTCAACGTTCATAGCCGATAATATCTTCGCTGGAGAAATGACCGAACTCGACCACGACCGCGGGCTCTTCTCGGTCATCATAGGCGAGGATGGCGTCCGGCTCGCCAATCTCCTCCGCCGCTTTAACGGCCATGCAAAAAATGCCGCGACGCGGCTGAAGGATGCGGAGACTGCCCTACAGGACGACCTTCCGACTGATATCAACCAAGTCGAATTTTTCGCGCTAGCGCCAAATCCAGCTTATGCCCAGCGGCTCGACAAGGCGGAAAAAACGCTAAAGGCTGTACAGCAGTCCGACAAACTGGCCTTGCTAGCGAGCCTCGACAAGATCGCGTTGCCGGCGCTCCCGTCCGACCTTCACAAAATAATGGCAGCGACGGTGCCTACCATCGATGCCGCCGCCCGTGCGCGGCTTGCCGAGCATTTTCGTCATTTTAAGCTGGGAAAGAATGGCGAGGCGTGGGTCAATTTTGGCCTTGAACATATCGAGGACGACGCATGCCCCTTCTGCGGCCGCGAGAATGCCGACGAACTTGGGTTCGTGACGCTCTACGGACAAATTTTCGGGGAAGAATATAAGAACCACATGACCAGGATCAGCGAGGCCATGGACGTTCTCGACGATGCGACGGGGGATGAAGCGCGCTCGGCGATAATCGCGAGCATCGCGCAAAATGCAGAACTTGCGAAGAAATGGGGGCAGTATATCCGCGTCGATGCAGACCTGCCGGGACTGGCGACGCTGGCTGCCGACCTTGGCGAAGCGCACGCGAACGCCAAGGCCCTGCTCGAGCGAAAGCGAAGCTCGCCCCTAGAGATAATCGAGGATCTCGACGCGGTGGCCGCGCTGGGCGGCGCGATGCTACGCGCCGAGACCGCGCTCGAGGGTTACAATGTCATCGTCGACGCGATCAATTTGGCTTCGAAAGGCGCGACAGCCGCAGCGACAATGAGCGTGGACGCCGCCCGGCAGTCGGTGATCAATGCCCGGCGCCGCATAGCAAGGACGCAGGATCCGGGCGTCCAACGCCGGGTAGACGCCTATTTAGCGGCCAAGCGAAGCGATGAGCGCGCCAAAAAAGCGCGAACCAAGACACAAGCGGCCTTGAAGGCCGCAAACGAGGCCGCTGCCGACCACTATCATCTACGGGTCAACCATTATCTCGGACAGTTTGGGGTTGGGGCTCGCATCACGCGTCCAACGAACAGCATGGCCGGAAATGCCGGACAAGCCGATTATGCCTTGCTGATAAGGGGAGAGCAGATTGTTCGCGGCCGAGGGCGTGTAGCCGACGCGATGCCGAGCTTTCGCAACACACTTTCTACCGGCGACAAGACGACCCTGGCGCTCGCATTCTTTCTCGCCAAGCTCGACCATGACGGCAACCTCGCGAGCAAAGTGGTCGTTTTCGACGATCCGCTTTCCAGTCATGACAGCCATCGCCGCGGCAAGACCGTCGAGGCGATCAAGCAGCTTTGCGGAAGGTGCCTTCAACTCATCGTCCTTTCCCATGACGAATATTTCCTGCGCGACGTTGAGAAGCGTTGCGCCGGCACGTCCACCGCGACCTACCAGATCGACTATAGCGACGGTGATCAATGGTCCGACGCGAAACACGTCCGCCTGTCAGACCTCTGCGCCTCGGACCATACGCGCCGGATAGAGAAACTCGCATCCTATTCGGACCATAGCACAGGCGACCCCGACGACGTCGTCCTCCACGTTCGCCAGGTCCTCGAAACGCATTTTCGGCGGTCCTACACCGCCTATTTCCCGCACAACCGAAACCTCGGCAAAATTGTTCGAGATATTGATAGTTACATTGGAGCCCACCCGCTCGCGGGCGCTGTTAGGGACAAGCTCGATTTTCTGAACGCTTCGACCTGCGACAATCATCATGGGGATGACGCAGAGGTGACGCCGAAAAAGGGTGTCGATAGCGATGAACTGAAGATAATCGTGACTGAGGCTTTGGAGTTGATTGGCGCCCGAAGACCGCCGGAATAACCGGCTGTCGCGGTTCAGGGCGCCCCCGCTCATGGCCGCTAGCGGTCCTTCGACTTTCGGATGCGAATTGGCGAAAGCCGACGGGATGGAGTATCTGGGAAGCTGATCCGACGGCGGGACGGACAATCGGATGGGATTCGACAGTGCCCATCGCAGTGGACCAAAACCTGGAGCGAGCAATGGTAGATATCGTCGCTGCAATTCAAACGTCGATTGAAGTCGTCAAAAAGCTCCGTGAACTTTCGAAGAAAGTCGACAACGCGGAGTTTAAAATGTTGCTTGCTGACTTATCCAGCGAACTTGGCGATGCGAAGCTGGAGGCTGCAAGCCTAAAAGTGGATTTGGCTGACTTGCGATCGAAAAATTTGGAGTTGATCGAAAAACTAGAGGCACGACAATTAGGGAAGCCAAGCTTGGTTGAAGGCGTGTATGCTTTCTCGGATGATCCTGACGGGCGCTTTTGTACGAACTGCTTTGATACCAGGCACCAGCGCGTTCGAGTGGCTCAACAACATCCGCCGTTCGACGTGTTTGGGAAATGGAACTGCCCATCATGCAAAGCGCACTTTGGGCAAAGCCGAGTATAGCTCAAGAGGAAGTATTGAATGGACACGATATACTTGTATGAGATGAGCGGCGGGCAAGCCTTTGGCTATTTCTCGGGTAAATACCTCTATTCAATGGATGGGAAATGCACCCACTATAGGTCAGGAGCTGATCAACGCTATCTATACAAGATGGATGGCGGAGACTGCGAGTTTTATCAGAGTGGAAGATATTTCTACGAGATGGATGGCGGAAATTGTCGATGGTATACGACCGAGCAGGCCTAAATCTCAGGGTCTTCAGCTTGAGGCTACACGTCCAATCCCCAATTGAAGGCTATCAGATTGCGATCGGTCAATATTCGAACGTGCCCTAAGAAATTCGGACGTTCTGTTCGGAGCGGCAATCCTATATTGCACCAAAGTCACTGGTACACCGATACGGGAGGTTTGCCTCCGCACGGAACTATGCCAGAGTGAAGGCCGAGGGGCGAATGACAGCGAAGAACAACTTCGGGGCGGGGCCCTCGGCAGCAGGTTATTTATATCAGGCGCGCATGGCGCTTGCCCTGTCGCTGCCCTATGTAAATAAGGACAGCAACGTCGAAGTCTCCCTTGAACGGCTCGACGACGTGGCGTTCGAGTTGGATGGCGCGCCGCTCGAACTTCTTCAAACAAAGCACCACATCAACCGCGTAGCCAACCTGACAGATTCCAGTCCTGATCTTTGGAAAACTCTGCGCGTTTGGGCCGAAGCGGTCGAGAACGACCCGTCTATTCCTGCAAGGACACGCCTGGCACTGATCACAACGGCCGAGGTTCCTGAAGGCTCGGCCGCGGGCATGCTATTACCGTCGTCTGCCTACGGCGCTGGAAAAAAGCGTGACCCGAAGTCAGCAGCAACCCTCTTGACGGAAATAGCAAACGCCTCTGCCAACAAAGAGCTTAAAGCAGCCTTTGCAGCCTTCCTGAATCTCATCCCCGAGATGCGTGCCTCGTTGCTCAGCGCGGTCGAAGTGCTTGGGCGGCAGCAAAAGCTGAGCGATCTAGGGGCCGAGATCGAGGAGCATCTCAGGCTGTTCGCGCCGAAAGGAAAGGCAGCACAGGCGAGAGAGATGCTGGAGGGCTGGTGGTGGCCCCGGATATGTTCGGCACTCGTTTGCGACCCCCCCGGGGCAGTTGCGATCGGAGAGATTGAAGCGAAGCTCGACGATATCCGCGAGATGCTGAAACGCGAAAGTCTCGCGATCGATTTCGAGCACGCCGACCCGTCCGATGAAGAGACAGCATCCTACGATGGCTTCCGATTCATCCAGCAGCTCAAAGCAGTCGGCGCGACCGAAGCGAGAATGCATTGGGCTAAGCGCGACTATTATCGCGCCTATGCGCAGCGATCCAAATGGACACGCGAGCATGCTGTGTTCGACGGGGAAATCGCCCGCTTCGAATCGCGTCTCATCGAAGAATGGGAACCTCGATTCGGCGTCATGTGTGACAGCAACGCCAAGGCCCCTTCCGACTGCGCCACGCTGCGAGAGGCAGGACAGACGCTCTATCATTGGGTCGAAACCGACGCGCGATTTCCGTTCCGCACAGCTACTCACCGTTTTCTGAACGTGGGGTCTTACCATATTCTGGCTGATGACGTCCGCGTCGGCTGGCACCGCGATTTTGCTACGCTATTTGGTAAAAAGGACTGACATGGCGACTGCGTGGCAAATTGATTGGGAACACCGCCCACCGGAAGAGGCGGCCCTTTACAACCCCGCCTTCTGTGGCGAACTTCTTGCGCGATCCGTCAAAGCCTACTGCGGCTCAATCGACAGGTGCTTTCCGCTGCCCTTAGCTTTTGTCATTCTGCCGCTGGCATTGCCACCGGGCACGCGGCGGGCACTACCCGGAAAGTCAAACACGACCTTCGAAACATGGGCAGCACAACATGAGGTGCTTCTGAGCGAAATACCTTCCACTGTCTTAGCCCTCAGGCCGGTTACTCGTGAGGCACTTCTGTTCCTGACACAACATAAGGCATTGGCTATTTCCCCGAGAGGATTGGCTCTCGGAGAGACACCACTTCGTCTGAGCTCGAAACGTACGTCGACGTCGACTGAAGTTGAAGAGATGCAAAGAACCGCCCGCCTGCTGGGCCGTTGGTTCGCTAACCAAGCGAATCCCAATTCCATCCTCCTCGCAATGGGAGTCCAACCATGACCTTACAGCTTCGTGCGATTGCTATCTATTCGCACACGGGCGAACGACGGGAAGTCGAGTTCGAGCTTGGGCGTCTGAACATCGTCACGGGCGCTTCCAAGACTGGCAAATCGGCCCTTCTGGATATAGTCGACTTTTGTTGGGGTCGTGACGAATGCACAGTGGCCGAGGGTGAAATCCGACGCTCGGTTAAATGGTTTGCCGTTCTGTTCGACAATGACGGCGAAGGCATATTCATCGCCCGGCACAATCCGGGTCCTGGCGGCCGCGGGGCGGACCATATATATTTCGAGCGAAACATCGACGAGTTGCCGGCATCGGCGTCGCATTTTCTACAGAACGTTACCGCAGTTGCGCTACGATCGCACCTCTCGCAGATTTTGGGGATCGCCGAAAACCTGTATGTACCGGAACCCGGTGCAACCCGCGTGCCACTCTCCGCGTCAGCGAGCCAGGCAATATTTTTCAGTCTCCAGGCCCAAGACGAAATTGCCAATCGCCGGCTGCTTTTTCATCGGCAAGGCGAGCAGCATATACCCGTCGCAATCAAGGACACGCTGCCTTACTTTCTCGGCGCCATGGAAGAAGACTATTATCTCAAGCAACGTCGGTACAATGAAGCCCGAGCGCGATTGAGAAGGCTTGAAAAGGATCTCAACGAATTACGCGCCCTTACAACGAATGCGACGACCGCGACCGAGGCGCTCCTGCAAGGTGCCAAAAAGGTTGGATTGGTCGAAGCAGACGTTTTCCCTGAGACAACGGAAGAGCTGAGAGGTGTCTTGCGGGGTGCCTCAGCACCGCGCGAATTTCATTATGCGAAAACCGATGATGCCGCCTCCGATCTGGCCGATTTAGAGGATCGCCGGCGCCTGATCCGAGGTCAATTGATGGAGTTGCGAGAGGAACATGCGCAATTCGTTCGACTTGATCGTGAAGCGACCGATTTTACGGTGGAGGCCCGGGCACAAGAAGCTCGGCTGGCTTCTATCGGCTTAATCGCCTCCGAGGCTGAAGGACATGAGTCCTGTCCTTTGTGCGAAAGCAAGCTGGCGGTTGCAGTCCCCTCCGTGTCGCAGATTCGGGAATCGCTTCGTCACGTCGGTCAGCAGCTTACAACGGTCAGCCGGGATCGTCCCCGTCTCCAGGAACATATTGCTTCGCTTGAAGTACAACGCGCCGAACTCGAGGAACAGCAACGGACCGTGCAGCGGGACATAGCCACCCGGATAGCGGACAATGAGCGTCTTCGGATCGAGCAGGATCTATTTACAGAGCAGGCGCGCGTTGCTGGCCGCATCGGTTACTATCTGGAGAATGTGCAAGCCATTCAGGAAGACAATGGCCTGCGTCTTGCGGTAGCGCGCGGGCGTGCAGAGGTCGCCGAACTCGAAAAGGCGCTCGACCCCGAAGCTCTCAATGAGCGCATCGCTACCGCCCTTAGCCTCGTTGGCCGCGATCTTACCGCTTATGCGCAAGCACTGCAGCTGGAGCATGGTGATAACCCGCTCCGTCTCGATCGGAAGAACTTGACCGTGGTCGCGGACACCGATGAAGGGGCGCTGGCCCTTTCCCAAATCGGCAGCGGTGAAAACTGGGTCGGCTACCATGTTGCGGCCCATCTCGCCCTGCATCGCCTGTTCCGAGCACGCAAACGTCCAGTTCCGGCGCTGCTGATGCTCGATCAGCCATCCCAAGCTCACTATCCGCCTGATAGGGATGCAGGCGTTATCAGTGCAGACGAAGATGAGGATCAAGCAGCCGTCGCACGCCTTTATCGCGAGCTCTACAACTATTGCGAAGCACTTGGAGGAGCGATGCAAATTATCGTTGCCGATCACGTCGAGTTGCTTGAGCCTTGGTTCACGGATGCGACCGCGCAGCGGTGGCGAGACGGTATCAAGCTGGTTCCGATGAGTTGGCTCCGCGGCGAATAGAAGGCCGAAAACCATGCAGTACGATTGACCGAGCATCGCTGGTCAAGTCCAGAAAAACGGCCAGCCCCGAAAAGCTGCGACAGGAAACAATGCAGAAGGCGTCCCATCTACGACTCCGAGCGGTTGATAGCGAGACGAGGTGCCCGCGCCCCCGCGACCGTCTCTCGGCTCCGTCTCCGCATCGAGAGAGTTGGAAGCAGAAGTGGCATCCACGCTTGTCGAGGTCGCGGGCCGTCCAAGTTTAAGGCCATGCAATTCATTTGTGAAAGCCTTGTTTCTGGCTTCCGACTTTTGGCAAAATGGCCATAATCTCAACACACTCTAACGATTGAGTGCAAAACGAAAATAAAACGATCGGCAAAGTTCAGACACCATCATGGCATTCAAAACAGACATCTTCGCAACTACGGCCGCTTCTGACCCGGCTGCGCATTTTAAGACGCTCACGAAGCGACAATTCCCCGATGTCATGCCGCATCAGAAGGTCATACTCGAACAGTATGCGGCGCAGTTAGAGGGTAAGAGTGACGTCGCTCTGCAACTTCCGACAGGAAGCGGCAAAACCCTCGTCGGCTTGCTCATTGCGGATTGGCGCCGGATCAAGCTGGGCAATCGAGCCGTCTATCTTTGTCCGACTAAGCAACTTGTACGGCAAACCGTCTCGCAAGCGCGTTCACAATACGGCATTGATGTCGTCGATCTCTCAGGAGCCAAGGACAGTTTCGATCCTGCTGATCGCACGGCATATTTGACCGGTGCGCAGGTTGCGATCAGCACCTATTCGGGCTTGTTCAACAGCAATCCATTTTTTCAAAATCCAGATCTGATCATAATTGATGATGCCCACGCTGCGGAAAACTACATCGCAAAAATGTGGTCGCTTGAAATCAGCGCCAATACTCCACTGCATACCGCTTTGGCCGAGTTTTTTCGGCCTCATATAACACCTCAAGAATATGCGCGTTTAACCGGAGACTGGCAGGGACCGGATGACGCGTCGTGGGTCGAAAAAATTCCGACGCCGAAACTAGACGGCTTCGCTCAAAATTTGGCCGAAGTGATTGACGCGCACGTCAGTTATTCTGTCCCGGAGTTGTATTTCCCTTGGTCGCTTATTCGCACCCACCTCCAAGCATGCAACGTTTATCTCGGCTCACGAGAAATTCTCATCCGCCCACTTATTCCGCCAACGATATCGCACGCCTCCTTCACGGGAGCGCAGCAGCGTATCTATATGTCAGCGACGCTCGGCGCTGGTGGCGACCTAGAGCGGTTGATGGGTCGAACAAATATAGATCGTTTGCCGGCGCCTGTTGGTTTTCAAAGTTCCGGCGTTGGGCGCCGCTTCTTTGTTTTCCCAAGTTTATCACTGACGGGTGATGAAACAGATGCTTTGCGAAACGATATGCAAAAGCGCGCGGGCCGGTCAGTGGTGCTCACTCCGTCCACGCCAAGCGCTAGTGCCCATACGGCGAATGCTGCCTCGAATCTCCCTGGTTTCCAAATTTTCAACAAGGATCATATCGAAGCTGACAAAGCGCCTTTCGTCCAAACCGCGCTGGCTGTTGCCATTTTGGCAAACCGCTATGATGGGATCGACTTTCCTGGCGATGAATGCCGGTTGCTGTGCCTTGATGGATTGCCAAGAGCAATGAATTCTCAAGAGCAGTTCATCATGTCAAAAATGGGGGCAGCCGCACTATACAACGAGCGCATACAAACTCGCGTCCTTCAGGCAGCTGGCCGGTGCACGCGCGCATTACAGGATCGGTCGGCGGTATTTGTTACCGGCACAGAACTTGTGGATTTTCTAGCGGACAGCAGGAAATGGGCGTATTTCCATCCCGAGCTTCAAGCTGAACTTGCTTTCGGCGTGAACCAATCAACAAATGTGACGGCGACCGACATCCTCGACAACTTCGACATGTTTATGCAGAACAATGTTGGTTGGGCTGGGGCGGATCAACAGATACGCAATGGCAGTTTCCAACTCAGTCAATCTGCGTTTCCGGCGATGGACGAGCTAGCAGCTGTAGTCAGACACGAGGTGGGATTTCAAAACGCGCTGTGGAATGGAGACTTCGCAACTGCTCTGACAGAGGCGCGCACCGTTTTAGCCCATCTAAAACACCCTGATTTGCGAGGGTATCGCGCTCTATGGCATTATCTTGCAGGTTCGGCAGCTCACCGACTGTCAACAGTCGCAGGCGATCCTCAGGCACAAGCTGCTCAGGAACAGTTTGGACAGGCCAAAAATGCGGCTCCAGCCGTGTCATGGCTGAACAATCTGTCGAGAACATCGGGAGTTTCAGAAACAGCCGAGGCTGTCCAAATTAGTGCTGAAACAATACGTCAGGTCGAGTTGATCGAAAAACAGTTTCTCGCGATGGGAACGGTAAACAACAGTAAGTTCGAGAAGAAGGTATCGGAGATATTAGCTGGCTTAGCGCAGTCCAACACTTTTGAATCTGCCCACGTTGATCTTGGCACTCTACTCGGATTTACAGCCGGCAATGACAACAGTGATGCCGCGCCCGACCCTTGGTGGCTCGGCGAAAAGCTCGGAGTAGTTTTTGAGGACCATGCCGATGGTCAGGACACGACCATCTTTGGAGCCACCAAGGCTCGGCAGGCAGCGAGTCATCCGAAGTGGATTAAGGCCAACGTCGCCGGCACAGAAGCGATGGACCTGGTGCCCATACTTGTGACTCCCTGCGTTCAGGCAAAAAAAGGAGCGGCCCCACAACTGGATGGGGTGCGTCTTTGGTCACTCACCGATTTTGTGACTTGGACGAACAAAGCGATACCCGTACTTCGGACGCTCAAGGGTGTATTTCCCGGTGAGGGTGATCTGGCGTGGCGCGCGGAGGCTCAACAACAGTTGGAAGCCGAAGGATTGACATTAGAGGCACTCAAAAAAACACTGCCGATGGCGACACAAGTGATGAAAATCGTGGACTAATCTCCACGTTCAATTGAGGACTTGCCGGAGGGATTAACGACTGGCGGTAAGTCAGAACCCCTTTTATACGGTCGAATAGCGACAGATAGTGTCACTACAAGGTCCAGGTGATTTTGGGGTCTTTATGGAGATGACTAGACCGGCGTGCGGAGTGGGTGTTCCAACCGCTGTAGCCGTACTCGGCATCAAATGCTGCCTTTACCCTGTCCAGCGCAGCCAGTGCATCGATGGCCTGTTTTCGGCAATCGGCGAGATTGTACACGCGCTCACCGTGAACCATCTTATTACGCATGGTTGAGGTTGTCTGAAAGATACTCCAGTCGGCAACGGCTATGATCGACAACAGGGGCCGGTGTTTCGGATCGTAGAGCTCCCATGCTTCTTTGAGCTTTTGCAGCCCCCCGTGGCCTCTGATAACTTTGTCTGCGATGATGGATTTGAATCCAGCCGACACGATGATCTGGCGCAAAGTCCTTCGAAGCGTCTTCTCGACCGTGAACGCTGTTGTGACAAGCGCCTCTGCATCGTGCCCGTTACCCAAAAGGCTATTGATGCGTTGTTTGGCGACCCCGTAACCTAGACTGACTGGGTACATCGTTTTCCCCTCCATAGCTCACCAGAGGTGGCATAGCGCATCCCGAGAACTGGTAAAAGCGAGTGAAATGAAAGTAAAACTATCGCGGCCGGCTTCTGACGTCATCTTTGGAATAACCGGGAGGTTCTGCATGCAGCCGAGACGTCATCGCCCGCCGTGTCGTAGCTGAGGGCCGCGTCGCATTCGGTGACGAACTTGGACGTATCAGGGCACGTCGAGAAGGTAACGAGGCGTTCTAGCGCCCTCCCCCCCGCTCGATTAGTGCCGCGGCGACTCTTCGTCGTGCCGAGGATCAAGTTGCGCCTGTGGAACTTCAACGATCTGTTTGCCGATGAATGTACGACCGCCTTCGAGATCGAAATTCCTCAAGTCGGATGACGGACCTGGGGCGCCAAGCCACTGGTCCGTGTGTCGATCGAACGACCGCTTTTGTGTAGACACCGATAAAGGTCGGAACGGCCGACATCAGGCGCAATGCGGCCATTACACGTTTGAAAGAGAACCAATCGGATAAGGTTGTCGCGACGAAAAGAGCCGGTTTGCCACGTCTGCTCGCGCAGCGACCTCTGCGAGGGGAACCCGCTAAGCTGGTTTCCATGCAGCACGTCCGGCCGCCTCACCCAGCATTAGAGCTGCAAAGGCACAATGGCTGAGATCAGCCGTTTCAATCATGCGGCACGCCGTGCTCGACGCCATTTCCCTGGCGGCACGCCGAATCGCTTTGCAAAGGCGCGGCTGAAATGGCTTTGGTCATAGAAGCCGCAATCGAGCGCGATGTCAGCAAGGGACAGATCGGTAGAAAGGAGCAACTCCTGCGCACGCTGAAGTCGGGAACGGATCAGCCATTGGTGCGGGGTAATTCCGGCCGACACCTTGAAGGCGCTGACGAAGTACCCCCTTGAGATACGGCAGCTGCGGGCAATGTCTTTGACATCTGCAGAACCCGAAAGATTATGCGACATCAGTTCCTCGGCCTTGCGTTCTTGCCAAGCCGACAGCCGCGGCGCCGCCAAAGCGGCTAAGGTACGGGTGTCACCAAGCGGGGCTATGACACGTTCATCGCATGCCACGTTGTTCGGAACACTTCCCATGTCCGTCCGAGCGGCGCGTCGCAATTCATGCGGTGCCATCTCCTCCCATCTCACGGGTCGCGTCATACGGCGCACCGCACCGGTAGGCTGGAGGGAGTTGCCAGTACCATGCGGGATCCGCGCCATACCGCCGAAGACGCTGCCTGTGACGGCACGTTGCGATAATGAGCACAACCAACATCGCATAGGCCCAACCAGCGACGACGGTGCCATAGGCCCACGGGATAATGTCCAGACGTAGTCCCGAAAGATGCGACAAGGCAACGCACCCTTGCATGGCTGCCATCCAGGCGGGCCAGTAGCGGGTGGAGATCAGAGAGAGGATGTAAAGAGCGGCGAAAGCGGCTGAATCGACCGCGAACATCGGCCATTCCACGCCCGAGAAGCGGCTGTGCATCGGAGCGACAACCCAGGCGCTGAGCTGGAAATCCGCGATCAGGATGATTGCCCCAATTCTTTCCGGAGCCCCTCCGCGTATAAGCGCAAAGAGGCTGGAGAAGGCATAAAGGGCGTTGAATATCAGTAACCTGACCATCAAGTCGTGCAGTCGGCATTGGAAGCCCCTCGGTCAACCGACAATTGCACCCGGTTCTTCCGCTATCCCTTCGGCCAGCCCTTCGGTCCATGAGGGAAGAGGGATTTTGTCGCCACCTAGGGTTTCGGGAATCTTCAGTTCGCGGCGCAGATCGTCGAGGTTGTGATGGCCGCTGGTCGCCTTGCCCATCGCCTGGCTGATGAAGGCGATCGAAGCGACGAAATCACCGATCACCTCCGTGCCTGCCGCGCCGGAAAGATTGGCCCGAGTCCGGGCGCTGGGCAGCAAGCCGATCAAGGCCGAACCGCTGGACAGGGCTCGCCCGAGATCCATCTCGAAGGTTTGGAGGTGCGAGACGATCTCGTCCGCGACTTCATGGCGTTGTATCTGAACACGGCGCTTCTCTACAAAGGACATCGTTTGAACTCCCCGCGGCACGCAGGCCGTCGTTAGGTTGAAGTCCGATGTCAGCGCGTAAGGGCGATGGTCAGCTGGGAGAGCTCCGATGCGACTGCCATGATTGCCCCTGCCCCGATGGCAATCACGCCAAAGAGGAGAAACGGCCATGCGAGGCGCCATCCGAAGCTGAGATCGTTCCAAGGCCTGCCTTTCTTCGCGAAAGGAAGAACACTCGATCTCTCCACCACCACCGGCTCGAACGCCGACGTATCGGTGGAGTGGTTTTGGGTGACGATGGATGGCCTCGGCGATCCTGATTTATTGGTATCCGAACTTTTGGTGGGGTTCTCGAGCGCCCGCAACAGCTGGGCAGCGCTCCAACTGTCGCTCGTTCCCAACTTTCGCCGCGCGGATTTCAGATGCTCGTTGACCGTATTGACCGACAGGCCGGTCGTCCGCGCAACCTCCTTCGCGCGCATGGGCGTCAGCAGCAGCCGAAGGCATTCTTTCTCCCTCGGGGTGAGTTGCTCGATCGTCACAGCAAGACTCCGCGCTGCACCCCTCGCGATCCGGCACTGGCTGTTTGCACGGTCCAACTAGCGCACGACAGATCCCCGTTCATTTCAGCTTCCGCTCCTTTTCTGGCACCAAGATGTTGGATCGAGACGATCGATCGGTGCGTCATCCGGTCGGCGGCCAGTCGAAGATCGCAGGCGGCGCCATTGCACCTAGCCGTACAATATGGATGCGGGCGCGGTGTAGATCATAATCTAAAAGGCGCGTCGCTTGCAGTCAAAGCCGTGCGTCGTCTGCGGTCGTTTTTATTCAGGAGCAGCAGAATCCCTGCCTGAGGCGAGCGCGGGCCGACATAATAGCGCGCTTCAAAAGCAATGCGCGACATGTCAGATGTGAACAACCGTCGTATAGCGTGTCAAAAGCCCGCCGTTTCGCGAAGGTAGGCGTGCGCCTTGTCGGTCTTTCGTTGGTCTATGCTCGCAAAGCCTGGTCGCAACCCCAGCTGCCGAGATGGCGAGATGGCGGGCTTGCGAAAAATGTGGACTGCGCGAACGGCAGCGCCGGTGTTTCCGCATGCGGGTCGATGCGATCCAGAAACGCCTTATCGTGAAATCGAACCCACCACGCCGGCGGTCGCTTGGCATGTGGAAATCCGCGACGTCGGAAAGATGCCGGCGCAGTTCGCCCGAGCAATGAGATCGGCGACCGCTTCTTCGGAGATGATGCTTCCCTGCCCGTCGAGGTCCATCACCTGCCCTGCGATGCCTTCGAGGATCTGCGTGGAAGCAAATCCCCGGTCAGTCCTACCGCTCGATGCGGAAATTCATTAGACAAGAATCGCGGTGAGGCATGATGCACGGTGGAGGCAGGCCAGACGGAGACCAGCCCGCCCCCACCGCCCGGGAGCGCCCGGCGGAGCAAGGCCGCCGGGCCCACCGGGGTCAGAAGCGCTGAGTCAGGCTCACGAAAAAGCTGCGCAGCCGCGGATCGCCATAGGGCGCATAACCCGTCGGACGGGTCACATCGATCGGCGGCTTTTTGTTGAAGAGATTGTTGATGCCCGCGCGCACTTCGGTTCTCGTCGGCAGCTGGAAGCTACCGAACAGATCGATAAAAGTAGCTCCGGGAATGCGGTTGGAGCCTTGATTCACGTTCACCGGATACTCTCCGGTCGCCAGATTCTTATAGAACAGATAATAGCCGCTGAAATGCCTGGCCCGCGCGCCAACGCTCCATTTCTCGGTGGCATAGTTCGCCGTGAGCGTTCCCCGAAAGCGCAGGCTGTTGCCGATGCCGCCGGCATCCTGAACCGTGACTACGCCATCGCGGTCGAGCATCGGCGAGGAGGCCGTCAGCTGGCGCTTGATGTCGAGCAGGAGCGTTGCATTGCCGGTCAGGCTGAATGTGCCTTCGCCGATCGCCGTTCTATAGTCCCCGGAGAAATCGATCGCTTCACTGCGAAAATAGGACAGATTGGTCTGTGTCGCATCGATAAAGACGATCTTCCCGACGCTGAAAGGGTCACCCGCCGCGGGCGCTTCGCGTGTGAAGCGTTCGGGGTGCGCCGCGAGAAAATCCTCGAACGCCTGCTGCTGCTCCACCGTATTCGCAACGAGCAGGGCCCGCGGATCGAAATAGGCGTTGCGGATCGTAATCCGCGTCCAGTCGACGCGCAGCGTCAATCCGGGAACAAAGCGCGGGGTCAGAAGCGTGCCGAACGACCAGCTTTTCGACTTCTGGGGATCGACATTGGGGTTGCCCCCCGTTGCCCCGTCAATGGCCGTCAAAAGGCCGAGCCCCCCCGAAAAGTCTCGTCCGATCCGTTCGTTGCCACGCAGCGGATCGCGCACGGTTGTCTGAAGAAAGTTCGCTAGGCCGAGAATAGGCCTGTCGGGATCCTCGACCAGCGCCGACAGATAGGGCGGGGTATAGCCGGTCGAATAGCTGCCACGGAAGGCGATATCGGGCGTAACCGACCACTTGGCGGCGACGACGGGATTGATCGAATTGCTGCGCGTCGTAATGAAGGGGATCGTCGTGCCGGCCGGCGGGCAGGCTTCGGCGATCTGTTCAGGCGTGAGATACCCTGGAACATTGTTGAGACAGACATAGCTGGCGTTCGTGCCGACGCCCTTATAATCGTCATAGCGGCCCGCGAGACGTAGCTCGAAGTCGTGAATGAGCGGGACCTTGTTGTCGGCGCCAATGACGGGCAGCACGAGTTCCCCGAAGACGCTCTGCGTCGAGAGGTTCCGTTTCGGCGAATAGCTGATGCTCGAAGTGCCGGGCGAATCAGCGACAAGAATGCTGTCGCCGAACGCTTGCCTGCGCATTTCGCCCACGATAGTGGCCACCGGCAGACCGCCGGGCAGCCGGGCGAAGCCGAGTGGGCCCGCAAATTTGGCCGTATAGGTCGTCGCGGTCGATCTCGACGGAGCCAGACCCCTGCTATGCCCCTCGGAATCGAATTCGGGTTGCAAGGGGAAGGCAAGCGTATCGAATAAGACATCGACTTGTCCGGTCGTCAGCGCGCTCGTGTAGGCCTGCGAGAGTTGCTTCCCGCCCGCCGAAGCCGATTTGCCCCAATTCCTGCTGAAATCGAAATTGCCCTGCCAGTGATATGGCAATTTGACGATAAGGCCACCGAGTGCCTGCTTGTTGCTCATCACCGACTTGCTGGTCGTATAGAATTCGCTGGGGAATTGCACCACGACCGACTGGACGAACGGATTGAGCGGCGACGTTCCCGGGAGCGTGACCGAGGAAGGAAGCGAACTTACCAGCGAACTGACTTGATAGCGCGAATAGGAACCCGATGCGTAGACGGCGAGCCAGTCGGTAATATCACCCCGCGTCGACAGCGACAGGTTCTGGCGCTCGTTGCCGATACTCAGCGGGAACCGGTCACCGAAGACGAGCCCCTCGGTGGCGCCCGGTCCCGGCTCGGTGTTCTGTTGCCCGGCATTGGCAAGAAGCGCGGACCCCAAGGCCGTGTTACCGACGGCCGAACGCCCCTCGAACCCAACGGGGATATAGGTGAAGCGCGAATTGAGCGCAGTGACGCCGTTCACCGCAAATTGCGGCTTCAAGGTCAGATTTGCGTTGCCCGTTGTAAAGATATTCGGCGACGTGGAGGCGATGAAGCTGTTCGTAGCGAAGGGGGTCTGAAAATAGGTCGGGTTGTTGCCGAGGATATAGTCGGCCCGGCTCTGGACGAACGGCCGATCCCCCGCGAGGAGCGGGTCGGATTTGCTCCAGCTCGCACTCGCGGATACGGAAAATTTGTCCCCAAGCAAGGGGAAGGTGACGTTACCGCTCAGACGCCGTTCGATGGCATGTCCATCGGCCGTACCGCCGAGATATCCGGTGAGTTCGAGCCCGCGAAAATCGCGGCGCAGGATGATGTTGATGACCCCGCCGACCGCATTGCTCCCATATTGACCAGCCGCCGACGAGGCGAGCACTTCGACGCGTTCGATCTGTTCGAGCGGGATTCCCATGATCGACGACTGAAGAAAGGCTCCGCTCTTCAGACCGCCGGGGCCAACATTGGGATCGGCAATCCGGCGGCCGTCGACGAGGATCAATGTTCCATCAAGACCGAGGCCGCGCAGGTCGATCTGCGAATCGCGGGAGTTGCGCTGTCCTGCAGTCGAGACGCTGGTATTGGCGCCGAGAAAGTCGCGAAAGAATGTGTCGAGGTCGGGCGCCCCCGAGCGCTTGATTTCCTCGCGCGTGAAAACCGTATAGGGCTGCGCCTCATCCTTGCTGCGCGGGATGTCGGTATTGAGCGACCAGCTGCGCTTGCCGAGCACCAGAATTTCCGGGATATTCTGCTGGCCGTTCACATAGCCGTTGCCGGCACCGATATCGGAGGAGAGCCGCCTGGCCTTCTCGTAACTTTCCTTGCTCGGCCCGGAGACGACATAGGATCCGCCGTTCACCTTGCGAAAGCTGAGCCCGCTGCCTGCGAGCAGGCGCGTCAGCGCCGCATCGACCGTCATGCGGCCGCGGACGCCCTTGCTCTTTCGGCCTTCGACGCTGTCGGGCGTAAAGACGATCTGGACCTTCGCTTCGCGGCCAAGCGCCATCAAGGCGGAGGAAAGGCTGCCGGAGGAAATGCGGATATCGACGGGAGCACCCTGCGCCTCTTGTGCGGCCGCCACCGCAAAAGGCGCAATCGCCAGCGGCGCGGCGCTCGCCGCGAGCAGGCATCTCAACACGCGAATCGTCTTCCGAACTGCAGCCATCATGTCCCCCTTGATTTCCCGAGGCGGGAAAAACCCGATCCCCGCCCCCAAGACGCAGCACGAAACAAAATCCACATATGAGATGCGGAAAAATGTAACAAAAAGGAGAAAGCGCGCAGCAAGCAGCCCGGCATCGCTGGATCGCTAGCCGAGAGTTGAATTTTATAACCGTGACTTAGGGCGCGTAGTAAAGCTCGATGTCCCCGCGCGCATTTTTTCGCGAGGCGACAGGCAGCATCGCGCCGACGAGCGTCGTGAACTCGCCCGCATCGCCCGTCTTCACGATACCGCTCATGCGCATTGCGGCGACCCGGCTGTCGGCCACCACGATCTGGGTCGCCGAATAGCGATTGAGTTCGGCAACCGCAGCGCCGACCGTCTCGTTGTCGAATTCGACGAGCGAACGGCGCCAGAGCGTCTGCTTTGCGGCATCGACGCTCCCGACGACGGGTGGGAGTGCGCCCGTTGCTACAAATTGTTGCCCGGGCACGAGAACCGCAAGCGCCGGCGGCTCCACCCCTGCCTGCTCCACCCGATCCTCGTCGATACGCACCTTGCCCTGAAGCAACGTGACCTTCAGCCGGTCCTTGTCGAGCCGTACCTCGAATATCGTGCCGAGCGCGGTTACTTTGCGTCCGGCGACGATGACCGAGAACGGCCGATTCGCCGCATGCGCGACATCAAAGAGCGCCTGCCCGCGCACAAGCCGGACGATCCGTTCGCCCGCGCGATAATCGACCGATATTTCGGTCGCGGTATTGAGCGTCACTTTCGACCCGTCGGCAAGCTCAAACGTTCGCTGCTCGCCGATCCCGGTCCGGTAACCATCGCCCGCGACCCGCACCGAAGGGCTGGCTCCATTTTCGGCAATAAGGGCTTCGCCGCCAGGCTGCCCATTCTGTGGCGCCGGCTGCCCGACAAGCAGCAATGCCGCGACGATCGATGCGGCGAGCGCGCTGCCGGCCCATGGCATCCAACGGCGCATAACGGGCGGACGGGCGGACGGCACCTTTGTTTTCGCGAGTGCCGCGTCGCCAAGCGCTTCCTCCCGAAGCGCTGCGAGTTCGGGAAGATCGAGATCGAGCCCATTGAAGACATGCATCGCAGCGGCCGCTTCGGCATAGGCTTCGGGATTACCCGGTTCGCCGAGCCAATGCTCGAAGGCCTTGGTTTCGGCATCGTCAAGCTCGCCGCGATCGAGCCGCACCGCCCAAGCGGCCGCCCCTTTCTCCGGCGCCGGTGCGCCGCCCGATACGAGCTTCAGCGTCATGCTTCCTCACCCATGCGTCTTGCAAGCTGCTCGGCGGCGCGCTCGACATGTTTCTCAACCGCACTTACCGAAATACCGTACCGCTCTGCAATCTCCTGATATTTCCAACCCTCGACACGTCTCAGCACGAATATGATCCTGGTTCGATCAGGCAACGCCTGAAGTATTTCCATGGCGCGCGCGAGGCGCTCCTTCTTTGCCAAGACGTGCTCGGGCGAAAAATCCACACCTGCGTGAAGCGATTCGTCAAATTGATCATGCGCATGACTGCGCCGCACGGCGGCACGGCGCATGTGATCGGCGAAAACATTCTCGGCCACCCGGTAGACATAGCCCTTCGCATTTTCGATCGAATCGAATCCGCCGCGCTGCACGAGCCGCTCGAAAACCTGCTGCACCATGTCCTCGGCTGCTGCATCGCCCGGCAAGCGCCTGGCAAAAAAGCGCAAAAGCGGCTCGCGAAAGTCGCGATGCAAGCTGTCGAAAGCCAAAGATTCGCGCGCCTGCACCATTGCCAAGCCGATCCGTGTCCCACCCCGATGCACTGATTGTCATTATGATGTCGCAATTCGCCCGCGCGTCAACCCGGCTTGGAAGACGGCCTTTCCCGTCGCGGGAAATAAATTTTCCAGGGAAGCGGTGGGGATTTTCGGCCGGCGTGCGTCTTGGCGTCCAGGCAATGTATCTCCCGGCACCGGCAAATCGGCGCGCCCGGGGGGCAATGATCTTCGGCCTGACCTCGAGGGAGCATATTGATGAAGAATTTCCGGCAAACGCGGCTTCGGATCGGCGTATCGGCGATCGGGCTGTTGTTGGCATCGCCCGCCCTGGCCCAGACGCCGCCTTCGCCCGCGGCGGAAGCTCCGACGACCGCGACCCCGCCGTCGCAACCGTGGGCGCATGAGCGAAGCGACGTGCCCGCCGATCCGGCGGTGCGCTATGGCCTGCTTGCGAACGGCCTCCGCTATGCAATCCTCCGCAACGAGACACCCGCCGGCAAGGCCTCGCTGTGGCTCCGCGTCGATGCAGGATCGCTCATGGAGAAGGAAAACCAGCTTGGGCTCGCCCATTTCATGGAACATATGGCCTTCAACGGTACCGAGGAAATTCCGGAGAATGAACTGATCCACCGCCTCGAACGGCTAGGCCTGAAGTTCGGCGCAGATCTCAATGCCGCCACGACCTTCGACCAGACCTTTTACCGCCTCGACATGCCGAAGAATGACGATCTGTCGATCGACACTGGTCTCCATATCCTGCGCCAGCAGGCGTCGGCCGCGATCATGGATCCCGGGGCGATCGACGAGGAGCGTGGCGTCATCAAGGGCGAGGAGCGGCTTCGTAACTCGCCCGCCGCTATCGTCGGCGTCAAACAGCTCGAGATTCTCGCCGCAGGTACGCTGCTTCCCCAGCGCATGCCCATAGGTGATATGGACATCATCGGCACGGCGCCTCGTGACCGCTTCGTCGAATTTTATCGGCAATATTATCGGCCATCGCGCACGACCGTCTTCGCGGTGGGCGATTTCGACGTCGATGCGATGGAGGCCAAGATCAAGGCGCAATTCGCCGACTGGCAGCCGAAGGAACCCGACGGCCCCGAACCCGATCTTGGAAATATCGCGCCCCAGCAACTTCAAACGCATGTCTATGTCGAGGGCAGCCTAACCCCGTCGGTGTCGATCAGCTGGACCAATCCTCCGAAGCGCGCTTCCGATACGCTCGCGAGCCGCCGCGACGATACGGTGCGCGGCCTGGCAGCGGCAGTGCTGAACCGGCGCCTGACCGAAACCGAGCGGCAGGACGACCCGCCCTTCCTCTCCGCTCAGGCGGCCGAAAGCGAAGTCTTTCGCAGCCTGCGGATGGCAACCGTATCGAGCAGCTTCGTGCCGGGCGAGTGGCAGGAGGCGCTTCAGGCGATCGATCAGGCCGTTCGCCAGTTCGGCGAATATGGCGTCACCCAGGACGAGCTCGACCGCGAGATCACCTCGTTCCGGTCGCGTTATGAGAATGCCGTGAAATCGGCCTCCACGCGCGATTCGGTCGCGCTCGCCGGCAAGCTCGTTTATGCGGTGAATGACCGGCAGGTCTTCGCCGCACCCGCCACGTCGCTCGACATCTTCAACGCTGCGGTCGAAGGCCTGACGCTGGAAAAGGTCAATGCCATCGCAAAGACTATGTTCACGGGGCAGGGGCCGATCGTGTCGCTGCTTTCGTCCAGCCCCATCGAGGGCGGCAACGGAACGCTACGCGCAGCCTATGACAGCTCCGTCCGGCTCGCGGTCGCGCCGCCCAAGGCGCAACAGGCAAAGAGCTGGGCCTATAGCGATTTCGGCAAAGCCGGCACCGTCGTGAGCGTTGGTAAACCCGACCTGCTGGGCGCCACGACCTACACATTCGCCAACGGCGTCAAGCTGACGGTGAAGCAAGTCGATTTCAACAAGAATTCGATCTCGATCGGGCTTCTTACCGGCATCGGCGAGCGCAATTTCTCGCCCGACCGGGTCGACCCGCGCTATACCGCGCTGGGCGCCGTCGTTTCGGGCGGACTCGGCAAGATGACCATCGACGAGGCATCGCGCGCGCTCAACGGGCATCTTATCGGCGCGAGCCTCGCGACGCTCGGCCAGCGCTTCCTGCTTTCGGGCGGAACCCGCCCCGAAGACCTCCAGCTCCAGATGCAATATATGGCGGCGCTGATGACCGATCCGGCGCTGCGTGCCAACGAGTTCAACAAGGCGATCGCTTCAGCGCCGATGGGCTGGGCGCTCGCCAATTCGGACCCGAGCGGCGTCTTCTCGCTCGAAGCTGTGCCGATGATCGCTGGCGGCGACCAGCGCCTTGCAAAGGCCCCGCCGGAGGTTTCGAAGGACTGGAAACTCGAACCGCTGCGCGACGACGTCCGCCGCATGATCTCAAGCGGCCCCATCCATATCGTCATGGCGGGCGATCTCGACGTCGAGCAGGCGGTCAAGACCGTCGCTTCGACATTCGGCGCCCTCCCGCCGCGACCGCCGTATAACCCGCCGGCCCCCGGCGCCGACCAGCGTTCGTTCGGCACGCCGACCTCCGAACCGCTCGTCCTTACGCACAATGGACTCAACGATCAGTCGCTCGGCTCGGTCGTCTGGCCGACCACCGACCTTATCGGCCCGAATCGCAAACTCTCGCGCGAATTGTCCGTATTGAACGCTGTGTTTCAGCTGCGCGCAAATGATATCATCCGCGAAAAGGAGGCCCTCGCCTATTCGCCGCAGGTCGGAATCACATCTTCGGCGGATTATAGGGGCTATGGCACCCTCACCGCCTCCGCCGCCGCTGCGCCTGAGAAGCTCCCGGCCCTTTACGACGCGATCGACGGCATCGTGGCGGACCTGCGCAACAAGCCGATCGGCGACGACGAGCTGCACCGCGCGCGCGAACCGATGGTCGAACGTTTCCGGCAGTCGCTCAAGACTAACCGCGGCTGGTATGGCATGATGCTGGCCGCCGCCTACTCGCCCGAGACAATCAACGACGCTCTCACCGAGGTCGAGGTGGTGCAGGGGGTCACGCCTGCCCGCCTCCAGGAGCTCGCCCGCCAATATCTGGTGCCCGACAAGGCGATGCGGATATCGGTGGTGCCGAGCGCCACGGCCAAGGATTCCAAGATCCTCGCCAAGGCGGAGTGACATGGGCGCGCCGATCGCGTTTTGCGATCGGCGCGCGTTGTTTCGCCTAGTTCGCGACCTCGCGAAGAGACGTGAGCGCGCGGTCGGCTTCGTCTTCGTCGAGGCTCGCAAAGCCGAGCCGCAGTCCCCGCCCCCGAGAAGGCGGGATTGCGAAAGATGTCGATGGCGCGAAACGCAACTCGGCGGTCTCCGAAAATCGATCGATCCGATCGAGCAGGGCTTCGTCCCGAAATTGGAGCCAGAAGGCAAGACCGCCTTCGGGCATGGTGAAATCCGCAACATCGGAAAGATGCCGTCGCAGCGCATCGGCAAACGCCAACCGGCGGGCGGCGTAGATGCCGTGAGATTTTCGGATATGCCGACGCAGCTCGCCCGAAGCGATGAGATTGGCGACGGCTTCTTCGGAGATGATGTTTCCCTGCCTGTCCAGATTCATGACCTGACCCGCGATGCCGTCGACAACCTGGGTCGAGGCAACGACATAGCCGATGCGCAGGCTCGGCAGCGTGAGTTTCGACAGTGAGCCGATGTAGAGCGTCCCTGCCGGCGCGTAGCTCGCCAGCGGCCGCAGCGGCTTAGATTCAAAATGATACTCATGATCGTAATCATCTTCGATGATCGCGATTCCGTAATGGCGCGCGAGGTCGAGAAGCTTCAGCCGCCGTTCGGGCCCAAGCGATACGGTAGTCGGAAACTGGTGGTGCGGCGTAACAAAGATCGCGCGGACGGGGTGGCGCTTGCACAGAGCCTCCACTTCCTCGACATCGATGCCCTGGGCGTCGAGTCCCACGGTTACGATGCGCGCGCCGGCCTCCGCCAGCGCGACCGCTGCCGGCGAATAGCTCAGCCTTTCCATCACGACGATATCACCTCGCTCGACCAAGGCCCGCGCGACGATCGTCACCGCCATCTGACTGCCGCGTGTAATACAGATGTGCTCGGGCCGGACGACCATGCCACGTTGCGCTCCGAGCATCGCGGCGATGGCTTCTCGCAGCATCAGCGATCCGCGCGGGTCCCCATAGCTCAAACGCTTTGCCCGGCTCGCCTGTAATGCAGCATCGCGATATGCGCGCCCGAGCACGTCGGCAGGAAACAGCCGGCAATCCGGCGAGCCGAGATCGAGCGTCAAGGTGTCGCGGTGAGGTGTCACCGACAGCCGAATGTCGGCGCGCAAAAATTCGAAGTCGGGATGTTCGCCCGGTCCCGATCTTTCGACCATCTGGTCAGGGAGTTGCTCGGGAAGTGCGGCGGCGACGCGTGTGCCGCGCGTGCTCGTCGCTTCGATCCATCCCTGCGCTTTGAGCTCTTCATAGACAAGCACGATCGTCTTGCGATTAACGCCCACGGACACGGCGAGTTCGCGGCTGCTGGGCAAAAAAGCGCCGGGAGCAAGGCGCCCGCGCTGAATGTCGCGGATCATACTGTGAACGATGTGCATCCGCAGCGATTGCTGCCCCGGGTCTGGCAATTCATCGAGACTGAGCTTCCAGGGTCGGAGCATTGGACCACCATTTAAATCAGAACTGGTGGTCGCCTGTAGTCCAATAGGGGTCCAGTTTCAATCGCGGGAGGATCATATGAGTCGTTTCGTAACCTGGACCCTCGGCGCCGCCATGATGGTCGCCGCGTCTGCCGCAACTGCCGAACCAGCTCCGACGCCTTCGGAAAGAAAGCTGGTGGAGCTACTCGTCCAGCCCGAGAGCTGGTTCATCGAGCAGCTCGGCGGCAAGCGCGTCGTCGTCGACGGTCAGACGCTCGATCCCAAGATCCAATATATGCTCGCCCGCGACGCCACCGCGCCAAAGCCTTCGGGCCCGGCCGTCGATCCCGCGGCGACCCCCGAAGGCCGCGCCGCGCTGCGCGAAGGTGCCGACCGGTCATGGACCTACCGCACCCGCGTGACCGCACCGATGGCCGAGACGATTGACCGCGAGGTCAAGGGCCGAGGCGGACCTATCCCGGTTCGCGTCTACAAGCCTGCGGGAAGCGTGGGCGCCCTTCCCGTCCTCGTCTATTTCCATGGCGGCGGATGGATGACGGGCAGCATCGCGGGATCGGACCGGGCGGTGCGGCTGATGGCGAACGAGGCCAAAGCGATTATTGTGTCGGTGCAATATCGGCTCGCACCTGAGAATCCCTATCCGGCGGCTTGGGACGACGCTGAAGACGCGTTCACATGGGCCAGGGCCAACGCAGCCAGCTTTGGCGGCGACCCAGCCATGATGGCGGTGGGCGGCGACAGCGCGGGCGGTAATCTTGCGATCGCGGTTTCAAGCCGGCGCCTTGCCGCCGGGCAGACGCCGCCGCTCTATCAGCTTCTCTACTATCCAGCGGTCGATATGGGTCGTGACTATCCGTCGTGGACGCTCTTCGGGCAAGGCTTTGGTCTGGATGTAGGCTACGCCGATTATGCAGTTCCGCGGGTGTTCGGCACACGGGATCTCGCTCAGCCCGAAATATCACCGATCAAGGCGAAGTCGCTAAAAGGCATGCCGGCAACGATCCTTTCGACCGCGGGCTTCGATATCCTGCGTGATGCTGGCCGCGCCTACGCACGCCGGCTCGAGAGCGAGGGTGTCAGCGTCCTGTATCTGAACTTTCCATCGCTCAACCACAGCTTCCTGCAGGCCTCCGGCGTCATTGCCGATGCCGATCGCGCCGCGACGGACACGGCGCGTATCTTCGGCGCCGCGATCCGCAGCCGCGCCGGACCGGACACAGCGAACTGACGAACTACGGGCAATCGACAACAGAGCTACCAAGGGGGACTTATGACCAATCGCACCATGATCCGCGCGGGGACCGCGTGTTTGACACTCGCAGCGGCGCTCGTTGCTGCGCCAGCGTTTGCGCAGGACAGCGCCGCGGGCACCGAAGAAGATGATGGCGCAATCGTCGTCACGGCGCAGCGTCGCGAAGAACGGCTGATCGACGTACCAGTCTCAATTGCTGCGATCGGCGAGGATCGCATTACGGCGACCGGGGCGCGAGACGTAGGCGACCTCGGATCCTATGTCCCCAACGTCGTGATTGCCGAGGGTACGGGCCTCGGCTCGGCGGTCGTGATCCGCGGCGTCGGTGCATCGAGCCGCAACATTGGCTTCGACAGCCGCGTCGGCGTCTATCTCGACGGCGTCTATCTCGGCCAGTCGCCAGCGATCAACCAGTCGCTCGTCGATATCGAGCGCGTCGAGGTGCTGCGCGGGCCGCAGGGCGCCTTGTTCGGCAAGAACACAGTAGCGGGCGCGATCAACCTTGTGACCGCCAAGCCGGGCGATGATTTTTCGGCTTATGCCAATGTGCGCTATGGCAATTATGACGCCTGGTCGCTCACCGGCCGCGTCAATGTGCCCATAGCCGAAGGCGTCGCGGTGAAGCTCTCGGGCTCGCGCAACAAGCGTGACGGCTTCATCCACAATATCGTCGATGACAGCTATGGCGACACCGTCGACACCTGGACCTGGCGGGGTCAGCTGCGCATCGATGCAACGCCGAACCTCCAGTTCCTGATCAGCGGCGACGGCCTCATCGGACGCGAAAACGGGAGCCTCGGCAATGTGCTCACCAATTCGACGGGCACAACGATCGACACCGTCGCGCCCGGCCGCCGCGAGATTTCGGTGAGCAAGATCCAGCTCAACGACCGCACGCTCTGGGGCACGTCGCTCGACGCCGTGCTTAGCCTCGACAGCGGGCACACGCTGAAGTCGCAGACCTCGTACCGCGACACCAAGTTCCACACGGCGCTCGATCCCGATTATTCGGCCTTCGACATTTTCTATGTCGACTATCACGATCGCTACAAGCAGTTCATCGAGGAGGTGCAGTTCGTCTCGCCCTCGGGGCAGCCCTTCGAATATCTCGCCGGCCTCTATTATTACCGCACCAACGCCAAGACCGACCGTCTTGCCCGGACTGGAACGCAAGGCTTCCTGCTATTCGGATCGCCGAACAATACCGTGCTGCCGTCGGCCGGCACGGTTCGGACCGAGAATATCGCGCTCTATGCGAACCTCACCTACGATATCCTGCCGAATCTTGAGCTCGGCGCGGGTTTCCGCCTGTCGCGCGAGACGAAGAAGGCGACCTTCGACATCAACGGGTCGACGCTCCCGGTGCTCGGCATCGCGACCGGCAGCTTCGCCGACAAGCGAAAGGATGAGGATTTCTCGCCGAGCGTGACGCTGACCTACAAGCTCTCGCCGGAAATCTCGGCCTATGCGCGCTACGCCGAGGGCTATAAGAGCGGCGGCTATAATCTCGACTTCGTCAGCGCCGCGAGTTTCCCGAACGGGATCGAGTTCGACAAGGAAACGGTCAAGAATTACGAGCTTGGCCTCAAGGGTTCGGTCGAGGGCGGCCGCCTGACCTTCGCGCTGGCCGGGTTCATCGCCAATTACAGCGATTTCCAGATCAACCAGTTCCGCGACCTCGGTGGCGGGCGCACGGCGATCGTCATCGGCAATGCAGCGACCGTGAAGACCAAGGGCGTCGAGTTCGAGATGACGACGCGCCCCGTCCGCGGGCTAACGCTCGCCGGCGGCATCGGGTTCCTGAAAGCCGATTACGACAATCTGCCCCTCGATCCGGTGACGATCGTGAGCGGCAAACTGCCCAACGCGCCCGACGCGCAGGCCAGCGGCTCGATCGAATATGAGACGGCGGTCGGCGGCAGCCTCCAGCTCCGCTCGAACTTCACCTACACCTACCGCGGTAATTATTTCTCTAGCCTCGATAACCGCCGCCAGGTGACGGTCGGGTCTCCGGCGGGGCCCGTAACCATTCCCTACGACCGCGTGAAGGGCTTCGGCTACGCCGATGCACGGATCGCGCTCGGCGCCGAGAATGGCCGCTGGGAAGCCGCAGTCTTTGCGCGCAACCTGTTCAACAACACCTTTGTCGAGGGCTATGAGCGCGACTTCTTCGGCACGCTGATCGAAGGGCTCGGCGATCCGCGCACCTACAGCGTCGAAGCGACGTTCCGTTTCTGAATCAACCTCCCGGTGCAGCGCGGTCAAGGCCCAATCGTCCGCGCTGCTTTCGGAAATCGGATTTCCATGACCATACCTTTGACCATTCATCACGACCGGCAAACGGTGGTCCATCCCGCTATTGCCGATCTGATCGAGTCTTATCCGCTCGCTTGGGTCACCTCACGCCTCGGCGACGCGTCGATTGCGACACCCCTGCCCCTCGTCGCGGACTATGACGCCGAGAGCCGCCTCACTGCGTTCATCGGGCACTTCGCGCTGGCAAATCGACATGTCGCAGCGCTGCGCGCAGATGCGCGTTCGCAAATACTCTTCTCCGGACCTCAGGCTTATGTCTCGCCCAAGCATGTCGCTAACCGGACATGGGCACCCACATGGAACTATTCGGTTGCGCGCTTTGATTGCCGCATCGCGTTCGACATCGACGCCAATGACAAGGCGCTGCGCCGGCTTACCGATAAAATGGAAGCGATGTGCGGCGACGGCTGGACGGTCGACGAGGTCGGCAGCCCGCGATACGAGACAATGAAGACGCATATTATCGCGTTTCGCGCCGATATCCTTGGGTGTGACGCGACCTTCAAGCTCGGTCAGGACGAGCGCGAGGGGGATTTCGAAACGATCACTGCGGGTCTGGAAGATCAGACGATGGTTGCTTGGATGAAAAAGGCCCGCGGCTAATTTCAGGTGCAAGGGAGAATAGCTAAATGACACGGCGCGCGATCAATCGAGTTTCGAAATTTGTCATGCTCGGGCTGGCGCTTGCACTTGCGGGACCAATTGAGGCAAAGGAAACCGAGCTTCCCAAGGCCGCCGACATGCTGCGCTGGCGCGGCGACGCGCAAGTTGCCGGCTTTCGCAACGTCGACCGCATCTTCCCGGTGCGCATCGTCAAGCGCGGTCCCAAGGTTCGCCCGCTGCCGCGCGCCGACCAGCAGATTGCCCCTTCGCTGAACTACGATGGAAGCACGATCTCGATCGACGAGTATGTGGCGCGCGAGCGCATCGCGGGTCTTCTCGTGATCAGCCATGGCAAGGTCGTGCTCGAGAAATATGGCCTCGGCCAGAAACCCGAAGACAAATGGATTTCCTTCTCGGTCGCCAAGTCGGTGACCTCGACGTTGCTTGGCGCCGCGATCCGCGACGGCAAGATCAAGAGCGTCGACGATCTCGTCACCACCTATATCCCCGAACTCAAGGGCGGTGCCTATGACGGCGTGACGCTCCGCCAGGTTCTCGCGATGCGCTCGGGCGCACAGTGGAACGAGGATTATACCGACGCGAGTTCGGATGTCGGCCAGCTCGCGGCGTCGATGGCCGAGAACAAGGGCGCCTCGCTGATCGCGATGATGGCGACAAGGCCCCGTGCCGCCGAACCCGGCAGCCGCTTCCTCTACAGCACCGGCGAGAGCAACATGGTCGGCATCATCGTGAGCCGCGCCGTCGGCGAGCCGCTCGCCGACTATCTCTCGCGCAAGATCTGGGCGCCCTACGGGATGGAAAGCGACGCCAGCTGGCTCACCGACGGCGGCACCGAGATCGGCGGCTGCTGTCTCAATGTGACGCTTCGAGATTACGGCCGGCTCGGGCTGTTCATGATGGAGGGCGGCAGCGCGGGCGGCGCGGGCGTCGTCCCGGCGGGCTGGATCGGCGAGGCGACGACGAACAAGTCGTCGCCCGGCGAGACGCCCTATGGCTATCAGTGGTGGATCCCTTCGCCCGGCACTTATGCCGCGCTCGGCATCTTCGGCCAGACCATCTATATCGATCCTGCGAAGGATCTCGTCATCGTCCAGATCGCCGCCTGGCCAGCGGCAAGTGGCCCCCAATATTCGGCGCGGCGCCTCGCACTCGTCGGAGCGGTCAACGAAAGCCTCGCCCTGGCGAAACCCTGACCGCCGCCCGATATCCAGGGGCGCACGCGCGACGGCCCGGGGCCGCGCCGACATTGCCGTCCAAGCATCGTTGCGCGCCCAAGCCGGTCTTTCGTCATGCTCGCCATGATTGCGCCGGGCAATGAGCGTTGCCATTGACCTTCGCGGCGGTGATGATCACCACTCGATGCCGTCAAATGCTGCTGGGAGTATCGAACGTGGGCGACGCGCCAACCGGGAATCGTATGAAGGTGGGGCGCGAGGCGCTTCTTGATGCCGCGGGGGCCATATTCTTCGAACAGGGCTATGCTGCAACGCGTATCGACGACATCATCGAGCGCGCGGGCGGATCGAAGCGCAACATCTATGTGGAGTTCGGCAGCAAGGAGGGGCTGTTCACCGCGATCGTCTCGCAGCATGCCGAGCGCGCGGTCGCCGCGCTGTCGCTCGGCGATCCCAGCGCGGGCAGCCTCAAGGACATGCTTCTTGCCTTCGGGCGGCAATTGCTCGACATCTCGCTGTCGCCCGCGCTCGTCGGCGTGTACCGGATCGCCGCGACCGAATATGCCCGCTTCCCGGAGCTAGTGCGCCAATTCTATGAACTCGGCCCGGGGCTTGCGAGCCGGACACTGGCCGAAGTTCTGTCGGCGGCGCAGGCGCGGGGCGAGATCGAACCCTGCGACGCCGGCGCCGCGGCCGATCTTTTCGTCGGCATGATCCGCAGCAATGTCCATCTTCAGGTCATCCTCGCCCTTCGCGATGCGCCGGGCGAAGCGGAGCGCGCGGCACTTGTTGCCTCGGCGGTCGAGATTTTCCTGAATGGCCTCTCCGTGGGGACGACCCGCTAACCTTCACAGGACTTGATCGACAAAGCTCGAATCTGCCCGGGTCTCATAGCTTTGAAAACCACTGGCAGTCAGCCCTTCCGGCTGACCGAAGCGCCTCATCGTAAGGCCGTTCGCGGTCCAGGCCGCGCTTTTGCGGGCGCGAAAAAGGGAGCAGCCATCGATCCGGCAAAAGGCTTTGGCGAACCGACGCGCCAGAGAAGTCGCCCCTTCCCCGCTTCTTCCTGAATTGTGATGACGCGCGACGCTCGTACTCCTCACGACGCAAGATTCCAAGCCGACTCGGGCTGGATCGAAGAACCTCGGCGCGAAACGCTTGCAGAGACGCGAACGACACGGCAGTATCGAGAGACTTAAGTGATTCCCGATTATTTAACTCTATTGACGTTTACGTAAACGTAAAGTAGTTTTGGACAATGAGCGAAGAATACGGCCACGTCCATACCGATACGCCCGATCACGGCCGTGACGAGTACAGCATCACCGATCTGGCGAACGAATTCGACGTTACCGCCCGCGCGCTTCGATTTTACGAGGATGAGGGGCTGATCAATCCTTCGCGCAAGGGCATGCTACGCCTTTATTCGAAGCGTGATCGTGCCCGGCTCGTTTGGATCTTGCGCGCCAAACGTGTCGGCTTCCGCCTTGCCGATATTCGCGAGATGATCGATCTTTACGATGTCGGCGACGGTCGCAAGCGACAGCGCGAGGTGACGATCGAAAAGTGCCAGCAGCGCATCAGCCAGCTTTTAAGCCAGCGCGCCGATGTCGAAAGCGCCGTCGAGGAGCTAACATGCTTCATCCTTAGGGCGCGCAGCCGGGTCGAGCAGGAGCGTGGCGCCGAAGACGCCGGTACAAGCGGAGACGGTGCTCCGGCGTCAATCTGATCGCGCGTCCTTACCGTTCACGCTCGGCAGCCTGAAAAGGTCGGCAAGCGAACGCGGGCGCGATGATCGGCTCGCGTCAGGCTAATTACGGGCCGGCGTCACCATCTTCGCGGTCAGTCCGGCGATCAGTTCCGCTCTTAGCGGCTTCGCCTGCCCGTCGGTCCGGCAGACGATGACCGTATCGCTGGTCGCGATCGCGCGGCCGTTCTGGAACATCGCCTGAATGATCGTCCAGCTTGTTCCACCGAGGCGGCCGAAACCCGAAGCGATATGGACAGGATCGGGAAAATCGCCCTCGGCCAGATAGTTGATCTCGATGGCGGCCACCATCGTCCTCTCGTTCGATGGCCGCTCGGTCAACGGCTGAACTTGCGCGTTCAGGAACACGCGCCCGCTTTCGAACAGCGTCGCAATCGCCACATTATTGAGATGGCCGTTTACGTCCATGTCCTGGAACCGCGTCTGAAAATCGCCGCGCACGGGGTAATGCGCAGCGTCCAGCCGCCAGCTTGGCGCTCTGGGCATATCAGCGGCCTTCCATAGAAATACCGGCGGCGAGGCGGGCGCTCCGCCCAGGATGATCGCGGTTGGTTTCTTTCTGCGGATTGGGAGGCGAATTTGGCATCATCCAGCGCCGCTCCGCTGTGCGTGCCAGTCGGCGATCGCGGTTCGAACATTGTCGACATGGCGCCGCGCAGCCTCCTCCGCTCCGGCTGTGTCGTTCTGCATGATGGCGCCCGCTATCTCGGCATAATCGCGGTGACGGACTTTCTGGAGTTCGGGCGCTGAATATTGGACGTGGATGATGTGCATGCCCACGGAAGGGAAGAGCCGGCGCAGTTCGCGGTTTTCGCCGATCTGGAGCAGCACGCGGTAGAAGTGACGCCGCGCCGCGTTGAAAACCCCCTCCTCGCGGCCGGCCGCTCCCAGATCGAGGCGCTTGAGCACGTCGGCAAAGAGCGCTTCGTGCAGCTGTCCCGTATATCGGTCGGCGGCACTGCGCGCCGCGAGAGCGGTCATCGCCTCGGCGACGTCGAGAACTTCCATGCTCTCGGCGAGATCGAGCTTGCGGATCGAGGGCGAGCGATTGGCCTCCAGTTCGATGATGCCGCGCACCGACAGGTGCTGCATGGCTTCGCGCACGGCGTTCCGGCCCACGTCGTAGCGAAGCGCAAGATCGGTTTCCGCGAGCCGCTGGCCCGGAACGAGCTGCCGCTCGTCCAGCTCGGAGAGGATGCCCAAAACAACCTTCCGCGCGGTACCCGCCGGCTCGAACTCTGAACCACCGTCCATATTGCCCCTCTTGATTGTTCTACAATCATGTTCCATACACGCCTCGACAGGGAGTGCCCATGGAAAATTTGCTCAACCTTGCCGGCAAGAACGCGTTCGTCACCGGAGCGTCAAGTGGTCTTGGCGCGCATTTCGCAAAGATACTGGCCCGCGCCGGTGCCAATGTCGTGATCGCGGCGCGGCGACGCGAGAGCCTCGACGCCGTCGCGGCGGATATTGCCGCGGCCGTAGGCGCGTGCCGGGCAATTGCCCTCGACATTTCCTCCGCCGACAGCATCGCCGCGGCGGCGTCCGAGATCGAGGCGGCCGATATTCTCGTCAACAATGCGGGCATCGCACGCGACGCGCCGTTTCTCGATCACCTGGAAAGCGATTGGGACGATGTTCTCGCCACCAATGTGAAGGGCATGTTCCTGGCGACGCAGGTGGCGGCGCGCGGGATGAAGCGCCGCGGGAGCGGATCGATCGTCAATATCGCTTCGATCACGGGGCTCAGGCAGGCGGGCGGCATCGTGTCCTACGCCGTGTCGAAGGCCGCGGTCATCCAGCTGACCAAGGTCGCCGCGCTCGAACTCGCGCGCTTCGGGATCCGCGTCAATGCGCTGGCGCCCGGCTATATCGGCACCGACCTCAACGCCGGCTTCTTCGAGACCGATGCCGGCCAGGCCATGATCAAGCGCATCCCCCAGCGCCGCCTTGGAAGCCTTGCCGACCTCGACGCGCCGCTCCTCCTCCTTGCCTCCGATGCCGCCTCCTACATGACCGGCTCGGTCATCGAGGTCGACGGCGGGCACCTTCTCAGCAGCTTGTGAGGTCGGCACCATGGCAAAGAAGTTCCACGACACGTCAAGCGATGCCCTTGCAGGCCTGCTCTTCGACGGGATGACAATCGCGGCGGGCGGCTTCGGCCTCTGCGGCATTCCCGAGACGTTGATCGACGAGATCCGCCGCAGCGGCGTCAAGGATCTCACCGTCATCTCGAACAATGCGGGGGTCGACGATTTCGGCCTCGGCCTGCTGCTCCAGAGCCGCCAGGTGCGCAAGATGGTCTCCTCCTATGTCGGGGAGAATAAGGAATTCGAGCGGCAATATCTGACCGGCCTTCTCGAGCTCGAATTCAATCCGCAGGGCACGCTCGCCGAGCGGCTGCGCGCCGGCGGCGCGGGCATCGCCGGCTTCTATACGCGCACGGGCGTCGGCACGATCGTCGCCGAAGGCAAAGAGGACAAAATCTTCGGCGGCGAGCGCTATATTCTCGAGACCGGGCTGACCGCCGATCTCGCCATCGTCAAGGCGTGGCGCGGCGACGACAAGGGCAATCTCCTCTACCGCAAGACCGCGCGCAATTTCAATCCGATGGTGGCGACAGCGAGCCGCGTGACGGTCGCCGAGGTCGAGGAACTGCTCCCCGCTGGGGCGATCGATCCCGACCATGTGCACACGCCCGGGATCTTCGTGCAGCGGTTGATCCTCGCCGAACGAAACGAGAAGCGCATCGAGAAGCGCATCATGCGCGCGGAGGTTTGACATGCCCTGGACCCGAAACGACATGGCCGCCCGCGCGGCCCGCGAACTGCGCGACGGCTTCTACGTCAATCTTGGTATCGGCATTCCGACGCTGGTCGCCGATAATATTCCCTCCGGCATCGATGTGACGCTCCAGTCGGAAAACGGCATGCTCGGCCTCGGGCCCTACCCCGGCGCCGCCGAGGTCGATGCCGACGTCATCAATGCCGGCAAGGAGACGATCACCGAGCTTGCCGGCACGAGCTATGTATCCTCGGCCGACAGTTTCGGCATGATCCGCGGCGGGCACATCGATCTTTCGGTCCTCGGTGCGATGGAGGTCGCGGAAAATGGCGACATCGCCAACTGGATGATCCCGGGAAAGATGGTGAAGGGCATGGGCGGCGCGATGGATCTCGTCGCAGGCGTCAGACGCATCATCGTGCTCATGGATCATGTGTCGCGCGACGGCACGCCGAAGTTCCGCAAAAGCTGCACTCTGCCGCTCACCGGATCGGCGGTCGTCGACATGCTGATAACCGATCTTGCGGTCTTTTCGCGCCCCGACCGCGCCGCGGGCTTCCGCCTCGTCGAATGTGCGCCCGGGGTCGAACTCGATCAGCTGCGCGCGCTCACCGAAGCGGAGTTCATCGCATGAGCGCGCCCGGTTCGAGCGCGGCCGACGTCGCTGCGGACGTCGCCGCGAAGGTCGAACGCTTCGTTCGCGAAACCGTCTTCTCCTATGAGCGCGACCCCCGGTTCGAAGTGCATGGCCATGGCCCCTCCGACACGCTTGTCGCCGAGCTGCGCGCCAAGGCGCGCGAGGCGGGGGTGCTCACGCCGCATGTTCGCGCCGACGGAAGCCATTTCAGCCAGCGCGATACGGCGACCATCCTCAAGAAATCGGGCCTCTCGCCGCTGGGTCCGGTCGCGGTCAACACGATGGCGCCCGACGAGGGCAATATGTATTTGCTCGCGAAGATGGGGAGCGAGGAGCAGAAGGCTCATTTCCTCGAACCGCTCGTCGCGGGACGCGCGCGCTCGGCCTTTTTCATGAGCGAGCCCGCCGACGAAGGCGGCGCCGGCTCGGACCCCTCCATGATGAAGACCCGCTGCCGCCGCGATGGCGACGACTGGATCATCGACGGCCGCAAGGCCTTCATTACCGGTGCGCAGGGCGCGTCGGTCGGCATCGTGATGGCGCGTTCGGATGATGGTGCCTGCCTCTTTCTCATCGACCTCCCGAACCCCGCCGTGCGCGTCGAGCGATTGCTCGACACGATCGACAGCTCGATGCCCGGCGGGCACGCGGTGGTCGCCATCGACCAGCTTCGCGTCCCGCAGCACCATATGCTCGGCGCGAGCGGCGAGGGTTTCCGCTATGCGCAGGTGCGGCTCAGCCCGGCGCGGCTCTCGCATTGCATGCGGTGGTTCGGATCGGCGACCCGCGCGCAGGAAATCGCCACCGCCTATGCGTGCCGCCGCGAGGCATTCGGCAAGCCGCTCATCGATCATGAGGGGGTCGGCTTCATGCTCGCCGAGAATCTCATCGATTTGCGGCAGGCGGAACTGATGATTGACTGGTGCGCCGACACGCTCGACGGCGGATCGCTCGGCCTCGAGGAGAGTTCGATCACCAAGGTCGCCGTGTCCGAGGCGCTGATGCGCGTCGCCGACCGCTGCGTTCAGGTGATGGGCGGTACCGGGGTATCGGGCGACAGCGTCGTCGAACAGATTTTCCGGGAAATCCGCGCCTTCCGCATCTACGACGGGCCGACCGAGGTCCATAAATGGTCGATCGCGAAACGGATCAAGCGCAGCCATCTGGCGACGCTGTCATGACCCTCGCGCCCGGCGAAGACTCAACCACAGAAGTCAGGGCCGGCTTCGGGTTCGACGAAGCGGCGCTCGGCCGCTGGATGCGCGAACATGTCGCAGGCTTTGAGGGGCCTTTTTCGGTCCGCCAGTTCCAGGGCGGGCAATCGAACCCGACCTTCCGCGTGACCACGGGGGCCGCGTCCTATGTCCTGCGGCGCAAGCCGCCCGGTCCCCTCCTGCCCGGGGCGCATGCGATCGAACGCGAGGCGCGCGTACTCGCCAGCCTCGCGACGGCGGACTTTCCGGTCCCGCATGTCCACGGCCTGTGCGAAGATGCCGCCGTCATCGGCTCGCCCTTCTATGTCATGGACATGGTGGAGGGCCGGATCTTCTGGGATGCCGCCCTGCCCTCGCTGGCCCCTAAGGAGCGCGCCGCCTGCTACGACGCGATGAACGCGGCGATGGCTAGGCTCCACCGCGTCGATGTCGAGGCCGTGGGCCTTGCCGATTTCGGCCGTCCGGGCAATTATTTCGAGCGGCAGATCAGCCGCTGGTCGCGGCAGTATCGCGAGGACGAGACGGCGGGGCGCAACGCCGATATGGACGCGGTCATCGACTGGCTGGGCGATCATATCCCGCCAGGCGACGAATGCGCCCTCGTGCACGGCGATTACCGGATCGACAATCTCATCTTTCACCCGGTCGAACCGCGCATTCTCGCGGTGCTCGACTGGGAGCTGTCGACGCTCGGGCATCCGCTCGCGGACTTTGCCTATCATGCGATGAGCTACCGGATGCCGCCGCACATCGTCGCGGGGCTTGGTGGCACCGATCCGCACACGCTCGGCATTCCGTCCGAGGACGAGTATATCGCCGCCTATAGCATGCGGACGGGACGCAGCGGCATTGCCGACTTCGGCTTTTATCTCGCGTTCAACTTCTTCCGGCTCGCGGCCATTTTCCACGGCATCAAGGGACGCGTCATCCGCGGCACCGCCGCGTCGGCCGAAGCGCATGAACGCGCGAAGGCGTTCCCCGAACTCGCAGCGCTCGCGCTCGCGCAAACGCGCTGACGGCGGCGCAGGCGGAGCCGCTCTTTCCCGACGGCTTCGCCCTCCAGGATCGTCATGAGCCCGTCAGTTTCGCCGGATCACCAGGTTCCGGATCTCGCTCATATCTTCCATGGCGAAGCGCACGCCCTCGCGGCCCAGTCCGCTGTCCTTCACCCCGCCATAAGGCATGTTGTCGACGCGGTAGCTCGACACGTCGTTGACGACAATGCCGCCAACGTCGAGATGATCCCATGCGTCGAGAACTTTGTGGATGTCGCGCGTGAACAGGCCGGCCTGAAGTCCGAATTTGCTGTCGTTGACCTCGGCGAGAGCGGCCTCCCAGTCGGTGAATTTCGACAGGATGACAACGGGGCCGAACGCTTCCTCGCGCACCACATCGGTGTCGCCGGGGACATTTTCGAGCAGTGCGGCTTCGAGCATGTTGCCCTCGCAGCCACCGCCCGCGAGCAAGGTCGCGCCCGCGGCGACGGCGTCGTCGATCCAGCCCTTCAGCCGCTGCGCTTCCTTGACCGAAATCATCGGCCCGATGAAGGTGTCGCGATGCTTCGGATCGCCCGATTTCAGCGTCTTGACCTTCGCGGTGAGCATGTCGCGGAATGTGTCGTAGATCTCCTCATGGATGATCACGCGCTGCACATGGATGCAGCTTTGCCCCGACTGGTAATAGCCGCCGAAGATGATGCGCGCGAGCGCATGGCCCAGGTCGGCATCCTTGTCGACGACGACCGCGGCATTGCCGCCGAGTTCGAGCACGACCTTTTTCTTGCCCGCCTTCGCCTTCAAATCCCAGCCGACACCCGGCGAGCCGGTGAACGACAGCAATTTCAGCCGCTCGTCGGTGGTAAACAGGTCGGCGCCGTCGCGCGTCGCGGGCAAGATGCTGAACGCACCCTCGGGCAGGATATCGCACTCGGCGAGCACTTCGCCCATGATGATCGCGCCGAGCGGGGTCAGCGATGCCGGCTTCATCACGAACGGACAGCCGATCGCGATCGCGGGCGCGATCTTGTGCGCGGCGAGGTTGAGCGGGAAGTTGAACGGCGAGATGAAGCTGCACGGCCCGATCGGCACGCGCTTCCACATCCCCATATAGCCTTTGGCGCGCGCTGACACGTCGAGCGGCTGGACCTCGCCATAATTGCGCGTCGCTTCCTCGGCGGCGATGCGGAAGGTGTCGATCAGGCGCGTGACCTCACCCTCGCTGTCGGCGATCGGCTTGCCCGCCTCGACGCAGAGCGCATAGGCCAGCTCGTCGAACCGCTCCTGAAAGCGCCCTACGCAATGGGTGAGGACGTCGCGCTTCTCATAGCTCGCCAGCCGCGCCATCGGCTCGGCGGCGCGCACGGCGCCCGCGATCGCTTCGTCGATCACATCGGGGGTCGCGAGCGCAGTACGGAACGCGACCTCGCCGGTGAATTTGTCGATCACCTCAAGGTCGGTGTTGGGCTGCACCGCCTTGTTGTTGAGATAGAGCGGATAGACGTCCTTGAGTTTCATGCGGCCGGACTCCCATATCCGGGCGAAGGCCGGGCCCACTGTCTGGACTCGGGCCCTCGCCGCGGCAAAATGCACCAGATGTCTTTATGGCCGCTGGAGAGCGCGCGCGACGCGGCTGAGGTAGAAAACGCGTTCGAAGGTCGCATCATACGCCACCGGAATCATCTGGTCCGCTGATCGGAACCAGCGTCCGTCCTCGGCTTGCACGTCGCAGATCCATTCCGCCATGCGCGCCGCTGTGTCGCGGAAACCCGCATCGCCGGTTACCGAGAAGATCTCGGCGCAGCCCCACGCGATCTTGCCGTTAGACGTCGATTCAAAGATCTGGGGGTGGCAGGTTTTCACGAAGACGAGCAGCTTCTCCGCCGCATCGATCCATTTGCGCTCGCCCGTCAGCAGGTTCATCTGCGCCATCAGCGCGAGCGCATATCCGATATACCAGTAGACCTGGCCGCTCTCCGAACGCTGGACGGTCCAGCCTCTCGCGTCTTCTCCGGCCCCCGGCCGGATGAAGCCATTGTCCGGGGACCAGCGAAAATAGAGGGCCTTTTCGGGCTCGGGCTGATCTTCGACAAGCTGCCGGACGAGTTCCGCCCCTTTTAACACCGCATCGCTCTGCCCCGCGGCGAGCAGCGCCGTCAGCGCGCAGCACGTCAGGCCGATGTCGATGGTCCGCGCCGATCCCTCGGCAAGCGCGCCGCCCGTCGTCCCGCAAAGCTGCCGCGCGATCGCACGCGCGGCGGGCACGGACATGTCGTAGCGACCGGCGATATGCGCGCCCCAGGTCAGCCATGAGTCGCGGTAAATCGGCCCGACGGTTGCGGCGGAATATTGTTCGCCGCCAAACTGCCCGTCCTTGTAGAAGTCGCGCTTGATCTTCCGCGCGGCGCGCTCGGCTTCCAGATAGCGTCCCGCCGCGGTGAAGGTCAGGAGAGCCTTGTAATAGCCGAACAGGACAGTCTCGCTGCCTTCGAGTTCGCCCTCCGCCGATACGCGGCCGGCAAGCCATTCCAGGCCGCGCGATATGGCTTTCTCGCAGCGCTCGACAATATGGGCCACGCGATCCTCCCCGGGATTTCCGATATATGTTTGAAGCGGCCTCATACCGCCGCCTCGCGGATGAGCGCGGCACCCTTCTCGCCGATCATCAGCGCGGCCGCATTGGTATTCGACGAGGGCATGGTGGGCATGATCGAGGCATCGACGACGCGCAGCCGGTCGATCCCGCGAACGCGCAACCGGTCGTCGACGACTGCCAGGTCGTCGTTCCCCATCTTGCAGGTCCCGATTGGATGATAGGAGGTCTGGCCGCTCTGGCGGATATAATCCACGATCTCGTCATCGGACGACGTCTCGGCGCCCGGCCGCAATTCAGCGACGACGAACCGCGACAGCGCCGCCTGCGACGCGATCGTACGGGCGATCCTGATGCCCGACGTCAGGACCCGGATGTCTTCCTCGTCCTCGAACTGGTCGGGATAGATGCGCGGCGCAATATTCGCATCGGGCGATGCGATATGGAGACGGCCGCGCGACCGCGGCGACAGTTGAACGACGCCGATCGTAAGACCCGGATGCGGATCGATCCCGAGGTCCTTGCTGTACGCCATCCGGTCCTTGCCGCTGAAATGGTGAAGCTGCAGCTTGAGATCGGGAAGCGGCGCATCGGGGCGCGAGCGTATGATGGCATGCGCCGATGCGAGCGGGGTCGACATCAGTCCCCGGCCGAGGAAAAGCCATTCCGCACCGACTTTCATGCGGAACGCCAGGTTTCCGACGAGTTCGTTGAGGCCGGCCGTGTTCCTGGCCTTCAGGCTGATGCGGGTTTGCAGATGATCGATCAGATTCTCGCCGACACCGGGCAAATGGTGGACAAGCGCGACGCCGGCCTTCTCGAGGATGGGCGCGCTGCCTATGCCCGACACCTCGAGCAGTTGCGGCGACCCGATCGCGCCCGCGCTGAGGATGATCTCGCGATTGGCGCGGATCGTTTGCTCGCCGGCGGCATTCTGCAGGACCACCCCGCTCGCGCTCCCGGCCACGACATGGATTTTCCTGACCTGCGTGTCCGTCAGAAGATGCAGATTCTTTCGCTTCATGGCCGAGGATAGATATCCGACGGCGGCGCTTTGCCTTCGCCCATAGCGGGTGTTGAACTGGAGCGGGCTCGCACCCTCGATCGAGGCGCCGTTATAATCGCCATTCTCCGGGATTCCCGCCTCGGCGCAGGCATCGATAAAGGCCCTCGTCACCGGCAGATTCAGCCTGAGGCGCTCGACCGAAATCGGACCCCCGCGCCCCCTGTACTGCGGGTCGCCATCCTCGAAATCCTCGAGCTTGCGGAAGAAGGGCAGGACATCCTCATAGCCCCAGCCGCCATTGCCCATATCCCTCCAGCGATCATATTCCTCGCGCAGCCCGCGAATGAATATGGTGCCGTTGACCGAACTCGAACCGCCGACGACCCTGCCCCGCGGCCACCGCAGCGTCCGGCCGCCGAGCGCGGGCACGCCTTCTGTCTCATAGGGCCAGATCACGTCGGTGCGGCGGAGCATCTGCCCGGTTCCGAGCGGCGCCCGCATCCAGAACAGCTTGTCCGGGCCGCCGGCTTCGACGAGCAGGACCGAATGCTTGCCGCTTTCGCTTAGCCGGCTGGCGACGATGCATCCCGACGAGCCCGCGCCGATCACGATATAGTCGTAGGAACTCATGACGTCGCCCGGCGCTAAATTCATATCGACGCTATCCATCCTCCAGCGGCGGCTTGCAGCGAAAGAGGAGCCCATGCGCGCACGCACGCATGGGCTCCTACACTCGGCAGCCCCTCCCGGCCCCTGTCGTTCATTTTTTGAACGGCAATCGACATCTAGTTTCATATATCGGAACTGTCAAAGCAATCTTGTCGATATATCGAAATTTGATTTTTTACCCCGCGTCGCTATCAGTGTGCCGAAGGCGAATTTCCGTTTCCTGTGGAATGGCTGGCCGGGTGCGCGGCAGCCGGCAGGGCGAAGGCGAAGCCTGAAAGACAAGGTGGGACAATCAGTGGCGGACGAGAAGCAGGGTTCGAAAGCAAGACAGCGCTCCTCCCCGAATCCCGACCCCTTCTTTGCGACCACGCTCGACAGAGGCTTGAAGGTGCTTTCGGCTTTTGGGCCGTACGATGCCTGGCTGAGCAATTCGGAGATATCCTCGCGAACGGGAATGCCGCGGTCCTCGGTCTCGCGCCTCACCAACACGCTGGTCCAACTGGGCTATCTCGGCCGCAACGAAAGCGGCGCCTATCGCGTGGGATCGCAGGTTCTTTCGGTGGCCTATCCGCTCCTTGCGCGCTTCAAGATCCGGCAGGCCGCGCGGCCTTTCATGCGGGATTTTGCGGTGCGGGCGGGCGGCAATGTTTCGATGGCAATGTCGAACGGCCTTCACGCGATCATGCTCGACGTCACACGCTCGGACGACACGGTGGTGTCCGACTATATTTCCGACATAGGTTTCTCGGTCCCGCTTTACAGCACCGCGGTGGGCCGCGCGATCCTCTCGCTCATGACGTCCGGCGAGCGCTCTGCGCTTCACACCAGAACGCTGGAGACGGCTCCGCATCTTGCCGGCGAGAAAGCCGAGGCCGATCGCGGCGCCGAAGATTGCAAGGCGCACGGGTTCTGCTTTGTCTCGTCGTGGCGCGCCGAAACCCTTGCCGTCGCGGCCCCCCTGTTGCGGACGGCCGACGGCGAATGCCTGGCGCTGGTGTGCGCGACGCCCGCCTTCCAGACCAACGAGACAGAGATGCGGAGCGATACCGGGCCGCGCCTCGTATCGCTTGCCGCGCGGATAAGGGCCTTGCCGGGGGATCGCTGATCCGCCGTCGACCCGTGGGGGAAAGAGGTCGTCGCAGACGCCCGGTACCCGATAGTTGAAGGGCAATATTCCGAGGGCGAAAGCGCCGGCGCTCTTCCAGGAATACGCGCCGCCAGCTGCCTGCAACCGACATCAAAACGATAAGCGATGCCCCCACGCTCGCCGCAGCGAAATCGCCGGAAGGGCGAGAGTCCGGCGACGATGCGCGAGGCAATGATTGGATGACCGCCCGGTGGTGTTGTCGTGATCGGCGGAAAACGCGTCGTGCCCCGCGCTGCGGTTATTCGGAATGTGTATAACCCCTATCTGGTTTCGGAGGTTCATCGCCGCTCGCCACGTTGCTATCCCCGGCTGGCATAGCGCGGCAAAGCCGCTTTTAAACGGTCCCGGCTCGCGTGCCGGGGGACGATACAGGGAGAAAGGTAGTCCTTCTTGGCGCGGCCGCGGGGTATCGGATCGCGCGTGCGGCCCCGACGCCCGCATCGCATCCGCCATCGCGGCGATGCCCTGCCTTTGCAACCAGCCTGTCTTCGTTTCCCGGCGCGCCTGCGGCGCCCCTGTCTGGATTTGATCGGATCAACCTCATGGACTTCACATTCAATTCCTTTCCCTACCGCGTCATCTTCGCGCACGGCGCACTGAACCGTGTCGCCGACGAAGCCGCGCTGATCGGGAAACGCGCGCTGATCCTGTCGACGCCCGAACAGGCCTCGGCCGGACGGAATGTCTTCGCGCTGCTCGGCCCGCTCGCCGGAGGCCTTTTCGACCGGGCGACGATGCACGTCCCCGTTTCCATCGTCGAGGAAGCGCTGGTCGCGGCGAAAGAGATCGGGGCCGATTTTACGGTGGCCATCGGCGGCGGATCGACGACGGGCCTCGCCAAGGCCCTGTCGCTTCGGGCCGGCTTGCCTTCACTGGTCATTCCAACCACCTACGCCGGATCCGAGGTCACCCCGATCTGGGGCATGACCGAAGACGGCATCAAGACCACCGGGCGCGATGCCGGGGTGGTTCCGCGAACGGTCATCTACGATCCCGACCTGACGCGCTCGCTTCCGCTTGGCATGACCGTGGCGAGCGGCCTCAATGCCATCGCTCATTGCATGGAAGGCCTTTATGCCGTCGATGGCAATCCGATCGTGTCGATGATGGCCGAAGAGGGCATAAGATCGCTTTACGAGAGCCTCCCCCGGCTCGCGGAAGATGGGGGCGACGACGAGGCGAGGACGCAGGCGCTTTACGGATGCTGGCTCGCAGGCATGGTATTGGGTTCGGCGTCGGTCGCCTTGCATCATAAGTTGTGCCACACGCTCGGCGGCCGTTTCGACATGCCGCATGCCGAGACGCACACCGCGATCTTGCCGCATGCGATCGCCTATAACGCGCCGGCAGCCCCCGATGCGATGGTGCGCGCGTCGCGTGCCATGGGCGGCCGCGAGCCGCCGGCCGCTCTCTATGAGCTTGCCTCGAAGCTGGGCGCCGAAATGTCGCTGGCAAAACTCGGCATGCCCGAGGAGGGCATCGAAATCGCAGCGAAGCTCGCGATCCAGAATCCCTATCCCAATCCGCGGCCGGTGACCGAGGATGGCATTCGCGCGCTTCTTGCGCGGGCTTATACTGGCGCCATGCCGCAGAGCGCGGAATTGGAGCCAGCCTAGCAAAGCGCATGTGCAGCGAGGCCTCGTCGGATGCCTCGCCTGTTCGGGCGTTTCTCTGCCCGGCGCGCACCCGCCCGGTGAATCAGCCGGAACATATCGGCGAAAGCGGCGCCCTTCGTTTCGCCAGGCCCGCGCGGCGTCAAACGCGCCGCACGGGCCTGCGGGCCTGCAGTAGAAAAGCGCGGTCAGTGGCTTCCGACGCGGCGCCGCCGGCCCGCTCGTGAATTAGGATTATTCATAATCTGAATGCGCCCTATCCAGGCGATTTTCTTGCTTCCGCCCGGTGAAGGGCGCAGCTTTTCCGGACAAGATAAAAATTGCCCGGAGAGGAGCGGCGTCGGGCAGCCGCTTTAGAGCAAGGGAGCCCCAGCGATGCCGCCGTGGGTCTGCAATCATAACATGGGGCGCTTGCGGCGCCGCGACGGGTCGCCGCCGATCCCTCCATGTGCGGCGGAGGCCGGCTGATGCTGTCTTTCCTCCATTTGACGGTTTTCGAGACGCTGCTGCGGCTCAAGAGCGTGACCCAGGCGGCCGAAGCCCTCGACTTGCCGCAGCCGACGCTCAGTCGTCACCTCAAATATCTGCGATCGCATTTCGACAATCCGCTGTTCGTGCGCACCAGCAAGGGTCTCGAGCCGACTGCGATGGCGATGTCGATCGCGGGCGCCATCTCGGATGCCCTCGAAATCTACGCGAAGCGATTGTCGGCGGATCAGGACTTCGACCCGTCGGCCTCGCACCGGAATTTTCTGATCGCGGCGACCGACATCGGGCATTTATTAACCCTCCCGTGGCTCGAGGACTGGGCCCAGAAGACCGCCCCGCATGTGAGCTTTACGGCGGTTCCGTTGGGGCGCTCTCGGCTTGTGGCGCAACTGGAATCGGGGGAGGTCGATGTCGCGATCGGCAGCTTTCCGAATTTGGTCGCCGGGATTCGCGAACAGACGCTTTTCAGGGAGCATTATGTCTGCATTGTGCCCAGAAATCTCGTGAAAGGCCGAGAACTTACATTAGACGAATATTGCAGCGCGCGGCATATTCTGGTCGACGGAAAGCGCCTCGGTCATATCCACGAAGAAGTCGAAAAGCGCATCCTCGATGTCATCGGCGAAAGCCATGTCCAGATATTGTCGGAAAATTTCCTGCTGAGCGCCCACATGGCCGAACGCTCGAACATGATCCTGACGGTCCCCTCACGCGTCGCGGCTATCGCGAGCCCCGAGCGGGTTTGCCTGATGAAGCCGCCGATCGACTTGCCGGGCTTCGATGTGAAGCAATATTGGCATGAACGGTTCGACAGCGAGCCCGGAAATATCTGGCTGCGCGCGCATATTGCGCGGATCCGGCAGGTCGAGGCCCGCACCGCTTGCCACCCCGAATGGGAACCCAGAAAAATAGCCGCGAACATGTGACGCATCGGCGCGATGACGTATAACTTTCTGTCGTTTGCGCAGGTCGCGGAGAGAGCAAGACCGTGATCCGGATCGTCGGTGAAGGCTAAGTGCGCTGGACTTAGCCATGCGGAGCGCACTCAGTGGATGCTATTCTATCGCGAATGAAATTGCCCAAATGCGGCCGTGACGCCCACATCGCGAATGAGGAATTGAAGGCGGCCTCGAGGTGCCGGTCACGACTTTCCGAGGAAGAGCCAGGTTTATATGCTTCATGCAAATCAGGCCCCTCCCGTTAAAGGGAGGGACCTGAAGCACTCAGCCTGAACGGGACGGGCTTCGGGGCCTGTTCTTCGATCAAAGATCGAGAACGAGCCGGTCCGTCTTGCTGAGCGAACAGCAGATCAGCATGACATCATTCGACGCCTTCTGATCGTCGGAAAGCACCCAGTCTCGATGATCCGGAACGCCTTCGAGCACGGGTGTCCTGCAGGTGCCGCACACGCCCTGGGTGCAGGAATAATTCTGGCTGATCCCGTTCTGCAGCAATGTCTCGAGGATCGTCATCCCTTCCTCGACCAGAAATTCGCCGCCGCTCTTGGCGAGCACGACCGTGAACTCGCCGGCGGGGCCGGTATCGGCGGGTGCGGCTGCCGCGCCGAAATGTTCGAGGCGCACGCGATCGGACGGAACAGCGGCTGTCGCCTGCTTATAGGCTTCGAGCATCGCCGCGGGCCCGCAGCAATAGAAGATGCTGCCATCTGGCGCCTTGTCGACGATCGCCTTGATGTCGAGGACCTGGCCGCCGCTTTCGCTATCCAGATGCAGCTTGACCTTGCCGACGGCGTCGCCGTCCGCTGCTGTGATATCTTCCAGAAAGGCCGCATATTCGGCGGCGCGGCAGGCGTAGTGAACCTCCCACGACCCGCCCAGTTCGACCTGCCGCTGGATCATCGACCAGATTGGCGTGACACCGATTCCGCCCGCGATGAAAACCGAATGCGCCGCGCTTTCCTCGAGCGGAAAATTGTTCGACGGCGCGGTGATCGTCAGCCGGTCGCCGACCCGCACCTTCTCATGCATGAACTTCGATCCGCCGCGGCTGCTCCGGTCGAGGTTGACCGCAATCACATAGCGATCGGACTGCCCCTGCGGATTGACCAGCGAATAGCTTCGCACCAGGCCATTGCCGAGACGGATGTCGATGTGCGCGCCGGCCGTGAACGGGGGCAGTGTGCCGCCCTCGGCCGGCCGCAGTTCGAAGGAAGCAATCCCCGTCGCTTCGTGCGTGATCCGTTTGACGACAACGTCGATCGTATCGAGCGATTCTGTCATGGCCTGATCCTTATCCGCATGCTTCGACGAGCGTATCGCTCAGTGCGTCGGTGATGACGGCAAGGCGATCGAGCCGGGCGCGGGCATGGATGTAGGTGTCCGGGCGGATCAGCGCCGCCCAGCCGGCCTCATTGGCTCCCCATTGCCGGGCGAGATCGCCCGCCGTGTCGACGAACACATCTTCACGGATTGAGGCATCGCTACCCTTGGGCAGGACGGTGACCAGCTTGACCTGCGGCCAGCGCTTGGCAACGGTCGCCGCAAACGCCTCAGCCGCCTCTCGCTCGGCCTCGGTTTGCGGCGCGAGGAGCAGCGTGAAGCGCGTGTGGCGCGTCAGATCGAAGAGGCGAATGCGCGGCGCCAGATCGGCATCGGGCACGCGGTCGCCAGCCTTCGCCCCGGCCAGGCCATCGTCATTATAGGCGGCGAGCTGCTCGCAATAATTATACGACATGCCCGATACCCGGCGGGTGGCGGCATCGTGCCAGCCGGCCTCCTGCGTCTTTGCAATGCGATCCTCGAGCCCCTGGCCATGACCCATGATGATCTCGTGCATCGCGTGGGTGCCTTCGAGAAGCTGCGCCGCCACCGGGGTTCGCTCGGGCCCATAGGTTTCGACGAGCGAGCGATGCGCCTCGCCATTTTCGACCATCGCGATCTTCCACGCGAGATTGAACGTATCCTGCATGCTGACGTTCATACCGCTGCCGCCTGACGGCGAATGGCAATGCGCCGCGTCCCCCGCCAGGAAGACGGCTCCCTGCTGATAGCTGCTCGTCATGCGCTTCCACACGCGCCACTTGGTGGCCCAGCGCGGCTCGTCGAGCGCCGCCACATCGTCGAAAGCGCTGACATAGCCCTGGAACGCCTCGCGGGTTTCCTCAAGGCTGGATTTGTCGGCCTTGCCGTTGTCGCTGATCAGGACGCGGTAATTGGTGCCGGGTAATTTGGTGACGAGCACGAATTTGTCCTGCCCGATGAAATAGTGAATCCAGTCGTCGCCCGCGTTGAAATCATTGATGCCGACATCCATCATCTGCAGGACATTTTCTTCATAATCCTCGCCCTCATAGGCGATGCCCAGGCATTCGCGCACGCGGCTGCGCACGCCATCGGCGCCGATGACCCAGCGCGGACGGATCGTCTCCTTGCTGCCGTCGGCAAGGCGGAGCCCGACTTCGATGCCGCTCTCATCCTGTTTCAGCGACAGCAATTGGGTGCCCCATTCGGGGCGGAAGTTGAATGTCGCATCGAGATGCTGGCGCAGCACGCGCTCGGTTTCGTTCTGATTGTAGATCATGATGAACGGAAAGCGCCCCGGCAGGGTGGAGAAGTCCAGAATCGGCTTCGCTTCGGTATTCTCGAAATTGAAGGTGAAGCCGTTGCTCTTGATGCCCGTGTCGAGATAGCGGTGGGCGATGCCGATATGCTCCATCATCTCCATCGTTCGCGAGTGGATCGTGAAGGATTTCGAGGTCTGGTGCGGCACCGGCAGCCGGTCGATCAGGCGGCACCTGACGCCGCGGCGAAGGAGTTCGCCAGCCGCGATAAGACCGGTGGGCCCTCCCCCTACAATAAGAACAGGAGCATCCGCCTTACCGTCCGAAGAAATCGAACCAAATTCCGCTTTAGTCACGACTATATCTCCCAAATATAGAATTATTTTTATTCGCAAAATCCGGTCGAGCCCGGGCACACTTCGCAGAAGGTCCAGGCCGTCGGATTGGTCACAATTTATAAAGACGCAGATATCCGAAAGAAATTGCGATTATCGCCCGCGGGTGAATTGACTCCATACGGATACTGAATAGGCCGCACGTCCGCAGGACCCGCTTTCCTAATGCGATCCGAGGCGATAATGCCCCGTCATGAATGAGCTTCTGCTCCCGCTCGGCCACCTGATGGTTTTCGACGCGATCTACCAGCATCGCAACGTCAGCGTCGCCGCGCGCCTTTTGGCCGTGCCGCAGCCCACATTGAGTCGCTGGCTGGGGCAGCTGCGGCAACATTTCGACGATCCGCTTTTCGTGAGGACGCGGTCGGGAATGGAGCCCACGCCCTTTGCAGACCAACTGGCCGCGCCCATCCAGGACATGATTGCCATCTATCGCCAAAAGGTCCGGACCGAACAGAAATTCGACGCGGCGACCACGACCCGCAACTTCAAGGTAGCGGCGAGCGATTTTGGCCAGGCCCTCTTCCTTTCCAGCCTCTATTCCTCCTTGTCGTCGGCGGCGCCGAGCGCACGCGTCAGCGGCGTCACCCTCGGACACAAGGCCTTGATCGAAGAGCTGGAGTCCGGAGCCGTCGACATAGCTATCGGCGGATTCCCGGCGTTGGCTGGCGGCATCAAGGCGCAGACCCTGTTCCGCGAGACCTATGTGTGCGTGATGCGCCGCGATCACCCCGCGCGCCGGACCCCCTTCGATCTGCAAGCCTTTCAAGACTGCGATCACATCGTCGTCGCGGCGCATGAAATCGGCCATGTGCACGAGCAGGTCGAGAGCAAGCTTCTCGAAATCTGCCCGCCCGAACGGATCCGAATGGTGTCGGAAAGTTTTATCGTAAGCGCGATGATCGCCGAGGAGACCGATGTCGTGCTGACCGTGCCCGGGCGCACGGGCCGCTGGTTCGCGAAGCGCGGCGTGCTCGAGGTCGTCGACGTGCCGTTTGAGCTGCCCGCCATCGACGTCAAGCAATATTGGCACGAGAGATATCATAATGACTCCGGCAACACGTGGCTTCGCCGGACGATAGCCGATCTCGATTTTCGCTGACGGGCGATCGGCTCTCCTGGCCTTGCGGCCGCAAATTCATTTTTCGCTCCCCGGCCATCCATTCCCGATACTGGCCAAGGTCGGGGCTGCGCCTATCCTGCCCCGCACCGAGGCACCTAGAGCGCTGCCGCGCCCGCCTTCGTAGACAAGGGAGCATTTGCACATGGGCGATTTCGAACCGACGCGGCGGGCGGTCCTTCCCCTGCTCGGCTTGCCGCTGCTGGCGCCCGCCGGCGCGCAGGCCTTCGAGGAGGCGGCGGGCTGGGCGGATCAGCGCGATGCGCGAGGGGCCTCGGTGCGCCGCGAGCTTGAAAAGGCAGTCGGCACGAAGCTCGTCCTGCTCGGGACGGGCGCGGGTCCCGTCGCCGGGCGCGCCCGGCAAATGGCGTCTTCGCTGATCGTCCGCGGTGCCAAGGCTCATATCGTCGACTGCGGCCTCGGCGTCACCGACCTGTTCATGCGGACCGGGGTGCCCTTTCGCGCGGTGGAATCGATCTTCCTCACGCACCATCATCCCGACCATAATATCGAATATGGCCCGTTCCTCCTATTGGGTTGGCTACGCGGCCTCCCGCGGCAGCTTGCGGCCTATGGCCCGCCTCCCCTCGCCCAGATGACGACCGACTATGTCCGCGCGATGGCCGGTACCACCGCCATGTGGGCGCGTGATTTTCATCTTGCGGATTTTTCGGCGCCGCAGGTCCACGAAATACCGGCGTCCGGCGTGGTACTACATACCCGGGATCTCACCGTCCGCGCGGTGGCAGTCGATCACCCACCCGTCGATCTCGCGCTCGCCTACAGGTTCGACTTTCCGGACCGGTCAATCGTCTTTTCGGGCGACACGCGTGCTTCGGACAATCTAACCGCACTGGCCGCGGGCGCCGATATTCTCGTTCATGAAGCCATTCATCTTCCCGGGATCGAGCGTCAGGCCCGGGAGCAGGTGGCCGGCGGCCTCGCGATGACACCAGCGGACTTTGTGCAGCATATTGCCAGAGCGCACACCCCGATCGGCGACGTCGGAAAAATCGCACAGCGGGCGGGCGTCGGGACATTGGTGCTCAGTCACATCTATCCTGACGATGTTGCCGCCGAGGTCTGGCGGGATGAGGCGGCCAAAGTCTTCAAGGGCGATATAATCGTCGCGAGCGACCTGACCATCGTGTGACATATCGCGCGGGCCGTTCGGGGCCTTTTCTGGTGCCGCGCCGGACGCTTGCGAATGGACAAACAGCGACGCCAGCCGATTTTCGAATTCCGGCTATTCAGTTTCGGCAATTGCGAGCCTGCGCGCTGCCACATAAAATATCTCCACAAGGGCGAAAAACGCCATGAAATTACACAAAAAAATATTTTGGGAGATGGACTTTGAAGAACGAGGGAACTGTATCGCGCAAAAAATCCGGATATAACGGCGTGCTTGCAAAGACGGGGCTGGCCATATCTTTCAGCTTGTTCGCTTGCCCGGCGCTATACGCGCAGGAGACTGCAACCGAGATAAGCGAAAATATGGAGGCAGCGCCCATCGAGGCGCCCACGTCCACCGACGCCGTACCGCCGCAAGAGGCGCCGACGGAAGAAGCCGTCAGCAGCGGCGGCGTCGAAGATATCGTGGTGACGGCGCAGAAGCGTTCGGAGAGCCTCCAGAAGGTCCCGATCGCCATCTCGGCGCTGGGCAACGAGGCGCTCGAGACCCGTGGCTTCGACAATCTGTCGACATTGACCAAGCTCGCGCCGTCGATCCAGCTCAGCAATTTCGGTCCGATCGCCTATGTGACCTTGCGCGGGATCGGTAACGAGAACAGCACCGCAGGCGGCGATCCCGGCGTCGCGTTCCACTTCGACGGCATCTATATCGGCCGCCCCGTCGGAACGCTGTTTTCCGCTTTCGACACCGAGCGCGTCGAGATTCTGCGCGGCCCGCAAGGGACGCTCTATGGCCGCAATGCCACCGGCGGCTCGGTCAACTACATCACCAAGAAGCCCTCGCAGGACTTCGAAGGCAATGCCGACGTCACGATCGGAAACTACGACATGTGGCGCCTGCGCGGCGCGGTCAACATTCCGGTCAGCGAAGGGCTGAGCACGAGGTTCGTCGCTTTCCGCGAAAAACGCGACGGCTTCACCCACAATAGCGTCCCGGGGGGCACCGATGCCAACGACGCCGATAATTACGGATTTCGCGGGCATATCCTGATCGAACCGACGTCCAATTTTTCGGCGCTGCTGTCAGGCACGTTCATCCATTCGGGCGGCGTCGGCAGTCAGCCCGAGCTCCGTACTCCCTTTCCGGGATCGACGACGGGCCAGAATCTCGCGGGCCCACCCATCCCCGGCACGAACAATTATCTCGTTGGCGGCGCTCCGCTCGTGAACGACCTGCGGCCGTTCCACGAAGGCAAGGATATCGCCGAATTCCAACGCAATGAACTGTTGCTCTTCGGCGCCAATCTCGAATGGGACATGGGGCCGATTACCGCGAAATCGATCACCGGCTATGTCAAGCCGACGTTCCGGACGCGGCAGGATGCGGACTTCTCGCCGAAGGATCTCGGCAGCCTCAACCTGAGCGAACGTGCCGAACAATTTTCGCAGGAAATCCAGCTCCTCTCGAACGCAAGTGGCGCGGCGCCCTTCACCTGGATTTTGGGAGCCTATTATTTTCACGAGAAAGGCAGCCGCGAGTCCAGCTATCGCGGCAGCCGCTACGATATCATCGCGAACGCCAACAATCGGCCGTACGGCTTCGTGATCGGCGGCAATATCACTTCGGAATCCTACGCGACATTCGGCCAGGCCACTTTCCGCCCGACCGACAGCCTGAGCTTTACGGGCGGGATTCGCTACACGCACGATGAAAAGCGCGGGAATAATTATGGCTTTCAATTCGCTCCGCCGGCCTATGACGGGCCAGTCGAAGGATCATGGCAGCGTGTCACCTACCGCCTGGCCGCCGACTATCAATTCACGCCCGACGTGCTGGCTTATGTCAGCTACTCGACGGGCTACAAGTCGGGCGGCGTCAACCAGGCGATCAATCCGATCGTGACCAACGCGGTCTATGACCCCGAATATGTGAAAGCCATCGAAGTCGGCGTGAAATCGCAGCTCTTCGATCGGCGGCTCCAGGTCAACACGTCACTCTATCGTAACAAGTACGACAATCTCCAGTTCCAGATCTTCGGGCCCTTCGGACCGCAGGCGTTCAACGCGGATGGCGCGACCGTTCAAGGCATCGAACTCGAAATCCGGGCGGCGCCAACCGACTGGCTCCAGTTCGACGCCTCCGGGGCCTATAGTGACGCTACGTTCGACCCCCAGGTGATCCAAGGGGTGCAACTCGGCGGCAACCGGGTCCAGCGCACGCCCGAATGGACCGCCAATCTCGGCGCTTCGGCGGATTTTTCACTGGGATCGGCGGGCAGCGGGCGCTTTCGCATCGACTATTCCTATACGAGCAGCATCTTCTACACGGCCTTCAACCGCGATACCGCCTTTCCGGTCCCAGCGGGATCGGACCTCGCGCCGAGCTATAATAATGTCGATCTGCGCCTCTTCTATTATTCGCCCGACAAGCGCTGGACCGCGGAATTCTTCGCGACAAATCTCTTCAATACGGTCCAGGTCGGCAACCTCTTTCGCGGGATCGGCTTTACCGACGTAGCGGGCGGCGGCGGGCCCGAAATCACCAGCTACAAACCACCCCGCATGTATGGCGTGCGGGCCGCATTCGCTTTCTAGAGCACAGGATCGATCCTGGGTGCCCCTATGGCCGCACGTTCAGAACGTGCGGCCATCCTTTTTGGGAAATGGCGGTTCGCGCGGCCGCGCGCCGTCGGACGTTTGACCGGGCCGGCGCCCCCAAGAGGGACGTCCCGACGCCCCCCGACATCACGCCTGCCGCGCGCCGGTGTAAAAGAGGCGCCACAACAGAAGCTTCGTCTCGTTGTGATCGCCCACCATGAACATCCGGTACAGGCTGGTCAGGCGGATGGCGTGATGGGCAAGAACATCCGCCGCGGGAGAGGCCATGACGCTGCCTTCGAGCTGCGCCGCGTGTATCACGTCGCTCGTATAGGCATGGATCGTTCCCGGTCCGGTGCCGGGAGACATGTCGCCTCCGAAGGTGTGGCGAAAATCGTCGAGCATGGGGGCTGCAATATCGGGCGATTCCATATTATCGTAGATGAACCAGATTAGATGGCGGAGGATTTCGTGTGCGGGAAGCTCGCCCAGGTCCCCCCTTTTGCTCTCCCATAAAGCGCCGAGACGCCGGCTGCCTTCGCCGACGAGCGCCGCCTTTTCCTTGAAATGGAGGAAAAAGGTCGCCCGGGAAATTCCTGCGGCCTGACAGATATCGCCCACTGTCGTCGCGGCATAACCCTTCGCGGAAAAGAGTCCTACCGCGCAATCGTAGATGTGGCGGCGGGTCCGCTCGCGCTTGCCGACCGCGCTGCCGGCCGCTTCCTCGATGATACTCACTGCCACGTCATAACCCTGTCACAACCCGTTTCTAGACACCCGTCCAATTCTTACGGCAACGGGAGTTTCGAGGAAATGAAGAAGTTGATCAAGGTCGGAAGCGCGATGGCGCTTCTGGCCCCGGGGATTGCTGTCGCTCAAACGGCTGACCAGTCGGGCGGCGAAATCATCGTTACGGCGCAAAAGCGCGAGACGCGGATCGTGGACGTGCCAGCCGCGATCAATGTGGTCGGCGGCGAGCAGCTTTCCGACAATGGTGTCGCGAACTTCGAGGATCTGACGTCGCAGGTCGCCGGCATGAGCATCACATCGAATTTCGGCGGCGTGGCATCGACGACGATCAGCATCCGCGGCGTCGGCGGCCAGGACGATTACCGCCCGAACGGCAGCCCCTCGGTCGCGATGCACATCGACAATGTCTATCAATCCTCGAACGTCTTCCTCTCGGCGCCCTTCTTCGATGTCGAACGCGTCGAGGTCCTGAAGGGGCCGCAGGGCACCCTCTACGGCCGCAACAGCACCGCGGGCGTCGTGAACCTGATCACGCGCGGCCCGTCGGACAGCTTCGACGGCTATGTCCAGGCGGATTATGGCAGCTATGACCGGTTCCGTGCGGAGGGCGCTGTCAGTGTGCCGCTCACCGACAGCATCGGGCTGCGCGTCGCGCTGCTCACCGACCAGGGCGGCGGCTTCATGGACGGCAAGGGCGCGGGCCCGGCGACGGGCATGCAGCTGCGTCCCGAGCTGCCGCCACTTCCCGATCCGGGCGCGCGCGACAATTATGGCGACCGCAACCTCTTTGCCGGACGCGTGACGCTGCGCGCCGAAACCGATGGCGGCGATCTGACGCTCAAGCTCTGGAAAAGCCGCGATCGTTCCGAGAGCCAGCCGCAGGATTCGGTCGGGGGCGTCAGCAATAACGGCTGGCTCGAGCCCGACGACGATCCCTTCACCTTCTATTCGAACCGCTATCCCCGCCGGAGCATCGACCTGTTCGGCGTCGGCGCCACGCTCGCGCAGGATCTCAGCGACGCCCTCCACCTCGACCTGGTGATCGGCCACGAGACCTCGGACCGAAACCTCGACGGAGCGCCCGGCGCGCCGATCCGCGTCAACCAGTTCATCTTCACCGACAAGGTCAAGCAGACGTCGGTCGAGGCCCGGCTATCGAACGCGAGCAGGGGCCGGTTCGGCTGGGTGGTCGGCGCCTATTATTTGCGCGACAAGACCGATTTCGGCACCACCCTCTTCTACGAGGATTCGCGTTTCACGCAGATCAACACCGACTATCACCAGGGCCGCAAGAGCTTCGCGGTCTTCGGGCAGGCCGACTGGCGGCCGATCGACCAGCTGACGCTGACGGGCGGCATTCGCTACACGACCGAAAGCTCGGACTATTCGGGGTCGACGATCGATGCCAACCCCTATGGCATCACCACCGGCATCGGGCTGCCCTTGCCGGTGATCTTCGACAATGACTTCAGCGACGACAATATATCGGGCCGCGTCTCGGCCAAATTCGATATCACCCCTTCGCTCTCGGCCTATGCCGCTTACGGCCGCGGCTACAAGGCGGGCGGTTTCGACGGCACCAGCATCTTCTCGCTGCCCGAGGCACTGTCATTCAAGTCCGAGACCGTCGATTCCTTCGAAGGCGGCATCAAATGGTTTCCGTCCTCGCGCGCCTTCAGCCTCGCGATCGACGGCTTCCATTATTCCTTCAAGAATCTCCAGTCGAGCACCGCGACGCCCAATGGCAATATTCGCACCAACATCGCCGCGGCGACGCTGAAGGGTCTCGACATTACCGGAACGCTCCAGATCGTCCGGACATCGACCCAGCAACTCGCCTTCGATCTCGGCGCGACCGTGCTCGACAGCAAGATCACCAAGTTCGAATCGGCCAACCCGGTCCTCGTCACGCTCAATCTCGGCAACAATCTGCCCGCCGCGCCCGATGCTTCGGGGCATGCTCGCCTCAGCCACTCGATCACGTTCGGCGACGCATGGCGTCTCAAATCGAGCGTCGATGCAACCTACAAAGGCAAGGAGTTCAAGCGCCTCGACAACGCGCTGTCGGCGCAAACCGCTGCCTATACGCTGATCAACCTTCGTCTCGAGATCGAGAATCTGGCGTCGGGTCTGTCGCTCTATGGCTATGCCCGGAACCTGACCGACGAGCGATATTATATCGACATCGCCGGCCCGTCGCGACTGATCGGCACGCCCCGCACCTTTGGTATCGGCGTCCGCGCCGCCTGGTAATCGCAAGCAACTGGTAGAAAGCAAGTTCATGACCCAGAGAAAATTTCGCCATGCGCTGGCGATCGCCCTCACCGCCGCCGCCTTCTCGGTGCCCGTTGCGGCGCAGCAGGACCGGGACGCCTTCACCATCGCGGTGATACCCGACACGCAGAATTACATCGATTTCAGCCACCAGCGCGAAGCCGGATTTCCAATCGACGCGAAGGAAATCTTCTTCGACCAGATGGAATATATCGCACGCAACGCGCGCTCGGCGGGCGGCGACATCGTGTTCGCCACCGCCGTCGGCGATATCTGGCAGCATGGCAGCAAGCCAATCGACGCGAAACACGCCGCAATGGGGCAAAAGTCGATTTCTAATTCCGTCTTCGGCGCCTACCTCACTCCCGAGCCGAATACGCTGTCCGTCGAGATGCCGACCGCACGCGCAGGCTATTCGATCCTTTCGGGCAAATTGCCCTTTTCGGTGGTGCCGGGAAATCACGACTATGACTCGGTCTGGTCCGATGCGCGCTGGCCCGCCACGGCGGACGCAGCAAGTCCGCTACGCTATGGCACGCTCCACTATGGCGGGCTCGACAATTTCCGCTCGGTCTTCGGGAGCGATTCCGACTTTTTCAAGGGAAAGCCCTGGTATGTCGGCGCGTTCAACGGCGGCGCCGACAGCGCGCAGATATTCGAGGCGGGCGGCTATCGCTTCCTCCACATCGGGCTCGAAATGGCGCCCGAGGATGACGTGATCGCCTGGGCCGAGGGACTGCTCAAGAAATATCCCGGCCTTCCGACCATCATCTCGATCCACGATCATCTGAATGTCGCGGGCGAACGCAAGGCGATCCCCGCGGTCGACTTCGACGCGGTGCACGCCGAGCATAATGATCCCGAGGAGCTCTGGCAAAAGCTGATCCTGCCCAATGACCAGATCTTCATGGTGCTGAGCGGCCATCAGCATGGCCAGTCGCGCCGCATCGACAAAAATGCCGCCGGCCATATGGTCTATCAGATTCTCGCCGATTATCAGGATCGCGGCCAGGCGCTCGCGATGCTCGCGCCCGACGCGAAACCGGCCGCGCTCGGCGACGGGTGGCTGAGGCTGATGCGGTTCGACCTTTCCGCCGCGGTGCCGACGATCGCGGTTTCGACCTACTCGACCCATTTCCATAGCTCGTCCGAACGCATGCCGACCTATGCGGCGCTGTACAGGCCCCATGAACAGCCAACGATGAGCGACCCCACCTTCCTCGGCGAGGAGAATTTCACGCTGCGCCTTGAGGATTTCCGGCAGCGATTCGGTCCTGCGCAATCTTCGAAGAAGTGAAGGCGAAGAAGCGGCGGCGTGTTACGTCCAGGACAGGCCTTCTTGTGCCAACGCGTTCGCCATCGACGGCCGCGCCGCGATCCGGTCGCCGAAAGCCGCTAGCCGCGGCAGCGCATCGAGCTTCCCCGCGAGCACCGGCCGCCGCGACCACAGAATGAAAACGAAGAGATAGAGATCGCAGAGGCTGAAGCGCGTTCCGAGCGTAAAGGGCGCATCGCCAAGCCGTTCGTCGAGCAGAGCAAGCACCGCGCGGAGACCCTCCAGGCCGGTCGCCGCGACGTCCTGCTGCCCCGCCTCGCTCACGGCGAGACGCCCCGGCCGGAAAATCGGACGAAAAGCGACATGGACCGTGCTCGAGAGAAGCGCGAGCCATTCGAGCGCGCGAGCGCGCTCCATCCCCGAAACCGGCAAGAGGCCAAAAGCGGGAACCTGTTCGGCGATATAGGTCAGGATCGCAACATTCTCGGTGAGGATGACGTCGCCGATCTCGAGTGCGGGGACTTTCGCCCACGGGTTCTTGGCTAGATACTCGGGCTTGGTCTGCTCGTTCTTGCCGAGATCGATGCGCTCGAGTTCATAGGCGAGGCCGGATTCTTCCAGCGCGGCATGGGAGGCCAGCGAGCAGGAGCCCGAATTGTAATAGAGTTTGAGCAACCTTCATCCTTTCTGCGAACAAGGCATAGCCGTGCGGCTGCCGGCTGGCAGCGGCAAGCCATGATTGTGGATTTTGTCTTTTCATCTTGCCGCATCGGCTGCGCCAGGGCGAAGCGCTCGCTTCGTTCAGGCGACGCCTCAGCCTCGAAGGCGCCGGAAAGGCGCAATCGAGGTGTATGTTTTCATTTTATTTTTCTGGATCTGGAAAGGACTCTGCAGCGCGGCCACAACATCCCGGGCCCTCCGCCCCACGTCCATATTCATTTTTCGCATTCACCCCATCCGATCTTCGCGCTTCCAACAAAGGGTGTTCTCTATCCACTGTCGCGAAACAAAATCGGTCCGAAATCGATGCGGCCCGGCCAGCATGAGATGAGCCGCGATTGAGACCTGCTCCGCTGGTTTTGATCGACACCCGCCCGGCGAACCGCGGCCTTGCCGGCGCTTGCGCGCGGGCTCAAAAAGAGGAGATGCTCGATGTCGCGAGACCAGGCCATCGTCATGCGCTACGACAGTCCCGATGAGGGAGGCGACAGCCGCGACATCGTCTATCTGCACGGCCGTGGTAGCACCGAGCGCGAGGCAGGCTTCGCCCTCTCGCTCTTCGGCAACGCGAATGTTCGCGCCTATCGCGGGCCGATCGCGCAAGGAGGCGGCTTCGCCTGGTTCCTCAATGCCGGCACCGGAACCGCGGTCCCGCAGAGTCTTGCGCATGAGACCGCCAAGATCGGGAACTGGATCGCAGCCGATACGGGCCGCCGCCTTCCCTGGCTCTGCGGGTTCAGCAACGGCGCTGCAATGGCCGCGTCGCTCCTGCTCGACCGCCCGCGCGCCTATGCCGGGCTTATCATGATCGCCGGCTGTTTCGCGATCGACGACAGTGCCATGCCGTCCTTCGCGATCGCGGGAAAGCCGGTGCTCTTCTGCCGAGGGCAATTCGATACCGTCATTCCCGCCGGCAAGTTCGAGCAAGCGGAGCGCTATCTCAAAGGACGCAGCGGCGCGCTCACAGCGTTCATCGAATACGAGGGCGGCCATGAACTGCCGCTTCCGATCAAATCCTCCATCCGGACCTGGCTGATCGAATGCGAGGGCGGCGCCCGGTCATCCGGTTGAGCATGGTGGGGCTCCGCATCGAACTGCCTGATACCAAGGACCGCCCATGCGAAGATGCGCGCTGTGTCAAGGCGCGGGGCGAACCCTACGCATGGCTTGCCGACACGCCATAGTCATGCTCGCCGCCGCGACCGCTTCTAACGCATCCACATTCGCTTTTCGAATGGGCAGTATCCGCAAGCTTGCATGGAGAGCGTTCGAGCAGAGTGCTATTTCCAATATGACCCCGAGGCGATCCGAGACCAACCTCCCCGCCGCGGTTCATGGATCAAATATTGGAGAGCGATCGTGGATTCGAACCATATTACCAGCCTGCATCATATCACCATCTGCACCGGCACGGCGCAGGGCGACATCGACTTCTTCGTCAAGATCCTGGGACAACGCTTCGTAAAGCGGACGCTGTTCTACGACGGCAGCACTCCCATCTACCATCTCTATTTCGCGGACGAGCTCGGCACCCCCGGCACGGTGATGACGACCTTCCCGACGCGCCGCACGGGCCAGAAGGGACGCAAGGGATCGAACCAGTTCACCGTCTGCACCTATTCGATCCCGAAGGGTTCGCTCGAATGGTGGATCGAGCATCTCGACAAGAATGGCATTCCGACGGGCAAGCCGGGCGTGCGCTTCGGTCAGCGCTTCGTCGGTTTCGAGCATCCCGATTGCGGGATCGAATTCGAGGTCCTCGAGGATGAGCATGACACACGCGAACCCTACGCCTCGCCCTACGTGCCCCTCGAGCATGCTCAGCGCGGATTCCACAGCTGGACCGCCTCGGTGCGCGAGCTTGAGGACATGGATTTCTTCATGAACAATTGCTGGAACTTCGAGAAGATCGGCGAGGAAGGCAATCGGCACCGCTATCGCGTCAAGGGCACCAAGGACTCGGGCACGGTCATCGACATCGTTCATGAGCCCGATCGCCGCCAGGGCAGCTGGACGATCGCAGAGGGCATCATTCACCACGGCGCCTTCGCGGTCCCTGACATGGACGTCCAGGCGCGGATCAAGTTCGAGACCGAGGGCGTCGGCTTCACCGATTTCTCGGATCGCAAGAACCGGGGCTATTTCGAATCGACTTATGTTCGCACGCCGGGCGGCGTGATGTTCGAGGCGACGCACAGTCTCGGCTTTACGCATGACGAGGATGAAGAAACGCTCGGTATGGACCTCAAGGTCTCGCCGCAGTTCGACGACAAGAAGCACCTTATCCAACAGGCGATGGCCGACGATCCGATCGTCGTCTGAATCATCGGGCGGAAGGCCCCCCGGGGAGATGATCACTTCCGCCCGATGACATCCAGTTTCGCGAACGGGGTTCGCCCGCAGCGTGGGGACGCTGCGGGCGACGCTTTCATGGGCGAGGGAAGCAAAGGCCTGACTAGGCCATTTTCGGACGCATCGACGTCATGACGGGCTGCCAGTTCTCTTCATCGGACGGTCGGCAGAGGATTGCCGCAGCAGATCGAAGCGGCGGCGTCTTGTCGCTGCGCCGGCGCGAGGGGTTATTTGGGGTAAAGAACAGCTGCATGACGTGAATTTGCGCACTCGGGCCGGCAACCAGCAACCCGGATAGCTTGATCACATCATCCTATTCGTCATCCTCCTCCTTGGCCTGCAATTCTCGATGGGTGTAAAGATCTTTAAGCACGGCCAGCACGAACTGCGCACGCGCGCGCGGCGGAATGCCGGCGGCTTCGGCCGGCCGGAAAAGGCGTCGGGGGTCGAGGCCGAGGCAAAGCGCGATGGTCAGCTGCGCCGCGCGCCCCGGATCGCTGCGGCGAAGCGCGCCCATCGCCATCCGCGTGGCAAAAAAGTTCGCCAAGCGCGTTTCAACCACGCCGACCAGACGGTCGTTGAGCAGCCGGCCAATGGCGATCCGCTCGATTACTGCAGCGGCTTGCCGCTGTAGTCTCAGTGCCGCCGGCGTCGATATGGCGGTGATATAGGTTTCGGCAAAGGTGCAAAGTATCTCGAAAGTCTCACCTTCCCGGTCGAGAATGACCAGCGCCTCGGCATGGATTCCCTCGGTATCCGTCTTTACAAGTTCGGCAAAAAGATCGTCCTTGGACTTGAAATGATTCCACAATGTGGCTTTCGAGCCGCCGACGTCTGCCGCGATCGCCGACATCGTCGTGGCCGCATAGCCCCGTGCGAGAAAATGCCGCCGCGCGATGGCCAGGATATGGCTCCGCTGCGCCGTGCGACGATCCATGACCGCCGCACTTTCGACAGTTATATGGGTCACCGTCATCGGTCAGAAACTGCCGGCCTCGGCGGCTTCCCATCCGCCGCCAAGCGCCTTGTAGAGCGCTGCAAATTGGCGGAGCCGCGCCGCGCGCGCCTGAAGATGGAGCCGGTCGGCCGCGCTGAACGCGAGCTGTGCCTGCAACAGCCCCGTCAGATCCTCTTCGCCGGCGACATAGCGCCGTCGCATCAATTCGACCGCCTCAGCCGCAGCGGCGAGCGCCGCGGCACGTTCCTGCTGGATGGTGCCCGCCGATATGTACCGGCTTATGCTGGTCTCGCTGTCGGACAGCGCACTCAGCACCGCGCGTTCATAGCGGGCCTTGGCACCATCCGCGCGCGCGTCCGCAGCGCGGATCTGCGCACGGATCCGTCCACCCGAGAAGATCGGCCAGCGCAGCGACGGGCCAAGCTGAAGACGCAGGCTGTCGCTCGAGTGCAGATCGCCCAGCGTGCGCGCCTGCAAGCCGATCCCGCCGATCAACGAGAAGCGCGGAAAAAGTTCGGCGGTTGCAACCCCGACCTCGGCGGTCGAGGCGGCGAGGTCGCGTTCGGCCTGACGGATGTCGGGGCGACGGCGTAGCAGGTCCGAGCGCAGTCCCGCCGCGATCTCGACATCGGCAGCGGGGAGCTGGCCGGGCTCGCGCAAGCGGGGATCAAGAACCTCCGGCTGCTGCCCGACGAGCAGCGAAAGGCGGAACGACGCCGCGGCGGCCTCGCTTTCAAAGGCGGGGATCGCAGCGACGCTTCCCCTTACCTGCGTTTCCGCGCGCATCAAGTCGACGCGCGAGGCCAGTCCGACGCGCAACCGGTCGGCGATCAGCCGCGCGATTTCGGCTTGCGCCCGGGCATCATGCGCCGCGTTCGCCTTAAGCGCCTGCGCGGTGCGCAGGTCGATATATGAGCGGACGACCTCGCCGATCACCTGCATGACAACGGCGCGCCGGGCCTCTTCGGCTGCATCAGCCCGCGCTTCGGCGCTTTCGATCGCCCGCCGCGTGCCGCCCCACAAATCAATCTCCCACGAGGCGTCGAATCCCGTGTCGAAGATCGACAGCTCGGGGCCGAGCCCCGGCACCTTGCCGACTGGCAGCTGGCCATTTTCGCTGAGGCGGTTTTCGGTCGCTATCGCCGATGCGGTCGCCTGCGGAAGTTCGCGGCCGAGCACTGCTTCGCGATTGGCACGCGCTTCGCGCAACCGCGCCGACGCTTCGGCGAGGTCCTTGTTGCCGAGGATCGCGGCTTTGACGAGTTCGGTGAGGAGCGGGTCGTCGAATTTGCGCCACCAGGCGCCGTCGACCTCGGCATTGCTGACCGGCCCGACCCATTTTTCGCTGACAGCAATTTCGGGCCGCCGATAATCGGGGCCGACGGCGCAACCCGCGAGACCGCCCGCAGCCAACGCAGCGACCAGGGAGAATTTGATCGGCGGTATCATGTCGTTGCCCCTGGTCGATCGGATCGACGCGATGCCGTCGTCTTTGCGAGGAATATCTTGAATGCGATGATCATCGGCGCGCCGAATACAAACAACAAAGCCACGAGGTTGAAGGCAGTATCGAAGGCGATCACCGCCCCCTGTCCGCCGACCGCCCGGCCGACCATGGCGGTCGCCGTCTTTGCCGCCGCGCTTGCCTCGACCCCGCGCGATACGAGTAAATCGGTAGTGGCGGCGATCCGCTCGGCCAGCGCGGGCGATCCCGTTTGGATCGCGGCCCCCAGCACCGTCTGATTGTAGACGAGATCGTGGTCTATGGACGTCTGAAGCACCGCAATGCCGATCAGCCCGCCGAGTTGGCGCCCGATGTTGAAGATGCCGATGCCGAAGGCGACGCTGGCGGGGGGCAGCTTGCTGAATGCGATCAGCGTGATCGACAGGAACAGGAAGCCGAGGCCGAAACCACGTAGCAGGATTGCCGGCATCATGTCGGCGGCGCCGCTTTCGCCGTTCGACCCTGACAGCATCCACATCGCGACCATGATCGATAAGACGCCGAACGGCACCGTTGCGACCGGCGGCAGGCCACGCGCCTGCATCATATAGGCGGCGAACAGCAGCGTCGCGAGGAAGCAGGCGCCGCTCGGCAGAAGCAGTTCGCCGGCCTCGGTCGGGGAGAAGCCGAGCACCGACACGGCAAAAGCCGGAATGACAAAGGCGCTGCCGAATAGCGCCGCGCCGGCAACGAAACTGACGAAGAAAGCAAAAGCAAAATCCTCGGTCTGGAAGGTCGACAGGTCGAGCAAGCCCTCATCCCCAACGCGAAATTGCCGGAACGCGAACAGCAGGAGTGCCGCGATGGCGATGGCGCTCATCCAGCCGATCCGGCTCGCCTCCAACCAGTCCCAGCGGCTGCCCTGCGTCAGCACATAAGTCGCGCTAAGCAGCGCCGCTCCGAACGCGCCGAGCCCGATCCAGTCGAGGCGGCGCGGCGGTGCCGGCCGTGCGGGCGTCGGGTCGGCCACGATCAGCAGACCCGCGGCGCCCAGCGAAAGCGGCAGGACCATGAAGAAAATCCAAGTCCAGTCGTGATTGTCGATCAACCAGCCTTCAAGAAAAGGTGCCGCGGTTGCCGGCGCGACGACCGATCCCATCGCGAACACCGCCTGCAGGATCGGCTGGCGCGACGCAGGAAAATTCCAGAAGAGGATCGTCTGCCCGCTAACCAGTAGCGTCGCTCCCGCGAGTCCCTGCACCGCGCGCAGGACGACGAGGACGTCGAGCACTGCGGTGGCAACAGCAGCGGCGCAGGCGGCGCCCATTACCAGTGTTGCGATCAACAACAACCGCCGCGGATCGACGCGGGTTAGCAGCCAGGGTGCGAAGACGAAGCCGATCAGCTTGAACGCGGTATAACCGACGTCGAGCCAAGCAAACTCGTCGGGAGTCGCATAGGTGTCGCCGATGATGTCCGCACGGCCGAGCGCGAGGATGGTACTCGCGATCGCTTCGGTCAGGCATGCGAGGACAATCCCCGCCACTAAAATCCTGCCGGTTGCGACCGGCGCACCCACGTCGATACGGGCTCCGGCGGCCGTCATGATCCACGTCCGTGCAACACCTCGACGCGCGCGGACAGTCCGGGCACCAGGCGGCCGGAAAGCGGATTGCCGCGCAACCTAATCTTCACCGGCACGCGCTGGACGACGCGCACGAAATTGCCGGTCGCATTGTCGGCGGGGATCAGGCTAAAGGCCGAACCGCTGCCCGGCGCGAGGCTGTCGACAAATCCGTCCAGCGCCACGTCGGCATAGCCGTCGACGCGGATGCGTACCGGCTGGCCGGGGCTGATATGCTCGAGCTGCGTCTCCTTGAAATTCGCGACCACATAAAGATCGGCGACGGGAACGATATCGAGCAGCGAGGCGCCGGGCGCCACGAGCCGGCCGACGCGCACTTGGCGATTGCCGACGACGCCCGCGATCGGCGCCCGAACGACAGTATTGTCAAGATCGATCTGCGCGAGCTCCCGCGCAGCCTGCGCCTGCGCGAGCGCTGCGATGGCCGCCTCGCGCTGCGTGCCAAGAAGGCTGATTCGCTGGCGCTGCGCGTCGAGCGTCGCGCCCGAGGCCGCGATCCCGGCTTCGGCACGCGAGCGGCCAGTGTCGCTCTCGTCGACCTGCGCTTGGCTGACCGCGCCGCCGTCAACCAACGCCTGACGCCGGTTGCTGGTCTTGCGCGCCAGCATCAGGTCGGCAGCGGCGGCGCGGCGCTGCGCCGCTGCATGCCGCACAAGGATATGCTGAAGCGCGATGTCTTCGGCGCTGTTCGCCACTCGCGCGCGCGCCGCCTGAACATTGGCCTCGGCCTGCGCGAGCTTCGCCCGATAATCGCGGTCGTCGATCCGAAACAATATGTCGCCCGCCCTGACCACCTGATTGTCTTTGACCTCGACCGCGATCACATAGCCTGCGACCTTCGGTGCCAGCGAGGTCACGTCGCCGCGGATATAGGCATTGTCGGTTGCCGCGGCCTCGTCCCCTGCCCCCCACGTCCAGATCACCATCGCGGCGGCAACGGCCGCGGCGATGAGCAGCAGGCCCATCTTCTTCCGTTTGGTCAGGATCGCCATGAATCGCCTCCGGTAATGAATATTACCGGCGTTTACGGTAACAACTATTACCGGTCAACGCCGGCAAATGCCGCCGGATGATCGAACGGGGCGAGGCACCTGCCGGAGGCGTGGCAAAAAGGCAGTCTAACCCGTCGGGCCGCTGCTAATTTTCCGCCACTTTTTAAGAGACCAGATCGGGCGCCATATCGCCTAAGACGATGCAGCTAATCCCAGGTCAACGGCCCGCTCCGTCGGAAAGCATAGCGGTCTCGGCGTGCCGGGCTCATTGAGCCCCTCATGAGGGCGAGCGCCGGCCATAATCGGGGACATTTTTGCAAATTCGCGCACGGCAATTCCGGGAAGGCCCGATCTCGTCTGGCCTGCATCACAAGGGTCGGCTGGGTATCGCCCTCGCTTTAGCAGAAGATATCAGCGCGGCTTACACGGAGCGCCGGGCGACCGGCAGATCAAGCTGTCCAGGCCAGGTCTCGGCTTTACCCCGATTTCAATTCGGCATTGAGCCGCAAACTCGCGCGCCATAAGAAGAAAGCAGGGATCAGGCCCAGCCAAGCCGCGCCATAAAGGACATAGCGCACGCTCTCGACGCCGACAGTTGGCTTCAGCATTTCCGACGCCATGCCGAACAGCAGCGGGCCGAGGCCCAGCCCGACCAGGTTCTGCACGAACAGCAGTATCGCGCTCGCCATCGCGCGCGCCTCGGGCCGCACCAGACCATGCACGCACGCGAAGGTCGGGCCATAATAGGACGCATTGAAGACCGTCGGTATGAAGATCAAAGCGATAGCGATATGCCATTCGTCGACCCAATAGCCGAGAAAAAGGATCGGCGCGCCGAGCGCCATACCGATCGCGGGCGTGGTCAGCATATGGCGCCTGTCGACGCTGCCGAAACGGTCGGCCAGATAGCCGCCAAGCCAGGTGCCGACGATCCCCGCGACGCCAATGGTGACGCCGAGCATCAGTCCGGTCTCTCCCGCGCTGAGGCCGTGCGAGCGCTGGAACAGGATCAGCGCCCAAAGATTCTTGCCATAGGTGAGGAAGGCAACAAACGATCCGCCGATGGCGAGGTAGAGGAAAGAGCGCGTTCCGAACACTTCGCGTAGCGCGCCCATCACGGTGAGGTCAGCACCCGGCGTCGTCGATGCAGCCGGCTTCTGACGTACATCGCGGATTATGAACGGCAGGATGACAGCCATCAAGATGCCCGGCATGCCGACGAGCATGAAGGCGACACGCCAGCCCCACAGGTCGTTGACGAAGCCGCCGATGACCAGCCCCAGAAGGGTCCCGATCGGGATGCCGAGGCCATAAAAGGCGATGGCCGACGACCGCTTCGAGGGCTCGACCGTATCGGTGATCAACGAATGCGCCGCCGGCGTGCAGCCCGCCTCCCCTACCCCAACGCCAATGCGCGCGAGGAGGAGTTGGACGTAATTATGCGCCATTCCACATAAGATGGTCATCCCCGACCAGATAGCGAGTGAGATGGAGATCAGCCCGACGCGATTGGTCGACGTTCGGTCGGCATAGCGCGCGATCGGAATGCCCAGGACCGTATAGAAAAGCGCGAAGGCCAGCCCCGTCATCAGACCGATTTGCGTATCCGACAGTCCGAGGTCCTTGGAAATGGGTTCCGCAAGGATGTTGACGATCTGCCGGTCGAGAAAATTGAGGACATAGACCAGGAGCAGCACCCACAGCATTGTCCGGGTGCGCGACGTGCCCGCCTTGGCGGGGACCACAGCGGTCGCCACCATACGATCGGTTTCGTTCATTTTCCTCTCCCGGCGCCAGGGGCGCAGATGTCGCTGGCGGTGTCAACGTCGTTGCGTCGACCCGCCAGCCTATCCCAAAAGGGATCGATCGCCTTTCTGGCCCATCGCTTCGCGTCGATGCTCCGGCCGGAAAGGGTAAGCGTCCGCCTCTATTTCTTGTCCCGCGCGAGCCAGAAAAAGCTCTTCGCTTTTCCTTTCCAGTCGCCGAGCCCGAGCACGAGATCGTCGTTGACCTTGCGGAAATAGTCCATCAGCGGCCGGTCGTCGTAGATCACGGTCGACTGTACCTTGCCGCCATAGCCGACTTCGCGCAGCCGCGCTTCGCCCCAGTCGGGCCAGGCGAAGACCGTGCCGTCCTCCTTCGTGCGGAGCATCGGCTCGCAATGCTCTTCCGAATTGAAGCGCTTGCCGTAGAAATTGCCGATGTCGCGATCGTCGAACGTGCCGCCGCGCCATTGTCCGAACATGAACTCGTTGGTGGTCGGCTCGAGTTCGGCGAACAGCCCCTTCAGCGCCTGATAGGTTGCATGCTCGCCATTTTCGACCATTCGCGCGAGCTGCTCGTGCACGCTGGTGGCTGCTTCCTGTTCACTCATCTCTCTTCTCCTCTCGGACGTTCGACCGATTTCATTCCGGAATATTCAATTCGGCAGGCAAAATTGCCGCATTGCCTCGACCGCGCCCCCAAACCGGCTTTCGATCCGCGCCCGGCTCGCGGCCCGCTCGTCCGGATCGAGTGCCGACTGGTCATATGCGAGGGTGTAGACAATCATGCTCGAGCCCTCGTCCGCGGGCTCGCAGGCGAGCGTGCCATGATAGCCGAGCGCCGCCATCGGTCCCTCGGTCTGCGCATAGGTGTAGCTCAGCGACGTGGCGCCGATCAGCGGCTCCACCACCGCCCCGTTTATGATCCGGATGCTTCCCGTCTCGCCGCTTCCGGCGACGGGCGCGCATTCGACGTCGAGCCACTTGTCGAGATCGAAGAAGCCGCCGATGAGATCCCAGACCTCCCGCGCCGGCCGCGGTACCGCGGCGCGGATCGGAATGACCGCGAAGTCTGCGTCCATGGCCCTGTTGCTCATCATGCCTTCTCCGTCGCCTTCGTGCGCTTCGCCGCGGCCACCGGTCAGATCCGGCGCCCGGCCGCTTCCCAATAGGGCGCGCGAAGCTTGCGCTTGAAGATCTTGCCCGAATCCTCGCGCGGCAGTTCGCCGACCAGTTCGAAGCGCCGCGGTACCTTGTAGCTTGCAATATCCCGGCGCAGCGCGTCGGCGAGGCTCGCGGGCGTGAGCTGCTGCCCTTCGATCGGCTGGACCACCGCCATCACCGACTCTCCATATTCGTCGTCGGGAATGCCGAACACGGCGCAGTCGCGCACGCCGGGCACGCGCGCCAGTGCCGCCTCGATCTCGGCGGGGTAGATGTTCACGCCGCCCGAGATGATCATGTCGGTCGCGCGATCGCAGATGAAGAGATAGCCCGCCTCGTCGAGATAGCCCATGTCGCCGGTCGCGATCAGGCCCGCGCGGTCGATCGACAGCCGCTTGCCGTCGTCGCCCTGATAGGTGAAGTCCGACGCGGTCGGATGACCGCAGATGATTTCGCCGACCTCGCCCACCGGCAAGGCATTTCCCTCGGCGTCGACGATCTGGATCTCGGCCCCGGCGAGCGAGCGTCCGACCGTTCCCGGGCGCTCCAGCCATTCATGCGCGGTGCAGGCGGCGACCGCGCGCACTTCGGTGCTGCCGTAAAATTCGTGAATGACGGGGCCCCACCATTCGATCATCTGGCGCTTGATATGTTGCGGGCACGGTGCCGCAGCATGGACCACGAAACGCAGCGAAGAGACGTCGTAGCGCTCGCGCACCGATGCCGGGAGCTGCAACAGCCGGTTGAACATGATCGGCGCCAGATAGAGGTGCGTGACCCGCCATTTCTCGATGAGCGCGAGCATGTCTTCGGGATCGAAACGGGGCTGCAGAATGACGTCGGCGCCGATCCGCACCGAAAACAGGGACTGCGCGTTGGGCGCCGAATGATACATGGGCGCGGAGACGAGGCTGACGACGCCCGTGTCCGACGCGCTGAGCCCGTAGGAGCCCGCGATAATCGCCTCGGTTATGGCACTCTGTTCGGCGGTCGCAGGCGCACGGCGGACGCCCTTGGGCTTGCCGGTCGTACCGGACGTGTAGATGATCGTGCCGGGCGAGACTTGCGCCGATTGCAGCGGCGCGAAGCCACCGAGCCAGGCATCCCAGCGGCGCTCGCCGGGCGCCGCCACCGGAGCCTCGCCAAGGCCATAGGCGGCCGCGATTTCGGGCGGCGTGTCGACGACGATAGCGGCGGCCGTTTCGGGTATCGCGGCGGCCAGCCCCTCATAGAGGTCAGCATGGATGATCACGGCCTTGGCGCTGCAGTCGCCGAGCACATAGGCCGCTTCGGCGATACTGAAATGCCAGTTTACCGCAACGGGATAGGCTCCGAGGAGCCCCACCGCGACGCTCGCTTCGAGAAAGGCGATGTCGTTGCGCAAAATCAGGGCGACGGTGTCGCCCTTGCCGACCCCGAGCGACTCCAACCCCGATGCGGCCCGCCCGGCGCGCTCGAGCAACGCCTCGCCCGAAACAAAACGATCGCCGCTGACGATTTGACTTGCCATCAATCTACCTCACCCGCCTTACCCGATTGGGACCCTGCCCTCTTAAAAGGTGATCACCGTGCGAAGGGCCGCGCCGCCCTCCATCACCGTGAACGCATCATTCAGTTCGTCCAGCGGCCGGCGCGCACTGATCATGCTGTCGAGGTCGAGACGCCCCTGGCGATAGAGATCGAGATAATAAGGCACGTCGAGCTTGAAGCGGTTCGAGCCCATCATCGAGCCGGTGATGCTCCGTTCGCCGCCGAGGAAGCCGCGCGCCTCGATCTCAAGCTTTTCGCCCGCGGGAATGGCGCCGACAAGCACCGCGGTGCCGCGGGGTCCGAGCGAGGAGAAGCATTTGCAGAGCAGGTCGGTGCTTCCGACTGCATCGAAAGCATAATCGACACCGCCGCATTGGTCGCGGATCGCCGATACCGGATTGGTCTTCGACGAATCGATCGTGGTCGTCGCGCCGAAGCCTTTCGCCTGTTCAAGCTTGCTGTCGACGATGTCGACGGCGAAAATCTCGCGCGCGCCGGCGATCCGCGCGCCCTGGATGATCGAGGCGCCGATGCCGCCGCAACCGAATACCGCGACGCGCGACCCGGGTTCGATCTTCGCGGTGTTGAGCGCCGCACCGACGCCGGTCAGGATCGCGCACCCGATGAGCGCGGCGCGATCGAGCGGAATATCCTTGTCGATCTTCACCACCGCGCGTTCGGGCAGGAGCATGAGCTCGGCGAAACCGCCAAGATCGGTGAACGGGATCAGCTTCTCGCCGTTCGCCGACAGGCGAGGCGAAGACCCTTTGGGTCGCCGCGCGGCGGGGCCCATGCGATCGAGGCACAGATGCGGCCGGCCATAGAGGCACTGCTTGCAGGTGCCACAATAGATGGTGTTGCACGCGACGACATGATCGCCGGGCTGCAAGTCCCGTACATTCTTCCCGACCTTCTCGACGACGCCCGCCGCCTCATGCCCCATCACGGTAGGAACGGGGAAATGGGGCATTGCACCTTGTTTGAAATGCAGATCGCTGTGACACACGCCGCACGCCGCGGTCCGGACAAGAACCTCATTGTCGGCGGGCTCGTCGACCTCGATCGTCTCGATCGTAACATCACCGCCATATTCGCGGAGCACCGCAGCGCGGGCCTGATAACTCATTATGCTTTCTCCCTAGCCTGCTCGAATCCGACCGTGGCCCCCAGCGCATGCTCGGGATCGACAATGAGCGATCCGTTCGCGCCGCGGCGATAGGGGAGCGCCAGCTCCTTCAAGAAGATTTCCGCCGCCGCGAGGTCGGCGACATGAAAGGCCATGCCGAAGACGCCATCGCCGAACCCGCCGAGCTCGGGCGAATTGCTCGCCACGAGCTCGACGATCGTGTCGTCACCGACCTGAAAGGCGCGGCGCCCGTCGCTCCAGGCGGTCGGAACCTCGACGCCGCCCATGAGGCCCTGATAGGTCTCGGACGCCGCGGCAACGTCGCGCACGGCCGTCACGATGGTCATCTGGCCCGTGAGGCCGAGCGGATGCTCATCGCGCCAATAGGCCGAAGACCAGAAGGGCTGCGCGCGCGGATCGATCGTATACTCGGGTTTCAGGCGAGCGAACTCGACCATGCCGTGGGTATCGGCAGGGTGGGTCCAAAAATATTTGATCTGGCCGACATGATCGAGATCCTCGACGCTGCGGCCGGTGACGTCGGTCATGCGCACGCCCCGCTCGCGGCAGGCCTCGAAAGCGCCCTCGAGGTTGTCGACATACCAGGCGACCGAATGGAGCCGGTTGCCGTAGCGCGCCTTGAAGCGCGCCAGTGGCGAGCGCTCGACACCGGGAAGGTTCGTGGCAATCTCGACGGGTTCGATGACAAGGTCGCTGATCGCGAGGAGAGAGGCGTCCCGAAAGGCTTCGGGCATCAGCGCCCGGTAGAAACGACAGGGCGAGAAGAGGCGGTTATACCACAAATCCGCAGCGTCGAGGTTTTCGACGACCTGCGTCATGTGAAAGAGCTTGCCGACCTTGAACACCCTCATCTCCCCTGTCGATTTTATGTTGCGGACATGCGTCCGGACCGGATGCCCGGCAGACGCCGATGCTCCGTTTCGACTATCATATGGGGATGATTTTTTAGAGTCAATGATGATTCCCGAACTGACCTGAAGGACATATGGCGACCTCAAGCCACAGCGCCTTATACCAGAATTAATATCCTTTATTTTCCGCTGCCTAGATAAAAACCATGTTGCCACTTGCAACCATTCGGCTGACGGATCCCCAAACTTTTCAGTTGATCGACCCGACATAAGGGGTCATAAATGTTCCTAAATCATGCAGTGATAGCATGTGCGCCAGCGTCCGGATCTGCCGGCCGCCGTCGAGCGCAACCTGGGAGCAGGAAAGATGACCATCCACGACCCTGAACAAGACGCCATACCGGCCCCGTGGCTACGCATCGGCACAGCGCGCCGTGCTGTCGGCGACGTGCGCGAGCGAGGGCTCAGGGCAGCGGCGGCGCTGAAGTCGCTCGGCATCGGCAGCGGCGATGCGGTGGCGACGCTGCTGCGAAATGATTATCCCTTTATCGAACTCTCGCTCGCGGCGCAGCATATCGGCGCCTATCTGACGCCGATCAACTGGCACAGTTCGCCGGCCGAGGTCGGCTATATCGCGGACAATTCGCAGGCCCGGCTGCTTCTCGGCCACGCCGACCTGCTGGGCGCGGTCGCGGCCGCGCTTCCCGCCGGCCTCCCGGTCGCCGCATGCGCGGCTCCCGAAGCCGATGCCCCGCTCTTGGAAACGGTCGGCGAGCTCCCGCCATGGGCCGAATGGATCGCCGGCTTCGCGCCCGACACCTCGCCTCCGGCGCCGCCCGTCGGCTCGATGATCTACACGTCGGGGACCACCGGGCGCCCGAAGGCGGTCCGCCGCGCCGCGCCCACGGCGGAAGAGACAAAGGCCAATTTCGCGCATTATGCGCATGTCTATGGCGCGCAGGGCTTTCTAGAACGCGGCGAGGCAATGGTCGCGATGACCCCGGGGCCGCTCTACCATGCGGCGCCCAATGCCTGGTCGAGCTTCTTCCTGCGCTGCGGCGCTAGCGTGGTGATCGACACGAGGTTCGATGCGGAGCGGCTTCTCGCGACGATCGAAGCCGAGAAGGTGACGCATCTGCTCGTCGTTCCGACGATGTTCGCGCTGCTGCTCAAGCTTCCGCAGGAGGTTCGCGAGCGCCACGACCTGTCGAGCCTCCGCTTCGTCATGCATGGCGCGGCGCCCTGTTCGCCGCATCTCAAGAAAGCGATGATCGACTGGTGGGGGCCCGTCATCTTCGAACATTATGGCGGGACCGAAACCGGCGCGCTCACCTTCTGCGGTCCCGAGGAATGGCTTTCGCATCCCGGCACGGTCGGGCGCGTTCTGGACGATGCCTATTTGACGGTCCTCGATGCTGCCGGGGCGCCATGCCCGCCCGGCGTCGCGGGGCAGGTCTATGGTCGGCGCGCGCATTTTCCCGACTTCACCTATGTCGGCGACGACACCAAACGCCGGAACGCCGAACGAGGCGGCCTCATCACGCTCGGCGATGTCGGCTATCTCGACGCGGAGGGATATCTGTTCCTCACCGGCCGCAACTCGGATGTGATCATTTCGGGCGGCGTGAATATCTATCCCGCCGAAATCGAAGCCGAGATCATGGCGATCCCCGGCGTCGTCGACTGCGCAGTCATCGGGGTGCCCGACGAGGCGTTCGGCGAGAGCCTGCTCGCCATCATCCAGCCCGAGGTCTCGGTGACGATCGACCCCGATGAGGTGCAGCGGATCCTTCGCACACGGCTCACCGGATACAAGGTTCCCCGGGCGATTATCTTCGAGACCGAACTCCCGCGCGAGGATTCGGGCAAGGTGTTCAAGGGGAAACTCAGGGAACCTTATTGGCGCAGCGCCGGGCGGCAGATTTGAGCGCGCCCTCCAAACCGCCCCGGCCCGGCCTTCCGTTGCCAATATCTGGGAAAGAAGCTAGCGAAGAAGGTCAATCCTATTCGATGGTCAACCAGGTGGAAGATATAATAGACGTCAAACCGAGCCCGCCGCCCAAAAGCGGGCGGGGAGCGCGCGGCCCTCATAGCGTCCGGCGTGAGAACACGCGCAGCCGGGTGCTCGCCGCCGCGGTCGAGTGCCTGCACGAGACGGGATATGCCGGCGCGAGTACGCTCGCGGTCGCCAAGCGCGCCGGCGTGAGCCGCGGCGCCTTGATGAAACAATTCCAGAGCAAGGCGACCCTTTTCGCCGACCTTGTCGAGCATCTACTCGACGAGATGCGCGAGGAAACGGTGAGCTATGTCCGCAAGTTCCCATACGGCCTGCCGCGCATCATGGCCCGGGTCGATCATGTCTGGGAACTCTACAAGAAGCCCAAAGCGCTCGCGATGGTCGAAGTCATGCTCGGCGCGCGCGGCGACCCAGAGCTTTCCGAACGCCTGTCCCGGGTCGGCCGCACCCGCCAGCTCATCGAGCGGCAATTGCTCGGGGAGGAATTCAAGGAGATGGGCCTGACCGATCGCCGCGCCGCGGGCCTTGCCATCATCCAGATGACCGCGGCCGTTCGCGGCCTCGCCCTCGAGCGCCTCCTCAATCGTGACAGCCCCTCGATCGACGACGCCTTCGCATTGCAGAAGCGTCAGACCGAGGAGTTTTTCCGCGCGCTTCTCGAAGCATCGGCCGCGGCCAAAAGCTGAGCCTGTCCGGTACCAGGCGCGACCGCCGGCCGCGCGTCGCGTCCGGCCGGCCGATCGATGCCCGGCGGCGCGGCCTCTCAGGCGGGGGTTACGGTGACCGCGATGCCGTCGAGATGCGCCATTCCCGATACCTGCTCGAAATCCCCTGGCCGCGCCGAAGCGAGCAGGTTGATGTTGACGCCGGGCAATTCGGCGGCGCGCCGCCAGCCGCCCTTGTGCCCCCATCCGTGCGGATAGTTCACCGAACCACGTACGACATCCTCGCTGATCTCGGCTTCGACCTCAAGCGAGGCAATGGCCGTGCTGATGCGCACGCGCGCTCCGTTGGCGATCTGGCGATCGCGGGCATCGTCGGGATGCATCAGCAGCGTCGGCTTTTCCGAGCGAACAAGCCGCTCGACATTGTGCATCCAGCTGTTCAGCGAACCGAGTTTGCGGCGGCCGAAGAGATAGAGCGTGTCCGCGCCCTCTTGCGCCCGCTCGGCGAGAAGCCGCTCGAGTTCGGCGTCGGTGACCTCGTGCCACAGCCGCACGCGGCCGTTCTCCGTTCGCACGCGCGTCCATGATGCGGCAGCGTCCACCCGGTCGGCGACGCGCGCGCCGTGGGGAAATTCCTCGCGCAGCCTCGCGATCGACAAGCCTTCGGGCTTCGTCCCGAACCTGTCGCCATAGGCGCCCATGCGCAGCAGCGTGTCGGCAGCCTCCATCAGCCCGGGGCGCGGCGTCTCGCTTGTACCCAGCGCCGCGAACAGGCCCGGCAAGCCGAGCCGTTCGAGGATTTCGTCATAGACGTCAGATTCGAGCCGCGCCTCGCCGCGCGGCCCGATGACCGGCGGCGTATATTGCACCCAGGGCCGCACCGCGTTGGTGACCCAGAGGTCGGTCAGATCCTCGCGCTCGTAGAAGGTCATGGCGGGCAGGATATAGTCGGCGTGCCGCGATGTCTCCGTCATGTAGAAGTCGATCGAGACGAGCAGTTCGAGCTCCTCCAATGCCGCCGCCGTCTTGTCGCCCTCGGGATAGGAGTGGACGGGATTACCGCAGTCGACGAACAGGGCCTTCATCCGCCCCTGCCCTGGCGTCGTGATCTCGTCCGCCAGCGTGCCGCCGGGCGTATAGTTCAGGATCAGCGGGAAATTGCCGATGCGCGAGCGCTGCGCGCCATAGGGCGGAAAGGGTGTCGGGACGTCGGGGTTCGCGATCGGCGATATGCCCGTCACCCAGCCGCCGGGCTGGCCGAACCGGCCCGCGACGACGTTCAGCGATTCGATGAGAATATTGGTGAGCGTCGAGTAGCGGCCGCGATTGGTTCCGACCCGTCCGTAGCAGGCGGATGTGCGCGCGCGAACAAAGCGCTCCGCAAGGTCGCGGATCGTCCCGGGCGCGATGCCGCAGCGCCCGGCGGCCACCTCGGGCGTGAGGGGACGTAGCGCCGCGCGCAGATCGGTCCAGCCGGCGGTGCGCGTCTCGAGCAGTTCGCGGGCTTCCAGTTCCCGCGCGAAAATATGATTGAGCATCGCGGCGAGCAGCCAAGCGTCGCTGTCGGGACGGACGGCGACATGCTCGAAGCGCCTCGCGGTCTCAGTGCGGCGCGGATCGACGACGACCACCCCGCCCCGCTCGTGGATCGCCTGCAATTTGTGCAGCGCCCGCGGCTCCGAGATGATCGACATGTGCGACACCATCGGGTTCGCACCGAGCAAGATCAGGAAATCGCACTCCTCGAGGTCGGGAAAGGTCCAGTGCACCGGGCTTCCGAACAGAAGCTCCTGCGCCAGATTCTTAGCGCCGGTGTCGACATGGAGCGCATTGAAAATCTTCGCGGGTCCAAGCGCCCGCCCGAACGAGCTTGCATAGCTGTAATGGAGCGTCGCAAAGGACGCGGGATTGCCGGCATAGACGCCAACAGCGCCGCCACCGTCGCGATCGAGCACCGTCTTCAGCCGCGCCGCGATGTCGCCCAGCGCCTCGTCCCAGCTCACGGGTGTAAATTCGCCCGGGCCGCCCGTGCGCTTCAGCGGCGCGAGGACGCGGTCAGGGTCATAGGTGATCGAGACCATGCCCGGCCCCTTGACGCACAGATGGCCCTCGGAAACGGGGTGCGCCCGGTCGGGTCCGACCTTGACGATCACCCCGTCCCGGACTTCCGCCACGAGGCCGCATTGCGCCTCGCAAAGGCGGCAATAGGTGATGTGGGAGCCGTCCGCTCCCGCTGCCAAACGATCAGCCATCCTCAGTCCTGCCTTTTGCCGGGGCCATTCAACTCCAAGCATTACAGGTCATCGCCGGACGACCGATTGTCCGGCGATGACCCTCGGAGCCCCGGTGACTGTGGGGCCAATCGGGGCTCCGCCCCCTTCTCGGGCCGCCTCGCCGCGCCGTTGGCGCCAGAGCTGGAACGGGTTTTCGCGAAAGCCGTTCGCTGCCGGGCCTCAAGCGGAAAGAGCGGCCATCACTTGCGCTTGCCCTTGCCCTTGACCCGGGCCGAGGCGAAGCGGCTGTAGAAATCGTCGAGATCGATTGTGAACTCGTCGGAGGCGACGAATTCCTCGTCGGTTGCCGTCGGCTTTTCCTTCTCCTTGTAGAAGGCCGAATAGGTCGGGAGCTTGGACGCCGTCGTCTTGTAATAGGTCGAAATCGTGCTCACGCGCACGCTCGCCTGTTCGCCCGACAGGTCGAATTTCATCAGCCGCATCCAACCGTCGCCGATCGTCTCGCGTTCGGCCGCGCGCGCCGGCGCCGCGGTCACGAACGACTGCCGCCGCCCCTGATAGTCCGACATCACCTGGTAGACCTTGTGACCGAACTTGTTGAGGTCGACGCGGCGCGACTGCCCATATTGATGAGCGCTGAGCATGAGAAAGATCTGGTCGTTCTGCGACAGAAACTTGTCCCAGACATCCTGCGGGTTGTTGTGCACCGGATCGACCGCCTTGAAGTCGACCGCGGCGATTTCCTTCCGCTCGGCGGCGGGATTGAGATAGCTGTGCGTGCTGACGATCGTCGGAACGCCAGGATAGCGCTTGATCACGCCTTCGGCCCATTTGAGCACCTCGTCCGACGGCGCCATCTCGAAGCCGATATGCAGGAAGCGAAATCCGCCCGCCTCGAAGACCTGCGCGCTGTTGGCGCCGCCATTGAAGCTGTCCACATACCAGGGCTTCTTCTTGAAGAAGGGCGTGTCCGCACCGAACACCGAGTTCCAGTTCTTGAGGCCGCCATAAGCGAGCATGCCGTAGGGAAATCCGTCCTTGCCCTCGGGATAGCGTGAATCGGACCAGTTGGAATCATAGTCATGATTGCCGGGGACGACCGAGAAGGGAAGCTTGCCGGAAATCATTTCATAGCCCTTGCGCGCCGTCGGCATTTCGACCGTTAGCACGCGCTGGTCGGGATAGATTTGCGGCAGGTTCGTGATGAAGCTGTCGACATGCTTGTGACCCTTCGCCGCATATTCGGGCGTCATGCGCTGGCTTGCATGCTGCCAAACATCGCCCAGCGCTGTGGCGAAAGCGATATCGCCGCCCTCGGACTCCGCGTTGGCGGCGATATATTGCATCTGGTCGAAGAAAAGTTCGCGCGCATCGAACGGGAAGCCTTCCTCGGTCTGGTGGCGATAGTCGGTATAATATTGGGTGTCGGGGACGACCGCGATCGTGAATTTTCCGTCCTCGGCCTGCGCCGCCGCCTGCGACGCGCCGAGCACGGCAAGCAGCGTAAGCACAATATGTTTGATCGACATGATATCCGCCTTCCCAAAACGCCTTCAGAGCCGCCCGGCGGAACGCCGGACGACTCTGAAAACCTCATTAAATAATCTGCTGGAGCATCGGTCCTGTTTTCCTCAAAACCGGCCGCGCTCTAGAATTCGTACCGCACGCCGCCGCCGAAGAGCCGCGGCGATCCAACCAGCCGCTGAGGCCCGTTGCGGTCGACCGCATAAACCTCGTCGGTGAGATTGCGAACATAGGCAAATACCGACCAGCCGGCATCCGACGACAGTTCGCCGCGCAAGCCGAACAGCGTATAGGAGGGCACCCGCGACGAAGCCACATTGCTCAGACGTTTGAATTCGGCGCTCTTGTGGCGCGCATCCAACGTCGTCGTGAACTCCAGCCCGCCACCAAGCTGAAGCTTGTGAACGAGCGATGCGTTGCCGGTCTTGTGCGGCGCGGCCGGAAGATCGTTGCCGAGATTCGCCGCCACCTGCGCAGGTGTGCCGATGAAGTCGGTGATCCGGCTGTCGAGCAGCGTGCCGCCCGCCTCGAAACGCAGGCTGTGCAGGTCATTGTCGATCAGATTGAACCCGACCTGCAAATCGACGCCGTAGAGGACCGATTTGCCGACGTTGATGCGAATGTTCGGCGTAGTCGTCCCCGGCGGCGAGCCGGCCGGAGGCGGAAGCTGCGTGAACGCCTGCAATTCGGACAGATCATAGTAGAAGGCGTCGACCGAGGCGTAGAAGCGGCCATCGGTCGAAACCTTCAGCCCCGCTTCATAGGCTTTGACCTTTTCAGGCCGGAGCGGCAGTGCTTCCACCGGGCTGAAGATCGACGATCCGTCGAAACCGCCCGCCTTGTAGCCCGTGCCATAGGAGGCATAGATCTTGACCTCGTCGATGGGCTTGTAAGACAGCGTCAGCCGTCCCGAGAGATTATTGTCGCTCGTCTTGTTGTCGAAGAACACCGGTATTGCGGGAAAGCGCGCGGGGGCCACCGAAACGCCATAAGGATTGAGATCGATCGTCGATCCTGCGAAGCGGGCCTTGTCGTCGGTATAGCGAAGACCGCCGGTCACCGTGAACTTGTCGGTGATCGGCCAGTCGACCTGACCGAACACAGCACGGCTCTTGCGTGTTTGCCTATAGTTGGTGCGAACGATCGACGCGGCGGAGTCGGTCTCGTCGAGGTCGGTCAGGAAATCGACCGTGTCGTTGACCCCGTAAACGCCGACAACCCAGTTCGCCGGGCCGATGTCGCCCGCGAGACGGGCCTCGATCGACTTCTGGGTCACGCGGTCGCTGAAATCATAATCGAACGCCCGGAACGGGCCGCCGGTGGTGCCATTCACGGAGCGCTTGCCACGTTGATAGCCAAGGACCGTCGTGAAGGTGATATCATCCGTAAGCGGCTGCTCGTAATTGAGCGACCCGCCGGTCATCCGGATGTCGCGCGTGGCATAGAAGGACGAATAGAAGGTGTAGGGATCATCATCGGGCTCGAGGAAGCCGTTGTTCGAGACACCCTGAACGCTGTCCGAAACCTGATTCTCGCCCTGATCGCGGCTCGTGAACACCTTGAGCTTGAGCCTGCCGTCGGTAGGCATGTTCCAGAGCAGCGTGCCGCGGATCGCCATCATGTCGCGGTCGCCCCATCCGTCGCGCGCGCCCGGATCGGGAATGGCCGGCGTGCCGGCAAAAAACTGCCTGCCGGCGAACGAGCCAGCGCCCTTGCCGTTCATATAACCGCCGCCCCAATCGCCGACCACGGCGATGCGCGCCGAGATATCGTCCGTGAGCGCGCCGCCGACCGCGGCCTCGACGCGATATCGCCCGTAGCTGCCGAACTCAGCCGTCCCATATCCGTTCAAATCCTTGCCCGGATCGCGGGTGATGACGTTGATCACGCCCGCGGTGCTGTTGCGGCCATAGAGCGTGCCCTGTGGGCCCTTCAGCACTTCGACGCGTTCGACGTCGAAGAAAGGAAGTGATAGAAAGAGGTTGGACGTCTGGTAGACATCGTCGAGGTGCAACGCCGCCGACGAACTGCCGTTCGGGCGATAATCGTCGCTGCCGCCGAGACCGCGCACCGAGATGACCTTGGACGCGCTGCCGCCGAAATCGGACGTGATGCTGACGCCGGGCGTCTGTTCGACGATCCCTTCGAAATCGCTAACCCCGCGCTCCTCGATATAAGCGCCGCTGAAGGCCGAGATCGCCGCCGGAACGTCCGCCAGGCGCGACGCGCGCTTCTGAGCCGTCACGACGATGTCCTGACTGTCGCGCTGACCTTCTGGAATCGATGATGTTTCCTGATTATCGCTCGATTGTGCATAAGCCGGTGCTGCGCCGACGAGCGCGACCGCAGCCGCCGCCCCCGCAAAAACCAGCTTTTCCTGCAAACGAAGCTTCGCCCTTTTAGACATGCCTACCTCCCATTTCCCTTTGTCTATTATCAAATCGGCCTCTTCGGACCGTCGCGATTTTCCCGGGCTGGGAGGCCTTGGCCTGCGCCACCTTCTCCGCCCGTAACCTTCACGCCCATTTTTGATACGCGATTCTGAATCAGGAATCAATACGGATTCCAAAATCACTTGCATCGGCCCATCCGCTAATCCTAGTATCGCCGCCGAGCCCGCGACGAAGGATCGCGGCAAAGGGGTATGAGGATGAGAGATCTGACGGGCACTCAAAGCGCGCCTGCCTATGGCGGACGAACCGCCATATTCGCCGTTGCCGTGCTGACGATGGTGAGCTTCTTCAACTATATGGACCGCATGGTCCTCGCCGTGGTGCTCGAGCCGATGAAGCACGAGCTCGGCCTCTCGGATTCGGAGCTCGGCCTGCTCTCGGGCGTCGCCTTCGCGGTGGTCTATGCCACGATGGGCATTCCGCTCGGCCGCCTCGCCGACCGCACGAATCGCACGCGCCTTCTCGCGGTCTGCCTCGGCTTCTGGAGCATCATGACCTTCACGACCGGCCTTGCGCGGAATTTCACCCAGGTCTTCATGGCGCGCGTCGGCGTCGGTATCGGCGAAGCCGGATGCGCGCCCGCGGCGCATTCGCTGATCGGAGATTATTTCCCGGCCCATCGACGTGCCATCGGGATCAGCCTCTTCCAGGCCGGGGGGATCGCCGGGGTGAGCATCGGACTGATGGTCGCGGGGGCGATCGCCCATTCCTATGGATGGCGCGCCGCGCTGATGGTCGCGGGCCTTGCCAGCCTGCCGCTCGTGGTCCTGCTGCTCATGTTGCCCGAGCCCACCCATGAGTCGGCCGAAGTGGGGCAAGCCACCAAGGAAAGTCTCTGGGCGTCGCTCGCGATCCTTCTTCGCCGCCGCGCCTTCCTGCATCTCAACCTCGGCCTCGGCATCAGCTCGTTCGGCATCTACGGGATCGGACAGTGGCAAACCACGTTCCTCATACGCTCGATGGAACTCGACCTCCAGGTCGCGGGCTTCTGGTCCGGGCTCTCGCATGGCACGGGCGGGATCATCGGCGTCATCGGCGTCGGCGCGCTGACATCCTATCTGATGCGCCGCGATCATCGATGGGAACTCTGGATCCCGGCCGCGGGCTATAGCGCCTCTGCCCCGGCCTTTGCCGCGGCTTTCCTTGCGACCGACTGGAAGCTTTGCGTCGTGCTGCTGACGGCAGGGGTCGCGCTGTCGCTTTCGACGAGCGGCGTCGCGCTGTCCGCGCTGCAAAGCTTCGCCGAGCCCTGGCGCCGGGGAACCGCGGTTGCCGTCGCGCTGTTCACATCGGCAATGATCGGGCTTGGCCTCGGTCCCTACAGCATCGGCTTGCTCAGCGACCTTCTCGCGCCGACGCAAGGTGTCGAGAGCCTTCGCTATGCACTCCTCGCGTCTTGCATCAGCCTGGTGTGGGCCGGCTGGCACTTCATGCTCGCATCGCGCTGGGCCATCAGAGATCGCGTATGAAAACGCACCCTTAAACAGCAAATAGCGCGCCGCAGCGCCATGCCGCTGCGGCGCAATGCGTCCGTCACTCGCGCGCCCTTGGCCCCGGGATTGCTTTAGGACGAGATAGCGGATCGGGGCCGGCAGGCGACTTTGAACGGCTGACCAAGGGCCCTTCGCTTCCGGCCTCGCCTTGCCGGGCCCGCTGGCTCCGCGAGGAGCCCGGCAATCCCGGCGTCTCCACAGAAACAGCCGCGCTGCGAGGCTTGTGCGGACGATCTCCGTGAAATGCGCTATGCCCCCGCGTGCGCGGGAAAATCGTGGACCGGGATCGATAGCGACGACGTCAAGCCGCCGTTTTCTTCCGCCGCACGATCGTCTGGGCATTGGTATATTCGAGGAGGCCATCGAGCCCGCCCTCGACGCCGACGCCCGACTGCTTCATGCCGCCGAAGGCCGCCGTCGGAGAGAGATGCTGGGTTTCGTTGACCCAGACGGTGCCGCTCGCGATGCGCTCTGCGATCGCGAACGCTTTGTCCTCGTCGCGGCCCCAGACCGAGCCGCCGAGACCATATTCGCTGGCATTGGCGCGCGCGACGACATCGTCGAAGTCGTCGAACTTGATCAGCGGCAGGACGGGGCCGAACTGCTCTTCCTGGACGATGCGGCTGTCCTCGGGCGGGTTGTCGAGGATGGTGACCGGGATGAAATAACCGGGCACATCGGCCGCCTCGCCGCCGACAAGAAATGTATAGCCCTTGTCCCTGGCATCCTCGATCAGCTCGAGAACGCGGGCGTATTGCGCGGCATTGTTGATCGGGCCGATCTGCGTCCCCTGCTCCGAGCCATCGCCGACCTTCACCGTGCTGGCATAAGCGACGAGCGCATCCTTCAGCGGCTCGTAGATGTCGCGGTGCACATACATGCGCTTGGTTGCGACGCAGATCTGGCCGTTGTTGCGGAAGGCGGCCCAGAACAATTCCTCGGCGACTTTCTCGACATCGACATCGGGCATGACGATCGCGGCATCATTGCCGCCGAGTTCGAGTGTCACGCGCTTCAGCGTCGGCGCCGCCGATTCCATCACGCGGCGGCCGGTCGCGGTCGATCCGGTGAAGCTGATCTTGTCGAAGCCTGGATGGCTCGTCATCCAGGGGCCAAGCGCATCGCCGCCGCTGATGATGTTGAGCACGCCTGGCGGCAGCAGATCCTTCACCAACTCGCCGAACTTCAGCGTCGAGAGCGGCGTGAACGGCGAGGGCTTGAGCACCATCGTATTGCCCGCGAGCAGCGCGGGGCCGACCTTGAACATCGCGAGCAGCAGCGGAAAGTTCCACGGCGAAATCGCCCCGACCACGCCGAGCGGCACGTGCCGCGTCTCGCTATAGCGCTCGGCGCTGTCCTCGTTGACCGTCACCGGCATGTCGAGGCTGGCGGCGCCCATCAGCCAATAGCCCGCTCCCATGATCTCGCCCGCAGCCTCGGCGTGCGGCTTGCCCTGCTCGGCGGTGAGCAGGCGCTTGAGCGCGTCCGCTTCTGCCATAACCGCCCGTCCCATCGCATTGAGCGCCGCCTTGCGCTCGGCGATCGGCGTTGCGGCCCAGTCCGGAAAGGCGGCGCGCGCCGCAGCGATGGCGCGATCGAGGTCATCCTTGCTCGCATCGGGGGCACTGCCGATGACCTGCTCGGTCGCCGGGTTGAGCACGTCGAAACGCGCGCTGCCTCCGTCGAGCCTGCCGCCGATCAGCATCGCATAGTCGCAGTCGAATTCCATCGTCACTCTCCGCTTGTCTGTGTTTCAGGGGATCAGCACGACCTTGATGCATTCGCCGCGCGCCTGTGCCGCGACCGCTTCGTTGATCTGGTCGAGGGGGAAGGTCTTGATGAGCCGATCGAAGGGAAAACGCCCGGCGGCGTGATGCGCGATCAGTTCGGGGATGAAGCTTTGCGGATCGCTGTCGCCCTCGATGATCCCGATGATCCGGTGCCCGGGCGTCATCAGCGCGGTGATCCGGATATTGAGCGCGGCGTCGGCTTTCGACGGCACCCCGACGAGGCCGATCGCGCCATGGCTGCCGAGCGCCGCAAGCCCCGCCTCGATGACGGGGACGACGCCGCTGGTGTCGAACGCAAAGTCGAGGCCGGCGGGGACGATCGCGCGGAGCGCCGCGGCAAGCTCGCCCGCCTCGGCGGGGTCGATGACATGCGTCGCACCAAGCTCTTGTCCGATATTGCGCCGCGCCGCGATCGGTTCGACAAGAATGATCGTCGCGCAACCCTGGATCACCGCGCCCATCACCGCCGCGAGCCCGACCGGGCCGCCGCCGAAGATCGCGATACTCGATCCCGCCGGACAGGCGAGCGAGTTCATCACCCCGCCCGCGCCCGTCTGGAAACCGCAGCCGAGCGGCCCGAGCAGTTCGAGCGCGACCTCCGACGTATCGACTTTCACGACGTTGCGTGCGCGCGTCACGGTGAGCGCCGAGAAGGAGGACTGGCCGAAGAAATGCGAGGTGACGCGTTCGTCGCCCTTGGCATAAGCCGTCGACCCATCGTCGAGCCGCATCCCCGCATAGTTCAGCGGGACAAAATTCTGGCAATAGCTCGGCAGATGCTCGACGCAGCGCGGGCAGGCACCGCAGCTCGAAAAGCCGACGACGACCGCGTCGCCCACGCTCAGCCCTTCGACGCCTTCGCCGATCGCCTCGATCACCCCGGCGCCTTCATGGCCGAGGATGCCCGGCAGCGCGAACGGTGCGAACTGGTCGCGGAAGATGAGATCGGTATGACAAAGGCCGACGCCAGCTATCGCCACGCGCACTTCGCCCGCGCGCGGTGCTTCGACCTCGATCGTCTCGAGGGTGAACGCGCCGCCGGGCTCGCGCACCACCGCCGCCACCGCTTCGGTCATTCGCGCGCTCCCTTCCCGGCTCCGGCGATGAAGTCGCCGATCGCCGCGCGGCTGCGCGCGGACGCCTGGGTGGCCGGAAACAGGGTCAGGAAGGCGTGGAAGGCACCGGGCTCCTCGTGCCGGACAACCGGCACGCCCGCCTGCGCGAGCGCATCCGCATAGCGGGCGCCCTCGTCGGCGAACAAGTCCTGCCCCGCCGTGACGACGAGCGCGGGCGGGAGATTTTCGAGCCGTCCCGCCAGCGGCGCGAAGCGGATGTCCGAGCGGTCGGCGCGATCGGGAACATAAAGATCATAATAGGCCGCGATTTCGTCCCGCCCCATCAAGGGCGGCACGAAGGCGTGCATCGAAGCCCCGTCTACATCGCCGGCGACCGAGGGATAGATCAATATCTGCCCGTCGATCCGGGGGGCGCCGCGATCGCGCGCGATCTGCGCCGTTACCGCGGCGAGATTGCCGCCGGCGCTGTCGCCGAGCAGGAACAGCGGGCCGTCGGCCTCGATCTCGCCGACCACCGCCCAGGCGTCCTCGACCGCCGCGGGAAAGGGATTTTCCGGGGCCAGCCGATATTCCACCGATACGACATCGTGCCCGGTCAACTCGGCAAGCGAGCGTGCGAAATGGTCGTAGTCGGCAACGCTGCCGACCGTCCAGCCGCCGCCGTGAAAGAGGATGATCGTGCCGCGCGCGGCTTCTTGCGGCGTGTAGACGCGGACCGGAACGCCGCCGATGTCACAATCCTCGACACGGACCATCTCGGGCCCGCCCTTGGGCGAAAGCTGCGAGAGCAGCGCCCGGATCGGGGCGACCTCGCCGCTCAGGATGCTCGGACCCGAGCCGCCGGCCAGCGCCGCCGCGATCGCGACCATTTCGGGATCGATTGCAGGCGCGCTCACTGGAGAACGCCCGATATTGCCCCGACCATGGTCATCCTTCTCACCGATATGTCTCCCATTTCTTTCGGATCCGGCGCGCCCGCGCTCATTGCGAGCGGTCGCGCTCGGCGGTCCGCATCAGATATTTCTGGACCTTGCCCGACGGCGTCATCGGCAAGGCGTCCACGAAGCGGACGATCGCGGGCGTCTTGAAATGCGCCAATTGTCCCTTGCAATAGGCCGCGACGTCCGCGGCACCGAGCGCCGATCCCGGCGCCCGAACGATCCACGCGCATACGGCCTCGCCCAACTTCGGGTCGCTCACGCCGATGACGGCGACATCGGTCACGTCGGGATGGCTGTAGAGATATTCCTCGATTTCGCGCGGGCTGATATTTTCCCCGCCGCGAATGATCATGTCCTTCGCGCGGCCGGTGATGCGGACAAATCCCTCGCCGTCGATCGACGCGAGGTCGCCCGAGTGCATAAAGCCGTCGGCATCGATCGCGTTGGCGGTGGCCTCCGGATCGTTCCAATAGCCGCTCATCACCGAATAGCCGCGCGTGCACAATTCGCCTTCGACCCCGCGCGGCACGGTGCGCCCCGCTTCGTCGACGATCTTGACCTCAAGATGCGGCATCACCCGGCCCACCGTTTCGATCCGCGCCTCGAGCGGATCGTCGGGGAGGGTCTGGGTGCTGACGGGGCTGGTCTCGGTCATTCCATAGGCGATGGTGATATCGCCCATATGCATGCGATCGATCACGCGCCGCATGACCTCCACCGGGCAGGTCGCGCCCGCCATGATCCCGCCCCGCAGCGAGCCGAGGTCATAGGCGCCGAAGTCCGGCACGGCGAGCATCGCGATGAACATCGTCGGCACGCCGTAGCAATGGGTGCATCGCTCATTCGCGATGCTGCGAAGGCTGGCCACCGGGTCGAAGCCCGGCGCGGGATAGACCATCGCCGCACCGTGCGTCACGCAGGCGAGATTTCCCATCACCATGCCGAAGCAATGATAGAGCGGGACGGGAATGCAGAGCCGGTCGCCCGCGCGCAGCCCCGCGCGAACGCCGACCGCCGCGCCATTGTTGAGGATGTTGCGGTGCGAGAGCGTGACGCCTTTCGGCCGCCCCGTCGTGCCGCTGGTGAACTGGATATTGACGGCGTCGCGCGGGTCGGGGGCGACATCGTCCAGGATCGCCAGGTCGCCCGACGATATATCGTCAAACCGCAGCCATCCCTCGGGAGCCGGTTCGTCCAGCATGATACGCCATTCCAGCGCGGGCGCCTCGATCTGTGCCAGTTCCTCGGCATAATCGATGTCCTTGAACCCCTTGACGCTGACCAGCGCGCGGGCCTGCGAGAGCGCCAGCACATGCGCGAGTTCCTGCCGGCGATAGGCGGTGTTGAAGGTGACGAAGACCAGTCCGGCGCGCGCCGTCGCAAATTGCAGCAGGGTCCAGGCCGCGCAATTGGGTGCCCAGATCGCCACGCGGTCGCCGCACCGCAGCCCCAGATGCAGGAGGCCCGCCGCCAGCCGGTCGACGCGTGCGTCGAAGTCCGCGAAGGACCAGCGCACACCCTCGGCGCTCGATATGAGCGCATCAGCTTGCGGCCAGTCCGATGCGGCCTGGCGCAGCGCTTCGCCGATCGTGATTTCCAGCAACGGGCTATCGCCGGGACCTTCGACATAAGCGTCCGCAACGCCGCTTGCCGCATCTCCGAGGCTCGTCGCGCCCGTCATCACTCTCTCCTCTTCGTCATTATTTGCCGTCAACATGGGCTGTCGGGGGTCATTCATCTTGACATATTGCGCCTCGATCATGACAAGCTGCGCCAAAGGAGAGGATCGTGGACGACGCCGACGCCGGAGCGCTGCGCCAGTTCATCAGTTTCGCGCGCATGTCGGGACTGGATCTGGATGCCATTCTCGATGACGAACTGCGCGCGATCGCGGCGTCCGCCGCGCACGCCGAACGCGTGCCGGCGCATGCGATCGTCGATATGCTCCAGATTTGTGCGGCCGTCGCGGGGCGCCCCGACCTCGGCGTCGCCTTTGCCCAATGGGGCAATATTCGTGGCTACGGCCCCTTGAGCCTGCTGTGGGACCATTGCCCGACGATGGCCGACGCGATCCGCGTGAACGCACGCTTTGGCGATCTCGAGAGCCGGGCGGTGACGTCGACGCTCGACAGGGACGGCGACGAGGTGGCGATCCGGCACGTTCTCCTGGTCCCGGCACGCTATGGAGGAACGCAGTTCATCGAGTCGATCATGCTTCTCTCGACCCGGCTCGGGCGGCTCATTCTGGGGGAAAACTGGTCGCCGCTTCGCGCCGAGTTCCAGCATTCGGCGCCGGGCGACTACCGCATCCACCGCCAGCTGTTCCGCTGTCCCCTCGAATATGGCGCCGAGCGGTCGGCCGTCGTCGTCAGCCGCGACGACATCCGTCGCCCCACCCCGCACGGCAATGCCCATCTACTGGCCTTTCTGGAGCAGCATCTCGAAAGCGTCCGGCGCGCGATGCCGGTCGATTTCGTGGGCCAGGTGGATCAGATGATCGCCGCCAATCTGGCATCGGGCGAGGCGAGCATCGCCCGCATCGCGATGCTGCTTCGCGTGAGCCGCCGCACCTTGCAAAGAAGCCTCGAGCAAAAGGGGACGAACTTCAGCGAGCGGCTCGATGCGGCGCGCCGCCGGGTGGTGGACGATTATTTCCGCACTGAAAAGCGGCCGAACCTGACCTTGCTCGCTTATCGGCTGGGATATAGCGATGCGAGCGCGGCATCGCGCTTCCTGCGCACGCATATGGACATCGGCGTCCGGCAGTTCGCCGCGCGCCAGCAGGACAGCGGCGCCGTCCCGCGCCCGTAGCGCGGCAAAAAAAGAGGAAGGGCTGGCCCGATCCCCGCCGACAGGTTCGGAACCGCCCGCAGCCCCCGCCTTCGGCCCCTTGCGAGAGCTAATCCCGAGCGCCTGTAAGGCGATCGAAAGCGGGGGCCGGCGTCATGCCAAGCTCAAGCTGCGCAAAATCCACCGTCAACGACGAGTTCGGTGCCGGTGACATAGCGCGCGTCGTCCGAGGCCAGATAGAGGCAAGCGCCGGCGATGTCGTCGGGCACGCCCGGACGCCCCATCGGCACGGCAAACGCCGCCATCGGCCCGACATCCATCGGCTCGGCGCCGACGGGCGAGCGCCGCTCATCGGCTTCGGTCGCATGGAAGATCGGCGTGTCGATGATGCCGGGATGCACCGAATTGACCCGGATATTGTCGCGCGCCGCGGCGCATTCGAGCGCCACCGCCTTGCTGAAAAAACGCACCCCGCCCTTCGCGGCGCAATAGGCCGAAAGCGCGCGCTGCCCCGTCATGCCGGCCATCGACGAGATGTTGATGATCGACCCGCCGCCGCTGCGGCGCATCAGCGGGATCGCGGCGCGCGTGCCGAGAAAAACGCTGTCGAGATCGACTTCGATGCAGCGGCGCCACTGCGCGTAGCTGAGGTCGGTGACGAGCCCGAACATCGAAATGCCCGCATTGTTGACGAGGACGTCGAGCCGCCCCCAATTCTGTTCGGCATGGCCGACCACTTCCGCCCAGCGCGCTTCGTTCGCGACGTCCTGGGGGAGAAATTGCGCATCCCCGCCGATGTCGCGGGCGACCGCCGCGCCTTCGTCCGAGATGTCGGTGAGGAGGACCCTCGCGCCTTCCTGCGCGAAGCGGCGCGCGGTCGCTTCGCCGAGCCCGCTCGCAGCGCCGGTGACGATCGCGGTTTTTCCTTCGAGCTTGCCCATATCAGAATACCTTCAATCCGGCGCGGTCGCCCGCCGCACGCCAAGCCTGCAGCAGCGCCGAAAAGGCGATCGACCCATCGCCATAAGTGTCGATCAGAAGCCCCTCGTCGATGTTGCCGTCGCCGCCATAATAGCCCGGCGTGCAGGTCGCGAGGAACTTGCGCGAGCGCTGCGATTTTTCGCGGATCGTCCGGACCCAGTCATCGACCGCATCGCTCGTCGCCTCGATGCCGGCCTTGCCCTCCGACCGCGCCGCGGCGATCAGCGCGCTAATATGCTCCGCCTGTTCCGCCAGCATGTCGGTCACGTTCGGCTTGAAGCCGTTCTGGCTCAATCCCAGCATGAAGAAATTGGGGAAGCCGTCGGTGTAGAAGCCGTGAAAGGTCCGCATGCCGTTCGCGAAATGGTCGGTCATCCGCTTGCCGTCGCGGCCCCGAACTTCCATCGCGGCGCGGCGGGCATAGTTGGTGCCGGATTCGAAGCCGGTCGCGAAAATGATGCAGTCGACGGGATATTCGACGCCGTCGAAAACGATGCCGGTCTCGGTAATCCGGTCGAGCCCGCGCCCCTCGGTGTCGACCAGCGTCACATTGGGCTGGTTGAAGGCCTGGAGATAATCGTCGTGGAAGGTCGGCCGCTTGCACAGCATGCCGTACCAGGGTTTCAATCCCTCGGCCGCCTGCTGGTTGGTGACGACATCGTCGATCCGGGCGCGGATCTTGTCGCCCTTGCGAAAGTCGGCAAGCTCGGTGAGCCGCGCCAGTTCCTCGGGAGCGACGGACGTCGGATCCTCCGGCATCCAGGACGTAACCATGTCGCGGAAGAGGTCGGTCCAGCCGTCATGCACCAGGTCGACCTCGGCACGCTGCCCCGATACGAGCACATTGAAATTGTCCATCCGCTCGCGCTGCCATCCGGGCTTCAGCCCGTTAGCCCAGTCGGGATCGGTCGGGCGGTTGCCGCGCACATCGACGGTCGACGGGGTCCTTTGCACGACATAGAGATGCGCGGCATCGCGCGCGGTATAGGGAACGCACTGGATGGCGGTCGCGCCGGTGCCGATGATCGCGATGCGCTTGTCGGCAAGGCCCGTCATCGCGCCCCGGCTGTCCCCGCCGGTATAGGCATAGTCCCACCGGCTGGTATGGAATGTGTGCCCCTTGAACGTGTCGATCCCGGGAATGCCGGGCAGCTTGGGCCGGTTGAGCGGCCCCGACGCCGACAGCACCCAGCGCGCCCTGACCGTATCGCCATGGTCGGTGGTGGCGACCCAATGCGCCGCCGCCTCGTCCCAGGTCAGATCGACGACCTGGGTCTGGAACAGCGCGCGGGAATAGAGGTCGTAATGCTCGCCGATCCGGCGGGCATGTTCGAACAGTTCGGCCGCATAGGCATATTTCTCGGTCGGGACATAGCCCGTCTCTTCGAGCAGCGGCATGTAGATATAGGATTCGATGTCGCACTGGGCGCCGGGATAGCGGTTCCAGTACCAGGTGCCGCCGAAATCGCCGGCCTTTTCGACGATGCGAATGTCGGTGACGCCGATCTTGTGCAGTTCCGCCGCCGCGAGAAGGCCGCCGAAACCGCCACCGATCACGAGTGCCTCGACCGTCTCGTCGAGCGCGTCGCGGACCAGCGGGCCGTCGACATAAGGATCGTCGATGTAGCGGCTAAAGTCGCCGGTCACCTCGACATATTGGCTGTTTCCCTTGGGGTTGAGCCGCTTGGCGCGTTCCTCGGTATATTTCCGGCGAAGAAATTCGACATCGACCCCATCATAGGTCACGTCCTGCGGTAAGGCAGCCATACCCTCTCCTTCCATTCATTATGCCGGTCTCATCACCGACGTTGGCGACAAGTCTATTCCGGAAACGCAAACCGGATTTTGTCATATCGCGCCATTTGAATGACAAAAGGCGTCAATATGCTGCACCGCCGAAGCGGCGGGAGACATATGCGCACTCGGACCCCTGGCAAGCGTCATCCATTAAATCAGGAATCATACATGATTTCCGATTCAGACCATATTTGGATGAGATAGTGCTTGCCAATCGCACCGTCGCGCATATTTTGGAATCATCGTTGATTCTAAAAGTAAAATTTGAATCGACGTCCGGCATGCCGTCCGAACGCTTGCGCCGTCCCGCGAAGGGGAGGCAATGCCATCGGCCGGCGAGCCGCCATCGGGAGAGGAAAAACCATGAGTGTCACCGAAGAATTGACCGCCCAAGAGCGCCTCGCCGAAATGGTCGAGAAGCAGGAGCTCGCGGACTATGCCACGATCAAGCCGCTGTTCCTCGAACTGGAGGGCACCACGAACGAATTCATGTTCGGCCAGTGGCGCGGCGGCAGCTTTCGCGGCGAGACCACGATCAGCAATTTCTACGGCAAGCGCTTCAACTCGCCCGAACATTGCGAACCGATGCTGCGCACCGACGACGAGGGCAAGGTCTACGCCTGGGGCGACTGGGGCGAAGCGCGGCTTCGCGAGGTCGGATATTGGGGCAAGGTCCAGTCGGCCGTGATCTATGACGACCGCGCGCTGATGGACTATTTTCGCAAGGTCAACGACGACCTGGTGATCGGACTCGGCGACTGGAAGGGCAAGCCGAAGGGCTTTTTCTGGCTGATCCGGGACAAGCAGCCCGCCTGACGGGCAGCCGCCCGCACGGCAGGACACAGGGGCGCCGCGGCCAGCCGGTGCAGCAAGAAAAATGGGAAGCATGGGCCCGCGAATGCGCAAGAGCGCGGCGCGGGACCGGGAGGCGCGCGCCCGAAGCCGGGCCGCGCTTCGCGGGACGACACCCTGACAATCGATGCATCGCAAGGAGGATTTATGAACAGGCAGACGGCGATACTGGCCGCAGGGATTGCCCTGCTGGCGCTTGCGCAAACCCATGCCGCCCATGCGGCGGAGGCAGCGCAATCCGCGAGCGAAGACGGCGCGGGCGCCGAGGGTTCGGGCGATATCATCGTGACCGCGCAGAAAAAGTCCGAAAGCATCCGCGAGGTCCCGGCAACCATCCTGGTCAAGGATGGCGACCAGCTCATCGCGGCCGGCATCCGTTCGCCCACCGATCTCGGCAACGCCTTTCCCGGCCTCGTCTTCTCGCGCCTCGCAACCTCGGCGCAGCCCGCGATCCGCGGCATCACGAGCACCGCGGTCAGCAGCGCGGGCGGCATCGAGCAGCCGGTGGCGGTCTATATCGACGGTATCTACAGTGCCTCGCAGTCGAACAATCTCGCTTTCGATCCCACGATGGTCTCGCGCATCGAAGTTCTGAAGGGGCCGCAGGGCACCGTGTTCGGGCGCAACGCGGTCGGCGGCGCGATCCTCGTCTATTCGCGCGATCCCGATCTCAAGGATTTCAAGGTCGATGGATCGGTGACGCTGAGCCGCTTCGGCGGCGGCACATCGAACGCCGTCACGAACAATGAGCAGCGCCTGTTCGTCAGCGCGCCGCTCGCCGACGACCGGCTCGGTCTCAGCCTTTCGGGCGTTCGCACCTTTCATTCGGGCTTCCTGACCGACATCAGCCCTGGCTCCGACGGCCGCTATGGCCGCTCGCTCACCGAAAATCTCGCGGCAAAACTGCTCTGGGAACCGAATGCGTCCATCCGCGTCGCGCTCAGCGCCCGCTACAGCCATCTCGACATCGAGACGGGCAGCGCGATCCAGAACCGCGGTTCGCGCGCGTTGCAGCGCGATGCGAACGGCGCGCTCGTCTATCCGGACACGGTCATCGGCGAGCAGCCCTGGCAAGTCGCCTTCGACGTTCCGGCCGTCAGCCATCTCAAATCCTATGCGCTGACGCTCCGCGCCGATTTCGACAGCGATATCGGCAAATTCACCTCGCTGACGGGCTATCAGCGGGTCATGCCGTCAGGACGCGGCGACGTCGAGGGCGCCTATTCGCCGACCTGCCTTGCCGCCCGCCGCTGCCAGGACCTTCGCTGGTTCTATCGCCAGCCGCTGTTCCTCTCGCAGGAGTTCAACTATGCCTCGCGCGACTTCGGTCCCTTCTCGTTCATCGCGGGCGTCTACGGCCTGCACATCGTCAACGAGACCGAGGCCAATCTGTGGGGAGACACCTTCCTCTACCTGGCCCGCGCCAAGACCGACTCCTTCGCGGTCTATGGCGAGGGCACGCTCAAACTGACCGATCGCCTCTCGCTGCTCGCGGGCATCCGCTATTCGTTCGACACATTGTCGCTCCGCGGCACCAACATCGAGGGCGCGCCGTTCACCGAGCCCAACGAGAAGAGTTGGAGCGCCGCGACGAGCCGCCTCGGCATCAAGTGGGAAGTCACCGACAGCCTGAACTTCTATTCGACCTTCAGCCAGGGCTACAAGAGCGGGCTCTTGTCCTATTCGTCGTTCAACCAGCGCGTGAACGGCGTCATCGTGCCGCGCGCGCCCGGCGCGCCGGTCGATCCCGAGCATCTCGACGCCTTCGAGGCCGGATTCAAATATGCCGATCGCCTCTTCGCGCTGAACCTCTCGGGATTTCACTATAAATATAAGGACCTTCAGGTCCAAAGCTATGTCAACAATGCGATCGTGACGACCAATGCGGCAAAGGCGACCATCTACGGGCTCGACTTCGACGGATCGGTCAAGGTCGCGCCCGACCTCAAGCTCTCGGGCGGCGGTTCATGGCTGCCGCGCGCCCGATACGACAGCTACGCGGCGGCGCAGACCTTTCCGCTCGTCGACGGTCAGCCGGTTTCCACGAACGCCGACGCGAGCGGGCAGCGACTGATCCGGTCGCCCGAATGGATTCTGTCGGGGGGGCTCGACTATTCGCCCGAGATCGCCGGCGGCGAGGCGGACTTCCACATCGGCTACAATTATTCGGCATCCTACCGGCACGATGTCATGGGCTATATGCGGCAGGACAAATATGGCGTGTGGAACGCGTCGGCGAGCTTCACGCCGCAAGGCAGCCCGGTCCGCGCCACGCTCTTCGTGCGCAATCTCACGAATACCGCCTATGCCGCGGGGTCGGCGGTCAACGACAATGGCTATGGGGTCGCGCATGCGCCCCCGCGCGAGGTCGGCCTGACGCTCGGGTTCAAATATTAGGACGGGGCGGCGCGCGGCGGGCGGAAATGGCGCGATGCCAGCCACCCGCCGCGTCCGCGCGAATTTCAGGAAGATCGCGCGGTCGTGCTCAACTCTTCTCGCGCATGCCGGCGCGCGCTGCAGGCGCGGGGCGAACCAGCGCATCGATCTGCTCGTTCAGCGCCGCGATCGCATAATCGATGCGATCGCCCTCGCTCACCGCGCGCTCGATCACGGCGCGTCCTTCGCCGAAGCCCGCGAGGCTCGTGATCATCAGCGCGGCGCGCACGCCGGCCTCGGCCTGCGTCAGGCGGCCGCCCGCGGCGCGCTCGACAAGCACAGCCGTAAATTCGATGCCCGGTCCCCAAAGCCGCTCGTAGAGGAAGTCGAAAGCGGGACCCCGGTTCGCCATTTCGCGCTGGATGAAGAGGTTGCGGTTCGCCGCGTCGCTCGACGCGAGAAGAAAGCGGGCAAGCGCGGCCATCAACACCTTGAGCCTTGCTGCGACATCAGCGGCGGGAAGCCCGGCTTCAAGGGCCGCCTGCGCTTCGACGGCCGCAGGGTTCAACGCCTCGGAATATTGGCCTGCGATATATTGGGCACAGGCCAGATAAAGCCCTTCCTTGCTGCCGAAATAATAGGTGAGCGCCGGCAGATTCACGCCTGCCCGGGTCGCGATCTGGCGCGTCGTGACCTTTTCGAAGCCATCGGGCCCGAAGCAGTCGAGCGCGGCGGTGAGCAATCTTGCCCGCGTTTGCTCGCCCTTGGCGTAGCCGCCTTTGGGCGCGCGAAGCGGCGGCTGGGATGGAGAAGGGTTCACAGGCACTCCCGATAACATTATTATCGCTTGATAATAAATATCGCATGATACATATCTGCGGCGGACTTGTCCACGGACCGCGCCGGCCGCGCGGCGGACATCATAGCGAACAGCCGGAGATTGAAATGGAAATGATTGCACCCCAGGCGGCCGCCGTGCCGCAAGCGAAGGCCAGCGCGCTGCTTCAGCGCGCTTCCCTCGCACTCGTCGCGACCGTCTGGGCGAGCGGCATCCTGTTTGGCGCCTACATCCTCCTCTTCTTCGGCGGATCCGCGCTCGGGGGGTTGACCGCGCGGTGGAACGACGCGCTCCAGGGCCTCCATGATCCGGCCCTGCCCTCGGCGGTCATCGCGATCGGCTTCCATTTCGTCGCCGGCGGAATCTTGCTGCTGCTGGGCCCGGTGCAGCTGATCGGCCCTATACGCCGCGCGGCTCCCCGTCTCCACCGGTGGCTCGGGCGCCTCTATGTCGGCGCGGCGGCGATTGCCGGCGTGGGCGGGCTGGGCTTCATCCTCGTCAAGGGAACGATCGGTGGAACGGTGATGGATATCGGCTTCGCGATCTACGGCGCGCTCATGATCCTTTGCGCCGAACGCGCCTTCACCCATGCCCGGCAGCGCCGGTTCGACGCCCATCGGGCCTGGGCCATCCGTCTCTTCGCCCTCACCGTGGGCTCGTGGCTCTACCGCATGGAATATGCGCTCTGGTATCTTGTTATGGGCGATCTTGGCACCGACCATTTCCGCGGCTGGTTCGACGCCATCATGACCTTCTTCTTCTATATTCCCAATCTCGCCGTGGCCGAATTCTTCATTCGGGCCGGAACCGGCAAGAGAGCCGGAAAAAGCGATACCCCGGCCGCGCTCCTGCTCCTTGCGGCAACCGCCTTCGTAGCGGTGGCGACCTGGTTCTTCACCGTCTCGCTCTGGGGACCGGGCATGGCGAAGGGCATGTCGGGAATGGCGCTCTGATCGCCAGCGCCCGGCGATGCGAAAATCGCCGGGCGCCACCGGCGCGCCGCGCCCCGCACCCCGCACGGGAGGGCATTGCCCGGCGACGCGGCCATAAAAAGCCGGGGCACCGCTCTTACACGACGATCCTCAAATACGCCTAGAGATCGGCCCAGGCCGACAGGCAGTCCTGCAAGGGATGCTCGCTGGACCGGCCGGGCTGGATCGCCCCCGGGGTCTGGCTGAAACGCGGTGCGGGCGCGGGCTGGATCACGCCGTCATGCTCGACGAAGGTCCCGCGGGCCTGGTTGTGGTGATAGTGGGGCGCTTCGTCCATCGACAAGATCGGCGCGAAGCAGGTGTCGAACGGCTCGAGCAGCCGGCACCATTCGTCGCGCGATTTCGTAAGGAGCTGCGCCCCGATCTTCTGCTTGAGGGCCGGCCAGCGGGAAGGGTCCGCCGCATCGCCGAATTCGTCCGGATCGAGGCCCAGCCGCGTGATCAGTTCGCGATAGAATTGTGGCTCGATCGCCCCCACAGCGACCCACTTTCCGTCGGCGCAGCAATAGCTGTCGTAGAAATGCGCGCCGCCGTCGAGGCGATTCGCCTCGCGTCTGTCCTTCCATCGCCCGCCGGCCCGGTAACCGTAGAGCATCGCCATGAGCGAGGCCGTTCCGTCGCTGATCGCGCAGTCGACCACCTGCCCCGTCCCCGAGACGCTGGCATGGCGATGGGCGGCGAGCAGCCCGACCGCGAGGTACAGCGCGCCACCGCCGAAATCGCCGACAAGGTTCAGCGGCGGCACGGGCTTGCCCGCCGGGCCGATCGCGTGGAGCGCGCCCGAGATCGCGATATAATTGATGTCGTGCCCGGCCCGGTCGGCGAGCGGACCCGACTGGCCCCAGCCGGTCATTCGCCCGTAGACAAGCGCCGGGTTGCGCGCGAGCGCCACCTCGGGGCCGAGACCGAGCCGCTCCATGACCCCGGGACGAAAACCCTCGATCAGGATGTCGGCACGCTCGGCGAGCATCAGGCAGGCCTCGATCGCCGCCGCATTCTTGAGGTCGAGCGGCAGATGGCGGCGCCCGCGATGGGTCACGGCGTCGGGAGCCGGCGCCGGGCGGTCCCTGCGATCGACCATGACAACGTCGGCGCCGAGATCCGACAGCAGCATCGCGCAGAAGGGCGCAGGACCAAGGCCCGCGAATTCAAGGACGCGGACCCCGGCGAGCGGCCCCCTGCCCGTGGCGGCCGCGCCCGTCACAGCGCCGACGCCGCGGCTTCGCGGGCGAGTTCTTCGCGCAGCCGCCGTTTGAAGATTTTCCCGCTGTCGTCGCGCGGCAGTTCGGCGCGAAAATGGAAGGCGCGCGGAATCTTGTAGTCGGCGATCCGCCCCTTGAGCGCATGGCGGATGTCCTCCGCCGACGGCGCCGCACCGCCGTGAGCGGGCTGGATGAAGGCCGCCACGCTCTCGCCGAATTCGGCATTGGGCACGCCGATCACCGCACAGTCCGCGACGCCGGGAAGCGTGATCAGCGCGGCTTCGATCTCGGCCGGGTAGATGTTGACGCCGCCCGAGATGACCATGTCGCTGAGGCGGTCGCAGATATGGAGGAAGCCGTCCGCGTCGAAATAGCCGACATCGCCCGTTCCAAGAACGCCGTCGACCTCGAGCGCGCGCCGCTTTTCGGCATCCTTGTGATAGGTGAAACTGGGCTGGAACGTCTCGTCGATGCAGATCTCGCCCGCCTCGCCCGCCCCGCAGGGCTTGCCGGCAGCGCCCCGGATCGACAGGCGAACGCCCTCGATCGGACGCCCCACCGTCCCGCGATGCGCAAGCCAGTCGTCCGATCCGCAGAAGGTCAGCGGCCCCGCCTCGGTCGAGCCATAATATTCGAAGATCACCGGCCCCCACCAGTCGATCATCCGGGCCTTCACGTCGGGCGCGCAGGGCGCGCCGGCGTGGAGGACATTCTCCAGCGAGCTCAGATCATATTTCCGCCGGACCGCTTCGGGAAGCGCAAGAAGGCGTACGAACATCGTCGGCACGACAAACATGTGCGTGATGCGGTGCTCCTCGACGAGCTGCAGCGTCCGCTCGGCGTCGAATCGGCTCTCGAGCACCAGAAGGCCGTTGCTGCGCACCGCGGCGAGCGAAAAGAAGTTCGGGGCGGAATGATAGAGCGGCGCCGCCAGCAGCCCGCGCATCCCGGCCCGTAGCCCATAGAGCCGCTCGCGCATCGCAGCGAGCCTCGCCTGCTGCTCGCCTTTCGCCGACGCACGGCGCACGCCCTTGGGCCGCCCGGTCGTACCCGAGGTGTAGATCATGCTGTCCACCGGCGGCGCCGGCAAGCTCACGACGGGCTCGGACGCCGCAAGCGCCGCGTCCCAGGCCCGCGCCGTTTCCGAACCCGCTCGATCGACGACGAAGACGACCATGTCGGCGGGCAGCAAGCCGCGCAGCGGGTCGAGCAGATCTTGCTCGGTAACAAGGACGCGCGCGCCGCAGTCATCGAGGATATAGACGATCTCGGCCGGCGCGAAATGCCAGTTTATCGGCACGGCATAAGCGCCGATATGCTGCGCGCCGAGCATCGCCTCGATAAAGGCGATGCTATTGGGGAGAAGGACCGCGACGCTGCTGCCGGCGCCAATGCCCGCCGCGGCGAGCAGGCCCGCGGCGCGTCGGCTGCGATCCTCGAGCCCGGTCCGTGAGATGCGGCCGTCGCCGCAGATGATGATAGGCTCGCTCATATTCCTCATTCCCTCGAAAATGCCCCGCCCGCGCCGTCAGGCCGCGCCGGCGGGATCGCCCTTTTGCTCCCCGGTGCCCGCCATCCGTTCCCGGATCGCGCGGCGAAGGACCTTCCCGGCCGGGTTGCGCGGCAGGGCCGCGACGATCTCCATCGATTTCGGCGTCTTGAAGCCGGCCAGCCTCGCGCGGCACCAGCGGCGAAACTCGTCCTCGCCGAGTGCCTCGCCCGCTTTGAGCACGATCACCGCATGCACCGCCTCGCCCCACCGCTCGTCGGGCACGCCGACGATCGCCGCCTCGCGAATGGCCGGGTGCCCCGCGATGATGCTCTCGACTTCGGCGGCGTAGACATTCTCGCCGCCGCTGATGATCATGTCCTTGATCCGGTCGCAGATGAAGAGATAGCCCTCGGCGTCGAGATAGCCGGCGTCGCCCGACAGGAGGAAGCCATCCGGGGTGAACACCTTCGCGCTTTCTTCGGAGCGCTTCCAATAGCCGGCCATCGCCGCGCCGCTCCGGATCCCGATTTCGCCGACGCCGCCGGCAGGCATTTTCCCGCCCGAGGCATCGAAGATCGCGATCTCGACGCCGGCGAGCGGCTTGCCCGCGGCGCCGCGCAGATGCGGCTTGCCCGGCCCATGGTCTTCGGGCGGCAGCGCCGCGACCGTCCCCGAAGTCTCGGTCATGCCATAGACCTGGACAAAACCGGCACTGAAGACCGCCATCGCCTCGTCGAGCAAGGCGGCCGTGATCGGGCTCGAACCGTAGAGGATATGGTCAAGGCCGCTGAAGTCGGAGGTTTTCGTCCTCGGATGGTCGAGGAGGATCCGGAAAGCGGCAGGAACGAGAAAGAGCTTCTTGATGCCGCCGCGTTCGATGTGATCGAGAACAAGGTCGGGCACGAAATCGGAGAGGATGACCATCCGCGCGCCATGATAGATGGCGGCAAGCGCCGTGCCGATCCCGCCGATATGGAAGAGCGGCATTGAGACCAGGCAGACGTCATCGGCCGTCCACCGGCTCCACGCGGCGGCGGGCGGCTGTGACAGGCGCACGCAGTTGAGGCCATGATGGCTCAGCATCGCGCCTTTCGGCCGCCCGGTCGTGCCGGACGTATAGAGCTGGATCGCGACATCGTCGGGCCGGACCGGAACCGCCGGATCGCCGTCGGAGCCGCGCCTCAGCCAGTCCGACAGGGCTCCCGGGCCATCGGAGCGATCGATTATGACGATCGGCGGTTCCTGCCCGCCGCCCTCGAGCGCGGCCCGCGCCAGCGGCAGCGACGCCTCGTCCGCAAACAGCAGGCGCGCATCCGAATCCGCAAGCAGATAGGCGATTTCGGGCGGCGAGAGCCGCCAGTTCATCGGCATGAGGACCGCGCCGGCGACGGCTGATCCGATCAGCAGCGAGAAGAAGGTGTCGCAGTTGCGCGCGAGTACGGCAACACGGTCTCCCGGCTCCAGTCCCGAAGCGATCAGCGCGTTGGCGATCCGGAATGCCCCGTCTCGAAGCTCGGCATAGCTGGTCGCGCGCCCCTCGAACTCGATCGCCGTGCGATTTTCGCAGTCGGTCGCCCTGGCGCGAACAATGTCCCCCAGCGTCGGCGGGTTCGACGGATCGGTGCTTCCCGGGGCGATCATCGAGGGGCCTGCGCTTCCGATTGCACCGGAGGCACACGCATCGCCCCGCGCGCCCGAACGACCTCGGGGCGGCTCGCATTATCCCTGGGCGGGCTGCCTCTCGTCGCTCTCACCGGTCCCTCCTCCCGGCGGCCTTTATATTGCCCCACAAAATCATTCAACATAGGAAATATTGTTATTCTGCATTCAGAATTTAAGATGGTACCGTCGACGCCTTGAGAAAAGCTCTGGCACCCGGAGAAGATTCGGTGGCAGAGCCGGGGCGGAACCAACTTCTGGAGAAGACAGTGCCCGTAGCTGCCGTCGTCAACGCGATCACGATCCTGCGATATCTTGCCGGTCACGAAGGCCAGGGCGTCAACGCGATTGCGCGCGCCACCAATCTCAGCCCGAGCACCTGTTTCGGCATCCTCAAAACGCTCGTCGGCGAGGAGTTTGCGGAATTCGATCCCGGCAGCAAGCATTACCGGCTCGGCACCGCGCCCTCGCGCCTGTTCCACGTCGACACGCGATTGAGCGACTGGAGCCGCTGGCTCGAGGACCAAATGCTCGCGCTCGCCAACGAGTTCGAGACGTGCCAGGGATTGTGGGAAATTGCCTCGGAGCGCGCGGTGCTGATCGAGGTCGCCGACAGCCCGCTCGCAACGCGCATCCATCTTTCCGTGGGCCAACGTATTCCGGCGCGGATCGGCGCGATGGGCCGCTGCATCGCGGCAAGGCAGCATCTTGGGCGCGAAGACCTGCGGCGCAACATCGAGGAACTGCGCTGGCAATCGCCGCCGGCGCTCGACGATTACGCACGTAGCGTCGCCGATGCCGGCCGAGGCTGGGCGATCGACGAGGGCAATTATATCAAGGGGGTTACGACGATCGCGGCCGCCATCGCCGACCGGCAGGAGATCGTCCGGTACTGCATCACCAGCATCCTGTTCGACGGGCAATTGGCGGGGGACGATCTCGCGCGGATCGGGCAGAGAACCGCCGATCTGGCGCGGGAGGCGGCGACGCGGCTTTTCGGCGAGCAGGCGAAGGGCTGACGGCCGAGGGTCGGCAGGGCCGGCGCCGCGACCGCGGCGGCAAGCGCCCGCTAGGCCGCGCCGACCGCGAGCAGCGTCATCCCGCGCAATCGTTCGGCATCGCGCGACGGCGGGATGCCGAACGCCCGGCGATATTCGCGGCTGAACTGCGAGGCGCTTTCATATCCCACGGCAAAAGCCGCGCGGTTCGCTTCCGATCCCGTCGCAAGCAAGCGCCGCGCGGCCTGCAGGCGTAGCGACTTTTGATATTGCAGCGGGCTCATCGCGGTCGCCGCCTTGAAGTGGCGGTGGAACGAAGCCTCGCTCATTCCGGCGATCTCGGCGAGCGTTTCGATGCGCAGCATCTCGCCATAATGGCCGCGCATCCAGCCGATCGCACGGCGTATCTGTGCGAGACGGCTGTCTTCCTGCGCGATTTGGCAGAGCTGCGCCCCGAGCGGCCCTTGCAACAGGCGATAGAGAATCTCGCGCTCGCGAAGCGGCGCCAGCATCGCGATATCGTCGGGCTGATCGAGCAGCGCAAGCAAGCCCGACCAGGCCTCGATCAGCTGGCGCGTCACCGCGCTGACGGCGAAGCCCGGCCCCTGGTGCCCGCCCGCCGCCGCGCCGATCGACGCCGCCGGCATCGCCGCAATGAGATCTGCGATCACAGCGCGGTCGAGCGTCAACGCCACCGCGATATAGGGCCTGGCGGGAGACGCCTCGATGACATGGCTGATCGCGGGCAAGTCGAGCGAGGCGACGAAATAGCTCGCATGATCGTATCGCAGCACCCGGTCGCCGATCTCCACCTGCTTGGCGCCCTGCAGGATCAGGCAGGCCACGGGTTCATAGACGCTGGCCATCCCGCTGTCGGGCAAGCTTCGCGCCGCCAGCATGAGCCGCGGGATCGCGGTTTCAAAACCCTCGCGATTTGCGTGACGCAGCGCCCTTCGCCGCATCGGATCGAGAATATCGGCCATCGGCTTCCCATCGGCCGTGGCGGCTCCTGGCGCAAGCTTCGATCGGGAATTTGAAGATCGATTGATGGCAATAGGCAAGGATACGCCATGATCGGGCAGCGGTTTTCGTGGCCGCGCCGCTATCTGTGGCAAGCCCCCTCCCTCCCCCCACCCCCTTTTCAGGAGTTCATCCCATGTCCCGCTTCGATTCCAGATCCACCACCGACGAGGTGCTCGCCGGCGTCGATCTTCGCGGCAAGCGTATCCTCGTCACCGGCGTCTCGGCCGGACTCGGCGTCGAGACCGCGCGGGCGCTCGCCGCGCGCGGTGCCGATGTCGTGGGCGCCGCGCGCAATCTCGCCAAAGCCGAAGGCGCGACCGCCGCCGTGCGGGCGGCCGCAGCTGCAATCGGGAGCAGCTTCGCGTTGATCCAACTCGACCTTGCCTCGCTCGCCAGCGTCCGGGCCGCCGCCGATGCGCTCGTCGCCGACGGCCGCCCCCTCGACATCGTGATCGCCAATGCTGGTGTCATGTCGCCGGTGCTCGGGCGGACCGCCGATGGTTTCGAAACCCAGTTCGGGACCAATCATCTCGGCCATTTCACCCTGGTGAACCGCATCGCGCCGCTGATCCGCGACGGCGGACGGCTCGTCATCGTCGCATCGGGCGGGCACCGCTTTGCCGACGTCGATCTTGCCGATCCCAATTTCGAGGCCCAGCCCTATGATCCCTGGGTCGCCTATGGCCGCTCGAAGACCGCCAATATCCTCTTCGCGGTCGAATTCGACCGGCGCCACAAGGCGCGCGCTATCCGTGCGGCGGCGGTGCATCCGGGCGCCATCGCCACCGATCTTGGCCGCGACGTTCCCCCCGAGCAGATGGCAGCCCTGTTCGAGCAGATCACGGCGGCCGCCAAAGCCTCGGGAGAAGCGCCGTTCGAACAGAAATCGATCGAGCAAGGCGCCGCGACATCGGTCTGGGCCGCGGCCGTCGCCGAGGCGGATGCGATCGGCGGTCGCTATTGCGAGGATTGCCAGGTCGGAGAAATCGACGATCGCGACGGCATCCGGCCCGGCGTGCGTCCCTATGCGCTCGACCCCGATAGCGCAAAGGCGCTCTGGGCGCGGAGCGAGGACCTCGTCGGCGAGCGCTTCCGGTAACCGCGGGCGATCGGGCGGGGCCGCGGCGCCCGCCCCTTCGCCGCGAACCCACCCGCTGATCGCCGCTATTTCGCTTGAAGCGATTATCCGGAAGCGGGCATAAGGGCGGCCATGAACGACGAGACGATTTACGGGCGCAGTTTCTCGGCCTTCCTCTTCGACATGGACGGGACCATCCTCGACAGCATCGCGGTCGCGAACCGGATCTGGACAGGCTGGGCGGAACGGCACGGTCTCGACGCCGGCGCGATATTGGCAGTCGTGCACGGCGTCAGGGCCCATGACACCGTACTGCGCTTCGCGCCGGCGGGCGTCGATCCGCGCCGCGAGGCCGAAGCGATTACCGAGGCGGAAATAGGGGAAGTCGACGGGATCGTCGAAATTCCCGGCGCGGCCGCCTTCCTCGCCCGCCTCCCCGCCGAACGCTGGGCCGTCGTCACCTCGGCGCCGCGCGCGCTTGCCTATGCCCGCATCGCGGCGGCGGGGCTGCCCATGCCGCCGCTCGTCATCGGCGCCGAGGATGTCGCGAATGGCAAGCCCGCGCCCGACGGTTTCCTCGCGGCGGCGGCGAGGCTCGGGGTCGCGCCCGGCGATTGCCTCGCCTGGGAAGATTCGCCGGCCGGCATCGTGGCCGCGAGCGCGGCCGGGATGCATGTCGTCACCGTCGGCAAGGCACACGAAGCGACCGGAACCGCCGACGTCGCTATCTTCGAATATGGGTCCCTCAATCTCGTCGCGGCGCCCCAGGGGCTCTATGTCGTACGGCGTACGCACACTGACGATCGCGGCTAGGCGACCGGTTCACGAGCGATAGCGGCGGCTAGGACTTGGTCAGCGGCTTCGGCAAGTTCAAGGTGAAGGCAGCGCCCGCGCGCGAGGGCCGCAACCCGTCGACTGGCGAAACGATCCAGATCAGGCCTCCAAAAAGCTGGGCTTCAGCCCCGCGAAAGCGGTTAAAGATCGCTTGAACGGCTGACAGCATATCCCGCCGGCGTGAGCCGGCGGGACCTATCAATCGATCTCCGCAGGCTCCGGCGAGCCGATCTCGTCGTCCGCACCCGCCCCCCGCACCTCTTCACCCGGCAATTCGTCGCGGATCGCGAGATCGCCCGGCTCCATCGCGGACCCGGCCTGAGTGAGACCATCTTCCGAGCATGCTGCCGCGCAGGCAAGGAGCGGGAGAAGGCATATAAGCTTTGCTGGCAAGACAATCCCTCCGGTTGTCGGCGAGCACGGCGCCGATCGCCGTCACAAAGGGTCGAATCCGCCTCGGCGCATTTGGTTCCCGGGATAGTGCCGGGCAAATCCCGCCCATGCGAAAGACGCGCCCCAAGAGAGGCGGAGCAAGATTGGCCGACACTGCCGCTTCCGCGTGGAGGCGGGACCGAGCCCGAGCGACCCCATAGAATTTCTGCACGGCCCGAGCGACCTCGCGACTTTCCCTTCCCCCTTCACGCGGCAAGCCGGAAAGCCGGACGCGACAATCGCTCGCGTCGAACCCGGTCCGGCGCACTGCGGCATCTCGCGAGGATATCCGGATGCCGCCCCCATTCGAATTGGGGCACGCCGCGGCGGCACGCGTGCCGAAACCGCGCACCGCAGCGCAATTCTCCTATCTGGTTAGAAGGCGGCGGCACGTCGCATGACCGAAGCTCGGAAGTCACGGTCATCGAGGTGCCGCCGCAAGTAGCGGATCCGCGGCTTTTGGCCCCGGATCGGCAGGAGCGTGAGAAGTGCCAGAAAACCTGCCCCGACAGGACGAATCCGGTCGACGCGCATCTGCTAGCGAGCCGGCTCAGCGCGAGCAAGGAAAGAGATTCCACGGGCGAAAATAGCATAAATTTCTTGTTCTTAGCTTCCGCGAGTCTCTTTGAATGACGAATGTCATATTATCTTTATATTACAGTCGTCTACTATAAGTTTCTCCTTTGACGCTTATCTGAACGGGCGGACCCGAAGCGCCCCGGAGCTGGCTTGCCAAAGCCCGCGCACCGGGCCTATTCCTCGGAAAGTTTCAAAATTAAACTGAGACAGATAGCCGCTCTCGCCGGACGGCTGAGCAAAGTTCGTCGAGGAACCATACTGGAGAAGATCATGAAGGATTTGCAGAAGAGCGCCTTGATCGTCGGTGTTGGCGCAAGCGCGGGGCTCGGCGCCGCTTATGGCCGGCGCTTCGCCAAGGCCGGCTACCGCGTCGTCCTCGCCGGTCGTTCAGCAGAAAAGGTCGAGGCCTCGGCCGCTGAAATCCAGGCCGATGGCGGGCAGGCACGAGCTCTCGTAGGCGACGCGAGCCAAGAGGAGGACGCCGCGACATTTGCCGCGGCCGCCGAAGCGTGGGCACCTCTCGCGGTCGCGGTGCACAATGCCGGCACCAACCGCCGCGATTCCTTCCTCGATCTGGAAGTTGCCCATTTCGAACAATTGTGGCGCGAGCATACGCTCGGCGCCTTCCTGACCGGGCGCGAAGCCGCCCGGCGCATGGTTCCGCGTGGTGCCGGCACCATTCTCTTTACCGGCGCCACGGGGTCGATCCGCGGAAAGGCGCTGTTCGGTGCTTTTGCGAGCGCCAAGGCCGGCGTGCGCGCCCTGTCGCAAAGTCTCGCTCGCGAGATCGGCCCGAAGGGCGTCCATGTCGCGCATCTCGTCATCGACGGCGGCATTCACGGCGACCGGCTGCTGGGTGCCCTCCCCCATTTGCTCGAGGAACGCGGCGAAGATGGCCTCCTTCGGCCCGAAGCAATCGCCGACAGCGCCTTTCTCGTCCACCGGCCGCAACGAAGCGCCTGGACGCAGGAGATCGATCTGCGCCCGTGGGCCGAGACCTTCTAGCCGGGCATGGACGATCGAGCGCCAAGCCGGGCGGCGTTCCGGCAGCCGCGGCGCTTGAAATCCCGCCGCTTCAAGGCCGCGCGCCACGTCGCCTCAATCCAATGCAGGAGCCGGAGATGAACAGAATATTGTCGGATGCCATCGACGCCCATGGCGGCTTCGAGCGTTGGCGATCCGTTGCCGCGATCGGCGTCGAATCCGATAGCGGCGGCGAACTTCTCGACCGGAAGGTTGTTCAGTCGCTCGGGCCGCTCTGGATCGTCGCGGAGACGGGCGTGCAGGAATGCCGCATCGCGCCAGTGGGAAGCAATGATCGCATTGTGATTTCCAGCGCGAACCGGACGGTGATGGAGACCGGTGAGGGAGACGTGCTAGCCGAGCGCACCGACCCCCGCGCGGCGTTCGCGGGCCATGATCTCGATACGCCATGGGATCCCCTCCACGGCATGTATTTCGCCTCCTATGCGATGTGGAGCTATCTCACGGCGCCCTTCTCGCTCGCGCTGCCGGGCGTCCAGTTGTGGGACATCGATCCGATCGAGGAGAATGGCGAAACGTGGCGCGGGCTCCGGGCCGTCATGCCCGAAGGCATCGCCACCCATAGCCGCGCACAGGAATTTTATTTCGGCGCGGACGGACTCCTGCGGCGACAGGATTATACGCTCGACATTGCCGATGGATCGAGGATCGCTAATTATGCGCTGGATATCGTCGATGTCGACGGCATCAGGATCGCCTCGAAGCGCCGGGCCTATCTCTGCAACAAGACATATGACGTGCTCCGCGACCGGCTGATCATCAGGCTCGATCTGGGCAACTTCCAGTTGAACCCGCCGCGTCCGGGGCGCGGGCCGCACCCTTGAGCTCGAAAAAGGAGGCAGCGAGCCGCGAACGCTTACAGATCGGGCCAAACGCGAAGGCCGGGCAATCCGGTACCTATATGGCAGGCAGGCGCGTCCGGAGCGGCGGGGCCTACCATCATGGCGACCTCAGGGCCGCCGTGATCGCGGCGGGCCTCAAGCGACTTGCCAAACGGAACGGCGTCACGATTGGCCTCCGGGCACTCTCGCGCGATGTCGGGGTCAGCGCGACTGCCCTCTATCGCTATTTCCCCGACAAGGAAGCCCTGCTCGACGCGCTGGCCGACGAGGGACTGCGCCGCCTCGGCGCGCAGCAGGCGCAGGCATGGGTCAAAGCAGGCGGCGGCCGCGCGAGCTTTCTTGCCGCCGGCATCGCCTATATCCGCTTCGCCCATGACGATCCCGAATTGTTTCGGTTGAGCTTCACCCGGGGAAAGGGCCTGCGTTCCCGCGAGCAAGGCGGCGACGGAGCCGAGGTCGCCTATAATCTCCTGCGCGCCGGCATCGCGCAATCGCTGCCCCATTTCGAGGACCAGGCCGACAGCGCAGCGCTCCACGCCTGGGCCCTGGTGCATGGAGCCGCGATGCTGATCCTCGACCGGCGCATCGGCTGGGACGAGGCGCTGATAGCCGACGTCGTCGGCCTGACCTTCGGCGGCGCCGATTGAAGCGACGTCCTTGCGGCATCGCTTTTCGGACCTGATCGACCCTGCACCCCTCACCAGCCTGCAAGGCAGGCCTCGGGGCTGGCAAGCCTGGACTGCCGATGGGACATTTTGTCCATCCGGCAGCTAATGACAATCGCCGCAGTGCAGCCTATGGCCAGCCTCCATGGACCGGATGCGGACCTTCTTCCATCGCCGCCGCGCGCTTGCCATGTGGCTGGTCGCGCTGGCCTTGCTGTCGAAGGCGCTGGTTCCGCCGGGCTATATGCCCGGCCGCAATGGTGCGCGCAGCTTCGACGTCATCGTCTGCTCCGATCCCTCGGGACCCGTCACGCAAACGATCATCATCCCTTTCGGCGAGGAAGGCCACAAGCAAAGCGGCGACCAGCCAGGCAAAGCGTCCTGCCTGTTCAGCGCGCTGACACATGGCGCCGGCATGGCGAGCGATCCCGCGATCCCGATCGAGGCGATCGCCATCCTTCTCGTGCGTGGCCTTTCGGCAACCGCTGATCTGCCTCTTCGCCGCGAAGCGCATCTTCGTCCGCCGCTGCGCGGACCGCCGGCCGCAGTCTGACGCCCTAAAGCGACAATCGAACGAGCCGCCCGCGCCCCCGGGGCGCGGGCGGCGTTGCCGGAGTTTCAAAATAATGATCGAGATAGCGGACCGCTCCGACGAGCGGCACCGGGCTGCCATGCTGCGCCGCCGGGCGCGGGTGCCGTCCGCAAATCGCCAGCCGTCCCCAGAGCCCGAACGCCAAGACGCCGCCGATGGCCCGCTCTCCTGCCATCCGCCCCGCCGCGGCGCGCTGCGCCGCTTTCGCCGCCGATGCTGGGCGGCGATCGGCCTCGGCCTCGTTGCGCAGGCCGGCGTCGCCGTCGCCGAAAGCCGGGCCGCACCCGCCGCAGCCCCCTTCCTTCCGCCATTTCCTTTCCGGAGACCATTTGATGAACCTTGCCAGATGCGCAGCCGCCGCGGCCCTGCTCGCCGCAGCCGCGACGCCGCTTTTCGCCAGGAGCCCGCACGCCGGCTCGCTTTCCATCGAGCGCGGCTGGTCACGCCAGACCGCGCCCGGCCAGACGGTCGGCGGCGGCTTTGTGACGATCACCAATCGGGGCGGGGCGGGCGACCGCCTCGTCGCAGCAAATTCGCCGATCTCACGCGAAGTTCAGCTTCACACCATGTCGGTTGATGAGGGCGTCATGCGGATGCGGCCGGTCGGTCGCGGCATTGCCATTCCCGTCGGCAAGACGGTCGAACTCAAGCCTGGTGGACTCCATATCATGTTCGTCGGGCTGAAGCGCCCGCTCACCCCCGGCCAGAGCTTCCCCGTAACGCTGCGCTTCCAGCTGCAAGGAGCGGTCGAGGTTGATTTCCGGGTCGTTCCGGTGGGTTCGGCAGGTCCCGGGGAGGCGCGTCATGACCGGCATTGATCCCGCCGCCCGCCCGCCGATGGCGAAAGCCCGCCCTATCCTCTGGATCCTCGTCGCGATCGCCGCCGCGGCCTGCCTGTCGCTCGCGATCACGGCGAAGTCGGGCGGCGGCAAGCGCGCGGCCCCGTCGGCGGGCGCGGGCATCGGCGGTCCGTTCACCTTGACCGGCTCCGACGGCAGGACCGTCACCGAGAAAAGCTTCGCGGGCCGGCCGTTCGCGATCTTCTTCGGCTTCACGCGCTGCCCCGAGGTTTGTCCGACCACCCTCGCGCGCATGGCGCAGCTTCGCCGCGATCTCGGCAAGGACGGCATGAAATTCGATATCGTCTTCGTTTCGGTCGATCCCGGACACGACCGGCCGGCCGACATCGGCCGCTATATCTCGCTTTTCAGGACGCCGGTCCACGGGCTCACGGGAACGGCTTCGCAGCTCGCCGCCATCCAGAAGGCCTATGGCGTCTATGTGAAGAAGGTGCCGCTCGAAGGCGGCGACTACACCGTCGACCATAGCGCCGCTGTCTATCTGATGGACCGCGACGGCCGCTTCGTGACGACGATCGATTATCACGAAGGCGACAAGGTCGCGCTCGAAAAGCTTCGGCGGATCGTCGCCTGATCCGCCGGTATCCAAAGCAAACACGAGGCCAAGCCCATGCGCATTTCCTTCGTTCCGCTTGCCGGAACCCTTCTCGCCGCGCCGCCTGCGATCGCTCGGGATCCGGCGCCGGAGCTGAGCTGGACTCCCGATATCGTCGTGACCGGCGAGCGGCCGGGATATGGCGCGCCCGCCGCGACGACGACCACTCGAACGCCGACACCCGTCGAGAAGATCCCGCAATCGATCCAGATATTGACCCGCCGATTGATCGAGGAACAGGATCTTCAAAATCTGAGCGCGGCCCTCGTCAACGTGTCGGGCGTCACGCAGACGAGCCAGTCCCGAATGGCGGTGCAACCGGCGCTCATCCGCGGCTTTGCCGTGAACTATTACATCGACGGAATGCCGACCTATCAGAACCCGGCCGGGATCGGCGACCCGGCGACGCTCGTCAATGTCGCGCGCATCGAGATCGCCAAGGGGCCGGCGGCAACGCTCTATGGCGGAGGAAGCGGCGCGCCGCTTGCGGGGCTGATCAACCTCATATCGTCCGAGCCGCTGGGCCGGTTCGCGCTGGGCTTCGCGGTCCGCGCCGGACGCTTCGATACGCGCGGCGCCGAGGCGGACGTCAACTTGCCGCTCGGCGATCGCGGCGGCTTCCGGCTAGCTGGCATGATCGCATCGGCCGGCAGTTCGATTGATTTCGTCACGAGCGATCGTCTCGCGATCTTTCCGACGCTCGCCATCGACCTCGGTCCCGATACGCGGCTTGTCGTGCGCGGACGCTATAACAGGCTGGAGCAGGCGGAATATGCGGGTCTTCCGGTCGAACTTGCAGCGCCCGCGCTGCCGATCGACCGCCAGGTCTTCGCCGGTGCGCGCGACGCGCCGCGCGCAAAGGCCCAAAACGAAGCGGCAACCGCAACGCTCACGCACCGGTTCGGCGACCGCGTCGATGCCAGCCTGTCGGCAAACCGCACGGTAAGCAGGCTGGATGAATGGGGGACCTTCCCTTACGGGCGGATCGGCGGAACGCTTTATAATTTCGGGGCCGCCAATCTCGCCTCTATCAGCCGCAAGACCTTTGTCACCGGAACGATCACCGGGCGGCTCGGCGACGGCGCTCTGCGGCAGGTGCTGCTCGCCGGGATCGACTATGACACGACGCGCTATCACGCCGCGCTGACCCTCGACGAAAGCTGGGGCGTCGTCGATTATAGCCGCCCCCTGCCGGCGCGACCTTTCGGCGTGCTGCGCTCCTCGGCGCTCGGCCAGACCGATCGGCTGAGAAGCATCGCGCTTTTCGGGCAGGACCAGATCGCGATCGGCCCCCGTCTCGATCTCACGCTCGGCATACGCTGGACACGCCTCGCGCTTCGCAGCGGCGTCGCGGGGTCGCTGACCGTGACAAGGCACGACAAGGTCACCCCGCGGATCGGCGCAACCTACCGGATCGCCGACGGGATGTCGCTCTTCGCCGGCTACTCCGAAGGGTTCAAAGGCGTCGTGGCGGGCGGCTTTCTCGGCATCAGGCCGAAGCCCGAGACATCGCAGGCGTGGGAGGCGGGGTTGAAGCTGGCCGCGCCGCTGAAAGGGCTGACCGGGACCCTGTCACTTTACCGAGTGACGCGGCAAAACAAGCTGACGGCCCACCCCGCCGCGCCTTTCTCCTATCTCCAGACGGGCGAGGAGCGCGCCCGGGGGGCCGAACTGGATCTCGTCTATGAGCCCGCTCCCTCCTTCTCGCTCCTCGTCAACTATGCCCTTACCGACGCAAAGGTCACAAGAGACGAAAGACTGCCGGTCGGAGACCGGCTGCGCGACGTTCCGAAACATGCGGGGCGGCTCGCGGTCCGTTACCGCTTTCGCAGCGGGTCGCTTCGCAGCTTCGAGGTCGGAGCCGGCGTGACCGCGGTATCTCGCCGCGAACTGGCGCTGCCGAACAGCGTCTCGGTCAAGGGACTCGCATTGGTCGACGCCCAGCTTTTCCATAATTTCGGCCCGGTTTCGATAGGCCTCTCGGTCAGCAACCTCCTGGGCGCCGAGCGCTTCGAGCCCTATCAATATCTGGCCGGCGCGCTGGTTGCCCCGACCTCACCGCGCTCCGCGTTCATGACGCTCCGGAAAAATTTCTGACCCGGACGGCATCGCCTCTGTGGTCTTCGTCATGTTCAAACCCGCAATCGGCGTGGCGATCGATGTCGCCGGGATTGCCCCGAGACATGTCCCCGCGCCGCCCGTCTCGCGATCCGGATATGTCCGGGAGCAGGAGCTTCCCCCCGAATGCCGCTCCGGGCGAGAACGGTCGGTCCGCGATGACCGTGCCCTGCTCACCCGGCCATCGCGGCGCATCAGAATTTGGCGTCGAGCGAGACACCGTAGGTGCGCGGATCGCCGAGATGAACATAGTCGAAGCCGGCCCCCGACAGGTCGAGCGTATATCGCGCATAATATTTGTCGAAGATATTCTTGGCCCAGATACCGATGCCATAGCGATCGTCGGCGAAGCGGTAGGTAAGGTTGCTGTTGACGAGGACATAGCCCTTCTGGGCGGTACGATCGGTGTTGAACAGATCGAAATATTGCTTCGAGGTGTAGCTGCCGTTCACCCCCCAGCTCAGCTTGCCGTTACGGGTCTCGATTACGTCCCAGTCGAGCCCCACCGAAAGACCGACCTTAGGCGCATTCGGCAATCTGTTGCCTTCGAGCGATACACCCGTGAGGGTTCCTTCCCGTATCTTGGTACTGAGGAGCCCAAGACCCGCGTTGATCCGCACCCCGTCGACGGGACGGACGACGAGTTCCAGTTCGCCCCCGAATATCCGTGACTTCGGGATATTGATGAGCGACTGGGTGTGCGTGGTGGAGTCCACGCTGATCGCCTGCTGGCTTCGATAGTCGTAATAGAAGATCGCGCCGTTCAAGGTGACAGCACGATCGAGGAAGCGGGTCTTGAAGCCCAGTTCGTAGGCATTGACCGTTTCGGGATCGGCGACATTCAATTCCGTCGGCGAAAAATAGGCTTGCGCGTTGAAGGCGTTCGCCCGGTAGCCACGGCTGAAGCTTGCATAGAGGAGATCGTCATCGGCGGTCTTGAAATCGATGCCCACCTTGCCCGTCACGATGCCCTTGCGAAAGCGCGCGCTTGCCGCGGCGCCGAAATCGAACGGATCGTCGCCGGGAATCGTGTTGACGATCGGCGTGCCGTCGGGACCCTCTATCTGCGCCGAATAGCCTCTCACATTTCCCACATCGCGCGTGTAACGCAGCCCGCCACGCAGGACGACTTGATCCGACAATTTATAGTTCACGTCGCTGTAGACTGCAGCGCTCTTGCGGACCTGGGCATAGCGATTGCGGTAGATGCAGGAGACGGCGAAGGCGCTGTCCACGCAATCGTCCGCATCGAGCGCGCCATCGCCATTCACATCGATATCGCTGTAGAAGCCCGCGCTCGTCGCGTTGCGAAGTTTCTCATAATTATAATAGGCGCCGAGAATGAAGTTGAACGGGCCGTCGGAATCGCTCGACAACCGCAAGTCCTGCGAGAATTGCCGGCCCGAGCCCCGCAGATCGGCCTCGAGCACGCGCAGCGGCGTGCCGTCGCCCTCGTCGAGCACAAAGAGCTTGCCATAATCGTAGGAACTCACCGACGTGACCGTCAGGCTGTCCGAGACATGCCAGTTTCCGGTGAAGGAGGCGCCATAGGTGCGGTGCCGGTGCCGCCCGACATTGTCGCTTTCGGTTTCGCGGCGCCCGAGCCCGGTCCTGAAATAGCTCGCGCCGCCGAACATTTCATAGACGCCGCCGCCGATGCCGGCGGTTCCCACGGGACGCCCCAAAATGCCATATTCGATCGGATTCTGGAGGCTGGTCGAAAGCCGCAGGACGAAATCGAGATCGTCGCTCGGCTCGAGGAGGAACGACGCACGAACGCCATATTGGCGTACCGCGCTTCCCGCGGGCTTGCCCGGAAGCAGATTCTTAAACCAGCCGTCTGCGCGCGCGAAGGTGAAGGCGATGCGCGCCGCCGCCTTGTCGCCAAGCGCGGTCTGTACCGCGCCCTCGGCGTCGATACGGTCGTAATTGCCATAGCCGATCCTCAGATAAGCCTCGGTGTCGTAGCCGGGCTTGCGGCTGATGAAATTGATCGCGCCTCCTGTGGTGTTCTTGCCGTAGAGCGTGCCCTGCGGTCCGCGCAGCACCTCGACGCGTTCGAGGTCGAACATCGCGAGCGGGAGGAGCGGAAAGCTGCCCTTGTAGACCTCGTCGAAATAGGTCGCGACGGGACCCTGCTGGTTGAAGCTGAAGTCGGACATCGAGACGCCGCGCAGCGAGAAGATCGCCAGCCCATCGCCCGCCACGGTAGATGCCTGGAGGTTGGGAATGGAACCGGCGAGATCACTGACCTGCATCAGTCGCTGTTTCTCGAGCGCCTCGCCGCCAAGCGCGGAGACCGAGACCGGAACATCCTGGAGATTTTCGGACCGGCGCAGCGCCGTCACGACGATGTCGTCTTCGCTCGCCTCCGTCTGCGGCGCTCGCTCGGGCGCGGATGCCGGCCGCGGTTCCCCATCCTGCGCCAGCGCCTGGCCCGCGAGGGCGAAGCCGCCGACACCGCACAACAGGCTATAGAATAATCTCGTCATAATCCCTCTCCCATGATGGGCCTTCGAGGAGTTTGCCCCCTTCGCGCCCGGTTTGCGTTATGTGATCAATGGCGTCTCGCTTAAGGCTGTCGGTTCGAAAGAATGAGCGAGGCGGCCGACCAGAAGAGACCGCCCACCCCCTGGACGAAGCTCGTCTCGATGCCGGGTACCTGGACCACCGCCTCGCCGCGCAGTTGCCGCATCGATTCCTGGATGGCGAACATCCCGTACATCCCGGAATGCGAGTAGGACATGCCGCCGCCCTGCGTGTTGACGGGGAGACGCCCGCCGGGCCGCGTGTGCCCGTCCGCGAAGAAGCCGCCCGACTCCCCGAAGCTCACGAAGCCCGTATCTTCGAGCATGTAGAGCGGGAGATGCGCAAAGGCGTCGTAGAACATGGCATGGTCGATATCGGCATGGCCGACCCCGGCGGTCGCGAATGCCTCGGCGCTCGCCCGGCGGAACGAGCCGAACGAGGTGAGATCGTCCATTTGCGACACGAGCACGCTCTCGCAGGCCTCGCCCGAGCCGAGCAGGTAGACCGCCCTGTCGCGGCTCGGAAGATCGCGAGCCCGCTCGGCGCTGACCAGCACCAGCGCGCCGCCACCGTCGGTGACCACGCAGCACATGTCCCGCGTGAACGGATAAGCGACGCGGGGACCCGCGAGCACCTCGTCCACGGTGACGGCGCTGCGGCGCTGCGCACGCTCGTTCGGGATGGCCCATTCGCGCTGCGCCACGACGACTTCGGCGAGGTCGCGCTGGCTCATGCCCCGCGCCTCGAGGAAGGCGAGCGCCGGCAGCGTGAACAGCGAATAGGGGGTGATCGCACCGAAAGGCTGCTCGAACTGGCCGTCGGGGCCGCGCGGGTTCATCGAATAATTGGGCATCCCGACCCACGAGCGGCCGGACTCGCCGTGGGTGATCAGGACGACATCGGCCTGTCCCGTCGCGATGGCCGCGGCGGCATGACGGACGTGGGCGAGAAAGCTGCAACCGCCGATCGTCGTGCCGTCCATCCACCGCGGGCGGATGCCGAGCATCGCGGCGACCTCGATGACCTGGGTTTCGGCAGTGGCTATCCCGTCGACATCGGCCGGCGTCAGGCCCGCGTCTTCGAGCGCGAGGCGCGCCGCATCGGCGTGCAACTGGATCATCGACATGTCGGGAACGACCCCGATCCGCGAGGATTCCGAGGCACCGACGATGGCGATATGGCCGCCATTGGGTGACATCATCGCCATAGGTCAGCTCCTCGCCGGCTTGAAGACGGGGAGGAACTGCTCGCCCCGCGGCTCGAAGGCGACCTGTAGCGCGAGACCGAGCGGAAGCTGGTCGGGATCGGGGGCGACGCCGACGATATTGGTGCACATCCGCGGCCCCTCCGCGAGCGTCACCAGCGCGATGATCTGGGGTTCCTCGGTCTGGAAATCCTCATAGGGCCGATAGTTGATGATATAGGAGGCCAGCTGCGCCTTGCCCGACACCGGCTGCCACTCGACCTCGTCCGAGTTGCACTTCGGACAGAAGGGCCTCGGATAGAAATAGAAATTCTCGCACGCGCGGCATCGCTGGATGCGAAGCTCGCCCGCCGCCGTCCCTTGCCAGAAGGCCAGGGTTTCGGGAGTGGGTTCAGGAATTGGCCCGATGGACATCATATTCTCCGTGCATCGTCATTTGGTCATGCATGCCGGCGGGCGGCCCGGATTGGCCGCCCCGACAGGGCGCCGCTACATCTGGGCATCGAAATAGACCGTCGGCGCGAGCCCGTCGGCGAGCGGCCGGAATTCCTTTTCGACCTTCGCCGCGAGATCGGCGGGATCGAGGTCGGTGACACCGTCGATCGTCTTGATCATTTCGGGGATATTGTAGAGCATGAGCTCGTCGCCCGCGGCGCCGATCGTTCGTCCCGACATCCAGCCGGATTCGGTCGATCCCAGAAACACGACGATCGGCGCGACCCGCTCGGGCGTATAGGGGTCGTCCGCGCGCGCTGGCCCGTCGACATTCTTGTCGTCGGCGACGGTGCCAGTCAGACGCGTCGTCGCGCCGGGCGCGATCGCATTCACGGTGATGCCATAACGAGCAAGGCCGTTCGCGAGTGACATCGTCAGGCCGACGACGCCCATCTTCGCCGCCGCATAATTGGGCTGGCCCGGCGACCCGTGGAGGCCCGAGGCCGAGGTAAAGTTGATGATCCGGAACTCGCCGTCGGGATTGCGGAGCGAGCGCCAATAGGCCGCGGCGGGCTTGATCGTCGCATAATGCCCTTTAAGATGAACGCGGATAACTGCATCCCAGTCCGCCTCGTCGAGATTGAAGATCATCCGGTCGCGCAGGATGCCCGCCACATTGACGACGATGTCGAGCTTGCCGAACGTCTCGACCGCGAGCCTGACGAGCCTCTCGCCCGTCGCGACGTCGGCGATATCGCCGCCGTCGGCGATCGCTTCGCCGCCCGCGGCGATGATTTCCTGCGCAACAACGGTGGCGGGCCCTGCATCGCTGCCCTCGCCCGTCGTATCGCCGCCCAGATCGTTGATCACGACCTTCGCTCCCTCCGCCGCATAGCGGCGAGCAATCGCTGCGCCGATGCCGCGTCCGGCTCCGGTGATAATTGCGACGCGTCCTTCAAGTGCTCCCATGATATTCCCTTTGCTTTTTTGTGGTTCGAATCGTCATGCCGCGGCCCGCGGCGGCGCATACAAAAGCTGGATGTCGGTGAAGCCATGAAGCCCCCAGGGGCCGTTCTCGACGCCGACGCCGCTCCATTTGCGGCCGCCGAACGGGAGGTGCGGCTGCAGGCCCATCGCGTGGCCGTTCACCTGAACCTGCCCGGCTTCGATCCCGAGGCCGACCTCGGCGGCGCGTAGCGGGTCGGAAGACCAGACCGACGCGGTCAGCCCGTGCATGCCGGCGTTGGCACGCGCGAGCGCATCGCCGATGTCGGAAAAGGGGAGAACGGGAAGCACGGGACCGAACTGCTCCTCGGTCACGACGCGCGCGCCCTCGTCGAGATCGGTGAGGATCGTCGGCTGGTAGAAATAGCCCGGGCGGTCCACCGCCGCCCCGCCCGCGGCGGCGCGTGCGCCCGTCGCGAGAGCCTCGGCGACGAGCAGCGAGACGCGGTCGAACTGCGCCTTGTTGTTGAGCGGGCCGAGAACCGCCCCGTCTTCGTTCCAGGCGCCGACCGCGACCGCCCGCGCGCGCTCGGCGAGCGCTTCGACAAGCCGGGCGTGAACGCTTTGATGCGCATAGATGCGCTTGATCGCCACGCAGACCTGGCCGTTGTTGTAGAAGCCGCCCCAGAAGAGGTCGTCGGCAACCGCGTCGATATCGACGTCGTCGAGGATGATCGCCGGATCGTTTCCGCCGAGTTCGAGCGTCACCCGCTTGAGATCCGCCGCGGCCGCCGCCATCACCTTCATGCCCGTCGCTGTCGACCCGGTGAACGTGACCTTGCGCGGGACCCGGTGCGCGGTCATTTGCGCACCGAGCGGATCGGGTCCCGATATGATGTTGACGACGCCGGGCGGAAGCACCGCCTGCAGGGCTTCACCGACCATCAACGTCGACAGCGGCGTATAGGGCGACGGCTTGAGGACGATCGTATTGCCCGCCCGGAGCGCTGGCGCGATCTTCCAGAAGGCGAGCGCAATCGGATAGTTCCAGGGTGTGATCCCGGCCACCACGCCCAAGGGACGGCGGACGATCTCGGCAAAGGCGAGCGCGTCGTTCTGGACGATCTCGGGCGCAAGCTCGAGATCGGCATAGTAAGAGAGCCATTCAGCCGCCGCCTCGAATTCGATGCCGGTGTCGGCAAGCGGCTTGCCCTGCTCCTGGGCGAGCACGCGCCCGATCGCGGGGGCGATCTCGAGCATCAGCTTCGCTGCGTCGCGCAGCGCCCGGCGCCGGAAAGCCTCGTCGCGGCGCCAGGCCGCAAAAGCGCTTTCGGCGCTCGCCATCGCCTCGTCGAGTTGGCGCGCGCTCGCGGCGGGGGCCTCGGCAAAGGGTTCGCCAGTTGCGGGGTCGATCACCGCGAAACGGCTATCCGCCTGCACCGTTCGGCCGTTGATGGTCATTCCGATTTGGGTCACTTGGTCTTCCTTCTCGATCGGGCGGATTCAGCGATAGGCATGCGGCAGGACCTGCGGCATCGGGCCGCCGACCGCGATCCCGCCGGTCGCCAGCAGATGCGCGATCGCGTCGGGCTCGACGCCCGCATCCTCGAGAATTCTGACGCTATGCTCGCCGATGCCCGGGGGCTTCAGCACCGAGCGCATTTCGGTGCGGCTGAACGACGCCATGCGTCCGGGGGTCGAAATATAGCCGCCGGCATCCGAGGGATAGACATGGGCGAAGCCGGCTTCGCCGAGGCGCGGGTCGCGGAGCACTTCGGTGACCTTGCGCACCGCGGCCGCGGGCACGCCTGCCGCGTTGAAGAGGCGCGCGGCCGCGCCCCGCTCCAGCCCGGCGACCGCGCCGCCGATCGCAGCGGCGGCGTCTCCCTCGATTAGCGCCTGTTCGGACAGCCCGAGCGCGGCCGCGATCCGTGCCGCGCCATCGCCCGGTGGCGCGGCGATCCGGATCCATCCGTCGCTCGCGCGGTACATCCGATTATGGGGACAGGATCCCCGATAGTCGGCGCCGCCGGTCGCCGCGGGCGCGCGGCCCTCGAACCGGATGATCTCGGCCGACTGGAGATAGGTCGCGGTCCCGAGAAGCGTATCCCAGCTGCGCTGCCCCTCGCCGGTGCGAAGCCGGTGGAAGAGCGCGAGGCAGATCGTCAGCGCCGAAACCGAGGCGGTGCTGATATCGCAGACCGAGATGGTGTTCACGATCGGTTCGCCGTCGCCGCCCTCCGCCGCCATCATGCCCGCCATGCCTTGGAGCACCATGTCGACCCCGCCGCGGCCGCCGAGCGGGCCCGTCTCGCCAAAGGCCGAGAGCGACATGGTGACGAGCCCGGGGTTGATCGCCGTCAGCCGCTCATAGTCGATCCCCAGCTCCCTGGTAACGCCCGGCCGGAAGCCATCGATGAAGGCATCGGCATTGGCGATAAGCTTGTAGAAGGCCTGGATGCTGTCGGGGTTCTTAAGGTCGATCGCGAGGCTCCGCATCCCCCGGTTCGCGCCGAACGCCGCCTTGCGAAACGGATCGCCGAGCACCGGCTCGACCTTGATGACATCGGCGCCGAGCGCCGAGAGCAGGCAACCCGCATAGGGGCTCGCCAGAAAAGGCCCGCTGTTGACGATCCGGAAGCCCGACAGGGGTCCCGGCCGCACCGCGGGGCGCGCGTGCGGGCCGCCCGTTGTCGAGCTATCCCATGGCTCGATACGGCCATCATGCTCGCCATGCGCCGGCGCGGGTCCGCGCACCGCGCCGGGCGTCGCGGTCAGATTGATCGGGATGCCGGGCATGACGACGGGCCCGCGGTCGGGATCCTCGAGTTCGACGCGCATGCCCATGGCGGCGACCTGCGGATGATCGAGCCAGGCGTCGCGGCTATCGATCGGACCTGCCGGTATGCCAAGCGCGTCGAGGCGATCGAGCCAATGCTGGCGCGGCTGCTTGCGGACCGCCTCGTCGACTGCCTTTTGGACCCACCCGATATTTTCGGGCGCGAGCATGTTCGCAAGCTGGCCGCCAAGCCGCGCATCGTCCGCGATCGTCCCCAGCCCGATCGCCTCCATGAACAGCGCTTCGAACCGGGGACCGAGCGCGCCGCTGGTGAACCATTTGCCGTCGCCGGCGACGAGGCGCGAATAGGTCGGATGCCGCCCCGCCCCGCCCACCGCCGTGTCCGGATCGTCGGCGTTCGGATCGACGACCAGCGAGATCATCGTGAGCTGCTGCAAGGCGTTGATGCCCGATACGATCACCCGCTGGCCGAAGCCCGAAGCCTCGCGTTCGACGAGCGCCGACACGGCGCAGACCGACGCCCACAGCCCATGGGCATAGAGCAATGTCTGATAGACCGATTCGACCGGCTCGCCCGAAACCGAGGACTGGCGCGCGAACTGCCCGCCATAAGCGCCAAGGAGCGCCGCGGACTCAATGCCCCCCGCCCAGGGACAATGGCCCGCAAGATAGGTCGGCAGCTCGAGCAGGACGAGGCACGGCTGCTCCTCGACCAGGGCGATGCCGTCGAATCCGAAGGCCGCAAGCTCGTCGCCGCCCCGCGTGATGACGATGTCGGCGCCGCGGATCTGCTCGCGCAGCCAGGCAAGGTCGCCCGGCGATGCGGGATCGACGACGACGCCCCGCTTGCCGCGATTCCACATCGGAAAACCCGGCGCGCCGCGCTCGGGGTCGCCGCCCGGAAGCTCGACCTTGACGACGTCGGCGCCGAAATCCGAGAAAAACATGCCGACGATCGGGCCCGCGACACCCGTCGCCAGTTCGATCACGCGAATATCGCCCAGTGCGTCCATTTGCTGCGACCTCTCCTGGTCTATTGCCCGGAGCGCGCGGAAGCGCGCGTCCGCGACGGCACGGCGACGAGCGCCCGGCCGGGCGAGGTGCCCTTGCCGTCCTGGTTGACGACATCGATGGCGAGATGGACGAGGGCGGCGCCGTCGGTGTCGTCGGACTTTTCGACGACCCGCGCCGAGGTGGTGAGAATGTCATCCTTCTGGTTGATGGCGCGGAACTGCATCGTCAGTTCCCTGATCTCGCCCTCGTCCCCCATCCAGTCGCGTAGCGCATTGAGGATATAGGCCCAGCGCAGATTGCCCATGCCGAATGCGCCCGGCTGGCCCGCGGCGCGGCCCGCCTCGTCGTCCATATGGACGTAGACGAATTCCTCGTTCACCGCGGCGAAGCGGTTCCATTCCATGAAGGTCGTCTTTCGCACGAAAGCCGGGATTTCGTCCCCGACGGCGATGTCCTCGAAGAAAGCAGTCACGGGCGAACTCCTAATAATGGATGAGGGTCAGGACGCGCGACTTCACCAGCTCGTGGTTCTGGTTCGTCCATTCGGTTTCGTTGAAGGTGTATAGGGTGAGCCCGTTGCGGCCCTCGCGCTCCTCCCAATGCGTGAGGCGCGAACGGCTCGAAATGACGTCGCCCGGACGCATGCGCGCGCCGAAGATGTCGGCCTGCCCGCCGTTCAGGATATTGTCTCCCTGGCGCGTCTCCTCGCCCGGAATGGCGCCCTGGAGGCGCAATTCTTCCTCGGTGAGGTCGCGGGGCAGCTGCCAGGCGAAGGGATTGAAATCTTCCGGCGCGACAATCCCGCCCCAGCGCGTCGTCCGCGCATAATCGTCGTCCCAGAACAGGCGCGGCGGCATCGCGCCCCAATAGGCCGCGATCGCCCACCGGCGAATATCGCTGGCCGCGATCGGAAAGGACCGCTCGAACGAATGCCAGACACCCTTCGACGCCTCCATCTGCGGTGTGACGAGGGTGGTCATTTCTTCCATCATGCATCCTCCAATTCATCTTTGCGGCGGCGGCGCGGCCGACACACTCGTCAGACAGTCACCGGCAGGCTCGCGATGCCGTTGATGCTCGCGTGGCTCTTGAAGGGAATGTCGGCAGGGCTGACGGCAAGCTTCAGATCCGGAAGCCGGCGGAGCACGGTTTCGAAGACGATCTGCAGTTCGATCCGTGCAAGCGGCTGGCCGACGCACTGGTGCATCCCGTAGCCGAAGGCGAAATGGTCGCGCGCGCCGCGGTGGATATCGAGCGCGGCGGCATCGGGATAATGCGCATCGTCACGGTTCGCCGAGAAGTTGAGCGGCACGATCCCTTCGCCCGCCGGGATGGTCACGCCCCCTATCTCGATGTCCTCGGTGGCGATGCGCAGGACGATGAGATGCACGATCGTGAGATAGCGCAGCAATTCCTCGATCGCCTGCGGAACGAGATCGGGCCTTGCCCGAAGCTCGGCAAGCTGCTCGGGATGTTCGAGAAGCGTGAGCATCCCCAGGCTAATCATGTTCGCGGTCGTGTCGTGGCCGGCGACGAGCAGGAGCCACGCTGTGTTGAGGACGTCCTGCCGCTTGATCACGCCGTCGCGGCTCGCCTGCACGAGGTTGCCGAGAATATCCTCGCCAGGTTCGTCGAGCGCTTCGCGAGCGGTGATCAGCCCGTCGACATAGGCATTGATGTTCCCATAGGCCTCGGTCGCCCGGTCGATCGCCTCCGGCGTGCCGAGGCTGGCGGCGAGCAGCGCGTCGGTCTCGCGATTGAAGAAGGGATGATCGGCAGGCGGCACGCCGAGCAGCCAGGCGATGACGGTCGAGGGAACCGGCAGCGCGATCTCCTCGACGAAATCGAGAGGCTCGCCCCGCTTCAACATGTCGTCGATACGCTCGTCGACGAGGGCCTGGATGCGCGGGCGCATCGCATCGAGCTTCTTCACCACGAAATGCTTCGATATCAGGCGTCGGAAGACGGTGTGCATCGGGGCGTCCATGTTGAGAAAGGTGCTTTCCTCCTCGCTCGGCCGCGGGACGAGTTCGATCTGCGGGAAGCCCGGCAGCATCTGGTTCGAGCTGACGCGCGGATCGGAAAGAATACGGCGCACGTCGTCGTAGCGCGTCACCAGCCAGGCCGGCGTTCCATCGTGAAGGACGACGCGCCGTACCGGCTCGTTCTCGCGCAGCCACGAATAGGCTTCGGGCGGGTCATAGGTGCCGCGCTCCCAGGGAAAGATCGTGTTGAGCACGCTCGGCTCGGCAAGGTCTGAGCTTGTCATTGGGGATTTCCATTCCGTGGCTGGTTCGGTGATGACGGCGCTTGCCGGCGGCGGCCGGACACGCGCCGCCCGGTAGAGGTCGGATGACATCGGCTACGCATCGGCGAATTCCGGAGTGCCGGCGAGGAGCGCGGCGCGGTGGCGAAGAAGGCTTCGCGGCAAATTCCACGACAAGAGACCCTGCGTCCGGCCTTGCGAGCGGTAGGCCATCACGAAACGGCGCTCCTCGATCGAACCTTCGATCAGCTCGGCCTCATCCGCCCCCTCGATAAGCCCATGCGCCTGGATCTTCGCCTCATACTGATCGGACCAGAAATAAGGGATCGGCGCGAAGGGCACGGCCGCTCCGAGGAGGTTTCTTGCAGCGGCCGTGCCCTGCTCGGTCGCGTTGACGCGGTGCTCGAGGCGCATGCGCCGCCCGCCGTATCGCCCGTTCGGCCAAGATGCGATATCGCCGGCCGCATACACTCCCGGCGCGGCCGCCAGACAGGCATCGCAGACCACGCCGTCGGCAAGATCGAGCGAGGAGGATTGAAGCCACCGGGTGGCCGGCGCCGCGCCCACCGCAATGATGAGAAGGTCGGTCGCGATCCGCTGGCCATTGCTCAGCAAGGCGGCCGTAACATGCCCGCCGCGTCCCTCGACGTCGGAGATCCCCGCGCCCGCTACGACCTCGACGCCATGCGCGCGGTGCAGATTCGCCACGATCCGGCCCACGACGGGCCCGACCTGCCGAAACAGCGGCGTCGGAAGCGGGTCGACCAACGTGACGTCTTGGCCCGCTTCGGCGAGGACCGCCGCGATCTCGGTGCCGAGGAAGCCGGCGCCGACGACCATCACCCGCCGCGGGCCGGTGAGCGCCGCCTGCAGCCGCGAGCAATCCTCTGCAGTCCGCAGCAGATATAGTCCGGCAAGTCCCTCGCCGACCGGGAGCCGGCGCGGTTCGACGCCCGCCGCTATGATCGCGCCATCGAAGTCGATCGCGCGGCCGCCGTCCAGAAGCAGGCGGCGGCCGGCGACGTCGAGCGCGACTGCTTTCGTCCCGAGTTGGAGATCGATGCCGTTGTCGCGGTAAAAATCGGCACCGCGCAGCAGGCATTGCGCGGCATCCCATTTCCCTGCGAGCACCTGCTTCGAGAACGGCGGCCGGTCGTAGGGCGCGAGCGCCTCGCTCCCGACCAGGGTCAGCTTGCCGCCATAGCCCTCGAGACGAAGCGTCTCGGCCGCCGCGAGCCCCGCGGCGCCGGCGCCGATGATGACATGATGATTGCGACGGCCCATGGGTCAGTCCGCCTGCGGGCCCGCGGCCGCATCGCCGGGGAGGAGAATGGGCTTGATCGCCGCGCCCGATTTGAAGTCGCGCTCGGCCTCGTTGATCCTGGCGAGCGGATAATAGGAGACGAGGCGTTCGAAGGGAAAACGGCCCTCCTTCCAGAGTTCGATAAGCTGCGGGATCAGGACGTGCGGGACCGAATTTCCCTCGATGATGAAGGATATCTGCTGGCCGGCCATCAAGGCCTCCTGGGGAAGATCGAGCGGAGCGCCGCCGCCGCCGACCAGGCCAAGCTTGCCGCGGGTCCGCAGCGATCCGAGCGCGGCGGCGATCACCGATGGCACAGCCGTCGTATCGAGTGCATGCGTCGCCCCGCCCCCGGTCAGCGCCACGATCTGCGCGGCGATGTCGGGATCATTCCCCGCGATGCAGTGCGTCGCGCCGAGATCCTGCGCGAGGTCGAGCCGATTGGGGTGGAGATCGACGGCAATGATCGTCCGCGCGCCGGCGACGCGCGCGGCCATGACCGCCGCCAGTCCCACCGCGCCGGTTCCGAAGACGACAAGGCTGCTGTCGAAGCGAACCTCGAGCGCGTTGAGCACAGCGCCGGCACCCGTCTGGATCCCGCAGCCGAGCGGGCCCAGAAGTTCGAGCGGTAGGTCCGGGTCGACCTTCACCACATTGCGCTCGGTTGCGAGCGAGTGGGTTGCGAAGGAGGATTGGCCGAACCAGCGCGTCTGGAGTTCCACGCCGCCGGCATCGCGGCCCGCGCCATTTGTTCCGGGCCGCAGCCCCAGTTCGTTGCGATCGCTGAACTCGGCGCAGAAGGACGGCTGGCCGGTATGGCATTTCTCGCACCAGCCGCAGGAATCATAAGTCAGCACGACATGATCGCCCACGGCGACGCGGGTTACTGCGGTGCCGACGGCCTCGACGACGCCCGCCCCTTCATGCCCGAGCACCGCGGGGAGCGGGGCCCATTCGGGCGGCAGGTGCCGGACCACGAGATCGGTATGACACAGGCCGGCGCCGACGATCCGGACGAGTATCTCGTGGGCGCCGGGCGCAGGAAGGTCGAGCGGCTCGAGCGTGAAAGGCGCTCCGGCGCTGCGGAGGACCGCGGCGGTGGCGCTTATGCTATGCACCGGGCGTCTCCCGCGCCGGGCTCTCGCTCTCCTCGCCCGCCGCGGCGAGCGCGATCGCGGCCGCCGGGCATACCCGGGCCGAATCCCGCACCGCGCGGGTACCCGCCTCGTCCGCTTCGTCGACCTCGTCCCGAAGAAGGACGACCACGCCGTCGTCATCCTGATCGAAGATCTGGGGAGCAAGCATCACGCACTGGCCCGAAGCCACGCATTTTTCCGGGAATATTTTCACGCGCATTGGGGCACCGCTCTCTACCAAATTCTCGAGTCGAAATGCTCGATGCGGTGCAGAATATGATTCGACAAAAAAAGATAAATACAAACATTCTTGACTGATGTTTGCGAATCTTACTCAGAATATCTAAAGTATATAAAAACAATATATGCGATCTATATTCACATTAGTGAGGGATCATAACCAAAGTTATGCATCATAACCATAGATGAATAGCTCATAGACAGAGCAAAATCATGGCCGCGCGCTTGTCGCGGCCGCCCATTCTATCGTTGACAATCGGACCAAGTACCCGCACCTTGCCGCTCATAAGCAAATACCCGCACGACAATGTCGGGGGAGAGATGGACCAAGCGCAAGCCAGCCGTGTGAGCGAACCCTGTGTTACGCCGCTGCGAGAGCGGCGCAGGCAAGAGACGATCAACGAGATACTCGATCTGTCGATCAGCGTGATCCGGCAGGAGGGGGTCGCCGGGCTCAATCTTACGACCGTGGCGCGCCAACTCGGCGTCCAGCCCACTGCGCTCTACAAATATTTTCCTTCGCTCGTCGCCGTATATGACGGCCTCTATCGCCGCGCGGGAAGCGACGTTCTCCATGAGGTGGAAATAGCGGTCGCGGCGTCGCAGCCGGGCATGACGTCGCTCCAGGACGCGATGAGCGCGGTCGACCGATGGGCGGCCATGAACCCGGAACTGGCCCAACTCCTTATCGGGCGGCCCATCCCCGGCTATTATCCGGCGCCCGACGCGCTCGATCCGAGCATTCGCATCCTCGAGATATTCCGGCGCTCGCTCGACGAGGCGATTGCCCTCAAGGAAGTCGACGCGCGGGCAACGGGGTCGCGGCCGGTGCTCATGCTGGCCGCCTTGCTCACGGGCGTGTCCACGCTCCGCATGGTCCATGCCGACGAGCCGCCCTACCAAGGCGATATCGAAGGCTTGATACCCGATCTGGTGAGCATGTTTATCAGGGCCTTCCCGCCCCAATAGCCAATCGGCCCATCCAGGGCCGCGCCCCCGCGCCCTGGCAGCAAGCAGCGCCCAGGCCGGACAGCCTGCCCATGGCCGCCATAATGCGGAAATTTGGCTGCCATATCAGCGCCGAAACTGCGCGATGTTTTCAAGGTCAGCGTGCCCCAACGGGTGCCTGAACCAGAGGCCGCCCCGGAAATCTCGCGATCAGCGGACGAGGGCCTGGCGCCCCAGTTCGCCCCCGGGCAGGAGCAGGCCGAGTTCGATGCCGGGCTCGACCGGCACGTCGCAGCGAAAGCCCGCCCCGGTATGCGAAATATCGACAAGGTCGATCGCCCGCGCGCCGTCCCCCAAGGTGATGATCGCCTCGGCTTCGACGGGCAAGCGAAGCGCGCGATATCCTTCGGCGCGCTGTTCGGCGGCCAGCGAACGAAGGATCGCCGCCGCGTCGATTTCAGCCGCAAAGGCAATGCCGCAGCGCCCTTTCTCGGCCCACACGACGTCGCCGGCGAGACCGACATTCTCGGAGAGCGATATCTCCAGTCTTTCGACGATCGCGACCGGCACGTCGGCGGCGTGCATCATTCCCGCGTTGGATATGTTGCGCACGCGCCAGAGGCCCGTATCACCGGCTCGCAGCACGCAAGCGATACGGCAGACGGCCTTGTGCCGGTCGGCGCTCCGCCGCTCGGCCACGCCGATTGCGGCAAGTCCGCCGCTTTCTTCACCAAGCCCTGAATGAATGGATAGGTCCCTCTCGCATCCTGTCCGGGTGCAGGCCCTGCCGAGGAGGGGACCCTGCACTGCCTGTGCCGAGGCCGGATTACCACCCGGCGCAAAACAGCCGCAGCGCCCCTGCGAACGGCCTCATGGTCCCGAGGTTTCAATTATCGCATTTTTAGGTTGCCGCAAGACCGCCTGCCGCGCGTTTCCAATACGATGCCCCGGCACCTTCGCTCGCGCACGCGATATCCGCCATGCAAATAATGGTTATTCATTTGGCGGTTAGGCGATCCGAATACGTTGCTTTACGCGAAAGCCCGCGCGGATTCGGCCGGCAGCGACAGCTCCAGGCCAACGACGTCCCTGCCGCCAATGAATGGATATCTTGTGCTCAAGGCTTTCGACCATCCACGGGCCGCTTGCGACCCTCTCTCGGAATTTCTCATCCGGGCGCCCGATGCGCGCAGTTTCCGGATGTGCAGGCTCGACCGGCGCCTCGTCGCGCATATGGGCCGCCATTTGCCCGCGCAAACCGCGGCATGCGTCATGGACACCTTCGGGATCAGCATCAATTCCTGGGTCAAGATGCGCGAAGATCAACCGGTCCGCCGGGCGCTTGCCGAACGCCTGATCATGCGTCTCAAGGCCTCGGGGTTGCTCCCGGAAAGCATCGGCGACGATGCGGCCATGACATGCCGATGATCTCGACGATAGCGCTTGCCTGCGCCGGGAGCGCGGCCGCGGCGATCGTCGCCCGATGGATTCCCAAGGCGCTGGTCCCAGCGCTCGTGTTCGAGATCGCCTTCGGCATCGCCATGGGTCCAAGCGGGCTTGCGCTGCTCGCCCCTGGTCCCACGATGGACATGCTCGCGCTGATAGGCTTCGCGGTGCTGATGCTGGTCGCGGGCCTCGAAATCGATCTCGGTATGCTGCTCGGACGCCAGCGAACTAGCGGCGGCGCTAGCCCGCTCGCGCTCGCGCTTGCGATGTCGCTTCTGACTGTCGCGCTTGCCGGGTTTGGCGTCCTTATACTGCTTGGCCCTGATACGCCCCTCGCGCACCTTGCGATCTACGCGGTCATTCTTTCGACCACCTCGGTCGGCGTTGTCGTCCCGGCCATCCAGGAACGCCGCCTTGCCGATAGCACATATGGGCAGACCATCCTTTCGACCGCACTTCTCGCCGATTTCGTCACGATGATCGCGATTTCGGCGCTGGCCGGCATCGTCGTGAGCGGCCGGGCCGTGGGCGCATCGGGCAGCTTCCTGCTCGTCGGCCTCGCCGCCGCCGCGATCTGGCTTTTGCCGGCTCTCCTCGCGCGCGTGCCAGCCGCGCGCCTCGACAGCCGAACGAGCCTTCCGCTGGTCCGTGCGAGCCTCGCGTTGCTCTTCCTCGCCGCGTGGCTTGCCGAGGTCATGGGATCGGAACTGGTTCTCGCCGCTTTCCTCGCCGGGCTCCTGCTCGGCCGGATCATCCCACGCGGCAGTCACCGGCGCGAGACGATCGAGGCGATCGGTTATGGCTTCATCATCCCCTTCTTCTTCATCAACGTCGGGGTCAAGTTCGACCTCGCCGCGCTCGCTGCGTCGCCGACCGCGCTCCTTCTCGTTCCGGGATTCCTCGCGGTGGCCTTCGCCAACAAGATGCTTCCCGCCCTGCTGCTCGCGCGCGCGCATGGCTGGCGGAAAGCGATCGCGGCAGGCCTTCTCCTCAGCGTTCGCCTGAGCCTCATCGTCGCAGCCTCGGACATCGCGACGCGGATCGGCGTCTTCGATGCCGCGACCAATGCCGCGATGGTACTGGTCGCGATCATCAGCGCGCTCGTGGCGCCGCTCCTGTTCAACATACTGACCGACGACGGGCCGGCACACGATGACCGTCCTGCCATGCGGCCCGAAGCGGTCACGCCAGCCGAGCCCCGGCGCGCGGCACCTGCGCGCGAACCGGTCACAGAAGCGGCAGGCCTTTGACATCGGCGTCGGCTGCCGCCCTTGGCGGGCGGCCTGACTTCCGCCGCCCGGCACTGCGCCATTTTACATGTCCTGCGTAAGGCAAAAACCCATGCAGGAGCGTGGCACCGGCGCGTACCGACGCGCCCCGGTCAGTCGAACTTCGAGAAATCCGGCGCCCGGCGCTCGGCGAAGGCGGCGAAAGCCTCCTTGGCCTCGGGGCTCGCCAGCCGCGCCGCAAATTCCCTGCCTTCGCAGTCCATCTGATCGACTACCGCAAGCGTCCGCTTCATGAGCGCCTTGGTTGCGGTGACCGACGCCCGCGGCTGGCGCGCCAGGCGCGACGCCACTTCAAGCGCAGCCGGACGCAGCGCGGCGGGTTCGACGACACGGTTGGCGATGCCCCAGGCATGCGCGTCCGCCGCGGCGATCGGCTCGCCGAGCGCGAATGCGGCGAAAGCGCGTGCGTGGCCGATCCGCAGCGGAAGAAGCAGGCTCGACGCCGCCTCGGGAACGAGCGCGAGATTGACGAAAGGCGTGGTAAGGATCGTCCCTTCGGCCAGAAGCACATAGTCGCAGTGGAGGAGCATGGTCGTGCCGACGCCGACCGCCCGCCCCTGGACCGCCGCCACGAGCGGCAGGCTACAGCCGGCAATCGCGCGGAGGAAGCGATCAACGTTGCGCGGCGCGTCGCTTGCGCCGGCGCTGGCGAAATCGCTCACATCATTGCCCGCCGTGTACATGTCGCCTTCGCCGGCGATGAGGATGACCCGCACCTCGCGGTCGCTCTCGGCTGCCGCGAATGCATCGGCAAGTGCGCCATACATGGCGTCGGTGAGCGCGTTCTTCTTGTCCGCGCGATCGAGGACCAGCTGCAATATGCCGTCCGACTTCGTGATCCTTACATGGTCCGCCATATCATTTCCTTTCGATCGCCCGCTTGGCGCGGCGCGTAAATATCCGTTGCGGTCCGGGGACGCCGCGTGCCGCATCCGGTCCGCGCGAAGCTTTAAACCGGTATCGCCCGAGAGGAGCGGATCGAGCGATCCCGGCGAAACGGAGGGCGGGCTTACGCCGCAGCGCGCGCCGGCTCCTCGACCAGCCCGGCCAGCCGGCCGGCGATGATGTCCCTCGCCTCGCTCATAATCCGCTCGACGAGTTCGCCGACCGTCGGAATGTCGTGAATGAGCCCCGCGACCATGCCGCAACTCCAGGCACCTGCGTCCATGTCGCCGTCGCGCATGACGCGGGGATAGACGCCCGCGACCTCGGGCGCGATATCGGCAAAGCCGATCGCATCGCCAAGCGCGCGCTCCTTCTCGAGCAGGCGTTCGACCCCGGCGTTGGCGAGCACGCGTTCGGTGTTGCGCAAGGGACGCATCACGAGCCGCGTGTCGAGTTCGCTCGCCGCGACGATCGCATCCTTCACATTCTGGTGCACCGGCGCCTCGACCGTCGCGACGAAGCGCGTTCCCATGTTCATGCCGTCCGCGCCCATCGCGAGCGCCGCGACCAGCGAACGCGCATCGGCCATTCCCCCCGAGGCAACGAAGGGAATTTTGAGCTCGTCGGCGGCGCGTGGCAGCAGGATCATGTTCGGCACGTCATCTTCGCCCGGATGCCCGCCGCATTCGAAGCCGTCGACGCTCACCGCGTCGCACCCGATCGCCTCGGCTTTCAGCGCGTGACGCACCGAGGTGCATTTATGGATGACCTTGACTCCGGCCTCCTTCAGCGCGGGCAGCCATTGCTGCGGATTGTTGCCCGCCGTCTCCACCGCCTTGATCCCGCCGTCGAGAATCGCCTTCACATAGCCGGGATAGTCGGGCGGCGTGACCGACGGCAGGAAGGTCAGGTTCACGCCGAAAGGCTTGTCGGTCAATTCGCGGCAGCGCGCGATCTCGTCGGCGAGTGCGGCGGGGCTCGGCTGGGTGAGCGCGGTGATTAGCCCGAGGCCGCCGGCGTTGGCGACGGCGGCGGCCAGTTCGGCGAAGCCGACATAGTGCATACCCCCCTGGATGATCGGATAACGAATTTCGAAGAGGTCGGTAATCCTCGTGCGCATTGGCCTTGCTCCCTATCCATCTCTCAATGTCAGTTCGATTATAGAATGTGACATACCGGGCACAACAGATATTCTCGTCCCTAGCCATTATGTCTGCGAATTTTTGCCGTTGCACAAGTTCTATTTTCGAACTAACTCACCTCAACCGGCCAGAGAGTCGGCGTTCCGGAAGGAGGAGGCCAAGCCATGCGACGCATTGAGTTCCACTTCGATTTTCGCAGCCCCTACAGCTATCTGGCCTTGTCGCAGCTGCCCTCGCTGGACGCCGAAATCCTCTACCGCCCGTTCGACGTGCTCAGCGTCATGGACCGGGTGGGCAATGTGCCCACCAGCGTCGTCTGCCGGCCCAAGGGGGACTATGTGCAGCGCGACATGCGGCGCTGGGCGAAGCGTTACGGCATTCCCTTTCAGCCCAACCCCGCGATGCGCGAGGCCGACATGACGAGGTTGCCCCGCGCGGCCATCGCGGCCGATCGCATCGGCGCCGCCGATACCGCCGTCGCCGCGCTCTTCGCAGCGCTCTGGCGCGAGCCCGCCCCGCTCGCCACGCGCGAAGACATATTCGCGATCCTCAAGGGCGCCGGAATCGACCCCGCATCGCTCGGCGACATCGATGCGCCGGACCTTGCGCGCGCGTTCGAGGAGGCGACCGATGCCGCCGCCAAGCGCGGCCTGTTCGGTTCGCCGACCTTTTTCGTCGGAGACGAGATGTTCTTCGGAAACGATCGTCTCGATTTTGTCTCTCAAGCCCTGGAGCAAATACATTGAAACCCCTTGCCATCATCACCGGCGTCGGCCCGGGTACGGGGGCCGCACTGGCCCGGCGCTTTCACGCGGGCGGCTACCGCGTCGCGATGCTGGCGCGCGATGCGAACCGCCTGGACGCGCTCGCCGAAGAACTGCCGGGATCGATCGCCATCGGCTGCGATGTCGGCGACCCCGCCGCCCTCGCCCAAGCGCTCGATCGGGCGGCGGCCGAAGGCGGCGATCCCAAGGTGCTGATTCACAATGCGGTCGGCGGCGCGATCGGATCCTTCCTCGATGTCGAGCCTTCGGTGCTCGAGGTCAATTTCCACGTCAACGTGATGGCGCTCTATCATATGGCGCGCTGGGGCGCCGAGCGGATGAAGGCGCAAGGCGGCGCGATCCTCGTCACCGGCAATACGTCGTCCGAGCGCGGCCGCGCGCGATTTGCCGGGTTCGCGCCGACCAAGGCGGCGCAGCGCATCCTCACCGAATCGATCGCGCGCGAACTCTGGCCGCTCGGCATCCATGTCGCCTATTTCGTCATCGACGCGGTAATCGACGTCCCCTGGACGCGCGAGCGCTTCGCCGGCAAGCCCGATGATTTCTTCATCCAGCCCGCGGACATCGCCGACGAGGCCTTTCATGTCGCGCACCAGCCCAAAAGCGCCTGGTCCTTCCGCACCGAAATCCGCCCGTTCGGCGAGGATTGGTGATGGGCGCCGCAATGCCAGCGCTCGACGGGATGATGCAGGATTGGCCGCTGACGGTCGATCGCATCATCGATCATGCCGCGCGCATGTTTCCCGATATCGAAGTCGTGACGCGTCGGCATAGCGGCGCGATCGTCCGTACCGGCTATGCCGCGCTCGCCGAAGAGGCGCGACTCCTGTCGCGCGCACTCGCCTCGCAGGGCATCGGCGCGGGCGACCGCGTGGCGACGCTCTCGGGCAATTGCGATCATCATCTCGCGCTCTGGTACGCCATCTCCGGAATGGGCGCGGTCACGCACCCGCTCAATCCGCGCCTCGCGCGCGACCAACTGGCCTGGATCGCGAACCAGGCCGGGGACCGCATCCTGTTCGTCGACCCGGGCTTCGTCGACCTTGCCGAGGCCCTTGCCCCCGATCTCGCATCGGTCGAGACCTTCGTCGTCCTCGCGCCGCGCGCCGAGGTTCCGCCGAACCGCCTAGACGCGCTCGGCCTCGACGAGTTTCTCGATCTCGGCCGCGCCGCGCCCGATGCCGGCTGGGGCGGCTTTCCCGAGAGCCGCGCCTGTTCGCTCTTCTATACATCGGGCACGACGAGCGCGCCGAAGGGTGTTCTCTATTCGCATCGGTCTTGCCTGCTCAACGCGATGCTGATCAGCCTCGGCCTCGAACTCAACACCGACGAGACGTTGATGCCCGTCGTGCCGCTCTTTCATGCGAACGGCTGGGGCTTCGGCCATATCGCGCCGATGCTCGGCAAGCGGCTCGTCCTGCCCGGCCCCGGGCTCGACCCAGCATCGCTTTTCGAGTTGATGGAGCGCGAAGCGGTGACGACGGCGGCTGGCGTGCCGACGATCTGGACCGGGCTTCTTGCCTATCTGCGCGAGACCGGCGCGCGCCTCACGCACACCCGCCGCCTGCTCGTCGCCGGGTCGGCCGTGCCGACATCGCTCATCCGCGCCTTTCGCGACGAATATGACGTGACGCTGCAACCCGCCTGGGGGATGACCGAAACCAATCCCGCGGGGACCGTCGGCGGCATCGTCCCCGCCGGTATCGAGGGCGACGAAGCCCGCCTCGCCGCCTTCGCCCGGCAGGGGCGCTTCATGTTCGGGGTCGAGATGAGCGTGCGCGGCGCGGACGAGCGCGAGGTACCCTGGGACGGCGCGAGCCCCGGACGCCTCCTCGTGCGCGGCCCCTGCGTCGTCTCGGGCTATTTCGGCGCCGACGCGCCCGCCGTCGACGGCGGCGGCTGGTTCGACACCGGCGATATTGCGGTCGTGCATCCCGACGCGGTCATGCAGATCACCGACCGCGCCAAGGATGTAATCAAGTCGGGCGGCGAATGGATCAGCTCGATCGCGATCGAGGAAGCCGCCGCCTCGCACGCCCAGGTCGAGTCCTGCGCCGTCATCGGGATCGCGCATGAAAAATGGGGCGAACGGCCGCTCCTGTTCATCAAGGCCCGGCCCTCGGCCCGTCTGTCCGAAGACGCGATGCGCACGCATCTCTCGGCGCGGCTCGACCGCTGGTGCATGCCCGACGTCATCGAATTTGTGGAGGATCTGCCGCTCGGAGCGACGGGCAAGGTCGACAAAAAGCAGCTTCGGGCGCGCAGTTCCGCCACCGAAGGGCAAGAAAAAGCGGAAGGAATAGCGTGACAATAAAAGCCAGAAACGCATCGGTCGCGATCATCGGCGCCGGAGACTATATCGGAGCGGCGATCGCGAAGCGATTTGCACGCGAGGGTTTCCTCGTCAAGGTCGGCCGCCGCGGCGGCGACAAGCTGCAACCGCTCGTCGATGAGATCGAAGCGGCGGGCGGACGGGTCGCGGCGCGCGGGCTCGACGCCCGCATCCCCGACGATGTTACCGCCTTCCTCGCCGAGGCCGAGGCAGCCGCACCGCTCGAGGGGGTGATTTTCAACATCGGCGCGAACGTCAATTTTCCGATCCTCGACACAACCGACAGGGTGTTCCGCAAGGTTTGGGAAATGGCCTGTTTTTCGGGCTTCGTCACCGGCCGCGAGGCCGCCCGCATCATGGTTCCGCGCGGCCGCGGCAAGATCTTCTTTACCGGCGCGACCGCGGGGCTGCGCGGCGGTTCAGGCTATGCCGCTTTCGCCGCGGCGAAGTTCGGCCTCCGCGCGGTCGCGCAGTCGATGGCGCGCGAACTGTGGCCGCAGAAGATCCATGTCGCGCATCTCATCATCGATGCCGGCGTCGATACCGCCTTCGTGCGCGACATCATCGCGAAGCGCGAAGGCCGCGAAGCGCTCGACAATCTCGATCCCGACCGGCTGATGCCGCCGGACGCGATCGCCGACGCCTATTGGAATCTTTTCAACCAGCCGCAGGCCGCCTGGACCTTCGAGCAGGAAATCCGTCCATATGGGGAAATCTGGTAATGACGACGACGCATATTGAATATCTCTTCGATTTCGGATCGCCGAACTCCTATCTCGTGACGCGGGTCATTCCCGAGATCGAAGCCAGCGAGCCGGTCATCTTCGATCATATCCCGGTCCTGCTCGGCGGGATTTTCAAGGCGACGGGCAACCGGTCGCCCGCCGACGCCTTTGCCGGCATCGCGGCAAAGCTCGCCTATGAGGAGCTCGAACTCCAGCGCTATTGCCGCCGGCACGGGATCGCCGACTATCGGATGAACCCCCATTTTCCGGTCAATACGCTGAACCTGATGCGCGGCGCCGTCGCCGCCCAGCATCTCGGCGTCTTCCCGGCCTATGAAGAGACGGTCAATCTCGCGATGTGGCGCGAGGGCCTCAAGATGGACGATCCCGAAGTGTTCGTCGCCGCGCTCGATGCCGCCGGCCTGCCCGGGATCGAAATCGCCGCGAAATGCCAGGATCCCGCCATCAAGGCCGAGCTGGTCGCTAACACCGAACGCGCGGTCGCGCGCGGCGCCTTCGGCGCCCCGACCTTCTTCGTCGGCGACGAGATTTTCTTCGGCAAGGACCGCCTCGGCGACGTCATCGAGGCCGCCCGGCCATGATCTAGGCAACAGCGAGTCTCGGGCGTCCGCCCGGCTCACCATTAAAAACAGGGGAATGATTATGCGAACGATTTTCGCCGGCGATGTGTCGCGCCCGGTATTCCTGGCGCTCGCGCTTAGCGGAGCCCATCCCGCCGTCGCGCAGGACAGCGATCCCGCGGTGCCCGCCGCAGAGCCCCCACAGGAGGAGGCGAGCGCGTCGGGCGTCGGCGACATCGTCGTCACCGCTCAGCGCCGCTCGGAAAACCTGCAGGACGTCACGGTCGCGATCAGCGCGCTCGGCGGCGAATCGATCGAAAAATTCGGTATCACCGATGTTCTTGATATCGCTGCGATCACCCCGGGCGTGACGATGACCGAATATAATGTCGGCGAGCCCCAGACCTATATCCGCGGCGTCGGATCGCAGACGGACTCGGCCGCATCCGAAAGCTCGGTGACGATCGCGATGGACGAAGTCTCGATCGGGCGCGGCGGTGCGAGCGCGGCCGCGTTCCTCGACGTCCAGCGCGTCGAGGTGCTGCGCGGTCCGCAAGGGACGCTCTATGGCCGCAACGCGTCGGCGGGTGTCATCGCCTTCTACGCCAACCGCCCGCGCGACCGCTTCGAGGGCTCGCTCGAGGCGTCCTACGGCAGCTTTGGCACCTATGGTGCCAAGGCCGTCGTCAACGCGCCGCTCACCGCAGACGTGGCGCTGCGCATCGCAGGCCAATATTCGCACAGCGACGGCTATGCACGGAATATCCGTACCGGCGAGAAACTGCAGGGCGGCGAGCGCTACAGCGGACGCGCCCAGCTTCAGGGCGAGTTCGGCCGGCTGACCGCGCTGCTCAGCGCCGACTATTCGCGCGACGATTTGAGCGGCGATGCGCGCTACGGCGTCCGCTCGCGCGTAGCGGTTCCGGTCGTGCTGGCGGCGATGAATGCCGACCAGGCCGATCGCACCAGCGTCTGGCAGAGCGAAGGTGTCCCGGGCACCTATCAGAAGCGGCGCAATTATGGCGTGCTGGGCCGGCTCGACTATGACGCGGACTTCGCGACGATCAGTTCGCTAACCGCCTACCGCGACAATGTCGTCGATATCGCAGCCGATCTCGGCGGCCTCCAGGCGCCGTTCCAGTTTCTCGCCGAGGATTATATCGACGATCGCTCGCACCAGTTCAGCCAGGAACTGCGCTTCTCCTCGCCGGACTCGAGTGCGGTCAAATGGGTCGGCGGCCTCTTTTATTATGAGGACCGGGTGAATCGGACCGAGCGCTTCAACGTCGTGGTCAGCGCTCCGTTTCCCGTGGGGCTCGGCGGCGACAACACGGGCATCCAGCGCGCCCGTTCGACCAGCTATGCCCTGTTCGGGCAGTTCACGCTGCCCTTCGCGTCGATCTGGGAATTGACGCTCGGCGGGCGCCTGACCCACGACCGCAAGCGCGTATTCCAGCAGGCGTTGCACAATGCTCCCGCCGGCCAGGGCCTCGGATTCCCCTTCTTCCCGGGTTCGCTTTATGCTCTCGAGACGAAGGCGAGCTTCACCAAGCCGACGTGGCGCGCGATCCTGTCGGTCGAGCCCGAGGCCGGCAAGCGCTTCTATCTGAGTTACGATCGCGGCTACAAGTCGGGCACCTACACCAGCCAGGCGCAAAATGCCGCGCAAGCGGCGTTCCTCGTCAAGCCCGAGCGGCTCGACAGCTTCAACCTCGGCGCCAAGACCTCGTGGCTCGACAATAAGTTCCGCTTCAACGTCGACGCCTTCTATATCGATTACCGCGACCTTCAGGTGTTCGAATTCGGCCAAACGCTCAATTTCGTGCTCGCCAGTGCTAACGCGAAGATCAAGGGGATTGAATTCGACGCGATGGCGGCGCCCGCGCCCTGGTTCCGCGCCGGCACCACCTTCGCCTATCTCGATGGCAAGTTCACGAGCAACCCGACCTTCGCCGGGTCGACGCTCGCATACGACGGCAATGCACTGCCGCGTGCGCCAAAGGTGAAGCTCACCCCCTATGTCGAGGTCGAAGCGACGCTGGCATCGGGCACCGTCACGGCGCGAGCCGATTATGCCTTCCAGGACAGCTACTATTACAACCCGGCGAACGACCCCGGGAGCTACCAGGGGTCCTATGGCGTTCTCGGCGCTTATCTCGCCTGGGAAAGCGACAGCGGGTACAAGATCGCGCTCACCGGCGACAATATCCTGAACGCCAGATATTCGGTCCACTCGATCAGCTTCCAAGGACTGGGCCTGCGCCTTTATGCGCCTCCCCGCTCCGTCATCCTGGCGGTCAGCAAGAAATTCTGACGATATCCGGTGCCGGCGTTCGCGCCGGCACCGGCACATCCTACCGGTTTCGCGCAGGACGAACACAGGCGGAGACGCAAATGATCGAGCATGACACGCCCGATACCCTCTGCCCGGTCACGCTGTCCCAAAGCGTCGCGGGCGACCGCTGGAACCTGCTGATCCTACGCGAGATTTTCCTCGGCAACCTTCGCTTCGAACAGATCCAGGCGCATACCGGCGCAACGCCGCAGATCCTTACGGTCCGGCTGAAACGGCTCGAGGCGAACGGCATGGTCGAGCGGCGCCTCTACAGCGAGCGTCCGCCCCGCCATGAGTATCGCCCGACCGCGAAAGGCGAGGCCTTTCATGCGGTGCTGCTCACGTTGCGTGCTTGGGGTGAGGGCTGGTGCAAGGCGCCCGGTGCCGAGCGTGCGGTCGAATACATCCATTGCGATTGCGAAGGACTGGCCGGTCTGGGCCCGGCCTGCGCCGCATGCGGCGCCCCCGTCGAATGGAAAGACCTGCGCGCCGAACCCGGCGTCGCTTACGGGAAGGAACGCGAGGCGCGCTGGCGAGCCTTCAAGGCCCGGCGCTGAGCCGGCGGCCCCGGCCCGCCAAATCGCTTGCACTATCGACGCAGACCAGCCGACAGGGATTGATCCCGGTTCGAGCCGGCGATCACGCCGCCTCCATCTCGAGCGCGACAAAGCGATCGAGATGGGCCCGGACGTCACCATGCTGCATTGTGAGCGCGATCATCCGCTTCGCATAATCGCCGATCGAGAGTTCCTGCGTCATGCCCATGCCGCCATGGATCTGGATCGCCTCTTCGGCGATCAGCCGGCCGGCCTCTGCGATCTGCACTTTCGCCGCTGACACCGCGGCGCTGCGGCGGTTCGCCATGCCGAACAGCGCCGGCAGCGTTGCGGCCATCCCTCGCGCCTCGCTCTCGGCGACATACATGTCGACGAGACGATGCTGCAGCGCCTGGAAACGTCCGATCGGCTGGCCGAACTGCTGGCGCACCTTGGCATATTCGACCGTCGCGGCGTTGAGCACCGACATGATTCCGAGCGCCTCGGCGCATTGTGCTGCGACCGCAAAATCCACCGCATCGCCGAGCGCCGCGCACGCGTCGCCGCCCGCTCCGAGCAGCGCGCCTGCCGGTACGAGGACGCCCGAAAGCGATATGTCGGCGGCGCCCCGCCCGTCGAGGGTCCGATAGCGTTCGATGCCAACGCCCGCGGCCTGGGGATCGACGATGAAAAGCGCGAGCGCTCCGTCCCCCGCAGCGCCGATGCGCGCCGAGACGAGCAGCCGGTCCGCCCACCCCGCCGCGGCGGCAACGGCCTTTGCTCCGTCGATGCGATATTCCTCGCCCTCCGGGATCGCCACCGTGCGGACATCGTCGGCGCCGTTCGCATAGCCTTCCTCATGGGCCAGCGCCCAGATCGCGTCACCCGCCATGATCGGGGGCAGAAGGTCGCTGCGCTGCGCGGCGGTGCCGAGCTTCGCGATCAGCGTTCCGGCGACGATCGCGGTCTCGGAAAAAGGCTCGACCACGAGGCGGCGGCCAAATTCCTCCATGACGACGAGGGCCTCCTCGATGCCTTGGGCGAAACCGCCCGCCTCGGCCGGGATCGCGGCGGCGAAGAGGCCGAGTTCTGCCATCTCGCGCCAGATGTCGCGCGACCATCCGGCCTCCGACGCGGCGATTTCGCGCCGGCGCTCGATGTCGTACCGCGCCCCGAGAAACTTCGCGACGCTGTCGCGGAGCAGGCCATGGTCTTCCTTATCGCTCAATGTTCGTCTCCCCTGTCCCCGCTCAAAGCCCGAGGACCTGCTTCGCTATGATGTTGCGCTGGATCTCGTTCGATCCGCCGTAGATCGTCTTCTTCCGCGCATTCAGCCATTCCTGCATCGCGGTGATGCTGCCTTCAGGGCCCGGGTGAGGGAGACGGGTGCCGCCGCGGTCCGCATGGTTGATGAGGCCGTAAACCCCGGCCGCCTCGGTCGCGAGGCGGGTGATCTCCTGATAGATTTCGGTGCCGCGGATCTTGAATAGCGACGCCTCGAACCCGGGTTCGCGCCCTTGCTCGACCGCTCTCAGCACGGCCATCTCGGTCGCCTCGAGCGCGCGGAGCGCGATTTCGGCGCGTGCAACCTTGCGGGCGAAATCGGGGTGCCGCAGGATCGGCGCGCCGGGCGGATTGGCCGCGGCCACGCGCTTCAGCAGGTCGATCGCCGCGCGCGATCGCGGCGTGCTCGCCATGCTCGTCCGTTCGTTGCCGAGCAGGAACTTGGCATAGGTCCAGCCCCTGTCTTCCTCGCCGATCCGGTTCGCGACCGGCACGCGGACGTCGTCGAAGAAGACATCGTTGACCTCGTGCGCACCGTCGAGGGTGATGATCGGCCGGACCGAGACGCCGGGCGACGCCATATCGATCAGAAGGAAGGAGATGCCCTGCTGCGCCTTCGCCGCGGGGTTGGTGCGCACGAGCGCGAAAATCCAGTCGGCGTGCTGCGCGAGAGTCGTCCAGGTCTTGTGGCCGTTCACGACATAATGGTCGCCGTCGCGCACCGCTCTCGTGCGGACATTGGCGAGGTCCGACCCGGCCCCCGGCTCCGAATAGCCCTGGCACCACCAGTCGTCGCCCGACAGGATGCGCGGCAGGAAGCGCGCCTTTTGCGCCTCGGTGCCATAGGTGTAGATAACGGGTCCCACCATCGTGAGGCTGAAGGCGAGAAGCGGCAGCGTATCGGCGGCAGCCAGTTCCTGCTCCCAGATATGCTGCTGCGCGATCGACCAGCCCGCACCGCCATATTCGGCGGGCCAATGCGGGGCGGACCAGCCCTTTTTGTGGAGGACGCGGTGCCAGAGGAGCTGCTGCTCCTTGTCGAGTTCCTCATAGGGCGCGGCGACGCGCATTTCCTGAGGATAATGGTCGCGAATGAAGCTGCGCACCTCTTCCCGGAACGCGTCGTCGTCCCGCGCTGCTGCCGTATCGGCCATGCCTGCATACCCTTCCCGGATCATCGATTCCAATTAAGTTCTAAATTCGAACTTACTGACCCCGCTGTCAAGCCATGATCCGGTCCCTTTTTTGGTTCATCGAAAGGGACATTCCATATTCTAACGGACCAACTTCAGGCTTCCATCGCGGCGTAAGCCGCGATAGAGAAGTATCGAATTCGAACCCGATGGCGCGATCAGGCTGGCGGCACGGTGGCTGGAGATTTCGATGCGGTGGAACGAACTGGACCAGGAGATTTGCTCGCTCGCGCGCACCATGTCGGTGATCGGCGATCGCTGGACCATTCTCATCCTGCGCGAGTGTTTCATGAAGGTGCGGCGTTTCGAGGATTTCCAATCGCGCCTCGGCATCAGCCGCGGGGTCCTTGCCGAGCGCCTCCACGGGCTGACCGACAATTTCATCCTGACGAAAGTCGCCTATCAGCAGGATCCGCTGCGCCATGAATATCGGCTGACGCCCAAGGGGCTGAAGCTCTATCCGGTCATCATGTCGATCGTGCACTGGGGCGATGAACATATGGCCGGCAAACCCGGGCGGCCGCTCGTTCATGTCCATGATCGCTGCGGGTCGCAGTTCGATCCGGTTCTTGTCTGCTCCGAATGCGGCGATCCGCTCGACGCGCGCGGCGTGCATATCTATCCGGGTCCAGGCTCGCCCAAACCCCATAATATCCCCCATCTGGATGACGCGGTAACCGGTCCGCCGCAGGGCATTCGCAAACGCCGCCGCGCCTAGTCGGGCGCGCCGCGCTCAAACCGATCAAAGGCAGCAACGGGTTCCGGGCTCGGTTAGCTCGCCATACCATATGGTGTTGCCAGAATCGCCGGCAATCAGCAGCGCTCCGCTCCCATGGGGCGCAAGAACGGCAGGACGACACTGCGCATCGCCCGACGATGGGAACAGAACGCCACCGCGATGCTCAGCAGCAGGTTCGCCGAAAAACCCCGGAAACTTGAATGGCTTTATTCCGGTTCCAAACGACCAAGCTCAAGGCCTTCCCACTCCTGCGGGCTCACATGCCGAAAATCGTCCGGCCCGAGAATTCGGCCGTCATCTGCGCGCAGTTCAAGAGGCGCGAGCGGCCTTCCCAGTTTGCGATCGATCATCAGATATCGTTTCTCGTCCGGCGCGAAGCAGCCATTCTCGCCCCACTGGCAGAGCGCCATAATGACTATGTAGAGTTCCTTGCCGCGCTCGGTGAGGAGATAACGATGGCTCGAGGCATTGTCTTCGTCGGGCTCGATCCGAAATATCCCATGCTCCACCAGCTTTTTCAGTCGCGTCGAGAGGATGTTCCGGGCCAAGCCCAGCGACCTGTGAAATTCCCCGAAATGCTCGAGCCCGATGAACGCATCGCGGATGATGAGCAGCGACCACCAGTCACCGATGACCCCGAGGGATCTGGCGATCCCGCATTGGGTGGTTCCAAGATCGGTGCGCTTTCCCTTCATCTCTGTCTCCTGTTACAGAGATATAGCGCACCTCCTCCATGTCAATTTGCTAAACAGACCGAAACGATCCCCATGCGCGGCATGGCGCCAGCCCCGCCCGCCCTTCTAGCCGGACCTACGATCGTACCATAAATCGCTGCGGCAACTATCAGGTACAGGGGGAAACGCGGGACGCGCCGCCCTAAGCCCGTTCGAAGATCGCAGCCAGCCCCTGCCCTCCACCGATGCACATGGTCTCAAGCCCGTATCGCACCTCGCGGCGGCGCATTTCATGAAGCAGCGTCGCGGCGATGCGGGCACCGGTCACGCCGATGGGATGACCAAGCGATATGCCCGAGCCGTTGACATTGAGCATATCGTGGCGACCATCGTCGTCGCTCCAGCCCCAGGCCTTCAGCACCGCCAGCACCTGCGGCGCAAATGCTTCGTTGAGCTCGATGAGGTCGATGTCGCCCCAGCCAATCCCGGTTCGCGCGAAGAGCCGCTCGACCGCGGGCACCGGCCCCACACCCATGCGCGCGGGGTCGCAGCCCGCCGCGGCCCAGCCCGCGAACCAGCCCGACGGCTCGAGTCCGAGTTCGGCGAGCTTGTCCTCGGCAACGACGAGACAGGCAGCCGCCGCGTCATTCTGCTGACTCGCATTCCCTGCGGTCACGACGCCGCCCTCGATCGGACGGAGGGCAGCGAGGCTTTCGAGCGAGACATCGGCGCGGTAGCCCTCGTCATGATCGAAAATCGCGGGATCACCGCGCTTTTGCGGGACCGCGACCGGCACCACCTCGTCGGCGAAGCGGCCTTCTCCCCACGCCGCGGCGGTGCGCTGGTGCGAGCGGACCGCATAAGCGTCCGACGCCTCGCGCGTGATGCCATAGTCGCGCGCGACATTTTCCGCGGTCTCGATCATGCCCGAGATCACGCCATAGCGCTCAGTCGGCTGCGACATCAGCCGCGCGCGGGTCAAACGGTCGTGAAGCTCGATGCTGCCGAGGCGCGCGCCCTTGCGAAGCGCGGTCGAATAATGCTCGACGTTCGACATGCTTTCGGCACCGCCCGCGACGACGACATCGGCCGCGCCCGTCTGCACCATCATCGCCGCCTCGATGATCGCCTGGAGGCCCGAGCCGCAGCGCCGATCGAGCTGGAACCCCGGCACCGTTTGCGGCAGTCCCGCGGCAAGCCAGGACCAGCGGCCGATGCTCGGCGCCTCGCCGCTCGCATAGCCCTGGCCGAAGACGACATCGTCGACGCGCTCGGCGTCGATGCCGCTTTTCTCGACAAGCGCGCGGATCACGGCGGCGCCGAGATCGCCCGCGGTGAGCGGCGCGAGCGCGCCGCCGAATTTTCCGACGGCGGTCCGGATGGGCGAGACGATCGCTACGCGGCGCAATTCCATAAATACTGGCTCCCTGGATTCTATGGTGTGGTGGTTCAGATCGCCCGTTCGAGCTGGCCCGCGGCCGCGCGCAAATCGGGCAGATACCGGTCGATGAGATATTCGGCGCTGTGCGCGGCCGAGAAGGTCGCGACATTGAGCGCGGCGACGGTCGCGCCGCTGCGATCGCGCACCGGCACCGCAAGCGAGCGAAGGCCAAGCTCGAGTTCTTCCTCGACGAGGCTCCAGCGCTGCTCGGCGACGCAGGCGAGTTCGGCGCCGAGCGCCGGCTTGTCGACGAGCGTGCGCTCGGTACGCCGATCCAGTGCGGCGGCGGCGAGCCATGCCGCACGCCCGGGCTCGTCCGCCGCGGCGAGCAGCACCCGCCCCATCGAGGTGCAATGGCTCGGAAGCGTGCTTCCGACCATCAGCGGCGCGGCGATGATCTGATTCCGTTCGGCTCGCGCGATATAGATGATCCGCCCCATGTCCGCGGGATCGAGCGTCGCGACCGAGACGGTTTCCTGCAAGCGGTCGCGTAGCGCATTGGCGACGGCCTGGCTCGCGCTCGCGAGCGGCGAGGAGGAGAGGAAACCGCAAGCGAGCGGCAGGAGGCCCGGCGTCAGCATATAGCGCCCGCCTGCCTCGCGCGCATATCCGAGCTTGACCAGCGTATGGAGGCAGCGGCTCGCGCTCGGCCGGTTGAGTCCGCTGATACGCGCCGCTTCGGCCACCGAGAGCGAGGGGTGGCGTTCGAAGGCGCGCAGCACTTCGAGGCCCCGCGCGAGCGAAAGCATGAAATTTGGGTCTGCCGGCTCGCCCGCACGCATCGCGATTGACCTTTTTCAAAAAACCGATTATTGATTCTTTTGTCCGATTACCGGACATATAGAGGGATCGATGACCAAGCGCAAGATATTTCCGGATGCCGAGGCGGCGCTCGCCGGCGTCCTTTTCGACGGCATGACGATCATGTCGGGCGGCTTCGGCCTTTCGGGCAATCCCGAGCATCTGATCGCCGGCCTGCTCGCAAGCGGCGTCAAGGATCTCACGATCATCTCGAACAATTGCGGCGCCGATGGCTTCGGTCTCTGGACGCTTCTCAACAACGGCCAAATCCGTAAGATGGTCTCGTCCTACATCGGCGAGAACAAGCTTTTCGCCGAACTCTATCTTTCGGAAAAGCTCGAGCTCGAACTCAATCCGCAGGGCACGCTCGCCGAACGCATTCGCGCGGGCGGCGCCGGCATTCCCGCCTTCTACACCAAGACCGGGGTCGGGACGGTGGTCGCCGAGGGCAAGCCGCATGAGGAGTTCGACGGCGCGCTCTATGTGCGCGAGACCTGGCTGCGAGCCGATCTTTCGATCGTCAAGGCGTGGAAAGCCGATCCCGAGGGCAATCTGGTCTTCCGCAAGACAGCGCGCAACTTCAACCCCAATATGGCGACCGCGGGCCGGGTTACGATCGCCGAGGTCGAGGAGATCGTTCCCGCCGGCAGCCTCGATCCCGACCAGGTCCACACGCCAGGCATTTATGTGAACCGGATCATCGAGGGCCCCGCCTACGACAAGAAGATCGAGTTCAGGACCACCCGAACGCGCGAAGAGGAGCCCGCCTGATGCCCTGGACCCGTGAAGACATGGCAGCGCGTGCGGCGCTCGAACTCCAGGACGGCTTCTACGTCAATCTTGGAATCGGCATCCCGACTCTCGTCGCGAATTTCGTGCCGTCGGACATCGAGGTCGTCCTCCAGTCGGAAAACGGCATGCTCGGCATCGGCCCCTTTCCTTATGATGATGAGGTCGATCCCGATCTCGTCAACGCCGGCAAGCAGACGATCACCGCACTTCCGACGTCGAGCTTCTTCTCGTCGGCTGACAGTTTCGCGATGATCCGCGGCGGTCATATCGATCTTGCGATCCTCGGCGCGATGGAGGTCGCGGGCAACGGCGATCTCGCGAACTGGACCGTGCCGGGCAAGATGATCAAAGGCATGGGCGGCGCGATGGACCTTGTCGCGGGCGTCAAGCGCGTCGTCGTGGTGATGAACCACGCCGACAAGGCGGGCAATCCCAAGATCGTCGAGCAGTGCAGCCTGCCGCTTACCGGCACCGCCGTGGTCGATGCGATCGTCTCCGATTATGGCCGCTTCATCCTCGATCGCGGCGAGCGCTGCCTTCGCGTGCAGGAACTCGCCGCCGGCATCGATCTCGAAATGGTGCGCGCGCAAACGGGGATAGCGGTCGCGGCGGACTGACCGCCGCCCTGGTGTCAATTATCCCCAGATCCCACGATGCAATGGCGGACCCCACCGTTAAGTCACTCGACAAAAATGGTTTCTAGGCGTCGCGTACCGGCGCCGACCGGGGCAGCGCGCACGGACCGCACGCCTCATCCGCCCACCAACCGGGAGCGCCGCTCCGTGGGCGATTGATATAATGACGATCATCATCTAAATCTCCAGCCGTCGATTCCCGGCGCCGGCATCCGCCGCGCTTCGGCCTCGTCGGATTCACGGCATTGGAGACATGAAGTGACGAAAATCAAAAGCGAACGGGTAATTCTGGCTGCACGCCCGAACGGGGCACCGCGCCCGAACAATTTCGGCATCGAAGACGTCGATTTGCCCGAAATCGAGGATGGCGAAGTCCTGCTCGCGACCCGCTATCTGTCGCTCGACCCCTATATGCGCGGCCGTATGGACGACCGTAAATCCTATTCGGCCCCGACCGCGGTCGGCGGCGTGATGGAGGGCGAGACGGTCGCGCGCGTCATCGCCTCGCGCCACCCGGACTTTGCGGTGGGTGACCATGTCGCGGCCTATCTCGGCTGGGTTTCGCACGCGATCTCGAACGGGACCGGCCTCGTGAAGCTCGACGAGCGCTTCGCGCCGCCGAGCACCGCGCTCGGCGTCCTCGGCATGCCCGGGCTTACCGCCTATGCCGGCCTGCTCGAGATCGGCAAGCCGAAGGAAGGCGAGACCGTCGTCGTGGCGGCCGGGGCCGGCCCCGTCGGCTCGCTCGTCGGCCAGATCGCGAAGATCAAGGGCTGCCGGGTCGTGGGGATTGCCGGCGGCGCGGAGAAATGCGCCTATCTCGTCGACGAGCTTGGCTTCGATGCTGCGATCGATCATCGCTCGCCGCGCTTCGCCGACGAGCTTGCTACCGCCTGCCCCGATGGCGTCGACGTCTATTTCGAACTGGTCGGCGGCGCGGTATGGCAGGCCGTGCTCCCGCTCCTCAACGAGTTCGCGCGCGTTCCGGTTTGCGGACTCGTCGCGCAATATAATGGGCTGGCCGCGGCGGAGAAGCCGCATTTCCTCGCCGCGACGCTCGGCACCATTTTGACCCGCAGCGTGACAATGCGCGGGTTCATCGTCCGCGAATTCTGGCATCAGCGCTCCCAATTTCTCGAAGAGGTCGGCGGCTGGATCGCCGACGGGCGCGTCAAGTTCAGGGAGGATGTCACCCAGGGTCTTGCCAATGCGCCCGAGGCGTTTATCGGCATGCTCGAAGGCCGCAATTTCGGCAAAGCGATTGTCGAGGTGGGCGCGCCCGTCGCGTGACAGGAATGACCGGCTAGCCCCTCTCCGGCCTTCCCCCACGCGGGGCGGCTGGAACCAGTCGGTCAGGAGCCGGACCGAAGGGTCCGGCTCCATGTCATTCGAGACGGAAGTTCGAATAGCCAAGATCGACGAAGACCGGTCCCGGCGCCGAACGGCCGTCCGGTAGCCGGGGAAGCGCCTTGCGCCGCGTCGGCATCACGAGGCCCGAAAAATTGGCATGATCATAAAGATAATGCGCGGTCGGGACCGAGTTCACGACCTCTGAATGATAATCGAGCCGGCGTAGCAGCCCCTTCGCATCGAAGTGGAAAATCTGCTCGGGGCAATGCGTCGGAATGTCCGGACTGAACCGCACTTTGAGCCGGCGCCAGATCTCCCCCTCTTCCTCCCATGGTTCGATTTCCTCGGTCTCGAAGCCGGGATAGGTGAAGAGGAAGGGGGTGGTGAGATAATTCCATCCCGCATAGCCGCAAAAATAGGCGAGATGGAGGAGATCCCAGGGATATTCGCGCGCCATGCCATCGAACACGGCGCGGGGTGAGGGCCGCCGTTCAAGCACACGCCCGGCACCCGTCTCGACCGAGACTTCGGCATCGCCATTGTAAACGACCCGGATGGCGATCTCCTCGGGCGTATAGATCGCGTGCGGACGGTGCGGATCGATCGCGAAGCGCGTGGCGGCGAGCGTGTCCTGACCTTTAAGCTGGAACAGCGTCCCCCCGATCGTCTTGTCGACCGTGATCCGCTTGAGGCCTCGCCAAAGTTCGAGGCCCCCATGCGCATCGATCGCCATGTCCAGTAGATCGCTCATCCTCACCTCGCCATTTTCATATCTTCATTTAGATTATGACCATACTATAAATTGTCAAGCACCGTCGCGGGCCGAGAGCCCCCGCACCGACCGGTCATGTTTTGGCCATTGCCATCTTTTGGATTATGATTATCATCTATCTGGACGCCGCCCGGAGAGGGCGGCGCGAGGGAAGAGGAAGGAAGCAACCGATGGCAAAGCCCGAGACCGCAGCAGCCGGGCGCAAGCCCGCGGAAAAGCAGGGCGAGGAGGCCCCGCTCGTCGAGCGCGACGTCCGCGGCGCGCTGACCGTGCTGACCATGCAGTATCGGCCCTATAATCTCGTCGGACCCAAGCTGATGCGCGTGCTGCTTGCCGAACTCGCCGCGGCGCAGGAGGCGGGCAGCCGGGCAATCGTGCTGCGCAGCGGTCTTCGCCACTTTTCCGCGGGCGCCGACCTCGACCTCTTCGATGCGCGGGCCGAGAGGCAGCAGCGCCCCGAAAAGCCCGCAGGCGACGCCCCGCGCCATTCGCCGACGGTCGAGTTTCTGCGCGCGTTCGAACTGCTCCCGATCCCGATCATCGCAAGCGTTCATGGCGTCTGTCTTGGCGGCGGCTTCGAGCTCGCGCTCGCGTGCGACTATATCATCGCCGCCCAGTCGGCGAAGATCGGCTCGGTCGAGGCGACGCTCGGCCTCCACCCGCTGATGGGCGGGGTCCAGCGCCAGGTCCAGCGCGCGGGCATGGCGCGCGCGAAGGAGATGTCGATGCTCGCACGCCGCTACGATCCCGCGACGCTCGAGCGCTGGGGGCTCATCAACCTCGTCGTCCCCGACGAGACGCTCGAGGAGGCCACGCTTGCCGTCGCCGAGGAATTTGCGAACGGCCCGACCCTTGCGCATGCCGCGACCAAGCAGCTTGCCTATATCGCCGCGAACGAGGGCGTGCTCGCCGCCGACGATGCGATGGAGGAATTGCAAAAGCCCATCTGGACCTCGGACGATCTGAAGACAGGGCTCGCCTCGTTCCGCAAGAACGGCCCCGGCCTCGCCCGGTTCGAGGGGCGCTGACCATGGCGGGCCCCCTCACCGGCATCAAGGTCGTCGACTTCTCGCGCGTGCTCGCGGGGCCGCTCTGCGCGCGGACATTGCTCGATCTTGGCGCGAGCGTGGTGAAGGTCGAGCCGCCGCGTCCCGACGTCACGCGCTTCGCCATGCCGTCGGCGAACGGCATGTCAGGCTATTATGCCCAGCAAAATGCAGGCAAGCGCAATGTCAGCATTGATCTCAATGCTCCGGGCGCCCGCGACCTCGCGTTGCGCCTTTGCGACGAGGCCGACATCGTCGTCGAGAATTTCCGCGCCGGTGCGCTCGCCTCGTTCGGCCTCGACTATGAAGCGGTCGCGGCGCGCAATCCCAGGATCATCTATGCCTCGATCACCGGCTATGGCCAGGGCGGACCCTGGCGGTCGCGCATGGCCTACGCGCCCACGGTGCAGGCCGAAGCGGGGTTCACTGCGAACAGCCTCCGTCACTATGGCGAGGCGCTGACCGCGCAGCGCACCGACAGCCTCTCGCACGCCGACGTCTATTCGGGGCTCCAGGCGGTGATCGCGATCCTCGCCGCGCTCCATCGCCGCGCCGAGAGCGGCGCGGGCGAATATATCGATGTCGCGATGGCGGCGACGCTGATGGCTGTGAACGAGCGCGCGCATGTCGATCTTGGCGATATCGATCTCGGCGCCGAGCCCGCCGTGCTCGGCGCCACCGATTGCCCCTTTTTCACCGGCCCCGGCGGCGAACGCTTCACCGTGGCGACCAGCCTCGTCGGCAGCCTCACCTTCCGCTCCTACCTCGCCGCGATGCGCCGCGCCGATCTTGCAAAAGATCCGCGCTTCGCCACCGCCGCCGCGCGCCGGCAGAATCTCGATGAATTGCATGCGATCGTCCAGACATGGATCTCGACCTTTCCCGACATGGCGGCGCTCGACGCGCAGTTCGACGAGGCAAAGATCGCGATGGGCGAGATCCGCAGCTTGCGCGAGCTGGGAGAGAGCGAGTGGGCCGATTACTGGGGCGCGGTGCAGGAAGTCCCCGACCGCCGCGGCGGCAGCTTCCGCCTTCCCGGCCGCCCCTGGAAATTCGCGTCCGAAAGCCTCGACCCGCTCGGTTCGCCCGCCTTTCAGGGCGAGCATAATGCCGAAGTGTTTGGCGAACTCGGCCTCAGCCGCGAAGACATAGCGGCGGCGCACGCCGCAGGCGCGCTCGTCGGTGGCCCCAGCGCGGAGGCGAAGGCGTGAGTATTTCGCCTCCGCCCTCATGGGTTCCCGGATCGCAGACGAGCGGCTTCTCGCTCGCCTGCCTGCCGTACGGCGTCGGCGCGCCGGACGGAGGCGATCCGCGCCTGCTCGTGGCCATCGGCGACCATGCGCTCGATCTTGCAGCGCTCGCGGAGGCTGGTCTCCTCGGACCAGGCATTCCGGCAAGCGGGCCGTGGCGGGCGGCCAGCCTTTTGCCCCTGATCGAGGCGGGAGCGGATATTCACCGCACGCTTCGCGCGCGCCTCCGGCAGATCTTGGCCGAGGGCGCCGCGGAACGCACGCTTATCGAGCCGCATCTCCACCCGCTCGGCTCGCTCGATATGTCCGTTCCGCTATCGCCGCCCGATTTCGCCGACTTTTATGCAAGCTATCATCACGCGATACGCTCGGCGGCGGCGATGCGGAGAGAGCCGGTCGAGGATGCCCCCTCCAACTGGAAGGCGATGCCGCTCGGCTATCATGCGCGGTCGGGGACCGTCACCGGCCCCAATGCGGACATTCGCCGGCCGAACGGCCAGTATCGCAGCGCCGGCACTGTCGTGACGGGCGCGAGCCGCGCGCTCGATTTCGAACTCGAGATCGGCATCATCCTTAGCCGCGCTTCAGCGCTCGGCGAGCGCGTTGCGGCCGAAGCGTTCGAGCAGCATGCCTTCGGGCTGACGCTCCTTAACGACTGGAGCGCGCGCGATCTCCAGCGTTGGGAGAGCGTGCCGCTCGGTCCCTTCGCCGCCAAATCCTTCGCGACGCAAATCGGTCCGTGGGTTATCCCGATCGAGGCGTTGCTGCCCTACGGCCATAAGACCGAGACGCAGGCCACGGCCGCCGACTATCTTCGGCACGAGGGGAAGTGGACCTTCGACATCGAGCTCGAGGTCCATCTCCAATCGGCCGAGATGCGGCGGCGCGGCATCGCTCCTGTCCGGATAACAAAAAGCAACCTCGCGCATATGTATTGGGACCCGGCGCAGCTCCTTGCGCATCTTACCGTCAACGGTGCCAGCACGCGCGCCGGCGACCTCATCGGAACCGGCACGATATCGGGCCCCGAACCAAGCAGCGCGGCCTGTCTGCTCGAACTCACCGAAGCGGGCCAGCCGCATATCGCCCTTCCCGACGGCACGCAGCGCGGATGGCTCGAGGATGGCGACGAAGTGACGCTGAGCGGCGGCGTTCGACGGGATGGCACCGCGATCCTGTCCTTTGGACAGCTTTCTGGACGCGTCGCCGCCGCGCACCCCTTTCCTTTGCCGATCGTACCGATACTTCCACGCGGATAGGGCCCGCTTTGGGCTGGGAAGCGGTCGGGCATCTATCGAAAAGGCGCGGTCCGATAGAAGGCATTCTACCGTGACGGAAACCTCTCAACGCGCCTTGTCGAACACAATCTCGATCCGCCAGCAATCTGCGGACACGCGAAGTCCGACGCGGGTCGCACCACGCCGAGTCCGATGTGAACAGCTCTGAAACATGTGATGGGCGCACGGTATTCATGGGTTTTTCGTTCATAAGGAGGCATCGAGGCTCAATGGCGATCACGTCGTGAGTCAGTGCCTGTGCTGAACAGCCCGGATGTGATGCTAGCCGACAGGCCATTTGATTTAATGTCATCCAAACTCTGAAACCGGTTACCGCTAAAATTCCTGTCATTATAGTTTGGGAGCCACGGTAGATTTCTCTCGATGCCGGCGCTTGGATCATCGCCCGTAATTTCTATCGTGATGCGGGAAACCCCCACATTGTCAGGCGACACTTCCCGCACGGTCCTAGGATTGCGTGGATCATCGAACGTGACGAATAGCGGCCAGGCATCTAGTTCTCGCGGGTTGCGGCCCGAGAAGGGATTGGGCCGGGTGCGGGGCAAATCGACCGGCCCCGCAATCTTGACCATGGCCCGTTGCGCCGCCGCCATTCGGTCGAGCGATTCCGTGCCGCGCTCGACCGCCAGCATGTCGGTTTCTGGATTGCGCCGGAACTCCGGCACTAGCGGAAGCAATGCGTAATTTGCGACCTTCTGACCATATTCCGGTTCATCGGGCTTACCCAACAACGCATAATAGGTGCGGCTATCGGCCTCGATGATGACAGCTTCACCCTTCAACGACCGTTTGACGGCTTGGCCCGACGAATCGGCGACCGAAAACACTCGCTCTTGTAAAACAGCCCGGACACTCGAAAATGGCTTGTCTCTGACATAGACTGTCATGCGGTAGCGATAGTCAGGAAACTGATCGTCGCCGCACCCGCCCAATGACAATGCCACTGGGAGAACTGACACTGAGGCAAGAAATGTCCGACGATCCATCAAATATCAGCTCTAGTATTCCCAGTGCCGCGCGATCTCGGCTGTATGCGTCCTAAAGGGAACTCGTTAAGAAACGCCGGGTCTAACGGAAAACGGGCAATTTTCGTTAGCTTCGACTTTTTAGATGGGCGCAAAATCTTTGCGAAAGACCGGCTTCGGTCGTTTGCCGCCGTTCCTAAGGGCCTCAATCCTTGCCTCCTCCAGAGGATGCTCTCCCGTTTCAGGGGGCGCTGCTCACTCGGGGAACTCAATCCGCTTTTTTCACCGGCACCGGACCAAAGGGCGGTGAGCCCGAGGGGACGGCATGGACGAGCTTGCGGTTCACGAACTCGCCGAAACCGAGTTCCGCAAGCTCGCGCCCGAAGCCCGATCCCTTGACGCCGCCGAAGGGCAGATGCGGCGCCGTCCAGGAGGCCTGATTGATGAAGACCATGCCGCTTTCGATCCTTTCGGCGAGCGCCTCGCCATGCGCGATATCGTCGGTAAAGATGGCGGCGCCGAGCCCGTAGGGCGTATCGTTCGCAAGAGCGATCGCCGCCTCTTCGTCCTCGACGACGAAGAAGGAGGCGACCGGACCGAACAGTTCCTGGCGGTAGACGGGATTGTCGGGCGCGATATCGGTCAGAACGGTCGGCTGGAGATAGAAGCCGGGGCGATCGTAACGTTCCCCGCCAAGCACGACCTTGGCTCCTCCCTCGCGCGCGGCGGCGATCTGTTCCAGGAGACCTTCGAGCGCGCGCTCGGACGAAAGCGGCCCGAGGCGCGTCGTCATCTCATTGGGATCGCCGGGCTGGAGCGTGCTCGCCTTGCGCGTGAAGAGCTCAAGGAAGGCCGCGCCCCGCTCCTTGCCGACGACGATGATCCGCTTCGCCGAAATGCAGCTTTGCCCGGTGTTGAACAGGCGGCCAAGCAGCGCCGCATCGACCGCCGCCTCGAGCGGCGCGTCGGGCAGCACGATGAAGGGATCGCTGCCTCCCAGTTCCATGACCGTTTTCTTGAGATTGCGGCCCGCGCGTTCGGCGACCGCCGCGCCCGCGCGCTCGCTTCCGGTAACGGTGACCCCGACGACGCGCGGATCGTCGATGAGCCGGGCGATCTGGTCGTGCGAGGCGAAAATATTGGTGAAGACTCCGGGTGGCGCGCCTGCGCTTTCGAGGAGCTCGGCAAAAGCGAGCGCGCATTGCGGAACGTTCTCGGCGTGCTTCAGCATCACGACATTGCCGACCATGAGCTGCGGGCCGACGACGCGGGCGACCTGATAATAGGGAAAGTTCCAGGGCTCGACCGCGAGCAATATGCCAAGCGGCAGCGTCAGCACCTTCGCGCCGGGAGCGCCGGGAACGGACGCGGGCGTCATGAAGGCTTCGCCGTGCTGCGCATAATAATCGAGGATCGCCGCGGCGAGCGCGACCTCGCCATGCGCGCCGCCGGCGACCTTGCCCATTTCGAGGGTGAGGAGGCTCGCATAGTGCGGCGCCTCCGCGCGCAGCTTCGCGGCCGCGCGCGCGAGGATCGCGGCGCGCTCGGCGACAGGCGTCTGCCGCCAGCCGGCATAAGCGCCGTGCGCGGCGGAGACGGCCGCATCGAGTTCGGCATCGGACAGGGTCGGGAAAGTCTTGAGCGCCTCGCCGGTTGCGGGGTTCACGGTCTGATAGATCATGGTCTTCACCTTGAACTTGCTGTTGCCGTCGCTCGCGGGGACGGCCCTTCCGCCCCGGCTCCCCGGGCGCCGAGCGCCCGGGGAGCCGGGAAACGACATCGAGCGATCAGTCGTGCGTGCGCGCCGACGCCTTGTTCTCCGCCATCCAGCGCTTCTCGTCCTCGGTGCCTTCGCGCGGCGGGAAATAGCCCTGGATCGTCCAGAGATCGAACGGCGTCTCGTCGACATGCAATTCCCAGTCGAACCCGCGGTCGGCGATGAAGGGCGCGAGGAGCTTGTTCACATAGGTGAAGAAGTTCACCCGCATCTCGTCCGACTGGAAGGTTCGCGCGATATGATCGACCCAGATGCGAATGAAGCGCGGGTGCGGTTCGCCGCCGATATAGAAATTGTCCTCGGTCACTTCCTGGAACACGACGCCGACGTAGAATTTCGGCATGACCCGGCCATAGATGCCGGTCAGCGCCTGCGCGATGCCCTTCTTGTCGTCTGCGGTGAAGGCATCGACCGGGTGATAGATTTTCCAAAGCGGCATGGATTGAGCTCCTTGATCAAAGAGGGCGGACGCTCTCGACGCTTATGCGTCGAGGAACAGCGCCGCGTGCTTCACGAAAAGATCGGGGTACTGAAAATGGGCGCCGTGCCCCGAGTCCGGATAGAGGATGAGCTGCGCGTTCGGGATATGCTGCGCGAGCGTGTACGAGTTGATCGTCGGGATCATCACATCGTTGCTGCCGTTCACGACCAGCGTCGGCTGGCCGATCCGCTTCAGCTCGGCGAAGCTGTCGTCGCGCGCGCCAAGCCAGGCTTGCATCGCGGCGAGTTGCGCACCGATTGCCTGCATCCCGGCAGGGACGTCCTTGTTCTCGGTGCGGCGATGCCGCCGCTCCCAGAATTGCTCGCCGGCCTTGCGCCCGGCATCCGAAGGCGAGAAGAAGAGATAGAGAAAGGCCTCGAGCGGACTGTCGCCGGTCTTTTCGTCGGTCGAGCGCGCATGAACCGGCATCTCGGGGTCCTGCGACGGCACCCCGCCACGCGGTCCTGTTCCGACCAGGACGAGCTTGCGCACGCGCTCGGGAAATTGGAGCGCGACCGACTGGGCGACGAACCCGCCCATCGAGAAACCGAGCAGGTCGACCTGGGCGAGATCGAGCGCGTCGAGGAAATCGCCCGCGCGCTGCGCCATATCGTCGAAGCTCGGCGGCGTCGCGCCGCTTGAGCCGGCAACGCCCGCGTTGTCGAAGAGAATGATCGGACGGCCGGCGCCGAGCCCGTCGGTAACCGCGGGATCCCAATGGTCCATGCCGCCGCGAAAATGCTGGAAGAAAACAAGCGGAACGCCGCTCTCCGCGCCGAAACGGCGATAAGCATAGCGAACGCCGTTCGCTTCGACATATTGGGTCGGCGCATTCACATGGGGCATTGGAACCTCTCCTTTTGGCTACGCCCGAAACGAACCACCCCGAGGCCGCTCCGTCTTTCGGTTCGTCCTCGCAAGCGATTGCCCGCGCTTGATGATGTCATTTAGATTATGTTCAACATCTATTCAAGAGGCAACCGACGTCCGAGGCAAGAGCCCACTCCGGACACCTTGAGCGAATGCGCATCGGCCAGCCCTTGCAAAATTGGATGATGATAATAATATATCGCTGCATACGCTGGGCAGCGGAAGGATCGGTAATGGATGGCGCCCCGATTTCAGCAAGATTGATTGATAGCGACGAGCTGGCAATAGCCGGCGCATTGTCCAGCGAAGAAGCCGAACTGCTCGGAGGGCGCTCCTTCTGGGCGCGCGCGTTCGAGACCATTCTCCGCTACCCGCTGGCACCCGAACAGCTCGAACTCGAGGTCCTGCGCTATCTCCAACAATATGCGACCGCCGTGCGACGTGACGATCAGGAAGCGACGTGACGCTTGCCTCGCAAGGCCAAAGCGCTGCGCAGGCCAAGACCGCTTGGCAGGCGACACGTTCCCGGGGCGCCGGTCCGCGCGATCTTGTCGACGGCGCAGCGCCGCTGAACGGCCCCAATCCGCATGCGCGCAAGAAAGCGCCCGAGACGGTGCGGCGCGCGCTACTCGATGGCGCCGCAGCAATCGCGGCCTCGCGCGGTCTTGCCGCGATGAGCGTACAAACGGTTGCCGATAGCGCGAAGGTGACCAAGGGCGGCCTGTTCCACCATTTCCCGAACAAGCAGGCGCTCGTCGAGGGCTTACTGGCCGATCAGTTCGAGAAGCTCGACGCGGTGCTCGACGATATCATCGCGGCCGATCCGCTGCCATATGGCCGGTTTACGCGCGCCTATGTAACATTGATATTCGATCACCCGCGCGCGGGGTCCTGGGCAACGATGGCCGGGATGATGATTGCCGATCCGGCAATACGCGCCCGCTGGGCGACATGGATTGCCGAGCGCCTGACCCGGCACGCCGACACCGACAGTGGTATCGAGTTCGAACTGACAAGGCTTGCCGCGGACGGCGCCTGGCATCGCCATCTGGTAGATGGCGGGCTCGGTCCGCAGCTCTCCGCCATCCGTCGACGGCTGATCGAGGCGACGCAGCCCGCCGGGACAAGAAGCTGACGCGAATCCAGCCGGTCACGCCCGAACGGAAATATCGCAGGCGCGCCGAGGCTCAAGCAACGGGCGTGTAGCGCTCCGCGACGCGGCCGCCGACGACCTCGGCAAGAAAGCGCGCCCTCTCCTTTTCGATAGCATCCCAGATCCCGGCATCGACGAGGGTCGGGACCGTCACTTTCTCGCCGCTTGCAAGACCCGCGAGCGCTGCCTCGACGAGCGCGTCGGGACCGATATAGGCGCTTGCCGGAAACACCGAATCGTCCAGCCCCTGCGCGGTGAAGAATTCGGTTCGGATGGGACCGGGCAACACCGCCTGGATGCGGATGTCGGTCTTTTCATATTCGAGCTGCAGCGAACGCGTGAAGTTGAGCACAAAGGCCTTCGATCCGCTGTAGGTGGCGCCCGCCGCCGAAGGCGCGAAGGCGATGACCGACGCGATATTGACGAGCGTCCCGATGCCGGTCTTGCGAAAGCCGGCCAGCGCCGCGATCGAGAGGCGGGTGAGCGCGACGATGTTGAGCCGGATAAGGCTTTCCTGGGCATCGGCCCCCTTGATCGCCGTGGGGCCGAGCGCGCCCGCCCCCGCATTGTTAATGAGGACCGCGACGGGATCCGTCTCGAGCCGCGCCGCGAGCGCTGCAAGATCCGACGCATCCTCAAGATCGGCGACCAGCGTTTCGGCCGACACGCCATGCGTGTCGGCAAGGCGGCCGGCGAGGTCCTGCAGCCGGTCGGCGCGGCGCGCGACGAGCAGGAGGTCATAGCCTTCGGCCGCAAGCCGTTCGGCATAGGCTGCACCGATGCCCGAAGAGGCGCCCGTGATCACGGCGACATTTGTCTGGCTCATTACTGTCCTTCCATTCGGCATGCACAGCGAGCCGCATGCCTAGCCTCTCCCGTTCGAAGAGAATGGATAGATTATATACATAATCCTTATCCCGCAACGAAATTGCTGCAGGCACCGTCTCCAGCATCTCCATATCTGCGCAAGCTTGTCGGCAGCGGGCGCGCTCTCTCCGCGATCTTGCAGCCCGCCGCCTTCCGCAAGCCCGTCCCTTGTCGCGAGGCTGCCGCCCACCATATCGAGCCTGACCAATTCCATCACAACCGGGGCAAGACCATAGCGATGCGCAATCCCTATTATGAAGGCCCCGTCTCTGATCATTTCGATGGAATCCGCTTCCTCAACCCTGCGGGCGAGCCGGAGACCGATCGATCGTTCGGCGAATTCCTGCGGTGGCGAAGAAGTGCGCCCGACAACCGATGGCCCTCGTCGGTCGACGTCACGCCCGTGACGCCGGAAGCGCGCGTGGACGGGCTACGTGTCACCATGGTCGGCCATGCAACGCTCCTCGTCCAGATCGCTGGCCTCAACATCCTTACCGATCCGGTCTGGTCGGACCGCGCAAGCCCCGTCGCTTTTGCCGGTCCGCGCCGCGTGACCTCGCCTGGCATCGAACTCGTCGCCCTGCCCCAGATCGACGCGATATTGCTGTCGCACAATCATTACGACCATCTCGACATGGCGTCGCTGCAAGCCCTTCACGCGCGGCACGACCCGCTCATCGTCACGCCATTGGGCAACGATGCGATCATTCGTCGCCGGCTTCCGTCGGCGCGGATCGAGGTGGGCGATTGGGGCGATCATTTCGAGATCGCGCCGGGCGCGAGGGCATATATCGTGCCCGCGCTGCACTGGTCGTCGCGCGGACCGCGCGACCGACGCATGGCCTTATGGGGCGGTTTCATGCTCGAAGCCGCCGGCAAGCGGGTCTATTTCGCGGGCGACACCGGCTATGGCACGGGCAATATCTTCCGCGATATCGGCGCGCGCTTCGGGGCGGTCGATCTCGCGATCCTGCCGATCGGGGCCTATGATCCGCGCTGGTTCATGGCGGCGCAGCATTGCGACCCCGAAGAAGCGATCCGGATCATGCTCGATGTCGGGGCAAAATCTGCTCTCGGCATGCACTGGGGCACCTTCAAGCTGACCGACGAGGGCCGGGTGGATCCCGAGCGGCGCCTTGCGGAAGGATTGGCGGCACGGGGGATCGAGCCCAGGCGTTTCAGGGCCCTTCATCCAGCCGATGTCGCCGACTTCGGCTAGGTCATCGCGAGCGCGCCACCCGGGGATCGCTTCCGGCAAACGGTCAGACGGCTTCCAATATCGTCGCGATGCCCTGCCCGCCGCCGATGCACTGCGTCGCCAGCGCATAGCGTCCGCCCGAGCGGTTCAGTATCTGCGCCGCCTTGCCCGTGATGCGCGCGCCGGTAGCCCCCAGGGGATGACCGAGCGCGAGAGCGCCGCCATCGATATTCACGAGCTCGCGCGGTATCCGAAGTTCGTTGATGCAGGCGACCGCCTGGCTGCCGAAGGCTTCGTTGATTTCGACCACATCGAGATCATCGACAGAAAGACCCGCACGCGCGAGCGCTTTGCGCGTGGCCGGGACCGGCCCCATTCCCATATATTCGGGTTCGACGCCCGCGACCGCGCTCGCGCGGATACGCGCCAGCACCGGCAATCCGTGCTTCGCGGCGAACGCGTCGGACGTCACCAGAGTGGCGACGGCGCCGTCGGTGAGCGGCGAGGCCGTCCCGGCGGTTACCGAGCCGTCCTCGGCGAATGCCGGTTTGAGGCCGGCGAGCACCTCGAGCGACGTGCCCGCTCGAATGCAGCCATCCTCCTCGACCCTCGAGCCGTCGGCGAGCACGACCGGGACGATTTCCCCCGCCAGCAGGCCATCGGCCTGTGCGCGGGCCGCTTTCGCATGCGAGTCCACCGCGAGCTGCTCCTGATCCTCGCGGGCAATGCCATGACGTGCGGCGACATTCTCGGCGGTCTGCCCCATCGAGATATAGGCGTCGTAAAACTGATCGGTCCCCGGCTGCCCATCGAAGGCGAAGCGCGGATTGGGCGAGAAGTTGAAGCCGCCCTGCGGCACCATCGTCATGCTTTCGACGCCACCCGCGATGAAGGCATCGCCGGCGCCCATCGCGATCTGGCCGGCGGCCACGTGAATGGCATACATCGAGGATCCGCAAAAGCGATTCATCGTCGCTCCGCCGAGCTCCTTCGGAAGTCCGGCGAGCAACGATGCGATCCGCCCGATATTATTGCCCTGCGCAGCTTCGGGATAAGCGCAACCAAAGAGCACGTCCTCGATCAGCAGTGGGTCGAGCCCGCTGCGATCGACGAGCGCCCGCAAGACGAGCGCCGCGAGATCGTCGGGTCGGCTGTCCTTCAGTCTCCCCTTGCGCGCGAAATGGAAGGGCGTGCGGACATATCCCGCAATAACCGCATGCGTCATAATCAGGTCCTTCAAGATAAGTGCTATTAGCCCGCGCGATCGGACGGCTTGTCCGCGAGCGGCGGTCCGACACGCGACGACAGCGATCGCAATTCGGCTTCGAGGCCGTCGATGCGCCGGCCGAGCCAATAGGCTTCATCGACTTCCATCGCATAGGCAAAGTCCGCGAATTTGCGGAGCGCGCGCCGCCACAAGCTCGTGGAAGACGCAGGATCGGGATCGGCAGTCATGGTCAGACCTCTTTAGATTTCGATCATAATCTTTCCTATATGGCGTGCCGCCGCGGCGAGGTCAATATGCTGCCAAGAAGGAAGGCATATTTGCGAAGCGCCTTGCTATATATTATGTTCATAATATAATCGTCGGTCATCTCAAGCGGAGTCGTCGCAGCACAGGCTGTCGCGGCAAGGGATGAAGATCGCAAGGCTCCGGAGAAGCGTCTGCGTTTTGCAAGACGGCGCCGCAAGCGACGGGAGAGGTTCAATGGCACGCACGCGATGTTTCGACGTGGACCGGATTCTTCAGCTATGCCGCAAAGCCGCGCGCGACGCCCCGGCGCGCCAAACGCGGCCGCGCGCGGTCGCGCGCGAAGCAGGCCGCCCCCTTCCCCGCGCCGCCGACCGGATGCGTAGCGCACCGACGGGCGCCGAATCTGTCGGTGGCGGCCGCTCGCCTCGCCGAAGGTAAGCGGGAGGCGAAGGAGCGGACATCATGGTCGAACGCTGCAGGCAGAAAGAGCTGACGCGAACGCGGATCCTCGACGAGGCGGCCCGGGCCATACGCGAGCAGGGAGCGGGCGGCATCGGTGTCGCCGCGCTCATGCAGCGCGCGGGGCTGACCCATGGCGGCTTCTATGCGCATTTCGAGAACCGCGACGATCTCATTGCCATGGCCTTCGAGCGGATGCGCACCGATAGCCGCGAGATGTTGAGGCGCAACCTAGACACGCAGGACGGGGCCGACGGGCTCGACAGGCTGATCGACGATTATCTGTCCGACCGGATGATGCATCGCATCGAAGCGTCCTGCCCACTCCCCCTGCTCAGTCAAGAAGCGCGCCGCCTCCCCCCCGCCGCGCGGTCGGCTCTCAGCGACACGATCGATAATTTCCGTCGCCGCCTCATCGAGACGCTCACCGAACTCGGACGGCCCTCGCCATCGACGCTCGCCGATTCCGTTGTCGCCGAACTGGTCGGCGCAATGACGCTGGCACGCGCAATGGACGATGAGGAGAGCGCGATGAGGCTGCTCGAGGCGTCCCGGCTCGAACTGAAGCGGCGCGCCGGCCTCATTCCCTGAACCCGGGATTCGGAATCCCGCGAACTGGCTCGCGGCATATCGCTCCCGAAGAGACGGGGAGAGCGGCACACGAGGCCCGCCCGGAGCGGCGCGGGGCATTTGCAGTCCGCTCGTCATATAATGGCCTGTACGGGCACAGCATGTCGCAGTAGAGCGGTCCGCACCCATATAGGAGAAGATCGTGGCTCGCTATGCCAGGGGGCACAAGGATGCCTCGCGCGACAAGATCGTCTCGCACGCTTCGGCGCGGCTTCGCAAGGAAGGCATCGCCGCAGTGGGCGTCAGGACGCTGATGGCCGAGGCGGGCCTCACGCATGGCGCCTTCTATACTCATTTTCCGGCGCGCAGCGATCTCGTCGTTGCGGCCATCGATCACGCTCTTGACAGCGCGGCGGCGCATCTGCGCCACATCGTCGAACAGGCTCCCGCCGGCCGCGGTCTCGAGGCGCTGGTTCGATCCTATCTCAGCATCGGCCACCGCGACCGGGCCGAACTCGGCTGCGCCGCGTCCGCCCTCGCCCCCGAAATCGCACGGGAGTCCCTTCCCGCACGCGAGAGCTTTATGCGGCGAACGCGCGAGATGACGGAACTGATTGCATCGACACTTCCTGCCGACTGGGCTGCCGACATACGCACCGAACGCGGCTATGCCATTTTCGCGTCGATGATGGGAAGCCTGCAACTCATGCGGACCGCTTCCGATCCCGCGGAGATAGAGGCCATCATGATGGGCGGTCGGAAGGCCGCACTGCTGCTCGCCGAGGCTCAGTGACCGAAAAGCGCATTTCGGCCGAAGCCTTCGGCAATTAGCGGGTCTTTTTACCGCTCTTCAGGATTTCCTCAGCGAGTTCGCGCCGGCGCACGGCGCGCGCCAGAACGAGGCTCCCGACCATCTGCGCCATGCCTCGGATCGCTTCGGCGCGGGCGTCTTTCGAGCCATCATCGTCCGGCACGAGGCGTGCGATCGATTCCTCGAAGGCGTCCTCGAAGACCTGTTGCAACGCCGCGCCGTGGCGCGGCGCCTCGGCAGCGAGCGCCGCATAGGCGCACCCGTCGCCGACCCGGTCGATATGCTCCTTCGACAGATACCATTGGCGCAATGTCCCGAGGGGATCGCCCGGCGCTTTTGCAATCGCCTCGCCCCAGTTACCCAGATTTTCGGCGAGAGCCTGCTCTGTCGCCTCGACGACCAGCGCCTCCTTGTCGGCAAACTGCTTGTAAAAGCCGCCATGCGTCAGGCCAGCGGCTTCCATAAGACCCACGACGCCGATCCCGTCATAACCTCGCTGCCTGAATTTCTCGGCCGCGGCCTCCACGACTTTCGTCCTGTTCCGCGCGGCCTCGTCACGACTGACTCTCATGCGGCAACTCCATAATATTCGAACGCAAATCGCGATCCGAATGATGATCGACATATAATTATTGACAGCTTAGATTGCAATGATAATCCAATTTAGGGCGGTTTGCACGCATTGCGTCATCCGTGCCCCGCGCATTCCAGCCCCAACGAGTGGACGGATGCGCCACCGACAGCGAGGAAGGATCATCATTTGCCCGACGCCGTGCCCGCCGAAGAGAAAATGCCGCTCTTCGAAACAATCGAGAGGCTCCACCACAATTACGGGCTGGCCGACCCCGCCACGATCAAGGGTCTGGACGGGTTCGAACAGCTTCTCGAGATCCAAGAGGGCAATGTGCCGGCGCCGCCCATGGCGCGCACGATGAACTTCGTGCTCGGCCAAATCGAAAGAGGCCGGGTCGACCTGCGCGGCGAACCCGGAGCCGACCATCTCAACCCGATGGGCATCATCCATGGCGGCTGGATGATGACGTTTCTCGATTCTGTGCTGGGCTTTGCCGTGCAGACGGTGCTCGAGGCCGGCGAAACCTATGTGTCGCTCAGCACCGAGGTGAAGTTCGTGCGGCCCTTGCTGGCCGAAGGCGGACAGGTGCGCGCAATCGGCGAACTCGTCAGCCGCAGCACACGGACGGCGACCGCGACCGCGGTGGCGGAAGATCGCGAGGGACGGATCATCGGCACTGGGACGTCGACCTGCTTCATCCAGTCGCGGCGCTAGCCGCGGCCGCGTTAGCGCTTCCGGGGCGGCCGGAGTGATGCCGCCGGCCGCCATCTGGCGGCGATCCCGGCGGACGCGATCGAAAACGTCCGGGCGGGATCGGATGCCCCGCCCGGAACCAGTATCTGCTCAGGCCGCGACTTCAAGCCGCGGATAGTCGATATAGCCCTTCTCCGCTCCGCCGTAGAAAGTGGAGCGATCCCAGGGGTTGAGGTCCGCGCCCGCAGCAATGCGGTCGACGAGGTCGGGATTGGAGATGAAGGGCCGCCCAAAGGCGATGGCATCGGCATGGCCTTCGCGCACCGCGCCTTCGGCGAGCGCGGGATCATATCCGCCCGCCGCGATCAGCACGCCGGGCCAGAGCGGCCGGAAGAATTCGCTGGCCGAACGCGTATCGGCCGGCGAACCGTCGGGCTTGGGGGCGAGGTTGGCGCGCCCCTCGATCAGGTGAAGGTAGGCGGGGCCAAGCTCGGCGAGGCTCGATATCGCGTGGCTGTAGAGCGGAACGGGATCCTGCTCGCCGCTGTTGTTGGTCGTACCGAAGGGCGAGAGCCGGACGCCGACGCGCTCGGCGCCGACTTCCTCGATGAGCGCGGCCGTCACCTCGAGCATCAGGCGCGACCGGTTGGCGATCGATCCTCCATATTCGTCGGTGCGAAGATTGGTGTGCGACTGCAGGAATTGCTCGATCAGATAGCCGTTCGCACCATGAAGTTCGACGCCATCGAAACCGGCGGCGCGGGCATTGCGCGCGCCGGTCCGGTAGGATTGGACGAGATCGGCGATCTCCGCGGTTTCGAGAGCGCGCGGCGCCTCGAACGGGACCTGGCCCCAGGCCGCGTTGAAATGGTTGCCGGCCGCGGGAACCGGCGACGGTGCGACGGGGAGCGTGCCTCCCGGCTGGAAACTCGAATGCGAGATGCGGCCGACATGCCAAAGCTGGAGGAAGATGGCGCCGCCTTTCGCATGGACCGCGGAGGTCACCTTGCGCCAGCCCTCGATCTGCTCCGCGGAATAGATGCCGGGCGTCGCGGGATAGCCTTGCCCCGACGGCATGACCTGCGACGCCTCGGCGATAAGGAGACCGCCCGGCGTCGCGCGCTGGGCATAATATTCGGCGTTGAGTTCGCGCGGAATATTGTCGGGCTGACCCGCGCGCATGCGCGTCAGCGGCGCCATGACAATGCGATGCTTAAGGTCGGCAGCGCCAACCTTGATCGGCGTAAAAAGTGCGGATTTGGACATGGAAGCGCTCCTTCAGGCAGCCTTGACGTCGTGGATATCGATCGAAACGAGCACATTGTCGCGAAGCGGCAGGTTGTTCTCGCCGATCCGGTAGACACGGCGCTGGGTCGGATAGACGAGACCATCGAATTCGCGGGGCTCGAGCGCATAGTTGGCGCTCGACGTGCCTCCGAACACGCCCATGATCTCGACGCTGTAATCGTGGCGCCGCAGCACCCCGTCCGGGCCGAAATAGAAGGTCTGCTCCGCCGAATGGCTAGGGACATCGGGCGGAAATTTGACGCGCAGGCGGCGCCAGACCTCGCCCTCGCCGTCCCACGGATCGATCTCCTGGACCTCAAACCCCGGGCGCGCGAAGAGGAAGGGCGTGGTGAGATAGGTCCAGATCGCATAACCGCTGAAATAGATGATGTGCTGGCTGTCCCACGGCGTCGTCACCTTGTGATCGGCGAAGGAGGCCCGGGGCGACGTCCGTTCGCCGACAAGCTGGCCGTCGTCAGCCAAGATCGACGTGCGGTCGGGCTCGTAGATACTGCGCTGCCCGGGGGCAGCGCCGGATCGGTATTCGACATGCTGATGCTGCGCATCGACGGTGAAGCTCGCATCTTCAAGATGCCCTTCCCAGCCCTTGAGCGGCCAGATCGCGCCGCCGACCGACGCCCGCGCTTCCAGCGTCTTTACCTTCTGCCAGCGATCGAGACCGCCGTGCGCCTTCAGCGCCAAATTCAGTAGATCCGTCACTTGAGCTACTCCGCTTATGTGTCCGCCGGGGAATCGGCATTAGGTTTAACTTTGCAACCTCTCGACACATTGACCAAACTAGTTTAACTTTGCAACCCTCTTTGAACGGCATGAGCAAGGCAGAAAATGATGAAGGGAAAAAGGACCGATCTCGGCGGAGCAGCCTGCGGCATCGCGCGCGCGCTCGAGGTCGTGGGCGACTGGTGGTCCCTGCTGCTCGTGCGCGAAGCCTTTCACGGCCAACAGCGCTTCAGCGACTTCGAGAAGCGCCTCGGAATCGCTCGCAATATCCTCTCGAAACGGCTCAAGAAAATGATCGAGGAAGACATATTCCGTACCGAGCCCGATCGCGACGGCCGCAGCCGGCGTTATATTCTCACCGAAAAGGGCGAGGATCTCTACGTCCTCCTCATCGCGCTCTGGCAATGGGGCGAGGAACATTGTTTTGAGACCGGCGAACCGGGGCATGTCCTGGTCGACCGGATCGGCGGCCGGCCGCTTCCCCGCATGCGCCCGCTCTCGGCGAACGGCAAGGTCGTCCGGCCGCGCGATTTTCAGCTGAGCGCGCGCGAGAAGCCCCCGGTCGCGGCCGAATAGGCAACAGCGCCCGCGGGGAGCGCGCTGCTGGCCGGCTGGCTGGCGGCCAGGGGAAGGCCACGACGCGGAGCCTTCCAGGCCGGGCGGCAGCGGCGCCTTGCCCGAACCGACTTTAGCCCGCCGTCCCGGCCCTTCGTTCCGCGCGCGCTCCAAGCAGAGCGATCCGCCGGCCGCGGGCAGCTTCGCCCTTCTCGACACCTTCGGACGCCGTCGACGAGGACCGCCGGAGCCAGGCCGCGCCGTTTCAGACCCTCCCGGCAACCGGACGATCCGTCCGGACAATCTTCCGTCTGCCATGCGCTGTTCGAGCGCGCCCTTCCAACCCAAATCGCGCTTTCATTCTCTATGTGGAATAGAATAATTCTTTATATTGAATAATAACGATACGCGCTCTAGGAGGGCGCTATCAACTGGTGGAGGATTGATTCGTGACCATGCTTTCAGGAAAGGTCGTGGCGGTAACTGGCGGCGGACGTGGGATCGGGCGCGAGATCGCCCTTCTGGCCGCGCGCGAGGGCGCATCCGTCGTCGTGAATGATCTGGGCGGCTCGCAGGACGGCGAAGGCCGCGACGCCGGGCCTGCCGAAGAGGTCGTCGCGGAAATCCGCGCCGCGGGCGGTCAGGCGATCGTCAACGCCGCGGATATTTCGGACCCCGCCGCTGCAGCCAGCATCGTCGAAGATGCCCTGGGCGCCTTCGGCAAGCTCGACGCGGTGGTAAACAATGCCGGCATTCTGCGCGATCGCATCTTTCACAAGATGAGCCAGGTCGACTGGGACGATGTGATCCGGATCAACCTCAATGGCTATTATTATGTATCCAAGGCCGCCGCGCTCCATTTCAAGGATCAGGGCGCGGGCGCCTTCGTCCACTTCACCTCGACCTCGGGGCTGATCGGCAACTTCGGGCAGGCCAATTATTCGGCGGCGAAGATGGGCGTCGTGGGGCTCTCCAATTCGATCGCGCTCGATATGGCGCGTTCGGGCGTCACCTCGAACTGCATCGCCCCTTTCGCCTGGAGCCGTATGACGGCGACGATCCCGGCCGAGACCGAAGCCGAGCGCGAACGGGTCGAGCGCTTCAAGGCGATGTCGGCAGACAAGATCGCGCCCCTCGCCGTCTTCCTCGCGTCGGATGCGGCGAAGGAAGTCAGCGGCCAGATTTTCGCGGTCCGCAAGAATGAGATTTTCCTCTTTTCGGTGCCGCGCCCGATCCGCTCGATGCACCGGTCCGACGGCTGGACGCCCGAGACGATCGCCTCGGAACTGCTGCCCGCCTTCCGTCCGAGCTTCCATTCACTGACCCGCTCGAGCGACGTCTTCGCCTGGGACCCCGTCTAAGCGATGTCGTTCGATCGTGATCGCCTGCTCTCGCTCCCGCCCCGCGTTACACATCATCGCTATACGCGCCGCGACACGATGCTGTACGCGCTCGGGGTCGGCGCGGGACAGCAGTCGGACAAGGACGACCTCCGCTTCGTCTATGAAGAAGGGCTGCAGACGCTGCCGACGATGGCGGTCGTTCTAGCCTATCCGGGCTTTTGGCAGAAGGAGCCCGAATATGGCATCGACTGGAAGCGCGTGCTTCATGCCGAGCAATCGGTCGTCTTCCACGCCCCGCTTCCGGTCGAGGGCGAGGTCCGCGGCGAGCTCACCATCGACCATATCGTCGACAAGGGTGCCGATAAGGGCGCCCTCCTCTATTCGACGCGCAAGATTTTCGACGCCGCAACCGGCACCCTGCTCGCCAGCGTAACCCAGGTCTCCTTCCTGCGGGGCGACGGCGGCTGCGGCGGGCCCTCGCTTCCCCCGCGTGCACCGCACCAGGTGCCGTCCTCGGCCGCGGACGAGCGCGCCGAACTTGCAACCCGGCCCGAGCAAGCGCTGATCTACCGCCTCTCGGGCGACTATAATCCGCTCCATGCCAACCCCGCGGTCGCCGCCGCGGCGGGCCTCGACCGGCCGATCCTCCACGGGCTTTGCACCTATGGCATCGCCGGGCGCGCGCTCCTCGCCGCGCTGTGCGGCAACGATCCGGCGCGGCTCGCGCGGCTCGACTGCCGGTTCACCGCCCCCGTCTTTCCCGGCGACCGGCTCGAACTCGCGCTATGGCGCGGCGCGCCCGGCGAGGCCTCCTTCCAGGTCCGCGCACCCGAGCGGAACGCCCTCGTTCTCGACAATGGCTTTGCGGAGTTTACGATCTGATGTCCGGTATCCTGTCCATTGGCGCCTATGTGCCGCTGATGCGCCTCCAGCGCGCTGCCGTCTATGAAGCCAATAAATGGTTCGCGCCCGGTCTGAGGGGGCTCGCCCGCGGCGAGCGCGCGATCGCGAACTGGGACGAGGATGTCGTTACCATGGCGGTCGAGGCCGCACGCGATTGCCTCGTGGGGCAGGATGCGGCCGATGTTTCGACCCTCCTGCTGGCCTCGACCAGCGCGCCCTTCGCCGACCGCCAGAATGCCGGCATCGTCAAGGAAGCGCTGACGCTGCCCGATGCCGTGCTGACGCTCGACGTCGGGACGAGCCAGAAGGCCGGCACCGGCGCCTTGATCCAGGCTTTCCGTTCGGCCGATAGCGGCTGCACGCTGGTCGCCGCCTCGGAGAAGCGACGCGCGCGTCCGGCCTCCGAAGACGAACTCGCCAATGGCGATGCTGCCGCCGCCTTGCTCGTCGGCCCCGGTGAGGGTCTCGCGCGCTTCATCGGCAGCCACAGCGTGTCGGCAGATTTCGTCGATCATTTCCGCACCACCGCCGCCGAGTTCGACTATGGCTGGGAGGCCCGCTGGATCCGCGAGGAAGGCTATGCGAAGCTCGCCGGCGAAGCGGTGAGCGGCCTGCTCGCAGCGCAAGGGTTGAGCGGCTTGGACATCGCCCATTTCGCGGCCGCAATTCCGGCGAAGGGCGCCGCGGGTGCGCTCGCCGCCAAGGCGGGCATCGCCGCCGAAGCGGTGGTCGACGATCTGGCCGCGAACCTCGGTTTTGCCGGCTGCGCGCATCCGCTTTTGATGCTAGCGGCGGCGCTCGAGCGGGCAAAGGCCGGCGAGAAGATCCTCGTCCTCGGTTTCGGCCAAGGCGCCGACGCGCTCCTTCTCGAGGCGACCGGAGCCGCCGGCCAGGCTGCGCCCGCGGGCGGGCTGACGGCGGCGCTCGCGCGATCGCGCAAGGAAGAGAATTATCTTAAATATCTGGCCTTTGCGGGCCATCTCAACCTCGAACTCGGCAAGCGCGCCGAATTCGACCAGAAGCCGGTGCTCACGGCCCTCTATCGCAACCGCAAGGCGGTGCTCGGCCTTGTCGGCGGACGCTGCACCGTCACGGGAACGGTCCAGTTCCCGCGCTCGGAAATCAGCGTCAACCAGAACGAACCCGCGATCGGGACGCAGGAGGATTATCCCTTCGCGCACCGCCGCGCGAAGGTGCTGACCTACACCGCCGACAGTCTGACCTACACCCCCGATCCGCCCAATTATTACGGCATGATCGAGTTCGACGGCGGCGGGCGGATGATGATCGAATTCACCGATGCCGATCCCGCGAGCATCTACGTTGGCGCGCCGGTGCGAATGATGTTCCGCATCAAGGCGCATGACGAGCGTAGCGGGTTCGTCAAATATTTCTGGAAAGCGGTTCCGGCCGCGGAGGGCAATTGAGATGGCTAGCGGTATCAGGGACAAGGTGGCGATCCTCGGCATGGGCTGCGCCCGCTTCGGCGAGCGCTGGAACGACGACGCCGAGCAACTCATGGTCGAGGCCTATGTCGAGGCAATGGCCGACGCCGGCATCGAGCCCTCGCAGATCGATGCCGCCTGGCAATCGGTCGGCTTCGACGCGATGAACGTCGGGCCCTCGGGCATCCCCGCCGCCATCGCGCTGCGCTTGCCCAATTGCGCGGTCACCAAAGTCGAAAATTATTGCGCGAGCGGCACCGAGGCGTTTCGCGGCGCGGTCTATGCCGTGGCATCGGGCGCCGCGGACATCGCGCTCGCAGTCGGCGTCGAGAAGCTCAAGGATACGGGCTATGGCGGGCTTCCCGTCCGCACGCGCGGGACCATGTTCGACATGATCGGCGTCGTGGGCTCGGCGCCCGGTAATTTCGCCCAGCTCGCCTCGGCCTATCAGGCAAAACATGGCATCGCGCCCGATGACCTCAAGCGCGCGATGGCGCATGTGTCGGTCAAGAGCCACGCCAATGGCGCGAAAAACCCCAAGGCGCACCTCAGGAAACCCGTCGATATCGAGACGGTGATGAACGCGCCGATGATCGCGGCACCGCTCGGTCTTTATGATTGCTGCGGCGTCTCGGACGGCGCCGCCGTCGCGATCGTCACCACGCCGGAGATCGCACGGTCGCTCGGCAAGACAGATCTCGTCACGGTAAAAGCACTCCAGCTTGCCGTCTCGAACGGCTGGGAGCTGCAGGGCGCCGGCTGGGACGGAAGCTATCTCCACACCACGCGCATCGCCGCCGCCAAGGCCTATAAGGAAGCGGGGATTAGCGATCCCGGCAGCCAGGTCAGTCTCATGGAGGTGCACGACTGCTTCTCGATCACCGAACTGGTGACGATGGAGGATCTTGCCATTTCGCGCGAAGGCCAGGGCTGGAAGGATGTTCTCGACGGCCGGTTCGACGCCGACGGGAAAAACCCGTGCCAGATCGACGGCGGCCTCAAATGTTTCGGCCACCCGATCGGCGCATCGGGCATCCGCATGATCTACGAAAATTACCTGCAGCTCCTGGGCCGCGCCGGAGACCGGCAGGTGGCGGGCACGCCGACCTTCGGCCTCTCGCATAACCTCGGCGGCATGCCGAACCAGAATGTCGCGGCGATTGCGATCGTCGGCCTCGAAGGAGCCTGATCATGGCAGTCGATCCAGAAACGCTCGACCAACTTGTCGATACCGTCCGGCGCTATACCCGCGAGAAGCTCGTTCCGCTCGAGGCGCGCGTCGCCGAGGACGACGCCATCCCCGAGGAAATTCTGCGCGACTTTCGCGAGATGGGGCTGTTCGGCCTGACGACGCCCGAGGAACATGGCGGGCTCGGTTTGAGATCCTCGGAGGAAATCGAGGTCATCATGGAACTGACCTGGAGTTCGGCCGCGTTCCGCTCGATCGTCGGCATCAACCTCGGCCTCGGATCGCAGGCGCTTCTGATCGACGGAACGCCGGACCAGCAGGCCGAATGGCTTCCGCGCATCGCGACGGGCGAGGTGATCGTGAGCTTCTGTCTCACCGAACCCGGTTCGGGCTCTGACAGCGCAGCTCTCATCACCAGCGCCGTGCGCGACGGCGACGACTATCTGCTGAGCGGAACGAAGCGTTTCATCACCAACGCGCCGCTCGCCGGACTGTTTCTGGTGATGGCGCGAACGTCGAGGGAGCGCCTCCCCAAAAACGCCCATATAAGCGCCTTCCTCGTGCCCGCCGATGCCGAGGGCATCGAGGTCGGCAAGATCGAGAAGAAGATGGGCCAGTCGGGCGCGTGGATCAGCGACGTGATCTTCAAGAATGTCCGCGTCCCCGCGACTTCGATCATCGGCGGCATCGAAGGCCGCGGCTTCGCGACCGCTATGAAATCGCTCGATCGCGGCCGGATCAATGTCGCCTGCGTCGCCGTCGGCCAGGCGCGGCGCATCCTCTACGAGGCGACGCGCTATGCCGCCGATCGCGAGCAGTTCGGCGAACCGATCGGCCATTATCAGCTCGTCCAGGCGATGCTCGCCGACAGCCAGGCCGATCTCTATGCGGCCGAGTGCATGCTGCGCGACGTCGCGCGGCGCTACGACGCGGGCGAGCGCGTGTCGCTCGAGGCCTCGTGCACGAAGATGTTCTGCACCGAGATGGTGGGCCGGATCGCCGACAGGGCGGTCCAGATCCATGGCGGCGCCGGCTATATGCGCGAGACCGCGGTCGAGCGCTTCTTCCGCGATGTGCGTGTCTTCCGCATTTACGAAGGCACCACGCAAATCCAACAGCTGATCATCGGCAAGGAACTGGTGCGCCGAATGGAAGACGCCTGAGACCTGATCGAACCGACAGGTTGGCGGCTTCCCCTCGCCCGCCCATCCGGTTTGGCGGTCATGGCTGTTCGGGAGTGTCCCCTTGTCGGGATTCTCCCCTTAGCTCAACGCGCATCAACGCTTCTTCAAACTTCGCTCGGGACCTCGCATTCTTCGCAAGATCGGCGGATACATTCACCGCGGGCGCGAGCATGACAGCGAGATCATCCCGCTGCGCATTGCTCCCGTCCTGCCGGAACTCGGTAGTCTCCTGTTCCTTGCCAACCGCCGTGCCTTCGAACCGGACGCAGCAACGGACGAATATATTTCAGAAACGACGAGAGAAGCTGATTCCGGTGAAGCCGTAATGTGAATTGAGGGTCGTCCCTGCGCTTGGCCCCGTCCCCTTCACCTTGCCATTCAGTTCATAGTCGGCGCTAAACGAGATTTCGCTTTTCTCTCCCAACCGCTTGGTGAACCCGAAGGTCAGCGAACGGGATGCCGTGCCGGGCGTGTTGACATTGGCAAGGACGAAATCGCTGCCGAAATGCCGCTTGGCAAGGCTTGTCCCGGCTCGAACCGTCAGCCCGGGCGTCAGATCGTAGGACGCGCCGAACTTATAGATGTTGTGATCCCGCCAGCCGAAGCCTGCCTGCTCGCTGAAGGCCTTGACGCCGCTCCAATTGGTCCGGACGAAGTCGAACCCGATGGTCAGTCGCGCGTTCGGCTTGACCGAGATTCCCGCGCCAAACTGTTCGGGTGCATCTATGCTTCCGCCCGACCCGGCCAGAAGATCCTCGTCATAGCCTTTGAAGCGAGACATCCGCACTTTGGTCATGTAAGTGGCGCCAACGGCCACAGAGGGCGTCGGTTTCCACAGGACACCGAACCTCCCGCCCACTCCGAATGCGTGGCTCCATCCGTGATTTGGCAATTGGGCCGGTCCAGTGGCTGTCGGCACGATGACGCCCCTCGCCCGGAAGAATTCGTTGATCAGTCCGATTCCGGCACCGACCGCAAGATTATCGCGAACCTTGTAGGCGAGGGTAGGTGCGATCCCAGCTTGAATGAAATTGGCGCGCTCCTTGGAAAAGCCATGGTCCGGCACGAACGGCTGGTCATAGCTCTGGCCCAAACCGCCGCCAAACGAGGTGACAGCGAGCGTCACCCTGTCGGTTAGATGCAGGTTGATCCCGAAGTCGGGAATCGGCTGGTATTGATGCCCGCTGACATCGTTGCCGGGGAAGAACAGGTCGGTGGTTCGGGTCTTGAGGATAAAAACCTGAGTGCCGATCTCGAAACCACTCTCGACGAAGGACGCTCCAGCTGGGTTGATAGTCGCGGCCTCCGGTCCTTGAGGCAGAGCGATGCCAACCCCGCCCATGCCCATGGCCCGTGTGTTTGCACCAGTGAGATAATATCCGTCTGTAGCATGGGCCGGAAATGAGCCAGTCAGTCCGATAAAGCAGAATCCTATCCCGAATATGTTGAAATTTTTCATAACTCTCCGCTTGAATATTATATGCTTATAAAATTTCGTGACGCTCCTCAAGTAACAGATAAATTATGGCGTAAATATTTACAACTAGGACAATTTTACTTTATATCTTTTTATATTTGTCCCGATATAACCGCAATTACTACTAAATGAATATTCGTCACTCAAAGGCAGTATCACTGCAACCGCTGGGTTCGAGACCATTTTGTGAATAACCATCATTCAGATTGTAGATGGACCGCGTGAGATCGGGAGGGCGCGGCCTGTGGATCAGGGATTCCCGCATTTTTTGATAAGGCTGCGGCAACATTCCGGAGATGGATGATGATCATTCACCATCGGCAGGATAACCGTTCAAATCGCCCGCCGATCGAAATCAGGTTCACCAAACTCGCTTTCGGCTCGCGAGTCTCGACATGGACTATCTCGGACCTATCGCTTCTGCGATTTCGAGATAATCAGCCCGGGTCTTGCCGCGTATGAACGCCTATGATCTCCGATCGCGGCTCATGAACATTATATCGATTTTTTTGTATAAAATAGATAATCATTGCATCCTGCTCTTGCAGTGCTAATGCGGCCAGGTGGTCGACCAAATCGCATTGCTTGGCACCGGGCTGATGGGCGCGCCCATTGCGCGCAACCTCGCGCGTTCGGGTTTTCCGGTCACCGTATGGAACCGCACCGCGGCGAAAGCCGTGCCGCTCGCAGCCGAAGATGTCGCGATTGCCGCCTCCGCCGCCGAGGCCGTCAGTGGTGCCGATCTGGTGATTTCCCTCCTCAGCGACGGGCCGACGACGAGCGAAGCGCTGTTCGGCGAACGAGGGGTCGCGCGCGCCATGCGCGCCGGCGCCACCGTGGCGATGATGAGTTCGATCAACCCCGAGACCGCGACCGAGCAGGCCGCACGGCTGGCGGAGCTTGGCATCGACTATATCGACGCACCCGTGTCGGGCGGTGAGCGGGGCGCCATCGCGCGCGCGCTGACAATCTTTGCGGGCGGCTCAGTCCGGTCGATCGACGCCGCGCGCCCCGCGCTCGAATTGCTTGGCCGGGTCAACCGCGTCGGCGGGGTGGGCGCGGGCCAGCTGGTCAAGCTTGCCAACCAGATCATCGTCGGAATAAGCATCGAGGCGATCGCCGAGGCGCTGCTGCTGATTGAACGCGGCGGCGGCGATCCCGAGGCGGCCTTTGCCGCACTCAAGGGCGGTTTTGCGGATTCGACGGTGCTGCGCCAGCACGGCGCGCGCATGCTGTCGCGGAACCATGCCCCGGGTGCGACGATCGCCACCCAGCGCAAAGACCTGCGCATGGCGACCGGCCTCGCAGCGAAGCTGGCATTGTCGCTGCCGCTGTTGGATCAAGCGGCGGCATTGTATGAGCAAGCGGCCGCAGGCCCCGACGGCGAGCTTGACCATAGCGCCATCCATCGCACCCTGCGCACGCAGCAGCAGCGGGACAGTGGCGAATGACGCTGAAGATTGGCGCCAGCGTGTCGATGATGTTCCGCGAGCGTCCGCTGCTCGACCGTTTTTCCGCCGCCGCAGACGCCGGGTTCGACGGGGTAGAAATCCAGTTTGTCGAGGAAGGTGATCCTGCGGAAATGGCACGCGCGGCACGCGCAGCGAATATGCCCGTCGTCCTTATAAACCTGCCGCTCGGCGACCTGATGACCGGCGGCCTCGGCCTGTCCGGCATTCCGGGGCGCGAGGCGGAGTTTGCCGCCGCGGCCGAGCGCGGCCTTGCCGCTGCCGGTGAGCTGGGCGCGGCGTTCGTCCATCTGGGGCCGTCCCGCATGACGCCGGGAACCGACCGTGCCGAATGCCTCGCGACCTATGCCCGCAACGTCGAGACCGCGCTCGCCATCGCCGACCGACTCGAACTTGGCGCCGCATTGCTGGTCGAACAGTCGAACCCGAACGACTTTCCTGGTGCCTTGTTCGCCACGATCGGCGAAGCAGCCGCCATGGTACGGCAGATCGGTGCACCGCGTTTCGGCTTGCTGTTCGACCTTTATCATGTCGCGATGACCGGCGACGACATCGCCGCGGCATGGACGGCACACGGCGATGTCGCGCCCCATGTACAATTCTCGGACGCCCCCGGCCGGCATGAGCCCGGGACAGGCGCCGTCGATATCCTCGCCGCGATCTCCGCTATTCGGGCGTTAGGTTACGCCGGGTGGTTCGGCGCGGAATATCGGCCCGCGGCTGACACCATCGATGGGCTAGGCTGGCTGGCCGAATGGCGCGCGCAACATTCATCACGATATGGAGAGACAGCATGACGGCGACCCTAATTTCGGGTGATCGTACCCTTGAACCCGCCGCCTTCGAACGTCAGATCGAGCGGGCAGCGGCTGCCATGCTGGCGTCGGGCATCGGCGCGGGCGATGCGGTCGCGATCCTGCTGCGCAACGATTTTGAATTTTTCGTCGCCAGCCTTGCCGCGCGCTGGATCGGCGCTTTCGCAACGCCGATCAACTGGCACGCGACCCCCGACGAGATCGGCTATGTCTTGGCGGATAGCGGAGCGCGCCTGATAGTGGCGCACGACGATCTCGCGGCGCCGCTCGCCGGACAGCTCGGGCAGACCCGGCTGGTCAGCGTGCCCACTCCGCCCGAGATCGCCGCCGCTTATGGCTTGGCCGTTTCGGCGCCCTTGCCCGAAGCCACTCCCTGGGCCGACTGGCTCGCCGACGTGGCGAGCGGGGCGCCCCCGCAGGGTCCGGGCGGGGCGTCGGTCGTCATCTATACGTCCGGCACCACGGGCAAGCCAAAGGGCGTGCGCCGCCGTCCGCTCCAGCCCGAACATCTTGCCGCGCAGGTCGACATGCTCATCCATGGCTATGGCCTCCAGCCCGGCGAGACGATGCGCATCCTGATGACCGGGCCGATGTATCATTCGGCGCCGAATAGCTATGGTCTCGCCGCCGCGGGCTTTGCCGCGACGATCGTCCTGCAACCGCGTTTCGATGCCGAGCAATTGCTTGCCTTCATAGCCGAGCATCGCATCACCCATATGCATGTCGTGCCGACGATGTTCGTGCGCCTGCTGAAACTGCCCGCTGACGTACGCGAAGCATATGACACATCGTCGCTCCGCTTCGTCGTACATGGCGCGGCCCCCTGCCCGATCGAGGTCAAGCGCCAGATGATCGACTGGTGGGGCCCGGTCATCCACGAATATTACGGGTCGACCGAAACCGGGCTGATCACCGGCCATGGATCGGCGGACGCGATTGCCCGACCGGGCACCGTCGGCCGCGCGCTGCCCGGTATCAGCATTCGCGTGTTCACCGAGGCGGACAACGAAGCCACGCCGGGCGAGATCGGCGATATCTATGTAAAATCGCGGTCGGTGCCCGACTTCACCTATCACGGCCGCGACGACGAGCGGACGGAGATCGAGCGCGACGGCTTCATCACCGTCGGCGATATCGGATGGATCGACGAGGACGGCTTCCTGTTCCTCTGCGACCGCCGCCGCGACATGATCATATCGGGCGGGGTCAACATCTACCCCGCCGAGGTCGAGGCCGCGCTGCTGGCGATCGACGGCGTTCGCGACGCCGCCGTCTTCGGCATCCCCGACCCCGAATTCGGTGAGGCGGTCTGCGCCTATGTCCAGCCCGAAGAAGGGGTGACGCTCGATGCCGGCGATGTCCACGGGCGGCTGGCCGAAACGCTGTCGCGCTACAAATTGCCCAGGACGATCGAATTCGCCGCCGACCTGCCGCGCGAGGATTCGGGCAAGATCTTCAAGCGCCGCCTTCGCGAGCCTTATTGGACCGATGCCGGGCGGACGATATGAGCGCCGCCGGCCCGCGGGGTCAGGCCGCGGATTCCAGCGTGCCCCAGCGGCCGACCGCGTCGGCGACATAAGGCTGCGACACCGGCACCGTCATATCGTTCGACAGGATCAGCTGCGCCGTGCGGCCCGACCGGCGCAGCGTTCGCACCGCGTCGTTCGCCACCCACCAGCTGCGATGTACCTGCGACCCGGCGATATGGTCGAGCCCGCGCATCGCATCGGAAAAACGGATCAGCACCATCGCACTGCCCTGCGCCGCATGGACGCGGACATAATGATCCTCGACTTGGAGGCACAGAATGTCGCTGCGCAATGGCGGCGGCAGGCGATCGAACAAGCCGGGGTCACTGGGGTCGCTGTCGCTTATCGAAGGCCCATTGTCGTTATCGGATCCCAGAACGGCAAAGGACGCGGACCGCGCCGGCGCCAGCTGCAACCCCGCCAGCACCCGCTCAGCGAGGAACACATAAGCACCGCCGATCAGCGAGATCGAGAAGAAGAGTTCGATCACTTCGGTCGGCAATGGCTGCCAGCCATGCAGGATATGGTTCGACGTACCCGTTACGACGAGCTGCGGCAGCGCCGCCATGACGGTCGCCGCGATCTTCTGCACCGTCGGGCTGGCATCGCGCAGCCTTGGCAAGCGCTCGACCAGCACTCCGCTCGCCAGCGAGAAGAGGACCCACGCGGTCATCTGCACCGTCCAATAGCCGATGCGCTCGATGGGATCGAAACGATAGGTGCCGAACGGCGAAAGGAAAGAGAGCAAGGCCACGAACAACATGGTCAGCCCGGCGTGCCCAATCAGCCGCACCAGCCCATTCTCCATTCGGGAATTCGCGAAATCGCGCATCGTGAACCATACTCCAAGCCTGCGCTATTTAGATTATACGAAGTAAACTACGCAACCGCGAATGCGCGGTGGCCCGTATTTTTCCGTCATCCTAGTCGCTGCTTCGAACGGCCGGCCGCATCGGACTGGTTGTCGCAAGGAGCAAAAAAGATGAAACAGGCAACTCTCCCCTTGGCGGTGCTCGCTGCCGCCCTCTTCAGCCCACCCGCCCATGCGCAGGAATCGCCCGGCAGCCCCAGGGTCGCCGAAGGGCCCGGCGATGACAGCGACGACGAGGACAAAAAGAGCGGCGGTATCGACGGCTTTTTCGCGATCGGGCCGGGCATGGTCCCCGTCTACGACGGCTCGAAGAAATATGAACTCGTGCCGCTGATGATCGCGGACGTCGAATGGAAGGGCGTCGCGCTCGAAATCCGCGGCCTTGGCGCGCGGCTCGACCTGCTCGGCAACAGCCCGGTCCAGATCGGTCCGGTGTTCAACTTCCGCGGCAAGCGCAACAGCGACAAGGACGGCAACGGCCGGGTCAAATTGCTCAACGACGTCGACTCGGCGATGGAAGTCGGCGGGCACATCGGATACCGCTTCGGCGGCAACCAATATGGCCAGGGCGAGATCGAATTCGACCTCAGCCTCGTCAAGGACGTCTCCGACGGGCACGACGGCCTGCTCGGCACCGCGCAGGTCTCCTACGCCGCGCACCGCAGCCAGAAGTGGTTCGTCAATCTCGATGCACAGACGACCTGGGCCGACAAGAAATATACGCGCGCCTATTTCGGCGTGACCCCGGCCGAGGCGGTCGCGTCGGGCCTCGCCGCCTATCGCCCCGGCGGCGGCATCCGCGACATCGGGATCGGCACGACCATCGGTTACCAGTTCAACCAGCGCTGGGGCGTCATCGCCCGCGCCGGCGCCAATTATTATGTCGGCGACGCAAAGGACAGCCCCATCGTCGATGAGGGTTCGAAGATCCAGGCCGTCGGCGGACTTGCCGTCTCATATCGGTTCTGATCGCCGTGCCGCGCTTCTTCGCCGGATTTCTCCCCTTCAACGACGAAGGCCGCGCGGCATGACATACGGATCCGGACCATATGAGCCGACTAGCCGGGCTGGCACGCGGGGTATCCCCGCCGCGCCTGCCAGTCCGGCCCCCTTGGGCAATCCCGCTCAGTGGGACCAATTTTTAGCGAGCCGCCGCAGCGCCGGCACCAATCAAAACAACAGGGAGAGGCATATGAGCGTGACATCGAAAAGACATCTGGATGAGGCCTGTTACGGCGTCGGGGCCCTGGCGAGCGCCAGCTTCTCGACCGTACCGGGGCTCATCCTGCTCTATTATCTGACCGATACGCTCGCTGTCCCGGCGGGGCTCGCGGGGCTGATCGTCTTCATCCCCAAGCTGTTCGACGTCTTCGCCAACCCGCTCGTCGGCCGCCTGTCCGACCGCACGCGCACCCGCTTCGGTGCCCGCCGTCCATGGATCGTCTTCGGGGGACTCGTCTTCCCGCTCGCCTTCATGGCGACCTTCTGGACGCCCTATTCGGGCAATGCCGCCGCGCTGTGGGTTGCGATCAGTTTCACGCTCGCAAGCATGACCTTTTCGACCTTTGTGGTTCCCTGGTCCTCGCTTCCCGCCGAGATCGCCCCGCACACCCGTGCCCGCGCGTCGATGGCGGCGTGGCGCATCGCGTTCCTCGCGATCGCGGTGCTCATCTCGGGCGGCCTCGCCCCGACCATCGTCGAAAATGGCGACAATGCCCGCGACGGCTATCGCGACATGGCGCTCTTTATCGGCACGATGATGATCGCCGCGACGCTGATCGTCGCCTTCGTCGGCGCGCGGCGCTCGACCCCGGCGACGACGCAGCCCGCCGCGCCCACCGCATATAAGGCGAGCATCGCCATATTGAAATCCAGCCCATCGCTGCGCGCGATGCTGTGGCTGGTCGCGCTGACCGAGATCGCCTCGTCGGTGTCGCTCGCGAGCACGCCCTACCTTGCCGACTATGTGCTCGGCGATCCCGAAGCGGTGGCGCCGATGTTCATCATCCTGACCATCCCGCTGCTCTTGACCATGCCGCTTTGGCGCATGTTCGCGGTGCGCCGCGGCAAGCGCGCGGCGCTCAGCACCGCGCTGATGCTCTATGCTCTCGGCGCGCTGCTGCTGGCGGCCTTGTCGGTGGCCCCCGCCGATATGCGAACGGGGCTGACCTTTGTCTCGGTGTTCATCATCGGCACCGGTTTTGCCGGCACCTCGATGCTGCCGCAGGCGATGTTCGCCGACGCGCTCGCCTATGAAACCTCGGTGCGCGGCGAATCGAGCGTCGGCGCGATGGTCGGCCTGTCGAACGCGACGGAGACGATCTCGGGCGGATTCGGCGCCGCATTGTTCGCGCTCGTCCTGACCTTTACCGGGTTCATTTCGACCGCCGACGACACGGTCGTCCAGCAACCCGCGGTCGCGATCATGGGCATCGTTTTCGCGGCCAGCCTGATCCCGGCCTGGGCCGCGCTGATCGCGCGCTGGCCGCTCCGCAAGTTCGATCTGGCGGAGGAGGATGTCGACAAGGCGACGCGCGGCGCTGAGCAGGACAGGCGGGCCCGTGGCCTTCAGGGTGAATAGTAGCGCCCGGGTCGCGCGCGAGACGCTCGGCGGCGCGGACCGATGGTTCGCGCGCCTGTCGCAGCGCTCGCGCGACTTCGTCCAGGCGCAAGTCAGCCTGCGGCATTTCCCCGACCGCGCCCGCGTCTATTCGGCGGGCGACGCGGGCGACGGCCTCTACCGCGTGATCGACGGCGAGGTCCGGCTCATGGCCTATCCGGCAGTAGGGCGCGAGATGGTGACCTTCGTCGCACGCGGCGGGCAATGGTTTGGCGAATTGTCGGTGATCGACCATGGCCCCCGCCCGCACGATGCGGTTTGCCACGGACCGGTTTCGCTGCTGCATCTACCGGCGTCCGCCATCGCCGCGCATGCCGGGAACGATCCGGCCTTCATCGGCCAGGTCGCACTGATCGGCTGCGATCATCAGCGCGCGGCGCTCGCCTATATCGGGTCGACGACGGGCCGGCCGGGCCGCGAACGGGTGGCGGGCATGATCCTCGCGATGGCCGGCCCCGATCCGCGCATCCCGCATCCGGTTCTGCGGATGAGCCAGGAGGATCTGGCGGGCCGTGTCGGCCTGTCACGCCAGCATCTCGGCAATCTGTTGTCGGAGCTGAAGGAGGGCGGCGTCATTGCGATCGCTTATGGACGCATGGAGATACTCGACCCCGAACGGCTGGCGCAGCACGCCCGGCCGGATGGCGTCCGATGACGGCTCGCTCCCACGTACCGCGCCAATTGCCATATCCTTGGCAGTCTCGCGCCGCGCCCCGCCCTACCCCGTTTCCCGCCAAGCAGGAGATATGACATGGCTAGCTTATTGGAGATTCCCCAGCCCAGCGACACCGCCATTTCGGCGGAGGAATGGGCGCTGCGCATCGATCTGGCTGCGGCCTATCGGCTCGTCGCCCATTTTGGCTGGGACGACCTTGTCTTCACCCATTTGTCAGCGCGGGTGCCGGGCCCCGATCATCATTATCTGATCAACCCCTATACGCATATGTTCGACGAGATCACTGCGTCGTCGCTGGTCAAGATCGACCTCGACGGCAACAAGGTCGGCGATTCCCCGGCGCCGGTGAACCGGGCCGGCTTCGTCATCCATTCGGCGATCCATGCCGGGCGCGATGATGCCGCCGCGGTCATTCACCTGCATACGCCGCACGGACAGGCAGTGTCGGCGATGGCGAGCGGCCTGCTGCCGCACACCCAGACCGCGATGGCGGCCATCCACGACATCGCCTATCACGACTTCGAGGGCATCGCGACCGACATCGGCGAGCGCGAACGGCTCCTCGCCGACCTTGGCGCCAGACATGCGATGATCCTGCGCAACCACGGCACACTCACCGTCGGCCGCACCGTCTCGCAAGCGTTCATACGCATGTATTTCCTCGAGCGCGCGTGCGAAGCGCAGGTTCTGATGCTAGTCGCCGGCCGCGACGGGCTCAACGAGCCCAACGACGGCGTCGCCGAAAAAGTCGCCGAACAGGTCGCCTCGCCCGCCAGCGCAGAGGGCATGCGCAATCTCGCCGAACATCTGATCTGGCCGGCGCTGCTGCGCAAGCTCGACCGGATCGACCCCGGCTTTCGCACCTAGCGAAAGGGGCGCCGCGGCCGGTTGTTCTGCTTTTCTGGCCGCGGCTCCGATGAACGAAAAGGATCCCGATTTGCGTATCTGTATTTTCGGCGCTGGGGCCGTTGGCGGCCATTTTGCCGCGCGGCTTGCTGCGGCCGGTCAAGATGTGTCGGTGGTTGCACGGGGCTCGCAGCTGCCGGCGATTCGGGAAAACGGGCTCACGCTTATTTCGGGCGAACAAGTCATTCAGGCATCGGTGGCGGCATCCGATAATCCCGCCGACCTCGGACCGCAGGACTTGGTGATATCGACGGTGAAGGCAACCGCCCTGCCCGTCCTCGCCGACGGCATCGCGCCGCTGCTCGCCGACCATACGCCGGTCATCTTCGCTCAAAATGGCATACCATGGTGGTATGGAATGGGCCTGTCGGGCTCCGAATGCGGGGCGCCCGACCTCGGATGGCTCGATCCGGATGCCACGCTGGCGGGAGCTATCGGCCCTGCGCGGACGATCGGCGGGGTCATTTTCTCGTCGAACCAGCTCGTCGAGCCCGGCGTCGTCCACAATGATTCCCCAGCGCGCAACGCGCTGGTCGTCGGTGAGATCGACGATCGCGCCAGCGAGCGGATCACCGAAATCCGCGCCGCGCTTACTGCAAGCGGCATCGACTCCCCGTCCGCCCCCGATATTCGCGCCGTGCTCTGGTCAAAGCTGATCAACAATATGACGGCGTCGGTGCTCTGCCTTCTCACCGGGCGCAAGGTCAGCGACCTCGCCGCCGATGATCAGCTGGCCGAAACCTTGCTGGTCCTGATGGCCGAAGCGCGCGCGGTCGCCGCGTCACTCGGCTATGATTTCGGCCCGGTCGATCGCGAAGGGCTGCGCCGGGCCGCGCCCGATCACAAACCGTCGATCCTTCAGGATTACGAGGCCGGCCGCGCGATGGAAATCGATGCGCTGGTCCGTGCACCGCTGGCCTTTGCCCGCCACGCCGGCGTCGCGACCCCGGCGCTCGACGCCGTCGCCGCCCAGGCGATCGCCCTCGCCGACCGCGCCCGCGCCCGCTAAGCGGCCGCGCGCTCGCGAAATTCGGCGGCGAGCGCTGCATATTCTTCGAGGCTCTCTGGATTGGCCATGGCCGACGGGTCGATCACCTTGTCCAGATCGGCGCCCTCGAACAATCGCTTGATCGGCAGTTCCTGCTTCTTCGACGACAGCGTGCGCGGGATCGCGGCGACCTCGATGATCCGGTCGGGCAGGAAGCGCGGCGACAGGCCGGTGCGGATCGCATCGCGTATCTTTGCGGTCAGCGCGAGGCCGCGCACGGCACCGGGTGCGGGCAAGACGAACAGCAGCAATTCGCTGTCGCTGTCGTTCGTGCGCGCGTCGATCACCAGCGTGTCGGCAACATCGCCCAGCCGTTCGACCGCGTCATAGATTTCGCTCGTCCCCATCCGGTGCCCGCCGCGGTTAATTGTCGCATCGCTGCGCCCGAAGATTTCGCACGCGCCGCTCGCCTCGATGCGGAGCCAGTCGCCATGGCGCCAGATGCCGTCGTAAGCGTCGAAATAGGATTCGCGGTAGCGCGACCCGTCGGTGTCGCCCCACAGGAACAGCGGCATGCTCGGCAACGGCCGGGTGCAGACCAGCTCGCCAACTTCACCGAGCAACGCGCGCCCCTCCTCGTCCCATGCCTCGACCGCGGCGCCAAGTTGGCGGCATTGCAGCTTGCCCGGTGCTTCGGGCAGTTCGCGGTTGCCGGTGCAGAAAGCCCCGCAGATGTCCGTGCCGCCCGAGCTGTTGAACCACCAGACACGCGCCGCGCCCGCCTGCGCGATCATATGCGACAGGTTCGTCTGGACCAGTGCGGGAAGCGGCGACGCTGTGCTGCCGAGCGCGCGCACCGCCGACAGGTCGCCAGCCTTGGTCAAATCGACACCCGCCTTGACCGCTAGGGTATAATATTGGGCCCCGGCGCCGAAAAAGCTGACCTTGTTGCGCGCCGCAAAGCGCCAGAGCAGTCCCCAGTCGGGCGCGTCGCGCGATCCCGTCGGGCTGCCGTCGAAGATGCAGATCGTCGTCCCGCCGAGCAGGCCGCCGACCTGCAGGTTCCACATCATCCACCCCGTCGAGCTGAACCAGTGGAAGCGCTCGCCGGGTGTCCGCGGGTCATAGCTGGCGCCGAGGTCCGAATGGATACGGCCCGCCGCCGACATCATCAATATGCCGCCATGGCCGTGGACGAGCGCCTTGGGCTTGCCCGTCGTCCCGCTCGAATAGACGATCCACAGCGGATGATCGAAGGGCAGCCATTCGGGTTCGAAGCCGTCGAGGTCGCGACCCTCCGCCGCCAGCAAGCTGTAAAAGTCGATCGCGCCGGGAAAATCCTGCGAGCCGAGCCCCGACGGCACGAGGATGAAATGATCGAGCGAGGGCAGCGCCGCACGAATCTCCGCCACCGCGCCGCTGCGGTCGAGCGGCTTGCCGCCATAGGTCACGCCGTCGGTCGCGATGAACAGCTTGGGATCGATCTGACGAAAGCGTTCGAGGATCGCGGGAATGCCCATGTCGGGCGAGCAGATCGCCCAGATCGCGCCGATCGACGCGCAGGCGAGGAAGGCGACGATCGCTTCGGGCCGGTTGGGAAGATAGGCGACGACCCGGTCGCCGCGCGTGATGCCGAGTTCCTTCAGCGCCAGCGCAATCGCTGCGACACGATCGCGTAGATCGCGCCAGCCCATCTGCGCGATCGGCCCAAGCTCGTCCTCGGCGACGATCGCGGGGTGCCCCGCGGCCTCGGCCGCGTCGACATGGCGCAGGATTTGCGCGGCATAGTTGACGCGGCAGCCGGGAAACCAGGTGGCGCCGGGCATCGCCTTGCCGATGAGGACGCGGTCGGGCGGCGTGTCGGGCGACACGATGCCATCAAAATCCCACACCGCGCGCCAGAAGGCATCGGGCTTTTCGACCGACCAGCGATGGAGGTCGTGATAGCTGTCGAACCGGCGCCCGGTCCGGCCGGAGGCGAATTCGCCAAACAAGCGCATCACCGGGACAGGCTGCGCCGTTCCCGTTTCGCGATGTGCATCCACCTCGGCGATCCTCGCTTTCATTGTCCGCATCCTCTCCGTTTCTCGTTCGACATAAATAAATTATACATCGTATATGTCAATCTTGACAAAGCCGCCCAGATTTTCATATTTACGTCGTAAACATTTTGAAGGGACAGGATATGCGTACACGAATCACCGAGCTTTTCGGCATCGAGCGGCCCATCGTGCAGGGGGGCATGCATTATGTAGGCTTCGCCGAAATGGCAGCCGCCGTCTCCAACGCCGGCGGGCTCGGGATGATCACCGCGCTGACTTTTCCCAATGGCCCCGCGTTGCTCGAAGAGATCAAACGCTGCCGCAAGATGACAGACAAGCCGATCGGCGTGAACCTGACCTTCTTGCCGTCGGTCAATCCGCCCGATTACCCCGGCTATGTCGCCGCGATCATCGAAGGCGGGGTGAAGGCGGTCGAGACCGCGGGCAACAATCCCGCCGAAATCCTGCCCGCGCTCAAGGCTGCGGGGATCAAGGTTATCCACAAATGCACTTCGGTTCGCCACGCGCTGAAGGCCGAGGCGATCGGCTGCGACGCGGTCAGCGTCGACGGCTTCGAATGCGGCGGCCACCCGGGCGAGGACGATATTCCGAACTTCATCCTGCTGCCCGCCGCCGCGCGCGCGCTGTCGGTCCCCTTCATCGCCTCGGGCGGGATGGTCGATGGGCGCTCGCTTGTCGCGGCGCTCGCGCTGGGAGCGGACGGCATCAACATGGGCACGCGATTCATCGCAACCGAGGAGGCGCCGGTGCATCCCAACGTCAAGCAGGCCATCCTCGACGCGACCGAACTCGACACGCGGCTGGTGATGCGCCCGCTACGCAACACCGAACGCGTGCTCAACAATGTCGCGGTCGAGCGTATCCTCGTCCGGGAAGAAGAAATGGGGTCCAAGTTGCGCTTTGCCGACATCGCCGACGAGGTAGCGGGCGTCTATCCGAAGGTTATGCGCGACGGCATCGTCGACGCCGGTGCCTGGAGCTGCGGCATGGTCGCGGGACTGATCGACGATATTCCGACGGTGCAGGCGTTGCTCGACCGGATCATGGCTGAGGCCGAGGCGATCCTGATGCTCAACGCGCCTGTTCCGGAGCCGGCCTGATCGCGTCAGCCCCCGATCGACGGATCGTCGTAAATGAGGCGCAGCGTGATCTGGTTATGCTCGGCCAGCCAAGCACACGCGCCATCGGCGTCGCGCGCAAGCGCCAGCTCGGCGAGTTCGCGATGCTCGTCATAAACGTTCGGGCTGACGTCGCGCATGCGCAGCATCAGGTTGCGATACCGCTCGGCCTGCCGGTGCAAATCGTCTGCCATCGCGATCAGCCGCGGCGAGCCGCAGCCCGCGAGCAGCGCCTTGTGAAAACCGAGGTTGAGCCGCTCGAAGGTCGCCACCCGCTCCTCGACCGACGCGGGCGGGTTGGCGGAGAAATATTTGAGCCGCTGCAATGCCGCCGCGACCTCGGCCTCCCAATCGGCGTCGCCGCGCGCGATCGCCTCGCGTAGCGCGCCCGTCTCGATCGCGTTGCGCGCGCGAATGAGGTCGAGCAGATCCTGACGACTGACCTGCGCGACGCGAAAGCCGCGCTGCCCATAAGCGACGACGAGCCCGCGTCCGGCGAGGCCGGTGAGCGCTTCGCGAATGGGGGTCGGGCCGATTCCCAGCTCGGCCGATAGATCGCGGATCGCTAGCCGCGATCCTGGCGCCAGATCGCCGCCCACAATCGCTGAAGAAATCGTGTCGGCGGCAGACGCCGACAGGGTCGAGCTGCCCGGCTCGCTCAATTGGTTCATCGCATATCCCTCCGGACGCACCTTAGAGCCCCAATATCCGGCCCTGCAAGGCGCTCCATTCATGCCGTCCTACCATGATTGCGTCGCCGATATCGCGGTTGATGTAAATCGGTTTTTTTTACTAATATCGATTTTAATTGACCGTCTTCGATTTTTTCGATTACACCGTACATCCGATTGCTGCCCAGCAGCATCGAGGGAGAGCCGCCCAAGCGGCCGGAGAGCGGATGCGATCCTGCACCGCTCCACGAGAGGGAGAGATCATCATGGGGAAGAAAGCCTATTTCTTGGCGGGAGCGATGACCTTGTGCCTGGCGGCCGAAGCGCAGGCGCAGGAAAGCGAAAGGGCGAACGAGGCCGGCGTGTCCGAAATCGTCGTGACCGCGCAGCGCCGCGCCGAAGCGCTGCAGGACGTGCCGCTGGCGATCAGCGCCGTTTCGGGCAGCGACCTCCAGGAGCGCGGCCTCAACGATGTGCGCGATATCCTCGCCCTCACTCCCGGCACCGCTTTCACCTCCTATAATGCCGCCGAACCCGTGCTGTCGGTGCGCGGCATCGCGTCGGGCGGCGAAGGCGCCGCGTCGGATTCGGGCGTGCTGATGATGATCGACGGCGAGGTCATTTCGCGCGACTTCATGCGCTCGGCGCCGATCTTCGATGTCCAGCGGGTCGAGGTGCTGCGCGGGCCGCAGGGCACGACCTATGGCCGCAACGCCACCGGCGGCGTCTTTCATGTGATCAATCGCCGGCCCGGCGACACCGCGGGCGGTGACCTCTCACTCGACGTCGGCACCTATGGCACGGTCAAATTCGACGCGGGATTCGACATTCCGGTTGGCCCTTCGACGCTTTCGCGCTTCGCCTTTCAGTACAGTCGCCGCGATGGCTATTTCGAGGATGTGGCGACGGGCCGCGACGTCGACGACCGCGCCTCGCTCGCCGGCCGCCTGACGATCGAGCAGAAATTCGGCGAGAATGTCATCTCGACGCTGCGCGTCCATGGCAGCTTCGAACGCCACGACGATACCTCGCCGCTGAAGGCCTATGACCCGACCTTGCCGGTCCTCGGCCCGCCCTTCTCCGACCCGATCTTCGAGCCGAGCACCGATCCGTACAAGATCATGACCACGCCAGGCGGCAGCTTCTTCGACCGCGACATCTGGGGAATATCGAACGAGCTGGTCATCGATTTCGGTTGGTCAAAGCTTACCGCGCTGACGTCGTACCGGCACGGCGACAATCATTTTTTTCAGAGCTCGCCGCTTGCTTACAATAATCTCGACGTGCGCAACAATGCCAAGGTCTTCACGCAGGAAATCCGGCTGGAAGGCGATGCCGCGAACGACAGCATCTATTGGGTCGCGGGCCTCTTCTATCTCGACGAGACGATGCGCTACGGCTTCGACCGGTTCGGCGGCGCCGCGACCAATTTCGGGCCGACGACGCAGCAGCTTCGCCAGTCGAGCGAGGCTCAGGGCTATGGCGTCTTCGGCGAAGTCGCGTGGGACATTACGCCGCAACTGACGCTGACCGTCGGTGGCCGTTATTCGCACGACGAAAAGGATTTCGCGATCGACAGCCGCGCGCAGGGGCCGTTCGCGGGCTTCTTTGTCGAAGATCCGTCACAGCCGCTGATCGCGGCGGTCAGCGACAGCTGGGGCAAGCCGACGGGTCGCGCCTCGCTGCAATTCCGCCCGAGCGACGCCTTCATGATCTATGGCGCCGTGTCGCAAGGCTATAAGTCGGGCGGGTTCAATTCCGAACCGCTCAATATCGTCTCGGCAACGACGCCGTTCGACGAGGAAACAGTGCGCAATATCGAGGCTGGGGTGCGCACCAAGCTCTTCGACAACCGCCTGCACCTGAACCTCACCGCCTTCGACATGCAATATGATGATATCCAGGTGTCGGCCTTCAATTCGAACAGCATCGAGATCACCACCAACGCCGCCAGCGCCACGATCCGGGGGATCGAGATAGAAGCCGTTGCACGGCCCAGCCGCAATCTGACGCTGTCGCTGGGTGCTGCCCGCTATGACGGCGAATTCGACGACTATGTCGATCTCGACGGCAATGATCTCGCGGGCACGCGGCTTGCCAAAATGCCCAAATGGACGCTCGCTGTGTCGGCGGTGGCGGACTCGCCCCAGATCGCCGGGGCGGGCGTGGTTCGCCTGCGCGCCGATTACAACACGCGCAGCAGCATCGCCAACGATGCCCCCGCCGACCTGGAATTCGGCATCCGCAAGGGCAAGGACATCGTCGACCTCCGCCTCGCCTGGGTGCCCGATTCGGGCAAGTGGGAGGCGGCCATCTTCGTCCGCAACCTGCTCGACAAGGCCGAGATGAACTATGTCTTCCCGCAGGGCATCCTCGAGCAGCGCTTCGTTTCCTACGGCCCGCCGCGCACCTGGGGCGCCAACCTCTCCTTCCATTTCTGACCATTAGACAAGGAAAATATCCTGCATGAGCCGCCTCACTTCCGCCATCGCATTTCCGCTGCCGCTGAGTGCCGATCGATCGACGCGGTCGAACCAAATCTCGCCGGAAGCGAAGCCGATAGCGCCCCGTCTCGCTCCCGCGTCGGTCGCCTTCACCCTTGCACAGACGGTGAACGACGCGGGCGAGACTGTGACCTTGCTGGTGACGACCTATGAAGGCGGCGACACCATCGAGGCGATCGACCTGACGACAGAAGGCGCGCCTGCCGGCGCCGATATCTTCGACGCGATCGCCGCTGTCGGCGACGACAAGCTGCATGCGCTGCAGATGGCCGGCGGATCACAATCGCGCTATGCGCTGGGCAACCTGCTTCCTTCGGGTGCGATGACCGATCGCCATCTTGCGACGGGCACCAATTTTGCAGAACATGCCAAGGAAGCGGGGAGCAACACGGTCTTCAACTTCCCAAAATTCGGCAAACCGTCCCCGGCGCGCACGACGCTGGTCGTTCATCCCGGGACGCTAATGGATTATGAGGTCGAGATCAGCGTGCGCTTCGACCGCGACGTCGCCTCGCTCGCCGATTTCGAAGCCGCGCGGAAAGGCTTTTTCCTCTGCGGCGATTTCACCGACCGCGCGACCTTGCTGCGCGAGATCGATCCGCAGAACGTTCCGTCAGGTCGTGGGTTCAGTGACGCCAAAAGCGGCCCCGACTATTTCCCGACCGGACCATTTCTCGTCGTCCCGCACGACTGGCGCGCCTTCGTAAAGGACGAACGCATCGTGACGCGCGTCAACGGCACGGTGAAGCAGGACGCCCGCGGCAGCGCGATGATCCTCGATTTCGAGGCGCTGGTCGCAAAGGCCCTGACGAACGGGGGCGGCGGCAACTACACGTACAAGGGCAGCAAGGTACCGCTGCTCGAACAGGACACGATCCCCCGCGGCGCGGCGGTGATGTCGGGGACGAGCGAAGGTGTGCTCTTCATGCCCCCGATGCCCGAGGACAAGAAAGGCGGGATCATCGACCACATCCTGCTCGGCCGCTTCCTGCGCGGAAAATCGCCGTTCTTCTCGGTTATCAATCGCTTCGTGCGGAATGAGCTCAAGGCCGGGCGTTACATGAAGGTCGGCGACACGGTCGAACATCTGTCGTCGACGATGGGCGCGCTGGTGGTCCGGCTGGTCGCGCCATAACCCGTATTCGCCTTGCTCGAGAGAGCAACCGCGCCGCTTCATTGCCCAGCAATGATTTGCCAACCGCAGGCGATGCCGAATAGAGTCTCCAGACGCCGGACACGCCGGCGACTTGGAGAAGGGGCAATCTTGTCGGCGGTAGAGAAAACTGGTGACGCAGTGCCGGTCAAGCGGCGGCGCGGGCGCCCACCCGCGTCGGCGGACGATCTGCGGGTCGCACACAGCGCCGCGCGTGACCGGATCTGCGGCGCAGCGCTGACATTGTTCGACCGCGGCGGGATCGATGCGATTTCGATGCGGGAGATTGCGGGCGTGATCGGCGCTTCGCCGATGATGCCCTATAAATATTTTCCCACGAAGGACCATTTGCTCCAGGAACTGCGCACGCACGCATTCCTGCAATTCGAGGCCGCGCTGCGCGACGCGGTGGCCGATGCCGGCACCGGCCGCGAAAAGCTTGAGCGAATGCTGATCGCCTATCTGGAGTTCGGCCTGCGCGAGCGCCGCTCCTACCGGCTGATGTTCGATTATTGGGTCTATGACAGCCCGAGCCGGATGCTCGAAGATTTCGGCGACGCGATCCGCCGTCAGTCGGGCGCGTGGAATGTCGTGCTCGAAGTCGTCGAGGCCTATTTCGCCGACACGGGCGAGGACGACGACCCTATGACAGCCGCGCACCTCATCTGGGCCAGCCTCCACGGCCTCGTCTCGCTCGAAGCCTCGCGTAAACTCGTCATGGGCCGCGATTTCCGGGAATTGATGGCACCGATGGTGGCAGCGATCATGAACGGCGTTGCATCGACCGATCGGTAAGTCCAGAATCCGGCAATGTGCGGATTTTCGGGCTTTCAACGCAGTCTCATTCCTCTGAGATGGTACGGCATCCCAGCGGATGTCGCCGCAGCCGTCGCCGTTCTCGCAAGTCCCGTTGCCCGCCAGATCTCCGGAACCACCGTGAACGTCGACGGCGGCGCGCTGGCCTGAGCTCAAACCTCGCCGATCGGCGAGGTTTGGCCGCTTTCAGTCGGTCAGCTTTTGACGACGAAATCGCAAAAGCTGCCATCGGACTCCGACAGGTCGGAGCTAGATCGAAGCTTGAACCATCCTAGCCAACGTCGCGGAATCTTTGTTCATATGAGCCGCGACAACCGACAAGTTTTGGGTATGCTCCTCCAGTTTTCGCAGTTCCCTGCGTAAGGTCTCCTTGGCTACGATCCCGTAGTTCATACAGCGCACCATAGGCATTGTACCGGTTCGCTTTTTCCCTTCCTGCGCATTCTTGGAGAGAAGCAAAAAGGCCTTGTCGCCTTCAACGCGTCGCACCGCCCAGTGAGCGAAAGTATGTCGCATTTGTCGGTGCATTCCAATGATTCCCGCGGCTCGTATGAGCGTTTCCTTTACATTGCCCTTGCTATTATTTTTCAATCGGTTCGCGGCCAGAATCAAATGTGGGAAAACGTCATGTCCGGAGAGCCGCGAAGCAGCTTCTTTGCTCTGGCTAGGTATGACGGAGTCGATCATCTCAATAATCTGCCGAGCACTAAGCTCCGCGAAGCAATAAACCTGCACGAATGTGCCAATGAGTTGAAAATCTTTGGCGGTAGGTCGCTTTGATGCTTCGATGAATGCGTCAGGGTTCTCGTCAAACTGAGCACCGAGACGCGCCAAAAGAGCAGCGTCTCTTGCGTCAAATCCCGTAGGTCTCCGTTCCACTGCGAGCCCGTTCAAATGACATCGCTCCTATGTGTGCCGTAACGCCGTCGCGACCGGGGTATCGGAGGGGTTGAGTGCCAGCTAGGCCGCGGCCTTCTTGTAGCCAATCTTGCGCAAGAATTCAGGCCAGCCATAGTACCGCTCGGCGCTGGGGCGCGGATCGGCCCCGTGTTTGTCCAGCGCGATAAGAATCTCGGCATCGTTGGCATGCTTGGTCTCGTCTGCCGTGAGTTCCATCTTGGAGAAGCCCGAGGACATATATTCCCGGAAACTCACCGTGAGCAGCCGGTCCGAAGGCGTGTCCCGATGCGTCCAACCCGAAAAATCAATCTTGGTGCTGCCCTGCAACCAACCGTTGGGTGTCAGATGCATCTCATCAACTTCATCGCTCGCTGACATTCTGTCCTCTCCCTCCTCGGGCGGAATTGCTCCGCTCTGCCCTCCAAAGTGTGGTCGCGCGGGCAAATTTCAACCACGCCATCAATGCTTCGCCGCTAGTCCCGTTGGCAGCGAAATCGACTCTCTGGCGGGTTTCGGACCGCCGGCTTTAGAAAAAGAAGTATGGGATAGCTGTCGCAACAATGGCGACGGCGGCGGGGCAGTTCCTTGCTCTGGCTGTTTCGGGATGGTTCAAGAGCCCCGTGGCCTTTCAGAGCTTATGGCTTGTCGACGCACGACCTTGCGCCATTCATGTAGTTAGAAGGGGGTATGGCTACACGACCAGGCAATATTCTGGAACGTTGGGACATGGGGATGGTCAAGTCCATGCTCGCTCGCAACTTCGTGCGGTACGACCTGCAAGCATATTCTCCCGGCCGATACGATCCGAAGCGGTGTCGGTTCTGACCGAAACATCTTCAACGAAGACACTTCCTGCACATCGTCGCATCAGCGACATCGCTCGCCCTACATGGTCGGCTCACCCTCGAACCATAGCCACGTTGAGGTCGCTATCCACGTCAAACCGCGGATAGCGACCGGCGCGCAGCTCGCCGGCAAGCCAAGCGATCGGATCGTCATACAGGTTGCCGTTTTTGGGCAAAGTGTCCGGGCCGAATAATATCCGCCCGACGATTTGCTCCTTGCTGACACTCTCGCCCGACCGGCTTCGGGCTTCGAGCGCAAACAGGCCGTCGACCACTGCCGCCCGGGCATGATCGACATAGCGTCCGCGATGCGGGTCGGTCGCATGAGGGACCAGCGTCATGGGTATAAAGAGTAACATGTCTCCGCGCTGCGTATCGCGCAGGTACTGCTGTGCGATCATTTTGCCTTCGCGCGATTCTGGACCGTAGCGCGTAACCACCCGATCGAAGATGTCTGTCTTCCCATCGGCAAATTGGACTTCGAAGCGCCGGTCGGGCCGCAACCGAACGCTGCTGATCGCGCCCTGACGGTATTGGACGGACGGAAAGGCGAGGAGCAGGCGCATGGTCCAGACATTGTAGGGCGAGAGCTGCCGGGTATAGGCCGTCGGCATACGACCGTTTAACACGATGCTGACATCGGGTCGGGCCAAGTCGGTGTAAGCTGCAATGTTTTCAGGAAGCGGTATCGACTCCGCAAGCTCTTCGGTCAGCCGGCTGATCCATTCCTCGGCAAGTGGCCGCATCACCTCGCGGATTACCAGCTGGTCGGCAAGAGGCAGCTCAAGCACGAAGTCCTCAAGCGTTTCCCATTCAGCAGTCTCGAACGGCTCGACCCGCGCGCCAGCCACAAAATGGGGTTTCAGCAACGCATCGAGGCGCTCGTAGATCGGCGGCAGATGCAACTCACCGCCGGGCGGCCAAGAAACTCTGTTGTACGCCATGAAATATCGCTGATCGAGCCACCAGACGATCTCGGACAGGATTTCCGGTTCGTAACGGGCCTCGGGTTCCCCGCTGTCGAATATCGCTTCTAAACGTGAGCGTCGCAGACCCTCGTCAATCTGCGCCTCAAGACCTTCGCGGTATCGCCAAAGCGCCTTCACATAACTGTGGCGAAACTCGCCGAAGGCGTAGTGAAGGCCCTCAATGACTCCGCTGTCGCCGCAGCCCGATATCAGCACTTTTGCTGGCGGAACGAGATGGTCGTAGATGAGCTGGTGCCCCGAATCCCAGTAGCTGTAGTCGGTGACCCCCAGCGGGTTGGCCTCCTCGCCATATCCCGTCGCGTCGATGAGCAGGTCGACCGAAACAAAGCCGTAGTTCGGGTTACCGGAAGAGAAATCAATATCTACCCCGTCATGCCGCGGATGCAGCTTCTGGGGAAGCACCTCCGAGCCGGTGAATGCGAAGATGGGAAGGTCGCGGTCATAGGTCGCAAATTCGTTCAGCCAGGCGTAAGCGACCTCGCTGGCGTTCGCGGCCTCCCACGCAAAAATTGGTGACCGAAACTCCGCCGACGACCATTCGGGATCGAAGCGAGTGCCAAGAGCGCGCGAATTCAGCACTGGCGACAAGTGACGATGCGCCTTGTCGCGAAAGCGGTGGAGCAGTCGGTACTCCTTCTCAAAGACATAGACGATCGCGTCGTTCACCATCGCCAGGATGACCGCGAGCATCAGCCCCGAAAATGAGCCCCCGACGACCCCGATCACATCCCCTGGTGCCACCCGACCGGTGCGGGAAAGCGCCCACGCAAGGTTCGTCGCGCGGCGCTGCTGATGCAAGATGGAGATGTTCTCACGCGCGAACCCGGTAGCCGAAAGGATGCGCGGACTGGATTTCGATGTCGCCTCGGCGATCATCTTGCCGGCGAGCTCATCCAGCCTGGCGGCATCATCAATAGAGGGTGTTTTCGTCATAATGCCGCCTTAGCATTCGCTGGCATCCCTCCGCATTATTCATTGTATCCCGGCCCTCCGAATTCCTATATGTTCTCCTTATGTTCTTATCGCGCCACCTCGAACCGGAAACGGTATGGCAGCGGGCTGTCGGCTGCTCCCGGCACGATGTCGCTGGCGACTTCCCGTCCTTGATGGAAGTCGATAAGGACACGCCATGCGGGCAGGGCCGATCATCATCGAGACGGATATTGGGGTGGCGCAGCCTCCCGCTGCCCGTCGGCGCGGCCGGTGAAGATCCTCGGACCAGACAAGGGTCTCATTTTCCGGATCGTCCACCGCGACAATCTGGACTGGATTCTCGCAAACGGTGTTCATTGCCGCAGTTCAGAATTGGTCGACCCCAATTACGTCGACATCGGCAATCCGGAACTGATCGGAAAACGCAATGGCCGACAGGTGCCGATCGCGCCGGAGGGGACGTTGAGCGACTATGTTCCCTTCTATTTCACACCTAGATCGCCAATGCTTCTGAACATAAAAACAGGATTCAATGGCATTCCAAAGCGCAGCAATGAAGAGATTCTAATTCTTGTTTCCAGTCTTTTTCATATTCGTGATCAACTGATGGAATATTTGTTTACGAATGGCCATGCATACCTTCAAACATCTCAATTTTATAAAGATTTAGCTCGACTTGATGCGATAGATTGGGCTATATTGCGGGACAGTGATTTCAAGCGCGATAATGATGATTTGGGCAAGTTCGATCGTTATCAGGCCGAAGCGCTTGTGCATCATCATGTTCCGGTCGGCGCCTTGCTCGGCATTGCGTGCTGCAATGACGCAGAAGCGGCGGCGACGCAGGAACGGATTGACGAAGCGGGCGTGGATTTAAGAGTGGTCGCAAGACCGGGATGGTATTTCTGATGATCAGCTATACGCAGGGAAATCTTCTCGAGGCCGACGTCGATGCGCTGGTCAACACCGTCAATACCGTTGGCGTGATGGGCAAGGGCATTGCTCTCATGTTCAAGGAGAATTTCCCGCTGAACCTCAAGGCCTATATGGCCGCCTGCAAAGCTGGCGACGTGAAGGTCGGGCACATGTTCGTCACCGAACGGCGCGAGCTGCTCGGCCCCAAATGGATCATCAACTTCCCCACGAAGCAACACTGGCGCAATCCGTCGAAGCTGGAATGGATCGAAAAGGGGCTCGACGATCTCAAGCGGGTAATCCGTGAGCAGGAGATTCGCTCGATCGCTTTGCCGCCACTCGGCAGCGGCAATGGCGGACTCGATTGGCCGGTGGTGCGCAAATTGATAGCGGACAAACTCGGCGACCTCGATGTCGAAGTGGTAGTTTACGAGCCGACCGCGGCCTATCAGAATGTCGCGAAGCGCACCGGGGTCGAGAAACTGACGCCGGCACGGGCAATGGTAGCCGACCTTGTCCGTCGCTATGCGGTGCTCGGCTTCGAATGCTCACTGCTCGAAATCCAGAAGCTGGCCTATTTCGCGGAGCGCAGCCTCGCCAAGCTTGGCATTCAGAACGATCTCGATCTGCGCTTCGAAGCCAACCGCTTCGGCCCCTATGCGCCGCGGCTTCGTCATTTGCTGGATTCGCTCGACGGCAGTTATCTGCATAGCGACAAGCGCATGGCGGATGCCGGGCCGCTCGACACGATTTGGTTCGACGACAGCAAGCGCGATCGGATCGCTGCCTATCTGGGGTCGGAGGGGAAGGAATATCTGCCTGCTCTTACGCTCACTGACGAGCTCATTGACGGCTTCGAAACGCCGCTCGGCATGGAGCTGCTCGCCACCGTCGACTGGTTGATAGAAAACGGCGCCGAAGCGAGCATTGCCGGCGTGCGCGCTGGCATCAAGGCGTGGCCAACTGGTCAAGATGCAGCCGTCCGCAAGCTCGGAATCTTCGACGAGCGCATGATCGAAGTTGCACTGGTACGCCTGTCCGAATGGCCCGCGAGCCGGCTGGCCGCAGCCAGCGCCTAACTGAGGCAGGAGAAGTCCGATGGCGGAAACGCAGATTGAATGGACCGACGCGACTTGGAATCCGGTGGCGGGCTGTTCAATCGTCTCGGCGGGCTGCACCAATTGCTACGCCATGGAGATGGCGCGGCGGCTCGAGGCGATGCGGATCGACAAATATCGCGACCTCACCCGCCGGAGCGGCAAGCGCACTATCTGGTCCGGAGTCGTACGCGAAGACCGCGATGCCCTGGAAATTCCGCGCCGGTGGCGCAAGGCGCGGAAGATTTTCGTCAACTCGATGAGCGATCTGTTCCATGAGGCCGTCTCCGAGGAATTCATCCTCGACGTGTGGCAGGTCATGCGCGACACGCCGCACCATAATTATCAGATTTTGACCAAGCGCCCGGAGCGTATGGCCCATATTCTGACCGAAGTGATCCGCGACGTGCTGCCCAATGTCTGGCTTGGCACTAGCGTCGAGGATCGGGCGGCCGTGCCGCGCATCGATCTCTTGCGGTCCGTCCCTGCGGCGATCCGGTTCATATCCTTCGAGCCACTGATCGGCCCGGTTGGCTTGATCGATCTTACCGGGATCGACTGGGCGATCGTCGGCGGCGAAAGTGGCCGCGCGGCGCGTCCGATCCGTGAAAGCTGGATCGACGAAATCCACCATCAATGCGCCCGGCACGGTACGCTGTTCTTCTTCAAGCAGTGGGGAACCTGGGGCAAAGACAACAAGCGCCGGTCGAAAAAGGCGAACGGCCGCGAGTATCGAGGCCGTACTTGGGATGAAATGCCAGGGAGTCAGTTGGGACTGTAATTCTCTGTCAACTATGGCATGGAGCATGGATGACAGAGAAGATCTACGAATGGAAAGATGGCGCGGTCCTCGAAGAGCATTCGAAGTGCAAGCATAAGATCCTTCGCGAGTATTTCTTCCGCTACCTGATTGTTCGTTGCCAGGTTCCCCAGCAAACCAAATTCCGTCTCGCGTTTGTCGACGGATTCGCCGGCGGCGGTCGGTATAAATGCGGAGCGCCAGGCTCACCGATCATCATCCTCGAAGAGCTGAAAAAGGCGCTCGATGCCGTCAATCTGCACCGCGCCGCGAGCGGCCTTGGCGCGATCGATATCGAATGCCTGATGATCCTTAACGATTGGGAAGCCGACGCCCTCGACAGTCTCAAAGGGCATATGGCGCCGGTTCTGGGGGAGCTTCAGGAAACTACACCTCGGCTGCATGTACAGATCTGCTATTTCAACGGCGCATTCGAGACCATTTTTCCGTCGATCGAAGCCACGCTGGCAGCGGGTCGCTATCGCAACGTCGTCTTCAATCTCGACCAATGCGGGCATAGCCATGTGGAGCGGCAGACCCTGGTGCGTATCATGCGCACTTATCCCTCAGCGGAGATATTCTACACTTTCATGATCACGGCGCTGCTTGGTTTCCTGAAGAAGGCTGATCCGGGCAAGCTGCAAACCCAGCTTAAAGCCGTCGCGCCGTCGCCCGAGCAATTGGAGCGCCTCAATGGGGCAATGAGCAACACCGACTGGCTTGGTACGGCCGAGCGCATAGTATTCGAAACCTATGAGAGTTGCGCTCCCTATGTCAGCCCGTTCTCGATCAACAACCCCGGCGGATGGCGTTACTGGCTGATCCATTTCGCCAACGCCTATCGTGGCCGGCAGGAGTATAACAATATCCTGCATGCCAATAGCAGCATGCAGGCGCATTTCGGCCGGTCAGGCCTCGACATGCTGAGCTATGACCCGCGACACCATGACGGCGAACTCTATCTCTTCGATCTGGACGGACGTGAGCGCGCCAAGGACCAGTTGCTCGAAGACATCCCGCGGCTGATTTCCGATTCAGGCGACGTTCTTCCCGTGGCTGAATTCTACGAGGGCATTTATAACGCGACGCCTGCACACGCAGATGACATCCACCAGGCGATCATCGACAATCCGGATCTCGAGGTGCTGACGCCAGGAGGCGGGACCCGTCGACGCGCAAGCACGATCGCGGTGGGCGATGTGCTGCGGCTCAAGAAGCAGCAAAGCTTTTTTCCGATGTTTCTCGGATCGCCGCCGGGTAAGAGCTGATGTCGCGCGCGCGGCGTGTCGATCCCGAGTGGCGCCAGTTCGAACAGCTTGTGTCCCGGCTCGAAGGCGATGCTGCGGACCTGGGCGCAATCGTCCGCTCGCCAGACCGGATCCCTTGCCGAGTGACGGGCCGGTCGCGCGAGGTCGACGCCAGCCTCCGAACGCCGGATGGTTCACTTGTCACGATCGAATGCCGCAAGCGCCGGGCCCGGCAGGATGTCACCTGGATCGAGCAGCTCGCAACGAAAAGGAGATCGATCGGCGCCAAACGGACGATCGCCGTGAGCGCGAGCGGCTTTTCCGAAGCCGCCCACGCCATCGCCTGCGAGAATGCGATCGAGCTGAAGGAACTGCACGAACTCACGGAGATCGACCTCCATCCATTTCTCGGTCTGGATTTCGTCCTCTTTTGGCATCAGCGCGCCGAGCCGGTCACCATTGGATTGCGATTCGCCGATGGCGGCGAGTGGACCATGCCTGATCCCGCGAATGTCGACTTCACCTTCTCTCACGATACCGACCTCTTCGCACCGATATTCCGCAATATCGATGAAGGTCATACATGGTCACTCAACGACGTCTGGCTGCAAATGCAGGATGCGGCGAACCCTTTTGCAGAAGCAAGGAGGGGCGGCCCTCCAATCATTCGCACGGCCGCATTTCCCTATCCTCGCAATGTCAGCGTCGAGACACCGATGGGCGTGAAGATGCTTGGCGACGTCATCATGACCGTGCGCCTCTGGTTCGAGGATGAACCCGTGGGTCGTGCCGATGCCACGAAAGTCGCCTATGGCGGCCGCGACGACGCCGGCCATCACCGGATCGAGTTCGCATCGCTGCGATCCGCGGACGAACAACGGGTCTCGCTGCAAACCAGAATCGATGCGAATTCGATCGAAGAGATCAAGATCGGCAGTGCTTGGCCAGAGCCCGGCAACGGTCAATAAGACCGCGCAGCGTACAGCTGCGCCGCCTTTCCCACCTTCGGCGGAGCCATGAACTCGAAGCGGTCACGGTATGAACCTATGTCCAAGCGCGAACGTACGGTGGCTCCGGGGCCGCCCATTTTGTAGCCGGTAAGGACTTGATAGGGCGCGAAGCGCTCGCTGTCCGCGGGCCTATCGAATGACCGCTATCGGGTACAGCTCGGTCAAAGCCGGAACGGCCGGCCTGAGGCGCGTTCCTGCCGGTAAGTTCTGAAGGCCCGAACGGCAGCTCTCAGGCATCGGTTTCGCGGCCGGCTATGACTGGGATGAGGCGCATAGCTGCCTTCACCGCAGACTTAAGGTGTCCGAAATTTCCAGACGTAACTACGATAACAGTGGGCTAATTGGCTGTCGTCAGGCCTCCAAGGCGTGATCGAGGCGCGGAAGACAATTAACATTGCGCGCGCGATACCATCGTGAATACCGCATGTAAGATCGCTGGGCATTGGCAGAAGCACACGGTTGGCTGCATCGGGCGCGGCAGCGATCACTTCCTCGACAGTAGCCCGAATTTGCGATTTACTCATTCCGGTCGCGCGGCCGGTTTCGACGAAATGCCGCCCCCGGATATCGAGGGTCTTGTACTTGCGGTTCGTCCCCGCCGACATCGCAAGTTTGTATATACCCACAGGGTATTAAAAGAAATTATACCCTGTGGGTTATAGGGCGGCCTCGACCTTGCCGAGAAGCAGGCATTGCAAACCCTTTTCCCGACAAGTGACATGTGGATCCGACAAAAACCGGTGGCATTAAACCAGAACACATCAAGCGGCGGCTTGAAGCTCTTCCAGGCGCCGTTTGGTGAGCAGTGCGACCAGATCCCGCAGTCTTTTCACAGAGGCGGCAAGGGCTTCAAGATCTTCCGCACCAATTTCGAAATTCGGGGAATATCGCGCCTCGACATACGCCCGCTTCAGCAGTTCGAAGCGGCGTCGGTCCAATTTGCTTTCGCGTGGCCAAGCTTCGATTATCGCGGGTTCCCGATCCTCTGCCAGCGAGCGCAAAAACTTTATGTTATGAGATCTCGGAAAATAGAATGTGGTGGTGAGCAGGTAGCACGCATAGAGGCGTTCAACGGCTTGGTGGAGAGCAAAGGCGGCTCCTTTCAGCCAGCCAGCGTCATCCCGCGCCCGCCCAAACTCGAACTCGAAGGATTCGATCCTCCGTCCCGCCTCCGCAAATCCCGCTTCAAAATAAACGTTCGCCATCTCCAGAGCGTCAGCGGGGGTTAGAGGTTTTGGCAAGGCCAGCGCGTGGTTCGGCAGCTCGTAAAGCGCGATCCCGTCGCGAATGATATCGACCCAGAAATATTCACCGCGGCTCAGCGCCCTGTTCACATCGTCAAGCGTGTGGACGATGATATTGAGCGTCCGGCCGATCGACGCATCGCGAAGAATGCGGTCCTCGGCAATATACCAATGGTCGGCGATGTCGGTCAGATTCTCGTGGCTGACGACAATCAGCAGATCATAATCCGACTGATAGCCATTCTCCGGCTCGTCGACCCAGTCGTCGCGCGCATAGCTTCCGAACAATATGATCTTGAGGATCTTGCCGTTGCGCTTCCAGTCCTGCGTCGCGCGCTCGATCGAGCGCGCGAACTCCTCCATCAATGTCTCTTTGATGCGCTGGAGTTCGTCCTGCTGCCGGGCGGGTAGATGATCGATATCCGTTTTCATGTCCGCCGCGATTCTTGCCGACATTGTCGCTGCTGGCAAGCCTCTCCCCCGCATGCGCGCCGACAGGCGCGGTGCACCGACGGCAGGCACGGCAGGGCCACGGCAAAGCGCATCGACGACCAAGGCGGCGCTAACGCGGGAGGCAATCGAGACGGCGCTCGGCACCACCGACATGCGCGTTTGCTCCGCCATTTGATTCGGTTCGGACCAATTTTTTCCCAGACTCTTGCCCCGACGCTACGGCGGGCTATGCTGAAGGCGCATCGAGCCCGAGGCGCGCGATGCCGGGTCGTAAGAAGCCCGCTTGAGACGAAATCCCAATCGCCATCCTGCCGGGTGGCCGCTGCGCATGTTCAGGCCCTCGGGCTAAAGGTTGCGGCGTAAGCCTCAAGCTTATTCTTAACACCCGGCTTCAAAGCCGCCTTTCCGCCGATGCGCGGGAAGGCGGAGGCGATGGATTACGACGAAGACCAAGGCAGGCGAAGTATCGCGGAAGGCGACCCCTTGCCGCCCGACGAGTGGAACGGCTTCGCAGCCGGCACGCGCGTCGAGGCGATCTACACCGCCCATGGCCCGGAGCTCGCCCGCTATTTCCGCCGCCGGGCGCCGGCACAAGACGTTTCCGATCTGGTGCAGGAATGCTTTCGCCGCTTCACCCAGAGTCGCGGCGCAGCCGCCAGCCTGATCGACCGGCCCGCAGCCTATCTCGTCCAGACCGCGCGCAACCTGCTCGCCGAGCGCGCACGCGCCGACGGTCGCCGGATGCAGGCCGATCACGGCTCGTTCGATGAGGACGACCATGCCGGCCCCGACCCGCACGCGGCGCTTGAGGCGCGCGATACGATCCGCCGCCTCGCCGATGTGGTCGCCCGCCTCAAGCCGAAGACACGGACCATTTTCCTGATGCATCGACTCGATGGCCTCAGTTATGAGGAGATCGCTGCCGCACAGGGGATGAGCGTGAAAGGCGTGGAAAAGCAGATGGCCAAGGCGCTCGGGGCGATCCGCCGCTCGCGGCGGGACGGCAGATGATCGGCGGGCGTAACGCCGAAGACTGGCTCGCATTGATGGAGGGCCCCGATGCCGAGCGGTATCGCGCGGCGTTCGAAGCGTGGCACGACGATCCCGCCAATGCGAAAGCTTATGCGATCCTGCGCCGCGATTTCGAGGCCACCTCGCAGCTTTCGGCCCAGGAGATCGCCAGCCTCGCGGGCCCGTACGACGCAGCGCGGCGGAAACGCCATCAGCAATGGGCGATAGCCGCCGCCATAATGCTCTCGCTTTCGGCGGGTTTCGCCTGGACCGCGATCGGTCCCGACGCCGCGAAGCCGGTGATCGCAATTACGGGACCGACGGGCGAGCAGCGCCTCGACGACGGCACGCTGGTCGCGCTGCTCGACGGCGCCAAGGTCGAGACCCAGTTCACGCGCAGCGAACGCGTGGTGACGATGACCGGCGGCCGCGCCCGCTTCACCGTCGCCCATGATGCGAGCCGCCCCTTCCGCGTCGTCGCGGGAACGTCGGTGACAACCGCGCTCGGTACGGTGTTCGAGATCGATATGCGCGGCGCCGCCCCGCGCATTCGTTTGCTCGAAGGCTCGGTCGACGTCGCGCGCCGGTCGGCGGGTAGTCCGGCGCTGCGCCTCGCGCCCGGCGAAAGCGCCGAGGTCGGTGCCGATGGCCCGCGCCGCGTGCCGGCGATGGCCAGCCCCGTCGCGACGAGCAAGCTCGACGCCGACAATCTCCCGCTCGGCGCGATCGTCGATCGCGCCAATCGCGTGAATAGGCGAAAGATCGGCCTCGCCGATCCCGCGCTCGCCGCCCTTCGGGTGAGCGGTCGGTTCGAGATCGGCGATGGCGATGCGCTCGCGCGCAAGCTCGCCGCCGCGCTCGACCTCGGGCTCGACACCGGCCCAAGCGGTCCGATTCTCAAGCACCCGTAAGAAAAACGGGGGGCCAGGTTTCCCCACGTCATCGAGCCAACCAGACAGCCGGAATGCGGCTGCAAGGGAGGGTTTGATGAAAAGACTTTATCTGGCGGCCTTGCTCACGACGGCAAGCGGTCTCGCGACAGGCGCGCCGAGCGCGCAGGCGCAGACCGGCGAGGCGGACTACAATATCGCGGCGCAGCGCCTCGCCGACGCCCTCAACGAATATTCGCGGGTGTCGGGGCGCGACGTCGTCGCGGCGGCCACGCTGGTCGAGGGCCGCCGCAGCCGGGGCGTCCATGGCCGCCTCGCCCCCGACGCGGCTCTCGAACGACTTCTTTCGGGCACCGGCCTCGTCGCCGAACGCGTCGATGGGGCGCTCGTCCTGCGCAAGCGAAAGGACGCCCCGCTCGCGGCAGCGGCTCCGAGCGAAGCGAGCGCGCCAGCGACCGACACGCCCGCGAGCGAAGCGATCGTCGTCACGGGCACCCGAATTCGCGGGACGGGGCCGGTCGGTTCGCCGGTCACCACGATCGATCGAACCGCGATCGAGCGCAGCGGCCTTTCTTCCGTCCAGCAGGTCGTCCAGTCGCTTCCGCAAAATTTCGGCGCGGGTCCCAATGAATCGACGCTGGGCTCGGGTACGCGCAACGGGGCGGGCTCCAATGGCGGCTATGGATCGAGCATCAATCTCAAGGGTCTCGGCGCCTCCTCGACCCTCGTCCTGATCGACGGCACGCGCCCTGCCCTGGGCGGGCTCGGAGGCGTGTTCGCCGACCTGTCGATGATCCCGCTCGGCGCCGTCGAGCGGATCGAGGTGCTCACCGACGGCGCTTCGGCGATCTATGGCGCCGACGCGGTCGCGGGCGTCGTCAATCTCAGGCTCAGGAACCGCTTCGAAGGCGCCGAGACGACATTGACTGCGGGCACCGCCGACGGGGACATGACCAACCTGCTCGCAAGTCAGATCGTGGGCCGCCGATGGTCGAAAGCGCATGTCGTCCTTGCCTATCAATTCGAGGATCGCGGTCGGCTTGCAGCGTCGAAGCGACCTTTCGTTACCGAAGACCTCCGCCCCTTCGGGGGCCTCGACTATCGCTCCACCTACGGGGTGCCAGGGACAATCTTCGTCGGCACCGATCCCTACGCGATCCCGGCCGGTCAGGACGGAACCGGTCTGTCTCCCGCCGACCTGACCCCGGGCACGGTCAATTATCGCGACGCGCGCGCGGCTACCGACATCATACCCCATCAGCGGACCCACAGCCTCTACGCCGCGGGCGAGTTCGCGTTGGCCGAGCGGTTGACGCTCCGTGCCAGCCTCCTCGCCACGCACCGGACCTATGAAAAGCGCGCGCTGCCCGAGACGTCGAGCGCGGTCACCGTTCCGGTGACCAATCCCTTTTACGTCGATCCCGTCGGCACCGGCCGCCCGGTTTCGGTACGCTACAGCTTCGTCAACGATTTGGGGCCGGAGATCGACCGCGGACGGGTGAAAGGCATTTCTGCCGCCGCCAACCTCGAACGCGAGGTCGGTCCATGGCGGATCGCAATTGGCGGTGCCTATGGCCGCCAGGTCGAAAAACGAACCGATCTCAATGTGCCCAACCGGGCGCGCATCGCGCAGGCGCTCGCGGACACCAACCCGGCGACCGCGCTCAATGTCTTCGGCGACGGAGCCGCGAACAATCCGGCGACGGTCGCCTTCATCCGCGGCGGACGCATCGCGACAACGCGCTTCGACAGCCGGTCGGTGGCCCTGCGTGCCGACGGCCCGGTCTTCACCCTGCCCGCCGGCGACATCCGGCTCGCGATCGGCGCGGAATATCGGCGCGAACATTATCGCGCCCGGTCGCTGTCGGACATCAGTTCGCTCGCGCCGGTCGAGAACCTCAACCCCGAGCTTCCGGGACCGCGCCATGTGCGGTCGGCCTATGCGGAACTCAATGTGCCGCTGATCGACGCCGACGCTGCGATGCCCGGCGTCCACCGGCTCGATCTGTCGCTCGCCGCCCGGATCGAGGATTATAGCGACGTCGGCCGCACCACCAATCCGAAGATCGGCGTGCGCTGGGAGCCGCTCGAGGGCGTTGCGCTGCGCGGATCTTATGGCACCTCGTTTCGCGCGCCGAGTTTCGAGGAGCTGATCGGCCCGACCGTTTCGCTCTATCTCGCGACGCAAGTCGCCGATCCAAGCGCAGCCAGCGGTCAGGCCAATGTTCTCGCCCTCTTCGGCTATGCGCCCGACATCCGCCCCGAGAAGGCGAAGACCTGGACCGCCGGACTCGACCTTAGTCCGCCGACAATCCCCGCACTGCGCGCGTCGATCACCTATTATCACGTCGATTATCGCGACCGCATCGGGACAGCGAACGAGGATTTCGCCAATTTTCTCAACCGGCGCGACGTCTTCGGCGGGCTGATCGAAGAGCCGCCCACGGCCGCCAATCTCGCCTATTATTTCGCTCAACCGACCTTTTCGAACCCGCTCGGGCTCGCGCCGGACCAAATCAGCGCGATTCTCGACGGGCGCATCCGCAACCTTTCGCGCGTGCGACAGACCGGGCTCGATTTCGACCTCGGCTTTGCGCCCGCCTTCGCCGGAGGCACACTCGACGCCGGCATCGCCGGCAGCCGCATCTTTCATATCGACCGCGAACTCGCTGCGGGCGCGCCCGTCGATGACGTCGTCGGCACATTTGCCAGCCCCTCGAAGTGGCGGCTGCGTGGCCGGCTCGGCTGGACGCGCGATGGCTTCTCGATCAGCAGTTTTGCCAACTTTATCGGCGGCTATCGCAATCAGATCCCCGCTATTGCCGAGCAGGTCGCGAGCTGGACCACTTTCGATCTGCAGATCGCGCAACGGATCGGCAGCGAGGATAGCCGTCACCTGCGGTTGGCGCTGTCGGCGACGAACCTGTTCGACAAGGCACCGCCCTATGTGACCAACCGGACGAACACCTCGGCGCTCGGCTATGATCCCGACAAGGCCAATGCCGTCGGCCGCATGATGTCGTTGTCGGCGAGCTTCCGATGGTGAGCGGCATGACGATTGCGGCAGTGGCGCTTGCTGCCACGTCACCCGGCGCCGCGGTGCAGGAAATCGAAAGGGTCACCGAAGTCGCCGATATTTCCGGGCTTGCGGCATCGCCCGACGGGCAGTGGATCGCCTACCGGATCGAACGCCCGTCGATCGCGCACAATGTTATCGATACCCAATGGTACATTGTTGCCGCGGATGGCCGATCGCCGCCTCGCCCTGTCGGGCGTGGCGCCCACGCGACCTGGGATTCGGCCGGCGTTATCGAACCGGGACAAGCGATTTGGATGCCGGACAGCAAGAGTTTCCTCGTCCGCGCTCGGCGAGATGGCCGCATCGGGATTTGGTCGATGCGCATCGCGGGGCCTTCCTCGCCGGCCTTCGAGGCCGACGGCGATGTCGAGCGCTTCGCGGTCGCGCCCGACGGCAAGCTCATCGCGGAGATCGGACCGCCGCGCGATGCGATTCTGCGCGCGAACAGCGAGGCGCGCGATCGCGGCGTGCTGATGGACGAACAGGTCAATCTTGCCGGGGGAATTTATCGGGATGCCCTCCATGGCAACGAGACTGGCAGCGAGCGCTGGACGGGAGAGTGGTTCGATAGCGCACCCCTGCTTTGGGATGCTCCCCGAAAGGTCGTCGCGCATGACCCCAATGCGGGAATCGACGCCGTCGCTGTGGCCAGGGAGCGCGCTCTGCTCGACGCCAAGCCGCCGGCGCCCCCCGAAGATGCCATAGCCGCGGCGATCGCAACCACCGCGTGCAATCGCACGATGCCCCGATGCGGCCCCCGTCGCCTGTCGTCGTCGCTGCCCCTCGGTGACGGCCGCTGGGCAGTTACGACCATCGACGGCGTCCTCGGACAGCGCATCGACATCTGGGACGACCGGGCGAAGCGCCTCAAGATTCTGCGCACGGCCCGAGGATTTCTCAACGGCGGGCGGCGTGAAGGCTCGCGATGCGCCGCCTCCCAAGATGCGCTCTTTTGCGTCGAGGCTGCGGCCGATCAGCCCCCGCGCCTCGTTCGGGTGGCGTTCGACGGCGATCCGCTTCACGTCGTGGCCGCACCCAATTTGAATCGCGCCCGCGACAAGCTCATCGTCGAACCCGTCGCATGGCGGGTGGGCGGCAGCCGCGCGTCGGGCTGGCTCCTTCGCCCGAAGATCCCCGGGCGGCTGCCGCTTTTCGTTAGCTATTACCGCTGTGCCGGCTTTCTGCGCGGCGGTCTCGGCGACGAATGGCCGCTGCGCGCGCTGGCGGCAAGTGGCATCGCCGCGCTCTGCATCAACGCCCTGCCCGTCACCGACGAAAGCGCCCAAGTACGTTACGATAACGGACTCGAGGCGGTCCGAACCGCCGTCGAGATGCTCGACCGGCAAGGACGGATCGACCGCCGCCGCGTCGGCATGGGCGGTCTCAGCTTTGGCAGCGAAGTAACGATGTGGATCGCCGCAAATAGCAATTTGCTTCGTGCGGCCTCGATAGCCTCGGCGCAGATCGAGCCCGCCTATTACTGGTTCAATATCATCGCCGATCACGGTCGCTTCAAAGATAATTTTCGCAAATATTGGGGGCTCGGGTCGCCTGACGAGAACAGGGAGTTGTGGAGACGCCTGTCGCCCGCCGCGAATGTCTCGACGATCGAAGCGCCGGTTCTCATGCAATTGCCCGAGAAGGAGGCCCGCCTTTCGCCCGAACTTCATGCCAGGTTGATTGCGGGGCGCAAGGGCGAGCTCCACATCTTCCCGCTCGCGCCGCACATCAAGGTAGCACCCCGGCAGAAATTCGCGGCCTATGTCCGCAATTTCGACTGGTTTCGCTATTGGTTACAGGATCGCATCGATCCGGACCCCGAAAAGGCCGCTCAATATGCGCGCTGGGCGTCGCTTTTGCCCGTCGAGCAGGACCGGGACTCGACCAACCGGACCCAGCGCTCGAGGTCCGCGATCTCAAGGAGCCGAAAATAGGCAAACTCGGCATCGACGCCTTCCCGGGAAAAATAGCGCTCTATTTCCGGGCGATCGAGCAGCCCATGCGTCGCGATCCGGCCTTCGAGCAGGAATGGCGCCAGACGCGCCCGCTCGCGCTGGAAGGCGGCGGCGCACATCGCCTCGAGGCGGCCCTTGGTGCGGCGATGCAGGACCGACGGCGGCAATTGACGCGCGAAAGCCGCGCGCGCGACCGCGCGGTCACGCCCGCCCGAAATCCAGAGCCAGCTCGGGATAGCGAGGCAGGCCTCGACGAGCGGCTGTGACAGAAGCGGAGCCACCACTTTTCTGTCATGCCAACGGTCGGGCCTGTCCATGAAGTCGGCGATGCGCATCAGCGCCTCGACATGCTGCCGCTTCCCCGGTGGAAAGTCGCTGGCGGCTTCGTGCCAAGGATGTCTGAACGGAGTAGCGGGCAACGCCGATCTTTCTGCGAAGATATCGTCGCGCGGCCAAAGCGGGCGCGACGTTCGCGCACGAAGCCTGCGCCCCAGAGCCCTTGCCGCATGCCACCGCGTCGTCCCCGCCACGGCGGCAATGTCTCCGAGCAGACGGAACAGGGGCGCGCGCAATCCCTTCGCTTGCCAGGCATCGATCGCCGGCGAGACCGAATGGCTGTAGCCAAAGATATTGTCCCCGCCGATGCCGCTCCAGATTTGGTCGCCGTCTCGCGCGCTGACCGCTCGCGCGATGGCCCGATCAAATCCGGCAAGTATCGACGCGGCGGCGGGTCGCACGGTCAGATGTTCAGGCTCTGAGAGCAGGTCGATCGCCGCCTCGTCGATCGGCGCCTCGACGAGGCTCGCGCCGCACTGACGGGCGACGTCGCGAGCATAGCGCCGTTCATCGCCGTCTGGTGTCGCTGTGACCGCGGTTACGGCTCTGAAACTATAACCACAGGCCGTGAGCGAAGATGCGATGATCGAACTGTCGAGCCCGCCGGAAAGCTCCAACCATCGATCCTCGGACTGCTTCGCCCAGCGATCGACACACATCAGGGTGCAGTCCTCGACCACCGCCGCGGCGCTCTCAAGACCGGCGCCAGAGTCCCGGGCCACATGCGACCAGGGTGACCAGAACGGGGCTGCGGAAGGCTCCACGCCATCGAATGTCAGGGCGGTTCCGGGCAGAATCTCGGCGACACCCGCGATCCCCGTTCGTTCGGTGCGAAAGTTGCGGTAGGCAAGGCTGTGGCGGACGAAGTCCCAGTCTACAGCAAGATCGACTCCCAGGCGGGCCGCGAGTTCGAGATGCGAGAAACAGAGAATGCCGCGCCGCCACCGAGTCCAATAGAGCGGCATCCCGGTAACCGGCGCCCGTTCCACCCGGAGCGCGCCATGCCCGACGAGGGAAAAGCGGAGATAATCCCCCCAGACGCGTCGGCTCTCCCCGGAATAGGCAAAGCAATCCCCCACCACGGCGGTGTCGGACAGCAATTCGACCGGGAGTTCCCGCCCGACATGGACGTTGGCAAATGGCGTCGCATGCGCGACCAGGCCTGCGTCGTCGGCGGTGACCTCGACATCACCAAGGTCATGCGTCCCGAATGCTAGCAGGATCCCGCGTTTCATCATATGACGAGGATCGGCGTGAAGTTGCGCGCTTCATCCTGCGCACAGGTGAGCACATGATCGCCGGCCTGCAGCCAGCAGTGAGCCGCGAACGGACCGGTACGAACACCGAATATGAGGTCGGCCGCAAGCCCGCGGGCCAACAGCATGCGCATCAGCGCGACGGAATCGATCAGGCAGCGGCGCGCGACCGGGATCGATGAGCGATTGGCGTCGAATCGCAACGCCGCGCCGGTGATTGCGCCCAAGTCCCACCGTGCCTTGGCTTTCCGGCGAGACAGGGCGACGATCGCCGTCTCCAGCCGGGCGGCCCGAATGGCCGAGCGTGCGCATAGCACATGATATCCGGTCTCGAACGCAACCGCCAACGAAGGACGCACTGGTTCCAGACCATAAATGTCGTCGGGAGCGATCTTCGCCTCCGCTGGAGCGCAAGCGAAATCTCCTTCGACGCGCTGCAGGATCTCGGCATCGACAAAAGGCTGGAGCGCGCCTTCGGCGGCTTCTCCACGCAAGAGCCGCTCGAATATGTCGCCCTCGCACGGGGCGAGCTGAAAATATCGATCGCGCCGCAGGTCCAGGAAGACAAATCCATGTGGCGTTCGACAATAGGAAATGCCGGGGGAAAGCTGCATGTTCATGGCTGCGCGCCTCGTCGGGCGCCTGCACCGAAGAGCGGGCGCCCGACCCGGAGTGTCAGTCGCTGATGCCGGTCACGGGAAGCAGTCCCGCACCTTCGATCGGACGGCCTTCCTCGCCGTGCGTGTCGGTGCTGACCTGGCCGAGATCGACCGTTTCGAGCGCATCATTGCGTTCCATCTTCATTTCCTTTCACGGTGCCGCGGAATTGCAGCGCCCTGATAGTTAAACGCATGATTTCATATAGGAATTTTATAATTCCAATATTGTTCGAATATATTCTGCAGCTCATCCGAGCGGCTGTTCGCGCGGACGCATCTCGGCCACGACGCGCCCGGCAAACTCCAGGCGGCGGTGATGAAAACGCGTGATCCTGGCGCGCAGCGCACTCCAGCGGCCGAACCGAAAATCCTCGTCCATCGCCGCGATCTCCGCGCCGCAGCCGGGATCGACCCGCAGTTCGGCTGCGCGAAAGACGTGCGATCGCTCGACCAGATTTGAAACCGCAAAGCGCAGTTCGCGATTGTCGCTGAGCCAGGCAGTCGCGCGGAACAGACGGGCGACCTCGCCGGCATAGTCGGAGTCGCGAATTTCGCCCGCTACCCGATCGGGCAAAGCCGCGTCGGGCATCTGCCCAGCGAGCGCCAGCGCGAGAAGCGACGCCGCCCATTCATAAAGATCGTGGAGATCCGCCTCGGCGAGGATCGGCTGCCGAAATCCTTCCTGGTGCCAACTGTCGACGATCCGCTCGCCCGACAGGCGATGGAGGGCATCGCGCACCGGAGTTGCGCTCGCGCCGAGATCGCGCGCGAGAACCGAAGGGTCGAGGCGATCGCCCGGCGCGAATTCGCCTCGCATGGCGCGCGCCTTGAGTTCGCGGTAGACACGCTCCATCGTCGCGCCAGGGCTCATGACGACATTGGCCAGGACGCCGTCGGCCTGGCGATCCCTGCCCCTGCAAGCCGCGCTGGCGTCGCGGCATCGACATCGACGGCGACTGCCACCATATCCCGTCCGCCGGACGAGTGGATCGCACCCAGGCGGCGACACGCCCATCCCAGACCCTCGATCCGTCGCGCTAACCGCGGCTCGGCGATTCCGAGGAAGCACTGAATGTGCCGGGCAAGCGCATGATCGACGAGCCCGTAAAGCAACTGATCGCGCGCGCGGCGCCTCGCGTCGGAAGTGATATCGGGCGAAAGACAGAAATGCGTCACTTCGGCGACCCCCGCGTTCGAAGCACCCGGTTCGAATATGCGCTCTTCGAACCGGCGGAGACTGGCCGCGGTTTCGGGAAGCAGGCGCGCCGACGCGAGATGTTCCCCGTCGGCGCCGGCTATGATCAGATAGGTCGCACCGGGACGATCGCGGCGATCGACCTCATAGCGGCCGGCGAGCACCGGTAGGTCCCAGTTCAGGAGATCGACGAAGACCCGCTTGCGCGCGGCGAACATCGACCGGAGCGCGACATGCTCATGCGCGCGCATGGTCTGATCGACGACCAGCATCACCGGTGAAGCGCGGCGCGGCGCGGCATCGGCGGCGCGCGCGCGGCGACTTTCCGCCTGGGCGCGTCGAATATCAATCCAGCCGCGCGGCGGCGCGGCATCGCATGTCGGCATGGCAACCCTTGGCAAGCCGGGCGGCGTCCTCAAGCCTGCCGGTCCGGCATTGCCCCCATCGGGCCGGCCGCGGGCCTTCTCAACCAGGCGGCGGACCGGCGGTGGCGCATCGCCGCTGGTCGGACGGCGATTCGAACCCTCAGGCTATCCGGCCGCCCATATATTTCCATTATATTCGTAGGGTTACTCTCAATTTGAGAGTTGTTCTTGAATGCGGCCACTTCCCGCGCCGCGATCGCTGGAACCGATCCGGTGCGCACCGCCGCCCTGCCAAGTCTCTGCAATCGCTTCCAACCGGTCCTGTGACCGGCTATTGCCAGGTTGCCGTGCGGGGCGCTTGATTAAAGACTTGTGTACACGCGCTTTTATCCTGAAACTGCCAGGATGGAAGGGTCGCAATCTTCTGAACTCGCCGACCGCGCGTGCTGGGATCGGCTGACCGAGAAACAGCGCGCCTGCCTCGACCTCCTCCTCGAGCGCAAGACATCGAAGCAGATCGCGATCGAGCTCGACATTTCCAAACCGACGGTCGATCAGCGGATTACCACGGCGCGAAATATACTTGGCGCCACCGACCGTCATGACGCGGCACGGCGCTATGCGCGTCTCAAACGGACATATGATCGGATCACATATGATCCGATGGATATTCCCTCCGCGCCCACCTTCGTGCCATCCGACTTCGCGGACGGCGATCCATCGGAGCCCATGCAGGCGAATGCCGACGGGGGAATTCCGGTTGGCTCCTGGGGCACAGGCCTGCCGTTCGGGAAGATCGGGAGCCACGATCATGGCTCTTCAGCGAGACTGGCGATCGTGGCGACGATGCTCGTGGTCATGGTCATCAGCCTCCTCGGCGGGCTGGGCATCGCGCAGGCGCTGACGCGGCTCATCTCCGGCTGACGCTTCTCAAGTTCAACCGAATAGCGACCGGAGCGCCCCTGCTCCGGCGGAGGAGAGATCATGTCCGATACGATCATGTTCGTAGCCAGAAAGCTGCAGCATCAGGTGCCCGTCACCGAAACGCGCATCGACGATGCGCTGATCGCGGTATCGTCGCTTATGACCACCATCGTGACCGCGCGCCGGGACGTAAGCCGGGTCCGGCCCGCGAAGGGACAGGCGACGATCCAGCGTCTCGCCAAGGCTCAGATGGCGCTCATCGACGCGAGCGGCGGGGTCCTGCGCGTCCACGGCGAGCTGGCCGATATCGCGCGCGAAGCCGCGGGGCTCGATTTGCATGAGTGTCCCGCGGTCGCGCACGCCGATGACGCACGGGATGGCCGCGCGGCCGGTTGACCGGGAGCGGAGCTCATGGTTTCAGGCCGAAATGTTGCGGATCGCCTGCTTCCTGACCCTCCTCTTCCTCGCGACATTCTATGCGCTGAGAAAGGGCGGCGGGCCCGAGCGGACGATGGCCTATATCCTGATCGCGATGCTGGCCTCCGATCAGGCGCTTCATCTCATCGTCCCGGCACGCTTCACGGTGCTCGATGCGGGACATCTCGCGATCGACCTCGCGGCAGCGACCGCGACGCTGGTCCTGGCATTGAGGGCCCACCGCTTCTGGCCGCTAGCAGCGGCGGCACTCCAGATTCTGCCGCTTCTCGCTCATTTCAGCCGAGTGGTGGACCTTTCGATGCATCCGATCGCCTATCTGTCGATGCAGGTTTTTGCCTCATGGCTTCTCCCGCCGCTGCTGGCCCTCGCAACCTGGCGGCATCGCAAACGGCTGCAAATTTGCGGCAGCGATCGGTCCTGGCGCGGCTCGTGGCCATGGTCGAACCCGAGCATGCCGAAGCGGTAGCGGCTACGCTTCTGGGCGAATATCGCAGCCTGTCCCGGCTGTGGTCGCAAACCTCCGAAGAACATGCCCGGACGCTCCGCGGCAAGCCGTCCGTCGTCGAACTGCTGGCAAGCGCACGCGGCGCATGGGACGAGTTGGTGAAGGGCGATCTCGCATCCCGCAGGATCGATCCGCTTGACGCGGGTCTGAGGCGCTATCTGACCGCCTCGATGGGATCGCTTCCCGAAGAGCGGCTCCGCGTCCTGTTCCTAGACGCGGCGCGGACGCTTCTCGCCGACGAGCAATTGCAACAGGGCACGCTCGCGCACATGTCGATCTATCCGCGTACCATCTTCCGGCGCGCGCTCGAACTCAACGCCGCCAGCATCATCCTCGTCCACAACCATCCGAGCGGCGACCCCCGGCCTAGCGCGGAAGATATCGGCGCCACGGCAATGATCGAACAGCTTGGCCGATCGCTCGATATCGAACTGCTGGACCACATCGTCGTCACATCGACCGAAACGCACCATATTCGGAGCGGAAAAACGAAGACGTCCACGGCCCCGCTGCCACGTCGCTTCGCCCTGCGAAGCCCTGCCGAACCGCAAAGGGGCAACGTCGATGACCATATACTCGGCAATGCCAAGGCAACGCTGCGAAGACGGATCCTCCGTCGGCAATTGCTGGGATGGGAGGAATTGTTCGGCGAGCCGGCGTGGGACATGCTCCTCGAACTGTTCATCCACGAATGCGAAGAAAGGGCGCTATCGATGTCCTCGCTCTGCACCGCTGCGGCAATACCCGAAAGCAGTGCGATGCGACTGGCGCAGCGGCTGTGCGACGCAGGGCTGCTGGTTCGACTACCCGACCCCGAGGACGGCCGCCGCAGTTTCATGAAACTCGCGCCCGATGTGGCGCACCAGCTGCGCGCCTATTTTGCCGAAGGCGGCGAATAGGCACCGCGCGCCGGGTCGGCCGCAGTCGGAGCGTGAAGCCGGGCGCTTCCCGCCCTCCTCCATGCTCCCCCGCGATATTCGGGCACCCCGGCCCAATCGCATTGCGCCGGCGAGCCTGACCCTCACCGCTCCGGCACGGTCTTGAGCCGCGCGCGCTCCGGTCAGGTCGTCGCGGCATGCCTATATTCGGAATATATTCTGGATATTTTGCGTGACCACCGCCCCGCCAGGGGCCGACTGGCGATCGGCCGAAGCCTATACCGCGCTCCTATCTTGCGACAGGCGGTTCTTTGCTTGGGAATGGCTACGCCGCAGCGCCGCCTATCGAGAAAGCTGGACCCGGCGTAATCGATTGCCGGGCGACGCGGCCGCGCGATTAGGGTTGGTTGCGTGGATCGATCCCGCCATCCCGGCGCCCATCGCGCGACCGATCTGGAGCGTGAACACCGATCCGGCGGTAATCGACAGCCGCCCTGCCGGACAAGCCGACCCATATTACGCGACCGGCGATACCCTCGATATCCTGTCGATAGCGCCGCTGGTTTCGGTCGAAGTCACCGCCCGAGCCGAACACTGGCTGCTTAGCGACGGTCGTTGGACGATCCGCCTCGATCTTCACGACGGGACATTGCTCGGCGGGCCGCTTCTCATCGAACACCACCTCACAGGGCTGCGGTCGCTTCGACCGCGACTTGAAGCGCTCAAACAGCTGGCCAGCGTTGCGGAACGAGGCAAATTGCCTCGTTCGTTAATGCCGCGCGAACGCCGCGCTGCACAGTGGATTCTCGAACTGCGCGTCGCCGATGCGATCCTCGCGGGCGCAACGCAGCAGACGATGGCGCGGCGTCTATTCGGCAGTGCAGTTGCCCGCGAAAATTGGCGGCTCGAAAGTACGTCTTATCGGCTGCGAATTCAACGTCTCGTGCGACGCGCGAGGATACGCCTCGCTCACCCGCTAGCGGGTCCCTGGTTCGAGTGAAGCAAGCGATGCGCCGACTTATCTCGCCAGGCAGCGTAAGCAGCTTCCAGGATTCGATTCTAAGATCAAAGCGATCGCGCGAATCCAGCCCGAGCAATTGCGGATACGGTAGCGAAAACTACGCATCAGGGCGGCATCTAAATCAAGAGGATAAGGCCCCCCGATCTTCAAAGCGTTGCTCCGTCTTCGAATGACGTGGATTGCGTGGTTCGGTGTAGGTGATTTTGTGTCGTTACTACCAGTCTTTCGGTGTCAAACCCTGTCCCATTTCTAAATCATATTAAACACGAATGCAGCCAAGCGCCATAACTTATTGAAATTAGAAGAAACTCTTAATCAGCGGGTCCTAGGTTCGAGCCCTAGTGCGTCCACCATTTTTACAATGACTTAGAGGTCAATCTTGAGCGGCTTCTCAACCGCCGCAAAATGCCGTGCAAGCACCGGGCAAGCACGCAATCAACGGTACACATCTGATTTAATCAAACATTATCGGTGGTTTCAGCCAATTCTCCTTGCCTAATTGCGGGTCGAAATGTCACAAAGCAGTCAGCTTTTTGATGTGTCTCCCCCATCGCTTCATCGTTTGTCGCTTCTCCTCCCGATATGGATAGCATTGATACGCGCCAACAATGCCGCTCTTCGTCCCGGAGAGATGATTGAGAACGGACTCGATGATTTCCGTTCTGATCTGCAATGCCTGCATCCCGTGGCAACGGTTCGGCGAATGTCGTGAATCCGCCAAGGAGCTAAAACGGCGCCCTCCCCCGCTGACCTCATTTCTCTGAAGATCACCGCGTCCCATTTCTCTTTAACTTTCGAGAATGCACCCAGGCGCGTTCCGTAGCTCGACAGGAACATCAAGCCGCGTGACGGCCAATCTTTCCTACCGGCGATGGCATCGAGCAGCGCGATCGCCTGTTGCCAAGTAGAACAAGATGCGGACGGCCATTCTTTGATCTTTTGGCTGGCAAGTCCCATCGATTGCCTTCACGGCGCAATTCCGACCAGTCCAGCCCGATCGCTTCGCCACGCCGCTGTCCGGCCATAAATCATCAACCGAAACGCTGGACCATATTGCCCCGGAAGCCGGAAACTCGTTTTCCAGGCGCAACGTAATTCTTCGGTTGCGAGGTACCGATTTCGGGGTTTCAGTGGCGGAGGAGCACCCAAGCCTTGGACCGGAGAATACTCCAGATCGTCTCTGCTCATTGCCCATTGGGACAATTTCGCGGCGTCGCGTATATCGCCCGTGCGACCGACGGTCGGTTGCAACCCGGCGCGCCTTCAAAGGCGAGGCGAGCCCATAAACGACGATTATAGGAAAGCTGCCGCCGCTTTCGCCGAACTTGACGGACAGGTTCCGCTCGCCGAAGGATCGTACGCTCAGGATCGAAGCAAGCAGATCGGGGCAAACGGGTCGATGAGAGGGTTATTCCGCCGCGGGCTCGCGGTGCCACAGGGCCAAGAGCCTGCCGGACCAGGGCCCGGCGCGTGACCGCTTCGGCGATCGAGGCGAATGCAGTGACCGCGGCACTTGGCGCCGACGCGCCGGCGCTTCCTCACGACGCGCCCGCCCAACCGTCGGCAAGACGCCTGCTCGGCCTCTATCTGCTGCTCGGTTTTTCGGCGGGGCTGCCTTTTTACATGTTCAACGCGGTGCTGACGCTGCGCCTTGCGCGGCACGGGGTCGACATCGTGATCATTGGCTTCTTCGCGTGGATCGCGTTGCTGCCAACCTTCAAATTCGCCTGGGCGCCATTTATCGAGCGCTATGATATACCCGGTTTTTCCCGCTTTTGGGGCCGCCGCCGCGGGTGGATCATGCTGTCGCAACTCGGCATTTTTTTCTCGATGGTCGCGATGGCGCTCACGTCGAGCGATGAAAGCTTGCCGCTCACCGCCTTGTTCGCGATCCTGCTCGCTTTCTGGACGACAACGCTCGAGGTCGCAGCCGATGGCTGGCGGATCGAACTCGCGCCTGGCCAAGCCGCACAGGCGCCGATCGTCGCCGCCAACCTGTGGGGCTATCGCAGCGCGATGGTCGCGGCGGGGAGCGGCGCGATTCTTGTCGCGGCCTGGGCCGACTGGACGATCGCCTATCTGGTCATCGCCGTCGCGGCATTTGCGCCCTTCCCCCTCCTCGCGGCGATGCGTCCCGAACGCGAAGGCGCGGGCGGCCGCGCCCTGGCGCTGGCGAGCGGGATCGGTGCCAGCCTGCTGATCCTGCTTACCGCCGCGCTGATCACTGCGGCGGCCGGCTGGGCCCTGCTGTCGGCCGCTGAGGGTATAGGGCTGTCGGCGACCACCAATGTAACGCCCGTCGTGCTGGCGATGGCACTGCTTCCCTTTGCGGCGCTGGCGCTGGCGTTGCCGCGGATCAATCGCCTTCCCGCCGGCACAGCGGCCACCCTGCCCTCCTTTGCCGCGCCCTATGTAGAGCTGTTCTGGCGCTACGGCTATGCAGTGCTCGCAATGCTCGCCTTCGTGTCGCTCTACCGCATGGGCGACGTGCTGACGCTGACGCTGTCGCATCCGCTGTGGAACGCCAAGGGCTATACGCTGCACCAGATCGGCGTCGCCGACGGCGCCGTCGCGCTGTCGGCCAGCATGGCGGGCGTCGCGCTCGGCGGCTTCCTCTCGACGCGGCTATCGCTCGGCTGGACTCTCGCCATCGGCGCGGTGACAGCGGCCGTGGGCAATTGGATCTATGTCTGGTTGTGGCACGCCGACCCGTCGGCGGTCGTCCTCTACACCTCGGTCGCGGTCGACCAGTTCGGCAACGGCTTCGCGGGCACGGTCTTCGTCGTCTATCTCTCGATGCTGGTGAGCCCGACCAATGCTGGTGCGCAATACGCCCTGCTCTCGGGCTTCGCCTTCCTGCTGCCGCGCCTGCTTGCCGGTGCCTCGGGATCGATGCAGACGCAGATCGGCTATGACGGCTTCTTCCTGCTGTCGGGTGCGCTCAGCTTCGCCGCGATCTTCCTGCTGCCGGTGATCGCGCGCGTGAAAGGACGTACGCCGGCATGAGAGTCGAAGCTGTTTGCGAGGCGGGATTCGCCCCCGTGCGCGCGGCGGTCGAAAGCGGGCGCATTCCCGGAGCAGCGCTGGGCGTGGTCGATGCCGACGGCCAGAGTGCGGTGCGCTTGGCGGGCATGGCCGCGATCATTCCCGCGCGCGAGACACTGACGCGCGACCATTGGTTCGACCTTGCCTCGCTCAGCAAGGTGATCGCAACAACGACGATGATCCTGACGCTCGCCGAGCAAGGCCGTCTCGAGCTCGACCGGCCGCTGACCGATGCGATCCCCGACCTGCGCCAATATGACGTCGCGGGCGCCTCCGAGCGCAAGCTGACCTTTCGCGATTGCCTGATGCACCGCAGCTTCCTGCCCGCGGTCGAGCCGATCTACACCTATGGTGACGATCCGGCGCGGCTGCGCGCCTTCGTGCTTCAGCGCGAGTGGCGGCATGGACCGCCCGTCTATTCCGATATCAATTTTATCCTGCTCGGCATCGCGATCGAACGCCTTACCGGCGCGACGTTGCCGGACTGGCCGCTCGGTGATGGGCTTGGTTTCGGCCCGCCGCCGGGCTCGGCCGTCGCGACCGAATATTGCAGTTGGCGCGGGCGCGTGATGAAAGGCGAAGTGCATGACGAAAACGCCTTCGCGCTTGGCGGCGCCGCGGGACATGCAGGGATGTTCGGCACAGTCGACGGCGTGCTGGGCTTTGCGCGCGCAATGCTGCGGGGCGAAATCCTGTCGCATGGCATGATGACCGAGGTCCGCACCGCGGGCGATCGCCATCGCACCTGTGGCTGGGAACGCGCCTTTGCCGGATGGCACGGCGGCGATGCCTGTTCGGCGGAGACGATCGGCCATACCGGATTTACCGGCACCGGCCTCTGGATCGATTTCGAACGCGGCCTCGCCTGGACCCTTCTCTCCAACCGGGTGCATCCGACCCGCCACGCCGATAGCGGCATTACGACCCTGCGCCCCGCAGTGGGCGATCGGGTCATCACTGCATGGGACGACGAGACGAATTCATGAACGCATCGATCAACAAGTTCGCCCTGGCTGCCACGCTCGCGCTGTCGTTTTCGTCGGTGGCGGTGCAGGCGCAGACGGCTACGAGCCTGGCGCCTGCCCCGCTGCTGACCGCTGTCGAGCAAAAACTGGCCGAGGGGCCAGCGGGTTCGCGCATCGGCATGCTGGTCGCGACGCTCGACGGCGAGGTGCTGGTGTCGATCGCCCCCGATCAGCGTTTCATCCCCGCGTCGAACACCAAAATGTTCACGACTGCGATTGCCTATACCGAACTGCCTTTGCTCCAGCGCACGGCAAAGGGCACGGGCGTGCAGCTCGAAACCGTAGCTGACGGCGAGGTGGACGTCGTGCTGCACGGCCGCGGCGACGCGATGCTGTCGAGCGCCGACAACTGCCAGACCGACTGCCTCCAGACGCTCGCCGACGCGGTCGCCGCGAAGACGGGCCACGTCCGCAACATCGTCGGCGACGATAGCTGGTTTCCCGACGAGCGCTGGAGCCCGGGAATGAGCTGGAACAATATCCAGTCGCGTTACGGCACGGGCGTATCGGCGCTGACGCTCGATGACAACGAGCTGGTGGTAAAGCTGGCGCCGGGGGCCGTCGGCGCGGCGCCGAGCGTGCAGGCGTCCGGCTATTACGAGATCGAAAATCGCGTCGTCACTGTCGCGGGCAAAGAAGACGCGATCGACGCCTCCCGCATGCCGAACAGCCGGCTCCTCCGCCTGACCGGAACGGTCGGCGCCGAGGTCGCGCCGATGACGCTCCGCTACGGGATCGACGATCCCGCGCATTATGCCGCGTGGCGCTTTGGCGAACTGCTGCGCGCGCGCGGCGTGCACATCGAGGGTGACATTACGGTGCGTCACCGGCCGCTGACCGCCGCCGACGATCCCGAAAAGCGCAGGGGCGCACCGGCCATCCTGCCCCTCGAACCCGCGATGCTCGCCGAATTGCCCGCGCCATCGCTTGCCGAAAATATGGTACGGATCAACAAGGAGAGCCAGAATCTCCATACCGAGCTGATGCTGCGGCGCGTTGCCCGACACGCAGGGAGCGGTTCGATCGCCGACGGACAGGCGGTGATGCACAGGGTCATGACCGGGGCCGGCCTGTCCGAGGCAGGCTATCACTTCGCCGACGGGTCGGGCATGTCGAGCTATAATCGCCTCAGCCCGCGCGCCGCGGTCGGCCTGCTCGGCTGGATCACACGTCAGCCATGGGGCGCGGCGTGGCGCGAGACGCTGCCAATCGCCGGACGCGACGGGACCTTGCAGAACCGGTTCAAGGGCACGATCCTCGAAGGAAGATTGTTCGCGAAGACCGGCTCGCTCAACGCATCGCGCGCGCTGTCGGGCTATCTTGTGACGCGCAGCGGAAAAACGCTCGTCTTTTCGGCGCTGGCGAACGACATGCCCGAGGACACCGACGGCCAGGCAACCGCCGCGGTCGACCGCGCGCTGGTCGCTATCGCCGAGGCGCTTTAGCTGCCGGCGTGAGAATCTGACGCGCGGCGGCGTGCTGTTCAACCGCCCCCTTGCTGAACCACAGGGGCTGCATCTCGCCCGCGATCCATCTGGGATAGAAATCGCGATAGCGCGGCGAGCGCGGATCGGCCGACTGGCCGGGCAGCAACAGGAAGCGACTATTGTCCCACGCGCCGACGTCGGCGACGAAGAGGTAGCTCGCGCCGTGCGAGACGTCGAAGCCGCGCTTGGCGTTGAAACCGCGCGCCATCGGCGTGTTCCAGTCGCCGCCCGAACGGCCGCCCTCGATTCGCGGGAAGGCCGCGGCGATCGCCGGGTTCGACGACGCCAGCGGATGCCCGATCGTCACGCGGTGGAGGTCGCCCCAGCGCCAGTCCGCGGGATCGGAGCCGGCCAGCTCGACCGCGCGCTTCCAACCCGCCGCCAGCGCGCCATCGATCATCGCATCGCGCGCGGCCACGGGATCGTCGCCGAGACGCTTGTCGGGTGAGCCGAGGATGCGCAGCATTTCGGACAGGTTGACCGATGGGATCAGGTCGCGCGCAGCCGCCGGAACGATCCGGTCGTAAAAGGCCGTCGACAGCGCCGCCATCACCATCTCATAGAGCAAGGTTGCGGCGCTGTCGGCCTCGATCCCGCAATTCCAGCGGCGAAGCAGCGCCGCGGCGCTGGCGGCCTCGGGCGAGGGAACGGCCGGGAGCAGCTTGACGATCGCGCGCGCGGGAAGCGACTGGACGTCGTGCTGAAGCGCGATGCTGTCCTCGATCCGGTGTTTCGGCTGGGCACGCAATATCTCGGCGCAGCGATCGTACCGGAAAGGGTCGCTCCAGCTGAAGCTGATGATCCGCTCGCGATAGGGATAGCCCGCCGGCAGGTTCATCTGGTTCGCCGAGGCGAACCAGCCTTCGGGTGGGTTATAAAGGTGCGGCATATCCTCGACGGGCAGGATGCCCGTCCAGTCGAACGACCCGTCGCCGGGCGCCGGGAACAGCCCGTCATGCCTGGGCCGGCGCGGGACGAAACCGATCGTCTGCCAGCCGGTGTTGCCGTCGACATCGGCATAATGGAAATTGGTCGGCGAAACGTGCAGCCTGAATGCCTGGCGTAACGACGCCCAGTCCGTCGACAGGTTGATCGCGATGATCGCGAATCGCATGTTCGCGCCGGGCAGCATGCTGACCGTGGCGAAAGCGACCGCGCGCTCGCGCGCCGCATCCTCGGACACGATCGGGCGGCCGCCCGCATAGCGCAGGGTCACGCGCTCGGCCGGCGCACCCTTGACCGCAATCTCCTCTTCGACCGTCTCGAACGCCTTCCATTCGCCCTTGTGCCAATAGCGGCCGGGATCGTCCCTTTTGGTGCGGAGGATGAAGAGGTCGGTCTGATCGATATGGAAATTGGTGCGACCGAAGGCGAAGCGGTCGGTGTGGCCCTGCATGATGCCGGGCAGCCCCGGCGCACCCGCCCCGATCACGTCGAGCCCCGGCGCGGTCAGATGGACCATGTGACGCGGGCTCGATCCGCCGATGCCGAGATGGGGGTCGTTGGCCAGAATCGGCCGGCCGGTCGCGCTGCGCGACGGCGCGACGGTCCACGCGTTGCTGCCGAGCGCGAAGCGGTCGGAACCGCGCTCGGCGCGGTCGAGCTGCGTTTCCTGGATCGGAGCGAAGCTCGCACGTCGGTTGGCCGGGTCGAGGATACCGAGATCGGCTTCGCTCACCGCCGCGACATCCAGTCCGTCGGGGACGGTGAAGGACCAGGCGGGGCGCAGCGGCATCATCAGCTGGTCGGCATCGAGCAGGCCGCGCGCCTGAAGTTGCGCTCGGCGCACCTCGTCGTCGGCGTCGCCCATGCTGATGCCGCGGTCACGCACAAGGTCGCGCACGTCCCAGCGCAGCGGACTTATCCCGAGAATGCCATATTCAAGCGGCAACTCCGCTGGATCGGCGGCCAGTTCGTCGATGCGGGCGTTGACGCCGGCGACATAGCCGCGCGCACATTCGAGCACGTCGGGAGGTAGCGCGGCGAGTTCGGCGTCGATGTCGCCGTGATAGAGGAAGAGCCGCGCCGCCTTGTCGGCCGCGACGAAACGCGGGCCGAAGGCTTCAGCCATTCGCCCCATGTCGCGGCGGTGATCCATGTCGATCTGGAACAGCCGGTCGCGCGCGACGAGGTAGCCCTGCCCGAAAAAGGCATCGTGCAGCGACGCGGCACGGACGTGCGGCACGCCCAACTCGTCCTCGACCACCTCGATCGGCGCCTGCGCGCCCGACAGCCGGACGGACCTCGCGGCCACCTTGACTCCCGTCACCTTGGGTTTCGCCATCAGGCTTGCCGGCATCGCGACAAGCGCGGCGGAAGCCAGCAGGAACGCACGGCGCTGGATCAACAGGGGCCCCTCCACTATCGAACAGGTATAACGAACGGCGACCCTATCGCACCTCGCCGTGGTGGAGCCATAACAAGCGGATCTCGTCCTATAACTGCAAGCTATCCATCTTTGCCGCCCGCGCTGCCGCGACACCATTCCTCAAGGTTATATATCCATATATTCAGGTTATTAGCGTAGTTGTTGACCTGCCGAAACCACCCTGTAACCTCCCCGTCATGAAACCGACCCTCGCCAGCCTTGTGCAGGGCAGTGGCCGGTCGGGTACGGCGCTTATCACTAAAATAAAAGGGCGGAGCAAGACCTCCGCCAGATGGTCAGGCGGACGAGAGGGCAAGCCAAGCCGGCGATGGGCCGGGACACGTCTCGGGCGGCGTGGGCTCAGGCCCTTGGGTCAAAAAGGGGACTGCTGATATGCGTGATCTTGAATATATTCGTCAGCCGCTGGGCCGTTTCGGCGCGGCGATGACCGCACTGGCGCTGGTGCAGGCTGCGCCGGCGCTGGCGCAGGAGGAGGAAGCCGCTGCCAACAGCACCGAAGCGGCGCCGACCGACCAGATCATTGTCACTGGCTCGCGCGTCGCTCGCGACGGCTTCGAGGCGCCGACCCCGCTGGTCGTGCTGACGCAACAGGACATCCAGAACACCTCGCCGTCGAACAATATCGCCGATTTCGTCAACCAGCTTCCGCAGCTCGCCGGTTCAACGCGGCCAGCCAACTCGCGCCTCAATATTTCGAACGGCTCGGCGGGTATCAACGCGCTCAACATGCGCAACCTCGGCGAAAGCCGCGTGCTCGTTCTCGTCGACGGTCGCCGTTCGGTCGGTTCCACAATCTTTGGCTGGGTCGACATCAACACCATCCCGCAGGCGCTGGTCGAACGTGTCGAGGTGGTGACCGGGGGGGCATCGTCCGCCTATGGCTCCGATGCGGTCACCGGCGTGGTCAATTTCGTTCTCAACAAGAGGATGGAGGGGCTCCGTATCGCCGGCGACATCGGTCTCACCGACAAGGGCGACGGGTTTAACTATTCGGGCAGCATCGCGGGCGGCATGTCCTTCGCCGAGGGTCGCGGCCACGCCGTCTTCAACGCCGAGATCGCGCATCAGGACGGCATTTACGAGATCGATCCCAATGATCGCCCTTGGAACCACCGCGGCTATCTGTCCTTCGCAAACCCGGCTTATGCCGTAACGGACGGGGTAGGAAACGGCGAGCCAGCGTTCATCACCTTCCGCCGCAATGCCGGGCAGACGAACCAGGCGCCCGGCGGTTTCATCACCGGTTCGGCGGGCAACAACAACGCGCTGCGCGGTCTCTATTTCGGCCAGAACGGTGAAGTCATTCCGTTCAACTATGGCTCGTTCAACTCGCCCGCGCTGAACAGCGGCTCCGCGGTAACGCGTACCGTCGGCGGCGACTGGCGGGTCAACGATTCGGGCCGCCGCATCGGCCTCAGCCCCAAGGACGATCGCTGGGGCGCCTATGGCCGCCTGAGCTATGAAATCGCCGATGGTGTCGAAATCTTCGCCGAAGGCTCGTACAACCGGCAGGAAGTCTTCTTCAACGCCGGCCCCAATTTGGGCTCGGCAACGCTCGGAACGATCGGCTGCACGACCGTTCCGGTTCCCACGACCTGCAATGCTTTCGCGCTGCAGACGCTGGGTGCCGACCGGCTTGCCGGCGTCGACAGCGTGAGCATCACGACCACGGCGGCGGACCTGCCGTTCCGCGGTATCAACAACAAACGCGAGGTCCAGCGCTACGTGATCGGCGCCGAGGGCGAGTTCGACGCGTTCGGCAAGGCGGCGCGCTGGGATGTTTATGGCCAATATAGCCGCTCGGACCTGCGCGAACAGCTTCGCAACATCATGCATGTTGCCCGGATGCGAGACGCGACCAACGCGGCCTTCGCGCCGGCCGGCAACGCGGGCGGCTATGCGACCGGTTCGATCCAGTGTCTGATCAACGTCGATGCGGACGCCAACAACAACGATCCCGACTGCGTGCCGCTCAACCGCCTGGGTATCGGCGTCGCCGACCCGGCGGCGATCGACTATGTGCTCGGCGACCCCTATCGCAAGCAGGTAATGCAGCAATATGTCGCCGGCGCCAACCTGTCGCTGACGCCGTTCGCGACATGGGCGGGCGACGTGAGCATCGCGATTGGCGGCGAATATCGTGAAGAGAAGATTCGCGGCAGCGTGCCAGAAGAATTCCAGCCCGCCCGCAACGCCGACGGGACGACGTCGAACCGGTGGTCGGTCGGCAACTATCTGCCGTTCAAGGGCAGCTATAATGTGAAGGAAGCCTATCTCGAGACCGTGGTCCCGCTGGGCCTGGGCCTCGAGTTCAACGGCGCGGTGCGCGCGACCGACTATTCGACCTCGGGCTATGTCACCACATGGAAGCTTGGCGCGACCTGGGCGCCGATCGAGGATATCCGCTTCCGCGTCACTCGGTCGCGCGACATTCGCGCGCCCAACCTCAACGAACTGTTCCAGGCGGGCACCGCCAACAGCGATTCGGTGCGCAATCCCGCGTTCGTTCAGGGCGACCCCAGCAGCGGCCCGCAATTCTTCCCTTATTCGGGCCTGACGACGGGCAATCCCGACCTGAAGCCTGAGAAGGCCGATTCGTGGAATATCGGCGCGGTGGTTACGCCGCGTTTCCTCCCCGGCTTCAGTGCTTCGGTCGATTATTTCCGCATCGATCTGGAGGATGCTATCGATACGATTTCCGCGCAGGAAATCGTCAACCGCTGCGACGAAGGACGACAGGAATATTGCGACGCGATTACCGAGGATCCGACGCGCGAACAACCCGGTCCGCCGCGCGTCCCCTATCTGCTGATCCGCAGTCAACCCTTCAACTTCGTCAGCAAGCTGGTGCGCGGCATCGACTTCGATGCTGCCTATCGCGTGCCGGTCGGCGGAGAAAGCATCATCACGCTGCGGGGTAATGCAACGCGCTATATCGAGAATCTGTCGGACACCGGGATTGCCGGCGTCACGCCCGTCAATACCGTCGGCGCGAACGGCAGCCAGTCCGCGACGCCGAAGTGGATATTCCGCGGGAGCCTCAACTACGAAACACCGGCCTTCTCGGGCACGATCACCGGTCGGGGTGTCAGTTCGGGCAAATATCTGGCGAATGCCATCGAATGCACGAGCGGCTGCCCGACTTCGACCAGCCAGGCGCCGACTTATGACAACAACCATGTCAAAGGCACCTTCTACGTCGACCTCAACCTGATGCAGAAGGTCCAGACGAAGAGCGGATCGCAGGCCGAAATCTTCTTCAACGTCACCAATTTGTTCGATGCCGATCCGCTGCTGCTGCCCGAAACCGGCCTGGCCGCGAACAGCACCTATTCGGACCTCCTCGGCCGCCAGTTCCGCGTCGGAATCCGATTCCGAACGAAGTGAGCCGATCCGCAAGGAGCCATTTGCCCCGTTTCGCGCGGCCACGGGCGACGATCGCTGCCCGTGGCCGCCACCATCCGATTACAGGTTCTCCACGGACGATGGCCGGCGATGTCGCGGCGCCAAGGCGGATCGCCTTGCGGGGAAAGCTCGCCGGAGCGATGACGGACAAGGCACCGCATCTACAGGCTTCGTTCAACGGCCGTTCCTCCCGTTTGGGATGAAACACGCCGACCGCGGTCGCGATATTGACGCCCCGGACAAGCGACGGCGACAATTTTCATTCTCTCCAGCCTAGCGTTCATTTTGAACGCTTCGGCCAGCGCTGGCCGATGCAACGGAACGATCGTTACGAGCAGCAGTTGAAACTCGAACGGAGGGTAGTTCGCCCTTGCCGTCGGAGAGAGAGAAATGAAAAAGCTTCTGACAATTTTCGCAATTGGCAGCTCGATGTTGCTTATGTCGGCTTGCAACACTGTTGAAGGCGCGGGAAAAGACGTTGAATCCGTCGGAGACTGTGCTGATGGGGTCGAAGGCAATTGCTAGGCGGCGTGGGCAAACTAGCGTGAAGCGGCATTCGCGGATCGCCTTCGTTGCCCATTAGAAGCCATTCCGCTTTCCGACGTTGACCGGGAAGCAGACCCTCGCAGGCCTCGTGAACTAACAGAGTGCTCGGCAAGCTTGCGCCGATCCGATTTTCCGGTTCGGGCGCTTGGAATTTTATCGCAGCGACCTGTATAGACGGGTTATGGATTCCATTGCGCGCACGCCCGGGAGCGGTTCAAGCTTTTCAAAGGGTTCAACTACGTCCCGGCGAAGTGAAACCGATGACAAAGAAGCTCGCACCGGGCCGCGCTATGCAGCGATCAAGCAGAGCATCTGCAACGCCGTTAGAGACGGACTCCTGAAACCGGGCGATCGGGTGCCGTCGGAGGCCGAATTGGTCCACCAGTTCGACGTGTCGCGCATGACTGCAAACCGGGCGCTTCGCGAACTCCAAGCCGCGGGTATTCTGGTACGCCGCGCCGGCAGCGGTTCGTTCGTCGCCGAGCCGAAACCGATCGGCCAGATGATCGAGATTCGTAATATTGCTGACGAAATAAGGGCGCGGGGGCATGTTTATCGTGCCCGCGTCGTACAGAATAACGAAATACGGGCTAGCGCCGACACGGCGGCGCTTCTGGAAGTTCCGGTCGGGACAAGATTGTTCCACTCGATCATCGTGCATCATGAGGCCGAGTTCCCAATCCAGCTCGAAGAGCGATTTGTGCTCGCGTCGGCCGCTCCCGACTATGGAAAGATGGACTTCACCCAGACGACGCCGAACGAGTATCTGACGCGCACTGCGCCCTTGGAGCGGGTTGAACATCGCGTCCGCGCGGAGATGCCAGACGCGCGGACGCACACCATGCTGGGGCTGTCGAACGGCGAGCCGGTGCTACGGATGACGCGCCGTACCTGGAGCCATTCGCGCCTCGTCTCACATGCCTGGCTGACGCACCCCGGATCACGCTTCGAATTGTCGGCTGCCTTCTCGATCGACGACTGAGGGCTGACGGGTCATGCTGCGCCGCGGGTCTCGACAGGCTTGCGGCGGCGACGTAGCCAGCGAAAATCGGCGCGGCTGAAGCTTTTGAACAGCAGGTAGAATCCGGTTCCCGACAGCCACAGTGCCCCGAACGCGACGAAGATGATGAGCGGATGGTTGAAACTTTTCCGGTTCAGATAATCCATATTGTGGAGCATCCAGAAAAAGTCCCATGTCCGCCAGGTATCGCCGCGCATCACGAGGAAGCGCGCGGTGTCGAGCGAAACATAAGCGCTGCTATTCTCGGCATCGGCGAAGTCGACCCGCCACATGGCACCTTCGTGATCACGCGATTCGAGGTTCGGCCTCGTGAGTATGCTGATCTTGCGGATCGGGGCGTCGTTCATCATCGAGGCGACATCGCGGGCCATTTGCTCGTCCACCAGGACTGTCTTGCCATCCGTCGCATCCACGAGGCGCACGCCTTTCGTAGTCCGAAGTTCGTAAATCGGGCGAGCACCGAGATCGCGCAGGACGACAGCTGTCACGGGTTCATGACGCGGCAGCGAGGCGAGATCGAAATAGTCCCCGGGCGGCAGGGGGTGGGCGTGCGACATTCCGCCGCCATGACCGCCGACCCGGTCCTTATCGAGCAGCGCCATCACCGAGCCGCTCAAGGCCCACAGCAGGAACTGAAGACCCAGGATCAGGCCAACCCATTTGTGGATGCGGCGGAAAAGCAGCGGCGTCAGGCGTATCTTCTTCATGCCTTCTTCCCTTTGCGACGCTTGAAGGACCAGATCAGGAGCCACGCTCCGCTCAGCGCCATGGCGAAGGCGCTCCAGGTCGCGACACGAAGCAGCGGATTATTGACGTCGGTTCGTTCATCATAGTCCATGATGTGGAGCATCCAGGCGAAATCGAAGACGCGCCACAGCGCGTGGCGCCGTGAAATCAGCTCGCCGGTCTGGGGCGAGAGGTAGAGGGTGGGACGGTTCCATCCCTCGAACTCGACCTGCCAATAAGGCGGCTTGCGCGCTTGCATTTCCAGCGGCGCCACGGCCAGCAGCTTGACCGATACGATCTTGCCGTCGCCGGTATAGATGCGCCGCGCCTGCTCGCGGACCTGGGACTCGGTCAAAGCAGGTAGCGGCGCACCCGAGCGAGCATCGAACAGCCTCGCACCATCGGGCGTTTCAGCACGCCAGACGGCACGATCGAACAATCGCTGCAATCGAACCTCGGACGCGCCGGGCGCGGCCGCCACGATCTGCGACGGCGGCGCCAGCCCGGCCAGCTCGAATGGCCGGAAAGCAGGCGCGCGCACCAGATGATCGCCATGGATGGTGTCGATGTGCACGACCACCATGTAAAAGCCGGTCAGCGTCCAGAGCAGCGCCTGGACCCCGACCACCAAGGCCAGCCATTTGTGCGTTCGCCGGACAAGCAGCGGCCAACGGATCGCCATTTCGATTACCCTCAGAACGCGGTTCGGAAGCCGACGTAGAAACGCCGTCCGAGCAGGTCGTATGTCATCGTGTCGGTGTTCGCATCGGTGAAACTCTGGATATAGGGAGCCTTCCGATCGAAAAGATTGTCGACACCAACCTGGAACCGCGTCTTCTCGTCGATCTCAAATGCGACCTGGAGATTGTGATAGAAGACGTTGGGCGTTCGGTAGCCGATCTCCCCGGGGGCCGCGTTGAAGTCGGTCGCCTTGCCGATCCACTGCGTCGACCAGGTCGCACTGATGCCGTCCTTTTCCGCGGTCAGGACGCCATAGCCGCGCCACTTCGGATAACCGCCGTTCCCCCCGCCGATGAATCCGTCGAAATCGATCGGTGCGCCCCCGGGGAAGGGCAGGACGACATATTTGTTGAGGTAGGTCAGGTTGACGTCGAGCGAGACATTCAAGGCGCCGATATCGTTATTGTAGACTAGGCCGAGATCGAGGCCGTTCATCTCTTCGCGACCGGTGTTGATCGGCTGCGCGGAGAGGAAGGTGACCTCCCCGGTCAATGGGCTGCGCGTAAAATCATCGCAGAAGGGATGCGACAGGTTGGCGCTGGCATAACAGATGGCAAGCTTGGTCGATCCTGGAATGGCGCGGATCGCATCCTTGATTTTGATGTCGAACCAGTCGGCGGTGAGCGACAGTCCCGGAACCAGTCCCTTGGGCGTGACGACCGTACCGACCGTCCATGTCGTCGAGCTCTCGGGCTGGAGGTCCTCATTGCCCCCGACCGTGGTCAGGATGGTGGTGCCGAGCTGAACATAATTGGCTGGCACGCCCGACGCCTGGCAGTTTGCGATCAACGTCGCGTTGCCGCTGGTCGAATAACGCGAGCAAGGGTCGGTCGTCGTCAGATTGCCTTCCGACACACCGCCGAATAGTTCAGGGACGTTCGGGATACGAAAGCCGGTGCCATAGGTGCCGCGCAAACGGAAGCTGTCATTGATAACCCAGTCGAGGCTCGCCTTGTAGTTCCAGTCGCTGCCGAACAGGTCGTAGTTCGAATAGCGTACCGCCCCGCCAGCGGTCAGCGCCTGGAAGAAGGGCGTATCGGCGAGAATGGGCACCGAAAGTTCGAGATAGGCCTCCTTGGCGACGCTCGTTCCCGAAATCGGACTCTGCTGGTTTGTATTGGCGATCCCCAGAACGGTAAGCGGATCGGGATCGCGCCAGCCCTTTTCCTTACGATAGACGACACCGGCCGCGAAGGAGACGGGACCCGCGGGCAGCTTGAAAAGGTCGCCGTTGAGGTCGGCGGTGACCGTCGCGAGCTCGTTCCCGCCGCGGTCGCGCGAGGTGAAGAGAATATAGTCGAGCACCTGCGGGGTCAGGTCGCCGAACCCGAGATAGTCGCCGCATGGAATGGCCGCGCCTGGCGCGGGGCTGCAGACGCCGGTATCGATCGTATTCCGGACGCGCTCAAGATTGGCAATGTTGGTCGAACCATCGACCGCGGTGTTGCGACCAAAGGCGCCCGCCACTTCCCAGCCCCAGTCATTCGACAGCTTGCCGCGAAGACCGAAGGTTCCCTGCCAGGTGTCGGTTTCCTGAAAGAACTGGCGCGGGCCCGGTTCGGCGAGACGGCGCTGGATCAGGACGATATCCTGCCCCGTGGGATTGGTGGGATTGCTCGCGGCGATCGCCAGGTTGCGCAACGTGCCGGGCGTCGCGATCTGGTTCGACTTGCGGAAGGTGTAGAGGAATTCGCCGAACGCCTCGATGTTGTCGGTCAGGTCATAGTCGGCGAAGAAGGCCGTGCTGACACGCTCGACCGGGCTCACCGCATTGAGGAACGGGTTCGAATTGAAGTTGTGCTTGGCGGCGCTGTAGGGCTCGAAGAAATCGCCGTTGCCGCCGAGTAGCTGGTTGAAGTTGATCTGCTGGCCGTTCGGCAACACCGCACGACCACCGATCGTCGAAGCGCTGTTGACGCAGCCCAGGGCGCCCGGTGTCGTCTCGGCGAGCGAACAGGGCGCGCGTGTCGCCATATTGACCGCACTCGTCTTCTGATAGGTGACCGCGGCCATGAAGCCGCCGCGATCGTTGCGCACGCCCCATAACAAATCGGCGGTGAAATCCGACCCATCGCCCTTTTCGGTGATGCCCTGCCGAACGCTGAGTCCAAGGCCTTCATAGTCGGTTCGGGTCACGAGGTTGACGACGCCCGCCATCGCATCCGCACCGTAAATCGCCGATGCGCCGTCCTTGAGCACGTCGGTACGCGCAAGCGCGGCGACCGGGATCATGTTGAGGTCGGGCGATGAGTTTGCCCCCGTACCGCCTGCGACAAGGCGGCGGCCATTGAGCAGCACGAGGGTGCGCTTGATGCCGAGACCGCGCAGGTTCACCTGCGCGGTGCCATAGCCATTGTTCGCCCAATAGGCTGAAGTCTGGTTGCCGGCAAAGCCGGCGTTGGCCGGCAAGCGCTGCAACACGGTTTCGATATTGACCACACCCGTGTTCTCGATCTGCTCGGCGGATACGACGGTCGCCGGACCGACGCCGGCAAGATCTTGTCGCCGGATTCGCGAACCGGTTACCACGATCTCGCTGCCCGATTGGCTCGCCTCAACCCCGGAAGCCGTGGGTGCCCCGTCTTGGGCGAACGCAGGCGTTGCAATTGTTGCGAGCACCGCCCCGCTCGCGAGCAATGATTTTCTGATCGACATGCGAAACCCCCTTTTTGGTTGCGTAATGAACCTTAGAGAGCATCAATTGTATATACAGGTCAACAGAAAAAAGCGTGATTGTTCAATTGGTTAGTTATGCGTTGATAGGTCGCACCGGATATTGCTAATACGCATCCCAAAGACTTACCCCTCACCGACGCGACATCTTTTTTCACCTGGGGTAGCGAAGCTGACGATGAGCGCCGCCCGACGTTCCTTTCGTGTAATTTAATTACCACGACGGGACGACGTCGCGCGCGCCCGGATCCTCACAAAACGATGAATGTTGATAAGGAATACACGCGCTCGGCCAGCGCGGGCGCTGTTCCTGCAGTCACGCGAGAAATGAGCGACGCCGTCCGCCGGATTTGATCGACTTCCGGCTACCGCTCCTGTGAAAGGCGGTTCGCAGCAGCGGACCTTGCCCGTGCCTTTGTTCCGCCAGCCGAGGTTAGAACCAGGACCTGACCCCCATGACCCAGCTCACGCTGTCGGCATCATCGCCCGCTGCGCGAGCGAAGCGCGCGGTATCGCCGACCTTGCGCGCCCATTCGACCCCCACATAGGGCGCAAATTCCTTCACGATTTCGTAGCGCAGGCGCAGTCCGAGCTCCATGTCGGACAAGCCGGACCCGACCCCGATTTCCGGAACATCCTGCAAAGCGAAGTTAACTTCCGCCATCGGCTGGAGGACCAGCCTTTGCGTGATGCGCTGATCATAATAGCCTTCAAGCCGGCCGTGCAGATCGCCCTTGTGCGACAAGAACAGGGCGCCTTCGACCTCGAACCAATAGGGCGCGAGACCCTCGAAACCGACCGTCGCATAAGTGCGATCAGGACCGGGCCCGAGATCTTGCCGGATGCCCGCCTGCGCATTGAAATAGGGGCCGACGGCTCGGCTGTAGAGCAATTGTGTCTCGGTCTCTTCGATGCCCTCGCCAAAGACGCCTTCGCCTTCGCTCTTGAGGGTCAGTCGGCTGATGTCGCCGCCATACCAGGCCTCACCGTCCCAGCGGAAACCGTCACGTCCCTTGCGCGCCTGATATTCAGCGAGGTTAAAACTGATGAAGGCGATCTTCTGTGCGCCATTTTCTTCCATCATCGCATGGCGCGAATGCTCCATTTCGGCCTTGGAATAGATACGGTCGGCGTACCAGTCGCTTGGCGGTGCAGGCGCGGCAGCGTCCCCCGGCGGCAAGTCGGTGCCGCTTGCCCCGCTCATCCCGTCCATGCCCGCAGTGGGGACCTTCGGCGTGCAATGCCCCATCTTGGCATGTTCGGGCGGACAGTCGGGGTCGGACGGGACGGCCGTACCATGGTCCATCGCGTCCATATTCGGCATTTGCGCGCCTGAAGCTTCCTTGCCCGAAGACTCCGCCTCAGGCGTGCAATGGCCCATCGCCGCATGCTCGGGCGCGCAATTTGCCTCCTTCGGTTTCATGTCCATGCCGCCGTGACTCATATCGGGCATCGGCGTGGGTTCGGGCTGCGGCGGCGAGGACGACTGCAGCGTGGCAGCAGACTTCGGTTCGGCGGGCATGGTCATGCCCGGCATCGACGAATGATCCACCGACTGCGCGGTGACCGGAACGGCGAGGGCGAGCGCGGCTGTGCCCGCGAGGAAAAGCGTTGCGCGGGTCATGCGGCGTCTCCCTTCGGACGGACGCTGACGACGCGCATCATGCCTGCGTGCATATGGTAAAGCATGTGGCAGTGAAACGCCCAGTCGCCGAGCGCATCGGCGGTGAAGTCAAAGCTGGCAGTGCCGCCGGGCTGGACGAGGACCGTGTGCTTGCGCGGCGAGCGATCCCCCTTCCCCGTAACCAGTTCGAAGAAATGGCCATGGAGGTGGATGGGGTGGCTCATCATCGAATCGTTGATGAGGTTGATCCGCACCCGCTCCCCTTCAATGAAGGGTATCGGCTCGTGATGGTCCGACATCTTGACGCCGTCGAACGACCACATGAACCGCTCCATGTTGCCGGTCAGATGGATGTCGAGCGAGCGCTCCGCGGCGCGCACGTCGGGATTGCGCTCGAGCGCGACCAGATCATGATAGGTCAGCACCTTGTGCCCGACATCTTCCAGGCCTTGGCCGGGCTCGCCCATGCGGTCGACCGGCATCGGCGAGATGGTCTGGACGCTCGGGTCGCGTTTGACCTGGGGGGCGACGTCGAAATCGCGCATGCTGTGCTGCATGCCGCCATCGCCATGCCCCATCGCGGCATGATCTGTTTGTGCGGCATCGGCGGACGGGGTGCAATGGCCCATCGCGGCATGTTCAGGGGTACAAGTGGCATCGCCAGCCGTGCTGCCCGACATGGCACCCATACCCATGTCCTTCATGGTCGCCAGCGGCCGCTCGCGCAGCGGCGGCACCTCGGCGGCCATGCCGGCGCGGGGGGCGAGCGTCGCGCGCGCCATCCCTGATCGGTCGCTGGCTTCGGCGACCAGCGTATAGGCGCGCTCCTCGACCGGGGTCACAATGACGTCGTACGTCTCGGCAACGGCGATCTGGAACTCGTCGATCTCGGTCGGGACCACGTTGAGGCCATCGGCCTGCACGACGGTCATCCTGATGCCGGGAATGCGGACGTTGAAGATCGTCATCGCCGAGGCGTTGATGATCCGCAGACGGACGCGCTCGCCGGGATTAAAGAGCGCGGTCCAATTGTCGCGCGGGCCGTGACCGTTGACGAGGAAGGTGTAGGTTGATCCATTGACATCGGCGACGTCGGTCGGATCCATTCGCATCGCGCCCCACTCGACGCGCTCCTTCAGCGATTGGTCCTTGCCAGCGAGCAGCCCAGACAGTGTCTGGCGCTGCATATTAAAATGCCCCGGGTTGACCTTCAGCTTGCGGAAGATCGCTTCGGGCGACAATTGGCTGTGGTCGGATAGCACCACGACGTGCTCGCGGTCATAGCCGATCGGGTCGGGACCCGCCGGATCGATGACGATCGGGCCATAATGGCCGAGCTGTTCCTGCAGCCCCGAATGGCTGTGGTACCAGTAGGTCCCCGACTGGACCACCGGGAATTCGTAAACGAATTTCGAGCGCGGTTTGATCCCGGGGAAGCTGACGCCCGGGACGCCGTCCATCTGGAACGGCAGAATCAACCCATGCCAATGGATCGAGCTGTCCTCATCGAGATCGTTGATGACCGTCAGGCGCGCCGTCTGCCCTTCCCTCAGGCGGACAAGCGGCGCGGGCACGGTGCCGTTGACGCCGATCGCGCGGCTGATCTTGCCGTCGATCCGCATCGTCTGCCGCGCGATACGGAGGCTGATGTCGTTACCGGACACGGTCGGGAGCGGCGCGACAATTCCTGGCGACACAGTTTGAGCCCAGGCCGGAAACCAGGGCGCCAATGCGGCGACAGCGCCCCCGCCCAATGCTCCGCTCACGAAACGACGCCTGTCTATCTGCATAAAATTCCCGGATGTTGCCTTGTCTCGTTTGTCATACGCAGCGCAACCGCGCGCCCCTCAGCCTTTTGGACGAAATCGACTGCGCGCAACGCACGTTCACCCCGTCGCACGCGTGGATGGTTCGTCGAGGAACGTCTTCAGTTTCGTTCGAGCCCGGTAGAGACGTGTCTCGACCGTCTTTTCGCTGATTTGCAGGAGCTCGGCGGTCTCGGCCTGCGTAAGCTCCTCTACACCTCGAAGAACGAGTACCTCGCGCAAGTTCGGCGCGAGGCGCGACATAGCGGCGCGAACGCGCGCGAGTTCGGCTCGGTCGGCCGCCTCGGCGTCGGGCGCCGGTCCGTCACCGGCGACATCATGCGCGCTTTCAAGCGGCAGCGCGCGAGCGAAGAATGAACGGACTGTGCGCCGCCGCGCCCAGTCGCGGCACTTGTTAAGCGCGATCCTCGCAATCCAGATCCGGAAGGGCCGGTCGGGATCGTATCGGCCAAGCGCTGCGAAACCGGCGACAAAGGTCTCCTGCGTCAGGTCCATCGCTTCGTCCGGATCGCCGATATTGCTGCGGATCAGGCGAAACACCGGCGCTTTGTAGCGCCGCAGCAACTCGCGATAGGCCAGCTGCTGGCTGGCTCTTGCAAGAGCGACAAGGTCGCGGTCGCTACATTGCGAAAGATCGAGGCTCACCGCGCATCGGCGGTCAGCGCATTGACCACGCGCCTGTCGAACATCTCCGCCTGGTCGCGATCGAGAACGACGCGCATCGCGAACAGATGCTGGAGCGTTTCCTTCTGCAGCTCGCCCATCACGCGGTGCGTCTCGTCGATGGCCTCGGTGACGCGGGGACCATAGCCATGTTCGGCTTCGATCGCTTGGGCGAGCCGGATGTTGGCCGCGCGCATATCGAGTTCGAGGGCGTCGCGCCTTAGCCCGAATTTCGCTTCGATCCGATCGATCTTCACCTGCTGCGCCGGCGTAAGCTTCAGCTCATTGTGAAGAAGCGCATGCAGTTCGGTTTCGCTGGCGCGGGGCGTCTCGACGACGAATCGTCCGGCAATTACACCGGCAAGCGCGGCGATGAACGCGACCAGACCAAAGATCAGCAGACGGCGCGACGACGTCATCAACGCGAATCCAGCAAGGTCGAGGGAGCCAGCGGGCTGGCTGGAATGAGAGGCGTGATCGGGCTCGCAGCCACGGCGGGGGGCACGACGGCGGTGCCAACAACGAATCCGCCGCCCAGCGAGACGAACGCGGCAAACGCCATCATGCGCCGCATGGACGCCGCCTCGCGCTGGCGCCCCGCCAGGCCGGCGAGAACATGCTCGTCGAGCGTGTCGAGGGCAGCGGGCAGCTTCGCTTCATTCAATATCCGGAGTTCGTCCATCGACTTTTCCTGCCAGTCCTTCCCAAGGTCATACGCGCGCAATCTCGGTATCCCTTGGAAATAATCCATTCCGCCATGTCAGATTTTCCAAGGGGCGGTTTGCAGATTTGCGTATTAGCAGGACAGACCCGAAAATGGAGCATTTATGATCAAGTCCCTCCTCCCTGCTGCGACCGCCGTCCTGACGCTGCTTCTCGCCTCGACGCCGGCCAGCGCGCACGCCAAGCTCGTCGGGTCCACACCCGCCGCGAACACAACGGTTTCGAAGGTCACCTCGATCGCACTGAGGTTCAACGAAAAGGTCATTGCGTCGACCGTCAAGGCAGAGGTGGTGATGACGGGAATGCCCGGCATGGCCAATCATGCCCCGATGAAAATCCCCGCGACGCCGATGATGGGCAAGGACGGGAAGTCGATGACGCTTGCGGTTAAGCGCGCGCTCGTCCCCGGCACCTACAAGGTAAAATGGGCGGCGGCGGGCGCCGATACGCACCGTATGGGAAGCGAGTTCAGCTTTACCGTAAAATAGGGCCATGGCCGACCTTATTTTGATCGGCATCGGGTTCGCGCTCTTTGCGAATCTGATGCCGATTGTGGGACTGGCCGCGTTTATCCTCTATGCGCTTGACGGCAATCGGTCGGCACGATGACATCGGCAGCACCCGTGGCGTCGCTTTGCGGACGTTCCCGAAAAAAGCGCCGTCACCGGGCCCCGGCCCAGATCGGGGGGATATGGCGGTGCCATTCGATCGCGGCTTCGAGCTGATAGCCGAGCGCGAGCAACAGGTCTTCGCCGCCGGGGCGCGTCGCGAACTGGACGCCGACGGGAAGCCCGTTGTCGCTGAATCCCATCGGGAGGCTGATCGCCGGCGAGCCCGCGAAATTGTCGATCCAGCAATAGCCCGCATAATCGATGAGCGCGTCCTTCTGGTCGTCCCATGCAACATCGGGCCCGAAGACGCCGATACGCGGAATCTCCGTGCTGAGTGTCGGCGTCATCCAGACATCAATCTGTTCGAGCCGGTCGAGATAGGCGGCGACGACGCCCTCGATCGTCGTCCATGCCGACGCGAATTGCTCATCGCTTATCGCCGCGCCCGCCGCGATCAGCGTCGCCGACCGATGCTCGAGGTCTTCGGCTTTGACCTCGATGCCGATCGCTTGTGAAAGCATCCCCAGCCGGCGGCAGAACATGCCTTCGGTGATCGTGCCGAGGAGCTCCATCGCGCGCGCGCCGTCAAAGGGGACGTCGGCATCCGAAACCCGGTGGCCGAGCCGGCCGAGCAATGCGATCGCCTCGCCCAAAACCCGCTGGACGCTGGCGTCGGGCAGTTCGCCGGTCCGCATCACCCGGCTATAGGCATGGATGCGAAGGCGGCGATCGACCGGCGATGTCACCAACGGAACCGGCGGCAGACAGCTCGGGTCGCGCGTCTGCGTCGCCTCGATCCAGGCCGCGGTATCGCGCACCGTGCGGCTGACGCAGCCGTTCACCGTCAGGTCGGCGATCGACCGGAATGTTTCTTCGCCGGCATTGCGCCCGCGCGACGGCTTGAGGCCGACGAGGCCGCAAGGCGCGGCACCGTGGCGGATCGATCCGAGCCCGTCGCTCGCGTGCGCGATCGGGACCACCCCGGCGGCAACCGCCGCCGCCCCGCCGCCCGAAGATCCGCCTGGCGTATAATCGGGGTTCCACGGGTTGCGCGTCGGACCGAGCAAGGGCGATTCCGTGACCGCGTTGAGCCCCAGTTCGGGCATTGCCGAGCGCGCGATCGAGATCAGCCCCGTACTCGCGAGAGCCCGCGTGTAAGGCGCGTCGTCGGGCGCGATGAAATCGCGCAGCGCGGCCGAGCCGAAGCTCGCGGGGATCCCCTTTTCGGGGAGCATGTCCTTGATCAGCGTCGGGACCCCGGCGAGCGGGCCGGATCGGGACTCCCCCGCCTGGCTGCGCGCGCGCTCGAAGGTCGGCCAGGCGATGAAGTTGAGCTGCGGGTTGACCGCTTCGGCGCGCTCGATCGCCTGTTCGACCAGCGCGGACGCGGTGACGCGACCGGACGCCATCGCCTCGCGCATGGCGGTCATGTCCGCAGGCGCGGGGCCGGTCGATAGCGTCGTCGTCATGAGAAATCCTTCGAAAGCTGAGGCCGGATCGCCCGCAGAGTAGCGGCATAGGGGCCGGGTGCGAATGCCATCAGTATCGCCGAGACGATCAGCGACGGCAGGCTGACGATCGTGATGGCGTAGAGCATGCCGCGCGGCCCCGCGATCAGCCCGGAGATCGAGCCGACCGCCAGCGGCGACACGGCGAGCGCCAGCGCGTTGACGATGCCGAGCAGCGCCAGAACGCGCGAACGCAGGTGCGGCGGCGCCAGTTTCTGCAGCACGCCGGGCATCAGCGAGGAGGCGGCGATACCCAGCGCGCCCTGCACCGCCGCGATGGCATAGGCCTGAAACGCCGAGGTCGCGAACGGCAGGAAAGCGGCGGGCAGCGGGGTCAGCGCGACGAAAATCGCGGCCGCCCTGACCGGGCCGAGACCGGCATCCGTCCGGCGCAGCCTGAGCATCAGCGGGGCGAGCAGCACGCCGACGATCGTCGCGATCGTGATCGCGGTGCCCAGCCCGACCCCGACCGTCGCGGGATCGATCCCGAAGGCGCGCGGCAGCGCCAGCGGAAACCACATCAGCCCCGACGTCATCGCGACGGCCATCGCGAAAATCGACCCGAAGATGCAGGCGAGCGTGCGCCAATGCGCGGTCGCATAGGGTATGAAATCGCGGGAACCCGCGTCATCGGTCGCGATCGGCGTTGCCGTTTCGCTCCCCTGACGATCGAGCGGCATGGTCAGGACGAGGAAGAAGAAGATCGGCCCCGGCAGCGCGATCAGCATCATCGCGAGGCGCCAGCTGTCGATACCGGCCAGCCAGCCGGGGAGACTGCCATGCGCGCCCGCCAGCCATTGCAGCATCGCGCCCCCCAGCGCCATGCCAAGTCCGGCTCCGAGCAGCGAGCCGCCGTAGAAGATGAAGTTCGCGGTGTTGCGCTGTCGTTCGTGAAAGAGATCGGGGATCAGGGCAAAGACGATCGGGGCGAGACCTGCCTCGCCGATCGCGATCCCGATCGTTGCGGCGAACAGGCCGCCGAAGCTGTCCTGAAAGGCGAAGAGCGCGGTCGCGAGCGACCAGCAGGCGACGCCGAGCGCGAGGAGGAGGCGGCGCCCGAACCGGTCGGCGAGCCAGCCCATCGGATAGCTCGCAATGCTGGCGAAGACCGCCATGCCGAGCCCCTGCAACATGCCGAGCTGCAAGTCGGAAAAGCCGAGCGAGGTCTGCAGCGCCGGCGCGATCAGACTGAGCATCTGGCGCACGACGAAGGCGAAGAGCGTCGTCATCAGCAGCACGCCGAGCCCGTACCACGCCCATGCGGCGGCATGGCGCGCTTCGCCTTTGCCCGCCCTTGGCATTCCGATTTCCATATCGCTCTCCTCGAGCCGGTTTCGCGGTCTATAATAAACAAGTTGACTTTATTGTAAATGGGGCAGATGAGTCGCATCGACGAAAAGAGGCTGGCAGCGTCAGGCGCCAGCCTTCTGTCGGGAGACGATCGATGCCCTTTTCGGTGCGTGCCGCCCTCGAGCAATTCACCCTCCCCCATCCTTCGGGCGAGGGCGCGCTGACGGTCAGCGTCGCACCGCCGGCGGGGCCCATGCCCGACAGCGGCGTTCCCGTCCTCTATGTCGTCGATGGCGACCTGCTGTTCGGCATGGCGGCCGAAATCGCGCGCGCGGTATCGAGCGTCGCCGCCTTTCCCGCCCATTATGTGGTCGGTATCGGTTATGACGCTGCCTATGCCGATTTCCTGAAGCTCCGCACAGCGGACCTCACCCCGCCGATCGGGGTCGAAGCGCTGGAAAAGCTGGGTGGACTCGCCGCGGCGATCGGCGGCGACCGGAACGGCGGCGCCGACGCGTTCCTCGCCTTCCTGACGGACACGCTGCGCCCCGAAATCGCAGCGCGTTACCCCAAGGCGGCGGAGGGTCCGCAAATATTGTTCGGCCATTCGCTCGGCGGGCTGTTCGCCGCGCACGCATTATTGACCCGGCCCGACAGCTTCGCCGTCTTCATCGCGAGCAGCCCGTCGCTCTGGTGGAACGGCTTCGCGATCCTTGGCGAACTGCCTGCTTTCGGGGAGCGGCTCGCCACCCTGCCCCGCCAGCCGCGCGTGTTCGTCGATGTCGGCGCCAAAGAGCAGGAGCTGCCGACCAGCGTGCCCGACGGCATCGCGGTGACGCTGGAGGAAGCGCAGGCGCAAATCCGCGCCGCGCGCATGGTCGATGCCGCTCGCGAGTTCGCCGATGCACTCCGCGACGCAGGCCTGGCCGAGCTCAGCCATATCGCCTTCGCCGGGGATGACCATGTCTCGGCCGCGCCCGCCGCGATCCTGCACGGCATGCGCTTCGCGCTCGGCCACGGCCGCTGAAACGAAAAGCGAAAATCTGATGAGGGGACTGACAATGCGACTTCCGACCAAGGCCCTGAGCGGCACGGCCCTTACTCTCGCTCTCGCCTCGCCCGGCGTGGTGTGGGCGCAAGACGGCGAAACGGGCTTTGGCGACGAGATTGTCGTGACCGCCCAGAAGCGATCGCAGACGCTGATCGACGTGCCGCAATCGGTGTCGGTCGTGTCGGGCGCGACGCTCGAACAGCAGGGCGCGACCAGCTTCGCCGATTACCTCAAGAATGTCCCGAGTCTGCAGCTCGTCCAGGGCACGCCGGGCCAGGGGCGGCTCGTGCTGCGCGGCATCAACACGGGCGGGGTCGCCTCGACGGTCGCCGTCTATGTCGACGAGACGCCCTTCGGATCGAGCACCGGCCTTGCCAACGGGTCCGAACTCGCGGGCGATTTCGACAGCTTCGACATCGCGCGGATCGAAGTGCTGCGCGGCCCGCAGGGCACGCTCTATGGCGCCAGCTCGCTGGGCGGCCTGCTCAAATTCGTGACCAACGAACCCTCGACCTCTGCCTTCGAGGCAAAGGCGCTCGGCGGGGTCGAATTCACCGACGGCGGCGACGTTTCCTATCGCGGCGCCGCGATGATCAATGTCCCGCTCGGCGAGACGTTGGCGTTTCGCGCCTCGGGCTCGTACCGCAAGCAGGGCGGCTATATCGACTCGATCGGCACCGCGGGATCGAACGTCCACAGCAACATCAACGATTTCGAAAATTACGGCGGCCGCGCCTCGCTGATCTGGAAACCCGACGCCAATCTCGACGTTCGGCTCAGCGCGCTCGTCCAGAATCTCCATGTCGACGCGCCGAGCATCGTCGAGGCTGACCCGGCGACGCTGAAGCCGCTCTATGATGGCCTTACCCAGTCCGAATATCTGCCGACCTTCAGCAATGTGAAATACCGGCTCTATAACGGCACCATCGACTATGATTTCGGCGACGTCACGCTGACCTCGGCTACGAGCCATGGCGAACAACTCCAGTCGTTCCGCGCCGATTATACCGCCAATCTGATCGGTGTTCTCGGCGCCTATGTCTATTTCGACCAGCAGACCGAGAATCGCAAATGGACGCAGGAACTGCGCCTCGCGTCGAATGGCGGCGATTTCCTCGAATGGATGGTCGGCGGCTATTACACCCGCGAAAAGGCGCGGATCTTCCAGAACCTGAAAACCGCCGTGCCCGGCACGCCCGGCGTCCTGACCCCGATCGACCTGCCCTTTGACTATGCGGTGTTCAATCTCGATTCGCGCTATGAGGAGATCGCGGGCTTCGCCAACGCGACGCTGCACCTGTCGCCCTGGTTCGACGTCGATCTCGGCGGCCGGTACAGCCACAACAGCCAGCACGCCGAGCAGGCGACCGACGGCGTTCTGCTGGGCACCGCGCTGATCGACGGCCTGCGCTCTTCGGACGACGTCTTCACCTGGTCGATCGCGCCCAAGGTCAAGTTCGGCAGCCAGGCATCGCTCTATGCGCGCGTTGCCAAGGGCTACCGCCCCGGCGGCCCGAACGTGATCCCGATCGGGTCGCCGGCGGGCACGCCGACGACCTTCGAGCCCGATACCGTCACCAGCTATGAAATCGGCTTCAAGGGCGACACCGCCGACCGCAGCGCCTCGATCGAGGCGTCGCTCTATCATATCGACTGGAACGACATCCAGCTCGCGGCGGTGGTCAACGGCTTCGGCGTCAATGTGAACGGGACGAGCGCCAAGGTCGACGGCGCCGAAGTCGTCGCCACGCTGCGTCCGACGCGGGGCTTAACAACCTCGATCGGCTTGACCTTCACCGACGCGAGACTCGGCGGCGACACCGACCCGATCGCTGTCGGCGCGGTCAAGGGCGACCGCCTGCCCTTCACGCCCAAATATGCCGTCAACCTCAACGCCGACTATCAGTGGGATCTGGGATCGGACGTCACCGCGTCCATCGGCGGCTCGATCCGGTCGCTCTCGCGGCAGAGCGGCAGCTTCGACCCCGCCTATCGCGCGGCCTATGGCCATTTCGCGCGGGTGAGCGCCTATGAGGTCATCGATCTGCGCGCCGGTCTCGACTTCGGCCGCTATTCGCTCAGCGCCTATGCCAATAACCTGACGGGCAGCCGGGGGATCACCTCGACGCAGGCCTTGCTGGGCGTCGCGGGATTGCCAAGGAACGCCAACGGCGCACTCGGCACGGGCGTCGTCCGGCCGCGGACGATCGGGGTCAATGCGACCGTGGCATTTTGAGGCGCTCGCTTATCGGCGGCGTGACAGCTATCGCAGATGACCAAGGCATGACGACAACCGCGACCCGACCCCGCCGCAGCCAGGCCGACCGCAGCGCCGCCACGCGTGCCAAGGTGCTCGCGGCGGCGCGCGACGTGCTCTGCTCGCAGGGCTATTCGGGGGCTACGATGCTCGCGATCCGCGACGCCGCGGGGATGAGCCTCGGCGCCATCCAGCACCAATTCCCGACGAAAGCCAAGCTGATGGCCGCGGTCGCCGCCGAATTCGCGGCCTATCGCACGCGCGTTTACGCCGAGGCCATCCGGGCCGGCGCCACGCCCCGGCAGTCGATGGAAAATCTGATCGACGCCAATTATCAGATGGTCAGCCGGCCTGAAATGGCGGCGGTGCTCGAAATCCATCTCGCCCGGCGCAACGATTCCGACCTCGATCAGGAGGTCGGACCAAGCGCGCGGCGCTTTGACCGCAGGGTCCGCTTATGGGGTCATATGATCCTGCGGGCGGCGGGGATCGATAACGACCAGGCCTATCAGACGCTTCAACTGCTCAACAATGCCGTGACGCGCGGCTTGACGGTCGAATATATCCGCAATCCGGACATGGCGCTGATCGAGCGATCGGTCGCGATCTGGAAACGCCAGATGCTCGGACTGGTTTTTGGCGATTGACGCAGCCCGAAGCGGCCGTGTGTGGACGGCGCGGCGTGCGTTGCGCGCTCCGCATGGCGGAACGATCGCCGCCGGCGTCAGTCGCGCTCGACACGGATGCGGCTGAGCCGCGTCCGGGCGATCAGCCAGCGTCCGCTCGCCTTGCGATAACAGTCGTGATAATGACCGAAACCGTGGCGCGAGCGACCCGCGAGATCGCTTCCCTCGCCCGCCCAGAAATGGTCGTCCATCGCCCAGATGCCCTCCGCGTCGCGTGCGCCGGTGAAGCGGATTTCAAAGCTGTGGACATGATGGACCGTGGTGGCATTCTCGAGCGCCGAGGCGACCCCCGCGACAAAGGCGTCGGCGCCGGTGGTCAACAACTGCTCGTCAAGCTCGCCGCCCGGCATCTCGCGAAAGTCGCCGACCATGTCGTCGGTCAGCAGGCTGCGCAGCAACGCCCAGTCCTTGGTATCGAGCGCGCGCAGATAACGCGCCTTGAGCAGCCGGATTTCTTCGATTGCGCCGAGATTGACGGCTTCGGTCATGTTTTTCCTCTCCAGGACGGCGGCTCGACAGGCCGTGAAACGCTGCCCGACATCGGAGCGGAGCGGGCACGAATCTTCAAGTGGATATTTGTGCTGGGACTGCGGACCGGGGGCTTTTGCGATCGAAAGCGCAAAAACAGATCATGCCGCTTTCGGGGAGGCTGCCGAAGCAAATTTCCCCGCAGGTAGAATGCCTTGCCTCCAGCCGGACCCGCGACGGCCCATCGTAATAACCCCACCGATGATCAGCATAATGCTGGCCTAACCATACCGCAGTGCAGCATGATGGCTTGGCCGAGGTTAACCTCGCCGCAACAACAAGGGGTCGATCGCCATGCCAAGCCTGTACATCTCACCTGCCGGATCCGGGGACAAAAGCGGCAGCGACATCAACAATGCAGCGTCGATCGGTTCGCTCAACACGCTAATCGGAAGGGCGGGACCAGGAGGCGAGGTGCTGATGCTGGCCGACCAGGGCGACTATAATGTCACCGGTATCCTCGGCATCACACGCGGCGGGGCGGAGGGCGAGCCGGTAGTGGTGCGCGGCATCGATTCCGGCGGCAATGCCATGGCGGCGCAGTTCACCGGTTCGCGCCCGGTCGACTGGCAGGCGGGCGACGCTTCCGGCAACGAATTGTTCAAGCTCGGCTCAGGCGCCGACAATCTCGTATTCCGCGACTTGCAGATCGACAATGTCGGCACGGCCTTCCGCGTCACCGCCGATCTCGCCAATCTCCATATCGAGGATGTCGACGCGAAGAATGTTCGCCGCTTCTTCGAGGATTATGCCAGCGCGCCTTCGGCTACCGCGACGATAACCGGGCTGACGATCCGCGATGTAGACGTGGAGGGATTCTCGAGGGTGGCGATCCGCCTCCAGTACGACACCAACAATGTGGTCATCGACAATGTGACGGCGGACATGGCGGGGCAGACGGGCGACGACCTGCCCGCGGGCGTTCATCTCGACGGCACCGTCCATAACGTCACGCTCAGCCAGGTGGTGATGGAGAATGTCCAGAGCACGGCCGGCGCCTATTTCAACGGCGACGGCTTCGCGACCGAGCGCGGCGTCCATGACGTGCGCTTGATCGACACCGCCGCACGCGGCAACAGCGACGGCGGCTATGACCTCAAGTCGAGCGGCACCCTTGTCGTCCGCGCGCTCGGCGAGGAAAATGGCCGCAACTACCGGCTCTGGGGGGAGGCGACGCTGATCGACTCGGTCGGCCTGAACCCGGTACTGCGCGGCGGCATCTCCGAACAGAACCAGCTCTGGCTCGACGACTCCGCAGACGTCACGGTGATCGGAGGCCGCTTCGATGATGCCGGTTCGCGCACCAAGGTGATCTCCTCGCAGGGACGGCTCACCCTGCAGGGCGTCGAGATCACCCTGTCCGAACTCGCCACGCTCGCCACCCGCGATTCGTTTCCCGGCCTCAGCGGCATCGAGACGATCCGCGAAACGCTGACCGTCGATCGGGGCGACGCTTCACCCGGCGCGACCGACTTTATCGCGCTGCTTCCCCTGCCCGCCACCGCCACCGCGGATGAGCTGCATGGTACCACCGGTGACGATATTTTCCTTGTCGACGACACCGGCGACCGGATCGCCGAAGCCGCAGACGCCGGGTTCGACCGGGTCGAAACGACACTCGATGGCTATACGCTCGCGGGCAATGTCGAGGGATTGATTCGCCGCGGCGGCGCCGATTTCACCGGCAACGGCAATGCGCTCGCCAATGCGATGATCGGTGGCGCGGGCAGCGACACGCTGGGCGGCCTCGGCGGCAATGACGACATCGCCGGCAACTCGGGCGACGACTGGCTCGTGGGCGGCAATGGCGAAGACCTGCTCCGGGGCCAGTCGGGCGCCGACATGCTGCTCGGCGGCTGGCAGTCGGACATGCTCGCCGGCGGCTCGGGCGCGGACCGGCTGGTCGGCGATCAGGAATGGTTGAGCAGCCAGGGCGCCAACGACCGGCTCGACGGCGGCGACGATGCCGATTTGCTGATTGGCGACGCGACCAACATCTATGGCAACGGGAAGGGCGGCGGCGACCGGCTGGCTGGTGGCGCGGGCAACGACATTCTGATCGGCGACGGCGACGTGATGATGGACAGCGCGAGGGGCGGCGCAGACACGCTGGAGGGCGGCGACGGCAATGACTGGCTCTATGGCGACGGTCGGGAGTCGGCCGCGGATGTGGCGGGCGGCGCCGACAAGCTCTATGGCGGCGACGGCGCCGATCACCTGATCGGCGGCGGCGGCGCCGACATGTTAGCGGGTGGCGCCGGTGCCGACTGGTTCGTCTTCGCGCCCGGCTCCGGTGCCGACGAGATCAGCGATTTCACCTCGGGCGCGGATCATATCGACCTCAGCGCCTTCGATATCGCCTATGAACAGCTCGGTTTCATGGCGAGCGCGGACGGGGTCCGCATCACCATGGGCCCGGACAGCATCTTCGTCCGCGGTGCGCAGGCGTTTTCGCCCGCTGATTTCGTCTTCGGCTAATACCCGCCCGCCGGCCGGGAGCGGGTCAGCCGAAGACGAAGTCCGTCTGATCGAGCGCGGTCGCACCGCGCACGAAGATCGTGTCGGTGCCGCCTAACTGGATCGTCACGCCCGCGCTGCTCGTGGTGAAGCGCAGCGCCTCATAGGCGATGTCGAAGGCGCTGAGGTCGATCCGGTCGGCCTCGCCGCCGCCGCGGGTAAAATCGCTGATCTCGTCGGCACCGGAGCCGGGCGCGAAGACGAAGCGATCGCTCCCGCCGCCGCCGGTCAGCTTGTCCGCCCCGCCGCGCGCCCCGACCGCCATATTCACCGCATCACCGTACAACACATCGTTGCCCAGCCCGCCAATCAGCGTGTCCGCGCCGCCGATCCCGCTCGCCGTCATGCTCATTCCGTCGCCGACCAGCATATCGTCGCCGTCGCCGCCGTCGAGATGGTCCCTGGCCGCGAGGGACGAGATCCATTCGGTGTCGCCGACCAGCAGGTCGTCACCCGCCCCGCCGTACAGCTTGTCCGTTTGCTGGCCGCCGTAAAGCGCGTCGCCGTCATCCTCGCCGTAAAGCATATCTTCGTTCTTGCCGCCGTCGAGTTGGTCGGATCCGGCGCCTCCCCGCAGCGTATCGTTGCCGTCGTCGCCCGCGAGCGTGTCGTCGCCATCACCGCCCGTCAGCACATTGGCGCCGGTGCTGCCCAGCAGCACATCAGCAAACGCCGAACCCTGCGCATTCTCGATACTGACCAACTTGTCGCCCATGGCATCGCCCCCGGTCGCAGTCTGCGCCCGCAGGTTGACGAGCACGCCGCCGAGCGAACCGGCGTATTCCACACTATCCGATCCCGCGCCCCCGTCGAGCAGATCGCCGCCCGCCCCGCCGCGCAGCACGTCCGCGCCATCTCCGCCGGCCAGCCGATCCTCGCCGCCGCTTCCGACGATGAAATTGTCGAGCGTATTGCCGGTCATCGTCGCGCCGATCGTGCCGGTATAGACCAGCTCCTCGACATGGGCGCCGAGCGTGTAGCTGCTCGCCGCGGTGCGGATGCGGTCGCGTCCCTCCCCCGCCGCCTCGATCACCTGGTCGCCGGCCTCATAGACGACATAGAGGTCGTTTCCGGCGCCACCGCGCAGCAAGTCGTTGCCGCTGCCGCCATCGAGCTGATCGTCGCCCGCGCCGCCGACCAGCAGGTCGCCGCCGCCACGCCCATAGAGGATGTCGCCGGCCAGCGGATCGTCGCTGCCGGTGATACTGTCGGAATAGTTGGAGCCGATCACGATCTCGATGCCGACCAGCCGGTCTCCCTCGGCCTCGCCGCCGTGATTGACGTTGGTGACAAGGTTCACCGTGATCGCGGCGGACTTGGTATAATCGACCTGATCGCGTCCCGCCCCGCCGTCGAGCAGGTCCGCGCCCGCGCCGCCCACCAGCTTGTCGTCGCCGTCGAGCCCATAAAGCGCGTCGTCCGCCGCCTTGCCATAGAGGCTGTTGTCTAGCGCGTTGCCGGTGCCGGAGAAGCCGCCGCTACCGACATAGCTCAGGTCCTCGACCCCGTCGGCAAGCGTCAGCGAGGACAGGGTCGTGCGCACGATATCGACCCCGCCGCCAACCGCCTCGGCCACCTGGTCGCCGGCGTTGTCGACCACATAGGAGTCGTTGCCCTCACCGCCGATCATCACATCGGCGCCCGCCCCGCCGTCGAGCGCGTCGTTGCCGCCGCCGCCCTCGATCCGGTTGATATTGGCATCGCCCGTCAACGTGTCGGCGAAGGCACTGCCCACCAGCCCCTCGATTCCGGAAATGCTGTCACCCTGTGCATCTCCGCCCGACAGGATGCTGGTCGCGAGGTTGACCTTCACGCCCGCGGCGCTGCCCGCGTAGACCGCTATGTCGAAGCCGCCCGCGCCGTCCAGCCGATCGCCCGCCGCGCCGCCGACCAGTATCTGATCCGCCCCGTCGCCGACGATCGTATCGGCAAAGCTGGTGCCGATGAACCGCTCGACGCCGTCGAACCGGTCGCCCTCGGCATCGCCGCCGCTGCTCGCGCCGGTCTGGAGGTTGATCGAGACGGCACCCGCATTGGCGCTGTAGTCGACCGTATCGATGCCTTCACCGCCGATCATCATATCGGCGCCCGCACCGCCCTGAAGCAGATCGTCGCCGCCGCGCCCGTCGAGCCGATCCGCGCCCGCACCGCCGTACAGCGCCTCGTCGCCCCCCACGCCCGCCAGCACATCGTCGAAGGCCGAGCCGACCAGCGCCTCGATACTCGTCAGCCGGTCGCCCGCTGCATCGCCGGTACCGCCCTGCACCGACAGGGCAAGGTCGACCTGCACCGCCGCCGCTGAGCCCGAATAATCGGCCGTATCAAGGCCATCGCGCCCATCGATCACGTCCGCGCCCTGACCGCCGAGCAGCAGGTTGCCGCCCGCGTCGCCGTTCAACACATCGTCGAACGCCGAGCCGATCAGGCCCTCGATCGCGACGAGCGTCACCCCGCCCGAAGCCGTGCCCGCCGCAAGATCCGCCGTCACTGTGCCCGCGGCGGCCGAAAAGTCGGCAACGTCCGAGCCCGCGCCGCCGTCGAGCCGGTCCGCCCCGCCGTTGCCCGCCAGCCGGTCGTCCCCGCCGCCGCCCGACAACATATTGACCGCGCCATCGCCGACCAGCACGTCGCCAAACCCACTACCGACCAGATTCTCGATCCCCGTCAGCACATCGCCCTCGGCATCGCCGTCGCTGCCCGCGCCGCCCAGCACGGCGTTCACCGCCCCGGCGCTCGCCGAATAATCGGCGGTGTCAGTCCCGGCGCCGCCAGTCAGCCGGTCCGCGCCAGCGCCGCCAATCAGCATATTGTCAAAACCGTCGCCGGTCAGCACATCGCCGAAGCGCGAGCCGATCAACCGCTCGACCCCTTGCAGCCGGTCGCCCTGAGCATCGCTGCCGCTTCCGGTGCCCGCGGCAAGGTCTACGGTGACTGCCCCCCCGCTGGCAGAATAATCCGCGCTGTCGATCCCGGCGCCACCGATCAGCATGTCGGCACCCGCGCCGCCGACCAGCAGGTCGTCGCCGCCGCGACCGTCGATCCGGTCGTCGCCCGCGCCGCCGCCGATCCAGTCCGCGCCTTCATTGCCTGACAGCGTATCGCCATAGCCCGAGCCCATGACCCCCTCGATCCCGATCAGCCGGTCGCCCGCCGCCTCGCCGCCACTCGCCGCGCCATTGGCTAGATCGACAACCACCGCCGCGGTGCTGCTGCCATAATCCACCCGATCGATACCAGCGCCGCCGTCGAGCAAGTCCGCACCCGCACCGCCGTCGAGCAGGTCATCGTCGGCACCGCCCGAAAGCGCGTCGTCGCCCGCGCCGCCGAACAGCCGGTTCGCGCCCGCATCCCCCGCCAGCACATCGGCGAAGGCCGAGCCCTCGACATCCTCGAACCCGTCGAACAGGTCGCCCGCGGCATCGCCGCCGCTGGCGGAGAGCCGCAGCAGGTCGACCCGCACCGCAGCATCGCTGCCGGCGTAGCTGAGCAGATCGCGCCCGGCGCCGCCGACCAATATGTCCGCGCCCGAACCGCCGGTCAGCACGTCGTCGCCGGCATTGCCGACCATCATGTCATCGCCGGCACCGCCGATCAGCAAATCGACGCCCGCCGTGCCGCCGATCAAGTCGTCTCCGGCCGTCCCCGCCGCGACCACCGCCCGCTGCCCGTCCAGCGTCAGCACCGATCCCGTGCCCTTCTTCCAGGTCAGCGTGCCCGCACCGGTGGCAAGGCCATAGTCCTGCACGGTCAGCGCGCCATTCCTTTCGGCGAGGTTGAACAAAGTCGGCGAGCCGGGATCGGAGAAAAACGCCCCGTCGATCGTCGCATTGGCGCCCTCGGCCAGCCAGATATGTTCGCGATTGCCGCCGGCGAGTGGTGCGCCCGCGTCGAGGCTGACGATATTGCTGAGCTGCGCGCCCGTGCCCCACAGCCGGATGTTGCGACCATTGCCCGAGACGATCGCGCCGTCGACCACGATGTTATCGCTCTTGAGGTCGAGCCCGCCATCACTGTTGCCGGTGGCGATCACATCGCGCAGCGTGATGTCATAGGTGCCGCGTTCGGTCGCGAAGCCGTCGCCGTTGCGATAATCATTCACCGTGTCGAGCGCGTTGCGCATGGCGACGCGGTCGATCGTCACGTCGTGCGCGGTGCCGGTGATATGGACGCCGATCGCGAAATTGTCGCCGTCCTGAAACTGGCTGTCGCCGCGCACATCCTCGATCAGCACATTGTTGCTATCGTACTGGATCCGGATCGCGCCCTTCGAATAGCCGTCCACCGCGACGTCGCGGATGGTGAGCCCGCTGATCGTCGCGCTGGCATTGGCCCCCGACACCATATTGTCGAAAAAGCGCGAGACGTTCGCGGCATCAACATGTTCGATCGCAAGGTTGCGCACATCCGCGCCCACGCGAAAGGCCGTGCCGACATTCTCGAAGGCCAGATCGCTGAAGCGCAGATTGTTCGCACCGCCGAGCAGGCGGAAGACCTCTTCGCCCGAGGGGTTGGCCGGGTCGAAGGGCTCGGGCCGCGTGCCGGCAATCGTCGCCGCCATCGCATTGCCCGCGCTGTCGACCCCGCGGATCGTCACGGGCGCGCTCGCCGTCCCTCCTGCGACGATCGCCAGCGGCCCGGTCGGCGCACTATAGCCTCCCTGATCGGCGAGCAGCAGCACCTGCCCGCCCGGCCCCGCCGCCGCGATCAGCTGCGGCAGGTCCTCGATCGTCGCGGCGTTCGCGGCGCTCGAACCGTCGCCCGAACCGCTGCCGGTCGGTGAGATGTAAAGGGTGGGCATGGCAGGGCTCCCGTCATAAGCCTGAAAACATACCCCCCACTTGATCGCGACCAGACAGCCCGCGACGGCATCGGGGTCAACCATATGCTGCACCTGCGAACGCCGAATTGCCCCTTTGCTCCGACGACCGGAGCGGCGGCGCCTTCGCTCGCCAGGCTTTGGCGGCTACCAAGGTTCGTGCCGGACGATTTACCTTGCCGCACCCCGCAGATTGTCGACGCCTGAAGAACCCGATCGGAGACCCACCGTGCAGCAGGACCTGTCCCTCGGGACATCGGAGGCGCCCGTGGATAGCGGGCTCGTCGCCTTCGCCCAGATTCTCGCGATGCACCGCATTGTCGCGGACCCGGCCGAACTGCGCCACAGCCTGGGCCATTCCGATCCGGTCACGGCATCCGATCTGGTACGCCTGGCCAAGCGCATCGAGGGCGTCCGCGCCCGCGCCTCGACCGCCGATTTCGAACGGTTGAGGCGCCTCCCCATGCCGGTATTGGCCAGCGGCGCGGAGGGCTGGTTCGTCATCGGCCGCGTCGGCGAGGATGCCGTCGCGGTCCAGCGTCCCGGCGCCGCGATCGAGCGCTGGGACCGCGCCGCGCTGGAAGCCCGCTGGTCGGGGGCGCTGCTGCTCGTCGCCACGCGCGATTCCGCGCAGGTTGCCGCGCCCGCCTTTGACATAACCTGGTTCGTCCCCCAGATCGTCAAATATCGAAAGCTGATCGGCGAAGTGCTGCTGATCACCCTCGCGCTCAACCTGCTCGGCCTCGCCGCGCCGCTCTTCTTCCAGAATGTCGTCGACAAGGTGCTGGCGCACAACAGCCTGGCAACGCTGCAGGTGCTCAGTATCGGGCTCGTGCTGGTTTCGCTCTGGGAAGTCGCGTTCGGCTGGCTGCGCACCCGTCTCTATTCGGAGACAAGCCAGAAATTGGATGTCGAGCTGGGCAGCCGCCTTTTCCGTCACCTGCTCCGCCTGCCGCTCGCCTATTTCGAAAATCGCCGCGTCGGCGACACCGTGACCCGCGTCCGCGAGCTGGAGACGGTGCGCGAATTCATGACCAATGCTTCGCTCACCGTGCTGGTCGATCCGCTGTTCACGATCGTCTTCCTCGTCGCGATGTGGCTCTATTCACCGCTCCTTTTCGTGATCGTAGCGCTCACCCTCCCGGCCTATGTGATCGTCTCGCTGCTCGTCACCGGCCCCTTGCGCCGCCGGCTCGACGAGAAGTTCGCGCGCGGCGCCGCCAACAACGCGCTACTCGTCGAGAGCGTCTCGGGCATGCAGACGCTCAAGGCCGCCGCGGTCGAGCCGCAATGGCAGGACCGCTGGGAACGCCAGCTCGCCGCGTACAGCGCCGCCAACCAGCGCGTGATCAACCTCGGCAATTCGGGCAGCCAGGCGGTCCAGCTCATCTCCAAGCTCAGCCTCGCCGCGATCCTGTTCTTCGGCGCGCAGCAGGTGATCGCCGGCGCGCTGACCATCGGCGGGCTGGTCGCGTTCAACATGTTCGCCCAGCGCGTCTCCGGCCCGGTCATCCGCATGGCGCAGCTCTGGCAGGATTTCCAGCAGGTCCGCCTCTCGGTTCAGCGGATGGGCGACATCCTCAACACCGGTGCGGAGCCCGGCGCAGGATCGCGTACCGCCTTGCCTGCGCTCGCCGGCCATGTCCGCTTCGAGAATGTCCGCTTCCGTTATGCCGCCGACGGCCCCTGGACATTGGACGACATCAGCCTCGACCTGCCCGCCGGCGCCACGCTCGGCATCGCCGGCGCCTCGGGCTCGGGCAAATCGACGCTCACCAAATTGCTCCAGCGCCTCTATCTGCCCGCAAGCGGCCGCGTGCTGATCGACGGTGTCGACCTGGCGCAGATCGATCCCGCGTGGCTGCGCCGTCAGATCGGCGTGGTGTTGCAGGAGAATATCCTGTTCAACCGCTCGATCCGGGAGAATATCGCGCTCGCCGATCCCGTCACCCCGATCGAGCGGGTGATGACCGCCGCCCGCCTCGCCGGCGCGCACGACTTCATCCTGGAGCTGCCCCGCGGCTATGACACGATCGTCGAGGAGCGCGGCGTCAACTTCTCGGGCGGGCAGCGCCAGCGCCTCGCCATCGCCCGCGCGCTGATCACCAATCCGCGCATCCTGATCCTCGACGAGGCAACGTCGGCGCTCGATGCCGAAAGCGAGGAGATCGTCCAGCGCAATCTCAAGGCGATCGCTGCCGGCCGCACCGTGCTGATCATCGCGCACCGCCTCTCTGCGATCCGCCAGTGCGACCGCATCCTGACGCTCGACAAGGGGCGCATCGTCGAGAGCGGCACGCATGACGAGCTGCTCAAGCTCGGCGGCTGCTATGCCGCGCTCCATCACCGCCAGATCGGCGTTCAGGCGGGAGCGGCGGCATGAATGCGCTCACGCGTCACTGGACCGCCGTTCGCGACGCGCTCGACAATGAACGTGCGCGGTCGCGCCAGGTTTTGCGCACCGAGGAGGCCGACTTCCTGCCCGCCGCGCTCGAAGTGGTCGAGCGGCCCGTGTCGCCGACCGCGCGGGTCACTGCCTGGCTGTTGCTCGGCCTGCTCGCAGCCGCGCTGCTCTGGTTGGTGCTTGGCCGGGTCGACGTCGTCGCCTCCGCACCGGGCAAGCTGGTCCCCGCCGACGACGTCAAGCTGATCCAGCCCGGCGCGGCGGGAATCGTCCACGCCATATTGGTACGCGACGGCCAGCGCGTCCGCGCCGGCCAACCTCTGGTCGAGCTCGATCCCACCGTCTCGGATGCCGACGCGGCGCAAGCCGGCAAGGCGCTGGAAACCGCGGTGCTCGACGCGGCGCGGCTGCGCGCCATACTGTCGGCACTCGACGGTAGGGGTCTGCGCTTCACCCCGCCCGCCGGAACTGCGGCCGACGTAGCCGACACCCAGATCGCGCTCGCCCGCGCCCAGCTCGCCCAGATCCGGGCGGGTAGTCAGACGCGTGCGGCCGACACCGAATCCGCCCGCGCCGCCCGCGCCGAGGCGGAAATACAGGCGGCCAAGCTCAGCGAGACGCTCCCGCTGCTCGACGAGCAAATCGCCGCCAACGAAAAACTGCTCGAAAAGGGTTATGTCTCGAAGCTGCGCGTGATCGAGATGCGCCGCCAGCGCCTCGTCGCCGCGCGCGATCGCGACGCCGCCCTCGCCACCGCGCGCAAGGCGGAGGCGCAGATCGGCGTGGCCGGCGGCAATTCGAGCCAGTCTATCGCCGAGGCGCGCGCCCGCATCCTCGCCGATCTTGCCAAGGCCGAGAGCGACGCGCGGCTACGCAAGGAGGAGCTGACCAAGGCAACGAAACGCAGCAGCCTCCAGCGCCTCGTCAGCCCCGTTGACGGAACGGTCACGCAACTGGCCGTCCACACCGTCGGCGGCGTGGTCGAGGCCGCCAAGCCGATCATGGTGATCGTGCCCGCGCGCGGGAAGCTGATCGCCGAAGTGGCGATCGCCAACAAGGATGTCGGCTTCGTCCGCGCCGGCCAACCGGTCGCACTCAAGGTCGAGGCCTTTTCCTTCACGCGCTACGGCGCGGTGCCGGGCAGGCTCGAGCAGATCAGCTCGGACGCGGTGCAGGACGAGACGCGCGGACTGATCTATACCGCGCGGGTAGCGCTGGACCGGGCAACGATCCGGGGGGACGGTGCGACAATCCCCCTGACCCCCGGCATGGCGGTCACCGCCGACATCCGCACCGGCCGCCGTTCGCTCGCCTCCTACCTGCTGAGCCCGATCGACGAGATCCGCGCGACGGCGGCGCGGGAGCGCTAAATGCCATCTCCCCGTTAGGGAGCGGGGCTACCGCGCAATTCCTGCTTTGCAAAGTTCCGCGACAAGCTGTTCGTCTTCGGCAGGTTTCAAAGCACGAGCGTCTGGCCGAAATCGGAATGGCATAGGGGAGCGAAACCCGCTCTCACTTCCATCGGATCATATACTCGGCGTCAGAAGGAATGGCGCATGCCAAAGGCGATGCTGCGGCCGCGCAGCGGTGACTGGTCCTTCACGAATGACGTGTGGGAAAATGCCAGTTCGTCGAGCAAGTTGGTGCCGCGCACATAAAATTCCACCCTCCTCGTGCCACCGAGATCGAAGCGATAGCTGAGCGTGGCGTTCAACATGTCATAGCCGTTCGTGCGCGTCTCGTAGGACGCAAATTTATCCTGCCCGAACGTGCGATAATATTCGAGTTCGCCCGCCAGGGGTCCAGCGCTGTGCTCGTAACGCGCGCCCAGCCGTCCCGGCGGAATGCGCGGCAAATTGTCGTCTTCGCGCGATGAAATCTAAGCGTTGTCATAACATTACCCCTTCATGGCCAAGGGCCCGTCAAATAATAATATGTTATGCCGTCAAGTCATAATTGATGCTTTGGAGCAGAGGGTCGCGACCGTCATACCGCAGATGGACATGGGCGTTTGGGCACGCGAATCATCCGGAAGCCGCCCAATAATCGGCCTTCTGTGGATGCTCTCGGTCTGATGGGGTGGCCCCCTGGTGGACAGGGCTGGATTCGAACCAGCGTACGGAAACCCGGGCAGATTTACAGTCTGCTGCCTTTAACCACTCGGCCACCTGTCCTTGGGGCCCGCTTTGGGAAGCGGTCCAATGGCGAAACGAGGCTTGCCTGTCAATGCCAGTCATGGGAAAGGCGCGCCATCATGCGTCAATTTTCTCGCCATCGCCGTCCCGCCGGCCAAAACCAGCGCGGACAGGCCATCCGCTTCTGGGGCCGCCACGCCGTCCTCGCCGCGCTCGCCAACCCCGAGCGCACCGTCAAGCGCATCTGGGGCACGCGCGAAGCGCTGGGGCAGCTCGATCTGCCGCCGGTGATTCCCATCTCTTACGCCGACGTCGCCGACCTCGCGCGACTCGTCGCGCGCGACGCGCCGCATCAGGGCCTGGTGATCGAGGTCGACCCGCTCGAAAGCATCTATCTCGGCGATTTGCTGCAGCAAGAGGTCGATACTGAGAGCAAGCGCCCGCTGATCATCCTCGACCAGGTCACGGACCCGCATAATATCGGCGCGGTGCTGCGCTCGGCGGCGGCGTTCGATGCCGCGGCGATCATCACGCAGGACCGCCACAGCCCGCCCGAAAGCGGCGTCATCGCGCGTTCGGCATCGGGCGCGCTCGAAACCGTGCCGTGGGTGCGCGTCGTCAACCTGTCGCGCGCGCTGGAAGAAATCGCCGAGGCGCAATATTGGCGCATCGGCCTGATGGGCGACACCGAAACGACGCTCGGATCGACACTCGACGGCAGCAAGGTCGCCCTGGTGCTGGGGTCCGAGGGCGACGGCATGCGTCACAATGTCATGGAACATTGCGACGTGCTGGCCAAGCTCCCCATCTCGCCGCGGATGGAGAGCCTCAATATCTCGAACGCCGCCGCGATCGCGCTCTACGCGGTGGCGACGGCGGGCGACTGAGTTTTCCAAACGCCGTCATTGCGAGGAGCCGAAGGCGACGCGGCAATCCAGAGTCGCGCAAGGCCGCCCTGGATTGCTTCGCTACGCTCGCAATGACGAGCCTTAGGAGGTCAATCCTCCGCCGCGATCCGCACCTTCAGGCCGTCGAGCGCGTCGCTGAACGGGATCTGGCACGACAGGCGCGAATTATCGTCGCGGTCGGTGGTCGAATCGAGCAGGTCGTTCTCGTCCTCGCTCATCGCCGGCATGGCGCCCTTGTCGCCGGCCTCGACATGGACATGACAGGTCGCGCACGAACAGCAACCGCCGCACAGCGCGAGCAGTTCGTCGAAACCGGCATCGCGGATATTTTCCATCACGGTCAGGCTGGTGTCGCCTTCGATCTCATGTTCGGTCCCGTCGCGCGTCACGACAATCAGCTTGGCCATGCTCGTCCCCATAGGTTTCCTGTCGCAGGCGCTATGTCGCGCGTTGCGCGCCAAATCAAGCGTTGCTATCAGCTTCCTCCAGAACAAAAGGAGAATATGCGATGGGCCTTAGCCAGCAGCAGCTGAACGCGGGGATCGACGCGCTGGCGGAGCGCGACACCAATTTCGCGCGCGCGCTCGGCAACGCCGGCTACCCCGAACCGCGCATCCGCGCGCCGGGCTATACGACGCTGCTGCGCACCATCGTCGGCCAGCAGGTCAGCGTCGCCGCAGCGACGTCGATCTGGAACAAGCTGGAGACGCAATTTGGCGAGGGCTGCCCCGCCGAAGTGATCGCCGCCGCCGATTTCGACACGCTGCGCGCCTGCGGCCTCTCGGGCCAGAAACAGGGCTATGCGAAAAGCCTCGCGCAGCTGATCCTCGACGGCGAGCTGACCTTCGACGCGCTCCCCGCCGACGATGAGGAAGCGATCGCGCTGCTCACCAAGGTCAAGGGCATCGGGCGCTGGTCGGCCGAAATCTACCTGCTCTTTGCCGAGGGCCGCCCCGACATCTGGCCCGCGGGCGACCTCGCCGTGCAGGAAGCGGTCGGCCGCATCCTGCAATTGGGCGCACGGCCGAGCGAGAAGCAGGCGCGCGAGCTCGCCGAAGCCTGGCGCCCCCACCGCGGCGCGGCAGCGATCTTCAGCTGGCATTGTTATAATATGGATGTGATCTGAGGGTGCGTGGCTACGCCACCTTCGTCATTCCCGCGAAAGCGGGAACCCAGTAGCGCCCGCGATGCGCGAGAACTTCGGCCCGGCGGTCTACCTGCTCGCGTCGCGGCGCAACGGCACGTTGTATCTCGGCGTCACATCGCACCTGGTTCAGCGCATCCGCCAGCACCGCGAAGGCCTCATTCCCGGTTTCACGCGCGAATATGGCGTGAAGATGCTCGTCTGGTTCGAGCAGCACGCGACGATGGACGCGGCGATCCAGCGCGAAAAGCGGGTCAAGAAATGGAACCGGGCGTGGAAGCTCGAACTGATTGAGAAGGATAATCCCGAATGGCGCGATCTTGCAGGCGATTTCGGTTTCGCCCCGATAGGCTGAACTGGGTTCCCGCTTTCGCGGGAATGACGAAGGTCAGAGATCACGAAGAGCAAAAAAGGCCGGGCGGAGCATCCTCCACCCGGCCTTTTATTCGATCGTCAGCCGAAGCTTATTTCTTCGCCGCAGCCTTCTTGGCCGGGGCCTTCTTCGCGGGCTCGGCCTTCTCGGCCGCGGCCTTTGCCGGAGCAGCCTTCTTCGCCGCTGCGGGCTTTTCCTCGGCCTTCTTGGCGGGGGCGGCTTCGGCCTTCTTCGCCGGTGCCTTCTTGGCGGGCGCTTCCTCGGCCTTGGCCTCTTCCTTCACCGCATCCTTCTTGGCGGCCGGCTTTTTGGCGGCAGCTTTCTTGGCGGGCTTATGGTCATGGTCATGGTCGTGGCCGCAGCCCGGGCCATGGACGTGGCCGTCGTCGTCGGCTTCGATCGCGGCTTCGATTTCTTCGCGCGTCACTTCGCGATCGCTGATCTCGGCCTTTTCGAACAGGAAGTCGACGACCTTGTCCTCATAGAGCGGGGCGCGGAGCTGCGCGGCCGCGAGCGCGTCCTGCTGGACATATTCGACGAAACGCTGGCGGTCTTCGGGGCGATACTGCTGCGCCGCCTGCATGACCAGGCGCTGCATTTCCTGGCTGCTGACCTGAACGCCATGCGCCTGGCCGATTTCCGACAGGAGCAGGCCGAGGCGGACGCGGCGGACCGCGATCGAGCGATATTCCTCGCGGTCATTCTCGAGCTCGGCCTTCGCCGCCTCGGGATCTTCCTCGTGGCTCGCTTCATGCTCGAGCTGCTGCCAGATCTGGTTGAACTCGGCCTCGACCATCGTCGGCGGCACGTCGAAGTCATGGCTCGCGGCGAGCTGGTCGAGCAGCTTGCGCTTCATATAGGTGCGGGTCAGGCCGTTCAGTTCCTGCTCGACCTGGTCCTTCATCAGCTCCTTGAGCTTGTCGAGGCTTTCGAGGCCGAGCGACTTCGCGAACTCGTCGTCGATCTTTGACGCCGCCGGGACCTTCACTTCCTTCACCGTGACGGCGAATTCGGCGGGCTTGCCCTTCAGGTTTTCGACCGGATATTCATCGGGGAAGCTGACCTTCAGCACCTTCTCGTCGCCCGCCTTCACGCCGACGAGCTGGTCCTCGAAACCGGGGATCAGCTGCCCCGAACCGATTTCGACCGCCATATCCTCGCCCGTGCCGCCGTCGAAGGCGACGCCCTCGACGCTGCCGGCAAAGTCGATGATGACCTGATCGCCCTCGGCGGCCTTCTTGGTCTTCGGCGCATCTTCGAAGCGCTTCATCTGCGCGGCGAATTCCTCGATCTTCGCCATCACCGCCTTGTCGTCGGCGGGAACGGTCAGACGCTCGAGCTTCAGCCCGTCGATCGACGGCGCCTCGATGTCGGGCAGCACTTCCAGCGCGACGGTGACTTCGGCATCCCTGCCTGCTTCATAACCGTCGGCCAGCGACACGGCGGGCTGCAGCGCGGGGCGGAGCTTTTCCTTCGCCATCAGGTCGCGCACGCCGGCGTCGATCGCCTTGTTCAGCGCATCGGCCGACAGCGCGGGGCCGTGCATCTTGCGGATCAGGTTCGGCGGCACCTTGCCGGGACGGAAACCGGGCATGCGGACGGTCGGGGCGATGCTCTTCACCTCGTCGTCGACGCGCGCGTCGATATCCTTGGCGGTGATGGTGACGCGATATTCGCGCTTCAGGCCTTCGTTCAGCGTTTCGACGGTCTTCATTGCCTTGGTCTTATCCTTGCTCAAAATCTCGTATCCGAACCCCGCCAATATGGCGAAGTTCCCCTATCCCGGCCTCTGCTCGCGAAGTTGGTGCGGGCGAAGGGACTCGAACCCCCACATCTTGCGATACTGGTACCTAAAACCAGCGCGTCTACCAATTCCGCCACGCCCGCTAGAGAGCTTTCGGCCGGGTGCACGACATCGCGCGCTGCCGCGCACGCCCGTGCGGGCCGCGCGGGGCTATAGCAGACACGCGGCCAAGGGCAAGGGCGCAAAGCCCCCTGTTCCGCGGGCGGAACATGCTTGGCGTCTCCGCGGGCGGAACATGCTTCGCGCCCGTTCGTTGGTCAAGCCAAGGAGAATGAACATGGCCAGCAGCCCCGACCCGCTTCCGAAACCCAAGCCCGACACGATCGAACCGCAATCGCCGCCCGAAACGCCCGTGCAGCCCACCCCGCTCGAAGACCCCGCGGGCCAACCGTCCGAAATTCCGGGCCGTCCCGGCGGCGGCGATATCGACGAACCCGGCCGCGGACCCGATGAAATGCCGCCGCAGCAGGTTTGACGCCGCGCCCTGTTTCGTCATTCCCGCTTTTGCGGGAATGACGAAGTTTAGCTTGCTAACCACTTGACCCATAGCCTCCCCGCCCGCCACCATGGCGCAGGGGAGAGACGATATGAAATTCACCGCCGCCATCGCGCTGCTTCTGGCAATGACCGCGCCGGCCATCGCGCAGGACACCACAATCTACCGCGGCGGCCCGATCATCACGATGGACGGCGACACGCCGCAAACGGTCGAGGCCGTCGTGGCCCGTGATGGCCGCATCGCCTTTGCCGGCTCCGAAAAGCAGGCGCGCAAGGCAGCGGGCAAAGATCCCGTGGTTCGCGACCTCAAGGGCGCCACGCTGCTCCCCGGCTTCATCGACGCCCATTCGCATTTCACCGTCGCCACGATAAGCGCGGGCGGGCTCGACCTGCGCGAAACCGGCGGCGCCCCGATCAGCGACATCGCCGGCGTCTCGGCCGCTATCCGCGAATATGTCGCTCGCGCGTCAGGGCCCGGAGGCTGGATTACCGTATGGCAGTTCGATCAGGAAAATCTGGCCGAAAAACGCTATATCGCCCGCGCCGAGCTCGACGCCATCGCGCCCGACCGCCCGCTCGTCGTGCTCCACGTCTCGCTTCACGGCGCGGTCGCCAACAGCGCCGCGCTGAAGGCCGCCGGGATCGACGAGGTCACCCCCGTCCCGCCGGGGGGCATGATCCTCCGCGACGACGCCGGCAGGCTCAATGGCGTGCTCCTCGAAAAGGCGATGTTCCTGCTGCTCGCCAAAATGCCGCAACCGACGGCGGAGCAGAGGCTCGCCGCGCTCGACGCCGCGCAAAACGCCTATTTCGCCGAGGGCTATACCCATGCACAGGACGGCGCGACCCAGCCGCCCGACGTCGCCTTCCTTACCTCTCCACAGGCGCGCGAACGCCTCAAGCTCGACCTCGCGCTCCTCCCCTTCTCTCCCGGTCTCGACGCGCTGCTGGCCAAACCCGACCTGAAATTCGGCAGCTATCAGGGCCATGTGAAGTTACAGGGGATCAAGTTCGTCCTCGACGGATCGGTGCAGGCGCGCACCGGCTATTTCACCCGCGATTACAAGCGCGGCAGCCCCGCGGGGCATCATCCGTGGCACGGCGAACCCGTCCTTTCCGAAACCGACTTCGTCGCGCAGGCAAAAAAGGTCCACGACCGCGGCTGGCAGCTTTTCGTCCACGCCAATGGCGACGCCGCGATCGATATGGCGATCCGCGGCTTCGACGCGCTCGGGATCAAGGCCGCCGACGACCGCCGCCCCATCGTCATCCACTCGCAATTCCAGCGCCGTGACCAGTTCGCCGCCTACAAGCGCATCGGCGTCGGCCCCGCCTATTTTTCGAACCACGCCTGGTACTGGGCCGATGTCCACCGCACCAACTTCCCGGCCGAAGTCGTCGATTTCATCAGCCCCTTTGCCTCGGCGCGCGCCGCGGGCCTGACGCCGTCGAACCACAGCGACTACAGCGTCACCCCGCTCGATACGCGCTTCATGCTGTGGACCGCCATGGCGCGCGTCTCGCCCACCGGCGTCGTGAGCGGCCCGGACGAGCGAGTCGGAGCCTATGAGGCGCTACAGGCGCTCACCACCGGGCCCGCCTGGCAAATCTTCGAGGAAGATCGCAAGGGCCGCATCAAAGCGGGCCTCCTCGCCGATTTCGTCATCCTCGACAGAAACCCACTGACCACGCCGGTCACCGACATCAAGGCGATCAAGGTTCTGGAAACCATCAAGGACGGCCGCAGCGTCTGGAAACATCCGACCGAAGCCGTTTCGCCCTGATTTTTTTCCTGGAACGCGCCGGGACAGTCTTGGTGGTCGCGCCGCGGTGCGATAGGATGGCGATGCTGCAAGCAACGGGAGTCATCGCCATGCGTCGCGCTCTGCCTTTATCGCTTCTTGCCTCCGCCGCCCTTTCGGTCCCCGCACTCGCGCAATCGGCGCCTGACGTCGCCGACCTTGTCGGCGCGCGCGGCGCCGGCGGCGAAACGCAGCTGCTCGCGCGCGGATATGAATCGCGCCATTCGAACACGGTCGGCGGCCAACGCTACACCTTCTGGTGGAACCAGCGCACCGGACGCTGCATCTCGGTCGCGACGACGGACGGGCGCTATTCGGCGATCATCGGCGTGCCGGCCGAAAATTGCCAGGGCGACGCACCGCGCGGCGGCTATGCGCCGCCCGCCGACCATCACGCGCCGCCCACCGAACCGGGATATCGCGACGCCAGTTCGCTCGTCCTCGTCTGCTACGGCGCCGGCAACCGGCCCAGCGTCACCACCACCCCGCGCTACGACTGGAACCGGTCGAAGCATAAATGGGAATGGAGCAACGATGTCGTCGGCACGACCCAGGGCTTCAACAGCGACGTCCAGATCGAGCTTTATGGCGATCAGGGCCGCATCCATCTTGGCCCCAGCCTCGTTCCGCCGATCCATTCGGGCGGGCATGAAGGCTGGTGGGATCTCGAAAATCTCGTCGTAACGCCCGACCGCATCACGGCGACCTATCGCCTCAACGGCCTCAACAAGCCCAAGGTCGATATCGACCGCCGCTCGGGCCGCATCCAGCTCAAGGCACAGACCAATTTTTCGGGCCAGTGTGATGTCGGCAACTGGGGTGCCGGGCAGCGGCGCTTCTAGGGAACGACGCGCTTCGCCGCGACCTCGGCCAGCATCGCCTTGAGCGCCGCCGCGTCGAACCAGCGCCCCCCCGCCATCACGCCGAGCGGCGTTCGCAACGTCGCCGGCCTTTCGAGCGGATTTTCGGCGACGAGCAACAGGTCGGCGCGATAGCCCGGCGCCACGACGCCGAACTTCGCCGCGCCCGGCACTGTTTTCGCGATGAACTCGCCTGGCGTGCGCGTTGCCGCCGACAGCGCCTGCCACGGCGTCAGCCCCGCCTCCAGCATCGCGTCGATTTCGCCGTGCAGCGCAAAACCCGGCACCTGCCCTGGGATCGTCGGCGCGTCGCCGCCGGTGATCAACGGCACGCCCGCGTCGGCCATCGTCTTCACGAAGCGCGCCTCGAACGCCACGCGCCGCGACAGGTCGATCGCCTTCTTCTGATAGACCGACTGCGCCCAGCCGATCCGGTCGGCGGGCGACAGGTAGCGCGCCTCTGGCGCCGCGAGATAGGCTTTCACCACCTCCGGCTTGCCGAATTGCGCCGCGATCGTGCGGTAATTGAACAGGTCCGACGTGACGAACGCCCCATGCGCCTTGACCAGCGCGATCGCGTCGGCAATCCGCGCATCGGCGGGCGGCGCCTGCTGGTCGTCCGCAGGGGGTTCGGGGAAGACGCCGTAGAAAAATTCCTCGATATGCGCAACCATAGCCTGCCCGGCGGCAAGCTGCCGCGCGAGGCCGACCGCCTTCACATTATGCCCGACGACGCCGATACGCTGCGCCTTCGCTTCGTCGGCAAGCGCCGCAAAAGCCTCGGCCGACAGGTTCGTATAGGCCTTGATAAAGCTGTAGCCGTTGGCCTTCGCAATCCCGACGATCGCGCGCGCATCCTCCGCCCTCTCGATGACCAGATGCCCATATTGCGGGTCGCCATCGACCGCGAGCGCGGTGAATATCTGCGGCCCCGGCACCTTGCCCTCGTTCACCGCGATCCGCGTCCGCCCGGCAAAGCTGTTCGTCGCCTCGCCCATGTTGAGCATTGTCGTGACGCCGTTCGCGAGCAGCAGCGACAGGTCCTCGCGGCTCGTCACATGATTGTGCATGTCGGCGAGCCCCGGGAAGAGCCACGCCCCCTTGCCGTCGATCACCGGCGTCCCCGCGGGCAATTTCGCCTTGATCCCGATGGTCGAAATCACGCCGTCGGTGACGATGACCGTCGTGCGCGGGATCACGCGCTCGCCGTCCATCGGCACGACGTTGACGTCGGTGAACACGATCGTCTCGGCGCGCGCGAGCGCCGCGCCGGCGACCAGCAGCCAAAGGGTCAGGAGCGCGCGAACCGTCGCGCGCATCCTCAGCCCAGCGCCTTCTTCAACAGCTCGTTGACGACCTGCGGGTTCGCCTTGCCCTGCATCGCCTTCATCGTCTGTCCGACGAAGAAACCGAACAAGGCTTCCTTGCCGCCCTTATACTGCTCGACCTTGTCGGCATTGGCGGCGAGGACCTTGGCGATCTCGGCCTCGATCGCGCCGGTGTCGCTCGTCTGCTTGAGCCCTTCGCGATCGACGATGACACCCGCGGGATCACCGCTTTCGAGCATCTTTTCGAACACCTGCTTGGCGATCGTCCCCGAAATTGTGCCGTCGGCAACGAGTCCGAGCAGTTCGGCGGCGTGTTCGGGCGACACCGGCGAATCCGAAATATCGCGGCCCATGCGATTGAGCGCACCGAACAATTCGCTCGTCACCCAGTTGGCGGCGGCGACCGGCTTGGCGCCCGCGTCGAGCAACGTGTCGAACCAGCGCGCCGCCTCGACCTCGGCGGTCAGGACATCGGCGTTGTAGGCGCTGATCCCCGCCGCGAGATAGCGCGCGCGCTTGGCATCGGGCAGCTCGGGCAGGCTGTCGCGGCACTCAGCCAGAAACGCATCGTCGAGTTCGAGCGGCAGCAGGTCGGGATCGGGGAAGTAGCGGTAATCATGCGCGTCTTCCTTCGACCGCATCGACCGCGTCTCGTTGCGGTCGGGATCGTAAAGGCGCGTTTCCTGCACCACCGTGCCGCCGCTTTCGATCAGTTCGACCTGGCGCTTCGCCTCGCCCTCGATCACCGCCATCACGAAGCGCACCGAATTGACGTTCTTCGTCTCGGTGCGCGTCCCGAATTCGTCGCCGGGTTTGCGCACGCTGACGTTGACGTCGGCGCGCATCGAGCCCTCTTCCATATTGCCGTCGCACGAGCCGACGTAGCGCAGGATCGAACGCAGCTTGCGCACATAGGCCCCCGCTTCGGCGGGCGAGCGCATGTCGGGGCGCGAGACGATCTCCATCAGCGCGACGCCGCTGCGATTCAAATCGACATAGGACATCGTCGGATGCTGGTCGTGCATCAGCTTGCCGGCGTCCTGCTCGACATGGATACGCTCGATTCCGATGACCTTGTCTGCGGGAATGCCGGCCTTCTCATCGGCGGCGATCGTCAGCGAACCTTCGCCGACAAGCGGATGATAAAGCTGCGAAATCTGGTAGCCCTGCGGCAAATCGGCATAGAAATAATTCTTGCGGTCGAACCGCGACCATGTGTTGATCTGCGCCTCGATCGCCATGCCGGTGCGCACCGCCTGGCGGATGCACTCGCGGTTCGGCACCGGCAGCATGCCCGGCATCGCGGCGTCGACCAGCGACACCTGCGTGTTCGGCTCCGCCCCGAACGCCGTCGCGGCGCCCGAGAACAGCTTGGCGTTGGTCGTGATCTGGGCGTGGACCTCAAGGCCGATCACGACCTCCCACTCGCCAGTTTCGCCCTTGATGCGATAGTCAGTCATCGGTAATCTGCTTTCCGGTCTTACTGTCGAAGCGCGCCTCGCTGTGGACCTCATCACCCCAGCCTAACTTCCGAAGAAGGGGCTCAAGCCCTAGCCAGCATAGCAGGTCGATCAACAGGCTGCTCACCACCACTTCTCGGCGCGCGCCGTAAATCCGGCCCGTTCCTCGATCGCCAACCCGGCATTCAGCACGCCCTGCTCGTCGAAAGCCTTGCCGATGATCTGTAGCCCCAGCGGCAGCCCTTCGCGGTTCAGCGCCGCGGGGACCGACATCGCGGGCAGCCCGGCAAGGCTCGCGGGCACCGCGAACACGTCGTTGAGATACATCGCCAGCGGATCGGCCATCTTCTCGCCCAAACCGAACGCCGCCGACGGCGCGGTCGGCGCCAGGATCACGTCGCAAGTCTCGAACGCCGCAGTAAAGTCGCGCGAAATCAGCGTCCGCACCTTCTGCGCCTGCGTATAATAAGCGTCGTAAAAGCCCGCCGACAGCACATAGGTGCCGATCATGATGCGGCGCTTGACCTCGGGCCCGAAGCCGTCGGCGCGCGTTGCGGCATACATGTCCTGCAACCCCGCGCCCTGTGGCAGGTCGCGCAAACCGTAACGCACGCCGTCATAGCGCGCGAGGTTCGACGACGCCTCGGCGGGCGCGATGATATAATAGGCCGGCAGCGCATATTTGGTGTGCGGCAGGCTGATCTCGACGACCTCGGCCCCCGCATCCTTCAGCATCGCGATCCCCGCATCCCACATCGCGTCGATGTCGGGGTCGATGCCCTCCAGCCGATATTCCTTGGGAATACCGACCTTCTTGCCCTTGAGATCGCTCGACAAAGCCGCTTCCCAATTCGGAACTGCCATATCAAGGCTCGTCGCGTCCTTCGGATCGAAGCCCGCCATATTCTCGAGCATGATCGCGCAGTCCTTGACGTCGCGCGCCATCGGCCCTGCCTGATCAAGCGAGCTGGCGAACGCCACGATACCCCAGCGCGAGCAGCGGCCATAGGTCGGCTTGATCCCCGAAATGCCCGTGAACGCCGCGGGCTGGCGGATCGAGCCGCCGGTGTCGGTCCCCGTCGCCGCCGGGCACAGCCGCGCCGCGATCGCGGTCGAACTTCCGCCCGACGAACCGCCCGGCGCCAGCGCGGCATTGCCGCCATCCTTGCGCCGCCACGGCGAAATCACATTGCCAAAATAGCTCGTCTCGTTCGACGACCCCATCGCGAACTGGTCGAGGTTGAGCTTGCCGAGCATCCCGCAACCCGCGTCCCACAATTTCTGCGAAACGGTCGATTCATAACGCGGCACAAAGCCTTCGAGCATGTGGCTTGCCGCGGTCGTCTGGACGCCGTTCGTCGCGAACAGGTCCTTCATCCCGATCGGCACGCCCGACAAGGGCTTCAGCGTCCCCGCCGCACGATCCGCATCGGCGGCCTTCGCCGCCGCAATCGCATGCTCGGGCGTCTCGACGATGAACGCATTGAGCGCCTTCGCGCCCGCGACATTGGCGTTGAACGCCTCGGCCACTTCGACGGCGCTGAAATCGCCCGCGCGGTGTCCGTCGCGGATCTCGGCGACGGTCAGGTTGGTCAGCTCGGTCATTATTCGATCACCTTGGGAACACCAAAGAAGCCGTGCATCGCCGCCGGCGCGTTCGCCAGCACGTCGTCGCGGCGCCCACCGCCGGTCAGCGGGTCGGCATCGACGACATCGTCGCGCAGCCGCAGCGTGTTCGGGATCACCGCGGTCATCGGTTCGACCCCGGTCACATCGACCTCGCCGAGTTGCTCGACCCAGCCCAAAATGCCGTTCAATTCGCCTTCCATCGCGGCCGCTTCGGCATCGCTGATCGCGATGCGCGCCAGCGACGCGATTTTCCTCACTGTTGCCTGATCGATTGCCATGATCGCCCTAACCTTAACGAAGCCGCGCCGCTAGCATCCCCGCCGGATCGCTTCAACCTTCGCGAACATCGCAATGCCTTCCCCCTTGATGGGCGAAGTTAGATGGGGGGGTGATGGTGCGACATGCGACCGTAGTTTGCGCGCGCAACCGCACCCCCACCGCTGCGACTAGCCAGCAAGCTGGCAAGTCTCGCTGCCTCCCCCATCAAGGGGAGGATAATCATTCGAACGTCGCCGATTCCGGCACCCCATTCACCAGCACGCGCCGTTGCTGCACCGCCTCGATCTCGATCCGCGCGGTCGACAAGTCAACCTCGGCCTTGTTGGGCGGCGCCGCCTTCGCCCAATCGCCCTGCACCCACTGGCCGGCGTCATTCTGCGTCACGAAATCGAAATTCAGCGTCTCGCCCGGCTCATTCTGCCCCAGCACGCCGATCCTCTTGTCGTCGAGCCACAGCGCGACGCACGCCTTCGCGCGGCTGCACATATAGCTCCCCGCGATCCGGTCGAGCGCCGCGGCGGGCAAGGCGCGTCCCTCGGGAATGACTCGTACCCGCTCGGCCAACGGGGGCAGCAGCAGCGCGCCGCGCGGCCCGTTCAAGTCCCAGCGATTCTTCGCCGCCAGCGCCGACTTCGCCGCATTTGCGCGCGCCTTCCGCGGCGACTTCGCCAGTTCCGCCAGCGCCGCACGGCCGCTGGGCCCGAAATCGAACGCCATCGCCGCCCAGTCGAACTTTTCGGCCGGCGTTGCCCCCGATTTCAGCCGCGCGAGCTGGTCGCGCGTCGAAATCGCCCCGAAATCGAGGATCGGCAGCGCGAGGAAGAGCGCGAGCAGCGCGAGCCCGATCGCGAGCTTCTGTTGCAAGGGCCGCAGCCAGTCGTCGAAATCGCGCCGTCCCCTCGCCACCGCCCACAGGCCCGCAATGCCATAAGCGAGCGCGATCATCGCGGCGATCACGCCCCAGATGCGCTCGGGGGTCCAGCCGTACTGGATCACGCGCAGGTGCATCGAGTAAAAGGCGATCCCCGCGAGCGGCAGCACCGCGACCGCCAGCACCGGCGCGGCCCAGCGCAACGCCGGGTTCGTCGCGCGATCGTCGCCGCCATTGCCGATCACCGCATTGGCGAGCAGCACCGCAAACGCCGCCACCCCCATCATCACCGCAGCGGTCGAAAAGCCCGAATCCCAAAGCTTCTGCAGCCCCGTCCCGGCGAGCGACAGCAGGAACAGCACCAGCGCGACCGCGAGCACCGGCGCGAGCACCGCGAGCACGATCATCACCAGCCGCTGCAACGTCGAAACCAGTCTGTCGCGCTCGCGCAGCAGGCCGACGGCTCCGCCGAACGCCGCGCCCGCGAGCATCCAGCCGAACCATTCGTCATTGAGCAGGTCAAAGATCAGGTTGATCCCGATCAGCTTGAACATCTGCCCGATCAGCACGACGAGCAGAAAGGTGATGCCGACGAACGCCAGGCTCGCCGCGCCGATCACCGCGTCGGTCCACGCATGGCTGTGCAGCCGCTCATACGGCATCGCCCACAGCTTCCAGAAGCGCCAGTCGGGCGCGACGTCGCGCCGCGTCTGGAACAACGGCGTCGCGACGAGCACCGCGAGAATGCCCGACCAGAAGGGCCATTCGACCGGATTGCCCTGGATATTATACGCCGCCGTCTGCCACGCGATCAGCCCGAGGATCACGCCCCAGACCAGCGCGAACCCCAGCGCCCAATGCCAGCGCCGCAATTCGACACCCAGCGCGAACACCACCGTCGCCGCCGCGATCCCCGCCGCCAGCGCGCTCCGCCAGTGTGCCAGCGCATCCTCATAATGATGGTCGATCAGCAGGTGGAAGGAGAGCCCGGCCGCGGCACAGATCGCCGCCATGATCCACGGACGCAGCGGCCACGGCGGATCACTATCGTCGAGGCGCGCCGAAACGCGCGGCGACCTGGCGTGCGAATCGGGGGCGGCGGATGCGGTCGTATCGGTCATGGCCCAATCTGGGCTTGTTTCGCGTGCGCGGGCAAGCCAAAGCTGCGCGCGATTTTACTGGAACCAACCCCCGTTGCCGTTCGTGTCGAGCGAAGTCGAGACACCCACCGGGACAAAGCAAGACCAAGGGGCGTCTCGACTTCGCTTGATGCGAACGGGTAAAGACGCCCGAAACCACCTCCTCCCTCTCCCCGATGGAGCCCAAATGGCCCGCAAATTTCTCTACGTCATTGCCGCGATCATCATCCTCATCCTCGCTGCCGGGGTCGTGTACCAGCTTTTCCCGGGCTGGATCGCGCGCACCGCCTTCGTCCCCAGCACCGAGTTCAAGCCGCAGGCCGCGGTCGCGCCCAACGCCTATGACGATCCGAAAATGTGGTTCGCGCGCCCGGATATGGAAAAAAATCCCTCGGCATGGCGCCCTGCCGCCGACGGCAGCGAAACCCCCGGCACCGACACGCTCGAAGCGGAAAACAAGGCTGCCGAGCCGCTGATCCCGCCCGCCAAGGCGGCCCCGACGACCGCCGATGCGCCCTTCCCCCAGGGCGACGCCGCGATCTTCTTTGTCCACCCGACCAGCTATTACAGCCGTTCGAGCTGGAACGCGCCGCTCGAAGACCGCGATTCGGACCACCGCGCCAACCTCTTCGTGCAGGGCATGGCGAGCGCCTTTGCCGACGCCGGAGAAATCTGGGCGCCGCGTTACCGTCAGGCGACGCTCGGCGCCTTCCTCGCCGAGGACCGCGTCACCGCGGGCAAGGCGATCGATTCGGCCTATCGCGACGTCGAGGAGGCGTTCGACGCATTTCTCGCGGCACAGCCGAAGGACAAGCCGATCATCCTCGCCGGCCACAGCCAGGGCGCGCTGCACCTCACCACGCTGCTGCGCACGAAAATCGCGGGCACCCCGCTCGCGAAGCGCATCGTCGCCGCCTACGTGATCGGCTGGCCGGTGAGCATCGACACCGACATCGCCGGTCTCGGCCTTCCCGCCTGCCAGACCCCCGAACAGAAGGGGTGCATCGTCAGCTGGGCCACCTTCGCCGATCCCGCCGATCCGGTGATGGTCACCGACGCCTATGACGGCACGATCGGTTTCGACGGTCGCCCGCGCGCGGGCACGCGAATGCTGTGCACCAACCCGCTCACCGGCATCCCCGACACCGAAGCCCCGCCCGAGGCGAATATCGGCACGCTCAAACCCACCGAGGGCTTCAAGTCGGGCGCGCTGATCGCGGGCAAGATCGGCGCCAGATGCGACGACACGCGCGGCTTGCTGATGATCGGCGACGCCGACATCGCGAAAAACTACGTCGTCGCGGGCTACGTGCTCCCCGGCAACAATTATCACGTCTACGACATCACGCTCTTCTGGGCGAACGTCCGCGCCGACGCGCTGCGGCGGCTCGCGACCTATGAGGGCAAGCCGTCGCCGGTGCCGCCGGCCGCGGTGCCCGTCACGGCCCCTGCTGTGCAAACCCCCGCACCAAAATCCTGAATCGTCATTGCGAGCGAAGCGAAGCAATCCAGAGCGGGTTACGCGAACTCTGGATTGCCGCGTCGCTTCGCTCCTCGCAATGACGGGATTTGCGCGGTAATGACAGCGACATGATCACCGCCGCCGCCCCCGACTTCGCCGCACACTTCCCCAACGGCGGCCGCCTCGCGGGGCTCGATGTCGGCACCAAAACAATCGGCGTCGCTTTCTGCGACACGAACTGGAGCTTCGCGACCCCCGACAAGACGATCGTCCGCAAGAAATTCTCGGTCGACCTTGAAACGCTCAAGGCGCTCATCGCGCAGCACAATATCGTCGGCCTTGTCGTCGGCCTCCCCCTCAACATGGACGGCACCGACAGTCCCCGCACGCAAAGCACGCGCGCCTTCGCGCGCAACCTCGCCCCGCTCGGCCTCCCCCTGCTCCTTTGGGACGAACGCTGGTCGACCGCCGCGGTCGAGCGCGCGATGATCGCCGCCGACGTCAGCCGCGCCAAACGCGCCGAACGCGTCGACAGCGCCGCCGCGGCGTTCATTCTCCAGGGCGCGATCGACGCGATGACGCGCGCTTGACCGCTTATATCGTCTATTGGCTGGCGGCGGCGAACCTGACCGCCTTCGCGCTGATGGTCCTCGACAAGCAGTTCGCCGAACATGGCGCGCGCCGCATTTCGGAGGGCGCGCTGCTTCTCTGGGCATTTCTCGGCGGAGCTCCGGGCACCTACGCCGCCTCTCGCCTCGTCCGCCACAAGACGCGCAAGCAACCCTTCGCGACGTGGATGATGATCTGGCTCGGGCTCGACCTGATGCTGGTCGCGCTCTGGGTTCTCGGAATATTGGAGCCGCTGTTCGCCTCGGCGCTTGCGATTTTCAGAGTTCCTGCGTAGACGCTCGGCTTTAATGACAAGCTCCACAACCCGACCCGCCAGCGACTATCCGCCCGGCGGCGATGCGTTTCGCCATCGCCACCTCACCGGCATCGCCCCGCTCACCCCGTGGGAGATTAGCTACGTCCTCGACGCCGCCGAAGAGTGGGTCGAGTTGAACCGCAGCGGCGCCGCCAAGCATGACGACCGGCTCGCGGGTCTCACGATCATCAACGCCTTTTTCGAGAACTCGACGCGCACTTTGCTCTCGTTCGAAATCGCCGGAAAACGCCTCGGCGCCGACGTCGTCAACATGCACGCCGCGCAGTCGAGCGTGAAAAAGGGCGAAACGCTGATCGACACCGCGATGACGCTCAATGCGATGCGCGCCGACGCGATCGTCATTCGTCATGCCTCGTCGGGCGCGGTGCAGCTTATCGCCGACAAGGTCGATTGTCCCGTGCTCAACGCCGGCGACGGGCGCCATGAACATCCGACGCAGGCGCTGCTCGACGCACTCACCATCCGCCGCCGCCTCGGCCGCGTCGAGGGGCTCACCATTGCCATATGCGGAGACGTCCTCCACAGCCGCGTCGCGCGCTCGAACATCCTCGCGCTGACCCTGCTCGGCAACGAGGTGCGCGTCGTCGCGCCGCCGACGCTCACCCCGGCCGCGATGGAGCGGATGCACGTCGCGAGCTTCACCGACATGGACGAGGGGCTGAAAGACGCCGACGTCGTGATGATGCTCCGCCTCCAGAACGAGCGCATGGACGGCGCCTACCTGCCCTCGGCGCGTGAATATCATGCGCTCTACGGCCTCACGCCGAAACGGCTCGAAAAGGCGAAACCCGATGCGATCGTCATGCATCCCGGTCCGATGAACCGCGGGGTGGAGATCGACAGCAGCATCGCCGACGATCCCGCGCGCTCCACGATCACCGAACAGGTCGAGATGGGGGTCGCGGTCCGCATGGCGTGCCTCGACATTTTGACGCGCCGCCAGCGGGGAGTGCCGGGATGGAACTGAAACCGCTCCATATCACCGGCGCGCTGCTGATCGACGGCGATACGCCGCGCCCGGGCAGCCTGCTCGCGGTGGACGGCCGCATCGCCGCGATCGACCCTACCGAAATCCCCGACGGCGCCGAAACCGTCGATGCCAAGGGCCGGTGGCTCGCCCCCGGCATCATCGACCTCGGCGTCTTTGCGACCGACAAGCCCGCCTTTCACTTCGGCGGCATCACGCGCGCCGCGCTGATGCCCGATAGCGGCCCGCTCGATGGCGCCGGGCTGGTCGAGCGGGCCGCGAAGGGCGGCAAGCCCGACCTCTGGGTCCATCCGCTCGCCGCCGCGACCAAGGGCCTCGAAGGCCGGGAGCTTGCCGAAATCGGCCTGATGAAGCAGGCGGGCGCGCGCGCCGTCGCCACCGGCCGCGCGCGCATCGCCGACAGCGGCGTGATGCGTCGCGTCCTCGGCTATGCCGCCTCGCTCGGCCTCGTCACGATCATCCATGCCGAGGATGAGGGGCTTACCGCCGGCGCGGTCGCGACCGACGGCGAGATGGCGACGCGCCTCGGCCTCGCCTCCGCGCCCGCCGTCGCCGAGGCGATGGCGATCGCGCGCGACCTCGCGCTCGTCGAGGAAACCGGCGCGCCCGTCCATTTCCGCCAGGTCACCACCGCGCACGGGCTCGCGCTTGTTCGCGAAGCCAAGGCGAAGGGGCTGCCCGTGCTCTGCGGCATCACCCCCGCGCACCTGCTGCTCTCCGACACCGCAATCGGCGATTTCCGCACCTTCGCACGCCTCTCGCCGCCGCTCCGCAGCGAAGACGATCGCCACGCATGCCTCGCCGCGATCAAGGACGGCACGATCGACATATTGTCGTCGGGCCACGATCCGCGCGGTCCCGAGGACAAGCGCCTGCCCTTCGCCGAGGCACAACCCGGCATGGCCGGCGCCGAAACCCTGCTCGCGCTCGGCCTTGGCCTTGTCCGCGATGGCCATATCGCGCCGGGCCGCCTGTTCGAGCTGCTCGCGGCCACCCCCGCCTGCCTGCTCGGCGTCGATGCGGGCAGCCTCGCGGTGGGCAAGGAAGCCGACCTCATCCTGGTCGACGACGGCACACCGTGGCAGGTCGATGCGAAGAAGATGGCGGCCTGGGCTGGCAACACCCCCTTTGACGGCATGCCCGTCCAGGGCCGCGCGACGATGATGTGGAAGGGCGGCCAGCGCATTCGCTGATATGGGCTTTATATCGCTGATTTAGTTCGATACTTATGGAAAGGGAGTCGACGACAGCGAGGATGACCCGATGCGCCTTTTTGCCGTAACAGCTATTCCCGCCGCCCTGCTTGCCCCCGCCGCGGCGGCACAAATGGCGCCGGTTCAGGGCATTCCCTGCGCGCAGGGGCTTCCCTGCAACGCGCCGCCGCCGCAGGTGCTGCAGCAAATGTATGGCGGCACCGACGCGGCACCACCGGGACAGGTCATCCCGTTCGCCGAGGAAAAACAGGAATATGTCGGCGGCTATATGGTCAACAGCTTCGCCGCGATCGCCTTCTGGCGCTCGGCGACCGGCCAGCCCGGCTATTCCTATGGCGCGCTGCGCGGCGACAGTCGCGAGCAGGCCGAAAAATATGCGATGACGGCGTGCCAAGAGGCGGGCGGCCGCGACTGCGTCGTCGGCCTGTGGGGCGCAAACGGCCATTTCGCGATCGCGCGCGACAAGGAGGGACAATATTACGCCGGCTTCGCTGCCACCCCCGGCGGCGCGAAACGTTCGGTGATGGGCAGTTGCAAGAGTGCGGGCGCCAAATGCAAGGTGGTCGAGACGCTCGAAAGCATGCCCTATTTCTTTCGTTTCTGAGCCTCCACTACCGCGGCTCCACACATTGGCGAGGTGGATCGGACCGTTCGACAGAAGCGGTCGACGGGCGATCCTTGTCCCGAACAAAAGAGGCGCGGCCTCGCGGCCACGCCCCTCCCCCTTATCTCTGGAAAGTCGGGCCTAGCGCGATGCGAGCCGCATTGAACCGGCCTTCGCCGCCCACTGGATCGTCTCGCCGCCACCCATCGCGCGGATGAAGCAGGTCTGGCCCTGCTTCTTAAGCTCGTTGCAGAGGCTGGTCGCGTCGGTGCGCGAGGCGAGGCCGTTGACCGTCAGGCGATAGAATGTGCGCCCCTTCAACGTCGCGGCGTGACTCGACGCCGGGAAATTCCCGAGCACGCCGTTGCGCTTTTTCAGCGTGCCCCATTTTTCCTTCGCGATCGCCAGGCTGTCATAGGCGCCAAGCTGCACCGCCCAGCCATTCGGCTTCTTCGCGTCGAAACCCATCGCTCTGGGGACGAGCACCGTCGCGAGTTCGAGCGCCTGCTGCTGCGCGGGGCGGATGCGCCCTTCGCCCGCGACGCGCGGCGCGGCGCGATAGGGCGCGGCATCGGCAAGGATGATTTCGCCGGCGGGCTGCGGCTGCGGCAATTCGGTGACGGGCACGACACCATCGGCCCCGCGCACCGGCATCGGCAGTTCGACGCTGCGGATCGCGCTGCCCGCGTCGGCGAGGACCGGGGCAAGCACCGGCGGCGGCGGCGCATAGTCGGCGACCGGCGCCGGATCGGCACTGGCGAGTTCGACGGCGGGTTCGTTCACGGGTTCGGCGACGGCCATCTGCGTATCGGCGAAATTGGCAAGCGCGAGGCGCACGGGCATACCCGCATCCTGCTGCGCGGACGTGCCGATCAGGCTCGCGACGCGGACCTGCGCGATCGGCTGTTCGGCGAGCTTCGACCATTCGGCCATCCGGCCTTCGAGCTTGTCGAGCGACAGATCCTGCGACGCCACGATGCGCGCCTGCGCCCAGCGGCCCGACAGCGCGAGCGCGAGCGCGAAATTCTGCCGCGTCCGCGCCTCGGCACCTTCGGCGCGCGCGGCTTCGCTCAGCACATAGATCGACCCTTCGGCGTCGCCGGCCAGCGCGAGCGCCAGCCCGAGATCGGACGCGGGAACCGTGTCGCGGTGCCGCGTCAGCAACGCGACCGCCTCGGCATTCTTGCCCTGCGCGATCTGCGACAGCGTCAGCGACAGGATCGTATTGCTGTCCGTGGCGCCAAGCTCCATCGCCTCCGCCAGGGCCGCGCTCGCCGATGCGAAGCGGCCGTCATTGAGATAGGCTTGCCCCAGCAGCGCGCGGAAACCCGCGTCGCGCGGACTGCCCGCGACCGCGGCCTCGGCCAGGCCGATCGCCTTGCTTGCCTTGCCCGCTTCAAGCGCGGCGCGTGCCTTTTCGGCCGATTTGGCGGCGACAGCGGGCGTGCCGGCGGCGCGCGACGGCGCGTCGGCCATCTTGCCCATGCCGCTGCATCCGGTGACGACGCCCAGGATGAATCCCGAAACGGCCAGGTTCTTCAGCAACTTGCGGTTCATGTCGGTCCCCCTCTTATGCCTGTCAGCGCCGCCCGCGCGCCGGACGCGCGGCCGGCAGGCGGCTCGCCATCGCGTCGATTTCGGGCAACGACGACAGATATTCGTCGAGCAGGTCGGTCAGGATCACCTGCGACGACCGGTTCGTCACCGCGCTTGCGAGGCGAAGGCGCAAATGGCGCTCGGCGTCGAGGCGCAGCGTGAACGCCGCCTTTTCGCGGGCGCGCAGCGCGCGCGGCGCCTTTTCCTTTTTCGCCGCCAGCGCGGGACGGGCCTCGACCTTGCGCGCCACCGCGGCGACGCGTTCGATCAGCGATTCCTGCTGGCGGACGATCTCGGGGACTTCGTGCGTTTCGGCCTCGAACTGGTCGGCGCCATAACCGTCGACAGCGAAATCATCGGCGGGAGCGGCAAAATCCGCAGCCATGTCGTGGCCGGCGCTCTCGTCGACCGCCTGTTCGGCCTCGACATTATGCGCAAGCACCGATCCGGTGAGCAAAGGCTTGAGGTCGAGCATCCGCGCGGGCTCGCTCGACTGGTCGGGATCGACATCATAACCCATGTCGTTCCAGCCAAGATCGTCATAGCCGCCACTGTTGAGCGGTGCCGGACCGCTGCCGAGCGGCTGGCGGCGCATCGCGGGACGCGCCCCGCCCTTGCGGGCCAGAAGTCCGGCGCTCAGCGATGCGAGGGGTTTCGGTTCGCCCATGGTTCCCGCTCCCGTCACTGACCGGCGATGCGGCGGCCGAAGCCACCGCCCATCGGGCGAACCGCACCATAATTGCCCTGCGTGGGCAAAGGCGCGGCAAATACGGTCCGGCGGAAATTCTTTTCGAGGCGATCGTTCATATAGGTCCACAACTGGCGGATTTCGTCGGCGGAGCGCCCGTTGGGGTCGACCTCCATCACGGTGCGGCCGTCGATCATCGACGCGGCATAATCGGTGCGGTGATGCAGCGTGATCGGGGCGACGGTGCCGTGCTGCGACAGCGCAACCGCGGCTTCGCTGGTAATCTTGGCCTTGGGCGTCGCGCCGTTGACGACGAACACCAGCGGTTTGCCGGCGCGTTCGCACAGATCGACGGTGGCACCGACGGCGCGCAGGTCGTGCGGGCTCGGCCGCGTCGGGACGACGATCAGTTCGGCCACCGAAATCACGCTCTGGATCGCCATGGTGATCGCCGGCGGCGTATCGATGACCGCTAGTTTAAAGCCCTGCTGGCGCAGGATTTCGAGGTCGGAGGCGAGCCTTGCGACCGTCGTCTGGGCAAAGGCCGGAAGGTCGGTTTCGCGCTCGTTCCACCAGTCGGCGAGCGAGCCCTGCGGATCGATGTCGATCAGGACGACGGGGCCGGCGCCCGCAAGCTGCGCCTGCACCGCGAGGTGCCCCGACAGCGTCGTCTTGCCCGACCCGCCTTTCTGTGAAGCCAATGCCAATACGCGCACTGCGTTACCCCCTCGGAAATCCAAAAATCGGCGAAGGGATGCCATGCGGGGCGCTAAAATTGGGTTAACGATGATAAAATGAGGGTGAACGACTTGCTCGCACTTATGGTAAACAACCCCTCAAGACCAACTTGTCCCAGAACGGATCAAGTTCGGTGCGCGGCATTTTGTCGCTAACGCGGTGTTAGCCAATTGGCGCTATAAAGCATCCGGGGACTGCAGCCGCTGTCATGCCGCGCAAGTCATTGGAGAATAAGATGCGTTCGTTCCGCACCGCCCTTTTATTGGCCCTGCCGCTCGCCCTCGCGGCGATGCCGGCGTCGCCCGCCCTTGCCGACGTCAAGGACGGCGTCGATGCGTGGCAGGCGGGCAATTACCAGGCGGCCGTCGCCGAATGGCGACCGCTCGCGATCGCCGGCGACGCCGATGCGCAGTTCAACCTCGGCCAGGCTTACAAGCTCGGCCGCGGCGTCCCGACCGACCTCTCGCAGGCCGAGGCATGGTATCGCCGCGCCGCGAAACAGGGCCATCTTCAGGCGGAGGACAATCTCGGCCTCGTTCTGTTCACCGCGAACCGCCGCGAAGAGGCGATGCCCTTCATCACCCGCTCGGCCGCGCGCGGCGAACCGCGCGCGCAATATGTGCTCGGCACCGCGCACTTCAACGGCGACCTCGCGGCCGAGGACTGGCCGCGCGCCTATGCGCTCACCAAGCGCGCGAGCGACGCGGGGCTCGCCATCGCGTCGGCGCGCCTCGTCCAGCTCGACAATCTGATCCCGCTCGAGCAGCGCCAGCGCGGCCTCGCGATGCTCCCCGACATCGAACGTGGCGAACAGCAGGCGCGCCTCGCCGCGGTCAGCGCCGCAGCGCCGCCCGCACCGAAGCCCGCGCCCGCCTCGCCGATCAAGACCGCGAGCTTGCCCGCCTCGACCCCCGGCACCAACTACACGCCGCCGCCGGTGATCAAGGCCCAGTCCGCGCCCGCGCCGAAAACCCCCGAACCGATCCGCAGCGTCGCCGTGCCACCCTCACCCGTCGCCAGCGCCGCTGCCGCGGCCGCCGCCGAAGCGACCGCGGACGCCGTCGCGGCGACCAGCCAGCCGGGTACCACTTACGCCCCGCCGCCCGAAAGCGGTACGCTGCCGCCCAAGCCCGAAACGGTGCAGCCGGCCAAAACCGCACCCGCCCCCGCCAAGCCGGCTCCGGTCAAGGCCGAACCCGCCAAGACCGCGCCGGCCCCCGTGCTGGCCCGCGTTCACAATGGTACCGCCAGCCCGTGGCGCGCGCAGCTCGGCGCCTTCGGGGTCGAGGCGAACGCGCGCAATCTCTGGGCCGCGCTTGAAAAGAAGAATGGCGCCTTCGCCGGCCGCACACCCCATCTGGTCAAGACCGGCAAGCTCACCCGCCTCCAGGCCGGCGGCTTCGCGAACAAGGGTGAGGCCGACAGCTTCTGCGCCTCGCTGCGCAAGAGCGGCCAGGCCTGCCTCGTCGTCGATAAATAGGCGCCGCGGCGATCAGTCGACCACCGGCGGCTCATCCTCGTCGTCGGTCCGATCGCGCTCGGGCATCAGGAAGTTCACCGTCTCGACGCAGCCCGACGCGCCTTGCGCCGAGGGCGCGACGCGGCCGCTGCGCACGATGGAGATCGCCTGCCCGCCGAAATCGTCCGATGGCTGCGCGGCGAGCAGCTTGACATTTCCGACCTCGCCCCATGGCGCGATGTCGAACGACACCACCGCCCAGCCCTCGATCGCGCGCTTGCGATAGGCGGGCGGATAATAGGTCGTAGGTCGGCTCACCCACTCGATCTTTGCCGGGCAGACGGCATCCGCCGGACGCAACGCCCGCTTGGTGGGCCGCTCGGGCGCCGCGAATTTCCCCGCGCCAAGCCAATAGGGATAGAGGCAGCCCGTCCGCGCGCCGCCGGTGAAGCGCGACGCGCGTATCGCCTCGACCGCGGCGGCATCGAGCTCCTCATTGCCCGTTCCGTGCGCGACTTGCACATTGAGCGGCCGCCCGTCGGCATCGGTGTCATAGGCGACCAGCGACCAGTCGCGCGCGCCGGGCGTTGTCATCAGCTTCGAAAAATCGGGTCGCGCGCGCATCAGCGCGACCGGCCGCGGCTTGTCGCGGCAATTGCCGACGGCGGCGAAGCGTCCCCACCCCGCCTTGGGCAGCCTCGCCCCGGTCGGGAAAATCGAATAGGCGGCGAGGTCGGCGAGCGGCGCCTGCGCCAGCGACGCGAATTGCGGCGTATAGCTGATCTCGCAATTTGCGCGCGGCATACCGGCTGCGAAACGGCTCGCCGCCAGCGCCGGGCCGATGTCCTGACCGAAGGAGGAAATATTGCCGGTCGCGCGCGCGATCGAGTGCGTCCGGCCCGTGCCGTCGATCGCAAAGCGATAGATTATCGGCTTGACCCGCTGAGGATCTACCGTCGCCACATCGACCGCGGGTCGCTGCACCTCGCCCGCGATCGCCGCGCCATCGCAGCGGATTTCGCCGGGGCTCCACGACAGCATCTGCTGCGAATAGGCGGAAGGGCTGCTGACGGGAGGTGCGGGCAGCGCGGCGGGCAGGAAAGCGAACAGCAATGCAGCATCGAACATCAGGCAATCCCCCGCGAACTCGCCGTCAGACTAGCGCGAGCGCGGGGGCTTACAAGATTGAAAAGCAACGCGATCGAACGCTATTGCGCGCCCGCGCGCTCCTCCTCCAGCCGTTTCTCGAGCCGCTTGCGTGAGCTGTCGGCATAGGTCCGGCACGCGCCCGGCGCGTCGCTATACCGCCCCGGCCCCGCATTGTCGGGATGCGCCGAGATCAATATGTCGCACGGCATCGCGTCCATCTTGCGATAGCTTGCGGCAAACCCCTCGACAAAGGGCTCGCCGGCTTTCGAGGTGAAGCGATAGCCGTCGGCCGACACCGGATTGAGGCTCGACGCAAAGACCACTGCCTTGCAGACGCGGCCCTCGCACGCCGGCCAGCGCCAGCTCATGCTGCCCATCGTGTGCCCCGGCGTCGCGACCGCAGTGATCGCTGTTGTGCCCAGCTTCAGCACTTCGCCATCCTTCACCGCGCGCACCTCGGCCACCGCCGGCCAGCTGCCGCCATAGCCGAGCTGCGGATCGTCGTCGGCGTGCTTGCCCATGCGAAGCCCCTCGGCGCCGCGCTCGCTCGCGACCACTGTCGCGCCGGTATCGCGCGCGAGCGCGGCGAGCCCGCCCGCATGATCGAAATGCGGTTCGGTGCTCAGAATAAATTTGATGTCTTTGGGGTCGAACCCCAGCTTGCGGACATTGGCGAGGATCGCCGGCGCCGCCTGCGGCAGCGCGCCGTCGACCAGCACAAGGCCGGCACCGGTATCGATCAGCGCGACGCTCATCCCGCCGAAGCCGACCAGATAGGTCTTCCCGAAGATTTCCTCCGGTTCCGCGGGCGTCAGCCATTCGGCGGAGCGCGACGTGGTGATCGGCTGCGTCAGCGGATCGACCGCCGGAACCGGCGCCCCGCTCACCCCGGCGAGCCAGGCCAACATGCTGATTGCTTCGATCATCTTCATCTCCCTTCGGCGCCGGAATGCCAAGAGGCGCGCCGCGCGACAAAGCATCATTTCTCGACAAAGCCATGAAGATAATTGATGACTGACCGATGGATCGTGCCCAACTCCCGCTCAACGCCCTCCGCGCCTTCGAGGCGGCGGCGCGCCACCTCAACTTCACCCGTGCGGGGATCGAGCTCCACGTCAGCCAGGGCGCGGTCAGCCATCAGGTGGCGCAGCTCGAACGCCGCCTCGGCACGCGCCTCTTCCACCGCCTGCCGCGCGGCCTCGCGCTCACAGACGAAGGCCATGCGCTCGTCCCCGTCGTCGCCGATGCGTTCGACCGCGTCGCCGCGACGCTCGACCAATATGCGGACGGCCGCTTCCGCGAGGCGCTCAAGGTCGGCGTCGTCGGCACCTTCGCGACCGGCTGGTTGCTCCCGCGCCTAAATGCCTTCGCACGCCTTCACCCGTCGATCGATCTCCGCATCTCGACCAACAACAACCGCGTCGATCTCGCGGGCGAGGCGCTCGACTATGCGATCCGCTTCGGCGACGGCGCGTGGCACGGCACCCACGCCGAACCCTTGCTCGCCGCGCCGCTGGCGCCGCTATGCGCGCCCGCGATCGCCGCGCGCCTCAAGACCCCCGCCGACCTGATCCACGAACGCCTGCTCCGCTCGTACCGCGCCGACGAATGGGCGCTGTGGTTCGCCGCCGCGGGGGTTCCGGTCCCCGTCCTGCGCGGCCCCATGTTCGACAGCTCAGCCCTGATGGCCGCCGCCGCCGCCGCAGGCCAGGGCGTCGCACTCGCACCGCCGTCGATGTTCACCCGCGAACTCGCGGCCGAGCTGCTCGTCCAGCCCTTCGCGACCACGATCGACGCCGGCCGCTACTGGCTCACCCGCTTGATGTCGCGCCCCGAAAGCGAGGCGATGCAGCGTTTTCGGGCATGGTTGGTCGATGAAATCGCGCGCGACGGCCCGCTTTCCTGAGAGAGCTTCAAAAAAATCACACCTCCTTGTTGACATCGTAAACATTGATCCCATTTGGATATCTCCAATGTTTACATTGTTAACACCAGTTTCAGGAGACGCATCATGTATCACGCCATTGTCCGCCGTCAGGTCCGCAAGATCTTCGCCGGCCTCAGCCGCGGCGACTGGGAGTCGGCGCTCGCCGGCATGGCCGACCGCTTCGAGCATATCTTCCCCGGCGACCACGCCCTCGGCGGCACGCGCCACAGCAAGGCGGGCCTGCGCGCCTGGTTCCAGCGCCTTTTCGCGGTCCACCCGGTGCTGAAGTTCGAGATCAAGCATATCGCGTCGAGCGGCACGCCATGGGACACGACGGCCGTGATCGAATGGCGCGACCGCGCGGTGATGGCCGACGGCGATACATCTTACGTCAACGACGGCGTCCACATCATCCGCCTGCGCTGGGGCAAGATCGTCAGCCTCCACCCCTATCTCGACACCGCAAAATATGCCGCGGCGCTGAAGCGCCTCGCCGACACCGGCTTCGCACCGGCGGCCGCCCCGCCGATCGAGGATTAGGGACAGCTTCGGGGCGGTGAGCTGACCCACCCAATATTGTCATCCTCGCGAAAGCGGACACCCGGAGCGCGCGTAGGCTGATCCCACTCCGGGTTCCCGCTTTCGCGGGGATGACGAAATAGAAAAGCGCGCGGCACCTATCGCTCGAAACCAGCCCTTACCCGCGAAGGATCTTCACCATCGCCTTGCCCCTGGCGAGTTCGTCGATCAGCTTGTCGAGATAGCGGATCTCCTTCATCAACGGGTCCTCGATAGTCTCGACCCGGATGCCGCAGATCACGCCCGTGATCAGTTCGCGCGCCGGATTGAGCGCGGGCGCGGCGTCAAAGAAATCCTCGAAACTCGTCCCTTTCGCCAGCTCCGCCTCGAGCGCCGTCTGGCTATATCCGGTCAACCACCGGAAAATCTCGTCGACCTCGGCCTTCGTCCGCCCCTTCTTCTCCGCCTTGGCGATATAATGCGGATACACGCTCGCGACGCTGATCGAATAGATGCGGTGTTTGGTCATACGGCCTCTACATTCGGCAGATATCGGGACATCTTCACCTTCAAAAGCTGGACCAGTGCCCCGTCCATAAACTCATAATCGTCCGGGATGTCGAGGCAGATGACACGCGCGTCCTTCAGCGCGGCCCGGTACCGCGTCCGAAGCTTGTTTCGATGCGCCTTTTCCATCACGAAGATAATATCGGCCCAGCGCACAAGTTCGGACGTCAGCGGGTTCTCCGCATCATTGTTGGTTCCCGCCGAGTCCGTTTCGATTCCCGGATGGTTGGCGAATATTTGCTCGGCCGTCGGGCTGCGCAGCTTGTTCTGGCTGCACACGAACAGGATGTTGATCACCTTCGCCAAACGGCCCGGCCCTACCCCAGCACCCAGCTCCGCCGCGGATAGCCCTGCGCCCAGAGCAGCGCCGTCAAATCATGGTGCCGGATCACCGCCGCCGCGGCTTCGCCCGCCGAGGGATGCGGATAATAGCCCACCCCGAGCCCCGCGCTCGTGATCATCGGGATATCGTTCGCGCCGTCACCCACCGCCAGCGTGTCGGCAAGCGGCAGGCCGTGCTTCGCCGCCTCGGCCTTCAGCGTCTCCAATTTGGTGCTGCTGTCGACGATCGGCTCGCGCACCCTGCCGGTCAGCTTGCCGCCCGCGATCTCCAGCTCGTTCGCAACCACCTTGTCGAACCCGATCGCCTCGCCCACCGGCCCGGCAAAGGCGGTAAAGCCGCCCGACACCAGCACCGACCAGGCGCCATGTGCCTTCATCGTCTGGATCAGCGTGCGCGCGCCGCGCGTCAGCCGCACCCGCTCCATCCGGCAATCGGCGAGCGTCGATTCGGGCATCCCCGCGAGCAGCCCGACCCGTTCCTCCAGCGCGGCGCGGAAATCGAGTTCGCCGCGCATCGCGCGCTCGGTGATCGCCGCGATTTCGGGCTTCAGCCCCGCATAGTCGGCGAGTTCGTCGATGCACTCGACGGTGATCATCGTCGAATCCATGTCGGCGATGATCAGCTTCTTGGTGCGGTCGCCCAGCGGCTGGACGACGATATCGAGCGAACCATGGTCCATATGCGCCAGTTCCTTGCGCGCGCTGACCAGGCTGCCGTGAAAGACGATGTCGGCCGCGTCATGCTCGTCGATCCAGTGCGGTGCGCCGACATCGTGCCCCGTCGCAGCCAGCCGGTCGATCCCTTCGCGAACCACCTCGTCGGTCAGCTTTCCGGCTGCTATCAGCGTCGCGACGAACATGGCATCTCCTTCTTTCTCGACCGCCAAGACGCGGCAGCCTGTGGCACTTATCGCCGGACCCACCGCCAGCGGCAAGAGCGCTTTGGCGGTCGCGCTCGCAAAATCGCTCGGGGACGGGACGCCCGGAAACGCGATGGTGGTCAATGCCGACGCAAGCCAGGTCTATGCCGACCTCGCCATCCTCTCGGCGCGCCCCACGGACGAAGAGATGGCGGGCGTGCCGCATCGCCTGTTCGGCCATGTCGACGCCGCCGAGGCGCATAACGCCGCGCGCTGGGCGGGTGAAGCGCGCGCCGAGATTGCTGCGGCGCACGAAGCGGGCATCGTCCCGATCCTCGTCGGCGGCACCGGGCTGTACCTGCGCACCCTGCTCGCCGGCATCGCCCCCGTGCCCGAAATCGACCCCGAAATCCGCGCCGCCGTCCGCGCGCTCCCGGTGGCCGAGGCGCATGCGGCGCTGACCGATGCCGACCCCGACGCCGCCGCGCGCCTTGCGCCCGCCGACACCACGCGCGTCGCGCGCGCGCTCGAGGTTGTGCGTTCGACCGGCCGCACATTGGCCGACTGGCAGCAGGCGCGCGAAGGCGGCATCGCCGGCGACATCGCCCTCGCCCCGCTGATCCTCCTGCCCCCGCGCGACTGGCTCCGCGAGCGCTGCGATGCCCGCCTCGTCCAGATGTTCGACGGCGGCGCGATCGAAGAGGTCGAAGCCCTGCTCGCGCGCCATCTCGACCCCGCCCTTCCCGCGATGCGCGCGATCGGCGTACCGCAGATCGCGGCCTATCTCGGCGGCGAGATCGGCCGGGCCGATGCGCTCGAGCAGGCGCAAGCGGCGACGCGCCAATATGCGAAGCGCCAATTCACGTGGTTCAGGCACCAGCCCCCGTCCGACTGGCCGCGCCATCCGGAGTCATTAAACATCGATTCTATTGACCAATTAGCAATTATATTACGTGATAAGCTGTTGACAGGATAGAATCATACACCTATTGCCCGCAACCCTGTCGCAGCGCACAAGCGCTGCGTTTTTGGTTGGAAGGAGTTTCGTCGTGACGGAAATGAGCGGTGCCGACATGGTGGTTCAGGCGCTGGTCGACCTTGGGGTCGATACGGTGTTCGGCTATCCGGGCGGCGCGGTCCTTCCGATCTATGACGCGCTCTACAAGCACCCGACGATCCAGCACATCCTCGTCCGCCACGAACAGGCGGCGACGCACGCGGCCGAGGGTTATGCGCGTTCGACCGGCAAGCCCGGCGTCGTGCTCGTCACCTCGGGCCCCGGCGCGACCAATGCGGTCACCGGCATCACCGACGCTTTGCTCGATTCGATTCCGATGGTCGTGCTCACGGGACAGGTCCCGACGACGTTGATCGGCACCGATGCCTTCCAGGAATGCGACACGGTCGGCATCACGCGCCACTGCACCAAGCATAATTATCTCGTCATGGACCCCGACCGGCTCGGCCCGGTGATCCACGAGGCGTTCCATATTGCGACGCACGGCCGCCCCGGCCCGGTGGTGATCGACATTCCAAAGAATGTACAGGTCGCGACCGGCACCTACAGCGTGCCCGAATTCATCCAGCACAACAGCTATCGCCCGCAGGTCGAACCCGACGCCGATGCCATTGCGCAAGCGATCGACATGATCGCCGCGGCCGAACGCCCGGTCTTCTACACCGGCGGCGGCGTCATCAACGCCGGCCCCGATGCCAGCGCCGCCTTGCGCCAGCTCGCGTCGCTGACCGGCGCGCCGGTCACCTCGACGCTGATGGGCCTCGGCGCCTTCCCCGCCGACGATCCGAAATGGCTCGGCATGCTCGGAATGCACGGCACCTACGAAGCTAATATGGCGATGAACCGCGCCGACCTGATCATCGCGGTCGGCGCGCGCTTCGACGACCGCGTCACCGGCCGCCTCGACGCCTTCTCGCCCGATTCGAAGAAGATCCACATCGATATCGACAGGAGCTCGATCAACAAGATCGTCCCCGTCGACCTGGCGGTGGTGGGTGACGCGGGCCGCGCGCTCGATGCGCTGATCGCGGCGTGGGCCGACAAGGGGCACAAGGCGCGCGACCTTGGCGAATGGTGGCGCCGCGTCGATGGCTGGCGCGCGACGCGCTGCCTCGACTTCCCCGAAAAGCAGGATCCCGGCGCCGACATCATGCCGCAGCGCGCGGTGAAGGCACTGTTCGACGCAACGCGCGGCATGGACCCGATCATCACGACCGAGGTCGGCCAGCACCAGATGTGGGCGGCGCAGCATTTCGGCTTCTCGGCCCCGAACCGCTGGCTCACCAGCGGCGGGCTCGGCACGATGGGCTATGGCTTCCCCGCCGCGGTCGGCGCGCAGATCGCCAACCCGAACCGCCTCGTCATCTGCATCGCGGGCGAAGCCAGCCTCCAGATGAACATCCAGGAAATGGGCACGGTCGCGCAATACCGGCTGCCGGTGAAGATCTTCATCCTCAACAATGAATGGATGGGGATGGTCCGCCAGTGGCAGGAGCTGACCTACGAAAGCCGCTATTCGAACAGCTATTCGGACAGCCTGCCCGATTTCGTGAAGCTCGCCGATGCCTATGGCTGGACCGGCCTGCGCATCGACACGCTGGGTCAGCTCGAGGACGGCATCGCGACGATGATCGACACGCCCGGCCCGGTGATCGTCGACTGCCGCGTTGCACAGCTCGCCAACTGCTTCCCGATGATCCCGAGCGGAGCGGCGCACACCGACATGATCCTCCAGCCGAATGACATCACCGGCACGATGGACGACGAAGCCAAGGCACTAGTGTAAAACATATGAAAATCAAGACCGAAGCCGGCGAGCGCCATGTGCTCGCCATCACCGTCGATAACGAGGCCGGGGTGCTCGCCAAGATCACCGGGCTGTTCACCGCGCGCGGCTATAATATCGAAAGCCTGACCGTGGCCGACATCAGTTCGGATCACGCGCTGTCGCGCATCACGATCGTCACCAACGGCCCGCCGCCGATCATCGACCAGATCATCGCGCAGCTCGACCGGCTCGTCCCCGTGCACAAGGTCATCGACCTCAACGACGCGGGCGAGGCGCATGTCGAGCGCGAGATCGCGCTCGTGAAGGTCGCGGGCACCGGCGACAAGCGCATCGAGGCGCTACGCATGGCCGACGTCTTCCGCGCCAAGGTCGTCGATACGACGCTCACCAGCTTCATCTTCGAAATCACCGGGAACAGCGACAAGGTCGACCGCTTCATCGCGCTGATGCGCGAATGCGGGCTGGTCGAGGTCGGCCGCACCGGCGTCGTCGCCATCGCCCGCGGGTCAGAGGCGCTGTAAACACCGTTAACATCGGGTTCCGGCATCAGGTTGGCGCCCGCTCTCCCACATCAAATCACCCCCTAGCGGGGCCACAGGACTAGAAGGGGTTTTCCAATGCAGGTTTATTACGATCGCGACGCCGACCAGGATCTGATCAAGGGCAAGAAGGTCGCCGTCGTCGGCTATGGCAGCCAGGGCCACGCCCACGCGCAGAACATGCGCGACAGCGGCGTGAAGGAGGTCGCGATCGCGCTCCGCACCGGTTCGGCGACCGCCAAAAAGGCCGAAGCCGCGGGCTTCAAGGTCCTGTCGAATAAGGAAGCCGCCGAATGGGCCGACGTGATCATGATCGCCGCCCCCGACGAGCATCAGGCGAAAATCTATGCCGACGACATCGGCCCCAACATGAAGCCCGGCGCCGCGCTCGCCTTTGCGCACGGCCTCAACATCCACTTCGGCCTGATCGACGCGCGCCCCGACATCGATGTCTTCATGGTCGCGCCGAAGGGCCCCGGCCATACGGTGCGCAGCGAATATCAGAAGGGCGGCGGCGTCCCCTGCCTGATCGCGGTTGCGCAGGAAGCACAGGGGGCGGGTTCGTCGGGCAACGGCTATGCCAAGGCGCTCGCCCTCTCCTACGCATCGGCGGTCGGCGGCGGCCGCAGCGGCATCATCGAAACCACGTTCAAGGAAGAGTGCGAAACCGACCTGTTCGGCGAACAGGCGGTGCTCTGCGGCGGCATCACCCATTTGATCCAGGCCGGGTTCGAAACGCTCGTCGAGGCGGGCTATGCCCCCGAAATGGCCTATTTCGAATGCCTCCACGAAACCAAGCTGATCGTCGACCTCCTCTATGAAGGCGGCATCGCGAACATGCGCTATTCGATCTCGAACACCGCCGAATATGGCGACATCAAAACCGGCCCGCGCATCATCACCGACGAAACCAAGGCCGAAATGAGGCGCGTCCTCGCCGACATCCAGTCGGGCCGCTTCGTCAAGGACTTCGTGCTCGACAACCAGGCCGGCCAGCCCGAACTGAAGGCGAGCCGCAAAGCCGCCGCCGCGCATCAGCTCGAAAAGACCGGCGCTGAACTGCGCGCGATGATGCCGTGGATCGCCAAGAACCAGCTCGTCGACAAGGCGAAAAACTAAACCGCCAACAAACCTCGTCATTGCGAGGAGCGTAGCGACGAAGCAATCTCCAGGCATCGGCCTCGTGCAATTTCGCGGGCTGGAGATTGCTTCGCTCCGCTCGCCATGACGAATTGAGGAAGCGATGCCGAACTCTCCCTTCGACACCCACCGCCGCGACCTCGACGCGCTGGCGGCCCAAAGCCGCCGCCGCGCCCTCGCGCCGCGCGCCGGCCGCGATTTCGCGTCGAACGACTATCTCGGCCTCGCCGACAGCGAAGCACTCCGCACCGCCCTCGCCGCCGGCATCGAACGCGGCCTCCCTGCCGGATCGGGCGGCTCGCGTCTGCTGCGCGGAAATCACGCAGAGCATGAGGCGCTGGAAGCGCATGCCGCGCGCCATTATGGCAGCGAGGCCGCGCTCTTTTTCGCGACCGGCTTCGCCGCCAACGCCGCGCTGTTCGCGACGCTGCCGCAGCGCGGCGACCTCGTCGTCCACGATGAGCTGATCCACGCGAGCGCGCACGACGGGATGAAGCTCGGCCGCGCGGGAACCGTCGCCGCCGCGCACAATGACGCGCAGGCGTTCGACGACATCATCACCCGCTGGCGCGCCGGTGGCGGCGCCGGAACGCCGTGGATCGCAGTCGAAAGCCTCTACTCGATGGACGGCGACCGCGCCCCGCTCACCGCGCTCGCCGAAGTCGCCGACCGCCACGACGCCATATTTGTGGTCGACGAAGCGCACGCAACAGGGGTGTTTGGCCCCGGCGGCGCCGGCCTCGCGCACGGCCTGCCGCGCCGCGACAACCTTATCACGCTTCACACCTGCGGAAAGGCGCTCGGCGCCGAAGGCGCGCTGCTGTGCGCCCCCGCGGTCGCTTGCGACTTCCTCGTCAACCGCGGCCGCCCCTTCATCTTCTCGACCGCGCCCTCGCCGCTTAGCGCGTGGCTCGTCCGCCAGGCGATCGAGATCGTCGCCAACGAGCCCGAACGCCAGGCGCGCCTCCACGCGCTCGTCCGCTACGCCGCCGAACGCCTCGTTCCGCTCGGCATTCCCGCCAGCGGAACGCAGATCCTGCCCGTGATCATCGGCGACAACGACCGCACGATGCGCATCGCGGCAAGCCTGCGCGATGCGGGCTTCGACATTCGCGGGATCCGTCCGCCGACGGTGGCGGAAGGCACGGCCCGCCTCCGCATCGCGATCACGCTCAATGTTGACGAGGTTAATATCGACGAGATGGCCGACGCGCTCGCCGATGCAATGGCGGCCGCATGACGCGCTTCGTCGTCACGGGCACCGACACGGGTATCGGAAAAACCATATTTTCCGCAGGCTTGGCGCAGGCCACCGGCGCTTCCTACTGGAAACCGATCCAGTCGGGTCTCGAAGACGAGACCGACAGCGAGGTCGTCGCGCGCCTCGCCGGGGTGCCGATCATCCCCGAGGCCCACCGCCTCGTCACCCCCGCCTCGCCGCATATCGCCGCCGAAATTGACGGCGTTAACATTAACGTCGAAAGCGTCACGCCGCCGCCCGGCGACCTTATCGTCGAGGGCGCCGGCGGCGCGCTCGTCCCGGTCACGCGCACGACCCTCTACGCCGACCTCTTTGCGGCATGGCAGATCCCCGTCATCGTCTGCGCGCGCACCGCGCTCGGCACGATCAACCACAGCCTGCTGACGATCGAAGCTTTGCGAGCGCGCGGCGTGCCGATCCACGGCCTCGCCTTCCTTGGCCACGCGGTGGAGGACAGCGAGGCGATCATCGCGGAAATCAGCGGTGTGCGCCGGCTGGGCCGGTTACCGATCATCGATTCGCTGACGAGCGAAGCCTTGACGAAAGCATTAGACGCGAACTTCGACCTCGCCGATTTCCGCTAGCTCATTCATGTTCCCCGGCGAAAGCCGGGGCCCACGGAAACGTCTCGCTGGCCCCCGGCTTTCGCCGGGGAGCACGGGGTTTCGTCTTTCGCGGGGATGACGAAGGAGTATAGGAACGCGCGATGACAACGCCCCCCTCCCCCATCTGGCACCCCTTCACCCAGCACGGCCTCGGCGACCCCATCCCGCTGATTTCGCACGCCAAAGACGCCAAACTCCACGCCGCCGACGGCCAAAGCTGGATCGACGCCATCTCGAGCTGGTGGGTCACCACCCATGGCCATGCACACCCGCGCATCATGGCCGCGATCCGCGACCAATCCGAAAAGCTCGACCAGCTCATCTTCGCCGGCTGGACGCACGAGCCCGCCGAAACGCTCGCCGCCGAACTGATCCGCATCACGCCCGATCCGCTCACGCGCGTCTTCTTCTCGGACTCGGGTTCGACCAGCGTCGAGGTCGCCTTGAAGATGGCGCTCGGATACTGGTTCAACATCGGCGAGGCGCGCAGCCGGATCCTCGTCCTCGAACACAGCTATCATGGTGACACGATCGGCACGATGTCGGTCGGCGAGCGCGGGGTCTACAACCGCGCGTGGCAGCCCCTGCTCTTCGACGTCGATACCATCCCCTTTCCGCACGAAGGGCTGGAACAAGCCACGCTCGACGCGCTCGAAGCCGCGTGCGTGCAAAAGCCCGCCGCTTTCATCGTCGAACCCTTGATCCTCGGCGCCGGCGGTATGCTCGTCTATCCCGCGTGGGTGCTTACCGAAATGCGTAGCATCTGCGCGCGCCACGGCGTCCTGTTCATCGCCGACGAGGTGATGACCGGCTGGGGGCGCACCGGCACGCGCTTCGCCTGCGATCAAGCGGGAGTCATCCCCGACATCGTCTGCCTGTCGAAAGGGCTCACCGGCGGCGCGCTGCCGCTCGCGGTCACGCTCTGCATCGAGCCGATCTTTCAGGCGCATTATTCGGAAGACCGCGGCAGGGCCTTCTACCATTCGTCGAGCTACACCGCGAACCCGATCGCCTGCGCCGCCGCGAACGCGAACCTCGCTATCTGGCGCGAGGAGCCCGTCCAGGCGCGCATCGACGCGCACGCCGAGGCACAGGCCGCGCATCTTTCACTGCTGTCGCACGATCCCCGGCTGGAGAAACCCCGCCGCCTCGGCACGATCGCCGCGCTCGACATGGTGGTGGCCGATGGCGGCTATCTGTCGAACCTCGCGCCGCGCCTCATCGCTTATTATCGCGACCGCGGCGTCCTGCTCCGCCCGCTCGGCAACACGCTCTATGTGATGCCGCCCTATTGCATCACGCCGGACGAGCTGGCGCAGGTGTGGGATGCAATCGCGGCGTCGCTCGAGCTTCTCGGGGACTGAAGCCCATGTAATAAGGGGTGGGCAAAGCCCACCCCGCACATCCTACATGCCGTCGAGGCCCTTGCTGACCATGATATTCACCGCGACACGGCGGTTCTGCGCCTTGCCTTCGGGGGTGGTGTTGTCCGCCGCCGGGTCGGCTTCGGCCATGCCCGTCGGGGTCAGCATGCGATAGGGCTTCCAGCCGCATGCCTGCTGCAGGTGATTGACCACGCGGCCGGCGCGCTTTTCGCTGAGCACCTGGTTGAGTTCCTGGCTGCCCGTCGAATCGGTGTAGCCGACGACGAGCAACAATGCGTTGTCCATGCTTTCGGCCTGCGTCGCGGCAGCGCAAAGGTCGGCCTTCGCCTGTTCGGTCAGCACCGCCTTGCCGGTGTCGAAGTTCACGTTCGTCGTGCCCTTGACGTTATACTGGTCGATGTCGCCGACGCGGCCGCGCAGCGCTTCGGTCGCCGCTGTCTGCTCGGCAAAGCGCTGGTCGGTGCCGGTGTGGATCATCGACGCGGTGCGCAGGTCCTTGCTCTTGAGGTTGACCTCGTTCGCCACCAAGCCGCCGTCCCATTGCAGGGTGTCGACCTCGACCGGAAGGCCGTTGAGCAGCGAATTCGCCGGGAGCTTGTCGCGGTCGAGGCCCAGGAAGCCGCCGCTGCTCTTGATCTTGGTGTATTCGGCGATCGCGATCGCCGTGTTGTTGCCGTCGGCGGTCGTGACCTGCATCCGGCCGTCGCTACGCGCGGAGATGATGCCTTCGACCTTCGGCCCCTTGGTCATCTCTTCGGGCGACGGCAGCTGCCCGTAAACGGTCGTCATGACTTCACTGTCGGACGCCTCTTGCGCCTGCTCCTGCGCCTGCGCTGTCAGGCCGCCCATGGCCGGTGCGGCGAGCATCGCCAGCATCAGCATTGCGCCTGAACTTTTCGAAACGGCACCCATACCCTACTCCTTCAATTGAACCTGCTGCCCCCGCAGCATGAGCCCGCCCGTTGACGTGACCCTTTCTGGCACATGAATACTCGCGGAAATGGGGAAAGTTGCGCAGGTCATCGGCCGTTTTGCACGGCAAACCGATAAGCCCGTGTGGCGCAATCGGAATTTTTTATGCGCAAACCCGGTTTTTATGGAACCAAAGCGGATTGGCTCGGGCAGGGGGGCCGGCTCCCCGGCCCCGCCATCTCATCCGCCGAATTTGGCGTCGTCGGGCATCGCCACCCAATTTTTCTCCGCCGACGCGATATAGCCCGCGCGGTCCTTGTCCCACTTAGCCTTCACCTCCTGGTTGAAATTCAGGTAAAGCTTGCCGTCGACGATCGCATAGGCGAGCGGATCGCCGGGCGCGAGATAACCGCGCGACATCGCCCACGCGCAATGCCCGCCATATTGCGGCATGAACGCCGCCGGATCGGCCTGGAATTTCGCCGCATGGCCGGCGCTCGCGAAATGATAGACCGCGCCGTCATGCTCGACGGCAAAGGCGGCGTCGCCCTTCACCGGCACGCCGTCGCCCTCGAAATAGCTCACCGCATCATAGCCGCTCACCGCGATGTTGCCACCGTCAACACCGACGTAGACCGGCTTGGCATAGGCCTGCGGCGTAAAGGCGGCGACCGACAGCGGCGCGAGCACCGCGGCGAGCAGCGCGAAAAGGGCTTGGTTTTTCATGATGTATCTCCATCTGGAAGGCATCGGCCCCGCGCCGGCCTTCGTCGTCACCCAGTTCGCGCCAAAAGCGTAAAGCGTTACGGGCGGGCAGTTCGGCTTAGGTTCATCTGCGCCCTTCCATCCGGGATCGCGGGGATACGGGGTCTGGGAACGCGATTTGTGACGAAGAAAAAGACCGGCCTCCTTTCCCTCCTCGCGGCGCTCACCCTCGCCGCGCCCGCGTTCGCGCAGGACGACGACAGCCTCGCGCAGTCGGGCTCGCCGCCCGAGCGGACCTCGGTGCTCTACACCTATGGCGACGAACCTTGCCCCGAACCGCAGGAGGGCGAGATCGTCGTCTGCGCGCAGGAGCCTGAAACCGAACGCTACCGCGTGCCCAAGGAATTGCGCGAGGAATTGAAGGAGGAAGATGTCGTCGGGGGCGGCAGCTGGACCTCGGCGGTCGAAGGCTATGAAAATGTCGCGCGCGCCAGCCGCCCGAACAGCTGCTCGCCGGTCGGCAGCTACGGCTTCACCGGCTGCGCCGCCGCGGCGCTGCGCAACTGGTTCGAGGCCCGTCGCGCGCGCTGACGCCGAACCGAAACGCTGCGTTTCTCCGCCGCTTGTTGACGCCAACCCATGCCGTCGCCTAGCTTTCGCCTCCCCAACAGGAGATCGTTCATGCGCCGCATTGCCCCCCTTGCCGCTATCGCCCTTCTCGCCGCCGTCGCGACCCCGATCGTCGTCGCGCAGGGCGGCTCCGCCCCCGGCGCGCCCGACAAGTCGCGCGTCACCGCGGGCACCTATGCCGCCGACCCCGGCCACACGATGGTCGTCTGGGAAGTCGATCACCTCGGCTTCAGCAAATATACCGGCATCTTCGGCGATGTGACCGGCACGCTCGTCATCGATCCCGCCAACCCCGCCGCCGCCAAGGTCGACGTGACGATCCCCGTCGCCAAGGTCACCACCGCCAGCGCCGGCCTGACCAGCCACCTGCTCCGCGCCGGCAAGGACGGCGGCAAGCCCGACTTCTTCGGCGCCAATCCCGCCGACGCCAAATTCGTGTCGACCAGCGTCGTCGTCGATGCCGAGGGCGACGAGGCCAAGGTCATGGGCAACCTGACCCTCAACGGCGTGACCAAGCCCGTCACGCTCGACGTCGATTTCCACGGCGCGGGCCTCGGCATGAACAAGAAGGAAACCGTGGGTTTCGAAGCCGAAACGACGATCAAGCGCAGCGATTTCGGCGTCTCGATGGGCATTCCGATGGTCAGCGACGAGGTCGAGCTCGAAATCCACGCCGCCTTCGAAAAGCAGTAAGTCGCGCGCACCCCAATCTGTCACACGCGCCGCGTATCAGGGGGCGGGACCGGCGATGGCCCCGCCCCTTTTCGCACAAGGAGCCGTGTGATGAGCGAACTGGTACGTGAAATCGTCGAAGTGAACGCCGGAATCGACGGCGACGAGGACAATCCGGTGCTGGTCGTCGAGGTCGAAGGCCTTGCGCCCACCGCGGGCTGGACCAATGTCCGGCTCGACCCGCATGCCTATATCACTCCGCCCGACGACGGCGTGCAGGATTTCGACCTCGTCGGCGACCGCCCGGCAGAGGCCGCCGAAGTGCTGAGCGAAGTCGAGGCCGGATGGGAAGGCCCGCTGCAGGACTGGTGCATCGGCGTGCGCGTCCACGCGGTCGACAATCTGATCGAGGACGAGCTTTTCGAACCGTGGGACGAGGACGACGAGAGCGAAGCCGCTTAAGTCCTTCGTGATTTTCCTTCATCGTTTGAGATTTCAAGCCCCTGCACTGCGCCGGGCCGCGAGGCCCCTTGCGGCCCGGCGACATTTTCGGTTCATCACACAGCCAGCAAGCCCGGCCTAGCCTCCCCCAATCAAGGGAGGATCCTCATGCGCCCGCTGCTTCTCGCCCTCGCCCCCATCTTCGTCCCCATCTTCGTCGGCGCCGCCGCCCCCGCGCTGGCGCAGGCCAATCCCCAGATCGACTATCCCGCCTTCCAGGCGCTCACCGCCTCCGTCGCCGCCGAACGCGCCGCCCGCCTCATCGCCTTCGACGCTTTCAAGGCCGAAGCCGCGAAGCCGGGCACCCTCCTCCTCGACGCGCGCTCGCAGGACGCCTTCGCGCGCGGCCACATCAAGGGCGCGGTCAACCTTCCCCTCACCGATTTCACCGCGGAGAGCCTCGCCGCAGTGATCGGCGCGAATCCCGACCGCGCCATCCTCATCTATTGCAACAATAATTTCTCGAACCACCGAAGCCCCGTGCCGCTGAAACGCGCCGCGCTCGCGCTCAATATCCAGACCTTCATCAACCTCGTCGGCTATGGCTATCCCAACGTCCGCGAACTCGCCGACGTCGTCGATTTCACCGATCCGCAGGTGGAGTGGGTGACGGGATAACCGCTCGACCCACTTCGTCATTGCGAGCGTAGCGAAGCAATCCAGGAGCGGCCTTGTACCGCTCTGGATTGCCGCGCGGCTGCGCCGCTCGCAATGACGAACGGAGGCAACCCGCGCAATTTTCACACTCCCCCCTTGCCAAACGCGACATTTTGAACCAATAGCCTGCCCATGCGCGGTAACGCCCTTCTTCTTCTGCGACTTACACGCCCTTGGGCGTGACACTGGCTGCGCGCTAGTCGCGGCCACCCGCTCAAGGGTCCGATCGACAAAGCACCGCAACCACCCGAAGAAGAAGCCAACACCATGACCATGCTCCGCGACCCCTCGGTCAAATATAGCGCCTTTCCGCAGATTCCCCTGGGAACCCGCGAATGGCCCGGCCGCACGATCACCCAGGCCCCGATCTGGCTCTCCACCGACATGCGCGACGGCAATCAGGCGCTGATCGACCCGATGGATGCCGAGAAAAAGGCGCGCTTCTTCGACCTGCTCGTCCGCATCGGCCTCAAAGAGATCGAAGTCGGCTTCCCCAGCGCCGGCGCGACCGAATTCGACTTCATCTCCGGCCTCGTCCGCGACGGCCGCATCCCCGACGACGTCACCCCGCAGGTGCTGACGCAAAGCCGCGCCGACCTCATCCGCACCAGCTTCGACAGCCTCGCGGGCGCGAAAACCGCGATCGTCCACGTCTACAACGCCGTCGCCCCCGCGTGGCGCAAGATCGTCTTCGGCATGGACAAGACCGACATCAAACAGATCGCGATCGACGGCGCCAAGCAGCTGCGCGACAATGCCGCGCGTCTGCCCGATACCAACTGGCGTTTCCAGTACAGCCCCGAATGCTTCTCGACGACCGAGATCGATTTCAGCATCGAGGTTTGCGAAGCGGTGATGCAGATCCTTGCACCCACCACCGACAATCCGATCATCCTCAACCTGCCCGCTACAGTCGAGGCGGCGACGGCGAACATCTACGCCGACCAGATCGAATATTTCGGCAAGAATCTGCCCAACCGCGACGCCGCGATCCTCAGCCTGCACACCCACAACGACCGCGGCACCGGCGTCGCGGCGGCCGAGCTCGGCCTGCTCGCGGGCGCCGACCGCGTCGAGGGCTGCCTGTTCGGCAATGGCGAGCGCACCGGCAACACCTGCCTCGTCACCATCGCGCTCAACATGTACACGCAGGGCGTCGATCCCGAACTCGACTTCTCGAACATCGACGAGGTCATCCAGACGGTCGAATATTGCAACAATCTGCCCGTCCACCCGCGCCACCCCTATGGCGGCGAACTCGTCTACACCGCCTTCTCGGGCAGCCATCAGGACGCGATCAAAAAGGGCTTCGCCGCGCGCGAACGCCAGAATGACGAGCGCTGGGAAGTCCCCTACCTGCCCATCGACCCCGCCGACCTCGGCCGCAGCTATGAAGCGGTGATCCGCGTCAACAGCCAGTCGGGCAAGGGCGGCGTCGCCTGGGTGCTCGAACAGGACAAGGGCCTGAAACTCCCCAAGAAGATGCAGGCGAGCTTCAGCCATGTCGTGCAGGCACTCGCCGACGAAACCAGCCGCGAACTCGGCGCCGAGGACATCTGGCAAGCGTTCGAGCGCCAGTATCTGGCGACCGAAGCCAAGCGCTTCCAGCTCGTCGACTGGTCGGAGAGTCATGCGGGCACCGACCGCATCTTCGCCGGCAAACTCACCATCGACGGCGCGACGCGCAGCGTCAGCGGCCGCGGCAACGGCCTGATGAGCAGCGTCATCGCCGCGCTGGCCGAGAGCGGCGGCCCGATCATGGACATCGTCGACTATAGCGAGCACGCGATCGGCCAGGGCAGCAATGTGCAGGCCGCGGCCTATGTCGAATGCCGCACCGCGGACGGGAAGAGCCTGTTTGGCTGCGGGCTGGACACCGACGTCGCGACGGCGAGCGTGCGGGCGATTTTGTCGGCGGCTAATGGGGCCTGAACAATCCTCCCTGTGGCGCAGCCATGGGGAGGTGGCAGTCCGCAGGACTGACGGAGGGGCCAATGGCGCGACCGTCGCTGCCCCTCCACCACCCTACGGGCGGTCCCCCTCCCCATGCCTTCGGCACAGGGAGGATTGAGCACGCCAATCCTCCCTGTCGCGTAGCGATGGGGAGGGGGACCGCCGCGAAGCGGTGGCGGAGGGCCCCTAGCGCGACGCCAAAATCAACCGAACCAACCCCTCAACCACAGCATCAACATCCTTCAAAACATCCGAAGCCCCCACCCGAACCACAACAAAACCCTGCCCCCTGAGCCACGCATCGCGAGCATCATCCTGCTCCACCCGAAAATCATGCGCCAACCCATCAACCTCAACGATCATCTTCGCCTCAGGCGCATAAAAATCCGCCACAAACCGCCCCACCGGATGCTGCCGCCGAAACTTCACCCCACCCGGCCGCCCCCGCAGCCGCTGCCACAACAGAACCTCGGGAGGCGACATCTGCCGCCTGAGCCCCCGCGCCACCTTCACCGTCGCCCTAGAAGTCAAACGCCCCACAACCCCTCCCCAACCAATCCTCCCTGTGGCGAAGCCATGGGGAGGTGGCAGCCGCAAAGCGGCTGACGGAGGGGCAATGGCGCAACGCCCCAGCCCCTCCACCAACGCCTGCGGCGTCGGTCCCCCTCCCCATGCCTACGGCACAGGGAGGAAATCAAAAACCCCAACCACCCCCACCCCGGACCAAACCCCCAAATCCTCCCTGTCGCAAAGCGATGGGGAGGGGGACCGCTCGCGCGGCGAGTGGTGGAGGGGCGATGGCCGAGACCACTCGTAAAGATTATATAGACGATAGAGTTCCCGCCATTTACTCACTTGTGCCTCATTATTAGTATGCAGCGGGCGACATCGTGGTGATGTGTTTTGTTTGATGATGTGAGATCGACATTCGTTCACAATGTCGTAGCGACATATGACGAGTATGTTGCTCAACGCGACATCGATCACGCCGGTCGAGATCAGCACCTACGCAGCGCAGTATCGTCCGCAATAGCACTCTATCATTTTAGGGAACATATCCCGGGAACTTTGCGCCCAGCATACAAAATCATTGTACAGAAATGCCCCGAATATCTTTTGTTGCGCGGGGTGACAAACGCTGGAAAGCACAAAATCCCGAGGCAGGAGCCGGTGTTAGTCTCAGACGCCAAAGACATTTTAGAACGACTGGTTTTGGTTCAATATGACGACGAGAACGGTGATTATTTCCACGCCCAGACCGTCATAAATGTTCGCTGCACCGATAACACTCTCCGGAATTTAGACGCGGCGCTTACGCGGACTCTAAACTATTGGGGAAAATTCCTATATTCGGCTGGGATCCTTAAATATACCGATCGCCCGGAACTGCCCGCCCCTGGAAGTTTCTATATTCCAAGAGCCAACGCGTCACGCAGGCTCAACCTTGAAGCTGCGCGAGGGCTGAATTTCAAACAGCACATTCAGTTTCTTAAGTTTGATAACTCACTAGGCCGCGCCGTACCTATCGACATTGAAGGCATGCAATCTGAAGGCCACGTTTATAAAGCCCAAGAGCATTTCTTTGACGTCAAAATGACTCATCCGCAGATCGGCGAGGTCATCGTAAGCTTACCCCTAACTGGCCCGGAGAATCTAGAATATCACCTTCTCCATCCCGACGAACGCGGCGCATTTGTGGAAAAACTCGCTAAAGATCACCACGATGAAATCGTTAAAATGATCGAGCGGGAATTGAAACGTCGTGACGAGAACAACGAAGACACCGCTTCCCAGCGGTAACCACATTTCCTCTTTCCTACAATTCACCCATATGGTTCATTCTATCGGCTTCACCTAACCGAAAGGACGAATCGATGGACGACACCCCGCACAACCCCGCCACCATCCCCGCCCCCGGCAGCTACCACTGGACCTCCAAACTCCAGCGCGAGTTTCTCGAAGCCTTCGCCACCAACGGGTCGGTGAAGATTTCGGCGGCCAAGGTCGGCATGTCGCCGTCCGCCGTCTATCAGCTGAAGCAGCGGCCCGAGGGCGCGGCGTTCAAGCTCGGCTGCGCCGCGGCGCTGCTGATCGCGCGCGGGCGGCATGAGGAGACGAGCACGATCCTGCGCAAGGAAGGGCCGCAACCATGCCAAGCGGCCGCTTTGCCCCGGCGATCGAGCCACCCGCGCAGCGACGCGGGAAAGTCCGTGCAAAATTCGCCTCCCGCCTGAAAATAATCGCGACTTATTTCTGCGGCCGGCCGAAATAAACCGCCGCGTCCTTATCGTGTTGCGCGCCGCATCGGGCGCCCGAACGCGCTCGATAATTCGCCGCAATTTCACGGCAATTTGCCCATGATCTTGACTTTTCGCGATCAATCCTCCATATGGGTCCCGCTAACGTCGCCTGCGACGGAATTTGACGGCCCCTTGGGGCAGACTCTTCCCTTCACATGCTACCAGCTCCGCCGGTGCTTTTGCCGGTGGATTCCCGTTTCTCGTGAAAGGAAACACCCATGGCCATCGGCACAGTAAAATTCTTCAACAGCGACAAGGGCTACGGCTTCATCGAAAATGAAGACGGCTCGGGCGACAGCTTCGTCCACATCACCGCGGTCCAGGCCGCTGGCATGGACACGCTGAACAAGGACCAGCGCGTCTCGTACGAGCTCGAAACCGGCAAGAACGGCAAGGTCTCGGCGATCAACCTCCAGTCGGCCTGATTTTGGCCAAAGAGGAACTCATGACCTTCGAGGGGCAGATCGACGAGATCCTGCCCGACGGGCGCTTCGGCGTCATGCTCGAAAATGGTCATCGGGTCATCGTCTACACGGCTGGCCGGATGCGGCGTTTCCGCATCCGGTCGGTCGTCGGCGATGCCGTGCGCGTCGAAATGACGCCCTATGACCTGACCAAGGGCCGCCTCGTCTATCGCGAACGCGGTGGCGGGCCGGTCGTCCCCGGCCAGCGCAAGCAACGGCGCTGACCCTTAGCAACGACGGCCGGCGCGAGAGGCGCCGGCTTCCACGACAACAATAACTACAATGACTTGTAATTAAAAATAAAGATGATGACTATGTTTGATACCCATTCGATTTTCCCGCGTCTTGCGGGGCTTCCGCTCGCCGGCAAGGCGATCACCCTTCCCTCGGCGCCGCGCCGCCGTTCGCCGACGCTGTCGCGCCGCGAACTCCGCCGCCTGATCGCCGACATGGTCGACTAAGACCCAGCTCGAAAGGCCCGCTTCGATGTCCGCCACCCGCGAATTCTATCTGGCACAGGCCGCCAAGTGCGGCACCGAGGCCGCGGAGACGGCGTTGGGGCAGGTCCGCGACCGCAATTTGCGTGCCGCCGCCGCGTGGCAGGCGATGGCCGACAAGCTCGAACGCGCCGAAACCGCGCGCGCCGAGCGCGAAGAGGCCGTCGCCAAGCTCCGCGCCGCCACCTCCTAGACCGCTCCCGACCCCGTCCGCTACAGGCCGACGCGATGTTCACGCACCGCATCGCCACCGCCGCCGACCTCGACGCCCTGCGCGACGTGATGGCGCGCGCCATCGCCGAACTGCAAAAAGGCTTTCTGTCCGCCGCGCAGATCGCGGCGAGCCGGGCGGTCATGGGCCTCGACACCCAGCTGATCGCCGACGGCACCTATTTCGTCGTCGAGAACGGCGGCCGGATCGCGGGGTGCGGCGGCTGGTCGCACCGCGCGACGCTCTATGGCGGCGACCACAGCAAAGACCTGCGCGATCCCGCCCCGCTCGACCCCGCCGTCGATGCCGCGCGCATTCGCGCCATGTATACCCATCCCGATTTTGCCCGCCGCGGCGTCGGCCGGCTGGTCATGACGCTCTGCGAGGATGCGGCGCGCGCCGCGGGATTCCGCCGCGCCGAAATGATGGCGACGCTGTCGGGCGAACCGCTCTACCGCGCCTGCGGCTACACGCCCATCGAACGGGTCGAGGTGCCGGGTCCGGACGGTGTCCCGGTTCCGCTCATCCGCATGGGAAAGGCGCTGCGTTGAGCCCCGGTCGGCAAAGGCGCGGCAAGGGAACCGAAAGGCCGATGCGACGTTCTCGCCGTTCAGCCGGGGTTACAATCGATCGTGGCACGGTCGATCATGCCAAGGAAAGGACAAGAGATGCGCAAGACCCTTATCGCAGCCGTCATGGCGGCCATCGCCCTTCCCGCCGCGCCGGCGCTCGCCGATCCGCCGCCCTGGGCACCCGCACACGGCAAGCGCGCGAAGCAGGCCGCCATCTACGACAGCTATGGCCGCTATTACGAACCACGCCGGCTCGACCGCGGCTCGCGGATATGGCGCGGCGATGATGGCCGTTATCGCTGCCGTCGCGACGACGGGACGACCGGCCTGATCATCGGAGGTGCGGTGGGCGCACTCGTCGGACGCGAATTGGACGGCGGCCGCGACCGAACCGTCGGCACGATTATCGGCGCCGCCGGCGGCGCGCTGCTGGGCCGGGCGATCGATCGCGGCGAGCTACGCTGCCGCTGATTGCAGCCCCGGCCGCGCGCCGGGGTCTCAGTCGGCGACCCAATAATCGGCGGCGCCCCCCGGCTCAAACCCGCGCCGGCAAATCACCTCGCCCCCACTCGACAATTCGGCCCATTCGCCGATCGGCTCGCGATCCATCATCGCCAGCGCCGCGGCGACATCCTCGGCCTCGAACGCGACGCGCTTCTCCATCCCGAACCAGGCGTCGCGATATCTGAGGACGAAAGCGGTCAGGGGGCGGACGTCGGCAACGGAGTCGGGGCGCGGCAGGCAGTCGCAGCCGCCGTCGCCTTGCCCGATGGATGTGGCATGGGGGAATTTCATGGGGGAGAGCCTTCGGTGGGGGAAACGAAGGGGGCGGTCGCATCGGCCCGTCGAGCCATGACCGCCGCCGGGCGAGATTTGGCGGGTGAGTTACCTCCTGTCGGCGCGCAAGCGCGATCGGATCATCACGCCGGAACGCCGCGATGCCCATAAAAAGATACGTTATTTCATTGTCATAAGTCGCACCTCGGCCCGCCCTCACCTTCGACGAGCGGCCGGTTCAAATCGACAAACGACTTGACGGTTATCGCTCGCCCCGACGCGCGCGGCGACGTTGCCAAAGGATCAACCCGGCGACACCCAGCCCGAACAGGCCGAACATCCCCGGCTCGGGAACCGGAATCGCGTCGCCGCCGGACGAACCGCCGCCCGACGATCCCCCCGTCGAGCTGTCGCCGCCGGTCGATGTGCCGCCCGACGGCGGGGTCACATAGCCGCCCTTGAAGGTGCCGATGTGCATTTCGCCGTTCTGCCTGAGGTTGCCGAACACCCCCGACCCCTGGATATAATTGCGCGTCTCGGCGTCGGCGAGCGGCGCGAGCACCGAACCGCCCCACGCGGTCGTCAGCGTCAGTTCCTCGGCGTCGGGAAAATTCCAGATCACCCGCTCGCCAAGGTTGTTCGTGCCGCCGAGGAAATTGTCGTTGAGCGTGGCGGTCCGGCCGCTGACGTTGACGATCGCGGTGTCGGCGCCGCCCAGGTCGAATTGAATCTCGCCGATCCTGTCGAGGTCGGCGGCGGCGATGTTGAACACCGCGAGCCCCTGCGCATTCGGCTGCGCGTTGAAAACGCCCCGATTGCCCTGCACCGTCATCCGACTGGTCGCCGCCAGCGTGCCCATGTCGAACGACAGGCTGCCGAGGCTGCTCTTGAGGTCGGCCTTCTGCTGCTGCAGCCCCAGCCCGAACGCCGGGTTCGTCGCGTCGAGGTTCGCGACGACCATATTCTGGTTGACGTTGGTGTTGCGGATCATCCCGCCGACCTTCACCGTCTGGTTCGGTCCGTTGAGGTTGAAACCGCTCGTCACATTGCCGCCGACGACCGCTCCCGACCCGTTGTTGAGGTTCTTGTGGCTTCCGTTGACGTTGCCGACGACGGTCAGCCCCGGCTGGCCGTTCGGCGACGCCAAGGCGCGGATGCCGTAATTGGACGAATTGCCCGTCAGATTGCCGCCGACGAAGGTCCGCCCCTCGACCTCGGACGAGGATTCGAGGTTGCCGAGCACGACGAGGTTCCATTCGCGAAGCGCGTCGATGCCCGTTATCGTCGCCGTCTGCGCGGCGAGTGGCGGGGTCAACGCGATCGCGAGAAGCGCGGCGGAAATCGGGATGCGTGTCGGGAAAGCCACGGGTTTGTTGTCCGGTTGCAAATGGGAAAGCGCGGGCGCTCCTAGAGTGTTCGTCGTCGCACCTACACCGAAGTGCGACGGGCCGTTGTCCCGTTCCGGAACATCGGACGATTTTCGGCGAAGGACCGTTGGAAATTTGCGACAGGCGCCGATCAGCCGATCGACAGGAAGGCAGTCACCGTCAGCCGCCCCTCGATCGGATCGGGAGAAAGCGTGGTGGCCGCCGAAATTGCCCCGCTGTGAATGTTCCAGCTGCGATAAAGCAATGCGCGATTATAGCGCGCATGCTCGATATGGACAGATTCGAACAGCGACGTGTCGCCCAGCATATAGGCCGGCGGCGGAACCCCGCCATGGCGCATCGCCAGTTCGAGGTGGTGAAAGAACAGCTCGCGCCGTGCCTCGTCGATCCTCTCGAACCCCGTCGCCCGGTGACGGAAGAATGCGGTGCCATCGCCGCCTTGTGGCGACAGATAATGGACGAGCGCGATACGGTCCGCGGTGAAGGCATCGACATGCGGCAGACGCTGCGGGATCGTCAGCTCGTCGGGCGGGGTCGACACGATCGAAAAACTCGCATCGACGACGCTGACCGGGCCGGTGCGACCAAAGGCCTGGGCCGCCGCGGCGGCGATAAGCGGAAGCTGCGTCGCGAGATAGGTTTCGGGAAGGTCGGCGCGCACGCCCGGAAAATGGTTGCGCGCCGGGGTGAATTCGGCCGTCGCCGCGAAGCTTCGCAAGGCGTTGGGGTCGGGCGCGAAATCATCGAGCACGACCAGCGGCTGCGCCTCGGTGCCGATCGTTTCGATACGCATCGCGGTCATCCGCCGCATGCCGCCGCGCGGCCCAACAGGAAATCGCGCTCGCGCTCATTGCCCGTCAGTGCCGCCGCCGCCTCGAACGCCGCCCTGGCCTCACGGTGCCGTCCGGCGCGAAACAGAAAATCGCCGCGCGCGGCGGGAAGCGGGGCATAGTTGCGCAGCATCGCCGCGTCGGCGATTTCATCGACCAGCCGCAACCCCGCCTCGGGGCCGAAGGCCATGCTGTGCGCGACCGCGCGGTTCAGCTCGACCACCGGCGACGGCATCACCTGCCCCAGCCGGTCATAGAGGCCCGCAATGCGCCGCCAGTCGGTCGCCTCCGCGGTGCGCGCCCGCGCGTGGCATGCCGCGAGCGCCGCCTGAAGTGCATAGGGGCCATCCGAACCGCCCAATGCCTCAGCCCGATCAAGCGCATTCAGCCCGCGACGGATCAGCAGCTGGTCCCAGCGCGCGCGATTCTGTTCGGTCAGCGGGACGAAGCGCCCGTCGGGCCCGGAACGCGCGGCCAATCGCGACGCCTGAATTTCCATCAGTGCGAGCAGGCCGAGCACCTCGGGCTGTTCGGGCATCAATCCGGCGAGGATGCGCCCCAGCCGCTGCGCCTCGGCGCAGAGCGGCCGCCGGACAAGCGACGCCCCCGTGGTGGCGGCATAGCCTTCGTTGAAGATCAGATAGACGATCTCGAGCACCGATGGCAGCCGGGCGTTGAGTTCGGCGCCGCGCGGCACTTCAAAAGCGACCCCCGCCTTGCCGATCGCCTTCTTAGCCCGCGTGATCCGCGCCGCGATCGCGGCCTCGTTCGACAGGAACGCCCGCGCGATCTCCTCGACCGTCAGCCCGCCGACCAGCCGCAGCGTCAGCGCGGCACGCGCCTCGGACGTAATCACCGGATGGCACGCCGCGAAAATCAGCCCGAGCAGTTCGTCGCCCAGCGGATCGTCGAGCGCCGCCTCGAGGGCCTCGGCGCTCATGTCGTATTTCGCGTCGAGTTCGCGAGCGATTTGGGCATGTTTCCGCTCCCGCATCGACCGGTGCCGCGCGCCGTCGATCAACCGCCGTTTCGCCGCGGCGGTCAGCCAGGCGCCCGGATTATCGGGCACCCCGCCCTTCGGCCATTCGGTCAGCGCGATCAGCAGCGCCTCCTGCGCCAGTTCCTCGGCGCGGTCGAGGTCGCGCGTCATCCGTGCGAGCGCGCCGATCAGCCGTGCGCGCTCGATCCGGAATACCGCCTCGATCGCCCTGTGGGTGGGGTCCGCCGCCATCCGCGCCTTGTCCGCGAAAGCGGGCGCCAAGGCAAGGCGGGCGGCGGACATGGCAGCTTATTCGCCGGCCAGCCTGTCGCGCAGCCCCTGTTCGTGCGCCGCGATTTCGGGCGTCACCGCATCGCCGAAATCTTCCATTTCATAAAAGGGACGGATCTCCAGATCGCTCGGCCCGCGCATCGGATTGGGGCAACGCTTCGCCCAGGCGACCGCTTCGTCCATGTCCTTGACTTCCCAGATCCAGTAACCCGCGACCAGCTCGCGCGCTTCGGCGAAGGGGCCGTCGATCACCGTGCGGTTCGCGCCGTCGAAGTGGATCCGCTTGCCGAACGACGAGGGCTTCAGCCCGTCGCCCGCGACCATCACCCCGGCATTGACCAGTTCCTCGTTGAACTTGCCCATCGCCTCGAACATTTCGGTCATTTCCTCGGTCGGGGGCAGACCCTGTTCGCTGTCGTCGGTCGCTTTCACAAAAACCATCACACGCATTTTCCGTCTCCTTTTGTCGGGCCAACAGCGGCTCCTATCCAGACGACGAACGAGCCATCGTCAAATCGACACGAGCCGGAAAAAAATTTCAGGCGACCTCCGCCAGCGACTGCGGCGTCGAAAAACGCTGCCGATATTCGTGCGGCGACAGGCCGATCAGGCGGTGGAACAATTTGCGGAAGGCCGCCGCATCCTCATACCCCACGCTCCACGCGATCTGGTCGACCGTGCGCCGCGTGAACTCCAGCAGCTCGCGCGCCTTGCCGACGCGCAGGTGCTGGACATATTCGACCGGGGTCATTCCCGTCGCGGCCTTGAAGCGCCGCTGGAAGGTGCGCTCCTCCATCCCCGCCTCGCGCGCCATATCGGCGACAGCGACCGCCCCGGCCCCGCGCGCCTGCAACCAGTGCTGCACCTTCAAAATCGCCTCGTCGCCATGGGTCAGCTTGGGCGCGAAGCTCGCGTAATTCTTCTGTTCGCGCCCCGACGGATCGATCAGCAGAAAGCGCGCCGTCTCCATCATCACCGTCGGCCCGAGCAATCGCTCGACGATACGCAGCCCCAGGTCGGTCCACGCCATCAGCCCGCCCGCGGTGACGATATCGCCATCGTCGATCACCATCCGGTCGGCCTCCAGCCGCACGTCGGGAAAGCGGCTCCGGAACTCCTCGGCAAAAAACCAGTGCGTCGTCGCCGGCCGGCCGCTCAGCAACCCCGTCGCGGCGAGCGCGAAGGCGCCGCCGCAATTCGACGCCAGCACCGCGCCATGCGCGTGCCGGTCGAGCAGCCAGCGCGCATAGGGTTCGACCTCGCCCGGTTCGAGCAGCTTGTGCAGGCTCCCCGGCGCGATCAGCACCGCGGGCGAATTGCCCGGCGGCTCGTCGGGATGGCTGTCGTAAAAGCGCGCAAAACCCCCGCCATTCTGCAAGCGCCAGTGGCTGGCACGGATCGGCGACCGCCCATGATCGACCGCGAAGCGCCCTGCGACGTCGAACAGGTCGGTGATGCCGTGCACCATGCCCATCTGGCAGTCGGGATAGGTCATCATCCCGACCTCGATCAGCGGCACATTCGCGGCGTCGGGCACCTTCAATCTCGGCATATCGGCTCCTTTGTCGGAATCGGACCGCATAATGTCGTATCCGCCAATCCCGCGCAAGCGCGTCCAAGCCTATCTCCTGTTTCATCGGGACGGACACCCCGCCCTCCAGACTGAAAGGCAAATATCATGACCACCATCACCACCAAGGACGGCACCAACATCTTCTTCAAGGACTGGGGTCCGAAGGACGGACAGCCGATCGTCTTCTCGCATGGCTGGCCGCTGTCGTCTGACGCCTGGGACGCGCAGATGGTCTTCTTCGCAAGCCAGGGCTTTCGCACCATCGCCCACGACCGCCGCAGCCACGGCCGTTCGGACCAGGTCTGGGACAATAACAATATGGACCAGTATGCCGACGACCTTGCCGAACTGATCGAACAGCTCGACCTGAAAGACGTCATCCTCGTCGGCCACTCGACCGGCGGCGGCGAAGTCACCCGCTATATCGGCCGCCACGGCACCGCCCGCGTCGCCAAGGTCGCGCTGATCGGCGCAGTCCCCCCGCTGATGCTCAAGACCGAAGCCAATCCCGACGGCCTGCCGCTCGACGTCTTCGACGGCATCCGCAAGGGCACGTTCGACAACCGCCCGCAATTCTTCAAGGATCTGACGATCCCCTTCTACGGCTATAACCGCGACGGCGCGGCGGTTTCGGAAGCGGTGCGCGACGAATTCGTGCGGCAGGGCATGAACGGCGGCCTCAAGGGCCTGCTCGACAGCATTCGAGCCTTTTCGGAAAGCGACTTCAACGAGGATTTGAAGAAGTTCGACAAGCCGACCCTCGTCCTCCACGGCGACGACGACCAGATCGTGCCGATCGGCGCCGCGGCGCTCTCGACCGTCAAGATCGTCAAGCAGGCTGTGCTCAAGGTCTATGAAGGCGGCAGCCACGGCCTCACCGTCACCGAGCAGGACCGCTTCAACGCCGACCTCCTCGACTTCATCAACAGCTGATCGACCCGGCGGGCGGCGGCGATGCCGTCGCCCGCTCAACAAGAGAGTAAGACCATGATCCTCGGCCTCACCATATCGCAGTTCACCGCCCTGCACGTCGCGATCAGCCTGATCGGCATCGGTGCGGGCCTCATCGCCCTCCCCGCCTTCGCGCGCGGGCGCCTCCTCCGCCGCACCACCGACATCTTCCTCTGGGCGACGCTGCTGACCAGCCTTACCGGCTTCCTGTTCCCGATCGTCGCCTTCACCCCGGCGCTCGGCGTGGGCATCCTCTCGACGCTGATCCTCGTCGCGAGCTTTGCCGCCTATTACGGCCGCAAGCTCGCGGGGCGCGCCGCGACGGTCTATGCGGTGAGCGCGACCGCCGCGCTCTACCTCAACCTCTTCGTGCTCGTGGTGCAGTCCTTCCTGAAAGTGCCCGCACTGAACGCGCTCGCCCCGAACGGCACCGAACCGCCGTTTGCCGCCGCGCAGGGTGCGCTCCTCCTCGCCGCGATCCTCTTCGGATATGTCGCGGTCAAGGCCAGCCGGCGGCCGATCGCCGCCTGACCTGCCTGACGACGATGCAAGGGCGGCCAACGGCCGCCCTATCGCGCGTCAGGCCCACAGCGCGTTGAGCGCGATCACGATTGCGACCTCGGTGAAATTGCCCAGCCCGTGCGCGACGATCGGGGCGAGCAGGCTGCGCGACCGCTCCATCAGCCAGACATAGATGAGGCCCCAGACAAAGGCGTAAATCTGCTGCGCCATCGCCTGATAGAAGGGATCGACGGTAAAGGATTTCCAGTGCGCCAGCCCGAACATCAGCGCGACCAGATAGGCCGCGACCGGCAGGTCGAGCGCCCCGATCCGCAGCCGCCCCGGCACCAGCACGACGAGCATCCCGACAAGCAGCCCCCGAAAGATCGTCTCCTCCGCCAGCCCCGTCGTGATCATGCCGAGCAGATAGCCCGCCGAATCGAGCGGCGCCTTCGAATAGCTCAGGTTCGGCGCTGTCTGCGCCGCAAGCGCGGGCCAATAGTCGGCAACGAGCATCACCAGCCCCATGCCGATGCCGATCGCTATCGCGATCCCGACGTAGCTCGCGCCCGGCGGCCAGCGCAGATGCGGGTCGGCGGCGGGCAGCACCCGGCGCATGACGAGGATGGCGGCGAGCCCGAGCAGCGCCTGGAACGCGATCGCTGTCAGCAGAAAGGCCGAGATATAGCCGTCCCAAAGCGGCGCCCCGGCAAAATAAAGTTCACGCGCCGCGATGCGCCCGAGTTCGAGGATGGCCTGCATCAGCACCGCGGCGACCAGGATCGGCCACAGGCGAAAGCGAAAACCGGAAAGCGCCACAAACGGGCGCGGCGAAGCAGGGGAGAGACTTGTCATGCGACCCGCCTAGCGCGCGGGTTCGGCCCGCTTCTTGAACAAATGTGACCTTTGACGGGTTTCGGCCGAAGGCGGTCGTTCCTAGCGGGCGCTCGACCAGGTTACGCGATCGGTGGCAGGGTCATATCGCGCAATGGCGGAATCCCTCTGATTTTCAGGAGTGAGAATGACCTCCCGAGAAGTGGCACGCCCCATTTGCGTGAGAAACCGTTCGAGCAATTCACCGTCAGCAGCAGAACGAACCTCTTGTGGATCAAGATCAAATTCCACTTCGTCTGCCCCGAAGAAATGGCAGTTCAGACCCATTGTTCCCAGCCGATATGTTGCCAAGAATCCGTGGAATGGCCGGCGCTCGAATATCTCTTGCAGATCGCTCGGTGGATCGGTTCGATCGCCATCGATCCAGAATTCCAGCAAATCCGGATCGGCTGTCAACAGTGACCACACATTCGCCCACACCGGGAGTGATGCATTAAGAATGTAGATATCCCGTAATCCACCGTCGGGCTCGAAATCCTGCGCGATACTTGACCATCCCATCGCCCCTGCATGCAACTTTCCAGTATCGGGTGCAATGTCCGCTTCCCACCCCTAAACTGTCATCCGGGCCAACCGCCACCACCGTGGCGGCATCCCGGTCAGCCTCGTCACCGCCCGCGTCATATGCGCCTGGTCGGCATAGCCCGCCTCCACCGCGATCCCGGCAAGATTCTCGTCGCTCGCAACGATCATCCGCCAGGCCCGCTTCGCCTGGCAGTCGGCGCGATAGGCGGCGGGCGACACGCCATAGAGTTTCTCGAAGCTGCGCGACACATGCTCGCGCGACCGGCCGCGCACCGCAGCCCATTGGCCGATCCGCGGCGATGCCGATGCCCGCAGCGCGACGGACAACTGGTCGGGCAAATCATCCTCTTCGACCGCCGCTACGGACGCGAGCCCGTCGAGCAATGCCGCGACCGCCTCGACCGGATCGCGTTCGGCCAGCCGGACGATCCGGTCGGGATCGGCGATCTGCGCATGGGCCGGCCAGTCGCGGCCATCGAACGGCAGCGGCAGATCGAGCACCGCCGTCCGCTTCGCCGAGATCCGGTCGCGGTGTGCCGAAAAGGGGCCGTGGAGTAGCACTTCGCCTTCGCGCACGGCGATACGCCCGGCATCGCCGGCTTCCTCATAGCCACCCGCCAGCACGACCGTAGCATAGGGTTCGCGATGACGATGACGCGCTATGTCGGCCGCGGCGGGCAACAGGCTGGGCTGGAGCAACTGCATCGCCCGACTTTGTCGCGCCCGGTCGGGGATCGCAACCGCCACCGGACCAACCTCCGTCACCGGTCGATGGACAGCCGCTCCATGCATCAATTACAAACCTTCATCCGAGCATGGAATTTCGAGGAGCGACCGCCGTGGATACACCCCCCTTTACCCTTCGCACGATCGACCATGTGGTCCTTCGCGTCGTCGATCTCGACCGCATGGCCCGCTTTTACCAGGATGTTCTCGGCTGCACCGACGAGCGCACGCAGGCCGAAATCGGCCTCTATCAATTGCGCGCGGGCGCTTCGCTGATCGACCTCGTGACCGTCGACGGCAAACTGGGCGCGATGGGCGGCGCGGCGCCGGGTACCGAAGGCCGCAACCTCGACCATTTCGCGATCGCGATCACCCCGTTCGACGAACCGGCCATCCGCGCCCATCTTGCCCGCCATGATATCGCGATCGAGCAGGCGGGGCCCCGCTACGGCGCCGAAGGCGAAGGGCCGTCGATCTACATCCGCGACCCCGAAGGCAATATCGTCGAGCTCAAGGGCCCCGCCTTCGACTGAACATCTTGCGCAGCCTTCCGTTTACGTTAAGGTCAGTTGCATAAAGCAACCGGAGAGTTTGATTCATGGCCCTTCCCCCGATTTTCGACCGTCTTCGCCTGCCCGTCATCGGCTCGCCGCTGTTCATCGTATCGGGCCCCGAGCTCGTCATCGCGCAGTGCAAGGCGGGCGTCGTCGGCAGTTTCCCGGCACTCAACGCGCGGCCGCAGTCGCTGCTCGACGAATGGCTGCACCGGATCACCGAGGAACTGGCGGCGTGGGACCGCGACAATCCCGACCGGCTTTCGGCGCCCTATGCGGTCAACCAGATCGTCCATAAATCGAACGACCGGCTCGAGGCGGACATCGCGACCTGCGCCAAGTGGAAGGTGCCGATCACGATCACCTCATTGGGCGCGCGCGAGGAACTCAACCAGGCCGTGCACGGCTGGGGCGGCATCACGCTGCACGATGTCATCGACGACCGCTTCGCGCGCAAGGCGGTCGAAAAGGGCGCCGACGGCCTGATCCCCGTCGCGGCGGGCGCCGGCGGCCACGCCGGTCGCCAGTCGCCCTTCGCGCTCGTTCAGGAGATCCGCGAATGGTTCGATGGCCCCGTCGCCCTGTCGGGCGCGATCGGCCACGGTCGCTCGGTGCTCGCCGCGCAGGCGTGCGGCGCCGACCTCGCCTATATCGGCAGCGCCTTCATCGCGACGTCCGAAGCCAATGCCGAGGATGGTTACAAGAACGGCATCGTCGAAGGCCGCGCCGCCGACATCGTCTATTCGAACCTGTTCACCGGCGTCCACGGCAATTATCTGCGCCAGTCGATCGTTTCGGCGGGGATGGATCCCGACAATCTGCCCGAGGGTGATTTGAAGACGATGAACTTCGGCTCGGGCGGCAACACCAAGGCAAAGGCGTGGAAGGATATCTGGGGCTCGGGCCAGGGCATCGGCCCGGTCACCGCGGTCCGGCCGGTCGCCGAATTCGTCGCCGAACTCGAGGAACAATATCTCGCCGCCCGCCGCGAACTCGAAGCGAAGGTGCGGCTTTAAACCCGCGCTGCCAGGCCGTTGGCCAATGCCGGCTTTGGGTGGGTAGTTCGAAACTCCACACCATCCTTCACTCGCCGAACAGCTTGTCGATTGCCTCGTCGAGATAGGGGCGGTCGACGAACAGCCGCATCGGATCGCGCCGGTTAAGCCAGAAGCCCGCACCATGCCGGTCGGTCAGCGCGCGGCGCGTGGTGTCCTGGAGCAGGCGCAGGCGCATTACCGCCACTCGCCGCGCGATCCGCATATCGACGGCGGCCTGCGCCGCGAAATGCGCGCGGATGCGCTCGACCCGGGCGGTGACGACATCGCTGTAGCCCCGGTGCGGCCCGCGATGCAGCGCGTGACCCAGCGAAAGCGCGGCGGGTTCCGATGCCGGCAGCATCAATCCGTTGCGCGCGAAATGCTGGAGCGCGAAGCCCTCGGCATGGAGCTGGTCGAACATAGCCCCCATCTGCGGTCGGTGCAGCAAGGCGATCGGGATCAGGTGATGGCGCTGGAAACCGGTTCGCGGCGGCGGCGCGCCCTGCCAACCGCCGCGCCGCGTCAATCGCCGCGACCGAATTCGACGACGACGGTCGGCTGGCGGTTTCCGGTTACCGGTCCCGGCGTCAATCCGATCCATTCGCCGGCCGCGAGGCCGCGCGTCGTGCGCGCGCCCAGAACCGGGCCGTTGAGCATCATGTCGAGCGCCAACCGCGACAGGCGCCGGACCATTTCGGCGACCGTCCAGCCCTTCGGGACAAGCGCTTCCAGCTCCTGCCCCGCGAAAAGCGTCAGCCCGCGCGTCCGCATGATCGCAGCTTCGCCGGTGTCGCTGCGGCGAAACGCAATCAGGTGCAGCACCGGCGGCATCCCGCTCGCCAGCATTTCGGCGATCGCGGTGCGAAACTGCTGGGCGTCGGACCACAGCCTGGCGGGTGACCAGAAAAGATGGCTCGCATCGAACAGGTCGATGAGCAGAACCATCATCTTGAAAAATTCGCGCATCCGCGAAGCCTGGCCGGGAGAATGCCCGGTTTCGCCGCCGCCTTCGGGTATGAACAGCCAGCATCGGCCGCTGTCGCGCCAGTCGCGCGGCAGGCTGGCGGCGAGCAGGCTGGTCGACGGATCGGCAGGATCGGCGAGATCGAGCGCCCTGTCATCCGCCCGGCCCGCCAATATCGATATGGAACCGAAGGTCAGGCGAAATCGTGGCGGTGCGATCTGCGCGGCCATGTCGGAATCGTGGTCCGGCACGCGCTCGGGCCGAAGTCCCATGTGGCGGAGCGCCCTTTCCAGCACGTCGTCCGGCCCACCCTGCATCGCGGCGCCGACGATCAGCGCAAAGGGTTCCGGGGGAACGGGCAGGATCAAAGCGTCACGATTGCCGGCATCCATAGCGGGTCGATCTTTGTGGGTCCCCGCTAGATTGCAAGACTGGCCCCGATGTTCAAACGCTTATTCGAATATGTCCGAAAGTTAACCTTGCCCGACGCCTCGCCTAGCCGCGTCAGATGGCGACCTGGCTTCCCAGCTCGACGACGCGATTGGTTGGCAGGCGGAAATATTCCATCGCGCTTTCCGAATTGCGCAGCATCCATGCGAAGAGTTTCTCGCGCCAGATCGGCATCCCCGGCTTGCTCGCGGCGATCAAGGTCTGCCGCGACAGGAAAAAGCTGGTTTCCAGCATCTTGAATTCGCCGCCGCAACTGGTGACGCGTTTGAGCGCGTCGGGAACATCGACGGGCTGCATAAAGCCATAATTCAGAATCAGCCGGTGGAACCCCTGTCCCAGATCCTCTAGCGCGCAGTGATTTTCCTCGCGCACGAACGGCACGTCGGCGATCTTGATCGTCAGCAGGATGATCCGCTGGTGCAGCACCTTGTTGTGCTTGAGGTTGTGGAGCAGCGCATGCGGCACGCCGTCGCTGCTCGACGTCATGAACACCGCGGTGCCCGGCACCCGCGTCGCGCTGTTCGCGGCCGACTTTACGAACACCGGGATCGGCATCGCGCCTTCGGCCATTTCCTGCTGCATCAGCTTGCGCCCGCGCGACCAGGTCGTCAGCATGGTAAAGATCGTCAGCCCGATCGCGAGCGGCACCCAGCCGCCGTCGGGTACCTTGATCAGGTTGGCGCCGAAATAGGCGATGTCGACGATGAAAAAGACCGCCAGCACCGGCAGCGCCTTCCAGGCCGGCCATTTCCACAGCGTGAAAAGCACGACGCTGAGCAGGCAGGTGTCGATGAACATCGCTCCCGTCACGGCGATGCCATAGGCCGCGGCAAGGTTGCTCGACGACCCGAAGAAAAGGACGAGGATGATGACCATCACCATCAGCCCCCAGTTGACCACCGGAATATAGATCTGCCCCGCCGCCGACGCGCTGGTATGCTCGACGCGCAGGCGCGGCATGAAACCAAGCTGGATCGCCTGCTGGGTCAGCGAAAAGGCGCCCGAAATCACCGCCTGGCTCGCGATGATCGTCGCCAGCAGCGCAAGGATGACGACCGGCACTTCAAGATATTGCGGCATCATCTGGAAAAACGGATCGGAAATCAGATCGGCGCGCGGCCCCGCTTCGGCGGCAAGGACCATCGCCCCCTGCCCCATATAGTTGAGCATCAGCGCGGGCAGGACGAAGGCCAGCCAGCTCAGTCCAATCGGCCCGCGCCCGAAATGCCCCATGTCGGCATAGAGCGCCTCGGCGCCCGTCACCGCGAGCACCACCGCGCCCAGCGCGATAAAGGCGGTAAACCCATCGACATAGAAAAAGCGCAGCGCGTTCAACGGATTGATCGTCTCGACGATGATCCACGGATTTTCGGCTATGTGCATGACGCCCAGCCCGGCCAGCGTCAGGAAATAGAGCAGCATGATCGGCCCGAACAGCGCGCCGACCTTGGCCGTTCCGCGCGACTGGATCGCGAACAGCCCGATCAGGATCGCAAGCGCAATCGGCACGATATAGGGAGCGAACCCCGGGTTGATATAGCGCAGCCCCTCGGTCGCCGAGAGCACCGACATCGCCGGGGTGATCATGCTGTCGCCATAGAAAAGCGCGGTTGCGAATACGCCGAGCAGGATGATCGGCCAGGTCCAGCGCTTTTCGCCCGACGACCGGCTGATCAGCGCGAGCAGCGCCAGGCTGCCCCCCTCGCCCTTGTTGTCGGCCTTCATGATCGTCAGCACATATTTGAAGGTGACGACGAGCATCATCGACCAGAAGACAAGGCTGAGCACGCCATAGATGTGCAGCCGGTCGGGCTCGATCGGGTGATGGCCGGCAAAGGTTTCGCGGAACGCGTAAAGCGGACTCGTCCCGATGTCGCCGAACACGACGCCGACCGCACCGACGGCGAGCTTCAGCTTGCCGTCGCCCTGATGGCCGTGGCCATAATGGCCGGTGTTGGCGGCAGTGGGGGCGACGCCCGAAGCGCCGCCGGCCGCCTGTTGCGACTCAGCAGTCATCGCGCGCCTTTAGACGAGCCGGCGCTTCAGGAATAGGTTTCAATTTGGGACGCCCCCGGGCGATACATCGGCCGCTTCACCCGGCAACCGCGGCCCCAGCGCCTGCCGTATCTGCGCCAGCCGCATTTCGAGATCGGGTCGCCACGGCGCATCGGCCGGGCTGCGCGCGAGAAGCTCGCTCCATACGGCCTCGGCGCCCTTCAGGTCGCCGCCCTGCGCCAGCGCCAGCCCCGCGAAGAAGGGCGGTGCAGGATGCGACGGATCGCGCTTTGCCGCTTCGTCGAACGCCAGCGCCGCCGCCGGCGACATCATCCCTCCGCCGTGCGACGCGAGCGCATTGCCAAGCCCGACCCACAGGTCGACATTGTCGGGATATTTTTCGAGCCCCTTCTCCAGAGTCTTTGCCGCAAGCTCGGTCTTGCCCGTACGCGCGAAACCGTCGGACATGCCGAGCCACTGCGCCGCGGGGCCGAAACGTTCGGCCATCCCCTGCCGCTGGTCGGTCAGCGCCTCGCCAAAGCCTTCGGGTTCCTCGGGCGCCGCGACCGGCTTGCCCGGCAGCGACGGGCTGCCCTGCAACGCATAACCCGCGAGCCCGAGCATCACCGCCGCCCCGGCGAGCGGCCGCGCCGCCGCGGGCAGCTTGCCGAGCCACAAAATCCCGCCGATCGTCGCCGCCGCGGAAAGGAGGACCCACAGCCAGATCATGCGATATCGTCCCCGTCGCTCGCGCCGCGCCGGAACCGGCCGAACGCCAGCCATCCGCCCACCGCGAGGAACAGCAGCGGCCCCAGCCACAGGAGCGCCGTCGCCCCGTCGAAGGGCGGATCATAGCTTACCCAATTGCCATAGCGCGCGACGAGCCAGGCCTTGATCGCGTCGGGGCTCTCGCCCGCCGCGATCTTGCTGCGCACCTCGTGCCGCATGTCGCCCGCGAGCGGTGCGTCCGAATCGGCGATCGACTGCCCCTGACAGACGAGGCAGCGCAGTTCCTCCATCAACGCCTTGGCGCGCGCCTCCTTGGCCGGATCGTTGAGCTGCTGATAGGCATAGGGCGCCGGCGGCAAACGGTCCTGCGCCGCCAGCGGCAGCGTGAACGCGCCAAGCAGGCAGAACAGGATCAGCCGCAACCTCACTTCATCGCCTCGATCTTGGTGACGATTTCGGGCACTTGATCCGCCAGGATCACGCCCTGGATCTGCTCGCGGATGATGCCCTTGCCATCGATCAGGAAGGTTTCGGGCACGCCCGAGGATCCCAGCGCGATCTGCACGCTGCTTTGCATGTCGGACCCGATGCGGTCGAACGGATTGCCATATTCATTGAGGAACATCGCGACATCATCGGGCCGGTCGCGGATCGCGATGCCGTCGATCGGGACCCCGGCGGCTTTCAGCGCCTCGAGCTGCGGCGCCTCGGCGCGGCACGGGATGCACCAGCTCGCGAACACATTGACCAGCCGCGGCTTGCCGTCGGCGAGCTGGCTGCTCTTCAGCCCCTCGACCCCGGCGGTCGCGGGCGGCAGGTCGAACAAGGGCATCGGCTTGTCGATCCACTGCGACTGGATCAGCGTCTCGGCGGGCGTCGTCAGCCGATAGATGAAGGCACCGAACAACAGCCCCATGACCGCCAATGGCACAAAAAGGACCCAGCGATTCTTCATGGCGCAAAACGCTCCTGTGACTTGCGGTGGCGGCGCGAGCGCCAGATGGCGAGCAACTGCGCGCGGCCGAGCAAAGACAGCGTCGCGCCGATCGCGATCAGCGCGCCGCCGAGCCAGATCCACCACACCAAAGGTTTCCACCACAGGCGGATCTGGTAGCGGTCGGCGCGGCCCTCATCGCTCGTCACCGGCTGGCCGAGCACCGCATAAAGCTGTCCGCCAGGCCGCGTGAGCAGCGCCGCTTCGTTCGTCTCGGTCGGCGCGGTGCCCATCAACCCCGGAAATGTCCGCGCCTCAGGACGCATCGTGAAGCGGCTTCCCGACGCGGTGGTCGCAACCAGCGTGCCCTCGATCGCGGTATAATTGGGCCCCGCGACGGGCTTCACCCCGGCGAACTTCACCGAAAAATCGCCGATCCGGATGTCGTCGCCGGGCGCCGCCGCGACCAGCCGCTCCTTGATGAAGGCGCTTTCGGCGCCCATGCCCGCAAGGCAGACCGCGACGCCGAAATGCGCGACGACCATGCCCCAGGTCGGCAGCGGCGTGCGGCGGAGGTTGCGTCCCCACAAGGGCGCGAGGCTCGCGACCGCGACGACGCCCGCGACCGTCATGCCGAGCAGCGGCAATATGCCGACCTTGCCGCCGAACAGCACGAGCCCGAACAGCACCGCCGCCCCTGCGAACACCGCCAGCGGCAGCCGCGACCACAGCCGCTTCCCGTCGTCCTTGCGCCAGCTCAGGAGCGGTCCCGCCACCATGACGAGGCAGAGGATCAGCGCGAGCGGCCCCGCAACCTTGTTGTAATAGGGCGGCCCGACCGAAATCTTCTCGCCCATCGCCTCGGCGACGATCGGATAGAGCGTCCCCAAAAGCACGAGCGCGAGGATCGTCGTGAGCAGCAGGTTGTTGATGACGAGCGAGCCTTCGCGGCTCAGCAGCGCGAATTTCTTGCCTTCGGCGACGCTGCCGGCGCGCAGCGCGAACAGGGTCAGCGCGCCGCCGATATAGATCGCCATCAGGACGAGCAGGAATGTCCCGCGCTCGGGATCGACGGCAAAGCTGTGAACGCTCGTCAGCAGCCCCGACCGCACGATGAAGGTCCCGACCATCGACATCGAAAAGCCGATCACCGCCAGCATCACCGTCCACGCGCGCAGCGCGTTGCGCGTCGCGGTCACCGCGACCGAATGGAGCAACGCCGCACCGGCAAGCCAGGGCACGAGCGACACATTCTCGACCGGGTCCCAGAACCACCAGCCACCCCAGCCGAGCTCATAATAGGCCCAGTAGCTGCCCGCCGTGATCCCCAGCGTGAGGAAAATCCAGCTGCCGAGCACCCATGGCCGCATCGCGCGCGCGAAGGCCGGGCCGATTTCGCGCGTGATCAGTGCGCCCACGGCAAAGCTGAACGCCACCGACAACCCGACATAGCCGACGTAAAGCGTCGGCGGGTGGAAGGCGAGCCCGATGTCCTGCAGCAGCGGATTCAAACCCTGCCCGTCGGGCGGCGCGACCGGCAAGCGCTTGAACGGGTTCGACGAAAAAAGCAGGAAAGCGAAGAAGCCGAGGCTCAGCGCGGCCTGTGCCGCGAGCGTCGCAACCAGCGTATCCTCGCGCAGCCGTTTCTCGAAAATCGCGATCAGTCCGCCCGACAGCGACAGGATCATCAGCCACAGCAGCATCGACCCTTCGTGATTGCCCCACGTTCCCGCGACCTTGAAGATCATCGGCTTCAGGCTGTTGCTGTTGCGCGCGACCAGTTCGACCGACATGTCCGATCGCACGAACAGCGCGATCAGCAGGCCAAACGCCGCTGCGGTCAGCACGCCCTGCGCAACGCTCGCCGGGCGCACCAGCGCCGCCAGATCCTTCGGCCCGCCGCGCAGGAACAATATCCCCGCGACGAGCGACAGGCACGCAAGCGCCGCGGCGATCCACAACAGGGCCAGGCCGAGCTCGGCGATCATCGGGCGAAGCCCTTACACCACAGGCCGTCATTGCGAGGAGCGAAGCGACGAAGCAAACTCCAGCTATCGGCACGAAGGATCGCGAGCTGGAGATTGCTTCGCTCCGCTCGCAATGACGGAAATGCAGTGAAGCTCATGGCCACGCCGTCGCCTTCACATTTTTCGGCGCCTTCATATTCTTCGGCATCTCACCCATCTGCGGCGGCATATAACGCTCGTCATGCTTCGCAAGGATGCGGTCCGCCACAAAAGTCCCGTCGGCGCGCATCCGGCCGTCGGCGACCATGCCGCTCTCCTCGCCGAACAGGTCGGGGACGATGCCCTTATATTCGACCGGCACCGTCGCCTTGCCGTCGGTCGCGACGAAGCGGATCGTGAGGCCATCCGACTGCCGTGCGATGCTGCCCTTGGCGACCATGCCGCCCAGCCGCATCGCTTCGCCGACCGCGGCCTTGCCGCCCGCGACTTCCGCGGGCGTGCGAAAATAGGCCGCCTCGTCGCGCAGCGCGCTCGCCGCAAGCACGCCCGCGCCGGCAATGCCGCCCAGCGCGACCAGCGCCAGGGCCAGCCGTTGATGCTTGGCTTTCACTTGCGATCCTTTCGCAGCGCGTCGCTGCGCTTTTCGGCCTTTTTCATCGCGCGCCAGTTCGTCCACAGCACCGCGCCGGTCAGCACCGCCGTCAGCCCATAGGCCGCGGCGACGAACGCCCATTGACCGCCCCCGCTGATCACCCCCGTCACGTTCAGACCCCCTCGTCGTCGGCCAGTCGCCGCAGCCGCGCCGCGACGCGGTTGTCGGCGATTATCCGCCGCATCCGCATCAACACCAGGGCGCCGAATAACAGCGAAAAGCCGAACAGGGTCAAGCCCAGCGGCCACAGCAAGGCGCCGTCGATGCTCGAACCGCGCAGCGTGATGCTCGGCCCCTGATGCAGGCTGTTCCACCAGACGACGCTGCGGTTGATGATCGGAATGTTGATCGCGCCGACCAGCGCATAGATCGCCGCGCCGCGCGACAGCGAGCCGCCCTGCCTTTGCCCGTCGTCGCCGCTCGTCAGCGCCATGAATCCGGCATAGAGGAACAGCAGCACGAGCATCGACGTCATCCGCCCGTCCCATTCCCACCAGGTCCCCCAGGTCGGGCGGCCCCAGATCGATCCGGTCGCCAGGCACAGCGCGGTGAACAGCATCCCCGGCACCGCGATCGCGCGCGCCGCGATACCCGACAGCGGGTGCCGCCACACGAGCTGCACCAGCCCGGCGATCGCCAGCGACGTCCAGCCGCCCATGCCGAGCCACGCCGAGGGAACATGGACGTAAAGGATGCGCGCGGTCTCGCCCTGCTTGTAATCGCCGGGGACCATCGCCAGCCCCGCCCACGCGCCAGCGAGCACAAGCAACAGCCCGACGCCGAGCAGCCACGGCGTCAGCGGCTTGGCGATCGCCAGGAAACGGGTCGGATTGGCATAGGCGTGCATCGGTTTCGCGTCGTCCTTAGGCGAGCCGCGCAGGCCGGTCCAGCAATTTGCCCCGCGCGCTCGACGCACCGCTGTCACAGCGGCGCGCAGCAAAGTCACCCCTCAGGCCGCGTCCAGATCCAGCTTCCCGTCACGACGGCGGCCACCACCGGCAGCATCACCCACGGCCAGGGCGACAGGATCGCGGCAAGGACGATGCTGACAGCGAACGCGGCGGTGGCGGCGATCTTGCCCTTGCGGCTGATCGCGCCCTTCTCGCGCCACGCGACGATATGATGTCCGAAATGCGGGTGGTTCAGCAGCCAGTTTTCAAGCCGCGGCGACGAACGCGCGAAACAAAAGGCGGCGAGGATGACGAACGGCACCGTCGGCAGCAACGGCAGGAAGGCGCCGATCGCGCCGAGACCCAGCGAAGCCCAGCCTGCGACCAGATAGAAATGCCGTTTCATCAGGCGCTGGCTTAGCGGAATTGGCGGAGCGCGCCAGCCCTGCCGCGAGCGCATGACCGCTCTGGATTGCTTCGTCGCTTCGCTCCTCGCGATGACGAAACTTTGCGAATCTCCGTCATTGCGAGCGAAGCGAAGCAATCCAGCGCGTCCCAGCGGCCAGTCCGATCTTCGAGCTAACCCCGCCCGATCAGCTTCTGCGCCATGCGGTCGGCGACGACCGACGCGGGGGTGCCGCTCGTCTTGCTCTCGGCCCAGATTTCGGCGAGGCGGCCGGGGATCTGGTGGATGCGGCTTTCGACTTCTTCGCGGTTACCCTGTCCCAGATATTCGAGCGCGACGTTGATGATGCCGCCCGCGTTGATCACATAATCGGGCGCAAAGACGATCCCGCGGTCGTGGACGCGCTGGCCGTCGAGCGCGGTCGCCAGCTGGTTGTTCGCGCCGCCCGCAACGATCGGCACGCGCAGCTTTGCGATGCTCGCCTCGGTCAGGATCGCGCCGAGCGCATTGGGGCTCAGCACATCGGCCTCGACCTCCATGATCGCCGCCGAATCGGCAAGATCGGCGCCCAGTTCCTCGGCGAGCGCCTTCGCGCGCGCCAGATTGACGTCGGCGAGGGTCAGCTTGGCGCCCTCGGCCGCGAGCCGCCGCGCGACGCCGCCGCCGACGCTGCCGACGCCCTGGATCGCGATGCGGACATCCTTCGCACTGTCGGTGTTCAGGCCCTCACGGATCGCCGCCTTGATGCCCAGATAGACGCCCAGCGCGGTGAACGGCCCCGGATCGCCGCCGGCATCCGCGCCGCTCACCACCGGCAGTCCGCTGACATGCTTCGTATGTTTGGCGATTTCGACCATGTCGGCGTCGTTGATCCCGACGTCCTCGGCGGTCACATAGGCGCCGCCCAGCGACTCGACCGCGCGGCCGAACGCCGCGAGCAGTTCGGGGGTCTTCGCGGCGCCCTCGTCGGCCAGGATCACGCCCTTGCCGCCGCCCATCGGCAGCCCCGCCATCGCATTTTTATAGCTCATCCCGCGCGACAGGCGCAGCGCGTCGGTGATTGCGGCGGCGCGCTGCGGATAATGCCAGTAGCGCACACCGCCCGCGCCCGGCCCGAGGTGCGTCGAATGGACGGCGATGACCGCGGTCAGCCCGCTGGCACGATCGCGGAACATGTGGACATGCTCATGATCGTCGAAATCGGCGAAATCCCAGACAGCAGACATGCGCGGCTCCTCGCATTAGAAAATTACGTCAAAACGCAATAATCCAATAAGGGCGGAGAGTCACCCCAAATCCCGCATATGCGCAACGATCAAGTAATGGGGCGACCAACGGGGCTCGAACCCGCGACCTCCGGTACCACAAACCGGCGCTCTAACCAACTGAGCTATGGTCGCCACACGCCGCGCGAAACCGCCTGCGACAGCGCGCGGCGATAGGCGCGCCCTCCCCCTTCGTCAAGCATTGTTCGCACGCGCGCAAGCCACTAAAAGCCGCCTCATGGCTGGCAAGGATCACGTCGACTTGGCGACATCGGGCGCCGACCGCACCGCGCAGCGGCTCGCCGCCGTTCCCGGCATCCGCCGCGCGCCGACGCCAAAGCTGCAACAGTTCATGCTGTCACGCTTCCTCGACTCCGAAACCTGCGCCGCGCTGATCGCGCAGATCGACCGCGACGTGCGGCCTTCGACGATCGCCGACCCGAACGGCGACGAGGCGTTTCGTACCAGCACGACGTGCGACCTCGACCACCGCGACCCGCTGGTGATCGGCGTGAACGACCGGCTCCACGACCTCACCGGCATCCCGCGCGAATATGGCGAGCCGATGCAGGGCCAGCGTTACGACGTCGGGCAGGAATTCAAGGCGCACACCGACTATTTCGACCCGCACGGCGCCGACTGGGAAACCTATTGCGCGATCCCGGGCCAGCGAAGCTGGACGCTGATGATCTATCTCAACGAGCCGGCGGCGGGCGGCGCGACGCGCTTCCTCGCCACCGGCAAGATGCACCAGCCCGAGGTTGGCAAGCTGCTCGCGTGGAACAACGTGCGCCCCGACGGCACCGCCAACCCCGACACGCTCCACCACGGGATGAAGGTGCGCAAGGGCCGCAAATATATCATCACCAAATGGTTCCGCGAACGGCCGTGGCCGTGGGCGGAGGGGGAAATGGGCTAACGGCCATCTCAAAACCCGTTCGTGTCGCGACACGAACGGAAATAGGGGTCGATTTGCACCGACCCCTCGTTAGAATTACCGCACCAGCCGATACTGGAAATTCAGCGTCAGCGTGTTCGCGACCTGCCCCGGCTCGACCGGCGTCGCCTTCGCCTCGGCTGCCATCAGCCCGCGCGCATAGGGCATCGGCGGCTGCGGCCCGCCAAAGCTGCCTTCGCTGATCGAGACCAGCTCGACCCCGCGAAAGCCGGCAAGCCGCGCATAATCCTGCGCCTTGGCCTCGGCCGATTTGATCGCCGCGCCGCGCGCGCCGACCAGCTGCGCGTCGGCGTCCTTCATCCCGAACCACGGCCCTTCGATATTGGTGCCGCCGGCGGCGACGAGCGCGTCGAGCAGCGGGCCGATATCGTCGATCTTGCCCGTGGTCGCACGCACCGTGTTGCTGACCTGATAGCCCAGAAAACGCGGCGGCTGGCTGTCGGTGCGGTTGTTATAGTCATATTGCGGCGACAGGTTGATGCCGCTTGTCTGGATGTCCTCGGCCTTGATCCCGCGCGCCTTGGCGGCGGCGATCAGCTTGTCCATCGCGGCGGCATTGGCGCGCATCGCCTCGACCGCGGTCGGCGCGGTTGTGGTGACACCGGCACCGACCGTCGCCTGGTCGGGGCGCGAGCGCACTTCTTCGCTGACCGAAAAGGTCAGGATCGGGCCCTGGGTCGTTGCTGCCGTCACCGTCGAACCTCCTTGCTGCGCGATTGCGGGCGTGGCGGCGATCAGCGCCAGTCCGGTTGCCATAGCGGTGAGCATTTGCTTCGTCATTTCATTCTCCTGTGAACCGGGCTTGCGGTCCATTGTTATCTCTGCCCCGTAACGCAGACGGAGCAGACCCGTTCCGGCCTTTGCGCGGACGGCGCTTGCATGATGCTGAACGCCGCAGTAGCGCGCCGTTCATCATGGCTGCTCCCATTCTCTCCTATGAAGGCCTCGGCCTCGTCCAAGGCAGCGGCTGGCTGTTCCAGGACCTCGACATCTATGTCGGCGAACGCGACCGGCTGGCGCTGATCGGCCGCAACGGCGCGGGCAAGACGACCTTGCTCAAACTGCTCGCCGGCCGCATCGATCCCGACAAGGGCAAGCGCGTGATCGTTCCCGGCACGCATGTCGTGATGCTCGAACAGGAACCCGATTTCCGCCCCTTCGCGACGCTGATGGATTTCGCGATTGCCGCGCCCAATGCGCCCGAGGAATATGAGGTCGCCGCGATCGCCGACCAGCTCGGCATCGACATGAGCCGCACCGCCGCCAGCGCCTCGGGCGGCGAGCGCCGCCGCGCCGCGCTGGCCCGCGCGCTCGCGCAAAACCCCGACGTGCTGCTGCTCGACGAACCGACCAACCACCTCGACCTCGCCGCGATCGACTGGCTCGAATCCTGGCTCGCGCGCTACACCGGCGCCTTCGTCGCGATCAGCCACGACCGCACCTTCCTCACCCGCCTCACGCGCCAGACTTTGTGGCTCGACCGCGGCAGCATCCGCCGCAAGGAAATCGGCTTCGGCGGCTTCGAGGAATGGAGCGACGCCGTCGCCGCCGAAGAAGCCCGCGCCGCGCAGCGCCTCGATTCGAAATTGCGGCTCGAGGCCCACTGGCTCGAACGCGGCGTCACCGCGCGCCGCAAGCGCAATCAGGGGCGGCTCGAGAAGCTCAAGGAAATGCGCGCCACCCGCGCCGCAATGATCGGGGGCCCCGGCGTCGCCAAGCTCGGCCTTGCCAACGACGACGTCCGCTCGAAGTCCGTCATCGTTGCCGAGGGTGTGTCGAAAAGCTTCGGCGACCGCACGATCATCAAGAATTTCGATTTCCGCGTTCAGCGCGGCGACCGCATCGGCATCGTCGGCGCGAACGGCGCGGGCAAGTCGACCCTGCTCAAGCTGCTCACCGGCGAGATCGAGCCCGACGAGGGCAGCATCACCCTCGCCCCGACGCTCGACGGCATCATCATCGACCAGCAGCGCAGCCTGATGTCGCCCGACAAGACCGTCCGCGACATCCTCGCCGACGGCGGCGACTGGGTCGAGGTGCGCGGCGTCAAAAAGCATATTCAGGGCTATCTCAAGGAATTCCTCTTCGACCCCGGCGTCATGGAAGCGAGCGTTGGCGCGCTGTCGGGCGGCGAACGATCGCGGCTGTTGCTCGCGCGCGAATTCGCCCGCGAATCGAACCTGCTCGTCCTCGACGAACCGACCAACGACCTTGACCTCGAAACGCTCGACCTGTTGCAGGAAGTGATCGCCGACTATGCCGGCACCGTGCTGCTCGTCAGCCACGACCGCGACTTCCTCGACCGCACCGTCACCGTGACGCTCGGCCTCGACGGATCGGGCAAGGTCGATATCGTGGCCGGGGGTTACGCCGATTGGGAAGCGAAGCGGGTCAAGCCGAACAGCGTCAAAGCCAAGGCCGCGACCGCCGCAGCCCCGCCGCCGCCAACCGCGCGCAAGAAATTGAGCTACAAGGATCAGCGCGACTACGACCTCCTGCCGAGCCGGATCGAGGCGATCGAAAAGGAAATGGCGGGGATCGAGAGCGAATTATCCGACGGCAGCCTCTTCACGCGCGACAACGCGCGATTTAGCGCACTGACGGCGAAACTCGAAACGCTGCGCGAGGAAAAGGCGGCGGCGGAAGACCGCTGGCTGGAACTGGCAGAAGAGGTCGAAGCGCTGGGATAATCGCCCCCCTACCGTCTACTTTGGGGTGGGAAGCGGAAGCTGGGACGGCCTCGCGACCTATCGGTTGCCAGCAATATTGTCGGGAGAGATTATTGCTTCCGCGAGATCACAGAACACAACCATCTTGTATTGCTCTTGAAACCCTTGATGCATGTTCCAGAACTCGTGGATGGCCTTCCGAAAGTCCATGCCGTGATGCAATATGAATGAACTGAGAGGCCCCATGCCGAACACGTCATCTACAGCGCTTACCCGCCGATCTTGAGAGATCGCCTTAAGGACTGCCCACCCCTTTGCAGGTGCATCTGACATCAAAGCGTCGAGGATCAACGAAAACTCGCTATCAATTGCCTCGCCCTTTTCGACCGCTTGGTTCGCAATTGCTTCCGTTATCCAACCGTCCGCGACATAGATGACTTGTGAACATTCCGCCATTTGTTGAGAATAGCGGAATTTGCGACGTCAGCAATCGGTCGCAACCCGCCATTCTCATCACCCCGTCCCGTAAAAGCGCGCCAGCCGGTCGAGCGCCAGCCCCAACACCAGCTTGCCCGACCGCGCCGGCCACCCCAGCCCTTTCTCTGCGCCGCCAATCCCCTCCCCCGCGCAAATCACGCGCCAGCAAATATCGGCCAGCCCCGGCCCCACCGCATCGAGCGCCGCGTGAAAGCGCCGGTGCGCGTCGCGCGGGCACCGCCCCGGCTCTTTCCGGGCGGCGCGGCGTCCCAGCGCATCGTCACGCGCGACGACAGGCCCGCGCGCTCGTAATCGGCGCGCAACCGCTCGCCCGCGCCCAGTTGCGCGGGGGTGAGCATCCCGCGTGACGCCAGCCAGCCGATCGGGCTTTCGCCGACATTCACCGTCACATGCCGCATCACCTGCGGCCCCGTCTTGCCGGGATCGATCCGGTCGTCGGGGTGGATGCGCGTTTCGAGGCGGCGTGCGGTCATGCGATTCTCCTTTGCTACACGCCGGGCTTGACACTGGATTATTTTGTAGGAAAGAAGAAACCGATTTGGTTATTCAAGGGTCGGCCATATGATCAACAGCATTCGTTCCGTCCGCCGTGCCAAGGGCCTGACGCTCGAGGAAGTCGGCCAGCGCTGCGTTCCGCCGACCACCGCGCAGACGATCGGCCGGCTCGAAACCGGCACGCGCACGCTGTCGCTCGGCTGGATGAACCGCATCGCCGCCGCGCTCGGCGTCGATGCCGCCGAACTCGTCCAGCTGCCGCAGGACACGCAGCTCACGATCACCGCGCTGCTCGGTGCCGAGGGCGCGCAGGCGCCGACACGCATCGAACAGGCGCTCACCGCGCGTCCGGGCGAGGATATGGTCGCGGTGCGCGTCACCTCGTCGATCGGCGACTATCGCGCGGGTGATGAAATCTGGTGCCGCCGGATCGAGGGCGACTGGGCCAGCGCGCTCAATCGCGACCTGCTCGTCCCTCGCCCCGCCGGCCGCTTCTTCTTTGCCCGCCTGCTCAACGTCGATGGCCAAAAGCTGCACCTGCTCCCGCTCGGCACCAGCCAGCGCCAGCAGGTCGTGAGCAACCCGCCTTGGGCCGCGGTCGCCGTCCGCTTGCTCCGGTCGCTGTAAACCCATGACCCACCACATGGCGGGATTCGTCATTGCGAGCGAAGCGAAGCAATCCAGGGCGGTTAACGCAAACCCTGGATTGCTTCGCTTCGCTCGCAATGACGCCCGGGGTTGATCGGATGCCCCCCCTCCGCGTCCTCAGCATCGCAACCCTCTTCCCCGACGCCGCGCGCCCCAACTTCGGCCTGTTCGTCGAGAAGAGCCTTCGCGCGCTCGCCGCAGAGCCCGGGATCGACCTCACGATCGTCGCCCCGGTCGGCCTGCCCCCCTTTCCGCTGTCGCTTCACCGGCGCTACCGCGCGCTTCGCGATCTGCCGCCGGCCGAGCAACGGAACGGCCTCACCGTCCTGCGCCCGCGCTTCACCTTGATCCCGCGCTACGGCGCGCGCTTCAACCCGGCAGCGGTCGCGCGCGCTGTCCTTACCGCCGTGCACGATCGCCCGTTCGACGTCGTCGACGCGCAATTCTTCTATCCCGACGGCCCCGCGGCGATGCGCGTCGCCGATGCCCTCGGCCTCCCCTTTTCGGTCAAGGCCCGCGGCGCCGACATCAGCCATTTCGGCCATGATCCCGCGACACGGTCGCAAGTGATCGAAGCCGGCGCGAAAGCCGCGGGCCTGCTTGCCGTCTCCGACGCGATGCGCTGCGATATGGCCGCCATCGGCATCGATCCGGCCAAGGTCGCCGTCCATTATACGGGGATCGACACCGCACGCTTTCACCCCGGCGACCGCGCTGCGGCGCGCGCCGCGCTCGGCATGGGGGGCGCCCCCGCGATCCTGACGGTCGGCGCGCTCATCGCGCGCAAGGGACAGGCGCTGGTGATCGACGCCCTGCCCGCGCTGCCGGGCATCCATTACTGGATCGCCGGGGCCGGCGAAGAGGAAGCCCGCTACCGCGCGCGCGCGCGCGACCTCGGCGTCGAACCCCGCGTCCATTTTCTGGGTTCCGTCGCCAACGCCGACCTGCCGCAACTCTATCGCGCGGCCGACGTCGTCGTTATGCCTTCGGTCAGTGAAGGCCTCGCCAATGCGTGGGTCGAGGCGCTCGCCTGCGGCACGCCGATCGTGATCAGCGACGCGGGCGGTGCCGCCGAACTCGTCACCTCGCCCGTAGCGGGCCGCATCGTCGCCCGCACGCCCGAAGCGATCGCCGACGCGGTGCGAGCCGTAATCGCGGATCCTCCCGCGCCGTCCGGCGTGGCGGCCAGCCTCGGCGGACGCTTCGACTGGGATCGCAACGGACGCGAACTCGCCGACCATCTGCGGCGCTGCGCGGGGCGCTAGATACGACAACGCCGGCCCGCTCGAACAGCGGACCGGCGCCGGTTTTTCCGATATCGGGCCTCAGACGACCGCGCCGTCGTCCTTGCGCTCGACCCGTTCGCCGCCCTCGGTCGCGGCCGAGACGCGCGGCACGAAACTGTGCGGGCCGACCTTCAGCCACACGAGAACCGGGGTCGACATCAGGATCGACGAATAGGTGCCGACGAACACGCCGAACAGCATCGCGGCGGTAAAGCCGAAAATGACGTCGGGGCCCATCACCAGCAGCACGCCGAGCGCGAGCAGGATCGACACGCTGGTCATCACGGTCCGCGCCAGCGTCTCGTTGATGCTGAGGTTGAGCAGCGGGACAATGTCCATCTTGCGATATTTTTTCAGATTCTCGCGAATGCGGTCATAAACCACGATCGTGTCGTTGAGCGAATAACCGACAATCGTCAGCAGCGCCGCGACGCTGTTGAGGTCGAACTGGATCTGCGTCACCGCGAAAAAGCCGAAGGTCAGCGCGACTTCGTGGAACAGGCGGCCGAGCGCGCCGACGCCGAACTGCCATTCGAAGCGGATCCAGATATAGATCGAGATGCCGAGCATCGCGAGCGCGAGGCTGATCGCGCCGGTGCGCAGCAGCTCTTCGGACACTTTGCCCGACACGGTTTCGACCGATCCGGTCTTCGCGGTCGGAAAAGCCTTTTTGATGCCCGCCACAAGCTGCTGCCCCGCACGCTCGGCGGCGGCCTTGTCGCCATCGGGAAGCGCCGTGCGGATCGACACCGCACGGTCCGACCCGAATTGCTGGATCGTCGCCTCGCCGACGCCGATCTCGCCCACGGCTTCGCGGATATCCTCGATCGGCGGCATCGTTTGGGTGAATTCGACGCGAACCGACTGGCCGCCGACGAAGTCGATGCCGAGGTTCAGCCCCTTTACCGCGACCAGCGCGATCGAAATCACGACCAGGAAAAAGCTCATGAAAGAGGCGAACTTGCGCCACTTCAGGAAATCATAATTGGTGTCGTCGGGGACGAGTTTGAGCAGGCGCATCTTTCGGTCCCTCCTTTAGATATTGATCGTCGTCGGGCGATTGGTTCGCAGCCAGTGGGCGACGAACATGCGCGTGACGGTGACGGCGGTGAAGACGCTGGTGACGATGCCGATGGTCAGCACCACCGCAAAGCCCTTGATCGGGCCCGAACCGAACCAGAACATCAGCCCCGCGGCGATGACATTGGTGACGTTCGCGTCGAAAATCGCGCGGCTTGCCTCGGTATAGCCGAGCTCGACCGCCTGGAACGGCCGCCGCCCGCGTTTCAGTTCTTCGCGAATGCGCTCGTTGATCAGCACGTTCGCGTCGACCGCCGCGCCGACGGTGAGCACGAAGCCGGCGATGCCGGGAAGGGTCAGCGTCGCGTTGAACGCGGCCATGATCGCGATGATCAGGAAGACGTTGAAGATCAGCGCAAGGTTCGCATAGACGCCGAAACGGCCATAGACGACGAGCATCAGCGTCAGCACGGAGACCGTCGCGATGATCCCCGCCAGCACGCCCTTTTCGATCGAATCCTGACCGAGCTCGGGCGAAACGGTGCGCTCCTCGACCACGGTCATCTTCACCGGCAAAGCGCCCGAACGCAGCGAGATCGCCAGCGCATTGGCGCTCGCGACGCTGAAGCTACCCGAAATCTGCGCGCTGCCGCCCAGGATCGGCTCGTTGATCGACGGCGCCGACAGCACCTTGCCGTCGAGCACCATGGCGAATCGTTTGCCGACATTCTGCGCGGTCACCTTGGCAAAGGTGCTCGACCCGCCCGAATCGAAGCGGATCGACACGACCGGCTGATTGCTCTGCGGGTCATAGCTTTGCTGCGCGTTGATCAGCTGTTCGCCGCTGATCATCACCTGGCGGCGGAGCACTTCGAAAGCCGCGCCATTGCCCTCGCCCTCGGCATAGGGGACGATCTCGCTGCCCACCGGCACGCGGCCCGCGGCGGCTTCGGCCGGGTCGGCGTTGGTGTCGACCATGCGAAATTCGAGCCGCGCGGTCTTGCCGATCAATTCCTTGAGCGCGGCGGGGTCCTGAAGCCCCGGAACCTGCACGACGACGCGGTCGTCGCCTTCGCGGATGATCGTCGGTTCGCGCGTACCGAGGGCATTGACGCGCTTGTCGATGATGTCGCGCGCGGTATCCATCGCGTTCGCGACCGCCTGCGACTGTCCGGCGCTCGTCGGGGTCATCTCGATCCGCTGCGAATCGACGACATTGATGTTCCAGTCGCGCTGCCCGGTCAGCCCCGCGCCCTGCGTCTCGCTGAACAGTCGCTCGCGCGCTTCGTCGAGCTGCGCCTGGTCGCGGACGAGGAAGCTGATCTTGCCGCCCGCCGTCGACAGTTCGCCGATCGCGATATCGTCGTCGGGACCGCTGTCGCCGCGCATCGCGGTGCGCACCGTCTTTTCCATGTTGGTGAGCTGCGTCTTGCGCAGGTCGGCGATGTCGGCCTCGAGCAGCAAGTGGCTGCCGCCGGCCAGGTCCAGCCCCAGATTGACCTTCGCCTGCGCAAAGCCCGGCAGGCTCTCGAACGTCTTGGTGGGCAGGAAACTGGGAATAGAGAAGAGAATACCGAGCAGCAGGATGATGCTGATGCCGATGGTCTTCCAGCGCGGGAAATCGAGCATGGTCTAGAAATCCGATAGCAAGAGCGGAGGCCGCAGAGAGAGCCGGCCCCGCCGCGTCAGTCGTTGGCGGGCTTGCCACCGGGCTGCAGAACGTCGGCGAGGGTCGACTTCACGACCTTGATCTTGACGCCCTGTGCGATTTCGACATCGACGAAATCATCATCGACGCGCGTGATCTTGCCGACGATGCCGCCGCCGGTCACCACCTGATCTCGCGGCTTCACCGCCGCGACCTTGGCGCGATGTTCCTTCGCGCGCACCTGCTGCGGGCGGATCAGGAAGAACCAGAACACCGCAAAGATCAGCAGATAGGGGACCAGCATCAGGAAACCGGCAGCCCCGCCGCCCGATCCGGCCGCCTGGGTCAGAAGCAATTGCGTCGACATGGATGAAGAACTTTCGTTACAGGCAGCGCCCGATCCCCTCCGGAGCGAGCGCGCAAATATGGCGCGGCGCCTATCATGCAGGGGCCGTGCGCGCAACCGGTCGTGCGCGCCCCTCCCCCATGGCAAGCGCGGCCGAAATGGGGTTCCGGACCGCAAGATCAAGCCCGCGGCGTCAATCGGCCGTAAAGCAACCATCCCCCTGCTTCGACTTTGCTCAGGAGAGCCTTGCATCCCCCGCCAAGGCGCGCTAGGGGCCTCGCCTGCCCAATCGGGCCGGTCGGGACGTAGCGCAGCCTGGTAGCGCATCACACTGGGGGTGTGGGGGTCGGAGGTTCGAATCCTCTCGTCCCGACCAATTTTACCTGACAATCGACAGCATCCTGACAGGATTGCGCGCCAAGGGGCCCCGGCGCCGCGCTGCGCCGCAATGCCATCGACGCGCGGTGCCGCGCACCAACGGAAAGCGCAAGGATATGCAGGCAGGCCTTTTGATCGTTGCCGCCGCATTCCTTACTTCCATCCTCTCGGGCATTTTCGGCATGGCGGGCGGGCTCCTATTCATGGGGGTGCTCGCATGGATGCTGCCCGCGACCACCGCGCTCGCGCTCCATGGCGTCATCCAGTTCGCGTCGAATGTCTGGCGCGCCACATGGCACCGCGCACACGTCGCCTGGCCCGTCCTCGCATGGTTCGGGATCGGCGCAGCGGCGGCTATCGGCTTCTTCTCGCTGCTGGTCCTCACCCCAACCAAATTCTACGTCTTTCTTGGCCTCGGCCTGCTGCCGATCCTCGTCTGGCTGCCCGAACGCTGGCTGGCGCTCGACGCGACCAATCGCTGGCACGCGATCGGCGGCGGCTTCGTCTCGACCGGTCTTGCGCTCGTTTCGGGTGTTTCGGGCCCGGTGACCGACCTGCTCTTCATCCATAGCAAGCTGAACCGGCATCAGGTTGTGGCAACCAAGGCGGTGATGCAGGCGATCGGCCACGCGTCGAAAATTTTCGTCTACGGCGCGCTGCTGCTCGGCGCCCAGGCGCGCGACATCGTCCCTCTGAGCGTCACCGTGATCGCGGTGCTCGCGTCGATGGCGGGCATCATGGTCGGCGCCGCGATCCTCGACCGCATCAGCGAGGCGCATTTCCGCGCGAGCCGCCGCTGGCTCGTCACGATCATCGGCGCGACCTTCCTTGTCCAGGCGATCCGGATCGCCGCCGGCTGAACGCGCCGCGAATCCGCGGCCGGGCCCGTCCAGCCCGGCCGCGTCCCCGGTTACTCAGCCGGCGCCGGCGGTGCGGCGCGCGCCTTGCGCATCGCCGCCAGTTCGGCCTTGTCCACCGCGCCGTCGCCGTTGGCATCGGCGCGCTTGATGAAGGCGTCGATCTTTTCCGGGCTCTTCAGGCTCGCGTCGCCGCGTCGCTCGGCGCGCTTTTCCATCATGCTGGTGACTTCGGCCCTGTCGAGCTTGCCGTCGCCATTGGCGTCGACCATCGCGAACATCCGTCCGCCGTCCTTCGGCTGTTGCGCCGCGGCAAGCGTCGGCAGCGAAAGCGCGACCGAGGCGGCAATCAAAATAGCTGTCTTCACGTCATATCCTCTCAGATGGTTCGGCGAACTCGCCGGGCACCCCGGCGCGGGCATGGCGGCACGATGTCGCAAAATTATCCCAATATAAGAGGCGTCACGGCCGCAGCACGACCTTCCCCACCACCTCGCGGCGCTCGAGCATCGCAAAGCCTTCGCGCCAGTCGGCAAGGTCGAGCGAGGCATGGACGTGCGGCCGGATCCTGCCCGCGGCGGCCAGCGCATCGATCGCGGCGACATTCTCCGCGCCTCGTTCGGGAAAGCGGCGGCCATATTCGCCCGCGCGCACCCCGACGACCGAGAATCCCTTGATCAGCGGCATGTTCACCGACACTTCGGGTATCCGGCCCGAGGCAAAGCCGACGACGAGCAGGCGTCCGCCGAAACCGATACAGCGTGTCGATTCGTCGAATATATCGCCGCCGACGGGATCGAAGATCACATCGGCGCCCTTGCCGCCGGTCAGCGTCTTCACCGCCTCGCGAAAGCCCGGCTCGGCCGCAATCACCGCGTCGGGCGCATAGAGCCGCGCGATCGCATCGCGCTTTTCGGCGCTGCCCGCCGCCGCGATCACGCGCGCGCCCAGCGCCTTTGCCAGATCGACCGTCGCCAGCCCGACGCCGCCCGCCGCACCATGGACGAGCAGCCACTCGCCGGGTTCGATTCGCGCACAGCGGACGAGCGCGACATGGGCGGTCAGATAGGCGACCGGATAGGCGGCGGCCTCGTCCCAGCTCAGGCCGTCGGGTTTCGCTCGCAGCGCGCTCGCGGGAACGACGGCATATTCCGCCATCGCGCCAAAGCGATTCCCGCCGACGACCTTGTCGCCCGCCGTCCAGCCCGCCACCCCCTCACCCACCGCGTCGACCTCTCCGGCGAACTCCAGCCCCGACACGAAAGGAAGCCCCGGTTTCAGCTGATATCCGCCGGACGTCATCAGAAGGTCGGGGAAATTCACCGCCGCCGCACGCACGCGCACGCGCACTTCGCCGGAACCCGGGACCGGCACCGGCAGATCGGCCAGCCCCGCACCGCCATGACCGGCGCGCAATTCACGCACCTGCAACGCCCGCATCGCGAAAAGCCTTTCCTACAATATTCCAATATGGTTCGTTTTAACCGTTCAACCAACCATAAGGAGCGAATCATGCCACGACCCGACCCACTCGCCAGCGACGCCGACGCGTTGATCGACGCCGTCATCGACCGCGAAGGCCGATATGTAAACCACCCCGCCGACCGCGGCGGCCCCACTTGCTGGGGGATCACCCAGGCCGTCGCACGGGCCGAAGGCTATGCGGGCAGCATGCGCGACCTGCCGCGCGCCGAGGCGGCATCGATCTATCGCCGCCTCTATTGGCTGCGCCCCGGTTTCGACCGGGTCGCGCTGCGCGCGCCGCAGATCGCCGCCGAACTGTTCGACACCGGCGTCAACATGGGCACGGGCACCGCGGCGGGTTTTCTCCAACGCGCGCTCAACGCGCTCAACCGCGCCGCGCGCGACTATCCCGACATCGCGGTCGACCGCGACATCGGCCCGCGCACGCTGTCGGCGCTCGACGGCTTTCTGAAAGCGCGCGGCAAGAGCGGTGAAACCGTCCTCCTCCGCGCGATGGAGGCGTTGCAGGGCGAACGCTACATCGCGCTCGCCGAACGCCGCCCGAGCCAGGAGGCCTTTCTCTACGGCTGGCTCGCAAACCGCGTCGGAGAGGGGTGACGGGTATCATTGTACCGGGACGTATCGTGAACTTTGACAACTTCCAGCAAAAGGACATGCGAGTATGAGCATCATCGAAGGCCTGATCGGCCCCATCGCCAAGCTGATCGACAAGATCATCCCCGACCCCGAGGCGCGCGACCGCGCCAAGCTCGAACTGCTGAAAATGGAAGGAAGCCAGGAAATGGAAGCGATCCGCACCCGGATGACCGCGATCGTCGCCGAGGCGAACAGCGCCGACCCGTGGACCAGCCGCGCGCGGCCGAGCTTCCTCTATGTCATGTACGCGCTCTTGCTCTGGGCGATCCCGATGGGGCTGATCGCCGCCGCGCGGCCCGAGATGGCGAAGGGCATCGCCGATGGCATGAACGCCTATCTCGCCGGAATCCCGGAGCCGCTCTACGCGCTCTTCGGCACGGGCTATCTGGGCTACACCGCCGCGCGGGCGTGGGGGAAAGCGAAGGGGGTGGAGAGCTGATCGGTTCGCCAACACACAGAGCCTGTGCACGCGCGAAGGCGGGTGCCCATCACCGGTCGGTGCCAATTTGAACCGGCAGGAGATGGGTCCCCGCCTTCGCGGGGACACGCCGCTTTGATTACGCGCGACTTTCCACCAGCGCCGCCAGATTGGCCAGCGAGCTGTTCAATCCCTCGAGGTGATCTTTCGCCGAAATTCCCGGCGGCACATGGTGCGCGTCGATCGTCACCAGCGTGCCGCCACCCTGCCGCGACAGATACCAGTGCATCGCCATCGTCCCCGAAAAGCGCGGGTCGTCGGATTCGAATTCGACCTCCCAGACGATCAGCCGCCCGTCATCGAGCGTCGGGATATAGACCTCGACGACATCGCTGTCGTCGTCGCTTTTGGTTTCGACATCGGCGTCATCGAAGGTGAGCCGCATCAGAAAGCCCCCGCCTGCACTCAAGTCGACATGCTCGAACGTTCCCGTCGCCCCCTCGGGCGGCAACCAGCGCGCCAGCTTGTCGGCGCTCGTGAACGCCGCGAACACATCGACCAGCGGCGCCGCGATCAGCCGTTCGGCATGATCGGTGCGCCGCGTCTTCTTGGTCGGTTTCAAGTCGGCCGGCTTCAGGCGAGCGCGGCTTTGACCGCCGCGACGGCGTCGTTCGCCGCGCCGCCGTCGGGGCCGCCGCCCTGCGCCATGTCGGGTCGCCCGCCGCCGCCCTGCCCGCCAAGCGCCGCGACCGCCGCCTTGACCAGGTCGACCGCGCTATGGCTGCCGGTCTTGTCGTCGGTCACCCCGACCGCGACCGAAGCGCGTCCGTCGTTGACCGCGACCAGCATCGCGACGCCGCTGCCGACCTGTTTCTTGAGGCCGTCGACCGTTCCGCGCAGTTCCTTGGGGTCCAGCCCGTCGACGACTTGCGCGAGGAACGCGGTATCACCCACCTGCTCGACCGCCGGCGCGCCGTTCGCGGCGCCGCCACCGCCCCCCATCGCCAGCGCTTTCTTCGCATCGGCCAGCTCGCGCTCGGCCTTCTTGAGCGCGTCGGCGAGCGCCGCGACGCGCGCCGGCACATCGTCGGGCGACGTCTTGAGCGCCGCGGCGGCCGTCTTCAAAGCTTCGTCGCGGCCGTTCAGCCACTGGCGCGCCGCTTCGCCGGTCAGCGCCTCGATGCGCCGCACGCCCGAAGAGACCGCGCTTTCGCTGACGATCTTGAACAGGGCGATGTCGCCCAGAGCGCGGACGTGCGTCCCGCCGCACAGCTCGACCGAATAATGCGTGTCGGTCGCCTTGCCCATGCTGAGCACGCGAACCTCGTCGCCATATTTCTCGCCGAACAGCGCGAGCGCACCCGCCGCGACCGCATCGTCGGGCGTCATCAGCCGCGTCGACACGGCTTCATTACCGCGAATCTGCGCGTTCACATCCGCCTCTATCTGCGCAATTTCTTCCCCGGTCAGCGCCTTGGGATGCGAGAAGTCGAAACGGAAACGGTCTTCGGCAACGAGGCTGCCCTTCTGCGTCACATGCCCGCCGAGCCGATTCCGCAGCGCCGCGTGCAGCAGGTGCGTCGCGCTGTGATTGGCGCGGATGCGATCGCGGCGTTCGGCATCGACCGTCAGTTGCACCGTGTCGCCGACCTTCAGCGTTCCCGCTTCCAGCTTCGCCTGATGCGTGTGCAGGCGGCCGAGCGGCTTGCCGGTATCGCTCACCGACGCCTTCGCGCCTTCGAGCGTCGCGATTGTCCCCGCATCGCCCATCTGGCCGCCGCTCTCGCCATAGAAAGGCGTCTGGTTGGTCAGCACCACCACCGCGTCGCCCGCCTGGACCTCGTCGACCGGCTTGCCATCCTTGACGAGGCCGATGACCGTCGCCTCGCCCGCGGTCGAAGTATAGCCGGTGAATTCGGTGCTGCCGTTGGTTTCGGCCAGGTCGAACCAGATTTCGTCCGACGCCTTTTCGCCGCTGCCCTTCCACGCCGCGCGCGCCGCCGCCCTTTGCTGCGCCATCGCGGCGTCGAAACCCGCACGGTCGACCGCGATATCATTCGCGCGCAGCGCATCCTCGGTCAGGTCGTAGGGGAAGCCAAAGGTGTCATAGAGCTTGAAGGCGACCTCGCCCGCCAGCGTATCGCCCTTGCCCATGCCGGCGGTCGCCTCGTCGAGCAGCTTCAGCCCCTTGTCGAGCGTCTGGCGGAATTTCGTTTCCTCGCGCTCGAGCGTCTCGGCGATCAGCGGCTGCGCGCGGATCAGCTCGGGATAGGCGGCGCCCATCTCGGCGGTCAGCGACGGCAGCAGCCGGTGCATCAGCGGGTCTTTCGCGCCGAGCAGATGCGCGTGGCGCATCGCGCGGCGCATGATCCGGCGCAGCACATAACCGCGCCCCTCGTTCGACGGCAGCACGCCGTCGGCGACGAGGAAGCTCGATGCGCGCAGGTGATCGGCGATCACGCGGTGGCTGGCCTGCGTCGCGCCCTCGGCCGGAATCCCGGTCAGGTCGACCGACGCCGCGATCAGCGCCTTGAAGGTGTCGGTGTCATAATTGTCGTGGACGCCCTGCAGCACCGCCGCGACGCGCTCCAGGCCCATGCCGGTGTCGATGCTCGGCCGCGGCAGATCGACGCGCTCGCCACCCGGCTGCTGCTCATATTGCATGAACACCAGGTTCCAGATCTCGACGAAGCGGTCGCCGTCTTCCTCCGGCGATCCCGGCGGGCCGCCCCAGATATGGTCGCCATGGTCATAGAAGATTTCGCTGCACGGCCCGCACGGGCCGGTGTCGCCCATCGACCAGAAATTATCGCTCGTCGCGATACGGATGATGCGCTCGTCGGGCAGGCCGGCGATCTTCTTCCACAGGTCGAACGCCTCGTCATCGGTGTGGTAAACGGTCGCCGTCAGCTTCTCGGGCGCCAAACCCCAGGTCTTGGTGATCAGCGTCCAGGCGTGGTGGATCGCCTGCTCCTTGAAATAGTCGCCGAAGGAGAAATTCCCCAGCATTTCAAAGAAAGTATGGTGCCGCGCCGTATAGCCGACATTGTCGAGATCATTGTGCTTGCCACCCGCGCGGACGCACTTCTGCGCCGATACCGCGGTGCTGTAGGGGCGCTTCTCCAGCCCGGTGAAGACATTCTTGAACGGCACCATGCCCGCGTTGACGAACATCAGCGTCGGGTCGTTGTACGGCACCAGCGGCGCCGACGGTTCGATATGGTGGCCCGTCCCCCCGAAATAGTCGAGGAACGAACGGCGAATGTCGTTGGTCGATGTCATGCGCGCGATCTAGTGCGGAACGACGCGTTTCTCAAGCGCGATACGCGCGGCGGCGCTTGCCGCCTAGCGACGGCAAAGGCGATCGAGTTCCTCGTCGCTCATGCCCTCCTCGTCGATCAGCTTCTGCGAAACATAGCGCACGTCATATTGCGCGATCCGATATTTGCCATCGTTGACGCGATAGAGCAGCACGCCGCCGCATGTTCCGGCAATTCCGGGATGCGAGCTGATGACGGCGAACAGTGCGTAGGCGCCCGGATAGGCCGCGTCGGGCGGATTGTTGAGCCAGCCGTCCAATCGGGCGGTGAAACGGCCGCTGCCCGTCTGGTGCATCTTCGCTTCGCGGCTGAACCGGGTCATCTCGTCGGTCGTCGCCTCGAGCTGCGGGTCCATCATCGCGGCCAGCGCGCGCCCGTTCCCGGCGTCGAGATTGTCCAGAAAGCGCGTCATATATTGGGTCGCCCCCGCGGTTTCGGCCGCGCTCGCCTTCCAGTCCGCGGGCACGGGCTTATAGGGATCGGTGGCGGGATCGAAGCAGGAAAAGGCCTGGCGAAAGTCCTTGATGATCGTGACGCCGCGGTCGACGTCGATCTCATTGTCGAAAAAGAAGCGCCCGAACCGGACGCTCTGTCCGCCGCATCGCTCGGCCGCCATCAGCTTTATCCGCTCGATGACCGGCGTATATTGGTTCTCGTCGATGAGCGGAACCGTTGCGGCATAGCCGCGGCCGGGCACCGCCTCGATCTTGATTTCGGGCGCGCCCGGTGCCGCCGCAAGCAATGCCGCCACGAAAATCGTCGCCATAATCCGTTCCCCACCTCTTCGCGCATCGCCCCCCGGCGCCGCGTCCTGCGCGCTATCGTGCGCAGGCGCGCGCGCGCCGGCAAGCCCAAATTTCGCTTGGGATCACAGGGCGGTCGCAATGCCCTTGCCGAGGTAGCAAGGCAGTTGGCGCAACACATCGGCCTTCGGCACGCCGTCTTCGATCAGGTCGGGCGGCACTTCGGACGTGTCGGTGCGCACGACGGTCCAGCCGGCGGCTGGCTCGGCGCGGTGAACAACGACGTAGCCGCAGTCCATCGTCCCGTCCTTGCGGTCGCCGCGAAAGTCGAAAGCGGCATAGACACCCGGCGGCTGCCCGGCGGGATCGATATACCAGCTGAGGCGCAGCGGGCGGATTTGCCCGTCGGCCCACAAGGTGCCCCGCTTGCGCTGGTTCATTTCCCATTCGAGCCGCGGATTGGATGCCTGGAACGAGAGGCGCAGCATCGCATAGGCCGCTGCGAAATCGCGCTTTGCCAGTGCAAGCGTATATTCGGCGAACCGGTCGACCGCTCCCTCCTCGTCGGATGCCGACGGCTGAAAGGACATCCCTTCGGGCGCGACGATCTGACGCTCCACTTCGGGCGCGAGCGTCAGCGGCGCGGCGAAAGCGGCCGGAAGCCCCGCCATCAAGGCCGCGGAGGCGAGCAGCGCGCGGCCTCCAGGCTCAATAGCCATAATAGGCGCCACCCTTCTCCCGCGCGCGCTGCCATGCCGGGCGGTCGTGACAGGCGTTCACAAATGAGGCCAGTTTGGGGTAGCGCGGCGCCATGCCCTGCATGACCGCAATCTCGGCGGGGAAGCTGAGCATGATATCGGCGGCCGACAGGCTGTCGCCGATGAAATGACCGCTCTCGCCGACGCGGCTTTCCATATATGCGAAGTGCGCGTCGAGTTGCTGCGCGATGCGCGGCTCGAGCGGGGCCGCCGCTTCGCCGAGGCGCGCGGTATAGATGCGCAGGAGGATCGGCGTCATCGCCGAGCCTTCGGCGAAATGCAGCCATTCGAGGTGCGTGATATAATCATCGCTGCCGCGTTCCGGCACCAGATGGCCGCCGCCGTGGCGTTCGCACAGATATTCGGTGATCGCGCCCGATTCGGTGATCACACGGCCCTTGCCGCCGGAGACGGAATCGTTGAACTCCTCGATCACCGGCGACTTGCCGAGCGGGTGAACCGCGAGCAATTCGGGCGGGGCGAGATTGGTGACGGGATCGCGGTCGTAATATTTGATTTCGTAAGCCGCGCCGATTTCCTCGAGCAGCCAGAGGATGCGCTGCGAGCGGCTGTTGTTCAGATGGTGGACGATCAGGTTCATGGACTTTCCTTTGGATCAGGGGCGATAGGGGCCGTTGCGGTCGATCAGCGCCGCGAGTTCGCGGACGAGTTTGGCGCCGAGAATGGCTGTCACATCGCCTACATCGCGACCGGGATGCAGTTCGACAATATCCGCCCCGACAATCGGCGCGGTCTGCTTGTGCAGCACGGCGAGCAGTTCGCGAACCGTCAGGCCGCCCGGCTCGGGATGCGCGACGCCGGGCGCTGCCGACGGGTCGAGCCCGTCGAGGTCGATCGATATATAGAGCGGGCCGTCGAGCACCGGGACGCGGTCGGGCGAGAAACCGGCCATCGGCACAATCTCGACGCCGAAGCGCTCCGCCTGCTCGCGGCAATGACGGTTAAGGGTGCGAATGCCGACCTGCACCAGCCGCTTCGCATGACCGGCCTCGCAGATACGCGCGAAGGGCGAGGCGTGGCTGCGCGGATTGCCGGCGAAATCATCATAGAGGTCGGGATGCGCGTCGAAGTGGAGGATCGTCACCGGTCCGTGGCAAGCGGCCGCCGCCTCGACGAGCGGGAAAGTGACCGCGTGGTCCCCGCCGAGCGCGAGCGGAATGTCTCCATCTTCGCGCACATAGGCAAGGTGGCGGCGGATCGCCGCATCGTCGCGCGCCGTGTCTTCGGTCAGCGGCAGGTCGCCGTCGTCGGTGAGGGCGATGTCGGTGCCGATTTCGACGCCGAGCTCGCTCGCCATATTGCCGCGGTCGCTCCACAGGGCGGCGCGGATCGCCGCGGGGCCGGCGGCGGCGCCGCGTTCGAAGCTGCTGTTGATGTCGGTGGGCAAGCCGAAAAGGCGGATCGCGGGCATGCGCCGCTTGTAGCCGCTGGCAGAAGCGGCGCAAGGATCAACGGCGGGCGGGCCGACCTGCTTGGGAGGGGGAGAGTGCAGGTCAAAGGGGCTGGTGGCCCGCCGCCGTCGGCCGGCCGGTTCAAGCAAGGCGAACCGGCCGGATGGCAATCAATTGTCGTCGTCGCCCTCGTCGTCGGGGCCGGCCATCATTTCCTCGGCCACCGCCTCGGTCCGGCCGCGGATCGCGGTTTCAAGCCGCTCCATCAACTCGGGATTGTCCTTGAGGAAGGTTTTGGAATTTTCGCGGCCCTGCCCGATACGGATCGAGTCATAGCTGAACCAGGCGCCCGATTTCTCGACGATGCCGGCCTTGACGCCCAGATCGAGGATCTCGCCGATCTTGGAAATGCCCTGCCCGTACATGATGTCGAATTCGACCTGCTTGAACGGCGGTGCGACCTTGTTCTTCACCACCTTCACGCGCGTCGTGTTGCCGACGATCTCGTCGCCATTCTTGATCTGGCCGGTGCGGCGGATGTCGAGACGGACCGAGGCGTAGAATTTGAGCGCGTTGCCGCCGGTCGTGGTTTCGGGATTGCCGTACATCACGCCGATCTTCATGCGCAGCTGGTTGATGAAGATCACCATGCAGCGCGAGCGGCTGATCGAGCCGGTGAGCTTGCGCAGCGACTGCGACATCAGACGCGCTTGCAGGCCGACATGGCTGTCGCCCATTTCGCCTTCGATTTCGGCGCGCGGAACGAGCGCCGCGACCGAGTCGACGACGAGCACGTCGATCGCGTTGGACCGGACAAGAGTATCGACGATTTCGAGCGCCTGTTCGCCGGTGTCGGGCTGCGACACGATGAGTTCGTCGATGTTCACCCCGAGCTTGCGGGCATAGACGGGGTCGAGCGCATGTTCGGCGTCGACGAAGGCGACGGTGCCGCCGCCCTTCTGCGCTTCGGCGAGCGTATGCAGCGCGAGCGTCGTCTTGCCCGAGCTTTCGGGGCCGTAGATTTCGATGACGCGGCCGCGCGGCAGCCCGCCGACGCCAAGCGCGATGTCGAGGCCGAGCGAGCCGGTCGAGATCGCCTCGACCTGCATGGCTTCCTTCGAGCCCAATTTCATCACCGAGCCCTTGCCGAACGCGCGATCGATCTGCGCGAGCGCGGCGTCGAGCGCCTTCTGCCTGTCCGTGTTGTTCACTGATTTCCCCGATTCGACGAGTGACAATTGTCCGGCCATGACCGTCCCTTTCCAGCTCTAGAGCGACGGCAGAAGCATCGCAATGCCAGACTATGTGCCACATTTGTTCTCATGGAACAAGAGGGGAACAATATAAAATCGACTTTGTCGAAAAGCGCGTTATTCCGCCGAAAACTCATCGAGCGCCGCCTCGATGTCGCTGATCCGGAACGGTTTCGTGATCAGCTTGCGATGCGCGTGCGCGGGTGGAAGGACATCGCCGCCGCCCGAAGTGAACGCAAAGGGAATGCCGCGTTCGGCGAGCGCATCGGCGACCGGCCAGCCCTTTTCGTCGCCGAGGTTGATGTCGACGAGCGCCCCCGCGAGCGATTCGGCGGCAATCAGCGCGAGCGCCTCCTCGTTGCTCGTCGCCTGCGCGGGCTCGGGAAGGTCGAGCGCGTCGAACATGTCGGCAAGCATCATGCCGATCAGCACATCGTCTTCGACGAGCAGGATGCGGCGATCACTGGCCATTGGGCACCCGATGCGCAGCATCGTCGAGCGCCGCCGAGGTCGCCTCGGCGAGCTGCGCGACCGAAAAGGGCTTGGGCAGAAAGGCGACATCGTCGATGTCGATCGACTGGCGGAGCTGTTCTTCGGCATAGCCCGACATGAACAGGACCGGCAGGTCGGGGCGTTTGGCGCGCATCGCACGCACCATCGCCGGGCCGTCCATCGTCGGCATCACCACGTCGCTGATGATCAAATCGACCTTCTCCATCTGTGCGAACCGTTCGAGCCCCTCTTCGCCCTGCGAGGCGGTCACGACGCTATAACCCGCGCGGGTCAACGCGCGTTCCGCCACGGCGCGCACCATATCCTCGTCCTCGACGAGCAGGATGGTGCCGGTGCCCCACTGGCTCTTCTTGGGCTTCGCGGGTGGCGGCGGAGCGACGGGAGCGTCGCCGCCGGCGCGGTGAACGGGCAGGTATATCGAAAAGCTCGTCCCCTGCCCCGGCTTGCTGTCGGCGAAGATATAGCCCGCCGACTGCTTGATGATGCCATAGACGGTCGACAGGCCAAGTCCGGTGCCCTTGCCGACATCCTTGGTCGTGAAAAAAGGTTCGAAAATCTTGGGCAGCACGTCGGCGGGAATGCCCGTGCCGGTATCGCTGACCTTGAGCGCGCAATAGTCGGCAGGGGGCATGAATTCATTGCCCATCTGCCGCACGTCGGCGGCCGAGACGGGATAGGTTTCGATCGTCAGCGTCCCGCCGCCCGGCATCGCGTCGCGCGCATTGACCGCAAGGTTGATGATCACCTGTTCGAGCTGGCCCGGATCGGCACGCACCGCGCCAAGGCCGCGGCCGTGATGCACCGAGAGCTGGACGGTCTCGCCGATCAGGCGCTTCAAAAGATGCGACACCTCCGAAATCACGTCGGGCAGCTGCAATATCTGCGGGCGCAGCGTCTGCTGTCGCGAGAAGGCGAGCAACTGCCGCGTCAGGCTGGCGGCGCGATTGGCGTTGCTGCGAATCTGCTGGATGTCGTCATAGTCGCTGTCGCCGGGCGTATGGCGCATCAACATCAGGTCGCACGCGCCGAGCACCGCGGTCAGGATATTGTTGAAATCATGCGCGACGCCGCCAGCAAGCTGGCCGACCGCCTGCATCTTCGACGCCTGCGCCACTTGGCGCTTGAGGCGCGATTCCTCGCTCGAATCCTTGAGGCTCAAAAGCACGGCCGCCTCGCCGAGCCCGCGCACGCCGACGACGCGCATCGACACGGGATCGCCGCTCTGCCCTGCGAGCCGGATCGACAGGTCGCCGCCGACCTGCTGTCCGCTGCTGTGGCGGCGGATCATGTCGGCAAGCGGCCCCTTGTCTTCACCGACGACGATGTCGCCGGGGTAGCGGGGCATCTTGCCTTCGGGAAGGCTCGCCGCCCGGACGAAGGCACGGTTCATATAAAGGAAGCGCCCGTCGCGATCGACCATCGCCAGCCCGAACGGCAGCAGCGACAGCAAGGTTTCGACATAGGTCTGCGCGGTGCCGCGGTCGGCCGGCCCCATTTCCTCGTCGAGCAACGCGAGCAGCATCGGCGTATTGCTGTCGGCGGGCGCTAGCGGGATCTGAATCAGCCGCACGGGCGTCGCGCGGTCGCCCTCACGCGCGAAATAGAGTGCGCCCGCGTCATCGAGCCGGATCATCGGCGCAACGTCGCGGCCGGCATAATGCAGCGCGTCATCCTCCCCCAGCGCGCGGAGGAGGAAGGCCTGGTTGGCGACGCGCAGCCGCCCTTCGGCGCTGACGAGCGCGGCCATCACACCGGCATGACCCAGCGTCCGGCCCGCAGGCCCGTCGAGATGACGGACGATTTCAGCGACCAAGTCGAGCCGTTCGAGCGCCGAGAAGCGCCAGACGAGATAATCCTCCGACTGCCCGGCGCGCGTCACCTGCGCGCGCAACTGCAGCGGGCCGATCGCGATATCGTCGGCATGCCCCTCGCCGTCGCGCCACGCGATGCGGCCGGCATTTTTAAGCATTTCGGCGCCGCGTCCTTCGAGCGGGAGGCCAGGCGGCGTCACGAAACCATTGAACCAGGTGCCGAACAGGTCGTTCGCGCAGACCATCCGCCCCGCGCGGTCGGTCACCGCGATCGCGACATCGTCATGATTGACCGCCTGGCGCAGCATCGTCCAGTCGGGCGCGGCAGCCTCGCCCGACACGGCTGCGGGAAAGACCCGGCGCACAAGCAGTACGCCGGCCGCCGCAACGGCCAGGCCCGCCACGAATCCTGCCGCCAGAATCGCGCTGCCCGTCGCCCAGAACAGCAAGGCTGCCGAAAGCAGCACAAGGCCGCCGAGCAAGCCCGCGTCGAGCCGCGAGAGGCCCGCCGGAGCCGAAAGCAGCCCGGCGGCAGGGCCCGCCCCCCTGATGACATCACCATCAGCGGAGGGCAGGCTTTGCACGGTCAAATGACACTCTTTCTCAGTGGCGCATCACCAGATGCGAACGCGGTCCTCGGGTGCCAGATAGAGCTTCTGGCCCTGCTTGATCTGGTAGGCCTTATACCAAGGGTCAAGATTGCGCGAGACCCAAGTCCGCTGGATCGACGGCGAATGCGGATCGGTCGTGATGCGCTGCGACAGATTCTGCTCGCGATAGTTGCGCCGCCACACCTGCGCCCAGCCGAGGAAGAAGCGCTGGTCGCCGGTCAGCCCGTCGATCACCGGCGCATCCTTGCCACCGAGCGACTTTTTATAGGCGTCATAGGCGATGGTCAGGCCGGCGAGGTCGCCGATATTCTCGCCCAGCGTGAAGGTGCCGTCGAGCTTTTCGCCCGGAAGCACTTCATAGGCGTCATATTGCGCGATCAGCGCCTTGCCCGCCGCCTCGAAGGCCGCGACGTCGGCCGGGGTCCACCAGTCGGCAAGCTTGCCGGTCTCGTCATATTTCGCGCCCTGATCGTCGAAATGATGGCTGATTTCGTGACCGATGACGGCGCCGATGCCGCCATAGTTGATCGCGTCGTCGGCGTGCGGATCGAAGAAGGGCGGCTGGAGGATCGCGGCGGGGAAGACGATCTCGTTCATGCCGAAATTGGCGTAGGCGTTGACCGTCATCGGGGTCATCCCCCACTCCCAGCGGCGGATCGGGCCGCCGAGGCGGCTGATATTGTCATCGTGCGCGAACTGGTTCGAGCGAAGCGCGTTGCCGAACAGGTCGCCGGCCTTGATCTCGAGCTTGCTGTAATCCTTCCAGCGGTCGGGATAGCCGATCTTGGTGGTGAAATTGGCGAGCTTCTTCTTCGCCTTCACCTTTGTCGCGGGCTGCATCCACGTCAGATTGGTGATGCGTGTGTCGAGCGCCGCGAGCACATTCTTGACGAGCACGTCCATCGCCGCCTTGGTTTCGGGCGGGAAATATTTGGCGACATAATCCTTGCCGACGGCTTCACCCATATTGCCCGTGGTGAAGTCGACCGCGCGCTTCCAGCGTTCCTGCATCTGCGGCGTGCCGGACAGCGCGGTGCCGTAAAAGGAGAAAGCCTCATTGGCGACCGCATCGGGCAGTACGTCCGAAAAGCCGTCGAGGCTGCGGACGACCAGCATGTCGCGGATCACGCCGATCGGCGCGTCGGCGAGCAGCTTCGCCTCGCCGGTGAAGGCGCTCGGCTGCGACACGAGGATCGAATCCTCATTGACGCCGATGCCGCGAATGAAGGTCGCCCAGTCGAAACCGGGCGCGGCCTGCGCCAGCTCGGCGATCGTCATCTTGTTATAGACCTTGGTCGCGTCGCTGCTGTCGTTCTTGTCCCAGTGGACGGTCGCGACCTGCTTTTCGAAGTCGTAGATCGCCTTGGCGCGCGCCGCGGCGTCCTTTTCGCCGGCGAGCGTCAGGACATTTTCGAGATGCTTCAGATAGGCAGCCTGCAGCTTGGTGTTCCGCTCATTCTCCTTGAGGTAGAAATCGCGGTCGGGCATGCCGATGCCGCCCTGGAACATCGTGTAGATGTAAACGTCGGGATTCTTGTCATCCTGACCGACATAACCGCCGAAGAAATGCTGGACGCCGCTGCGGTCGGCCTCGGCGAGCAGCTTCGCAAGCCCCGCCTTGTCGACCGCGCGAATCTTGTTCAGCCACGGCTCGATCGGCGCGAGCCCCTTGGCCTCGACGGCGGCCGAATCGAGATAGGAGGCGTAAGCGCGGCCGATCATGCTGTTCGGATCGGCCTTCGCCACGTCGAGGATTTCGCGCGTGCGCGTTTGCGACAGGTCGGCGAGCGCGGTGAACATGCCGTAATTCGATTTGTCGGCGGGGATCTCGGTATTCATGGCCCAGGTGCCATTGGCATAGGAGTAGAAATCGTCGCCCGGCTGGACGCCCTTGTCCATGCCCGAAAGGTCGAAGCCGAAATCGCCGATTTCGGGCTTGGCGGCGGTGGTGGCAGGCGCCGCCTGCTCCTGTGCGGCGGCCGGAACGGCGGCGAGCATGATTCCGCCAAAAGCGGCGGTCGCGAGCAGGCGCGAAGAAATATTCAAGCGAGTCATGATATTCCCCAGTTATCGATTTGAAGCGAAGAACCGCGCCGCAAAGGCACGCCGCGGATCAGCGATGCGACAGCTATACGCCTGCTTCTTGGGGGTTCAACCGGCGGCCGTGTCGCTGGTCGATGCCTCATGTCGTTGGTCGCGTGCGCGCGCCAGCTTGCGCCGCCAGCGGAGGCGTATCCAATTGTCCCAGAACAATGTCGCGAGCACATAGCCGACGGCCGCCGAGACGACCGAAATCACGAACAGCCCCGCGAGCATTGCGGGCGCCGCATCCGAAAAAACCCAGCGCACCCACTCGCCCGCCGACGCGCCATGCTCGATCATCGACGAAAAGGTCGCGCTGTTCGCGTGGAGGCCGAACAGCCAGTCGCCGAGCCACACCGAAGCGATGATGATGAACGGCGTCGTCACCGGGTTCGACAGGAAGGTCATCGCCGCGCCGATCGGGATATTGGCACGGAACGGCAGCGCGAGCAGCGCGACGCCCAATATCTGCACGCCGGGGATCAGGAAGAAGATGCCGACGAACAGCCCGAGCGCGGTGCCGCGCGGCACCGAGGTGCGCGTGAAGCGCCACAGATGGCTGTGCGCGACCCGGTGCGCGAACGGCTTGATGAAGCGGCTCGCCAGCAATTCCTCGCGCGTCGGCGAGTTGCGGCGGATCCAGTTCATCACCGCAGCCTTGTCGCGGGGCTTGCCGCCGCTCATCCGCGGTCCTTCATCAATCTTTGCTTGTCGCGCTTCCAGTCGCGTTCCTTGATCGACTCGCGCTTGTCGTGCGCCTTCTTGCCCTTCGCGAGCGCGAGTTCGACCTTGGCGCGGCCACGGCTGTTGAAATAGACGCTTAGCGGCACGAGCGTCATGCCCTGGCGCATCACGCCGGCGTGCAGCTTGTTGATCTCGCGCCAGTTGAGCAGCAGCTTGCGCGGCCGCTTGGGCTCGTGGTTGAAGCGGTTGCCGTGGCTGAATTCGGGGATGTTGGCGTTGATCAGCCAAACCTCGCCGCCGGTGACCTCGGCATAGCTCTCGGCGATCGTGCCCTCGCCGAAGCGCAGCGACTTCACTTCTGTCCCCTGCAGCGCGATGCCGGCCTCGAACACCTGTTCGATGGCATAGTCGAAGCGCGCGCGCCGGTTCTCGGCGACGACTTTCTTCTTGTCGAATTCGGCGGCGGACTGCGGACGGGCCATGGCGAAAGCTTACATCACTCCTGCCGACGACAGCGCGGCATCGACGGCCTTGCACGATGCTTCGGACGCCGGGATGATAGGTAGGCGCACTTCGGGCGAAAACCAGTCGTGGAGACGCGACAGCGCATATTTGACCGGTCCCGGCGAGGTGTCGGAGAACATCGCCTTGTGAAGGGCGAACAAGCGGTCGTGGAGCGTCAGCGCGCGTGTCCAGTCGCCAGCGGCGCAAGCGGCGGCGAAATCGGCACAGAGGCGCGGCGCAACGTTGGCGGTGACCGAGATACAACCGACGCCGCCCATCACGGCGTGCGGGAGCCACAGATCGTCGTTGCCCGAAAGCTGGCAGAAATCCACACCTGCCCCGGCGCGATGCTCCGTCACGCGCGCAAGGTCGCCGCTCGCATCCTTGACCGCGACGACGCTCGGAATTTCGGCGAGCTTGCACATCGTTTGGGCGCTTATGTCCGCGACGGTGCGGCCGGGGACGTTATAAACGACGATCGGCAGGTCGCTGGCGTCGGCAAGCGCGTGATAATGTGCGATCAGCCCGTCCTGGCTCGGCCGGTTGTAATAGGGCGCGACGATCAGCGCCGCGGTCGCGCCGGCTGCCTGCGCATAGCGCATGTGGCGGATGGCGGTCGCGGTGTCGTTCGATCCGCAGCCCGCGATCACCGGCACGCGTCCAGCGGCCGCCTCGATGCAGGTGTCGATGACCTGATAATGTTCTTCGAAGCCGAGCGTGGGGCTCTCACCGGTCGTCCCGCACGGGACCAGCGCGCTGGTGCCCTCTTTGATCTGCCAGTCCACAAGGCGCGCGAAGGCGGGCGCGTCGAACGCCCCATCGCGGAATGGCGTCACCAAGGCGGGAATCGAACCCGAAAACATGCACCGCTCCTTTACAAGAACATGGCTGAGCCGATAGAATCCGGCCGGCGCGCCGCTATTGGACGTCTATTCAGCGCCCCGCAAGGAGTTTGGCATTAGTATGGCCATCATGACCACGCTGCCCCGCATTTCCCGGCTCGCGCTCGCGCTGGCCCTCGCCATCCCCGCCGCTGCGAACGCCAGCGAGCTGACACCCGAGCAAATGGCCTGGTATCGCGCCCAGATGGGGCTCGCCTCCGTATCGGGTCCGCCGCCCTCGCCCAATTCGGTCGGCGATGCGGTGATGGAATGGCGGCGGCTGACCGCCAACACCGGTGCCTCGTTCGACCAGCTGTCGCGCTTTCTGATGGCGAACCGCGGCTGGCCCGACGCCGAGAAGCTGCGCACGCGGGCCGAAAAGGCGATCTCGCTCGACAGCTATGATCCCGCGCGCACCCTCGCCTATTTCCAGTCCTATCCGCCGCAAACCGCGAGTGGACAGCTCCGCTATGCGCTCGCGCTCAACGCATCGGGCCGGCGCGAAGATGCCAATGCCGCCGTCCGGCGCGCTTGGACGAGCGGACCGCTCGACGATTATGAAACAAGCCGCGCGCTCAGCATGTTCCCCGGCGCGATCGCGCCCGCCGACCATGACGCGCGCATGGACAAGCTGCTTTGGCTCGGAGCCACCTCTGCCGCCAGCCGCCAGCTCGCCTATACGTCGCCCGACAAGCGCAACATCTTCGCGGCGCGGCTCGCGATGCGCAGCGGCGCGGTCGATGCCGCCTTCCAGGCGTCGGCGGTCGAAAGCGCCAACCCGTCGCTGACCCGCACCGACCCCGGCTATATCACCGACAAGGCGACCTGGCTGCGCGCGTCGGGCCGCGTCGGCGAAGCGCGCGCACTGCTCGCGGCACCGCGATCGCTGTCGAAAGCGCCGACCGATGCCGAGGAATGGCTGGAAACGCTGCTCACCAACGCGCGGCAGGCCGACGCGGGCGGCGACAAGCTGACCGCATATAATATCGCGCGCCAGCTCGACGACGCGCTTCCCCCCGGCACCGTCGTCCGCGAAACCCCGCTGGGCGTGCGCGACGATTACACTTCGCTCGCCTGGCTCGCTGGGCAGCTCGCGTTCAAGGATCTGCGCCGGCCCGCGGAGGCGGTGAAGCTCTACCGCGCTTATGGCGAAGCCGCACGCTCGGCGCAGACGCGCACCAAGGGCTTTTACTGGGCCGGCCGCGCCGCGCTGGCGGCGGGCGATCGGGCCACCGCGAACGCGCATTTCGCCGATGCGGCGCAGCATTATGATCAATTCTACGGCCAGCTGGCGCTCGAGCGGCTGAACCGTCCGCAGCCCAAGCCGACGCCGAACCCGACGATCGAGGTCAGCAGCACCGAAAAGCGTGCCTTCGAAGACGACCGGCTGGTGCGCGCCGCGCGCGCGCTCGGCGAAATCGGCGCATGGCGCGAGCAATCGGCGTTCCTGCGCGCGCTCGCGCAAAAGGCGAGTTCGCCCGCCGACCATGTGCTCGCGGGGCAGCTTGCCAATCAGATCGGCCGCCCCGACCTTGGCGTGATGATCGGCCGCAGCGCGCAGGCGAACAGCCTCGACGCGGTGGAGGTTTCGGGTTTCCCGACGGTGCGCGTCCCTGCAGGCCATGAAAGCAACTGGACCTTCATCCACGCGATCACGCGGCAGGAAAGCCAGTTCGACCGCGCCGCGATCAGCCACGCCGGCGCGCGCGGCATGATGCAGCTGATGCCTGGAACGGCGCGCGAAGTCGCGGGCAAGCTCGGCCTCAGCTACGATGCCGGCTCACTCACGACCGACACCAACTACAACATGATGCTCGGATCGACCTATTTCCAGCAGATGCTCCGCTATTATGGCGGCAGCTATCCGCTCGCGGTCGCAGCGTACAACGCGGGGCCCGGCAATGTGAACAAGTGGCTGCGCGCCAATGGCGACCCGCGCACCGGATCGATCGAGATGCTCGACTGGATCGAAGCGATCCCGATCTTCGAGACGAAGAATTATGTCCAGCGTGTGCTCGAAAACGCCGTCGTCTATGACACGCTGCGCGAGAGCGGCAGCGCACGAGCGCAGGCGCCGCTGAGCTTCTATCTCGGCAAGCGCACGCCAGGCTGATCTGGTCGTTGCTTTCCATCGTCATCCCGGCCTTCGCCGGGATGACGAGATAAGGATCAGGGGATGGCGGGGGACAAGACGAACATCATCAGCCCGGCCGGCTACGCCGCGCTGCGCGCTGAATATGACGCGCTGCTGGGCGACGAGCGGCCGAAGCTGGTCGAGGTGATCAGTTGGGCCGCGGGCAACGGCGACCGCAGCGAGAATGGCGATTATATCTATGGCCGCAAGCGGTTGCGCGAGATCGACCGGCGGCTCTCCTTCCTCGCACGGCGGATGAAAGCGGCGCGCGTCGTCGATCCCGCCGAGCAGCCCGACAAGGGTCGCATCTGGTTCGGCGCCACCGTCGAACTCGCCGACGACGACGATGCGAGGCGGATCATCACATTGGTGGGCGATGACGAGGCGGAGGCCGGCGAAGGCCGGATCGGCTGGAACAGCCCGCTTTCCCGCGCGCTGCGCGGCGCGGCGGTCGGCGACCTCAGGACCGTCCAGCTTCCCGCCGGGCCCAAGGAGTGGGAAGTGATAGCGGTCAGCTATCCCGCGGGCTGATTGACCGCACGGCTCTCTTTCCTCGCGTCAGGGCTGCAACAGCGCGGGAACGATCCAGATTGCCGACAGGACAATCACAACCGCTGCCAGTGAAAAACCCAGCACATAGCGGACATTATGCCCCTTCACCCCGCTGCTCGCCTCGGTCTCGGACACCTCGACATGGTCATCGACGACTTTCATGGTTCGTCTCCTTTTCTGGTCCGCTTAATACGCGGCCCGGCCCGGCGCGGTTCCCGCGCGCCCCGCGGGAGAATATGCCAGAGGGTCTGTAAGCCGGGTTCTGTCCACCCCTTGCGGGGATAGGCGATCATTCCTCTAGGCGGACGGTTACCCGAACGCTCAAGCAGTCAACCCGGACGGCGGGGCCGGAACCGGCCCTGGATAAATCCGTGCCATCCCTATTCGACCTTGCTCCCGGTGGGGTTTGCCGTGCCGCGTCCGTTACCGTCCGCGCGGTGCGCTCTTACCGCACCCTTTCACCTTTCGCCGGGCCGAGGCCTTGGGCGGTCTTCTCTCTGTGGCACTTTCCCTGAACCGGCCCGAAGGCCGGCCCGCCGGACGTTATCCGGCACCGTGGTTTCCGTGGAGCCCGGACTTTCCTCCCCCTCGCTTGCGCGAAGCGGCGATCGCCCGACCCTCTGGCGAGAAGCAATATAGGCCTTTCGGCCCGCCTTGACGAGTCAATTGCCTTCGGGCTGCGGCAGCAGCAGCGCGAGCAGGATCGCGCGGCATTCGCCGCAGATCGTACCGTCGATCAATTCGGGGCGGAACCGCCGCTGGAAGGCGACCGTCGCCGCGAAGCCGTCGGTCACGTCATAGCCGAAGCGTTCGAGCGCCAGCAGGAAGCCCGCATCGGTCCACAGCGGATCGGTAAGCTTTTTGGTCGGGCGCGGCAGCGCGAGGCGGCGGCGCGCCAGCTCCTCCCAGGGGAACAGCTCGCCCGGATCCTGCTTGCGCGTCGGGGCGATGTCCGAATGGCCGACGACGTTGCCGCGCGTGATCGCATAGCGATCCTTGATCATGTGAACGAGCCGGACGACCGACGCGACTTGCGGGTCGGGAAAAGGCACATAGCCCCATTCGTGCCCGGGATTGACGATCTCGATCCCGACGCTCGCCGAGTTGATGTCGCTGATGCCGCGCCAGTGCGACTTCCCCGCGTGCCAGGCGCGCTTGTCCTCGGGCACCATATGGGTGATCTGGCCATCTTCGCTGACGACATAATGCGCCGACACCTTGGATTCGGGATTGGCAAGCCAATCAATGGCTTCTGCGCCGCTCTTCATGCCGGTATAATGCAGCACGATCATCGAGATGGGCAGCGCGCGCTCGTCGAAATTGGGAGACCAGCGTTCGATAAAATCGCTCATGCGCTCCGGGGACCCGTCCTGTACTTGCCAAGCCGTCGATTGCGCCACTGGCGCGCAAAAAGCAAGGTCAGGCGGCGGCCGCGCTGCGTACCTGCTGGTCGGCGGGCTCATAAAGGCCGCGCAGCCGCGGGCTCGCGACGAACTGGTCGGTCTGCCCCAGCACCGTTTCGCCCGCGCCGAGCACGAGGAAGCTTTGCGGCGCCGCCATCGCGCGCAGCCGCGCAAAGGCCTTCTGGCGCATCGGCGCGGAAAAATAGAGCAGCAGGTTGCGGCAGAAGATGAGGTCGGCGGGACTGGCCAGCGGCGGCCGGTCGGTCAGCATATTCTGCACCGAAAAATCGATCCGGCGGCGCAGGTCGGCCTTGGCGAGCCAACCGCCCTCGGTCTGGTCGAACCAGCGCACCATGCGCTGAACCGGCAAACCGCGCTGGATCTCGAACTGGCTGTAGAGGCCGACGCGCGCGCGGCCGATCGCATGATAGCTGACGTCGGTGCCGACGATATCGACCTGCCAGCCCGCCCATTTCGCGCCCTGCTCGGCGATCAGCATCGCCATCGAATAGGCTTCCTGCCCCGTCGAAACGCCGCAATGCCAGATCGTCAGCCGCCGGCGCTGTCTGTTGATCTCGCGGATTTGTTCAAGTGCAGTCGCAGCTATTTCATCGAAAACACTGTATTCACGATAGAAATATGTTTCGTTATTCAGCATCGCGTCGACCGTGTCGTCGAGCAGCCCGCGGCTGGTCGAGGTGACGAGCGCCGCGACCAGCGCGTCGAGATCGGCGATGCCGTGACGCTGCATCACGGGTTTGAGCGACATTTCGATCCGCCAGATGCGGTTCGGCGAGAGCGTCTGGCCGGTGCGCGATTCGAGCACGCCCATCAGGACGCGATAGGCCGATTCGCTGGCGCTGCCGCCCATCATGGCTTGCGCCGCCCTTGCCCGCGTCCCTGCAGGAAGCTGCCGAGCAACAGCGCGATCGCATCGGGGTTGAGCGTCGCCGCCGCGATGCCCGATTTCGCCACCGCCCCGGGCATCCCCCAGATGACGCAACTTTCGGGCGCCTGCGCAAAGATCGTCCCGCCCGCTTCCTTCAGCCGCGATGCCCCGATCACACCGTCGCGACCCATGCCGCTGAGGATCACGGCGATGCCGCCCTTGCCATAAACGTCGGCGACCGAGTCGAGCATTGGGTCGGCGGACGGGCAACAGCCATTGTCGACCGGGCGATGATCGAGCGCGATCTCGCGGCGCCGGCCATTGGCCACGACGATCAGATGCGCGTCGCCGGGAGCGAGATAGATGCCATTCGGCTCGACCGCCATCCCCGCTTCCGCGACGCACACGCGGCGCGCCGTCATCATCCCGATCTGCTTCGCGTAAAATTCCATGAAGGCGTCGGGCAAATGCTGGGTCAACAGGATCGGCGCGCTGATCCGCGGATCGAGGTGAGCGAGGAAGTTGGTGAAGGCGGGAATGCCGCCCGTCGATGCCGCTACCGCGATGCACTCGACCGGCTGGTCGGTATCGATCGCGAGCGCGACCGGCGCCGGCGCCTGACGTTCGGCGACAGGCACCGGCGCCGGATGATCCTGCAGATGGCCGAGCGTCATGATCCGCTCGGTCAACACCTCGGCGAAACGCCCCGAAAAGCTTCCGCGTCCCGGTTTGGCAAGCGTGTCGCTGGCGCCCAGCGCAAGGGCTTCGATCGCCGCGGGGCCGCCTTCGACACAGTTCGACGAGAGGATGAGCACTCGCGCCTTTTCGGCCCGTTCCAATATGTGCGGCAGCGCGTCGATTCCGTTCATGCCCGGCATCTCGACGTCGAGCACGACGACATCGACGGGCTCGCGCGAAAGATAGTCGAGCGCGTCGTGCGCCGAAGCGACCGAGGCGCAGATCTTGAGACCCGGCCGCTGGTCGACGATCCGTTCGAGGATGCTGCGAACGACGAGGCTGTCATCGACCAGCATCACGCGCACGGTGCGGGCGGTCGGCTCGATATCCGGAATTCGGGGTTGCGGCTGGGCCACGGGCAAAACCTCAAGCGATGCCGACGAGCTGCAGCTTTCCTTCGAGCGTTTCGCGGTCGAACGGCTTCATCACATATTCGTCCGCTCCGGCTTCGATCGCGGCGCGGATATGGTCGATGCTGTTTTCGGTCGTGCAGAAAACGACGCGCGGGCGTTCTTCGCGCCCATAGTCGAGGTCGTTGAATGCGCCGAGGAACTCCATCCCGCTCATCACCGGCATGTTCCAGTCGAGCAGGATGACATCGGGACGATTGGCGCGGCAGAAGGTCAGCGCCTCCTGGCCATCGGCCGCCTCTTCGACGGCAAAGGACATGCTTTCAAGGATATGGCGCGCGACCTTGCGAATGACTTTGCTGTCATCGACGACCAGACAAGATTTCGACATTCAATTAACTCCGACCCCCGGGGATTTGGGACATTTACGACCAAGGCGTGTGCAGCCCGTTAATAAACGGCCAGATTCATGCCGCCTTTAAGGCCGGCAGCGTGATAAAATTGGACGGGTCGACGACGAGCAGCGAGGCGCCGTCATATTCGATCACCGCATCAGCGACGCGCGCCCAGCCCGGAAGCAGCTTTCCGGTGACGCGCGTCTCGGGCGCCTCGATGAAACAGACATCCTCGATTTCGTCGGCGAGCAGCGCATAGCCATGCTCGGCGACCTCGACGACGATCACGCGCTGGCCCGGAACGACCGGCACCGCCGAAAGGCCGATGACGACATGCGGGTCGATCAGCGTGAACACGCGGCTGCGCAGCGCGAAAAGGCCCGCGACATGCGGCGGTGCACCGGGCACCTCCACCGGCGCGCCGACGGTGACGACCGAATGGATCGCGCGGCTGCGGAGCGCCACGCGCGTGTCGGCGATGCGCGCGACGAGATAGAGCCTTTCCATCATTGCCCCCTTCCCCCGACGCTGCGGCGCATCGCGTCGAGCAGCGCCTGGCGGTCGTAACGATAGACGCTTTCGTCCTCGGGCCCCGTCGCGGCGATCGACGTGCGCAGGCGGATCACCGGCACGTCGCACTCGATGTGCGGGCAGATTTCGCCGTCTCCGGTCAGGCAGAGGAGGACGTCCGCCGCCTCGTTGGACGGGTCGCCGTCCGCAATCACGCGATAGCCGGCGCTGCGCAGGATCGGGGCGAGGAAATGGTCGCCCCAACCGTCGCGATCGTCGGCAAGGCGGCACACCGGCTGGCGCAGCGACGGTGCCGCGGCCGCATCTCGGGCATATTGCTCCATCAGCCAGAAGGGATCGATGAGCTCGACCGGCTCGCCGCCCACGAGCACGACACCGGCGATCAGTCCGGGCGCGGCCGAGGGTTGCACCGCGTCGGGCAGGCGGACGATGTCGATCACCTCGGCGATCGGATAACAGAGCACGGCCTGCCCGTCGTAGAGACGAAGCAGCTTCAGCGTCCCCTCGCCGCCCGGCAAGGTCGCAGCATGAACGGGGAAGATATCGTCGCCGATCCGGGCCTGGATCCGCCCCGCGCTTTCGAACAGGCTCGATGCCGGCACTTCTTCGACCCGCTCGATCACCGACAGGCGCACCCCGCGAATGCGGGCGTTCGTGTCGCGGAAAAGCAGCAACTGCGCTGCGTTGCGCGCCGCCACCGCCTCGGCTTCGACTTCGGCGGCACGGTCGCGGCCGCGCCCCGCTTCGTTCGCATCGATCGCCGCGGCGGCGAGCAGGCCCTGAACGTCGAGCAGCAGCACGGGGCGGCCGTTGTCGGGTAGCGTGGTCCCCGCATACAGCCCCGTCGCCATGATCATCGGCGCCGCCGGTTTGATCACCAACTCCTCATGATCGTGGATTGCCGCGACGCTCAGCGCGTAGCTTTGCCCCTGCCCCGGCCGGACGATGACAAGCGCGCGATCGTCGAGGTCGTCGCCATGGTGGCGCCCGCGGCCGAGCGCGGTTTCGAGGCGGAGCAGCGGATATTGCTCGCCGCGCACCGTCGCAAGCTCGCCGCCGCCGACCCGGTCGATGCGCACGCTATCGCCGCCTTCGAGCAGGATTTCGCGCACTGCGCCGCGCGGGATGGCGAAATATTGCCCCGCCGCGCGCACCATCAGGCCCGAAATGATCGTCAGCGTCATCGGCACGCGAAGCAGGATCGTCAGGCCCCGGCCCTCGTCATTGCGCAGTTCGACGACGCCGCCGATCTTTTCGACGTTCGCCTTGACGATGTCCATGCCGACGCCGCGACCCGAGATGGCGGTGACCGTCGCAGCCGTCGAGAAACCGGGCCGGAAGATCAGCTCGAGCTTTTCCTTCGGCCCCAGCGCACGCGCTTCGGTTGCGGAGACGAGACGCGCCGCAACGGCTTTCGCGACAAGGGCATCCGGCGAGAGCCCGCGGCCGTCGTCGCGGATTTCGATCTCGATCTGGTTTCCCGATTGACGCGCCGATACCGAAATCGTCGCGGTGATCTCCTTGCCCGCCGCGACGCGATCCTCGAGCGGTTCGATACCGTGATCGATCGCGTTGCGCACGATGTGGATCAACGGATCGCGGATATTCTCCATCATCTCGCGATCGAGTTCGACCTCGCCGCCGCTCGTCTGGAAAGCAATCTTCTTGCCCATTTCCTGGGCAAGATCGCGAACGATCCGCGGCAGCGGCGCGAAGAGCTTGTCGATCCGCTGCATCCGCATCTGGCTGACCGACTGGCGCATGCCGGCGATCGAATCGGAGAGGCGGTCGAACGAGGCGATCAGCGAAAGGTCGGCGCCCGATTCGCGCAGCATCCGGGCGAATTCGTTGCGCGCGAGCACGATGTCGGTGACGCCCGTCATCACGCTGTCGAGCAACGGCAACGGAACGCGGATCGAGCGCCAGCTCTGCAGGTCGGCGCCAAGGTCGTCCTCCCTGCGCAGGGGAACACCAGCGATTTCAAGCCGCGCGTCGTCGTCGGCCGATCGTTCGGCGAGCGCGCCGATCACGTCGCGGTCGTCGCCCGCCGGTTCGGTTCCATCCTGCCCGAGCGCGGCGCAAAGGTCGTTCAGCCGGTCCACGACGCCGAGCACCGCCGTGACGAGCGCGGCATCTGCGACACGGTTGCCGCGGCGCACCTGATCGAGCGCGTCCTCGGCGGCGTGCGAGAGCGCGGTGACGCGCGGCAAGGCGAGGAAGCCCGAGCTGCCCTTGATCGTGTGCACGAAGCGGAAAATGGCGTCGAGCTGCGCGCGGTCGGCGGGATCCGCCTCCCACGCCACGATCGCCCCGCCCGCTTCGGTCAGGATTTCTGCCGTTTCGGCCAAAAAGTCGTTCAGCAGATCGTCCATCGCCGTATCGGTGCGCCCCAAAAACTGAGGCTTCACCATGGCGGACAATGGTTAAAAGTGGCTTTACTTGCGCTGCTCCGCCGAGGGACGGCGGGGCGACAACCCATTCTTTCGCGCCAGCTGGCCCGGTCGCCGGGCAATGCGCGGAACCCTGCAGGCGGTCGTGCGTATTCGGGCACGAGCTGACCGGGAGGAATTTCATGCAATTGAAGATATTTACGCTGGCCGGCGCGGCGGTTTTGGCGCTAGCTGCATGCACGGCGAAGGAAAAGCCGACGCAAGACGACACGGCAGGTGCTGCCACCGGCGGCGTGATGCGCGACGAGGCCAAGGCCGAACCGGAAACCTCGCCGGTCACACCGATGCCCGCCGCGACGGTGATCCAGTCCCAGCCCGGCCCCGACGGATCGCAGGTCGACCTGCTTTCGGTCAAGGTCACGGGCGACATCTTGACCGTCACCCTGCGTTGCTCGAGCCCCGAGCGATACAATCGTGAATCGATCCGCGTCGCCCAGGTCAGCGTGATCGACGATGCCACGTCGCAGCGCATTGGCGTGCTGAAGGATAATGAAGGCAATGCGATGGTGTCGAACCTCAACCGCAGCAGCAGTCCGGAAAACGATAATATGATGGTCGATTGCACCTCCAAGCCCGGCGTGATGTGGGCCAAATTCCCGGCGCCGCCGGCCACGAGTCCCACGGTTTCGATCAGCCTTCCCGGGGTCGCACCCTTCGACGGCATTCCCGTCCAGCGATGAAGCGGGCGCTCTTGTCCATCGCCACGGCTGCTTCGATCGGCGGCTGTTCGGCGAACGCCCCGGCCGATGCCGCCGACGAGGACGAAAGCCCGATCGCGACGCCGGCCCCCGCCGCCGACACGGCCCCGCCGCCGGCGCGCCCCGGCTTCAGCGCAAAAGTCAGCCCGCTCACGGGCACGGTGAGCGGACTTCAGACGCGGGTCACCGACATGGGCACGATCATCGACCTGCCCGCCGACGCCTTGTTCGAATATGACAAGGCCGTGCTGACGCCTGCGGCCGAGGTGGAACTGCGCAAGGCAGCCGAAATGATCCGTCGTAGCCCGCCCGGGGCGATACGGGTGGTCGGACATACCGACAACAAGGGCGATGAAGCGTACAACCAGACGCTTTCCGAAGCGCGCGCGAACAGGGTCGCGGACTGGCTTCGCGAGCAGGTCGGCGTTCGCCAGCGCGAGTTGCTCGTGTCGGGCCGGGGCGAGACTGCGCCGATCGCGCCCAACGAAAAGGCCGCGGGCGGCGATGATCCCGTCGGGCGCGCAAAGAACCGGCGGGTCGAGCTGGTCGTGCCGACCACAGACAGCCGATCATCAGCCGCCGCCGGATGACGCCGTCGCGGGAGAAGCCCGTCAGTTACCCCTAAGCACCGCGCCGACCAGCAGCGAGGTCGGCGTCTCGCGCGCGAGCATCACAGTGCCGCCGTTCTGCCGCGCGACCGCCTGCACCAGTACCGCGGGCGCGGTGCGCGAGGTCATCGCGGTCGCGCCCTCACCTTCGGCAAGGATGCGCTCGACGTCAGCGTCGAGGAAGATGCGTTCGGCCTCGACATGCAGCGCGATCTCGATGCCCTCCCCCTGCTTTTCGCAGCCGATGTCGAGCCGTCCGCCGCGCACCAGCGCATCGACGAGAAGCAGCGATAGGTTGAGGATGATCTTGACCGCGGGCTTGGGCAGCGGTTCGGCGCCGATCATCCAGTTCAGCTCGATCGCGCGGTCGCCGATGATGCCCTGGATCGCCGATTTGGCTTCATCGGCCGGGACGAATTCGCCGAAGCCGCCTGCCGAACCGAAGGCGAGGCGGAAGAATTTGAGCTTATTCGCCGAGGTGCGCGCGCTCTGTTCGAGCAGATCGATGCACCGGGCCCGCATTTCGGGGTCCTTCTCGTCCGCGAGCAGTTCGAGGCCGTTGGCAAAGGCCCCCACCGGGCTCAGAAGATCGTGACACAGGCGCGAGGCCAGCATCGACGCGAAATCGACGCGATCGTCGGACATGGATGAACAGGCTCCCCAGCGCAGCGGCCGGATGTTTCCGGCGTGGGTCGTCCCTAGGGCAGGCACAGTGCCCAGGGCAAGCTGGTTCCTTTTCCATTCACCCCTCACCGTCATACCGGCGAAGGCACGGCGCCCCCGGCCCCTTGAAAATCGGCACGCCAAACACATATCCCGACCAATGTTGGGGGACGACGAGATACTGACTGTGACGCTGGAGGACAGCGCGGCCGGGCTGCGGCTCGACCGCGCGCTGGCCGAGGCGCTCCCCTCCCTTTCGCGCGAGCGGTTGAAGACCTTGATCAAGGGTGGACGCGTCGCCGATGCGACCGGCGTGATTCTGTGGGACCCCTCGGCGAAGGCCGCCGTGTCCTCGACGATCGAGGTCCGCCTGCCCGCCGCGACGCCCGCGCACAATGTGGCGCAGGACATGAGCCTTGTCATCGCTTTTGAGGACGAGCATCTGATCGTCGTCGATAAGCCCGCCGGGATGGTCGTCCATCCTGCTGCGGGCAATCTCGATGGCACGATGGTCAATGCGCTGCTCCATCATTGCGCCGGGCAATTGTCGGGGATCGGCGGCGTCGCGCGCCCCGGAATCGTCCACCGGATCGACAAGGATACGAGCGGGCTGATCGTCGCGGCGAAGCACGACAAGGCGCACGAAGGCCTTGCGAAACAGTTCGCGGCGCACAGCATCGACCGCCGTTACCTCGCGATCGCAACCGGGCGCCCGATGCCCGCGAACGGGACAATCGACGCAGCGCTGGGCCGGTCGAGCACGAACCGCAAGAAGATGGCGGTCGTCGCCGAGGGGCGCGGCAAGCATGCGATCACCCATTACCGGACGGTCGAGCCGCTGAACGGGGCGACGCTGGTCGAATGCCGGCTCGAGACGGGCCGCACGCACCAGGTCCGCGTTCATATGACCCATATCGGGCATCCGCTGGTCGGCGACCCGGTCTATGGCCGCGCCAGAAAGCCGCTGTCCGAGGTTCTGAAAGCGCGGAATTTCGAGCGGCAGGCATTGCACGCGGCCCATTTGGGCTTTATTCATCCGGTGACCGGTAACAGGATCGCGCTCGACAGCGAACTCCCAGCGGACATGCGGGAACTGATCGATGAATTGCGCGTTTAGGTTTCGAATGAAAATCTATTTTGACCGCCGGGCCGAACCGGGGCAGAATGATTTCAGGTTTTAGGGAAGACACTCTCCATGGCTAACAAAAGCAATGTTCCGGCAACGGTGCCCGCGCTCGGCGGTGAGGCGAGCCTGAACCGCTACCTGGCCGAAATCCGCAAATTTCCGCTTCTGACGCCCGAGCAGGAATATATGCTCGCCAAGCGTTTCCAGGAGCACGGTGACAATGAAGCCGCCGCGCAGCTCGTCACCTCGCACCTCCGCCTCGTCGCGAAGATCGCGATGGGTTATCGCGGCTATGGCCTGCCGGTCAGCGAGCTGATCAGCGAAGGCAATATCGGATTGATGCAGGGCGTGAAGAAGTTCGACCCCGAACGCGGCTTCCGTCTCGCGACCTATGCGATGTGGTGGATCCGCGCCTCGATCCAGGAATTCATCCTGCGCTCGTGGAGCCTCGTCAAGATGGGGACCACCGCGGCGCAGAAGAAGCTGTTCTTCAACCTTCGCCGGATGAAGAACAATCTCGAAGCGTTCGAGGACGGCGATCTTAGCCCCGAGCATGTCGCGAAGATCGCGACCGACCTCGGCGTCACCGAGGACGAGGTCGTCAGCATGAACCGCCGCATGGCGATGGGCGGCGACACCTCGCTGAACGTGCCCATGGGCGAGGATGGCGACAGCCAGTGGCAGGATTTGCTCGGCGACGAAGGTCCGCTGCAGGACGAACGCGTCGCCGAAGCGCAGGAGCGCGACGTGCGCCATTCGCTGCTGAACGAAGCGCTCGAAACGCTCAACGAGCGCGAGCGCCATATCCTGACCGAACGCCGCCTGACCGACGACCCGAAGACGCTCGAGGATCTGAGCCAGGTCTATGACGTCAGCCGCGAACGCGTCCGCCAGATCGAGGTGCGGGCGTTCGAAAAGCTGCAGAAGGCGATGCTCAAGCTCGCCGGCGACCGGCGCCTCGTCTCGGCCTGACCGGCGTTTCGATGTCATAAACCTGCGATTTGACTCGCGGATGCAAAAGGACCAGCCTCCCCCTTAGGTTCGACCGAAGGGGGAGGTCCTCATGTGGAAATGGATCCGGATTCCGAAAGGCATCGCGCTGGCGGCCTTCCTGCTGCCATGGATGACTGTCAGCTGTTCCGAACAGAAGCTCGTCGAGGCGACCGGCTTCGGCCTCGCGTTCGGCCGCGTCACCGCGATGGGCCAGGCGGCGCAGGCAGGCGACGGCGCGTCGCTCAACCTCTGGTTGATCCTCGCGCTGCTCGCGATCGCGGGCGGGCTGGCGCTGCTCTTCATGAAGGGGCGGGAGGCCGCTAAACTCGTGCTCGGCACATCGATCGCGGCGGTTGCGCTGATCTTCATCGGCACCTGGCGATACAGCAAGGACGCTCTCCTCGAGGAGGCGGCGAAGAACGGCCAGAACAGCGGCATGGACCAGGCGGCGCTGGCGATGATCCAGGTTCATTGGGAAATCGGATATTGGCTCGCGATGCTGTCGCTAGTCGTCGCGGCGGCGATGGCGTGGCTGGTGATGAGCGGCAAGGAAGGCGAAGCCGAGGCGAAGATGCGCTCGCTTGCGGCCGAGGCCGGCGAAAAGGCGAAAGCCGCAGCGGCGAGGGCGGGCGAAGCGGCCGACAACGCGACCGGCAAGAAAGAAGACGACCCGCCTAAGCCCTGAGATAGAGTGACAATCGCAATCAGCCGCTTGCCGGACGCGGGCAAGCGGCTATGGAAATCGAATGACGACCGCTGCCAGGAAACAACAGAAGCGCCGCAAATTGCCATGGTATCTGCGACCCTTCAAATGGCTGCTCTGGTTTGTCGTGATTTCGATCGCGTGGGTGCTGGCATATGCCGTCGTACCGCCGCCGGTGACCTTCACCATGCTCGCCGACAGCAACGGCATCACTAAGGATTGGGAAAGCCTGTCGAATATCGACCGCAATATGGTGCGGGCGGTGATCGCGGCCGAGGACGGAAAATTCTGCAGCCATGACGGGTTCGATCGCGACGCGATCGAAGAGGCGATCGAGCGCAACGCCAAGGGCAAGAAGCTGCGCGGCGGATCGACCGTGAGCCAGCAGACGGCAAAGAACGTCTTTCTGTGGCAGGGCAGCGGCTGGACGCGCTATGTGCGCAAGGTGCCCGAGGTGTGGTTCACCTTCCTGATCGAGACGATCTGGGGCAAGCGCCGGATCATGGAAGTCTATCTCAACGTCGCGGAGACGGGCATCGGTACCTATGGAGTCGAGGCCGGCGCCCAGCGTTATTTCAAGCATGGCGCAGCCAAGCTGACCCCGCGCGAGGCGGCGCGCATCGCGGCGATCCTGCCGCTGCCAAAGAAGCGCGAGGCGATCAGCCCGTCGGGTTTCACGCGCCGTTACGGCAACACCATCACCGCGCGCATCGGCCAGGTCCGGCGCGACGGACTGGATGCTTGCGTTTATAAATAGCGGGCGCTTTGGGGTGGGGAGCGGACGTTCATTCGCTCAGCTTCGTCATCCCGGACTTGATCCGGGACTCACGGCAGCGCTGGAGGCATGGACCCCGGATCAAGTCCGGGGTGACGAGGAGAAGAATCCTCGCCATCGCTCCGCGACAGGGAGGATATTCTTGTCCGCATCCGGTCGTTTCCGGCCTTTACGCCGGCTTCCAGCTCCTCCGCTCTTCAGCCTGCTTTAACACCTCGAACGCCGCCTGCCCTGCCGTGAAACGTTTCGCCGCGTCGGCGTCGCCGGGCTTGACGTCGGGGTGGCATTCCTTCGCAAGCGCGCGCCATGCCTTTTTGGTCGCCTCGAAATCGGCGTCAGGTTTGAGGTCGAGGATTTCGAGCGCGCGCATTTCGTCGGCGCTGCGGCTGCCGTCGCCCGACCCGCCCCAGGCATAATGCTGTGCGCGTGCATAGCTATTCGCCCCGCGTGCTTCCTCGGCGGCGCGAGCGGCAGCGTCTTCGGCGCTCAATCCCTCAAAATAGTCCCATCCGCGATTATATTCGGCGGCGTGGGTTTCGCAGAAATACCAGCGTTCGGGGCTGTTCGGCGACTTGGGTGCCGGACAGTTGCCGGGGTTCGTGCAGCCGTGGCGGTCGCACAGACGTATCTTTTGCGCTTCGCGCGACGAGCCATAAGGGCGCCAGCGGGGAAAACCCCAGTCGTCGGATCTCTTGGCGCGGCTCATTCCACCCCATGTAGCGGCTGGAGGCCGGAATTGCTAGCCGAGCGGGGCGAAAAACCTAGTCTTTAGGCCTGTAGCCGAACGCCTTGCTCGCGAGCTTCACGACCGCGGGGTCGAGATCGGGCGGCGTCATCGGCACCGCCGCCTCAAGCGTTTCGATGATATAAGTCAGCGCCGCGATCCGTGCCGCCTTCTTGTTGTTGCCATCGATCACCTTCCACGGCGCCCAGCGCGTGTTCGTCTGCGCGAACATCTCATCCATTGCGGCGAGATAGTCATTGCGCTTCGCCCGGTTGCGATAGTCCTCGGTGCCGGTCTTCCACCGTTTCCACGGGTCGTCAAGCCGGTCGGCGAAGCGCTTGTCCTGTTCCTCCTGCGTGACATGGACGAACAATTTGACGAGGTTGGTGCGGCTGCCGGTCAGCTGCGCCTCGAACTCGTTGATCTCGTCATAGCCCTTGCGCCATTCGGCCTCGCTCGCGAAGCCCTCGACGCGCTCGACAAGCACGCGCCCATACCAGCTGCGGTCGAAGATCGAGATTTCGCGGTTGCCGGGCAGGCGCTTCCAGAAGCGCCAGAGGAAATGGCGTGCCTTTTCCTCGTCGGTCGGCGCGCCGATGGGCCACACCTCGAAATAGCGCGCGTCGAGGCATGCGGTCAGCCGCTGGATGATCCCGCCCTTCCCCGCTGCGTCCCAGCCCTCGATCATGATGACGCTGCGCTGGGCGTGGATGATATGCGCGGCCTGTAGCCGCTCGAGCCGGTCTTCGAGCGCCGCGATAGCCGCGGAATAATCGCCGTCATATTTGGCGCCGGTTTCAAATTCGGAAAGGGAAATGCTCATCGGCTCATTCTAGCGCAAACAAGCGGTTCGGACCAAGCGGGCGATGCGCCCCTGTCATTTTCTGGCACAGAGCCAGCGCGGTTTGTTACGCGGGATTGCGTCAGAGATGTCCGGCGAGAAGAGCGGCGACGCGCGCCGGCGCTTCCATCGGGATGAAATGGCTGTGTTCGGTCCATAGTTCGTCACGTTCGGCGCCGATCGCCGGACCAAGGCCGGTCCAGGTCGGGCTCAGCGAAAAATCGAGCGGGCCACCGCGCTCGCCGGTCGGGGCACGGATCAAGGTCGAAGGCACCGAAAGATAGTGCAGCCACTCATGCGGGTTGGTGCGCAGCGCATTTTGATAGACCGAAGCCTCGAGCGCTGGCGGGCAGGCAAGCTCCAACCCGTCGCCATCGGCTGCCGGAACCAGTCCGTAGGCGCAATAATCGTCGAGGGCACCCGGTTCCCAGTTCGCATATGGCGGCCGGTCGGCAAAACGCGCGCGCATCTCCTCGGCGTCAGTCCAGACATTGCGCCGGCGCGCGACGGGATGATCGGCGGGTTCGGGAATCGGCTTGGCACTCTCGCCCTCGTAAAGCGCCGGGTCCATGATCACCGGATCGATGAGGATCAGGTAGCCGAAAGCTGCAGGCCGCTGCGACGCGAGCCGGGTCAATATATAGGCACCCATACTGTGCCCGCAGCCGACGAGCGGGTGGCCGCCAAGCCCGTCGAGCAGCGGCAGCAGCACGTCGGCGGTCGCCGCCCAGTTGGCGAGCGTCGTGGGCCGATAGCTGCGCCCATGTCCGCGGTGATCAGGCGCGATGACGTGCGTGCCCGCCGGTAGCGCCGCGACGACCCGATCCCACAGCCGCGCATGAAAGCCCGTCGCGTGGAGCAAAAGCAGCGAAGCGCCCCGCCCCGGCGTTCCCCATTCGAACCAGCAGATATCGCCTTCCGGCGTTTCCAGCCGGTGCTCCCGGGGCTCGCTCATGCCTTAACTCTTGGGGCCGTCGACGATGCGGATACCAAGTTCCTTGAGCTGCTTGTCGCTGACCGGCGCGGGCGCGCCCATCATCAGGTCTTCGGCCTTCTGGTTCATCGGGAAGACGACGACTTCGCGGATGTTCGGTTCGTCGGCGAGCAGCATCACGATGCGATCGACACCCGGTGCCGAGCCGCCGTGCGGCGGCGCGCCGAACTTGAAGGCGTTGATCATGCCGCTGAAATTCGCATCGACGTCGGCCTGGCTGTAACCCGCGATTTCGAACGCCTTGTACATGATGTCGGGGCGATGGTTCCGGATCGCGCCTGACGACAGTTCGACGCCGTTGCAGACGATGTCATACTGCCAGGCGAGGATGTCGAGCGGGTCCTTGGTTTCGAGCGCTTCGAGCTCGCCCTGCGGCATGCTGAACGGGTTGTGGCTGAAATCGATCTTGCCCGTGTCCTCGTCGGCCTCGAACATCGGGAAGTCGACGATCCAGCACATTTCGAACTTGTTCGGATCGATCAGTTCGAGCTGTTCGGCGACGCGCGTCCGTGCAAAGCCTGCGAGCTTCGCCGCGACCCCTTCCTTGCCCGCCGCAAAGAACAGCCCGTCGTCGGGGCCGAGGCCGAGTTCGACCGCAAGTGCATCCATGTTTTCCGGACCGTGGTTCTTGGCGATCGGGCCACCCCATTCACCGCCCTTGCGCGTCGCATAGCCGAGGCCGGCAAAGCCCTCACCCTGCGCCCAGCTGTTCATATCGTCGAAGAATTTGCGGCTCTTCTCCGCAGTTGCGGGCGCCGGGATCGCGCGCACGACGTCGCCCGCCGCGACGATGTCGGCAAAGCGGCCAAAGCCCGACCCGGTGAAATGCGCCGAGACGTCGGTGATGATCAGCGGATTGCGCAGGTCAGGCTTGTCATTGCCATATTTCAGCATCGATTCGCGGTAGGGGATGCGCGGAAACGAGCCCGCCGGGGTCACCGACTTGCCGTTTGCAAATTCCTCGAAAACGCCCGCGAGCACGGGTTCGATCGCGCCGAACACATCGTCCTGCGTGACGAAGCTCATTTCGAAGTCGAGCTGGTAGAATTCGCCGGGCGAGCGGTCGGCGCGCGCATCTTCATCGCGGAAGCAGGGCGCGATCTGGAAATAGCGGTCGAAGCCCGCAACCATCAGCAGCTGCTTGAACATTTGCGGCGCCTGCGGCAGCGCATAGAATTTGCCGGGGTGGACGCGGCTCGGCACCAGATAATCGCGCGCACCCTCGGGCGACGAGGCGGTCAGGATCGGCGTCTGATATTCGGTAAAGCCCTGTTCGACCATGCGGCGGCGGAGCGACGCGATCACATTCGAGCGCAGCATGATGTTCGCGTGCAGGCGTTCGCGGCGCAGGTCGAGGAAGCGATATTTCAGACGGATATCCTCGGGATAGTCCTGTTCGCCCGCGACCGGCATCGGCAGTTCGACCGCCGCCGACTGGACGGTAACCTCGCGCGCGCGCACTTCGATCGCGCCGGTGGGCAGGTTGGCGTTGATCGTTTCGGGCGAGCGCGCGACGACCTCGCCGGTGATCGTCACGACGCTTTCGACGCGCAACCCGTCGAGCGTGGCGAACGCCGCGTCGCTCGAGTCCGCGACGATCTGGGTCAGGCCATAGTGATCGCGCAGATCGACGAACAGCAGGCCGCCATGATCGCGCTTGCGATGCACCCAGCCCGATACGCGTACCGTCTGGCCGACGTCGTCGGCGCGAAGCTGGCCGCAATTATGGGTCCGATAGGCGTGCATTGTCTCGTCTTTCAATTGTCCGGGAAGGCACGCGCAAACGTGCCGATATGGCCGCGCCTAAGGCAGCGCGCAGAGCCATTTGTCAAGGGTTGAAGGGCGTCGGTCAACAGGTCAGGCCCAGCCCGTCGAGAACCTCGCTGCCGAACAGGGCGCGATGCCCGGGATCCGGGAGCAGCCGATCACGCGCAGCGCGCCAGCGCCGGAAATCCTCCTCATAGTCGGCAGCAACGCGCAGCGCGTCGAGGCGGCAGCTTTTCGCCCAGTGCCGCGTGAAGGCGACCCCCTCGGCATCGAGGCATTCAACGACGCGCGCATAGGCATCGGCGGTGCGCGGGCTGCGCGGACCATCGAAATCGATCACGGCATTGTGAAGGAAGCGCGCAGGCGCGAGCAAGCCCTGCGCGCGCTCCATGAAGCGCACGGTGACGACGGTCGAGCCGCCGTGACGCGCGTAAACCGCGCAGATGCGTTCGAAGGCGCGCGCAAGGTCGGCACGGTCGATGGTGACCGAGGCGTTGAACAGGTCAGCGAGCGGCCGGTGCGTATCAAGCCCCTCCCCCCAGCTGCCATAGACGGCGGGCGCATCGACGTCGGGGCCGCTGGCATAGCCCTGTTTCATCGCGAATTGCAGCAACGCGCCGCGCGCCCACGGATAGTCATTGAGCAGCCGGCCGAGCAGGCTGAGCGCGTCGTACCCCGCGCCGAGTTGGCCGGGCGTCGCGCGCAGATAATCGTCACGCCAAGGCTCGCGATAGAGGAAGCGGAGCATCGCGGGCCGTTTGAACGGCTTGTAGGGATTGACGATCATCTGGACGAAATCGGGGTCCCGATCGAGTGCATAGGTCGCCGAGAAGCGCCTGAAATCGCCTGCCGAAAGCCAGTCGAGCGCGGCGCAGTCGACCTTGCGAAGATTCTGGATCGGGCGAACCAGGAATTTGGGCACGCTATCGACGACGAGCGCGGTGATAATCCCGAGCGCGCCGACGGGAAGCTGCGCCGCGGCGAATATCTCGTCATCGCGCATCGGGGTCGATCCGGTCGCGGCGATGAAAGCGTCGCTCATCACGCCGGCTTCGGGTTCAATCCAGTGGACGCCGCCGGACGTCACGACCTGCACCGCGCGGATATGGTCCTGGATACCCCCGCGCGCGATCATCGAGCCGTGGGTGCCGGTCGCGCAGGCCCCGGCAAAGGTCTGCCCGTTGCCCGCGCCGCTGGTCCACAGCGAGCGGCCTTGCGCTTCGAACTTGTCGGACACTTCATCGACGAGCGCGCCCGCCTCGACGAGCATCAAGGCCGCCGCATCGACGCCCGGCCGTACATCTTCGGCGCCGATACGGAAGCAACGGTTGAACCGGCGCGTATGCAGCAGCCAGCTCTGCGAGCTGATATTGATGTTCGATGGCGACCAGCCCGCGCCGAGCGGTCGGACGCGCCGGCGTGCGGCGGCGGCCTCGGCGAGCCAGGCCTGTACCGCCTTCGCCGCGATCGCGATCTCGTCGCGCCCGCGCTCCGCATCGCCGCTGCGCAGCGCGAAGCGTGTCGCCGCCTCGCAGGTCCCGGTGCCATGATAATTGGTCCAGCGTCCCTCCTCGCCCAGTTTGACGATCGGCATCATGCCTCTCCCAGCGGAAGGATGCCGGCATGCGCGCGCCAGGCCACCGTCACGGGGCGGAGGAAGCCGAAGGTCGCGATCGCGACGAGCATCTGGGGCCGTGTCGCGAAGACGCGGACATCGCAAAGGCCATGGTCGGATTCGGGCGTCACGAACGGCTGCGCGGCCTCGGCCGCGAAGCCCCAGCCTTTCTGCGTCACAACCATCGATTCCTCATCGAGCGGCCGCGGATTGGCGATCGAGAGGAAGACATCCGCCTGCCCCGCCAGATATTGCCCGAAAAGCAACGCAAAACCGAGCGCGGCGAGCGCCCAACCAAGCCAGATCATGCCCCAAACCCCTTCGTCTTTTTTCCCGGCCGGTGTTCCGGCTCCGCAACCCGAAGAGAGCGGGCAATTTTTCCTGCCCGTTCCTTTCAACTAGCTGTATAGGCGCGCTATGCAAGTCCATCCGTTGATCGAAACCAACGCCGCGCTCGTCGAATTCTGCGACCTCATTCGCAGCAGCGATTTCATCGCCGTCGATACCGAATTCATGCGCGAAAACACTTTCTGGCCAGAGCTTTGCCTGATCCAGGTGGCCGACCGCGACCATGCCGCGGCGATCGATCCGATGGCACCGAACATCGATTTGAAGCCGCTGCTCGACCTGCTCGTCGACAATGAGGATATGTTGAAGGTCTTTCACGCGGGCGGGCAGGATGTCGAAATCATCTTTAACCTGACCGGCAAGACCCCGCACCCGATCTTCGACACCCAGATCGGTCAGATGGCGCTCGGACAAGCTGAGCAGGTCGGCTATTCGAACCTCGTCGAGGCGTGGATCGGCCTGCAACTCGACAAGGGCGCGCGCTTCACCGACTGGAGCCGGCGCCCGCTCGACAAGCGCCAGATCGACTATGCGATCGGCGACGTCACGCACCTCGCAAAGATTTTCCCGATGATGCTCGACAAGCTGATCAAGACCGGGCGCGGACATTGGCTCGACGAGGAAATGGAAAAGCTCGCCGATCCCGCGAACTACAGCGTCGATCCCGACAAGGCATGGCAACGAATCAAGATTCCGACGCGCAAAGCCGATGTGCTCGGCCGGCTGCAGGCGCTTGCCGCGTGGCGCGAACGCGAGGCACGGAACAAGAATCTGCCGCGCGGGCGCATCGTCAAGGACGAAACGCTCGCCGACCTCGCCGCGCATCCGCCGAAGGATCAGGACGGGCTGGGCCGCGTGCGCGGGCTGTCTGCGACGTGGCGGACGAACGATATCGGCGGCCGGCTGATGGACGCGATCGCAAACGCCAAGCCGATGTCGAAGGACGATATGCCCGACCGCGCACCGCGCGGTCCGGGGCTGGGCAAGGAAGGGACGCTCGTCGCCGACCTGCTCAAGCTGCTGCTCAAGATCCGCGCACGCGAACTTAATGTCGCGGCGCGGCTGATCGCGCGCAGCGACGATCTGGAGGCGCTTGCGGCAGGCGCACGCGACGGCATCCAGATGATGCAGGGCTGGCGCTACGACGTGTTCGGACACGCGGCGCTCGACCTTGTCGAAGGGCGGATGGGCTTCGCCGTCAAGAACGGCAAGCTGGTGATGAGCGAGATCGACGCCGCAGCCGCGGCCGAAGTCTAAAGCAGCACAAGCTCAGGCTTGGCATCGAGCGCCTGCGCGAGAACGCGCAGGCGGCGTTCGACCGATTCGCCGGCCAGATGATGCCATCCGGCCGCGAGAGACAGCCGCAACCTGCCATCGACAAGCGCGATCCCGCTCGCCTTGAGCGGAGCCTCGACGCCGCCGGTCAGTCGCTGCGCAAGGCGGATCGCGAGACCCCATTGCCGCGCGCGGGCGAGCCGTTCCTGCGAAACGAGTGTGCCCATCGCGGGAAATTCGGCATCGGCACCGCCGAAGCCCGCGTAAAGCGCGCGGGCGAGCAGGATTCGTCCCGGTATGTCGATGCTGCGCCAGTTGCCGTGCAGGCCGATTTCTGTACCGCGTTCGGCGCGGAAATCGGGGTTCGCCGACCAGGCGACGTCGCTGAGCAGACTCGCGGCGAGTCGCACCCGGCTGTCGGCCGGCGCCTCGTCGGCAAAGAGCGGTGTGATCCAGTCGGCGATCGCGCGGCCGTGTGGGGCAAAGCGAGCGAGACGACGGCCTTCGAATTCGGCGGCGACGATCAGCGGATCCTGCGCGCGCGTTTCGGCATCGAGCGCCTGATAGAGCAGCCCTTCGCGAAGCCCCGAAGACGAAACGGTCATTTCGGGCACGTCGAGGATGTTGACGAGCGCCGCGAGCAGCGCCGCCGCATCGGGCAAGGCCGCCGCGCGGTTCGACGCCATGCCGGGAATCGCGCGCAATTCCTCGAAGCTCAGCCTTTTGGTCGCGCGGATCAGTCGGCGAAGCGCGCCGCGCGGCAGCGTGTGCTGATCGAGCACCGCGAGCGGGTCCTTGGTCAGCTCGAGGTCGAGGCGCGAGAGCGCGCGCCACGAACCGCCCACGAGGTAGAGCGGCAGCCCGGTGAGTCCGTCACCGGGCCAACCGGCGGCGCGGAGCATCTTGCGGATCGCCCGCTCGAACGCCTGTTCGCCATCCTTGCGCAGCGCCGGCAGGCGGAGCACGCCTAGCGGGAAGGAGACGCAGCGGCCGACCCGCCCGTCCGAAACCTCGGCCAGTTCGAGGCTGCCGCCCCCCAGATCGACCGCGATGCCGCGCGCGTCGGGAATCGCCGAAAGCACACCATGCCCGGCGGCTTCGGCCTCCTCCTCGCCCGAGAGCAGCCGGATTTCAAGGCCGGCTTCGGCCGCCGCGGCGATGAAGTCGGGACCGTTCGCCGCGTCGCGCACGGCGGCGGTGGCGACGCACTGGATCGTCTTCACGTCCATATGCTTCGCAAGCAGGGCATAGCGACGAAGCGCGACGAGGCCGCGTTCGGCATCTTCGGCCGCGATGCGGCCGTCGATCGCGAGGCCGCGGCCGAGGCCGGCGGCGACCTTTTCGTTGAAAATCACCGCGGGCGCGCGCGACGGGCCTTCATAAACGACTATGCGGACCGAGTTCGAACCGATATCGATGACGGCGGACCGGCTGACCGCTTGTCGGGAGGTGCGCAGGAAACTCAACCTCTTCTCAATCTTCACGCATGTCAAAGGCGAGCGTGGGAACGTCCTGGCGCTGGTGGAGCGCGGTTCCGCGACCCGACAGCGACGGGTTATTCATGAAATAATGGTGTAAGTTGAAAGGCTTGTCTCCCGGAGCGACGCGCATATAAGTGCCGTCAGGCTGCAATATCCAGCTTTGTTCATTGTCGATGAGGTTCGCAACAAGCACCTGATCCAAAATCTGGTCGTGCACCGTCGGATTTTCGATCGGGATCATATATTCGACGCGGCGGTCGAAGTTGCGCGGCATCCAGTCGGCGCTGCTGATATAGAGTTTGGCGCCGCGATGCGGCAGCGGCGCGCCGTTCGCGAAGGCCCAGACGCGGCTGTGCTCGAGGAAGCGGCCGACGACCGACTTGACGCGGATCGTTTCGGAAAGACCGGGCACGCCGGGGCGGAGGCAACAGATGCCGCGCACGATCAGTTCCACCGGGACGCCCACGGCGCTCGCTTCATAAAGCTTGTCGATAATGTCAGGGTCGACGAGGCTGTTCATCTTCGCCCACACCCCCGAGGGCGCCCCCGCCTTCGCCGCGGCGATTTCGGAGTCGATCAGTTGGCTGAGATGCGCGCGCATGTTGAGCGGCGACATGGTGATCAGGTCGAGCCGTTCGGGCTCGACATAACCGGTAATGTAGTTGAACAGCTGCGCCGCATCGCGGCCCGCGCGCGGATCGGCGGTGAAGAAGCTGAGATCGGTATAGATGCGTGCGGTGACCGGATGATAATTGCCGGTGCCGAAGTGACAATAGGTGCGATACCCCTGCCCCTCGCGGCGGACGACCATCGAAATCTTGGCGTGCGTCTTCCACTCGATGAAGCCGTAGACAACCTGCACCCCGGCGCGTTCGAGCTGGTTCGCCCAAAGCAGATTCTGCTCCTCGTCGAAGCGCGCCTTGAGCTCGACGACTGCGGTGACCGACTTGCCGGCCTCGGCCGCCTCGATTAGCGCGCGGATGACCGGGGACTGGTTGCCCGCGCGATAAAGCGTCTGCTTGATCGCGACGACGTCGGGATCTGCGGCGGCCTGCCGCAGGAAGGAGAGGACGACGTCGAAGCTTTCATAGGGATGATGGACGACGATGTCCTTCGAGCGGATCGCAGCGAAACAGTCGCCGCCATGTTCGCGGATACGTTCGGGGAAGCGGGGCGAATAGGCCGGGAATTTCAGGTCGGGACGATCGACGTCGACGAGCGGCGACAGCGCCGCGAGGCCAATGAAACCGCCGATCTTGGCGACGATCGCCTCGTGTCCCTGGATATCGGCGTTCAAGACCTCGGCGATTTCGCCGGGCATGTCGGCCTCCAGCTCAAGCAGAATGACACGGCCACGACGGCGGCGGCGGATCGCGGTGCGGAACAGGCGCACGAGATCCTCGGCCTCTTCCTCCAGCTCGATATCGCTGTCGCGGATGATACGGAACACGCCGAGCGAGCGGATCGTGAAACCGGGGAACAGCAGGTCGCCGAACAGCTCGATCAGATATTCGATCGGCACGAAGCTGCTCACCTGGCCCGGCACCGGCACAAAGCGCGCCAGCGAGGCGGGGATCATCACCAGTTCGCGCACCGTCTCTCCGTTCGCCTTGCGCTGAAGGTCGAAGATGACGCCGAGGCCGCGGTTGGGGATGAAGGGAAAGGGGTGCGCGGGATCGAGCACCTGCGGGGTCAGGATCGGAAAGATCTGGTCGATGAAATATTGACGCAGCGCGGCGCGGAGCGCGTCCTTGTCCGATCCCGCGCCGTGGACGACGATGCCCTGTTCGCCGAGTTGGCGATGGAGCAACTGCCATTCGCTCTGTTGCTGATCGACGAGGCGGTTCACCTCGGCCTCGATCTCTGCGAGTTGCTGCCCCGGCGAGCGGCCGTCGGCGGAGGGGTCGTCGATCCCCTGGAGCTGCTGCCCCTTGAGCCCCGCGACACGGACCATGAAGAATTCGTCGAGGTTGCTGCCCGAAATCGACAGGAAGCGGAGGCGTTCGAGCAGCGGATGCGCGGGATTGCGCGCCTCCTCCATCACCCGCCGGTTGAAGGCGAGCCAGGAAAGTTCGCGGTTGAAAAAGCGCTCCGGCCCGAAATCCGGCCCCGCCGTATCGGGATCATTGTCGGCGCGAAGAGGTCCACCGGCTATCGACATGTCGTTCCATCCTGCCTTTCGAGGAGATCGGGGTCGATCAGCCCTTGTGACAGCAATGTTTCACGCGCGAGACGGATGCCAAGACGCCGCCCCTGTTCGAGCGATGCCGCGTCGAGCGCCGCGACGACGCGGTGGAGCATAGCATAGCTGCGCTCCATGCGCGGCACGATATAGGAGGCGACGCCGGGCGCCAGCGCGACGCCGCGCTGGGCGAACAGCGCCTCGATCAGGTCGCGCGCAAGGCAGTCGTCGGGTTCGCCGATCGTCAGTACCGGGACCGCCGCGAGGCGCGAGCGGAGATCGGGCAGAGCGACATTCCAGTCCGCGGGGGGCGCGTCGGCGACGATCAGCAGCGGCGGGCCGACCTGCGCGGCGTTCCACGCATGGAAGATTTCCTCTTCCGAAACGCTTTCATGGCCGTCGATGACCCGCCCGCCCGTGTCCTGTGCGAACAGCCGACCCATCAGGCTGCGCCCCGAACCGCGCGGTCCGTTGAGCACCGCAGTGCGGACCGGCCAGGTCGATACGTGGCGCAGATAGCGCACGGCATCGGCGTTGCTGGTACCGATAATCAGCGGGCCGTCGTTGGCGCCACCCGCGCTCCAATCGAGCGGCAGGGCAATTTGTGAAGATTTCGGGCTCATCAGCGGCTGATCCGCAGCTGCCCGCCGCCTTCCTGGACGTTGAATCCGCGTGCCGCGAGCGCCGCGCGCAGCGCCGCGATGTCGCCGCGGAAGGTGACGCGCATCACCGACATGCCGCCCAGCGCGAGGCTGGTGGTCGAAGCCGACTGGACGCCGGCGGCGCCGGCGACGGCGCGTTCGGTCGCGGTCACCGAATCGACGTCAGGCGAGCTGTACTGAACGGTGAAGCTCTGGACACCCGCGACAGGCCCGGTGGGCACGCTGGCGTCGATCTCGCCGGGCAAGGCCTGTTCATCCGTCGTCGCGACTTCTTCGGGCAAGTCTTCCCGTTCGACCGGCTTTTCGAGCACGAGATAGGTGTCGGTACGCAAGACGCCCTCTGTGAGCGCGTTCGTGTAGATCGAATCCATCCGCGCAACGGCTTTTTCCATCATGTCGGGCAACGCCGCCGCGCTCGGCCCGGTCATCGTGAAGCTGGAAATCAGCTTGCCGTCGGGACCGAAACGCGCGGTAAAATAGCCTTTGATCGGCCCACCGGGATAGGAATATTCGACGCGCGCGATCGGCGTCAGCACGTCGGCGGCGCCATATTGATCGAGGATCACGCGCCACCAGACGCGGCCGCGGCGGCCCGTCTGCCCCGCGTTGATCAGCAAGGTATCCGCCCCGGTGCCCGCGGTGCGGACATAGTCGATCGCGCTCTGCCCCGTATTATATTCGGCCCAGGCGCGCTGCCAGGCGCTGCGCTGTTCGAACACCTGCGGGATGCCATCGATCGAATAGACGGGGATGACGAGCAGGGGCGGCGACCGCAGCGTCCGGCCGCTGACGCCCAAAATCTGCCCGGCGCGCACCCGGTCGAACTGAATGCCCAGCTTTGCTACATAGCGGCGCGGGCCGATCTGTTCTTCCTCGACGACAATCGACGTGACGATGCCGTCGAGGACCGAATCGCCGAGCGCGGGGCCGTCGCTGCCGTTCAGCCGACGATAGAGCTGTGCCCAGCCCTTGCGCTGCGCCTCGCGCCAGCCCTTTGAGCGCGCGTCGTCGGCATTGTCGCCGGTTACGTCGACGAGGATCCCGCTGGCGAGGAAATCGCCGCTGCTGTTGATCGGGGTAATGCCGCGATTGCCGCGAGTGATCTGTCCATCGACGATCCCGGCGAGCAGAATCGCGAAGAAAAGGCCGAATAGCACAGCCCAGCGCCCATCGCGAAAACGAATTGCGTCGAAGGGAAGCCGAGGCGCGAAGCGGGGGAAAGCAGCCGAAATCATATCTTCTCTATGCTTTGCCCAAAAGCGCGGGCCCCGACAAGGAAATCATGGCAATTCTCGGCTGGAACCGTTAGTCGCGCGTGCCATGGATTCCAAGCAGAACAAACGAGACGGGCAACCCGCCTCCTACACTTATGCCGAGGCCGGCGTATCGATCGAGACCGGCAACGCCTTGGTCCGTGCCATTGCCCCGCTCGCCCGCGCGACGCGCCGTCCCGGCGCCGATGCCGACCTGGGCGGGTTCGGAGGCTTTTTCGACCTGAAGGCGGCGGGGTTCAACGACCCGCTGCTCGTCGCGGCGAACGACGGCGTCGGCACCAAGCTCAAATTGGCCATCGAATCGGGCAAGCATGACGGCGTCGGCATCGACCTGGTTGCGATGTGCGCGAACGACCTGATCGTGCAGGGCGCCGAGCCCCTGTTTTTCCTCGATTATTATGCGACCGGCAAGCTCGACAATGGCGTCGCGACCGAAGTCGTGGCAAGCATCGCCGAAGGGTGCAAGCAGGCCGGGTGCGCGCTGATCGGCGGCGAAACCGCCGAGATGCCCGGCATGTACAGCGACGGCGATTATGACCTCGCCGGCTTTTGCGTCGGCGCGGTCGAGCGCGATCAGGTGCTGACCGCCGACAAGGTGGCGGCCGGCGACGTCATCCTCGGCCTTGCCTCGTCGGGCGTCCATTCGAACGGTTTCTCGCTCGTGCGCCGGCTCGCGGCGGACAAGGGCTGGAAGCTCGACCGCCCCGCCTTGTTCGACCAGACCATCCTGCTGATCGACGCGCTGATGGCGCCGACGCGCATCTATGTGAAGAGCCTGCTCCCGCTCGTGAAGACCGGAAAGATTCACGCGCTCGCGCACATCACCGGCGGCGGGTTGCTCGAAAATATTCCGCGCATCCTGCCGAAGACCTTGCACGCGCATATCGACGCCGACGCGTGGGCGCAGCCGCGGCTGATGGCGTATCTGCAGGCGCAGGGCAATATCGAACCCGAGGAAATGGCGCGCACCTTCAACTGCGGGATCGGCATGGCGGTGGTCGTTGCCGAAGGCGATGTCGCCGAAGTCACGGCGGCGCTCGAAGCCGCGGGCGAGACGGTGTTCCGGATCGGCGATATCGCCGAAGGCGAAAAGGGCTGCACCGTGACGGGCAGCGCCGAAACGTGGAGCGCGATGGGGGCATGGAGCGCGACGCATAATGGCTAAGGCCGCAGAAGCCCCCTCCCGCTTGCGGGAGGGGAGAAGTTGAAGGCCAAGGTCGCCGTCCTGATCTCCGGCGCCGGGACCAATATGGCGGCGCTGCTTTATGCGGCGAAGGCCGAAAACTGCCCCTATGAGTTGGTGTTCGTCGGCAGCAACGATCCCGACGCAGCGGGGTTGAAGATCGCCCAGGCCGAAGGCATCGCGACGTGGAGCCTGTCGCACAAGGGCATGAATCGCGACGCCTTCGACGCGCTGGTCGACGAGCAATTGCGCGGCGCAGGCGCCGAGTTCGTCGCGCTGGCTGGCTACATGCGCATTCTGTCGGACGATTTCGTCGGGCGCTGGGCGGGCAGGATGATCAACATCCACCCGAGCCTGCTCCCGCTCTACAAAGGCCTCAACACGCACCAGCAAGCCATCGATGCTGGCGACAGGTTCGGTGGATGCAGCGTTCATATCGTGACGCCCGGCGTCGACGAGGGGCCCGTGCTGGCGCAGACGCCGGTGGCTATCCTGCCCGGCGACACGGTCGAGACATTGAGCGCACGCGTGCGCCTCGCCGAGCATCAGCTTTATCCCGCCACGCTCGCGGCCTTCGTGACGCGCGAGCGGTCGCCCGATTATCTGCGCGGCCGGGTGCGCGAACTCGCGATGGCATTGCCCGAGGCTGACGAGGTGGTGTCGCACGGCATGCCGTGTTTCGGGATCGTGAAAGGCAAGAAATTCGCCTATTTCACCGAGGATCATCATGGCGATGGCAAGACCGCGCTGCTGGTCAAGATCAGCGGTGCGGACGAACAGGCGTCGCTGATCGAAATGGACTGTGAGCGCTATTACCGCCCCGCCTATTTCGGTGACGGCTGGATCGGCATCCGCCTCGATCTTGGCGATACCGACTGGGATGCGATTGGCGATTGGCTGCGCAAGAGCTGGCTGGCGGTAGCGCCGAAGAAGCTGGCGGGGCTGATGGGGGTAGCCGACGAGTTCTGACGAAAAAGGCCGCCGGATCGCTCCGGCGGCCTTATCTTTTCGGTCATGCCGTTCAGCTTAGCCGACGATTTCTTCGGGCTTGAAGAAATAGGCGATTTCGATCGCCGCATTTTCGTCGCTGTCCGACCCGTGCACGGTGTTCGCCTCGATGCTCTCGGCCAGTTCCTTGCGGATCGTGCCGGGGGCCGCGTCCTTGGGGTTGGTCGCGCCCATGATGTCGCGGTTGCGCTGCATTGCATTCTCGCCTTCGAGAACCTGCACGACGACGGGCCCCGAGGTCATGAATTCGACGAGTTCGCCGAAGAAGGGGCGTTCCTTGTGGACCGCGTAGAAGCCTTCGGCCTCTTCGCGGGTCATGTGGATGCGCTTCGACGCGACGACGCGCAGGCCGGCGTCTTCCAGCATCTTGGTGACGGCGCCGGTGATGTTGCGACGCGTGGCGTCGGGCTTGATGATCGAAAAGGTGCGGGTGACCGCCATGGGAAAGCTCCTGCGTTGGTGTGTTATCTGATGCGCGCGCCTCTAGCGGCGCTTTTGCGGGACCGCAAGGACAGAGCGCCGACGCCCTAGGGCCCTTCCGACCAGCGACCGCCTTCGTCCTGTTTCCAGAAGCGGTTATCGATATCCTCGCGCGCGGCGAGTGTGCGCCAGAGCGCGCGGGCGTCGTCGATGCGGCTGTTGTCGAAAAGGAGGAAGGTGCGTTCGAACCCCAGCGCCTGCTCGCGCCACTCTCCGTCGGCGAGCGCCAGGAGGGTTGCGCGGTTGGGCGGCGACGGGTCGAGCGTGCCTGCGATCAGGATCGGCTCGATCGCCTCGTCGGGCGAGCCCGCGTGACCGTGCGGCAGGAAGCTGGCTGGAGTCAGCGTCCAGAGCGCCTCGTCGATCGCCTGACGCTGCATCGCCGAGGCGGCGACCACCAGCAGGCGGTCGCCGTTGCCAAGGATGCGCGTCGCGAGCGCCGGGAGCACCCGTTCGGCGGGGTCGCGGGTCAGCCGGTAGAAGTCGATGCGCGCCATGACCAATTCCGTCATTGCGAGCGAAGCGAAGCAATCTCCAGCCCGCAGCCTTGCGCAAGGCTGCTAGCAGGAGATTGCCGCGTCGCTTCGCTCCTCGCAATGACGAGCATAGGACGATCAGCCTTCGTGTTTGGCGGCGATGTAGCGGTCGAGCAGGCGCACGCCGTAGCCGGTCGCGCCCTTGGCATAGACCGGGCCGTCCTTGTCCGCCCACGCCATGCCCGCGATGTCGAGGTGCGCCCAGGCGACGCCATCCTCGACGTAGCGCTTCAGGAATTGCGCCGCGGTGATCGAGCCTCCTTCGCGCGGGCCGATATTCTTCATGTCGGCGATGGGGCTGTCGATCAGCTTGTCGTAAGCGGGCGACAGCGGGAAACGCCACAGCTTGTTGTCGCTCGCCTCGCCCGCTGCGAGCAGATCGGTCGCGAGCGCGTCGTCATTGGCGAAGATGCCCGCATATTCGTGGCCGAGCGAGATGACCATAGCGCCGGTCAGCGTGGCGAGATCGACGATCACCTTGGGGTCATAGACCTTTTGTGCCCAGCTGATCGCGTCGCAGAGGACGAGGCGACCCTCGGCGTCGGTGTTGAGCACCTCGACCGTCTGCCCCGACATGGTGGTAACGATGTCGCCGGGGCGCATCGCGTTGCCGTCGGGCATGTTCTCGACGAGGCCGACGACGCCGACGACATTCGCCTTCGCCTTGCGGCCCGCGATCGCCTTGATCGCACCCGCGACCGCGCCTGCGCCGCCCATGTCCCATTTCATCATGTCCATGCCCGGCCCGGGCTTGAGGCTGATCCCGCCGGTGTCGAAGGTGACGCCCTTGCCGATGAAGACCACGGGCGCGTCGCCAGGATTGCCGCCGTTCCAGCGCATCGCGAGGAGGCGCGGCGGGCGCGTCGAGCCCTGCGCGACGCCGAGCAACGCGCCCATGCCGAGCGCCTTCATCTGGCGCTCGTCGAGCACTTCCAGTTCGACGCCAAGGTCGGCGAGATGCTGGCAACGTTCGACGAAGCTTTCGGGATAGAGGATGTTCGGCGGTTCGGCGACGAGCGTCTGGGTGAGCGCGACACCATCGGCGATCGCTTCATTCTCGGCCCAGCGCGCCGAAAGGTCGCCGTGCGGCGACGCGATCGTCACCGTCTTGAGGCTCGGTTTCGCCTTGTCGGCGAGGCGGGTGCGATAAGTGTCGAGGCGCCAGTTGCGCAAGCGCGCGCCCATCGCGAACGCGAGCACATCGTCGGCGTCGCTCGGCCCGGTGCTCGCGAAATCGACCTGGACCTGGGTCGCACCGCTCATCTGGAGCTTCGCGGTCAGCGCCGCGCCGCCGCGTTCAAGATCCTGCTCGCTGCCCTCGCCGATACCGACGAGCAGGAGGCGCTTCGCCTGTGCGCCGTCGATCGCCGCGGTTTCGGCGATCGTACCCGCCGCGCCATCGAAGCGCGCCTGCGCGGCCGCCGCACCGAGCAGCGCCCCGAGCGCGCCCGCCTCGCCCTTGCGGACCGGAAAAGCGACGACGTCGGCAGACGCATCGATTTGCGCGACAAACTGAATGTCCATGCCTTAACTTTCTTATGCGATGATTGATTGGAACGTGGCGGACCGATAGGGGTTTCGCCTGCGAGTTGCAAAAACAAAGCAGCCGGTCCAAGCCGGGACGCATCGATTAGGGTCTGGGACAAAGGGATTAAATGAGCTGGGCTTTGTTCCATCGGGCAGCGGATGCGCGGCCGTTCTGGCTGGCGACGGCGAGCGGCTTTGCGCTGGCCGCCAGTCCGGTGCTGGCCCAGAGCGAGGCGAATCCGGCCGAGGCGCAAGAGGTCGTGGGGGAACCCGACCTCCAGACGCCCGACGTCGCCCCGACGACATCCGACGCGCCTGATACCCAGAGCGAGCAGCAGATCGGCTTTGCCGCCGACAACCTCAATTACGACAGCGAATCCGAGGTGGTCATCGCCGAGGGCAATGTCCAGATGAACCGCGAAGCGATCGAGATGCGCGCGGACAAGGTGACGTGGAACCGGCAGACGGGACAAGTCTTTGCGGAAGGCAATGTCACGATCAAGAATCCCGAGGGCGACACCGCCTATGGCGACAAGATCGAACTCACCGACAGCTTGCGCGACGGCGTGGTCGAGAATCTGCTCGTCGTGCTCGACAATGGATCGCGCCTCGCTGCGGTGAAGGGCACGCGCTTCGACAACGGCAATATCGAGCTGGAGAATGCCGCCTATACCCCCTGCCCCGTCGAGGATGACGACGGCTGTCCCAAGAACCCGAGCTGGCAGATCCGCGCCGTCCGCGTGATGTACGACCGGGTGAAAAACAAGGTGCGGTACAAGGGCGCGCGCGTCGAGATTTTCGGCCTGCCGCTGATCCCGCTCCCCGGCCTCAGCCATTCGATCAACAATGAGGCGAGCAGCGGCATCCTGGTGCCCGAAATCCGGCTTGACCGAAGCAACGGCTTCGAGATCGCGGTGCCCTATTATCTGCGCCTCGCCCCCGATCGCGACATCACGATCACGCCGCATCTCTACACCGACGCGGCGCCGATGATCGAGGGCGAGTTCCGCGCGCTGACCGACATCGGGTCGTTCCGCATCAACGGCTATGCGACCTATGGTTCGCTCGTCCCGCTGGTCGGCGAGGACCCGGACAGCCAGAAAAGGTTCCGCGGCTATCTCGAAAGCGCGGGCAAGTTCCAGTTCGATCCGCGCTGGAGCCTTACCTATTCGGGGCGCATCGCGACCGACCGCACCTTCATGCGCCGCTATGACATCAGCCGCGACGACCGGCTGCGCTCGACCTTCGAACTCGAACGGATCGGCGGCAATAGCTATCTCTCCATCGCCGGCTGGGCGACGCAGACGCTGCGCGTCAACGACATTCAGGGCCAGCAGCCGATCGCGCTGCCGATCATCGATTATCGCCAGCGGCTCGACGATCCGATCTTCGGCGGGCAGTTCGAGCTGCAGTTGAACACGCTCGCGATCGGCCGCACCGCAGGGCAGGACACGCAGCGCGCCTTTGCCGGCGCGCAGTGGAATTTGCGCGGACTGACCGGGCTGGGGCAGGAAGTCACCCTGACCGCGATGGTGCGCGGCGACGTTTATCACAGCGACGAAAATCTGCTGACCGAAATCCCCGGCTATCGCGGCAAGTCGGGCTGGCAGGCGCGCGGGATCGCTGCGATCGCCGCCGACATGCGCTGGCCGTTCATCGGCGAATTCGCCGGCGGGACGCAAACGCTGACCCCGCGCGTCCAGGTGGTCGCGACGCCGCCGATCAAGAATCTCGACATTCCGAACGAGGATTCGCGCGCCTTCGACCTGGAAGACAGCAATCTCTTCGCGATCAACCGTTTCAACGGCCACGACCGGTTCGAGGACGGCGCGCGCATCACCTATGGCCTCGAATGGAATTACAGCCTCCCGGGCTTCAACATCAACAGCATCGTCGGGCAGAGCTATCGTCTGACCGACAAGCCGAGCCTGTTCCCCGACGGCACCGGCCTGACCGACCGCACGTCGGACATCGTCGGCCGGACGACGATTGCATACAGGGATTTCCTGCGCCTGACCCACCGCTACCGGCTCGACAAGGACAATCTCGCGATCCGCCGCAACGAATTCGACGCGACGATCGGCAACCGCTCGACCTATGCGGTGCTCGGCTATTCGCGGCTCAACCGCGACATCCTGTTGCTCGGCGAGGATTTGCAGGACCGCGAGGAAGTGCGGGCGGGCGGGCGCGTCGCGTTCGCGAAACATTGGTCGCTGTTCGGATCGGCGATCGTCGATTTGACGCAGCAAAGCGACGATCCGCTGAGTGGCGCTGACGGGTTCGAGCCGATTCGGCACCGTCTCGGCCTCGCCTATGACGACGAATGCCTGTCGATCGCGCTGACCTGGCGGCGCGATTATGCGGATACCGGCGATGCACGGCGCGGCAACAGCTTTTCGTTCCGCATCGCGTTCCGCAACCTGGGGTTCTGACGGCAGTCGACCGGAAGCCATCGTTAGAGATGTGCGCCCCGGCGAAAGCCGGGGTCCGGAACACCGGCGCGAACTCAGCGCATTCCCGCTCTGGGCCCCGGCTTTCGCCTGGGTTCACAAGCGGCGGCTCTCCACCCCAAAAGTCGACGGTCGTTTCCGCTCAGCCTAGGTTAAGCGTCCCCGCGCTATCCGCGCCGACATCAAATGGCTCCGATGGCGGATTGCGCTGGACCATCGGGCGTGTCCGCTGATACGGAGCGTCCGGACTTTCTCGAATAGGGTAAAGATGACCAAATTTTCGACCATGACCGGCCTGATCGCCTTGGCCGCCGTCGGTGCGGTGCCCGTGCTGGCCCAAACCGTCCCCGACAGCGAAGTGCCGACGACCAGCCTCAACATCCCCGGCAATGTGCAGCTTTACGGCGATGCCAAGCCGAACGTCTATCGCCCCTCGGCGACGGTGAACGGCGAAATCATCACCGCGACCGACATCGAACAGCGTATGGCGCTGATCCGCATCGCCAACAACAATGTCGAGTTGCCGCCGGAAGAGGTCGAGCGGTTGCGCAACCAGGTGTTCAGCAACCTGATCGATGAAAAGCTGCAGATCCAGGAAGCGAAGGCGGCCGAAATCGCGATCGACGAAAATATCGTCAACGAGCAGTTCGCCCGGCTCGCGACGCGCTTCAAGCAGACGCCCGAACAATTTTCGGAGTATCTTGCCTCGAAAGGCTCGTCCGCCGCGGCGGTGAAGCAGCAGATCCGCGGCGAATTTGCATGGGATCGACTGTTGTCGCGCAACATCCAGTCGACGACCAACGTATCGACCGAAGAGGTCGACCTGATCGTCAAACAGATGGAAGCCGCCAAGGGTCAGGATGAATTTCACCTCGGTGAAATCTATCTGTCGGCGACCCCCGACAATATGGCCGCGGTCACCGAAAATGCGAAGAAGATCATCCAGGCGTTGCAGGCGGGTGGCAGCTTTGCCGCCTATGCGCGCCAGTTTTCCGAAGCATCGACGGCGGTTGTCGGCGGCGACCTGGGCTGGGTGAAAGCCGGCCAGCTGCCCGCGTCGATGGGCGAGGCCGCAACGCAGATGCAGCCGGGTCAGCTCGTCGGGCCGATCGAGGTGCCGGGCGGCATTTCGATCATGCTGCTGATCGACCGGCGCCAGGTGCTGACCGCCGATCCGCGCGACGCGGTCCTGAGCCTCAAGCAGCTTTCGCTCGATTTCCCGGCCGGGACGACACCGGAAAAGGCGTCCGAACTCGCCAGCAAGTTCGCCGAAACCACGCGCACCATCGCCGGCTGCGGCGGCGCCGACGCGGTGGCGCAGCAATTGGGCGCGAGCGTCGTGTCGCGCGACAATATCGAAATGCGCGCGCTGCCCGCGCCGCTCCAGGCCACGCTCGCCAATCTCCAGATCGGGCAGACGACGCAGCCCTTCGGCGCCGCGAACGAAGGCGTCAGCGTCCTTGTCCTTTGCGGCCGCGACATGCCGCAGACGGCGACGGCGCCGAACCTCGAGCAGATCGAGCAGAAACTGCTGGAGGACAAGGTCAACAAGCGGGCCCAGCGCTATCTGCGCGACCTGCGCCGGGATGCCGTGATCGAATATAGCTGATGTCGGATTGCAACATTCGACGCCCGATCGCGGTCACCATGGGTGACCCGGCCGGCGTCGGCCCCGAAGTCACGGCGCGCGCATGGGCCGCGCGCCGTGATAACAACCTTCCTCCCTTTGTCGCGATCGGCGACCTCGCCGCGATCGAAGCCGTGTGGGACGGCCCCGTGGCCCGCGTCGGCGACATGGACGAGGTCGTGCACACCTTCGACGCGGCCTTGCCCGTCTGGCATCTTGAGGACAGCGGTCCGCTAACCCCCGGATCGCCTACGCCCGCCGGCGCGACCTGCGCGCTCCACGCGCTCGAAACCGGCATCGGGCTGACGCGCAACCAGGCGAGCTCGGCGCTCGTCACCGGATCGGTATCGAAACATGCGTTGCACGGCATCGGCTATACGCATCCCGGGCAGACCGAATTCATCGCCGAACGCTGCGGCGTGACCGCGACCAATGCGGTGATGATGCTGGCGGGGCCGTCATTGCGCGTCGTGCCGCTGACCGTGCATATCCCGCTCGCGGACGTGCCGGAGCGGCTGACGAGCGAATTGATCGTCGCCAAGGCGCGGATCGTCGCGCGCGGGCTGCGCCGCGATTTCGGCATCGACACGCCGCGCATCGCGCTGGCGGGACTCAACCCGCACGCGGGCGAGAATGGCCAGCTCGGGAGCGAGGAAGAACGGGTGATGAAGCCCGCGGTCGCCCAGCTTGCCCAGGACGGCATTCTTGTCGATGGCCCGCTTGCCGCCGACGCGCTCTTCGCCCCCGGCATTCGCGATCAATATGACGCGCTGCTGTGCGGTTATCACGATCAGGCGCTCGCGCCGTTCAAGGCGCTGCATTTCCATGACGGGGTCAATCTGACGCTCGGGCTGCCGATCATCCGCACCTCGCCCGATCATGGCACCGCGTTCAACATCGCAGGCACCGGCCGGGCCGATCCCGGGCCGACGATCGCGGCGATCGCGATGGCCGCGCGCATGGCGCTGGCCCGCGAGCGCGGCTGCGCACCGGCAAAGTGACGATCCAGCCGCGCACGCCGCTGCCGCCGCTGCGCGAAACGGTGCGCGCCCACGGCCTGTCGGCCAGCAAGGCGCTGGGGCAGAATTTCCTGTTCGACGAGCAATTGCTCGACCGGATCGCGGCACTTCCGGGCGATTTGAGCGGCGCGACGGTGTTCGAAGTCGGGCCGGGCCCCGGCGGGCTGACGCGCGCGTTGCTGCGCGCGGGCGCAAAGGTGATCGCGGTCGAGCGCGACGATCGCTGCCTGCCGCTCCTCGCCGAGCTGGCGGAGGCGTTTCCGGGTCAGCTGACGGTGGTCCCCGACGATGCGATGGCGGTCGATGTCGAGGCGCTGACCGGCGGGACGCCTTACCATATCGTCGCGAACCTGCCCTATAATGTGGGCACCGCGCTGTTCACGCGCTGGCTCGAGCCCGCGGCATGGCCGCCGCGCTGGGTGTCGCTGACGTTGATGTTCCAGCTCGAGGTTGCCGAGCGGATCGTCGCGCCGGTGGGGACGAGCGCTTACGGCCGGCTCGCGGTGCTCGCGCAGTGGCGCTCGAACGCAAAAATCGCGATGAAAGTGCATCGTTCGGCCTTTACCCCGCCGCCCAAGGTGATGTCGGCGATTGTCCACGTGACCCCGGGCGATCAGCCCGACGGTGTCGATCCGAAAATCCTGTCGAAGCTGACCGAAAAGGGGTTCGGCCAGCGGCGCAAGATGCTGCGGCAAAGCTTGAAGGGGGTCGAGGGCGCGGTCGCCACGGCCGAAGCGATCGGGATCGATCCGACGCGGCGGGCCGAAACCGTCAGCGTCGGCGAATGGGTCGCGCTGGCGCGTGCGCTTGGCGCCTAGGCACCGGAATTTCAGTTCTGGCCGGTGGCCGGCTTGACCGTCGCGACGACCGGCGTCGGCACCAGCGCTTCGGCGGCGACGACGCGCTTCGATGCGCTCGAGGCGATCGTCTTTTCCAGCGCGGCGACCTGCGGGCATTTCGCGCCGCAAACACGCTCGGCCTCGACCAGCTTTTCGCGCGCCAGTTCAAGCGCGCCCTTGTCGGCGAGCGCTTCGCCCTGCCCGGTCAGCGCGACGATGTCTTTGGGTTCAAGGATCAGCGCCTCGCGATAGAGGCCGATCGCCTTGCCCGGCAGGCCCTGTGCACGCGCGACCTGCGCAAGCGCGATGATCGCCGAACGGTTGCGCGGGTCGGCGGCGAGTGCCGATTCGTAAAAATCGATGGCAAGGTCGAGGTCGCCGGCGTCCTGCGCCTTGTGGCCTTCTTGCTGAAGCGCGATCGAGCGGGGGAAGATGTCGTTGTCCGCACGCTGGGCATCGGAGGCGGTCGGCAGGCTGGCCAGAACGAGGCCGGCGCCAATAGCCAGAAAACTGATGCGCATCGCATTCTCCCATCGCTTCATCGAGAGGGATGCTAACATGGCGATGTCAGCCGTGCGAGAAAAAATCCGTCGCAGCCATCATGGCCGGGCGTCAGCAGGAAACCCGCGCCCGCGGCACGGCCGATACCCTCGGGAAGATAGCCCGCGTCGGCGGTCCAGCCCGGATGCCGGTTCAGAAAATCGTCCACCTGTGCCCGCCCCTCGCGCGTGATGATCGAGCAGACAGCATAAAGGAGTTTGCCGCCGGGCGCCACAAGATCGGCGCCGATGTCGATGAGCTTCGCCTGGTCGGCCCGATGACGATCGAGCCGCGCGGGGGTCAGGCGCCAGCGCAGTTCGGGGCTGCGCCGCCAGGTGCCGCTGCCCGAGCAGGGGGCATCGACGAAGACACGGTCGGCCCTGCCCTGCCAGTCATCAAGCATCGCTCTTTCCTGCCCCGGATTGAGCAGGCGGGTTTCGACGCGCGTCGCGCCCGCGCGTTCGGCGCGCGGCTGGAGTTGCTGGAGGCGCGCGCGATTGGTGTCGCAGGCGAGAATTTCGGCGTCATTGCCGGTGAGCGACGCGATGGCGAGCGTCTTTCCGCCGCCGCCCGCGCAAAGATCGACGATCGCCTGCCCCGCCGCGGTATCGAGCGCAGCGGAGGCATATTGGCTCGCCGCATCCTGCACCTCGAAGCGGCCTTCGGCATAGCCAGGATGCTGGACGGCCGCGGTTTCGGGCGGCAGGCGCCAGCCATCCGGCGCGCCGGGGATCGCTTCGCCATCGGGAAAAAGATGCGAGAGATCGCCTTGCGACGATTTGATGCGGTTGGCGCGAAGGTCGAGCGGCGCGCGCGCCAGCATCGCTTCATGCTCGTCTTCGCCGACGAGCGCGTCGAAGAGGTCGATCAGCGCCCCTGCGGCGAGCCCGGTTTCGGCGCGCGCCTCGTCGTCCGTGATCGGTGCGGGGCCGTAACCGGATCCGTCGAAGAGCGCCGCGAGATCGGGCTGCACATCGACGAGCGCCAGCATCGCGGCGCGTCCCGAGGCAGGCGCCGAGCGCACCGCGCGGATTGCGTCATAGACGTGGGCGCGGATCGCACGGCGGTCCTTCGACCCCGCATAGCGGCGCGCGCGCATCGCTTCGGCGAAGATCGCGTCGGCAGGCGCCCCGCCCTCGCGCGCGGCGGCGGCGATCGCGTCGAGGATCTCGATTGACGTCTGGAGGCGGGCGGCGGGGGTCATGGCTTTCCCATTATTTCGTCATTGCGAGCAAAGCGGGCCGAAGGCGGCCGCAGGCCAACTCATCCAGAGCAGTTTACGCGATCCCTGGATTGCCGCGTCGCTGCGCTCCTCGCAATGACGAAGCATGGGATTCAACCCGCCGGATAGTTCGGCGCCTCGCGCGTGATCGCGACGTCGTGGACATGGCTTTCGCGCAGACCCGCATTGGTGATGCGAACGAACTTCGCCCGCTCGCGGAAATCCTTGAGCGTCCGGCTGCCGGTATAGCCCATCGCGGCCTTCACGCCGCCGACCATCTGGTGGATGACGTCCTTCGCAGGCCCCTTGAACGGCACCTGCCCCTCGATGCCTTCGGGAACCAGCTTCATCTGGTCCTTGATATCCTGCTGGAAATAGCGGTCGGCGCTGCCGCGCGCCATCGCGCCGACGCTACCCATGCCGCGATAGCTTTTGTAGGTGCGCCCCTGATAGAGAAAGGTCTCGCCGGGCGCCTCGGCGGTGCCGGCGAGCATCGACCCGACCATAACGCTCGACGCGCCCGCCGCAAGCGCCTTGGCCACGTCGCCCGACGTACGCAGGCCCCCGTCGGCGATCACCGGCACGCCGAGCTTCGACGCCGCCTCGACGCTGTCGAGGATCGCGGTGAGCTGCGGCACGCCGACGCCCGCGACGATACGCGTGGTGCAGATCGAGCCGGGGCCAATCCCGACTTTCACGCCGTCGGCGCCCGCGTCGATGAGCGCCCTGGTCGCGTCGCCGGTGGCGACATTACCCGCGAGCACCTGCACGCGGTTCGACAATTTCTTGATGCGTTCGACCGTCTGACCGACGCCCTTGCTGTGGCCGTGCGCCGTATCGACGACGATCAGGTCGCACTCGGCATCGAGCAACGCCTCGGCGCGCTCGACGCCGCTATCGCCGGTGTTCGTCGCGGCTGCGACCCGCAGGCGACCATTTTCGTCCTTCGTCGCGTCGGGGAAATTGACCGCCTTTTCCATGTCCTTGACGGTGATCAGGCCGATGCAGTGATAATCATCGTCAACGACGAGCAGTTTTTCGATCCGGCGCTGGTGTAGAAGCTTGCGCGCTTCGTCCTGACCGACGCCGGCGCGCACCGTCGCGAGATTTTCCGCGGTCATCAGCTCGCGCACCGGCTGGCCGGGATTGTCGGCGAAGCGCACGTCGCGGTGCGTGAGGATGCCGACGAGCTTGCCGCCAGGCTCGACCACCGGAATGCCCGAAATCCGGTGCTGATCCATCAGCGCGGTCGCAAAGGACAGCGGCGCGTCGGGGGTGATGGTGATCGGATTGACGATCATCCCGCTTTCGAAGCGCTTGACCTGCCGCACCGCCGCGGCCTGTTCCTCGACCGTCAGGTTGCGGTGGAGCACGCCGATCCCGCCGATCTGCGCCATCAGGATCGCCATGTCGGCCTCTGTCACCGTGTCCATCGCCGACGACAGGATCGGGATGTTCAGGCTGATCTCGCTGGTCAGCTGGGTCGACAGGTTTGCATCCGAAGGCAGGATATCCGACGGACCCGGCACCAGCAGCACGTCGTCGAAGGTCAGGCCGGTGATGATTTCCATGGATGCCACTTTCTGGTGCAGGCGGCGCCTGCCCCGGATTTCGGGGCGGCACGCGCGAATCATTTGGTGGCGGCCCATGTAACCAGTCGCGCCCGCGCGCGCCAGTGGGGGACGAACGATTATTTCGCGCGATTCGGGAGCGAGCCCGGTGCGCCTTGAGGGCGCGCGTCATCGGCACCGATGTAACCGGTTGCATTGCCTCCGACGCCCCGTTAGACCCGCCGCATAACATAGTTCCGGCGAAGAGGATATTGCGAATGAACCTGCCCAGCGAGGCGAGCGTCCAAAGTGGCGGCCGGTCGAATGCCATGGCGGCCTTCGCCGCGGTAACCGTGCTGTTTTTCGCCTGGGGCTTCATCACGTCGCTGATCGACCCGCTCGTCGCCGCGGTGAAGGGTATCTTCACACTGAGCGATGCCGAGGCGCAGCTTTCGGCATCGGCCTTTTTCATCGCCTACGGCCTGATGTCCTTCCCGGCAGCGGCGCTGATCGCCCGCTTTCACTCGGTACCGTCGATCCTGACCGCGTTGTCGACGATGGTCGTCGGCTGCCTCGTCATGCTCGCCGCGGCGAATCTCGCCGTCTATCCGCTCGTGCTCGCGGGCCTCTTCATCCTCGCAAGCGGGATCACCATCCTGCAGGTCGCGGCCAATCCGCTCGCCGCAGCGCTCGGCGACCCGAAACGCAGCCATTTCCGCCTGACATTCAGCCAGACCTTCAACAGTTTCGGCACCTTCCTCGGCCCGCTGATCGGCGCGCACCTCTTCCTCGAAGGCGTCGAGGTCAAGGAGGGCATGGTGGTGACCGAGGCGGTGCGAGCGCAGGCGCTTGGCGGGATCGACGCCGCCTATTTCTGGATCTGCGGGCTGATCATCGCGTTGCTTTTCTTCTTCTGGTTCAGCCGGCGGATCGTCAACGAAGCTGTGCCACCCGCGCCGATCGGCCAGCGTGCCGGGATGGGGGAACTGATCCGCGAAGCCTTTTCGTCACGCTGGGCGCTGCTCGGCGGTTTCGCGATCTTCCTGTACGTCGGCGCCGAAGTGGCGATCGGGACGCAGATGGCGCTGTTCCTCAACAGCGATGCAATCTGGGGACAGTCGGACGCAGCCTTCGGTACCTTCGGCTGGATCATGGGCAGCGACGGCGTCCCCGGCGTTTCGTTGCAAGAGGCCGGAAAGGCGGTCGCGCTTTACTGGGGCGGCGCGATGGTCGGCCGCGCGATCGGATCGGTGCTGCTCGCGCGCTTCTCCGCATCGAAGCTGCTCTCCATCTTCACAGCCGTCGCGGCGCTGCTCTGCCTTTATATCGTGTCCGTCGGCGGCGTAAGCGCAGGCTTCGTCGCGCTGTCGATCGGACTGTTCAATTCGATCATGTTTCCTGTGATCTTCACGCTGACGCTCGAACGTTCGACCGCGCGCGCCGAAGCCACATCGGGGCTGCTCTGCACCGCGATCGTCGGCGGTGCGGCGATCCCCTATCTTGTCGGGCAATTGTCCGATGCGGTCGGCTACGCCGCTGCACTGGCCCTGCCGGCCGCCTGCTACGTCGCGCTATGCCTGTTCGCGATCGCCGCGGGACGCGCGCCGGCGCGGCAGGCGAGCGCAGGCGTGACGGTTCACTGAGGTCCCTGGAACGCCGCGAAACATGGCTCGACTGTCGATCGAGGGCGCGCGCAAGAGCTTCGGGGCGACCGAGGTCCTGAAAGGCGTGTCGATCGACGTCGCCGACGGCGAATTCACCGTGATCGTCGGCCCGTCGGGATGCGGCAAATCGACGCTGCTGCGTGTCGTGGCGGGACTGGAGGATCTGACGGACGGCCGCATCGTCATCGGCGACCGCGACGTCACCGACCTTGCACCCTCGGAGCGCGGCATCGCGATGGTGTTCCAATCCTATGCGCTCTACCCGCACCTCAGCGTCTATGAGAATATGGCGTTCGGGCTGAAAATCGCGAAGACGGACAAATCCGCGATCGATGCCGCGGTGCGCCGCGCGGCGGCGATACTGAATATCGAGGGCCTGCTCGACCGCAAGCCGGCGGCACTGTCGGGCGGGCAGCGGCAGCGCGTGGCAATCGGCCGCGCGATCGTGCGCCAGCCGCAAATTTTCCTGTTCGACGAGCCGCTGTCGAACCTCGACGCCGATCTGCGCGTGCGGATGCGTTACGAATTTGCCGAGCTGCACCGCCAGCTCGGCACGACGACGCTCTATGTGACGCACGACCAGGTCGAAGCGATGACGCTTGCCGACCGGATCGTCGTGCTGCGCGACGGGCGGATCGAACAGGCAGGGACACCGCGCGAACTTTACGCGCGGCCGGCGAATATCTTCGTCGCGCAGTTTCTCGGCACGCCGCGGATGAATATCCTGGCTGCAACCATGGCGGAGGGCGGCCGGGCGACGCTGGCCGACGGGCGGAGCATCGCCCTGCCCTCGCTCGAAGCAGCGCCTGCGACCGGGACGCCGCTGTCGATCGGGATCCGGCCCGAGGATATCGCGATCGGCGATGCTCCGGACGCGCTGCCTTTCACCATCCGTTTTATCGAACGGCTCGGCGGGCTCGCGACGCTGCATCTGGGCGCGCATGCGGACGATGAAGCCATTGCGTGCCAGCTACGCGACGACGGCCGCCTCGATGAGGGAGACGCGGTCGCCGCCGTGCTTCCGGCCGACCGGCTGCACCTGTTTGACGCCGCCGGCCAAGCCTTGGGAAAGGCCGGGAAATGACCTTGCCTTTCGCCCGTGTAACCGGTTACGCTGTGAATGTTTCCGCACCCGGCGAACCTGGAAGAACCGAGTCGCACAAGCGGCCCGCTGCCAATTGAGGGAAAGGGGGCCAGCGGCATGGCAACATTGAGGGATGTCGCCCGCGAAGCGGGGGTTTCGGTGGCGACGGCATCGCGAGCCATCAACGGGCTCGGCAATGTCACCGCGCCGACACGCGCCGCAGTGATGGCGGCGGTCAAGAAGTTGAATTTCGTGCCCCATAGCGGCGCGCGCAGCCTGACCCGGCGCAAGACCGACACCGTCGGGGTCATCCTGCCCGACCTGTTCGGCGAATTCTTCTCCGAAATCATTCGCGGCATCGACCTGGTCGCGCATGAATCGGGGATGCACCTCCTGCTCGGTAACATGCACGGCAGCACGCACGAGACGGCGGCGGCGATCGCCGCGATGCGCGGCCGCGTCGATGGGCTGCTCGTCATGCCGCCCGACCTGAAGCCCGAATTGCTGTCGGACTATCTCGACCCGGCACTGCCTACGGTGCTGCTCAATTATGACGCGGGATCGCTCGACCTGCCATTTGTGGCGGTCGACAATTATCGCGGCGCCTATGCAATGACCGAAGCCTTGCTGACAGGCGGAGCGCGGCAGGTCGTCCATATCGCCGGACCCAAGCACAACCGCGACGCGCGCGACCGCCAGCGCGGCTTCGCCGATGCGATGGCGAAAATCGCCGGGGAACGTAGTCCGGTGATCCTGCCCGGCGACTTCTCGGAAGAAAGCGGCGAGAAGGCCGCGCGGCTATTCGTCGAGGGGCAGCTCCCGGCCGACGCGGTCTTTGCCGCGAACGACCAGATGGCGGTCGGGCTGATCGCCGAACTGGCGCGTGCGGGCGTGTCGGTGCCCGGCGACGTCATGGTCGCGGGTTTCGACGATATTCCGCTCGCGCGGCACCTGAGCCCCGGCCTGACGACGATGCAGGTCAATATCGACCGGCTGGGCTCGACGGGCATGATGATGCTGCTCCGCCTGCTGCGCGGCGACGCGCTCGGCGCGGCGAGCGCGACAATCCTCACCCCCAGTCTCATCGCGCGCGGCACCACCGCGAACGCGCCCGGAACCGAGAAAGCGACCGCCGGGGCGGGAGCCTCGCCGCCATGAGCACGCCGGCGCGCCCTTGCCGATGCAGCTGACGCGCCGCCATTTGACCGGCGCGCTCGCCGCGCTGCCTCTCGCCCCCCTGCTAAGCGGCTGCGGCGCGCGCGGGCGCGATACGCTGACCGTCTGGGCGATGGGGAACGAAGCGGCGAGCCTGCCCGCGCTGGTCCGGGGTATCGACTGGCCCGCGACCGCGCCGCCGATCGCGATCCAGCCGCTGCCCTGGACCGCCGCGCACGAAAAATTGCTGACGGGCTTTGCCGGGGATTCGCTGCCCGCCGTCGGGCAGGTCGGCAACAGCTGGATCGCCGAGCTCGCCGCGATCGGCGCGCTCGCGCCGGTTCCCGCGCACGCGATGCGCCTCCTCGGCGACCAGTTCGGCGCGGTGGTCGATACCAACCGGATCGCGGGCAAGACGTGGGGTATTCCATGGTATGTCGACACGCGGCTGCAATTTTATCGCAAGGATCTGTTCGCGCGCGCGGGATATGCCGCGCCGCCGTCCGGCTGGGCCGAGTGGAAAGCCGCGCTCCACAAGGTGAAAAAACAGGCCGGCGACGGCAATTTCGCGCTGCTCTATCCGCTCAACGAATATGAGCAGTTGACGACGCTCGCGCTGTCGGCGGGCGCGCGGCTGCTGCGCGACGACGGTGGACGCGGTGCCTTTTCGGACCCCGAGTTCAAGGCGGCGCTCGCCTTCTATAAATCGCTGTTCGACGAAGGGCTGGCGCCGCGGGTATCGATGGCGCAGATTTCGAATGTCTGGGCCGAATTCGCGCGCGGCTATTTCAGCCTCTTCCTCTCCGGCCCCTGGACGATCGGCGATATGAAGAGCCGTCTCGCCCCCGAATTGCAGGACGCGTGGGAGACCGCCGCCAACCCCGGCCCCGACGGCGTCGGCTCTGCGGCGCCCGGCGGGTCGAGCCTCGTCGTTTTCGCAAGCAGCGCGCATGGCGAGGCGGCGTGGGATCTGGTATCGCGCCTGATGGCCCCCGGCGCACAGCTTGCGCTCCACGAGGCGACGGGAGATCTGCCCGCGCGGCGCTCGGTGTGGACTGCGGCAGGGCTGATACGCGACCCGGCGGTCGAACCCTTCCGCACGCAGCTCGACCGCGCGACCGCGCTGCCGAAGGTCCCCGAATGGGAGCGCATCGTCACCGAGATGCAGATCGTCGCCGAACGCATGGTGCGCGGGCAGTTCAGCGTCGACGAGGCGGCGAAGGAGATCGACGTGCGCGCCGATCGGCTGCTCGAAAAGCGGCGCTGGATGCTGGACAGGGGGCGGACTTTGTGAGCGCGCAGTCGCGAGCCAGTGAACGCGCGAGCGCGGTCGGCCGGGCGAGCGAGGCACGCGCGGGCTGGGCGATGTCGATTCCGGCGCTCGCGGCGATCCTGCTTTTCTTCGTCCTGCCGGCGATCGCGTCGCTGTTCCTGAGCTTCACCGATTTCGACATCTACGCGCTCGCCGACATCGGCAACCTGCGCTTCGTCGGGCTCCAGAATTACGAAAGATTGCTCGATAACCCGCTATTCTGGAAGGCGATGACGAACACATTGCTGTTCGTTGCGGTCGGCACGCCTTTCATCGTCGCGCTGTCGCTGTTCGCCGCGATGATTGTCAATTCGCGCTGGCTGAAATGGCGGCCGCTGTGGCGCGTCGCGCTGTTCGCGCCCTATGTGACGACGCTCGTCGCGACCGCCGTCGTGTGGCGCTACCTGCTCCACACGCGTTACGGCCTGCTCAACTATCTGCTCTCCTTCTTCGGCGTGCCGCCGGTCGACTGGCTTGGCAGCCCCACCGCCTCGCTGCCCGCGATCCTGCTCTTCGTCGCGTGGAAGACCTTTGGCTATAATATGATCATCTTCCTCGCCGCGCTGCAGACCGTGCCGCGCGAACTCGACGAGGCGGCGCGGATCGATGGCGCGGGGTGGTTGACGCGGCTGCGCCACGTCACCCTGCCCGCGATCGCGCCGACCGTGCTGCTCGTATCGGTGCTGACCGTCGCGGGCATGTTCCAGCTGTTTGCCGAACCCTATGTGATGACGCAGGGCGGCCCCGCCCAGTCGACCGTCACGATCCTCTATTTCATGTATGAGGAAGGGTTCAAATGGTGGAACCTCGGCTCGGGCGCGGCGGTCGCCTTCCTGCTCTTTCTCTGCATTCTTGCCGTGACGCTGGTGCAGCTGCGGCTTGCGAAACGGAGCGGCGCGATATGAGCCTGCGTCGCTGGTCCGTCACGCTTCTCGCCGCGCTGGTCGCGCTGGTCACAATCGCGCCGCTGATCTGGATGGTGTCGGTCAGCTTCATGGCGCGCGGCGAGGCGGCGCAATTCCCGCCGCCGCTGTGGCCCGCGAGCCCGACACTCGAAAACTACCACCTGCTGTTCGGCACCTTCGGCGTCGGGCGCTTCCTGCTCAACAGCATCCTCATCTCGACGCTCGCGACAGGGCTGGCGCTGCTTTTCACCATCCCGGCGGGCTACGCCTTTGCCAAGCTGCGCTTCGCGGGACGCGACGCGATCTTCCGTTTGCTCGTCGCGGCGCTCGTCGTGCCGGGACAGATCGGGATGCTGCCGCTGTTCCTCGAGCTCAAGGCCATGGGCCTCGTCAACAGCTATGCCGGCGCGCTGGTGCCATGGCTCGCGGGCATTTTCGGCATCTTCCTCGTGCGCCAATATTGCCTGTCGATCCCCGACGAGATGCTCGAGGCGGCGCGCATCGACGGCGCGAGCGAAGGACAGATCCTCCGCCGCATCGTCCTGCCGATCCTGACCCCGATCATCGTCACACTGGCGCTCTATGTGTTCCTGTCGAGCTGGAACGATTTCATGTGGCCGCTGATCATTCTCGCCGACCAGGATCTCTACACCTTGCCCGTCGCGCTCGCCGCGAACAGCCGCCAGAATGTGCAGGATTACGAGATCATGATGGCCGGCGCGGTCGTCACCACCCTCCCCGTCCTCATCCTCTTCCTCGCGCTCCAACGCTATTATCTGAGCGGGCTGCTGACCGGGAGTGTCAAGGGATGACCCGTTCAACCAAGGAACCGAATATGAGATATTGGACCGCGGCGCTGCTGGGCCTTGCGCTCGCCACTTCCCCCGCTGCCGCCTGGACGAAAGCCCCTCCGGTCGTCGAAGGCCAGACACCCCGGCAGCCGGTCGCATCCGGCAATTATCCGTACCAGCTGTTCGTGCCCCAGGGCTATCTGACCGACAAGGCGAACCACTATCCCCTGCTGATCTTTCTCCACGGCTCGGGCGAGCGCGGCGACGATGTCGCTAAGGTGAAGGTGCACGGTCCGCCAAAGATCGCCGACCGCGATGCCACCTTCCCTTTCCTCACCGTCTCGCCGCTGCTCGGCACCGATCAGGACTGGGATATCGAAAAGCTCGACGCGCTCGTCGACCATGTAACCAAGACCTATCGCGTCGATCCGGCGCGGATCTATCTCACCGGCCTCAGCCGCGGCGGCCATGCGAGCTGGCGCTGGGCGATCGCCGAGCCCAAGCGGTTCGCCGCGGTCGCCGCGGTCGCTGGGCGCGGAAATCCCGGAGAGGCGTGCCGCCTGATGGACCTGCCGGTCTGGGCGTTCCATGGTGACCGCGACGATGTCGTCATGCCCGAAGGCAGCTTCGCCATGGCGCGCGCAATCCGCGCCTGCGGCGGCCGCAAGGTCCGCCTCACCATCTATCCCGACCTCGGCCACAATGCCTGGGATCCCACCTATGACGACCCAGCGCTCTATGCCTGGTTGCTCGAACAGAAACTTCCCTCCCCGACTTATGCCGACAAGGACAAGAAATGACGCAGACCGTTTTCCCCGACGATTTCCTGTGGGGCGCCGCGACCGCCGCCTATCAGATCGAGGGATCGCCGCTCGCCGATGGCGCGGGCGCGAGCATCTGGCAGCGCTTCAGCCACGATCCGCGGCTGATGGCGGCGAAGGGCGACACCGGTGACGTTGCCTGCGATCACTATAACCGCATGCCCGCCGACGTCGCACTGATGAAGGAATTGGGGTTGAAGGCCTATCGCTTCAGCGTCAATTGGGGCCGCGTGCTGCCCGAGGGGATCGGGCGCGTCAACGAACCGGGGCTCGGCTTTTACGAGCGGCTCGTCGACGAACTGCTCAAGCACGATATCGAACCGCTGCTGACGCTCCACCATTGGGACCTGCCCGCGGCACTCGACGACAAGGGCGGCTGGCTGAACCGCGACAGCGCCGACTGGTTCGCCGAATATGGATCGGTCATGTACCGCCGCCTCGACGGCCGCGTAAAGAAATGGGTGACGCTGAACGAGCCGTGGGTGATCACCGACGGCGGCTATCTCCACGGCGCGCTTGCCCCCGGGCACCGCAACCTGTTCGAAACGCCGATCGCGAGCCACAATCTGATGCGCGCGCACGGCCGCGCGGTGCAGGCCTATCGCAGCGAAGGCGCACACGAGATCGGCCTCGTCGTCAATATCGAGCCCAAATATCCAGCGAGCGACAGCGCCGAGGATCTGGCCGCCACTGCACGCGCGCACGCCTATATGAACCGCCAATATCTCGACCCCGCGCTGAAAGGCAGATACCCCGACGAACTTGCCGAAGTGTTCGGCGAAGCTTGGCCCGAATGGCCCGCCGAGGATCTCCGGGACATCTGCCAGCCGGTCGATTTCATCGGCATCAATTATTACACGCGCAACGTCGTGAAGGCCGATCCGCACCAGTGGCCGGTCGGCGCGTCGCCGGTGCGGCAGAATGCGACGCACACGACGACCGACTGGGAGGTCTACCCACCCGCGCTCACCGACATGCTGATCTGGTTCCGCGACACCTATGGCGACATCCCGGTCTATATCACCGAAAATGGCGCCGCTTTCTATGACCCGCCAAAGGCCGGACCCGACGGGGTCGACGATCCGCTGCGCTGCGACTACCTCCGCACGCATATCTCGGCGATCGGCGACGCGATCAAAAAGGGCGTCGACGTGCGCGGCTATATGGCGTGGTCGCTGCTCGACAATCTCGAATGGTCTCTGGGCTTCTCGAAGCGCTTCGGCATCGTCCATGTCGATTACGAGACGCAGGCCCGCATCCCCAAACGAAGCGCGCGTTTCTACAGCAGCGTGATCGCCGCCAACGGAGGAAATCTCGGATGATCAGCAAAACCCTGTTCCTCGCGGCGGCGCTGCTCGCGCTGCCGGCGGCGGCGAAAGAACGCGCCGACCATTATGAGGCGATGACCTATAATATCCGGCTCGATGTCGCGTCGGACGGCGACAATGGCTGGCCGCACCGGCGCACGGCGCTGACCGCGCTCGTCGCCTATCGGGCGCCCGATCTCGTCGGGATGCAGGAGGTGCTGCAACACCAGAAGCAGGCGGTCGAGGCCGATCTGCCCGCCTATCAATTCGTCGGCGTCGCGCGCGATGATGGCAAGGATAAAGGCGAATATTCGATGCTGGGTTTCCGCCGCGACCGCTTTACGCTGGCCGGATCGGGGACCTTCTGGCTATCGCCGACGCCCGAGGTGCCGAGCAAGGGCTGGGACGCCGCGCTGCCGCGGATCGCGACATGGGCACGGCTGCACGACCGGACGGCGAAGCGCACATTGCTCGTCGTGAACACCCATTTCGACCATATCGGGGAGGTCGCGCGGCAGGAAAGCGCCCGGCAGATACGCCGCTGGATCGACGCTGAGCGCAAACCCGGCGAAAGCGCCATATTGATGGGCGATTTCAACAGCCCCGCGACGAGCACCCCTTATGCCGCGATTGTAGAACCCGGCAACGGCGCGCTGCGCGACAGCCGCACGATCAGCCGCACGCCGCACTACGGCCCGCTCGGTACCTTCACCGGCTTCGACATCGCGCGGATGGACGCGAGCCCGATCGATCATATCTTCGTCAGCAACGATGTGACGGTGCTGCGCCACGCGACGCTGACCGATCAGACGGGCGGCAAGCTGCCGTCGGATCATTATCCGGTGGTCGCAGATTTGTGTATCGGAAAGGGCTGTTAATCTGTTCTCCGGCGAAAGCCGGGGAACATTTATTTCGCCTCGTCCAGCCAGCCGCCGGTAAAGCCGATGCGCTTCAAGCCGCGCTGGATATGCGGATTCTTTCGCATCACCTTCCAGACGAGGCCGCTGCGATGATTTTCCATCATCGCGAGGATCGGTCCCTGGTCGATTCCGAGATAATCATTCGCAACCCAGCCCTGCACGGGATCGACCTCGCCCGATTTCGAGCCCGCGTCGGCAAAGGTGAAGCTGGGATTGAACGCATCCTTGAAACCGTAGCGCGTATAGAGCCTGGGCCCATATTGCGCGCGCATCGCCATCAGCGCGGGGATCGTCACCTCGGGCGCGAAGGCGACCGAGCCGCCCGCTGCGGTGGGGACGATCGTGCCGTCGTCGACGACGCGGATCGCGCTGACACCGCGCGCCATATAGCCGTTGAAATTCCGCGGCGCGCCGCCCACACGATATAGCCCCTCCGAATAGCCGGGGCCGTCCGACGCGGTCCAGCCCCAGATGTCGGCGTTATAGCCCGCCCATTTATTCGGATTGTCGGAGCCATAGGCACGCTGCGCCAGCGTCGCACGGCGGCTGTTCTCGAAATAATCGATGCCCTTCCCCCGCATGAATTCGTCGTGGATCCCGCGGAAATCGACCCAGACATGGCTGTACTGGTGCCCGAACAGCGGTTCGAACTGGAGGTGCTGTTGTCCGTAATAACTGCCCCAGTCCTTTTCGAGATCGACCGCCCAACCCTTGTCCCACGCATCCTTGCCGACGGGATGCGTCGGCGATCCGAACGCGAGGATATAGACGAGCATCCCTTCATTGTAGCCGACCCAGTCGTGGGTCCCGAAATCGCCGCCCTCGCCGCGTTCGGGATACCAACCCATCGCGATCGCCTTGCGCCCGCCGCCGTTGGCTGACGGGATCTTGCTGTTCTCGCGCTGGACGAAGGTCCAGTCGACCCGGCCGTAGATTTTTTCGGCAAGGTCGCGGATCTCGCCCTCGACGGGCGTATCGCGGTCGTAATAGCTCTGCGCGAAGAGGATACCGCCAAGCAACAGCGACGTATCGACGGTCGAAAGCTCGGTCTTGCCCCGCCGCGTTCCATCTTCATTGTTCAGGAAATGATAGAAAAAGCCCTTGTGGCCGGTCGTTCCGGTCACGGCGGCCCCCTGCGGCGCGGTCCAGTAGAAGCGCAGGCAGTCGCGCGTACGCTCCGCCGCCGCGGCGCGCGTCACATAGCCACGCTCGGCGCCGATGCCATAAGCGGTGAGCGCAAAGCCCGTCGCGGCGATCGAGGAGAAGGGGTTGCTCGGCCAGCGGTCGGGCGCGAGGCAGCGCTGCGTGTCGGTCGTATCCCAGAAATAGCGAAAGGTGCGTTCGGTCAGCTCTTCCGAAAAGGCCGCCTCGCTCAGCGGTGCCATCGTCGACGCGGGGGTGACAGCGGAAGGTGCCGCGCCGGGGGTGCAGGCGGTGGCCAGCGCGATGAGGGGCAGGAACAGGGCCACGCTGCGGAACGACATCAAATACTCCAAAAATTTGAGGCGCCCGGCCCGCGGGAGGGGGGTGCGGGCCGGACGCCTGATCAGCCGGTCAGAAAGAGAAACCGGCCGAAAGCTTGATCGTTCGCGGCGGCCCGTCAAGCCCCATGTCGTTGGGGTTGCGCAGCCCGGTAATCGCGTCGAAGCCGCTGAAATTGCGGTCGTTGAACAGGTTGATGATATCGAGGCGGAAACGCAGCCGCGCTTCGTCGCTGACAAAGGCGATCGGGACATATTTGGTGATCGAAAGGTCCATCTGCCGATAGCCCCAGCGGTCGCCATTGCCCTCCGTCTCGGTCGAGATCGCTTCGCGCGATGGCGGCGTGCCTCCCGTGCCCGGCGTGTTCAGGATCGCGCCGAGATATTTGGGCGATGCGATCTGGAACTTGCCCGACACGGTGAAACCCATCGGGATATCCACCGTTCCCGCCATCACCAGACGATGTTTGCGCACACCCGTCGCCGTGATGAAGCCATAATCGTCGATATTCGGGAAATCGAGGCTGAAGACCTCACCAAACTGCCGGTTTTCCTTGGCATCGGTGTAGGTGTATGTTGCGTCGAAGCTCCACGGCGAGGCCTGGGTATAACGCTTGGTCAGCTTGAGATAGGCGGTATGCGCCTTTGTTTCGAGCCCGTTGTCGCCGAGGATGATCGAACCGAAAGGTGACGGCGGCGAACCGAACGGTGAGTCCGGATTGCCCGTCGGCGGGAAGAAGCTGCCGTCGGGCCGCCGGTTGCCGAGCAGATAGACGAAACCGTCCTTGCTCTTCACATAGCTATAGCCGACTTCGGCATCGAGCAGGTTGAAGCGCCCGCGCACACCGAGGCTGAACTGGTCCGAATAGGGCACCTTGAGGTCGTTCTTGATGAAGCGCAATTCGCGCCCCGCGCCCGGCGGCAGGCCCGCGATCAGATCCGCGCGTCCTTCGGGCGTCAGATAGACGGGATCCCATGCGATACAGGTCGGGCTGGGATCGCAGACATTGGTCGTATCGCCCGGATTGTTGAAGTTGAAAACGCGGTTGGCGAACAGCCCCTGGCGAAGTTCCTGCTGGATGAAATCGAACTGCGTCCGGTCATAGGAACGGCCGTAGCCGCCGAAAACAGCAAAGCGCCCTTCTTCGTCGAGTTCATAAGTGAAGCCGATACGCGGCTGCCACGCGCCCTTGAACGCCTTTCGCTCGGAGCCGGTCGAGATATAATCGTTGATGTCGTAATCGGCGTTCAGCAAGTTGGTATAGGGCGGCGTCACCGTCCCGTCGGGCGCGGTGTAGGAGGCTTGACCGCTCACGAAGGCAGCAATCGCTGGGTCGTGGACATAGTCAAGAAAGGCCGGGGTCCGTTCATAATCCCAGCGTAGGCCGATGTTTACCGTCAGCCGGTCGGTTACCTCCCAATCGTCCTGCGCATAGAGACCGAGTTGGAAATTGTTCGACCGGATGTTCGGATCCCCGTCGGTCACGGGCGCGCTGAACTGCATGCGATAGGGAATGGTATCGTTGAAATCGACGCCCGCCGGATAGAGCGCGTTGTAGAAGAAAACTGGGTTGACCCCGCCCTGCTCGTTGGTGTTGAGCTTGACCCATTTCGCCTTCACGCCGACCTTGAACGTGTGGCTTTCAAGACCAGTGAAGGTGAAGTCGTTTGAAACCTGCCAGCCCTTCTGCCCCTTGTCCTGAAAATTGCTGCCCGCACCGATACGCAGAATGTCACCGCGCTGTGTCGTGCCTGGGACGGTGCCCGGCACCGTAGCATTGAAGACGCTGACATTGCCGAATTCGGCCGGGCGCGGTCCCCAGCTCACATCTTCATAAGCGACCTTGAAATCATTGACCCAAGTGTCCGCCGTATGCTCCCAGCGGGCGAGGCCACGCCATTCCTCGACCCTCGCGAGCGTCCGTGTGTCGAAGGCAGCGAGCCCGTTGTTGATCTGCACACCCGTTTCGTCACGATATTTACCCGAAAATTCGAACAGATCGCTCGACGTCGGGGTGAAGTTGAGTTTGCCGAAATAGAGATTCTCGTCGAACGTCTCGCTCGCCGAACCGAATGCGCCCTGATATTCGGTCGGGAAGAAATCGGGCGACAGGTTGAGGCCCGGAGTGATCGTGCGCGGTTCGGTCCGCCGCTTGCCTTCATAGGTCACGAAGAAATGGAGGACGTCCTTCACGATCGGACCGCCCAGCGCGCCACCGAACTGAATGTCGCGCGTCTTGATCTTGGGAATATAAGTGGGATAATTTTCGGAGGGCGTGCGGTCGCGCAGATCCTGGTTGGTGAAGTCGATGAAGCCTTCGCCATGGAATTCGTTGGTGCCGGATTTAGTCACCGCGGTGATCGCGACCGAACTCACCTGATCATATTCGGCCTTATAGTTCGAGCCGATGACCCGATATTCACCGATCGCGAGCTGCGGAAACGGGTTGCCCTGCGTCGAATCCTGTCCGGTAATGCCGTTCTTCAGGACATAGTCCTTCTGTCCCACGCCATCGATGAAGATATTGACCGAATTGCTGCCTTGCGCACCGCCCTGAAGGCGCGACTGACCACTGGCGTTGGTGATGAACTGAACGCCCGGTGCGAGGTCGGCAAAGGCGAGGAAGTTGCGGTTGTTTTGCGGGAGTTGCTCGATCAGCCGCTGCGAGATGTTGATACCGACCTCGCCCCCCTCCATCGAACGGATACGGCTGCCCGTCACGATGATCGCATCGTCGCCTCCCTCGGCTATGTCGGGTTGCGAGAAGTCGAAATCGAGCACCGCATTCTGCGCGACGTTGAGCGTGAACTCATCGGTCTGACGCTTGCCCTGCGGTGTCGTCAATTCGAGGCGATAGGTGCCGACCGGCAATGAGGCGAAGCTGTAGCCCCCGTTTGCATTGACCGTCGAAGTGCGCGTCAGGCCGGTATTGACGTTGATCGCGGTGACTTCGGACACCCCACCTTCGGCTTTTACGGTGCCGCGCAGCGACGCGCCGGACACCTGCGCCTGCGCCGGGGTCGCGACGGCCACGGCGAGCGCCGCGCCGGCGCTGCTCCAGGCGAGCGCGGCGGCGAACCGGCGCGCGCGCGACCGGCGTGCGGTCATGGTCTGAAATTCATGCGAAAGCTTCACGGCATCCTCCCTTTTTGTGCCCCGACATTTCCCGTACCCGCCTTGCCTGCCGACCGGCCTTGCCGCCGGTGCAGCAACGAGTCGCGGGAAACCACGTCGTTGTTTTTTTGATTTGTAACCGGTTTCACGATCACTGTATAGGGGGAAGCGACACAGGTGGATGCGATCGGGGGCCAGCCGGTTTCCGGCCGAAATTCGGCCAATCCGCGTGACAATGTATAAACAGACCCGACTGGGAAGGACGAATCATGCCGCCGAAAACGCGCAACCTCACATGCCTGACGCTGGCCACTTTGTTGGTGACCGCGCCGCTTGCCCCCGCTCCGCTGTTCGCGCAGCTCGCGCCCGCCGCAGAGACGTCGGCGAATGCGGCAGCGTGGACGCGCGCCGATCCGAAAATGGACCGGTTCATCGCCGATCTGATCGCGAAAATGACGCTCGACGAGAAGATCGGGCAATTGTCGTTGCTGACCAGCGACTGGGATTCGACCGGCCCGACGATGCGGGACGGCTATCAAGACGACATCCGAAAGGGGCGGATCGGGTCGATCTTCAACGCCTTCACCGCCAAATATACGCGCGACCTGCAACGCCTGGCGGTCGAGGAAACGCGGCTCAAGATCCCGCTGCTCTTCGGCTATGACGTGATCCACGGCCACCGCACCATCTTTCCGATCTCGCTCGGCGAATCGGCGAGCTGGGACTTGAACGCCATTGAAAAAGCTGCGCGAATCTCCGCGACCGAAGCCTCCGCCGAGGGGATTCACTGGACCTTCGCGCCGATGGTCGACGTCGCGCGCGACCCGCGCTGGGGCCGGATGTCCGAAGGGGCGGGCGAAGATGTCTATCTGGGTAGCAAGATCGCGGCGGCGCGGGTGCGCGGCTTTCAGGGCGACGATTTGAAGCGCGTCGATACCGTGCTGGCGACGGCGAAGCATTTTGCCGCCTATGGCGCCGCGCAGGCGGGCCGCGATTATCATACGGTCGATATTTCGGAGCGTACGCTGCGCGACGTCTATCTGCCGCCGTTCAAGGCCGCCGCCGACGCGGGCGCCGCGACATTCATGACGGCGTTCAACGAATATGACGGCGTGCCCGCATCGGGCAGCCATTATCTTCTGACCGACGTGCTACGCGATAAATGGGGTTTCAAGGGCTTCGTCGTAACCGATTACACGTCGATCAACGAAATGGTCGCGCATGGCTATTCGAAAGACCTCAAGCAGGCGGGAGAGCAGGCGATCAACGCCGGGGTCGATATGGACCTGCAGGGCGCGGTGTTCATGGACCATCTCGCGAAATCGGTCGCCGAGGGCAAGGTCGATGTGAACCGCGTCGACGCGGCGGTGAAGGCGATCCTCGAGATGAAATACCGGCTCGGCCTGTTCGAGGACCCGTATCGCTATTCGGACGAAGCGCGGGAAAAGGCGACCGTCTATCGCCCCGACTTCCTCGAAGCCGCGCGCGACGTCGCGCGCAAGTCGATCGTCCTCCTCAAGAACCAGGACAATGCCCTGCCCCTCGCCGTCTCGGCAAAGTCGATTGCGCTGATCGGCCCGCTCGGCAACAGCAAGGAGGATATGATCGGCAGCTGGTCCGCCGCGGGCGACCGCAAGACGCGGCCGGTTACGCTGCTCGAAGGGCTGCAGGCGCGCGCGCCGAAGGGAACGACGGTCGCCTACGCCAAGGGTGCGGGCTACCAGTTCGCCGATGCGGGCAAGAGCGATGGATTTGCCGAGGCGATCGCGCTGGCGCAGAAATCCGACGTGATCATCGCCGCGATGGGCGAGCATTGGAACATGACCGGCGAGGCGGCAAGCCGCACCTCGCTCGGCCTGCCGGGCAACCAGCAGGCCTTGCTTCAGGAACTCAAGAAAACCGGCAAGCCGATCATCCTCGTTTTGATGAGCGGGCGCCCGAACAGCATCGAATGGGCCGACGCCAATGTCGACGCGATCCTCGAGGCCTGGTACCCGGGCACGATGGGAGGCCACGCAATCTCCGATGTCCTGTTCGGGGATTATAACCCGTCGGGCAAATTGCCCGTCACCTTCCCGCGCAACGTCGGTCAGGTGCCGATCCATTACGACATGAAGAATACCGGACGGCCGATCAATCCGGCGGACCCGAATGCCAAATATGTCTCCCGCTACCTCGATACGCCGAACACCCCGCTCTATCCGTTCGGATATGGGCTGAGTTACACCAGCTTCACCTATTCGCCGGTGACGCTCGACCGGGCGAATATCCGCCCCGGCGATAAGTTGACGGCGAGCGTCACCGTCACCAACAGCGGCACGCGCGACGGCGAGGAAGTGGTGCAGCTTTATGTCCGCGACCTCGTCGGGTCGGTGACGCGGCCGGTCAAGCAACTCAAAGGTTTCGAAAAGATCAGCCTCAAGAAGGGTGAAAAGCGGACGGTCCGCTTCACGCTGACCGACGCCGATCTCGCCTTTACGAGGGCGGACATGAGCTGGGGCAGCGAGCCCGGCCAATTCAAGCTGTGGATCGGGCCGTCGTCCGCCGAGGGGGCCGAAGCCATGTTCGAGCTGACCGATTGACGATGCGGTCTCGCCTTCCGGTCGCGCTCGCCCTGCCGCTCGCTTTCGCTGCCGCGGCGGGGGCGCAGCCGGCCGCGCGCCCGAACATCGTCTACATCATGTCGGACGATCACGCCTATCAGGCGATTTCGGCCTATGGATCGCCGTTGTCGAAGCTTGCGCCGACGCCCAACATCGACCGCATTGCAAAGAATGGTGCGATGTTCACGCAAAGCTTCGTGGGCAACTCGCTCTGCGGCCCCAGCCGCGCGACGCTGCTTACCGGGCGCCAGAGCCACGCGCATGGCTTTACCCAGAACGGCCAGCGCTTCGAGAATAATGTCTGGGTCTGGCCCCGCGCGCTGAGCCAGGCGGGCTATGCGACCGCGATGTTCGGCAAATGGCATATCAACCATTCGCCCGAAGGCATCGGCTTCGACGACTGGAAAGTGCTCGACGATCAGGGCGAATATTATAATCCCGATATCATCACGCCCAAGGGGCGCAGCGTGGTCGAGGGCTATGCGACCGACCTCATCACCCGGTACAGCCTCGACTGGCTGAAGAACGGCCGTGACAAGTCCAAGCCGTTCGCGATCCTGATCCACCACAAGGCGCCGCATCGCAATTTCATGCCCGCGCTGCGCCATGTGCAAAAATATCAGGGCGTGACCTTTCCCGTGCCCGACAATTATTTCGACGAATATCGCGGCCGCATTGCTGCCGGCACGCAGGAAATGAACATCTATCGCGATATGTATGAGGGCCACGACCTCAAGATGACGGTCGCGAAGGGGTCCGCGCAGCTGCGCTACAATCGCTGGCCGGGCGCATTCGACCGCATGACGCACGCGCAGCAGGCCGAGTGGGACGCGCTTATGCAGGCCGACAACGACCGGCTCAACGCTACGCCGCTCTCGGGCCGCGACCTCGCGCTGTGGAAATACCAACGTTACATGCAGCAGTATCTGGGGACGATCGCGGCAGTCGACGAAGGCGTCGGCGCGGTGCTCGACTATCTGGAGGAAAGCGGCCTCGATCGGAATACGATCGTCGTCTACACCTCCGATCAGGGCTTTTACCTCGGCGAGCACGGTTGGTTCGACAAGCGATTCATCTATGAAGAATCGATGCGCACACCCTTCCTGATCCAGTATCCGGGGCATATTCGCCCGGGCACGCGCATCGCTGCACCGATCCAGAATATCGACTATGCGCCGACCTTCCTCGACTATGCCGGGGTCAAGGGCCCGGCGACGATCCAGGGCCGCTCGATGACGCCGCTGCTCACGGGTCGGACGCCGCGCGACTGGCGCAAGGACCTCTATTATCATTATTATGAGTTCCCCGGATTTCACTCGGTTCGCGCGCATTATGGTGTGCGCGGCGAGCGCTACAAGCTGGTCCGCTTCTATGGCGACGGACTCGACGCGTGGGAGTTTTACGACCTCAAGACCGATCCGCGCGAGATGGATAACCGGATCGCAGACCCCGCGATGAAGGCGCCGATCGCGCGCATGAAGCGGCGGCTGGTCGAGCTGCGCCGCGAATATGAAGATACGAGCGGCCCCGCCATTCGCTGACCGGGTTGCGGCGATCGCCGGGCGGCGTTAGGCGGACTGGTGTGAGCCCTGAACCGCCATCTGCGTTCGCGCCCTTCCGCTACCCGGCGTTCCGCGCGATCTGGATCGCCAACCTGGCGTCGAACATGGGGTCGATGATCCAGTCGGTCGCGGCGGCGTGGCTGATGACCGAACTCACCGAATCGCATCTGCTCATCGCGCTGGTGCAGGCGGGTGCCACGATTCCGATCATGCTGCTCGGTATTTTTGCCGGTGCGATCGCCGACAATTTCGACCGGCGGCGCGTGATGCTGGCGGCGCAGACCGGAATGCTGATCGTCTCGGCAGCGCTGACGCTGACGACCTATATGGATGCCATCACGCCGCTGACGCTGCTTTTCTTCACACTCGCGGTCGGGTGCGGCACTGCGCTCAACGGGCCGGCGTGGCAGGCGTCGGTGCGCCTCCAGGTGGGGCCGAAGGATTTGCCGCAGGCGATCGCGCTCAACACCATCGCCTTCAACCTGGCCCGCAGCGTCGGCCCGGCACTCGGCGGGATATTGATCTCGATCGTCGGCACAGCCGCCGCGTTCGGACTCAATGCGATGAGCTATGTCGCGCTGATTGTCGTGCTGCTGCGCTGGCATCCCGAAACCGTGCCGCCGCGCCGGACGCCGATGTTGACCGCGATCGCCGCGGGCATCCGCTTCTGCACCCATTCGGATCCGGTACGCCGCGTCCTTATTCGTGGTTTCGCCTTTGGCGTCGGCGCGGCGGGGTTTCAGGCGCTGCTCCCTTCGCTCGTCCGCGACCGGCTGCACGGGACCGAAATCGTCTATGGCCTGTGCCTTGCCGCCTTCGGCGCCGGATCGATCTTTGCCGCGCTGTGGATCGGGCGGGCGCGCCGCCGCTGGGGCAGCGACCGCGTCGTGACCGCCGCGTCGCTGATCTTTGCCGCCGCGATGCTGCCGGTCGCGCTGACGGCCAGCCTTCCCGCCCTGATGATCGCCGCCTTCGTCGCCGGCGGCGCCTGGGTGTCGACGCTGACGACGCTGAATGTCGCGATGCAATTGCGATCGCCCGAGGAGATCCTCGGCCGCTGCCTGTCGATCTACCAGGCGGTGACCTTTGGCGCGATGGCGCTCGGTGCCTATACGCTCGGACTGGTCGCCGACCTCAGCAGCTTGCCCGCGGCGATCCTCGGTTCGGCCGGCTGGCTTCTGCTATCCGCGCTCGTGCTGCGTTTCGTGGCGCCGATGCCGCGCCGCGACGAGGGCCGTATCCTGCCCTGAACCTCAGCACGCCTCTTCGATCGTGAAGCGGCTGTTCGACAGTTGCAATTCGTCGCCGCAATGGCTGCACGCCGCGACCATGTGCAAGTCATGCCCGCACGGACGATGCGTCAGCAGCACCGGGGGGCCGCGCTCGTCGGAGAACCATTTGTCGCCCCATTGCAGCAGCGCGAGCAGCACCGGGTAAAGGTCGCGGCCCTTGGCGGTCAGGCGATATTCGACGCGGTCGGCGTGGCTCGAATAGGGCACGGTCTTTAAAATTTCCTGCCGCACCAGCCGTTCAAGGCGGCCGGTCAGAATGTTCGTCGCCATCAGCGTGTCACGCTGGATATCGTCGAAGCGGTTGATGCGCGTGAACATCGCCCGGACGACGAGCGTCGCCCAGCGATCGCCGAACAGCTCGATCATCGTATCGACAAGCGGACGTCCGCCGGGCCGCCGCGCGCCGACCTCGCCGTTGAAACGGCGACGTTCATAATGCGGGACGACTTGCGCAAGGCCGGGCCCTTCGCGCCAATCGACGTCGCGCGGGTCGATCTCCACCCGGCAATGGGCACATGCGGGCACCGGCTCGGTGGCGTGGCCGCAGGTCGCGTGGTGGAGCCGGACCTGGAAATCGCGGCTGTCGGCTTCCCACTTGTGCTGCCAGCGCAGCATCATCAGGCCGTTGGGAAACTGGTCGCGACCCTTTTGCGTCAGCACATAGTGAAATCCGCGCCCGCCCTTCTTGGGCACCTTGGCGAGGCAATCCTCCTCGACCAGCTTCTTGAGCCGCCCGTTGACGACCGAGCGCGCGAGGCCGGTGCGCGCGACGAATTCGTCGAAACTGTGAATGCCGAGGAACGTCTGTTCCATGATCAGGAGGACGGGAACGTCGCCGACGACATCAAGCGCGCGCCAGATCGAGCAAGCCCTGATGGTGCGGTCGTGTTTCAAATAAGCGGTCCTTATCTCGCTCCGCCCCTAGACCAAGGGACATGCATCGACAAGGCTGGCGCCCGCGACAGCGAGGACGGCCGGAGCCGCCCTCCCACCCCCTCAGAAGCGGCCGGTCAATTGCACCGCGATCGTGCGCGGGCGGTCGACGATACCATTGTACGCGTTGCCGGCATTGCCCGTGATCGTGGTCGCGAGCGGCATCGAACTCGCGGTCTGCAGGATACGCTGGTTGGTGAGGTTGCGACCGATGACCGCGACCTCCCAGCGATCGTCGATCTCAGCCAGCGCAAGGCGCGCGCCGAGCTTTACATAGCCGTCCTGATGCGTGCGAGGGTCGAGGTTCGCCGCGGCGATATAGGAGGAGGAGAAGTCAGCGTTGACGTTGAACGCGACCTTCATGCCGCTGGTAACGGGCGTGGTATAATCGACGTTCAAATTCCCCGACCATTCGGGGCTGAGCGCGTTGCGCTTGCCCGAATAATCGCAAAAACCGTTCGCGCCGGGCACTTGCAGATAATAGCATTGGCCATCGGTGAAGTTGGTGAATTTGAAGTCGAGATAGGCGATCGCGCCGCTGACGGTCAGCCCGGGGGCCAGCGCCGCGCGGAAATCGGCCTCGACGCCTTGGGTTCGCGCTTCGGCGGCGTTGCGAACGTTGAAGTTCAGCGTCCCGTCGAAGATGTTGACCTGAAGATCCTTATAATCGGTGCGATAGACCGACAGGTTGAACGCGACATTGCGGCCCTTGTATTTGAGGCCCGCCTCGAAATTGTCGGCGCTTTCGTCCGCGAACTCGAACGCCCCCGGCTTCGCGACGGTGGTCGAGGTCGGCAGCGAGTTCGACCGGATGTCGAAGCCGCCCGCCTTTGTGCCCTTGGCGTAGGAGGCGTAGAGCATCAGGTCGTCGGTCGCGTCATACTGGACGTTGACCATCGGGTTGAAGCTGTCCTCGCTGATCTTGCCCGCGATGCTGTGCGCTTCGATATTGAGCGCGCGGAACACCGCCGCGACGACCGGCGCGGGCGCGGTGCTGAGCGGCCCCTGCACGATAGCGAGGCTGCGGCTGCCGCTTTTTTTCTCGTGATTGAACCGCGCGCCGGCAGTGATGCGAAGCTGGTCGGTCACCGACAATTCGCCCTGCGCGAAGGCCGAGATCAAATCGGATTTCTGCGCATAATCGCGGTCGTTGCTGGTGTCGCCAAGCGCGCTGAACGGGGCGCCCAAGGCGAGGAAAGTCGGGTTGAAGAGGGTGAAGTCCTGCACATCGAGCTTCGCGTGCTGATAATAGACGCCGCCGATATAGTTGAACACCTCGCCGCCCGGTGAGGTCAGGCGGAGTTCCTGGCTGAACTGGCGATAATCCTCGCGCAAATTGGTGCCGTCGAGGAAACTGATGCCCGAAAAATCGACGTCGACGATCTCGCGCGTCTTGTAATCGAGCAGCGACGAGACCGAGGTCAGCGTATGCTCGCCGAGTTCGAGGTCGGCATTGAGCGTCGCGCCGAACACCTTGTTGCGGCTTTCATAGCCATTGTCCTCGCGGACATAATCGGGATCGGTGCTGACGAAGAAGGGGCCCTGAAAGACAGCGTTGTAGTTGCCGACGGCGCCGAACACGTCGCGTGGCTGTCCCTTCATTTCAAAGTCGGCATATTCGAGCTTGAGTTCGGCCGCAAACGGCCCACCCTTGTCGAATTCGAGCTTGCCGCGGAAATAATATTCATCGACGTTGGGTTCGTCGCGATCGAGCTTCTGGTTATAGAAATAGCCGTCCATCGAACGGTGATAGCCGACGACGCGCGCCTCGACGCCTTCGCTCAAGGGGCCGGACAGTACGCCGGTAAGCTGAAATTCCTTGTGGTTGAATTCATAGAGGCCGCTGACCGAGCCTTCGAATTCGTCGGTCGGGCTGCGCGTCGTGATGTTCACCGCGCCGGCGATGGCATTTTTCCCGAACAGCGTCGGCTGCGGCCCGCGCAGTACCTCGACGCGCTCCATGTCGACGAGCGGCAGGCGCGAGAGTTGGTCGCGGCCGTAGTAAACCCCGTCGACGAACATCGCGACCGACTGTTCGAACCCCTTGTTGTCGCCCGAAGCGATGCCGCGGATCGCGATGCGGTTGGCAATCGCGGTCTGGGTGATCTTGAGGTTCGGGACCGACGACGAAATCTGTTCGAGGTTGGTCTGCCCGTAATTTTCGACCTGCTTGCCGCTGACCGCCGAGATCGAGATCGGCACATCCGACAGACCCTCGGCGCGTTTTTGCGCGGTAACGATGATTTCCTCGAGCCCGCCCTGATCGTCCGCGGGCGCCGCGTCCTGCGCAAAGGCGATTCCGGGGGTCGCGAGCGCGGTCGCGGCGAACAGCACGGCAAAGCTGGTCTTCATAATCTCTCTCCCTCCCACCATCGTCAGGTTCGCCCCGCGATGCTTTTCTGGTCTTGCGACTCTTATCGTCTTTAAGTATCGTTATGCAAGTCAGATAATTTGGGAGAGCATGATAGTGCCGAATAACGGCCTTCCACCGGCGCTGACGCAGGGTTTGCGACTGCCCGCAATCGCCGCGCCGATGTTCCTTGTCTCGGGACCCGAGATGGTGATCGCCGCCTCACGATCGGGCGTGATCGGCAGCTTCCCTGCGCCCAATGCTCGGACATCCGCCGACCTGGAGGATTGGATCAGCCGGATCGATGCGGCGCTGTCCAACGATCCTCACGCCGCATCGTGGGCGGTCAACCTGGTCGTCCATCCGTCGAACAGCCGCTTGCCCGAAGACCTCGCTTGCGTCGTGCGCAACAAGGTACCGCTCGTCATCACCGCGCTCGGCAGTCCGGCACGGGTGGTCGAGGAAATCCACAGCTATGGTGGGCTGGTCTTCGCCGACGTCAATTCGGTCGGCTTTGCGCGCAAGGCAGCAGCAGCCGGGGTCGACGGCCTTGTGCTCGTCGCCGCGGGCGCGGGCGGGCACACCGGCGCGACCGCGGGCTTCGCCTTTGTCGAAGAGGTGCGGCAGTTCTGGGACGGTCCGCTGGTGCTCGGCGGAGCGATTTCGACAGGTCATGCCGTGCGCGCCGCCGAGATATTGGGCGCCGACTTGGCCTATCTCGGCACGTCGCTGATCGCCTGCGCCGAGAGCATGGCGGCGGCCGGCTATAAGGACATGATCGTGGCCGCGGGCGCCGAAGACATCGTCCCTTCAAAAGGTATCACAGGTGTAACCGCCAACTGGTTGAAATCGAGCCTGATCGCCGCCGGATACGACCCTGCAAACATGCCCGAGGACAAGCGCCCCAATTTCTCGGACGCGCAGGACGATGCGAAGGCGTGGAAGAATGTCTGGTCCGCGGGCCAGGGCGTCGGCGCGGTGCGCGGCGTCGAACCCATCGCAACCATCGTCGATCGCCTCGTGAAAGAATATGATGCGGCCGCAACGCGCCCGCGCTTTGTCCCCGCCGAAGGAGTCATCGCATGACCGCCCAGCTTGTCGACACGATCCAGACGACGATCCAGCCGAACGACCATCCCTATATGAAGGGCGCGTGGCGCCCGACCTACAATGAGTGGAACGCGATCTTCGCCAACGGCGATGCCGAGGTGATCGGCAATATCCCGACCGACATCGACGGCGTCTATGTCCGCACGGGCGAAAACCAGATCCACGAGCCGATCGGGCGTTATCATCCCTTCGACGGCGACGGTTTCATCCACGCGATTTCGTTCAAGGACGGTCGCGCGAGCTATCGCAGCCGCTTCGTCCGCACCAAGGGGTTTGCGGCGGAGAAGGAAGCCGGCCGTTCGCTGTGGGCGGGACTGATGGAGCCGCCGCACAAGTCGACGCGCCATGGTTGGGGGGCACAGGAGTGGCTGAAGGATTCGAGTTCGACCGATGTCGCAATCCACGCGGGCAAGATCATCTCGACCTTCTACCAGTGCGGCGAGGCGTACCGGCTCGACCCCTTCACGCTCGAACAGTTCGGCACCGAAAGCTGGGTGCCGCTCGACGGCATTTCGGCGCACTGCAAGGTCGACCTCGCGACCGGAGAATTGATGTTCTTCAATTACTCGAAGCACGCGCCTTACATGCACTATGGCGTTGTAGGCGCGGACAATAAGCTGAAGCATTATATCCCGGTGCCGCTGCCCGGACCGCGGCTGCCGCACGATATGGCGTTCACCGAAAACTATACGATCCTCAACGACATGCCGCTCTATTGGAACGAGGAACTGCTCGAAAAGCGGCTGCATGTCGTCCAGTTCCACCCCGATCAGAAGACGCGCTTCGCGATCATCCCGCGCCACGGCCAGCCCAAAGACATTCGCTGGTTCGAGGCCGAGCCGACCTACACGCTCCACTGGCTGAACGCATGGGAGGAAGGCGACGAGATCATCCTCGACGGCTATTATCAGGAAGAGCCGATGCCGAAATCCTATCCCAATGCGCCGGAGGGCTTGGAGCGGATGATGGCCTATTTGGATCAGGGATTGTTGAAGCCGCGTCTCCATCGCTGGCGCTTCAACCTCAAGACTGGCGCGACGGTCGAAGAGCGGCTCGACGACCGCGATCTCGAATTCGGCATGTTCAACCACCGCTATGCGGGTAAACCGTATCGCTACGCCTATAGCGCGATCCCCGAGCCGGGCTGGTTCCTGTTCCGCGGCCTCGTCAAGCACGACCTGAACGCGCGCACGAGCGAAGAATATGAATTCGGCCCCGGCCGCTTCGGTAGCGAGGCGCCTTTCGCGCCGCGCATCGATGCGAAGGACGAGGATGACGGTTACCTCGTGTCGTTCATTGCGGACCTCGAAACCGACACATCCGAATGCGTGCTGATCGACGCGAAAAATATCACGGCGGGGCCGGTGTGCCGGATCATCCTGCCCGAACGCATCTGTTCGGGCACACACACCGTCTGGGCATCCGGCGACGACATCGGCATGGGCGAAAACAGCGTGTTGGCCGCCTGAGATGATCGTTGCGGGAGAGGACAAGCGACAACAACACCGCGCAAGCGGTTGGTGGGGCGACAAGACGTTCGCCGACCTGTTTTTCGCCAATGCGGTGGCGCATCCCGACCGGCTGGCGCTGGTCGATGCGCCCAACCGCGGCGACTTCGCTTTCGGCGAACCGCAGCGGCTGATCTACGCCGAGCTGGCCGCCGAGATCGATCGGCTCGCGGGCGCGCTCGTCGCCGCGGGGATCGGCAAGGACGATGTGCTGCTGGTCCAGCTGCCAAACATCAGCGAGTTCGTCGCGCTCTATTTCGCCGCGGCGAAGATCGGCGCGGTCGTCAGCCCGGCGGCGGTTCAATATCGCAGCCATGAACTGAAGGGCATGATCGGCGTCGTTGGGCCCAAAGCCTTCCTCTGCGCAACGCAGGTCAAGGGCTGCGATCATGTCGGGGTTGCGGCACCGCTGCTTGACGGCATCGCGCTGATGACCTTTGGCCCCAACCCGCCCGCGGGCGCGCTCGACCTTTCGACCGTCGGGGGCGACCCGGACGCGCTCGTCGCGCATGTCGCGTCGAACCCGGTCGATGCCGACGATATCTTCACCATCTGCTGGACCTCGGGCACCACCGGCGTTCCCAAGGGCGTGCCGCGCAGCCACAACCACTGGATCGCGGTCGCGGCCGCGGGATATGAGGCGTTGAAGGTCGGGCCGGGCGATGTGCTGCTCAACCCCTTCCCGCTCATCAACATGGCGAGCATCGGCGGCATCACCATGTGCTGGCTGACCAGCGCGGGGACGATGGTCCTTCACCATCCCTTCGATCCCGGCATCTACCTCAAGCAGATCGCCACCGAGCGGCCGAGCCTGACGATCGCGCCGCCCGCAGTGCTCAACATGCTGCTCCAGAACGAAGCATTGCTCGCGTCGGTCGACCTCTCCAGCCTGCGCGTAATCGCATCGGGCTCGGCCCCGCTCGCGCCCGCGATGGTGCGCGGTTTCCAGGAAAAGCTCGGCATCATCATCGTCAACGTGTTCGGGTCGAACGAGGGGATGAGCTTCATCACCGGCGAAGGCGACATGCCCGATCCCGACAAGCGCGCGAGCCTGTTTCCGCGCCGCGGCACCTATCGGCGTCCCTATGGCGAAGGCCGCGCGCCGAATATCGAAAGCCGGCTCGTCCCGCCCGGCGGCGGCAATCCGATCGAGGCCGACGGCGTATCGGGCGAACTCCAGATCCGCGGGCCGACCTTGTTCGAGGGCTATCACAACGCCCCCGACCGCACCGCCGAAGCCTTCACCGACGACGGCTGGTTCCGCACCGGCGATTTGTTCGAGATCGCCGAGAACGGCGACTTCTACCGCTTCGTCGGCCGCTGCAAGGACCTCATCATCCGCGGCGGCGTCAACATTTCGCCCGAGGAGATCGACCAGCTGCTCGGCGGCCATCCGTTGCTGGCCGAAGCATGCACCTTCTCGCTGCCTTGCGCAAAGATGGGCGAACGTATCGGCCTAGCCTATGTGCCGCGCGGTGCCGATGACGTGGATATCGGCGAGGTCGCCGATTTTCTGCGCGGGCACGATCTCGCGGTGTTCAAATTGCCCGAACGCCTGTTCCGCTTCGACGCGCTGCCACGCAACGTCACGAACAAGGTGATGCGTAGCGAAGTGCGCGAAATGGCGCTCGCGACTCTCGAAAAGGAAGCCTGACATGGCAAAGGACGTCTTCATCCTCGGCGGCGCGCAGAGCGATTTTTCGCGCAACATGGAACGCGAGGGCGGCGGGCTGTTCGAACTGTTCCGCGACGTCGCCGAGGCGGCGTTTGCGGCGACGGGTATCGAACCCAAGGAGGTCGAAACCGCGCATGTCGGCAATTTCGTCGGCGAATTATTCGCGGGCCAAGGCCAGCTCGGCGGCTTCTTCGGCCATGTCCACCCCGACCTCGCGGGCATCCCGGCATCGCGCCACGAAGCCGCCTGCGCCTCGGGCAGCATCGCGATCCTTGCCGCCGCCGCCGAAATCGAGGCCGAGCGCTATGGGCTCGCGCTGGTGCTCGGGATCGAATTGATGCGCAACGTCCCCGGCCAGCGCGCCGCCGAATATCTCGGCGCCGCCGCCTGGGCGGGGCGCGAGGCGCAGGAGGCGCGCTATTTGTGGCCGTATATGTTCGCGCGCGTCGCCGAGGAATATGACGAACGCTTCGGGCTCGACCGCGCGCATCTGCGCGGGATTTCGGCGAACAATTTCGCGAATGCGAAGAAGAACCCGAACTCGCAAACGCGCGACTGGGCGGTGACCGACGATCATCTCGGCGAGAATGACGAGGTCAACCCGCTGATCGAAGGCTCGCTTCGCAAGTCCGATTGCGGGCAGGTCACCGACGGCGCCGCCGCCATCTTCCTTGCCTCGCGCGAGGTGGCCGAGGCCTATGCCAAGCGGCGCGGCATTTCGATCGACTCGATCCCGCGGATCAAAGGCTGGGGACATGCCACCGCCCCCCTGCTCTATTCTACCAAAGTTCAAGACAGCCGCGGCGGCGATTATGTCTTCCCAAGTGTGCGCAAGGCGATGATGGACGCGCTGCGCCGCGCCGAGATGCCCGATATTTACGCGTGCGACGGTGTCGAGGTGCATGATTGCTTCTCGATCACCGAATATATGGCGATCGACCATTTCGGCATCACTCCGCCCGGCGAAAGCTGGCGCGCGGTCGAGGATGGAACGATTGCCTTGGGCGGAAAATTGCCGGTCAATCCGTCGGGCGGGCTGATCGGCCTTGGCCATCCGGTCGGCGCGACGGGGGTCAGGATGCTGCTCGACAGCTGGCGGCAAGTCACCGGCAATGCGGGCGATTACCAGGTCGAGGGGGCACGCAACTTCGCGACCTTCAACGTCGGGGGCAGCGCGACCACAGCTGTCAGTTTCGTCGTCGGCACCTGATTTGCCGCACCCCGTCTTTCTATACGATGCCGTGCGGACGCCGCGCGGCAAGGCGCGGCCCGATGGAGGGCTTGCCGGACTGAGCCCGCAGGAGTTGGTGCGCCAGCAGGCGGCGGCGCTCGCGGTGCGTTGTGGCGACATCGCGGCGACACCCGATGCGCTGATCCTCGGCTGCGTCACGCAGACCGGCGCGCAGGGCGGACATATCGCCCTGGTGTCGAAGCTGCATGCGGGCCTGCCCGACACGGTGGCGGCGCACAGCATCAACAATTATTGCGCGTCGGGGCTGTCGGCGATCGGTCAGGCGGTCGCGAAGGTCGCAAGCGGCGAAGCGACGCACGTGCTGGCCGGGGGTGTCGAATCGATGAGCGGCGCGCCTTTTCTCGGCGATTGCGCGGGTTTCTATACCAACGACGAACTTCCGCCCCGCGCGCGCTTCGTCCCGCCTGTTCTCGCGGCCGATCGCCTTGCCAATGCCGAGGGCATCAGCCGCGCCGAACTCGATGCTGTGGCTCTCGCTTCGCAACGAAAGGCGGGCACCGCCGAAAACAACGCCACGCTTCAAAAATCGCGGATCACAACAGGCCCGCTGGTCGGCGAGGAGTGTATTCGTCCGCAAACCACCGCGGAATCACTCGCCGCCGCGCCGCCCGCGTTCGGCGAATTGCAGCAGCAATATGCCGGCGCACTCGAAGGCGCGAGGTTCGAGCCACTCCACAGCATCGCGCACGCGCCGCCGATCTGCGACGGCGCGGGGCTGGCACTGGTCGGCGGCGAAGGGCTTGGCATCACGCCGCGCGTGCGCGTCGTCGCCTTTGCCGAAAGCGGCGGAGATCCGGCCGCGTCGCTGACCGCCGGCTTCGCGGCGATGGACAAGGTGCTGACGCGCGCCGGGCTGACCCTGGACGACATCGACCGGATCGAGTTCATGGAGGCTTTCGCGGTAACAATCGCCAAATTCCTGCGCGACCGCGAAGCCGATCCCGTGCGCGTCAATGTCAGCGGCGGGCACCTCGCCAAGGGGCACCCGATGGGGGCAAGCGGCGCGATCCTGACCTCGACCCTGCTCGATGCGCTCGACACCTGCGGCGGCCAATACGGCCTGGTCGTGCTGACCGGCGCGATGGGGGTCGGCGCGGCGATGGTCATCGAACGACTGTAAATCCCGATTGCGCAAAACTGCCGTTCCGCTATGGGCGGCGCGTGCGGGGCTTGCTCCGCATATGATCGCGCCGGTGCCCGAGAGGGCTTAAAATGGGAACGCGGTAGGCGTGTCGGAAGGCGCGCCGAAACCGAGGCTGTCCCTGCAACTGTAAGCGGCGAGCGAGATGCACTGGTCCGGAATTGCGGATCAGCCACTGGGGAAACCTGGGAAGGCGTGCATCAAGCCCTGACCCGCGAGCCAGGAGACCTGCCGGCGTGGGTCGCTCAATGCCAGGGCCCAGGGAGTGGCCAAGGCACGGAGGTTTCCGTCGAGCGACGACCAAGCGGCTGGGGCCGCTTCGGTGCCGGGGTTGCAGGCCTTTACGCCACTTGCGACGCCAGCATCGGTCGATCGCGCTCGCGTTTCGGCAGGCTCCGCCTTCGTTGCCGGCGTGCGGGGGCCTCCCATGTTGAAATCCACGACCCTATCCTTGATCGCACTGACGGCGGCGACGCCCGCTTTCGCGCAGACCGGCGACGATATCGTCGTCACCGCGTCGGGCATCGAACAGCCCCGCGACGAGGCGGGGCAAGCGATTACCATCATCGACGCCGATACGATCGAGACGCGTCAGTCGGTCGACGTCGTCGACCTGCTCGCCACGACCCCGGGGGTGCGGTTCAGCCGGACGGGCAGCATGGGATCGGTGGCGAGCATATCTCTGCGCGGCGCGGAAACGACGCAGACGCTGGTGCTGATCGACGGCGTCAAGGTCAACGACCCGAGCGGCATCGGCGACGGATATGATTTCGGGCACCTGCTGACCGGCAATATCGACCGGATCGAAGTGCTGCGCGGATCGAATTCGGTCGTGCACGGAAGCCAGGCGATCGGCGGCGTCGTCAGCCTGACGACCGCGACCCCGGCTAAAGGCTTTGCCCCCAAGGGATCGGCCGAATATGGTTATAGCGACAGCTTCACCGGCAAGGCCGATGTGTCGGGCACCGCCGGACGCATCTCGGGCGGCATCGGCGGCGCCTATTTCCGCACCGACGGCATTTCGTCGGCGGCGGTCGGCGCCGAGAAGGACGGTTACAAGAATTTCGCCGGCAACGCGCGGTTGAAGGTCGCGTTCAGCGACGCGCTGAGCCTCGACCTGCGCGGCTATTATATCAACGCCGACCTCGATTATGACAGCTTCTTCGGCGCGCCGGCGGACAGCGCCGACGTCGCGAAGCTCGACCAATATGTCGGCTATGCGGGGCTAAACCTCGGCCTCTTCGACGGCCGTTTCACCAGCCGCGCCGCGGTGACCTGGCTGCGCAACGACCGCGATTATTATTTCATGCGCGGCACTGCGCCCGACTATGGCTATTCGGGCACCAATTTGCGCTTCGAATATCAGGGCGTGGTGACGCCCGTCGAACAGGCCAGGCTGATCTTCGGTTACGAGCATGAGCGCCCCGATTATGATTTCTTCGGCTTTGGATCGACCGACAGCCAGCGCGCGAACATCGACAGCGTCTATGCGCTCGGCATCGTCCAGCCGTTCGCCGGGCTGTCGGTGACGGGCGGGTTCCGTCATGACGATCACAGCCAGTTCGGCGGCGCGACGACATTCGGTGCCAACGCCAATTATTCGCCGAATGACGGCGCAACCAATGTGCGCGCAAGCTATGGCGAGGGATTCAAGGCGCCGTCGCTTTACCAACTGTACGACGCTTTCAGCGGCAATGCGGCGCTGCGCCCCGAACGGTCGAAAAGCTATGATGTCGGGATCGACCAGAGCCTCGCGGACGGGCGTGCGCTGGTCTCGCTCACCGCGTTCCTGCGCAACACCAACGACCAGATCAATTATGACAATACGGCCTTCACCTATGGCAATATCGACCGCACGCGCGCGAAGGGCGTCGAGGCGACGCTGGCGCTGAGGCCGATCGACGCGCTGAACGTCACCGCATCATACAGCTATATCGATGCGCGCGACCGCTCGGGACGCGCGGTGTTCGACGGCAAGCGCCTGCCGCGCCGCGCCGAACATGCGGTCAGCCTGTCGGCCGATTATGATTGGTCGTTCGGCCTGTCGACCGGCGCGACGCTGACCATGGTCGGCGACAGCTTCGACGATGCGGCGAATGCGGTGCCGCTCGATGGCTATGCGCTGGCGGGCATCCGCGCCTCCGTCCCGGTCGGGCCGAATTTAGAGATTTACGGCCGCGTCGATAATCTGTTCGACGCCGATTATGCGACCGCCTTCAATTACGGCACTTATGGCCGCGCCGCCTATGGCGGCGTGCGGGCGCGCTTCTGATGAAGACGCGCACCGACGCCGAACATGCGGCGAAGATGAAGAAGATCCAGGCCGCGCAGAACAAGAAGGTCGCGGCGAAGACGGTCGAAAAGGGGCTGGTGATCGTCCACACCGGCCCCGGCAAGGGGAAGACCTCTGCCTCACTCGGCATGGCCGTCCGCGCGATCGGTCACGACATGAAAGTCGGTGTCGTGCAGTTCGTGAAGGGCGCGATGGCGACCGGCGAGAAAGCGGTGTTCGACCGCTTTCCCGATCTGATCGAGTTCAAGCCGATGGGCGAAGGCTTCACTTGGGACACGCAGGACCGGACGCGTGATATCGCGGTGGCACGCGAGGCTTGGGAGGAAGTGAAGCGCATGATCGCCGAGCCGAGCTATGCGATGGTGATCGCCGACGAGCTCAACATCGTGCTGCGTTACGATTATCTGCCGGTGGGTGAAGTGCTCGATGCGCTCGCCGCGAAGCCGCATATGACGCATGTGGTTATCACGGGACGCAACGCGCCCGAAGCGCTGATCGACGCGGCCGACCTGGTGACGGAGATGGTGCACGTGAAGCATCCGTTTCGCGAACAGAATGTAAAGGCGCAGAAGGGAATCGAGTTCTGATGCGGCGACTCGGTCTTGCGGCGGCAGCGGCGCTGCTCGGCGCCGCAGGGCTGCTTTGGGCGGCCTCCCCTGCGCCGCGCGCCAAAGCGCCCCGAGTTCCGCAGCGCATCGTTTCGATCAACCTGTGCGCCGACCAGCTCGTCCTCGCACTCGCCGACAAGGGGCAGATCGCGGGGCTGACGAAAAATGCCACCGATGCCGAAATGTCGGGCGAGGCAGCAAAGGCGCAGGGCATCCCGCAGCTCAGCAATTCGGCCGAGCAGATATTGGCGATCGAACCCGATCTGATCGTCGGCATGCCCGCGAGCCGCAGCGCGGCGCTCAGCGCGCTGCCCGAACAGACCTATCCGCTGCTCGACCTCGACACCGCGAACACGCTTGGCGGAATCTATGCGTCGATCCGCCAGACCGCCGTTGCTATCGGCCATCCCGAACGTGGCGATGCGCTGGTCGCACGGATGGAGGGCGAACTGGCCGGCCTGCCCAAACCGGGCCGCGGCCGCGTCGCCGCTTATTATCAGCGCCGCGGCTATATGACGGGCACCGGCACGCTGATCGACGAGCTGATGATGCGCGTCGGGCTGGTCAACCTTGCCGGCAAGCTCGGCAAGCCGCCGCTGTCGCAACTGAGCATCGAGGAGATGGTCGCGGCGCAGCCCGATTATCTGATCGTCGAAAGCGCGACCGACAAGGTGACCGATCAGGGGAGCGAAATGCTGCACCATCCGGCATTGAAGGATATTCCGCGCATCAGCATGCCGCAGGCGTGGACGGTGTGCGCCAGCCCCGCTTACACGCAGGCGGCGCGCAGCATGGCGGCGCAGATCGTGCGCCTCGACGGGGGCCGATCGTGAACCGCTTCGCCCCGCCACGCTGGTCGCTGATCGCGGCGCTGGCGGCGCTGGCCTTGGTCGCCGCGGTCGCATCTTTGCTGTTCGGCGCGGTCGACCTGTCGGTCGCCCGGCTGTTCGCCGCCGCGACGGGCAGCGGCGACAAGGTGGCGTCGATCATATTGTTCGACCTGCGCCTGCCGCGCACCGTGCTGGCGCTCGCGGTCGGCGCGATGCTCGGGCTCGCAGGGGCGGCGCTGCAAGGTTATCTGCGCAATCCGCTCGCCGAACCGTCGGTGCTCGGCACGTCGAACGCGGCGGCGCTCGGCGGCGTCGCAGCGATCTATTTCGGGCTGGCCGAAATCCATCCGATCATATTGCCGCTGCTCGCGACCGGAGGCGCGCTCGTGTCGCTCGCTTTGTTGTTCGTGCTGGCGGGCAAGGCCGAGAGCCCGCTGACCTTGATCCTGGCGGGGATCGCGGTCGGGACGCTGGCGGTTGCGGGAACCAGCCTTGCGCTCAACCTGTCGCCCAATCCCTTTGCGGCGATGGAGATCATGACCTGGCTGCTCGGCAGCCTCGAGAACCGGTCGTTCGATCATGTTTGGATCGCACTGCCGTGCATCGCGATCGGCGCGGCGATGCTGCTGTGGAACGGCCGCGCGCTCGACGCGCTGACGCTCGGCGAGGATGCGGCGCAGGCATTGGGCACCGACCTTCAGAAAACGAGGCTGCGGCTGCTGATCGGCACCGCGATCGGGGTTGGCGGCGCGGTCGCCGTGACGGGCGCGATCGGTTTTGTCGGGCTGATCGTGCCGCACCTGATCCGGCCGCTGACCGACCGCAGCCCGTCGGCGATCCTGCTACCTTCTGCCATCGGCGGCGCGGCGTTGCTGACGCTCGCCGACCTGGGCGTGAGGATAATCCCGACGACGAACGAGCTGAAGCTCGGCGTCGTCACGGCGTTCCTCGGGGTGCCGGTCTTCCTTGTCCACCTGATGCGGGAGCGCCGGCTATGGTGACCATCACGCTGAAGGACGTCGGCGTCACGCTCGGCCGGCGCGCGGTGGTGCACGGTGTCAGCGCGGCGTTTGGCGTGGGGACGCTGACCGGGATCGTCGGCCCCAATGGCGCGGGCAAGTCGACGCTTGCGCGCGCGATGCTCGCGCTGGTGCCCGCGAGCGGAACGGTCGAAGTCGATGGCGCCGATGTCGCGGCGATGCCGCGTGCCGACCTCGCCCGGCGCGTCGCTTATGTGCCGCAGGGCCAGACGCTCCACTGGCCGCTTACGGTCGAACGGCTCGTCGGGCTGGGGCGCCTGCCCCACCTTGCGCCGATGTCGCGGATTGCCGACGCCGACAACGCCGCGATCGAGCGCGCCATGGCGCGCGCCGACGTGCTGGACCTGCGCGACCGGATCGCGACCGAGCTGTCGGGCGGCGAGCGCGCTCGGGTGCTCTTCGCGCGCGCGCTGGCGGTCGAGGCGCCCGCGCTGATCGCCGACGAACCGCTCGCGAGCCTTGACCCCCGTCACCAGATCGATGTCATGGATATGCTTCACACCGAGGCGACAGGCGGCGGGCTGGTGATCGCGGTGCTCCACGACCTTACGCTCGCCGCACGCTATTGCGACCGGCTACTGCTGATCGACAGCGGGCGGATCGTCGCCGACGGCGCGCCCGCCGAGGTACTGACCGCCGCGCGGCTGCGCGCGGTGTACGGGATTGACGCGGCGGTCGAGACGGGCGGCGAATGGCCGACGATTACCGTCCTCGGCCGTGCCGGGGGTTAGGCAGTGCTCCCGCCGCTGCGACACATGCCGACGACATAGTCGATAATCATCCGGTCGCGCTGCGGCGACGGCGGGCCGAGCACGCCCTGCGCGTGCGGCGGCAGGTGATCGACCGCATGCGTCGCGCCTTCGCCGAAGACATAATGGTCGAACCAGCTTTTCCAGGCGGCGCGCTCGGTATCGGGGAGTTCGCGGATCGAGTGCATCGCAAGCATCAGCGCGGCGAACGGGAAACGGTCCTGCCGCTTGCCGAACCAATAATTGACGAGCACATTGAGCGCGCCGTCGCTGCGCACATGGTGCCACCACATCGGCGGCATATAGATGGCGTCGCCGGGCAAAAGGTCGGCGACGAGCTTGTAGCGCTCGGCCCTGGCATAAAGCGGGTAACGCGCATGATCGGGATGGTCTGGGTCGACCATGCTCGTCGGCTGGCCCGCGATCGTGCGTTCGACCGGACCGACATAGAGGTTCGCGATCTGTTCGGGCGGGAACAGCGTGAAGCACCGCTGTCCCGCGACGACGACCGCGATGTTCGCAGCCATGTCGTAATGCGGAGCGATGCGGCTAGCGTTGCCGACCCAGATGCGGGGATCGACGCCGGTGTCGACGGGCAGCGGGTTTTCGGCGGCAAAGCTCGCGACGCTCTCGGGCGTCGGGGTCGACCCGGCGTAGAGGCTCGGCGCGTCGGCGGTCTCGCGCAGCACGAGCAGCTGCTCGACGAGCATGGCCATCGGCATTTTCTCGCTGCGAAAATTCACCCCGCGCATGTCGTCCGAATAGAAATAGCGCCCGCCGGCTTCGGGCGGGCCGACGAGCACGGTGAGCGGGTTGCCGGTGTCGCGCGCGGCGAGCCAGGCCGCGATAGCCACGTCGCCTTCGCGCGCGGCGGCGACGGCGGGCCAGTCGGCGGCGATGCCGCGGAGGATGACGGGGCGCTCGGCTGCCGCCACGGCGCGCGCGATTGCGGCATGATCGCTACCGGCGATTTCGTCCAGCGTCCCGCTCACTTCGTTTCCCCTGCCCCTAGCGGGCGGGTTCGACCCGCACCGTCCGGCTGGCGCGCTTGCCGTCGGCGGAACGACTGCGGAGGTCGACCGCGCCGCCGACCGCGACGGGCCCGGCATAGCGCGTCCACGCGCCGCCTTCGACCCGATACTCGATTGTCGTACCGGGGAACATGCTGTTCGCCTCGAGCCTGCCGTTCGCGATGCGCGCGCCCGGCGGCGCAACGCGATAGGCGACACCGATCTTTTCGAGCATCGGGAATTGCGCCGCGGTGCGTCCGGCGAAATCCTGCCAACCGGCTTTGAGCCGGGCGGCATCGACGCGCGGGTCGGCCCATATATAGCTGGCGCCCGCCTGATAGGCCGGGGTCCAGGGCGCAGGGCTCCACGCGCGCTCGGCAAGCGCAAGCAAGCGGGGGAAGAGCATATAATCGACCTGCGCGTCGGTGCGGATCGTCTCGCTCCAGAGTTGTGCCTGAAGGCCCGCGACGCGGTGGCCGGGCTGGAGGACGGGCTTGTCCTCGATGGGTTTGCCTTCGGCGTAAATGCTGCGAATCGTCGCGGCGTTGGCGGGCAGGTTTTCGGGCATGAAGCCGAACACCTGATAGGGATCGACCCCGCGCGAGGCCCAATCATAACCGCCCTCGTCGGGATGCGGCGCATAGGGCATGTCGAAATAGCCGAGGTCGGGGATCGACAGCACAACGTTCCAGCCGCGGTTCAGCTGATCATGCGCCTCGCGGATCGCACCGGTGTGGAGCACGCCCCAGATGTTGGTCTGGACCGCCTGCGGCATTGCGGCGGTTTCGGTATGCCCCATGCCGTCGCTCCACCCGCCGGCTTTCAAACCCTTGGCGGCGAGGCTTTCGCTCACGCGTTCGATGAAGCGCGGGGTGAGCTTGCCGGCATCGCCGCCATTCTCCGCAATCATCGCTTTGCACGCCGGCGAACCCACCCAGGCTCCCGCGGTCTCGTCGGCACCGAGGTGGAAGGTCTTGAGCGGCGCCCCTGCCTCTCTGTGCATCGCGGCGAGCGCGTCGACGACGGTATCGACGAAACGATAGGTCGCAGGCAGGCAGACGTTCAGCGTATTGTCGTTATAATTCTGGATGCTGCGATATTCGGTCGTGTCGGCCTGGTCGATCAGCCGATATTCCGCGGCTTCGGCCGTCTTGCCCGCCGCGTTCAGCCGGGCATGGCGCAGTTCCATGGCCTTGATCGCCGCGCGACTGTGGCCGGGCATGTCGATCGACGGGATCACCTCGATCTGCCGCGCCGCCGCAGCCTGCACGATCGCGACATAGTCGGCGGTGGAGAGGTAGCCGTTGACGCTGCCGGTCCCGTCGGGTCCGGCCCCGAGTTGCGGCAGGAGACAGGTCTTTTCTTCGGGATCATGGCAGCGCTTCGAACCAATCTCGGCGAGTTCGGGGAGCGCGGGGATTTCGATGCGCCAGCCTTCGTCTTCGGCGAGGTGGAGGTGGAGCTTGTTGAGCTTGTACGTCGCCATCGCCTCGACGAGCTTCAAAATCTCGTCGCGGCTGTGGAAGTTACGGCCCAGATCGATGTGCAGGCCGCGGAAGCCATATTCGGGCGCGTCCTCGACGTGCAACGGTGTCAGCTTGCCCTTTTCGAACGCCGCCTGCTGCGCGAGCGAGCGCAGCGCGTGGCTCGCGCCCGCGGCGTCGTGCGCGGTGATTGCGATGCCCGACGCTTTGGCATCAAGGATATAGCCCTCGACCTTGGGCGCCGCTGCGGGGTCGACCCGGATCGTCAGCGGCAATGCGCCGGTTTCGGGGGCGCCCAGCGCGGCGAGCGCGGGTGCGACGGCGCCGCGCTCGACACCGTTCAGCGTCAGCGCGACGCCGCGGCCGAGATCGACGGCCGTTCCCTTGCCCTGCACGGCCTTTGCGGGCTTCGGCAGGATAACGATCCCCTTCGCCTCGGGCGCGAGCCGCCCGGCCTGCAGATCGAACGTGCGCTCGGCGGTCAGCCAGCGCGTCTTGTCGGCGTCGCTCTTGGTCGCGAGCTTTGCCTCGTCGGTCATCGGCGCAACGAAGGGCAGGATTTCGAGACCCGTCCCGGGATCGATCACCGCGCGGGTCGCGGCGATCGTGCGCGGCCTGAGCCCGTCGGCCACCAGATAGGCGTTGGGCATGCCGAACGCCTTCGAGAAGTTCGACCCGACGCCCCACAGCCTGATTTCATGTTTCGCGCCGGGGCGCAGCGCGGCGCCGGGCTTGAGCACGAGTTGCTGGACGTCGCCGTTGACCAGCCGGTGCGTGAAGATGTCGCTTTCGACGAGCGGCAGCCGGTTGACGAAGCTGAAATAGAGCGAGAGCCCCTTTGCGGGCAGATCGGCGGGAAGCGTCTCGGGCAGCGTCAGCGTGATTATCGACAGGAAGCAGGCGTCGATCCCGGCCGGGCATTCGGGGCCGTTATCGACCATGGTGAGCTGGTAGCCGAGCGTGTCGGCAAAGCGGTCGAGCGATGTCTGCGACGGCGCTTCCGCCGCCAGTAGCTGCGGCGCGGCGAGTGCCGCCATCGCCATTGCCGTCCAACCCGCAGCCCGCATGCTTTTTCTCCCGCTCGACAATTTGTATCTAATTTGTCATGCAGTCGCGGGCGGGTCAACGCCTTTCAGATTCGACAGAATTGAAAGGAAAAATGGCAAAATGACGACAAATGAGACTTTTCGCTTCATTGCATCGATCCTGATTGGTTTTACATTGATATTGTCACCGGGCTTCGCTGCCGCGAAGCCGCCGCGCCCCGTTGTGGTTGGCTATCTCGCGGCGTTCAAGGGGCTGGAGATGTCGATCGCGCGATCCGACCTGTCCGCCTTCACCCACTTCAACCTGTCCTTCGCCAATCCCGATGCCGAGGGGCGTTTCGTTCGCGACGGGCGGATGACGTGCATGAGCGACGAACAAGGCGCCAACCTGTCGGTCGAGGCGCTGCGCGCGACCGTCGCGATGCTGCAGGCAAGCGGCGCGAAAGTGCTGATCTCGACCGCAGGTGGCGTGATTCCAAGCTGTTCGGGGGACTGGAAGGTCTTGCTCGCGCCCGAGCGGCGCGCTGCGACGGTGGCAGCGCTGATCGAGCTAGCCGATACGCTGGCACTCGACGGCATCGATATCGACATCGAAGGACAGCTGCTGACCGAGATTGACCGCGCCGGCGACTATACCCCGTTTATCGCGGCGCTCTCCGGAGCGATGAAGGCGCGTGGCAAACTGCTGACCTGCGCGACCGCTTCTTACGAAGGTGGGATGATCCCGGTGGGCTCAATCCGCTATTTCGATCTTGTCAACATCATGTCCTATGACGCGATCGGGCCGAGTTGGGGCCAAGCAGGAACCGAGCACAGCAGCTATGCGATGGCCGCGCGCGATCTCGACCTGTGGCTGGCGCGCGGCGTCGCGCCGGACCGCCTTGTCCTCGGCGTCCCTTTTTACGGCTATGGATTCGGCGGCGAAAAGGCGAATTGGTCCTATCGCGACCTTGCCGCCGCACATGGCATAAATGCGACCAAAGCCGATGTCATCGGCGAGCTTTGCGCCGGGTGCCGCTATATCAGCTATAACAGCCCCGCCGCGATCGCCAATAAATCGCGACTCGCCGCCGAAAAGGCGGGCGGCGTGATGGTGTGGGAATTGTCGCAGGATACGCCCGATCACGCGCTGACGACCGCCATCAAAGAAGGGCTTTCGCGCGAATAAGTCGCAACAAGGTTGACGCAAGGATACCAATGCAACACATGCTGCGCTATGGCTGGTCCTATCGACCGGCATGCCGGAGCCATCGAGTGGAGCATCGTCCTTGTCATTGATCGAACGCGTGGGTCCGCTCCAGAAGGACGATCCGACACCGCTTTACCTGCAGTTGCAGAAAATCCTGCGCGACGCGATCGAGGGGCAGGTCGTCAAGGCCGAAGAAGCGATCCCGACCGAGCGCGACCTCGCCGAGGAATTCGACGTGTCGCGCATCACGGTGCGCAAGGCGATCGACGGGCTGGTCGCCGACGGCATCGTCACGCGCCGCCGCGGTGCGGGGACGTTCGTCACGCGGCCGCGCGTCGAAAAAAGCTTTTCGAAGCTCACCTCCTTTTCGGAGGACATGAAGTCGCGCGGAAGGCGGCCGACGAGCAAATGGGTGAGCAAGACCGCGGGCGCGGTGACCCCCGAAGAGGCGTTGTCGCTCGGCCTGTCGCCGGGATCGCTCGTCTATCGGTTCCACCGCATCCGTTACGCCGACGACACGTCGATGGCGCTCGAATATGCGACGATCCCCGCGTACTGCCTGCCGTCGGTCGAGGCCGTCGGTGCGTCGCTGTACGAAGCGCTGGAAGCGGCGGGACACCTGCCGGTGCGCGCGCTGCAACGGCTGCGCGCGGTCGCCTTTACCGCCGAACAGGCGGATATCCTGGGGATCGAGGCGGGAACGCCCGGGCTGTTCATCGAACGGCGCGGTTTCCTGTCCGACGGGCGCACCGCCGAGTTCACGCAAAGCTATTATCGCGGCGATGCTTATGACGTCGTGGCGGAGCTCAACGGCTAACCCAGCCCCCGCAGAAACGCGATGTGAGGCGGCAGCTCGGCGAGTTGCTCGGCGACGCGGCCGCGCAGCGCCCCGAGGCGTGATGCCAGTTCGTCAGCGGAGAGGCCGTCGGCGATCGGGTGCCAGCTTTGCGGCCGCACCCCCTGCCCGGTCAGCACGGCATGCCAGTTGGTCGGGCCGAACAGGTCGCCGGGCTCGAACAAGATGTTGCCGGTGGCGCGGAACGCCTCGATCCGCTCGGCAAGTGTATCGGGCATACCTGCCGCGGCGGCGTCGCGCCAGAATGGCGTGTCGTTGCGGTTCGCGAGCGCATAATGGGCGATCACGAAATCGCGGATCGTCCGATACTCGTGCAAGGCATCGCGATTGAAGCGCGCGACGACACGGGGATCGATCGCATCGCGCGGCAGCAGCGAAAGCAGCCGGATGATCGTCGTCTGGATCAGGTGGATCGAAGTCGATTCCAGGGGCTCGAGAAAGCCCCCCGCGAGCCCGATCGCGACGCAGTTGCGGTTCCAGATCTCCTTGCGATGCCCCGCGGTGAAGCGCAGCCGGTTGGCGTCGGCGAGCGCCGGCCCGGGCAGGCGCGCGCGCAGCAGCGTCTCGGCCTCGTCATGCCCCAGATGCGCGCTCGAATAGACATAGCCATTGCCGTCGCGATGCTGGAGCGGGATGCGCCATTGCCACCCCGCCTCGCGCGCGGTCGAGCGCGTGAAGGGCGCCGGGTCGCCCTCGCCTTCTGACGGCATGGCGACCGCGCTGTCGCACGGTAGCCAGCGGCTCCATTCGGCGTAGCCGGTCTGGAGAGCACCTTCGATCAGCAGGCCGCGAAAGCCCGAGCAGTCGACGAACAAATCGCCCTCGATCGTCCGGCCGTCGTCCATTTCGATCGCGGTGATGAAACCGTCTTCGGGATCGAGGCTAACGTCGGCGACCTTGCCCTCGATCCGCACGACGCCCTTGTCCTCGGCATAGGTGCGCAGGAATCGGGCATAGGCGGCGGCGTCGAAATGGACGGCGTGATGCACCGGCCCGTGGCGCGTTGCGGGGGCAAACCGGCCGGCGCGCGCGGCCATCGTTTCGAGGTTGTAGGGCGCCTGGTCGGGATCGCCCCCCGCCGCGAGATGGCGCAGCCAATAATGATGGAAGTGGATGCCCGCCATTTCGATGCCGAAATAGCCGAAGGGATGGAAATAGTGGTGCCCCTCGCCGCCCCAGCCATCGAACTCGATGCCGAGCTTGATCGTGCCATGCGTCGCGCGAAGGAATTCGGCCTGATCGATCTTCAGGTAGCGGTTGAATTCGTGGATCGGCGGCACGGTCGCCTCGCCGACCCCAATGGTGCCGATCGCTTCGGATTCGACGAGAGTGATGGCATGCGACTGCCCCGACAGCGCGCGGCCGAGCGCCGCCGCCGTCATCCAGCCCGCGCTGCCGCCGCCGACGATGACGATGCGCCGCACGGGGCGCTGGCGCGCGCTCATCGGCGTATCCGTCGCAGGGCTTCGGCGTGGGTTTCCATCGCGTGCACCTCGCTCGCCACGGCGCGGAGCTGGCGCTGAAATTCGGCCATCAACGCCTGTTCGTCGACGAGCAGCGCCTGCGGGTCGAAGCTGCGCGGAACGACGCCATGCCCCGCCATGACGAGCGCCCAGCTATCCTCGACATACGCCTCGTGATTGAAATGCGCGAACATGCCGCGGGCGGCAAAAAGGTCGATCTTTGACGCGAGTTCGTCCGAGACCGGCGCGGTCCGGGCGGCGTCCCAATAGGGCTCGCCAACGCGGGCATTGAGGCGGAAATGCTGCGCGGTGAAATCGCCGACGCGCGCCCGGGTGCCGGCAAGTTCCTCATTATAGATATCGGCCTCCGGCATCGCGGCGCGATCGATCGGCCAGAGCAGCACCAGCTGTGCGATCGCAAGCTGGAGCAGGAGCAATTCGGCGCCGTCGAGCGCGGGCGCGGCGCCCGCCGCGCGACCGACCGCGACGACGTTACCGATCCACGGGCGCGGGCGCGCGGCGGTGGCGAGCGACGCGGGCGGAGCGGCGTCCACCGGGCGTCCGATGGCCGCCGAAAGCGCGGCGCGTGCATCGGCGTCGGACAGCAGCCGGCCGTCATAGCAAAATTCAATCGCGGTCCGGTTCGCAAGCGGGATCATCGTCAGCCATCCGGCGGAATGCGCGGCGACGCGGCTGTAGAGCGGCAGCGGATCGAAGGCAGGCACCGACGCGCGGACGATCCGGTCGCAGAAGCCTCGGCGCGTCACATCGTCGTCGGGATCGAGCGCGGCGATCAGCGCGCCGTCGGTGTCGATAAACAGGTCGGCATCCAGTCGCTCACCATCGGCGAGGTCGATCCGGTCGAGGCGGCCACCGGCCGCATGGACCGCAGCCCGCGCAACCGAAACGATGCGAATATCCGCCTGCTCGCACGCCGCGCGGAGCAGCCGGACATAGCCGGGGGCATCGAGATGCCAGCCCGCCTTCACCGCCTGCCGCGTCGCCGCTTCGCGCGGTGCGCCGGTGCGGCCCTGCTTCGCGGCGGCGGCGGCGAGGCAGAAATCCTCGAGCGCGACGCGCAAGCCTGCCCCCCGCGCGCGCGTCCAGTGCTGGACGAAGGGCAGCGAGGCGAAGGCGATGCCGGCGTCGCCATAGGCGTGGAGGAAAGCGTCGTCGCCGCCCGACCAGCCCGCGAATTGCTGTCCCATGTTGATCGTCGCGGCGGCGCCGGCGGTCAATGCGGCTTCGTCGATACCGAGCAGACGGTGGAAGGTCGCCAGATCAGGCGGTGCGATGAGTGCGGCATGCGCTGGCGATTCTTCGCCGGTGTCGATCCATGTGACATCGGTTCCGAGCCGGGCATAGGCGCGGCTGACCGCTAGCGCCGCCATCGCCGCCGCAACGCCGCCGCCATAAACGACTACCTGCTGAACCGAATGCGTCATGGTGCGGGCGCCGGGCAGTAACCCGCGATGAAGTCGGCATGCGACGGCACGGTCGCCGCCGCGTCGGCGATCGTCGCCGCCAGGTTCGCGAGCCGCTCGTTCACCGTCGCGGCGGGCAATATGTCGGCGAGGCGGTCAGCGGCGCTCGGCTCGATCCCCTGCCCGACGAACACCGCCTGCCAGCTCGGCGGCCCGAACAGGCCGTCGCGATAGGCCTGGACATGGCCGCGATGGCGGAAGCGATCGATCTTGCCTGCAAGCGTATCGGGCAGATCGATCGCCGTCACGCGCTGCCAGAGCGGCGCGTCGGGCTCGTTCGCGATATAGTGAAGGATCAGGAAGTCGCGGATGCGATCATATTCGACGTCCATCACGCGATTGAGCTCGGCGCGCAGCGCGGGATCGATCGCGCGTTCGGACGGCATCAGCGTTAGCATGTGCATGATCGCCATCTGGACGAGGTAGATGCTCGTCGATTCGAGCGGCTCGAGGAAGCCGCCCGCGAGGCCCATGCCGATGCAATTGGCAGCCCACGCCTTTTTGCGCTTGCCCGCCTTGAAGCGCAGCACGCGCGGATCGGCGAGCGCTTCGCCGTCGAGATTGGCGAGCAGGGTCGCCGCCGCCTCGTCGTCCGAAATATCGGCGCTCGAATAGACATAGCCGTTGCCGGTGCGGTGCTGGAGCGGGATGCGCCATTGCCAGCCCGCCTCGCGCCGCGTCGAGCGCGTATAGGGCGTGAAGTCTTGCGAACGCACCGAGGGCACCGCTTGCGCGCTGTCGCACGGCAGCCAGTGCGACCAGTCCTCGAGCTCGACGCCGAGCGTCCCGCCCAGCAGCAGCGAGCGGAAGCCCGAGCAGTCGACGAACAGGTCGCCCGCGACGCGCGCGCCCGACGCGAGCTTCACCGCCGCAATGTCGCCGCTTTCGCCATCCCGTTCGACCTCGACGATCCGCCCCTCGACACGCTCGATCCCGCGCGCTTCGGCCCAGCCGCGCAGAGTGCGCGCGTAGAGAAAGGCATCGAGATGATAGGCGTAGGCGAAGGCATTGCGCACGTCGCCCGCGTCGCCGTTCGGCAACATGAAACGGTTTTGCAGCGCGGTGACGATCGGGAAGCAATAGTCGAAGAGCGGCGCGGCGGTGCCGGCGCGGCGCGCGCGGATCCAGTAGCTGAAGAAATCGGCCTCGCCGATCGGGCGCCCGAAAGTGCCGAAGGGGTGGATATAGCGATCGCCCTCGCGTCCCCAGTTGACGAACTCGATGCCGAGCTTGAAGCTCGCCTGTGTCGCCTTCATGAACTCGACTTCGTCGAGCCCGAGGAAGTCGTTGAAATCCTTCATCTGCGGCAGCGTCGCTTCGCCGACGCCGACGGTGCTGATCTCTTCCGATTCGACGAGGCGGACACGAAAACGCGTGGGGTCGAGCTTCGCGGCGCAGGCCGCAGCGCACATCCAGCCGGCCGTCCCGCCGCCCACAATCACCAGTTCGAATTTATCCCCCATACAGGATCCAGCTTAGCGCCAGAGAAAGCCGGCGCCAGTCCCCTGAAGGAACCGGCGCCGCTCCCCTTGTCAGAAGCTCAGCCGCACACCGAGCTGATAGCGGCGGTCGTTCTTGAACCAGGCGTTCGGCTTGAGCAGGCCGTCCGAGTCCACCTGCTGCATCAGCACGGTATCGGTGCCGAGCAGGTTGGTGCCCTCCAGAACGAACTCGATATTCGCCGTCGCGCGCAAACGAAGCGACGCGTCGAGATAGCCCGTGCTCTTTTGCCAGATCGGGAAGCCGACGCAGCAGTCGATCGCGGTCACCAGATATTTGGAACGCCAGTTATAGGCGACACGCGCCGATAGCGGCCCCTTTTCATACATGCCGACGAGGTTGTAGCTATGCTTCGAGATGCCCTCGAGCGCCTTGGCCTTCACCGTCGACGTGTCATAGCTGATGCCGCCGCCCGCAGTGCCGCCCGCGGTTTCGTTGGTCAGGTTGACCGTCTCGATCCCGTCGTTCTTTACAAAGGTGTAGTTGGCCTGCACCCCGAAGCCGTCGAGCGGCGCCGGCAGGAAGTCGAAGAAGGTCTGAAAGGCGAATTCCGCGCCATAAATGCTCGCGCCGTCGCCGTTGACCGGCCGGTTGACGCGGACGTCTTCGGTCACGCCATTGTTGGTCACATCGACGTTGAACGAGCCCGCCTGGATATAGTCGTAGAATTTCTTGTAGAAACCCGTCGCGGTGAACGAACTCGACCGGCCGAAATAATATTCGAGCGTGAGATCGAACTGGTCGGCCGTCATCGGTTTCAGCCCAGGGTTGCCCGATGTGCCGGTATATTGCCAGTCATAGGCGATCGCATTGCCATCGGCATCGCGCGTGACATTGGGGTCAGACCGGTCGTTGAGGTTCGGCGTCAGGCGGTTCACGGTCAGGAAGTTGCGCAAGAGGCCGAAATCGGGTCGCGACATCGCCCGAGAATAGGCGAAGCGCGACACGAGTTTGTCGGTCAGGTCGAACTTGATGTTGAAGCTCGGCAAAGCATGGAAATGATTGACCTTGGTGGTGTCGGCCACGGTTGCGCCATTGCCGAAGTCGATTTCGGTTTGCGTGACCACGCAGCCCGAGGAGGCGGTTGGCAGGCCGGTGCCCGGATCGGTGCCGCGTTCGCAGAGCAACGCGGTGGGGGTGAAGGGGTTGGGCAGCGTGGTCGCCCCCACCGTATCGTCGCGCGTCCAGATCAGTCGGACGCCGACGTTGCCGGAGATCGGCACCCCGCCGATCGCGAGGCTGTCGCCGCCGAACTTCGCCATCGCATAGGCGGAAACGGTCCGCTCGCTGACGCGGTGGACTTCGCTCGGGAAATAGCAGCCGAAGGATTTTTCGATCGTTTCGGCACCGCGATACCCCTCGCCCGAACAGACGGGATAATAATCGCCGACACCGATCGACGGACGGCCAAGCGCCGCCGCGAGTTGTTCGCGATCCGACAACATATCCATGTTGAAGAAGGCGAAGCTGTTGTGGTTGATCTGGTTGCCGGCGAAGAAATCGCCGCTGAAGGTGTGGAGCCCGCTGGTGCCAGGCGCATAGGCCGGACTGTCGATGTTGAAATAGGGCGCCTGCGTAAAGGTCCAGGTATTCGAGATGTTCGCCCAGTTATAGGCGCCCCAACGCACCGTCTGGTCGCGGTCGGCATAGCGCGCGCCGACCTTGATCGCATCGAGCCAGCCCGAATCGACGTCATATTCGACGTCGGCGCGCAGCGCGACTTCCTGGCCGTCGCTGTCCTCGGTGTGATCGGTGATCGCATAATAGAAATAATTGTTGGGATTGTTCAGCCCGCCGTTCGACAGGTTGATATTCTCGGCCTGATTGGGAAGGAATTCGAGCCGCGGATATTTGCCCGCCAGGTCGACAAAGGTGTCGGCGAAGCTGCGCGCGGTGACCGATGCGTTATAGTTCTTCACACTGGCGTCCACATATTGGCCGTCGAGCGTGACGCGCAGCCGGTCCGAAACATCCCAGCGGAAATTGAGCCCGAAATCCTGCGTGATCTGCTTGTTCTTCAACGCGTTGGCGGCGGTATCGACCTGCGGCGCGCGCTGTTGCGGAACGCAGCCTTCCCAGCCGTAGCAGCGGTTGAAGAATGCCTCGCCATCCTCGTTGACGCCAAGGCCGAGGTTGGCGTCGCCCTCGCCGACATAGGGACGCGGCGCCGACCACCAGCCACTGAGGAAATTGCCGTCGTCGTCGAACTGAAACGGCGCGGTGCCGGTCAGCGGATTCACGAGCGTCGGGTCGGTGACCAGATAGTCGCTCGGCTGGCCGTAGATGCTGAAGGCGCTCGAGTAGATCGCATGTTCGCGCCAGCTGTTGTTATATTGCGACCGCAGATACTGGCCGGTCAGTTCCATATCGCCGTCGTTCGAGCGCCACTGGAAGGCCGCCGAGACGCCATAGCGTTTGCGGTCATATTCATTGTCGCGCATATAGATGCCGCTGGGGATATATTGCTTCCCCGGACCGAACACGCCGTCGAAGATCGCCATGCGGTCGAACTGGATACCTTGGCTGGCCGTCACCGCATGCGAGTAGGCTCCGTTGAGCATCAGCCCGATCTCGCCGATCCCCGTCTGCCAGCGGTCCGAAATGATGCCCGAGATCTCCGGCGTCGATTTCTTCGCAATGTCGCCATAGGTGTTCTTGATCGAGATCGAGATCAGGCGCCCGTCCTGGTCGAAGGGCACGCGGGTGCGCAGGTTGACGGTGCCCGCAATACCACCCTCGATCATGTCGGCGGTCTGGTTCTTGTAGGTATCGATGCCGCCCAGAAGTTCGGGCGAAATGTCCTGCCAGCTGAGCCCGCGCGACGAGTTGGCGCTGAATGTGTCGCGGCCGTTGAATTCGGAGCGGACCTGGCTGAGACCGCGAACGATGACGCCCGACGGCTCGGCCGAGAAGTGCGAGGTGTCGTCGGTGCCCGCAAAGCGAACCACGGTGATACCGGGCACGCGCTGCAACGCCTCGGCGACCGATTTGTCGGGAAAGGAGCCGATATCCTCGGCCGTGATCGAATCGACAACCGTGTCGGCGTTGCGCTTGCGGTTCTGGGCCGATTCGAGGTTGGCGCGAATGCCGGTGACGACGATATCGTCCGCGTTTTCCTCGTCCGCCGATACCGGCGCGCCGCCTTCCTGCGCTGCGGCGGGAAGAGTAAGCGCGCTAGCCAGTGCTGCACCGCAGATGCCGTAAAGCAGGCTGTGGCGAATCCGATGTGTCTTGGCAGGCCCCTTAACCATTATAATTTTCCCCCATCCAATCCGGTCCAGATTGCCTTCCCACAATCTATATAAGACCAATTGCGTCCTTGGTCTATTACCAATAGACTACAAATATGAAGCGCTGTCCATTGCAAATTTGTGTCAGCGCCAAGATGTTGCCTGAGGGGGCGGCCAGAACCGGGGAGGCGAAGCCATGCGATTGATTTCACTTGATGTGCTCAGGGGGCTGACGGTCGCCGGGATGATCCTCGTGAACTCCGCAGCGGCAATGAAATATGGCGCCGAGGCCGATGTCTCGCCGATATTGCTGCATGTCAGTTGGGACGGTCTCACCCTCGCGGACCTCGTTTTTCCGGGCTTCCTGACGATGGTGGGGATCGCCATCCCCTTTTCGATGCGCGATGCGAAGCTCGATGCGGCGCAGCGCCGCCACATCTTCGGCCGCACCGGCCGCCTGCTGCTGCTCGGTTTCATCCTCAGCAATCTTTACTGGTTCACCAGCTTCGCCTCGGGCGACTGGCGATTGTTCGGCGTGCTCCAGCGAATCGGACTCGTCTATTGCGCCTGCGCGCTGCTGTTCCTGATCGCTGCCCCCCGCGCGCGGATGATCATCGCCGCGACGATCCTCGCACTTTACTGGCCGCTCGCGCTGCTGCCCTCGCTTGATGGCGTTGCGACTGATATTTGGGTGCGCGGGCATAATTTCATCGCTTCGGTCGATCGCCTGTTGCTCGGTAACCATCTCTATGTGAAGGGACCCGAAGGCTATGATCCCGAGGGAATCCTCGGCACCCTCCCTGCGATTGCGCAGGGGCTGATCGGCGTCGCGATCGGCGAGCTGCTGATTGACCGCAAGGGTCCGGCGGCAAGGCAACTCGGCCTGATCGGCGCCGCGATGCTCGTCGCTGGCGGCGTCTGGAGCATCGCCTTCCCGATCGTGAAGGATATCTGGTCGAGCAGCTTCGTACTCGTCACGAGCGGGATCACGATCCTCGCGCTCGCATTGCTTCACCACTGGCTCGACCGCGAGGGCCGCAAGCCCGGCCTTGCCGCGACCGCGATGCTGGCGTTCGGCGCCAACGCCATCGCCGCCTATACGCTGCATCAGGTGACGGCGGGGGTCGTGACATGGGATTTGCTGCTGCTGCCTTTCCGCGCGCTGCGCGAGGCGCTGGGCGATCCGGTCGCGTCGCTGCTGCCCATTCTCCTCTATATGCTGTTGATCTGGGGCGCGATGGAATGGCTGCGCCGCAAGGGCTGGGTCATTAAAATCTGAACTCTCGAACATACCTCTTGATGAGACATATATAACCTATATAATACCAATAAATCGGATGGAGCGATGCCTCCGGCTGGAGACAGATGAATGACGCCGAACGCCGCAGTAGACGGACGAAAGACGCTGATGGAGCAGGAAGCCGGGGAGGCAGCGGCCGCAGTCGCCGCGATGCTGGCTGCGAATCGCGACGCATTCATCGCAATCGGCAAGCGCCTGCGCGCCGCGCCGCCGGCGGCGGTCGTGACCTGCGCGCGCGGATCGTCGGACCATGCCGCGACCTATGCCAAATATCTGATCGAAACGCTGACGGGGACACCCACCGCGTCGGCGGCGCTGTCGATCGCGTCGCTCTACGATGCGCCAGCGGTCGCGGGGAACCGCCTGTGCCTCGCCATATCGCAGTCGGGAAAAAGCCCCGACCTGCTCGCCGCGGTCGATCAGCAGCGCGAGGCCGGCGCCTTCGTCGTCGCACTCGTCAATGCCGAGGGATCACCGCTCTCGGGGCAGGCCGACGTGGTGATCCCGCTGTCGGCAGGGACCGAACATTCGGTCGCCGCGACCAAATCCTATATCGCCTCGCTCGCCGCGATCGCCGCGCTCGTCGCCGCTTGGGCCGAGGATGATGCACTCGAAGCGGCGCTGACCGCCCTGCCCGACCAACTCGAGCGAGCGTTCGCACTCGACTGGTCGCGCGCCGTCGCGGCGTTCCGCGACGCGACGAACCTCTTCGCCCTCGGCCGCGGCTATGGGCTGGGCGTCGCGCAGGAAGCCGCGCTCAAATTCAAGGAAACCTCCGCGCTCCACGCCGAAAGCTTCAGCGCCGCCGAGGTGCGCCACGGGCCGATGGCGATCGTGGGCGATGCCTTCCACGTTCTGGCGTTCGGCGGCACCGACCGGGCGGCAGAGAGCGTGCGCGAAGCAGCGGCCGAGTTCCGGGGGCGGGGCGCGACGGTGCTGCTCGCCGATCCCATGCGCGGCGACCTGCCCGCCATCGCCGCGCACCCGGCGATCGAGCCGATCCTGGCGATCCAGAGCTTCTATCGCATGGCGAGCGCGCTGGCGCTCGCGCGCGGACAAGACCCCGACTCGCCACCGCATCTCAACAAGGTTACCGAGACCCTATGATATTTCGTTTCCACAACGGCCGGGTCGCGCTGCCGACAGGGGTCGCCGAGGCGGCCGATATCGCCGTCGCCGACGGCGCTGTCACCGCGGTATCGGATGCGGGCGATGCGCCCGCCGAACGCGAAATAGATCTTGAAGGCGGCTGGCTGCTGCCCGGTTTCGTCGACACGCAGGTCAATGGCGGCGGCGGCGTGCTGTTCAACGACCAGGTGGATGTCGAAGCGATCGCGGCGATCGGCGCCGCGCATGCGCGCTTTGGCACTACGTCCTTCCTGCCGACGCTGATCAGCGATACGCCGGCGCAGATCGCCTCCGCACTCGCCGCGGTCGATGCCGCGATCGAGCGAGGCGTGTCGGGCGTCGTCGGCATCCATATCGAAGGACCGTTTATCAACGAGGTGAAGCGCGGCATTCACGAAGCGCACCGCATCCGCCGCCTCGATGCGGAGATCCTCGAGACGCTCACCGCGCCGCATCGCGGGCGTGTGATGCTGACGCTCGCGCCCGAACTGTGCGACCAGCAGGATATCCGCACCCTTGTCCGGCACGGGGTGATCGTCAGCGCGGGCCACAGCGATGCCACTTATGACGAAGCGCAGCGCGCGATCGGCGCGGGCCTCACGGGCTTCACCCATTTGTTCAACGCGATGTCGCCGCTTCACCACCGCAATCCCGGCGCGGTCGGCGCGGCGTTCGATTCAGACACTTATTGCGGGCTGATCGTCGATGACGTCCACCTGCACCCCGCCGTCGTGCGGCTGGCGGTCCATGCCAAGGGCAAGGACCGGATCATGCTCGTTACCGACGCGATGCCGAGCGTCGGCACCGACGTCAGCGAATTCACACTGCAAGGGAAACGCATCGCGGTGAAGGACGGCGTCTGCATCTTCGAGGATGGAACGCTCGCGGGCACGCATCTCGACATGGCGTCGGCGCTGCGCAAGACGGTCGAGGTCACCGCTCTTCCGGTTCCCGACGTGTCGGCGATGGCGAGCGCGACGCCCGCCGCCTTTCTGTCGCTGCACGACCGCATCGGCTCGATCGCGCCGGGGCGGCGCGCCGACTGGGTGTGGCTCGATGCCGGGCTTGCGCCCCGCGCCACGTGGATCGGCGGCGCGCCGACGACCGGTTCCGCCCCTACCTTCGTTCAAGCCGCACAATAGGGATTGCCGATGAGCCTGATCATCACCTCTCCGCTCAGAGGTTGGGCCTCGGCACTCGACAGCGTTCCCGATCCGGTCTTTGCCCAGCGGATGATGGGTGACGGCGTCGCGATCCAGCCACTTGGCGATACCGTCGTCGCGCCCTTCGATGGCGAGGTGGTGACGCTCCACGAAGCGGGCCATGCCGTGTCGCTGCGCAGCGCCGAGGGCGCCGAGGTGCTGATCCATATCGGGCTCGATACGGTGATGCTGAAGGGCAATGGCTTCACCCCTCTCGTCGTGACGGGCCAGAGAGTATCGCGCGGCGACCCGTTGATCCGGTTCGACCTCGACGCGGTCGCGCTTGCGGCGACGAGCCTGATCACCCCGGTGATCGTGACCAACGCCGAGAGTTTTGCGATCAGCCGGCGTACGGTGGATTGTGCGATCGGCGCGTGCGAGGCGCTGATGACGCTCGTCCCCGTGCAGGGCGAAACGCGTCGTCGATCGGACGACGGCACATCGGTCGAGCAGGCGGTGACGCTGTCGCTGCCGCACGGCATCCACGCGCGTCCCGCGGCGCGGATCGGCGAAGCCGCGCGCGCCTTCGAGGCCGACGTCCATCTGGTGAAGGGTGACAAGCGCGGCGACGCGCGGAGCACCGTCGCCCTGCTCGCGCTCGGCACCGCTTTCGGCGACGAGGTGGTGGTACAGGCGCGCGGCGACGATGCCGAAACGGCGCTTGCGGCAATCGTTGCGCTGCTCGCGAGCGACATGGGCGAAGGAGCGCCGGTTGCCGCGTCCTCCCTGCCCGCCGCCGCGAACAATCGGCTCCGCGCGGGACAGATCGGCGGCGTGATCGCCGCGCCCGGCCTCGCCATGGGACCCGCAGCGCGGCTCCGGCAGACGGAAATCGCGGTCGCGCGTGAGGGCAAAGGGGCTGCCGAAGAGCGCGCCGCGCTGCTCGCGGCACGGAACGAGGTTAGCGCGCAGATCGAAGCACGCGCCGAAGATGCGAGCGGCGGCGTCGCCTCCGTGATGCAGGCGCATCTCGCGCTGATCGACGATCCCGAACTGCTCGCCGCTGCCGAGACGCGGATCGTCGCCGGGAGCAGCGCGGGTTTCGCGTGGCACGGCGCGATTCACGACCAGATCGACGCGATCCGCGCGACGGGCAATTCCCATCTGATCGAACGGATCGACGATCTGGTCGATATCGAACGGCAGATGCTCGCGACGCTGACCGGGACGGCACTCGATGGCGCAGCGGTCCCCGCGGGCGCGATCGTCGTCGCCGAAGACCTGTTGCCTTCGCAGCTCGTGACGCTCGCGGCGGCGAAGCCCGCCGGCATCTGCCTCGCGCGTGGCGGTCCGACATCGCATGTCGCGATCCTGTGCGCGGGGATGGGCTTGCCCGCGCTCGTGGCGATGGGCGAGGCGCTGGACAGTATAAAGGCTGGCACTTCGCTGTTGCTCGACGCCGAGCTGGGCCACGTCACAATTGCCCCCTCGCTCGCCGATAACGCAGCTTTCACCGAGCGGCTGACGAAACGCGAAGCGCGGCGCACTGCTGCCCAGGCAGCGGCGAAGGATGCGTGCCACAGCGCCGACGGCACCCGCATCGAGATCTTCGCCAATATCGGCACGGCCAAGGACGCCGCGCTTGCCGCCGCGCAGGGCGCCGAAGGATCAGGCCTCGTGCGTAGCGAATTCCTCTTTCTCGACCGAGAGACCGCGCCGTCGGAGGACGAGCAGCACGCTGCCTATCAGGACATCGCCGAAACCCTCGCAGGCAAGCCGGTGATCGTGCGGCTGCTCGACATCGGCGGCGACAAGCCCGCCGCCTATATCCCGATCGACGCCGAGGAGAATCCGGCGCTCGGTCAGCGCGGCATTCGGGTAGCGCTTGCACGGCCCGACCTCCTCGAAACGCAGATCCGCGCGATCCTGCGCGTTCGTCCCGGCGGCCAATGCAAGATCATGATCCCGATGGTCGCGAGCGTCGATGAACTGCGGCAAGTGCGCGCGATCGTCGAGCGGTTGCGCGGCGAAATGGCCATCGCGGCGCCGGTCGAGATCGGGGTGATGGTCGAAACGCCCGCCGCGGCGATGACCGCCGACCTGCTCGCCGCCGAAGCCGATTTCCTGTCGATTGGCACCAATGACCTGACCCAATATGTGCTGGCGATGGACCGGGGCAACCCGGCGGTCGCCGCCGGGGTCGATGCGATGCACCCCGCGGTGCTGCGGATGATCGGCGAAACCTGCCGCCTCGCCGCCGTCCACGGCCGCTGGGTCGGGGTATGCGGCGGGCTCGCGTCCGATCCCGCGGCGCTGCCGATCCTGGTCGGGCTGGGCGTCACCGAATTGTCGGCGGTACCCGGCTTCGTCGCCGAGGCGAAACAGATCGTGCGCGGCCTGACGCTGGTCGAGGCGCGCGCGCACGCCAAGCTGGCGCTGCAATGCAAGTCGGCAGCGGAGGTTCGCGCACTCGCCCGCGCGTTCGAGGAGACACGTTGATGCGGAAGATACTCGAAACGCTCCAGCCGCTTGGCCGCGCACTGATGTTGCCGATCGCGGTCCTGCCGATCGCCGGCCTGCTGCTGCGCATCGGCCAGCCGGACCTGCTCGACATCGCCTTCATCTCGGCGGCGGGCGCGGCGATCTTTGAAAATCTCGGCATCTTGTTCGCGATCGGCGTCGCGGTCGGCTTCGCGCGCGACGGCAATGGCGCGGCGGCGCTCGCCGGGGTCGTCTGTTACCTCGTCACGACGACCGGCGCGCAGACCTTCCTGACCGCGCCGGGCGATGTGGGCGCGGGATGGCCCGAAGCAGCGGCGACGCTGGCCGGAAAAAACTGGGCGCTCACGCAGATCGACAAGCTCGAGGTGCCCATCGGCATATTGTCGGGGCTGATCGGCGGGCATTTCTACAACCGCTTTGCGACGATCGCCCTGCCCGAATACCTCGCCTTCTTCGGCGGGCGGCGCTTCGTGCCGATCGCGAGCGGTGTCGCGGGACTGCTGCTCGCGGCGGTGATCGGTTACGGCTATGCGCATATCAGCGGCGCGATCGATGCGGCGAGCCGCACCGTGGTCGAAAGCGGCGGCGCGGGCCTCTTCGTCTATGGTGTGCTCAACCGGCTGCTGATCGTGACCGGATTGCACCACATCATCAACAACGCCGCATGGTTCGTCGTCGGCGATTTCGCTGGCGCCACGGGCGACCTGCGCCGCTTCTTCGCGGGCGATCCGAACGCCGGGGCGTTCATGTCGGGCTTTTTCCCGGTCATGATGTTCGGCCTGCCCGCCGCGTGCCTCGCCATGTATCACGAGGCCCGGCCCGATCGGAAGAAAGCGGTCGGCGGCATGCTCTTCAGTCTGGCTTTCACCAGCTTCCTGACCGGGGTGACCGAGCCGATCGAATTCACCTTCATGTTCGTTGCGCCTTTGCTCTATGCGATCCACGCGCTGCTGACGGGCGCGTCGATGGCGTTGATGAACGCGCTCGACGTCAAGCTCGGCTTCGGCTTTTCGGCGGGGTTGTTCGACTATGTGCTGAATTTCAGCCTCGCGACGCGGCCGTGGCTGCTGCTGCCCATCGGCGCAGCCTATGCGCTGCTCTATTATGGGCTGTTCCGCTTTTTCATCCGCCGCTTCGACCTGACGACGCCAGGGCGCGAACGGGGCGATGTTGCCGAGACAGCGATGGCATCGGCGGGCGGCACGCGCGGCGAGGCGTTCGTCGCCGCACTCGGCGGCAAAGGCAATCTGGTGAGCGTCGATGCCTGCACGACACGCCTTCGCCTGATCGTCGCCGATCAGGGGGCGGTCGATGACGCCGCGCTGTCGGCGCTCGGCGCGCGGGGCATCATCCGGCCGTCGGATAATGCCGCGCAAGTCGTGCTGGGCCCGGTCGCCGACCTGGTCGCAGAGGAAATCCGCGGCGCGCTGGCCGGGAGCGGCGGCGCCATGGCGGCCCCTGCCCCGACGTCCGGCGATAGCGGCGCGGGCGCGACCTTGTCCGACGACATAGCAGGCGCGCTCGGCGGCGCAGTCAATGTCCGCACGGTGCACGCGCTCCACGGCCGCTACCGGATCGAACTCGCCGACGCGGCGCAAGTGGACGAAGGGGCGCTCGCGCGCCTGACGCGCGGACTTGTCCGGCCCACTCCCGATGTCTGCCATATCCTGATCTGACAGGGCGGCGGTCTTCCCGCCGTTCGCCCTTGGCGCTCGCCGCGGTTTCGTCCGGAACCCGGCGGGCGCCGTTCAGGCGGGCGACGACAATTTCATCAGGATGAGCCCGCTGACGATCAATAGCGCCGCAACAATCCGCATCGCGTTCGCCTGTTCGCCGAGCATGAAAATGCCGACAAGGAAGGCGCCGATGGCACCGATCCCGGTCCAGATCGTATAGGCGGTGCCGAGCGGCAGCGACTTCATCGACAGCGCAAGCAACGCAAAGCTCGCAATCATCGCCACGATGGTGACGGCGGTCGGACCGGGGCGCGTGAAGCCGTCGGATTGCTTCATCGCAAAGGCCCACACGACTTCGAAAATACCGGCGACCGTCAGATATACCCAGGCCATGGCAGCCTCCTCTTCAGAGCTGCCGGGCCGTCCCGGACTTGAAGACCCGCGTTGCGCGAGCAAGGACGTGGCCCCTTTCGCGGGCCGCGATCGCGGCCCTAGCGCGAAATATCCTGCGCGGCGTCGGACACGCGGTCAAGCATCGAACGCGGGAAAGGCGCAAAATCGCCGTGCAGCCCGTGTTTGAGTGCGGCGAGAGCGAGACCGTGCTTCGCCGCATCGGCCAGCCCCTTGCCGCTCCACAAGCCGTCGAGAATGCCCGCCGCGAAGGCATCGCCCGTCCCGACCCGGTCGATCACCGGCGTGACGAGCATGGGGTCGCTGGCGCCCCGGTCGTCCCGCGTATCGATGCGCGCGGTGATCCGGTGGGCGTCGGGACCGAGGATTTCGCGCGCGGTCGAGGCGATATGTTCGAGCGAGGGAAAATGATCGAACAGCGCAATCGCCGCCTCGCGGCGCCGGTCTTCACCCTCCCCGGAAAATTCGCGGCCCAGAAGCAGCCCCGCGTCGCGATGATTGCCGAAAAGCAAGGTCGCCTGTGCGACGATCGGTTCCAGGACAGCCGCCGGATCGGGCTGCCACCGTTCCCAGAGACGCCCGCGCCAATTGCCGTCGAACGATACCCCGATCCCGGCCGCGCGTGCGCGCGTGACAACTTCGAGCGTGGCGGCGGCGCTGTCCGGCCCGAGCGCTGGCGTGACACCCGACACGTGCAGCCAGCCGACGCCGCCGAGCAACCCGTCCCAGTCCCATGCGTCGGGCCTCGTCGCGGCGAAAGCCGAACCCGCGCGGTCATAGACGACCTCGGCGGGGCGCACCGGACCCCCCGGAAGGTAATAATAGAGCCCCATGCGGCCGGCGGGGCGGAGCACGGGCGCGACGTCGACGCCGTGGCGGCGCATTTCGCCGAGCGCGCCGTCGCCCATTGGGCCCTCGGGCACCGCGCTGATCATCGTCGTAGCACGGCCAAGCGCGGCGAGCGCGACCGCGACATTCGCCTCGGCGCCGCCGACATGCGCGTCGAAGCGCGCCGATTGCAGCGGCAGTTCGCCTTCCGGAACCGAAACGCGCATCACGATTTCGCCGAAACAAGCGATGGTGCGGGGAGGAGCGATCATGCGTTGAATCCGTTTTCTGCCGCGGCGATGCAGGCGATAGGGGAGGTCGCGCCGAAACGGGCTGTCGCTGTCTGGCCGACCGCGATCGTGTGGACCCCTGTGATCGCACCGGCCGAAATCCATTGCCCGGGCTTCAGTTCGATCACTCCGCGATGATGAAGCTCGACAAGAAAGTCGAGCGAACCCCAAGGGCCGTCGAGCACATCGATCGGACGTCCGCTGCCGACCGGCACGCCGTCGATCGACGTTTCGACCGCCAGCGCAACGAAATCGCGGATGTCGAGCTGCGGGCCGAGCAGCAGGCCGTTGTTGATGCCGATATCGGCGACGATGCCATAAGGGGCGTGGTCGTGGACGTCGGGCGCAGGCGAACTCGCTACCTCGAACCCCGTGCGAATCTCGTCGATCCAGCGTGCGCCGTCGTCGCCGTTCGTCACGCGTCCCTCGGGCACGGCGCGCAGCCGCAGCATCACCTCGGACTCGATTGCCGCCGCCCCGCCGTCGAAGACCCGCGCCTCACCCGGGGCATCGCCCTCGAGTTCGGCGACCCGGAGCACCGGCCCTGCTATGCGCTCGGCACCCAGCCTCTCTATCAGCGCGGGCGGGATGCGCCCGACCTTCCAGCCGAGTACCGGCGCGCCGAGCGCGGCGGTCAGCTGCTGCTGGATCGCATAAGCCTCGGCCAGCGTTGCGGGAACAGGAGCGGGAAAGGCCGGAAGCGCCTGGCCCGAAAGGCGCGCGGCAAGCAGCACCGCAACGGGATCCGACGCGTCGGGCATCAGGCGAGTTTTGCGCTCAGCAGATAGCGTTGGCGACTTTCGGCCGACTGGCGACGCAGTTCGACCATTGCGCGTTCCTCGGTCTCGTCGAGCATCGATTCGAGCAGTCGGTTGAAATGGCGTCGCATCGCGAGCCGCGCCCCGGTCGCGTCCCGATTGCGCAGCGCCGCGACGACGTCGGCATGTTCGGCCTCACGCGCGGCACCGTCCTTGCGGCAAACAAGCGAGTGGCTGCTGCGCACCTCGGGCAATTCCATGCGCATCCGCCACAGGCTCTCGATAACATGGATGATCGCCTTGTTGCTCGACGCCGCCGCGATCGTCATGTGGAATTCGCGGTCGATCGCGCTGATTTCTTCCTCGCTCTTGCCGTCGTCGGCCATAGCCACGAGCAGTTCGTCGAGTTTTTCGAGCGTTTCGCTCGAAATCGTCGGCGCGGCCAGCGCCGCCGCCTCGGCCTCGAACAGCGAGCGCGCCTCGGTCAGTTCGAACGCGCTGACCTTGGGCAGGATCGCATTGTCGCCGGGCAGGACCGCCTCGACATAGGCGCCCGCGCCGGTGCGGATATGAATCCACCCCGTCGCCTGCAGCGCGATCTCCGCCTCGCGGATCGTCACCCGGCTGACCTCGAAACGCTCGGACAGCTCGCGCTCGCCGGGCAGGCGGGTCCCTGGCGGGAAGGTTCCGTCGAGAATCAGGCGCCGGATCGCGTCCGCAATATCTTCAAAAAGGCGGCGTTCGGCCATGATCAATCGTCTCCCCACATAGGCATGAGGAAATCCATACAATCAGGTAGGACAAGTTTGAAGCCCATGACCGAACTTAGTTTATATGCCTAGATCCGTGCCCGCAGGCCGATGAAATATTTGGACCCATAATAGTGGTATTGGCGGCTGCTGCCATAGACGGGCATATAGGTCGCCTTGGGCTCGTTGAAGAGGTTGAGCGCCTCGAACCGCAGCGAGACGCCGGGCATCAACGCAAGCGAGGCGCGGAAATCGACCGTCTCGCTCGGCCCGACATAGCGCAGTTGGCTGTTGCCGCCGACGAAGTCCTGGAAATATTTGCTGCGATAATTGTAGATCGCCTGCAGCGACACCGGGCCGAGCTCGTAATAGGCCTGCGCCGACAGCACATGCTTCGAATAGCCCGAAAGGCCCGCCGGTGCGATAAGGCCTTGGCTGACCTCTTCAGTCACCGGATCAAATTGATCGCCGAGCCGGACGTCCTGCGTTTCGAAGTTCGAATCGGCATAATTGTAACTCACCTTCGCGCCGAGGCCGTCGAGCGGCTTGGGCAGGAAGCTGAAGCGCGTCGCGGCGGTCAGCTCAAGACCATAGATACGCGACTTGTCGGGGCTGTTGCGCGTCTGCGTCACCGGCGCCGTGACCGTCTGTCCGTCGATGACGAATTCTTCGTCGAACACCACGGGCTGGAACCCGCCGTTGAACTGCTTATAATAGACGGTCGCCGACAGGAGGCTGTCCTTGTTGGGATACCATTCGATCGCCGCGTCGGCATTCCACGACATCAGCGGCTTGAGGCGCGGGCTGCCGTTGGCGCGGACGTTGCCGATCGCTTCCTCGACCGAGGTGAAGTCGTTGCCGTCGAGCTGGAAGGTACGGCCGGCGCCTAGCGCGCTTGGTGCCGGGCGCGACATGGCGCGATAGCCTGCGACGCGCAGCAACGTGTCGGGCGCGACTTCGAAGATCGCATTGACGCTGGGCAGGATGCGCGTGTTGCTGCTCTTGATCGTCACCGTTTCGAAATCGCCGGTGGTGTCGAGGCGGATGGTGCCGTCGCCATTGTCGATGATGGTGAGGTCGCTGCGCAGGCCGTTCGACGTCACGTCGGTCTTGACAACGCGTACACCGATATTGCCGCGCACGGGCATATTGCCGAGATCGGCGTCATAGTCCGCCATGATATAGCCCGCGAGCGTGCGTTCGGTGACATCGCGGTTTGCCGGCGAACGCTTGTCCTCGAGCGCGCCCGGGTCTTCGCTGCCGGTATATTCGCGGAACAGGCAATCGACGTCAAAGGTCGCCCAGCTGTTGATCGCATTGCCATCGGCCGCCGACAGGAAGCCGGTCTGCGGGAAAGCCCGCGTGCGACAGAGATTGTTGATCCGGCGTTCTTCGTCGATGTCGGACGTCAGGTCGAAACCCTCGTTGCGCACATCATAGTCGCGGAAGGTCATTTCGGACCAGCGGACGCCCGCGGACAGCTTGCTGAAGAAACCGTCCATTTCATATCCGGCGTCGAAACGGCCGGCGATGATCTCGTTATGCCGGCGGCTCTGGTCGCGGCGCAAGCGTGCATCGTCCCAGAACAGGTCGTGATTATTGAGGTCGAAGCGGGGGTCGATCGTGATCGTCGGCACGAAGCTGCCCGGCGTAATCTCGTAGGTGTAGGGGATACGCATGTTGTTGAAGACGGTGGTGTCGCCGTTGAGGTCCCTCGGGTCGGTGCGCAGGCGGACATTGCGCTCATCCTCGACGCGGATCGTACGCGAATAGCTGCCATCGACGGTCAGCGTCAGCCGGTCCGACGGTTGCCATTCGACCGAGAGGCCGCCCCCCAGATATTCTTCGGCGCGCGACAGTTCGGACCCGTTCGATTCGATCGCGCTCTGCCCGCTCAGGCTCTGGACGATGCCATTTTCGTCATAAACGACGTCGGTCAGGCCGCGGCGCGCTTCAGAAATGTTGAGGTCGCGGCGGCTCTCGACGAAGGTGCGGTCCGAATATTGGACGTCGAGGTTGACGTTGAACTGGTCGGAGGGGCGCCATTGGATCGCGCCGAAAACCGCGTCGCGCTTGTCGGTCTCGCTGATCTGGCGGAAGGTATAGGCGTTGGGAACAAGGTAAAAGGGGTCCTGCCCATAATCGGCGCGCGCCAGTTCGGTGCAATTGGCTGCCGCGCTATTATCGGCCCGGCATGCAGTCCAGGTCGTCGAAGCCGCATAGGTTTCCTCGGGGTTGTTCGTATCGTTGCGCTGGACGCCGATCGCGATGCCGATCGTGTCGTTGGCGAACTGATCGACATAGCTCAGCGTGCCGCGCCAGCCGATGCCGCCCGAACCGACGATGCGGTCGCCATAGGGGTTGTATTGCGCCTTGACCTCGCCCTGGATGCGGCGCTTGCCGAAATCGAGCGGGCGCAGCGTGCCGATTTCGATCGTGCCGGCGACGCCGCCTTCGACGAGGTCCGCCTGCTGAGTCTTGTAGATCTTGATATTGTTGACGAGTTCGGACGGGAACTGGTTGAAGTTCACTGAGCGGTCGCCGCTGCCGTTCGTCGCGTCGCGGCCGTTGAAGGTCGCGTTTGACAGAAAGGGGCCAAGGCCGCGCAGCGCGATTTCCGATGCGTCGCCCTTTTCGCGGTGCGTCGTCGCGCCAGTGATCGTCTGAATCGCCTGCCCGACCGACAGCGCGGGAAGATCGCCGATGTCGTCCGCCGACAGCGCATCGACGATCGCGGTCTCCTCGCGCTTGGTGTTGATCGAATTCTGGATCGTCTCGCGGATGCCGGTGACGACGATCGCGTCCTCTTCGCCCTGCGCGGCTGGTGCCGTGTCCTGCGCCCTTACGGGGATCGCGGTGACCAGCAGGGTCGAACCGGCGCCGGCAAGCAAGGCCGCGCGGAGACCGCGCGCACGGATTTGATTACGAGAATTCACTTCGTCTCTCCCAGATGTCGATTCTGTTATGACCAATGCTGTCGAATATCGCAGCAAAATTGTCAACCACTCTGTATGCCAGATTGGTTAGTCCATATTGCTATACACGGTCTTAGCGGACGAGCTGGCTCCGCAAAGCCGGCACTTCGCGGGCAAGCGCCTCGGTTACCAGTTTGGCGGTGACTTCGGCGCCGACGTTGCCGAGGTGCGTATAGTCGAACTTGCGCGTCACCTGTCCGCGCGCGCCGTCGCCCGTAATCGGCGGCGGCAGGGGTGGCGCCGGGCGCGCGGTCAGCGTCGTTCCGGCTTGCGCGGCGGCGAGTTCCTCGGCCGTCGGGGGCTCCTGCGCGAGCTTCGTCGCCATTTCGGCGCCCATTTCCTGCGCCTGCGCGGCGCTGAGCGCGTTCAGATCGACGAGCGGCACATCCATTGCCTTGCCGACACCACGGATCTGGTCGGACCAGCTCGCGAGCGTATTGCGGAGCTTGTCGTCGCGGAATTCGCGCCGCGTCAGCGGCGTGACGAGCACCGGGGTTGCGCCCGCGGCCCTCACTTCTTCAACGAAACGGCGCAGGTTCGCAGGAAACTCGGTGGTCTCGTCGGTCCAGCGTTCGGACTTCGACGACTGGTCGTTGTGCGCGAACTGAATCAGCACCCAGGTGCCACGATAGCCCGGCACCCTGGCCTCCGCGAGCGCGATGTCCCAGCTTCCTTCCTGTCGGTAGCTACGCGTCGAGCGCCCCCCGCGTCCGGTGTTGAGGCAGGCGACCGACGATTTGACGTGATGCGCGCAAAACGCCCCGCCCCAGCCGCTGTGCGGCGCCATTGTCGAATCGCCGACGAGGATGATCTTGTATGGCTCGAGCGGCGGTGCGTCCGTCCGTTCGCGGGTCTGCGCCTGCGCCCCGCTGGCGAGCAGCGCGGCCATGGCGGTTGCGGCGAGCCAGCGCATCAGGAGAAGCCCAGCCCGCCGTTGACGTCGAGGCAGACACCGGCAAGGAAACTCGCGGCCGGCGACGCGAGATAGACGATCGTATCGGCAACCTCGTCGGGGTGGCCTTCGCGGCGCAGCGGGGTGTTGCCTGCGGTCGCGGCGCGGCCTTCGGGTTTCGAGAAGATGTCGTGGAAGCTGGTGCCGATCAGGCCGGGACAGACCGCGTTAACGCGGATACCCTGCGGCCCGAGTTCTTTGGCCATCGAACGCGTGTAAGTCATCAGCGCGCCCTTTGCGGTCGCATAGACCGACGCGCCGGGACCGCCACCATCGCGGCCCGCGAGCGACGACACGTTGACGACCGCCGACCCTTCGCCGAGGAACGGCTGCGCCGCCTGCAGCACAAGGAAGGCCGATTTGAGGTTGAGCGTCATCACCTCATCGAAGAACGCCTCGTCCATCTCGCTCAAAGTCTTGCGCGCGATCATCCCGCCCGCGAGGTTGACGAGGATGTCGAGGCGGCCGCTGAACGCGACACCGACCTCTTCGAGCATCGTCCGGACCGCGCCGCTGTCGGTGACGTCGGCCTGGATCAGAAAGGCATCCCCGCCTGCGTCCTTGATCGCCTTCAGCGTATCTTCGGCGGCGTCGCGGCCGCTGTTGTAGTTGATCGCGACGCGGACGCCGGCGCGCGCGAGGGCGATCGAGACCGATCGGCCGATATCGCGGCCGCCGCCAGTGACGAGCGCGGTTTTCCCCTGGAGATTCATGTGATGCAGTTCCTTATTCTTGGGTTTTGGTGGGTGGAGTGACGACCGGTTCGACGCGTCCGCCGATCAGCCAGAAGCAAAGGAAGGCGATCGGCACGATCGCCGCGCCAAGCGCGAAGATCGGCGCGTAGCTCGTCTTGGTGAGTACGGGGACGAGCCAGGTGGTGATCAGCGTCCCCGCGACCGCGGCGGTGCCGCTGATACCGGCAAGGCTGCCGACCGCGCCGCCGCCGAAATAGTCGCTCGGCAGCGTCTGGATGTTGCCGATCGCCATCTGGAACCCGAAGAGGATGCACGCGATCAGCAGCACGGCGTTAAGCGGCTCGCTCGCGCCTATGGTGAAGAGCAGCGACGGCAGCATGATCGCGCAGCCGATCGCGATGGTCAGCGTCCGCGCCTTGTGCACCCCGCCGCCCTTGCTGATGATCCGGCCCGCGAACCAGCCGCCGAACAGGCTGCCCAGCATCGCGCCGACAAACGGCACCCAGGCGAACAGGCCGATCTGCTTGACGTCGAAGCCGAAGGTTTCGGCGAGATAGATCGGCAGCCAAGATACGAAGAGCCACCAGACGGGATCGAGGAAGAAGCGCGACAGGATGACGCCCCAGCTCTGGCGGTAGCGGAGCAGTTCGCCGAGCGGCACGCGACGGCTGTCGTCACGGCCCGCCTCGGTGCGGCCGGTCAGGATATAGTCGCGTTCCTCCTCGCTCAGCGCCGGGTGCTTTTCGGGGTCGGCCTTGTAGAACCAGAGCCAGGGCACGAGCCAGATGAAGCCGAGGACGCCGATGAGCAGGAAGGTGCCGTGCCACCCGAACTGGACGAAGAGCAGCGCGATCAAAGGCGCCGAAATAATGCCACCGAGCGAGGCGCCGGCGTTGAAAATGCCCTGCGCCAGCGCGCGTTCGCGCGACGGGAACCACAAAGCGTTCGCCTTCGCCGCGCCAGGCCAGTTGCCCGCCTCGCTGACCCCGAGCGTCGCGCGCAGCACCATCAGCAGCGGCATCGAGCGGACGAGCGCATGGGCTGCGATCGACAGCGACCAGACGACGATCGAGATGGTGAAACCCATCCGCGTGCCGATCGCGTCGAAGATGCGCCCGAACAGCGACTGGCCAAAGGCGTAGAAAATCATGAAGATCGTCACCAGCAGCGCATAATCTTCCTTGGTGGCGCCGATCTCTTTCGACACTTCGGGCCACATCACCGCGAGCGCGTTGCGGTCGATATAGTTGATGACAGTCGCGAGGGCGATCAGCGCGATCACGCACCAGCGGAAGCGACCCTTGATATTGCTCATTTCTTCGCTCCGGTTTTGGCAAGGTCGAGGCGGCCGACGGGGCCGGTCCAGGCCAGCGTGCTGCCGTCCACGGTGACGCTGTGCCGCGCGTCGGGCGCGACATCGTTGGCGACCGCGACCGCAATGCGGCGTCCATCGACAAGCGTGACGACGACGAGATCGACGCCCTTTGCGCGGCGATGGTCGAGCCCCGTCACGCGCGAACTGCTGGCGACGACGGTCTCGGCCGACGCGTCATAGGCGCCGTGCGGTTCGAGCAGGCCGACGAAGGTCGCGTCCTCGGCACCGTCGACGCGCTGGATCAGCGCGGGCTCGCGGCGCAGATTGAATTCGGGATCGTTGGCGCCACTCTCCGCGACGATGAAGCGCGCGCCCGCGGGCGGCGCCATATGATAGCTGTAGAAGCGGCTGCCCTGCCTCCACGTCAGCCGCGCCTTGCCGGCCTTTGCGCCCTCGCCGTCGACCCACAGATGCTGGTAGCCGTTCGCCTTTCCGAGCACCGGCCGTTCGGCGAGTTTGCGGTCGAGCGCGATGTCGCTGTCGATGATATGCCCCGAAAAATGCAGCGGCAGGTCATAGCGATGCCTGCCGCTGCCAGTTCCACGGAGGATATCGAGCGCGAGGGGATTGGCGAGGCCATCGACCTCGACAAGCAGCAAAGCGCGGCGGATTTTGACATCCTCGTACGCGCTGTCGATCTCGCCGATCGCATAGCGGGTGGGACCTTCGAGCGACGCCGCGAGCTGGCGCGTCCCCGATTTTTCGCCAGCTTTCCAGTCGCCTGCGAAGTGGCTTTGCTCGTCGACAACAAGCGTGTTGTGCGCAATCGTCGCGCTCGCCCAGCTGTCGTTTTCGGGGAGATAACGCCCGCCCCGCTTCGCCTCGACATTGAGGAAGCGCGCGGCGCCATAGTCGGTCACGACCGCGCCCGTCTCGTCATAATAGAGCCAGCCCAGCCGGTCGAAATGGCCGTGCCCCATGCCCTGCACCGTATTCTTGGCGACGAGCAGCGGACCGGTCGCGTCGGCCTTGGTGCGCAGGAGAACGAGCGCGCCGCCCTTGCCCTCGGGACCGTCGGAGAGCAGCCGCGATCCGAAGGGCCAAGGCTTGGCCTTGCCCGCCGCAAGGTCTGCCGCCATCGCCTGCCCCGCCGGCGTCAGCACCGTGCGCCCCTGCCAGTCGGCGATCGACAGGAAGGCCGGATCCTTCGTGGCGCCATAGGCGATCGCGACCGCGTGATAGAGTTCCTCGGTACGCAGGCTCTTGTCTGGCATCGCGTCGTTAATCGGCAGGAAATAGCCGTCGTGCGTTACGTCGATCGCGGTGCGGATCGCCTTGAGCACGATGCCGTCGCGGTATTCGAAGATCTTGCGGTCGGGATCATTCGCCGCGATCGCCGCCGTGAAGACGATGAAAGGCTGGAGCGCATAGCGCTGATAATAGGGCCCTTCGGCATAATAGCCGTCGGGCGAGAAGAGCAGGTCGAGCTGGCGCAGGAAGCCCGCCTTGCCGCTCTTGTCGAGCCCGAGCAGCGCCTTGTCGACCAGATCGCGATCACCGAGCAGATAACCCGACAGGCCCACCCCAGCCGCCGCCCAGGTCGCATGATTGTGGATGCGGTTGATCACCTCGGGCGAGCCGTCGGACAGGAAGCGCGCCATCGGGCGAATCACCTGATCGTCGATGCGCTTGCGGTCGGCGGGTGACAAGGCATCGCGAATTTCGGCATAGCCCTGCACCGCGTTCACGAGGAAGACGCTGTCGTTCAGGCTCTGCCAGAACAGGCGGCCCGGAACCTGGTTCGACGCTGCGGGATGCGGCCCGAGCTTCGGATAGAGATCGGCATAAGCGAGCAGCAAGTCGCGGACATGATCGCGGTAGCGCGCCTCGCCGGTCAGGCGGAAAAGCTGGCCGCCCTCGAAGATCGTGCGATAATTGCGCTTATGCTGTTCATGGGTAAACCCGCCGCCGGGGTCCTTGGGCACGGGCACGTTGATGCCTGCCTTGATCGACGCATCGACATCGCGCCGTGCGCGATCGACCTCGGCGGCGAAGAGCGGCGCGAACGCCTGCGCCGAAGCGGCGGGCGGGGTCTGTGCCGCGGCGGGAACCGCAGGCAGCGCCGCGGCGGCGAGCAGGATCGCGATGGTGCGGGTCACGGGCGCTCCTCCACCAAATTGCCGGTGAGCTGGCCACGCGGCGGCCCTTTCCACATCAGTTCCTCGATGCGCGGCGCAGGGGTCGCGGCAAAGGCGTTCGACGCGATCCGCGTCTCGGGCGCGCCGACCGAATGGATGACGAGCATTCCGTCCGATTTGGCGAAATTATTCTGCGCAATGTCGACGTGCTGGGCGCCCGAGATCCGCAGCGAAGCGCCTTTCGAGCCGGTGTCCGCGACGCTCGATCCGGTCATCGCGAACCAAGGCCCGAAGGTGCTTTCGTCGGTGCCCTTGCGCAAGAGGTCGGCAACCATCGAAACGCGCGCGAAGCGGCTGCCGCTGATCGTCAGCCGTTCCATCGGATACCAGCCTTTCGGTTCCTGCTCGCCGGTGCCCAGGACGACGACGCCCATTTCGGCGAAGTCGCTGTTCGTGATGGTCACATCGTCGGCGAAGGTGCCGGGGGCCATGGCGATGCCGTCGAGGCGGCCTTTGCCGGGACCGCGCATCGACACGCCGTCAAGCGCGATGCCGTAATTGGGCGCAGCGCCCGAACTGACGGCAATAAGTGCGCCCTCGCCCGCTGCGGCGCTTGCATCGACCGCCAGATTTTCCAGACGCAGCCCGCCGCCCCCTTCGATGCGAGCAAGGCTCGACGCGACGCGCAGTACCGGCTTCGCATCCTTGGCGCCGGCGATGGTCAGCCGGTGGCGGAGCGCAAGCGGCGCCGCGACTTCATAGGTGCCCGTCGCAAGCGCCAGCGTGTCGCCCGCCTTGGTACCGGCGACCGCCTGCGCGAGCGAGGCGCCCGCGGCGAGCGACCGCGTGCTGCCCGCGCCGAATGCCGCTTCGGGGGCGTCGCCGCGATACCATATCGCGCCAACTTCCTCGCGCGTCACGGGCCTGAGGTCGCGCGGCGCGCCAACAGCGGCCAGCGCAGGGTCAGTCGGGTACAGCAAGCCGTTCGCCGCGCGTTCGAGCTTGACCTCGCGCTGCTCGACACCGGCGCCGAGCAGCGGTTTCGCAACCTTCGCCTCGACATTACCGGCAAGCGCGATGCCGCCGATCTCGCCCTCGGCGCGGAACGGGTCCTGCCCTTTCGCGCCGACGATCAGATTGCGCTCGAACTTGCTGCCCGTCGGCGCGGCCGACCGTTCGGCATCGGCGCCGGCAGCGAAGGTGATGCGCACGCTGTCGATGATGCTGTTACCCTCGATCCGCGCGTTCGCGACCTGATGATAGCGGTTGATCACCGAATTGGGCACGCCGTTCATCACGCTGATCGCGCTCTTGAACGAGGCGCCCGCCAGCCCCTCGAAATAATTGTCGCGGACGACCTGGTCGCGATTGATCACGCGCACCCCGCCGGTGTCGGGCACGCTCTTGCCGAGGAAAATGTTGCGCTCGACCAGGTTACCGTTGCCGTGGCGGAGAACGAACGCTCCCTGCGCCTCCAGCACCAGATTTTCGCGGATGATGTTGCCGCCCGACTTGACCGAGACGATCTCGACCTCGCCGCTGGTGCGGTCGAAGATGTTGCGCTCGACGATCGTGTAGCTGTCGGACAGCGATTCCTCGCTGGTGCCGATGCGGATCGTCTCGCCGCCGTTCGATCCCAAGGGCGGGCGCGGGCCGAAATAATTATGATCGATGCGGTGGCGGTTGTCGAGCGGATCGCCCGCGCGGCGGATCACCGCAAGCGTCACGCCGGCGTTGGTCTTGCCCTCGAAATGCGAATGGTCGACGCGGTTGCCGGTGCCGTAGAGCGCGACCCAGATATCGTCGGCGCGGCGATCGGCCTTGCTATAGCCGTCGATGACGGTTTCGGTGACGCGTGAGTCGCTCGCGAGGGTTTTCGAATCGCGGCGAAAGCTGATCACCTCGCCGGTCGGGCTGGCCCCATTTTTGAAGACGAGCCCCGATACGAGCAGATGTTTGCCGCCGAGACGCAGGTTCGACTGGCCGGTGATGAGCACCTTGCCCTTGGTCTGCACGGTCAGCGTGATCGGCTTCGCGGCGGTGCCGGTTCCCGTAAAGACCATCTGAAGATCGCGCCATTCGCCGTCGGCGAGGATGATCGCGTCGCCCGGCTGCGCCTTTTTCACCGCCGCTTTGAACTGGGCCTGATCCGATACCAGCATGTCGCGGGCGAACGCCGGATGTGCCGCCGAGACCAGTATCGCTACCGTTAGAACCGCCCTTATCTGCGCCATGCCTCACCCTTTTTATGATTCTTGATCAGTGGACTATACAAGAGGTAGGACAATATCAACCCTTGTTCGGTCTGAATCTGGGTTGACATATTGGTCTGACACGACGAGCTTCTCTCCAAACATAAGTCAATGAGGGAGAGTGGGATGATTCGGGGCAGCCTCGTGCGCGTAACGCGCGGCAACATCAATTTCGCAACGCTGCTGGGGACGACGGCGATGGCGATTCTCGCCGTCCCGGCCTTTGCGCAGGATACGGCGGCACAGGATGCGAACGCCGAAGAGGTGGGCGATGATGCGATCGTCGTCACCGGCATCCGCAGCTCCCTTGCCACTGCGCTGGGCGAAAAGCGCTCCTCCGACAATATCGTCGAGGTCATCCAGGCCGAGGATATCGGCAAGCTGCCCGACCAGAACCTCGCCGAAGTGCTGGAAAATGTCACCGGGGTCCAGATCACGCGGCAGGCCGGGGTCGGTAACGCGGTGCAGATCCGCGGCACCGACGCGAACCGCACCGAAATCAACGGCGTGTCGACCGTGGGATCGGGCGCCGGGCGCTCGGGCATCAGTTTCGAAGACCTGCCCGCGGCGCTGATCGCCTCGGTCGAAGTGACCAAGGTCCCGACCGCGCAGACGATCGAGGGATCGGTCGGCGGCACGATCAACTTGCGGACGATCCGCCCGCTGGACCTCAACGAACCGCTGATCGCGGCGCGCGCGCAGATGGAAAACAGCGACCTCGCAAAATCGACCCTGCCGCGCCTGTCGGCGACGCTCGGCAACAGGTGGGATACCGGCATCGGCGAGATCGGCATCGTGGTGAGCGGAAGCTATGCGCGGCAGGACGTCGCCGCGTTCAAGCCGCGTGTCGACCGCGATGCCGTCGTCCTTCCAGGCTCGGGCTCGAGCGCCGAAGCCTTCCCCTTCCTGCGCATCCAGTTCTTCCAGCAGGGACTCGAGAATTACGAATATGAAACCTACAACGGCACCGCGGCGCTCGAGTGGAAGCCGAACGACGACCTGAAATTCTATTTCGACGCGACGCTGAACAACCAGACGCGCGGCCAGCAAAGCCATCGCGTGCAGATTTCAGGAACGGCGACGCCGTCGGTCGTTGACGCGACCGACAATACGGCATTCGAAACGGTCGATTGGGGCACCCTCGACGGACCCGACGGCCCTATTGACCTCGGCAGCGTCGATGCCACCGTAGCCGGCACCATCGGCATCGGCGGCACGACCGGAACGGTGATCGACCCGAACATGCGGACATCGAGCGACACCGGCGCGCGTGTCACCAAGAGCCGGGTGTTCGACCTCGGCAGCGACTGGCAAGTCACCGACAAGCTCAGGATGCGCGCGGAAGTGTCGCTATCGACTTCGAAATCGGACTTCCCCAACTTCTCCACGACGCTCGATTTCATCAACCCCAACGGGCCGCAGCCGGAAATCGGGCAGAGCATCGACAATGGCGTGCCGCTCGAATTCGACCTGCGGGATGGCACGCTGCAATTCGGCATCGATCAGGCGAGCCCCTTTGCCCCGACCACGGCGCAACTGCTCGATCCCGCCAACTACCAGCTGCAGCAGGTCGCGCAGGGCGCCAATTCGACCGACAATCAGGAAAGGGCGGCGCGCCTCGACTTTTCCTACGACACGACCGACCTCAACCCCTTCGTGACTTCGATCGACTTTGGCTATCGGTGGAACCGGACGTCGGCCGAAAACAACGAATTTTCGCGAAATGTCAGCCTGACCAACACGACCAGCGCCTGGAACCGGCCGTCGGGCGACCTGTTTTCGGACATATTGATCCCGGGGCCCAGCAACTTCAACGCGGCCGACGGGCGCCGGCTCTATTTCTCCGACTTCCTGCTGATCGACGGCGGATTGGCATTCGACGATCCGGCAAAAGTTCTCGAATCGCTCAACGCCGCGATCGACGCGAGCAACGCCGCCGCGACCCAGGGACCGCCGGTCGCGCCGCTGACGACACCGACCGAATCCTTTTCGGGTTTCTTCAAAATCAAGGAAACGACAAACGCCGCCTATTTTCAGGCGAATATGGAGGGTGAAATCGCCGGTATGCCGGTGCGCGGCAATGCGGGTGTCCGCTGGTTGCACACCAGCCTGTCCTCGACCGGCAACAATATCGCTAACGGTGAAGTCACGGGGCAGACCGTCGCCAAAAGCTCGTATAATTTCCTGCTGCCGCGCTTCAACCTGGTGATCGAGCCAGCCGACCGCTTCCTCGTCCGCGCCGGGATCGCGCGCGACATTCGCCGCCCGAATTTCGACACGCTGTCGACTTCCTTTTCTTTCGGCACCGGCGCCAACACGCCGGTCGCGGTCGGCAACCCCGACCTCGTCCCCGAAGCGGTTTGGTCGTTCGACCTTTCAGGCGAATATTATTTCGCGCCCTCCAGCCTGATCAGCATCGGTTTCTTCCACAAAAGCCGCACCAATTTATTCGCGCAGCGGCAAGAGGACCCGGCGCCCAATCTCGACGCCGACGGCAATCTCAACATCTCGATCGATCCGTCCTGCCCCGACGGCGGCATCTATAACCCCATCGCCAACCGTAACATCAACAACCCGATCCAGGGCGTCGGCATCTGCGTGCCGCGCAGTTCGACGTTCAACGTTCCCGGGACGACGACGCAGACCGGCGTCGAAATCGCCTTCCAGCACGACCTGTCGGCGTGGGAAGACACGCTCGGTTTCGCCTCGGGCTTCGGCTTCATCGGCAATTTCACCTATCAGAAGGCGGGCGGGTCGGCGCGCGAATATCGCACCGCCGACGGCCCGCGGACGGTGTTCACGCAGCTCGGATATCCGGGGTCGCAGGACCTGATCTCGCTCACGAACCTGTCGAAATACGCCTATAATGCGACGTTATTCTACGACAAATACGGACTCAATGCCCGCCTGCGCTACACTTGGCGGTCAAGCTATGTGTCGAATGACCCCTTCTTCTTTGGCCTGCCGCTGATCAACGGCGCGAGGGGGCAGCTCAACGCCAGCATCAACTATGACATCACCGAAAATATCAACGTCGGCGTCGAGGGCATCAACCTGCTGCGCGGCGACCAAAACCAATATTGCGTGAACAACAAGGCGCTGCTCTGCTTCCAGGGCCTGACCGATCGCCGGATCACCGCAGGCCTCAGCGTCAAATTCTGAAGATCCGCGCCAAAAGAATGGGGCCGAGGCAACGAATATTGCCTCGGCCCCAAACTGCGTGAACCGCTTCCGATCGGGTCGCTATCAGAAGGCGATGCGCGCAGTTACTCGTGCACCATGGGCGCTGCGATCCGACGCCAGCGTGCCGGTATAGGCAGCGCCGAGGCGGAAGGCCCCCGTGGTGAATTCAAAGCCGGCCTCGACCTCCGCCGAATTTTTGGGGATCGCGATGCCGAGGATGTCGAACGCCGGTCCGCCCGCGACGAAGCGCGAGACGATCGGGGCGCCCCGGTCATTGAAGGCGCGGTTCCACGCGGCCGACAGATAGGGCTGGAAGCCGGGCTGTCCTGCGTTGAACTGCGCGCGCGCGCCAAGGCTGAGGAAGGTCGCCTTCTGATCGGCCTTGCCTACCGTCAGCGCTGCATTGCCGCCGGCTTCGGTGAAGGCGTCGCTGCCGGTATCGACATGCGCCAGCCGGGCAAAGGGCGTGACCGCCGTGTTGCCGGTGACGATGTCGTAACCGATCTCGCCGAAGATCTGCAGCGTGTCGGCGTCGCGCTTCGAGGTCAACGTTTGTGCCAGCGGCGCGCCGCTGATGCCGCGGCTGGTGTCAATGTCGTGCCAAGCATAGCTGACCCCGACGGTGCCGCGCAGCCCCTCGCCGCTGCCATAGGTGGCGTGCGCGGCGAGATATTTGCTATCGACTTCGGCGCGGTCATTGCGGCCGTCGAACCGGAAGTCCGAACCGCCGATCCCCGCCGAGAGCGCTGCGGCGAAGCCGTTGCCGCCGAAGCCCACGCCGGCGACCAGGCCCTTGTGGTCGGTGTCCATCGCGAAATTGCCGCGATTGGCGTCGAAATCGCCCCAGCCGCCAAAGGCCGAGCCCCAGACGAACGCGCCGCTTTCCTCGGGTGCCCTCATCCCCATCAGGCTATTGCGGAGATGCCGGCTGTCGTCGGTCAGGCCGCTGAGCGAGCTGGCGAGGATTTCGCCCGACAGGTCGCCGAAGCTCGCCTGCGCGGTCGCCGCATTCTGCACCAGCACCGCTTCGTAAAGCGGATTGTCGACCCCGAGCGCCTGCACCGCGGTCGCGACGCTCGCCTGGTTGAAGCCCACCGCGATGTCGGCGAAGTCGATGTCGTTGCGATAAAGCGACAGGATCACCGAATTGGCGTCGTAGCGCAGCAGCGGATCGAGGAAGGCGAGGTCGCTCGTCACCGTCCCGAAGGTGCCGGTGATGCCGCCCGCGCCGGTCAGGATCACATAATCGGTCCGCCCGTTATATTCGCCCTCTTCGGCGAGGACGGCGACGCTTGCCGTGCTGTCGATCGTTACCGCGCCGGTGGCGTCGAGGCGGTCGGCTTCGCCGGCCGCGTTGACTTCGACCTCATAGGTCGAGCCGGGCGCGAAGGCGAGGTCGCCGTTGACGGTCAGCCGGCCAATCGAATTGCCCGGTGCGAGCGTGCCGCCATCGCCCACCGTCGTCGAACCGACGCTGCCGTTGCCGCCGAGGGTGCCGCCGCTGTTGACGGTGACCGGCGAGACGATCGACCCGTTCACCGCGAGGGTGCCGCCATCGACCGAGGTGGGGCCGGAGTATGTGCTATCTCCCGTCAGGTTGAGCGTGCCTTCGCCCTGCTTGACGAAGCTCCCGGCGCCCGAGATGCTGCCGCCGAAAGCGGTATTGCCCGGCTGATCGACGGTCAGCTGGTTGTCCCCGATCTCGACGTTCGAACCTTCCTCACCCTCCAGGCCGCCGATCGTCTGATCCTTGCCCGTGATGTCGAGCGTGCCGCCATCGCCGAGGTTGAAATCGGTAGTCGGGTCGATCGTCCCGCCGATCCGGACCGAACCGCCGAGGATGTTCGTCACGCCTTCGAAGGCATAGTCGCCCATGAAGGTCAGCGCGCCGTCGCCCTTCTTGTCGAGCACGCCATTGCCCGAGAAATCACCGAGGAAATCATAATCGTCAGACCGATTGAAGACGAACCGGCCGTCGTTGACGATATTGCCCGCGAAGCTGCCTTCGGTGCCGCCGGCGCCGAGTTCGAAATAGCCGTCGCCTTCGGTCTTCACATCGCCCTGCAGCACGCCGGTCAGCACCAGCCCGCCGTTGGAGACGATCGTGCCGCCCGTATGCGCGATATTCGCGGTATCGACCGTGAACACGGCCTCGCCGATCAGTTGCAGCTGCCCCGCCCCGTCGATCGTCAGATCGTCGAGCGCCGAGACGGTTTCGTCCTCGCCGAAGTTGAGCACGAGCAGACCGTCGGTGCGCACCGTCGAGGTGAGGATCGGTGACGAAGTGCCTTCCTCGCCCAGATCGACCTCGTTGACCTGCAGCGCCGCGCCTTCGTCGATCGTCACATTGCCGAATTCGCCGACGAAGCCCGACGTCGACCAATATCCCGCCGCGACGTCGAGCGCCTCGAAGCCGTTGGCAGCGGTCAGTTGCTGCGCTTCGGTCAGTTCGAGCACGTCGCCGTCGAGCGTCAGCGTGTCGATACCCTCGCCCGCGTCGACGAGACCCGAGATCGCGCTGCCCGTGCCCAGCGTGACGCTGTCGTCGAATGCACCGAGCAGCACCGCGACACCGTTATCGCCGGCAATCGAACCGTTGTTGGTGAGGCTGGTCTGCGTCGTCGATTCGATTCCCGTCCCGGCACTCTGGATGGTGCCGGCGTTGATCAGGTCCAGCGTTCCTTCACCATCGGCGTAGACGCCATAAGCGGCCCCCTCGATCACCCCGTCGGCGCTGTTGGTGATCGTCACGTCGCCAAGCGTACCGTGGAACACCCCCGCCCCCGCGACGCTGCTGATCGTGCCGCTGTTGTCGAGCGTCGCGGTGGACAGGTCGCTGCCGAAGCCGACGCCATAACCGTTGAGCCCGTCGTCGCGGGTGCCGGTTATCGTGCCGCTGTTGACGACGCTGGCGGTCAGCCCGCTGCGGTCCTCGCCGGGGTCGGTGTTGATCGCGGTGCCCTGGAGGAACATGCCGCCGTCGGCGCCGGTGATGTCGCCCGCATTTTCGACCGAGCCGCCGCCCGACAGGATGATCCCGAAGCGCGCGCCGCCGATCTCGCCGCCCTCGGCGTTGACGACCGAGGCACTGAAATCCTCGTTCGCCTGGTCGACGAAGGCGTACATCGAGATGCCGTCGGAGAAGGCGGTCCCCTCGCCGCGGATCGATCCGCTGTTGGTGACGATGCCGCCGCCGATCAGGCGCACGCCGTCGTTCGCTTCGCCCAGGATGCTGCCGCTGTTGGTCACTTCGGTGCCGACTGCGAGGCCGACGAGCGCGCCGAGCTCCTCGTCGAACACATAGGCGGTGGTGATGCCGGCCCCGGCGCCCGAGATGGTGCCGCTGTTGGTCACGCTCGACGCGGCGGTACCAATGGTGATGCCGGCATCGGGAGCCGCATCGAAGCCGTCATAGGCGCCGTCGCCGCGGATGGTGCCCGCATTGTCGACGGTCAGCGTGCCGCTTGAGCCGCTGTAGATGCCCGAGGTGGCGCCGGTGATCACACCGCCCGCCTCGTTGGTGATCGTCAGGTCGGCTAGCGAACCGTGGCTGACGCCCTCGGCGAATTCGCTGCTGATCGTGCCGCTGTTGACCAGCGTCGCGGTCGACATGTCGCTGCCGAAGCCGACGCCATAGCCTTCGGTGCCGGTGCCGCCGAAATCGCCGAGGCCGGTGATCGTGCCGCGGTTGACGACGTTCGCGGTGAGCCCGCTGCGTTCCTCGTTCGGGTCGGTGTTGAGCGCCGTGCCCTGAATATAGACCCCGCCCGACGCGCCGAGGATTTCGCCGTCGTTCACCACCTCGCCGCCGCCCGACAGGATGACGCCGAAGCGGACGCCGATGATCCGGCCCTCGGTCTCGTTGGTGACGAGCGCGCTATAATCCTCGTTCGCCTGGTCGGTGTAAGCGAACATCGACACACCGTCGGCAAAGGCGTCGATCTGGCCGCCGATTTCGCCGCTGTTCGTGACGCTGCCGCCGCCGATCAGGCGCACGCCATCGTCATTATAGCCATAGATGGTGCCGCTGTTGACCACGGTGGTGCCGGTCGCGAGTCCCTGAAGCTGCCCCGTCGCGGCGTTGAAATAATTGGCGGTCGTGATGCCGAAGCGGTTGCCGGTGATGCTGCCGCTGTTCGTGACCGTGCTGACCCCGCCCGAAATGGTGACGCCCGCGTCGGGCGGCGCATCGAAGCCGAGGTTGACGCCGTCGCCATGGATCGAGCCCGCGTTGGTGAGATCGAGCCCGCCAAGTTCGGCATGAACGCCCGATGCCGCGCCGGTGATCGTGCCGTCCTCGGCGTTGTTGATCGTCGTAACGCCGGTGGCCAGGGTCCCGACATAGATGCCGTCGCCGCCGAGGCCCGAGATCGATCCGCTGTTATCGACCGTGCCGCCTCCGGTCAGCCGGATCCCCGCATTGTTCGTCCCGGTGATGGTACCGCTGTTGTTCACTGCCGCGTTGAAAGCGACGAACTGCGGCCCCGTCGTCGGGGTCGCAGGCTGGACGTTGGTGGCGACCCCCGACTGCCCGCCGGTGATCGTCCCGCTATTGGTGATCACGGCGTCGGCGGTCAGGATGTTGATCCCGTTCTGCGAATCGCCGCGGATCGTGCCCGCATTGTCGACCGTCAGCTGGCTCGTCGCGGCCTGGATGCCGTTGCCGCCGGATGCGATTTCCGCGCCTTCGCCATTGTTGACGATCAACTCGCCGTTCGACTGGCCGAAAATGGCCACGGCGGCGCCATTGATGATGCCTTCGTTGTGGATCGTGGTCGTTTCGAGCGAACCGCCCGCAAGCACGCCGATCAGGCCGAGGACGACGCCCTCGTTGTTCAGCGTCGCGCTCCGCCCGACCTGCTCGGGCGTTGCATTCATGACGATCCCGATCGGAGCCTGCGCACCCGGAATCGCCGGGTTGAACTGTCCGGTGGCGCGGATCGTCCCACCGTCATTGTCGATCGTCCCGCCGCCCTGCAGGATAACGCCGAAAGTCTGCCCCTCGATGATCCCCGTGTCGATGTTCGTGATCGTGCCGATGCCGGTGACATCCTCCGCGATCGCATCGGGGAACTCGGTAACGATGACGCCTATCCCGTTGACCCCGCTCCCCGGCGCGCCGTTGAAGCCCTGGATCAAGCCGTCATTGTTGGTGACGCTGCCGCCGCCGGCCAGCGCGACGCCGGTGCCCGCGTCGCCGCGGATCAGCCCAGTGTTGACGACCGTCGTGTCGGCCGCGCGGGCTTCGGGCGGCAGTTCGTCGTCATTTTCGTCCTCGCTGAAGAAATAGGAGGTGGCGATGCCGTTCGATCCACCGGTGATCGTGCCGCTGTTGGTGACGCTCGACCCCGGCTGCGCGATAACGATACCGCCGCTCGGACGGCTGTCGGGACTGCCGACGCTGGTGCCGTTGCCGCGAATCTCGCCGGCATTGTCGACGGTGACGGGGCCATTGTCGGCATAGATGCCGATGTCGAGGCCTTCGACCTCCTCATCCTCTGCGACCACGATTTCCAGCAGTTCGGGCTGGTCGTTGTGGATACCGAAGGATTCCTGTGCCGCAGCGGGCGCCACGACCTGCCCGATGGAAAGGCCGACGATCGCGCTGGTGGCCAGCAGGCGGGATTTCGAAATACGCGACATGAATGTGACTCCCCTCGACATTGCAAGCATGGCGAGAGGTTCGCCGGGGAGCGCTCGGCTCCCCGGCTAGTCCACCCCGCCGCAAAAATGTGCGTCCCCCAGCTGATTGGATGACAGGCATCTTTCAGCTTTGTGGGCGTTGACTAGGTCGCGGTGGCCCCGAGCGTCTACCCAATGTTTTTTGGGGTAAATTTGCGACGGACCGTTGACGTCATGCTTGCACACGGGCGTGCACCGACGTTACGGTGACCCGTCACCGGGGGGTGGGTCGCTGATATTCGGGGGAGCGCGGGAAATCGCGCGCGCCCTCCGTGAACATGATGAAACCGCTGGCCCCGTAATCGAACGACGGGTGCCAATGATCCGAAGCCTGCTTGCCATCCTGATTTTCGCCATGGCCTGGCTGGTGCAGCCGGCTTGGGCCGCGCCCACCGAATTGCCCGTGCTGGAAGTGCGTGCGGGCGAGGATGCGCCGAACCTGGCACCCTTCATACGGTTCGCCAAGCGTCCCGGCGACAGCCGGACGCCTCAATTAAACGCCATTCTCCAAGGCCCGCTTCAGCGCGTGGAGGGTTCGACCATCCATTTCGGGCCGCCGGGGACCCGCACCGTCGTCTTGCTGCAGGTCCGCAATGCAAGCGACGAGCAAGGGAGCTGGATCCTGACCACCGGCCGTGGCTCGCTCAAGCATTTCCGGCTTTATGAAGCTAAAGACGGCCGCCTCGCCCTGGCAGTCGATGCCACCGATCCGCAGACCGCGCGGCAAAATCTCGGCACCTATCAGGCGTTCAGCTCGGAACTCGTCCTCGGTCCGCGTCAAGGCACGCTGATCGTCATCGAATTTATTTCCGAAAACTCGACATATATGCCGCTGAAAATCGAAAGTTACGGGACTTTCTTCAAGGAACGGCGCGCGAATATCTCGATGGTGTCGGGCGTCGTGGTCGGCGCGCTGATTCTGCTGCTGCTGAACTTCCTCTTCTTCTCGATCACGGGTTTCAAGGAATTCCTTTGGCTGGCCGTCGCGGAAGCCTTCTTCGCGCTGAACACCGTCCATTCCGAAGGCTATATCACGATCTTCTTCCTCTACGACAAACCGCTGACCGGGCTCGCGGTCGAGGATTTCATCAAATGCGGCTTTGCCGCGTCGATGGCGCAATTCTGCCGGAGTTTTGTGAAGACACTGACGAATTTCCCGAGGCGCGACATGGTGCTGAAGGCGCTGATCTGGTTCGCGCTCGCGATCATGCTGTTCCAGCCGGGGCTTGCATATTATCCACCCGAGCTGCGCTTCCTTCTACACATCGCGACTTGGCTGGTCGCGGTCGCAGTCGCATTGTTCCTGCCGTTCGTCGGCTATGCCGCGATGAAACAGCTCGGCTTTCAGCTCTGGCCGCTGTTCATCGGCTGGGCCAGCCTCGCGCTCTTCATCGTCTATGCGGCGATCGCGTCGATGGGCATTTTCGCGTGGTTGCCGGTCAACTGGCACCTCGCCGGACCGGTCGGCCTGTTTGAATCGGTCATGGTGACGGTCGCGCTGGGACTGAACCTCAAGAAGATCCAGCGCGACAAGGTGGTCGCCGACTGGAAATATGCGCAGTCGTTGACCGAGAGGCTGGAAATGAGCGAGCGCGCGACGCGACTGGCCGAGGAAAAGGCTTTCGCGCTCGAAACGGTCCACAGCCAGAATGCGCTGCTTCACGCGTCGGGGCACGACAGCCGGCAGGTGATCCTCGCGCTCAATAGCGCGGTCGAGGTGCTCAAGCGCCAGAATCGCGCTGATGCCGACGACCAGCTGGTCGAAATGCTCGAAAGTTCGGCTGATTATCTCAATGAGATCGTGTCGACGACGATCTCGGGCGCCAATATCGCGGCCAGCGATTCGGGTTTCGTCGCGCTCAGCAGCTTCCGCGCCGAGGCGCTCGTCGAACCTTTGTCGATGATGTTCAAGACCCCCTTTGCGGGCAAGAAGCTGACGCTCGACGTTCGCGTTCCGGACAAGGTGACGATCATTTCCGATCGTCCCTTGCTGATGCGCGCGCTCGCCAATTTGCTGAGCAACAGTTTTAAACATACCGACAGCGGGGGCGCGAGCATCGCAATCGCGCTTGAGGACGGCTGCGCCGTCATCACGATCCGCGACAGCGGCGCCGGCATGCCCGCCGAACTCGTCACGGCGTTGAACGGCGGCACCGCGACGCGCATCCGGGCCGATGAAAGCGATGAGGGCACAGGATCGGGCTTCGGGTCGGCGCAGCGCATCATCGAGACGCTGCGCGGATCGCTGAAAATCATCGCATCAAGCGTCGCCGGGACCGAAATCCGGATCGTGCTGCCCGCGGCCTTTCCGTCGGTCACGCCGGTGTCCGCCGAAACCTTGCAGTCGCAGCTCGATGGCTGGAAACTGCTCGATTTCGACGACCGTACGGCTTTCGAGGCCCGACTGAACGCCGCCGACACCAAGAACGGCCAGACGATCGCGCTGACCTATGACGATACAACGGTGACGCGCGGGAGGCTCAGCCAGCTGGTCGCGATGATGGCGATCAAGCCGGCGTGCCGCGAAATGGCGATGCACCCGCTTTTGGGCGAGCGATCAGAGCAGGTTTAGCTCGTTCGCGCGCTCGACGATCTTGCGATTGTGCGCGACGTCGAGCTTGCGCCGCAACTCGGCGATATGGAAGGACACCGTCGGCGGCGCGATCGACAGCCGATAGGCGATTTCCTTGTTCGTCTCGCCCTGCGCCAGATAATGGAGAATCGCCATTTGCCGCGACGACAGCGCAACCGGCGGCTGCTGGAACTTGCCGAGCGCCTCGCCGATATGGGGTGAGACATAGATTTCCCCCGCCAGCGCCGCGTCGCAGGCGGCGACGATATGGTCGAGCGAGTCCGACTTGCTGACGATCGCGCGCGCGCCCAGCTTCAACGCCGAATGAATCTCGTTCACATGCGTTTCGCCGGTCAGGATGATAACCGTCATATCGCGCGAGCCGACGATTTCGGCGAGCACATTGATTCCGCGCACATCGGGCAGATTGAGATCGAGGATCACCAGGTCGACGGGCTGCGACTGGACGAAGGCATTGACCGTCGCCCCGCGATCGAGCGCCCCCACCACCGTATAGCGATCGAGCGATCCGAACAGGAAGCGCAACCCGCTCTGCGTGATGCGGTGATCGTCGACGATCAGGATATTATGCTTCGCCACCATGCCTGCGCCCCGCCTGCTCGATGCGGGTTGATCGGCAGATTTTGCAGCCGCCGCAACCCGAATAATATTGGGGGACGCCGGGCGCGGCAAGGTTCGGGATTTTGCGGTGATCGATTCCGGCGATGCCCGACGAGCATGATTGCGCGCCCCGCCCCGGCTGATCATCGTCCCGCGCCCTTGTAGAAGCGCGCCTTTGCCGGCAATTGCGCGGCGGGGCACCAGGTCCAGTCTTCGCTGTAGGTTTCGACCGCGAAAGACCGCGGCCCGGTGACGCGATAGTTGGTCGTCCCGGCGGTCGGCCGCCCGTCCTCGTCCAGACAGCTCTCGGTTTGCCGGAAATTCCGGCCATCGACCATTTTTAGGCTGGTAAATTTGCAGCTGTTGTAAGGCGATACGAGCCGATCCTCGGCAAGATAGAGCGTCCCGTCGCCGAAGGGCCTGGCGCAGGTGCCGATACGCATATCGACATAATAGCCGACGGGCAGCGGCACGGCGCGGGACTGGCCGGGCTTCGCCGCGGGCGAGACCGCCGCCACCTGCGGGCATTGTTTTTCAAGCGAGCGGATCGCCGCGGTCGATCCCGCAAGCGACAGATAGGTGATTTCCTCCCACTCGTCGCCGCCGTCGGTGCTGGCATAGGCGGCAAGGTCGGCGTCCGCGCCGGTCAGCAGCGCCTGCATCGCCGGGTCGAGCGCGCCGCTGAAATCGGGCTTGCCGGGTTCGAGCATCAGTTGCTGCGTCGCTTCGGTCAATTCCCCGTGACTCCGAAAACCGATCAGGAGCGGCCGGCCCGCGGGCGGCAGGCGCAGCGCCTTCGTCGGCACGACGCTCATATAAAGGCCGCCGCCCGGCTGGCAGCGCAGCCCGAGCGCGACGAATTGGGGATGCCCGGTCACCGCCGCGACCGCCCCGGCCCCGGTGCCGCCGAATTGCCAACGTGCACCGTGCCCTGGCGACGGCGGGAGCGCCGGCTCGCCGCCGTCGGTGCCGATATCTTCGGGCGTGCCGCGCCGCCGCCCGGCGAGCGCCCATTTGCGTCCGTCCCAGCGCAGCACTTCGAGGCACATGTCTGCACCGATGCTGCCGCATACGGTCCCGTGCACCGACAGGCCGAGGCCCGTCCCGCCACGATCGAGCTTCACCGCTTCCCAGCCGCGGACATTGTTGCTGAAGATTTCGGTCAGGCCGCCGCGCCCCGACCCGAGGATCGCGATCATGCAGCCGGCGGTGCCGCACCACGCCGAATAGCCCTGATTGGAGCAGTGCGCCGCGTCATATTCGACAACCCAGTCGGGCTTGCCGTCACCCGTCACCTCGGTTTGGACCGCGAACCGGGCGCGATCGGGGACGAACTTGCCCCCGCCCGCACGACATTCGGCCTTGAGCTCGTCATAAACCGCCTGAACCTCGCGCGGCCAAGCTCGGGGTTGCGGTTGCGACTGGACGAGCGCGGCGACCGGCAGCAGCGCCGATGCGAGCGTGAAAAGCGAACGGATCATGATTGCCTCCCGACAGGACCGGACGCCGGGGCCGGAGCCCCGCCGGACCGGTCAAAAACCCTCTTCGGAATATTCCCACGGTTTCCAGCGTTGCGCGGACGAACACCAGGTGTAGCCGCCGGTCCACCAATTGCCTTGCTGCACGATGATGAACTTCGGGTCGTTCATGTCGATGACCTGACGCTCATCTTCGCCGCCGGTCTGGTAGCGTCCGCCGCCGAGCGCCTTGAACGGCGTGACATTGTAATAGTCCTGCGGGCCGGTCATCACCTTGCCGTCGAAAATGAAGTCGGGATCGCCCTGCCCGCGGGCCAGCGCATCGCACGCGGTGCGGTTGCGTGCCCAGAGGCCGGTGGCCATCGGCAGACCGGTCTCGGCCGCCTTCGGCTTCGGCGCGAAGGCCGGCGCCAGTTCGCAAATCCGACCTACGAGCGATCGACCGCCATAGACATATTCGCGGCCGTTCCAGCGCAGGAAGGGAAAGCAATCGGCGCCCGGTCCGCCGACCTCTATGTCGGGCCATGCGATGCCCTTGCGCGGGTAGAAGCCCGGGATGCCCATGCTGTCGGTCATCACCTTCCAGTCCGTTCCCGATTTGGCGAGCAGCTTGAACGCGAGGCCGGTATTTCCGAAGCAATAGCTGCTGCCGCCACTGATCACCGCCTCGGCGATGCCGTCGCCGTTCAGATCGCGCATCTCCGTGTTTTCGACGCCGTACCAACTGTCCTTCGGCACCGGCTTCATGTCGGCCTCGCAACTCGTCATCCATGTCCCGCCGCGTTGCCGATAGCCTGCGGCGCGGAGCGCGCCGTCGCGATCCTCGGCGCCCGGATTCGCGCCGGCGGCGGCTTTAGGGGCGGCGGCGCCAGCCGTGGCCGTGCCGGCCGCCCCTTCCCCTACCCCCGTCGGCGTTTCGCCGCTGCTGCAGGTCGCAATCAGCAGCGACGAAAACAGCAAGGGGCAAAGGGAAAGCCAACGCGCGGCTCGCCGGCCGGTCACGCCGCTTCGCCTTCGCGCCCGGCGCGCATCCGCCCATGCTCCGCCTTGGCATCGGCCAGCACCTCGTCGATCCTTTGCCGCACTGCTTCCTTCAGCTTCCGATATTCGCCGGCCTTCTTGTGCCAGGCGTAGAAGGCCCAGCCGAACCCCGCGAGTCCAAGAATCCACCAGAGCCCGGTGAAAAGCGAGGCGCCGATGATCGCGCCCACTATCGGGGCGATCAGCACCATCAGAGCCGACGGAAATTTTCCCAGCGGCCATGCCAGCCAGCCGTCCGGTGCGTGAGTGTTGCCGGTATTATGGTTGTGATAGGCGACATTATAGCCCCAGCCGGGGCGCGAGCCGATGCGAACGACCGTCACCCGTTGCCCCTCGCGCGCGGCGAAGCCGCCGCCCTTGATCGTCACCTCTTCCTCGTCGTCGTCGCCATATTCCATGAAGAAGCGCATGACCTCGGTATTGGTCGACGATACCGTCACCGTGGGCGCCGATATGTGCCCCGTTCCATTGTGGACATAGCCGCCGCCGCCGCTGGTCGAAGATCTCACATGCGTTTCGGACCAGTTGCCGACGCCGCGAACGGTACCCGTGCGGAAAAAGCCGTGGATGTCCTCGACACGCCGGATCGGCTGCTCGTTACTGCTCATCATGACCTCCCCGAATTCAATCGTCGGAGATTGCTCGCACATCCTTGAATTCGCGTCCTGATCCTGTTCTAAAGCTTTTCTAAAGAATGGTCGGGGGGGCTGTGATTTCTATGTCGGGAACCCATTCGTCACGGCGCCGGCGGCGCCTCTGGCACTTCGCCAACGCCGATTTCGACGAGGCGAGCTGGGCACTGCGCATCGACGGGCGCGCCGTCGCGCTCGAGGGCAAGCCGCTCGAAGTACTGCACGAGCTACTGCTGCGCGCGGGTGAGGTTGTCACCAAGGACGAGATACTCGATGCCGTCTGGCCGGGCCTTACCGTGGTCGAAGGTTCGCTCGCCACCGCCATATCGAAATTGCGCAAGGCGCTGGGCGGTGAAGCCGATGCGATCATCGCGACCGTACCGCGCGTCGGCTACCGGCTCGTCGCCACCGTCGCGGTCGAAAGCATCGACACGCCGCTCGCGCCGCGCTTCGCCTTTGCGCCGGGCGACAGTGTTCCCGGCCGCAAGCTGTGGCAGCTCGACCGTCCGCTAGGCGACACCGGCAGCGAGGATGTCTGGCGCGCCCGGCAGGCGAAGACAGGCGAGGCGCGCGTCTTCAAATTCGCCGACGCACCCGACCGGCTCCGCAGCCTGAAGCGTGAAGCGGCGCTGTCGCGCCTGCTCTTCGCCGGGCTGGGAAAGACCGCTCCGATCCCGGCGCTCCACGAATGGAATTTCGACACGGCGCCCTTCTTTCTGGAATATGCGTGGGGCGGCGACGACCTGCTGGCATGGGCCGAGGCTGCGGGCGGTTTAGCCGCCATCTCGCTCGAACGGCGCCTGTCGGCCGCCGCGATGATCTCGCGCGCGCTCGCGGCGGTTCATGGCATGGGCGTGCTGCACAAGGATCTGAAGCCCGCGAACATCCTGATCGACCAGGTCGACGACGAGCCGATGGTGCGGCTTGTCGATTTCGGGAGCGGGCGGCTGCTCGATGACGCGGTCCTCGCCAATTATCACATCACGGACCCCGGCTCGCTCGACGCCGACCTTGGCAAGGACGAGCCACGATCGGGTACGCTGGCGTATCGCGCGCCCGAACTCGCGGGCGAAGCCGTGCCGACGGCGAAGAGCGACATCTATGCGCTCGGCCTTATCCTCTATCAGCTCGTCATCGGCGATTTTTACGCAGCGCTGGCGCCGGGCTGGGAAGCACGCGTGGCCGATCCCTTGCTGCGCGACGACATCGCGCGTGCGGCGGCGGGAGCGCCGGCCGAACGGTTGGCGAGCGCCGAAGAACTCGCCGACCGGCTGGACCGCCTGCCGCAACGCCGCACCGAGGCCGCTGCGCAAGCCGAGCAGGCAGCGCGGCTCGCCGAGCAGCAAAAACTGGATGACAAGCGCGCTGCGCGTCGCCCGTGGGTTAGTGCCGCCTTCGCCAGTCTGACCATCGGACTGCTGACCGCATCGGCACTCGCCGCCTATGCATGGCACCAGCGCAACGAGGCGGTGGCGGCGCGCGAACTCGCCGAAACCAGCTATGCCTTTATCGCCGAGGATGTGCTCGGCAGCCCGGATCCAGCGAAATCCAGCGCCGACGAAACCGTGATCGACGCGATCAAGCGCGCGAGCCAGCAGATCGACCAACGCTTTGCCGGCGCGCCGCATGTCGCTGCGCGGCTCCATCTCGCGGTCGCGCGCGCCTTTCACCAGCGATCCGATTTCGACACCGCGCGCGCCGAATATGCGCGCGCCGACGCGCTGTTTGGCAAGGCGGGCGAGATAGAGAGCGACGATGCCGTCGTTGGCCGGCTCGGTCGCATCCACATGGAATCGACCTCGGGTCAGCCCGAAAGGCTCGAGGTCGCCGGCAAGCTGCTCTCGGCCGAGCGCAAGCGGCTCGGCGCGCGCGGCGATGCCGGGCGGGTCGGCTTCGCGCTCGCCTCGGCCGAAGGTGCTTATGGCTATATGGCGGACATAGCGGCCGCCGAGCGCGCGTTTCAGCGAGCGGTGAAGATCGGCGAGGCGGCGGGCAGCGCGGTGCCACAGGGGCAATTGCTCAAGACGCGGTCATCGCTCGTGCTGACATTGATGCGGCTCGGCCGTGCCGAAGACGCAGAGCCGGTCGCGCGCGCCATCGTGCGCGATTCGACGCGTATCCGGGGCGCAGACCATCCCGACACGCTCGTCACGCGGCAGCATTGGCTGAACAGCCTTTCGATGACGGGACGGCACGACGAGGCGTTGAAGGCCAGCGCCCCGCTCCTCGCCGCGATGCGGAAGCGTTTCGGCCCCGACCACCGCTTCACGCTGGCCTTGCATTCGACGCGGTTCGAAAGTTTCGCGGCGCTCGGGCAATATGATGCCGCGGCGCGCGAAGCCGAGCGGGTCTGGCGGGGCGCCGCCGCGCTGGCCGGACCGCAATCGCACCAGGCGCTGGTCGGCCAGATCGACTATGCATCCGCGCTATGCCAGACGTCGCGCCGCCCGCAGGCGATGGGAATCGCGAACAACGCCCTTTCGACCGCTCGCGCCGTCTTTGGCGCCGACTATCCGCTCACGCATGTCGTGCAGTATTTCACCGCCGAATGCCTGATCGCCAACGACCGCTTCGCCGACGCGCGCGGCTTGCTGACCGGCCTCGACCGGGGAAAAATGGCGCAATTGCTAGGCAATCCCGACATCGGCGCGACTATCGATCTCGCGCTCGCCGAGGCTGCGCTGGGTAGCGGCAGCGAGGCCGAAGCGCGGAGATTGCTCGCAAGCGCCGCGCCGGCGCTCGCCGATGCAAAGGATGTGTCGGCAAAGGCGCGGGCCAGCAAGCTCGAGGCAAAGCTGGCGTCCAAGGGCGGCTGATCGGTCTCATTCTCCGCCGCAACTGCCATCGATCAGTTGCGGATTTTTTTGGAAAGCATGCAGGACCGGCCAGTGTCCCGTAACGCCAGCCGATTATAGATTTTTTCCACTATCTGTAGCTTATAGGTACCGGAATGGGAGCATTCTACTTCAGCTCAGTTGACGCCTCGAAATTAATTCAAGGGATCTGCGGGGGCCGCTCCGTCTTAATTCTTGCCGGTCACGGCAACGTGTGGTTGACCGTTGCTCGTCGACGCAGTCAGCGATCGTGCTCGTTCGATGATTCTGGCGAAGGACTGGGTCTGATCTTGTTCGACGAAGAGGAACAAGCACGGAGGGCAAGCTTGCCCGAATTGTGGCAGGCGCCCGGGGTCACCGTTAAGAGTGTCAACGTTAGCCGCGTTGCTGCCACGGCGTAACAAATCTCGAAATTGGTGATGCTCGGAACCAGCCGTCGTTCGCTCGCCCAGCTCAACTGGCCGACAACGGAACGGCAGTTTTTGGGTTGCACGCGGGAGAAGCGGACGTTCCCAGCCAGCTAAGGGCGAGGCTCGATAACGCGCCATGGCAACGCGCTGCTACTTCGCAGGTGGCACCTTATGACGGTCCATATGTGGTATGAAATCCATCTTGCCGATGGCTAGCCCCGCATTGCGGAGCAAGGCGTAGGCCATCGTCACGTGAAAGTAAAAGTTCGGCATTATCCAGTCTCGAATGTCTTCCTCCGACGACATCAAAAAGCGAACACCATTCGGCAGCTTTAGATCGACAGTCGCCTCGGCGTCTGCCCATTCAGTCGGCTCGGCGTGATCGACATGTGCGCGAACAACCGAAATCCGTTGGCGTATTTCGGCAAGTGACCGATATGGAGTTTCTTCGAGTGGCACTGATTTTCCACCGACCTGATTGAGCGCCAAAAGCACCTGGTTAAGTGCGACTCTGAACTGCAACTCGAGCGGAAACATGTCATCAGTAAGCTTCTCAACAAGCACATCGTCCGTCATGCGGGCATCGATGGCCTTGCTGACGAGGTGATCGAGGGTACCAAGCATGTTGGTAAAGGTCATTCGAGTTGAATGGGCGTAAGACATCGCGAACCTTTGAAGCCGAATTTTGGGATAGGTAAAGCATCTGCAAAAGCGGTCAATGCGTTCCCAATTAGCCAACGCGGCGGATTGCGAATTCATTTCAGACTTTCCGGAATCTGCGTGATCCCTGTACGCGTGTCGGCTTGACTTCGCCGCCAGTAGACTGGCCGCTTCGAGACGCTGAAACCCACGAAGCGGCCATTCAGTGAACCGAATTCAGATTGCCTAGCCGCGCTGGGAATCCAGCACCTCATGATCGGAAGCGACCTGCTGCGCCTTGGTGTAGCTTTCGATGAGCAGCAGATAAGGCGGGAAAATCTTCGTATAGACCTTGACCCACTCTTCGGCGTCGTCGCGGTGCCATGTCTTCTGGATTTCCGAAGCGACGGCAGCGGTGTCCATCGGCACGACGCCGGCCTGAACGACCCGGGCGAGCGTGATTTCCTGTGCCATCTTCGAATAGGTGCCCGACGCGTCGACGACCGCGAAAACCTTGTAGCCGTCCTGCACCGCGCTGATCGACGGAAAGGCCATGCACACGCTCGTAATCGTACCAGCGATGATCAGCGTGCCTCGGCCAGTCGCCTTCACCGCCGCCACGAAATCGGGATTATCCCACGCGTTGATCTCCCCCTTGCGCGCGACATATTGGGCGTGCGGCGCGTTCTCGTGGATCTCGGGGATCAGCGGGCCGTTCGGACCTTGAGGCACAGAGGCGGTCGTGATCACCGGGATCTTGGCGAGCGCCGCCATCTTCGCGAGCGCCGACGCATGATTGCGCAATACCGGAAAGGGCATGTCGGCGACGATCTGGAACAGGCCGCTCTGGTGATCGATCAGCAGCATCGCTGCGTCATCGGGGTCGATCACAGGGCGCTGGCCGTTAAAATTGGCGGGGGTCGTCACGGGTCTTCTCCTTCACAAGGGACCCGGCGGCGGGCGACGATCGCCGCGCCGCCGGGCCGCTGGGGCTCAATCGGCCTTGTCGTATGAAAACTGGATGCCGGCGGTGCCGCCCGTCTCGATGAACAGGTTCATGAAGGCCGGGACGGTATCGCTGCGCTTCCAGTCGCGCTGCAGTTCGCAGAAGAGCTGCGGGACCGAAATCATCTTGCCGCCCGCCTGTTCGATGCGGCGGAGTGCCGCGTCATGCGCGGCAAGCGACGTGCCGCCGACCGCATCGACCGGGACATAGACCTCATAGCCCTCGGCAAGCGCGTCGAGCGCCGGAAAGGTCAGGCACGCCTCGGTCCACAGCGCGGTCATGATCAGCTTCTTGCGCCCGGTCGCCTCGACCGCTTTCCGGAACTCGACATCTTCCCAGCTGTTGATCGTCGTCCGATCATAGGTCGGATAGTCGGCGAGCGCCTTGCGGACCGGTGGCACCGGCGGCTTGTTGAGGCCGGTTTCGACATTCACCGTCGAATGGACGATCGGCAGGCCATAGGCGACCGCCGCCTTCGCGCAGCCCGTGATATTGTTGAGCAACAATTGCCGGTCCATCGAGGCGATCGAGTTCACCTGCACCGGTTGATAGTCGATGATGATGAAGGCCGCATTCTGCGGGGTGAGCAGATGATCGGCCTTCGGGTCGCGGATGGCTTCGCTTGTCATAAGTCTTCTCCTGTCTTCGGACACGCGCAAAAGCTCGGCAGTCGCCTGCCGTCGCGGCGGGCGCGCCGGCCGCCGCTGATCGGGAAAGGGAGAGCGGAGAACCCGGCCCCCGGGGGGCGGGGGATAGGGAGCCGGGTCCGCGTCAGGCCGCGATCGGTGCGAGCCTGCCGTTGTTATAATCGTCGATCGCCTGGCGGATTTCCGCCTCGCTGTTCATCACGAAGGGCCCATGGCCGATGATCGGCTCGTCGATCGGTTCACCGGTCAGCACGAGGATCGTCGCGTCGCCGTCGGCGCGGATGTCGATCGATCCGCCCTCACGGCTCAGCAGCACCATCTCGGCCTCGCGCGCGCCCTCGCTGCCGCCCACGGTGACATGGCCGCCGAGCACCACCAGCATCGCGGTATGGCCTTCGGGCAGGTCGAGCGTCACGTCGGCATCGCGGTTGAGGCGCACGTCCCAGACGTTGATCGGCGTGAAGGTCCGCGCCGGGCCCTTCGCACCGAGCATGTCGCCCGCGATCACCCGGGCCAGACCCGCGCCATCGGGGAGCTCGACGGTCGGGATGTCCGCCGCGGTGATCCCCTGATATCCGCCGGGCGCCATCTTGTCCTTCGCGGGCAGGTTGACCCAGAGCTGGACCATGCGGAACGGGCCTCCGGTCTTGGCGAACGCCGGCGAATGATATTCCTCGTGCAATATCCCGCCCGCTGCGGTCATCCACTGGACGTCGCCAGGGCCGATGATACCGCCGTTACCCGTAGAATCCTTATGCTCGACCTCGCCGTCATAGACGATCGTCACCGTCTCGAACCCACGATGCGGATGCTGGCCGACGCCGCGGCGGTCGGTGGTCGGCGCGAAGTTGTAGGGGCCAGCATAGTCGAGCAGCAGGAAGGGGCTCACCTGCCCGCCGAGGCTGTTGTAGGAAAAGAGCGAGCGGACCGGAAAGCCGTCGCCGACCCAATGCTGATTGGGATTGCTGTAAGTGCCAAGGATCGTCTTCATCGTGCATCTCCTGCGCCCCCAGAGGGAGGACGCCTGTTGAAATGCACAATAATTCTTTGGCAATCTCGCCAAAAGATTGCGAAATTGGACTCAGAGTCCTACTGATAGGACAATGCAGGATCTCAACGACCTCTATCTCTTTGTCCGGGCGGTCGATCATGGCGGCTTCGCCGCGGCGGCGCGCGCGCTGGGGTTGCAGAAATCGAAGGTCAGCCGCCGGATCGGCCTGCTCGAAGACAGGTTGGGGGTGCGGCTGATCCAGCGTTCGACGCGGCGTTTTTCGGTGACCGAAATCGGTCAGGAATATTATCGCCACTGCGTTGCCATGCTCGTCGAGGCCGAAGGCGCGCAGGCCGTCATCGATCAGTCCCGCGCCGAGCCATGTGGTGTCGTCCGTCTTAGTTGCCCCACCGGCCTCCTTGCTTTCCAGTTCGGAGCCCTGTTCGGACGCTTCATGGCACTCCATCCGGACGTCGAACTCCATGTCGAAAGCACCAACCGCCGCATCGATGTCATCGGCGAAGGGTTCGACCTCGCGATCCGCGTCCGCCCGCCGCCGCTCGCCGAGAGCGACCTTGTCATGCGTCGCTTCGACGAGCGCACGATCCGTATCGTCGCCAGCCCCCATCTGCTCAAGCAGCGCGCGGTCACGCTTCCCGCCGATCTCACCGACGTTCCCAGCCTCGACTTCGGACCGGCGGGCGGCGAACACCGCTGGCGCCTAACCCATGCCGACGGCAGCGTTGCCGAGGTGCGCCACAGGCCGCGGCTCATCACCGACGATATGGCGGCGCTGCGCGAGGCTTCCCTCGCCGGCGCCGGGGTCGCGCGGCTGCCGACCCTGGTGGTCTGGGACGATGTGCAAGCGGGACGGCTGGTAACGGTGCTGCCCGATTGGAGGCCTTCGAACGAAATCGTCCATGCCGTATTTCCGTCGCGGCGCGGTTTGCTCCCCTCGGTGCGAGCCCTGCTCGATTTTCTGGCAGACGAATGCGCCGCGCAGCGACGGCGCATACCGGAGTCCGGTCACGGCTGATCACTCCTGGCCGTTGGCGGACAGGCGGTTTTTGGCGGCCGAAAAAGAGAGGGGACATCGCGCGACACTTCAGAGCACTCACTCTCGGGATGTCCGCGCTTTAATTTTCCCGCCCCGCCATCCAAAGCGTTTGGGTAAGCGGTTCAATGAGGTAAGAGAGCGCCGTCCGCTTTCGCAACGGGATCATTATATCGACCGGCAGGCCGGCGCGAAGCCCGCCGTCCCGTCGAACGCGCCGGAGTTTCGCCAACTCGCTGGGCGGCACAATCAGTTCGATCTTGAAATATCGGATGCCCGAGCGCTCATCCTCGAAGCTGTCGGCCGAAATTTTGGAAATCTGGCCGAAAAGGATCGGCAGGTTGCGCTCCTGGAGCGCGGTAAAGCGGATCTGGGTTTCCATCCCCGGCGCGAGATCGTCGGCATCGGTTGGCGAGGCCTTGCCGTCGATGACCAGGGCCCTGTCTTGCGGAACGATCTCCATCAGCATGTCACCTGCCGAAACGACGCCGCCGACCGTGAAGATCTTGAGCCCGACCACCCGCCCGCTCGCCGGAGCACGCACGGTCGAGCGGGCAAGCTGTTCGCGCACGGCGATCAGCTTGGGCTGCAACTCGTCGAGACGAACCTGCCCGGCCTGCTTGGCCGTGGCCACCTCCTCGAGCATCTGCTTGTCGATACCGACCATCTGCATCTGCGCCTCGCCGATCGCTTCGGAGGATCTTGCGATGTCGGCGCGGTACGCGCCGTAGGAACCGTCGAGCTCCGCAGCGGAGCGTTCCATGCCGCGGACCCGGTTGATCGATACAAAGCCTTTCGGAAGCAGGGTGCGCAGCCCGTCCAGCTCTTCGCCGATCAGCTGTTGTTGGACCTTGTTGGAATTCATCTGGTAGCTGTAGCCGTTGATCTGCTCCGAATGCTGGCGCATCCGCTGGCGCAATACGTTGCGTTGTGTCTGCACGGAATTACGCCGCGCTTCGAAAAGCTGGCGCTGACCTCGCAAGGCTTCGGCCGCCAGGGCCCGATTCTCGGGCGCCAGCGATGCGAATTCCGCCGGTTCGGCGATACCTTGCAATCCGCCGAGTTCGGCGACCAGACGCGCGCGCTGCGCCAGCAGCGCGATGACTTCGCCCGTCAATCCCCGTTCGGCGGCCACCAGCTCCGATGCCGAGATTGTCAGCAGCGGCTCCCCCTTTGTGACCGTTTGCCCCTCGACAATATGGAGTTCGGTGACAATACCGCCTTCGCGGTGCTGAACCGCCTGCCGACTGCCCGATACCGCAACCACGCCGGGCGCATAGGCGCCGGCATCGAGAGGGGTCAGCGACGCCCATCCCAGCAGGCCCACAAAGAAGAAGGCGATGACGATCAGGCCGATCCGCATTTCGCGATGCGGACGGTCGGCGGCATCATTATCCGAAGGGCGATCGCCCCCGGCCGGCGGCTTCCAGCTCATGTCGGTCATGGCCGCGCTCCTTCATGGATGGGAACGACATTCTGCTTCGCCGCCGAATGCTTCAAAGCCTGGAGGATTTCGTCGCGTGGCCCCGTCCCCACGATCGCACCGTCGGCGAGGATCGCCAGCTTGTCGGCACTCGCCAGCACCGCCGCACGATGGGCGACGATCATGATCGCCGCGCCATCCAGCTTCGCGGCACCAATGGCCCTCGACAGGGCATCCTCGCCATCGCTGTCGAGCGCCGAGTTGGGCTCGTCAAGCACCAGGATGCGCGGGTTGCCATATAGCGCGCGCGCAAGCGCGACGCGCTGCGCCTGTCCTGCCGACAGCCTGTGGCCATGGCCTTCGATAAAGGTGTCGTAACCGCCGGGGAGATGCAGGATCATCTCGTGGACTCCCGCCATGCGCGCGGCGTTCATGACCTGCTCGTCGACGACTGCCTGCGGAACACCACGCGCGATGGCGAAGCGGGAGACATTTTCGCTGATCGTTCCGGGCAGCAGTCCGCAATCCTGCGGGAGATAGCCGATATGCTGCGCGAGCTGTTCGGAATCCCAGTCGGCCATGCTGGCGCCATCGACCCTGATCTCGCCGAGGTCGGGCGGGAGAGCGCCCGCAACGACGCGCGCCAGCGTCGTCTTGCCTGCTCCCGACGGGCCGACGACCCCCAGCACCTCTCCGGGTGCGAGTTTCAGCGATATATTCTTGAGCAGGACCGCGCTGCCGTCGGCGTTGCGAACGACAACCCCCTGGAGTTCCACTTGCCCCTGCGGATCGGGCAAGGTGGTGCGCGCGACCGGGCCGGTCGCTTGCTCGAACAGCCTGCCGAGCGTCTGAACGGCCTGGCGCGACTGGACGATGCTCGGCCAGAGACCGACGAGCTGTTCGATCGGCTGCAGGGCGCGGCTGAGCAACACCGAGGCGGCGATGATCGCGCCGACCGAAATTTGCCCATTGATGGCGAGCCAGGCGCCAACCCCCAATGCGAAGGATTGCATGAACATCCGTACGAATTTGACGAGCGAATTGTATCGGCTGCCCGAAAACTGGAGATCGGCGACGGCATTCAGGCCGACGCTGCGTTGCTGGATATGACGGGAGACCAGCGCACGCCGCATCCCGAGCGCCCGCACGATCTCGGCCTTGCGTAACATCGCCTCATGCGATTCATAGGCCGCGGCACTGGCCTGATGCGCTTCTTCGGCCTTTGCCTTGCTGCGCCTTTCGTTGACGATCGCAAGCGTGACCAGCAAGCTGCCCGCAGCGAACACCAGCAACCCCAAAATCGGGTGAATGAGGAACGCGACCAGAAAATACAAGGGCGTCCACGGGACGTCGAACAGCGCGGTCGCGGCCGGTCCCGCAAGCGACTGACGCAGCAAGTCGAACTCACGCATCGCCTGTTGGGTCGAAGGCGCACCGGGCAGCGCGCGGGATCGAGCGAGCAGCCGGTCCAGTATCTCGCCGGAAAGCAGCCGGTCGAGGCGCAGCGACGCGCGCGTCATCAGTCGCACGCGGACCGCATCGAGCATCGACAACGTTGCGATCGCGACGCCCACGACGACGGTGATGACGATCAGCGTCAACACACCGTTGGTCGGCACAACCCGGTCATAGACCTGCATCATGTAGATGGTGGGTGCGAGATACAGGATGTTGATCAGCGCACTGAATGTTGCCGCGAGGATGAAGTGAGTCCGACAGGCGCGGACGGCTTCGGACAATGCTGGTGGAACGCGCATCCAGAACAGGCGCATGTAAATCCTCCCTGATTATCGAAAAAAGTGGCGCCGGGCCGGGGGGGAGGTCCCGGCGCCAAGATCTTTATGCAAACGGATAGTCCGCGTCGAAATGGTTGCGGAGACCCGCTCGGCCATGATCCATCCAGTCGTCGAGCAGCGTCCGGATTAGCTGGAAGGGGCCTTCTTGCCGCGGAGCGAACCCGCCGCCACCGCCATTGCCGGCATTGACCACATCCTGCGGCCGGGCATCGCCGATAAACCGATCCGCACCACCGCCGGTATTGAACACGAGCCGATGGTCGGAGTTCAATCCGGATATATCGACGGTGTCCGCGCCTCGTCCGCCGTTGACGGTAATCGTATTGAAGTTGAGGCTGGTGGGATTGAAATCGCCGATGACGAGGATCGAATCGCCGCCGTTCGCACCCCCACCGCCAGGGGGGATTCCTCCCGGCGACGACACGTTGAGCGCGTTGACGTTGATTTCTTCGATATTGTCGAGTTCGGCCACGATCTGCGCATTCGACGTGCCGTTGCGCGTGATGACGATTTCCGTGTTCGCGTTGAGGCCTGTCATGCCCGCCGCCTCGGCTGCCGCCTTGGCATAGATGCGGAAAGTCTCCGCTCCGGCAGCGCCATTCAGGACATAGGTGTCCGTTCCGGCCCCGCCATCGACAATATCCCGGCCGCCGGTGCTTCCGGTCTGCGTCACGGTATCGGCTCCGGCGCCGCCATGGAGATAGTCGTTTCCACCCCCACCGTTGATCGTATCGGCACCGCCCAGTCCGAACACCGCCTGCGAGCCCGCAGCGCCGGCCGCGCCGTTCAGATTATTGTTGTTGCCGACGGTTCCGGTCACGACGGTGTAATTGACGCCGTTGAACCGAAGCACTTCAGTAGAGAGCACCGAGTCAACGCCCTCGGCGCCTGTATTGTCGGTGACGACGATCGTTGTGCCGTTGGAGTCGATTCCGAAGTTCGCGATCCCGCCGACGAATATCGCCGTATCGGTGCCGGCATTGCCGTAGACGCTATCGTTGCCGGCACCCCCCGTCATCAGGTCATTCCCCGCATCGCCGCGGAGCGTGTCGTTGCCGAGGCCGCCCGACAGCGTGTCATTGTCAGCGCCGCCGTTCAACACATCGACGCCGGCGTTCCCCGACATCGTATCGTTACCGCCTCCGCCACTACCGGAATCATCGCCGGCCGTGCCGTTGAGCGTATTATTGCCCCCGTTGCCGGCCCAATTCACGCCGGTCGGCCCCGTGGCGTCGGATACGACCTGTTCGACCGTACCGCCGCCGTCGGTAAAGGTTACCGCGACGCGCAGCCGGAGGCCGGCCTGATCGCCGAAAACAAGGCCGGGATTATCGTCCGGGGTGAACGTCGCCGCGGTTGCTCCGGCAATATTACCCCATGTCACGCCGTCGATCGACTGCTGCCATTGGTAGCCGAAGGCGCCGAGCCCGTTTGCATCGGCAATCGCCGCCGTGTTGACGGTCAGTTGCAGCGCTTCTCTCGGCGTCAGGTCGCTGATCACCGGCTGGCCGGTTGCCGGCTGATTGACGCCGATTTCGATGTCCGAGAAGCGCATACGTTCGATGTTGCGCAAATTGTCGGTGCCATCGAGCTGCGTACCGCGCGCATGCGCCACGCTGATCGTGCCATTGGCATTGTAGATGATGTCGTAATTGGCTCGGACGTCGGAGAACACGGCAATATCCGTGTCGCCCGCCGTGGTGTCGGTCAGGATTTCTCGGACGATGACCAGCTGTCCCGGATTGAACGTCCGGTTGAACATCCGCGTCACCAGCTGCGACATGCTGTCGGCGGTCGCGATTTCCGCGCCGGTCCCGCCATCGGGGCCAATGTTCTCGCGAACGCTGATCCGAACGTTCAGCCATTTGTCGCCATCGATGATATCATCCCCGGCGTTACCCCGGATAAGGTCGCTGCCGTCGCCGCCGAGAATGATGTCGCCGGCGTTGTAGGACGTGACGCCCGCACCAACCACGGCCTGGAGCCCGGCGACCCGGGCGATGCCGGCGGCGTCGAGGTTGCTCCCCCGATAGCCTTCCGATCCGCTGAGGGCCGGGTCGGGATCGAACGGCGCGCGTTCGGCCGCGGTGACGTCGGAGCCCGCCAGAATGTCGTTGAACCGCGAACCCGAGAGCCCTTCGACGCTTTCAAAGGCGTCCTGCGTCGCATTGATCGGCGGCGTGGGATTCTCGTCGAATACGATCCCGCGCGTCAGGTCGGCATCGACGCCCGAACTATTGTCCTTGTAGATCGCCCAGTCCCATCCGGACATGCCGGCCATCTTGCCGCGCCCGGGACTCCCAACCATGATATCGTCGCCGCCTTCGGCGATGAACTCGTCGAAACCGCCAAGGCCGAAGAAGACGTCATGGCCGACCACGCCGTCCTGCGCGAAAATCTCATCGAAATTGTCGCCCGGCGCGCCGTCGAACGTGCCATGCTCGATCCAGTCGTCGCCTTCGTTGCCGAGGATGCGCTCGGCGGTCAGGTTGCCCAGGATGAAGTCATTGCCTTCACCCGCAAAGACTTCCGAACCCGCATCGGTGCCAAGGACGATAAAATCCTGGCCGCGACCACCCAGCACCAAGTCGAGGCCCGGACCGGTATTGAGCACGTCATGGCCGTCGCCGAGCTTGATGTTGTCGTCGCCGCCAAGGTCGCGGACGACATCGTCCCCCGCCCCGGCATTGATGATGTCGTTCCCCGCACCGCCTTCGAGCGTGTCGTTGCCGCCGTCGCCGAAGATTGTATCGTCGCCTTCGCTGGCGATGATGATATCCGCGCCCTCGGTACCGCCCAGAACGACATGTTCATCGCCGGTATAGCGCAGATAATTGGTGTCCGGGCCTGCGGTCCCCGGGTTGTTGCGGACGACGAGCGGGGTCAGGATGCCGCCGCCGCTCGGATCCGCGCTTTCAAGATCGCCATCGCCGTCCAGATCATTGAACTGCCGCGTCGGATCGACCTCGAGGATCAGTCCCGGGGTCGAGAAGACGTCCGACGGCAGATGAGTCGCGTCGGTATGGCGCATGATCATCGCGGCGAAGCTGTTCGCCTCCATCTCTCCGAACAGGTGCAAGCCGTCGAGGCGTTGCAGATAATAGAAGCGGTCGCCGTTCTGGAGCTGCTCCATCTGCACTTCGAAAACGAAGTTGAAGGTCGAACCGAGCATGCCGCCGAAGGGCAGTATCTTCTCGGCGAGGCCGCCGATCCAGAGATCGACATTGTCGAGCCCGGTCGTGGTGACGCCACCCGGGCCGCTCGCCCAGGCACCTTCCCCATTGAGGAAATCCGCGGCATCCGCAGGCACACCGGCGGCGCCGACGCCGAGATCGGTACCGAAGATGATTTCCATCGCCGCGTTACGCTTCCCTTCCACCGTCGTTTCATTGACGATCAGGGGATGCAGGCCATAAGCCGCGATGAAGTTGATGATCGACGCCTCATTCTTGAGATTGCCGGCAAAATCGACCCAGCTCTCATAGGGTTTCAGCCGCGCGTCATTGTTGGTCGCCTCATAGAATTCGCGGCGTGCCGCATTCAGCGATGGGACGCCGGTGTCGCGGCCACGCGCGAGGTTGATCGTCGCGAGGTCGAGCGGCAGGCCCAACAGGTTGTTGCGCAGCGCGCTGGTAACGAATTCGTCGATCTCGTTGCCGACCTGACGGGTCATGCCGCGGATGATGTCACCCGCCGCCAGCCCGTCTTCGATGGCGCCGTCAACCCCGTTGAAAGCCGTGGGATTGAGGAAGCCTTCGATCAGGCTGATGTCGTTGGACACGAAGGTCGGACCGAACCGGTCGATGTCTTCGGTCAGCATCGAGTGGCCGAACCGGTATACGACATGCGCGAATTCGGCGACGATGTCCGGATTGATCGTCGTGTCGAAGCCGTCGGGGACGACAAACGGATCGACCTGCGGCTGGATCTTGCGCGCGAATTCCTCGAACACGAGGTGCTGATACTGCATCTCGGTGCCGAATTTCGCGGCCTGGAACAGGCGTTCGCCGTCCCACACCAGCGCGTCGATCGCCGCCGCGCCGACAGGAACCGAGGCGACATCGTCGACCAGCCATTCGTTGAGGAACGCCACCGCTTCGGCCTGCGTCGCGCCGTCGGCGAGCATTTGCGCCGCATCGGCAAGCGTCACCTCCTTGGTATGTTCGACGAGCCGGTTATGTTCGGCATGGAACACATGGTGCACCGCGGTCAGACCGATATTCTCGTTCACACGCCCATCGCCCGCCATGAAGTGGGCGTCGAGCAGCTCGTCGTCATAAACCAGCGGGTTGTTGCCGGGGTTCAGCAGCCCGATCGTGATGTCGCCGTCTTCGATGCCGTTCGGTACCGCGGTGTGGGCGATGTCGGCGAGGAACGCGCTGTTGGTGCGGATCGCGGTATCCAGGCTTACAGGCGCCAACGGCGTTCCCGAAATCACGACGTCGTCGGCCGTGTTCGGAATTCCGTCGATGCCGATGCCGGTGATAACCTGCGCATAGCCCGCGGCGTTCGGAATGAAGTTGCCATAGGCGTCGGTCCGCAACAGCGGCACCTTGCCCACGTCCTGGTCGGTCAGCAGGATGCCGAGCATCAGCGCCTGTTCCTTGACTTCACCCCAGGTCGCCATGCCGCCGGGCGAGCCGCCGGCGCCCTCGATCAGCTTGCCGGTCGCGACCGGATGTCCATCGGCGTTCAGCGTATATTGGCGCAGGAAAACCTGATGCGACGCGTGCGACGCATAAGTCTGGTTCTGATCGACGTAGGAAGTCGTCGTGTTGATCGGCCGCACATCATCGGCGGTTCCCATGATGCCGTCGGTGCCGGCGGAAACCGTGGCGCGGGTCAGCACCATGAAGTTGGTCTGGCTGCCCGGAACATAGAGCGGATCGTCGGGTTCCAGCGGAATGAAGACGGTGCCGCTGCCACCCTTGTTGATGAGGTCGAGCCCATGATCGAAGAACTGCCCGAACAGGGTGAACCACGAGTTGAAGGAGGCCGACAGGCCGCCGTCGGGCGAAATATTGGGTAGATGGACATTGTCGCCGTCCATCGCGAGGCCGTAAGGCTCAAGCGCGGCGTCGCGCACCACGCGCGCGGCATCGAGGTCGGTAACGGTCACGTCGTGCGCCGCCGTTGCAGCGGCGAGCGCAGCGAGCGCGGCGGTTTCCGCCGCTGTTTCACCAGGCAAACCATCGTCGACCAGGGTCGCAGCCGTCTGCGCGTTCTGCATCACGACACGCGCCTGATATTCGGCGTCGGAGGCCGGTTTGAAGGTTTGATAGATCGCCGTGATCGCCGGCAGGTCAAGCAGCGGATCGGCGCTGCCCGCCCGGGCCAGCCCCTCGAGAATGGCTGCCGGATTGCCCAGCGTCTGGTCGACCAGCAGGTTGGAGATCGTCCGCAGGCTGGCATCGAAGACGAGCGAGTTCGGGTCGTTCGACGGACTATAGTCCGCCTGCGTCGGCATCGCCGGAGCCGGACCCGGCCCGTCGGGGTCAAAAGACGTCCCGTCGGCAGGGCGGTACACCGGATCCAGCAGCGTGGGAAACGGCACGTTGGCCGCGCCCCATTGTTCCTGGCCAGGGAGCAGATGGTTGTTGCTGCCATCGACCGTGCGCAATCCGAAAGAAAGATTGTACGCCGGAACAAGTCCGCCCGGCCCGTAAAGCGGTTGGCCAGCAGCATGCGCTTCGGCGATCTTGATCTGGTCCAGAATGAATTCGAGATCGCTGCGGATATAGGTGACCATGTTTACCTCCCTGCAATAAACCCGCGCGCACCGCTCACTTTACGGCACGGCTTTCGACTCGCGATACGCTGTCGATCTGCGGGATCTTGTGGGTGTAAGTTATGGCTGATTAAGCATCATAGTCGAGTTGGACGGGCGACCTATTCCGTTTCCGCAATTCTATATTCGTCTGCAATATAACTGTGTCGCAATAGACATAGTACTTTATATATAGTGAGCGATCAGCGAAGACGCGTGCGAAATTCCGACGACAAGTCAGCAAAGCAAAGGAAGAACGGAAGAAATCTGGTTTCGCGCTGCGCCGGCGCGTGACGGTGAAGCCTGGTTCAACGCCTGTAATATATCTGGGACAGCCCGCTGAAGTTGCGTTGCAACATCGGCTTTCCGCGGCTCTCTTCGATAAGGCCAGGCAGATATTTCTGGTCGGGACTGCCGTTGAACGCCCGCGCCTGCATCACCGCCACAGCGCTGACCCGGTTATGGACACCCAGCATACGAAAGGCCGCGGCAATATGGACCTTGACCGTTCCCTCCGCGATGCAAAGAAGCCGGGCAATTTCCTTGTTCGAGCGCCCAGCCGCGAGGAGGTGCAGCACTTCGAACTGGCGTCCGGTCAGCGCCGTCTCGTGTGCGCCGCCCTCCTCCTCCGCGACATTCGCCTTGCGGACATTCAGGTCGGAAAGAAACGGAGGAACATAAATCTGCCCCGCCAGCACCTTGCTTAACGCTTCCGCCATTTCGTGGACCGAAAAATCTTTTGGAATATAGCCGTGGACGCCAGCGCCCAGCGCGTCGAGCACGATTTCGCGGTCGCGGGACGCGGTTACCACGACAATGCGGACCTCGGGATATTTGACGCGCAAATCGCGCAAGCCCTCGCGCTTGTGCATTCCCGGCAGGCCGAGATCGATGGTTACAAGGCCGATCGACCGGCGCGCCGCAATCGTGGCGATGACGGACGGAAAGTCCCAGGCTTCGACCAGGTCGGATCGACCGAGATTTCGCGAAAAAAGCGTGGTCAGGCCTTCGCGGCAAAGCGGATGGCTATCCGCAACCAAAATCTCACATGTTTCTTTCGCCACGGATTTGCCCCCCACGGGTACTTGCCTAGGCACGCGCCGACAAACATACTCCCGCTTGACCTTTTCCCGCCGCCGCGACCCGTGCAGGAAGGCTTTTCTCCAATTATGAAACGATTCGGTCAAAGTTGAGCCTATGCCCCCAAGCTGACGCCAACCTGACGATCAGTTCCGATCGAGAGCGCCCGATCCCACTAAATGTTCGTCATCTTGAAATAGCAGACATATTTCTCTTCGATGAGGATCCGTCACCAATGCGGCGTGGTGGATTTCTGCGATCCGCGCCACGATCGCAAGGCCAAGCCCCGCCCCCCCCACGCTGGCGTGATCGGCGCGAGCAAACCGATGACGGAGCGCGGCCAGTTCCGCCGCCGACAAGCCGGGCCCCTCGTCCCTTACACATAGTCGGGCGTCGGGACCGATAGAGATCACAACCGTCCCGCCCTCGGGGGTCACCCGCAACGCATTTTCCAACAGGTTTGAAAGCGCTGCCGCAAGCGTCTCCCTGATTCCCGAAACCATCGGCTTGCCTTCGACCGCCAACGCCACATGTCTGCCCTGCTCCGCCGCCAGCGGCGCAAAGCGGTTTGCCACTTCCATCGCGACGTCGGGAAGGGAAATGCGGCTTCGGGGGATTGGCGCCTCCAGATAAACGTCCATCTGGGCCATCATCATGATCTGGCCGACAAGCCGCTTCATCGCCGCCACATCCTTTTTCAGCCGGTGAGCATCTGGCGATCCCAACCGGTCGAGTTCGATCATCAGTATTGCCAATGGCGTTCGGAGTTCGTGGGCCACATTGGCGGCAAAGGCCTCGCGCTGCCCGGCCGCATCATCAAGGCGCGCCAGAAGATCGTTCAGCGCGCGCGCGAATGGCTGAACCTCGAGCGGGAATTCGTCGAGATTCACGCGAAATCCGCGGTCGGTGCCGAGCACCGAATCCATGTGTGCGGCCGCCGCGCCCAACGGAGCGAGCGATGTTCGAATAACCCATCTCGCGGCGAAAAACATCGGCACCATCAGCAAGAGAAGCGGCAGGACGACATGCTCGCCGATTTCAAGCCATTCGCCCCGCCAGCCGTCCGCTGCGGTCCTCTGCTCGAGCATAACCTCCACATCAAAGCTGACAAAGATGATCAGCGCAAGGCCCCCGAACACCCCCGTCCAGGCGAGACCACGCGTCAGGCGGCGCGAGACCGAATGCGGCGCCTTAATCTCCGCAATCCCTGAGTAAATAGCCCATTCCCCGGACCGTGATGAGCATGTCCGGACGATCGGCTTCGCTCAACTTGTGGCGGAGCCGGGACACGGTCGCCTCGACCGCATTCGGCGTCACCGGTTCGTCAAAGCGATACAATGCGTCTTCGATCGACGACCGCCGAACGACGGTGCCGGCCCGGCGAATGAGCAACTCCAGCAAATCGGCTTCGCGACGTGTCAGCGGGATAGCATGGTCGCCGCTCCGAGCCGTTCGCGTCGCCACGTTGAACGCCAGCCTTCCGGCCCGGATGACCGGCAGCTCGCGCGTTCCCGGACGGCGCAGGAGCGCGCGGAGTCGGGCAGCCAGCTCCTCCATTTCGACGGGCTTGACAAGATAGTCGTCGGCCCCCGCGTCAAGGCCGGCGACACGATCGCCCATGCCATCGCGCGCGGTGAGGATCAAAACGGGCGGGAGCGGTCGTTTCGGCCTTTCGCGGCGCAGCCAGTCAAGTCCGTCACCGTCAGGGAGCCCCAGATCCAGAATAACCGCATCATAGGTCGCGCTGGCGAGCGAATCTTCGGCTTCGTCGATACTCGCCACACCGTCCCCGCTAAATCCGTGCCGAGCTATACCCTCGGAAATGAGCGCCGCCAGACGGCTGTTATCCTCTATGATCAGGACGCGCATGTGATACTGTTCGGCAGCGGGGCCCCCTACGGCCTGGCCAAGCAACACCCGAAAAATCATCCTCCGGCGTGCCTGGTTACTAATCGCAAGACTTGCTGATTATGAACTCATTATCGGTAAAATCAAGACAATCGGCCAGCCCGCCGGACATAGCCGCTGACATCGGCCTAAGAGGTTCAGAAAAGTCCCCAAGAAAAAGGTCGTCGAAATTACCGATATTCAACCATATTCGATTCGTCCATTTTCTGAATCAAGCAATTTTATACGAAAACATATGAAATAAAGCGCGGCACAACCGTTGAGAACTGTGCTTGCGAGGCCACGAAAGCCTTGGACGGTAGCCTTTCCGCGAAGCGCCATCCGGTACATGATGTCGATCATTCGATTTTCGCTGATCACCAGCGTCTTCGCAATTGGCGCCGGGAAAAGATAACGGCCCAAGCGCATATTGCCTGCAGCACGATACACATTGAGATCGCGGATTTCGTCGAGCAGGCCCAGCGCTTGCCGCCGTAGCGAACCAAGTGCTCTGATCGCATTTTCATTCGCTCAGGCGAGAGGCGCCACACTGGTTCGGGCCCATCGAGATTTTCGAACTCGTCCCGTTCACCTTCCTGTATGGCTTCCCGGCTGGCTTGAAGGCGTCGATGGCAACGTTGGTAAACATGTTGCTACCTCCTACCCGACACGTCGCGAGTTCGATTCCCAGGCTCACCAGTGTTGGTAGTCAGCGCCATTTGACACCAACAATCGACTCAAACTGCAAGGGGAGCAGGGGGGGGACATCATGGGACGTCCCTTACTCATAACCCGCTGATTTTCTGATTTTCGAGAGACGCGCTGGGCCTCTCTGGGACGTCCTGGGACGCGGTCCTGGCAGGGGCAGCAGGACTCGAACCCGCGACCCTCGGTTTTGGAGACCGATGCTCTACCAACTGAGCTATACCCCTAGGCCGGAGTGCGCCACTAGCCCGATTGGAGGGACGGGGCAAGGGGGATGACGGCTTGCGCGTGCGAGCCGGACTGATATGCGCGATTTCGCATGAGCGACGCGCCATCATCCACCCCGTTCGACGGACCTCCGCAGCATTATCTGGGCGGGATCGCCCTGCGGCTGCTCGCGATGGTCAGCCTGTCGCTGATGTTCGTGCTGGTCAAAAAGATCGACGCGGCGGGAATCCATGTCGTCGAAAGCCTGTTCTGGCGACAGGCGCTCGTGCTGCCCTTCCTGCTGGCATGGGTGGTGGCGACGGGCAGCCTCTCATCGCTCAGGACGCAGCGGATCGGCGCGCACGCGCGGCGCATGCTGATGGGCCTGACCGGCATGGCGTGCAATTTCGGCGCGATGATCCTGCTGCCGATGGCCGAGGCGACGACCATCAGCCTCTCGGTGCCGATCTTCGCGGTCATTTTCGCGGCGCTGCTGCTCGGCGAGGCGACGGGGTGGCAGCGTTGGAGCGCGGTGATCGTCGGCTTCGTCGGCGTGCTCGTCGTGCTTGACCCGCTTTCGGGCTTCGCGGGCGGCTTCGGCGGGACGCACGGCGTCGGCACGCTCGTCGCGCTGACCGGCGCGATCATGACGGCGCTGATCACGATTGCGGTGCGCGACCTGGGCCGCACCGAAAATGCCGCGACGATCGTCTTCTGGTTCAGCCTCTTGTCGATGATCCCGCTCGGCATCGCCCTGCCCTTCGTCATCACGCCGCATAGCGGCCACGAATGGCTGCTCTTGATCGGGCTCGGTTTCCTGGGCGCGGTCGTCCAGATGTCGCTGACCGGCGCGCTGCGCCTCGCGCCCGTGTCGGTGGTGATCCCGATGGATTATTCGAGCCTGCTTTGGGCGATCGCCGCCGGCTGGTGGTTCTTTGGCACCCTGCCGGCCGACACGACCTGGGTCGGCGCCCCGCTCATCATCGCCTCGGGCCTGTTCATCGCATGGCGCGAGCATCGCCGCCATATCGCGCGGCCGAAGGAGGTTGCAGCATGACGCGCCCTATCCTGTATCATTGTCCCGACGCGCGCTCGCTGCGCTGCCTGTGGGCGGTCGAGGAAGCGGGGATCGACGTCGACCTCCGGCTGCTGAAATTCCCGCCGCGCGCGTTCGAGCCCGATTATCGCGCGGTGAACCCGCTGATGACGATCCCCGGCTGGGTCGAGGACGGCCGGCTGATGACGGAATCGGCGGCGATCTGCGAACGCATCGCCGAGGGGACGCCGCTCGAGGTGCGCCGTGACGAGGCGGATTATTGGGATTATCGCAACTGGCTGCACCGCAGCGACGCGACCCTCACCTTCCCGCTCGCGATCATGATCCGCTACACGCGCGTCGAGCCCGAGGAGCGGCGGCTGAGCCAAGCAGTCGCGGATTACAAAGCCTTCTTCGGCGGCCGCGCGAAAAGCATCGAGGCGGCGCTGGGCGACGGGCGCGAGTGGCTGGTCGCGGGGCGCTTCACCATCGCCGACATCGTGATCGGCTATGCCGCCTTCCTCGCGACGACTTTGGGCGCCGACGATGTGCTGGGCGATGGGACCAAGGCGTGGCTGGGCCGCTGCACGGCGCGCGAGGGTTTCCGGCGCGCGCGGCAGCGGCAGACAGCCTCCGCTTAACGGAAAGGGCTCCACCTATAAGGTGAAGCCCTCCGTGCCCCCCGTGCATGGCAAAGCCAACGAGGAAAACGCATCGGCCTTTCGGGGGTGTAGGTCGCGTGAAAGGCCGGATGTGGGGCCAATTTATGGGGCGGCGATGAGGTTGGCTTTCACATTCTCACCGTCGATGTGCCAACCGCAAATGGAGCCATTTCCAGTGCATTTGGGCTGGCAACTACTTGCGGTGGTTGGCGGCCACTCAATTCACCATCCGCTCATAGCCTTCCCAATAGGGCGCACGCAGGTCCTTGCGCAAAATCTTGCCGCTCGCGTTCCTCGGCAGCGCCTCGATCACGTCGATGCTGCGCGGGCATTTGAAGGGCGCGATGCGTTCGCGCGCCCAAGCGATGATGTCGGCCTCCTCGACGCCGGTGCCGGGTTTGGCGACAACCACCGCCTTCACCGTCTCGCCCCATTTCGGATCGGGGATGCCGATCACCGCGACTTCCTGAACCGCCGGATGGCCAAAGATCGCGCTTTCGACCTCGGCGGGATAGACATTCTCGCCGCCGGTGATGATCATGTCCTTCATCCGGTCGTGGATGAAAAGATAGCCGTCGGCATCAAGATAGCCCGCGTCGCCGGTGCGGATCCAGCCGTCGTCGGTCATCGTATTCGCGGTCGCGTCGGGCAGGTTCCAATAGCCCAGCATATTGTTCGACGAACGCGTCACGACTTCGCCGACCTCGCCCGTCGGAACCGGCTGGCCGTCAGGACCGAGGATGACGATTTCGACCCCGGGCAGCGCCTTGCCGGCCGAGCGCATCCGCGCATTGCCCGCCGGATCATGATCCTCGGGCGGCAGCATCGAGATGGTGCCGGTGGTCTCGGTCATCCCATAAGCCTGGATGAAATCGGCACCGAAGACCTGGATGCACTGGCGCAGCAGTTCGAGCGGGATCGGCGCGGCGCCATAGAGGATATATTTGAGGCGGCTGTAATCGACGCTGGCGCAGCGCGGGTGCATCAGCAGCATCTGGAGCGCCGCGGGGACCATGAAAAAGCGCGTCACGCCATGCTGCTCGACCGCGTCGAACACCCCGTCGGGATTGAATTCGGCGAGGATGATACCGGGGAGTCCCGCCGCGAGCGCCATGATGCCGAGCCCGGTGCCGCCGATATGCGCGCACGGCATCGCAACCAGCACCGCCTCGTCATCGTCCCATTTGGTGTAGGGCATGTCGAGCGTGCTCGAATGCTTACGGAGCGCGAAGAGGTTGCGGTTCGAGAGGACGGCGCCCTTGGGGTTGCCCGTGGTTCCCGAGGTATAAAGCTGGAGCACCGCGTCGTTCGCGCCCGACGGTTCGAAGGGGATGCGCGCCGCACCCTCGATCATCGCCCATGCGTCGGTCGCGCCTACGATCGCCGGATCGTTCGCAAGCTTGCCAGCAAGCTGATCCGCCAGTCCCTCGAACCCCTGTCCGGCGAAGACCATCTTCGCCTGCGTATCATTGACGATGAACGCCCATTCGGTGGGCGACAAACGCCAGCCGATCGGTGCCATCACGATGCCGGCGCGCGCCGCGCCATAGAAGAGCGTGAAATAAAGATCGCTGTTCTTGCCGATCCACGCGATCCGGTCGCCCTTCTGCAGCCCCGCCGCGATCAGCGCCGACGCCGCCAGCGCGGTCAGTTCGTCGAGTTCGGCATAGCTGTAGACGCGATCCTCTTCGCGCAGCGCCACCCGGTCGGGCCGCTCGGCGGCCCAGTGGGTCAGGAATTCGTCGAACGTAAACAGTTCCGAAACGTCGCGGCCCATCGCCTCTCTCTCCTCGAATCGCGTCTTTTGCGCGCAATTGGAGGAACGCTAGCGGCTGCGGGCGCGAGGTAAAGCGCCGATCGCCGATCCTGTCAGGTCCGTCAGGTGCGGCGGAAGAGCAGCATCAGATTGTTCGCGGGCATCGCGCGACGCTCGGTGAAGGCAATGCCGGCGTCGGCGGCGGCCGCCTTGACCGCGTCGGCATCGCGCAGCCCCCAAGCCGGATCGCGGCTCCGCAGGCTGGCGTCGAAGGCAAGGTTGCTCTCTGCGGTCGGCACATCGGGTTCGGTATAAGGGCCATAGAGGATCAGCGGCGCGCCGGGGGCGAGCAGTCTGGCCGCACCCGCGAACAGGCCAAGCGTCGCTTCCCGCGGGCTGATGTGGACCATGTTGATGCAGAGGATCGCGTCGGCGCGCTCGATCGGCCATTGGGACGCCGACGCGTCGAGCGCGACGGGCGCCCCCAAATTCGGGAGCGCGGCTTCTGCGCGGTAAGCCGCGATCGACGTCAGTCCGGCGGGATCGGGATCGCTCGGCTGCCAGTCGAGGTGCGCGAAGGTCGAGGCGAAATGGACGGCATGCTCACCCGATCCGCTCGCGACTTCAAGCACTGTCCCCGATGCGGGCAGCCAGTCGGCGAGTACGGCCGCGATCGCATCGCGATTGCGCAGCGTGGCGGGGGCGTGGCGCTTGTCCGCCTCGCCGCCGTCGCCGGGCATCCACGGCTGCGACGTCATTTTTTCGCCTGTGCCCGCGCGCGCCGCTCACGGACGATCAGCCAGGCGAACAGGCCGACCGGCCCGACCATCAGCGTCAGGAACAGGATGGGCAATTGGACGATACGGCTGAAGCCCTTCTGGTCGGCATCGCGCGCGATCCACATGCCGGTGAACAGGTCGAAGGCAAGATAATGAACCCAGCCGAGCGTCGCCCCGCCGGGGCTGTCGAACAGCTTCATCACGCCAGCGAGCGTCGTGAAATCGCCGCCGCCCGCCCCGCCCGCATCGATGCCGCCCGTGAGGAAACCGACGATCAGCACGGTGTAGGCCAGACAGAGGAGCGCGACGCCGAGATAGAGGATGAGCGCCAGTGTCTTCGGCCCGCGCGGCAGAAAGGCGAGCGCGATCCATGCGGCGAACGCCCAGTAGTTTGCCAGCAGAAACAGACTATCCCAGCTCATCTCAATCTCCCCCATTTGCCGATGTCGGCGATCACCCCTCCCACGCCAGCACGGGCTTGCGCGCCGCGAGCGTTTCGTCAAGCCGCGCGCGCGGCGCGAAATGCGGTGCGCTCTTCAACGCAGGGTCGCCGTTCTTCGCACGCATCGCGATGCTGCGCAGCGCGCCGATGAACTGGTCGAGCGCCGCCTTCGATTCGGTCTCGGTCGGCTCGACGAGCATCGCGCCATGGACGACGAGCGGGAAATAGACGGTCATCGGATGATAGCCCTCGTCGATCAGCCCCTTGGCGATGTCGAGCGTCGAGAAGCCTTCGGCAAGCCCCTTATCGCTGAACAGCGCCTCGTGCATGCACGGGCCCGAGGCGGCGAACGGCGCGTCGAGCACGCCTTCAAGACTGCGCAGCACATAATTGGCGTTGAGCACCGCATCCTCGGCGACCTGCTTCAAGCCGTCGGCGCCGTGGCTGAGGATATAGGTCAGCGCGCGCGTGAACATGCCCATCTGGCCGTGGAAGGCGGTCATGCGGCCAAAGCTCTGCGGATGATCCTCGCCTGCGCTCTCCTCTTCGATCAGGCGGAACGCATCGCCCTGCTTCGTCACGAAGGGGAGCGGCGCGAACGGTGCGAGCGCTTCCGACAACACAACCGGACCCGAGCCCGGGCCGCCGCCGCCGTGCGGGGTCGAGAAGGTCTTGTGGAGGTTGATGTGCATCGCATCGACGCCCAGGTCGCCGGGGCGAACGCGGCCGACGATCGCGTTGAAATTGGCGCCGTCGCAATAGACATAGCCGCCCGCCGCATGGACCGCGTCCGAGATCGCCTTCATGTCGCGCTCGAACAGGCCGCAGGTGTTGGGGTTGGTGATCATCACCCCCGCGACATCGGGGCCGAGACGCGCCTTCAACGCTTCGAGATTGACGCGGCCCGCCTCGGTCGCCGGAATATCCTCGACGGTGAAGCCCGCGAAGGCCGCGGTCGCCGGGTTGGTGCCGTGCGCGCTTTCGGGGACAAGAATGACGCGGCGGTCTTCTCCGCGCGCTTCGAGCGCTGCCTTGATGCAGAGGATACCGCACAATTCGCCATGCGCCCCCGCCTTGGGCGACATCGCGACGCTGTGCATGCCGGTGAGCGTGATCAGCCATTCGGCGAGCTGGTGGATCACCGCATAGGCGCCCTGCACCGTTTCCTGCGGCTGGAGCGGGTGGACGTCGGCGAAACCCGGCATCCGCGCGACCTTTTCATTGAGGCGCGGGTTGTGCTTCATCGTGCAGCTGCCGAGCGGGAAGAGGCCGAGGTCGATCGCGTAATTCTGACGCGACAGCCGCGTATAATGGCGCACCGTTTCGGACTCGCTGAGCCCCGGCAGGCCGATCGGCGCGGAACGCGCGAGCGCGCCGAGGTCGGCGCCGGGCGCGTCCTCGTCGAAGTCGACGCCGGTGGTGTCGGCGCCGCCGATTTCGAAGATCAACGGCTCTTCGAGCATCAGCGCGCGGTTACCGGTGAAGGTGACATTGTCGTCGGCGCCACCGGCAGCGTTCATTTCGGGGCGCCAGCCGGCGCGATTGAGCGCGGTCATGCCAGCACCTCCTTCAGGGCCGCGGCGAAGGCGGCAATGTCCGCCTCGGTCACGGTTTCGGTCACGGCGACGACGAGGCCGTTTTCGAGGCCGGCGTTGTCGGGATAGAGACGGCCGAGCGAGACGCCGCCCAATATGTCCTTCTCGGCCAGCTTGTGAATCACGGGGCGCGCCGCGGTCGGAAGCAGCAGTGTGAACTCGTTGAAGAAGCTGTCGTTCATCACCGACACGCCCGGAACCTTGGCCAGTTCGGCGGCGGCCGCCTTGGCCCGGCCATGGTTGATCGCCGCGAGCCGGCGCAGGCCCGCTTCGCCGAGCAATGTCATATGGATGCTGAAGGCCAGCGCACAGAGCCCTGAATTGGTGCAGATATTACTCGTCGCTTTCTCGCGGCGGATATGCTGCTCGCGCGTCGACAGCGTCAGCACGAAGCCGCGCTTGCCATTGGCGTCGACGGTCTCTCCGCAGAGGCGGCCGGGCATCTGGCGCACATATTTGGTCTTGCACGCAAAGAGGCCGACATAGGGCCCACCGAACTGGAGGCCGACGCCGAGCGATTGCCCCTCCCCCACCACGATATCGGCGCCCATTTCGCCGGGCGACTTGATCAGGCCGAGCGCGACGGGTTCGGTGACGACCGCGATCAGCAGCGCTCCCGCAGCCTGACAGGCTTGGGCCAGCTTCGTCATGTCGTCGATGCGGCCGAGGATGTCGGGATATTGCACGACGACGCAGCTCGTCTCCTTGTCGATGCTGTCTGCGAGCGCTGCCCAGTCGGTGCCGGCTTCGAGGCTCGGGTCACCATCGACCAGAACGTCGCCGGTATATTTCGCCATCGTGCGCGCGACGCTACGGTAGTGCGGGTGAACGCCGGTCGAGAGCAGGGCCTTGCCCCGCTTGGTGATGCGGCGCGCCATCACGATCGCTTCCCAGCAAGCGGTCGAGCCATCGTACATCGACGCATTGGCGACGTCTGAGCCGAGCAGGCGCGCGACCTGGCTCTGAAATTCGAACAGCATCTGGAGCGTGCCCTGTGCGATTTCGGGCTGGTAGGGGGTGTAGGCGGTGAGGAATTCGCCGCGCTGGATCAGGTGATCGACGCTGGCGGGTACATGGTGGCGATAGGCGCCGGCGCCGAGGAAGAAGGGCCCTTCGCCCGCCGCGCGGCTGCCGCGCGCGAGCGCGCCCATGTGGCGTTCGACAGCCAATTCGCTCGCATGGTCCGGCAGGCCCGCGATCGGGCCATCGAGCCGCGCTTCGGCGGGCACATCGGCGAACAGATCGTCGATCGACGACGCGCCGATGGTCGCGAGCATCGCCGCGCGATCGTCGGACGTAAGAGGAAGATAACGCATGAAATACTCCGGTCAGCTATCGGAAGTGGAAGCAAAAAGCGGCGCGAGATCGGCCAGCGATCCGCGAAATGTGGCGGGGCCGCTGTGCGTCGTGCGGACCCAGGGTGCGAGCCAGATCCGAAACCCCGCGTCGCGCGCGCGGCGGCAGAAAGCATAATCTTCCGACAGCATCAGTCCGCTCGGGCGGTCGATCTCTGGCAGGAAGAGCGCATGAACATTTTCGCGTACACCCGTTCCCTGCCGGTCGCGCGCTTCGGTGCGAAAAGCGAGTTCGGGGTGCCGCGCGCAGAGCGTCTCGACGACGTCGCGGCGGATCAGCATCAGCCCGGTGCCGAGCTGCGACAGTTCGACGAGGTCGGTCAGCGCGAACCGTTCGTCGGTGTTCAGGAAACTGAGCGCGAAATCACCGGCATAGCGCGCAAGGTCGGCCGCATTATCCTTTGCCAGCCCGCACTCAGCGGCGCGCGCAACCTGCGACCAGTTGACCGTGCGGCGCGGCACCGCAGCGCCAAGCATGGCGCAGTCGGGCCGTCCCGCCATCGCCTCGATCATTGCGAAAATGTCGGCCGCCGCGAAATCAATGTCCGCATCGACGAAGAGCAGATGGGTGCAATCGCTCTGCATGAAGAGGTCAGCGAGCAGGCTGCGCGCGCGGTGGACCAGGGCTTCATGCAGAATAAACTCGAACCGCACGGGCATATCCCGCCGCTGCGCCGCCATCGCAAGGTCGAGCGCCGCGCGGACATAGGTGCCCTGCGCGCCGTCATAGATCGGCGTCGCCACCATCAGGCGGCAATTGGCTGGCGCGGCGTCGGTCATCGCATCCCTCCCCCTCCCGCCCGCGGGAGGGGCGATCGGTTACAGGGCGTCGCAGAAGGCCTTATAGGCCTTTGCATCCATCAGGCCGTCGAGCTGGCCCTTGTCGGACAGCGTCATGCGAAAGAACCAGCCCTCGCCCTCGGGGTCCGAATTGACGAGCGCCGGGTCTTCCTCGAGCTGGCCATTGCCTTCGGTCACGGTGCCGTCGACGGGCGCATAGACGTCGCTCGCGGCCTTCACCGATTCGACCACCGCCGCATCGCCGCCCGCGCTCAATTCGGCGCCGGTGTCGGGAACCTCGACGAAGACGATGTCGCCAAGCTGCCCCTGCGCGAAGTCGGTGATGCCGACCGTCGCGACGTCGCCATCGACGTCGATCCATTCATGTTCTTCGGTGTAATAACGCGGCATCGATCAGGCTCCCTGTTTGCGCACATAGCGGTGTGGAATGAATGGCATGGCGGTGACGGTGCAATGGACCAGCTTGCCGCGCACCTCCGCCGCGATGGCGGTGCCGGGCACGGCATGGTCGCGCGGGACGTAACCCATCGCGATCGGCGCGCCGACGCTGGGGGCGAAGCCGCCCGACGTCACGACGCCGATCTCATCCTCGCCGTCGAACAGCTTGGCGCCCTCGCGCACCGGCAGCTTGCCATCAATGGTGAGCCCGACGCGTTTGCGCGGCGGGCCGTCTTCCAGATGGCCGAGGATGCGCGCCGCGCCGGGGAAATTCTCTTCCTCGCGGCGGCGCTTGCTCACCGCGAAGCCGAGATCGGCTTCGGCTGGGTCGATCGCCGGGGTGAGGTCATGACCGTAGAGCGGCAGACCTGCCTCGAGCCGCAGCGAATCACGCGCACCGAGGCCGATCGGCTTGACCTCTTCCATCGCGCACAGCGCGTCGGCGAAGGCGGTCAGCGCCTCGTTGGGCAGCGAAATCTCGAAGCCATCCTCGCCGGTATAGCCCGAACGGCTGAGAGCTATTTGGTGGCCAGCCCAGGTCGCGCGGGTCGCCTGCATGAAGACGAGATTTGCCGCTTCGGGAACCAGCCGCGCGAGCGCATCGACCGCTTTCGGGCCCTGCAGCGCGAGCAGGCCATAATCCTCATTATGGTTGAGCGTGATATCGTCGGGCAGATTTTCGCGCAGGTGGCCGATATCTTCCCACTTCACCGCGCCGTTGACGACGATGCCATATTGATCGCCCTCGTTGGTGATCATCAGGTCGTCGAGGATGCCGCCGTCGTCATCGAGGAGCAGCGAATAGCGCATCAGTCCGGGTTTCAAGCCCGAAATATCACCGGGAAAGAGCGTTTCGAGCGCTTCCGCGATGCCATCGCCCGACAGGGCAAGCTGCCCCATATGGCTGACGTCGAACAGGCCGGCGCTTTCGCGGGTCCAGAGATGTTCCGCCATGATGCCTTCATACTGGATCGGCATCCAGTAGCCGGCGAACTCGACCATGCGGCCGCCCTTCGCGCGGTGCCAAGCGTCGAGCGGCAACGTCGCCGTTTCGACCGGAATTTCTTCATCTTCGCGCATATCGCACTCCCGTCGTTGACACGGCAAGACGCGGCCGGGTGCCGCCCTGTGCCATGCCCCCTCTGTCACGGGAACCTGAGAGTTTTCCTCCATGCGCTCTCGTCGAGGTTGGGCATGGAGTTACCCCTTCGGTGGTTCCGGCGGAAACAGCCGGAACGCTTTCCAGAGTGTCCGTTCCAGCCCGCGCGGTCCGCTTGACCTGAGAGTTTCCGGGGCGGTTGCTCCTTCGGTGGCGGGGTTGCCCCCACGCTCTCCCGCGCGGCCGGTCGAATCCCTTGGCGGAACCCGACAGACGCCGCGAGCCTTGGCGCTCCCCCTGTGCGGAGTCAATCGGCGACCGCGCGGATCGCGTCGTTTTCGTGGATATACACGCCCGAATCCCTTTGGCCGGCAAGCGCGACGATCGTCGCCGCGACTTTGTCGCCCGAAATCGAGCGGTAGCGGCGGAAGCGGCCGTGGAGCAGCGCGTCGGTCAGCGGCGCGGCGATCGTCGCCAATCCTTCGCCGAGGCGCTGCGGCCCGGGACGCTCGCCGCGGAGCAAACCGGGACGGATGAGATCGAGGCGGTCGAAGCCGAGCGCGACGAGATCGTTCTCGGTCTGCCCCTTGGTTCGCAGATAGAAATTGCCGCTCTTCGCCGCCGCCCCGACCGAGCTGACGACGATCATGTGCGGCGTGCCGCCCGCCCTTGCGCCGCGCGCGGCCGCGAGGACGAGATCGTGATCGACGGCGCGAAACGCCGCCTGCGATCCCGCTTGCCGGATCGTCGTCCCAAGGCAGGAGATAAGAATCGCCGGCTTTTCGGCGGCGATGATATCGGCCCAGCGTTCGGGCGGAGCGACCAGTTCCTTGTGATGCGGGGCAAGCCCCGCGACAGGGCGGCGCGCCAGTATGGTCACGGGCGCGGAGCCGAAATGATCGATCACCGCGCGCCCGACCATCCCGGTCGCGCCGACGATCAGCGCGTCAGGCATGCGCCAGCGCGGCGGGCACCGCGTCGCGGCCGAAAATGTCGGCATAGCGGTCGATGGCGAAGCGGTCGGTCATGCCGGCGATATAATCACCGATATGCCGGCTTGTCGCGCATTCTTCACCGGGCAGGCGCGCCGACCAGTCCGCGCCCATCAGCCGGGGATCGGCGGCATAGGCGGCGAAGAGGTCGGCGACGACCTGATTCGCGGCCTCGGCGGCGGCAAGCTGTTCGGGGTGGTGATAGAGGTTGGCGTACATGAAGCGCTTGAGTTCGCGTTCCTGCGCCGCCAGCTCTGCCGAAAAGCCGCCGAGGGTCCGCCCCGCCGCGCGGACCTCCTCGACGCTTGCGACCCCGGCCTCGGCGACATTGGCGGCGGTAGCGGCGATCACGTCGTTGACCATCACGCCGATCTGGTCGCGGACGAGTTCGCGCAGCAGCCGGTCGCGCGGCGCGCCGGGGAAACGCCCCTCTACCGCGCGATAATTGGCGGCGACGAAGGGCTGTGCCATCAATTGGTCGAGGTCGAGCAGGCCGGCGCGCAGCCCGTCGTCGATGTCGTGATTGTCGTAGGCGATGTCGTCGGCGATTGCCGCGACCTGCGCCTCGAGGCTGGCATGGCTGGCGAGATCGAGTCCGAAATCGCCGTCGATTTCGGCGAGCGCCCAGCCGGGGTTCGCGACCGGGCCGTTGTGCTTGGCGAGCCCTTCCAAAGTCTCCCAGGTCAGATTGATCCCGTCGAACAGCGGATAGGGGCATTCGAGCCGTGCGAGCGTGCGCAGCGTATGACCGTTGTGATCGAAACCGCCGTGCGCCGCCATCGCGGCCTTAAGCGCGTCCTCGCCCGCATGGCCGAAGGGGGGATGGCCGATATCGTGCGCGAGGCACAGCGCCTCGGTCAGATCCTCGTTCAGCCCGAGCGCGCGCGCGATGCCGCGACCGATCTGCGCGACCTCGATACTGTGGGTCAGGCGAACGCGATAATGATCGCCATCGGGCGCGACGAACACCTGCGTCTTGTGGCGCAGGCGGCGGAAGGCGATCGAGTGAATGATGCGGTCGCGGTCGCGCTGGAAATCGTCGCGCGGCCCGCGCACGACGCGGCCGGGTTCGGAGTAGCGGCGCCCGCGACTATGTGCGGGATCGCTGGAGCAGCGCGCCAGGCTCACTTGAGCGGATCGACGGTTTCGCCGACATCGCTGTCGAAGAGGAAGCCGTCGCCTTCGGCTTTTTTATAGTCGCCGAGCCAGTCATGCGCCGCCTTGCGATTGGGGAATGGTCCGACGAGCAGGCGCCGCGTCTGGCCCCATTCGGCGGTCGATCCGGACTTGCCCTTGAACAGCGCTGCGTTGCGCTTGGCGAACCGGTTATAGTCGAAGGCGAGCGCCTTGAGGTTCGATCCGGTGGCGATCTGGACCCAGATGCGCGCAGGGTTCGCCTTTTTCTTGGCGGCTTCTTCCTTCGCTTTGGCGTCCGCCTCTGCTTTCGCCTTGGCGGCCGCCTCCTCCTTCTCGCGCTTCGCCGCTTCGGCCGCCTCGGCCCTGCGCTTGTCCTCCAGCAGCCGGGCAAGCGTGTCGGCGCCGACCGCACTGTCGGACGGCGCGAGTTCGGCGGCGGGAATTTCGATCGACCCGACGATGTCGGCAAGCGACGCGAGCGGAGCCGAAACGGCGGCATTGGTCGCGCCGGGCGGCGCCGGGCTTGCGGGCTGCGAAACCGCCGGGGTCGAACGCCCCACGTCGGCGATCGAGAAACCGGGACCAATCAGGCCCCTCGCGGCATCGACGGCGGCGCCGACCGGTTCGGACGCCGGCGCGGCGCGCGCCGGGGCCGGATCGGGTCGGCTCACCGCTGCCTGCGCGGGGGGCGATGCGGGTGGATCGGCCGGTCGGACGACCTGAGCGGGGGGCGAAGGCTTCGGCGAACGCGCGGCCGGGGCCGGATCCGGATCCGGTTTGCGGGTGGCCGCTACCGGCGCGGGCGCCGGCGATGGCGCCGGTTTCACGGCCGCGGCGGGCCGCCGTCGATCGTCCGCCGCCGGCTTGCGCGCTGCCGCCGGCGGCGGCGAGGATGCCGCCGCGACCTGCACCGGCGGGCGTTTCGGGCCGAGCTGGCCGTTCGGGAAGCGGCCGAAATGCGCCGCCGCGGCCTGCTGCGCGGGATTGAGCCGGTCCAACTGGACGAGATAGGGGGTGATATTCTGCGCCATCGCGGGCGGCATCGTCGCATTGACGATATCGGTCGCTTCCTTGTCGCGCCCGTTCATCGCGAGGATCATCGCGCGTAGCCGCCACGCGCCGCGGTCCTGCGCGCGCAGTTGCGGGGTCAGCATGGCGATCGCGCGATCGGCGTCGCCGCTGATCCCGAGCGACAGCGCATAGCGCCGGGTCAATTCCTCATTGGGCGAGATCGACAGCGCAAGCTGATAATCGCGCTGCGCCGCGTCCTGCTGGCCAAGAAGATCGCGCGCGAGCCCGCGGTCGGCGAGGAACAGCCGTTCGGGGGCGCCCATCAGCTGCGCCTCGCCGAAATAGTCGAGCGCGCGTGTCGGATTTTCCATATGGACCATCGCCGACCCGAGCGCGGCCTTGATCGCGCCGTCGCGCGGGCGCGCCTGTTCGGCACGGACGAGAAAACCGAGCGCGGCGCGATAATCCTCGAGGTCGATCGACGCCCGGCCGGCGTCAAGCAAGGCCGACACATCGCTGTTGTTCGCAGCGATGCGGGCGAGCGACGACGACAGCAAGGTCCGCGCGGCGGCGCGCTTTTGCATCGCCGCCTGCGTCGCGGCGTCGGGCGGCGTCACCTGCGCATGAACGGCGGGACAGGCAGCCGTCCCCAGCAACAGCGCCCCGAGCGCGCCGACCCACGGCCGTGCGCGCACCGGCTTCGCCGTCAATTTCACCTGCCGCATGGGCAACTCATCCCGATCTCCGGCCTGCCGTTGCCCGGCGGGCGGCCGCTCGATAGCCCCGTTACTGGTTGTTCTGCCGTCCGAGGAAGCGCGGAATATCGACCCCGTCGTCCTTGCCGGCCTCTTCGGCGTCGGGCGTCGATGCCCCGCGCGAGAGCCGCGACATGCGTTCGAACAGCGTCCCCCCGCCCACCGAGCGCGCGGGCGATTCGGCCGGCGCGGGATCCGCGGTGCCTGCCGCACGATAATCGGCGGCCGGCGCTTCGGGCGCGTCGAGGACAAGCTCGTCGGCGGTATCGTCATAGGTCGCGGCGACCTGCGACAATTCCATCGGCTCTTCCTCGGCCGCCGGAGCCGGAGCTTCGCCGGAATCGCCGAGCGAGAAACCCGGCGCCGGGTCATTGTCCTGCTGGACGGGCGATTCGGCGACAGGCTCTTCCTGCACCGCCGGCTCGACGACCTCTTCGGCCACCGGAGCGGGCGCCGCGGCGCGCGCGGGGGCGAAGGAGAAGCTGCGCGTGGCAGGCGCGGCCTGTGCGGCCTCGCCTGTGCCGTCGATACCTGTGGCAACGACCGACACGCGGATCTTGCCATCGAGGCTGTCGTTGAAGGCGCTGCCCCAGATGATGTTGGCGTCGGGATCGACCAGTTCGCGGATATGGTTCGCGGCTTCGTCGACTTCCATGAGGCGCATGTCCTCGCCGCCGGTGATCGAGATGATGACGCCCTTTGCGCCCGCCATCGACACGCCGTCAAGCAGCGGGTTGGCGATGGCTTTCTGCGCCGCTTCGAGCGCGCGGCCGTCGCCTTCGGCTTCGCCGGTGCCCATCATCGCCTTGCCCATTTCGCGCATCACGCTGCGCACGTCGGCAAAGTCGAGGTTGATCAGGCCGGGCATGACCATCAGGTCGGTGATGCCGCGGACGCCCTGCTGGAGCACTTCGTCGGCCATCGTGAACGCTTCCTTGAAGGTCGTGTTCGGGTTGGCGACGAGGAAGAGATTCTGGTTCGGGATGACGATCAGCGTATCGACATGATCCTGCAGCTCGGCGATGCCGGCGTCGGCCGAGCGCATGCGCCGCGCGCCTTCGAACATGAAGGGCTTGGTCACGACGCCGACGGTCAGGATGCCGCGGTCGCGTGCCGCCTTGGCGATGACGGGGGCCGCGCCGGTGCCGGTGCCGCCGCCCATGCCCGCCGCGACGAAGCACATATGCGCGCCATTCAGCGCCTCTTCGACCTGCGCGATGCTTTCCTCGGCTGCCGCACGCCCGACCTCGGGCCGCGAACCCGCACCCAGCCCCTGGGTGATCTGCGTCCCCAGCTGGATGCGCCGTTCGGCCGGCGAGGCGTTGAGCGCCTGCGCGTCGGTGTTGGCGACGACGAAATCGACGCCCTCGACGCGCGCCGCGATCATGTTTGCGATGGCATTGCCGCCCGCGCCGCCGACGCCGATCACCGCGATCCGCGGCTTCAGCTCGTCGACCTGCGGCGGGCCAATATTGATGCTCATCAAATAATCTCCCTGCAGCGGCGAACCCATGCCGCTTCCCTGCACCTTGCGACCCGTCGGACGGTGGTCCTGCCGCCCGGATAACTGTCACCGCATTGCACTATTGTGACTTCGGAATCACCCAAAAAATTAACCTTTTCACCTTTGCCGCCACTAAAAACTGCTTTTCAGCGCGGCCATCAGCCGGTGGAGGATCGACGTCCCCGCCGGCTTGTAAACATCCTGTGCCATCATCGGCAGGTCGCGAAGGTCGACGGGGTCCGACGCGGCATAGAGAACCAGACCCGCGAGCGTCGCGAAAGCGGGGCCGCCATGCGCATCGGGCAGTCCGTGCAAGCCGCGCGGTCGCCCGACGCGCGCAGCGCGGCCGAGCGCGCTTTGCGTATAATCGGCGATGCCTTTCAGGTCCGCACCGCCACCGACGAGCACCACCTGCCGCCCGATCGGACCGACGAAATGCAGGTCCTTCAATGTCCGGCCGATCTCCCCCATCATCGCGTCGAGCCGCTGGCGGATCACCGCCACGAGCTGCGCGCGCGTGATGCGCGGGGAATCGCTGCCCGACGGGGCACCGGGTTCGAGTTCGATGATCTCGTTATTGTCGCGGGGGGACGCCGAGGCCGAGCCGTAGAAGCTCTGGAGCCGCTGCGCCTGGCTGCGGCGGATGCCGAAGGCCGAGGCGATGTCGTCGGTGATATCGCTCGCGCCGAAAGGCAGTGACGCCATTTCGACGAGCATGCCGCCTGCGTAAAGCGAGACGGTCGTGACCGCCGCCCCGAGTTCGACGAGCGCGACGCCGAGGTCGCGCTCCTCCTCCGACAAACAGGCAAGGCCCGCGGCGATCGGTGAGGCGACGACGGCGTTGACGTCGAGATGCGCTTGCCGGACCGCAGACTCGAGGTTCCGCACCGGCGCGCCGTCGGCCATGATGATGTGGATATCGACGCCCAGCCGGTCGGCGTGGAGGCCGATCGGATTCTTGACGCCGGTCAGCCCGTCGAGGGTGTAGAGCGCGGGCTGGGCGTGGAGGATCATCCGCCCTTCGGGATCGATGCCCGCGCGCCCCGCGGCGAGTAGGTCATCGACATCCTCCTGCTCGATGCGGTGGCCGCCGAGCTCGCTTTCGATCGGCGCGACGTCGCTGAGCAAGCTTCCCGCCGAGAAGCTGACCCAGACGTCGTCGATATTGAGCCCGGCGATGCGTTCGGCCTGCTCGATCGCCTCGCGCACGACATGCTCGGTCTGTTCCATGTCGGCGACATAGCCGCGTTGGACGCCGCGGCTCTCGCGCTGGCCGGTGCCGAGCACGTGGAGCTGGCCGTCGGCGGTCTGCCCCGCGATCAGCGCGCAGACCTTCCACGACCCGACGTCGAGCGCGGTGATGATCTTTTCGATGCGCGGCGGCGCCATCGCCTTATCCTTCGTTCGAAGCGGCGGCGGCAACCGCGTCGACCGCGGCGCGCGCCTCGTCGAGCTTCGCGGGCGCGACCTGCCCCTCGTGCGGCAGGCGGAGCACGAAGCGGGCGGGGTCGCGCATGTCAAAGCGCAGGATGCCGCGGCCGAGCAGGCGGTTGGCGCCGTCCATATGCGCGAATTTGGCGAGCGCGGCCTTTGCCTCGGCCTCGCCTTCGGGCAGCGAGAGCGTCTCGCCGCTGCGGAAGCGGAGGTCCCAGCGTCGGTTTCCGACCCAGGTCGCGCCGGCGAGCAATTCCTTGAGGCTGCTCGCCTCCGAAAGCAGGCGAGCGAGATCCTGCGAACGCTGGTTCGCGCGCGGACCGATGACGAGCGGCAGGTCGGGCATCGTCGCGACGGTGACGGGTTCGAGCACGACGCCCTTTTCGTCGATCAGCGACAGGCGATTATTATGCTGCCAGATCGCGGCCGGGGTGCGCTCGACGATGTCGACGACGAGCGTGTCGGGCAGGCGCCGCGACACGCGCGCATCCTTGATCCAGCCGTAGCGCATCAGGTCGCCGCGCACATCTTCCAGATCGACCGCAGCCATCGAGCGGTCCTTCTGCGCGAGCGCGATGTCATAAACCTTGAGCCGGTCGATGCGGTCGGCGCCCACGACCTCGACCTTCTTGACCTGAAAGCCCGCGCGGCCGACCGCCTGCGCATATTCCTCGTGGATTTTCGCGGTGACGCCGGTGGCGTGCGCCGCGATGGCAACCACGGCGCACAGGCTGAGGCCGATCGTCCAATTAGCGGCCTTCTGCAATCGCTGCGGGCTGATCGGCAGCGCGTTGATGATCGCGTTTAGGCGCGACTGCTGGATCTTACGCCGCTTCTTCGGCGCGCGCGCGGGCCGCCGGGGCGGCGCCTTGGCGCGCTTGATCTTCGTACTGCTCATGACAACGCTTCCCCCACGATGCGTTCGACGAGTTCGGCATAATCGATGCCAACGGCGCGCGCCTGTTCGGGCACGAGGCTGAGCGGCGTCATGCCGGGCTGGGTGTTGACCTCGAGCAGGAAGATGCCCGCGAGGCCATGTTCGTCGTCCCACCGAAAGTCCGAGCGCGAGGCGCCCTTGCAGCCGAGCAGGCGATGCGCCTGCACCGCCAGATCCTTCATCCGCTGCGCGACGTCATCGGGGACGTCGGCGGGGCAGACATGCTCGGTCAGCCCCTCGGTATATTTGGCGTCATAGTCGTAGAAGCCCGATTTGACGCGGAGTTCGGTGACGGCGAGCGGCGTGTCGCCGAGCACCGCGACGGTCAGTTCGCGCCCCTTGATGAAGGGTTCGGCGAGCAGCCGGTCGAACTCCTGCCACGGACCCACCGCTTCGCGCGCGATCGGGTTGCCGTAGTTGCTGTCGTCCTTGACGATCGCGACGCCGACCGACGAGCCCTCGTTGACGGGTTTCAGCACATAGGGGCGCGGCAAGGGGTCGATCGAAAAGAGGCTTTCGCTGTCGACCATCGTCCCCGCCGGCATCGGAATACCATGCGGCACCAGCGCCTGCTTCGTCAATTCCTTGTCAATCGCGATCACCGAGGTGACGAGGCCGCTGTGGGTGTATTTGAGGCCCATCAGGTCGAGCATTCCCTGCACCGTCCCGTCCTCGCCGGGGACGCCGTGGAGCGCGTTGAACACGACATCAGGCTTCGTCTCGGCAAGCCGCAGCGCGACGTCGCGGCCCATGTCGATGCGCGTGACCCGGTGCCCGCGGCTTTCGAGCGCATCGGCGACACCATTGCCGCTCATCAGCGACACCTCGCGCTCGGCCGACCAGCCGCCCATCAGGACGGCAACATGCCACGGACCCCGGCTCACTTCATGACTCCCACACGCTGTATTTCCCATTGCAATTCGATGCCGCTCTTGTCCTTGACGCGGCGGCGGACTTCCTCGCCGAGCGCTTCGATATCGGCGCTCGTCGCGTCGCCAGTGTTGATCAGGAAATTGGTGTGCTTCTCGCTGACCTGCGCCCCGCCGACCGCGAAGCCGCGGCAGCCGGCCTCGTCGACGAGTTGCCACGCCTTGTGGCCGTCGGGGTTCTTGAAGGTCGAACCGCCGGTTTTCGAGCGCAGCGGCTGCGAGGCTTCGCGGCTTGCCGAGATGCGATCCATTTCGGCCTGGATCGCGTCGGATTCGCCTGGCTGGCCGCGAAAGGTCGCGCCGATCACGACCGCGCCCTCGGGCAATTCGCTATGGCGGTAGGTATAGCCAAGGTCGGCGAGCGGCAGGGTATGGCGTTCGCCCGAGCGCAGCACGACGTCGCAGTCGATCAGGATGTCCTTGACCTCGCCGCCATAGGCGCCACCGTTCATACGCACGAAACCGCCGACGGTACCGGGGATCGAGCGGAGGAATTCCATGCCGGCAATGCCCGCATCGCGCGCGGTCGAGGAGACGAGGATGCCCGATGCGCCGCCGCCGCAGCGCAATGTGGTTTCGTCGATCGCTTCGACCTTGGCGAACGCCTTGCCCAGCCGGATCACGACGCCCGGAAAACCGCCGTCGCGGACGATCAGGTTCGACCCGAGACCGAGCGCCATCACCGGCACGGCGAGATCAAGGTCACGCAGGAAATCGGCAAGGTCGTCGGCGTCCTTCGGCTCGAAAAGCCAGTCGGCGGGGCCACCCGACTTGAACCAGACGAGCGGGGCGAGCGGCGCGTGGGGCGTGAGTTTGCCGCGCACTGAAGGAAGCGTTGCGGTGCTCACAGCGCCCTCCCTTCCCCGCTCGCATCAAGCGAAGTCGAGATGCCCCTCGGGCCAGACGCGAGGTCGATGGGTATCTCGACTTCGCTCGACACGAACGGGATGAAAGGCGGATACAAAATCATGCCGCCTCCACCGCGCCTGCCAGCCCCGCCGCCATCTTCGTGATGTCGCCCGCGCCGAGGCAGATGATCATATCGCCCGCGCCGAGGTCGCCGGCCTTGATGCTCGCCGCGATGCTCGCGGCCAGCGCGCCCGCATCGGCGACGACATGGGCGTGGCGATGGCCGCGGTCGCGCAGCCCCTCCGTCAGCGCATCCGACGATATGCCATCGATCGGGTTTTCGCCTGCCGCATAGACGGGCAGCGCGAGCACCATGTCGGCGTCGTTAAACGCCTGCTGGAAATCGTCCATATGATCGCGGAGGCGGGTGAAACGGTGCGGCTGGACGACGCCGACGACTCGCCCTGCTCCCGCGCCCTCGCGCGCTGCCGAAAGGACTGCGCGGATTTCGACGGGGTGGTGGGCGTAATCGTCGATCACCGTGATCACGCCGCCCTCGACCGCGATCTCCCCCACCTTGGTGAAACGGCGCTTGACCCCTGCAAAGCCGTGAAAGCCCGATACAATCTTGTCGTCGCTAACGCCCATGTGCAGCGCCACGGCGATCGCCGCCAGCGAGTTCTGGACATTGTGGCGCCCCGACATCGGCAGATGGATGCCCTCGATCGTCCGGCTGTTGCCGTCGCGGTCGCGCACCACGACGTCGAAGCGGTTGCCGTCGGCCCCAGGCGTCACATTGGTGCCGCGCACGTCGGCCTGCGCCGAAAAACCATAGGTGACGATCCGCCGGTCGCGGATGCGCGGGATGATCGCCTGCACCTCGGGATGGTCGAGGCAGAGCATTGCGGCGCCGTAGAAGGGGACATTTTCGATAAACTCGACAAACGCGTCCTTGATTGCGTCGAAGCTGCCATAATGGTCGAGATGCTCGGGATCGATGTTGGTGACGACCGCGATCGTGCCGTCGAGGCGCAGGAAGCTGCCGTCGCTTTCGTCGGCTTCGACCACCATCCAGTCGCTGGCGCCGAGGCGCGCGTTCGAGCCATAATTGTTGATGATGCCCCCGTTGATGACCGTCGGGTCGATCCCGCCCGCGTCGAGCAAGGCCGCGACGAGGCTGGTGGTCGTCGTCTTGCCGTGCGTACCGGCGATCGCGACGGTCGATTTGAGGCGCATCAGTTCGGCGAGCATTTCGGCGCGGCGGACGAGCGGGATGCGGTGCGCGAGCGCGGCCTCGACCTCGGGGTTGCCGCGCTTGACCGCGGTCGAGGTCACGACCACCTGGGCGCCGTCGACATTCGAGGCTTCATGACCGATCGCGACCTTGATGCCGCGCTTGCGGAGACCCTCCACGACATAGCTATCGGCGATGTCGCTGCCCTGCACCTGATAGCCGAGATTGTGCATCACCTCGGCGATGCCCGACATGCCGATGCCGCCGATGCCGATGAAGTGGATGGTGCCGATGTCGGTCGCGACGCCGCGCATCAATTGTCTCCCGCGCGGGTGGCGGCGATGCCGCCGGCGACCGAGGCGCTGCGCGAAGGCGCGCCGACGCGAATCACGTCCATCATCGGCGGCGCGGCGAGCGATTCGACAAGATCGGCGAGGTCGCGCGTGGCATTCGGCAGGCCGCAGCTTGCCGCGCGTTCGGCGGCTTCCTCGAGTGCGCCGGGTTCGAGCGCCATGCGCTGAATATGTTTCGCGACCTCGGCCGGGGTGAAGGCCGGCTGCTGGAAGGCGATCGCTCCGCCCGCTTCGACGAGGTCGACGACATTATAGGTCTGGTGATCGTCCATCGCGCTCGGATAGGGAACGAAGATCGCCGGACGACCCGCGCACGCGAGTTCGGCGACGGTCGAGGCGCCGGCGCGCGCGATCACCATATGCGCCCAGCGCAGCCGCTCGGGGAAATCCTTGATATATGGCGCGCATTCGGCGGCGACGCCCAGTTCGGCATATTTGGCGCGCACGCCCTCGATGTCATCTTCGCGGCACTGCTGGACGACCTGCAGCCGGTCGAGCAAAGCGCGCGGCAGCATCGCGATCGCGGCGGGGACGACTTCGCTGAGCACCGTCGCGCCCAGGCTGCCTCCGACGACGAGCAGGCGGACGATGCCATCCTCGGGCAGCGGCGGAAAACCGTCCTCGCGGATCGCCACGATCTCCTCGCGTACCGGGTTGCCGGTGATATGTTTCTTGAGTTCGTGCCCCGCAGGATAGCGCTGGATATTATGATAGGCGACCGCGACCGCATCGACGCGCGGCGCCATCATGCGGTTGACGCGGCCGAGCACGGCATTTTGTTCGTGAAGCACGCGTGGCCGCTTCGTCGCGCCCGCGGCGAGCAGGCTGGGCAGCGAGGGATAGCCGCCGAAACCGACGACGACCGCGGGGTCGAAGTCGCGGATCAGGTCGATGGCCATGCGGCGGCCCTTGTAGATTGCCAGCGCGGCCTTCAGCCAGCCAATGGGCCCGCCCGATACGCGACCGGCGGGAAGCACATGCGTGTCCATCTCGGCGGGCGCGCCCGGAATCTTCAGCCCGCGGTCGTCGCTGACCAGCGCGACGCGATGGCCGCGCGCGATCAACTCGCCCGCAAGGGCATAAGCAGGAAGCATATGTCCTCCCGTCCCGCCGGCGGCGAGAAGGAAGTGGCGCGTCGCGGTCATTTTTGGGCGCTCATTTCTTGTTCCAGTTTCGGGTCATCGACACCCGGGCCGCATAGGGGTTTCGCCGGGTCAGCGACAAGAGCAAACCCATGCCGATCGACAAAGCGATGAAGGACGAGCCGCCATAGCTGATGAAGGGCAAGGTCATCCCCTTTGACGGGAAGATCTGCGTGTTCACCGCCATGTTGATCACCGCCTGTCCGCCGAACTGCGCGATCAGCCCCGCGACGGCGAGGATGAGGAAGCTGTCCTCCTCGTCGAGCAGGCGTACCAGAACGCGCACGATGATCGCGAGATAAAGCGCGGCGATCGCGATGCAGGCGATCATCCCGAACTCCTCGCCGATCACCGAGAAGATATAGTCGGTGTGCGCTTCGGGCAGCTGGAATTTGGCGAGCCCGGCGCCGGGGCCGGTTCCGATGAGGCCGCCTGCGGTCAGCGTCGCATGCGCCTTGTCGACCTGGAAACTGTCGCCTTCGGCAAAGAGCCAGATGTTGATGCGCTGCTGGGCCACCGGATATAAGAAATAGGCGAGCACGATGCCGACGACGCCCGCGCCCGCAAGCGCGCCCATGATCCGCATCGAGAGGCCGGCGACGAGGACGAGCACGAACCATGTCGCCGCGAAGATGACCGTCTGCCCGAGGTCGGGCTGGCCCATCAGCAGGAGCGCGATGACGCCGGTGAGCGCCGCGGCGAGCGGCACGACGGGAAGGCTCTGGTCGTGGAGGCGCAGCGACAGCACCCACGCGAGCGACACCGCGAAGAAGGGCTTCAAGAATTCCGAAGGCTGGAGCCGCAGCGCCCCGCTGCCGAGCCAGCGCTGCGCGCCGTTCACGGAGGTGCCGACAAGCGGCACGAGGAACAGGAGGCCAAGGAAGACGACGGTGCCATAGATGGCGAAGCGCCGCGCCTGCGGCTTGGGCAGCATCGACACCATGAGCATCACGGGGACGCCGACGATCACCCACATCAGTTGGCGATAGAAATAATAGAGCGGGTCGAGCGACGCGGTCGAGGTCGAGAGTTTCTGCGCCGCGACGGGCGACGCCGCCGCGACCGCGACAAGCCCGACCGCGACGAGGATCGAGACGAGAAGCAGCAGAACGCGGTCGATTTCCCAAAACCAGAGGCCGAGCGGCGTGCGGTCGGCGCGGCTGAGGCGCGGCCCGCGGCGTTTCGTGGTGCGCGTGGCGGCGATCACCGGGCGTTCGGTCGCATCCATATTGTCCCCCCCGCTCATGCCCCGAGCGCCTGCACGAGCGCGCGGAAGGCATCGCCGCGCTGCTCATAATCCTTATACTGGTCGAAGGAGGCGCAGGCGGGCGAGAGCAGCACGATATCGCCGGGCCTTGCCGCCGCCGCCGCCTGTTTCACCGCACTCGCCATATCGCCCGACTTTTCGACCGGAATCGCGTCGCCGATCTCGGCGGCGAAGGGCTCCATCGCCTCGCCGATCAGATAGGCACGCTTGACGTGGCCGAACCACGGACGGCAGGCGCCGAGCCCGTCGCCCTTGGCCTGCCCCCCCGCAATCCAGTGCAAACGCTGGTCCGGCGCCGGCGGGAATGCCGCCAGCGCCGGTGCAGCGGAAGCCGCGTTGGTGGCCTTGCTGTCGTTGAACCAGCGGACACCATCGGCTTCGCCGACCAATTCCATGCGGTGCGGCAGCGATTTGTAGGTCGCAAGACCGCGTTCGATCTGTTCGTCGTTCAGCCCGAGGACGCGGCACACCGCGATCGCACACACGGCGTTCTGGGCGTTGTGCGGCCCCTGCAACGCGGGCCAGCGCGCTTGGTCGGCGGGGTCGATATCCTTCCCCGACACGCGATGGAGCCGGTGGTTGATGCGCCCCGCGATCATCTTCGACGGATCGTCGTCGACCGCGACGATCGCGATCTGGTCGCGGCGCTGGAGACTGAACAGCCGCGCCTTCGATGCCGCATAGCCGGCAAAACCGTCGTAGCGGTCGAGGTGGTCGGGGCTGAGGTTGGTGAGGACCGCGATGTCGCAGGCGAGGCTGTGCGACAGGTCGATCTGGTAACTCGACAGTTCGAGGACATAGACCCCGCCTTCAGGAAGCGGCTCGCGCGTCAGGATCGGCAGGCCGATGTTGCCGCCCATCAGCGTCGGCACGCCGGCGCTTTCGAGCAGGTGGGTGATCAGCGCGGTCACCGTCGACTTGCCGTTGGTGCCGGTGATGCCGACGACCCGATGCGACGGCAAGTCGCCCCTGGCTTCGGCGAACAGTTCGATGTCGCCGATGACGGGGACATGCGCTTCCTTGGCGTGCGCCGCGATCGGGTGACGGTTGAGCGGCACGCCGGGCGAGACGACCACACCCGCGAAGCCGACGAGGTCGATCTCGAGCGGGTCGCCGATATCGGCGCCGAGCGCCATCGCCTCGTCGCGCGCTTCCTCGCGGTCGTCCCATGCGGTGACGCCCGCGCCGCTGGCGACGAGCGCCTCGACGGCCGCGAGGCCCGAGCGCGCCAGCCCCAGCACCGCATAGCGGCGGCCGGCAAAGGCGCGCGAGGTGATCACCGGAGCTTCAAGGTCGCGAGCCCCGCGAGTGCGAGGACGATCGAGACGATCCAGAAGCGGATGACAACGGTCGATTCCGGCCAGCCAAGCTGCTCGAAATGGTGGTGTATCGGCGCCATGCGAAAGACGCGCTTGCCGGTGCGCTTGTACCAGAAGACCTGGATGATCACCGACAGCGCCTCGACGACGAACAGCCCGCCGACGATGACGAGCACGAGCTCGTGCTGAGCGGTGACCGCGATCGTCGCGAGCGCTCCGCCGAGTGCGAGGCTGCCCGTATCGCCCATGAAGACCGCAGCGGGCGGCGCATTGAACCACAGGAACGCGAGGCAGGCGCCGATGATCGCAGCAGCGAAGATCGCGAGCTCGCCCGCGCCAGGAACATGCGGGATGCCGAGATATTCGGCAAACTTCACATTGCCCGACAGATAGACGATGACGAGGAAGGTCAGGCTGGCGATGATCACGGGGAAGGTTGCAAGCCCGTCGAGCCCGTCGGTCAGGTTCACCGCGTTGCCGAAACCGACGATCAATATCATCGCGAAGACATAATAGAGCGGGCCGAGCGGGATATAAACGTCATTGAAGAAGGGCAGATAGAGGTCGGTGCCGGTGCGCGAGACGATCAGCAGCACCGCGACCCCCGCGATGAGGAATTCGACGAGCAGGCGCACGCGCCCCGGAATCCCGCGGTGGCTGGCCTTGGTCACCTTGTCGAGATCGTCGAGGAAACCGACCGCTGCGAACCCCCCGGTTACAAAGATGCACGCCCAGACGAAGCGGTTGGAGAGGTCCATCCAGAGGAGCGCGGAGATCATCAGCGAAATGAGGATCATCAGCCCGCCCATCGTCGGCGTGCCCTTTTTGGCGAGATGGCTTTGCGGGCCGTCGTCGCGGATCGGCTGCCCCTTCCCCTGCCGCATCCGCAGCATCAGGATGAAGCGCGGCCCGATCCACAGGCCCAGGATCATCGCGGTCGCAACCGCGGCGCCCGAGCGGAAGCTCAGATAGCGGATAAGGTTGAGCGCCCCCGGAAAGCCAAGCCATTCCGCCAGCCAATATAGCATCAAAAATCCCCGTTGGTCAGCGCCGTCACAAGATGTGACAGCCCGACGCTGTTCGACCCCTTGACCAGCACGGCGTCGCCCGGACGGATCAGGTCCCGCAGCCGCCCTACCGCGGCCGGGTGGGCGGGCACATGCTCGAAATCGATACGGCCCTCAAGGGCTTTGGCGAGTGGCGCCATCTCTGCGCCGACAAGCAGGGCGAATTGCACTCCCGCCGCGACGAGCGGAGCCGCAAGCGCGGCATGATAGGCCTCGCCATCCGGGCCAAGCTCCTTCATCGCACCAAGAATCGCGATCTTGCGGTCGGCGGATTCGCTGCCGAGCTGGCCGATGGTCGCCGCCATCGAGGCGGGATTGGCGTTATAGCTTTCGTCGATGACGAGGATGTGGCCGCCGGGAACCTCGACGCGGTGGCGCGCGCCGCGCCCCGCCAGGCCGGCCATTTCGGCGAAGGCGAGCCCCGCCGCCGGCAGGTCCCCGCCGACGGCTTTCACCGCGGCGAGCACCGCGAGCGAATTGGCCACCCAATGAGCGCCGGCTTGCGCGATGGTGAAGCAGAGGAGCGATTCCTGCACCTGCGCGGTGACGAGCGAGCCGCCCTGCCCGTCGGGCAACCAGTCGACGGCGCGGACGTCGGCGCCCTCGTTCAACCCGAAGCTGACGATGTGCGCGGCATGTTGCTCCGCCTTGGCGCGCAGGCGCGCATAGTGCGGGCTGTCGAACGGGACGATCGCGGTGCCGCCGGGTTCGAGGCCTTCGAAAATCTCGCCCTTCGCGTCGGCGATCGCTTCTTCGCTAACGAAAAATTCCATGTGCGCGGGGGCGATGGTGGTGACGATGGCGACGTGCGGACGCACCATGCGTGTCAATGCCGCGAGTTCGCCCGCGTGATTCATGCCCATTTCGAAGATGCCGAAATCGGCGGTCGAGGGCATACGCGCGAGGCTCAGCGGTACGCCGACATGGTTGTTGTAGCTTTTGACCGAGCGATGCGCCTTGCCGGGACGAAAACGATCGAGTGCAGCGAACAGCGCCTCCTTCGTCCCCGTCTTGCCCGCCGAACCGGTGACGCCGATGATGCGGCCATGGCTGCGCGCGCGCGATGCGGTGCCGAGCGCGGCGAGGGCCGCGGCACTGTCGGCGACGCGAACATGCGGGTACGCGATGTCGGTTTCGCAGACGATCCCGGCGGCGCCCGCTGCGATCGCCTTGTCGATGAAGTCATGGCCGTCGGCGGTTTCGCCCTTCATCGCGATGAAGAGGTCGCCCTTCGTCACCTCGCGCGAGTCGAAGGCGACGCCATGGGCGGTGAAATCGGCGCTGGCGGCACCGCCGGTGGCCGAAGCGATGGCGCGCGCGGTCCAGAGCGGATTCATGCCGCCTCCTCGCGCGCGACCGCGACATCGTCGAAGGGAATGACGCGCATTTCGTCGCCGCGCCCGACGATCTGACCCTGTTCGTGCCCCTTGCCCGCGATGCAGACGATGTCGTCGCCGCGCGCCTCGGCGATCGCGGCGGCGATCGCGGCGCGGCGGTCGCCGATCACCCGCGCACCGGGCGCGGCGGCGGCGATCGCGTCCCGGATCGCCGCCGGATCTTCGCCGCGCGGGTTGTCGTCGGTGATGACCAGCACATCGGCCTTGGCGGCGGCAACCCTGCCCATTTCGGGGCGCTTCGCCTGGTCGCGGTCGCCGCCGGCACCGAAGACGAGGATCAGGCGGCCCGCCGCATGCGGGCGCAGCGCGTCGAGCGCGGCTTCGATCGCGTCGGGCGTATGGGCATAGTCGACATAGACCGGCGCGCCCGCGCGCGTGATGGCGGCGCGTTCGAGCCGCCCGCGCACCGGCTGCAGCCGCGCGAGATTGGCGAGCGTCTGCCGGGCATCGCCGCCGGTCGCGATGACGAGGCCCGCCGATACGAGCGCGTTGGCAACCTGATAGCCGCCGATCAGCGGCAGATCGACCTTTTGCGAGAGATCGCCCGCCGTGATGACGAGCGACTGGCCGAGCTGGGTCGCCTCACGCGAGACGAGGCGGAGCGCTTCGCCCCGCGTGCCGACGGTCAGCAGGCGGACGCCGCGCGCCCGCGCCGCGCCGATCACGGCGGGCGAATATTCATCGTCGGCCCAGACCACCGCCGCGCCGCCGGGTTCGACGACTTCGGTGAAAAGGCGGAGCTTGGCCGAAAGATAGGAATCCATCGTGCCATGATAGTCGAGATGGTCGTGGCTCAAATTGGTAAAGGCCGCCGCCTTCACCGGCAGGCCTTCGGTGCGATACTGATCGAGGCCGTGGCTCGACGCCTCGAACGCTGCATGGGTGACGCCCTCGGCGGCGAGGCCCGACATGTTCGATAGAAACGTGACGATGTCGGGCGTCGTGAGCCCGGTCGAGGCGCTGTCCATCGACGTCGTGATTCCGAGCGTGCCGATCGAGGCGGCGTTGAAGCCGGCCATGCGCCACAACTGGCGCGTCATTTCGACGGTCGAGGTCTTGCCGTTCGTGCCCGTCACCGCGACGCAGGTCGCCGGGAAACGGTGGAAGAAGCGTGCCGCGATATGCGCGAAGGCGCGACGCGGGTTGGCATCGGCGACATGCACGGCACCCTCCACACGCGCTTCGGGCCGCGCAACGATCGCGACCGCACCCGCTTCGAGGGCGGCGGGAATAAAATCCTCGCCGTTGAATTTCTCGCCGACGAAGGCGCCGAAAACCGTGCCGGGCGCAACCTTGCGATGATCGATCGCAAGCCCCGTGACGACGGGACCGCTGCCCTCCAGCGCCTGATCCTCGAGCAGCGCGGCGAGACGCATCAGTGCGTTTCCTCGCCTCTTTGCAGCAGCGGCGTCAATTCGGAGACGTCAACGTCGCGGCTTTCGTCGGGGAAGACGCCGAGCATCGGGCCCGCGCGCGTCACGACCTTGCGCACCACCGGCGCCGCGGTCCAGCCCGCGGTGCGCTGGCCCGAACTATAGGCATTGCCCTTGGGCTCGTCGATCATCACGAGCACCACATAGCGCGGATTGTCCATCGGGAAAGCCGCCGAGAAGGTCGAGACGAGCGAGTGGCGGCGATAGCCGCCAGCGCCCGGCTTTTCGGCCGATCCGGTCTTGCCGCCAACGCGGAAACCCGGCGCGTCGGCCTGTTTGCCGGTGCCGTCGGAGACGATAAGGCGCAGAAGCTGGCGCATCCGCGCGCTGGTCGACGCCTTGAACACGCGGCGACCCTGCGGCGGCGACTTGTCGCCGAGCTTGAGCATCGTCGCGGGGCGATAGATGCCCCCGTTGACGAGCGCGGCATAAGCGCTCGCGAGGTGCAGCGGCGTCACCGCGATGCCGTGACCATAGCTGGTCGTCATCGTCGTCACCCGGCCCCAGTTTTTCGGCCACAGCGGGAAGGCGCGTTCCTTGAGCTCGATTTCGGGGCGCTTGTCGAAGTTCAGGTCGCGGAACAGTCGTTCCAGATTCTCGCGCCCCAGTTCATCGGCGATGCGCGCGGTCGCGATGTTCGAGCTTTCGATCAGCGTTTCGGGGACATTATACCAGCGCCCGGGATGGCTGTCGCGGATACGAAAACCCGCGATCGGGAGCGGCGCCGTCGCATCGTAGCGACGCGCCATGCTGGTCACCGTGCCGTCGTCGATCGCGGCGCCGATCGACAGCGGCTTGAAGGTCGAGCCGAGTTCATAAAGATTGTAGGTGACGGCGTTGCGCCGCGTGCCCGGATCGCTGCCGAGCAGCTTGTTGGGATTAAAGGTCGGGAGCGAGGTCATCGCGGCGACTTCGCCGGTATGGACGTCGAGGATGATGCCCGCGCCGCCGATCGCCTCGAGGTTCGCAACCGCCGTGCTCAGTTCGCTTTCGAGCACGCCCTGGACGCGCGCGTCAATCGACAGTGCGAGCGGCTCGCCGCGTGTCGCCTTGTCGATCAGCCGCTCGTCGAACGCACCCTCGACGCCGGTGACGCCATGCCCCTCCGAATTGGTGAAGCCGAGCACATGCGCGGCGAGGGTGAGCTGCGGATAGAGGCGTTCCTTCTCGCGCGGAAAATCGAAGCCGACGTCGCCGATCGCGTTCACCGCGGCGACCTGATCGGGCAGCGCGCGGCGGCGGATATAGGTCGGGCGCGGCCCGGTCAGCTTCGCCAGCAGGTCCTGGCGCGTCATGTCTGGAAAGATCTTTTGCAGCTCGGCCGCCAGATATTGCCGGTCGTTGAGCAATTTCGACGGCATGACGCGGATCGAATAGCCGTCGATCGTGCGCGCGAGCGGCACGCCGTTGCGATCGACGATGTCGGCGCGGGCGGGAATGAAAGCCGTCGCCGCCGAACGGCCCGACGATGTATCGAACAGCGCGAAATAGAGCAGGCGCACCGACACAACGAAAAATGCCGCCATGAACAGCAGCATCAGGATCATCAAACGCTGTTGTGCGGTCAGCAATATCTGCTGCCGCACCCCTGCGGTTCGAACCCGGGTCGGACGGACGACCAGCGTGTTCATCGGCCGGCGCTTCCTCCCGCCGCTTCGAGGGCCGCGGCGCGCTTCAAGTCGGCGAGCGTCGATTCGGCGAGCAGCTGATCCTCGATCATCTTGAGTTGTTCGCGGCGGCGCGTCGGCGCCATGCGCGGAGCGACGTCGCTGCGTACGCCGGTATCGGCCTGCGCGAGCAGCACGGGCTTGGGCGCGGCGGGCTTCGTTGCCGCGGGCTTGCTCGCAACGGGGCTTTCCTTCGGCGCGGCGGGCACCGCGACCGGCGAAACCATCGCCATCAGTACCGGCGCGACCTCGTTGGCGCCGCGCGCGCGCGGCAGCCGGTCGAGCGAGGCCAGCTGGCGCTCGCTCTCCAGATACTGCCCCGCGTCGGGCGCCGAATAGCCGAAGGCATCGGCATTCCACTGTTCGAGCTGGCGCATCGAGGCGCGCACCGCGAGTTCGGATTCGAGGTAGCGGATATTGTCGCGCGTCCGGACAATGTCCCGCTCGATCCGCGTAAGTTCGCTGCGCGTCGCCGCGACCTTGAGCGATACGGGATAAAGCATCATCGCGAAGATGAGCACGAGCAGGACCAGTCCGATCCCCTGGAGCTTGCGGGCCGCCATCAGCATGACATCGCCTCCTTCATCCTGTTGTCCGGCCAGGCCGGTGCCGCGGTGCGTACCGCGCTGCGCAGTGTCGCCGAACGCGCGCGCGGATTGCGCGCTTCCTCTTCCTTGCCCGGACGCACCTTGCGCGCCGGCGTCTCGAAGGTTGCGGCCCGCGCCAGAGGGGTCGGCGCGGGCCGGTGACGCGAACCCGCGGCATCGCCACCGCTGCGTTCGCGCAGGAAATTCTTCACGATACGGTCCTCGGTGCTGTGGAAGCTGACGACGGCGAGCCGGCCGCCGGGGCGCAATATGCGCTCCGCGGCGGCCAAACCCGCGACCAGCTCGTCGAGTTCATTATTGATGTGGATGCGGATCGCCTGAAAGCTCTTGGTCGAGGGATCCTTCGGCGCGCCGGGCGGATGGCGCAGCGCCTTGCGAATCACGGTCGCGAGCTCGGCGGTCCGGCTGAGCGGGCGCGCAGCGACGATCGCGCGCGCGACGCGGCGCGACTGGCGCTCGTCGCCATAATGAAAGAGCACGTCGGCGATCTCGCTCTCGTCGGCACGATTGAGCCAGTCGGCAGCGCTTTCGCCCTCCTGCGCCATGCGCATGTCGAGCGGGCCGTCCTTCTGGAAGGAAAAGCCGCGCGCATCGCGGTCGAGCTGCATCGACGAGACGCCGATGTCGAAGGTGATGCCGTCGACCGCCTCGATCCCGCGCTCGGCAAGCAGCCGGTCGATCTCGCCGAAGCGGCCGTGGACCAGCGTCAGCTTGCCATCGGATTCGGCGACGAGCGCCTGCCCTTCGGCGATCGCGTCGGGATCGCGGTCGCACGCGACGACTTCGGCGCCCGCGGCGAGCATCGCGCGTGTATAGCCACCCGCGCCGAAGGTCGCATCGACATGGCGCTCCCCGGGAAGGATTGCGAGCGCGGCGATGACTTCTTCACGGAGGACCGGATCGTGGCGGGGATCCCGATGGCGTTCGGGGAGAAGCTCGGTCACTTGCGCCCCTTCCCCTTGGCGGCGTCCCATGAAGCGGCTAGCCGCCGGAGCACCGGGTCGGCCTCGGCGCATTCGGCCAGCGTCGGCAGCCACCAGATTTCGAGACGGCGGCCCGACCCCACAAAAGCCGTCGCGCCGGCATCGCCGACGCGGTCGCGGTGGATGAAGCTGGGAAGGAAGCGGCCGCTGTCGTCGAGCGTGTACGGCTCGGTATAGCTGAAGCGCTTCTTGAACTCGCTGTCCTCGTCGAAGTCTATGTTGCGCAGCCGCGCGGTTTCGCGGTCGCGTTCGATCTCGCCGTTCAGCCGGTCATACTGATCCTGCCCATAGGCGACGAGGCACGGCAGTTTTTCGTGAAAACCTACCCAGAGTACGCGCTGACCGTCCGCATTGAGGGGCACATTGTTGCGGAACTGTGAGGGGACGGCGATGCGCCCCTTGCCATCGATCGCGGCGAAGTTGGTACCCGCATACTGGCCGGGCGTCACAATCGCCATCGCTCTGCCCCCGTATCCGCGCCACCGGGCAAAACTTCCCCGGCCCCGGAATCGCGTGATTCCAGCTGGTTCGGCTCGAGTGGAGAATGCCCCTCTCCGATTTCGTGAGTATCAATTATAGATCGGGGTGAAAAGGGGTAATTTAGGGTGAAATAGGGAATCTAGCCCCAATTGGCCGCAAAAAGCGCTCCGAATTGGGTAAATACCGGTCCTACGGCGCGCGAACGGCACCGCAGGACGACTTCGATCGGGGCGATTTAGGGTAAAAAAGCCGACTCAGGCGGCGCGAGCGCGAATCCAGAGCGGACGGAGCACACCGTCACCGGCGCCGGGCCACAGGCGCGCCGCGAGCCATTCCATCGTGTCGGCCCGCCGCAAATGATCGGCGCCGGGGACGAGCGGGCGCCAGAGCGGAGCGAAGAGCAGGTCGGCGTCGCCGGCCAGCCAGGCCTCGCCCTTCCCTATCGGGCAGCGGGCGACGCGCCGGCCGGCGAAGGCCTGGCATTGCGGAGGGAGGCGATCGAAGCGGCCGGAGCTGAACAGACGGAGACGCAAGCCGTCAACGTCAACGGGCAATGAAGGCCCCTCGGCGGCGGCAGGCGCCGCGAGCGTGATGCCCCAATGATCGAGGAGCGGCGTCAGTAGGCTCGTCACGGGCGGATTGCGCGGATCGCCCAGCGGGTGGCGCGCGGGCCAGCCCGACAGCGCATCGGCGAGGACGACCGCGCGGCCGCCGCCGCGCACGAAGGCGTCGATCGCGACCAGTTCCTGCGGCGCGAGCGCGCGGGGATGCGCGAGCAGCAGCGCGCCACCGGGAGGGGGCACATGGTCGGCGAGGCTGTCGACGAGCGACACGGGACCGGCCGCGGCCAGCCGCGCGAGCGCCGGATCGTCATTCATTCCCTCCGCAATCATCGCCCCGATGTCGCCGCCGCCCGACCAGCGCAGCGGCAGGCCGGTGAGCATAGTGAGGGCGGGGGCGTCCGCCGCTGCGGCGGCCGGGCGATAGAGGGCGGCGAGCAGTCCATGTGCCGCCCCGAACCAGCCGGCGACGAGCAGCAGCGCGGCTAGCCAGGGCAAAGCCCCGAAGCGCGCACGCCAGCCCGCGAGCAGTCCCGAGAGCCACGCGGCGAGGCCGCCCGCGGCCATGGTCAGGAGGAGCTGCGGCGAAGCCGCCGATCCGGCAAAGATGAAGCCGAGCAGCGCCTGCGCCGCGGCGAGGAGGACGAGCGCCAACAATATCGTAAACCAACGGGTCGCGGCCGGCTCGCGGCGCTGCCACCATGCGAGCAGCATCAGGGGGAGCGGGAGCAGCGGAACGGCGAGCGCGGGATCGATGCGCCCGAGCAGCGCCTGCCCGCCCGCGACCCACGCCAGCGCGACGATCGCGATGGCGGTGGCGAAGGCGCGCAGCAACGGCCTGCGCGATGGCGCGATCACTGTTTCGACTGGCGCGCGCGCTGGAGTTCGGGGTCGGGTTCGAGGTCGGGCACCGACGAGGCGGGCGGTATCGCCTGCGGGACCTTCACGTCGGTGGCGGCATTTTCGTCTTTCGACGACGATGGCGACACCGGCTGGACGCCAAGCTCCTCCAGCGGGGCGCCGCTGGCGGGCTCTTCACCCGGCATCTTGACTTCGGTCGTGGCTGCGACCTCCCCTTCGGCCCGCTCGCGGGCGCGCTCGCCGATGAGCCCCGCCATGCCGACGAGCAGCAGAACGGTGAGCACCCCCGCAATGCCGATCTGCAGCCGCCGCATCGTGTCGTTGACCGGCGCCGTCGGCGACGGCGGCACGGCTTGCGTCTTGGGTGCCGAGGGACTGTCGATCCGCACGCTCATGCTGCTGCCTCCAGTCCCTTGCTCGCCAGCCATTCGGGGTTGTAGAGCGTCGAGAGATAACGGAACCCGCTGTCGCAGAGGATGGTCGCGATGCGCTTGCCCGGCCCGAGCTGCCGCGCGAGCGCCATCGCGCCGGCGACGTTGATCCCCGACGACAGGCCGAGGCACAGCCCCTCCTCGTCGAGCAGGCGGCGGACGATGGCGAGCCCCTCCGCATCCGAAATGCGGAACTGCGTGTCGATCGGCGCGCCTTCCAGATTGGCGGTGATGCGGTTCTGGCCGATGCCTTCGGCGACGCTCGACCCTTCGGGCTTCAACTCGCCGCACTGGTAATAATTATAGAGTCCGGCGCCGTGCGGATCGGTCAGCGCGATGGTGATGTCGGCGCTCTTCGCTTTCAGCCCCAGCCCGGTCCCCGCGATCGTGCCGCCGGTTCCCGCCGCACAGGTGAAGCCGTCGATGCGGCCGTCCATCTGTTCCCAGATTTCCTCTGCCGTGCCGAAGATATGCGCCTTTCGGTTGGCGATATTGTCGAACTGGTTAGCCCAGATCGCATTGTCGGTTTCCTCGGCGATGCGGCGCGAGGTGTGGACGAAATGGCCGGGATTGGCGAAGGGCGCGGGCGGGACGAGCACGAGTTCGGCGCCCAATGCGCGGATCGTCGCCATTTTCTCGGCGCTCTGATTGTCGGGCATGACGATGATCGTCCTGTAGCCGAGCGCATTGGCGACGAGCGCGAGCCCGATGCCGGTATTGCCCGCCGTTCCCTCGACGATCGTGCCGCCGGGGCGAAGGCTGCCGTTCGCTTCGGCATCGCGCACGATATAGAGCGCGGCGCGGTCCTTCACCGAACCGCCGGGGTTGGCATATTCGCATTTTCCCCAGATTTCGCAGCCGGTCGCTTCGCTGGGGCCCTTGAGCAGGACGAGCGGGGTGTTCCCGATCAGGTCCAAGCTGGTTTTGGCTATGGTCATGGCGCATGATCTAGGACGCCGCCCCGCGCCCCGCAAGACAGCTTCGCTTGCCGCGCCGATGACGCGCCTTTGTCGACCAACGGGGATCGAGGGCCGACGAACAGCAATCAAGCGGGGCTCCGGGGCTTGTTTTTGTGACAATATATCATTACTGCCCCGCCATCAGGTCGCAATAACAACAGGACTCTCCCTCCATGCGTTTGCTTTGTTCCGCCGGTTTTTCCCTTGCCCTTTTCCTCGCCGCGCCCGCTTTCGCGCAGGATCGCGCCACCGGCAGCGATGACGATGTTCATACCGGCGACCCGATCATCGTCACCGCGCCCTATGTCCGCAGCCTCGACATCCTCGGCAACGTCTCGGTGCTCGAGGGCGACGAGCTGGCGCGCGACATTCGCGGCCAGATCGGAGACACGCTGACCCGCCAGCCGGGCGTTTCGGCGACGAGCTTCTCGCCCGGCGCATCGCGTCCCGTCCTCCGCGGCTTTTCGGGCGAGCGCGTCAAGGTTCTGACCGACGGTATCGGATCGATCGACGCGTCGAACACCTCCGCCGACCATGCGGTCACCATCGACCCGCTGACCGTCGAGCGCATCGAAATCCTGCGCGGCCCCGCGGTGCTGCTGTTCGGCAGTCAGGCGATCGGCGGCGCGGTCAACCTGTTCGACCGCCGGATTCCGAGGAAGGTGCCCGCCGACCACGTCCATGTCGATGCCATCGGCGGCTATGCGACCGCAGCCAACGACCGCAACATCGGCAGTTCGATCGACGTCGCGCTGAGCCCCCAGATCGTCGCGCATCTCGACGGCAGCTGGCGCAAGACGGGCGATGTGCGTTCGGGCGGCTATGTCTATGCCCCCGATATTCGCGGCGACCTGCTCCACCTTGCCGAACATGAACTCGAGGAAGGCCATGCCGACGAAGCGGCGGAGCTGACCGAACAGGCGGGCAAGCGCGGCAAGGTCGACAACACCCAAAGCGAGACCTGGACCGCGGGCGGCGGCCTGTCGCTGATCAACGACGGCGGGCAGCTCGGCATTTCGATCGGCTATTTCGACACTAATTATGGCGTGCCCGATCGCCCGAACACCGCGCACGAGCATGAAGGCGAGGAGGAAGAAGGCGGCCACGACCACGGCGAAGGCCCGGTCACCATCGGCATGAAGCAATGGCGCGCCGACCTGCGCGGCGAAGTCGAGCTGGGCGACGGCTTTTTCGACAAGCTGCGCATCCGCGCGGGCTTTGCCGATTACAAGCACACCGAGTTCGAGGGCGACGAAGTCGGCACCGTCTTCACCAACCAGGGCATCGAAGGCCGGGTCGAGCTGGCGCAGAACGACCGCGGCGGCTGGCGCGGCGCGAGCGGTGTGCAGTACAGCCACCGCGATTTCAACGCGATCGGCGCCGAAGCCTTTGTCCCGCGCAACCTGACCGACCAGTTCGCGCTCTTCACGCTGCAGGAATATACGATGGGCCCGCTGGGGCTCGAAGCCGCGGCGCGCTATGAAAAGACCAATGTGCGCGCGCAGACGCTGGGCTTCGAGCGCGACTTCGACAGCTTCTCGGGTGCGCTTGGCGCGACCTATGACATATTCGACGGCGCGAAGTTCGGTGTTTCGGTATCGCGCGCGGTGCGTGCGCCGTCGGCCGAGGAATTGCTGTCGAACGGCCCGCATATCGCGACGCAGAGCTTCGAGCTCGGCGACCCGAATTTGAAGCGCGAATCCAACTGGGGGGCCGAAGCTTCGTTCAAGTTCAAGTCGGACGCCTTCAACCTCAGCCTCACCGGCTATTCGAACTGGTTCGACAATTTCATCTATTCGGCGGCGACTGGCGCCGAAGAGGATGAGTTGCCCGTCTTCCAATATTTCCAGCGCGACGCGCGCGTCTATGGCTTCGAGGCCGAGGCGAGCGCACGATTGGCGCAGATCGGCGGCTTCAACATCATCGGCGACGTCACCGCCGACATGACGCGCGCGAAGATCAAGAACGCGGGGCTCGACCGCAATGTGCCGCGCATCCCGCCGCTGCGCGTATTGGGCGGGCTCGAGGCGCAGGGCGAACGCGTCGATGCGCGCGTCGAAGTCGAATGGACCGACGACCAGACGCGCGTTGCGCAGTTCGAGACGCCGACCGACGGCTTCACCTTGGTCAACGCCTCGCTAAGCTGGCGTCCGCTTCCCGACACGAAGAATCTGACGCTCAGCCTGTCGGCGAATAATATTTTCGATGTCGAGGCGCGCCGCCACGCAAGCTTTACCAAGGATTATGTGCCGCTGGCGGGCCGCGATTTCCGCCTGACGGCCCGGGCGAGCTTCTGACCCCTCTCTCCGCTCGTCCCGAGGGCCGGGTCCGGTTGAACCGGACCCGGCCCCTTCGCTGTCAGGGCGCGATCTGCTTGCGCTTGTTCCAGTAGATCGAGGTCGCCGCGGCGTAGGCGCCGACCTTCTCCCATGCCGCACCGTCGACCTTTTCGATATCGACGTCGGCTTCGATATAGGCCTGAACGATCTTCATGATCTGCTCTTCGGTCATGTCGGTCGACAGGTCGGGATTCGCCCCGTTCGGCCCGAAGTCGAGCGCCTTGTCGACGACCGCGGGCGACAGGTTGAGCTTTCCGATATCCGCCGCCAGCCATTCGCGCGCGATGCGCGCAAGGCTATAGTCGAAATAATGACCCTTTTGCTCGGCCGTGATGCCGTGAGCCGTGACGCAGCTGTCGACAACCGTCGCCAGATTCTTGAACAATGCTTCGCGCGACGCATCGTCGCCGCTGCCCGCCATCGACTCGCCGATCGACTCCCTCATGTCGCCCGGCACCGAAGCGACGACGCAGTCGAGCTTTTCGCCTTCCTGCGCCGCGACCACAGCGGGGAGTGTCGCAAACGCCAGCGCGGCGCCCGCCATCCAGGTCTTCATCATCGACTCGTCTTTCCGTCCGGCGGGATCGCCCCTCAGGACAGCATGGCCATGCCGCCGTTCACATGCAACGTCTGCCCGGTGACGTAGCCCGCTTCCTTCGACGCGAGATAGACGACCGCGGCGGCGATATCGCTGCCCTCTCCCATCCGGCCCGCCGGGATGCGCTGGTTGAGCGCTTCTTTCTGCGCGTCCGGCAAATCGTCGGTCATCGCGGTCGCAATGAAGCCGGGCGCGACGCAGTTCGCGGTGATGCCGCGGCTCGCCAGTTCCTGCGCCAGCGCCTTGGTCATGCCGGTGACGCCCGCCTTCGACGCGGCATAATTGGCCTGCCCCGGATTGCCGGTCGCGCCGACGACGCTGGTGATCGAAATGATGCGGCCGAAACGCGCCTTCATCATCGGTTTCGCGGCGGCGCGCGCGAGGCGGAAATTGGCCTCGAGGTTGATGCGGATGACGTCCATCCACTCCTCGTCCTTCATCCGCATGATCAGATTGTCGCGCGTGACGCCGGCGTTGTTGACGAGGATATCGAGCTGCCCGAGCGCCTCGACCGCCGAGGGCACGAGCGCATCGACGGCGGCGGCATCGCCGAGGTTGCACGGCAGCGCGACATGGTCGCCGCCGAGGGTATCGCGAAAGGCGCTCAGCTTGTCGGCGTTGGAACCCGACACCGCGAGCCGTGCGCCCTGCGCGGCAAGCGCCTGCGCGATGGCAGAACCGATGCCGCCCGAGGCGCCGGTGACGAGGGCGGTCATGCCGGTGAGATCGAACATCTTATTCTCCTGAAATCTGAATCTTAGAGCGTTTTGAGCAGCGCTTCGATGTCGTCCATCGAAATCACGCTGACCGTCTCGACCTCTCCACTCGCGCTGCGCTTGACCATCGGCGAGAGGACCTTGCCGCCGAATTCGACGAACTGCGTGACCCCGATATCTTCCATCGAGACGACGCTTTCGCGCCAGCGGACGCGGTCGGTGACCTGCTGGACCAGCAAATCGCGGATCTGGTCGCCATCGCTCACCGGGCTCGCGGTGACATTCGCCACCACCGGCACCAGCGGCGGCTTGGGCGGGTTGGCGCCGAGCGCCTCGGTCATCGCGTCGGCCGCGGGCTGCATCAACGGGCAATGGAAGGGTGCGGAGACGGGCAACAGCACGCCGCGCTTGATGCCATAATCCTTGACCAGCGCGACTGCGCGTTCGACCGCGCCCTTGTGGCCCGAGATCACGACCTGCGACGGGTCGTTGTCGTTGGCGACGGTGCAAACCTCGCCCTCGGCGGCGGCATCGGCGAGCTTTTGAGCGGTGTCGATATCGGCGCCGAGCAGCGCCGCCATCGCGCCGACGCCGACGGGCACCGCCGCCTGCATCGCTTGCCCGCGCGTCTTCAAAAGCCGCGCCGTGGTCGCAAGGTCGAACGTCCCCGCGGCACAAAGCGCGCTATATTCGCCGAGGCTGTGACCCGCGACATAATCGGCCTTGGCGGCGAGCGTCACGCCACCTTCCTTTTCGAGCACACGCAGCGTTGCAATCGCATTCGCCATGATCGCGGGCTGGGCATTTTCAGTGAGGGTCAGCTGGTCCTCGGGACCGTCGCTCATCAGCTTGAAAAGATGCTGGCCGAGTGCGTCGTCGACCTCCTGAAACACCTCGCGCGCGATGGCCGAAGCGTCGGCGAGCGCCTTGCCCATACCGACCGACTGGCTGCCCTGACCCGGAAAGATGAATGCGCGCATATTGCGTCCCCTAGCGTGATTTTGAATTGGGCCGCGCCTATTCCCTCACCCCGCGCGATGCAAGCCGAAGGGCACGACCTTGTTCGCGGCGTCGTGGCCGATGTCGGCCCGGCCGAGCCAGGGGATATTGCACCGCGCGCACCAGTCGCGGGCGATTTCATCGGCCTCCATGCCGAAGGGACGGTCGTTTTCGGGCACGTCGCTGACGCGCCCGAGCCGCAGCCCCGCGAGCCCGCGCGGCGCGAGATAGGTCGCAACATGGAAAAAGGCGCGGTCGAGGGCGTAGAGATATTCGCTGACCTCCTCGACAAGCAGGACATGCCCCGACAGATCGGGTTCTAGCGGGGTGCCGAGCAGCATCGACAATGTCATCAGGTTGAACGCGGCGTGGCGCGCACCATGTTCGAGCCCGGGCTCGCACGCCGCAGGATCGCGCGCGACGAGCCAGTCGAGCGCGCGCAGAACGGCGGCGTCGCCGCCTTCGCGGCGGATATCGGCGACCATCGGCCCGTGCGCGACATGGTCGAAGCCGTCGCGATAGAGCGCGCCGAGCAGATTGCCCTGATCCGAATAGCCAAGAAACGCCTTGCTCCGCGCCGCATCGGTCATCGCGGCGACCGCTTCCCCGGCGATCCGGCACGCGCCGTAACCGCCGCGCGCGAACCACACCGCGTCGATATCGGGCCGGTTCGCCATTTCGACGAGCGCGGCGAAGCGGTGCCCGTCCTCGCCCGCGAAATGGCCGTGCGTCGCGAAGCATTGCGGGTCGAATATGAGCTCGACGTCGGGATAGCCTAGGCTGGCGAGCGCGCGCACCGCCTCCGCATCATCGGGGAGGATGGGGGTCGAAGGAGCGACGATGCCGATACGCAAATCCTGTCCCCTGCCCTGCCTTGCCAAATTTGAGCCAAGCCCATATCGCGCCGCCATGTCGGAAAACAAATCCTATTTCTTCTGCGGCATCGGCGGGTCGGGCATGTTGCCGCTCGCAATGATCGTCGCGGCGCGCGGCGCGGCGGTCTCGGGGTCGGATCGCAGCCGCGACCAGGGCCGGACGCCCGACAAATTCGCCTGGCTCGAAGGCCAGGGCATTGCCTTTTATCCGCAGGACGGCAGCGGGCCGAAGGATGGACAGATTCTCGTCGCGTCGGCGGCGATCGAGGACAGCGTGCCCGATGTCGCTGCGGCCGATGCGCTCGGCCTCCCGCGCATGACGCGCGCCGACCTGAATGCGGCGCTGTTCAACGCAGCGGACAAGGCGATCGGCGTCGGGGGAACGAGCGGCAAGTCGACCGTGACCGGAATGATCGGCTGGATCCTCGCCAGCGCGGGAAAGAAGCCGACCGTGATGAACGGCGCGGTGATGCGTAATTTTTCGGGTGCGGACATGCCTTTCGCCAGCGCGCTCGTCGGCGACGCGGACATCTATGTGAGCGAGGTCGACGAAAGCGACGGGTCGATCGCGCTATATGCGCCCGATGTCGCGGTGATCACCAACATCAGCCTCGACCACAAGAGCCTCGCCGAACTTCACCAGCTGTTCGGCGATTTCGTCGAGAAAGCGCGCGTTGCGGTGATCAATGCCGACGACAGCGAGTCCGCGCCGCTCTTGTCGGGGCACAATGTCGTCACCTTCGGCTTCGCCGACACGGCGACGGTGCGCGGCAGCGATTTCGAGGCGCTGCCCGATGGGTGCCGCTTCGCGGTCCATTCGGGCGGCACCGCCTATCGGGTGAAGCTGCGGATGCCCGGCCGCCACAATGCCGCCAACGCGCTCGCCGCGATCGCGGCGGCAGAGGCGGCGGGCGTGACCATCGCGCAGGCGGTCGAGGCGCTGGCGGATTTCGCGGGCCTTGCGCGCCGCTACGAAGTGCTCGGCCAGGCTGGCGACGTCACCGTGATCGACGATTTCGCGCACAATCCCGACAAGGTCGCCGCGACGCTCGGCGCCGTGGCCGAACTGCCGGGACGCGCCCTGCTCTTCTTCCAGCCCCACGGCTATGGCCCGCTGCGCCAGATGGGCAAGGAGCTCGCGGCCAGCTTTGCCGCGGGCATGCGGCCCGAAGATAAACTCTTCGTATGCGACCCCGTCTATTTCGGCGGCACCGTCGACCGTAGTATCGGCAGCGAAGCGCTGGTCGCCGACATCGTCGCGGGGGGGGCCGACGCCGTCCATCTGACGACGCGCGCCAACTGCGGCGCAGCGATCCTCGATGAAGCGAAGCCCGGCGATCGCATCCTGATCCTCGGCGCGCGCGACGACACGCTCACCGAATTCGGGCGCGAATTGCTGGAAAAGCTACCCTGATCCCTTCTCCCCTTGCGGGAGAAGGACGAAGAAACCTTGCGTTCTCGCCGCGAATCTGTATAGGCGCGCTCATTCGGGGCGAGGCCTTGTGCCGTTCGCCCCGTTTGCTTTGCACCAATTTCGCAAAGCCGGACGACAGCCGGAGGGGTTTCGCGATTGGCGCGAAACCAGCGATCGGCCAAATCGAAGGAAGCGCACCATGCCGTTTTACGAGCATGTCTTTATCGCGCGTCAGGACCTGAGCCAGGCTCAGGTCGACGCGCTGGCGGAAACCGTCACCAACGTCATCGGCGAATTCAAGGGCACGGTCCACAAGACCGAGACCTGGGGCCTGAAGCAGCTCGCCTACAAGATCCAGAAGAACCGCAAGGGTCATTATGTGATGCTGTCGGCCGAAGTGTCGGGCGAAGCGATTGCAGAGATCGAGCGTCAGGCTGCGATCAACGAAGATATCATCCGCTGGCTCACCATCAAGGTCGACGAACTCGAAAAGGGTCCGTCGGTGATGATGCGCAAGCAGGAACGTCGTGGTGGCCGTGGTGGCCGTGACCGCGACGGCGAAGAATAAGGATAACGACCATGGCACGACCCTTTTTCCGCCGCCGCAAGACCTGCCCCTTCAGCCAGAAGGACGCACCGGTCATCGATTACAAGGACGTCCGCCTGCTCCAGGGTTACCTGTCGGAGCGTGGCAAGATCGTCCCGTCGCGGATCACCGCGGTGTCCACCAAGAAGCAGCGCGAGCTGGCGAAAGCGATCAAGCGCTCGCGCCACATCGGCCTGCTCCCCTACATTGTGAAGTAAGGAGGGCGGACCGATGGAAATCATCCTGCTCGAACGTATCGAGAAACTGGGCGGTATCGGCGACGTCGTCACCGTCAAGAACGGCTTTGCCCGTAACTATCTGCTCCCGAACAACAAGGCGCTCCGTGCGAACGACGCCAACCGCAAGCTGTTCGAAGCCAACCGCGCGAAGATCGAGGCCGACAACGCCGAGCGTCGCACCGACGCCGAAGGCCGCGCCAAGGACATCGACGGCAAACAGATCGTCCTGATCCGCCAGGCGTCGAACACCGGCCAGCTTTACGGCTCGGTCGCGGTTCGCGACATCGTCGAAGCGCTTGTCGAAGACGGCGTCCAGGGCGTCACCAAGGCGATGGTCGAGCTCGAGCGCCCGATCAAGTCGCTCGGTCTCGTCGACGTCAAGGTCAAGCTGCACCCCGAGGTCGTGGTGACCGTCGGCGTCAACGTCGCGCGTTCGCCCGACGAAGCCGAAATGCAGAAGCAGGGCATCGACGTCATCGCCGCGATGTTCGAGGAAGAACAGGCCGAAGCCGCCGCCGCGGCGCTGGAACCCGACAGCGAAGACGAGTTCGAAGACGCGACGCCGCCTTCGGAAGTCGCTGCCGAGGATGCTCCGGCCGCGGACGAGGCCGAAGAAGCCTGAGCTTTTTCAGCGAAAGCCTATTGAAAGGGCCGCGTTTCCGGGAGGAAGCGCGGCCCTTTTCATTTGCGCGATCCGCGAAGGGTGGCGATCGGCCAGCAGCCCGTCGCCGGCTCTTCCATCTGGCCAACCCGCGCCGCCCCTCCTATGGCGGCAGGCGATGGCCGACGATCCTTTCCAGTCCCGTTTCGCCGCTGACGCGAGCCTGTTGCCGCATATGGCGGACCTGGCGAACGACCGGGTGCTGGTCGCGCTGCTGGCAGAGGCCGATTATCGCGCCGCGAGTTTTCTCGACCAGCGCCTGCTGACCGATCGCGTCGGGCGTGAGTGGATGGCGTGGGACGCCTTGCCCGACCTCGGCGCTGCGGCGGCGGGTCCGCATTTCATCTTTCATATCGGCCACGTCGGATCGACGCTCGTATCGCGCCTGCTCGCCGAGGCTGGCGATGTGCTGCCGCTGCGCGAGCCGATGCTGCTGCGCACGCTCGCGCAGGTCGCTGAGCGGATCGAGCGGCCCGAGTCGGTCTGGTCACCCGAGCTTTACCGCACGCGCCTCGCGCAAACCCTCGGCTGGCTCGGCCGCGGCTTCGCCCCCGGTCAGCGCGCGATGGTGAAGGCGTCGAGCGTGATCACCGCCGTCGCCGACGATCTGACGGGCACCGACGGCCGTGCGCTGTTCCTCCATGTCCCGCTTCCCCGCTATCTCGAGACGATCCTGGCCGGTGAAGCGTCGATGGCCGAGACGCTGGCGCAGGCGCCCGCGCGCATGGCGCGGCTCGCGGCCCTGCTTCCCGATTTTCCCCATGCGCTGTGGCAGTTGCCGCCCGTCACGCGCGTCGCGATGAGCTGGCTTTGCGAAATGGCGACCGCGCAGCGCAGGCTGCCGCCCGACGATCCGCGCCGCCTGTGGGTCGATTTCGAGGCGATGCTGGCCGATCCCGCCGCCGCGCTGATGGCGCAAGCAACGCATTTCGGACTGCCGATCGATCCGGCGCGCATCGAAGCAGCGCTCGCTGGCCCCATCATGCGGCAATATTCGAAGGCGCCCGAGCATGGCTATACTCCCGACCTGCGCCGCGAATTGCAGGCGCAGGCGGCGGCGGACCATGCCCCGGCCATCGCCGAAGCGATCGCATGGGTTGAAGCACTCGCCGCGCGCTATACAAACCTTGCCGACCTGCCGATCCTCGGCGATCAGAGCGTGATCCAGGAAGTCCGATGTTCAAGCTAGTCCAGTTGCTCGATGACAATGCGGTGCGCGCGCTGCGCGAAATTGCCGCGAGCGGCAAGTTCGTCGACGGCAAGATCAGCAACCCTCATTCGACGGTAAAGAACAACCTGCAGTTGCACGACGCGGGCGCCTATGAACGCTCGTCGAAGATTTTGCTCGATGCGATGGTGCAGAATCCCGACTTCATGGAATTCTCCTTTCCGGCGCGCATCGCCCCGCCGCTGCTGACGCGTTACACGCCGGGCATGAATTACGGACTGCATCCCGACGCGGCCTATATCCCGCTGCCCGACGGCCAGCTGCGCACCGACGTCAGCTGCACGGTGTTCCTGAACGACCCCGCCGATTATGACGGCGGCGCGCTGCATGTGCAGTTGGGGAATGCCGATTTGCGCTTCAAGGAGGCGCCTGGGGTCGCTGTCGTCTATCCCTCGCACACGCTGCACGAAGTCGAACCGGTGACGCGCGGCGAGCGCCTTGTCGCGATCACCTTCATCCAGAGCCTGATCCCCGACGTCCAGCACCGGAACCTGATGTACGAACTCAACGAGGTGGCCGCGCTGGAGGGTGGCAAGATGGAGCCCGCGAACTTCACGCGGCTGCAGGCGGTCCAGTACCAGCTCTTGCGGATGTGGCGCCGCTGATTCAGTAGCCCATCAGGCTCAGCACTTCCTTGCGGCTGCGCTCGTCGTCGAGGAAGCAGCCGAGCAGACGGCTCGTCACCATGCCGACGCCGGGGGTGCGCACGCCGCGCCCCGTCATGCAGCCGTGCTGCGCGTCGATCACCACCGCGACGCCATGCGGGTGGAGATTGTCCCAGATGCAACGCGCGACTTCGGCGGTCAGCCGTTCCTGAACCTGCAGCCGCCGCGCATAGCCGTTGAGCACGCGCGCGAGTTTGGAGATGCCGACGACGCGGTCGCGCGGCAGATAAGCGATCGACGCCTTGCCAGTGATCGGCGCCATATGATGTTCGCAATGCGACTGGAACGGGATGTCGCGCAGGAGGACGATTTCGTCATAGCCGCCGACCTCCTCGAAGGTGCGCGAGAGATGGACCGACGGGTCGTCGGCATAGCCCGAGCAATATTCCTTCCAGGCGCGCGCGACGCGGCGCGGCGTATCGAGCAGGCCCTCGCGCGCCGGATCGTCGCCCGCCCACTCGATCAGCGTGCGGACGGCGTCGGCGACGTGGTCGGGCACGATCACCTTGCCATCGGGTCCCAATTCACTCTTGTCGTCGCTCATCGCCCCGCCTTCACTGTTGCCATCATGTCGCACATTTCGACGTGCCTGAGCCGATAAGCAAGGCCCGGACAACAAGAATTTATGCCAGCCCGCCAAGTTTACGTTGCGGAATCTTCGCTTTTTATGCGTTCGAAGAGGCGCGGTTTCGCGTCCTTTTTTGGGCTCAACAAGTTACTTGACGCTTTCGTCAACTCGGCGCACCTTCCTTGCCATACAGAACTCGCTCAAGCGGGTCGTATTCCGGAGAGGCCGGCGTTTTCCCCGACGCCGGTGGGAGAGGACGATGACCAGCGCAGCTGGCAGGTGGGATTCACGAGGGCACATGGCCGTTTCGGCCGGGTGCCCTTTGCCATGTCTGGTCGTTTCCCCTCCCCTTACCACAATTTGATGTTGGGCGGCCCCGCACCTTGCGGGATCGAAAAAGGGAGGCTGTAGATGAAGTTCAAGGCACTGATCGGAACGTCGATCCTTGCGATGACGGTGGCGACACCGGCCTATGCGCAGGATGCGGCGGATGAAGTGGAACGCGATGCTTTCGGCGGCGAAATCGTCGTCACGGCGCAGCGCCAGTCGGAACGCCTGCAGGACGTGCCGATCGCGGTCAGCGCCTTCTCGACCGAGGCGCTCGAAGCGCAACAGATCAAGACGCCGTCCGATCTTCAGCTGACCCTGCCCAACGTCACCTTCACCAAGACCAATTTCACGGGCGCCAGCTTCACGATCCGCGGCATCGGCGACCTTTGCGTCGGCACGACCTGCGACAGCGCGACCGCGATCCACCTGAATGGCGACCCGCTGTTTTCGACGCGCCTGTTCGAAACCGAATTCTTCGACCTCGAACGCATCGAAGTGCTGCGCGGGCCGCAGGGCACCTTGTTTGGCCGCAACGCGACCTCGGGCGTGGTCAACGTGATCACCGCCAAGCCCAAGCTCGGCGTCTTCGAAGCCGCCGCCGAAGCCGAATATGGCAATTATGATTCGATGAAGGCCAAGGCGATGGTCAACATCCCCCTTGGCGATACGGCGGGCATCCGCGTCGCCGGCATCTACCTCAACCGCGACGGCTATACGAAGAACGAGTTCCTCGACACGCGCATCGACGACCGCGACCTCTATTCGGTCCGCGGCTCGTTCCGTTGGGAACCGACCCCCGACACGACGGTCGACCTGCTCGCTTCCTATTTTCGCGAAAAGGACCAGCGCACGCGCATCCAGAAACAGCTGTGCCAGCGCGACCCGACCGGCATTCTCGGTTGTCTGAACAGCCGCCTCGACAATTCGCCGTTCAACGGCAACGCGACCTTCACCGCGGCGCTGACCTCGCGCGAGTTCCTCGCCATTCGCGGTATCCCGGAATCGTTCGCGCTCGGCAGCCTTTATGGCCCCGACGTCTATGCCAATACGACGATCCCGTCGGATCCGCGAACGGTGAACACCGCTTATACGCCGAGCTATTTCACCAGCGAACTGACGCTGCAGGGCCAGATCGAGCATAATTTCGGGCCAGTGTCGTTGCAGGTTTCGGGCCAGTATCAGAAGGTCAAGCTCGACGCATCGCAGGACTATAACAGCAATGTCGGAGACCGCTCCCTCTATGCGACCGCTCTCAACACGCTTGCCTTCTTCGCCGCGAATCCCATCCCGCTGGGGGTGGACGCCGGCGGCAATCCGATCCTGTCGAACGCCTATTTCGGCCCTGTGGCCGCCGCGATCATTCCGGACGGGCCGAACGGCCAGCTCTGCACATCGCTGGCCGAGGAAAGTGGCTATGGCAGCTTCGGCGGCAACAAGATCTGTAGCGATCAGTCGCTCCAGTTCGACCGGTCGAACCAGTATAACAGCAGCTGGTCGGTCGAGGGCATTTTGTCGAGCGACCTCGACGGGCCGTTCAACTTCCTGGTCGGCGGTATCTATGCCGATTACCATCTGACCGAGAACAGCTATTATGTGAACGCCTTTCCCATCGACTATCTGACCGGCGTTCTGGGGGCCTTTACCGCGGCGACCAACCGCGTGCCCGACCCGGACAATCCGGGGCAGACGATCGCCGCGCCCTTGCCGCCATCGTTCCTCGCGACGCCTTTCTTCCGCAACAACACCGACGATTTGAAGATCACGTCGTACGGCTTGTTCGGCGAAGCCTATTTCGAGTTCAGCGACCGCCTCAAACTGACCGCCGGGCTTCGCTACAACAATGACAAGAAGAGCGTCAGGGCGCGTTCCACTCTGGCGAGCTTCCTTGCTCCGCACGGAGGGACGGGCAGCGTGTTCGACTCGCCGTTCGTCGGCTCGTTCGACGCCGACCCCGGGACGCCAGGCAACCAGATTATTCAAGAACGCACGGTAAAGTTCAACAAACTGACCGGCCGCGCGGTGCTGGACTTCAAGGTCACCGACGACAACCTGCTCTATGCTTCCTATTCGCGCGGTTATAAATCGGGCGGCATCAATCCGCCGCTGCAGCCGATCTTCGAAGTGCCCGAAAGCTTCCGGCCCGAACAGGTCGATGCGTTCGAAATCGGGTCGAAAAACACCTTCGGCAACGGGGCGCTCCAGCTGAACCTCACCGCCTTCTATTATAAGTACAAGGATTTGCAGCTCAGCAAGATCGTCGCCCGCACCGCGGTCAACGACAATGTCAGCGCCGACATCTATGGTTTCGAGGCCGAAGCGATCGTCCGGCCCGACCCCGATGTCGTCGTCAACCTGGGCTTCAGCTACCTGCACAGCAAAGTCACCGACGACAAGTTCACGAGCAACCCCCGCGACTTCGGCGGCGGCCGGAGCGACGCGGTGATCATCAAGGACATCACCAATGCCGCGAACTGCGCGATCGCGTCGACCTCGGGCAACGCCGCAGGGGTCAACGCCTTCGTGAACGGCGTCCAGCAGGTGATCAACGGAGGCTTCGTCCCCGGTGTAGCCGCTGGCGCCAATCTGCAACCGACTACGACGTTTCCGGCGGACGGCGGCATCGCTTCGACGGGCGCCTTCAGCATCTGTTCGGTCATGGATGCCGCAGCGGCCGGCGCTTTCGCAGCGGCGGGGCTAGATCCGGCAGCCTTCGGCGGGATCGAATATTTCTCCGCCGGCATCCCCGTCAACATCAAGGGCAACCAGTTGCCGCAGGCGCCGAACTACAAGTTCAGCGCGGGCGTGCAATATACCGCGCGACTGGGCGACGGCGACATGACGCTCGTCCCGCGTGTCGACCTCGCCTATACCGGCGAAAGCTATGGCAGCATCTTCAACGGTAACGTCAACCGGATCAAGGGCTATGCCCAGGTCAATGCCCAGCTGCAGCTGAACGGCCCCGACGACAAATGGTATGTGAAGGGGTTCATCCAGAACGTCTTCGACGCCAACAGCGTCACCGGCCTGTACATCACCGACCAGTCGTCGGGGAATTACACCAATATCTTCACGCTCGAACCGCGCCGCTATGGCATCGCGGCGGGTGTGCGATTCTGATAGCCTAGGCGGCAACGCCAAAAAAGAAACCCCGGCCTCTCCATCGAGAGGCCGGGGTTTCTTTTGTCCGTCGCCGGGAGGGCCGGGCGCATTGCCGCCCGGCCGCCCTCGATCAGAATTTGAAGCGGACGGTGCCGCCATAGGTGCGCGGCTGGCTGGGATAGCCCGAGACGCTGCCCGCCTGCGCGACGGCGTTGAAGATCGTCGTCAGATATTGCGCGTTGGTCAGGTTGCGGCCCCACACACCGACTTCGAGCCCGTTGGTCAGCGCCAGCGTGAACGACGCGTTGAGCTGGTTCACCTCGCGCTTCAGATTCTGCGCGACGCTTTCAGGAAAGCCGTTCAGGCCGTCGACGATCTGCGTCGGGCTTTCATACTGATAATCGACATGCGCGATCGCGCGCGTGCCGCCGGCGAATTCGTGGGTATAGGTGCCGCCCATCGAAACCGACAGGTCGGGAATGCCCGCGGGCTTGCGCCCCGAAAGGTCGCCGAACGCCGAGCCGACGAAGCTGTCGTATTTGGCGTCGAGATAAGTGACCGCGAGGTTGAGGTTGAGCCCGGCGACCGGACGCACCGACCCGTCGAATTCGACGCCGAAGGTCGACTGCTTGCCGGCGTTGGCAAGCGCGAAGCCCGTGCCGGTGAAGACGTTCGACTGGAAGCCCTTGATCGACTGTTTGAACACCGCGAGGTTCAGCGCCGCGACCGACCAGTTCGCCTTGAGGCCGAATTCATAGACTTCGGATTCTTCGGGCGCCGCAAAGCGAGAGCCCGAGGCGAGGTTCGGCGTCGTCAGCCCCGCCGCTTCGATCGCCGCAAGGTCGCTGGCGAGCGGGCGGCTGTCGCGCGACAGGTTGACCGAGCTGGCCTTGAACCCCGTCGCATAGGTCGCATAGACGTTGACCGTGTCGGTTAGCTCATAGGCGGCGCGGACGCTCCACGCGAGATCGCTGTCGTTGGTCTTGCCCGATTCGACCGCGTTCGGCAGGTTCAGGAATGGCGGCAGGAACTGGAACGCCTTCAGCCCGTTGAGCGGGTTCGCCGCCGGGTTGTTGTCGTTGGCATCGGCGAAGGCGACAAACTGCTGGAAGATCGGCGCCGTCGCGGGATTCGTCGCGAAAGCGGCCACGGCGGCCGGGTCGTTCGGATTGACGCCCGCCTGTTGCAGCGCGCCGCCGAGCAGCAGCTGGTTGCGGAACGGCGCATAGGCACCGGCGTCGAGGTCGATCGCCGAGAAGGTGTCGGTGCTGACCACGTCGGTCGAGAAACGCTTCTTGTCCTTGGTATAGTTGGCGCCGGCGGTCAGCGTCAGCCGGTCGGTGACGTCGAAATCGACGGTGCCGAAGATCGAGAACGCCTCGTTCTTCAGGCGATAGGCTTCGTCGAAACCGTCGCCGGCGCGGAAGAAAGTGCCGAGATATTTCGTCGGATCGCCTTCATAGGCGCCGAGCGCACCCTCGAGCGTCCCGACGCTGAGCGCGCCGCCGCTCGCCTGCTGGATCAACGCATCGCCGTAGGGGCGGAAATCGTCGCCGAACAGCAGGCCATTCTTCTGGTCGATCTTTTCGTTGAAATAATAGCCGCCGAGCAGGAAGTTGACCGGCCCGTCGAAGTCGGAGGTCAAGCGGACTTCCTGGGTGAAGGTGTCGATGCCAAGATCCTGGCTGTTCTCACCGATCAGGTCGGCGGCGGTGAAGTCCGAATCCTGGTTCGTCAGCGCGCGCACCTGACGATAGGCGGTGATCGAGGTCAGCGCCATCGTGCCGAGGTCATAGTCGATCTGCGCCGAGCCGCCGTAATTCTCGATCTCGTTCGACGACAGGAAATTATTGTAGACGTCATAGGAGAAGGGATTTTCGCGATCGACGCTGGTGCCGCCGGCGAGCGCATCGGTGATCGCGATGGTCGGACCGGCGATGACATTGCCCGCGATGCAGCAATTTTCGTCGATCTTGTCGTAATCGCCGATCAGGCGGATGCTGAGCGCGTCGGTCGGTTCAAACAGGAGCTGGCCGCGCACGCCCCAGCGGTTGCGGTCGTTGACGTCGGTGTCGAGCGCGAGATCCTGCGCATAGCCGTCGCGACGGTTGAAATTGCCGCCGATCGAGAATGCGACGGTGTCGCTGATCGGGCCGGTGATGTCGCCCTTGACGGTGATTGCGTCGAAATTACCGTAGGTCGCCTCGATCGAGCCGCCGAATTCATATTGCGGCTTGCGCGTGACGATGCTGATGACGCCCGCCGACGCATTCTTGCCGAACAGCGTCGACTGCGGCCCGCGCAACACCTCGACGCGCTCGACATTGGGAAGGTCGCCGATCTGCGCGGCCGAACGCGAGCGATAGACGCCGTCGATGAAGACGCCGACCGACGGTTCGATACCGGCATTGTTCGCGCCGTTGCCGAAGCCGCGGATGATGAAGTTCGTATTGGCGCTCGACTGGAGCTGCGACACGCGGAGGCTGGGAACCGCCGACTGGAGGTCGATGAGGTCGCGGATCTGCGCATTTTCAAGGTCGGCGCCGGAGGTCACCGAAACGGCGACGGGCGTGTCTTGCAACGTCTGCGACCGCTTCGTCGCGGTGACGATGATCTCGTTGCCATAGTCGGTGGTATCGGCGGGCGCCGCCGTGTCCTCGGCCGGCGCGGCATCCTGGGCGAAGGCGTGGGCCGGGATAGTGGCGGCGCACAGCATAGTGCCGCCCAACAAAATGTTGCGCAAAATCATGACAGGTCCTCTCTCCAAAACCGCCGTGGCGCAGCCAAAGGCTTATCGGGAGATGCCCGGCAGTGAAGCGCCGGTCTAACGCCCCGCCGGGCCGCGTCAACGCGCGCGCGCGAGAACACAGGGCTTTTCTGTCGATTAGTGGCACAAAAGCAACAGTTTACGCTACGGAAGGCGCAACCTGACTGTCACAAAAAGGGTAGAATAATTGTCGCGTTCCGCGGAAGCTGACTCAAATTCCGCCTCAGGGACTCACAATACCCAGATCAGACCTGCTCTTTCTAATGGTGTGAAAGCGGCCTTATCGCCGACGAATTATTCGAGATTCGCCGCGAGCCCCTCATCACGAACCTACACCCGTTACCGACAAAGTATCGCGCTCATCGATGCGGTGGTCCGCTCCTACGATCTCTAAGCTGCCTCAAGCGTTGTGCGGCTTTCGAGACCCTCCGCTTCGTGACGTGCCGCCAGCACCGCGAGCCCTGCAGCGTACCCTAAAATCGGATGAACAGCATCTCCGATCCACTTCGCCAAATTTTTGCGCTTCACAGGCATGAAGTCGGGATCGAAAATGAACCAGTCGGGGAACCCTTGAATGCGAGCGGCCTCGTGCGGTGTGATTACACGGCGCCGTTTTGGATGAACGTATCGCCCCTGCCCCGGCGTGCCGATACCGGTCGTAATCGTTTGAGCCGGCCGATCCCAGTACATACGGCCGTAGACGGACGTATAGGTTGTCCCGTTTTTGTGGCAGTCTGGACGCTGAGCGTCGGGCAGATCGTAAATATCGTGGTCGAAAAGATAGTCGATCCGGGCTGCATTTACGGCCGTCGGAGTAGGCGCGGTATCAACCATCCTGTCGCTCTCGATATCCAGAAGGTCTTCGATTGCCCACGACAACGGCATAGCCGGTGAAGCGAGGCGAGCAGCGGCCTCGGCCAAATAGTTTTTCTCAAGCGCCCTGCCCTTCACCGCGACAGTAAAATGGCGATTTCGGCGCTGCGCGGCACCAAGTTCGTCGGCCCGCAAAACGCCGGACGACACGCCGTATCCCGAAGAGCGTAAAAGGCCGATCGCGGTCGCGACGACTTCCGAATGTGAATTCTGCACCGTCGGGACGTTTTCGATGACGATCGTCTCGGCGCCGAGGGCGACGCCCATCGCCGCGGCAGCGACGTAAAGTTCGTTGCGCGGATCCTGCCGGCGCGTATGATTGTTGAGATTGGAGTGCCCCTGGCACGGCGGGCCCGCGATGAACATGTCGACCGAACCGACGTTTGCCAAATCCGGGTGGACGATTTCGGGCTCGTAGCCGAAGGTCGCCGCCTCGCCGAGGCCGAGCACGTGGAAATCGACCATGGTCGCCACGCTCGACGACAGGGCGCGATGCGCTCCCATATTGTGCCGGTGGATATCGATGGCCGTCGCGTCGGTATCGATCACGGCGACGAATTCGGCGTGCCCACCCACCGCTTCGATTGCGGAGCGGACGCCGAGCGCGAGGCCGCCGGGACCGCAAAATGCATCGACGACACGGAAATTCTTCTCGGGTCGATCGGGACGAGGATGTTCGCCGCGCAGCAGCGATTGCCACCACGCCGCGGTTGGAGCGATATCGGGATCGCCGAGGTCGTTGATACTCGTTTCCGTCGCGATCCCGTTAACTGTTAGAGATCGAACGATTTTACCGTTCCGACGCGAAAAACTCTGTCTCAAGAAACACCCTCATGCGCTTTCGAAGGCGAGCGTCTCCCATTCCGATTCGATGAATTGGGATGCTCGTTCCATCGTCATTAGCTCAAACATGAGATTGGATCGAGCTCTTTTCAGCCTTTTCGCGAGTTCTCTTATCTCGACCGTTTTAAGACGCGGCTTTCCGCCATTATCTGCGGGAAACTGATAGCGGACCAGCGCTCGCACGAAATGCCGGACGTCACCATAGCCTTGCCGGAATACATGGCTCCGCCAGAAGTCGATATCTCCGACGCGGGCCAGAGCGTAGACATCGTCGCTTTCTTCGAAATATCCGATCTCGGCCCGGAGCCACAACCGATACATGAAATTCTCGCCCGGTCCGCCGAGTCCGAAATTGCGGGTGTTATTTCCTTCGCCGTATCGCCAACGCACGATCGACGCGCACGGGACGAGCGCGAGCCAAATCCAAAATTCCGGGTCGGCGAGCGCGGGATGATCAGGGAGGACGGCGTGAATTTCCGGGCCAGCCACCACTTCGAAATAGGAGCCGGAATTCTGCCCCTTATCGTCGGCGGCGACGCGAGCTTTATCCAGCCGCGCGAAAATCTCCGTCGCGATACCGTCCCAATCCTCGTCGGGGCCGGCGTCGTTGGATCGTGGTTCGGGCGGCGCGGGAGGTTCCGCATCCGCTTCCACTGCGGAGGTGATTGCGCCGAGGTACGCGCGAGCTTCGGCCTTGCCGATGACGGGATAAGACATGTGGGGTTTCTACTTCACCGCGGCCACGACCGACAAACGATCTTGGAGCGTCGCTTTGAGCAGCGAGGGTCGGGAAATTAGGGCTTGTAGCCCCTGCAGCGTCAGCGGCTTTTCCTTGCCGAGCTGCTTCAACAAAGTCGTAAGCGGGCTCGCTGGATCGACCTGGTCGGCGTTTTGCCAATCCTTGAGGCTTTCGACGAGGATAGCTGCGATGATTTCCGCGCCGAGCATCGGTTGCAGCGCTTCGCCAATCTGACTCGACACCATTTTATTGTGCGCGTCCGCGTGCACGTAGACGGTCGCTACCGACGCTCCTTCCTCCAATTCGGCATCGATCCCACCGAGATATTCGACGGAATAGAAAGTCTTCGGCGGGTAGCCGGCCGCTGTCCATTCTTCGTCGGTGCGGACGCGCAGATCGAACAGGGTCGGCATCGATCGCGAACGAAGCAAGAACGACTTTTTCGCGATCCAATGCCCCGGCACGAACGGCGAGCCCGGAGCAGGCGCACGATCGCTTCGCAAACAAATCGCCAGCGTGACGAGCATGTTGCGTCCGCCCCCGAACCGCGCCAGCGCGTCTGCCGATATAGACCAGGTGCTGGGCAGCGGATCCCCGAGCGATACGCTCGCGAGAATTTCCGAACGCTTCAAGAAGCCGTGTCGCGCGATCAGCGTTAGCTCGAGCTCGTCGATCGCAAGCTCCGCAGGGAGCCACTTCGAGGGATCCGCGACCGCGATATGCACGACCGGTTCCAATTTTTTGAAGTCGATCTCGTCGAGCTCGAACGACGCGTCCTGCATCACGTCGCCATTGGCGAAGAGGCGAAGTCCGCTCGCATCGAGACAGCGCTCGGCATTGATCGCGGCAAAGAACGGACGAACGTCTCGCGGTTCTTCGCGGTGCCATTGCTGGGTCGCCATCAGACCGTCTCCTCGACAGGTTCTATTTCGGGGACGAAGCGGACTGTCCAAAGCGGGTCGTACGCCTCGCTCTTGCACTCGAACCGCACCGACTTGGTGCCGAGGTCGAATTGCGACCAGCCCTCCTTCGTCGTGTCCGCGGCGAGTTCCGCAGTCGAGGCGATCTCTAGGGCGATCGAATCACCGACTTGGCCGTCCTCGATGACCGGGCATGACACCTTGACGCGAGCGCGGATAGAATCGACGTCCTCGTCGGCCTTCAAGCGAACGCTGAACGTGGCGGTCAGACGGAGCTTATCACCGAGTGCTTCCGCACGTGGTTCGGCATCGTAGGATAGATGGATCGGAGCGGCAGACGCTCCGGGGCCTTGCGGCGCCCCCTTCTTCGACGGCGTCAGGAAGGTCGCCAGCGTACGTTCGAGCAAAGTCAGCCTTTTCGGCCTCGGCGGTGGCGGTGGCGACGCCGTACTTTGGCATTGCTTCAACGACCGCTTGATGCCGTTCAAGACCTTGCCGACGATGGCACGGCGGCGACCGGTGGCATCGTGCAAGCGGCGCGCGTCCAAGTCCCAGCGATCGTGAGCGGGCGGTTCGGCCGCGCGCAGAATATCGTCGATATCGTCGTGTCCGACGAAGGCACCGGCCATGGCGGGTGTCTGCACGTTCCACTGCCGGTGATAGGCGACCACCATCTTCGGCGAACGAACGAGCGCGATCGCATCTACGCGCTCCTCGGGTACGACGAACTCGTCCTTCTCGTTCTTCTCGAGCACTTTGAAGCCACATGCGCCGAGCGAGACATTCTCGCTCTTGTTGAACCCCTTGTGAAAGTCGGTCTTTCCGTTGGGCGGCGAAGTACCGATCGCCAAGAAATAAGCCTCGATGAACGGCAATAGATCCGGACGCTTTTTTGGGCGCGGCAGCGTCGCCTTTCCATCGACATCCACGACTTTGACGTCGAGTTGATTGGACAGAATGCGCGGCCACCACCAATCTTCGACGCCTCGCAAAATGTCGTCGGCAGCGACTTGTGCATCGACGATCAAAACCGACGTTCCGAGATCGTCCGGACCGCGCTCCGCGAAGCCGAGCAGCTTAGCCGCGGCATCGGCCTCCGCATCGCGCAGCGGCTCGACGATCTGCTGTCCGTGACCGGCGGGATCGGATTTGTCGGCGCCGAACCAAGACCGCCCGGTATAATGCGCGCCGCCGTGCTTATGCTTACGAAAATAGCCACATCCGAAAAGGATCGAAAGCGGATCGCCGTTACCGTCCTTCGTACGGCTGTATGCAAAAATCGAAAGAATGCCCGAGTTTGAGCTATATACGGATTTTCCGAAGCCATAAGATCCGCCGGTTCCGTGCTCGTCATGCTCCTTTCCGCCGTCACCCAGCGACAACAGGAAGCGATGGAATTTCGAATCCGGCTCGCTCGGATCACCCTCCAACCCGGTCGTATTATAGTCGTCAATGAACAAGAGCCCCAGGGCGGCCTTCTCATCCGAAAGCGAGGCGAAGCAATTCGGGTCTTTCAAGTCGAGGACCGGGGCGCGATCGACGAGCGCATGGAGACCGGCCGCCTCCACGAAATCGGCCTTGGCTTTCCCGGCCAGCGATCTCGCGACGAAATCGACGGCGACCTTCGCCCCCTCTTCCGCTTTCGCATCGACGCTATTCTGGATCGCTTCGCGCGCCAGCACGGCGGCTGGCGGCATCCCCGATGACGCGAGCGTGTTGGTGAAGGCCTCACCCGCCGCGCCGCCCATTCGCGGATTATTCTCAAAGACCCAACTCGCGCTACCCGCAGGAGAGCCCGGCTTATTTTTACTCGACATTCTTACTTCTGCCCCTGCTTCGCTCGCGAGTCCCCGCGTGTCTCCGCAAGCGACGTATCGCTATTCAAGAAATTTTCGATCGCGTCGATCGTCGCGTCGAGATTTTTCAGACTACATTGCCATACCGTCATTACTCGCCAACCCGCCGCCACTAGCTCCGCCACTTTTCGAGCATCACGCTCTCTATTGGCAGCCAGTTTGGGGGCCCAGAACTCCGGCCGCGACTTGGGTGGGCGGCCCGCTTTGCAATCATGCCCGTGCCAAAAGCAACCATTCACGAAAATCACCGCACGCCGCGCTACGAACACGATGTCGGGGGTTCCTGGGAGCGATTTGACCTGCAAACGATATCGCCAACTGCGCGCGTGCAGACGTTGACGCACTAGCATCTCGGGCGCCGTGTCCCGCCGCCGAACCTTTTTCATCAGTTCGCTTCGCCGAGAATCGGCGCCTCGATCGGACACCGCGTGGTTCAATCCAGATTGAAAGAGTGGTCGGCGGCGCCGCTGCTGTCGGCGAAACGCGCCTTCGCTGTATCGACCGCCCGCTGCAGCGCCTTCACGATCTTTTTCGTGTCCTCCTCGGTGAATTCGTAAGCCGCTCGATTGGACAAATTCCCGACCAACCGAATCTGATCGATCGCCCGCGTCACCCGCTGGTTTGCAAGCTGAACGAATTTCGCCCTCTTATCTCGCATGTCGCCCTCATAAAACATAAGCAAGAAATATGCTTTCTTCAGACCGATATGTCAAACACATTTCAGAAATGTACAGAGACTGCACTTCTCCTTTGCATCGCTTGCTGCGATCGCGCTAATCTCGATATGTAGGTGAAAAACGCGCCGGGGGGTTCGATCAAAATATGAAAAGGGCAAGCGAATCTAGCGCCGAGGCGGCAGCTCTTGACTCGGCCGCAGCAGCGAAATGAGCCGGGTTAGTTTCGACCGGCTCGGTTCGTCGGATCTCGTCGTAGACGCGATATACGAGAGCGACCGGGGGACATCTTCGATCGCCGCCGAGCCGCTGGCACGCTTGACCGGCACCGGCAATCAGGGGGGCTTCCGCTTCTCGGGCCCGATCGCCGCCCCGGGGCTGGTGGTCCTATATTCGACGATGGTAGAGGCGGATTGGCCCGATACGATCGACGAAGAAAATGGCCTGTTCTATTATTATGGGGACAATCGCAAGCCGGGCTTCGAATTGCACGATCGAAAAGCAGGTCGCGGCGGCAATCGGATTTTGCGCACGGCTTTTGAACTCGCCCACGGGAGCGCCGGCGATAGGCGCAAAGTGCCGCCGTTCTTCATATTTTCCAAGGGAGAGATCGGGCGCGACGCGGTGTTTCGCGGCCTTGCGGTGCCAGGTGCGATTCATCTCGATCAGGCATCCGATCTCGTCGCAATATGGAAGTCCATCGGAGGACAGAGATTTCAAAATTATCGGGCGGTCTTCACGATATTGGACTGCCCGTCGGTGGATCGCCGTTGGCTGACTGAGATTCGTGAAGGGGAGACACTGGGTTCGCACTGCCCCCCGGCGTTTCGAGCCTGGGTCGAAACGGGAAAGTATCGAGCGCTACGTGCGGAGCGAGTAAAACTGACACGCTCCGGGGCGTCGCAACTTGGTTCGCCACGCGCTCGGGAAATCGGCCGCGCCATATACGAGCATTTCAAGCAGGATCCGATCGCCTTCGAGCATTTCGCCGCCGACGTCGCGCGCATGATGGATGCGAATATCGTGTCGCTCGACGTGACACGTCCCAGCCGCGACGGGGGCCGTGACGGGATCGGCCGGTACAGGATCGGGTTCCCGGCAAGCTGCATCACCGTCGATTTCGCACTCGAAGCCAAATGCTACGCGCCGGAGACCGGGCTCGGGGTAAAGGTGCTAGCTCGGCTGATTTCCAGGCTGCGGCACCGGCAGTTCGGGATGCTCGTGACCACGGCGTTTCTCGCATCGCAAGCATATGAAGAACTTGTCGAGGACGCCCATCCTATCGTGGTCGTTGCGGGCGGCGACATCGCCGAACTATTGGTGGAACGCGTTGGGTTAAACGGTGCGAGCGACGCAGAAAACTGGCTTCGGGCAAATTACGCCCACGATCATCGAAGATTGCCGCTCTGAACTGGGAGCTATTCGTCAGGAATTACGATTTCGATCCCGGCGGCATCGGCGAGCCCGCTGACATTGACGCCTTCCGACCTTGAGACTGTCGCGGTCCGTGCCGGATCGAAGATCAGCTTGACCCTGGTTTCATAACCTTCCTCCGCCCCACACGTCAGCGCGAGGATATAATCGCTGCCCTTCTCGATCGCGCGGGCATATTCGACGATCGTCATCTTCACCGAAGTGGGCATCGACCGTGCGCTTGCCTTGAGCTCGACGAAGCGCTTCCAGTCCAAGGCCCCATCGGCGCCAACGTGATGCCGCTTGCGAAAATCGACGAGTTCTGGTCCGTCCGCATCGGTCAGCACATGCTCCACGAGCGCCCAGCCGAAATTCTCGAGCTCCGCGTCGGTGTAAGCGACATTCGCCTGCTGCATGCCCGCCGACGACGATGGCGAAGAGCGGGATGGCGGCGAAGACAGCGGCTTTTTGCGCTGCTCGCCGGGCGGCTTCGGCTGCATGCCCGGCACGACCGTCACTTCGCCGATCCCAACGAGAGCGCTTTTAAGCTTGCGCGGCGGCAGGGGTGCCGGCGGCGGAGACGGCGTCGGGGAAGCGGCCCCGCCCGGCAGCGCGACCTTGTTGCCCTTGCGCGCGACGCGAATGCGTGCAGCCTCAGCCTCCGTCTGGCGGCGGCGTTCCTCTTCGTCGGCGGCGAATCTCAGCCCGTCAGCTTCCCTCTCACCAGCTTCCTGCCACGCCAGCGCCCATTCGCCGTCGAAGGCCCAGCTCGACGATTTCGCAAAAAAGGATGCAATCGCCCTGCCACCGACCGCGCGCACGCCGAGCGCATCGGCGGAAATGTGGAGTTCGAGCGGTCGCCGCGAAACATGGACACGAAGGTCCAGCGGGATGCGTCCAGCGAGGGCGGGATCGGAGACGACCACGGGAACAAGATCGTCGTAAACGAAGAGCTTCATCTCCCTGAGCTCGTCCCAGCCAATCTGCAGCGTGCTGCGCTGGCTCGTCGCGGTCCGCGCCAGCTGGTCGGACAGGTGCGTGACGGCCCGGCGAAAGCGCTCGGTATGATCTTCGCCGAGTTCCGCCGCCCGTGCCCCCGGTGCTGGTTTGACCATCGGATCGATCCGACCGACGCCGAGCGCCTTTACAAGCCGCGGGATCGTCGCGGGATCGCACGGGGAATCCCAGAAAAACATCGAGGGAAGCGCGTCACGTAGACCTTCGCGCAAATCGTCCCGCTCTACAAGATGGATAGGCCGGCGCACACGCCAGACGTCCCCACACGCAAGCGGCACGTGCCGAACGGTCTCGGCCTGGCGGCCATCAGCGTCGGCAAGGAGGGTTTCGAGGAAATTATATACTTCGATCAGTTCACCGGCCTGCTCGCGGGTTCCGCAACGCTCGGCATGACTCTTCAGGAAGCCGACACAGTCCGCGATCCGCGTCTCCTCGACCTGAAGTATCCGCCACAGCCTGTCATAGGCATCGCTGTCCGGGACATAGCGAGCTGACATCGGCAAAATGCGTTTGCCGCGCAGCACCTGATTGGGGCGCCGCCACATCGGGGTGCCGTCGCCCTGCTCGACGACGACCAGCCCGCCGCCGTCCGTGAAGCGTTTGCGAAGCGACGCGACGCTCATTTCGCCGACCAGTTCCCAAGTCTGACGAGGTGCCAGCTGGTTCAGGTGGCGATATGCGAGCTTCACCTTTCCTCGATCAAAAGCGATGTTTCCAGCGCGCATATTCTCGAGCATCGCCACCAGGTCGTTCGCGCGAACGCTGCGGACAAAGCCGAGCGCCTCGGCCATCGCCTCCGGAATGTCGCCGGGTTCGATCCCCTGAACGAAATCCGCCGTCCCGTAGATGGCCTCGGTGCTGTTATTCTTTAGGACCGCCTGACCCGGCACGCTGAAGCCCGACCGGCCGACGGGCACCCAGGCAAGCTCGCGCAGCCTGCTAAGCCATCGCGCCGTCACCGGCGCCCTGGGATATATCCATTTTCTGCCGACCTTCCGCGACGCCACCTTCGCACGCCCGGCAAACTTGTCCCAATCGCGGGCCATTGACCGGATCAGCCATATGGCGCGCTGCCTGCGATCCCTAACAGTGGCGCTACCGCTTTCCCCGGTAATGATGTCAAGAAGCGCATCGAGGTCGTCGGACGCCACGTCGGTTTCGACATCGGTCGCATCGATATCAATGAGTTCGCGACGCTGCAAAGCCGTCGGCGCGACTTGCGATACGGAGGTCAGGCGCGGCGACGTTCCTACACCTAGCAGAGCGAGAAAACGCTTGGCACCGCGCGGTCGAATGCCGTCCTGACGCCGCTTCGCCTTGCCGAGGCCAGTGCGGAGCCGATCCTCATAGGTCGGGGAGAGCCACCACAATCCCTCGATCCCTGCCGCCGCATTGGGCCAGTGTGGCGTATCCTTGTCGATTGCCTTGGGGAGATAGGCATCGGGCGGCGACACCAGCCTCGTCGGACCGCGGCGCGTCCCATTGTTCGCTTCGAGCAGAAGCGCGCGGCCCAGCAGTTGTCCGATCTTTGACGCCTTCGTATCGGAAATGGGGTCGAACAGCGTCTTGATCTCCGACAGCGTCGGATCATCGATTGCGATCGGTTCTTCGAGATGCTTTTCCGCGAAGGCACCGAGCACATCCTCATTGGTAGTGCGCGTCGAAAAATCGGCGTGTGCCGCGAGCCATGCCTGGGCGGCTTCGCCGCGCTCTGAGCCGAAGGCCGGATGAAGACGGCAGTACAGGCCGTGCTTATCGGCGAAGGCATGATCGACGCTGCCGAAGAAGAGCTTCCGGTTCGTCGTGCCTTTCGCCGATGAAGCCGCTGGGGTCCCATCGCCGCAAAGCCACAGAAGTCGCCCGTGAATATCGTGGGAAGCCATGACGTCGACGAGAGTGGCGGCGGTTTCGATCCACCAGTCGGGCGATTTGTCCGCAAAGCTGCCGACCTCGATCGCGTCCAAGACATGATCCGGTCCGACCCGCATGCTGATGTCGAGTTCGTCGAGCACGGACCGCCATCTCTCGCCGCGGTCGCGCGCCGAATGCCCGATGGCGGATGTCCGTTCGGCGAGACGCGCCGTATCGACCGGGTCGAGAATATGGGTGAGTTCCGCTCCTTCGTAAGCGAGCTGGTCCAAGCCGAGTTCGCCCGCATCGGTGGGAAGCACAGCATGTTCGGCAAAAAGCGAGCGGGCGGCGACGAAACAGGCGTCGAAGGGTTCACGCGGCCACCCCGACCCCTCGTCACCGACATGGTCGCCGGGCAAGGGTATGAATTTCCACGCCTGCGGTGAATCTTCACGCAGCAAGGCAGCCCCCGCCGCGGCAAGGACACGTGCACAGCTTTCAATAAGCCATTCGTTCCAGCCGTCCTCAAGAATATTTTCGCGCGATGAGGTTGGATCGAACTGGGCGTCGATGGCAAATGGCAGGTGCGTTGGCACGCGGGTCCGGAAGCCGACAAAGAGGCCATTCAATTGGTCCTCGCCGCAGCTCGCGAACGAGATCGCGGTCGTGGCTCCGGTGCTCTTATAGGAGCGACGCCGATCGGTGGGCACCGGGACATGCGCGCGAAGCACCGTCCACAGATTCGCGCCCGACTTGATATCCCGGCACTCGAGTGTAACGCCCAACGCAGCAGGGCTTTCGACAAGTCTCCAATCGGATGGCTCGGTCCCGGCAATGAGCGACTCGCCTTCGTCGCGCCGCCAAGTCACGCTGCGAACGAACTCGAGAAAAATGAGGCTGTCTCCGCTCCATGTCTCGAACCAGCGAGTGAATGCCTCCTCGTCGAAATCGTGGAGATCGAGGACGATAAGCGTATCGTTATCGATGTCGAAGAAGTCGGGAATTTCTGCTTCGGCTTTCGCGTTGCGAATCTCGACTTCGGCGCCAGTCCCGAAATGATAAGGGCCACTGTGAACGGTAAGGCCGCGAGAAATGCGACGCAACGTCTTGAGGCCGATCCCGAACCGGCCGCGCTGATCGGCCTCGTCTTCCTTCGTCGTGACATACGGCAACATCATTCCGGCGACGTTGCGATAGGTCACCGGCGTTCCGTCGTGAACGATGAGCAGCTGGCGACCGTCCGGACCGTCGCGTAGTGCCAGGCGAACCGCTGTGGCGCGCTGGTCATCGGCATTCTGGACAACTTCGATGATGCCGTGAAAGGGATCGACGTTCGTTCCCTCGGCGCTCCTCGCCGCCCCCCGTATCGCCTTTTTTAGGAGGTTGCCGGTCGACTGCAAATGACCGTTCAACGCTTCGATGAAGGCGGCGGCGAATGCCGGATCCATCGGATCGATGGGCACTTCCGCAACCGAGCCCGCATCCGCATCTTCGTTCGCGTCCCAAATGAATTGCGCGGCGGCCTTTGCCGCGATCTGCAAGTCTCGGAACGCCCCCGGTCGCTCCTGCCCAAGTTTCTGCAAGGATTCAGCCATTGCCGACAACAATCAGAAGCCGCACGCAAGAGCAAGGACCGGTATCACCCGATCCGGGTTGGTCTCGGTCATCTCGGAACCACGCTCCACTGTTTTAGGCAACAACCAACACCCACTGCGATAAAAGGGTAGGACGACCGCGGCCCAGCTCGAGCGATCACTGTCATAATTACATAGATCAGGCTCTGAGCCGACACGCGACTGGATGCAATGTCGAATAATCTATACAGCGAGATTGTGAAGAAAATTGCAGCCAAACAAAGCCTGAGACGATTTACCACAATCGGCTCCGCAATCGATACACTTCGCAAGAAACGGATCGCGTTTCTGGACCCCGATAAATGGGATGACCGTAACGACGCCGAGTTTATGAGATTATATCGCAACAGAACCCGGTGCGCGAGCTTGAAGGCGCTATGCTGCACCGAGAGTGCGGAAACGTATCATCACTGGCGGGTTTTTACTCACTCGACAGACGGTTGCTTTATCGATCTGCAAAAGAAGGCCTTAGTCGAAAGCGTTAGGAATAATCCAGATTACCGGGCTCAGCCAATGGAATACATTCGGCTCAGTGAAATTGAGGATTGCGAGTACGAAGCTCGCGACCTCCCTTTTTTAAAGCGGGCCGGATTTCGCGCGGAGGAAGAGTATAGGATCATTTATACCGGTGCTTGCGATGATGACACTCACTATCTCGAAATCGAATTATCCTGGATAAATCGTATCGTTCTGAACCCGTGGTTGCCCGCGACGGTTGCGGAGAGCATTACCGACACTTTCCGCGAAATCAGCGGCCTCCCGTCTTTGCGCGTTGTCGCATCAAAGCTGACAAACTCGCAAACATGGCTTCAATGGGGAAGAAAAATGAGCAGGCGGCGCACCTAGCGTAAGTCGCTGCGACGTCAAGACAGTATTGGTTTTAACCGCGCCTCGCCCGCACTCATCGGAAACCCGACCGCTAGCCCCAAATCCGAGCGCTCCCCACGTCGCAGAATGCCACCTCCAGCGTTACGAGGGAACGCCAACTACTTCGTTGAGCCCATAGCCTTATTAGGCCGTAGCTCCGCAATTACGGATCCTGACCCTAGTTCCGCCGGCTAGCGCCGCATCTTCCAGCCAACGTCAACAGCGCGGCCAGACGATTCCAGATACTCGGCCCACTGAACGGGACGCAACGCTTCGATACGACACAAGAGACGAGCCGTCGGTCGCAGCGCGAGGCGATCGAACCAAATATTTATCACCAATCTCTTTGCGCGGCGTTCGAAGTGTACATCGATTGGGAAAGAAGCTTCTTCACAAAGTATCGATAAAACCTGTGTCAGGATTAAGGGACAATGGTAGGATTCTAATCGGAGGCAAATCGTTCGCTCACGCGGGCATTTGCGAGGCAGCTCTCCTGGACAGGAGACTTGCTCCACTGCATGGCGTAGCGGTCCTGACATTGAGAGATCCCAACTAGCGAGTACAACGGAACATGTTCGAGATCCTGAGATTCCGCAGATACAAAACGGCCTCGGTATAATTAATTTTCTGAATAATTATCTTTTCTAGAACTTGCTTCCTCGCAAAAATTCCGGATCTATTTTATCGTAGCTATCGACATTATTCACATCGCCCTCCCCTCTATATTTATAATATCCGGGGAAGCTAAACACGGGCTTCGTCGACTCAGGGGGCAGGATCGTTGACGAACCACCCTTCGAATTTGGCTTGGTGGCTACTAGGAAATCCGGGCCGACGCCTTTTTCGACCCATGTTCGGAGATAAGGAAGAGAGTCGATGGAATGGGCACCCGCGCCGCTCGCCCCGCAATGGTTTGCGCCCGGGATGAGATAGAACCTCAGGAAGTTATCGACCTTTCCACCAGCGACAGCTCGAGCAACTTCGAAATAATCGATCATCTGGCCCGTGAGTGCACCTACGTCGTCAGCCCCTTGCACCATCATCAATTTCCCGCCAGCTGCACGGAAAGGACGTAGGTCAGGGGTGGAAGGCACATAGGTTGCGCCTATGCCTATTCGCCCATATTCCCGCTCAAAATCGACGTTCTCGTAGTTGAACGCAGGCTTGGCGCCGGGGAACGCGAGCTCGGAAAAGGCGCTCAGGTTGCGATCCATTTTCTTCGAGCCCCAAAACCTCCACTGCAATTCGGAACCCGGCAAGAACCCGACCCCTGGAGCTAGCGGCTTTCCATCTCGCCCTCGCGGCGAAGAGTATATCCGCTCCGCGAAATCGATCTCCGGCTCACCGAGACAAGACTTCCCGGCCAGGCCGCGGCCACCACATTTCAATTCTCGTGGAGAGAACCTGCAGCTCATGGGATTGCTAATTACCCCATCCTTTAGCCCGTCATCACCATCGCAAGCCCGCAGGGCTCCGTCGTGGAGCGTTTGGATGTCCGCATCAGTCAATTTTTGTATGTATTTTGAGTGATATAACAGACGCAGCAGAAAGTCGCCAAAGTCCGTTTGGGCACCGCCGGCCATCACGCCGTCGAAGTCTCTTGGAAAACGCTGTGCAGTGGTCAGGGCTAAGTTTCCGCCAGCGGAGCACCCCATGAGATATGAGAACTCGGCGGCATCCTCGTAAAACTCGGAGATAGTCGATTTCGCTACTTGGGTTAGAGTATGAACTGAGCCGTTCCAGTCGTAGCGACCTCCAACGATGCGCCGCACTAACGCTTGCACCGGACTGCCCGATTCTGCGCTTTCAAGCGGATTCTTTAGCCCAAACCGGTACATTGGCATGCACGCGTAGCCGTCCTTCACGTAACTCGCGCATGCAGGGCCGTCAGCTGCGGCGAGCGAGACAAAACGGCCGTTCCAATTGTCTGTCGGCAGGTGAATTTCAAACTCTGGGAACCCGCCTTTTACCTCGCCCGCTACAAGGCAATATCGCGTACCGAACCCGGGCAATGATTCCACGGACGATGATTTGACCGTCGCTTCGGCATCGAGCATGTTCAAAGCAAAAGACTTTGCCTGAAGACACTTATTTGCAGTTGGTGACTCCAGGCCCGATCCCACTTCGCCACGGGCTGCGGGGCTCCCCGCTCCCCTCGCCGCCTGAACGGGTGGAACCCGACCTGAAGCATCCCGGGTCGCCGCATGAGCTACGTGACCAGCAACCGCAAGCGCGCATGCCGATACCGTCAATGCCAGTTGCCTGAAATACATGCGGCCTCCCCTGCGATGGATAGTTGCCGGGCGACACCCCGGAGGGCTGAGCCCGTGATCCTAGTACTTGAGCTCGAAGGCTATCGCGAAGGTCCTTGGACGGACAAGCGTACCAAAGCGATTGCCGCTGCCGTCGGACGTCGTCCCGACGGAACTGAGCGCGAACTTATCAAATACGTTGTCAACGCGCGCCATGATGCTGAACCCAGGCCACTTGAGTCCGGCGCGCAGGTCTAGCAGGCTCCGCGCGGCGAGCTTAGTGCTACCGGTTTCGGTAAACACGCTGCCCATCGAACTTTGATGGTTTGCCGTGAGGCCGATCGTCGGCGAGGGCCTGGCTCCTTCGTTAAACGCGTGGTCGATGATCGCAGCGCCCGACCACTCGGGCGAGAACGGCAGGGGGTCGCCCGCCTGCACCCCCACTTGGGGTACCGCCGCCTTGATCGACCCCTTGCTATGGGCGCCTCGCAAACTGATGCTTAGTCCCGGCGTCGGTTGCATATCGATCGCGGCCTCGATTCCCCGGGACCGAGCCTTCGCCGCATTCAAAATGACCGAATGTCTCCCAATCACTGCGCCGAGTTGAATATCCTTCCAGTCGATCTGGTACGCGGCCAACTCAAAATTCACACCCGGAGCAATTCGACCCTTTACGCCGGCCTCGTAGTTCCAAAGCGTGTCGGCACGATAGGTAATAGGAACGCCCGCATCGATCGCGTCTTGCGCCAGAATTTGTGTGCTGCCTGGCCGATAACCACTAGCGGCGCGCACGTAGAGGGTAAGATCCCGAGTGGGCTTGTAACTAACGGTCGCGAGGTAAGTGACTTTCGAATCCGTGTCATTCAGCGGAGGAATGGGAACTTGTCCCAATATGCCCGATCGGAACAAGTCAAATGACTGCTTGTTCCGCGAATACCTCGCGCCCACCGTGGCTTCGAGAGATTCAGAGAAGTTGGCAGTGACGTTGCCGAAAGCAGCGTACTCGTCATATCGCGCATGATTGAAAAACGTGTAGATATCGTACCCGGGCACTGTCGTGGGCAGGAAGTCTCCGTTGGCATCCGTGCCTCGAAATGGATAGAAATTTACATCTCGTTCCCGGTCATAATAGAAGCCGGCCAGCCACTCGATGCTCCCCGGATTCGAAGCAAGTCTAAGCTCGTTCGACAATCGCTTCGACTTCACGTCGTTTTGAGAGAAGACGCCAACTGTTCCAGGTCCGCCAAGGAATGCTATGCTTGATACATCCATATTGATCCTATTCTTCGTTACAGAATAGGATAAAATGTTAGAAAGGTCAGCAAAATCCAGGTCGACTTTAGTTATATTTGTTATGATTCGATACTCACCCCTGAATGAGTTGTCGAATATGGACCTATTAGAATATCCATTCAGGGGCTTTAGGCTGGAGTTTACATAAATTCCACTCCGGTCATTCCTGTAGATATCCTGGGCGAGCCCGGTGAATGTCGTCTCGACCGTCTCACTCAGCGCAAAACGCAACGAGGCCCTTCCTCCCGTAGTCCGCGAATAGTTGGCATCTTTTTCCCGCGCCGTGTTGTCCGCGTACCCTGGTTGGCGACGATGAAACACCGAGGCGCGGAGGGCGACCTTGCCCGGAACTAGCGGCGTGTTTAGCGAGGCTCGCAACCCGTAGCCGATATCTCCGTGCGTAACCTGCGTAAGCTCGCCACGGAAAGACCCGCTAACATCGTCTAGATTCGGCTGCTTGGTCACGTAGCGGATTACGCCGCCCATCGCCGAGGCACCGTACAGTGTCGATTGGGGGCCCTTCAGAATTTCAATTCGATCGATGTCCGCCAGGTCGGGATCGAACACGAAACCGACAGCGAGGACGAGCGGCGAGCTCGGTGTGAGCGGCGCATCGTCGAGGTATACGCCGACCAACGGCCCCCGGTCACTGCCGGTATTGATGCCACGAATCACGGGCTGGCCAGTCCCCTCTCCGCCATCGCGAAGGACGAGGCCCGGGACCTGCTTTACGTAATCGGCGAGATTGCTGACACCCTGGTCTATCAGGGCATCGCCCGTGAGGACGGCAACGGAAGTCGGAACATCCTGCAATCGCTGGCTTCGTTTTTGGGCCGTGACAATGATCTCGTCCCTTGGCGATTCACTTACCTCGTCGGAGGCAGCGGCCTCTGACGCCTGCGCGACGCCGAATCCCTGCACCCCGATGACTGCAACTGACAAAAGCAACCGCACTCGCTCCTTGGCCCACCTGTTCATTTTGCCCTCCCTGGCTCGTCAAGCCTGATTCGCTCAGGCCGCACCCGGCAGTAATGCATATTTTATCCAAAATAAAGATCGGATTCAGGGTTTGCCGCAGAAATTTGCCCTTTCCGGTCGAAAATTTGCTCAAGATGTCGCGCTCCAGCTTCGCGTGCGTATAATATTGTATAAAATTATTGCTCGCGAACTGTTGCTTGGCTCCAGGTCATCGCGGTGGTCGACCTAGGCTGGCCGCGCGATTTCCGTGTCAGCGCTTCCCACTGCTAAAGCGTTCTAAGGAACAGATGTTCAGGGGAAAGGGCGGATCTCCGCTTCCCAGGAGGGCAGCAACGGCTTGGCCCGTAACGGCTGCTTGCGTCAGACCAAGATGTTGATGACCGAATGCGTATAGGACGCGGTTATCGCGAGACAGGCGCCCGATCGCGGGTAGGCTGTCAGGAAAAGAGGGGCGACACCCCATCCATCGTTCGCCTTGTCCGGCCGCCCAGTCATCGACGTACCTTCCCGCAAGCTCTCGCAATTGGTCGGCGCGCCGCCAGCTAGGAAGAGAAGTCGGCTTTGCTAATTCGACAGTCCCGGCCAAGCGCAACCCGTTGCCGAGAGGCGAGGCCAAGAAAGATTCCCGGTGAAATGATATTGGCCGCGAAGGCCTGTGCGCGACTTCCCGCATCATGAAATGATAGCCTCGCTCTGCCGCGATCGGCACACGCACTCCGAGCGGGCGAAGGAGATCGGCTGACCAGAAGCCGGCGCAGACTACGACGCGATCGGCGCCGAGGCACTGGTCCCCCGTCGTGATAGTTACGCCGTTCACGCGTGGGTTTATGGACACGACACGTGCTTGTTTCATCTTGCCGCCTCGTTCGACGAACGCCGATAGTAAGGCGCTGTTGACAGCCATCGGGTCGCTGACGTGGGCGACCCGGCCATGGAAAAGCGCTGCCCCGATACGGCCAGACAATAGCGGCTCTAGTTCTCCCGCCTGCAATGGATCCAACAGCTCGACGGCTGCTTGCTGGTCAGAAAGACGGCGCGCCAACGCCCTAAGGGATCGTTCCGCGCCGAGATCAAGGGAGGGACTGACTTCAAGCATCCCGCGCTCGGACAGGAGACTACTTGCTCCCGCTGCGAGCAGTAATTCGCGCCAGGCAACCAGCGCCCGGGCGTTGATCGCTTTCAATCCCTCGATCGACTTCAGCTGGGCCCCCGGAAGCGCATTCAGAGCGTACCGGAACAGCCAAGGTGCCAGTGACGGCAAATCCGAGGACCGAATTGAAAGCGGGCCAAGAGGGTCCAGCAGCATCCGCGGTACGCGGACCAGCGTGTGAATGTTGGATAACGGTAATACGAAAGAGGTCGCGATGACGCCGGCATTCCCGCTTGAACACCCCCCACCTGGTGCACCGGCATCGATCAGCGTGACGGTGATACCTCGCAACGTAAGGGTTAGCGCCGTGGCCAAGCCGACCACTCCTCCGCCCACGACTATCATTGATTCGCGCGACTCGCGTCCTTCAAGGCGAGCCGCATCAAGCACCAGGCGGCACTTTATCATGCCCTTGGCTAAGCCCCAGGACCAACTTCGCAGCTGCGAAATCGGCTGCCGCTATTCCGACCGATTTGAATACCGATATCCCCCCTACACGGTCGCCCTTCTTGGCTAGCAGGCTAGCGAAATCTCCGCTTACGCTGGCCCGGTTGATAACGCCGGCAGCGATCGCATCAATCAGGTCGCCTGACTCGTCTACGGCAGAGAGGGTATCCACCCAGATCTCGGAAGCACGACTCATAAGTCGATCGTCGCTTTCCCGCATTCGCGGAGTAAAGCTTCCAAACAGGTCGATGTGTGCGCTGGGCGATAGCCAGTCGCCGTGGAGGAATGGCTCGTTCGCCGCAGTTGCCGACGCGATCATGTCCGCGCCGGACACGGCGCTTTCCAGATCCGATTCCAGCGCACAATCGATCCCGTCTGCGTTTAACCGGCCAACGAGCACCTCGGCACGAGCTGTTGACCTTGCATGCACTGTTATGCTCGCAAAACGCCCACTCGCAAAATGACCGCGCACTAGCGACTCAGCCAGCGGCCCCGCCCCCAGCACGGACAGTCGTCTCGCATCTGGGTGTGCTAAGCGCCGCGCGGACAAGATTGACAGTGCTGCCGTTCGCCTATGAGTCAGCGTCTCGGCCGCGATCATCGCCCTCAATTGCCCCGATCGCGCGTCCAAGAGAATATAGCTCGCACCGTGAGTAGGTTGACCAAGCTGGCTATTTTGCGACCAATAGGTGACCAGCTTTAAGCCCAGGACCTGATCATCCTGCCAAGCAGGCATGATAAGAAACTCGCCCACTTCACCCGAGAGCGAAGAGATCTTGTGCCGGTGTCTCCTGGGCGCAACGACAGTCGCGCCAACGGCGTGCTCAATCGCCTCGAGTAGATCGACCCACGGGAGCCGTTCGGCGACGGCCTGGTCATCGAGAACAATTGCTGGTTGCGACGGTGTATACAGCGTGTCCATGTATCGCCTTCAACCGCACACCGCGGCGAATACACGCAGTGCATTTTCGCCGAGGACAGCTATTACGGCCTCGTCCGACCATCCGCGGGACACGAGGCCACGGGTGATATTGGGCATGTCTCGGCAATCGTCGAATCCATCGAGATTGACCTCCACGTCCAAGGCGTCCTCGGCGCGAAACCCCGTGTCGGCATTGCTGGGCGAAAATAGGGGGCGTTGGATTTCTATCGGTGCCTGGAGCGGCCAATCGGTCCCTATCGCGACATGCTGCCAGCCAACCAGCCCGGCAATGTACTCAATGTGATCCAGCATGTGCTCAATCGATGGCTTATTGCTATCGGTTAGGTACGCAGGCACGGCGAGAACGCCGATCAAGCCACCAGTCCCTGCAATGGCCTTTAAACAATCGTCGTCCTTGCCACGAGAGTGGCTGAACAATCCCTTGGCGCTTGTGTGATTTGCCGTGACCGGCTTCTTGGAGAACCTGCAAGCGTCGAGAGTCGTTTGTGGCCCGCAGTGGCTCGTATCAACTATTACACCGAGTTCATTGCAGTGCTTCACTACGCGGACGCCGTGATGCGAAAGGCCGGCGTCGGCCCGCTCGGTACAGCCGGAGCCAACAGAGGTCATGCTATTATATGTGAGCATGAGAGACCGAAGACCCTTTTCAAACGCTCGCGTGATAGCGCTTAGGTCGTTCGGAATGGAGACGAGTGGCTGGTAGTTGGCGAACGAGCCAATTACGTTGTCGGCCTTGGCAGCGCGCATTTCCGCCGCGGTCGTCACGAGGCGCATGCGATTTCCGTCTAGGTAAGGTGTCGCATCGATACCTTGCAGCGGGTCCTCGAAGATCGGCAGCTGGTGCGAGATGATCGACAGTCCTGCTTCGCGATACCAATCGTATATCAGGCCAGACTGTCCCGAGAGAGCCATGTCGTATGGCCAGTTCACGGCGATTGAGTAGCGTTCGTAGATATTGTTAGAAGCGTTGATCCGCGCATCCAGGTCCGCCCGCAGTCCGGACGGATAGTGATCAAAAATGCGTGCGCCTGCCCGCTGGGATAGCAAGTCGATCACGATCGCCTCGCGGTGCAGCTTTGCTGCCCGGCTTTCCTCGGCGTCCGACATACCAAAAGAATATCGGCCAGGACGGCGAGCTTTCAAAGAAGCGGACGAAGTCACCTTTACCCCCTATCGACAAGAGCTCTTCAATTTCCCAAGGTTCGCCGTCTGAACAGCCTGACGCCAGAATGGAGCTTGGTCATCTGTCCATTGCGGTCGGGTTCAGAAAATAGGAACTCGGCGCCCTTTTGATTGAGATCGGAGAACATTTCGAAACGATGCTCCCCGATGGGAAACAATCTGACCGCAGGAGAAAGGCGATCGCCGCGATCGTAAAGCGCGTGGTCCATTCCAGAACGGAGCGTGAGCCCCTCTTCACCAATCTCCACTTGCTGAAACTGCAGGTTGTTTCCGAATACGCCAGTATAAGGCTTAAGATCGCGGGGCATTGATGCCTGAGGCGTACGCCCAGGCACGGGATTTCCGGTCCAAGTCGAAATTATCGGCTCGCACATCGCGGCGTGCAAACGCCCACCCCGGTCACAATTAGTGAGTAAGGCCATCACGCGGCCAGTAGGCTCATGCGCATAAAGCACCGACGCCACGCCAGGACCAGCACCGCCATGCCAAAGGACACCCGATGGCATCACGAGCCAGCCAAGTCCCCAGGAAGCATCCATGGCCGCCAATTTTGCCGACGGGCGCGTCATTGCTCGAGATAATTCTCGCGAGAGCAATTGCGTGCCCTTGCTGCTCGTGTCACCCGGTACTAACGCGCGTGCGAAAGTCACTAGGTCACCTGCACTCATCATCGCCGTGGTGCCGCAGGAAGCGAAACTGAGTGGCAGGAAGGGGCGAGACGTCTGGATGTTTCGACCTTCCGCATAGTCCCATATATCGCCAACACTACACCTGAATCTCGGCACCTCCGTGATGTCCACGAGCGCATGGAGCAAACCGAGTGGCTTGAATATTCGCTCCTTGACGAGCTCGTACCAGCTCCGCCCACGCAGCTTTTGGGTGACGTACCCGGCGATGCAAGTCGCCAGATTCGAATAGGAGACATCTTCTCCCGGCGCATGGAGTTGGCCAACTTCGCCGCAACGAGCCACCAGGTCGACTATACGCTCTTGGTCAGCACCATGGTCAGTCAGCATGTCGCAATCGATACCGCTCGTGTGGTTGATGAGCATCCTGCACGTTATACGTCCAAGTGCAGACTCGTCACGAAGGCGTAATTCCGGGACATGTTTCGTCACCGGGTCGTCAAGATCCATGAGACCATCGTCGACCAGCTGCAAAAAAAGCACGGCATTCATCAGCTTCGTGATTGAACCGATATGCATGACGGTGTCGATCGTGACGGCATCGCCCGTGACACTGTTGCGAACTCCCGCAACCGCGGAACGCATTTGCATCCCGTCCCAGTACGCAAATGACGCCCCGGTCACGCCAAGCGAGGCCGCCAATTCGCGAAGCGCGCTTTCAAAGTCATGCGTTGCGTCGATGTCCACCACTTTGATTCCTCACCACTGCACATTTTATACAATCTTTATCGTTCAAGGCTGCTATCATGGGTTAACTCGGTTCTCAAGGCCGTTATTCAACTTGAAAGATATCGCGGGGCTAAGAATGGCAGAACAGGACGTCGGCGTCAGGCCGTCGGAAAAGGTAGAACGGTTGACCCTTGGTGACAGCACCACTGATCAACTGCGCCGAATGATCATCTCTGGGGAGCTACCCGATGGCAAAGCACTTCGCCAAGATGAGATAGCCGCCCGTTTAGGCGTGAGCCGCAGCCCCTTACGCGAGGCTCTTTCTAGACTCGAAGCGGAGGGATTGATCGCCGGCATCCGGCATCGCGGTTACGTAGTGACGGGCCTCTCCCACGACGAGATCCTTGAGCTTTTCGAGCTGAGGGCCATGTTAGAACCTGACCTTATCGCCCGCGCGATTCCACGTATGACTCAAGAGGACATCGAAAAAGCCAAGATCGAGCTCAGCGCTTACGACCGCGAAATAAGTGGCGCGGCACACCCAGCCTGGGGAGAAGGTAACACGCGTTTTCACATGGCGCTCTACAGCCCGTCGGGTCGTACGACGGCCTTAGAAATAGTGAGGGGCTTGCTCACGAAAACCGCCCGCTACACGAGGACTGTGCTGACCCTAGGGACCGGCGTCGACCAGGCAAAGGAAGACCATAGCAACTTGCTTGCACTATGTTCTAACCGGTCCCCACACCTCGCAGCCGCACTGACCCGCGATCACATCGAGCGTGCGCGCGATGACCTGTTCCGATTGCTAGAGCAATCCTAGGGTAGACAGCTGTAGCCGGCCAGGCCCTCTGCAAATCAATTTCACAACACTCCAAGCCAGTTGACAACGTCGCCAATTTTCTAAATTGTATAAAAAGTGCAAAACAAGGAGTTGGGATTGTGAAAGCATCCGTTCGACATCGCATCGTTCCTCGACGTTCTATCTCGGCGGCCGCTTAACATGGAGGCTCACATTGCGCCTGGCGCGCGCGCCATCGAAGCGACGGGTGTCGGGTCCACGCCGGAGCACCTCGGGGCAGCGTGGTACGCACTGGGCGTGTTGGTCGCGGCCTACCTCATGGCCTACGTAGACAAGCAGGTCATCGCGATCGCCGCCGCGCAAATTGGGACATCGTTGTCGTTAACTGATCCGCAGATCGGGATGGTGCTAGGATTGGGGGCCGCAATTTTCGCACCGCTCGCAATCATCTTGGTGGGCTTCTTGGCTGACCGGTTTAGTCGTCCACTGATACTGGCAATTGGGATATCGCTATGGAGCGCGGCAACAGCTGCTTGCGGGCTCTCGCAGACCTATAACCAGCTACTAGTTGCGAGCATTGTCAGGACGGTTGGCGAAGCGACCTTGGTCCCAATCGCCTATGCCTTGATCCCCGACGTTTTTCCACGTCGGCTGTGGGTCACGGGCAACATTGTTTTCTTCGTATCTGCTTTGCTGGGGATATCGATAGGACTTGCTTCGGCTAGTGCCGCACTCGACTGGTTCTCTCGCAATAGCAGCCCATGGGTCGCGAGCCTTGGTGAGCCTTGGCGAATTACGATGGTCGCGGTGGCCTTGCCCGGCCCCTTGCTATCCCTGATGACACTTTTCATCAGGACCCGTTACAGGGCGACGGTCGATACTCAAGATGACGCTGACCGACTCGGCCTAGTCGAATTTGCGCGGATAACTTGGAAGGCACTGGCGCCCTTGTTGCTCGCGAAGGCCTCTTTGCAAGTCGCGCTGGGTGGACTTTTTGCTTGGCTCGTCGTCGCCCTGCCCCGCCAATTCGACATCGCGGCTACACGAGCGGGATATGATTTCAGCATCGCCACCGCTGTTGGGAGCGTTTTAGGCGTGGGTGCCGCCTTCATATTGTCTCGCCGCTTTGCCGATCCCACGTCTAGCTTGGGACCACTCAAGACAGCACTCGGTACTTTCTCGGGGTTGATATTTATTTCTCCATTGATCTTGGCGGCAACCTCGGCAGGCCAAGTCGTGGCGGTGGCCGGGGTAATCATAGGCCTAGCGATGGGTGCGTCGTCGCTTCTTCCGGGCCTCGTACAGATCCTTACGCCCTCGCACCTTCGTGGCCGGGCATCGGCTGCATTCGCGCTAGTGCAGGTGTTCGGTTTTGGGCTGGGATCGTTGCTCGTGGGGGCGGTATCCGGGACAGCCTATTTTGAAGGAGACGCGTTGGCTGCAATCGCAGCAGTTAACATCGCAAGTTGGCTCGTGGCTGCGGTCGCGATTAATTTCACCCGCCTGACGATGCCTGCTGCCCTCGAAAAGGTGCAATAGCATGGCCGGAAACGAGGAGCCCCTTCGTCCGTCCCCGCTCGCGCTAGAATGGGTCGAGCGTCTCATAGCGTTCGACACGACGTCAAGGGTGTCAAATCTCGCGCTAATTGAGTTCGTTGCGAAATTCCTGCGCGACGAAAATTGGCACGTGAGCCTTACTTGGAACCACGACGGCAGAAAGGCGAACCTGTTCGCGACCCTGCCGGCTCTCAACGGGACGTTGCAGGGTGGGCTGGTATTGTCCGGGCATACCGACGTGGTACCGGTAGATGGACAAGACTGGACCACCGACCCTTTCGCCCCACAGGTTCGCAACGATCGCCTCTACGGACGTGGCGCCTGTGACATGAAAGGCTTCCTAGGCGTTGCAATCAGCCTCGCGCCTCGGTGGGCGAAACTAGGCCTGCCCCACCCGGTGCACCTCGCGCTCTCGTTTGACGAAGAAGTGGGTTGCCTCGGAGCACCGATCTTGATCGAAGATCTTGCCCGACGCGGCGTGAAGCCCGATTACTGCATAGTTGGCGAGCCGACCAACATGCAGCCGGTCATTGCCCACAAGGGCATCCGGATCCTACGCTGCAGCGTTCGTGGCCGCCCTTCTCATTCCTCGCGCCCGCACGATGGCGTGAACGCAATCGAGTACGCATCTCGCATCCTAAATCACCTAACCGAGATTGCGCGAACAGCGAAGGAAGAGGGCCCATTCGACGAAGGGTTTGATCCCCCTTACACTTCGCTGGTCGTGAGCGAGATTTCAGGAGGCACCGCTCCAAACGTGGTCGCCGAGCACTGTGTTTTCACGTTCGAATATCGTGCCCTGCCGTCAGAGGATCCCCTTCGCATAGAACGGGAAGTGAGGCGGTTTATTCATGAAGTCATCAACCCCGCGATGCAGCACGGTTCGCCGGAGCTCGGCGCCAAGCTAGAAGTAGTCGCGGACGTCCCGGGTTTCGACGCGGGGGCAAACAACAGCCAAATCTTGAAACGAGTAACAGATTTGACGACCGGCAATCACTGCAAGGTTTCATACGGCACCGAAGCCGGTCAATTCCAAGCCACGGGGATCCAGACCATCGTATGCGGCCCCGGCTCTATCGAGCAAGCTCACCGAGCAGATGAGTGGGTGGCCTTAACCGATTTGGCGTACTGCGAAGAATTTCTGGTCAAGATCGCCGAGACGGCAGTTCTTGCACGACGCCCTATGGCCCCCTCCAGGAAACCTTCAGGAAAGGCCTAATGGATCCGTGGCGACACGCCATCAAAGTTGCCGCCGAGCCGCAGCGTCAACAACGTCGGTGATCGCCGACACCTTTGGCGTGCCAAGTAACGTGGCCGCGGCATGATCAATCGCACTTTCGACTTCCGGCGGTTCGTGATCTTGATCGTATCCTCCGAGTAGGATCGCCTTGCATATGACGGTAGGTGAGCGGAGATCGCACTGGTGCAAGCCGCTTAGCAAAGCCGGCTCTACCGCAAAGTCATTGTAGCCTGCGGGCTCCCTTGGATGCTTACGCTATAGGCGAAATCAAGACCCCTCCTGTCGACGTGACACCGTCGGGTGTGTCCCGTCGTGCTTGCCGAATGGACAATCGTGGAGCCTGAGGATCTCAATCCGCTTCGATGATGCACTGAATCCGCCCGGTAGCAACCATGACGCCCCGACAGACACCGTGGTCATCGGCCATGGGCAAGTGGCCGGCCAAGAACTTAGTACGAGACGCCTCAGCCATCAGATCTCCAAGATCGCGAAAGGGGAGGTCAAGGGAAAGAGGGTGGGTGTGGCCCATCAGGTAGACTTGGTAGATCGCCATTACGCGGCCTCCTTCCGTTGCCCGCTGGTAGTAGCCGCGCCCCCACTAGGGGGCGCATGCTGCTATCAACGAGCCGGGCTAGCCGGCTCAAACGTGAACAGATCACTGCGATAATTCCGCAGTTTGTCGGCAATCTTATTTGCGTCCACAACTTTGCGAACGACCTGGTCTCCGCGCTCGAAGACATCGTCCTTGTTGTTCGTGGTGAAGCATTCTTCCCCAGTTACAACCAAAAACCGGTTCGCATTGCGCTCATGAATCTCCAGAAGTTCATGAAGCCTACGTTGATCGAGGTTTCCGTTCCCCGTCTCGAACCACCCCAGGAACTGATCCCACTGCTCGGCAGTACCGACAAAACCCGACCGGAGCGACGTCTGGGCCAAAGCTCCGAGACCGTAATACATCAGCTCACGAAACGGACCGGAGGCAACCGCCAAAGAAATTCCAGCATCTTCCATGGCGGCAAACCCGACGGTACCAAATGCCCTCTCAACGTCGATTTCGCGGCCCGCGATGGGGCTCAACAGACGGTAGCGCTCGGCCAGTGCCAGGCTCTGCTGATCGTTCCGACCAGTCAGCACCTTGAGTCCGCTTTTGTCAAAGTTCGCCTGTTTGGCGACCCAATTCATCATCATCTTTTTGGTCTTTCCATTGCGACGCGCGCCAACGGTTGGCGTGCTCGAGAGCCAGAAATCCCCCAAAAGCGAATCGGCTCTGAAATTGATGTAGGTTTGCAAAAGAACAGCTGCAAGTCTATTTCCTTTTTATTAAATCACATGACCGACATTTTGACTATACATTGGTCGTAAATTACACTATACATTTGCCCTACCTGATTTGTTAGTTGACATGGTTTCCGATTATCGCGATCATTATGGCATTGCGATTCGGGATATTTCCTTGTTTGAAAAATTTTCTTTAAGCCTGAGCCTTTCCTTGGCCGATACTCAGATCGAGGATGTGCGAGTTGTGCGCCGCCAAGGAGGCGGCCACGTGAGAATCTCGAACGGGCGCCGCGCCCGGGCGATGGGGCGCTATTTCAGCGTCAAAATGGGCAATTTGCTGCCGTGGGAGTCACGGCTCGAGCTGCGTGACTTATACCGCTGCGAGGTCGATCCGAAAATCACGTCCTATTTCGTGCAGCCCGAGACGATGCACTGGCGGTGCGCGGGAAAAGCTCGTCGCTATACGCCGGACCGCATTGATCACGTGGCGGGCGGTCAGCGGAGAGTTATCGAGATCAAGGACAGCTTCGATCCTAAAGCAGATACGGATTACACCGAGAAGCTGGAACAAGCGTCCCAGATTTACGCTGCCTTGGGTCACAATTTCGAGATCAGGGAACGCTCAGCGATTTTGAACGAGCCGTCCTTTTCGGCAATTGAAGAAATTCAGGCTTATCGCCGCACGGCTATCACCCCGGTCGACATTACTACCGTACACCACGCGCTGCGGAGCGAGAGCAAACCGCTGAGCGACATACTCTCAATGATGAATGGTGCTCATCCTAAAGCCACGCTCTTCGCGATGGCGGTGCGCCGGTTCGTAAATATCGATGTGACCAACGGGCTGCATGATGGCGCAGCAGTATCGCTTCTTGAGGCCAATTCGCCGTGAGGGGCTTAATCAATTTTGAGTTCGGCGAACGGATCACGGTGGATGGTGACGAACTGACCTTTCACAGTCTGGTTCCTCCGCTGAAGCCTCGCGCCGATGGATCGGACGATCTCCAGTTCCTTGGCATTCGTTCGCGGCGAGCTGTGAACTTCACGCCCGACGAATTTCTGACGGCATATTCGCAGGGCAAAATCCGCCTTCATCGCACCAAAGACACGCCTGGCGACAGCTGTGGAGACGATGAATCGCCAACCAAGAAGATTTTGCGGGCATGGAGGCTCTTCTGGGTGCGCGAGTACGATAAATCGCCGGTCCCAAAATCGACATCCAAGCTGCAAGCATTCATCAGCGCCAATATGGGGCGCCAGCCGGACCCTATTGATCCGCCGAGCCCCCATACGCTTCGCAGGTGGTTGCGAGAACGTGGTCAGGATGGGGACCGGCGACCGAAACAAATGGGTGATCGACAGCGTACGAACGCTGGTCGCCGGTCTTTTCATCCGTCCGTGAAATCGGTCTTTGAAGCAGCGAGCGGCCGATACTGGTCCAACTACAAACTTACCTTTGAGGATTTTCAGAATGAGGTTCGCGCCCAGTTGATTCATGAGAACCAGCGCCGAGTGGAAGAAGGCCAGTCGCCTATTAAGGTGCCCGGCCGCACCACGTTGTGGCGTTGGCTCCAGATGGAACGGACGTATGACAACGTAGCGGCGCGGCAGGGAAAGCACATCGCGGACCGGCAATTCAAAGGGATCCGAAACTCGCTCAGCACAAAGCGGATCTTGGACGTGGCAATTCTCGACCAAAAAAGGATGGACGTTCATATCTGCGATGCAACTCGCCGGTTCGTCATTGGCAGGCCTTGGCTCGCCGCACTGATCGATGTCAAATCGAGGATGATACTTGGATACTCTCTATCCTTCGAAGACCCGAGCGTTCTTTCTGCGATGAGCTGCATCCGTGCAGCCATGCGGGGGATGCCGGAGATGAAACAAAGATTCCCTAAAATTGACGGACAGTGGGAGGCATTTGGCGTCCCCCGCACAATTCTGGCTGACAACGCTTGGGAGAATACCGGTTCCTCGTTCGTCGACGCTTGCGCCGACTCTGGCATATCGATCGAGTGGGCTCCGGTAAGGCGACCGGAATATAAGGGAATTCTCGAACGCTTCTTTTCACGCCTGGACAACCAGCTCGTTCACAAACTGCCCGGCGCCGTAGTCGATAATCCTGTGGCATTGCGAGAACGACGGATCGATCCCCAGTCAGACGCCGTCTTGACCCTCCAAGAACTTGACGAGTTAGTCTGTACCTACCTTGTCGAAGTCTACTCGGTCGACAGGCACGACGGCATTTATGACACACCTTTGCGGGTCTGGCGTGAGGGCGTCAAACGCGACGGTTTGGAGTTGGCTCACGATCTCTCGGCTTTGGACCATGCAATGGGCAAGTTGGTTCGCGATCGCATGCTGAGTCACGAGGGCGTGAAATTTCGAGGGCTTTCGTATCGGTCGGATGCGGTCGACACTCTCCTCGCTGACTTGCTTCCTCTCCAGCCGGCTAACGTCCGTCGGGGTTCGGCGAGGGTGAAAATCAAGTACCATCCCGAGGACTTGTCGCGGGTCTTCGTCTGGAATGAGGTTAAAAACACCTATGTGCCTTTGCCGTGCACGAACGAAAAATACGCCTACCGCCTCAGTGAGCGTGTCCACCTTGAGCTTCAACGCCGTAAGGGCGAAAATGACGAAGACTTCATTACGGACGATGAACTTTGCGTTCGCAAGTCGGCCCTTCTGCGCAGCATTCAGCAAAGTTACGACAAGCTGCCCCTGAAGGAAAGGCGTCGTAAGGCACGATTGACGAGTTCACTCGCCCCGTCGGACGACGCTAGTATCAAGATCGAAACGGTCGCCCACCGCGTGGGTGGTGACAAACCCGAAAAGGGAACAGTGCGAGCTCGCACCGTTAGGCCGAAGGTCCCGGCGACAGCACCTGTCACATTCGAGGAATCTCCGCCTTTCGATCCCTTTGCCGATCGCGACCGTGCAAAGTCGATCGGACAATCACTCGAGCGCATCGCATGACGGGCGTTATTGACCTCCCTTCGCCAGCCCAGCGTCGTGCTTTAATGGATAGCATCGTTATTGATAACCCGCGGGCAAGGGCCGCCCATGGGACGTTTGACTACCTTGTCGAGCTTAGCGGACTTCAACCGGGCCAACCGAAGCGTTGCGCGAGCTTGATCGCCCCTGCGCAATCCGGGAAGACGACGATAATCGATAGCTATATCCAGAAACTCAATACCCATGAAGCTTTGATGGCCGGAGAGATACCCGCACTCAAGGTTACGCTCGGCGCCAACACTACTCGCCGACAGTTTGCTCAAGATATTTTGGAAGCATTTGAGGGCTTTGGCTGCAATGCGCTGGTTGAATCTGGAACCGAGGCCCAACTGTTAAGGAGGGCTGCGAACTACCTGGTTGCGAGAAAGGTTAAGGTGCTATTTCTCGATGAATTCCACCACCTGGTACACAGCGACAACCGCAAGGTTGTCATGTCGGTCAGCGAGACCGTGAAACGTCTGCTTATCACCGGGAGCTGTCCGATCGTGGTTGCAGGGCTTGAGGAGGCGAGGAAGCCCTTCAGTGGAAACGCTCAATTGGCTCACCGCACCGAAGATCATATCGATCTCCATCCGCTCGACCCGACATCAACTGCGGACCGCGATCTTTTCTGGGCATTTTTGTCGGATTATTTGCTGAAATCCGAACAGGTGGGTGCGGGCAAACTTCGTCATCTTCTGAATGATGACATCCCCGCGTGCATCCTGGAGGTTTCGCAGGGTGTCCTCGGAGCCGCGTGTAACCTCATCAAGGATGCGGTTCAACTCGCCGGGACCAAATCTAGAATGCTCGTAGACAAGGCGGACCTTATCGGGGCAACTGATCGAGCAATAATCAAAGGTCTATATACTCGGAACCCCTTACGTGATGGCCTCGGCCCGATACGACGCAGATTGGCTCCTGTATGATCAGGCCTTTTTGCGCACCCGTAGAGATCCATTCGGACGAGAGTTTGCTTTCGGCAATAGCGCGATCCGCTGAGGTCAATGTGCTGCCAGCAACAGCAACCTTGCTTCAGCATGCAAATGTTAATGCGCCGCGCACAGCGTTCGTACCATTCACTCAATCGGCCGCTTCCGCCAACATCGGGCAACTTATGGGGATATCTCCGATTGAGGTTGCTCGCCGCATGCTGCCCCGCTTGGAGGAAAGTGAACGCACAACCGTCGATTGGTTTGGGACGCCGCTGGAAAGGCGATTTGTCGAAGCAAATGTGAGACGATTGTCGTTTGCCGCCCTGACGGCCGGGCCATATGCGCGCAGTATCTGGATGATCAGGCCTCTCCTATACTGCCCAGATAATTTTGACGCGCTTCAATCGAATTGCCCTGCTTGCCAAAAGAAGCTGGGATGGACTCGGTCGCTGGGAGTTGCCGTTTGCGAGCATTGTGAAAAGCCGCTCACGGGACGCTCTCCAAAATTGCCGGCCGAAAGTCGGCGTGAGTATCAAAACATCGCCGCGCTCGTCGATATGGATCCCAAGCGGCGTGACGCCTCTGCTGCACTTCTCCCCTTGCCCTTTGGTGACTGGGACCATGGGGACATCTTTGCGGCCGCGATCGACTTGGGCGCATTGGCACAGAACGCAAGCCGCACCGATTGTCGCAACCTTTGGCGCCAACTAGCTACTGGCGATTTCTCCCCGTTGCGAGACAATGGGATATTCCAAGGGTGGGATATTTTGCTGGGTGGACCCAATGCTGTTGATAATCTGTTGCGAAAGATCATAGGTGCGCGGAGGAATGACGGAAATCTGCGACAAGTTTTGGGTCCTATCAGTAGGTTTTTCCATTCGAAATCCAAATCCCCGCTCTGCAACCTTATGGAAAAACGCGTAGGCCTCATACTACGTGAACTCAAATTGCCCCTTAAAGTAATGTCGCGATCACGCGCCCTGTGCACCGAGCGAACGGAATCGATCGCGATGTGGGACGCTATGCGAGAATTCAGCATCAGTGATAAATTGCTCAAAAGGCTTGCCGTGCGCGGGGACTGCCTACTCGGAAAATCTGCAGGCGAAACTGGAGTTCATCTTTTTGATCGTGTCAAACTGCAGAAAGCTGTTGGACAGATGAGATCGGGAGTGGGCATTTTTAAATTCTCCAACGATATGGGTATGCCTGCGTACGCGATCAGTGCGCTTATCGAACACGGGCTTGTTGAGCGAATTCTGGATGAGAACGTACAACTTCTCGCCCCGCACCCGCTGCTGGAGCCTGCCTCTGTGGCGGATCTCTACGATTTATTCGCCTCCCTCCCGCCGCCGAAGAATGACTCCAATCTGGTCAGCCTCTCAACGCAATTGGCGAGCGATCTGTCTCCGTTCGCGTGGTCGGACACATTGTTAGCGATCAAACGTGGCCAGCTAAGAGCGTTCTTAGCCGCCGGGGGTGAAAGCTGGAGCGAAAGAGTAGTCGCGCATCCCGGCGCGTTACGTACCCACCTTGAACAAGCCCGAACGCTTCCGCTTCCGGACATTTACATCCCCGCTTGTACGGCGGCGCCGATAATCGGAGTGAATGACGTTGTACTGGGACGAGCTGCTGAATCCGGCCTTCTACGGAAGCACGCTAAAGGATTCTTGCTCGAAGATTTGGCTGTTTTTCGCTCTACCTACGTTTTTCCAAGTGAGATATCTAAATGGTTTGATGGCTCAGGTCGGAGCTTTGCCAATGCGATGGCGGAAGCTGGCCTTTGTCCAGCGGCGACGCTCCACAAGAGCAATATTTGGCGACGATCCGACGTCAATCTGGTGTTTGGGAGTCAGCAAATCCGGAATTTCGAAGCAGTTGAGTCAGCGGTACCGGAATAAGGAGTCCGGATCCCAAACATCCCCAGCCGAAAAACTGGGGAAATCCTCAACTCTTATACGCCGTGATGAGTCGGCGAATATGGAACGCGACAATAATATATGAGGTGGTGGTGCCTGGGGACGGGATCGAACCGCCGACACTGCGATTTTCAGTCGCATGCTCTACCAACTGAGCTACCCAGGCGAAGCGCTTGCGGCTGGTCGGCCGCGCTGGCGAGCGGCGGCTATAGGCAGGGCTTTGCATCCTGTCCAGCACCTTTCTTGGCTATTTATTCCTCGTCGAAACGATCGTCGTCGGCGGTGCCGTCGGGTGCCTGGACGGCGGGCACGCGATAGTCCTCGCCGAACCAGTTCAACAGGTCGCGGTCGCGGCAACCGCGGCTGCAAAAGGGCTTATATTCGGGATCGCGCGGCTTGCCGCAGAGCGGGCAGCGCGGGGATTTACTGGGCATGGCCCGCTCCTTTGACAGCCGGATCCGTGACGAGGCGGACGGCGCGGCCGGTACGATTCTGCAATGTTTCGGTCCAATGCGCGTGCGCGGCGATATGGTCGATCACCCGTGCGCGCGCCGTCAACGTCAACACCCCCGTCCCGACCGCCCGTTCCGCCCGGCGCAGCAGCAATGCGGCGTCGGTCGCGACGGGATCGAGCCCGACCTGTTCGATCAGCGAAGGGCGGTCCCGGCGTCGGACGATCTGCATGAAGCCGAAGCCGTTGACCGCGGTTCGCTCGAACGGCTGCGGCAGCGCGTCGTCCACCGCGGCGTCGATCGCCTGCCGTCCCGCACGATCGGGCACGGAGGGAAAGTCGATCCCGATCGACCCGCCGACGTCGCAGCGACGGATGACGGCTGCCGCCTGCCGCGCGCCCTCCGTCGCCAGCGCCAGCGCATCGCCCTCGCCGTCGATGTCGATCAGCAGCATCGCGGGGGTCGCATCGACCCACAGCGCGCCGCGCGCAAAGGGCCAATGGCCGGTGCGGACATGGTCGATCAGTTCGGACCAGCCCGCCTGTTCGAGACGGTCGGGACCGGCCGGATGCAGATCGATGACGGCGATGCCCGTTGCGGTGATGCGCGCGCGCAGGTCGGGACCTTCGCCGATCGCAGCGTCAACCTCCGCCATTCGCGCGCGCGCGGGTTTGTCGCGGCCGCGTTCGCGCAGCGCCATGCGGGTGATTTCGACGATCAGCCGCGCCCCGGTCGAGGTCGACGGCGGCAGGTCGGCGAGCGTCGCCTGCGGCGCGCCCGGCCAGTCGAGCGCGACGAGCGCGCCCTTGCCGCCTTTGCCCGCCTCAACCAGCTTCGCTTCGAGGATCGCGCCGACGCGCGGGCCGTCCCCGTCGCGTTCGATCCGCGCTTCGACGATTTCGCCATTCTCGACGAGCGCCGCGCGCGCTTCGCCGATCCCGGCTTCGTAGAGCCACTCAGCCAAGCGGGATTCCCGCGCTGCTCAAAAGTGCGCGCGCTTCGAAAAGCGGCAGGCCGACGACGTTCGAATGGCTGCCCGACAGGAAGCGGACGAAGGTTTCGGCGCGGCCCTGGATCGCGTATCCGCCCGCTTTGCCCATCCCTTCGCCGCATTCGACATAGGCGTCGATCTCCGCGGCGCTCAGCGCCTTGAAGGCTACGATCGTATCGACGACGCGGACGCGTGGCCGGTCACCGGTACCAACGACGCAGATGCCCGACCAGACATGATGGCGGCGGCCGGACAGCAGGCCGAGCATCCGGCGGAGGTCAGCCTCGTCGGCCGGCTTTTCGAGGATGCGGCGCCCTACGGCCACCGTCGTGTCGCCGGCGAGGACGACCTCGGCCGGGGCGCGCTCGACCGCGAGCGCCTTGGCCCGCGCGAGGCGGGCGACATAGTCGCGCGGCAGCTCGCCCTTCAGCGGCGTCTCGTCGATTTCGGGCGCGGCGATGCGCGTCGGCTCAAGACCGATCCGCGCCAGCAATTCGCGCCGACGCGGCGAGCTCGAAGCAAGCACCAGCGCGGGAATGGTCGCCGCGCCGCTCACTTGAAGCGATAGGTGATCCGACCCTTGGTCAGGTCATAGGGGGTGAGTTCGACGAGCACCTCGTCGCCCACGAGAACGCGGATGCGGTTCTTGCGCATCTTGCCGGCCGTGTGACCCAGAATCTCGTGATCATTTTCCAGTTTGACGCGAAACATCGCGTTGGGCAGCAGTTCGACCACCTGGCCGCGCATTTCCAGAAGTTCTTCTTTCGCCATCTATCCTCTATGGGCTCGAAATATCAGGATGCGGGCCCATAACCGCAATTCGCAGCAATTGGAAGCAATCTGTCACAGTCGTCATTCGACGAGGCGCAGCTTGCGCGCGGCACGCCAGCCGACGGTCTTCATCCACGCATAGCTCGGCCAGCGCGGGGGCATGACGGGGTCGAGCCCCATGCGGCGCAGCGCGGCGTTGGCAGCGTGCGCCTCGGATTCGCGATAGCTCCATTCGCTGCGCCATGTGATCGACAGCGAGATCGACGGCGCATCGCCATTGGCGACAAAATGCGGCGCCATTACGGGCATCAGCACCGCGTCGCCGGGGCCGAGCGGCACCTGCTGCGCCTCTTCCCGATACCCTTCCGCCCATGGCAGGTTGCGGTGGCCGCCGGTGTGATAGCGTTCATGCTCGCGGCGATGCGCGAAGCGCTCGTCGCCCGCAGGCCAGACGTTCATCACCTTGCGCCCCTTGAGCTGGAGCAGAATGTTGTGCTCGGGGTCGAAATGGAACGGGGTGATCGACCTCGGCGACGAGATGAAGATGAAGCCTTGCGGCGTCAGCATCGCCCCCGTGCGTGGGCTCACGACGGGTTCGAGCTCGCCGAGCAGGTCCATCAGCAGCGCGCGATAGGCATCCACATTCTCGATATTCTTGAGCACCGCCCAGCTGCCATTCGTATCGATCGTGCGGATCGTCTCGCCGATCGACAGGCCGTTCGACGGGACATCCTCCGGCCGGATGCCGATCGGCACATTGCCGGGATTATATTCTACCTCACTCGCGGGCAGGCCTTCGCCCAGTCTGGCGAGCGCTTCAAGCGACAGGAGCGGATGGTCGGGAAGATGATGCTGCAGCAATCCCGCCCGCTGCGGATAAAGCTCCGCCATCCGCTCTAGCGTTTCGGCGGGGAATACGGCACGGTCGATCGGCTGGTGCGCGGTCATGTCGGGCTTTCTAGCTCATTTGCGGGCATGGCGGCACCCTTCCAGCGCCGCCACAGGCGCTCGGCCTTGCCCAGCATCGCAAAACGCAGCCGGTCGGCGGGCGCCGACAGCGGCACATTGACCCAGACCAGCGAACGGCGTTCGCGCCAGACGCTGTCGATCATCGGGTGGCCGGGCGCGGCGCAACTGTCGACCCACGCGATCTTCGGGTCTTCGAGCAGGTCGAGGTTCGCCTGTTGCAGCAACACCCCCGGCGAGAAGCGGGCATAATCCTCGTCGAACGCGGTCTTGAACGAAAAGCCGCCGGGCGGGCAGAGGAAATTGACCAGCATCGCGAGCGGGCGGCCGCCGAGGTCGAGCGCGCGCATGTCGAGCTTGCCCGCGTCCGCCGCGCCGGTCACGATCGCGCGGAACCACGCCTCGGTATCGCCGTGGCTGGCGAGCGCCGATCCGGCGCGCCCCTTCCAGCCGCGCGCTTCGAGATCGAGGAAGGCGTCGATCCACGGACTGGGCGCGTCGCCCGCCTGCCAGTGGCGAAAGCCTACCGCGCCCTCTTCGGCGAGCCGGTTCGCCTGACGGCGCAATTCCTTGCGTTTCTTGGCGCGTACCGCGGCATCCCAATAGTCGCCGGGCGACAGCGGGCTTTCGAGAAGCGCGCGTTCTTCGCGATGCACCACCATCGCCTCGCCGCCGCGCGCCCGCGCGACCTCGACCAGCGCGCGCTGAAGCGGGCCGTCCTCGGTCAGGCGCGGCACATGCAACAGCGTCTGCGCCCAGGGCGACGCATCGCACCAACCGAGCAGGATCGACCAGAAGAGACTTTCGAAACCGGCGCGCACCAGCGGAGCCCCGTGAAAATGATTGGGGTGCGCCCAGCCGGTGACGTGGCGCATCGGCAGGCGGCCATAGTGAAGCGCGGGCGCGACCGGCATGACCCCGATTACCGGCCCGTCGCGGCCGCCCTGTACGAGCACGAGCCGCGCTTGGCGTTCGGGATCGAGCAGATGGAGCGCCGATTGCAGGCACCAGCGTTCGGCGAAAGGATTGGGTTCGCTCGCCTCATCGCCGAGCCGGTCCCATGCGGTCGCGAGGTCGTCCGAGAGCGACAGCGGATCGACGATACGCACGGCCAGCGGCGCGGCTTCATCGGCGCTCGTCGGAAAGGCGGGATGGACCGTCATCGGCGAGAGATTAGCAGCGAAGCGTTAATATGGCGTGGCGATTCGTTCGGGGTTTTCGTCAAGCGACACCGGGTCGGGATAGCGGGTTTCGACCGGAGGCTGACATGCAGGCTCCCCACTCCGTTCGCATCGGGCGAAGTCGAGATGCCCCTCGGGCTAAGCGCCACATCGATGGGTGTCTCGACTTCGCTCGACACGAAAGGAAAAAGGGAACGGCAGCTCCCCACCCGAAAACCGAAGCCACAGTTCAAATCCCGAACAGCTTCGCCAGCGATTTTTCGAGCATGAAGAATTGCCAGATCAACCGGCCGTGATCACGGCGTCCCGACTGGTGCGCGGCGACGATCCGTTCGATTTCGGCCATGTCGAACCAGCCCGAACGCGCGAGCGTCGACGAGGTGGCAAGCCCCTTCGCCTGTTCGACCAGCGGGCCGCGGAACCACGCCGAAACCGGCGTCACGAACCCCATCTTGGGGCGGTAAAGGATATCATGCGGCAAATAGCGCTCCATCGCCTGCTTCATGATCACCTTGCCCGTTCCGCGCTTGACGCGCATCGATGCGGGGAGGCTCGCGGCAAATTCGATCAGGCGGTAATCGAGCAGGGGCTCGCGCGCCTCAAGGCTGACCGCCATGCTCATCCGGTCGGTCTTGGTCAGGATATCGCCCGGAAGCCATATCTGCATATCGGCATATTGTGCGCGGTCGAGCGGCTCGCGCGCGGGGGCGTCCTTCATCGCCTTCCAGTAGCGCGCCTCGGCGACATGGTCGCCGAGCGCGCGGTGCGCGGCATCGTTGAACAGACGCGCGCGCTGCGCCTGCCCCGTTACGCCGACCGCCTCGGCATAACCCTCCGCCCCGTTTTTGGAGAGGCTGGCGAGCGTCGCGCGGGCCCGCAGCGGGCGTGGCGCCCAATCCATCTGCGGCCAGACATGCGACAGCGGCCCGAGCACGCCGCGGCGCAGGACGCCGGGAATGAGGCTCCGGAGCTTTTCCTCCTGATGCTGGAACACCAGACGGCGGTATCCCGCGAAGGCCTCGTCGGCGCCGTCGCCCGAGAGGGCGACCGTCACCTCTTCGCGCGCGAGTTCGCAAACGCGGTAGGTGGGGAGCGCGCTGGCGTCGGAGAAAGGTTCGTCGAACATGTCTGCGATCCGGTCGACGAGCGCGAAATCGCCCGAAGAGACGGTGCGCGTGCGGTGGTCGGTGGCAAAGCGTTCGGCGATCTGCTGAGCGTAGGCCGTTTCGTCGAGCGCGGCCTGATCGAAGCCGATGGTGCAGGTCTTGACCGCCTTCGTGCTCGCCTCCGCCATCAGCGCGACGACCGCGCTGCTGTCGACCCCGCCCGACAGGAACGCGCCGAGCGGCACATCGGCGACCATGCGGTCGGTCACCGCGGCGCGCATCAGGTGAACCAGATGCTCGGCCGCCTCGCCTTCCGACGCGCGGATGCGTTTCGAGAAATCGGGCGCCCACCAGCGCGTTGGCGCCGGTACCCGCTTGCCGCGTTCGAGCATCAGATAATGGCCGGCGTGCAGCTTCTCCACGCCTGCGACAATGCAATTATCATCGGGGACATAGCCGAAGGCGAGGAAATCCTCGATCGCGGTCAGGTTCGCTTCCTGCCGGAGCAGCGGATTGCGGAGCAGCCCCTTCAGTTCCGATGCGAAGGCCACCGACCCGTCGGACAGGCGAACATAATGGAGCGGCTTTACCCCCAGCCGGTCGCGCGCGAGGAACAGGCAGCCGCGCTGGTGATCGTGGATCGCAAAGGCGAACATGCCGTTGAGCCGCGACAGGCAGTCGGGGCCCCATTGGCGCCACGCGGCGATGATGACCTCGGTATCGCCGCTGGTGCGGAAACGGTGGCCACGATCCTCGAGTTCGGCGCGCAGTTCGCGAAAATTGTAGATTTCGCCATTGTAGGTGAGCGTGACGGTCTCGTCGTCGCTCGCCATCGGCTGCGGGCTGCCCGCGATGTCGATGATCGAGAGGCGGAGATGGCCGAGGCCGACACCCGGCGCCGTCCACTCGCCCGATCCATCGGGGCCGCGATGCTGCATCGGCTGAAGCATCGCGCGCAGGCGGGCCGGGTCGACCGGCTTCGCCGTTTCGAGATGATAGATGCCCGCGATCCCACACATATGTGGCTGGCCTAGCGGGTTTTGAGCGCGCGGTCAGCCATCGCTTTGGCTCCACCCGACGCGGAAACGAAATCGGTGATCGCATCCAGACCGCCCTGGCGCTCCTCGCTCGATATGATCAGCGAAAGCGCGCGCGGGTCGCCGCCGAGCAGCCGCGCCTGAAGGCCGGCGAGCTTGGCGCGGCGTGGATTGCCTGTCACCGTGCCGCCGACGACGTACCAGGTGGCGGCGTCGCGCAGCACCGGGCCGGGATGGAGCAGCCGCTCGGTCCTTGCCCCGTCGACCGCTGGCAAGGCGGCGCTCCACGCCCATTTGCTTTCAAGGTCGACCGCCCCCTGTCCGAAGGCGACGACTTCGCGCCCTTCGGCCTGGCGTTCGTAACCGCCGATCGCCACGGTCACCACCTGCCGCTTCTCGTTCGCGAACTGGCGGCGCAGCCGCTGGTCGGCGCCGTCGAAGCGCGGTGCCCAGGCAATGCCGCCCGCGCGCGTATCGCGCCAGCCCGGCGGCGCGTCGATGGCCATGGTCGCGGGGAGCGGCGCGCTGCGCCCGCCGATGAACAGCCCCCATGCGGCAAAGAGCAGCGGAACCGCAAGCGTCGCCGGCAGCACCATTTTCGCCGCGCCCGTAAAGCGCGGCACGCCGCCGAGCCGGCGCACATCGACCGCGGTATCGTTCGCGGGCCGGTCGAACCAGCGGAGTGCGACGAGCATGACGAGCAGGATGACGAGGCCGAAGAATATCCAGCCGTAGAAAATATGGTCGATCCCGCCCGCGGCTTCGATGCCCCATATTTCTGCGGCGACCATCGTGCCGTAGGCGCGCAACGCGTTGGCGAGGATCGTCGTGGCGAGCGCCGCCGCGACAAAGACGAACCGCCGCGTCCAGCTCTTGAAACAGAGATGCGCCGCGAACACCGAATAAGCGAGCATCGCGATCAGGAAATTGACGCCCGAACATTCTTCGGCGACCTCGAAAAATCCCGCTTTCGTGGTGACGAACACGCCCTGCATCTCGGCCGCGACGCCCGAGAGATGGAGCAGGACGACGCTGATATGCGCGGTGAAGGTCTGGAGCAGCGGGACCAGTTCCTCGCCGAATGGCACGAGCAACAGCGCGTAGCCGAGCGGGAAAAGCAGCCCGCGCACCAGCTTGTCGCCAAGCGTCGCACCGACCGCGCCCTGCAGCATCAGCACAAGCCCGAGTTGCCGGAACAGGCCGATGCCCGCCGCCTCGCCGACGAGCCATGTCAGTCCCGCCCCCGCCATCCACAAGAGCGCGGGCCACCAGAATACCGGCGTCAACGGGCGCAGCAGCGCCACGCGCTGCGCCACGAGCCAGCCGATCATCGGCACCATCAGCAGGCAATGCGTAAAGGTCGAACTGTGCCACCAGATGCCCGCCATATCGGCGGCATCGCGCCAGAAAAGCGCAAGGATGACCGCCGAAAGCAGACCCAGCGCGGCGAGATGGCGCTGCCAGAGCGTCATCCGGGCAATCCCAGCAGCTCGCCGAGCGGCACCATGCGCGCGTCCCAGCCGTAACGCGCGATCATTCGCGCCCGGGCGGCACGCCCCATGGTCGCTGCGGCGGCGCGGTCGTCGAAAAGCTGGCAGACGGCTTCGGCCATTGCGTCCGTTCCATCGGCGACGAGCAGATGTTCGCCCGGCACCGCGTCGATCCCCGTCGCGGCGGCGGCGCTCGCGGCGACCGGTCGCGCCATTGCCATCGCCTCGAGCAACTTGTTCTGCACCCCGCGCGCGAGGAGCAGCGGCGCAACCACCGCGTCGGCGGCGCCGAGCCAGGGGCGTACGTCGGGGACCTCGCCGGTCACCGTGACACCGGGCAACGCCGCCAGCGCATCGACCTCGGCCCTCGGCGCGCGCCCGACGATCGCGAAGCGGGCCGACGGATGACGCGTGCGGATCAGCGGCAGGATATCGGCCGCAAACCAGCGCACGGCGTCGATATTGGGGCGATAATCCATCTGCCCGGTGAAGACCGCGAGCGGCCCGTCGCCTGTACCGACCACTTCCAGCGCGGTGGCCGGATCGAACCGGTCGGTGTCGATCCCGTTTTCGACCGCGCGCACCCGATCGGCGCCCAGCCCGCTGCGGCTGCGAAACAAGGCGGCCTCGGCTTCGCTGACGAACAGGCTGGCGTCGACGCGGCGCGCGACTTCGGCTTCATAGGCGCCGAGCGTCCGGGCTTCGCGCCTATGCACCCAGTTCAGCGGCTGGCGCTTGTCCTGTTCGGCATAGGTCCCGAATTTGGCCGAATCGACATCGACAAAATCCATGAGCACCGGCCCGTCGAAACGGGCGGGCATATACTGGGCCATCTGACCCGAAAATGCTACGATATGGGTGATGCCGCCTTGACCGATCAGCGCATCGACATGGCGCTTCAGAGCGGCGTTCCGGAACAGGCGGTTCGATACGGGTTCGCCGTTCAGCACCGCCTGTGCCAGCGCCAGCGGGCGCGATTCCTTGCGCACTTCGATCGCCAAACTCTTGCAAAGCGGCGTCATCTTCGCACGGGCAAGCGCGGCGTCTGCCTCGCCGTCGGCGAGCGCCGCGACATGCACCGGGGCCAGCTTCGCCAGCGCCTCGAACATGTGCCAGCTGCGGATCCGGTCGCCGCGGTCGGGGGGCCAGGGCGCGCGGTGAACGAGGAACAATATCTCGGCCATTAGCCAAGCCCGCGCGCGATCAGCGGCCCGATCCTGTTCGCCGCCCAGAGCGGCAGCTTTTTCCAGAGATCGACTTGCAGGCGATAGCGCGCGCTGTTGGGATTGGTGTCCCGCGGCGCCTCCCCCGGCGCGAGCCAGCGGGCGTAGCGGAGCGGCTGCGGTTCGAAGCCCCAATTCTTCTTGTAGGCAAAGGGGCCGGTGCCGAGTTTCGAGCGGCCGAAATCGAAGCGCGTACAGCCCTTTGCGCGCGCGTGGCGCATCAGCGCGAAATACATGAGCTCGTTGGCGCGCAGCCCCCGCGCTTCGGCGGTGCCGCCGCCCCAATAAGGCATGACGGTGCCGCGCCAATAGAGGCTGAGGACGCTCGCGACCGGACGCCCCTCGTGGCGCACGGTCAGGATGTCGGCCGCGTCGCAGAAGGCGTCGAGCACGGCGTCGAAAAGCGCCTTAGGAAAAACCGGTGTGCCGAGGTTGCGGACGCTGGTGGCATAGATGCGATAATGGTCGCGGCGCTCGGCGGCGCCGTGCCCCGTCGTCACCGTCAGCCCGCTTTCGAGCGCCTTGCGAACCTCGGCGCGCTGTTTGCGCGGGATGGCGAGAAGTTCGGCATCGTCATCGGCGGCGAGGTTACGCGCAAAGCCGGCATAAACGCCTTCCTCGCAAGACCACCCCTCGCCTTCGGGCAAGGAGCCACCGCGCAGTTCGACCGATGGCACGCCGAGCGATTTCGCCATCGCCGCCGCCCCCTCGGCAAGCGTCGCGGCGACCGCGGGGCCGTCTGCGATTATGCCGCCACCGACAGCAAAGCCGCTGCTGACGAGCGCCTGCCCGAACAGCGGCGAACGAATATGGTGGAGCGGCAATATGCCGGTCAGCCCGCCGTTCGGATCGCGCCCGGTGACGAGGTGGCAGCGATGGCCGGTCGCCTTCGTAATCGCCTCGCACCATGCGCGGCTGTGGAATGGCGTCGCGTCCGGATGCGCGGCGACATAAGCGTCCCATTCGCCCGCGTCGGAGAGCGGCGCACCGGAAAACCCGTCCTTCACGGCAAGCGTCGGCGCATTCACGCCGCGGCGCGCCACGGCTGGGCGCGCTGCTGCTGCGCGGGGAGCAACGCGTCGGCGCGCGTCCATTCGAAATCCGCGAGCAGTTTCTTCAGCTTGCCAGCCATCGCCGACAAGCCGCTGTAATGGCGGATCTTCGATTTGATCGGCGCGCCCGCGACGCGCGGTTGGCCTGGGTCGATTTCCCACGGATGGAAATAGAGGATCGCCGGATGTCCCTCTTCATTCATCCGCGCGATCGCCCAGCGCGTGAAGCCATAGGGAAGCAGGCGCATGAAACCGCCGCCGCCTGCCGCCAAGGTTCGTCCCGCAAAGCGCGCGGTCGTGACGGGCCATTCGACGAGGTCGCTGCCCGCGACCGGCCGCCACGCGTGGCGCGGGCTGGCGGGCCAGCCATAATGGTCGTGGACCACCGGCGCGACGCTGCTCGAATAGGCATAGCCTTGTTCGGCGAGCACCATATGCGCCCAGGGCGTGCGCGTATCGACCGAGAAGCTCGGCGCACGATAGCCGCGCACGGCCACGCCACCGAGGTCCTCCAGGATCGCGCGCGTCTTCCTGAGATCGGCGGCGAATTCGTCAGCGGTCATGGTGAAGACGCGCTTGTGATCATAACCGTGGCTGGCGAGTTCGTGCCCCGCCGCGACGATACGCTTGATCAGCGCGGGATAGCGTTCTGCTACCCAACCGAGGGTGAAGAAGGTGCCTGTCGCGCCCGCATCGGCGAAAATCCGCAGCACCGCGTCGCAATTCGCCTCGACGCGGCATTCGAGCGTCGGCCAGTCGGCGCGGTCGATCGTGCGCTCAAAGGCGCCGACCTGGAACCAGTCCTCGACATCGACCGACAGGCCGTTCTGCATTTTCCCTCACCTTCATCAGCGGGATAGCCGATTTCGGCCAGATTGTCAGGCCGCCCAGGTCCGCGACGTCGCCGGGTTGGGAGCGTTTTCGGGATCGCGTTCGACCCATTCGATCAGCAGGTCGAGCACGCGGCGCAGCGCCGCGTCCTGTTCGACAAGCCGTTCCTCGAGCGATGCGACGTGCGCTTCGAGCGCCGCGAGATGTTCGGGGTCGATCGCCGGCGCGGCGGGCGGCGGCGCCTCGGTCGCGGCGGGCGTCGGGTCGGGCGCATCCGCTGCGGCGGCAGGCGGGGTCAGGGTGATGACCTGCGCCGGTTCGACCGGGGCCGCGAAAGGAGCCGGACCATTGTCGTCGGGTTCCGCAGCGCGTGCCGGCCATTCGGACGGCGTCTCGTTCGCAGCGGCCGGCGCGGCGAAGGGCGCGGGGGTCGGCGCGACAGCCGTCGCTGCGGCCGCGACGACGTCTTCGACCGGCAGCGGCGCCAGCGTCGAAGCGTCGATGCCACGATCGGCCTCGATCTCGGCGACGACCGAGCGCACATTCTGCGCGGTGATGCGGTTCATCTGCTCGACCGCGCCGTACAGCAGCAGGCGGCTGACCAGCACGTTCAATTTGCGCGGCACGCCTTCGCTGTAGTCGAAGATTTCCTCGAACGCGTCGGGGCTGAAGCTGGGGTTGCCCGTCCACCCGACCTTGCCGAGGCGGTGGAGGATATAGGGTTCAACCTCCTCGGGCTCCATCGGGTCGAGGTGGTGCGTCGCGATCACGCGCTGGCGCAGCTGTTCGAGCGTCGGCGAGTGAAAAAGCGTCTGGCGGAATTCGGGCTGGCCGAGCAGGAAGATCTGGAGCAACGAGTGGCCGCCGAGCTGGAAGTTCGACAGCATCCGCAGCTCTTCGAGCGCCGAGATCGCAAGATTCTGCCCCTCGTCGACGATCAGCAGCGTGCGTTTCCCCGCGCGTGCCTGTTCGCGCAGATATTGTTCCATCGAACGCAGGAGTTCGGCCTTGCTCTGCCCTTCCCACTCGATGCCGAACTGTTCGGCGACGAGGCGGAGGAGGTCGTCGCCCTCGACCTGCGTCGACACCAGCTTGACCGCCGTCAGGCGATTGGGGTCGATCGTGTTCATGAGGTGACCGACGAGCGTCGTCTTGCCGGCGCCGACGTCGCCGGTGATCACGATGAAGCCTTCACCCTGCGCGAGGCCATAGCCGAGGTAGGACATCGCCTTGCGGTGCGTGCCGCTTTCGAAATAGAAATGCGGGTCTGGCGTCAGCTGGAACGGACGTCCGGTGAAACCGTAGAATTGATCGTACATCGCAAAAATTCCCGTTGCCTGGTCAGAAGTTGTAACGCAGTCCCACCAAAGCTGAACCGATTAGCTGGCTGTTGAAGCCTTCCTGATCGAAGGCGTTGAGGCTTGCCGCCGCCGTCCCGGTCAGGCCGCGCCAGAAGCGCCGCGAATAGGCGGCCGAGAGCCCGGCCGACTGGACGTCGCTCGCGCCCGGCGCGCCATTGTCGAAATAATTGACATAGCCCGACAGGCTGAGGTCGGAGTCGGCGTCAAGCTGGCGCCCCGCCGAGACGAACAGATACCAGCTTTCGTCCTTGATCCCGTCGAGGCTGGCGATCGGCGACAGCTGCGGCGCGAGCAGCTTGCGCTGGTCGTAACCGACGCCGACGCCATAGGCCCAGCCCGAGAAGCGCGACGACAGCGTCGCCTGGACGCCGCGGCTGCGATATTGCGCCGATGTCGCGTTGCCGAGCTGGTTGTTGAGGCAACCGCCGCCCTGCCCGCCGAACACGCACGGGTTGATATTGCCGCCGATCGGGTTGCGCGTCGGGTCGAACTGCGTCGGCAGCGCGGCAAGCCCGCCCGACAGGCCGCGGCCGAGGCTGGACAGCCCGTCATAGACGCCGACCTGGATCGTCGTCGCATGATCGGCGCGATAGGCGAAACTGCCGGTATAGATGGTATCGCCATAGCGGCGGCCGACGCGGGCGGTCAGTGAGGTGCGGCGGCTCGGCCGCCACATCACTCCCGCATCCCAGATCAGCCCGTCGGTGTCGAACGACAGGCGGCGCGGGGTCGATTTGTCGGTGACGAAGCGGCCGCTCTCATCGCGCACCGGCACGCCATTCGCGTCGAGCACGGGGTCGCGCTGACCGATCTCGATATCCTCGTAACCGACGCCGCCGAGTAGCGCGACGGTCGGCCCGACGGGCACCGTGATGTCGGCGCGGGCATATTTGCCCTCGTAGCGCTGGTCGAGCTGGCTCGCATCCTCGCGCTCATAGCCGCCCGACACCTGCCATCCGAACGGCAGGTCGCCGGGACGCGCGCCGAGGCTGGCCCAGGCGACATGGTTGGTCGAGCTGTCGAAAACATCCTGCGGCTGGGTATCGGGCGAGAGGATCGCGGGCTCGTCGATATCGACCTTGGTATAGCCGAAGCGATAGCCGGCGCCGAAGTCGAGCCCGCCGATCCGCCGGGCCAGGGTTGGGCCGGCGTAAACCGAATAGAGGTTGGCGACATTGCTGGCGTCGCCGATGAACAGCCCGCTGTCGGCACCCTGCCCGTCGGCCCGCGTGCGCGTGGCGAGCGCGCCACCCTCGAGGTTGAGGCCGCGCGCGACCTCGATCCGGCCGCGTGCGAGGCCGCTGATCGTATCCGAATCACCAAGATCGCCGTTCCAGCCGAAGCGATGCTCGTAACGCAACGTCGCGGCGAGTTCGGCGCGGCGCGTCACGATCGCGGCATCGATGCCCGCGGCGACGGTCGTGTAAGTGAGGACATCGCCGCCATTTTTGAGATCGGCGGTCAAAACCTGCCCAACCTCCAGATAGGGGCTGACATCGACCTGGCGCTGGGCCCGGCGGCCTTCGGCCCGGCTCTCCGCGCGGCCCGGCTCGGCCGCGGGCGCGCCGGTTGGCGCTTCACCGGCGCCCGAACCCGGGTCGCCAGAAAATTGGGCATGCGCACCCGTCGCGGTCCCGGCGAGCAGAAGCGCCGCCAGCGTCGCGACATGACGCGTACCGGTCGCGGTGCGCATCACGCGCCTCCCTGACCATAATAGGTGCCGAAGCGGCGTCCGCCCGGCGAATATTTCACGCCGTTGAGCAGCAACTGGATATGCGGGCAGGCGCCCATCAGCCCGATCGCATCGCGCAACGAGGACTCGAGCGTTTCGTCGGCGCGCACGACCATGATCGTCTGGCCGACGTGTCCCGCGAGCACAGCGGCGGGCGACGCGGCAAGCACCGGCGGCGAATCGAGGATGAGAATGCGGCCGGGCGCGCCCTGTTCGAGCCGCGCCAGCAGGGCTTCGGTGCGCGCCGAGGCGAGCAGCTCGGTGTCGTGCATGTGTTGCGTGCCGGCGGGCATGACCTTCAACCCCGCGATGTCGGTCTGGATCAGGCAATCGCCCAGCGGCAGGTGCGGATCGGCAAGCGCGTCCATCAGGCCCGGACCATCTTCGAGCCCCAGCGCGTCGATCACGCTGGGCTTGGCGATGTCCGCGTCGATCAGCAGCACGTCGTGATCGGCCTCGACCGCGAGGCTCAGGGCGAGGTTCACCGCCGAGAAGGTCTTTCCCTCGCCGGGGTTCGCCGACGCGATCAGCACGCGGTGGCCGCGCGGCAGGATCGGGCGGTTGCCGACGCCACCGAAATTGCGGATCAACTCGCGCTTCACGATGCGATATTCTTCGGCGATGCCGGTGACCGGCGTGCCGGGCACGATCATGCCTCGCGACGCAAGCCGCTCGCGGTCGATTGTTCCCTGCCGCGTCGGGACGACGGCGGGCGCCGCCTTTGCGACATCCTTGCGCGGAGAGGGCTTCGACGCGGGCGCCGGGTCGACGGCCGGCGCGGCCTCGACGGACGGCTCCAGGATTTCGGGCTGCGGCGTCTCGGCGGCGGGTTCGGCCTTCGCCTTCTTTGCCTTTTTCTCGGGTTCGGGCGGCAGGTTCGACACATCGATCGTCGGCGCGTTGGCGGCGGGATCGAGTCCGAACATATCGGCGGCGCGTTCGAGCAGCGAGGGCGGGCGTTTGACTTTGCGTTGATCGTTCATGTCATCGTCCCCCGTCACGCAACCATGCCGCGCTGGATGAATTCGGCGACCAGCAACAAGGCATAGAGCCCGACCAGCGCGGCGCCGCCGCTTGCCAGCCAGACGAGCTTCTTGCGCCGTTCGACATGACGTTCGGGCGTCACCACCTCGGTGATCGAACCGATCACCGGCAGTCCGCTCGCGCGTTCGAGCTTCGCCGCGGTCGCATAGCTTGTCCGCACCTGGCCGAGGCCGAAGGCGGCGCCGATGCCACCGCCGACACCCGCGAGCAGCACCAGCGTCAGGAAGAGCGGCCGGTTGGGCGCGGCGGGGCTCGTCGGCTTCGAGGGCGGGTCGAGCAGTTCGATCTTGATCGCGTCGGTTTCGGTCTGCACCTCGCCGCGCATCCGTACCTGCTCGCGCTGGCCGAGCAGCTTGTCATATTGCGCCTTGAATGCGGTATATTCGCCATTAATCCGGTCATATTCGGCGGCGATTCCCGGGTTCTGGATCTGCTGCGCCGTGATCTTCGCTATGTCGCCCATCAGCTGGCTCTTGCGTGCCGACAGCGCGCTGACGGTCGCCTGGCGCTCGGCGCGCATCGCGGCAAGCGAGGCATAGGCGGGGTTTTGTATCCCGCCGCCACCGCCACCCGCACCCTCGCGATCGGCGATGGCCTTGAGCGATGCGATCTGGCTCTTGATCGCGATCATATCGGGGTGCGCGTCGGTCAGGCCGCGCGCGCGCATCGCCGACAGTTCGTTCTGCGCGCCGGCAAGCTGCTGGCGCGCCACGCCGCCGCCGACACCGCCGCCGGCGCCGGGAATCGACTGCGGAGTCGATGCCAGCTGGCCGTTCGCGGCCGCGAGTTGCGCCTGCGCCGACACCAGTTGCGAGTCGATCTGGCTCAGTTCGGCGCGTGCCGCATCGACGCGCTGCGCCGGCGATCCCGCGCCGCCGGGGATCAGCCCGATATTCTGCGCCTCGAACGCCGCGCGCCGCGCTTCGACTTCGCGCAGCGCCTTTTCGCGGTCGGCGATCTGCGCGTCGAGGAATTTGAGTCCTTCGCGCGCGTTCATCCGGCCGCCGCGCAACTGATCATCGCGGAACACGGTAATCAGGCTGTCGAGCACGCCCGACGCCAGCTTTGCGTTGTCGGCATCGGACAGGCTGCCGACCGCGATGCTCGAGGTGATTTCGAAGATATTGTCCTGCTGCGGAACGACCTTGATATTCTTTTGCAGCATCGCAACCGTGCCGGCCTTTTCGCGGTCATTGGCCCCCGCGGGGAGCAGCCCCGTCGTCGCCGCGACCTTTTCCATGTTGCGCGCGCTGGTCAGCGTCTCGCGAATCTGGTCGATCTGCGGTCCCCTGCCGCCCGTTTCGTCGGGCAGGATCTGGTTGATGTCGACGAGCAGGCGCGCGCGGCTGTCGTAACGGTTCGGAATCGACGCGATCGCGAGCCAACCGAGGATGCAAATGCCCCACGCGACCGCCAGCACCAGCCAGCGGCGCGTCCAGACGCTGTGCACTGCTACCCGGAATTCATCATAGAGGCTGTTCATCGCTCGAAATCTATCCTTGGGACATGAGTGGGTGGCCGCCGGTCGATATCAGAACATGCTTTCGGGGATGATGATCACATCGCCGGGCTGCAGCCGCACGTTCGCCTTGATATCGCCGCGCTTGATCAGGTCATTAAGCCGCAGGGCAAATTCCTGCTGCTTCCCACTGCCCTTGTCGAAACGGACGAGTCGCGCCTTGTTCCCAGCGGCATATTCGCCCAGCCCGCCGACTGCAATCATTGCGTCGAGCACGGTCATGTTGGCACGAAAGGGGATCGACGCCGGTTTCTCGGTCGCGCCGACCACGCGCACCTGCTGCGAGAAGGTGCTGTTGAAGGTGGTGACGATCACGCTGACGATCGGATCGGTGATATATTGGCTGAGCTGGAGCTTGATGTCCTGTTGGAGCATCGTGGGGGTTTTCCCCACCGCGGGCATGTCGGTGATCAGCGGCGTCGTGATGCGACCGTCAGGACGCACCTGCACCTTGCCGCCGAGTTCGGGGTTGCGCCACACGAAGATCTGGAGTTCGTCGAGCGGGCCGATGATATATTCCTCGCCCGGCCCCTCCTGGTTCGCGACGAAGTTCGCGCTGGGGAGTTGCGGCGCGTTGCCCGCGCCCATGCAGCCGGTGAGCGCCGTCGCGGCGATGCCCGATACGAGCGCGGCGCGCGCGATGCGAAGCGAGGGGAACGAAGCCATAATCATCAACCTTTCGAGCCGCCGGGGGAACCGCGGTCCAGAACTTACGCGGCGACAGCCATATCGTCAGTGTCCGCCATTGCTCGAAAAGGGTGAACATAATGTTAGTATTGACATAAGTCTGGACCGCAACATCGCGGAACTGTCCCGATAGGGAACAGGTCGAGCCCGATCAGACGAGCATTTCGCGCGCTGGCCCCTGTCCCAGGAACGCCGCAGGGCTCGCGCTTGCACCGTAGGCGCCCGCCTGAAAGATCGCAACCAGGTCGCCGACGTCGGCGCGCGGCAGCGCGACCTGATCGCCGAGCCGGTCGAGCGGCGTGCAGAGGCAGCCGACGACCGAGACGGTTTCGGTCGGCTCGGCACCGAAGGCGCCGGCCAATGCTATGGGATAGTTACGACGGATCACCGTTCCGAAATTGCCACTCGCCGCGAGCTGATGGTGGAGACCGCCGTCGGTGACGAGGAACGTCTCGCCATGACTGACCTTGCGGTCGACGATGCGGGTCAGATAGACGCCGGCTTCGGCGACGAGCCAGCGACCGAGTTCCATCGCGAAACGGCTGTCCGCGAGGATCGTATCGCGCGTTGCCAGAGTTTCGCCGAGCGCGGCTCCGACCGCGACGGCATCGACCGGCTTGTCGCCGGGAAAATAGGGCACGCCCATGCCGCCGCCCAGATTGACGAGCGGCGGGGTCACGCCGATTTCATTCGCGAGCCGCGCCGCGAGCGCCACCGTCTGCGCCTGTGTTTCGGCGATCGCGGCGGCGTCAAGCGCCTGCGATCCCGCGAAAATATGGAAGCCCTGCCAATCGGCGCCAGCATCGATCAGGCGGCGGACGAGCGCCGGAACCTCGGCGGCATCGACGCCAAAGGGCTTGGCGCCGCCGCCCATCTTCATGCCCGACCCCTTGAGGTCGAAATCGGGATTGACGCGCACTGCAAGGCTGGGCGTCAGACCGAGATGCTCGGCGATCGATAGCGCGCGCGCCGCCTCACCCGCCGATTCCAGATTAAGCGTCGCGCCGGCGGTGATCGTCGCTTCGAGTTCACGATCGCGCTTGCCGGGCCCGGCGAAGCTGATGTCGCCCGCGGGCATGCCACTTGCCAGCGCGGCCTTGAACTCGCCGCCCGACGCGACGTCGAACCCGTCGACGAGCCGCGCCATGAAGGCGAGCAGGGGCGCATAGGGATTCGCTTTCATGGCGTAATGAAGCTGCACCCTGGCGGGCATCGCCGCGCGCCATTCGGCGACGCGCGCGGTCAGCATCGCGCTGTCATAGACGAACAGCGGGGTATCACCCGCGACATCCGCGAGCGCTTCGGCGCGGTCGCCGCCGATCAGCAGCATACCGCCCGCATCGGCCTTGAAGCCGGGCGGAATCGGGCCGTGGGGTTTCATGCCGCTACCTCCCTGCCCCAATCGGCCGAGATCGCCACCCGATCGAGCTTGCCATTGGGGTTCCGCGGCAGTTCGCTCCGCCATTCGATGATATGCGGCTGCATGAAATTGGGAAGATTCTGGCGGAGATAGGCTGCCAGTCCCTCTTCGTCCGCGGCGCCGTCCTTGCCGCGCACGATCAGGATGATCGCGGCGCCGAGCCGCGCGTCGGGCACGCCGAAGGCGACGGCTTCGTAGATCAACCCCGACGCGACCGCGACATCCTCGACCTCGGTGGGACTGACGCGGTTGCCCGCGGTCTTGATCATCGCATCGTCGCGACCGACGAAATAGAGGAGGCCGGCAGCGTCGCGGCGCACGGTATCGCCCGACCACACCGCGATGCCGCCGTAGCGCGACGTGATTGGCGCGGGCTTGAAACGCTGCGCGGTGCGCTCGTCATCGCGCCAGTAGCCCTGCGCCACCAAAGGTCCGGTGTGGACAAGCTCGCCAGGCTCGTCGTCGTCTGCGACGCTTCCGTCGGGGCGGCAGACGAGGATCTCGGCGTGCGGGATCGCACGGCCCATCGAGGTCGGATGGTCGGCGACGAGCGCCGGGTCGAGAAAGGTCGAACGGAACGCCTCGGTCAGCCCGTACATCGGATAGATGTCCGCCTTGGGGAAGGTCCGGCGCATCGCGTCGATCAGTGAAGGCGTCAGTGCGCCGCCGCTGTTGGTGAGGCGCTTCAACAGGCTTGCGGGTTCGGCAGGCCATTCAGCCTCGACGAGTTGCACCCAGAGCGGCGGCACCCCAGCAATCGTCGTTATCCGGTGCCGCGTCACCGCCTTCACGACGTCGCGCGCGGTCAGATAGTCGAGCGGCGCGACCGCTGCGCCCGCGTACCAGCTCGAAAACAGCTGGTTCTGGCCATAGTCGAAGCTCAGCGGCAGCACGCCGAGCGCGCGGTCGCCGGGCACGATACCAAGATAGGAGGCGACGCTTTCGGCACCTAGCCACAGGTTCGCGTGGCTCAGCATCACGCCCTTGGGCCGCCCGGTCGAGCCGCTGGTGTAGAGGATGGCGGCAAGGTCGCCCGCTTCGGCGATCGACGGCGGCAGCCCCTGCCCGCCCGAATCGATGACCGCCTCCGCAACCTTCAAATCCTGAACCGCGCAATCTTCGGGCCGTGCGTCGCCCAGCATCTCCGCGCGCGAATGATTGGTGACGAGCAGTTTCGCGCCGCTGTCGGCAAGGATATGCGCGACCTGTCGCCCCTTCAGCAGCGGATTGACCGGCACATGGATCAACCCCGCGCGCGCCGCGGCGAGCGGCATCAGGCAGGCCAGCCGCGTCTTCGCGCTCCAGCTCGCAACCCGCTCGCCCGGACCGCCCGCCTGTTCGAGCAGCCACGAAGCCAGCCGGCCGACTGCGGCGTCGAGGTCGGCAAAAGTCGTGATCCGGTCGCCGATCAGCAGCGCAGCCGCATCCGCCGCGCCGCGAAGGGCGAGATGGTCGATCGGAAACGAGGGCGGGTTTTCGACTTTGGTCATCGGCTGTTAGGAGAGGAGTGATAGAGGGCCGCATCATGCAAGGGAACGGTGAACATCAGGCTAATGATGATGCGGCGCGGGCCGCAGGTTTCGCTTCGCCTTTCGATCGGACGGAATGGTTCGACCTGCTCGCGGCGCACGGTTTCGCGGGCGAAGGCCGGATAGACGCGAGCGGCAGGGCGAACGGCACGGCGGCCTGGCTGCCGCTGCGTATCGAGGCCCCGGGGCATCTGGCTGGGCTGACGAACTGGTACAGCTTTGCCATCCGGCCCCTGTTTTCGGGCGGTCGCGATCGCCGCAACGCGCTGTCGGCGCTGTTTCGCGACCTGCGTACCGGGGGGGCACGGCTGTCGCTCTATCCGGTTCGCGACGAAGATCGGGAAGAGATCGTTTCCGCGCTTCGTGGCGCAGGCTGGTGGGTAAAAACCACACCGGCGGGTGACCGTCACTGGCTCGACCTCGGCGAGATGGATCATGAGGTCTGGTGGGCGAGCCGCCCCGGCGCGCTGCGCAGCACCGTCCAGCGCAAAGCGAAAAAGGGCGTGGTCGACATCCAGTTGATCACCGCTTTCGATCCCGGCAGTTGGGCCGCCTATGAGCAAATCTACGCCGCGAGTTGGAAGCCCGAGGAAGGCGATCCCGCCTTGCTGCGCGCCTTTGCCGAACTCGAAAGCGTCCGCGGCACGTTCCGCATGGGAATCGCGCGGATCGAGGGCGTCCCGGTCGCGGCGCAATATTGGACGGTCGAGGATGGCACGGCCTTCATCCACAAGCTCGCGCATGTCGAGGACAGTCTGAAAGCCTCGCCCGGCACCTTGCTTTCGGCCGCGCTGTTCCGCCACGTCATCGAGGTCGACCGCGTGAAGCGCGTCGATTTCGGCACCGGCAACGACGGTTACAAGCGTGACTGGATGAACCGGCACGACCCGCTGTGGCGTATCGAGGCTTTCAATCCGTCGCGCCTCGCGGCATGGGGGCCGGCATTGAAGGCCTTTGCCCGTTCCATGCTAAGGAAAGAAAATTGACCGATAGCAGCTCCATCGACGCCACCCTTCGCGCCCTGCTCGCCGATGTGCTCGGCCTTGGCGAAGACCGCGCCGCCGCGCTGACCGACGACAGCGGGCTGTTCGGCGAACTGCCCGAATTCGATTCGATGGCGGTCGCGACGGTGCTGACCGAGATGGAAGACCGGCTCGGTATCATCATCGACGACGATGAAGTCGATGGCGAGATATTTGAAACCTACGGCAATTTGCTGGCCTTTTCGCTGCGCAAAGTGACCAGCTGAATCGGACGCGGAGCGCATGGCCGAACACCGATTGCGCATCGACCCCGCGGGTACACCCCGCGCCACCATCGTCATCGTCCCGCCGCTGTTCGAGGAAGCGAACCGCACGCGCCGTACCCTGGTGCTCGCGATGCGCGCGCTTGTAGCGAACGGTTTCGCAGCGCTGCTTCCCGACCTGCCGGGACAGAATGAGAGCCTCGTTCCGCTCGTCGAGGTCGATCTGGATCGCTGGCAGGATGCGCTGGCCGAGGTCATCGCGGGCAACGATGGGCCCGCCATCATCGCATCGGTGCGCGGCGGGACGCTGATCGATCATAAGGCGAAGGCCACTGCATGGTGGCGGCTCGCGCCCGTCGGCGGCGCATCGCTACTCCGCACCTTGATGCGCGCGCGGGTGAGCGCCGACCGTGAAGCTGGCGTGAGGTCATCGCTGGAAGATCTGCAGGCGGCCGCGCGATCCGAAGCCCTTCTGCTCGCCGGCAACGCGCTGTCGCCGGCGATGATCGCAGGGCTGGGCGCCGCCGAGGCGCAACCGGTCGCCCCGCTGCGCAGCATCGGTATTGGCGCCGACGGCATCGCCGGCACACCGCTCTGGCTGCGCGCCGAGCCGGGCGAGGATGCGGCGATGGCGCGCGCCATTGCCGCTGACATCGCCGCATGGAGCAAGTCATGCGGCATCAGCTGAACTTTTCCTGCGAAGGCGCGGCGCTGGCCGCCACGCTCGACGACGCGGAGGGCAGCACCGGCCTGCTGATCGTGTCGGGCGGCAACGAGATCCGCAGCGGCGCGCATCGCGGCATGGCGACACTGGCGCAGCGCGTCGCCGCGGCCGGGCATCCGGTGTTTCGGTTCGACCGGCGCGGGGTCGGCGACAGCGAAGGCGACAATGGCGGCTTCGAAAGCAGCGGGCCCGATATCGCCGCAGCGATTGCGGCGTTTCGCGAGGAATCGCCGCAGGTCTCGAGCATCGTTGCGTTCGGCAATTGCGATGCGGCAAGCGCGTTGTTGCTTCACCAGCCGCTGGCGATCGATGGACTGATCGTCGCCAATCCGTGGACGTATGAGAGCGACGCCGACGGCACGGACGAGGAACCCGCGCTGCCTCCGGCGGCGGCGATCCGGGCGCGCTATCTGTCGCGGCTCAAGGACCCGAAAAGCGTGATCAGGCTGGTCAGGGGCGAGGTCGATTTCCGGAAGCTGTTTCGCGGGCTGTCGGCGCTCAAGGCACCGACTGGCCCCGCTGCGCCCGACAGCCTCGCGGCACGGATCGACGACGCGATCGCCCGGCTGGAAGGCCCCGCGACAATCCTGCTCGCGACGGGCGACCGGACCGCGCAGGCTTTTATGGAAAGCTGCCCGGCGGCGCTTGATCGCGTTCCGGTCAGGCGCCTCGCCAGCCCGTCGCACAGCTTTGCTGGCGACGATGGGGAGTGGTTGGCGGCACGAATCCTTGAAATATTGAAGTAATCGCGCCGCCGTCCTCGATGCCGATCTCGGCTTAGAGGTTGGGAGCTGGCGGCAAACTACCTCCGCTTCGTCGTCCGGGACTTGGTCCGGGATCCGTAGCTGCGCCGTCGTCGTGGATCCAGGATCAAGTCCGGGACGACGATGAAAGGAAGGGCAGCTTCCGGTCGTCAACCACCGCTACAGGCCGCTCACGCCGTCGCCATCGCGTGATATTCGGCTTCGGCGAGGAAGCGTTCGGCGTCGAGCGCAGCCATGCAGCCCATGCCCGCGGCGGTCACCGCCTGGCGATAGATTTTGTCGGTGACATCACCCGCGGCGAAGACGCCCGGGATCGAGGTCAGCGAGGTGCCCGGCGTGACCTGCAGATAGCCGTCGTCATCAAGCGGCAGCTTGCCCTTGAACAATTCGGTCGACGGACTGTGGCCGATCGCGACGAAGCCGCCATCGGTCGGCTCGTGGCTCGCCTCGCCGGTGACGGTGTCGATCAGGTCGACGCCGACCAGCCCCGACACGCCCTCGCCCGCGACGAAACGCTCGACGCGCTTGTTCCATAGCGTCCTGATCTTCGGATTGACCATCAGCCGGTCCTGCAGGATCTTTTCGGCGCGCAGGCTGTCACGGCGGTGAATCAAGGTCACATCGTCGCTATGGTTGGTCAGATAAAGCGCTTCCTCGACCGCGGTATTGCCGCCGCCGATCACCACGACCTTCTTGCCGCGATAGAAAAAGCCGTCGCAGGTTGCGCAAGCCGAGACGCCCTTGCCGCCCAGTTCCTGCTCGCCCGGAACGCCGAGCCATTTCGCCTGCGCGCCGGTCGCGATCACCAGCGTTTCAGCCATATAGACGTCACTGCCGTCGCCGGTCAGCTTGAACGGGCGGCGCGACAGGTCGACATCGACGATCGTGTCCCAGATCATGCTGGTACCGACGTGCGTCGCCTGCGCGGTCATCTGCTCCATCAGCCACGGGCCCTGGATCACCTCTGCGAAACCCGGGTAATTTTCGACGTCGGTCGTGATCGTCAGCTGGCCGCCGGGCTGGAGCCCCTGCACCACGATCGGCATCATGCCCGCGCGCGCGGCATAGATCGCCGCGGAAAGGCCGGCGGGGCCGGAACCGAGGATGAGCATCTTGGTGTGGTGAACGGCGGGCATGGCGATCTTTCTTGAACTGCGCGGCAGGCACAGATGGGTGTTGCCAAGTGCGCTAGCAAGGGTCACCTTCCGCGCCAAGGGGAGACTGGCGAATGGCAAGCTGGTGGGAACGTCATGGAGTACCACGCCTGATCAAATGCGCCTGTTCGCAGGGGCAGGTCATGAAGCTTCGAAGCAAGGTCGTGCCGCACGCGCGCGGGCATGTGCTCGAACTGGGCTGCGGCGGCGGGATCAATATGGAATTTTATCGCCCGGGACAGGTCGAGAGTTTTTCCGGGCTCGATCCCTCGCCCGAGCTGCTCGCGATGAGCAGGGCGGCGGCTGCAGCACGGGGTATCGACGCCGACATCCGGGGCGGCGTCGGCGAGGCGATGCCGTTCGAAAACGGGCAGTTCGACACGGTGGTCACCACCTTCACCCTCTGTTCGGTCGCCGATCAGGCGGCGGTGCTTGCCGAGATCCGCCGCGTGCTGAAGCCGGGCGGGACCGCGCTGTTCCTGGAGCATGGCGCCGCACCCGATGCGGGCGTCGCGAAATGGCAGCGGCGGATCGAGCCGATATGGAAGCGCATCGGCGGCAACTGCCACCTGACCCGCCCGATCAGCAACGCCTATGCAAAGGCGGGGTTTTCTGTCGATCGGCAGGCCGCTTCCTATATGCCGAAAACGCCGCGGCCGTTCGGCTGGGTCGAATATGGCGTGGCGCGAGTGCAGGCGTAGGTGCGGCTGAAAGTGGCAGGAAGTTGACGATAGAGATATGTGCCCCGGCGAAAGCCGGGGTCCAGAATGCTGACGCCAACCCGGCATATTTCCGCACTGGGCCCCGGCTTTCGCCGGGGTACACGACCGGCCGCTCCCCACCCCAATGCCGACGCTCCGCCCGCGCGAGGGGAAGGCTCCCGAACCTAGGCCTTCTCGCCCGCCTCGACCAATCCGTGCCCCACGCTCACCCGCTCGTCGAAGACGAAGCAGTTGCCGTGCCAGCGGCTGTCGGCCTCGGGCACCTGTTCGAGATAGGCGAGGATGCCGCCCTTCAGGTGGACGACGTCTTCGACCCCTTCATGGCGGAGGAAAGCGGTCGATTTTTCGCAGCGAATCCCGCCGGTGCAGAACATCGCGACGCGCTTGCCCGCGAAACGGCCGGCATTGGCGCGCCACCAGTCGGGGAAGTCGCCGAAGCTTTTCGTTCCGGGATCGATCGCGCCGGCGAAGCTGCCATAGCCGACCTCGAAGGCATTGCGCGTGTCGATCAGCACGGTGTCCGGATCGTCGACGAGGGCATTCCAGTCGGCGGGATCGACATAGGGCGCGGCCTCGCGCGCGGGGTCGAGCCCCGGCACCTTCATCGTCACAATCTCTTTCTTGAGCCGCACCTTCATCCGCTGGAACGGCATCTCGGCGGCGGTCGAATATTTGACGTCGAGCGCAGCACAGTCGGGGAGCGCGCGGATATGGTCGATGACGGCGGCGATCCCGGTTTCGCTGCCGGCGATCGTGCCGTTGACCCCTTCGCAAGCGAGGAGCAGCGTTCCCTTGATGCCGTGCCCGGCGCAGATGTCGAGAAGCGGCTGGCGCAGCATGGCGGGATCGGCGAACGAGGCGAAGCGATAGAGGGCGGCGACGGTGAAGGTCATGGCGGCTGCCCCCTTACCCGTTTGCCCTGAGCTTGTCGAAGGGCGGCTCTTGTCTTCATCGCCCGTGAGAAAGACCGTGTTTCGGCAAGCTTGGCACGAGCGGATTTGATGTGGGGCCCCTACCCGAAGGGATCGCTCCGCCCGGTCGCATATTGCGCCATCGCCATCGTGGTCCACTGCGCGTTGACGCGGATGCAGCTGGGAAAGACGCTGGCATCGGTGACGAGCACATTGGTCGTTTCGTGGACACGGCAATCGAGGTCGACGACCCCGTGCTGCGGATCCTCGTTGATGGCATTGCCGCCGTGGGGGTGGCTGCTCGACAGGGTGACATCATCCTGTTCGCGGATCGCATCGCGGAAGAAGGCGTCGATATCCATGTCGGGCGTGACCGTCTGCCCCTTTGCCAGCGCCGGATAGCATTCGAGCGCGCCGGCGGCGAAATGGACCTTGGTGAGCGTCGCCATCGCGTCGCGCAGCACCGGCAGATCTTCACTGGGGTCGAGCCGGAATTCGAGCTTGCCGTTCTTCACGCGCCCACGCCGGTCGGCCGGGAACAGGATTCCCGCCGAATGGACGCGGCCGAAATTCTTCATGCGGTCCGCATGGTCGCCGAACCAGCCGGGCATCAGCGACGCCATCGACATCGGGGGCTGGAAATGGCTTTCGAGCAGATAGTCGCCGCAATCGACATAGCTCGACATCTGATCCTCGTCCCACGCATCGCCCCCGACCCCTTCGGGCATCAGCGCGACGACGGGCGAGGCGACGTTGAGCGATATCTGATAGCCGGTGCGGTCGATATCGCTGCGATCGAGCAGCTTCGACGAGGCGATCGTTCCCGCCGCGACCACGACGCCGACGCGCGCGCGGACGAGCTTTTTCGACCCGTCGGGCAGGACCAGCTTCACCGCCTCCGCCTCGCGCCGGCCGTCATAGGCGGTCTGCCAGACGATCCGCTCGGCCTTGGTGTCGGGCAATATCCGCGCCCCGAAATCGCGGCACGCCTCGGGCAGATAGGTCTGCGCGATCCCCATGCGGCGGCCATAGGCGCAGCCCGAGTTGCAATAGCCGCAATAGGCACAGGCGTTGGCGGTGTTCGGAGGGCCGAAATTCTTGGCGAACCAGTCGGTTATGGCGCGCTGTTCGCGCGGGTTGCTGGATGCTGCGGCATAGTTGTTCCAGCCGTTGATCAGGTGCGGGCCGTTGTGGCGCCCGCTGCGCGGCTCGATCGGCGCGATGCCGAGCCTCGCCTGCACCGCGTCATAGCTGGCATGAAAGGCGGCGGCGTCGATCGGCGCGCCGATGCTCGCCCATTTGGCGAGCACGTCCGGCGCGTCGGGGTGCGTGCGTCCCGCTTCGTTGACGCGGAGGCATATCCCGTTGTTGATCGTCGACGATCCGCCGACGCAGCGCCCCTGGAACACGACGAAATCGCGATTGGTCGAGGTTTGCAGCGCGCCATGCTTGTAGAGCCGCGCGATCATGTCGAGTTCGTGATGGGTGATCTCGTGGGTGGGGCAAAAGGGGCCTGCCTCGACGATCAGCACCTTATAGCCCTGTGCCGCGACATTGCGGGCGGCGACCCCGCCTCCCGCGCCCGATCCGATGACGACAACGTCATATTCGTCCTCGATCGTGTCGGCGCCGAGAATATAGGCGGGATCGACCTCGCGCCCGACGACCGGCGTCAGCGGGACGTCGTAGTTGCCGCGCGCCCGGAACTTCGGGAGCGTGAAACCGATCTGCCGGTGCACCGGATTGGCGGCGTTGGCGCCCTGGTCGCCGGGTTCCAGTCCCGGCTGCCAATGGCCATAATAGCAGGCGTAGATGATACCGCGCAGCCGCGCCATATCCTGAAACAGGTCGATCTGGCTGTTCTTGAGGCGATCGGTCAGCCTCTCCACACGGTCCGCGACATCATTTTCGGTGAAAAAGGGCCCGCCTAGCACCAACTCGGTCGCGGTCAGCGACAGCCGGATCTCGTCGAGCTTGGTCCCGCCGACCTTTTCGAACAGCTCGCAGACATTGGTCACGACCTGATCGGCCGAAATCACCATCTCGGCTTCGTGGAACAGCGCCTCGGTCAACGCCTTCAGAAATTTGCGCTGCCCGAAATTGAACGGTGCCGTCATCGCCCTGCCCCCCTTGTCCTGCTCCGCAAAATGCCGCGTTATAGCGGCCAGGAGCAAGCTGTATTGTATGGGATCGCCAGCTATGCGGTGCGCGCCAATTTTTCGGGCGCAAGGAAGGGCTGCACGACCGCCATTGCCCGCCCGACATAATCGGCTTTCTCACCGACCGGCGCGACATAGTGAAGCGCCTCTTCGGCGGCCGCGGTCCCGGCGAGGCGCGCGATGATCCACGCCGAGAGATATTGCGACGCGAGGCAGCCGCCCGCCGTCGCGACATTGCCGTGCGCGACGAAGGGCGCGTCGAGCACCTCCACCCCCGCCTCGATCACCCACGGCTTGGTGGTGAGGTCGGTGCAGGCGGGAAGATCGCCGATCAGCCCGAGCCGGGCGAGCAGCAGCGTTCCCGAGCATTGCGCGGCGACGAGCTGACGCGCGGGGTCGAGCCGGATGCGGCCGAGCATCAGCGGATCGGCCGCGATCTCGCGCGTCCTGATGCCGCTGCCGATGATCACCGCATCGGCCTTTGCCGCGAAGTCGAGCGGTTGCTGCCGTTCGATCGTCACGCCGTTCATCGAAGTCACCTTCGGCGTCGGCGCGGTGATATGCGCCTCCCAGCCCTGGCCGCGCAGGCGGTTCAGGATCGCGGCGGCGACGAACGAATCGAGCTCGTTGAAGCCGTCGAAGGTCAGGACCGCGATCTGCACGTCAAAACTCCCGCAAAAGATGAAGGGACAAAGGGGCCGCGCCTATACCGCGCCTTCGATGACATCATCAACCTTCGGCGATCGAATGGTGGCGCGCCTCGACTATGGCGCCGCGATGCAATAGTATCGAGCGATCAGCGCAGCGCGATCGTCAGATGCGCGACCGCGACGATATCCGTCAGCCGGTCGCGCAATTCCTCGCACCGCACATCTCCCTTTACCTCGACGATCGCGGCGCGCGCCTCCGGCCCGACGCGCCAGACGTGGAGGTCGGTGACCACCGCCCCCGCCGCCTCGACGCGGCTCCGGATCGCCGCGGCGGCTTCGGCATCGTTCGTGTCGAGCAGGATCGCGGCGGTGTCGCGCATCAACCCCCACGACCAGTGCGCGATGACGAGCGCCCCGACGACGCCCATCACCGGATCCATCCAGTAGAGCCCGAGATAGCGCCCCGCGAGCAGCGCGCCGATCGCGAGCAGCGAGGTCAACGCGTCGGCGAGGACATGGAAATAGGCCGAGCGGAGATTGTTGTCGTGGCCGTGGTGGTGATGCGCATGATCATGGTCGTGCCCATGATCGTGGCCGTGATGATGGTGCCCGCCCATCAACAGCAGCGCGCTGACGATATTGACCGCAAGCCCCAGCACGGCGACGAGCGTCGCACTGGCGAAATCGACGCGCACCGGATCGATCAGGCGCAGGAAGGATTCGACCGCGATCCCGATCGCGAAGATGCCGAGGATCAACGCCGAAGCGAAGCCGGTCAGGTCGCCGACCTTGCCGGTGCCGAAGCTGTAGCGCGGATCGTGGCGATGCTTTTTCGCATAGCGATAGGCGAGCGCGGCAAGACCGAGCGCCCCGGCGTGGGTCGCCATGTGGAAACCGTCGGCGAGGAGCGCCATCGACCCCGTCCAGTAACCCGCAGCGATCTCGGCGACCATCATCACCGCGGTCAGCGCGACGACCCACAGGGTGCGCTTCGCATTCTCGTCATGCGCGGCGCCGAGGAAATCATGCAAATGCTGGGTGGGGACGGATTCGGACATGCCGCCTATCTATTTCGCATCGTAGCCTGTTCGACAAGGGGCGCGGCGCGGGCGATGGAACCTGACGGCTTTTGGGCAGAGAGCGGGCGTTGCTTCGGGAAGCTCATCCGGCAACGCTGGATTGGCGGCGACACCTCCATTCCTCTAGCTTGATATCCTTGATTGCAGGACAAACATAATCATACTTATCGTATGAGTTGCGTTCAGTTTCGGACTTGTCGAGAAACTCCGCACCCGTTGCATCGCAGGTGCAATCAGGGCAATCGGGTAACACACAGCCGGTGGGGTAGTAATCCACTCGAAAGTAACCTGCCGCTTGCAATTCAGCGATGGTTGGCGCGTCGGCCGCTGATATCGCCTCATATGGAGCGGCATCCACCCAGCCCGTTTCTGAATTGCGGCCCTTATCCTCTGTCGCGCACCCGCCGAGGACTGCAACTATTCCTAATATCAGATTACGCATCGCCGCGTGCCTCCAAATCGATCCGGCAAAAATCTAATTGGCGCGCTCAATGTCCGCAATCGGTCGAAACCCGACTAAGGATAGCTCACCGTCTTCGGCACCTCGGGGATCGGGATGAACTCCTCGCTGTCGCCGGGGACGAGCGGGAATTTGCGGTCCTTCCATTCCTGCTTGGCATCGTTGATGCGATCACGCGAGGAACTCACGAAATTCCACCACACATGGCGCGGCGTCGTGAACGCCTCGCCGCCGAGCAGCATCACGCGTGCGTCGGTTTCGGCGCGCAGCGTCATCGCCTGTCCGGGTTTCAATATGTAAAGGCTGTAGCGGTCGAGCAGCTCGCCATCGAGGCTCGCGTCGCCGAGCGCGACGAGCACCGCGCGCTCGTCGGCCTCGGCATCGACGGGCAAGCTCGCGCCGGCGTTCATCAATATGTCCGCATAGATGGTCGCGCTGTGCTGCGTCGTCGGTGCGGTGACGCCCCACAGGCTGCCCATGATCACCCGGGCCGAAACGCTGCCATCTTCCACCAGCGGCAATTTGTCGACGGGCACATGCTCGAACGCCGGGTCGATCTCTTCCTTGCCGTCGGGCAGCGCGAGCCAGGTCTGCATGCCCGAGATGCCCGATCCGGTCGCGCGCTCGGCCGGCGGCGTGCGCTCCGAATGGACAATGCCGCACCCCGCGGTCATCAAATTGCATGCGCCGGGGCGGATCGTCGCGAAAGTGCCCAGACTGTCGCGATGGTCGATCGCGCCTTCGAAGAGGTAGGTCAAAGTCGACAGGTTGATATGCGGGTGCGGGCGCACGTCCATCCCTTGGCCGATGTCGAAATGCGCGGGGCCGAACTGGTCGACGAAGATGAAGGGGCCCACCATCGTCCGTTCCTTGTTGGGAAGCGTGCGGCGCACGTCGAACGCGCCGATGTCGTGGGTCGAGGGGGTGATGACGGTGAACATCAATCGAGCCTTTCCAGCGTCTTTCGGGTCTTTTCGGTTTCGACATTGCCGGTGTTGCGCGTCGAATTGGGTTCGAGCAGGACGACGTGACATTCGCCGTCCAGCGCCTCGGGGCAATGTTCGGTGCCGTGCGGCACGATGATGAATTCGCCGGGCTCGACGATCACGTCGCGACCCTGAAACGCCATCTTCATCCGGCCGGCGACGACGAGGAACAACTCGTCCTCGGTGTCATGATGATGCCAGTCGAACTTGCCGTCGAGCTTCACCAGCTTGACCTGGAAATTATTGATGTCGCCCGCGACGCGCGGGTTCCACGCATCGGCGATTTTGGCGAAGGCTTCGGCCAGGTTGACCTTGTCCGCCATCGTCATTCTCCCGGCGCGGTCGCGCGGATCGCCAGCGCATGGACGCGCTGGCCCGGCAGATCGCCGAGCGCCTTGTTTACCGTCCGCTGGCGCATTACGCGGTTCATTCCCGCAAAGCCGGCCCACTCGATGCTCAGGCTGAAATGCGATTCGCCGCTGCCGTCGTCACCGGCATGGCCGTGATGGCTGGCGCTGTCGTTGCTCAGGATGAAATTTGCGTCGGGAAAGGCTGCGGCGAGCAGGCTTTCCATCTCTTGCTGTACGGGGCCTTTGTTGCTCATGGGGTTGACCATAAGCGCTCCGTCGCCAAATTATAAGGCCTCCCAAAGATCAGCTTGCCGCTCCGATTCCGAAAGCCTCTCGTGCCGTCTTCCGCCCGCCCCTCCCGATTCCATGGTCGCGTCCCCCGCGAGGAACGCTGCGCCGCACCCGGCTGCCGCGAAGCCGGCGAGTTTCGCGCACCCGTATCGTCGCACCGCTCGGCCGACGGCCCGCCGCCCTATCGCTGGCTGTGCCTCGACCATGTGCGCGAATTCAACGCCGGCTATAATTTCTTCGAAGGCATGAGCGCCGACCAGATCATGGCGGCGCAATCGCCGACCGCCGGGTGGGAGACCGAAAGTCGCGCATTTCGCCCTGCGGGCAGCGCCGACCTGCCGCCGCGCTGGGCCGATTTCAAGGATCCGATGGACGCGCTCGGTGCGCGGTTCCGGCAACGCATGGACGCGGCGCGGCGCGAGGCGGCCAATCCCGGCCTGTCGCGCGACGAGCAGGACGCGATGCAGTTGATGGCGCTTCCCGCCGACGCCGACCGCGCGGCGCTGCGACGCCGCTACAGCGAGTTGGTGCGCAAATATCATCCCGACCGGAATGGCGGCGATCGCAGTTTCGAAACCCGTCTGGGTCAGGTAGTGGGGGCCTATCAACTGCTGAGGAAGAGCAAGGCGTTCGCATAGGAGAGGCGCGATGACCGACCTGGATGAAGCACGGATCGCGGTGGTGCGCCGCCACATGGCGCTTGAGATCACGCACGATTGGGACGGTGTTCTCGCGACCTTCGACCATCCGCGTTACGAACTGATGGGCCCCGGGACGATCTTCGACGGCGAGGCGGCGGTCAGATCCTATTTCGCGTCCTCGCGCGAGCCCTTTCCGGACCAGGCGAACGAGGTCATCGCGATCGCCGCCGACGCCGCGACGAACACGGTGCTCGTCGAATTCTGGCTGACCGGCACGCATCTTGGCCCGCTGAAGCTTGGCGTGCGGACGATCGAACCGACGGGCAAGGCGTTCCGCATCCGCATGGCGGCGAGCTTCGAGTTCGCGAACGGCAGCGACAAGATTGTCTGCGAACGTCCCTATTACGACCAGTCGGCGGTGATGAAGGCGCTGGGTCTGCTCTGAAAGGCGTTGCAAGCCGCAACCCATGACGATACCGCGACAGCCGAAGCGCCGCCCGGCGGCGACTCTCCCCGTTTGCTTGCTGGACTTTGCCATGACCGATATCCCGAACAGCCTTCCCGACCATCACGGCTCGACGCTCCTTTCGGCGCCCGATGTCGAGATCGACGCGCGCGAGGTGTTCGGGGTCGATATCGACATGAAGGTGCCCGCGTTCAGCGAGGCCGACGAGCGCGTCCCCGACCTGGACCCCGCCTATGTCTTCGACGGCGACACGACGCTCGCGATCCTCGCGGGCTTCAAATACAACCGTCGCGTGATGGTGCAGGGCTATCACGGCACCGGCAAGTCGACGCATATCGAACAGGTCGCGGCGCGGCTGAAATGGCCGTGCATCCGTGTCAACCTCGACGCGCATATCAGCCGTATCGACCTGGTCGGCCGCGACGCAATCGTGCTCCGCGACGGCCAGCAGGTCACCGAATTTCGCGAAGGCCTGCTCCCCTGGGCGCTGCAGACCCCGACCGCGCTCGTCTTCGACGAATATGACGCCGGGCGTCCCGATGTGATGTTCGTGATCCAGCGCGTGCTCGAGACCGAGGGCAAGCTGACGCTGCTCGACCAGAACCGGGTCATCCGCCCGAACCCCTATTTCCGCCTCTTCTCGACCGCGAACACCGTCGGGCTCGGCGACACGAGCGGGCTGTATCACGGGACGCAGCAGATCAACCAGGGCCAGATGGACCGCTGGAACATCGTCGTCACGCTGAACTACCTCCCCGCCGCGACCGAAAGCGCGATCGTCCTCGCCAAGGTACCGAACACCGACGACACGACCGTCGCCAATATGGTCAAGGTCGCGGACCTGACGCGCCAGGGTTTCATCAATGGCGATATATCGACCGTGATGTCGCCCCGCACCGTGATCAGCTGGGCGCAGAACACCGCGATCTTCAACAATATCGGTTTCGCGTTCCGCCTCTCGTTCCTCAACAAGTGCGACGAGGCCGAACGGATGATCGTCGCCGAATATTATCAGCGCGTGTTCGGCGAAGACCTGCCCGAGAGCGTGATCGGCAAATGATGCGGCTGCGCCACCTGACGGTGGCGTTCGGCGCCGCGCTGACGCTGTCGGGGTGCAGCATCGCGGCGGTCGATTATGGCAAGATCCGCCACGCCGACTATGTCGCCGACCCGCGCTGCACCGCGCAGTCCGGCACGGCGGTCGATGACGCCGCGCTACCCTATTTCTTCGCCACGAGCCGCCTGCCCGACTGCCGCACGAGCGAGATCGAGCTGCTTCGTCATCGGGGCGACCAGATACGTTACGGGCGCTTCGATGCGCCGCGCGACGTCATGGTAGGCAAGAAGAAGCGCTTCCTGCCCCCGCTCGCCTTCCAGACCTCGGCCGACTGGTGGCGCGCGCTGCAGGCCGAAACCGACCGCAGGCAAGGGCGCGTATTGCTCTATGTCCACGGTTACCGCGAGAATTTTTCGACGACGTCGAAGGACGCCGCGCAGATCGCGCGGATGACGGGCTTCGACGGCCCGATCATCGAATATAGCTGGCCGTCGCAGGGCAAATTTCTGAGCTATGTCGTCGACGAGACGAACATGTATCACGACGTCCGCAATTTCCGCGATTTCCTGAAGTCGCTTGCCGAACAAAGCTGGGTCAAGGAGATCGTCGTCGTCTCGCACTCGCTCGGCGCGCGGCTGGTCATCCCGGCGGTCGCCTATGTCGACCGCACGTCGAGCAGCGCCGACAGCAGCAATATCTCGAACATCATCCTCGCCTCGCCCGATATCGACCGCGAGACGTTCGAGCGCGATATCGAGGAAGAAGTGTTGTCGGCGCGACGCGTGGCGGTGGGCCGCCGGATCACCGCCTATGTCTCGCGCGCCGACAAGGCGCTCGCCGCATCGCGCGCGATCCACGGCTATCCGCGGCTCGGCTCGCCCTATTGCTTCAACCCGTTCGAGGCCGCCGCGCTGAAAGCCAAGGGGCTCCCCGAACGCTGCTATCCCGTCGCACGCCCGGGGCTGATCGTGATCGACACGACCGACGTCTCGCGCGGATCGACCGGACACAGCAATTTCCTGCGCAGCGCCGTCGTGTGCCGCGATTTCATCGATGTGGTCGCGAACAAGCGCACGCGGCCCGAGCGCGTCGCGACGGAGTGGTCGCATGTCTTCCGCCTGATGCCCGATCCGACGGTGCCGAAGGATGGCGACGATGCGATCTGCCAGCGGACGCCCGAAGTCGAAGAGCCGCAGTAAGACCCTAAAAGCCGCACATGATCGCGAAATTGGTGAGCCAGACGACCGGCCCCTCACCGGTCCAGAGCCAAAGCCCGCCAAGCGCGATCAGAGTGAAGAGCGCGAGCGCGACCCAGTCCTGCCGCGCCAGCTTCATGCTGGCTTCAGCCGTGTGACGGGCGCGTCGGCGATCGGCAAGTGGACGAGCCCCGCGAACAGCCCGAGCGCGATCGAGAAGCCCCAGGCGATATTATAGCTGCCGGTAGCGTCGAAGATCAGCCCCGCCATCCACGCGCCGAAGAAGCTGCCGAGCTGGTGGCTGAGAAAGACGATGCCGTAAAGCATCGAAAGGTAGCGGATGCCGAAGATCCGCCCGACGATCCCGCTGGTGAGCGGCACCGTGCCCAGCCAGAGGAAGCCCATCGCGCCCGCGAAGACGAGCGCGCTCGCATGGTTCAAGGGCAGGAAGAGAAAGAGCGCGATCACCGCCGAGCGCGCGGTGTAGAGCGCCGACAGCACATATTTCTGTCGCAGCAAATCGCCCGCGCGGCCGAACACGTACGAACCGAGGATGTTGAAAAGCCCGACGAGCGCGAGCACCTGCGCGCCGATTTCGATGCCCAGTCCCTTGTCGTCGAGATAGGCCGGCAGGTGCGTCGCGATAAAGGCGATATGGAAACCGCAGACGAAGAAGCCCGCGTTGAGCAGCCAGTAGCCGCGGTGTCCCGCCGCCTCGCGCAGCGCCTCGCGCGCGCTTTGCTCGACTTCCAGGGTCAGGCCCCCTTCGCCGTCAGTGCGACCCGCGACACCGATCGCGAGTAGCCCGCACAGCGCGACGAGCCCGGCCATGATCCACAGCGTCTGATGATAACCGATGTCGCCGAGCAGCATCGACGCCAGCGGGACGACGAGGAACTGGCCGAGCGAGCCGCCCGCGGTGACGATGCCGAACGCACCGCTGCGCTTCTCTGGGCTGACGACGCGTCCGACGGCGCCGAGCACGACGACGAAGGTCGTCGCCGACTGCGCCATGCCGATGAGCAGGCCGAAGCTGATATGGAGTCCGATCGCGTCGGTCGCGAAGGCCGCACCGATCAGCCCGAGCGCATAGAGTAGCGCGCCCGCGAGCACGACGCGCCCCGCGCCATGCTTGTCGGCAAGCGCGCCGACGAAGGGCTGAACAAGGCCGAAGAGCAGGTTCTGGAGCGCCATCGCGAGGCCGAAGTCAGAGCGGCTGATGCCGATATCGACGCTCATTTGCGGCAGGAACAGGCCGAACGACTGGCGCACGCCCATTGCCAAGGTGACGATGAAGGCCGCGCAGGCGATGACGACCCAGGGGCGTTTCATGGGGAAAAGTGCGAGGGAGCTCATATTGCGCCGGATGCTCCCGCCTTCGCTTGGCGTCAAGCGAGCTTAGCTATGCCCCGGCCTACACCCACTTTCGTCACCGCGGACTTGATCCGGGGCCCATTTCCGCCGGTGAAGCCATGGAACCCCAATCAAGCCCGGGGTGACGATGAAAGGGATTTCCTTCGGCACCCAAAGCCGGTTAGAGCCGATTCGAAATGTCTGCCTCCACTCCCCTCGACGATTTCAAGGCCGCGCTGTCGAGCGTCGCGCGCGCGGTGACGCGCGATGCCGAGGTCGAGGTCGGCTTCACCGCCGACGCGCCGGCGCAGGTCGGCAAGGCGATCAAGGTGCCGACGCCGTCGCGCACATTGCCCGCCGACCAGGTCGCCGAGGCGCGAGGTTTCGCGGACGCTTATGCGCTGCGGATGAAGCATCACAGCGACAAGATCCATAATGCCGCCCGCCCCGCCGAACCCGTCGCCGCCGCGGCCTTCGACGCGATGGAGCGCGCGCGCGTCGAGGCGCTGGGCGCGCGGCATATGAACGGGATGCGCGGCAATCTGGCGGCCAGCCTCGCGATGCGGATGCGTAGCGATCCGATCAGCCGGGCCCAGAATCGTGAAGACGTACCCATTTCGAGCGCGCTCGAACTGATGCTGCGCGAGGCGCTGACCGGCGAGCAGGCGCCGCAGGGGACCGAAACCGGCCTTTCGCTTGTGCGCGAATGGATCACCAACGAGGCGGGCGGCGACCTCACCGCGCTGTCGATGCTGCTCGACGATCAGGCGGCCTTTGCCGAAACCGCGAAACTGGCGCTGCGCCACCTCGACCTCATTCAGAGCGACGAGCCGCTCGAGGAGGGCAGCGAGGACGGCGGCGAGCAGGATGAGAGCGAGGCCGAAGAGAGCCAGGAAGAGCAGGAAAGCGAAGACGGCGGCGCCGGCGAAAGCCAGGTCGATGCGCGCGCCGAAATGGCGGGCGATCAGGCCGACGACGGCGACAGCGACCCCGACGCACAGGAAATGGAGGCCGACGGCGAACCCGAAATGGGCGGCGAAGGCGACGAGGGGATGCTGCCGGTGCGTCCCAACCGCCTGCCGAGCGACATTCCCGATTTCAACTATCTGCGCTTCACCGAAAAGCATGACGAGATCGTCGCCGCGACCGAGCTGTGCGATGCCGATGAACTCACCCGCCTGCGCGCCTATCTCGACCAGCAGATGACGCATCTGCAGGGCGCGGTGACCAAACTCGCGAACCGCCTCCAGCGCCGGTTGATGGCGCAGCAGAACCGCGCGTGGGATTTCGACCAGGAGGAAGGCCAGCTCGACGCCGCACGGCTTGCGCGCGTCATCGTCTCGCCGGGCCAGTCGCTCTCCTACAAGATCGAGCGCGATACCGATTTCCGCGATACCGTCGTCACCCTACTCATCGATAATTCGGGGTCGATGCGCGGGCGGCCGATCAGCATCGCCGCGATCAGCGCCGACATCCTCGCGCGCACGCTCGAACGCTGCGGCGTGAAGACCGAAATCCTCGGCTTTACCACGCGGACGTGGAAGGGCGGGCAGAGCCGCGAGGACTGGCTAGCCGCGGGGCGCCCTGCGCACCCCGGCCGCCTCAATGACCTCAGGCACATCATCTACAAGCCGGCGGACGAGCCCTATCGCCGCGCGCGCAAGTCTCTGGGGTTGATGATGCGCGAGGGGCTGCTGAAAGAGAATATCGACGGCGAGGCGCTGATGTGGGCGCACCATCGCATCATCAATCGCCCCGAGGAACGCCGCATCCTGATGGTGATCAGCGACGGCGCGCCGGTCGACGACAGCACGCTGTCGGTGAACCACGGCGCCTATCTGGATCAGCACCTTCGCCAGGTGATCGAATGGATCGAAAACCGCTCGCCGGTCGAGCTGTGCGCGATCGGCATCGGGCACGACGTGACGCGTTATTACAGCCGCGCGGTGACGATCATGGACGCCGAACAATTGGGCGGGACGATGGTCGAGCAATTGGCAGGGCTGTTCGATATCGATTGAGGGGCGACCGGGCACGCGATGCGGCGCGCCCGGACAAGATCACGAATTCTCAGTTTGCCGGCTCGACCGGGATCGCGGCGGCGGTGGCGACCGGTTCCGCCGCGGGCGCGATCGGAGCTACCGGCGTCGTCTCGGCCATCCGCACAGCCAGCGCCTTGTCGAACTCGGCATGGAAGGCATTATAGGGCTCGGCAAACGCCACGGGCTTTCCGTCCGAATAGGAGGATCCCATGCGCGCCTTGGCTTCGACCGTCTGCAGTTTGATCGACATACGGGTCAGCGCGGGCGAGATTGGCTCGACGAATATGGACGCGACCTGGGTCAGTTTCTTCTTACCAAACCCCCAGAATATATTATAGACCAGCTTTGATTTCGCATCGGTCTCTGCCGTTATTGTTCCCGCATCCTTGCTTGCGTTGATGTTGACGTAACCCATCTCCTGCAGCGCAGATATGGATGAACGGAAAACGATGTCGACACCCCCCTGGATTTCGCGTTTTTGCAGCGCGTCCAGCTGCACCTCGCTCAGTTCTACCGGCTTCGGTTCTTTTTCCTTTGCCGATACTGCAGCAGACGTCATCATCATCGTCGCGCCCAGCACGACCAATGCCACTTTACGCATTCAAACCCCCCTTTGAAATTGGCTTTCCCCTGCGTTGACTGGATAGGATCGAATTCATGCTTTGCAACCATTTTACGAAAGGCGGCGATGCCGCCCGAAACCCGAGGGTGCATCGCCGGATGACAACCCCTTTCCCCCTCGTTACAAACCCTTCCCGGTGCAACAGGGACTCGCGGCCCAAGACGAGAGCCAATGCGCCGAAATATATGCTGAAGGTCGCCGGCATGACGTGAGGCCGCACCGATGGGGTGCGCGGCTGAGGGGGCGATTTTAGCATGAAAAAAGCATCCGACCTGTTCATCGAGTGCCTGGAAGAAGAAGGCGTCGAATATATTTTCGGCGTTCCGGGCGAGGAAAATCTCGATTTCCTCGACAGCCTTTCGCGCTCGACCAAGATCAAGCTGATCCTGACCCGGCACGAGCAGGGCGCGGGCTTCATGGCCGCCACATACGGACGCCATACCGGCAAGACCGGCGTATGCCTTGCGACGCTCGGGCCGGGCGCGACGAACTTCGTTACCGCGGCGGCCTATGCGCAATTGGGCGGCATGCCGATGATGATGATCACCGGGCAAAAGCCGATCAAGAAATCGAAGCAAGGCCGCTTCCAGATTCTCGACGTCGTCGCGATGATGGGGCCGATCACCAAATATACGCACCAGATGGCGTCGTCGGACAATATCCCGAGCCGCGTGCGCGAAGCCTTCCGCCTCGCCGAAGAGGAAAAGCCCGGCGCGGTGCATATCGAGCTGCCCGAGGATATCGCCGACGAGCATACCGACTCGACCCCGTTGAAGCGCAGCCATTCACGCCGCCCCAACGCCGATTCCAAATCGATCCGCGAGGCGGTGAAGGCGCTCGAAAATGCGAAGTCGCCGGTGCTGGTGATCGGCGCGGGCGCGAACCGCACGATGACGAGCCGGATGCTGCTGCAATTCATCGAAAAGACCGGCATACCCTTCCTGACGACGCAGCTCGGCAAGGGCGTGATCGATGAGCGGCACCCGAAATTCCTCGGCTGCGCAGCATTGAGCGCGGGCGATTTCGTCCACCGCGCGGTCGAGGCGTCCGACTGCATCGTCAATCTTGGTCACGATGTGATCGAAAAGCCGCCCTTCTTCATGCAGCGCGGCGGCCCGACGGTGATCCATGTGTCGACCAAGACCGCCGAGGTCGATCCCGTCTATTTCCCCGACATCGAGGTGATCGGCGACATCGCCAACGCGGTCTGGCAGATGAAGGAGGACATCGTCCCCAACGGCGGGTGGAAGTTCGATCACCTGCTCGCCTATCGCAAGGCCGAGGTCGAGCATACCGCGTCGCTGGCGAAGGACGAGCGTTTCCCCATCTTTCCGCCGCACCTGGTGCAGTCGGTTCGCGATGCGATGCCCGACGACGGGATCATCTGCCTCGACAATGGCGTCTACAAGATCTGGTTCGCGCGCGGCTATACCGCGTGCAAGCCGAACACGGTGCTGCTCGACAATGCGCTCGCGACGATGGGCGCGGGGCTGCCGTCCGCGATGATGTCGGCGATGGTCTATCCGGGGCGCAAAGTCATGGCGATCTGCGGCGACGGCGGCTTCATGATGAACAGTCAGGAGATGGAGACCGCGGTGCGCCTCGGCCTCAACATCACCGTGCTGATCCTCAACGACAACAGCTATGGCATGATCCGCTGGAAACAGGCGAACATGGGCTTCAAGGATTGGGGGCTGACCTATGGCAACCCCGACTTCGTCAAATATGCCGAGGCTTATGGAGCCAGCGGCCACCGCGTCGAAAGCGCGGCGCATCTGAAGGAACTTCTCACGCATACGCGCGATACTCCGGGGGTGCACCTGATCGACTGCCCGGTCGATTATTCGGAGAATGACCAGATTTTGAACAATGATATCAAGCGATTGTCGAAGGAGCTGTAAAGGCTTCCACCGCTGATTGAACGCGACAATCCACAATGGGTCGATTTGTATGATCGGCTGAACGGTTAATGCCGCCCCTGGGTCCCCGCTTTCGCGGGGATGACAATGTTTCAGAGTGTCGGAGAATGATTGTGAAGTTGAAAGACGTCTATCCGCTCTATCTCAACAACAAGGCGGTGCAGCCGAACACCGACCTCGAGGTGATCGACAAATTCACGGGCGAGGTTGCATTCCGCACCGCGCTCGCGACCCCCGACGTCATCGACGAAGCGATCGCGGGCGCCGTGCGCGCCGCCGAGCCGATGGCGCGGCTGGCGAGTTTCGAGAAGCGCGATGTGCTCAGCCATTGCGTCGGGCGATTTCAGGAGCGGTTCGACGAACTCGCCTATGCTTTGTGCGTCGAGGCGGGGAAGCCGATCGCCGACAGCGAGGGTGAGGTCACCCGCCTGATCGATACCTTCCGCATCGCCGCCGAGGAAGCGACGCGCAATTATGGCGAGGTCCAGCCGCTCGACGTTTCGGCGCGCGCAAAGGGCTATATGGGGATGTGGAAGCGCGTGCCGATCGGTCCGTGCAGCTTCATCTCGCCGTTCAACTTCCCGCTCAACCTCGCCGCGCACAAGATCGCGCCCGCGATCGCGATGGGCTGCCCCTTTGTGATGAAGCCCGCGTCGCTGACGCCGCTCGGCGCGATCATCATGGGCGAGGTGCTCGCCGAATGCGATATATTGCCCGAGGGTGCGTTCAGCATCCTGCCCGCGACCCGCGCGGGCGCCGACCTGTTCACCACCGACGAGCGCCTGAAACTCCTGTCCTTCACCGGATCGCCGGGCGTCGGCTGGGATTTGAAGGCGAAGGCGGGAAAGAAGAAGGTCGTGCTCGAACTCGGTGGCAACGCCGCGGTGATCGTCGACAAGGATGCCGACCTCGACCATGCGCTCGCGCGGATCATCTTCGGCGGCTATTACCAGTCGGGGCAAAGCTGCATCCATGTGCAGCGCGTGATCATCCATGAGGATATCTACGAGACCTTCCGCGACATGCTGACCGCGAAGGTCAAGACGTTGAAATCGGGCGATCCGAAGCTGCGCGATACTTTCATCGGGCCGATGATTTCGGGGAAGGAAGCGCAGCGGCTCAAGGGTTGGATCGACGAGGCGGTGGCCGCGGGCGCGACCCTGCTCGCGGGCGGCGGCTGTGAGGGCAATATGCTCGAAGCCGCGCTGCTTGAGAACGTGCCGTCCGACACCGACGTCGTGCGCGAGGAGGCGTTCGGCCCCGTCGTCATCCTGTCGAAATTTACCGATTGGGAAGCCGCCCTCGCCGAGGTCAACGACAGCAAGTTCGGGCTGCAAGCCGGGTTGTTCACGCGCGACATCCACAAGGTCCTCGACGCATGGGATCATCTCGACGTCGGCGGCATCGTCGTCAACGATGTCTCGTCCTACCGCGTCGACAATATGCCCTATGGCGGGGTGAAGGACTCGGGCCTCGGCCGCGAGGGCGTGCGCTTCGCGATGGAAGATATGAGCGAAATCAGGAATTTGGTGATCAGGCGAACCTAGGCTCCCTCCATCTCGTCATTGCGAGCGTAGCGAAGCAATCCAGGGCGGTTTACGCACGCTCTGGATTGCCGCGTCGCCTTCGGCTCCTCGCAATGACGAGGATAAAATCCTTCGTCCGTCACCAAACCGCCTTCAAACCGTCCCCGAACCGACGCGGTTTTGAATCGCACAGTGTCACAAAACTCCTGTCTAGGCCGTGGGCAGCCAGAGGCTGCTTACGGAGTGTGACATGGCCACGATTTCGACCCTGCCCATCCCCGCGCGTTTTCCCGACCCCTTCACGACCGACCCGCATATCCCCGAGCGCGTGATCGGCGAACGCCGCAGCTATCGTACCGTGTGGGTCAGCGACATCCACCTCGGCACGCGCGGGTGCAACGCGCCGCTGCTGATCGACTTCTTCGACCATGTCGATTGCGAGACACTGTATCTCGTCGGCGACATCATCGACGGCTGGCGGCTCAAGAAGCGCCATTTCTGGCCGCCCGAGCATAATGACGTCGTCTGGCGCGTGCTCAAGCGCGCCAAGCGCGGCACGCGCGTCGTCTATGTTCCCGGCAACCATGACGAAATGTGCAAGCCGTTCGACGGCTTCGATTTCGGCGGCGTCGAAATCCGCCGCGAGGCGGTGCACGAGACCGCCGACGGCCGCAAATTGCTCGTCGTCCATGGCGACGAGTTCGACGCGGTGATGCTCGCACACCGCTGGCTCGCCTTCGTCGGCGATGCCGCCTACACCGCGCTGATGAAATGCAATGTGGTGGTGAACCGTATCCGCAGCGCTTTCGGCCTGCCCTATTGGTCGCTGTCGATGGTCGCCAAGCACAAGGTCAAGAACGCAGTCCAGTTCATCGGCCGCTATGAAGAGGTCGTCGCCCACGCCGCACGCTCGCGCGGGGTCGATGGGGTGGTGTGCGGGCACATCCACAGCGCCGAGATGCGCGAGATCGAGGGCACCGAATATTATAACGACGGCGACTGGGTCGAAGGCTGCACCGCGCTGGTCGAACATCATGACGGCACGATGGAAATCCTCTACTGGGCCGAAGAGGTCGCCGCCCGCAACGCCCCGACGAAGCTCGCGCTGCCCGCCGCCGCATGAGGATATTGATCGTCACCGACGCGTGGGAGCCGCAGGTCAACGGCGTCGTCCGCACGCTGCAGGCGACGATCGGCGAATTGCGCGCCGCGGGGCACGAGGTCGGGGTGATCTCGCCCGACCTGTTCCGCTCGATACCCTGCCCCTCCTATGCCGAAATCCGCCTCGCCTTTGCGGGCCGGCGCGCGGTCGGGCGCCGTATCCGCGCTTTCGCACCGCAGGCGATCCATATTTCGACCGAAGGGCCGCTCGGCCTCGCCGCGCGGCGCTGGTGCCTTGACAACGGCTTTCCCTTCACCACCGCTTATCACACGCGCTTTCCCGAATATGTCGCGGCGCGACTGCCCGTGTCGCCCGATTTCGTCTGGCGCTTCATCCGCTGGTTTCACCGCCCGGCGCGGCACATCATGGTCGCGACGCGTAGCCTGGCGCGCGAACTCGCCGAACAGGGCCTCGATCAGACGATGATGTGGGAACGCGGCGTCGATCACGACCTGTTCCGCCCTGATCGCGCCCCGCACCCCGCATTTGAGGGGCTGGCACGGCCCATCCAGCTTTATGTCGGGCGCGTCGCGGTCGAAAAGAATATCGGCGCCTTCCTCGATTGCGACCGGCCGGGCACGAAAGTCATCGTCGGCGACGGCCCCGCGCTCACCGAATTGAAGGCGCGGCATCCGGGTGCGTTGTTCCTCGGCAAGCTGGGCGGCGAAACGCTCGCGGCCGCCTATGCCGGCGCCGACGTCTTCGTCTTCCCCAGCCGCACCGACACCTTCGGCTTGGTCATCATCGAGGCGCTGAGTTGCGGCACGCCTGTTGGCGCCTATCCGGTGCCCGGCCCCGGCGATATCGTGCGCGATGGCGCCGGGGCGCTCGACGAGGATCTCGGCCGCGCCATCGACACAGCGCTGCTATGCGATCGGGGCGACGCCGCGGCGCTCGGCACGCGCTACAGCTGGTCGTCGTGCACGGCGCAATTCGTGAAGGCGCTGACGTTCCTGCCGGCCGGTCCGGGGGCGGGCGCCCCGGCCGCGATGCCACGGCTCGCGTAGATTACGGGGACGGCAGGAAGCGACCGATTGCGGACATATCGGAAACGATGCAGGATCGGTCGATGTCCCGTATCAATGATCAACTGCTCACCCGGCTACCTCTCCGAGATATCGAGAGAGTGACCTTCTATAAGCGCGATGAAATCACGACAGATCTAATCTACTGCGACATCATTGCGGGTGATACGACTTGGTCGTTTCACGAAGAGACCGCGGGATGGGATTTGCTGCTGCGTCACTTGCAGAAACTTCCGCAGTTTCGCGCCGACTGGTACGAGTCGGTATCGCAGCCGCCCTTTGCGCTCAGCGAGATTGTCGCATTCAGCCGATAGCATGAGCGTCCGCTTCCCACCCCAAAGCCGCCTTCCCGCGACGGCCTAGAAGGCCTTGCGCCACTCCAGCTCGACATAGCGGCCGAGCGGATCGGTATAGCCGGGCTGGTAGTTCAGCGGCACGACACCGCTGGCGTCGGTCACCTTGCGCTGCGCGTCGAACAGATTGTTGACCGACAGGCGCAGGCGCGATCCTTTCAGGAAAGGCAGGTCGTCGGTCAGCTTCGGCATCTGGTTGAAATCGGCGAAGAAGCGCAAGTTGAACGTCGCGAGATCGTGGAACTTCAGGTCGCCATTGGCGCCGCCGACGATGCTGCTGCCACTGTCGTATTTCGCGCTGACCCGGGTACCGAAGCCCTTGTAGAACAGGCCGCCGTCGAGTTCGACGAGGTGGCGGTTGGTGCCGCCGCCGCTACCCGTCGCCGATCCGTTCAACAGGTCGAGTTCGGGGACGCCCGGTCCGATCAGCACTTTGTCGGTCAGCTTGACGGTGTGGTAGAGCGACACCTGCCAGCGTCCGCCTTGCTGCTGCCGTCCGCCGAACATGCCGCCACGCCCGCCGCCGCGGCCGCGGAAACCGCCCCCGCCGCCGCCGCGACGCTCCCCTGCTTCGGCCGGGGGCCGCTGTCCTTCGGCGGGCGGCGGTGCGGCCTCGCCGCCCTCACGCGGCGGCGGCGCGTCGGCATCGCCCGGGGGCGGACCGCCAGCGCCGGTGCGTCCGCCGCCGAAACGCCCGCGGCCGCCACCCTCGCCCGCGTCGCCCTGGCCAAAGCTCCTGCCGAAATTGAAGCCCCAGCGGATCTGCGAATTGGTCGCGCGTTCGAAATTGACCGGACGCTGGTCGATCGCGAGCAGGGTCCCGTCGTCGTCGCGGATCACACGGCCGGGGAATGCCGCCTCGATCTCTGGGGTCAGCAGTGGGAAATTGTTCGCGGTGTCGTTGCTCTGGTTGCGGTTGTAGTTGATCGAGAAACGCAGGCCTTCGACCATCGGCACCTCCCAGTTCAGCCCGACCTTGAGGTCGCGGCGCTGCTCGGCGAGCAGGAAGGGATTGCCGCCGGTGATGGTGTTGATCAACACGGTCTGGCCGGTCTGGAAATCATAATAGGTCACGCCCTCGGTCTCGAGCGGCGCCGCGCCGAGCTGGGTCATGCTGGGGGCCGCTTCGTCGCTGGAAAAGCTCGTGAGCAGCGACAGATTGTCGGTGATGCCCCAGTTCAGCGTCGCACCCCAGCTCGTCAGCGCGGAAAAGTCGCTCGGTCGCTCGGCTTGGGCGTTGAGGGTCAGCGACAGGCGGCCGATATTGCCGACATCATATTCGGGGTCGAGCAGCGGGACGGTGAGCGAGCCGAAGACGCTCGGCGTGTCGCGCGCCAGCTCGGTCGTCGTGATGTCGAGACCGCGTTCGGTGCGGCTGTCGAAGCGCTGCCCGCTATAGCCGCCGGTGATCGAGGCGCGGATCGGCCCCGCCCAGCCGTCGACGACGCTGCCCGAGATATTGGCGTTGGTGCCGAAGCTTTGCTGGCTGCTGTCGAACCGGTCGCGCGCGCCGCTTTCCTGTTCGGTGAAGGTGCGTTGGTCGGCGTCGGCATAATTGCCGGTCACCGACCAGCGCCAGTCGCCGAGCATGCCGTTGACGCTCGCCGAGCTGGTCCAGTTCTGCGAGCGGGTGTCGCGGCGGCGGGGATCGTCGGGATTGCCGTTCCGCGGGCCGAGCAGCGACAGGCTGTCGGTCTGGTCGAAACGCAGGCTGACCGACGCCTCGGTCACCTTGTCGATGTTACGCACGAGCGTGCCGTCGATGACATATTCGTCGCTCGCGGCGGCCAGGCTGCGCGCGGGTGCGCCGGCTGCGAGGACGGGATCGTCGTAAACGAGATCGCGCTCGCTTTCGCGCAGCATCGTCTGATGCTCCCAGCTCGCATTGAGGTTGAGCCGGCCGTTGTCGCCGATCGCCATGAAGGCGGGCTCGAGCTCGTTCTTGAATTGCCCGCCCTGCGTCGGGATCCCGGCTTCCGCCTCGACCGAAATCTGACGGAAATCGGGCTTGAGCACGAAATTGACGACGCGCTCGGTCGCGGCATAGCCATATTCGAGCGCGACTTCCTCAGGGAAAATCTCGACCTTGGCGATCGCTTCGGGCGGGATGTTGCGCACCGCGCCGAAGCCCGAAATGCGCCGGCCGTTGACGAGGATGACCGGCCGCCCGCCGCGCCCGCGGCCCGATCGCGTCTGCGGTTCGAGCGCATCGAGCAATTCCTCGATCGACGAGGCGCCATAGCTCGCGACCGCCGCCTCATCGAGCTCGGCTTCGGCCCTGATGTCGGTGGCGAGCTGGCCCGCGAGCCGCGGGGCCGTGACGATGATCTCGTCCTCGCTATATTCGTCATCCTCCTCCTGATCCTCGGGTGCCGCGGGTGCGGCCTCGGCCGGCTGCTCGGCCACCGCCGTCGCCGCGGCGGGACCGATCGGCGTCGCTGCGATCACCGGCAGCGCGAACGAGGCTCCGGCGGCGAGCAGGGCGGCGCGTGCGGAAATGGAGAGACGGATGTTATTCATGGGGGAGAGCCTTTGTTTCTTTTCTGTCTTCGTTTTTTTCTTCGCATGGCAGCGCTTAACGCCCGCTGACGCCGCGCTTTGTTCGCGGTTCATCTATGTCGCGCAATTGTCGCAACAATGTGTCGAGGCCATGCCCGTTCGACGGGCGCCCCATATCGACCGCTGGACAGCATGAGCCTTCGCCCTTATCGGCCAGCCATGCCGACTCCAGACTCTTCCACTCCGCCCGAATCCATCCTGATCGTCGATTTCGGCAGCCAGGTGACCCAGCTCATCGCCCGCCGCGTCCGCGAGGCCGGCGTGTATAGCGAGATCGTCCCCTTCACGCAGGCCGAAGCCGCGCTCGAACGGATGCAGCCGAAGGGCGTGATCCTCTCGGGCTCGCCCGCCTCGGTCCCCGCCGACGGCAGCCCGCGCGCGCCGCAGTCGATTTTCGACAGCGGCGTGCCGATCCTCGGCATCTGTTACGGCCAGCAGGTGATGAGCCAGCAACTCGGCGGCCAGGTCGAACCCGGCGGCGTCGATGGCGAACGCGACGGCGAATTCGGCCGCGCCTTCCTGACCGTCACCGAACCCTGCGTGCTGTTCGACGGATTGTGGGAGGTTGGCGAGCGGCATCAGGTGTGGATGAGCCACGGCGACCGCGTCACCCAATTCGCGCCGGGCTTTCGCATCGTTGCGATCAGCGACGGCGCGCCCTTCGCGCTGATCGCCGACGACGAGCGCCGCTATTATGGGACGCAATTCCACCCCGAGGTCGTCCACACGCCCGACGGCGCCAAGCTGATCGCCAATTTCGTCCGCCACGTCTGCGGTTGCAGCGGCGAGTGGACGATGGCCGAGTTCCGCGCCACCAAGATCGCCGAGATTCGCGCGCAGGTTGGCGACCAGCGCGTGCTCTGCGGCCTGTCGGGCGGGGTCGACAGCGCGGTTGCGGCGGTGCTGATCCACGAAGCGATCGGCGAACAGCTCACCTGCGTCTTCGTCGATCACGGCCTCTTGCGCATGAACGAGCGCGAGCAGGTCGAACGGCTGTTCCGCGACCATTACAACATCCCGCTCGTCGTCGTCGATGCCGAGGAGCGATTCATGGCGGGCCTCGCGGGCGTCACCGACCCCGAGAAGAAGCGCAAGTTCATCGGCGCCGAATTCATCAACGTGTTCGAGGAAGAAGCGAAGAAGATCGGCGGCGCCGACTTCCTCGCACAGGGCACGCTTTACCCCGATGTGATCGAGAGCGTCAGCTTCACCGGCGGACCGAGCGTGACGATCAAGAGCCACCACAATGTCGGCGGCCTTCCCGAGCGCATGAACATGAAGCTGGTCGAACCGCTGCGCGAGCTGTTCAAGGACGAGGTCCGCCTGCTCGGCAAGGAGCTGGGGCTCCCCGACATTTTCGTCGGCCGCCATCCGTTCCCGGGCCCCGGCCTCGCGATCCGCATCCCGGGCGAGGTCAGCAAGGATCGCTGCGACATCCTGCGCAAGGCCGACGCCGTCTATCTCGAAGAGATCCGCAACGCGGGCCTGTATGATGCGATCTGGCAGGCGTTCGCGGTGCTGCTTCCGGTCAAGACCGTCGGCGTGATGGGCGACGGACGCACCTATGACCATGTCTGCGCGCTGCGCGCGGTGACCTCGACCGACGGCATGACCGCCGACATCTACCCCTTCGATGCGAGCTTCCTCAGCCGCTGCGCGACGCGCATCATCAACGAGGTGCAAGGCATTAACCGCGTCGTCTATGACTATACGTCGAAACCGCCGGGCACGATCGAGTGGGAGTGATAGGCGAGGCAGGACATAGACGGTCGCCCCGTCCCTGAAACCAAGGGCGCGCCCATGTATCTCGCACCGCCGCTATAAGCGATGGCAGCGCCAGGATCGGCTCATCGGAACCGGAATCGGCCTCGCCCCTTTCAGTCCGCCTTCTTCATCTGGCGATATTTGTGCAGCAGCGGTTCGGTATAGCCCGACGGCTGGCTCACGCCTTCGAAGATCAGCGCGCGCGCGGCGCGGTATGCGATGCCGTCGGGCGACAGCTTCTCATACAGCGGGTCGCCGGCGTTCTGCGCGTCGACCTTCGCCGCCATGCGCGCCAACGCCGCATCGACCTGTGCCTCGGTGCAGACGCCGTGGAGCAGCCAGTTGGCGAGCGCCTGGCTGGAGATGCGCAGCGTCGCGCGGTCCTCCATCAGGCCGACGTCGTCGATGTCGGGCACCTTCGAGCAGCCGACGCCCTGGTCGATCCAGCGCACGACATAGCCAAGGATGCCCTGGCAATTATTGTCGAGTTCGCGCGTGATCTCCGCCTCGCTCCAGTTGCGCCCAGTCGCGACGGGAATGGCGAGCAGCCGGTCGAGCGCGGGCACCGCCTCGCCCGCGATTTCCCTCTGGCGCGCGAACACATCGACCATGTGATAGTGTAGCGCGTGCAGCGTCGCGGCGGTCGGCGAGGGCACCCACGCGGTGTTCGCGCCCGATTTCGGATGACCGATCTTCGCCTCGAGCATGCCGCGCATCAGGTCGGGCATCGCCCACATGCCCTTGCCGATCTGCGCTTTCCCTGAAAGGCCGCAGGCGAGGCCGATGCGGACGTTGCGGTCTTCGTAGGAAGCGATCCAGTCGCTCGCCTTCATCTCGCCCTTGGGGATCATCGGTCCCGCGCGCATCGAGGTGTGAATTTCGTCGCCGGTGCGGTCGAGGAAGCCGGTGTTGATAAAGACAATACGGTCCTTCACCGCATGGATGCACGCGGCGAGGTTGGCGCTGGTGCGCCGCTCCTCGTCCATCACGCCGACCTTGATCGTGTGGCGCGCGAGGCCGAGCATATCCTCGACCGCGTCGAACAGGCGGTTCGTGAAGCCGCATTCCTCGGGCCCGTGCTGCTTGGGCTTGACGATATAGATGCTGCCGGCGCGGCTGTTGGTTTGCGTGCCGAGGCCTTTGAGGTCGTGGAGCGCGCAAAGGCTGGTGATGACGGCATCGCAGAGGCCTTCGGGCGCCTCGGCGCCGTTCGGCAGCCTGATCATCGGCGTCGTCATCAGGTGGCCGACGTTGCGCACGAACATCACGCTGCGCCCGTGGAGGGTGAAGGGCTCGCCCGATGGCGACGTCCATTCGCGATCCCCCGCCATCGCGCGGGTAACGGTCTTGCCACCCTTGTCGAAGCTTTCCATAAGGTCGCCGCGCATCAGGCCCAGCCAGTTGGTATAGCCGAGCACCTTGTCCTCACCATCGACCGCGGCGACGCTGTCCTCGAGGTCGATGATCGTCGTCAGCGCGGCTTCGAGGATGACGTCGGCGATGCCCGCCGGATCGGTTTTCCCGATCGCACTGTCGGGATCGATCACCAGTTCGATGTGCAGGCCATTGTGGCGGAGCAATATGCCGCCGGGCTTGCTGCCCACCCATTGCGACGGGTCGGCGAGCGCCAGCTGTCCGCCCTGCCAGTCGGCCCAGCGGCCCGATGCGAGCGGCGCCGCATCGTCGAGGAACGCCTTGGCGCGCGCGATGACTGCCGCGCCGCGAGCAGGATCATAGCCGCCCGGTTTCGCCGGCGGCGCGTCGAGCGCGTCGGTGCCGTAGAAGGCATCGTAGAGGCTGCCCCAGCGCGCGTTGGCGGCGTTGAGCGCGAAGCGTGCGTTGAGCGCGGGCACGACGAGCTGCGGCCCCGCCATCGTCGCGATCTCGGGATCGACATTCTGTGTGCCGACTTTGAAAGGTGCGGGTTCGGGAACGAAATAGCCGATCTCGCGGAGGAACACCTGATAGGCGGCGGGGTCGTGTGCCTGCCCTTCGCGCGCCTGATGCCAGGCATCGATCTGCGTTTGCAAATCTTCTCGTTTCGCGAGCAAGGCGGCGTTCTCTGGCGCGAACCGGCCCAGCAAGTCCGCGAAGTCCCTCCAGAACTTGGCAGCGTCGAGCCCCGTCCCCGGCAGCGCGCGCTGCTCGATGAAGACGGCCAGTCGCGAATCGACGGACAGGCCGGAACGGTCGAGAAATTCGGTCATGCAAGCACCCTCTGGTCGGCGCGGCTGCGCCAGTGGACCCGGGGAGGAAAGGGCCGCTGCGCTATGCCGCGATTGGATTCGATTGGCAATGGGCGCTTTTCAATGCGCGCCGCGTAGGTTACGTTGCAGCGCACAACGAAATATATATCTCCCCAAACGACCGGATCCATGGACGATACACGACTGAAATTGATGGAAGCCATCGCTCGCAAGAAGCTGGTGACGGCGCAATATAACGGCCAGACGCTGACGCTGGCGCCGCATCTGCTGTTCGAACGCCGCGGCGACCTGTTCATCAGCGCGCTGAATTTGAACAAGAGCTGGCGGTCAGACGAGGATCCGCGGCTCGGCCACTTCAAACTCGGCGGCCTCGCGTCGATCGAACTCAGCGACGAGGGATTCGAGCCCCTCCCCGGTTTCGAGGCCGCGCCGCCGCGCGAGGAAGATACGCCGCTGCTCGCGGTCTGAGGTCAGGCAGCGCCCATGACGGGCGCCGACGACAGTTCGCCGAGCGCCACGCGAACCTGGTTCCTCCCGCCGGCCTTGGCGCGATAGAGGGCGGCATCGGCGCGGCGCGACAGTTCGAACAGCGAATCGTCGGACGCGCGCTGGGCGACGCCGAAGGACGCTGTAAAGCCGCGATCGACGCCGAGCACCGGCAATTGCGCCGCAGCAAAGGCGGTGCGCACCGCTTCGGCGTAGATGCGGCCGTCGGACAGCAAGGCATCGGGAAGGAGTACGGCGAATTCCTCGCCGCCGATCCGCCCGACAATCGCATTGGGAGGCGCCGTATCGACCAGCATCGCGGCGAAATGCGCGATGACCCCGTCGCCCGCGGCGTGGCCGAAGCTGTCGTTGATCCTTTTGAAATGATCGAGGTCGGCGGCGATCAGCACGGCACTCTCCCCCCCGCGCAGCAACGCCAGTTCGGCATGATGTTCGAAGCCCCGCCGGTTGAGCACGCTCGAAAGCGGATCGGTTTCCGAACGCACGACCATCTCCGCCGTCGTGTCGCGCATCATGATGAGCAGCATGACGAGCGCGATCGCCATCAAGGTGACGACGCTCCCGCTCTGCGAAATCGCAGCATAGGTCGTCGCCATATAACCTTGCGGCGAACTCGCCGTTCCGATCGTCATTGCGATGAACGGCTTGGCGATATAGATGGTCGCCGCGACAAGCTGGAGCGCGATCAGCAGCAGATCGAGCGGCTGGCGACGGCCCGAGCGCCAGATCACGATAGCGATCAGTAGCTGCATCGCGAAATAGGGAAGCTGATAGAGCATCAGCCGCGGCATCGAGCCATAGGCCAAGCTGAATATCGCGGGCACGGCGAGGATCGTGAGCACCCATATTGCGGCCATGGCGACCCATGGCGGTGCGGTGCAATAGTGGCGGGCGACACCGACCAGCGCGAAGCTGAGCGCGAGGAGGAAGACGAGGAATATGCCGATGCCGATGGGCGTCGGATCGACCTGCCACGTCAGCAGGAATTCGAGGCCGACATTGACGATACCGAGTCCATAGCCCGCCGCGAGCCACCTGGCGCCGCGCGCGGTGCGGTTCGTCGCCGCAACCACGGCGAAGGCGACGGCAAAAACGCCGGCGACGGACATGTTGATGCCTAGGACGAAGGCGATGGACATCGGCTCACTCAATCTGGTTTCGGCCAGCGTAAGCAGGCTGTCCCGAAGTTTCGGTTAATATATTGCGATCCGGGACGATTCGGGCGCGTTCATAACCGATTATGCGGCCGGCAGCAGTGATTTACCGTATCGCGGCGACATCATTACCCGCGCGCGGACATGGGCCGCAGCACCGCGCCTTGTCGCGAACGGAACCCATGCTATGCGGTCTTTCCCCCGTTCGATCGAGGAAATCGACCATGCCGCATCATGCCCTGGCCTGCCTCCTGCTTTTGCTCGCGGCGGCCTTCCCGCGACCTGCCGAAGCCGAAAAGATCAGGACGCGGCTCGCGATTCTCGGCGTCGACCATAGCGCGCAGCTTGTCGCCGAGAAGGACCAGCCGGGGATGCTCGCGGCGTGGCTCGATCTGGTGAAGCCCGCCGCAGTCTGCATCGAGCGCCCGCCCGAACAAGCGTCGCGGCAAGATTTTTACGAATTCACATACGAGATCCAGGGCATCATCCTGCCTTGGGCGGCGAATAACCCGACCGAGCTTTGCCCGATCGACTGGATGCCGCCGGTCGACGACCAGTTACTCGGCTTCGGGCTCGACCTCGACACGCCGCTCGAAGTGCGCAAAGCACAAGGCTTTCAGGGCTTCCTGACCTTTCCTGACCGCAAGATCCTCGATTGGGATTTCCTTTCCGCCGACGATCCGGCGACGCTTGCGCCGCTGCAGAAATGGGCGGGCGAACCCGCGCCGCGCGCCGATCGCGACCTGCCGCGCCGCCTCTATCTCTATCGCACCTTCATGCAGGCGCAGCGCATCCGCGCGATCGCGCACAAGCGGAAAGGCGAAACCATCGTCGTCGTCGTTGGATATTTCCACAAACCCGACATCGAGGCGATCCTGAAGCATGACCCCGCGATCGAACTCGTGCCGGCCGCGAGCCTCGGTCGCCCCGACGACGCTGCCGTGCGTGCCGCGACGACGGCGGAGCATCGCGGCGCGATCCTTGCCTTCAACCTGCTCGGGATGCAGGCGACTACGGGCGTAGTGAACTGGGGCTGGGTCGAGCGCGTCCTTACCGATTTCACCGGCGCCAATGCATCGCCCGAAGCGCGGCTGTTCCAGACGCGATACGCCGTACTGACGGGCAAACTATCGCTCGCCGAGGCCGCGCGGAGCTATACCGCCATCGCCGGGGACACCGCGAGCACCCGGCCCTTCGCCTGGACCGGGGTCAAGGACCAGGCCCGGATCGATTCCTTCTTCGACCCCTTCGGCAACCTCGACGTGCGGCAGCGCGCGCAGGTCGAACTCGCGCGCACGCTGTTCGCACAGCGCAAGGACGCGCGCGCGCACCAATCGCTCGATACGCTCGCCGCGACGCTTTCGCCGCGCAAGGCGCTGCAACTTCGAGGTTATACGCCGCTGCTCAAACCGGCAGCTCCCGCGGCGAAGACTCCGTAGCGTCGTCGGGGGTGGCAAAAGGGCGGCACGGACGTCTATAGCCGGCGCATGACATCCATCACGACCGCCGAAGCCCCCGTGCTCGACCGCGCCGCCGATGCGCCGATGCTCGCACAGGTCGAGCAATGGGCGGCGGTGAATAGCGGCACGGGCAATCTCGCGGGACTCAAGATCGTCGCGGGCCAGCTTGCCGACGCCTTTGCCGTGCTGCCCGGCGAGATACGGCTCGTCACCCCCGATCCGGTCGAGAACGTCGATGCGGCGGGCCAGATCAAGACCACACAGCGCGGCGACCATCTGCATCTTCGCGTGCGGCCCGACGCGCCGGTGCAATTGCTGCTGACGGGCCATATGGACACGGTGTTCGCCGCCGATCATCCGTTCCAGACGCTGAAGTGGCTCGAACCCGGCGTGCTCAACGGCCCCGGCACCGCCGACATGAAGGCGGGGATTGCGGTAATCCTCGCGGCGCTGAACGCGCTTGAAGCCTCGCCGCTGGCAGGCCGCGTCGGTTACGATGTGATGATCAACAGCGACGAGGAGACGGGCAGTCACGCGTCGGCCGCGCTGATCGCCGAGCTGGCCAAGGGCAAGACCGCCGCGCTGACCTACGAACCCGCGCTGCCCGACGGCACGCTCGCCGGCGCGCGGCCGGGCAGCGGCAATTTCTCGGTGATCGTCCACGGGCTGTCGGCGCATGCCGGGCGCAATCCCGACGACGGGCGCAATGCGCTGCTCGCCGCGGCCGACCTCGCGCTGCGGCTCGCGGCGCTCAAATCGCCGGCGCTGAAGGTCAATCCCGCGAAGATCGACGGCGGCGGGCCCAACAATGTCGTCCCCGACAGCGCGATCCTGCGCGTCAACATGCGTCCGTCCACACCCGAGGCGATGGTCGAGGCGGAGGCGGCGCTGCGCGCGGCGGTGGCAGCCGTCTCGCGCGACCATGACGTGCACTGCTACATTCACGGCAATTTCAACCGCCCGCCCAAGCCGCTCGATGCCGCCGCGACGCGATTGTTCGAACTGGTGCGCGACTGCGGCGCGGCACTGGGCCTGCCGCCGATCGGCTGGAACGCGACCGGAGGCGTGTGCGACGGCAACAATATCGCGGCGTGCGGTATTCCTGTGGTGGATACGATGGGTCCGCGCGGCGGGGCGATCCACAGCGCGGACGAATTTCTGATCGTCGACAGCCTCGCCGAGCGCGCGCGGCTGTCGGCGCTGACCATGACAAGAATAGCGGAACGGGGGACGGTGTGAATTATGTGATCCGGGCGGCCAAACCGGGCGACCTGCAGAGCATCTACGAGATGGCAAAGCTGACCGGCGGCGGCTTCACCAACCTGCCCCCCGACAAGAAGGCGCTGCGCGCCAAGCTTGAGCGTGCCGAAGCGGGCTTTGCTTCGGAGAAGGAATATCCGGCGGACGAGCTTTACCTGATGGTGCTCGAAGACCTCGACAGCGGCGAAGTGCGCGGCACCTGCCAGATTTTCGGGCAGGTCGGGCAACGCTGGCCTTTCTACTCCTATCGCATCGGCACCGACAGCAAGCATAGCGAGCAATTGAACCGCACCTTCCATGCGCAGGTGCTGATGCTGAGCAACGATCTCAACGGCGCGAGCGAGGTCGGCGGGCTGTTCCTGCACCCGGCGGCACGCGCGGGCGGGCTGGGGCTGCTGCTCGCGCGCTCGCGCTACCTGTTCATCGCGCGCCACCGGCCGCGCTTCGGCGACCGCATCCTCGCCGAGCTGCGCGGGGTGATCGACGAGGCCGGCGGCTCGCCCTTCTGGGACGGTGTCGCGGGCAAATTTTTCGGGATGAACTTCCAGGAAGCCGACCAGTTCAACGCGGTCCACGGCAACCAGTTCATCGCCGACCTGATGCCCAAGCATCCCGTCTATATCGCGATGCTGGGCGAACATGCGCGCAGCGTCATCGGCGTCCCCCACCCGACCGGGCGCGCCGCGATGCGGATGCTGGAGAATGAAGGCTTCGCTTTCGAAAATTACGTCGACATCTTCGACGGTGGCCCGACCATGACCGCGCGCACCGATCAGGTCGCGAGTATCCGCGATGCCCGACATATCGAAATCACCGGCATTGCCGAAGGCGGCGTGGATGCGCTGGTCGCGACGGGGCGGCTTGCGGAGTTTCGCTGCTGCTTCGGAAAGATCGGTGCCGACGGGACGATCGATGCCGAGGCGGCGCGCATTTTGGGCGTCGGCAAGGGCGACGCGATCAGCTGGATCGGACGCTAGGCCATGCTCACCGAAATCAATTTCGACGGGATTATCGGCCCGAGCCACAATTATGCGGGGCTGAGCCGCGGCAATATCGCGTCGGCCAGCCATGCCGGCGATGTATCGCAGCCGCGCGCCGCGGCGCTGCAGGGCATCGAGAAGATGCGCCACAATCTCACGCTCGGTCTGCCCCAGGGCTTTTTCATGCCGCTCGATCGTCCCGACGCGCCGTGGCTTGAAACGCTGGGCACGACGCCGGAGGATGCCGAGGGACATTTGCGCGCGCAGGCCTGGTCGGCGTCGTCGATGTGGGCCGCAAACGCGGCGACCGTTTCCCCTGCGCCCGACAGCGCCGACGGCAAATGCCACCTGACCGCCGCGAACCTCGTCACCATGCCGCACCGCAGCCACGAATGGCCGGGCACGCTGGCGCAGCTGCGGCTCGCCTTCGCCGATCCCGCTTTCGCGGTGCACGCCCCCATCCCCGCTCCCTTCGGCGACGAGGGCGCGGCGAACCATATGCGGCTGTGCGACGGGCATGACGGGCAAGGCGTCGAAATCTTCGTCTATGGCGTCGGGGGCGGTCGCTTCCCGGCACGCCAGCATCTCGACGCGTCGAAAGCGGTCGCCAGGCTGCACCGGCTCGACCCGGCCCGGACGCTTTTCATCCGCCAGTCGGACACCGCGATCCAGGGCGGAGCCTTCCACAACGACGTCGTCGCGGTCGCGAACGAGCATGTCCTCTTCACGCACGAAACCGCGTTCGAGGACCGCGACGCCGCGCATGCGGAAATCCGTGCCGCCTTCCCCCAGGTCGAGATCGTCGAGGTGCCGGCGAGCGCGGTGAGCCTGCCCGACGCGATCAAATCCTACCTGTTCAACGCGCAGCTCGTCAGCCTGCCCGATGGCGGCGGTATGGGACTGGTGCTGCCGACCGAGGCGCAGGCCACGCCCGCGGTGTGGAACTGGCTGCAGGGCATGATCGCGGGCAATGGTCCGATCCGCCGATTGCTGCCCGTCGATGTGCGCCAATCGATGGCGAATGGCGGCGGCCCCGCCTGCCTGCGGCTGCGCGTCGTCGCCGATCCCCGGACGGTCGATCCGCGCTTCATCGCCGACGAAGCGAAGCTCGACCGGATTGCCGGCGTGGTGGCGAAACATTGGCCCGAAGCGATCGTGCCGGGCGACCTCGCCTCGGCGGCGCTGGCAAGCGACGTCCGCAAGGCGCGAAACGCCCTGCTCGCCGAGCTTGGGCTGAGCGAGCTGAACTGATCGACTGGTGAAAGTCCGCGAACTGATCGACACCGCGCAGATTCCGGGTGGCGACGAACTGCGCCTCTACCGGCGCGGCGACGATTTCATCATCGTGATCGGCGGCAATGAATTGATGAACAGCCGGATGAGCGGCTCCGAAGAAGCGCTGGCGGTGATGAGCTGCGAGCGGCTGCGGAACCCCGATACCGCCCACCTGCTGATCGGCGGCTATGGGATGGGGTTCACCCTGCGCGCGGCGCTCGCGGCGCTCGGCCCGGCCGCGAAGGTCACCGTCGCCGAGCTCGTCCCCGAAATCATCGACTGGGCGCGCGAACCAATGGCGGATCTCGCGGCCACCTGCCTCGACGATCCGCGCGTCGAGTTGGTCATCGGCGATGTCGCGGCGGCGATCGCGGCTGGGCGCGACTGTTACGACGCGATCCTGCTCGATGTCGACAACGGCCCCGACGGACTGGTCCGGCAGGCCAACGACGGCATCTATTCGGCCTCGGGTCTCGCATCGGCCAAGGCGGCGCTGCGGCCGGGCGGCGTGCTCGCGATCTGGTCGGCGGCCCCCGACGCGCAATTCACTCGTCGACTGACGGCGGCGGGCTTCGCGGTCGATGAAGTCACCGTCCGCGCCCGCAGCAACGGCAAGGGCGCACGGCACGTCATCTGGTTTGCGCGGACGCGATAGGCCTGTCGTCCACTTTGCGGCCGGAAGCGGCCGATAGAGATGTGTGCCCCGGCGAAAGCCGGGGTCCAGAAAGATGGCGCTAACCTGGAATATTTCCGCACTGGGCCCCGGCTTTCGCCGGGGTGCACGAACGGCCGATAGCCACCCCAAAGCAGACACGCTTACCCCACCGCGCGATCGCGCCCTTCCCAATAAGGGGCACGCAGTTCACGGCGCAGCACCTTGCCCGACGGATTGCGCGGCAGCGCGTCGATGAACTCGATGCTTTTCGGCACCTTGTACGCCGCGATCCGCGTCCGCGCCCACGCGACGATATCGGCGGGATCGAGCGTCACACCCGCCGCCGGCACCACCAGCGCCTTCACCCCCTCGCCCCATTTGTCGTCGGGCACGCCGATCACCGCGACGTCGGCAACGCCGGGGCAGCCCATGATCGCGCTCTCGACCTCGGCCGGATAGACATTCTCGCCGCCCGACACGATCATGTCCTTGATCCGGTCGTGGACGTAGTAGAAGCCGTCGGCGTCGCGGTAACCGACATCGCCGGTGTGGAGCCAGCCGCCCGCAAGCGTCTCTTCGGTCGCAGCAGGACGGTTCCAATAGCCCTTCATCACGATACCGCCGCGGATCGCAATCTCGCCGATCTCGCCATCGCCGAGTTCGCGCCCCTCACCATCGAGAATCGCCATCGCCGCGCCCGGCCACGGCGTACCGCATGAGGTGAGCTTACCCGGCAGGTCATGCGCGCTCGGCGACAGGTACGAACCGCCGCCGGCGGACTCGGTCATGCCGTAGAATTGCACGAAGTCGCAGCCAAAGGTCGCGCGCGCGCGGCGCAGCACATCTTCCGCGATAGGCGACGCGCCATAGGCGATCGACTTGAGCTGCGGATAGGCGCTCGCGGCCGCATCGGGCTGAAGCAGCATCATCTGGATCATCGCGGGCGCGAGGAAGGCGTGCGCGACATTCTCCTCGCGCATCATGCGTACCGCGTCGGCGGCCGTGAAATCCTTGACGAGCACCAGCCGCCCGCCCTGCGCGAGTCCCGAGAAGCTGACATTGGTGCCCGCGACGTGAAACAAGGGCATGACGATCATCACCGTCTCGTCCTCGCCATAGGCAAAGCCATCAACCTGGGTCGCGGCCTCAAGGAAGGTGCGATAGTTGGCGTTGGTCAGCACGACGCCCTTGGGCAGGCCGGTCGTGCCGCTGGTGTAGAGCTGGAGCACATCGTCGGTTAGCCGCGGCGGATCGACGATGGCGGCATCGGATGCCTCGCCCAGCCACGCATCGAACGGCTCGAACGCCGGATGTTCGCCGTACAGCGCGATCAGGCGCGGCCGCGCCGGAAGGTTCGCGACCGCAGCAAGCGCAGAATCAAAGAAATCTTCGCCGACCAACAACAGTTTCGGTTCCGCATCGCCCAGAATGAAGCCGATTTCGGCAGGCGCGAGACGGCAGTTGATGGGCGCCAAGCAAGCGCGCGCACGGGCGGTGCCGAAGAAGAGCGGGTACCAGCTGTCATGGTTCTTGGTCAGCGCCGAAACACGGTCGCCGGGAGCCACGCCCGACGCGATCAGCGCGTTCGCGACGCGGTTCGATCGCGCATCGAGTTCGACAAAACTCGTCTCGCGCTCGCCGAACTTCACCGCGGTCGCGCTGCCCCTGACCCGCGCCTGCGCCGCCGGAATATCCGCCAGCGTCCGGATGGCCTCCAGATCGATCATTTTGCTCTCCCAACCGTCGTTTCGACTTGAATTAGATAGAATACTAAGCAAATGTTTGGCCAGCCCAAAAATCGAGAGGATTGACCTTGTTCGACCGCCCCATATTGCCGACGACGATCGTCGGAAGCTACCCCCAGCCCGACTGGCTGATCGATCGCGAAAAACTGAAGGCCAGCCTGCCCCCGCGCGTGCGCGCCGAGACGCTGTGGCGCATCCCCGAACCCTGGCTCGCCGACGCTCAAGAGGCCGCGACCTTGATGGCGATCCGCGATCAGGAAGAGGTCGGCATCGACATCGTCGGCGACGGCGAGATGCGCCGCGAAAGCTATTCGAACCGCCTCGCGACCGCGCTGTCGGGGATCGACCGCGAGAAGCATGGCACCGCGATCGACCGCACGGGCAACGCCAATCCGGTGCCGCTCGTCTCCGGCCCGATCCGCCGCGTCACGCCGATCGAGGCACAGGACGCGGCCTTCCTGCGGCGTCATTCGGAGAAACCGGTGAAACTCACCCTGCCCGGTCCCTTCACGATGACGCAGCAGGCGGAGAATGGCTATTATCCCGACGCGCGCGCACTCGCGATGGACTATGCCGATGCGGTCAACGCCGAGGTCAAGGATTTGTTCGCGGCCGGGGTCGATGTCGTCCAGCTGGACGAACCCTATTTGCAGGCGCGCGCCGCCGAGGCGAACGCCTACGCGATCGAGGCGATCAACCGCGCGCTCGACGGCGTCGGTGGCACGACCGCGCTCCACATCTGTTTCGGCTATGCGATGGTCCACCACGGCGCGGGCGCGACGGGGCCGAAGCCCAAGGCCTATGATTTCCTCGCCGAACTCGAAGCGTCGGCGATCGACGTCATCTCGATCGAGGCGGCGCAGCCCGGGCTCGACCCTGCCATTCTGACCGAACTGCCGACCAAGACGATCATGTACGGCGTGCTCGACCTGTCGATTCCCGAGGTCGAAACGCCCGAGGTGGTCGCGGACCGCATCCGCGAGGCGCTGCGTTACGTCGACGCCGAGCGGCTTTGGATCGCGCCCGATTGCGGGATGAAATATCACAGCCGCGAGCATAGCTTGGCGAAGCTGAAGGCGATGGTCGATGGGACGGCGATGGTGCGGGCGGAGTTGAAATAGCTCCACTCGTCATTGCGAGGACCGTAGCGACGAAGCAATCTCCACTATCAACCTTACGCGAGGTCGATAGCTGGAGATTGCTTCGCTTCGCTCGCAATGACGATGGCTATCCGTCCATGAACTCGGTCAGCAACGGGACCACTACTTCGGGCGCCTCAACTGTCGGCAGATGTCCGGCGCCAGGAATCGCCTCCAACCGCGCGCCCGCAATCGCCTCTAAAATCTCGTCATGGTGCGCGCGGCTGGTGATGCCGTCCTTCTCGCCCCAGATCAGCAAGGTCGGCACCGCAATCTCGCCGAGCCGCGGGCGGCTGTCGATGCGCGCCATGATCGCGCGCTGCTGCGCGAGGAAGATGTCGGCGCCGGTGTCCGCCGCCATCCGCCGCGCAATGCCGAGCAGCCGTTCGTCGTCGCGTTTCTCTTCGGGGAAGAGGATCGGGATGCGCTCTTCGACGACCTGGTCGAAGCGGCCGTTTGTCACCAGGTCGATATAACCCTGCCGCCGCGCGGTCTGCGCCGGGCCGTCGGCTGAGGCAAGCGTCGAGATGAGCGCGAGCTTCGCGACCCGTTCGGGTGCGTGGCGCATCACCTCGAACGCGACAAAGCCGCCCATCGCATGGGCGATCAGCACGAATTTCAGCGGGGCGTTGTCGAGCAGGCGCTGCGCAAACCCCTCGATCGTGTCGTCGCTTTGATTGTCGGCGACGATGACTTCGCGGTCGGGCCACGCATCGAGCAAGGGCTGCCAGACGGCTTCGGTCAGAAGCTGGCCGGTGATGAGGACGATGGGGAGAGGCATGGGTTCAATCCTTATGCTTCGTCATTGCGAGCGCAGCGAAGCAATCTCCAGCTTGCGACACGGCATGCCGATAGCTGGAGATTGCTTCGTCGCTACGCGCCTCGCAATGACGGGGTGTTTCATACGACTTGATGCAGCAACGCCTCGCCCGCCGCCAGCCGGCGGCAATTTTCCTGCGCGACGGTCAGGCTACGCACGAGCGTTTCGGGGGTCAGCCAGGCGATGTGCGGGGCGATTACCGCGTTGGACAGGCCGAGCAGCGGGTTACCGCGTGGTAGCGGTTCTTCGGCGAACACGTCGAGCCCGGCGCCGCGCAGATGCCCCGAGGTCAGCGCCTCGACCAGCCGCGCCTCATCGACCAGTTCGCCCCGCGCCGTGTTCACCAGTACCGCACCCTTCTTCATCGCGAAGGGATCGATGCCGGCGCGCGTTTCGTCGGTGAGCGGTATGTGCAGTGAGACGATGTCGCTTTCCGCAAGCAGCCGGTCGAGCGGCAAGAATTCATAGGGCACGTCGCGCGGACGGCGCGCGGTGTAGACAAGCTTCGCCCCCAGCGCCGCCAGCACCGGCGCGAGCAACTGCGCGGAATTACCGAAACCGACGAGTCCGACCGTCCGCCCGCCGATTTCGCCAACCTGATCTAGCTCGGACGGATCGGCGGTCCAGCCCTCGCCCGCTCGCGTCCGCGCGTCGAAGAAGCAGGTCCGGCGGAGCACCGCCATCATCAGCGACAGCGCCATTTCGGCGACCGCCTGGCTGTTGGTGCCGGGCATGTTGCACACCGCGACGCCATGGTCGCGAGCGGCATCGAGCGCGATCGTGTTCACCCCGACGCCGAGCTTCTGGATCAGCTTCAGCTTGGGCGCCGAAGCGATGAACTCACGCGTCACCGGCGTCAGCACATGGAGCAACGCGGTAATCTCTCCCGCCACGCCGTCAAGCGGCTCGGCTTCATCAACGTGGGTCACGACACCCGCGCCGAAGATCGCATCGACCGCTTCGCGAAAACCCGGGCTCGGGCGTGCGTGGAGGACGATCATGCCGCAACTCCCCCGATCGCACCGGCGAAGGCCGAAAAGCCCGCGAACACCGCGTCGCTTCCCATCGCCTCCTCGATCCGCAGCATCTCGTTCCACTTCGCCATGCGTTCAGAGCGGGTGAAGCTGCCGACCTTCAATTGCCCCGCGTCCCAGCCGGTCGCGAGATGCGCGATGGTGATGTCCTCGCTTTCGCCCGACCGCGCCGAAACGATCGCGCCCCAGTCACGCGCGACCGCCGCATCGAGCGCGGCCTTCGCTTCGGTCACCGTACCGACCTGATTGACCTTGATCAGGGCCGCGTTGCACGCCGCCGCCTCGCCCGCGCGAGCGACACGTTCGGCATTGGTGACGAGCGCGTCGTCGCCGATGATCTGCACTGTGCCGCCGATCGCCGCGGTGACCGCGGCCATCGTCTTCCAATCGTCCTGTCCGGCGGGATCCTCGATCGACAGGATCGGATAGCGTCCGGCCCATTCAATGATGCGCGCCGCCATTTCTTCGCCCGAGAGCCGCCCGTCGTCGAGCGCGAGATCATAGCCGCCCGCGTCGCCGAGTTCGTTCGCGGCGATGTCGAGCGATATAAATACCTCGTCGCCCGCGCGATGCCCGCTCGCCTCGATTGCCTTGGTCAGCGTATCGAGCGCATCCTCGTTCGACGCGAAATTGGGCCACCAGCCACCTTCGTCGGCGACACCAGAGAGCGGTCCCTTGGTTTCCATCAGCCGGCCAGCGGCGCGATAGACATCGTCGGTGATCTCGAGCGCGCGGCGAAAACTGCCCGCTTTCGGGCACATCACCATGAAATCCTGCACGTCGGTGCGCCGCCCGGCGTGCGCGCCGCCGCCGAAAATCTGGATCTCGGGCAGCGGCACGCGCACCCTTTGCCCGTCCGCGAGATAGCGCCAGAGCGGCTCCCGCGCGTCCGCCGCCGCGGCGTGGAGCACCGCCATCGACACGGCGACGATGGCGTTCGCACCGAGCCGCGCCTTGTTGGGCGTACCGTCGAGATCGCACAGCACGCGGTCGATCGCGGCCTGATCGCGGGCGTCCATGCCGGTGATCACGCCCGCGATCTCCGAACCGATACCCGCGACCGCGCGATTGACACCAAAACCGCCGAAGGCTTTGCCCCCGTCGCGCAAGTCGATCGCCTCGTGCGCGCCGCGCGAGGCGCCCGCGGGTGCGATCGCGCGACCGACCGCGCCCGATTCCAGCACCACCTCAGCCTCAACGGTGGGCCGACCGCGCGAATCCCAGAGCTGGCGGCCGGTGACGGAGGCGATACGCGAAGTCATGGAGAAGTCCTTTTCCAGTTGGCGACGAGCGCGTCGATCGGTTGCGGCGCCATGATCAGCGCGCGCGCCTGATCGCGCACGATCCGCTTATGTTCGGGATCGGTCAGATAAGGTGCAGGCGACTTGCCCTCGACGCGGGCGAGGAGCAGCGCGGCCGCAAGCTTGCCCGCGCGGAGCAGCAGGCCGCCGGCGTCCTCCCAGCCGATGGCCGCGCGATAGGCCGCGACGAGCGCCGCCGCGGCATCGTTCAGCCGTGCCTCGCCAGACCACACCGCCTTGAGCAGCAGATGCGTCGTACAAAAGGCGAGGTCGAAGGCCGGATCGCCATAGACCGCGCATTCGGCATCAAGGAACACCGGGCCAGCGCGGCTGACGAGGATATTCTTGGGACTGACGTCGCCATGGACGAGCGCGATCTTGCGCGATGAGACGTCGTCCGCGAGCGCGGTCAGCGCAAACGCCAGTTCGCTATCCAGTCGCGCGACATGGAGCAGGAAGGGATCGACGCGCAGCGCCCGGAACATCTCGTCGTTGGGAAAATCGGTGCGATCGCCCTCATTGTGCGCGGTCGCGGCGTGGACCGCAGCGATCCCCTGCCCCACATGTGCGGCAAAACCGATATCGACGCGGCCCGCCATCAGTTCGTCCTTCCACACCGGGCAGTCGGGGAGGAAACGCATCGCGAAGGCGTGGCCCGGCAGTTCGGCGAGCACCTCGGGCGCCATCCCCGGATCGACGCCGCGCGCGCGCTTGAGCCAGCGCACTTCGCTCGTCCCGCGCTCGACCGGCGCGTGCCATTCGGCGGCGACGCGAAGCTGCGGTAACGGGCGCTTGACGACGATCGACCCCGACGGCGTCTCGACCTTCCACACGTCACAAGACACACCGCCGGTCAGCGGCGACAGGACGACATCGCCCTCGCCCACCAGTCCGGCGGCGCGCAATGCGTCGATGATGTCGGCATTCGCCGTCACGTCAGAGCTTCTCCCTGATCCATGCGCCGACCAGATTGGCGGCATTCCGGCGCTCTGCGATCGAGTCCTCGAAATAATGCGCGCCGGGGATCAGTTCGAGCCTCTTGTCGCTGCTTCCAAGGAAATCGAAAATTTTGCGTGCGTCGCTCGGGAAGACGCCGGTATCGGCGGTGCCCTGAACGACGAGCGCCGGCGTGTCGTGCTTGGCGAGATGCGGCTGGCCCTGGCACGGCGAGGTTTCGAGGCTCCACATGTTGAGCCAGGTCTTGATCGTGTTGGCGCGGCCGATGCTCGGCGTACGGTTCGCGGTTGCCGGATCGCCGCGATAGCACCAGTTGGGCTTGCGATCCGACGGGTCGATCGCCGGATCGACACAGCGGATATCGCCCCAGCACCGGAACATCGGAAAGATGCGGTCGGGAATGCCCGCATCGTTCAGCCGCTTCAGCTCGGCCTTCGCCCAATCGGTGATGCGCTGGTTGCGGGTGCGCTGGGCGGCGCGATATCTGGCAATGAACTCCTCCGAATAAGGCGGGCCGTTGTCGGGGTTGAACGGGTCGAGTTCGGGGTCAGTGGCGACCGGATCATTCTCGTCGATCACCGAGGCGTCCATCCAGTCGGTGAGCACCTCGGGGCGCCCCTGATGCGCGTTGAAACTGATATAGAGGTCACCCTTCACCAGTTCGGCCAGAGCATCCTGCCCAACCGCCGGCAGCCGGTCGGTCAGCGTCGGCGCAATCGCTTCGGCCTGATAGGCGCCCATCAGCGAGCCGCCGCCCGAATTGCCAAGGATAACGATCTGCTCCACGCCGGCCTCTTCTTTCAGCCACTTCATGCCGACGCCGATGTCGAGCACCGCATGTTCGAGCAGGAACTGGTCCTCGAAGCCCCGATAGCGCGTGTTCCAGCCCAGAAAGCCGAAGCCCTGCCGCGCGAACCAGGGCGCGATATAATGTTCCTTGAAATCGACATTATAATGGGTGGCGATGATCGCGACCTTCGGCCGCCTGCCTGCCTCCGTCCAGTAAATGCCCTGACACGGATGCCCGCCCGCGTGGATGCGCGGCGCGGTCGGCGACACCCGCCCGATGAATTGCGCGTCCAGTCCCTCGATCCCGTTCGGGTCCATCATTGTCTCTCCTTTTTATGATTTTGGTTCAGCGGCTAACCTCGAAAGGCAGCTTATACCCCTCAAGCCCGGCACGGATCGCCTTCTTGTCGATCTTGCCCGTCGGTCCGAGCGGGATTTCCTCGACGAACAACACATCGTCGGGCATCCACCAGCGCGCGATCTTGCCATCGAGAAAGGATTTAAGATCGTCGGCGCAAGCGTCGCAACCGGGCTTCAACTGGCACAACAGGATCGGGCGCTCGTCCCATTTGGGATGCGCGATGCCGACGACCGCGGCGTTGGCGACCGCATCATGCCCCATCGCGATATTCTCGATCTCGATCGAGCTGATCCATTCGCCGCCCGATTTGACGACATCCTTCGCGCGGTCGGTGATCTGCATATAGCCCTCACCGTCGATCGTGCTGACGTCGCCGGTGTCGAAAAAGCCCTCGGCGTCGAGCACCTCGCCGCCCTCTCCGCCATAATAGCCGCGCGCAATCGTCGGCCCCTTGATCATCAGCCGTCCGGGTGTCTTCCCGTCATGCGGCACAGGGTTTCCGGCATCGTCGACCAATTTCATCTCGAGCCCGCAGAGCAGCCGGCCCTGTTTGAGCTTATACGCCATCTGTTCGTCGTCCGACTTCGCGGCAACCGGCGCATTGGGCACCGACACGGTGCCGAGCGGCGAGGTTTCGGTCATGCCCCAGCCCTGGATGACGTCGACGCCATAATCATCGCGGAAGGTGCGGATGATCGATTCGGGGCACGCCGAGCCACCGATCGTCACGCGCTGCAGGGTCGTGAAACGCTTGCCGTTTTCCTGCATATACTGGAGCAGCATCTGCCACACGGTCGGCACCGCGGCCGAATAGGTCACGCCCTCGGCCTCGATCAGATTGTAGATCGATTCGCCGTCCATCCGCTGCCCCGGAAGCACCAGCTTTGCTCCGACCGCGGGCGCCGAATAAACGACGCCCCACGCATTGGCGTGATACATCGGCACGACGAGCAGCACCGTATCGCGCGCCGACAGGGCGAGCGCGTCGCGCTGGAGCGTCATCAGCGCATGAATATAGTTGGAGCGGTGCGAATAGAGCACACCCTTGGGATTGCCCGTCGTGCCGCTGGTATAGCAAAGCCCGCAGGCAGCATTTTCGTCGAAGCTTCCCCAGTCATATTCCGTCGAATGCCCCGCGATCCAGTCGTCGAACGCCACCGCCGCAAAGCTCGTCCGCGGCAACGATGCCCGATCGCAGAAGAAGATCACCTTCTCGATCGAGGGCACCTGCGGCAGCAATTGCTCCACCAGATCGGCGGTGGCAGGATCGGCGATCAGCAGCCGGTCGCCGGCGTGTTTCGCGATATAGGCGATCTGTTCGAGGAAAAGCCGCGGGTTGAGCGTGTGGAGCACCGCCCCCATCCCCGCCGCGCCATACCAGGCGGCGAGGTGCCGTGCGCCGTTCCACGCCATCGTCGCGACGCGGTCGCCCGGCTTGATGCCTTCGGCGGCAAGCGCGTTCGACACGCGCTTCGCGTCGGCGTGGATGTCGGCATAGGTGGAACGGGTGACGCGCCCTTCGGCATCGCGCGACACGATCTCGCGCGAGCCGTGCCAGTTCGCCGCATGGTCGATGATCCGGTCGACCGTCAGCGGCACATTCTGTATCAATCCGTCCATGCGGTCCTCTCTCCCCAATTGTTGCAATAGATAGTATACTAAGTATTTTGCCTTTGCAACGCCGCTCAGCCTTGCTTCGCCCGCATCGCTCTTCTAGCGTGACGCCGTCGGCACCCCGCCGGCAACAGGGGCAAACATAGCGTCATATGCGCACCAACCAGCTTATCATCGCGCTGTTCCAACGGTTCTGCTGGCTCGACGAGGGGCTACAGGCGCGGCTCCACGATCATGGCTGGCCCGACGTCAACCGCCCCCAATCGATGGTGATGACCAACATCGTCAGCGGCATCGTCCGACCGTCGGACATCGCGCGCAACCTGGGCGTATCGCGACAGGCAATTCACAGCACGATCAACCAGATGGTGAAGCTCGGCATCGTTCAGCTCGAGGTCGATCCCGGCGATCGCCGTCACATGGTCGTGTCGCTGACCGACCTTGGCGCGCGCATGCGCAAGGATGCGCAGCGTTCGATGGATGCGCTCACCGCGCAGATCGCCGCCCGCCTCGGCCAGGACAAGTTCGACGCGCTGCTTACGGCGCTCGAGGCCGACTGGGGCGACAATATCGCGCGCGCGCCGGCCACTTCGCGCAATCGCTAGGCTGCAAGCGCCTTCGCGACGGCGATCAGCCGCCCCGCCGTCATGTCGACGAGCGAAGCCGGCAACGTCTCTTTGAGGCTACCATCCTCGGCAAAGGCGGCGTGCGCGTTGGGGACGACGACCTGCTCGGGGATCACGATCATCTGGATCGTCGACAATATCTGGCGCAGATGCATCAGCCCGCGCAACCCGCCGAACAGGCTGACCGACGCCGACATGATCGCCGCAGCCTTGCCGCGATAGGCGGTCAGCGCGACAAGCCCCTCGTCGCCGGTCGGCCGCGATGCCCAGTCGATGGCATTCTTGAGCAGCGGCGACAGCGAGCCATTATATTCTGGCGACACGAACAAGAGCCCGTCCTGCGTGGCAAACACATCCTTGAGCTTCACCGCCCCGGCCGGAAAAGCATTCGCTTCAAGGGCCGCCGAATAGAGCGGCAAGTCGAACGCCGCGAGATCAACCCGCGTAACACGCGCGCCCTGCGCCTCCAAGCTTGCCGCGGCGAGTTCGCCCAGGGCGCGATTGAAGGACCCTTCGCGGGTGCTACCGACGATGACGGCGATGCTGGTCATTTTCCCTCCCGGACACAATAGTTAGAATACTAACCTATTGCGGCGCGGGAAAGCAAGGGCAAGCGATCAGGCCTTGATGTCCGACAGCACGGACAGCTTGCGCGTTTCGTCCGCGAGATTATCGATCACGCGGCGCATCAACCCCTGCAGCACCTCGACCTCCTCGTCGCTCATGCCCTTGGTGGCGATCTCGTGAATCTCGGCGTTCATCGGCGCAAGGATCAGTTCGAGCTTCTTGGCGTGCGGGGTCAGGTAGATGAAGGTTTTCCGCCGATCATCGGTCGTTTTCTTGCGCGTGATCAGTCCGGCCTTTTCGAGCCCCTTCAGCGCCACGACCGTCGTCGGCTCACGCATGCCGACGCGTTCGCTGAGTTCACGCTGGGTAATACCGTCCTCGCGCCATAGCTGGCGCAGGAAACGCCACTGCCCCGCCGACACGTCATGCGTCAGCGTGCGGCGCTCGAGCAACCGTGAAAAGGAACGAAAGACGACGCGCGCCAGATAGCCGATGCTGTTTTCAGGATCGGTATAATATTCGGCGGGATGCCGATAATCCTGTGTTTTCTTCGCCAAAACCCTGCTCCCCTGTCGCGGCGCCGCAACGCCGGTCCGCGCCGGGATAAATCTTAGGACGCGAAGGTTCACGCGGCAACCATCTTCGTCGCCACCTTGCATCCGGTTGCCGTTCCAACTTCGCGATAATGTTGGACAAGATTCGCCAATCAATATACTTAGAATACTAAGCTAATGGAGGCGGTGTGCAAAAATTCATTCGGGTGAAAGCGGTCGCGGCACCGCTAGCGCTGGTCAATGTCGACACCGACATGGTCATTCCGGCGCAATATATGAAGGCGCTGACGCGTTCGGGCCTCGGCCAGCATCTGTTTCGCGAGCTACGGTTCGACGAAACCGGCCGCGAACGCACGGATTTCATCCTCAACCGGCCCGCGTGCCGCAACGCGCAGATTTTGGTGGCCGATCGCAATTTCGGGTGCGGATCGTCGCGCGAACATGCGGTTTGGGCATTGACCGATTTCGGTATTCGCTGCGTCATCGCGCCTAGTTTCGGTGACATCTTCGCGGGCAATGCGCGCAAGAACGGGCTGCTGCTGATCCGCTTGCCCGACGAACGCTGCGCGCGTCTTCGCAGCGCGCTCGAAAATGCGCAATATGCGCCCATCGAAGTCGACCTCGAAGCGCAGCGCATCCGCCTTGCCTCCGGCGAGACGATCGCTTTCGATATCGACCCCGTCGACCGCCACGTTCTGATGGAGGGGCTCGACGATATCGACCGCACGCTGCGCCACGCCGACGCCATCGCACGGTTCGAGGCGTCGACCTAGTCGAGCATCGCCGGCGACGCGATTACGCCAGCAATCGCACTCGCCGCCGCGAGCGCCGGACTCATCAGGTGCGTGCGCCCGCCGCGCCCCTGCCGGTTCTCGAAATTACGGTTGGACGTCGCGGCGCAGCGCTCGCCGGACCGGAGCCGGTCGGCGTTCATGCCGACGCACATCGAACAGCCGGGCTCGCGCCAGTCGAACCCCGCGGCGCGGAGCGTATCGGCGATGCCCTCTTCCTCGGCCTGTTTTTTGACCAGCCCCGATCCCGGCACGACCATCGCCCGGATGTGCGGCGCGACACGGCGGCCGCGCACGACGTCCGCCACGACGCGCAAATCCTCGATCCGGCTGTTGGTACAACTGCCGATGAATATGCGGTCGAGCCGCTGACCGGCGATCGATGCCCCCGGCGCCAGATCCATATATACGAGCGCGCGTGCCGCGGCGGCGCGCGCGTCGGGATCGTCGAGCGTAGCAGGATCGGGAACGGGATCGTCGATCGCGACGACCTGCGACGGGTTGGTCCCCCAGGTGACCATCGGCCGCACCTCTCGCGCATCGATTTGCAACTCGCGGTCGAATGCCGCTCCGACATCGCTTGCCAACGCCGCCCAGCGGGCCAGGCCCTCCTCCCATGCCTCGCCGCTCGGCGCCGCCGGTCGGCCCTGCAGATAGGCGATGGTCGCCGCATCGGGCGCGACCAGCCCGGCGCGCGCGCCCATCTCGATGCTCAGGTTGCACAGCGTCATCCGCGCCTCCATCGATAGCAGGCGGACCGTCTGCCCGGCATATTCGATGACATGTCCCGTGGCGCCATCGACCCCGATCCGGCGAAGCAGGTGCAGCGCGAGGTCCTTCGCATGGATATCCGGCGCGAGCATGCCGTCGATCGTCACGCGCATATTGCGCGAGCGACGCTGGCGGATCATCTGCGTCGCCAGCACATGTTCGACCTCCGACGTTCCGATTCCGAACGCGAGCGCACCGAACGCCCCGTGCGTCGAGGTATGGCTGTCGCCGCACACGATCGTCATTCCGGGTTGCGAGCGCCCCTGCTCGGGACCGACGACATGGACGATGCCGCCGCGTGGGTCGCCCATCGGAAAATTCTCGATCCCGAAGTGCCGCGTGTTCTCGACCAATGCCTCGAGTTGCGCCCGCGCCTCGCTGTCGGCAACCGCGGCAGGCCCCGCCGCCTGCCCCGTCGTCGGAACATTATGGTCCGACAGGGCCAGCGCGCGCTCGGGACGCCGAACCGCCCGCCCCGCCGCCGCGAGCCCGGCGAAGGCCTGCGGCGAGGTCACCTCGTGCAAAAGATGCAGGTCGATATACAGCAAGGTCTCGCCGTCATCCTCCGCCACCGCGTGCGCGTCCCATATCTTGTCGTAAAGCGTGCGCGGCCCCGTCACGGTGTCCCCATCATTGTTTTCGGCCTCCGATACCGACCCGATGCGCAGCGACCTCGCGTAGCTTCATTTCAGTTGCCATTTTGCTTAGTATACTAACTATATAGCATGATTCTTCTCACGGCAAGCGGCGTTTACGGCTGGGAGGACGAATCGGGGCCGAACCGGTTTTCGAGTCACCTCATCAGCCCCTTCCGCAAATCGCGAGGAACCGGGTTTAAACTTATTGAAGCAAGCGATTGCTCCTCACGCCCCCCCTGTGATACGCTTTGACGATAACCATAAATTGTTGTGGGTCCGGCAACGCACCGGTCCATCAGGTATCGATATACCAAGGCTTCGCGGGGACTGCAGTCCGCGAGCATTGACGATGATCGGGGACAGAGCATGGCAACAGCGGACGAGTTTCCTATTTCGCGGCGCGGCATTCTGATCGGCGGGGCCGCCTCGGTCGCCACGGTGGGCATTATCCCTCCGTCGACCGCTGCGCCCGCCTCCGCCAGCTCCGATCGACCGCCGACTGCCCGCGTTCGTCTCGACGTCAATGGCGCGGCGCGCGACCTCGAACTCGATACGCGGACGTCGTTGCTCGACGCGCTGCGCGAGCATCTCCATCTCGCCGGCACCAAAAAAGGCTGCGATCACGGCCAGTGCGGCGCGTGCACCGTCATCGCCGACGGGCGGCGCATCAACAGCTGCCTGACACTCGCGGTCATGCACGACGGGGAGAAGATCACCACGATCGAGGGCCTCGGCACACCCGACAAGATGCACGCGATGCAAGAGGCGTTTGTCGTCCACGACGGCTTTCAATGCGGCTATTGCACGCCGGGCCAGATCTGCTCGGCGGTCGCGGTGCTCGACGAGATCAAGGCCGGCATCCCCAGCCATGTCACCGCCGACCTGAATGCAGCACCCCCGTTGACCGCGACCGAGATCCGCGAGCGGATGAGCGGCAATATCTGCCGCTGCGGCGCCTATTCGAATATCATCGCGGCGATAACCGACGTGGCGGGAGTGAAGGCATGAAGAGCTTCACCTATGAGCGGGTCGACACGCCTGCTGCCGCCACCGCCGCCTTCGCGCGGACCAAGGGTTCGCGTTTCATCGCCGGCGGCACCAATCTCCTCGACCTGATGAAGCTCGAGATCGAAACACCCGGACATCTGATCGACATCAGCCGCCTCGCGCTCGACAAGATCGAGCCGACCCCCGAGGGCGGGCTGCGCATCGGCGCGATGGTGCGCAACACCGACCTTGCCGCCGACGCACGGATCCGCCGCGATTACGGTCTCGTCTCACGCGCGCTGGTCGCCGGCGCCTCGGGACAGCTCCGCAACAAGGCAACAACAGCGGGCAATCTGCTTCAGCGGACACGCTGTCCTTATTTCTACGACACCAACCAGCCGTGCAACAAACGCCAACCGGGCAGCGGCTGCGCCGCGATCGGCGGCTTCAACCGGACGCTCGCTATCATCGATGCCAGCGAAGCGTGCATCGCGACGCATCCGAGCGACATGGCGGTGGCAATGCGCGCGCTCGATGCCAGCGTGGAAGCGATGAGCGCCGAAGGAAGGACGCGCGCCATCCCTCTCGGCGATTTCTATCGCGCGCCGGGCAAAACCCCGCATCTTGAAACGGTGTTGGCACCCGGCGAACTGATTACTGCGGTGACCTTGCCCAAACCGATCGGCGGCACGCATCTCTATCACAAGGTACGCGACCGCGCCTCCTATGCCTTCGCGCTGATCTCGGTCGGGCTGGTTGTACAAGAGGACGGCACCGGGCGCGTCGCGCTCGGCGGCGTCGCCTACAAGCCATGGCGGATCGAGGCGGCGGAGGCCGAGCTGCCGCGCGGTTCGAAAGCAGTCACCGCGAAGTTGCTCGCGGGCGCCAAGACCACGCACGAAAATGCCTATAAGCTGCCCCTGGTCGAGCGCACGCTCGCCGGCGTGCTGGCGCAAGCGAAAGGCTGAGCCGATGAAATTCGACACCCCCGCAACCACCAACCCGATCGACCAGCTCAAAGTCGTCGGCAAACCCACCGACCGCATCGAGGGGCCGCTCAAGACGACGGGCACCGCCCCCTATGCCTATGAACATCAGGATTTCGCCGCGACGCAGGCCTATGGCTATGTCGTCGGCTCGGCGATCGCCAAGGGCCGCATTTCGTCGATGAACCTCGACGCGGCGCGCGCCGCGCCGGGCGTTCTCGCGATCGTTACCGCTGCCAATGCGGGTAAGCTCGACAAGGGGAATTTCAACACAGCAAAGCTGCTCGGCGGCCCCGACATCCAGCATTATCATCAGGCGATTGCCCTCATCGTCGCCGAGACTTTCGAACAAGCGCGCGCCGCCGCGTCGCTCGTCCGCGTCGAATATGTCCGAGGCAAAGGTGCATATGATCTTGCCGCCGCGCTCGACACCGCCGTGACGCCGCCCACCGTGTTCGGTACCGCACCGGATACCAGCATCGGCGACTTCGCCGCCGCTTTCTCTGCGGCGCCGGTGCAGTTCGACGAACGCTACACCACCCCCGATCACACGCATGCGATGATGGAGCCGCACGCCTCGATCGCGAACTGGGATGGCGACAAGTTGACGCTCTGGACCTCGAATCAGATGATTGCGTGGTCGGTCGGCGATGTCGCCAAGACGTTGGGCATTGCAAAGGAGAATGTCCGGCTCGTCTCGCCCTATATCGGTGGAGGTTTCGGCGGCAAATTGTTCGTGCGTACGGACGCGATCCTTGCGGCCTTGGGCGCCAGGGCGACGAAACGTCCCGTAAAGGTGGCCCTGTCGCGCCCGCTGATGATCAACAACACGACGCACCGCCCCGCCACGATCCAGCGCATCCGGCTCGGCGCGACCCCCGACGGAAAGATAACTGCGATCGGTCACGAAAGCTGGTCCGGCGATCTGCCCGGCGGCGGCCCCGAAGTCGCGGTGGCTCAGACGCGGCTGCTCTACGCGGGGGCAAATCGCATGACCGCCATGCGCCTCGCCGCACTCGACCTGCCCGAAGGCAATGCGATGCGCGCGCCCGGCGAGGCCCCGGGCCTCATGGCGCTCGAAATCGCGATGGACGAAATGGCGGAAAAGCTGGGCATCGACCCGGTGGAATTCCGCATCCTCAACGATACCCAAGTCGATCCCGAAAAACCCGACCGACCCTTTTCCCAGCGCCGGCTCAACGAATGCCTGAAAACCGGTGCCGAGAAATTCGGCTGGAGCAAGCGCGCGAAACCCGGCGTGATGCGCAACGGGCGCTGGCTCGTCGGCATGGGCGTCGCCGCGGCGTTCCGCAACAATCTCAACGAAAAGTCGGCGGCACGCGCGCGGCTCGATGCGTCGGGCATCGTCACCATCGAAACCGACATGACCGATATCGGGACCGGCAGCTACACGATCATCGCACAGACCGCCGCCGAAATGATGGGTGTCCCGCTCGACCGCGTCGTGGTGAAGCTCGGGGATTCCAGCTTCCCCGTCTCGGCCGGTTCGGGCGGGCAATGGGGCGCGAACAGCTCGACCGCGGGCGTCTATGCCGCCTGCGCGAAGCTGCGCGAGGCGGTGGCGCAAAAGCTTGGCGTGGCCTCCGCCGATGCCATCTTTGCCAATAGCAAGGTCACGGCAGGTCGGCGCAGCTTCGCGCTCGGCGACGCCGCGAAGGACGGCGGGATCGTCGTCGAGGACATCATGGAATATGGCGACCTCGCCGAGAAGTTCCAACAATCGACCTTCGGCGCGCATTTCGCCGAGGTCGGCGTCGACGCGATGACGGGTGAAATCCGCGTCCGGCGGATGCTCGCGGTGTGCGCGGCGGGGCGCATCCTCAACCCCAAGGCGGCGCGCAGCCAGGTCATCGGCGCGATGACGATGGGCGCGGGTGCGGCGCTGATGGAGGAACTCGCTGTCGACAAGCGCTTCGGCTTTTTCGTCAACCACGACCTCGCCGGCTATGAAGTGCCGGTCCACGCCGACATTCCCCATCAGGAAGTGATCTTCCTCGACGAAACCGATCCGACAACCTCGCCGATGAAGGCAAAGGGCGTCGGCGAACTCGGCATCTGCGGTGTCGCCGCAGCCGTCGCAAACGCGGTTTACAATGCGACGGGCGCGCGCGTGCGGAGCTATCCGATCACGCTCGACAAATTTATCGATCGCCTGCCGGATATCGCATGACACCGGCGCATCAGCCCGGCGGCAGGTCGGTCCGCCGGTCGATGTCGGCGAGCTCTTCCGATGGCGCGGGAACGAGTTTTGCCGCGGCCAGAAGCATCCGCCCGCCCTGGTCGCCGCTCATCCCTTCGAGCGCCGCGAACGTCGAGCGCGCGAACATGGCGGGCGGCATCGGCACCCCCTCTCGGCTCGACGCCACGACTGGCGCCGTTTCGGGATCGAAGGCGGCCAGCAAAGCTCGCAGGTGCGGCAAACGGACGAACGGCATGTCGGCAAGGCAAAGCAGCGCGGCTCGTTCGGGGCCGGCGCGAACCGCACCGATGCCGAGCCGCAGCGATTCGGAAAGCCCGCGCCCGGGGTGTGGGTTCGGCCATATTTCAAAACCCTGTTCGGCCAACAGTTCGGCGAGCGCCCCGTCGCGGTCCGGGCAAATCGCGACCAGCCGCGCCGGTGCGAGTTCGATCACGGTCCGGGCCGCATGCAGCGCGAGCGGCATATCGCCGAGCGGCGCCAGCAACTTGTCGTCGGCACCGAAGCGGCTCGACCGGCCCGCGGCGAGGAAAATGGCGGCGACAGCGCCGGGGTCGATCATCGCAGCTTCTCCTGCCCTGCACGGCCACGCATCCTCCTGTCCGGCAAAATGACCGCGCTGGCAATCTCTCCAGCCGATATTCTGCATTTCGCCCATAAACATGCGGGCGCAGGCGTGGTGCTCGTCACTTTGGTCGGGATCGCAGGATCGTCGCCGCGCGCGCTTGGCGCCCAGATGGCAGTAGCGGCGGACGGCGATTATCGCGGCTCCTTTTCAGGCGGCTGCATCGAGGCCGCGATCATCGCCGAAGCGCTCGCGGTGCTCGACGACGGGGAAACGCGGATGGTCCGCTTCGGCGCGGGGTCGCCCTATATCGACATCCGCCTGCCCTGCGGAGGCGGCATCGACCTGTTGTTCACCCCGCGCCCCGATGCGGCGGCGCTGGGCGCCATTCTGGCTGTGCTGGACAAGCGCGAACCCGCCGCGATGCGGCTTTCGCGCCATGGAATATGCGTAGAAGGACCGGCTACCATCGAAACGGGATGGCACGGCGACGAATTCGGCGTCACCTATTCTCCGCGCGTCCGTATCCTTGCGATGGGGCACGGCGACGCGTTGACCGCGACCGCGCGACTTGCCCATTATTTCGGGGCCGAAACTCGCGCATTCTCGCCTTCGAAGGACGATGTGACCGCCCTGTCGGCAGAGGGGATCGCCGCGACGCTGCTCGACAGCCGCTCGCGTACCCCCATGATCGAGGCCGATCGGTGGACCGCCTTTGCCTTTCTGTTCCACGACCATGACTGGGAGGAAATGCTGCTGCCTTGGGCGCTGCGCCAGCCCCATCTCTTCGTCGGGGCGATCGGCGGGCGGCAGAGCCGCACGGACCGGATTGCGATGTTGCGCAGCCATGGACTGTCAGCCGCGACACTGACCCGTTTCAGCATGCCCGCCGGCCTTATCCCTCAGGCGCGCGACCCGGCGACACTCGCGCTGTCGGTAGTTTCCGAAATCATCGGCGCTTATCACTGCATCGAACGGGACGTCCAAATCGCGCGGCACAAAGAGGAAGGCGTCGACGATCCGTTGCTGCCGGTCTGAACCGCACCGGCGCCGAGCTATCTGCTGTCAAAGGGCGGCTCCGCGGCCGGGAATTCGCCCGCCCCTTTCGCGGTGCCGATCGATGACAAGACAATCAGTCCGATCGCGACCCATTGCGTGAAGGACAGCAATTCGCCGAGCAGGAAAAAGCCCATCAGCGCCCCAACCGCGGGTTCGGCGCTGAGCAGCGTTCCAAAGCTGTTGGACGGCAGGCGGCGCAGCGCGACCATTTCGAAGCCATAGGGTATCGCGCTCGACACAAGGCCGACGACGAGGCCCAGCGCCAATATCTCCGGCTGGAGCAGTTCGGCGCCGGCGTGGATGATACCCACCGGCGCGACGACGAGGGCCGCGACGATCGTGCCGCCCGCTGCGGCGGCCGGCCCGTGCTGCGCCCCCGCGCGTTTGCCGAGCAATATATAGGCGGCCCAGCAGAGGCCCGCGAACAGCGCCAACGCAACGCCCCGCCAGTCGATATGCGCCGTGCCCGCACGAATCGGCAACAAGAGAAACAGGCCGAACACCGCGATCCCGATCCAGAGAAAATCCGCGCGCCGGCGCGAGGTCAGCACTGCGACGCCGAGCGGGCCGATGAATTCGATCGCAATCGCGATGCCGAGCGGAATATAGCTCAGCGCGCTATAGAAGCTGAGGTTCATCGCGCCGAGCACGACGCCATAGGCGAGGATCGACCGCCACCCCTCGCGATAGTTCAGCCGCCACGGACGAAGCACCGCCGACAGCAGGATCGCGCCAAAGATCAAGCGCAGCGCCGTGGTTCCCGCCGGCCCAACCAGCGGGAACAGCCCCTTTGCCATCGCTGCGCCCCCGGTCACCGAAACGAGCGACAGAAACAGCGCGCCCAGTGCGAGCAAATCGATTTTCCCGCTGGCGCGGTTCGGGGCGGCGGGGACGGTCATCGGCGCCCGTCGTTGGACAAGGCCGGATCATTTCGCAAGATGTGATCGGTATGAGCGCTGGCCCGATACCGTTTCCGTAATGAAAATGTCCGGATCGCGCTATCCAGCTATTCTTTTCGCGCCTGCAACACGATGAAGCTGGAAGATTCGAACGTCGCCGCGTAAGGCGCGGGCCATGAGGATCGCGATCATCGATACCAGCACGACGCGGGCGGCCATCATTTCCGACGGCCTGCGCGAGGCGGGACTCGATGATCTCGTGCTGATCGACCCCGCCGGCGCGCTCGCCCGCCAGATCGAGGCGGCGCAGCCCGAGGTCGTCCTGATCAACCTTGAGAACCCAAGCCGCGACCTGCTCGAGGATTTCTTCGCGATGTCGCGTGCGCTGGCGCGGCCGATCGCGATGTTCGTCGACCAGAGCGACGCCGAAGCGACCGGTGCGGCGATCGACGCGGGGGTGTCGGCCTATGTCGTCGATGGCCTGTCGAAGCAGCGAATCAAGCCGGTCATCGACCTTGCGGTGCGCCGCTTCCAAGCCTTTTCGCGGCTTCAGCGCGAACTCGACGAAGCGAAAAACGCCTTGGCCGAACGCGCGACCATCGACAAGGCCAAGGCGATCCTGATGAAGCGGCGTCAGGTCGACGAGCCTGCCGCCTATGCGTTGCTCCGCGGCCAGGCGATGCGGACCAATCGCCGGATTTCCGAAATCGCCGAGGCGATCGTGACCAGCGAAGCATTGATGGGAGACATGGAATGACCAGCGATCGCTTCCGCATCGGTTTCCTGCCGCTCGTCGACGCCGCCTTGCCGATCCTGGCGCACGAAATGGGATTCGCCGCCCGCGAGGGCGTGCAGATCGAACTCGTCCGCGACATGACCTGGGCGACGGTACGCGACCGGCTGCTTTATGGTCACACCGACGCGGCGCATATGATCGCGCCGCTCGCGATCGCGACCACGCTTGGCCGCGACCGACCTTCAGTGCCGCTCGCGGTGCCGTTCGTGCTCGGCCTCAACGGCAATGCGGTGACTTTTTCAACCCCGCTCGCCAGCGAGGCGGGCCTCGGCGACGCGCTCGGCGACCCGGCGAAAACCGGCGCGGCGCTGCGGGTGATCGCGGCGGCGCGCAAGGCGGCGGGCAAGCGGCTGCGCTTCGGCGTCGTGCACCGCTATTCGAGCCATAATTATATGTTGCGTTATTGGCTGGCAGGCGTTGGCATCCAGCCCGATGTCGATGTCGAGATCGTCGTAACCAGCCCGCCCTTTGCCGCCGATGCGCTCGCGGCGGGCGAGGTCGACGGGATCTGCGTCGGCGAGCCGTGGAACTCTATCGCCGTCGATCGCGGCGTCGGCCATATCGCGCTTGCGACGGCGCAGATCTGGCGGCGCGGAGTCGAGAAAGTGCTCGCGATGCGCGCAACGACCCTCGACGAGCGACGCGATACGGTCGAGGCCCTCGTCCGAGCGCTGCACGCGGCAGCCGCACATTTCGTCGAACCCGACGCGGTCGAGGCGAGCGCGGAAATATTGGCGCGGCCCGAATATCTCGATGCGCCGCGCGACGCCGTGCTCCGCGCGATCACCGACCGGATCCGACTCGCTCCGGGCGGCGAACCGATCCACTATCCCGACTTCATGTTCCAGTATCGCGAGGCTGCGAATTTCCCCTGGCGCAGTCAGGCGGCGTGGCTCTATTCGCAAATGGTCCGCTGGGATTTCATGACCTTCGATCCGGTGCAGGCGGCCGCGGCGGGGAACGTGTTCCGGCCCGATGTCTACCGCAGCGCGCTGGCGGGTTCGGGTGCGCCCCTGCCCGGCGCGAGTTCGAAGCTCGAGGGCGGGCTCGACGAACCGATCGGCGCCGGCTCGACGCAGGGCCGCCTGACGCTCGGCAGCGACCGTTTCTTTGACGGCCGCGCCTTCGATCCCGACGATATCGAGACCTATCTCTCTGACCTTCCCTGATTTTCCTGTATTCATCATTTTTTGCTGCACCTGCGAAAAGAAGGCTTGCGGCAATCCGGCGAATCAGGCAGTCTAAACGCACTCGGCAAGGCTGCCGGGGCAGGACAAGGCGGCGGCGGCTCCAACGAGGGGGCCGAACCGCAGGCGGACGGGGAGCCTTTTCCCCGAAATCCCACAGGCAATGAAGCCGTCAGGATGCGCCCGCGTGGCCGCCGTCCTGGCGGCTTTTTTATTGCCCGTCGCACAAGGGGACGGACGATGACGACTGCAAGCGTGGGTGCCGGCACGGCACCCAAATCGAGTTTCTGGGCGAGCGGCCACTGGCCGACACTCGTGGCTGCATTTCTCTATTTCGACCTGGCCTTCATGGTTTGGGTCATCCTTGGCCCACTCGCGCCCGCGATTTCGGAAGACCTTGGCCTGACGCCTGCCCAAAAGGGTCTGATGGTCGCCGTGCCGACGCTGGCGGGCGCGATCCTGCGGGTCGTCAATGGCCTGCTCGTCGACCGTATCGGACCGAAGCGGGCGGGCGCGATCAGCCAGATCATCGTTATCGTGGGTCTCTTCACTGCTTGGCTCATGGGGGTGAACAGCTTCGCGGGCACCCTCGCGCTCGGCGTGATCCTCGGCTTCGCGGGCGCAAGCTTCGCGATCGCGCTGCCCCTCGCCAGCCGCTGGTACCCGCCCGAGCATCAGGGCAAGGCAATGGGCCTTGCCGGCATGGGAAATTCGGGGACCGTTCTCGCGGCGCTGTTCGCGCCGGGTCTCGCCAAGCTCTTCGGCTGGAACGCGGTGCTCGGGCTCGCCTGCATCCCGCTGACGATCGTTTTCTTTCTCTATCTCGCGATGGCGAAGGACGCACCCGCTGCGCCCGCACCAAAGAAGCTCGTCGATTATTTCGAGCCGCTCAAGACCGCCGATGCCTGGTGGCTGATGGCCTTTTACTCGGTGACCTTCGGCGGCTTTGTCGGGCTCGCCGCCTCGCTCCCCATCTACTTCACCGACCAGTTCGGCCTGACGCCGGTGATGGCGGGCTATTGCACCGCGGCGTGCGTTTTCGCGGGGTCGCTGGTGCGGCCGATGGGCGGAGCGCTTGCCGACCGGATCGGCGGGGTCAAGGCGCTGATGATGGTGTTTGTCGTCGCGGCGCTCGCGCTCGCCGGCGTGCCGCAGGCCGATACCCTGCCCGCCGCGCTCGGGCTGTTCGTGATCGCGATGCTCGCGCTTGGCACCGGCAATGGCTCGGTATTCCAACTCGTCCCGCAGCGTTTTTCAGCCGAGATCGGGGTAATGACCGGCCTGGTCGGCATGGCGGGCGGCGTCGGCGGATTCTATCTCGCCTCCTCGCTCGGCTTCGCCAAGCAGTGGAGCGGCAGCTTTGCACCGGGCTTTTACATCTTCGCGGGGCTCGCGGTGGCAGCGCTGATCGCCCTGATGTTCGTAAAGGGTCAATGGCGCGCCACCTGGGGCGCCGCCGAAGGCGTGCGGATCTAGTCATGACCCGCACCCTTATCCTGCTGCTGGCGGTCGCGCCGGCCGGGGCCGCGCACGCCGAGGAGGCAGCACTGACGCCCCTCGGCGAAGCCCGGCTCCGTTATGAAACGGTCAACCAGGAGGGGCTTGCCGCCGATGCCGAAGCGCTCACCGTCCGCATCCGCGCCGGGGTGGAGGCAAAGGCGGGCAACTGGTCGGCGCTCGTCGAGGGGCAGGGAAACCTTGCCATCGTCGATGACTATTTCGACGGATTGCACGGTGCCGCGACCCGGCCGCTCATCGCCGACCCCGAAAATATCGCCCTCACCCGCGCGCAGCTTCGCTACGCCTCGCCTGCCTTCGCGGTGACCGCCGGCCGTCAGCGGATCGGTTTCGACGACGAGCGTTTCGTCGGCGGCGTCGGCTTTCGCCAAAACGGCCAGAGCTTCGACGCCGTGCGCGCGGAAGTCACGCCAGCCCAAGGCGTGAAGGCCGACATCGCCTATATGTGGAGCGTGCGCACCATCTGGGGCATCGACGGCGACGGCGCGCGGCAGCACGCGGTGTCGGGCGACAATGTCCTTGGCAACCTCAGCGTGCAAACACCGCTCGGGAAAATCGCGGCCTTCGCCTATCTCGTCGATCAGGACGAAGTCGGGATACAGGGCTTTCGCCTGTCGAGCCAGAGCTACGGGGTGCGCTTCAACGGCGATCAGCCGCTCGGCAAGGCGAAGCTCGCATACCAGGTTTCCTATGCGCGCCAGTCCGACTGGCATCGCAACCCCAACGACTATGCCGCGGACTATTGGCTGGCCGATGTCGCGGTCGATCTTGGCGCCCCCCGGCTCGGCGTCGGGTATGAAATACTCGGGGCCGACGACGGGGCGGCGCTAACCAGCTTCCAGACCCCGCTCGCGACCGGGTTCAAATTCCAGGGTTGGGCCGACAAATTCCTCGTCACCCCACCCGACGGCGTGCGCGACCTTTATGCGACTGCCGGATGGGGCTGGAAGACGGTCGGCCCGTTCAAGGCCGTCAACCTGCAGGCCGCGTATCACCATTATCGCAGCGATCGCGCCAGCCGCTCCTATGGCGCCGAGATCGACCTGCTCGCGAGCGCAAAGCTCGGCAAGACGACCGCCTCGGCGCGCTACGCGCATTACGACGCCGACGGCTTCGCAACCGACACCGACAAATTTTGGCTCCAACTGGACTGGACGCTCTGATGGAACATCGCCCCCTCCACCCCGAAACCGACACGCGCGAGCATCTCGTCGTGATCGGCAACGGCATGGCCGGTTGCCGCGCGGTCGAAGAACTGCTCGCGCGCGATCCCGACCGGTACCGCGTGACGATCTTCGGCGCCGAACCGCGGGTCAATTACAACCGCATCATGCTCTCCCCGGTGCTCGCGGGCGAGAAATGCTTCGACGACATCGTGATCAACGATGCTGACTGGTATGCGTCGAACGGCATCGCACTGGTCGCGGGCGATCCGGTCGCCGCGATCGACCGCGAAGCAAGGACGGTAACGACGCGCGGCGGGGTCAGCGAACGCTATGACAAGCTGCTGATCGCGACGGGTTCCGATCCCTTCATCATCCCCGTGCCCGGCAAGGATCTGCGCGGCGTCGTCGCGTTCCGTGACATGGACGATGTCAGCGCGATGCTCGCCGCAGCCGATGCGGGCGGCGATGCCGTGGTGATCGGCGGCGGCCTGCTCGGGCTCGAAGCAGCACACGGCCTCAGCCTCCGGGGCATGAAGGTCACGGTGCTTCACCTGATGCCGACGCTGATGGAACGCCAGCTCGACGAAGCGGCAGGCTGGCTGCTCAAGCAGGCGCTTGAAACGCGCGGCCAGACGATCCTGACCGGCGCCGACACAGCCGAAATCGTCGGCGACGGCAAGGTGGAGGGCGTCAGGCTCAAGGACGGGACGCTGATCCCCGCCAGCCTCGTCGTGATGGCGGTCGGCATCCGCCCGTCGGTCGCCCTCGCGCGCGATGCCGGGCTTGCGGTCGGCCGCGGCATCCAGGTCGATGACCATATGGTCACCAGCGACCCCGCCGTGCTCGCGGTCGGCGAATGCGTCGAGCATGACGGGCAGGTTTACGGCCTCGTCGCGCCTTTGTGGGACATGTGCCGCAGCCTCGCCGACGGGCTGGTCGAAAAGCACACGGGTTATCGCGGATCGGTGACCTCGACCAAGCTCAAGGTGTCGGGCATCGACGTCTTCTCCGCGGGCGATTTTTCCGGAGGCGATGGGTGCGAGGATATCGTGCTGCGCGACGCCAGCCGCGGCATCTACAAGCGCGTGATCGTCAGGGACGGCCGCATCGTCGGCGCGGTGCTCTATGGCGATACCGCCGATGGCAGCTGGTATTTCGACCTGCTCAAACGCCAAGAGGATGTGTCCGGGCTGCGCGACCTGCTCATCTTCGGCCAGGCCTTCGCCTCGGGAGGGGGCGCCTCGGACCCTAAGGCGGCCGTTGCGGCGCTCTCGGACGATGCCGAGATTTGCGGCTGCAACGGCGTCACCAAGGGTCAGGTCGTGTCGTGCATCGCCAAGGGCGCGCACAGCCTCGACGCGGTGCGCGGCACCTGCAAGGCATCGGCAAGCTGCGGCAGCTGCACCGGCCTCGTTGAAACCCTCCTCGCACTGACGCTCGGCGACGATGTGCAGAGCGGGCCAAAGACGATGTGCAAATGCACCAGCTTCGGCCACGACGACGTCCGGCGCGAAATCGTCGCGCAGGACATGAAGTCGATCCCCGAGGTGATGCAGAGGCTGCACTGGTCGACCCCGGATGGCTGCTCCTCGTGCCGCCCGGCGCTCAACTATTATCTGCTCTGTGCGCTGCCCGGTGACTATGCCGACGACCAGCAGAGCCGCTTCGTCAATGAGCGCCTCCACGCCAATATCCAGAAGGACGGCACCTATTCGGTCGTCCCGCGCATGTGGGGCGGGCTCACCAACCCGACCGAGCTGCGCGCGATCGCCGACGTCGTCGAGAAATATAACGCGCCGATGGTCAAGGTCACCGGCGGCCAGCGGCTCGACATCTTCGGGATCAGGAAAGAGGATTTGCCTGCGGTGTGGGCCGACCTGAACGCCGCAGGGATGGTGTCGGGCCACGCCTATGGCAAGGCGCTGCGAACCGTAAAGACCTGCGTCGGCTCCGAATGGTGCCGTTTCGGCACGCAGGATTCGACCGGGCTCGGCGTCAAGCTCGAGCGGATGAGCTGGGGCAGCTGGATGCCGCACAAGTTCAAGATCGCCGTCTCGGGATGCCCGCGCAACTGCGCCGAGGCGACGATCAAGGACTTCGGCGTCGTGTGCGTCGACAGCGGCTACGAACTGCACGTCGGCGGCAACGGTGGCATTCACGTCCGCGCCACCGACCTGCTCTGCAAGGTCGCGACCGAGCAGGAAGCGATGGATTATTGCGCCGCCTTCATCCAGCTCTACCGCGAGGAAGCGCGCTACCTCGAACGTACCGCGCCGTGGATCGAGCGCGTCGGGCTCGATCATATCAAGGCGCGCATCGTCGAGGACGACGCTCGCCGCGAGGCGCTTCGCGCGCGCTTCCTCTTTTCCCAGAGTTTCAGCCAGGACGATCCATGGGCGCAGCGCGCCGCGGGCGCCGAAGCCGAACATCATGCGCCAATGGCGCGCTTCACCCCGCAGGAGGAACTCGTATGACCGGCGACTGGCTAGACATCGGCTGGGTCGATGAGATTCCGGTGCGCGGCAGCCGCACCGTGCAGGTCGCGGGCGGCGACGACATCGCCGTTTTCCGAACCGCCGAGGGCAAGGTCTTCGCGCTGCGCGACCGCTGCCCGCATAAGCATGGACGCCTCTCCCAGGGTATCGTCCATGGCGGCGCGGTCGCCTGCCCCTTGCACAATTGGCGGATCAGCCTGTCGACCGGCGAAGCGCTGGGCGAGGACAAGGGTTGCACCCCGACGGTGCCGGTCAAGATCGACGCCGGCCGCGTGCTCATCTGCCGAGCCAGCACGCTGAAGGCCGCGGCCTGATGAAGGAGGCCGTCCGCACCACCTGCGCTTATTGCGGCGTCGGCTGCGGCATCCGCGCGACGGTGACGGGCGAGCGGACGGTCGAGATCGCGGGCGATCCCGACCACCCCGCCAACCGGGGCAAGCTCTGTTCCAAGGGGACCCATTTGGGCGAGACCGTCGGCCTCGAGGGCCGCCTGCTCCACCCCATGATCGGCAACAAGCGCGCGAGCTGGGACAAGGCGCTCGACCTCATCGCGAAGCGCTTCAAGGAAACGATCGCGCGCCACGGCCCGAACAGCGTCGCTTTCTACGTCTCGGGCCAACTCCTTACCGAGGATTATTACGTCGCAAACAAGCTGATGAAGGGGTTTATCGGCACCGCGAACATCGACACCAACTCGCGGCTCTGCATGTCGAGCGCGGTCGCGGGCCATATGCGTGCCTTCGGCGAAGACGTCGTGCCCGCGACCTATGACGATCTCGACGCCGCCGACCTGTTCCTGCTCATCGGGTCGAACACCGCCTGGTGCCACCCGATCGTCTACCAACGCATCCGCGCGCGCTGCGAGGCAGGCGCCAAACTTGTCGTCATCGACCCCCGCCGCACAGAGACCGCCGAGGAGGCCGATTTGCACCTCGCGATCCGGCCGGGCAGCGACATCGCGCTGATGAACGGCCTGCTCCAGCATTGCCGCGACGCCGGCGTCGTCGACGAAGACTATCTCGCCGAGCATGTCGCGGTGCCGGCGGATTTCTGGGATCAGCTCGGAGAGGAGAATGACCTGTGGTCGGTGGCGCGGACATGCGAAGTTCCGGCTGCCGACCTCAGGCGCCTCTACGAGCTGTTCGCCGCGACGCCGCGCACGGTCACGATGTTCAGCCAGGGTATCAACCAGTCGACATCGGGGACCGACCAGGTCAACGCGATCACCAACCTCCACCTCGCTACCGGCCGCATCGGCAAACCCGGCGCGGCGCCCTTCTCGATCACGGGCCAGCCTAATGCGATGGGGGGGCGCGAGGTCGGCGGCCTTGCCTCGACGCTCGCCGCGCATATGGATTTCGCATCGGAAAGCCGGGACCGCGTCCAGCGTTTCTGGGCGTCGCCGGCCATCGCAGAAAAGCCGGGATTGAAGGCGGTCGACCTCTTCCGCGCGGTCGGCGAAGGTCGCATCAAGGCGCTGTGGGTGATGGCGACCAACCCCGCCGTATCGATGCCCAACGGCAATGCCGTGCGCGACGCGCTCGCAGCCTGCCCCTTCGTCGTCGTGAGCGACGTGATCGAAAAGACCGACACCGGCGCCTTCGCCCATGTCCGCCTGCCCGCCGCCGCGTGGGGAGAAAAGGACGGCACCGTCACCAACAGCGACCGGACGATCAGCCGCCAGCGCGCGATCTTCGAACTTCCGGGCGAAGCGATGCCCGACTGGTGGATCGTGAAAGAGGTTGGGCGGCGGATGGGGTGGAAGAACGGCTTCACCTATGACCGCGCCGCCGATATCTGGCGCGAACATTGCCGCCTGTCGAATTACGACAATGACCGCGCGCGCCTCTTCGCCCTGCCCGGTGCCGCGCAGGGCGGCAACGCCGCCTATGATGCTATGGAGCCCTTTCGCTGGGGCGGCGACCATGTCTTCGCCGGCGGGCGCTTCTCGACCGAGGACGGCCGTGCGCGGCTGGTCCCCATTGCGCAAAAGCCGCTACCCGAACCGCTGGCCAAATGGCCGCTTACCCTCAACACCGGCCGTTACCGCGACCAATGGCACGGCATGACGCGCACGGGCCTTGCCCCGAAACTGGCGCGTCACCGCGAGGAGCCGCTCGTCGAGGTTCACCCCGAAGACGGCACGCGGCTCGGCCTCACCGACGGCGGGCTGGCGCGCGTGGAGACACCGCAGGGCGACAGCCTCTATCGCGTCGCCTTCCACAACGGCCAGCGTCCCGGCGAGCTGTTCGTGCCGATCCACTGGACCGATCGCACCTCCAGCGGCGGGCGCACCGGCCTGCTCCCGCGTCCGCTCGTCGATCCGGTCTCGGGTCAGCCGGGGTTCAAGCGCACCCCCGCGTCGATCGTCGCCGTCACGCCCAAATGGCGCGGCTTCCTGCTCCTCGCCCGCGAACTGTCCGATACGCCGCGCTGCCTGTGGGCGACGCGCGTCGCGGTGCCGGCCGGCGTGATGTGGGAGGTCGCAGGCAATGGCGATCTCAAATCGATCGAGGCTTTGCTGCCCCAGGGCGAGCGCATCGAGGCGCAGGATGCCGCGCGCGGCACGCGGCGCATCGCCATCGTCGCAAACGGCCGCCTCGCCGGCGCGCTCTTCGTCACCGAAACCGGCGAATTACCGCCGCGCGGCTGGCTGATCGCTCAGCTCAGCGCCCCCGACGTCGCCCCCACCCTGCTCGCAGGCCGCGCGCCGGGTGCGCAAGCCGACCGTGGCCCGATCATCTGCGTCTGCTTCGATATCGGCATCAAGACGATCGTCGCCGCGATCCGCGACCAGGGCCTCGCCGACGTCGCCGCCATCGGCAGCGCGATCGGCGCCGGCACCAACTGCGGATCATGCCGCCCCGCGCTCGCGCGCATCCTGACCGAGGAGACCAGCAATGCAGCCTGACGATTTCGCACCCGGCACGGTGTGGTTGGTCGGCGCCGGCCCCGGCGACCCTGAACTGCTGACGATGAAGGCGGTGCGTCTGATCGAGCGTGCCGACATCGTCTTTTATGACGCGCTCGTTGGGCGCGGCGTCCTCGACCTCATCCCCGCGCGCGCCGAGACCGTCAGCGTTGGCAAGCGGTCGGGGCGCCATTCGAAAGACCAGTCGGCGATCGACGCACTCCTTGTTGCCACCGCGCACGCCGGCAAGCGCGTGGTCCGGTTGAAGGGTGGCGACCCGACGCTCTTCGCCCGCGCCACCGAAGAGATCGAGGCGCTGAAGAACGCGGGCTTTCCGGTCCGCATCTGCCCCGGCATTACGGCCGCGAGCGCCGCCGCCGCTTCGGCCGGCATGTCGCTTTCCCTGCGCGGCGTTGCGCGCGACGTCCGCTTCGTGACGGCACACAGCCGCCGCGGCGCCGCGCTCGACATCGACTGGGCGTCGCTGGCGCGCGGTGGATCGACCCTCGCCTTTTACATGGGCCGCGAGGCTGCGGGTGAAATCCGGCGCGGTCTGACGCAGGCGGGGATGCCGGGCGAAATGCCGGTGATGATCGCCTGCGAAGTCAGCGCGCCCGGCGAGCGACACCTCGTTACAAGGCTCGACCTTCTCGATCTCGCGACCAAATCCTTCGCAGCCGATGCCCCGACGCTCATTCTGGTCGGCGCCGCGGTGATGCTCGCCGGCGGCATGCCGGCGCTACCGGCCAACGCCTCGCGCGCCTGCCGGCAATAGCAACCGCCAGCGAGCCTGAATTGGCCGGTCCCATCACATAACACGATGAATATGCTGCAAAGATACGCGGAACCGATGCCCAAGATGCCGGCCTCGACGATCAGCACGTCGACATGTGCCGCATCTTCGCCCCATCCTCGCTGCCGACGGATAGATGATTTGCGGTTTGCGTCATGTTCCTGCTCCCATGCGCGCCAAGCCCCTGTCTTCGAGAATATAGTGGTGGAACAGCGACGCCGCGGCATGAAGCCCGATCAGCCAGTATCCGATCGTCCCGCCCAGTTCATGGATATCCTCTACATTCTCCGCCAGTGCCGCATTCGCGGCGATCAGCGGCGGCAGGTCGAAACCGAAAAAGGGGATGGCCTCGCCTTCGGCGCTCAGGATGAGCCATCCCGCGACCGGCATCGCGATCATCAAGACATAAAGCGCGAGATGCGTGGCCCCAGCGACGGTCTTTCTCCAGACTGGACCACTTGCTGGCGGCGGTGCGGCCCATATCAACCGTGCCGCGATCCGGAACCAGACAAGACCGAAGACCGAAAGGCCGAGCATGAAATGCCAGGTCTTGAACGCCTCGCGGGTAGCGCTGCCCCTCGGCCAGAATTCACGTAGTTCGATGGCCGCATAGACGCCGACAATAAGCGCGACCATGAGCCAGTGAAGCATGATAGAGGGGAGCGCATACCGTCTTGGATCATCTTCGGCGGTCACGTCGGTTCTCCTCAAAACCTGTTCACCATATTCGAGAGATCGACGCTTTGATCTGCGTCAAACACCGCGGACCAACGCATAATCGAAGGCAAGAAACGGCCCCGCGATCGCGCGCTTACAATTCCCCCCGGACGCGGTCGAAATGCGCCGCGACATGCCGCGCATAGGGCCGTCCGGAATCGCGGATAAGGAGGTCATCACCCTCCCAACCGATCAAGCCCCGGTCCTCGAATCCAGCCAGCGCGGCATGGGCCTCCTTGTTGAAGGGCGCATCGATTTGCGCCCGCCCGCTGCAAAGAAGCGCGCGAATGATCGCGCCGCGCCTGCGTTCGTTCGCATCGATTATCACCCCGCGCATCGCGGCAAGCCCACGGGCCTCGACCAGATCGCGATAATGTCCGGCGCGCTTTTCATTCTGGACGATCAGGTCGGGAAATTTGCTGATCGCGCTTGCGCCAAAGCCAAGCAGGACCTGGGCATCATCATCGGTAAAGCCCTGAAAGTTCCGGTTCACCCGCCCCTCGTCAGCGGCAACGGCGAGCGGATCGTCGGGGCGGGCGAAATGATCGAAGCCGATGGGCCGATAGCCCGCAGCGACGAGACGTTCGTAGCCGCGCCGGGCTTGTTCGAAGCGCAACTCATGGCCCGGCAGGTTGCTGGCATCGATACGGCGCTGGCGCGGGATCATCGCGGGGAGATGCGCATAGCCGAATAGCGCGACGCGGCCTGGCGCGAGCCGGATTGTCTCGTCGAGCGTCGCGTCGAGATCGTCGAGGCCCTGCCCCGGCAATCCGTACATCAGATCGAAATTGATCGCGTCGATCCCGCGCAAGCGAAGACTTGCCACGGCATTTTCGATATCGGCGAGCGGCTGGATCCTCCCGATCGCGTGCTGGATTTGCGGTGAAAATGTCTGCACCCCAAGGCTGACGCGCGCGACGCCCGATGCCGCGAGAACGCGCGCCCAATCGGCCGAAAAGCCGCGCGGGTCGATCTCGATCGAGATTTCCGGCGCGATGGCGTCGAAGACGGTCAGGATCCGGTCGAGCAGGCGGACGAAATCGACCGGCGCGATCGCATTGGGGCTGCCGCCTCCAAACGCTATCCGCTGAACGCGCGCGCGGCCGCCTAGCCGCCTGGCGACGTCGGCGATTTCGGATCGCAGCGCCGCCAGATAGTCCGCCAGCCGCTGCGTGCGGTTGGCCGCGCCTGTGTTGCAGCCACAATACCAGCAAATCTGGTCGCAGAACGGGATATGGACGTAGAGCGAGACCGGCGTGGCCGGTTCGATCCGGTCAAGCGCGGCCGCATAATCGTCAGCGCCGACGTCATCGGCAAATTCGACGGCGGTCGGGTAGCTTGTGTAGCGCGGCACCGGGGTCGCCAGAAGATCGGGGTGATAACTCCACATTGCGCTTGCCTAGGTTGCCGGATGCGACATCGCATTGACGCAGATCAAGAGGATCATCAGCAGCAGCCCTTCCGGGCGCCGGTCGGCCCGTGGCGCCGGTCGGTCATCGCGTGGCACGCCTTCGCGCAGCCTCCACCCTCTTCCGTGGGCGTGTCCGCATCGTCCGGCACGATCATGATGTGCCGGCCGCCGCCGCAATCGGGGACCACCAGCACCCGCGTGTCGCCGGTCAACGGCGCCAGCGCGAGCCCGGCCACCCCCGCGAACGAGGCGAACGCCCGAACGATCATGCGGCCCGGTCCTCTTCATCCTCGACGAAGATGCGCAGCGCAGCGCCGTCGAGGTCCTCGAACTGCCCCCGGCGCAGCGACCAGAAAAAGGCCGCGAGCCCGAGGAGTCCGAGGCCCAACGCGATCGGGATCAGAAAAACGAGCCCGTTCACCGGATCGCCCTTTTCAGCCGCATCGCATTACCGACGACGAGGAGCGACGATCCCGACATCGCGAGCGCCGCGACGAGCGGCGTTACATGCCCCAGAAAGGCTAGCGGCACGGCAACGACATTATAGCCGATCGCCAGCGCGAAATTCTGCCGGACGATCGCCTGCGTCCGCCGCGCGATGCGGAGCGTCTGGACCACTGGCATCATGCGGTCGCCCAAAAAGATGCAGTCGGCGGCGTTCTTGCCGACATCGCTCGCCGAGCCCGGCGCCATCGATGCGTGGCCCGCCGCAAGCGCGGGGCCATCGTTCAGCCCGTCGCCGATCATCAGGACCTTGCGCCCCAGCCCCGCCTGCCGCGCGATCGCCGCGAGCTTGTCCTGCGGGCTCATGCCCGTCTGCGCCGTCATGCCAAGCGCCCGCGCCACCGGCGCGACGGCTTCGGCGCGGTCGCCCGACAGGATCATCGCATCGAGCCCCTCCGCCCGCAGCGCGTCAACCGCGCTGCGGGCATCGGGACGAAGCTGGTCGGCGAAGTGGACGGTCGCCACCGCTTCCCCATCGATCGAAAGCTGCGTGGCGAGCGCGCTGTCGTTCAAATTCTGGTGCGGCCGGCCAAGCGACACCCTGAGTCCCTTCCACATGGCCTCGACGCCGAAGCCGGGGATTTCGCGGATATCTTCCACGGCTTCGGGCTCGATCCCGCGCGCCGTCAGATCGCGGAGCAAGGCCTCGCTCAGCGGATGACGGCTGACCTGCGCCAGCGCGAGAAGCAATCCTTCGGCTTGAACGCCGAGCCCGTCCAGATCGAGCGCGACGGGACGGCCGAGCGTGAGCGTGCCGGTCTTGTCGATCAGCGCGCAGTCGACTTCGGCCAGGCGTTCGAGCGCGGATCCGTCCTTGATGAGCACGCCGACGCGCATCAGTTCGCCCGCCGCGACGATCTGCGCCGCGGGAACCGCGAGGCCGAGCGCGCAGGGGCAGGTGATGATGAGCACCGCGACCGCGATCAGCAGGCTGTGATGCCATCCCGCGCCCGTCACCATCCAGCCGACGAAGGCCAGCAGCGCGAGCGCGTGGACCGCCGGCGCATAAAGCCGCGCGGCGCGGTCGGCGATGCGGACGTAGCGCGACTTGCCCTGCGCCGCCTCGCCCATCAACCGCGCGATGTCGGCGATCGCCGTATCGGCGCCGGCAGCGGTCACCCGGATCCGGATCGGCGCGTCGAGATTGAGCGTCCCGGCGTGAACATGGTCGCCGACATGCGCCGCGACCGGCGCGCTTTCGCCGGTGAGCAGCGACAGATCGAGCCGGCTTTCGCCTCTCACGACGACACCGTCGGCGGCAAGACGCTCGCCCGCCGCGACCAGCATGACCATGCCATGCTCGAGCGCGGTCGCGTCGACCCAATGTCCCGACCCTTCGCCGCGCAGCACCAGCGCGCCCGTGCCCATATTGCGCAGCAGCGCGGCAACGCCGCCGCGCGCCCGGTCGCGCATCACGCTGTCGAGCCAGCGCCCGCAGAGCAGGAAAAAGAGCAGCATGACCGCGCCGTCGAAATAGGCGTGCGGCCCATGCGTCGCAGTTTCATGGAGACTGAGCGCGCTCGCGAGCAGCACGCCGATGCTGATCGGTACGTCCATATTGGTCTGGCGATGGCGGAGCGCGCGCCACGCCGAACGGAAGAAGGGCCGGCCGGCATAAGCGATCGTCGGCAGCGCAATCATCGCCGAGAGCCAGTGGAAGAGATCTCGCGTGGCCCCCGCCGCACCCGACCATACCGACACCGACAGCAGCATGATGTTCATCATCGCGAAGCCCGCGACGGCGACGGCGCGCAGCAGCTCGCGGGTGTCGGCCGCGGCAGGATCGGTCTCACCCGGCCCGTTGCCGACGGGATGCGCCTCGAACCCCAGCGACGCGAAGGCGCCGATGAGATCGGGCATCTCTGCATCGGGCAGGCACGAGAGGTGGACGCGCTTTTCGGTGAAGTTGACACGCGCGGCGGCGATACGCCGGTCGCGGACGAGCCCCTGTTCCAGCTTGGCAATGCATCCGGCACAGCGAATGTCGGGGACCGCAAAATCGCGTTCGATCAGGGCCGCGGCGCTCATTGCAGGTCGATCCGGAAGCGCGCTTTGTCCCCGCCCTTCCCAACGCGGATGTCGAGCCGCTGGCGCCCCATCGCCAGCGGCTCGACCGAGCGCCACCCGCCCTCCTCCACGGCCACGAAACGAAGCGTGACGGGAGCGGTGCGCCCAAGGGGATGGCTGGCCGCCGCGCGCACGCGCAGTCCCGAGAGCGGCCGGCCATCCTTTCGAATTTCAATGCGAACGCGCCGATCGGGATCGAGCGTTACCGTCGGCGCCCATCGCAGACGATCCTGCGCCTTCGCGCGTTCGAGCCATGTGTTGTAATGCTGGCTCGCGACATAGCTGTTTTCGACCACCTTGCCGCCAAAGGTCGACATGGCGAGGCGCGCCATCGTGAAATTGACCACGACGACGGTGGCAAAGAAGGCCACAAGAATGGCCGTCATGTGCCAGCCGGTGAACGGCTTGGGGGCCCGTTTTCCTGTCATTGTCCTGGCTCCGGCCGGTCGAACTGGATGATGTCGCTGTCGCCGCGCGGATCGCCGTCGAGGCCGCGCGTCGCGATGGTGAAATCCTGCCGCGCCGGACCGGCGCCCGGCGCCGCAATGAACAGCTTGAGCCGCGTGACGCTGTCGGGAGCGAGCGCAATTTCGATGCGCTGCTTCGCGGTTTCGCGCGACCCCGCTTCGGTCCACAGCGCGGCACCCTTCAGCCCGTCAACCGTCACCGCGACGCGGCGCGGGCGCGTTTCCATGTTGCGCAGCTTCAGCGTGTAATTGTTGCGGATATGGCCGTCGGACAGCTGGACATAGAGCGGGCTGCGCTCGTGCTGGACCGCGAGATCGAGCCGCGTCCGCTGCCCCAGCGAGAACAGCATCGCGGCGCCGATCGCGCTCCATATGCCGAAATAGACGAGCGTGCGCGGTCGCAGCAGCGTCTTCACGACCGGTTTGCCGACGCCGCCCGTCTTTTCGATCGCAGCATCGTCGAGCGTGCAATAATCGATCAACCCGCGCGGGCGTCCGACCTGTTTCATCACGCCGTCGCAGGCATCGATGCACAGCGCGCAGGTGATGCAGCCGATCTGCGGCCCTTCGCGAATATCGATCCCGGTCGGACACACCGCGACGCACTGGTTGCAGTCGATGCAGTCGCCAAACGCGCCGGGATGCGCCTCTGCCTTCTTGACGCTGCCGCGCGGTTCGCCGCGCCACTCCTTATAGGTCACGAGCAGCGACTTTTCATCCATCATCGCGGTCTGGATGCGCGGCCAGGGGCACATATAGATGCACACCTGTTCACGCATGAAGCCGCCGAAGATGAAAGTGGTCGCGGTGAGCACGGCGACAGTGCCATAGGCGACCGGCGCGGCCTGTCCGGCCCAGAAATCGGCGGTCAGCGTCGGCGCATCGGCGAAATACATGATCCACGCGCCGCCTGTCCAGAAGGCGACCACGAGATAGATTCCATATTTGACGGTGCGCTTGGCGAGCTTCTCGAAGGTCCAGGGACCGTTCGCAAGCCGGATCTGCGCATTGCGGTCGCCATCGACCAGCCGGTCGACATGCTGGAAGAGGTCGGTCCACACCGTTTGCGGACAGGCATAGCCGCACCAGGCGCGCCCCACCGCACTGGTGACGAGGAACAGCCCGATCCCAGCCATGATGAGCAGACCCGCGACATAATAAAATTCGTGCGGCCAGATTTCGATCTGGAACATGTAGAAACGGCGGTTCGCGAGGTCGACGAGCACCGCCTGATCGGGCGCATAAGGACCGCGGTCCCAGCGGATCCACGGGGTGCCATAATAGATCGCCAGGGTGACCCCCATGATCGCCCATTTGAAGCGGCGAAAGGGGCCGTCGACCTTTTTGGGATAGACGCCTTTGCGCGCCGCATAGAGCGGCGCGTTTTCGCCGGTCAGGTCGTCAGGGCTGGCCATCGGCTCCCTGCCCTTCGGATGCCGCCGCCGCCGCGCGCGCCGCTTTCTCGCCGCCACCCAGCGAATAGACATAGGTCGCCAGCATCTTGACCGTCACCGGGTCGAGCCGGTGGCCCCAGCGCGGCATCACGCCGTTGCGCGGCTGGGCGATCGTCGCGGTCAGGCTGTCGCGATCGCCGCCATAGAGCCAGACGGCGTCGGTCAGTTTCGGCGCGCCGACGGTGCGATCGCCGGCGCCGGTCGCGCCGTGGCAAACAGCGCAGTTCGCCTGGAACAGTGCCTCGCCGCGCCTCGACGCCGCGCCCGGTTGTTCCTGCCGGCTGATGACGCGAACATGGCTGACCAGGTCGGCGATCTGCGCGGCATCGAGGATGCCGTCGCGTCCGAAAGCGGGCATCTGGCTGATGCGCGTTGCCTCGTGATCGGGGTTCCGGATGCCGTGGGCGATCGTATATTCGATGCTCGCGAGATCGCCGCCCCACAGCCAGTCATCGTCGGTCAGGCTGGGGTAGAGCTTCCTCACGCCCGCCCCGCCGGCGCCGTGACACTGGACGCAATGCACGCGAAAAGACGCGGCGCCGCCTTGCACCGCCGCCTGCATCAGTTCGGGTTTGGCGGGCAGGTCGGTCAGCGCCGTCGCCGCGATGGCATTGGTGATCGGGGCGCGGCGCACCGCGTGCGCCTGCATCGCCTGCTCCAGCTCGCCGCGGCTGCTCCACCCCAGCACGCCCTCGGTCGCGCTGTTCACCAGCGGCCAGGCGGGATAGAGGATGACATAGCCGAACGCCCACACGATGCTGGCGTAAAAGGTCCACAGCCACCAGCGCGGCATCGGTGTGTCGAGTTCCTCGATCCCGTCCCATTCATGGCCGACCGTGCTCGTGCCGGTGGCTTCGTCGATGCGCTTGCGGTCAGCCATGCTCGTCGTCCTTGAAGATCATCGTTGCGGCCTCTTCGTTGCGGCGGCGCGACCCCTTGCGGAACGGCCAGGCGACGAGGCCCAGAAACAGGATGGTCATCGCGAGCAGCCCCCAGCTGTCGGCGAAATGGCGCAGGTCGTTGTAGGTCATGGCGCCTTCCCCTGCGGCGCGGCGGGTGCGGCGCCCTGCTCCTGCGGCGCGGCCTTTTCGACATCTACGAGCGTGCCGAGCATCTGGAGATAGGCGATCAGCGCATCCATTTCGGACAAGCGATCGGGATTGCCGTCAAAATCGCGCACCTGCGCCTTTGGATAGCGTTTTTGCAGATCGATGCCCGCCGCCGGATCGACCTGTGCCTTCAGATCCTCGTTCGCCGCGGCGATGGCTTCCTTGCTGTAGGGCACGCCGACGCGCGACAGCGCGGTGAGATCGCCCCGCATGTCGCCGACGTATAGGTCGCGCTCGGCGAGAAAGGCATAGGGCGGCATGATAGACTCGGGCACGACGCTGCGCGGGTCGATCAGATGCGCCTTGTGCCACTCGTCCGAATAGCGCCCGCCGACACGCGCAAGGTCGGGCCCGGTGCGCTTCGACCCCCATTGGAAGGGATGGTCGTACATGCTCTCGGCCGCCAGGCTGTAATGGCCATAGCGTTCGACCTCGTCGCGAAACGGGCGGATCATCTGGCTGTGACAGGTGTAGCAGCCCTCGCGCATATAGATGTTGCGGCCCGCCAGCTCGAGCGGAGTATAGGGGCGCATTCCGTCGACCTTCTCGATCGTATTGTCGATCCAGAACAGCGGCGCGATCTCGACGATGCCGCCGATCGCGACCGCGACGAGCGCGAACAGGCCGAGCAGGCTGACGTTGCGCTCGAGCTTCTTGTGGCTCAGGCGCTTTTCGGCGGGGTGGGTGGCCATTGTCCGGGCTCCTTATTCGGCGGGCACGGGCGCGAGCGGGCGGTCCGCTGCGGCGCTGTAGGGGGTTTCGGTCATCGGCTTTTCGGCGCGAACCCTGCCCGCGAGCGTCGCCCAGACGTTGACTATCATGATGAGGAAGCCGGCGAGATACATCGCCCCACCCGCGGCGCGGATCAGATACATCGGATGCATCGCCGCGACGCTTTCGGCAAAGCTGTAGACGAGGTAGCCGTCGGCGCCATATTCGCGCCACATCAGTCCCTGCATGATGCCGGCGACCCACATCGAGGCGGCGTAGAAAACGATCCCGACGGTCGCGAGCCAGAAGTGCCAGTTGACCATGCGCAGGCTGTAGAGGCGCTGGCGGCCCCACAGGCGCGGTACCAGATAATAGACGCTGGCAAAGGTGATCATGCCGTTCCAGCCGAGCGCGCCCGAATGAACGTGGCCGATCGTCCAGTCGGTATAGTGCGACATGGAGTTGACCCATTTGATCGACATCATCGGGCCTTCGAAGGTGCTCATGCCATAGAAGGCGAGCGCCATCACCATCATGCGGATGATCGGGTCGGTGCGGATCTTGTCCCACGCGCCGTTGAGCGTCATCAGCCCGTTGATCATCCCGCCCCAGCTCGGCATCCACAGCATGATCGAGAACACCATGCCCAGCGTCTGCGCCCAATCGGGCAGCGCGGTGTAATGGAGATGATGCGGACCCGCCCAGATGTAGAGGAAGATCAGCGACCAGAAGTGGATGATCGACAGGCGGTAGCTGTACACCGGCCGCTCGGCCTGCTTCGGCACGAAATAATACATCATCGCGAGGAAGCCCGCGGTCAGGAAAAATCCGACCGCATTATGCCCGTACCACCATTGCGTCAGCGCATCCTGCACCCCGGCGAAGGCGGCATAGCTTTTCGACCCGAAGATGCTCGCGGGCATCGACAGATTGTTGACGATGTGCAGCATCGCGATGGTGATGATGAAACTGAGGTAGAACCAGTTCGCGACATAGATATGCGGTTCGCGGCGCCTGACGATCGTGCCGACGAAAACGGCCAGATAGGCGACCCAGACGATCGTCAGCCACAGGTCGACATACCATTCGGGTTCGGCATATTCCTTCGCCTCGGTGACGCCCATCAGATAGCCGGTGGCGGCGAGGACGATGAACAGCTGGTATCCCCAGAAGACGAAGCGCGCGAGGTTCGGAAAGGCGAGCCGCGCGCGGCAGGTGCGCTGAACGACGTAAAAGCTTGTCGCGATCAGCGCATTGCCGCCGAACGCGAAGATCACCGCCGAGGTGTGGAGCGGGCGCAGCCGCCCGAAGGTCGTATATTCCAGATTGAGGTTGAGCACCGGAAAGGCGAGCTGGAGCGCGATGAACAGCCCCGCTGCCATCCCCGCAATGCCCCAGAACAGCGTCGCGATGACACCCCAGCGGACGGGATCGTCGTCATAGACGCCCTGGTCGGTGGGCATTTTCAATATGCCGCGCGCGATCGCGCCATAATCGGCCCGCGAAATCGTCGCCCAGAGCACGGCGAGACAGGCGACCGCGACGATCATCATGTGCACCGCGAACGGCGCATCGACCGCCAGCGCCGCCATCACCAGCGCGAACAGCGCCAGCGCCAGCCAGCCGCCCGCTTTCATCACTAGACCGTCCATATGCTCGTCCCCGCTTCCAGCGGCTTCGCGCCGCGCTTCGGGTCGCTCTTGGACGCGCGCAGGCGGCGAAACATTGACCGGGATCAACGAATTGGTTGTGCTCCATCAATGCGGCCGGCGGACGCGCGGCGCAGGGACGGCTCTGTCAACAACAGGAGCAAAGTCCCATGAAATGCCGATATATGTCCCTGGCCGCCCTGGCTGTCGCGCTGGCCACACCGGGGCACGCCGCCGCGAAGAGCGGCGACGTCCAGTTCAAGCTGCTCGCAACCTATGTGGCGCCCGACGGCAAGATCAAGGACGTGAAGCTCGACCTGATCGGCCTGCCCGCGGACGCGCAGACCAAGGCGGACGACAATGTCGTCCCGACCGTCGCGATCGAATATTTCGTCACCGACAATATCTCGGTCGAAACGATCGCGGGCGTCACCCAGCATGACGTCGTCGGGCGCGGCGGGCTCGCCGGGGCGGGGCTGGTGTCCAATGCGAACATCGTCCCCGCGACGCTGACGCTCAAATATCATTTCGGCACGGAGGGCGGCGTTCGGCCCTATGTGGGTGCGGGGCCGAGCTATTTCATCTTCATCGACGAAAAGCCCGGCGCGACGGCCGTCGCGCTCGGCGCGACGCGGCAGAAGATGGACGACACGCTGGGCGTCGCGCTGCAGGCCGGCATCGATGTGCCCGTGAATGCCAAGGGGCTGGCGGTTACGCTCGATGCCAAGCGCTATTTCCTGCGCCCGGCCGCGCACTGGTTCGCCGGGGCGACCGAGGTGCTGCGCACCAAGCACAAACTCGATCCCTGGGTGATCAGCGCCGGCGTCGCCTTCCGCTTCTGAGCGTCCCCAACTCGCGCCGACGGTCAGCCCGCCATATCCTCCATCGCCGCGCGGTCGTGGATCACGATCTCGCGGCGCGAGGGCAGGTCGATCACACCGTCGGCGCGCATTTTGGTGAGTTGGCGACTCGTCGTCTCGATCGTCAGCCCCAATATATCGGCGATCTGCTGGCGACCGAAGGGCAGTTCGAAGGCGCCGCGCGTCGAACCCGCATCGCACCCCCGCCCCGACAGGCGCCCGGACATTTCGAGCAGGAAGGACGCGACCTTTTCCGTCGCCGACTTGCGCCCGAGCAGCATCATCCAGTGCCGCGCGCGATCGAGCTCGTCGAGCGTGCGGCGCAGCAATTTCTGCTGGAGGTCGGGGTGCGAGCTGGCGAATTCGTCGAAACTGTTGCGGTTGAAAATGCACACTTCGGCGTCAGTCATCGCGGTGACGCTGTACGGGCTCTCCTTGCCGAACGGGCGGCCGATGAAATCGGACGGAAAGACGACGCCGACGATCTGCTCGCGCCCGTCGGCGGTCGATACGACCAGCTTCAGCACACCGTCGAGCACATTCGCGACCACGGGCGCGCCATCGCCTTCCCACAACAACGTCTGACCCTGCCGGACCTTCTGCCTGCGCCCCATCTTGCCCAGGTCCGCAAGCTCGGTCGCGTCGAGGCTCGCGCAAATCGCGCGGTTTCGTACGACACAGGCGGCGCAGTCGGTCACGCCGCCGCCGTACAGCAGGCGGTGACCATTGGAAAGCAGCGAGCCGCTGGGGATCAGTGCATCAACAGCAAGGGAGCCGGCGCCGCTTCGAGCAAATAGCGCGTGACGCCGCCGAAAACCGTCTCACGCAAGCGGGTATGCCCGAATGCGCCCATCACGATCATGCCCGCCCCCAGCTCGACCGCCGCGCGCTCGAGCGTCTCTTCGATCGTCTCGGCACCGCGCCCGACCTCGCGCAGCTCGGCATGAAGATCATGGCGCGAGAGATAGCGCAGCGCGTCGTCCGCGGCGACCTGCCCCCGGGCCTCTCCGACGGTCACGAGAAGGATTCTGCTGGCGTTGGCCATCAACGGCACCGCAGCGCGGATCGCGTGCGCCGCCTGCGGGCTACCGTTCCACGCGACCATCACCGGCGCATCGAGATCGACGGGACCGCAGGGTTCGGGAATGGCGAGAACCGGAGCGGGAACAGCCATGGCAATATCCCCGGCCATCATCGGCGGCGTAAAACTGCGGCGCCGATCCGCGGTCCCCAGCGAAACGATCGTGAGATCGGCCAGCGCCGCGGCCAGCGCGAGCGTCGATACGACGTCGCCGTCGGACACGCTGACGTCCCACGGCACATCCTCGCGCTCCAGATCCGCGCGCAGGCGGCCGGCGAGTGCTTCGTCGGCTTGCTGCGCCTTGCTCAGCTGATCGCTCGCCAGATACATGCCGCCGAACGGATCGGTGGCGATGAACTGCTGAAAGGGCGAACTGATCACGAAATTCAAGTGCGACCGCCGCCGCTTGCCGATCGCCAGCGCGCTCTCGAACCGGGCCTTCATCCCCGGACCGTCGTCGGCATGGACCAAGATATTGCGCATATTGCTTCTCCTGCGATTGCGGGCATTTGGACCGATGCGCGGGCGAGGTCATTGATCGGGGTCAATGGTCATAAGCCCAAGGACGCCGGGAACTTCGAGCCGGAATACCGCGCCGCACCCGGCGGCCCTAGGTAGTTCTACCAATCCCGCCAGACGGTCACCTATTGCACCCTGTGCCGCTCCACCGGAAGGAACGGCAACGCGACATGTCGATGAGCAAGGTTCGAGTGACGCGCCCAAACATGCGCACCCCGTCGGCGCCGCGGCCATGATCCGCGAACTGCTGCTCGCGACGCTCATGGTGACGGTAACCGTGCTCATCCACGGCGCGGGGCTGATCCTGCTGGCGCGGCTCCTCCGCCTCGAGGCGCAGCAGGAGGCCGGCGGCCACATGCACCCCGCCTCCTTGCGCGGCCTCGGCACGCTGCTCTTCGCGATCCTTACCCTCATCGGTCTGCATGGGGTCGAAATCTGGGTCTATGCACTGACTTTCCTCGTCATCGGCGCGATCGATAGCCTGCGCGAGGCGGTGTATTTCTCGACGATCACCTATGGCGCCATCGGCTACAGCGACGATGTGATGGCGAAACCATGGCGGCTCGTGTCGGCGATCGAAGGGATCAACGGCATCCTCATGATCGGCTGGTCGACCGCCTTCCTGATCCGTATCGTCGGCCTGCTGCGGCGCGTCTGACCCTAACGGCGGGGCCAAGCCACCCTAACGCCAGAATCGCTTCAGATCGAACAATTGTCCATGCGCAGCCTCTGCGGCGCGAAGGAGCTTCTTTTTCTGACCTTCCGCCGTCAACCGCGACGCCTCGGCATCGCCCGCGACCCCTAGTTTTTCAAGGACAAGGGCCGCCATCGCCAGATCGTTGAGCGCGCCAAGCTGGTCTTGCAACGCCTGCAGCGATGCGATGAATTCTGCATAACGTCGGCGGTCGCGCTTGCGGACGAACAGGCTGCCCAGGAATTCCGCCGCATAGCGCAGCTTCTTGGCCGCCTTGCGCGCCTCGTGCCGGTCGGCGTCGTCAAGGCCCGCGAGTTTGCGGCCCCGTTTCCTCGCGCGGCGGTAGCAATGGTCGAGCGCCGCGACCGCGTAGGCGCGCGCCGGCAAGTCTTCTTCCGCAGGTCCGGGCCAGCCGGCGCGCGCGATCCACTCCGCCAGATCGAGCATCAACTGCCGCGTCCGCGGCATCTCCAAAACCTCGCCAACGCGGCGATAGGCCGCGTCGCGCGCCAAGGCGACATGGTCGTGCAGCGAACCGGGCCGGGTCCGTGCCAAGAGCACGTCAAGATTGCGCGCTTCCCCCAACTCCGCTGCCAGCCAGCGCAGGTCTGCGGCAAGCGCCGAGCCCAATTCACCGATGATCGGCCGGAAGATCGAAAAAGCCGAGCGCAGCCGGCGGAGCGCCACGCGTGCTTGATGCAGCGCGCCGGCGCTTCCCTCGGCCAACAATAGCGCCTCATTGAGCCGGAACTGCCGTATGCAGCTCTGCGCGACGATCGCAAACGCTCGGCCCGGGGCTGTTCCGTCGGCGAGCAGGACGGGTTCGGCCTTGAACATGGCGGGTGCCGGTCCGGCCAGTCGATAGCCGCGTTCCGCCTTGGTCAGGACGCCCAGGCGCACTGGCGCGACGGCATCGAGCTTGCGTGCGAGGGCGAACAAGGCGGAGGGAGCGCCCGATTTCAGCTCCAGCTCGATTTCGCAGATCGAAGACTGGCGATCGCCAGCGGCAACCTCGCCCCGATCGAGGACGACTTCGATCGTCGCATCGCCCTCCGCGATGATCCAGCTACGCCGGTCGACCGCTACTTCGAAAATGGGCGCGACGGTGTCGATGCAGTCGTCGAGACTGTTCGGCAAGGAGGTTGCGGCATCGAAGACCGGAATGTCGTCCATGACGGCGCGTTCCCATTCCGATCGCGCGAACAGGCCTGCGGTGCTGGCGACCGCCGCCTTGATCGTCTGCACCCGCTTGCCTTCCGATTTGCGGATACGAAGCGAAACCCCCGCGCGATCGAGAGCGTGATCAGGGGTGTCGAAATAGATCGACGATTGCCGGGCACGGGTCGACCCGCCTGGCAGCAGGCCGGACGCTTCGATGGCAACCGCAGCGCTAGGGCTGAGTTCGAGTTTCAGTTCGATTTCGTCCGCCATGAGTATCTTTCGCGCGGGCCCGGTCGACAACCGGATCCGACTAGACGATTGCGGTACGTCCGGCGTTGATTTAGCGCAAACGCTCTCAACAAGGTATCCCATCCCACCCGCCCCCATCGGGAGGGGCGCGTGTCGTGTCTATTCGCCGCGGCAGGCCTCACACAGTGCCGCGATAATCCGCTGCATCTTCGGGTCCGACAGACTGTAATATCGCGTCTGCGCCTCGCCGCGCAGCGACACGATCCCTTGCTTGCGGAAACGCGCGAGGTGCTGCGACACCGCCGACTGGGACAGGCCGGAAATCTCGGTCAGTTCGCCCACCGATACCTCGCGCTCGTCCATCTGGCACAGCATCAGCAGGCGCTCGGGGTTCGCGAGCAGCTTGAGATAACCCGCCATTTCATGCGCATCGCGCTTGAGGATCGAGAGGTCGGTCGGCTTTGTCATGGAGAGAGGCTTCCTTCGCGGCCATCGTCGCGGAGGACGATGTAGATCGCGGGAATAACCAGCACCGTCAGCAGTGTCGAGGAGGCAAGCCCGAAGAGCAAAGATATGGCGAGACCCTGGAAGATCGGGTCGGTCAGGATCGTCGCCGCGCCGATCATCGCCGCCGCCGCGGTGAGCACGATCGGCTTGAAGCGGATCATCCCGGCCTCGATCAAGGTTTCGCGCAGCGGCTTTTCAGGCCGTTTCGCGTGGTTGATAAAATCGACGAGCAGGATCGAGTTGCGCACGATGATCCCCGCGAGCGCGATGAAGCCGATCATCGAGGTTGCGGTGAAGGGTGCCCCGAACAGCATGTGCCCGAGCACGATGCCGACAAGCGTCAAAGGGATCGGCGTCAGGATGACGAGCGGGATTTTGAAGTTCCTGAACTGCCCGACGACGAGCACATAGATGGCGAGCAGCGCGACCATGAAGGCCGCGCCCATGTCGCGGAAGGTCACCCAGGTGATCTCCCACTCGCCGTCCCACAGCAAAGTCGGCACCGCTTCATTCTCGGGCTGGCCGTTGAAGCGGATGACGGGTTTCGTCATCCCGTGCGCCTTCCAGTCGAACGCCTCGATCGCATCGTCGACCGCGAAGATGCCATAGATCGGCGCCTCATAGTCGCCCGCGAGTTCGGCGGTGACCATGTCGGCGGCGCGGCCATTGCGGCGGAACAGCGCCGGCGAACCCTTTTCCTCGCGCGCCTCGACGATCTCGCCCAGTTGAACGAGCCGTCCGCCCGGCCCCATGCTCGCGACCGGCGTCGCGGCGAGGCTGGCGCTCCACGTTCGCTGCGACTGATCGAGTGCAATGCGGATCGGCAGCGGATCACGCCCCTGCCCACGCGGCGCATAGCCGACGGTTTGTCCGCCAAGCAGCGCGCCGATGCTGTCGAAGAGCTGGCGCTCCGAAATGCCATAGGCGTCCATCCGCGCGCGGTCGGGGACGAGGCGCAGCCGCGGGCGCGGCACGCCGAAACTGTTGTCGACATCGACGACATAGGGGATGGTGCGGAACAATTTCTCGACCTGCTCGGCGGTCCGGCGCCGCGTCGCCTCGTCGGGGCCATAGATTTCGGCGAGCATCGTCGCGAGCACCGGCGGGCCCGGCGGTGTCTCGACGACCTTGATCGACGCACCGGCGGGCAGCGGCAACGCCTTTTTCAGCTTGTCACGCAGGTCGAGCGCGAGCGCGTGGCTCGACCGGTCGCGCTCGTCCTTGGGCGCGAGCGTCACCATCACATCGCCCATCTCGGGACGGCTGCGCAAGAAATAATGGCGGACGAGGCCGTTGAAATTGAACGGCGCCGCGGTGCCCGCATAAGCCTCCATCGAGCGCGCTTCGGGCAATTGCCGTGCCACGGCCGCTGCGGCGTCGAGCGTGCGCCCCGTCGTCTCGAGCGAGGTGCCTTCGGGCATGTCGAGGACGAGCTGCACCTCCGATTTGTTGTCGAATGGGAGCAGTTTCACCGTCACCGCCTTGAAATAGAACATCGAGCAGGCAACGAGCGTCGCGACGCCGACCGCGATCAGGAAATTCCGCGCGCTCTTGCGGTCGCGGATCACGCGGGCCGCGACGCGGCCGTAAAGCACGCCCAGCTTGCCGCCGGTCGCATGGTCGTCGTGGCCGTGCGCCAGCGCATTTCTGGCAAAGCGCACCATCAGCCACGGCGCGATGATCACCGCGACAAAGAAGGAGAAGAGCATCGCCGCCGAAGCATTGATCGGGATCGGTGCCATATAGGGGCCCATCAACCCGGAGACGAAGAGCATCGGCAGCAACGCCGCAACGACGGTCAGCGTCGCGATGATCGTCGGGTTCCCGACCTCGGCGACGGCATCGACCGTCGCATCGATGCGGCTCCGCGCGTCGGCCATCGCCCAGTGGCGCGCGATATTCTCGATCATCACGATCGCGTCGTCGACGAGGATGCCGATCGAAAAAATGAGCGCGAACAGGCTGACGCGGTTGATCGTGAAGCCCATCAGGTTCGATGCGAACATGGTGAGCAGGATCGTCGTCGGGATCACCACCGCGGTCACCGCCGCCTCGCGCCAGCCGATCGCAAAGCCGATCAGGATGACGATCGACACGGTGGCAAGGCCGAGGTGGAAGATCAGCTCGTTCGCTTTTTCGTTGGCGGTCTCGCCATAGTTGCGGGTGACCGCGACATCGACTCCGGCGGGAATCAGCGTGCCGCGCAGCGCTTCGACCCGCGCGACGACGGCGTGCGAGACGTTCACGGCGTTGGCACCCGAACGCTTCGAGACGGCGAGGCTGACCGCGGGCGCCATCGACCAGCGTCCGTCCCCGCCCTTCGCCCAGCGCCACGCGCGCGCCTGCTCCTCGCCCGGTCCCTGCGTCACCGTCGCGACGTCGCGCAGATAGACGGGGCTGCCGTTCGCCCCGCGCACGGTGATCGTCGCCAGCTCGGCCGCGCTCCGCACCGTCTGCCCCGCAACCACCGCCGTCGCCGCACCGCCTTCGCGCACCGTGCCGAGCGGGAAGCTGCGGTTCGCCTGCGCTGCCGCGTCCATCAGCGTGCCGAGCGATACCCCGTGCGCGGCCAGCTTCGCGGGGTCGGGCGTGACCCGAAGCTGTTCCTCCTGCCCGCCCGCGATGAAGGTCAGCCCGACATCGTCGACCTTCGCAACCTCGGTGCGCAGCCGGGTCGTGAGCGCGTGCAGCGCCTGCTCGGTCCATTCGCCGCGCGCACCGGGCTCGGGCGACAGCGTCAGCACGACGATCGGCACGTCGCTGATCCCGCGCACCGTCACCTGCGGCGCTGCGATGCCCGCCGGGATGCGGTGCATGTTCGCCGACAGTCGCTCGTTGATGCGCGTCGCGGCATCGTCGGGATCCGAACCAACCAGGAAACGCGCGGTGACCAACACCCCGTCATCCTCGGCCTGCGTATAGACATGCTCGACGCCATCGACGCTTTTGACGATCGTCTCGAGCGGCTTGCCGACCAGTTCGACCGCATCGCTCGCCGACAGGCCGGGCGCGGCGACCATCAGGTCGACCATCGGCACGCTGATCTGCGGCTCTTCCTCGCGCGGGATCGTCAGAATCGCGAGCAGCCCGACAAGGATCGCCGCGAGCAGCATCAGCGGCGTCAGCGGGCTCTGGATCGTCGCGCGCGTCAGCCGACCGGAGATGCCAAGGCTCATCGGCGCGCCCCGGCCGGCGGTGCGATCAGCGTATCGCCCGTGGCCGCGCCCGAGAGGATTTCGACGCGTGCCGGGTCGTCCGACGGCGCGATCTGGACCGGCACGCGCGACGCCGAATCCTTGCCGACGCGGATCGTCACATAATCGATGCCATAGCTGGTTTCGACGAAGCCCCCTGGGACGACGAGCGCCTGCCGCTCGCCGGTCGCGACCCGCGCGGTGATCCGGCGGCCGACCATATTGCTCGCAAGTCCCGGTATCCGGACGTCCGCGGCCATCTGCCCGCCAGTCACCGCGGGATAGACACGGCTGACGGTCGCGTGCGGGGCAACGCCCTTCGCACCGTCTGCCAGGCCCGTCGCCAGGACCGCGCTACCGACGCGCACCTTGCCCGCCAATGTTTCGGGAAGCTCGAGGCGCAATACCATCGGCCCCGAGGTGATCGTCGCAATCGATGTGCCGGCCGCGACGGCGGAGCCCGCAGGAACCTGCGCCATCAGGACGCGCCCTGCCGAGGGAGCGACGACCGCGCCCTGTCCCGCAACCGCGCCGACCGCCGATTGCTGCGCCTTCGCCGCGTTGACCTGCGCCCGCGCGGCGCGCGCCGCGGCCTCGGCCTGATCGAGCCGCGCCTGGGCATAGACGCCGTTGGCGTGGAGATATTTGACGCGCGCCAGCTCGGCCTCGGCCTGCGCGACCTGCGCCTGCGCCGCGGCCGCCTGCGCGCCATAAGCCGCGCCTTCGTAGCCGAGCCTGCTGTCGACGACGCGGCCGATCACTTGTCCCTTGCGGACAAGATCGCCCTCGCGGACGGTCAGGCTTTCGAGGATGCCGGGGATGCGCGCGCGCGCATCGGCCATGTCGACGCTGGTGACGAGCGCGCCGACATCTTTCCATTCGGTAACGGCGACGGACCGGAGAACCAGCGATTCGCCCTTCACCTCGGCTGCCTGATCGGCCGGCAAGGATGCGCCGCCGTCGCATGCCGAAAACGTCAGCGAAAGCGTGACCATCGCTGCGGGCAGGATGAAGCGGCGGGACATGGCGCTCACCCGCACACGACCGACAGGCCGGCAAGTTCCTGTGCGGGAATCCCCTTATATCGCGGACGGCAGAACAGGCTCAGCATGATCAAACTCCTCGGTTGATGGACACGCTAGCGAGCGCCACAAAATTTCAACATTGCTAATATTACGTAGTGCTAATATTATGCAACTATAATATATATCGACCGGGCCGCATCGAAAGGTGCCGGAGCCTCACGCGCCTCGAACAAGGAGAGAGATATGTCGTTGCCGCGGATCGTCGTTCTGGGTGCCGGCCTCGGCGGCACGATCGCCGCTTATGAAATTCGCGAAGCCGTAAAGGGCAAGGCGGAGGTCATGGTCGTCTGCGACCAGGAAGATTACTGGTTCGTGCCTTCCAACCCATGGGTCGCGGTGCGCTGGCGCGAGCCCGAAGCGATCCGCGTCCACCTGCCCCCGGTGATGAAGCGCAAGGGTATCGGTTTCACTGCGGTCGGCGCCAGATGGGTCCACCCCAAGGACAACCGGATCGAACTGAACGACGGATCGTCAGTCGATTATGATTATCTGGTGATCGCGACCGGTCCCCACCTCGCTTTCGACGAGATCGAGGGTTTCGGCCCCGACGCCAACACCGTGTCGATCTGTTCGACGGATCATGCGTCCGCCGCCGCCGACGCGTTCGACCGCTTCTGCGAAAATCCGGGCCCGATCGTCGTCGGTGCGGCGCAGGGGGCCTCCTGCTACGGGCCCGCCTATGAATTCGCGCTGATCCTCGACACCGAGCTCAAGCGCCGCAAGATTCGCGACAAGGTGCCGATGACCTTCGTTACCGCCGAACCCTATATCGGGCATCTCGGTCTCGACGGCGTCGGCGACACCAAGGGTCTGCTCGAGAGCGAGTTCAGGAACCGCCATGTCAAATGGATCACCAACGCCCGGGTCACGAGCTTCGAGCCCGGCCTGGCGCATGTCGAGGAAGTCGCCGAGGACGGCAGCATCAAGGCGAAGCACGACCTGCCCTTCGGCTATTCGATGCTGCTCCCCGCCTTCCGCGGCGTCGATGCGGTGTTCGGGATCGAAGGGCTTACCAACCCGCGCGGCTTCATCCTCGCCGACAAGCATCAGCGCAACCCGACCTTCACCAATGTCTATTCGCTGGGCGTCTGCGTCGCCATCCCGCCGGTCGGCCCGACCCCGGTCCCCGTCGGCGTGCCGAAGACCGGTTTCATGATCGAATCGATGGTCACCGCGATCGGGCAGAACCTGAAACTCGAGGTCGACGGAAAGCCGCCGGTGCATGAGGCGACCTGGAACGCGGTCTGCCTGGCCGATTTCGGCGACGGCGGCGTCGCCTTCGTCGCCCAGCCGCAGATCCCGCCGCGCAACGTCAACTGGTCGTCGTCCGGCAAATGGGTGCATTTCGCCAAGATCGGCTTCGAGAAATATTTCCTGCGCAAAATCCGCAAGGGCGAGAGCGAGCCCTTCTACGAAAAGCTCGCGATGCATGCCCTCGGCATCAAGAAACTCCGCTTCTGACGAAAGGATAATCCCATGAACGTCGATCGTGCCGTCCTGCGTTTCGCCGGCTTCATCGTCCTCTTGAGCATCGCGCTCGTCTGGCTCGTGCATCCCTACTGGATCGGCCTCGCCGTCTTCGCCGGCCTCAACCTGATCCAGGCGAGCTTCACGGGCTTCTGCCCCGCCGCGATGCTCTTCAAGCGGCTCGGCGTGCGGCAGGGTGTCGCCTTTAAGTGAGGCGTGCCGGTTTCCGCATGATTGCGGTCGTCACCGCGCTGTACCCGCTTGCTATCGCCCAGGCGCAGGATCTGGAAACCGCGATCGCCGAGGCGCGCGCGCATTCGCCCGCGCTGGTCACGGCCGAAGCTGAGGCCGAGGCCGCCGATGCGCAGCTCGCGCAGGCGCGGGCGGCGGCGGGACCGACGGCGCGTGTCGAAGGCAGCATCGGTTACGGGAGGCTCGATCCGGGCGGCTATTTCGGGCTGACCGCTGGCGACGTCACGCCGAACGCGGTCCAACTCGTCGGCGAATATCCACTCTACGCCGGCGGACGCATTGCCTCGGCGATCGGCCAGGCCGCCGCTGGACAGCGCGCCGCAAGGCTTGGCACCGACATGGCGCGGCAGAATCTGACGCTCGCAACCGTGTCGAGCTATGCCGAGGTGCTGACCGCGCGCGAGATGGTGGCAAGCTATTCCGGGCTGGTCGCTGCGCTCGACGAGATCGTCCGCCACGCAGGGCTGCGCTACGACATCGGCGATGCGACCAGCAGCGATGTCGCGCAGGCAAAGGCGCGCCGCGCCGAGGGGCTCGCCGGGTTCGTCCAATCGCAAGGGCGGCTGGCGGCGGCCGAAGCGCGCTTCGAACGGCTGACCGGCAAGCCGGCGGGCAAATTGTCTCCGCTGCCGCCGCGACCAAAGGTGCCTTCATCGCTCGGTGAGGCCCTCGATGCAGCGACGCTCGCCAATGTCATGCTCGCGCAGGCGGGTTCGAGCGTCGAAGGCGCCGAGGCCGGGGTTCGCGCCGCCAAGGCGAGCAATCGCCCGACCGTTGGCGTATTTGCCGAGGGCGCGCGCGTCCGCGACCAGTTTTTCCCCGACTATCGCGCCGATAGCGTCACCGTGGGGCTCCGCGGCCGCTGGACCTTTTTCGACAGCGGCGCGGGGAGTGCGCGCGTTCGCGAGGCACGCGCCAACCTGACGGCGAGCGAAGCCCGGCTGCGACAGGCGCGCGACGAGCTGATGCAGGCTGTGATCGAAGCCTGGAGCGGCCTCGAAAGCGCGGAACGCGGGCTCGATGCCGCGCGCGAGGGCGACACGGCCGCGCGGGAGGCGCTGCGCGGCACGCGGCTCGAAGTGCGATCGGGGGCAAGGCCGCCGCTCGCCGAACTCGATGCCGAGCGCGAGGCGATCGCAGCCACGGCGCGCCTCGCCGAAGCGCAGGCTGCGGTGCAGGTCGCCGCATGGCGGCTGCGGCTGCTGTGCGGGATCGAATAGGCCGCGACTGGACTTCCGCCGCCTCATCATTACATTAGCAATATATAATATTATAGGATTGTCCGATGATCGATCTCCACCGCCACAAGGCCGCCGCCACGATCGAAGCCGCGCGCCGCTCGGGAAAAACTCCCGTCGTCCGCACCTTTTTCGACGAAGCGACCTTCACCGCCACGCACGTCGTCCACGACCCCGCGACACGCGCCGCCGCGATCATCGACAGCGTGCTCGATTTCGACCAGCCGTCGGGCGGCACGAGCCATGCCTCTGCCGATGCAATTATCGACCATGTTCGCACCCAGGGCCTGACCGTCGAATGGCAGATAGAAACCCATGCCCATGCCGATCACCTGTCGGCCGCGCCCTATCTGCAGGAAAAGCTCGGCGGCCGGATCGTCATCGGGCGGCATATCAAGACGGTGCAAACGGTGTTCGGCGACATTTTCAACGAGGATGATCGCTTCGCCCGCGACGGATCGCAGTTCGACCGGCTGATGGACGATGGCGAAACCTTCCGGCTCGGTGCAACCGAGGGGATCGTGCTCCACACGCCGGGACACACGCCCGCCTGCATGGTGTGGATCATCGGCGATGCGCTGTTCACCGGCGACACCTTGTTCATGCCCGACTATGGAACGGCGCGAGCCGATTTCCCCGGCGGCGACGCACGCACGCTCTATCGCTCGATCCGCCGGCTGCTCGCGCTTCCGGGCGAAACGCGCGCCTTCCTCTGCCACGACTACAAAGCGCCGGGGCGCGACGCCTACGCCTGGGAAACTACGATTGCGTCCGAACGCACCTCGAACGTGCATGTCCATCAAGGCGTGAGCGAGGACGAATTCGTCGCGATGCGCGAGGCGCGCGACCGGACCCTGTCGATGCCGAAGCTCATCCTCCCGTCGATCCAGATCAATATGCGTGCCGGACATCTTCCCGAGCCCGAAAGCAACGGCACACGCTATCTGAAACTGCCGCTCGACATACTCTAAGGGCTGGCGCGATGCCGAGTCCCCGGTGCGCGGTAGGGATGTCTACGTAATCCCTGCACCGCGCCGCTGCGCTAGGATTTGGCCCGAACCGGCCTGCGAAGCCAAACGGCGAAGGAACCGAAAATGGACGATACCGCCTTTTCCCACGCTGGAGGGCCAGCCCATCCCGCGGAGTGCCCGAACACAGAGCCGCCCGAACGTCCCGAAAAGCCCCTTCCCGAGCGGCCCGATCAGGCACCCGAGGATCAGCCGCTGACGGTTCCGCAGGAAACGCCGGTCGTCCCCGAAACGCAGCCAGGTCCGCCGCCGACCGAGTTTCCGGAAGAACGCGGAGGCTGAGGGGCGCTTGCGGACGGCAGGCGGCAGGACAATCCGGATAGCGCCCCGGCCCGCCGGATCGCTCAATGACACATCAGCAGCGGGACGGTGCTGTCGCGCAGCATTCGCTTTGTAACTCCGCCGAAAACCTCGCACCACTGGCCCCGGCCATAGGCGCCCATCACGACATAGTCCGCCCGCCACCGCCGGCATTCTTCGGCAATGAGCCGATCGACCCGATCGCCGCCGCGGTCGGTCATGCGCGTCTCGGTGGCGATGCCGTAGCGCGACAGGTAGATCGCGGCATCGGCGGGATCGGCGTCATTGTCGGCGCCCGCGTCGCCCGCCGTGAATATCTCGACCCGCGCGGCGAGCGCGAGCAGCGGAACGCAGGCACGAAGCGCCGCAGCGGCCGACGAGCGACCGCCCCAGGCGACCAGCGCGCGGTCGAATTCGAAGCGGTCGAGCGAGGGCGGCATCGCCACGATCGGCGTATGCGTGTGGCCCAGCACGCGCGACACGATTCCCCGCATGTCGGGAACCCGATGGTCGTCGAGCGCGCGGTTGAGGAGGATCAGGTCGGAAAAGCTCGCCCGGTTCGTGACGCAACTGGCGATATCGCCCGTGGCATCGACCCAGCTCCAGTCGACATCCTCACGCGACAGCCTGTCGCGTACCGCGATCTTGTTCGCCGCCTCGCTGCCGCGCTCGTCCGAAATGATCGCGGCCTCGCCAAAGCCGACATAAAGATCGCCCGCGATGATCGGACTGGGCGTCACATCGATGCAGGCTAAATGCCCATCGAGCGCGCGCACGATCTCAAGCGCAGCCTCGAGCCGGGCGTCCTGACCTTCATCGTCGTGGACCAGCAATAATATCGTTTTCATGAGCCCTGCCTTCATGTTGTGGCGAACAAGCTAGGCCGCCGCGACTCGCGCCAATATGCGCAAAGCTACGGATGCAATGGCACCGGGCCGTGAGGCGTGTTTCACCCTTTGGCGTCGGTCAGCCGACGGACGGTATCCACCAAGGCATGCTCGCGGAGCGGTTTGTCAAAGACCGCCGCGAAGCCCGCCGCGCGCGCGCGGTCCGACAGTTCGTTCGATCCAAATGCGGAAATCAGCACCGCCGGTCCCCTCCACCCCCCCGCCAGCATCGCTGCGTGCAATGCAATCCCGTCCTGATCGTCGAGGCGGAAATCGGTCACGAGACAAGCCGGCGGACAGGCCGCGGCGTCGGCGAGAGCCTGCGCCGCAGCGGGATAGGCGACCACGTCGAAGCCGCGTCCTTTCAGCAATAAAAGCAAGGAGCGACGCACTGCCGGATCGTCCTCGACAATCAGGATTCTGGGAAAATCCGCTCGATGATGGGCGCCCTCGTTCGGCATTATCGTTACCTGGCATGGCAAAATATTTGCCGCGTGAAATTTGGGAGCGACCTTCATTCGTCTGGAAAGGGCGGGTGTCCGCGCGACCGCGCCGTGCCTGCCATCAAATCTTCGCAGGCCGCCACGACTTCCCGGTCAATGCCCGAGGAGGAGCGGAAGCTTGCTGTCCTGCAGCATACGCTTCGTGACGCCGCCAAAAGTTTCCATCACGCGGCCGCGGCCATAGGCGCCCATCACGATATAGTCGGCGCGCCCCGCCTGGGCTTCGGCGGCGATCAGCTTATCGGCCCGACCGTCCTTGTCGACGATCTTGACGCGGGCATGAATGCCGTGGCGCGAAAGATAGGTTGCCGCTTGGTCGGGACCGTTACGGGGCTCGTCTTCGCGCGCCGTGAATATCTCAACCTCGTTCGCGAGTGCGAGCAACGGGACCGCAGCGCGCAGCGCCGCGGCGGCCGATCGTCCGCCGTCCCAGGCGACGAGCGCGCGATCGATCGCAAAGCGCTCCAGCGTCCCGGGGACCGCGAGAACTGCGGCGCTGGTCCGCGCAACGATGCGGCTGGTGATGTCGCGCATGTCGGGCAAAGGATAACCGTCGAGCGCGCGATTGAGAATGATGAGGTCGGCAAGATCGGCAGCATCGAGTACCGATGCCGCCATTTCGCCAATCGTATCGGCCCAGCTCCAGCTGACATCTTCGCGCGACAGACGATCGGTCAGCGCCGACTTGTTCTTCGCTTCGCTATCGCGTTCGTCGAATACGACGACCGTTTCGGCATAGCCCATGGCGGTTTCGCCCGCGATGACAGGGTAAGGCGTCACATCGATGCAGGCGAGATGGCCGTCCAGCGCACGCACTATGTCGAGCGCCGCCTGAAACCGCGCCTCCTGGCCCGCGTCATCATGCACCAGCAAAAGAATATTCTTCATGTGCCATCTCCTTCATCTCGTCGAAGGCTAGGGGGCGGCACCCCGACCCGATATGCGCAAAGTTACGGAGTCCTCGCGCGGGCTGCGATCAGGCCGTTCCGGGATTGCTGCTGCGAGGTACGTTCCGCCAGCACAAACCGAACACGGAAAGCAGCGCTGCGGGGAGTCGGGTCGCAATCGCCTCCTCGCAGCGCTGCATCCCTGACTGCGCCGATTCCACCCGGCTCAGGATGAAACACAGGTAGCACAGGGACGTCGTGCCTGGCGAAGATCCGGTTTCGTGACGCTGAGGACACCCTGCCGACTTCAACCAGATGACCCATTCTGCACAGCCGATCAGACACGGCACATTCGCAATTACCCGTACGGGTTTTCGGTTCGCCTCCTCATCTATGGCGGGGCCGGACGACGCGGAGTTTGATGAGGCCCCGACGCGCGCTCATCATCCTCGATGTGGAAAGGTATCGCGTTCGCGTCGTCCGCGCGGAGCGAGTCGCCGGTTATGATAACGCTCGAACCGGGTCCAAGCAGCGGCTCGACCACAGCCCGAAAGTCGGGCGCGACGTGGATCCGGCCGCGGAGGCTTTCGGTCGGCGCCGAAGCAAGCGGTTCGGGCAAATGCACGCGGATCCACTGTGCTCGCCCGTCGGGCGCGCCCTGTCGCATGAAAACCGACGTCCCGGCGACCGGCCCGTCGATCCGGACGGGTGCAGAACCGATCGCGATCCCGTTCCTCAGCACAAGGACGCGGCGGTCGGCCGCGCTGACGACGACCGCGACGGGCCCCGATGGCGCGCGTTCGGGATGCCAGTCGGCGATGCCGCCCGCATCGGTGCCCGCCCATGCAACGGGATCGCCGGGCGCCACGCGCGGGATCGCCGCCGTCTCGGTGACGATCACCGTCATGCCGAGCCGGGTAACGCCGTAAAGCAGCCGCGCGAACGCGTGCGGCAACCGGATGCAGCCGTGCGACGCCGGATAGCCGGGCAATGTTCCGCCATGGAGTGCGATCCCGCCCCAGGTAAGCCGCTGCATATAGGGCATGGGAGCATTGTCGTAGATGCTCGAATAATGCTCGACCCGGCGCTCGAGGATCGTGAAGACGCCGACCGGCGTTCGATGATCGGCGCTGCCCGTCGACACCGTGGAAATCGCGATCGGGATGCCGTTGCGATACAAGGTTGCGCGCTGCGTCACGAGGCTGACGACGAGCAAAAGCGGCCCGTTCGCCGCGATTTCCGGCGCCCAGAAAAATTCGCCCGGTTTCAGCGCCTTCGCCGCACCGACAACCGATTTTTCACCCGCCGGCGATTGCGCCGTCGATACCAGCGGCAGCAGCGCCGCGCCGATCAGCATGGCCGCTCGCGCGAGCTGCGCCGGTCGAGCGCATTGCCGGCGATCGCCCGGACGACCGATGCGCGGGCGCATGATCATCCGGCCATCGCTTCCACCGCGCGCCGATCGTGGATGACCACCTCGCGGCGGGAGGGAAGATCGAGCAGCCCGTCGGCGCGCATCCGGGTCAGTTGCCGGCACGTCGTTTCGATCGTCAGCCCCAATATGTCGGCGATCTGCTGACGGCCAAAGGGCAGTTCGAATCCGTCGTCGCGGCGCGTCGGGCCCGCCTGACCCGCCAGACGATCGGACATTTCGAGAAGGAAGGACGCCACTTTTTCGGCGGCCGACTTGCGGCCGAGCAGCATCATCCAATAGCGTGCCCGGTCGAGTTCATCGAGCGTCCGGCGGAGCAATTTCTGCTGCAGATGGGGATGCGCACCGGCAAAGGCGTCGAAGCTGTTGCGGTTGTAGATGCACACTTCAGCGTCGGTCATCGCAGTCACGCGATAAAGACTTTCCTTGCCGAACGGCCGGCCGATGAAGTCGCAGGCGAAGACGATCCCGACGATCTGCTCGCGCCCGTCGGAAGCCGCCACGACCAGTTTGAGCACGCCCTTCAGGACATTGGCGACGAGCGGCGCATCGTCGCCTTCCCATATCAGTGTATGGCCCGATTTGACGCGTTGGCGGCGCCCCATCCGGCCAAGTTCGGCGAGTTCGCCGGCGTCAAGGCTCGCGCAGATCGCGCGGCCCCGCACGGCGCAGGACGCACAATCGCTCACTGGCGATACTCCGGCATGATGCTGCGAATGGCGGGCGCTTGGTTCATGCCGTGCCTTCTATGCGCGCCCTGCGGCGAAGTGAGTAAGGAAGAGTACGTATGAAGGCCGGGAGGATCGGCCCACGGCGGACCGTAAGGGGAATTGCGTAACGACGTCGCGGTGCATTCGCCGCATCACGAGGCCTGATCTTTCGATGCGAGCGGGTCTGCACAGCCCACTAAGGCATCCTTCACAAGAGGAAAGATGATGTACGACGCCGTCACCCTCCGCACGCAACTCGAAGCGCGTCTCCTCGCGCTTGGCGCCCGCATCGACGACATCGAGGCGACGCAGCGCGAACCGCTCGGCGAGGATTTTGCCGACCAGGCTGTCGCACGTCAGGACGACGAGCCGCTCGATGCGATCGAAGGCGCGGCGCTGAGTGAAATCGCACTGACCCGGCAGGCGCTCGCGCGGCTGGCAGCCGGAACCTACGGCCTCTGTATCGCTTGCGGTAAACCAGTTTCCGCGGCGCGCCTCGAGGCGCTTCCTGTCACTCCGCATTGCATCACATGCGCACGCGACGCCCGAAGCTGATCCGCTCCTCCCGATGCGCCGATATCCGGGCGGGGGCGATGTGCAAAACCGCCTCCGCAGCTTTCGAAAGGGGGCCGGAATGTCCGTGCTGATCGCGCCCGCCGGGTTTGGGCAATGGCCGCTTCTTACCGGCATCGGGCTGTCGCTTGGGCTGGGTCTGCTGATCGGCGTCCAGCGCGGATGGACGGCGCGAAACGAAGCCGATGGAAGCCGCTTTGCCGGGATCCGCACCTTCGGCCTGCTCGGACTGACAGGAGGAATCGCCGGGGCTCTCGAACCGATCGACCGCGCGGCCGCGATCCTGTTGCTGACGGCCGCCTCGCTTCTGATCCTCCTCGGCTATGCAAGGATGGCGCATCGCAGCGTGAGCGGCACCGCCGGTCTTGCTTCGCTGATCGCGCTGGCCTGCGGCTTTCTCGCGACGTCGGCCCAGCCCCTGCTCGCATCAATCCTGGCGGTCGCCACCACGCTGCTTCTGACGATGCGCCCCCAGCTTCACCGCTGGATCGGCGCCATGACCGAAACCGAGGTCAGTGCAATCGCCCGCTTCGCGTTGATCGCGATCGTCATCCTGCCGCTGCTGCCCGATCGCGCGCTCGGCCCTTATGAGGCATGGAATCCGAGGCAGCTCTGGCTCGTCGTCGTGCTCGTCTCGGGCTTTTCCTTCGCCGGCTATGCCGCAGCGAAACGGTTCGGTGCGACGCGCGGAACGCTGGCGATGGCCGCAACCGGCGCGATGGTGTCTTCGACCGCCGTGACCGCAGCGCTGGCGACACGACTGCGCGACGAGACGGAAAATGCGCCCGCGCTGGTAGCGGGGATCGCCGCGGCCTCGGCCGTGATGCTCTCCCGCGTCGTCGTCCTTGTCGCCATCCTCGCGCCGATTGCATTCGGCACCGCCGCGCTGCTGATCGGCCCCGCCGCGTTCGTCAGCCTCGCCGCCGCAATCTGGTGCCTGCTGCGCGCCCGCCACGCCCCGGCAACGCCGACCGAAGCCATGAATTTGCGCAACCCCTTGAACTTCGCCCCGGCGCTGGGGTTGACCGTGCTGGTGATGGCGATGGCGCTCATCGCTCGCTGGCTGATGGAGCGGATCGGCGAAGGCGGAACCGCGATCATCCTGGCGCTGTCGGGAATCGCCGACGTCGACGCGGCAATCGTCACGATCGGCGGGCTGCCATCCGGGACCCTCGACGGCCGGACGGCCGGAATGGCGCTCGCGGCGGCGGTCATGGCCAATACGCTGTTCAAGGCGGCGATTCCTCTCGCTCTCGTCCGGACGCGCCGCGGCTGGCTCGCGGCGCTGCCGCTCGTAGCCAGCGTGGTCGCCGGCTTCGCCATGCTGCCCTGGATAATGTGACAGGGTCTGGACTCATCCGCCTCGCGGGAACTCGTTCCGATGGGGCAAGACCAGCGAGAGAAGCGCCGCAAGCGTCGGCGTCCGCAGCTTTCGCATCGCCCGCGCGCGGTGGATCTCGACCGTCCGGTGACTGATACCGAGTTCATGGCCGATCTGCTTGTTGGTGAGGCCTCGCATCAACCCTGCCACGACCTCGCGCTCGCGCCCGGAAAGGTCCGCAATCGACGGCAGCGCGGCGGGCTCGATTTTCATGGGAAAGCGCGCATTCGTATCATGCCCGCTTTCTAGCGAGCCGTGCTTCCGTCGGTCGCTACGTATTGCTCCCTATATCAGGCACCCATGCCGGCCGCGAAGGCGAGGCGCAGCGCGTCGGACAGGCTGCGGACGTCGAGCTTCGCCATCAGATTGGCGCGGTGCACTTCGACGGTGCGCGGCGAGATACCGAGGTCATAGGCAATCGTCTTGTTCGGCAGCCCCTGAGCCAGACCGTCGAGCACCTCGCGTTCGCGCGGAGTGAGGACGCCCAGCACGACATTGGCTTCAGCGGCGCGCGCGGCCGCGCCGTCCGCCGCTGCGATCCGGTCGAAAGCAGCCTCGATCGCGGCAATGAGCACCACTTTTTCGAACGGCTTTTCGAGGAAATCGACCGCGCCCGCCTTCATCGCCCGCACCGCGATCGACACATCGGCATGGCCGGTCAGCACGATCACCGGCATCGTTACACCCCGGTCGAGCAGCGCCTGCTGGACTTCGAGGCCGTCCATCTCGGGCATCCGGACGTCGAGCAGGACGCAGCCCTCAGGGGCATGTCGCACCTCTTTCAGAAAGGCGGCGCCGCTCGCCCATGTCTGGACGCTGTAACCCGACGTCTTGAGCATGAAGCTCGCCGAGCGCCGGATGGCGTCCTCATCGTCGACGATATGGACAAGCTTATTATCCGTCATCCCGTTCCTCGGCTTTCGCGCTGACCAGTGTGAAATGAAATTCGGTACCGCCGCCTTCCCGCGGCTCCATCCAGATCCGCCCACCGTGCGCTTCGACGATCGTGCGGCAGATCGAAAGGCCCAGCCCCATCCCTTCGGACTTGGTGCTTGTAAAGGCCGTGAAAAGTTGTTCGGCAATCTGCGCATCGACGCCCGGCCCGGTATCGGCGACGATCACGCGCACGAAGCCGCGCTCGTCGGGGCGGCTCATAACACTGAGTTCGCGCACCGGACTCGCCGCCATCGCCTCGCAGGCGTTGCGGATGAGGTTGATGAGAACCTGTTGGATCTGGATCTTGTCGACGAGCACGGGCGAGGCATAGGGGTCGAGATCGAAGCGCGGCGCGATCCCCTTTTCGCGCGCGCCCATCAGGCCGAGCACCGCGGCTTCGTTGATCAGCAGGGGGAGCTTCTCGATCGTCTTCTCGACCTCGCCGCGCGCCACGAAATCGCGCAGGCGCCGGACGATATGCCCCGCCCGCAGCGCTTCCTTCGCGGTGTCGTCGAGCGCATCGCGGATCATCGGGAAATCGCCCGGGTCGGGCCGGGCGAGCATGTCGCGCACCGCCTCGACATAATTGGCGACCGCCGTCAGCGGCTGGTTGAGTTCGTGCGCGAGGGTCGATGCCATCGTTCCCATCGCACTGACGCGCGAAACATGGATGAGCTCGGACTGCAGCGATTCGAGCTGCTCTTCGGTCTTCTGACGCTCGGTGAGGTCGCGAATGAAGCCAGTGAACAACGGATGCGCCTCGCCCGTCGCCTCGCCGATCGAAAGCTCCATCGGAAAGGTCGATCCATCCTTGCGCTGGGCAAAGACGACGCGCCCGATGCCGATGATCCGCTTCTCGCCCGTTTCCAGATAGCGCCGGATATAATTGTCGTGACGTTCGCGGTCGGGCGACGGCATCAGCATGCTGACGTTGGCGCCGAGCAGTTCGGCCTCGCTATAGCCGAACAATTGTTCGGCGGCCGCGCTGAACGACAGGATCAGGCCCTGGTCGTCGATCACCACCATGGCATCGGGCACCGTCGAAAGGATCGAGCGAAGATGGCTTTCCTGCGACCGCAGCGCCTCTTCCGAAGCACGCCGGCCGGTGATATCGGACACGACCTTGGCAAACCCCCGCAGGCTGCCGTCGGGATGGCGCAGGGCGGTGATCGACACGTCGGCGAGGAACTCGGAGCCGTCCTTGCGGACGCGCCAGTCCTCGGCATCGAAACGGCCATCGCGCGCGGCGCGCGCAAGATCGTCGGCGGGTTTTCCGCTTGCGATCGCGTCGGACGGATAGAAAACCGACGCGTCGAGCCCGATGACGTCCTCCTCGCACCAGCCCTTCAGGCGCTCCGCCCCCTTGTTCCAGATCGTGACCCGCCCCTCGGGGTCGAGAAGATAGATGGCGTGACCCTCAGCGCCGTCGATGAGGAGACCGAGTTCCTCGGCGAGCACGTCGGCCTCGGCCGCACGGCGGGCCGCGCTTCCTTCGCTTTCGCGAATGCGTCCCTTCAGCCCGTGGCTCAAGCGTGCGAGCAAGATGATACCCGCGGCCGTCATCAGGAAAAGCGCCGCTTCGACGAAATCGACGGCGCCTGTTTCCCGAAACCCGGAAAAGTAGATCCCGAGGAGCAGCGAGGGAAAGACGGCGATCGCCGCAGCGAGCGGGCCTGCAAGGATCGATGCGGACAGAATGGCGAGGGCGAAGAGGAGAAAGGCCGCTTGGCCGTCGATCCAGAAATCGAACAGATTGCGGACCAGCGCCGCCACAACGACCAACGCCAGCGCGACCAGCACACGGGCCGGTAAGGATCGTTCCATCAAAGGCATCGGCGCAGTCGCTCCCTCCCGCGCGGGGCAACCGGCGCCAATCGAACGCCCTGCCCCTCACCGACGAGCATATCGCCAAATGGCTTCGCGCGAAACCCGTGCGGAAGGTCCGACGCGAGTATCACACTTTCGCCATAGGCCTGTCCCCAGCACGCGTGGCATCCGTAGAATCCCGAACTGCGGCGGACGCATTCGGCGCCTATCCTTGCCCCCACAGACAGCAAGGAACGCGATATGGCCGGCTTCATGGCGAGAACAGCGAGCCCGCGGGGCGAATACGGCAACCTGTTCTGGGCTGCGGGTCTGGCTATAGGCGCGGGCGCCGTGCTCCTCTTCCTTCAATTTTCGCCGCGCCCCTTCCTCACGACAATAGCGGCCATCCTGTGGCTGGTCGTGCTGATGGGCGTCGCGGCGCTCATCCAGATTCGCGAGGCGCACATATCGCGGCATCGCGGAGAACGGATCGCCTGGCGGGCGGCGGCGGCGCCCTATCTGGTCGCTGCCGCGATCCTGATCGCCGATCCGCTACTCGGCCAGGGCGGGCTGGCCTATGCGCTGGCGGCCGGCCTCGGCATTGCCGGGGTCGCGCGCGTGGCCATCGCGCTCGGAACCGGCCGGCGGCGCCGCGGATGGCTCTATATTTCGGGCGCGGCAACCCTTGCCGTGGCGATGGCGCTCGGTTTCGGCTGGCCCTTCGCGCTCGCCTCACCCGCCATCAAGGCGCTGGCGTTCGACCTTCTCATTCTCGGCATCACATTGGTTCTTTCGCAGGCAGGAGGCAGATCATGATGGAATGGATCAACGGCGCGGACGACGTCATCGCGCTCAGGCTCGCCGACAAGATCACCGGCGCCGACCTCGACGCCATCATGGACAGGCTCGATGCGGCCATGGCGCAGCATGCGAAGGTGCATATCTTCGTCGAAACGCATTCGGTCGACGGAATCGAGCTTTCCGGTCTCGGCTCCTATATGGCCAGGGCGTTGCCGCTGTTCGGCAAGCTCGGCCACTTCGGCCGGGTGGCGGTCGTTGCCGACCAGGCGTGGATCCGCGCGGGCACGCGGCTAGAAAGCGCGCTGTTGCCCGGCATCAGCTATCGCACCTTCACGCCCGAACGACGCGAAGAAGCCCTCACCTGGGTTGTGGGCGCAACCGTCGATGCCTGAGCGGCGAACCACCGTCCGAAACGGCCGCGGCCGGACCCGGCACCAAGCAAAGGAAAGCTGACATGACCGACCAATCGCTGGATATGACGCTCTCCGAAGCCGGCGGCACGAGCATCGTCACGCGCGATGGCGCCGAGATCATGTTGCGGCCCGTCACCGCCGACGATGCAGCGCTGCTCAATCGCTTTTTCGATGGTCTGGCGCCCGATGATATGCGGTTTCGCTTCCTCAGCGCCCAGCCGCATCTGTCGGGCGCGCAGCTGGCGGCGATGATCGACGTCGATCACCGTCATCGCGAGCATCTGCTGGCGTTCGAAAGCAACCGCAACGAACTTGTCGCGAGTCTCCTGATCGCGGCCGACGACAAATTCGAGGTGGCCGAGGTCGCGATCGCGATTTTGCCGGCATATAAGGGCCGCGGCGTCGGATGGAGCCTGTTGAACCACGCTGTCGACCTCGCGAAGAAGCGCGGCGTCAAACGGCTGCGTTCGATCGAAAGCCGCGACAATCGCGAAGCGATCGACGTCGAACGAACGCTCGGCTTCCGTTCAAGTGACTATGAAGGCGATGCGACGCTGGCGCTCCTCGAGATCGACCTCGGCTAGGTGCCACGCGATATTTTGCGAGCATGACTTTCGCAAAACAGTCGAGATTGCTCTGCCGGCGAGATCGAACGCATTCCTGGCATCCTATCCTGCCTACGCGAACGGCAGGTTTCGGGCAGCCGCCGCGCGGCCGGCTACGACCTCGATCAGGCGCATAGCAGCCTTGTAGTGCGGCCAATGCCCCCTCGGAGGGAAGGGTTGGATCGCGATTCACGGGCATCTGGCCGGATATGCGTTGGGAATTTCAACGAGTTATCTAGGGAGCCTACAAGCGCGGTAGTCGCTCAGCGAATAAAATATCCCATTATTTCGATGCGACGATTCGCGGGCGCGCCATGCCCGCGCGCATTTTCACGAGACGGGGCGCCCGATTATCGAGGGCTATGATCCGCCCGAGGGATGGGGCTGGTGCTATATCGACGATGTCGTCGTCGCACTTCCCGATCAAACGCGGCAAGTCGGGCCAATCCCGCGCTATTTCCAGGCGCCCGCCCTTCCCCCATCTGTCGGATTAACTTACAGTTTACCATAGTCTCGGCGCGCCAAATCCTCGATTTGCGCCACTGGCACGGCGCTTGCTTGGTTTAAGGTGATGCTCAAAAAAATCGGACGCCTGTTCGTTATCAAGACCCGCTTCGAGGCGTGCCTCATCATCTATGCGCTCGCCGTTGGCGCGATGGCGCGCGGAGCGGCCTATCTGCATGAATATCCGGGCTATGGCGGCAAGCTGCTGTTGCTCGCCTGCACCGGTTCGGTCTTTCTCGCCGGCGCGAAGATCTTCGATTGCCTGCGCTACGAGCAGGCCGCCGAGACCGCGGGACAAGCCGAGTAGCGCACCGGTCTTTCGCCGGAGGTCAGGATATGCGATGGCGCAGGCCATGAGCAGGATCAGCGGCCGGCCGGCCATCAGCACCGAGCATGTCTACGGCCTTTCGCTTCGCGTCGCACGTTGGCGTGAGGGAGCACCCGGCACGCCGCTGCTGTTCCTCAACGGCATCGGCGCCGATATCGCCGCCGCCGCGCCGCTGCTCGCGCAAATCCACGGTCGCGAAGTGTGGACGCTGGACATGCCGGGCGTCGGCGGCTCGCCCGACGCGCTGCTGCCCTATGGCGCGCCGACGATCGCGGCGGTGGTGATGGAGATAGCGGACCGGCTGGGTCACAAGCTGGTCGATGTCGCGGGCTTCAGCTGGGGCGGCGCGCTGGCGCAGCAGGTCGCGGTCCAGTTCCCCCACCGCGTACGGCGGCTGGTGCTGATGGCGACGACACCGACCGTCAGCGCGCCGGGGATCGGCTGGGCCGCGCTGCTCGATGACGATATGCTGGCAAGCGGGCTCAAGCTGCCGACCGCGACGCCGCTCGGGCTCGCCTATCAGTCGATGGCGATGGCGGGATGGACGAGCGCGGCGGCGCTGCCGCACCTGAAAGGCACGCCCGTCCTGATCCTGATGGGCGAGCGCGACGGCGTCGTTCCCGCATGCCACGGCCAGGCGATCGCCGACCTGATCGACGGCGCGGTGCTGGAAGTGGTGCCGGGATCCCACCTCTTCCCCTTTACCCATGCCGCGGCGATTTCGGCGCGGATCAGCGCGTTTCTGGACGAGCCGGAGCGGGCGCAAGCCGCCGCTTGAGGAAGTCGGCGATGGCGGCTGCGGTCGCGTCCGGCGCCTCTTCCATCGGCAAGTGACCGATGCCAGGCAGGATCACGACTTCCGACCCCGCGATCCGTTCGTTGAAGGTCTTGGCCGCGGTCGGGTTGATCACCCGGTCCCGGTCGCCGAACAGGATCAAGGTCGGCGCCCCGATCTCCCCGACGTGCGCGGCCATCGCGGGCTCGCGGTTCATCCGCGCGCGCAACACGGTGGCCGGGCGATTGCCGGGAAAACGCAGCAATTCCCAATAGCGGTCGATCATCGCGTCATCGATGATCTCCTGCTTCTCGACCGAACCGCGCAGCGACTGTTCGACGAGCATCCGCGGCGTCACCCGAGTCGCGAGCCAGCGCCCGAAGGGATATTCGAGGATGCGAAAGCCGACGTTCGATTCGGGGCGCTTTTCGCCCTTGCGAAGCGGCATGCCGGCGGCGTCGATCAGCAGCAGCGCATCGACGCGCGCGGGCTGCGCGAGCGTGTAACGCCACGCCACCCAGCCGCCCATCGAATTGCCGCCGAGGATGAAATGATCGAGCCCGAGCCTGGCGGCAACGACATCGACCGCCTCCATCATCCCCTTGGCCGAATAATCGGTATCGGGGGTGGCGCCGGTGAGCCCGTGGCCGGGCAGGTCGAGCGTGACGATGCGATAGGTGGCGCCGAGCCGCTTCACCAGCGGCTCCCACGTATGGAGGCTGGCATTGGCGCCGTGGATCAGGATGATCGGCGGGCCATCGGCCCGGCCCTGATCGCGATAGTGAATGCGCTGGCCCGCCGGTCCTGCGACGAAGGCCGCGTTCGGGCCGCCATATTTGGCGATCATCGCGTCACGATCGGTATCGGGAGTCAGGAGGAGAAGAAAACCGACGATGATCGCGAGTATGACGCCAAGCGGGATCAGCACCCGCTTGCGCCGGAACAAGGGACGCCGCGGTGGCGGCGGCTCACCGAAATCTATGTCCTCGACAGTCATCATGCCCCCCTGAAGGCCTGACGATACTCTAGCGGGCGACCCCGATGGGTCAATCTATGCCTGAGGATGGAGCGGGCGGCGGAAGGTCTCGGGAAGGAACAACAAACCGATCACCAGCGTGATCACCGCGACGATCACGGGATACCAGAGGCCGTAATAGATATTGCCCGTCGCGGCGACCATCGCAAAGGCCGTCGTCGGCAGGAAGCCGCCGAACCAGCCGTTGCCGATATGATAGGGCAGCGACATGGCGGTGTAGCGGATGCGGCTGGGGAAAAGCTCGACGAGCAGCGCAGCGATCGGGCCGTAGACCATCGTCACCAGCAGCACGAGGTAGAAGAGGATCGCGACGACGAGCGGTTTGTTCATCGCATCGAGATCGGCCTTGGCGGGATAGCCCGCGGCGGCGGTCGCGGCGGCGAGTTCCTGGCGGAAGGCTTCGGCCGCAGCCGCGCGATCTTCCTCGGCAAGCCGCCACGGTTCAGGCGCAACCAGCACGCGATTGCCGATCCAGACGTCGGCGGCCTCGCCGGTGTGGCGCGGGCGCGTCACGCTGGTATAGCTGACCCCGGCTTTGGCGAGCGCCGACTTGGCGATGTCGCAGCCGCTGCTTTCGAACTTTTCCTTGCCGATCGGATCGAACTGGACGGCACAGGTGCCGGGGTCGGCGTTGACCGTCACGGCGGCAGTCTGCTGCGCCTTTGCCATCGCCGGATTGGCGGCGCTGGTCAGCATGTGGAACGCGGGGAAATAGGTGAGCGCCGCGAGCGCGCACCCTACAAGGATGATCGGCTTGCGCCCGATCTTGTCGCTAAGCCAGCCGAAGACAATGAAGAAGGGCGTGCCGAGCGCCAGCGCGATGGCGATCAGGATATTCGCGGTCGCGCCATCGACCTTCAGCGTCTTTTCGAGGAAGAAGAGCGCATAAAATTGCCCCGAATACCAGACGACCGCCTGCCCCGCGACCGCACCGAACAGCGCGACGAGCACCCATTTCAGATTTTCCCAGCGGCCGAAGGCTTCGGTCAGCGGCGCCTTCGACGTCGTCCCCTCCTCCTTCATCTGTTTGAAGACCGGGCTTTCCTCGAGCTGGAGGCGGATCCAGAGCGAGACGCCGAGCAGGATGATCGAGATGAGGAAGGGGATGCGCCAGCCCCAGTCGGCGAAGGCCGCCTCGCCCATCGCCGAGCGGATGGCGATGACGACGCCGAGCGCCGCGAACAGCCCGAGCGTCGCGGTGGTCTGGATGAAGCTGGTGAAGAGGCCGCGTTTGCCCTCGGGTGCATGTTCGGCGACATAAGTGGCGGCGCCGCCATATTCGCCGCCAAGCGCGAGACCCTGGACGAGGCGCAGCAGGACGAGGAGGATCGGCGCCGCGACGCCGATCGACGCATAGCTCGGCAGGATGCCGACGAGGAAGGTCGACGCGCCCATCAGCCCCATGGTGACGAGGAAGGTATTCTTGCGCCCGACGAGATCGCCGATGCGGCCGAAGACGAGCGCGCCGAAAGGCCTTACCGCGAAACCCGCGGCAAAGGCCGCGAGCGCGAAGATGAAGCCGGTGGTTTCGTTGACGCCCGAAAAGAACTGCGCCGAGATGATCGTCGCAAGCAGGCCGTAAAGGTAGAAATCATACCATTCGAACACCGTGCCGAGCGACGAGGCCAGGATGACCTTGCGTTCGCTCTGGCGGGTGTCGATGGTTGCCGTTGCGTCCGTCATCCGCTGCCCCTTCGCCCTGTTATGGCGCGAAAGTAGACTTTAGCTGCTTGGCGTCAATGGTGCGCCACAGCCCCGCGATAACAGTTCGTCATTGCGAGCGAAGCGAAGCAATCCAGAGCGGTTTACGCTACTCTGGATTGCTTCATCGTTACGCTTCTCGCAATGACGAGGGTTTTAGCGTCAACCGACGCGCTTCACCGCGCCCTTGTGCGCGCCGACGCTCTTGTTGCGTGGGCGGAAGCGGCGCTTGCGCTGGCCTTCGGCGCCTTCGCCGGCTGCGCCGTCGCGGCGCGGGCCGCGATCGCCGCCCGGCTTGCCCGGACCGCGGCCGCGCATCGCATCTTCGCGCTGGCGCTGCGGATTGCGGCCCTGGCTGCCGGTGTCGCGCGGCGGCTGCACCGGCTTGGGCAGGTTACGCACCATCTCGTTGAAATTCTCGGGCAGCGGCATCGGTTCGGACTTGCTGCGGGTAACGCGCTCGATGTCGCGCATATAGGGCCGCTCGTCGGGGGCGATGAAGCTGATCGCCTTGCCCTCCGCGCCGGCGCGCGCGGTGCGGCCGATGCGGTGGACATATTGTTCGGGCACGTTCGGGATCTCGAAGTTGATCACATGGCTGACGCCCGACACGTCGATACCGCGCGCGGCGATGTCGGTCGCGACGAGCAGCTTGATGTCGCCCGAGCGGAACGCCTGCAGCGCGTGGGTGCGCTGCGACTGGCTCTTGTTGCCATGGATCGCCATCGCCTTGATGCCCGCGCCCGCGAGGTGGCGCACGACGCGGTCGGCGCCATGCTTGGTGCGGGTGAAGATCAGCGCGCGGTCGATATCTTCGCTCGCGACGATCGAGTGCAGCAGCGCCTGCTTTTCCTTCTGTTCGACGAAGGTCGCGTACTGGCTGATCTTTTCGACCGTGGTCGCCGCCGGGGTAACCGACACCGTCACCGGATCCTCGAGGAACTGTTCGGCGAGATGCGCGATTTCCTTCGGCATCGTTGCCGAGAAGAAGAGGTTCTGGCGACGCGAGGGCAGCAGCTTGGCGATGCGACGCAGCGAGTGGATGAAGCCCATGTCCATCATCTGGTCGGCTTCGTCGAGGACGAAGATTTCGACATCGTCGAGGCGCAGCGCGCGCTGGTCGATCAGGTCGAGCAGGCGACCGGGGGTCGCGACGAGGATATCGACGCCGCCCGACAGGTCGCGGATCTGCTTGTTGATCGGCACGCCGCCAAAGACGGTCGAGACGCTAAGCTTGGTGAAGCGGCCATAGTCGCGGCAGCTCTGCGCGATCTGCGCCGCGAGCTCGCGCGTCGGCGCGAGCACGAGCATCCGGCAGCCGCGCGGGGTCGGGCGGTGCGGATAGGTCAGGAGGTGATGGATCGAGGGCAGCGAGAAGCCGGCGGTCTTGCCAGTGCCCGTCTGCGCGATACCGCACAGGTCGCGGCCCTTCATCAGCGGCGGAATCGCCTGAACCTGGATCGGGGTCGGGACGGTATAATCCTTGGCGGCAAGCGCGCGATTGATGTCGGCGTGCAGGCCAAAGTCGTTGAAAGTCGTCATGAAATACTCACTATGAGCGACGCGCAGGCACATCCGTTCGGATCGAACGGACGGCGCACGGGCCGCGGGTTCGAAACGACCCGCGTGAAAGGGTGCCTCTGGGGACAAAGCGCTGGTCCGGCTCGTCCCGCGCCTGAAATCGGGCGGGAAAATCACGCTGCCGGTGGTTGCGGCGGGATATCCCGCCATGCTGCGCTGCACAATCATATGGCATGAGTTGCGCGATATTGCAAGATAATTGCTTGCTTCCCTCTTCCCGTTCGCCTCCAGCTTGTCGAAGCGCCGTTCTTTCTTCATTGATGGCGAAAGAAAAGAACCGTGCGGAGGAGGATCAGGTGTCCGAAAAGATCATCGTCATCGACGAGGGCACGACGTCGACCCGCACGATGCTGTTCGGCGCCGACGGCACCCCGCTCGGCAGCGCACAGCGCGAGATCCGGCAGCATTATCCCGCCCCCGGCCTCGTCGAGCATGACGCGGCCGAAATCTGGGAAGCGACGCTCGCCTGCACGCGCGAGATGGTGACGCGCGCCGGCGGCGCCGATCATGTCGCGGCGATCGGCATCACCAACCAACGCGAAACCGTCGTGTTCTGGGATCGCAACACCGGCGAACCGCTCGCCCGCGCCATCGTGTGGCAGGACCGGCGCACCGCCGCCGATTGCGCCGCGCTAAAGGAAGCGGGGCATGAGGAGATGGTGCAGGCGACGAGCGGCTTGCTGCTCGATCCCTATTTCTCGGGAACCAAGGCCGGCTGGGCACTGAAGCACTGGCCGCAGCTGAAGGAAGCCGGCGACCGGCTCGCGGTCGGGACGGTCGAATCCTATCTGGTCTATCGCCTGACCGGCGGCGTCCATGTCACCGATGCGAGCAATGCTTCGCGCACGCTGCTGATGGACATCGATGCGGGCCGCGGCTGGGACGACGGGCTTTGCGACCTGCTCGGCGTTCCCATGGACCTGCTCCCCGAAATCACCGGCTGCACCGCGACGGTGGGCACGACCGACCCGGCGCTGTTCGGCGGCGCGATCCCGATCTGCGGCATGGCGGGCGACCAGCAGGCAGCGACGATCGGCCAGGCGTGCCTGTCGCCCGGCCAGACGAAGGCGACCTTTGGCACCGGCGCCTTCATCCTTTCGGCCAGCGGCACGACGCGGCCCCGATCAGACAACCGCCTGCTCGCGACCGTGCTCGTGCAGGAAGGCGACGTGCGATCCTATGCGCTCGAAGGGTCGGTGTTCGTTGCGGGCAGCCTGATCAAATGGCTGCGCGACGGATTGGGCCTGCTGGCAAGCGCAAGCGAAAGCGAGGGGCTGGCGCGGTCTGTCGCCGACAATGGCGGCGTCTATCTGGTCCCCGCCCTATCGGGCCTTGGCGCACCGCATTGGCGGCCCGATGCGCTGGCGGCGCTGTCGGGGCTCAGCTTCGCGAGCACGAAGGCGCATGTCGCGCGCGCAGCCTTGGAGGCACAGGCCTATCAGGCGCACGACCTGAAATCCGCCTTCGCCGCCGACGGCGTCGATTGGGCGGAACTGCGCATCGACGGCGGCATGGCCGCGAACGACTGGATGGCGCAGGATCTCGCCGACATGCTCGACCTCGTGGTCGAACGCCCGGGTTTCGTCGAAAGCACGGCGCTCGGTGCCGCGATGCTCGCCGCAACGGGCGCTGGGCTTTATCCCGATCTGGCGAGCGCGGCGCAGGCGATGCGCGGCACCGCGACGCGCTTTACCCCGGCGCTCGATGCCCCGAAACGCAAAACGCGCCTTGCCGGGTGGCAAAGCGCGCTTGCAAAAGTCCTGGCGTGAGCCGGACGCGAATTAACGCTTGAGGGTGAGACCGCCGAAGCGCTTGTTGAACTTCGCGACCTGACCACCCGCGTCGAGCAGGCGTCCGGTGCCGCCGGTCCAGGCCGGGTGCGCGGTGGGGTCGATTTCGAGCGTCATCACATCGCCCTCTTTGCCCCAGGTCGAGCGCGTCTGATATTCGGTACCATCGGTCATCTTGACCGTGATCATGTGGTACGCGGGGTGAATGTCTTTTTTCATCTCAAATGCTCCTGTGCCGCTGGTTTCCGACCAGCCGCGTGAGTCGATGCTTCCCCGTCCGGGGCCGCGAAGCGGCGTCCCCTAACGGCGAAAGCCATAATTTGCAAGTGGTGCTTAATCGCTCGGCGGATCGGCGATCATCGCGGTGAACTGGCATTCGGTCGCCAGCTGGCCGTCCAGCATCGCCCGCCCTTCGAACTTGCAGATATTCCGCTTTGCCTGAAGTATGGTGACGTGGAGGTCGAGCAGGACGCCGGGTTCGACGGGCTTGCGGAACTTCACCCCGTCGATGCCCATGAAATAGACAAGCTTGGCCGAGCCGCCGAGGCCCAGCGATTCGACCGCGAGAATGCCACCCGCCTGCGCCAGCGCCTCGACGATGAGGACGCCAGGCATGATCGGCCGGCCGGGGAAATGGCCCTGAAAAAAGGGCTCGTTCATCGTCACCGCCTTGACCGCGTGGATCGAGGTGTCCTTCACCATCGAAACCACCCGGTCGACGAGCAGCATCGGATAACGGTGCGGCAGCAGCGTCAGGATCCGGCGGATATCCACCGGGCCCAATTCCCCTGCCCCATTTTCCCCGTCCGCCATCGGATCAGCGCGTGGTCGGTGCGGTGCCGGCCGGGGCCGGAGCCGGAGTTGCCGTTCCCTGCGACGCGCGCGCCGCATCCATCAGCTGCTGGTTGCGCTGCTGGACGAGCTGGCCGGGCTGGTAGCCGGCGGGGACCGCGATCGAAACGCTCGGGAGGATGCGGTTGAGTTCGGTCACCACCGCGTCGGTGATGTCGACATTGTTTTCGCGCGCGAGAACCGCATCGGGATTGAGCAGCAGGTCGATCTTCTTCGCGGTCATCGCGGCCTTGATCGCCTCGTTCATGCGAACGCTGATCTGGTCTTCGACATAGGCGATGGCGAGGTCGACCGGCGCGCCGATCTGGCCGAGTTCGGTCTGCGCCGCCTGACGCTTGTCCTGCACCGCCTTTGCGGCGGCCTGCAGCGCGGCCTGGTTCTGCGGCGTCTTTTTCGCCTCTTCGTTATATTTCGCGATCAGCACGTTGATTTCAGCCTGCAGCGTCTGACCGCGCGACTGCTGCTGGTCGATCTGAGCCTTGTAGGTGGTTTCGATCTGCTGCGACGCGGTGCGGAAGGCGTTCGAACGCGCGGCGGCGACGCGGACGTCGGCGACGCCGACGCCCTTCGCCTGCGCGAGGGCGGGAGCCGACAGGATGGGCGAAACCGACAGCGCGGCGATCGCCAGCGCGGAGGCGGCAAGAATTTTCTTCATCAGAATTGGGTTCCTACATTGAATGAGAAGCGTTTGGTATCATCGCCCTCTTCTTTGCGAAGGGCGTAAGCGAAGTCGATCCGGAAGGGACCGAAAGGAGAGTTCCAGTTGACCCCGGCGCCGATCGAGACGCGCGGCATCCAGGTATCGCCGAAGAAGCGTTCCTCGAACGGCGCGAGCGACGAGAATCCCGTCGGACAGGTCGTGTACTGGCCGGTTCCCGTCGTGACCCCATCGGTGGTCGTCGTCGTTTCGGTCGCGAACTGGCTGACGCCCGTCGTTGCGTTGCGGCAGAGGAACTTCGTGAAACCGTCGGCGGGATCGCGGAAATCGTCGAGAGTGGTCAGCGTCGGGCGCTTCACGCTGAACACCGACCCGACGTCGAGGAAGATCGACGGCCGCAGCCCCAGTTCCTTCGCGCCGGTCCCGAGCGGGATATCGAGTTCGACCCGCCCCTGATAATAGGCGCGCCCGCCGAGCGCATCGTCGATCTGGCCACGGTTGTCGTTGCTGGTGTCGATCACCGGATTGAGCGGATCATAGGTCGCGGCATAGCGGATGACGCGCGGACCGATGCCGCGAATGTCGAAGCCGCGCATCTGCGGTTCGCCGAGGAAGAAGCGGTCGGTCAGGCGGACCTTGTCGCTGGTCGGGGTCGGGCGCCCGCCGAACGGGTAGATATAGCCCCCCTCGGCCGAGATGTTGAGGATGAAGCGGCTGCCGAGATTGAAGTGTTTGGTGCCCGCAAGGCGCGTGCGAACATATTTGACGCTGCCGCCGAGCCCCGCGAAGTCCTGGCTCAAGGACAGCGACTGGCCGCGCGTCGGACGAATGCGATTGTCGCGGTCGTCATAGGCGAGCGTGTAGCCGAGCAGCGACGTCGTGCGGTTGCCGATCGCGTCGCACAGATAACGGCCGGCGACGAGCGGGTCGCATTCGTCGCCGAAATAATAGATCGACCTGTCGAGCGTCACATCGTCGAAATTGATGCTGTAGCGGCCAAAGAAGGACATGAATTCGGTCAGCGGCACGCCGACGTTGACCTGCGCGCCGGTCGTGACCTGTTCGAAGGTCGTGCGGCGATCATTGTCGATGAAGTTGAACGAATTGAGGTCGCGGCGATAGACGCTGCCGCCGATCGAGATGTTGCGGTCGAACAGATAGGGTTCGGTAAAGCCGAGCTCGATCGACTTCGAATAGCTCGAATAGTTGACCGAGGCTTGCAGTTGCTGGCCGAGGCCGCGGAAGTTGCGCTGACGGATCGAGGCCTGGAGCAGGAAATTCTCGATCGACGAGAAACCGGCCGAGAGCGAGAGTTCGCCGGTGGGCTTTTCCTCGACATTGGTTTCGAGGATGATGCGGTCGGGCGCGCTGCCTTCCTTGCGCTCGATCTCCAGATTTTCCTGGAAATAACCGAGGCTGTTGATGCGATTCTCGGTGCGCTTGACGCCGAAGCTGTTGAAGGCGTCGCCTTCGTTCAGGCGGAATTCGCGGCGAACCACCTTGTCATGGGTCAGCGTGTTGCCGTTGACGTCGATGCGCTCGACATAGGTACGCGGGCTTTCGCCGACGTTGAAGGTGATCGCCATCGTCCGGTCGTCGGGGTTGCGGCGGAACTCGGGATTGATGTCGGCAAAGGCGTAGCCGAACAGGCCCGCGGTCTCGCTGAGGCTTTCGACCGTGTCCTCGACCAGCTTGGCGTCATACCAGTCGCCGGTCTTCATCGGCAGCAGCTTCTTCAGCATCTCGGGCTGGAAGTCGCGGATTTCGCTCTGCACGTCGACGTCGCCGAACTTGTAGCGTTCGCCCTCCTCGACGACATAGGTGATGATGAAGTCCTGCTTGTTGCTCGTCAGCTCCGCCACCGCCGAAATGACGCGGAAATCGGCATAGCCGTTGGTCAGGTAGAAAAGGCGCACCTTCTGCTGGTCATAAGCGAGGCGGTCGGGATCGTAGCTGGTGTTCGACGACAGGATCGTCAGCAGCCCTGTCTCCTTCGTCGCCATCTCGTCCTTGAGGTCGCCGTCGCTGAACTTCTCGTTGCCGATGATGTTGATCTGGCGGACCTTCGACTTCGGACCCTCGTTGATCTCGAACACGACATCGACGCGGTTCTGGTCGAGCGACACCATCTTGGGTTCGACCGTCGCCGCGAAGCGGCCCTGCCGCTTGTAAAGCTCGATGATGCGCGCAACGTCCGCGCGCACCTTGGAGCGCGTGAAGATCTGGCGCGGCGCGAGCTTGATCTCGGGACGGATTTTGTCGTCCTTCAGGCGCTTGTTGCCCTCCAGGATCACGCGATTGATCACCGGGTTTTCGGTAACCTGGATCGTCAGCGCACCATTGTTGTCGGTGATCTGGAAATCCTTGAACAGCTCGGTCGCGGCGAGATCCTTCAGCGCCTGGTCGAGCACCGCGCGGTCATATTGCTGGCCGACGCGCAGGCGCAGGTAGGAAAGGATCGTCTGCGCCTCGAGCCGCTGGTTGCCGACGACGGTGATCGACTGGACCGTCGTCGCGGTCGGGACCGCTTCGGGCGCGGGCGCCGGGACGGTCGGAGCGGGGACGGGCGGCGGCGCAACCTCCTGCGCCATCAGCGGCGTCGCGAGCATCGTGCCGGCCAACAGAGCGACCGACAGCTGCGTCCGCGCCGAAAATTTGTGTGAAGCCACGCTGTTCATCCCGAAAAAATAACTCAAAAGCGACAAACCCGCCTGACCGCGGGCTCGCGCGCCACTCCCTGCCCCAGACTCGCTAGCCAATCAAGCGCGCGATCCGGTCCCACAGGCCCAATGAGCCCAAATCGTTGAAAGTTACGACCAGCATCAGCGTCGCGACCGCCGCGAAGCCGAAACGAAACGCCCATTCCTGCACCTGCAGCGGCGCAGGGCGCCGGCGGACTGCTTCATAGGCGTAGAATAGCAAATGACCACCATCGAGCATCGGCAATGGCAAGAGATTGATGAACCCCAGATTGATGGAAATCAGGGCGATAAAGAATATGAGCGAGGCAAGCCCGAGCGTCGCAGCCTGCCCCGAAATCTCCGCGATCTTGACCGGCCCGTTCATATCCTTGATCGAGCGGCGGCCGGTGAGGAACTGGCCGAGCACTTCGCCGGTCTGCCGGACGATCTGCCAGGTCTGGTGCAGCCCGACCGCGGGCGCTTCGAGCAGCGACACCGGCTGCAATTGCGGTGCGGGCGGCGCGAGACCAAGGATCGCGCGTTCATATTCCTTGCCGAACGGATCCTTTTCCTTGACCAGCCGCGGGGTCAGCTCGACCGCGCGCTCGCTTCCCGCGCGCAGCACGCGGACCTGCAGCGCCTCGCCGGGACGGTGCGCCACCGCCAGCGGGATATCGCCAAAGGTCTCGATCGACCGCCCGTCGATCGTGACGATCCGGTCGCCCGCGCGCAGCCCCGCGGCAGCGGCGGCCGACCCTGCCTCGATCCCGCCGGCGACGGGCGGCGTGACCGGCTTGCCGCCGATCCACGCAAAACTGGCGAGAATCAGGATCGCGAACAGGAAATTGGTGACCGGCCCCGCCGCGACGATCGCCGAGCGCTTCCACACCGGCTGCGCGGGAAAGGTGTGCGACTTCTGTTCGGCCGGCAACGCCTGCCAGTTCGCGTCGGGCTGGCTGACGGCGTCGCGGTCGCCCGCGAACTGGACATAGCCGCCGAGCGGCAACCAACCGATCTTCCACTCGGTGCCGCGCTTGTCGGTCCAGCCGAGGATGCGGCGACCGAAGCCGATCGAGAAGGTATCAGCCTTCACCCCGCACCAGCGACCGACGATATAATGGCCATATTCGTGCACGAAGACGAGCGGCCCGAGCACGAGCAGGAAGGCCAGAACCGTGAAGGCGAAACCCGGGGTCTCAAGCATGTTCTAATTGGTCCACAAAATGCTGCGCGGCCGCACGGGATGCGGCATCGACGCTGAATATGTCCTGAAGCGATGCGGGCACGGCCGGCGCCTCAGCATCGATGACCCGGCGCACCGTATCGACGATCGCGGGGAAGGAAATCCGGCCGGCAAGGAAGGCGGCGACGGCCACCTCGTTCGCGGCGTTGAGTTGCGCAGGTCGCGCGCCGCCCTCGGCGATCGCGGCGCGGCAGAGCGCGGTCGCGGGAAAGCGCACCTCGTCGGGCGCCTCGAAATCGAGCCGCGATATGGTCGCGAGGTCGAGCGGGGCGCACGGCGTCGCCATCCGCTGCGGCCAGGCGAGCGCGCTCGCGATCGGGATGCGCATGTCGGGCGAACCAAGCTGCGCGAGCGTCGAGCAGTCGATATATTCGACGAGGCTGTGGATCACCGACTGCGGGTGGACGAGGATTTCGATGCGATCGAGCCCGACGGGGAAGAGGTGGTGCGCCTCGATCAATTCGAGGCCCTTGTTCATCATCGTCGCCGAATCGACGCTGATCTTGGCCCCCATCGACCAATTCGGATGCGCGACCGCCTGCGCCGGGGTGACGGCGGCCATGTCGGCGGCGCTCATCGTGCGGAAGGGGCCGCCGCTCGCGGTCAGGATGATACGGCGCACCTGGTCGATGCGCCCGCCCGCGAGGCACTGGAAAATCGCATTATGCTCGCTATCGACCGGCAGGATCGTCGCGCCCGATGCGCGCGCCGCAGCGGTCATCAGCTCGCCCGCCGAGACCAGCGCTTCCTTGTTGGCGAGCGCGACGTCGTGCCCCGCCGCCAGCGCCGCCATCGTGGGGGCGAGGCCAGCGGTGCCGACGATCGCCGCGAGGACGAGGTCGGTGGGTCGCTGCGCCGCCTCGACGAGCGCTGCGGATCCGGCGGCGGTTTCGATACCGGTTCCGGCGAGCGCTTGCCTCAGCGCGTCGTGACAGCTTTCGTCGGCGACAACCGCAAGGTCGGGACGAAATTCCCTTGCAAGCTTCGCAAGTTCCCCGACGTCGCAATTGGCCGTGAGCACGGTGACGCGCCACGCCTCGCCATCGCGGCGGACGAGATCGAGGGTCGATCGCCCGACCGACCCCGTTGCGCCGAACAGCGAGAGGCGGCGCTGCGCCATTTCAGCCCGCCGCCCGCACGGCGATCTGGCCGACGAAGGCCAGCCCGCCGAGCAGCAGCGCCACCGGCAGCACGCCATCGACGCGGTCGAACAGCCCGCCGTGCCCGGGAATGAGCTTGCCCGAATCCTTGACCCCCGCGCGGCGCTTCATCCAGCTTTCGCCAAGGTCGCCGAGCTGCGCAAGCAGCCCCATGAAAAGGCCGATCCACAGCGGCACGCCGATGATCCCTGCGCGGTCGCCGATCGTCGCGCTGGCGATCAAGGCAGCAACCATCCCGCCGACCAGCCCCGACCAGGTCTTCGACGGGCTGATTTTCGGTGCCAGGCGCGCGCCGCCGAAGGCACGGCCAGCGAAATAGGCGCCGATATCGGTCGCCCAGACCATCCCGAACACCCACAGCGCCGCCGTCATGCCCAGATGATCGCGGACGAACCAGAGCCCGGCCATCGCGCCGACGACGAGGATCGGGCCGAGAATGTTGAGCGCGGCCTTGCCCCCGCCACCGAGCGTCATGCGCTTCACAAGCTGGAACCATTCGACGAGCACGAGCGCACCGCCGATCAGCAGCAGCAGGCCGAAGGCGATGCCGCCGAACCACAGCGCGGCGCCCGCAATCGCGAACAATATGATCGCCGACCCGGCCCGCACCCAGAGATCCGATTTCACCGCTGTCACCATGCCCTTAAAGTCCCCCGTAACGGCGATCGCGACGCGCGAAATGGTCGAGCGCCGCTTTCAGATCGGCCGGCTTGAAGTCCGGCCACAAGATGTCGGTGAAATAGAGTTCGGCATAGGCCGACTGCCAGAGCAGGAAGTTCGACAGCCGCACCTCGCCCGAGGTGCGGATGAGCAGGTCGAGCGGCGGCATGTCGGCGGTGTCGAGGTTCGCCTCGATCGCCTCGGCGGTGATCCCGCCCTGCGCCGCGGCGGCGTTCGCCGCGCGCACCAGCTCGTCCTGCGCGCCATAGTTGAGCGCGACCGCAAGCGTCGTGCGCTTGTTGCCCGCGGTACGCTCAAGCGCATTTTCGATGAGCGCGACAACGTCGGGCGCGAGCGCGCGCCAGTTGCCGATGACCTTCAGCTTCACATCGTTCGCGGCGAATTCGTCGAGATCGGAGAGGATGAAGCGCTTCATCAGCCCCATCAGATCGCTGACTTCCTCTTCGGGCCGCTTCCAGTTTTCGGAGCTGAAGGCATAGAGCGTCATCGCCTCGATGCCGAGGTCGCCCGCGGCGTGCACGATCGTGCGCACTGCCTCGACCCCCGCCTTGTGCCCGGCGACGCGAGGCAGGAGGCGCTTCTTCGCCCAGCGGCCGTTGCCGTCCATGATGATGGCGACATGGCGCGCGCCGTGGTCCGAAACCGTCACAGGAAAAACCTCAAAATCCGGTCGCATCGAGCGAAGTCGAGATGCCCCCCGGCCTTGCTCCAGTCCGATGGGTGTCTCGACTTCGCTCGACACGAGCGGAAGAGAGATGGGCGCCCTGAAGCACTAGCCGAGGATTTCCTTTTCCTTGGCGGTCGCGGCGGCATCGATTTCGGCGATCGTGCTGTCGGTCAGCTTCTGGACGTCGGTTTCGGCGCGCTTGCGCTCGTCCTCGCTGATTTCCTTCTTGTTTTCGTCGGCCTTGAGATTGTCCATCCCGTCGCGGCGGACGTTGCGCACCGCGACGCGCGCCTTTTCGGCATATTGGCCGGCGAGCTTCGACAATTCCTTGCGGCGTTCCTGCGTCATTTCGGGGATCGGCAGGCGCAGCATCTGGCCGTCGACGATCGGGTTGAGCCCGAGGCCTGCCGAGCGGATCGCCTTGTCGACCGGGCCGACGTTCGACTTGTCCCATACCTGCACCGACAGCATGCGCGGTTCGGGCGCGCTGACCGAGGCGACCTGGTTCAGCGGCATATGACTGCCGTAAACCTCGACCGTCACGGGATCGAGCAGCGCCGTGTGCGCGCGACCGGTACGCAGACCCGAAAGGTCGCTCTTCAATGCTTCGACCGCGCCGTGCATGCGGCGTTCGAGGTCGGCCTTGTCATATTTCGCCATCTGTCTTTCCTCTCATTCTTCTCAGGCGTCGCCGACGACGGTCGAAACGCCCTCGCCCGCCAGCACGCGCGCCAGATTTCCGGGCTCGCGGATATTGAACACGACGATCGGGATATGATTGTCGCGGCAGAGCGCCACCGCGCTCGCGTCCATCACCTTCAGATTGTCGGCGAGCACGCGGTCATAGCTGAGCGTATCGTAGCGGACCGCGCTCGGGTCCTTTTTGGGGTCGGCGTTATAGACGCCGTCGACGCTGGTGCCCTTCAAGAGCGCGTCGCACTTCATCTCGGCGGCGCGCAGCGCCGCGCCGCTGTCGGTGGTGAAATAAGGCGCACCGACGCCCGCGGCGAAAATCACGACGCGGCCCTTTTCCATATGGCGTTCGGCGCGGCGACGGATCACCGGCTCGCACACCTTGTCCATCTCGATCGCCGACTGCACGCGCGTTTCGACGCCGAGCTGCTCGAGCGCATTCTGCATCGCGAGCGCGTTCATCACGGTGGCGAGCATGCCCATATAATCGGCCTGCGCGCGGTCCATGCCCTTGGCCGCCCCTGCCATGCCGCGAAAGATGTTGCCGCCACCGATGACGAGGCAGATTTCAAGCCCACGGCCCTTTGCTTCCTTGACCTCGGCCGCCATGCTCGCGACCGTTTCGGGGTCGATGCCGAAAGGGGTGGAGCCCATCAGCGCCTCGCCCGACAGCTTGAGCAAAATGCGTTTCATGCCGGGCAATGCCATGTCGTGGGGAACCTCTTGCAAACTCGATATAAGCGAATGGCGCGCACCCTAGAGCGGGCACGCGCCATTGCCAAGCGGACTACCGCGACAGACGCGGCAATCCGTATCTTCCCTTTTAGACGCCAGCGGCCGCCGCGACTTCCGCCGCAAAGTCGCTTTCTTCCTTCTCGATGCCTTCACCGAGCTGGAAGCGGACGAAGCCCTTCAGGGTGATCGTCGCGCCGACATCCTTGCCGGCGGCAGCGACGACTTCGGCGACCGGAGTCTTGCCGTCCATCACGAACAGCTGCGACAGCAGCGCGTTTTCCTTGCGGTACTTGGCGATCGCGCCATCGACCATCTTCGAAACGATGTCGGCGGGCTTGCCCGACTGGGCCGCCTTTTCTTCGGCAATCGCGCGTTCGCGCGCGACGAGGTCGGCGTCGAGATCGTCGCCGTTCAGCGCCAGCGGGTTCGCGGCGGCGACGTGCATCGCGAGCTGCTTGCCGAGCGGCTCGAGAACATCGGCGCCGGCGGTCGATTCGAGCGCGACGAGCACGCCGATCTTGCCCATGCCGGGTGCGGCGGCGTTGTGGACATAGCCGGTGACGACGCCCGAGCTGACCGACACGACCGCCGCGCGGCGCAGCGACTGGTTCTCACCGATCGTAGCGATGTTGCTGGTCAGCTTTTCGGCGACGGTGCCGCCGGTGGGATAAGCGGCAGCGTTCAGCGCATCGATGTCGGTGATGTTGCCGGCAAGCGCGACCTGCGTCACGTCGCGGACGAATTCCTGGAACTGTTCGTTCTTGCCGACGAAATCGGTTTCGCTGTTCACTTCGACCAGCGCGCCTTTGGTGCCTTCGGTCGCAAAGCCGACGAGGCCTTCGGCGGCGACGCGGCCGGCCTTCTTGGCGGCGGCGGCGAGGCCCTTGGTGCGCAGCCAGTCGATCGACGCTTCGATGTCGCCGTTGTTTTCGGCGAGCGCCTTTTTGCAGTCCATCATGCCTGCGCCCGTGCGGTCGCGCAGTTCCTTGACGAGGGCGGCCGTGATCTCAGCCATGGAATATTCCTTTCAAAAGGGCGAGCCCGTCCGGCCCGCAAGACGCCCCGCGCGCATGGCGGGGCGATAAGTCAAAGGGATGACAGCGACGGCGCGGACCCTAGCCGCGCCGTCCTGCCATGCCCGCGAACGATCAGGCGTCGCTCTGGCGTTCGGTTTCGGCGGCGGCTTCGGCCGGGACCTGTTCGTCCTCGGTCACCGGAGCGGCGGCTTCTTCGATTACCGGCTCGGCGGTCGGCTCGACCGCGGCGCCAAGGTCTTCGCCGCGATCGGCGCGGGCCTGCTGGCCGCCACGCGTTGCCGCCTGGGCAACCGCATCGCAGTAAAGGCGGATGGCGCGCGCGGCGTCATCGTTCGCCGGAACCGGGAAGGCGATGCCGTCGGGCGAAACGTTCGAATCGAGGATCGCGACGACGGGGATGCCAAGGACGTTGGCTTCCTTGATCGCCAACTCTTCCTTGTTCGCGTCGATCACGAACATCACGTCGGGAATGCCGCCCATGTCGCGAATGCCGCCAAGCGACATTTCGAGCTTGTCGCGCTCGCGCGTCTTGTTGAGCACTTCCTTCTTGGTGAGGCCCGAGGTGTCGCCCGAGAGCTGTTCCTCAAGCGTCTTGAGGCGCTTGATCGAACCCGAGATCGTCTTCCAGTTGGTGAGCATGCCGCCCAGCCAGCGGTGGTTGACGAAATGCTGACCCGACGCGCGCGCGGCGTCGGCGATCGGACCCTGCGCCTGGCGCTTGGTGCCGACGAACAGCACCTTGCCGCCGGCGGCCGACGACGAAGCGATGAAGTCGAGCGCGCGCGCGAAGAGCGGCACGGTCTGCGACAGGTCGAGAATGTGGATGCCGTTGCGCGCGCCGAAGATGTACGGCTTCATGCGCGGGTTCCAACGGTGGGTCTGGTGACCGAAGTGGGCGCCAGCTTCGATAAGATTCTGCATCGTGACGACAGGTGCCGCCATAGTCTTTCTCCTTCCGGTTAGTCCTCTGGAAGGCAAGAACCGGGGTGTCCGCTCAAAGCGATATCCCGGCACCGGTATGTGCGCCTTCCATGTGGAATGGGCGGGCCGTTAGCCGCCTTGGCCGCCAAAAGCAAGGGGTGTCGGCGTCTTTTCACGCTCGCCCCGTCGCGCGCGCCGGACTCGGCTCAACGACAAAGCGCCTCGGTTCGTCGCAAAGGCGTTGAGAACAAAACGGGAACATGGAACAAAAAGTTCACGGAAACCGTCGCTGGTTAACAAAAGCTTTCGCACAGGAAAGCCGAAAGGACAAGATCATGGTTCAGGTCGCAGCCGCTCTCCTCTTCGTCGCCGCCGGGCTCGGCGTCACGGTCATCCTGGCCATGCTCAGAAATAATGAGGATGCGATCCTGTCGGCACTGATGGGCGAAGGCGCCTTTCCGCTCGACATCGCGCCGCAGCCGGGGCCGGCCTCGTGCAGGGTGACGCTGCGCCGTTCGGCAGCGCACCGCGATACCTCGCGCCCGGTCCGCGCCACGGTCCGGATGCAGCCGGCAATCAGCCGCGCCGCCTGACCTTCGCATAGCTCGCAAGCCCGAAGGGCAGCGTCGCGGCATAGAGCGCGCAGACCGCGAGCAGGGTCAGCCAGGGCGCCGTGACCAGCGCCGCACCGAACAGGCCGACCCCCGCCAATGCGAACAAGCGCCACGAACGGCGCAGCCGGATTGACGCCCAGCTATAGGTGGGGATCGCCGAGATCATCAGCATCGCAATTCCGAGTGCCCACGGCATCACGACATACCATTCGCGAAACAGATCATGGCCCGTCGTCAGCCACAGATAGACGGGCACGAACGACAGCCCCGCCCCCGCCGGCGCGGGAATGCCGGTGTTGAAACCCGCCGACTTGTGCGGTTGGAACTCGGCATCCATGCGCGAATTGAAGCGCGCGAGGCGAAGCGCGCAGCAGACGGCGAGCGCGAGCGCGGCGGTCCACCCGAATTTCGGTGCCTCGTCGAGCGACCACAAGAACAGGATCATTGCCGGGGCGACGCCGAAGGCGATCACGTCGGAGAGCGAATCGAGTTCGGCGCCGAATTTGCTTTGCGCGCGCAGCAGGCGCGCGATGCGCCCGTCCATTCCGTCGAGCACGCCGGCGACGATGATCATCGTAATCGCCGCCGCCCATTCGCCATCGATCGCGAAACGAACGCCGGTCAGCCCCGAACACAGCGCCAGCAGCGTGATCGCATTGGGCGCGAAGGCGCGCAGCGGAATTCCGCCGATGCGGCGATGTTCGGCGTCGACCGGAACCGGGGCTTCGTCCGCCATCCTTACTGTCCGACTCCCTCGATCGTCTCGGCAATGCCGATCCGCGCGATCACCGTTTCACCCGCCAGCGTGCGCTGGCCGAGCAGCACCTGCGGCGCGGTGCCCGCGGGCAGATAGACGTCGACGCGGCTGCCGAAACGAATGAGGCCGACGCGCTGGCCGGTCGCAAGTTCGTTGCCCATCGTCACGAAAGGCATGATGCGCCGCGCGACGAGGCCGGCGATCTGGGTGAAACCGATGCGCATGCCGTCGGCGCGCTCGACGACGAAATGCTGGCGCTCATTCTCCTCGCTCGCCTTGTCGAGATCGGCGTTCACGAACTTGCCGGGGATATAGACGAGCTTGCGCAGCGTCCCCGCGACGGGGGTGCGGTTGATATGGACGTCGAAGACGCTCATGAAAATCGAAACGCGCAGCATCGGCGACGCGCCGAGCCCGTCAGAGCCCGCGATTTCGGGTGGCGGCGGGACCTCGGCGATCTGCGTGATCAGCCCGTCCGCCGGGGCGATGACAAGATCGGCACTCGCCGGGGTGACGCGCACGGGATCGCGAAAGAAGGTCCCGATCCAGATCGTCACGCCCAGCATCAGCCAGCCGAGTATCTCCCACCCGAGCAGCCAGAAACAGAGGGTCACGATTCCCGCGATTAACAGGAACTTGCGGCCTTCGGGATGAACAGAGGGCCATTGCCATTTGATGCCCCCGCCGGGCCGGTTCGATGAGATGATAGTGGACATGACCATTCTTCTAGGGTGCGGCTTCTATACTGACAATGGATAAGGCGACGCGATCGTTGCCGCCCCGCGGCCATCGGCAAGCACGACGGGCGGTTGATCAATCGCGCCGCTTTGCCTAAGGCCCGCTGCAACTCCGACTCCCCAAGGAAAAAGGCTGAACGCATGGGCAAGATCAAGGTAGCCAACCCGGTCGTCGAACTCGACGGCGACGAAATGACCCGGATCATCTGGCAATGGATCCGCGAGCGGCTGATCCTTCCCTATCTCGACGTCGACCTTCACTATTACGACCTCGGCATCGAGGAACGCGACCGCACCGACGACAAGATCACCGTCGAGGCCGCGAACGCGATCAAAAAATATGGCGTCGGCGTGAAGTGCGCGACGATCACCCCCGACGAAGCCCGCGTCGAGGAATTCGGCCTCAAGAAGATGTGGAAATCGCCGAACGGCACCATCCGCAACATCCTGGGCGGCGTGGTGTTCCGCGAACCGATCGTGATGAAGAATGTGCCCCGGCTCGTCCCCGGCTGGACCGACCCGATCGTCGTCGGCCGCCACGCGTTTGGCGACCAGTATAAGGCAACCGATTTCCGCGTCCCCGGCCCCGGCAAGCTGCGCCTGGTGTTCGAGGGCGAGGACGGCACGCTGATCGATGAGGAAGTGTTCCAGTTCCCGTCGTCGGGCGTCGCGATGGGGATGTACAATCTCGACGATTCGATCCGCGACTTCGCGCGCGCCAGCCTGAACTATGGCCTCGCGCGCCAGTGGCCGGTGTATCTGTCGACCAAGAACACGATCCTCAAGGCCTATGACGGCCGCTTCAAGGATCTGTTCGAGGAAATCTTCAACGCCGAATTCAAGGCGAAGTTCGACGAGATCGGCATCGTGTACGAACATCGCCTGATCGACGACATGGTCGCCTCGGCGCTCAAATGGTCGGGCAAGTTCGTCTGGGCTTGCAAGAATTACGACGGAGACGTCCAGTCGGACACCGTCGCGCAGGGCTTCGGCTCGCTCGGCCTGATGACCAGCGTGCTGATGACCCCCGACGGCAAGACCGTCGAGTCCGAAGCCGCGCACGGCACCGTCACCCGCCACTACCGCATGCACCAGCAGGGCAAGGCGACGTCGACCAACCCGATCGCTTCGATCTTTGCGTGGACGGGCGGCCTCAAGCACCGCGGCAAGCTCGACGACAATGCCGAACTGGTGAAGTTCGCCGACGACCTCGAAAAGGTCTGCGTCGCCACCGTCGAGAGCGGCAAGATGACCAAGGACCTCGCGCTCCTGATCGGTCCCGACCAGAACTGGTTGACGACCGAAGGCTTCTTCGAGGCGATCGTCGAAAATCTCGACAAGAAGATGGGCGCTTAAACAAGCGAATTAGTTGAGATAGCGCTCTAGCCAATCGGGGCCGGCCTGCATAAGGTCGGCCCCAATGGTATCCGAAACAGAAACCTCCGCCATCGGCAACGCGCTCGTGGTCCTCGGCGCGGCGGGCGTCGTCATTCCCGCGTTCGCAAGATTCAGGATCTCGCCGGTAATCGGCTTCATCCTCGTCGGCCTTCTCGTCGGTCCGTCGGGGCTCGGGATGCTGGCGGGCGATTATCCGTGGCTGAAACACGTCACGATCGCCTCGACCGAGGATATCGCGCTGTTCGCCGAATTCGGCATCGTGCTGCTTCTCTTCTCGATCGGGTTGGAACTCTCGTTCAGGCGCCTCTGGCAACTGCGCAAGCTCGTCTTTGGTATCGGTGCCGCCGAACTGATCTTCGGCGGCGCGATTCTGGGCTCGGCGATCCTGTTGTTCCGCGACCAGCCGCTCACATCGGCTTACGGCCTCGGCATCGCCCTCGCGCTCTCCTCGACCGCGCTCGTGCTCCCGATCGCGGGAACCAAGTCGGCTGTGGGCCGGGCCTCCTTCTCGATGCTGCTGTTCGAGGATCTGGCGCTCGTTCCGATCATCTTCATCCTCGCCGCGCTATCCCCCGCAGCGTCGGGCGACAGCGCCGAATTGCTGCTGACAACGCTGTGGCAGGGGGCGCTCGTCGTCGCGGCGCTTGCTATCGGCGGCTGGTTCCTGCTCCCGAAGATCTTTGCGCAGGCAGCGCGCGCGAAGGATCCCGAGCTGTTCCTCGCCGCAAGCCTGCTCGTCGTCATCGTCGCCGCGCTCGCGACCGCCGCGGTCGGCCTGTCGCCGATCGTCGGTGCGCTGCTCGCGGGGCTGATGATCGCCGAAACCGAATATCACGAGGAGGTCGAAACGATCACCGCCCCCTTCAAGGGCCTCGCGCTCGGGGTGTTCCTGATCAGCGTCGGCATGGGGCTCAACCTCCAGACGATCGCGAGCCAGTGGCCCTCCCTGATCATGGCGGTCGTCGGCGTCGTACTGGTCAAGGCCGTGGTCACGGCGGCGCTCCTGCGCTTCGCGGGCGCGGCGCGGCGCGGCACTGCGGCCGAGGTCGGCCTGTTGATGTCGAGCCCGTCCGAAACGACGCTGATCGTGCTCGCGACCGCCTTGCAGGCGCAGCTGATCAGTCGCGACACCGCCGAATTCTGGCAGCTCGTCACCGCGATCGGCCTGACGATCACGCCGCTGCTTGCGCGCGTCGGCCACGACGTAGCGCGGCGGATCGAGATGCGTTCGGGCGACGCGCAGGACGAAGAAACGCCCGAGGATCGCACGGTGATCGTCGGCTTTGGGCGCGTCGGCCACACCGTCGCCGAATTGCTGCGCGAACACGGCCGCCCCTATGTGGCGGTCGATGCCGATATCGACACGGTCGCGGCGGCGCGGCGCGACGGCTTCAGCGTGCGTTTTGCCGACGTCGCGCGGCCGGGCAGCCTCGACAAGCTCGGCATCGAACATGCCAAGGCGATCGTGCTGACAATGGACGATCCGGTGCAGCAGTTACGGATGACGCGCCAGTTGCGCCGGAAATACCCCAACCTGCCGATCATCAGCCGCGCGCGCGACGCCGACCATGCGGCCGCGCTGTATCAGGCGGGCGCCAGCGACGCGGTGCCCGAAACGCTCGAAAGCTCGCTGCAACTCGCCGAGGCGGTGTTGATCGACCTTGGCGTCGCAATGGGGCCGGTGATCGCGTCGATCCACGACGTCCGCGCCAAGATGCGCCACGACATCATGACCAAGGGCAAGCTCGACCATGAGCCGCGGATCCGCACGACCAAGCGGCCGATAGCCGGAAACGAGACCGCCTAACGCCCGCCCACTGCTGCGGGCGCGTCATCCAGCGCCGACGCATCGGCAAGGGTCATGCCCTTGGGCAGGATCGCCAGCGACCATTGCCGTTCGGGGGTCAGATATTGCCGCGCGAGCCGCTGGACGTCGGCGGCGGTGACCGCCGAAATATCGTCCTGGATCGACAGCGCCGCGGCGGCGACGCGCGGATCGCGCGTCGCGCCTTCGAGCAGGAACATCCAATAGACGTTCCCCGTCGAAGCCCGCGCGACCTGTTCCCGGATCGGACCCGCATTGCGCGCCAGCTCGTCGGCGCCGACGGGCTTCGTCACCAGGTCGGCGGCGATATCCTTCGCTATGGAATAGAAGCGGTCGAGATCCTTCGGCGCGAGCAGGCTACCGACCAGAAGATAACCGCCGGTGTCGAAACCGGTCGGCCAGTGGCTGTCGACGACCGGGCCATAGCTGGCCCCCTGTTCGGCGCGCAGGCGATCGAACAACCGGTCGTTGAAGATCGCCGCGAGTATCTCGAGCCCGCGCGCGTCGCGCGGGCTGGCGAGGCCGCCACCGGTGGGCCATGCCGTCATCGCCGCGGCCTGTCCCTGCTCGCCGCGGTGGTAAGCGATGTCGGGTTCGGACACATGCTTGGCGAACGCGACCCGCTGGCCGCTCGGCGGTGCCAGGGTCTTGCGCGACGGCAGCGCCCCCAGTGTTTCAGCGAGGATCTTCTTGTAATCGACCGTTTCGAGGTCGCCGAAAATCTGCACTTCGATCGGCCCGCTCGCAAGGCGCGGTTCCCAGAAGGCGCGGAAGGCGGCCGGCGTCAGCGCCTCGATCTGCGCCTTGTCGGGCGCGGCCCAGCGGGCGTCGTTGTTCGTCAGCCAGCCGCGCAGGTTGCGGTCGAGCACCGCGTTGGGCGTCGCATCGTTGAGGTCGTATCCGGTGAGGTAGCCGATACGCAGCCGCTCGACCGGTGCGGGATCCCAGCGGGGAACCGCCAGCTTGCCCGCGATCAGGCGCATCTGATCGGCAAGGTCGGCGGGCCTGCTTTCGGCGGACAGTTCGAACGCATCGTCGTCGATCGCGAAATTCATCTGAATCTGGCGTCCGTTGGTCAGCTTGTCGATCTCATTCTGCCCCCATGGGCCGATCCCGCTCGCGACCAACGCATAATCGCCGGTCCACAGGAGGTTGGGCGCATCGGCCGCGACGCTGCGATTGCCGGTGCCAAAGCGCACATTGACGCGGACCTTGCCCGGTTCGACTTTGTTGTTCGAAATCAGCGCCGTGACGCCGTTGGAAAATTCGACCCGCTCGGCGCGCAAGCCCAGAATGGGAGTCGTCGAAACGATCGCACCCGGCTGGCCGAACCCGGGCAATTGCCCGAAATCGGCCTTGACCGCCGTGAGCCGGTCGTCGCGCGCCGCCACCGGCGCCTTCAGCGCGGCCAGCACCGCAGCGTTGCCACCCGCCGAGGTCGGCGTCGTCAGCACGACGCGCGTCACGGGCGCCGAAAAGATCGCCTTGCTGATGTCGAGCATCACCTGCGGCGTCGCCGAGGCGCGGATCGCCTTGAACATGTCGACCTGCCCTTGCGGGCTCGTTACCGTTTCGCCGATGTCGACCGCGCGCACCATGTCGTCGGCAAGCCGCGCACCGGGTTCGTTGCGGGCATTTTCGAGTTCCTTCAGCAGAAACGCCTCGATCTCGTTCATCTCGCGGTCGATATCGGCCTGCGACGGCGGCGTCTTCACGGCGTCGGCGATCACCCCGCGGACGTCGGCGAGCGCGGCCTTCCAGTCGTTCAGGGGCACGATCGACGCCATCGTCACGTCGGCGCTGCGGCTGACATATTGCTGCTCGACCGTCGCGACGAGATAGCTGCCGCCCGTGCGCGCGCGATTTTCGAGCCGGCGGTTAACGAGCGCCTGGGCCAGATATTCGAGATAGAGCCGCCGCGTGTTTGCGACCGTATCGATGCGCTTCTTCCACGGCCGCACCATCGCTAGGGTCAGCGCGAGCGGCTGGCTTGCCTCGACAATCTCGAGCGCCGCGGGCTGCTTCGGGTCGGGCTTGCCGAAATCGGGAGCGACCGGGTTCGGCGCGTCCGCCTGCCAGTCGCCGTAATATTTGGCGATCAGCCGCGCGAATTCCGCCGGGTCGCCGTCGCCGGAGATAACGACCACCGCCCGGTCGGGGCGGTACCAGCGATCGTGAAAGGCACCGACCGAGGTCGCGCTCGCCTTGCCGAGCGAGGCCGTGGTGCCGATCGGCGAACGGTCGCCGAGGAGCTGGCCGGCGAAGAGATGCGCGTTGGTCGCATCGGCGATCCGCTTTTGCGGGCCGTCGGATTCGCGCAGTTCGGCCATCACCACCCCGCGTTCGGCGGCAACCGCCAGTTCGGAGATGCGCGGTTCGCGGATCATGCCCGACAGCAATTTCATGCCTTCGTCGAGATTGGCCGGCGTGACGCTGGGCAGGTCGAGCTGGTACACAGTTTGCGTCGGCGTCGTTTGCGCGTTCGAATCGCTGCCGAAGGTGACGCCGAACCGTTGCCAGATGCGTTTCGCTTCGCCGTCGGGGATATGCTCCGATCCGCGGAAGGTCAGATGTTCGAGCAAATGCGCATAGCCGCGCTCGTCCTCGGTTTCGAACATCGAACCGACGTCCATGCGCACGCGGATCGACACCTGCCCCGGCGGCACGCCATTGTTGCGCACGGCATAGCGCACGCCGTTGGGAAGCACACCGAACTGCCACGCGGTATCGCGCGGGATATCGCTGCCCGCATAGAGCCAGTCGGCGTTCTTCGCCGCGTTCTGGGCCGTCGCGGTCGGGCTGCTGTCCTGCGCGCTTGCGGTAAGCGGCACGAGAAGCAGTGCCGCGGCACCGGAAAGAAAAAGCGAATGGCCGAAGCGAAGCGGATGGCGCGGGGGAGAATAGGACATTGCCCCTTCTTATCGCGTCCGAACCTTGCTGGCCACTGAACTGTCATGCTTGCCCGGCGCGCGGCAGGAGCCTAGCCAGCAAGAATGGACGCTTCCTCGCCTGCACCGCTTGCCGCGCTGATCCAGATGACGAGCGGCATCGACCCTGACGCGAACCTGGCGACGATCGACCGCGCGATGGCCGAGGTCGCGGCGCGCGGGGCGGTCATGGCCTTCCTTCCCGAAATGTCGCTGCTGCTCGACCGCGACCGCGTGCGGTCGGGCGGCCATATCGTCCGCGAAGCCGACAGTCGCTGGCCCTCCGCGCTGCAAGCTTTGGCGCAAAAGCACGGGATATGGCTGCATTCGGGATCGATGCCCCTGCTCGCCGACGACGGCGAACGGCGCGTCAACCGCAGCCATGTCATTGCCGCCGACGGCGGCATCCGGGCGCGCTATGACAAGATCCACATGTTCGACGTCACGCTGCCTTCGGGCGAGAACTGGCGCGAATCGGCGGCCTATGAGGGTGGGAACAGGCTGGTTGTCGTCGATACGCCGCTCGGACGGATGGGCCTCAGCATCTGCTATGACCTGCGCTTTCCCGAACTCTATCGTGCGCTGGCCGATCGCGGCGCGACGATCATCGCCATCCCGGCCGCCTTCACCGTATCGACCGGCGAGGCGCATTGGCATGTGCTGATGCGCGCGCGAGCGATCGAAACGCAATGCCATGTCGTGGCGGCCGCGCAATATGGCTCGCATGCCGACGGCCGGCAAACCTATGGCCACAGCGTCGCAATCGATCCCTGGGGCATGATCCTTGCCGATGCGGAAGCGAAACAAGCCGTGGCGCAAAAGGGCTATGCGCTGGCGCTCGCGCCCATCGACGCGGCAGCCGCCGAGCGCGCCCGTCAGGCGATTCCGTTGGCGCAATCGCGGACGGTGCGGAACGTCGCCCCCTGATCGCGCGACGCCGCGACTTCGCGCGGCGATTCTCGATTTTTGGGAACTCCTAACGCACAAAAGGCCCCGAGCGACGCTCGGAGCCTTTCGGTATTCGGTAGCGATCAGCCGATATTACGGGCTGGTCGGTTCGTCGTCGTCGTTGTCCGACGCGATGATTGATGCCGCCAACGACAGCAACGAGAGCGAGGACAGCGATGATCCAGCTCGTGCTGCCTTCGAGTTCGCTCTGGCCGTCAACTGCCGAAGCGGCGCGAGCCGCAGGAGCTGCCGATGCGGCGACCGGAGCCGCGATCATCGAGGTCGCTGCGAGAGAGATCGCAGCCTTCTTAAGCAGGTTCATCTTATTCTCCGTCCACTGGATTACTTTTGTCGAATCACACCGGAGAACCCGCCCCGGTCTGCTTCTGCAGCGCCTTCTTAGGCACGGCCTTCAGCAATTGCAACGACGATTTGCCCTAGCCCAACAAATGTTAGTAAATAATAAATAGGGAAAAAGTTGCCATACTGAACTGCCGTTATCCGCGCCGAACGCGGTCGAAGGGCTCGCTCGTCACGGGGTAGCCGAGGTGGCTCGGAATGCAGAGATGGCTTTGCCCATCGCGGTCCTCGATCCATGGCGTCACCAGCTCGACAGGAAACTGACGCGAATGGGACGAGAAACCCGCAAAATCGGCGGCTTGCGCGATGCGTTCAAGATTGCGCCGGGTCGGAAAGATCACCGATACCTCGCCCCGATCGGCCATCGCCAGCGTCGCTTCGGCGCTCGCCCAGAAGATATGGCTGTGCTCGGCCTCTTCGACCGTCAATTCATGGCCGTGGGGCGGCGCCGCGACGGCATAAAATCGCGTGTCGAACGTCCGGGCTTCTTTGAAATTGGGGCACCAGCGCGCGAAGGGAACGAAGGATTCCAGGGCGATTCGGTCGCCGCGCGCCGTCAGGATATCCGAAAGCAGCGTCCCGCCGAGCAGCGCCCGCCGCACCTCGGCGACCTCCCCTTCCCTCAGTTCCGGCCAGCCGACAGCCAGCCCCGTTTCCTCGAGCGTCTCGCGCAGCGCGGCGACACGCGCGGCGCCGTCGGCCTCGTCGATCCTGAAGCCGTAGAGGCGCGCGACGTGATAATCGTCGGGATCGACGCGTCCCCCCGGAAACACGACGGCGCCGGCCGCGAATGCCATTTTCGTCGAACGCTTGACCATCAATATCTCGTCGGCTCCGCCACATTCCGACGGGCGCATGATGACCAGCGTCGCCGCGGGAATGGCGCCGTCGGGCAAGACTTCGGGCGGTGCGGTCGGCGAAGCTGCGTCGGTCATGACCCGAGCGATAACCGCACCACGACGCCTTGTCATCCCGGCATTGCGGGCGCGCGCGGACGGGTGCAAGATGGCATCATGTGATCCGGGACGGGGAGCGGGACATTGGGAATCGTCGAGATTTTGGGCGTCGCCGGCAGCCTCAGCCTCCTCGCCGGCTGGCGGCTCTACCTGACCATTTTGGCGACCGGCGTCGCGATGCGCTTCGGTTGGCTGCCGCTTCCCGAACATCTCGCGGCGCTGCAGATACTCGCCAACCCGTGGGTACTGGGCGTGGCAGCCGTCGGCACGCTCGCCGAATTCCTCGCCGACAAGATCGCGTGGGTCGATTCGATCTGGGACACCGTCCACAGCTTCGTCCGTCCGCTCGGCGGCGCGCTGCTCGCGCTCGCGCTGGTCGATGCGTCGGATCCGGCGTGGCAGGTGATCGCCTTCCTGCTCGGCGGCGGCGGCGCGTTGCTCAGCCATGGGGCGAAGGCGACGACGCGCGCGGTCGTCAACGTCAGCCCCGAGCCCTTCAGCAACGCCGCGGTCTCGACCGGCGAAGATCTCGCTACGGGCGGCCTGCTGGCGCTCGCGATCGCCTATCCGCCGCTGGCGATCGTCATCGCGATCCTGCTCGCGGTCGCCGCGGTCGTGGTGATCATCGCGCTGCGGCGCCTGCTGCGCAATATCAAGGCAACACTGAAGCGCGCGCTGGGTGACGAACCGCCGCCAGCTATTGACGCTTAACATTTTGGCAATATTCGATTAATAGGTTGCACGGACAGGGGGGCGCACCGACCCGGAAAGGGAGCGATGCCCCATGTCCCCCAAACACACCCTCAGGCCCCTATTTCTGTCGTCCGCCGCCCTCGTCGCGCTGGGGCAGACCTCCGCCGCCTTTGCGCAATGCGTCTTCACGCCCACTGCCGGTGACGATGTCCACATCTGCGACAGCGGCACGTCCGCGGGCGGACTCGACGATCCGGACGGAAACAATCAGCTGACGCTCCCTGCCGGCGGCACCGGCACCGTCGCGGGCGACGTCACTTTCGGCGGCGGAGCCGATGCGGTTACCGTCAATTCGGGCCGGATCGAGGGTTCGGTCGATCAGGGCAATGGCGACGACAGCTTCTCGATCAGCGCGGGAACCGTCACCGGCCAGGTGCAGCAAGGCGAAGGCGTCGACGATTTCGTCATGACGGGCGGCGAGGTGGACCGGCTCAATCAGGGTGGTTCGATGGACACATTCCTGATGACCGGCGGCCGCATCGTCGATGCGTTCGACGACGGCGATACCGCGCGAATGACTGGCGGGCGGATCGGACGCGTGAATATGAAGCTCGCCGACAATCTCTTCGACATGTCGGGCGGCGTCATCGACCGCAACCTTGTCGCCGGTTTCGGCAACGACACGATCATCCTCTCGGACGGGACAATCGGCGGCAATGTCAGCGTATCGGGCGGCACCGACAGCGTGACGATCACCGGCGGGTCGGTGGGCGGCGACGTGCTGCTCAGCGCCGGCACCGACAGTTTCGTCTGGGACGGCGGCGGGATCGTGCATGGCATGGTCGACATGGGCGGCGACGACGACAGCGCGCGGCTTGCCAATCTGACCAACGCGAACCTCGGCGGGTCGCCGCGGATCACCGGCGGGGTCGGCACCGACGCGCTGGTCTTCGACAATGTCACGACGGGCGGTGTCGCACGCTTCGACGGCTGGGAAGATGTCCGGGCGACGAACGATAGCGAACTGACGTTCGACGGCCTCCTGACCCTCGGCGACGCCGGGACCGGCACCGGGCGCTTCGAACTCGACGCGTCGAGCACGATCTTCGGCGGCGGCCTGCAGGGCGGGATCGTCGCCTTCACCGCGGGCGAGCGCGCGACGCTGGTCAATGCCGGACGCATCGACCTGACCAACAGCGGCAATGCGCCGGGCGACAGCTTTACCGTCGGCGGCGACTATGTCGGCAACAACGGGCTTTTGCTGATCGATACCGTCCTCGGCGATGACGCGTCGCTCTCCGACAAGCTCGTGATCGACGGCGGCGATGCTTCGGGCACGACCGGCGTGACCGTGATCAACGCGGGCGGCACCGGCGCCGCCACGCAGCAGAACGGCATTCTCATCGTCGAGGCGGTGGGCGGCGCAACGACAGCGAGCGGCGCCTTTGCGCTCAACCACCGCGTCGCCGTCGGCGCCTATGAATATTTCCTGTTCCGCGGCGGCACGACGGCCGGAACCGGCGAAAACTGGTATCTCCGCTCGACATTGCCGCCGGCGCCCGAGCCCGAAACCCCGCCGCCCCCCGAACCCGCCCCCGCGCCGCCGGTGTTAACCCCGCCGGCGCCCGATCCCGCGCCCGAACCGCTGCCGCCCGAGCCGCCTGCCCCGCCGCCCGCTCCAGCGCCCGAGCCGCCACCGCCACCGCCCGAACCGACGCCGGACAATCCCGATCCGGTCGACCCCGCGCCGCCGGTGACCGAGACCGATCCGCCCCCGGCGCCGACGCCCGCGCCCGAGCCGGCGCCCGAACCCGAAGCGCCGCCGCCGCCGCCCGAGCCGCCGGCGGAACCGGCGCCCCTTCCCTCCCCGGCCCCGGAGGTCGTGGTCGAGCCGCCGACCCCCGGTGCGACACCGGTGATCGCGGAGGTCGTGCCGCTCTATCGTCCCGAAGTCGCGGCTTTTGTCGCGTCGGTGCCGGTGGCGCATCATCTCGCGAGCGCAACGCTCGGGACTTTCCATGAACGGCGCGGCGAACAGGCGCTGCTGCGCGGCGGCGGCGCGCTACCCGCGACCTGGGGGCGCGTCTTTGCCGAAAATAGCGAGATCAAATGGGATGGCGACGTTGCCCCGTCGCTCGATGGCGATCTCTCGGGCTTCCAGATCGGCCAGGATTTTGCAGGCTTTGGAGAGGATGGCGGCACGAACGTCCGTCTCGGCGCCTTCGTCGGACGCTCGTCGACCGACGGCAGCGTCCGCGGCGGCGCGCTCGGCTGGAACGACCTGACGGTCGGCCAGATCGACGTCAAGGCGACGAGCCTTGCCGGCTATGCCACGCTCGTCGGGGAAAACGGCTGGTATGTCGATACCGTCGTCATGCACAGCTGGTTCGATGGCGAAACCTCGGCCAGTTCGGGCGAAGCGATCGACATCGACGGCAAGGGATGGACCGCCTCGATCGAAGCGGGCTATCCGCTTGCCCTCTCGGCCAACTGGACGCTCGAACCGCAGGCGCAGCTCTTGTGGCAGCAGGTGAAGCTCGACGACCGGGCGGACAGCTTTTCGACGATCGACTTCGCGACCGGCGATGTGCTGACCGGGCGGGCCGGACTGCGGCTGCAGGGCGGGTATGGCGGCTTCCAGCCCTATCTCCACGCCAGCCTGTGGCACGGCTTCTCGGGCGACCAGACGACGCGCTTCGGCACCGACCCGATCATCACCGATCTCGGCCGTACCGAGGCCGAGTTCGGCGCTGGCCTGATCGCGCGCCTTGGCGAAAACGTCGCGGTGCATGTGAAAGGCGATTACGGCTTCGACGCCGACGGACCGCGCAGCCGGCGCTATGGCGGCACGGTGGGGCTGACGATCCGCTGGTAAGCCTCAGACTGGCAGCAACGCCTTGAGCGGCGTTTCGGTGTCGGCGAGCTGCTCCGCCGTGGCGCGAAGTCCCGCAGTGACGATCATGCGGCCCTGGACATAGTCCTTGGTCGCGTTGACGCAGTCGATCGCGATCACCTTGCCCGCTTTGAGGTAAACGACCGAGAAGCTGCGGTTTGCGGGATCGCCGCGAAGCACCGCCTGATCGTGCCCGGTCGAGAGGCCCGCGGTCTGGAGCTTCAGGTCATACTGGTTCGACCAGAACCAGGGGATCGCATGATAGGGAGCCTCGTCGCCCACTATGCCCTTGGCGACGACATTCGCCTGATCGTTCGCGTTCTGCACCGATTCGAGCCGGATCTCGGCGCCTTCGGCAAAGTCGTTCACATGCGCGGCGCAATCGCCGATCGCATAAATATCGGGCAGGCTCGTCTTGCAGAGCCGGTCGACGCGCACCCCGTTGGCGCAATCGGCGCCCGCAGCGACCAACGGCTCGATGGCGGGCACGATGCCGATGCCGACGATGACCAGATCGGCGGGGACGATCTCGCCATCCGAAAGGCGCACGCCGGTGACATGACTCTCGCCCTCGATCGCATCGACGCAGACGCCGAGCCGCAGGTCGACGCCATGATCCCGATGCTCCTTCTCGTAGAAGCGCGACAGCTCTTCGCCCGCAACGCGTGCGAGAACGCGGTCGAGCGCTTCCAATAGCACGACCTTCTTACCCGCCTTGTTCAGTACCGCCGCCGCTTCGAGCCCAATATAGCCGCCACCGATGACCACGATCTGGCGCGCGGTTTCCGACGCCGCCTTCATCGCATCGGCGTCGGCGCGGGTGCGCACCCCCTGCACACCGGGAAGGTCGCCGCCGGGGATCGGCAGCATGCGCGGATGGCCGCCGGTCGCCCATACGAGCTTGCCATATCCGATCGTCCCGCCGTCGTCGGTCGTGACGCTATGCGCGGCGGGATCGACCGCGACGACCCGCTTGCCGAGCAGCATCGTCACCGCGCGCTCGTCCCAATATTTGGCGGGGCGCAGCTGGATACGCTCGAACTCTTTCTCGCCCGCGAAATATTCCTTCGACAGCGGGGGGCGCTCATAGGGAAGCTCGGGCTCCTCGCCGACGATCGCAATGCTGCCTTCGAACTTCTGCGTCCGCAGCATCATCGCGACCTGCGCGCCGCCATGCCCCGCACCAACTATCACCACGTCGAACCGCATCGCCTCTTTCTCCCGCTGCTCGTCGGCGCGGCTCTTGCACGCGCGGCGAAGCGAAGCAAGCCACGCCAGCCTCGCCATCGCGAAAGAAGAAGTTGAAGCTCAGCCCACTACGGCCAAGGTCGGCTGCCTGCGGTCCGCGCCGTAAATCGCCGTTACGGACTCTTCGACTTCGGATCGCAGGACAGCAACAACTTCGCCCAGCTTGGCCGCGATGATCGCAGCCTGCGCCGCCTCCAGCCCCGCAACCGCGACCTCGATTTGCATGTGCGACGGCAGGACGCGCATCGTCACACCGGTCGGCACGATCGCGCGCTGCGCAAAGAAATTGGCGACGCGCGGCAGCGATTGCGGATCAAGGATCGCGTCGACGCGAAAACGGTGCATCAGGCCGCCTCGCGCTGCGCGCCGGCGATGACCTCCTCGGCCATTTCGTCGGCGACGACTGCGGGCGAGCGGCCTTCGCGCGCCGCGCGATCGAGCAGATCCCCGACTCGCGGCGCGATTTGGGCGACACGCAGTTCGACGTCGCTTTCGTCCTCGCCAATATATTCGGCCGATACGTTGATGATGCCGCCCGCATTGACGACATAGTCGGGCGCATAGGCGATCCCGCGCTCCAGCAGCAGCCCTGCGATGTCAGGGGTCGCGAGCTGGTTGTTGGCAGCGCCGCAGACGAGCTTTGCCTTCAGCTTCGCGACGGTGTCGCGGTCGAGCGCGCCGCCGAGCGCGCAGGGCGCGAATATGTCGGCATCGACCGATGCGATCTCCGATACGTCGACCACCTTGGCGCCATGCACCGCCGCGAGCCGGTCGCGGCGCGCCGGGCTGACGTCGGCGATCACGAGCCGCGCGCCCGCCGCGGCAAGGCGGCGGCACAGGTCGGCGCCGACATTGCCGGTGCCCTGGACGGCGACGGTCAGCCCGTCGAGTTCCCGGCCCAGCGCGAACTCGGCCGCGACCTGCATCGATTCGAAAACACCTTTCGCGGTCCAGGGCGACGGATCGCCGCCCGCGCGCCCTGCCACCGAGGGCAAGCCCGCGACATGGCGCGAGACGGAGGCAACCTCCTGCATGTCCTCGACCGACGTCCCGACGTCTTCGGCGGTGACATAGAGTCCCCCCAGCGCCTCGACCGCGCGGCCGAAGGCGCGGAACAAGGCGACGCGGTCCCAGTCGCCCTCGGGCCGCCGCAGCACCGCCTTCGCCCCGCCCAGCGGCAAGCCGGCGAGCGCATTCTTGTAACTCATGCCCTCGGCCAGGCGCACCGCATCGGCGAGCGCGTGGCTCGTGTCGGGATAGGACCACAGCCGGCACCCCCCCGCGCCGGGCCCCAGTGCGGTCGAGTGAATCGCGATGAAGCCGTCGAGACCCGCTTCGAGATCATAAAGCCGCACGCATTCGAGCGGCGGGGCCAGGCGGGCAAGACGGACGACCATGAAACATACTCCTTGGATTGACGGTAGCTTGTCGCATTTTCACGCCGGGCAAACTTGATCGATTATCGGCCACCCTGACTGATTTTCGGATTTTCTTGCCGTCCAAATTGGGTTATTCGGTTGGAATGACCGATTTGGACCCGTTCGAGATAAAGATTCTCCGCGAACTGCAGCGCGACGCGAATCAAACGACGGCACAGATCGCCGAACGCGTGGGACTGTCGGTTTCGCCCTGCTGGCGCCGCATCGACCGCCTCGAACGCGACGGCTTCATCAGGAAGCGTGTCGCGATCGTCGACCGGCGCAAAGTGGGGCTCAACGCGCATGTCTTCGCGCAGGTGAAGCTCAATGCCCACGGCCGCGCCAATCTCGATGAATTCAGCGCGGCGATCCAGGGTTTTCCCGAGGTGCTCGACGCCTATGTGCTGATGGGCACGACCGATTTCATGCTGCGCATCGTCGCGCGCGACATCGACGCCTATGAGCGTTTCTTCTTCGACCAGCTCAGCAAATTGCCGGGAGTGCAGGAAATCAACTCGACAGTGGCGCTGTCCGAAATCAAGGCGACGACCGAACTGCCGTTGGGCCGGGATTGACCCCGGCCCGGCGGACGCGCAAAACCCTTATCCGCCACTTGTGCAAGGACGCTTGTTTTCATCCGAAGGCGCTGCTAGGGGCGCCCCTCGTTGCCGCTTTAGCTCAGTTGGTAGAGCACATCATTCGTAATGATGGGGTCACAGGTTCGAGTCCTGTAAGCGGCACCACTTCCGTGGAAATGCGAAGACAGACGCCGCGCGACGCTCGCGGCGAACCGGCGGCTCGCGCGGTCGCTCAGCCGAAGCAAATATTCGCCAGATTCTCTTGAATTTCGCTCGAAGGGTGGCGGGCAACGCCCGCCACGCCGGTTACCGTCAAAAGCCGAATTCAGATTACTGCGGCGGAGGGTGCGCAACATCTGGCGGCGGCGGGTTCAGTTCCCAAGGTTTCGAGCGCGGGGCTGTCGCCATAGGTCGTCGCCTCGCCATCGGTGTAAAAGGCTTCCCACACCACCCCGTCGGGATCGGATATCCAGCTCTTTTCCGACTTGGCGTAGCAACAGGTCGTGCGGCCCTCTTCGAGCACGGGTCGTTCGGCTGCCTTGATCCGCCCATAGACTTCGCCGAGTTCACAGGGGCTTTCGACCTGGACGCCGAGATGCTGGATGCCGTTGCGCGCATGATTGCCCATCGAGATCGCGAAGTTCACGCGCGGATCGTCGAGCAGCCATTTGGCATAGTCGGGCTTCGTCACGGTCGGCTCGGCGCCGAACATAGAGCTGTAGAAGCGGATCGAAGTCGCAAGGTCCTGGACCCCGACATGGACATGCAGTGTTTTCATACGCTTTTCCTTTCGTCTGCCGTGGGTGCGCAGCCCTCGCCCTCGCACGCCGAGGCGGCGCAGCAATTTTCCATGAGGTAGGCGACCAGCGCATTCATCGCCGGATAGTTGGCGCGGTAGATGATCGTCCGATGCTGGCGCTCCTGCTCGATCAGCCCCGCGCCGCGCAATTGAGCGAGGTGGAAGGAGAGCGAACTATTGGGGACGCCGAGCGCCCCGGCGATCGCGCCCGCCGCCATCCCGTCCCCGCCGGCCTGCACGAGCAGCCGGAACAGCGCGAGCCGATACTCCTGCGCAAGAGCGCCCAAAGCGTCGATGACCGACCTCGAATCCATGGTCATTTCTTCATTTCCATATTTGCAGAAATGAAGCGCAATGCGTGCCCTGTCAAGATCAATTCCATATTTCTCGAAATGAAACTCGTTCGGCCATCGCTGGCGATCAGCGAGGGTGGCAGGCGATGGATGTTGACGATTGTTAACGTATCGGATAATCCCGATGGATGAATAACGATTCGGCACTGTCGGCTCTGGCCGCGCTCGCCCATCCCACGCGCCTCAACGCGTTCCGCCTGCTTGTCCAGCACGAGCCGGACGGCCTTTCCACCGGCGAACTCGTCGATGCATCCGGCCTGTCGCAAAGCACCTTCTCGACGCATTTGGCGGTGCTCGCGAAAGCTGGGCTGGTGGCATCGGAGAAGCGCGGCCGACAGATCAACCAGCGTGCCAACATCGATACGCTGCGCGATCTGATGCTCTTCCTTGCCAAGGATTGCTGTCAGGGACGCGCCGAGCTTTGCGAGCCGCTGCTCGCCGAACTGGCATGCTGTTGAGCGGGTCGGAACGCGGAAACCCCTTTGATTACCCCAACTAATGTCAGCGCGCGCGGCGCAACCGCGATGAGGAGACGGTGATGGCCGACCAGACCTATAATGTGTTGTTCCTTTGCACCGGCAACAGTGCGCGCTCGATTCTTGCCGAGGCGCTGCTGAACCGAATGGGAGACGGACGCTTTCGCGCCTATAGCGCGGGCAGTTTCCCGAAAGGCGAAGTTCACTCGCAGGCGCGCTCGCTCCTCGCCGAACTCGGCTTCGATACGGTTGGCCTTCGCTCGAAAAGCCGGGACGAGTTCTCGGCACCTGGGGCGCCCACCTTCGATTTCATCTTCACCGTCTGCGACAATGCCGCCGGCGAGACCTGCCCTATCTGGCCGGGCAAACCGATGAGCGCGCACTGGGGGATCGAGGACCCTGCCGCGGTCGAAGGACCCGGCCAGCGCGAAGCCTTCGAACGGGCGCTCCATTATCTGTCAAACCGCATCTCGCTGTTCCTGGCGCTGCCGCACGACAGCATCGACGAAATGGCGATGGAGCGAAAGCTCAGGGAAATCGGCCGCACCGAAGGGTCGAGCGCGCTGGCGGAGTCCGCCGAATGACCACCGACATCACCATCTACCACAATCCCGAATGCGGAACGTCGCGCAACACGCTCGCGCTGATCCGTAACGCCGGCATCGAGCCGCATGTCGTCGAATATCTGAAAACGCCGCCGTCACGCGCATTGCTTGAACAGCTTATCGGGCGCGCCGGCATCGCCCCGCGTGCGCTGCTGCGCGAAAAGGGAACGCCTTTCGCGGACCTCGGCCTCGGCGACGAGAGCCTCGACGACGACGCGCTCATCGACGCGATGATGGCGCATCCGATCCTGATAAACCGGCCGCTCGTCGTCTCGCCTCTCGGCGTGAAGCTCTGCCGCCCGTCCGAGGAGGTACTCGATCTTCTTCCGGAGCCGCAGCGCGGCGCCTTCGCCAAGGAAGACGGCGAACAGGTGATCGACGACGCCGGCAATCGCGTCGGCGCCTGAGGAGAGCATAGATGACGCAATCCAAGCGCGATCACCTGTCGTTCCTCGACCGCTATCTGACTCTGTGGATCTTCCTCGCGATGGCGCTGGGCGTGTTGCTCGGCTCGACCTTCGCCGGGCTTCCCGCCGCGATCGACAGCCTCTCATGGGGCCCGACCAACATCCCGATCGCGATCGGCCTCGTCCTGATGATGTATCCGCCGCTGGCGCGCGTTCGCTATGATGAACTCCCGCGGGTGTTCGAGGACAAGAAGGTGCTCGCGATCTCGTTGATCCAGAACTGGGTCATCGGCCCCGTGCTGATGTTCGCGCTTGCCGTCATCTTTCTCTCGGACAAGCCCGAATATATGACGGGCCTGATCCTCATCGGTCTCGCGCGCTGCATTGCGATGGTGATCGTCTGGAACCAGCTCGCGAAGGGCGACAATCAATATGTCGCGGCGCTTGTCGCGTTCAACTCGATCTTCCAGATCCTGTTTTTCAGCGTCTATGCCTGGTTCTTCCTGGCCGTGCTGCCGCCGCTATTCGGACTCGAAGGCAGCGTCATCGACGTAAGTTTCCGGACGGTTGCCGAGGCGGTGCTCATCTATCTCGGCATCCCGTTCCTCGCCGGCTTCCTGACCCGCAAGTGGCTCGCTGGCGCCAGGGGCAATGAGTGGTACGAGACGCGCTTCCTGCCGAAGATCGCGCCGATCACGCTGGTCGCACTGCTCTTTACGATCGTCGCGATGTTCAGCCTCAAGGGCGGCGAGATTGTAACCATTCCAGGCGATGTCGTGCGGATCGCGATCCCGCTGACCATCTATTTTGTCGTCCAGTTCGTCGTCAGCTTCTGGATGGGGAAGCTGGCCAAAGCCGATTATCCGCGCACGACCGCGGTCGCCTTCACCGCTGCCGGCAACAACTTCGAACTCGCGATAGCGGTCGCGATCGCCGCCTTCGGACTCGCCTCGCCAGTGGCCTTTGCCGCTGTCATCGGGCCGCTCGTCGAGGTGCCCGTGCTCATCTTGCTGGTCAACGTCGCCTTCTGGTTCGGGCGGCGCTGGTTCCCCGCGACGACCCCAACGAAAGCCTGATCATGTCCTCTTCCCCATATTCCCGCCTGCGCACGCTTGCCGACCCCGACCACTTGCCGGCGCTGCGTCCCGAATATCTCCGGCCGCAGCCCGGCCTCGGGCTGGGCGCGCTCGATCCGCCGCCCCGCATCCTGCTGCTTTACGGGTCCTTGCGCGAACGCTCCTACTCCCGGCTCGTCACCGAGGAGACAGCACGCTTGCTCCAGCTTTTCGGCTGCGAAACGCGCATCTTCGATCCCTCGGACCTGCCGCTTCCCGACCAGATCGCCGACGACGACCATCCCGCGGTCGAGGAATTGCGCCAGCATTCGATATGGTCCGAAGGCCAGGTCTGGTGTAGCCCCGAGCGCCACGGCCAGATCACCGGCATCATGAAAGCGCAGGTCGATCACCTGCCGCTCGCCTACAAGGGCCTCCGCCCGACGCAGGGGCGCACGCTCGCGGTGATGCAGGTGTCGGCGGGCTCGCAATCGTTCAACAGCGTCAACACACTGCGTATTCTGGGTCGCTGGATGCGGATGATCACCATCCCCAACCAGTCAAGCGTGGCGAAGGCCTATGCCGAATTTGACGAAGCCGGCCGCATGCTGCCGTCGAGTTATTACGACCGGATCGTCGATGTCGCCGAGGAACTGGTGCGCTTCACCGTGCTGACGCGCGGTCATGCCGACCAGTTGGTCGATCGCTATTCCGAGCGCAAGGATCGCGACGAACCCGTGATGACGTCGGCGGATTTGCTGGTCGCAGGGAACGCCTGAGTTCTTTTGCGCCACCCTCGAACGACCCGCCGGTGTTGGATTTTGCCGCACCAGCGGGCGCAATTAAACGCCGGCTGGCTGTTCCTTGTCGCCAAGTCCGGCCTCATCGGCTGTCAGCCGATCCACTCCGCCCTGCTGCGCTGAACTTCGATTATTTTGCACTTGCCCCTGTTGTCGTCCTGCACAGTCCAAGCGCTGCGTCTTTGCCCCGCCGGCCTCGAAGGCCGGGCCTGCGCAAAGCGTATCGTCGCCCGAGTGGGAGACCGCAAAACAGCCGTTGGAGAAGCGCAACCAACAAGGAAATGGCAGAATTCTGCCGCTATTCAAGGGTTCTTGGATATTATGAGAAGGGGAAAATGGTGCCCAGAAGAGGACTCGAACCTCCACGACCTTGCGATCGCCAGCACCTGAAGCTGGTGCGTCTACCAATTCCGCCATCTGGGCACGGGGTAGGAGCGGGCGCTTAGCGGCGCGGCCATCGGCTTGTCAACCGCGTCGCGGGGGCCGACGTGCATTTTATCGCAAAGCCGTGGGTTTTGCGTCATAATGCCGCCGTCGCCCCTTGCCCCCCTCCCCGCTTCGCGGCATGGGGAAGCCCCTCGGCGCACCCCGCGCCATCCAGAGAATCGATACAGGCGGATGCAAATGCAGAAACTCGACGGGCAATTGATCACGGTGCTGGGCGGCGGCGGCTTCCTTGGCCGTTATGTCGTGCAGCGGCTGCTCGCGCGCGGTGCCCGTGTCCGCGTCGCACAGCGCGCCCCCCGCGCCGCGACCTTCCTGAAGCCGCTCGGCGGGCTCGGCCAGACGCAGTTCGTCGCATGCGACGTGCGCAACCCCGCGAGCGTCGCGCGCGCCGTGCAGGGCAGCGACGCGGTGATCAACCTCGTCGGCGCCTTCGGCGACATGCAGGCCGTGCAGGCCGACGGCGCGGGCCATGTCGCGGCGGCGGCCAAGGCGGCGGGCGCCGCTGCGCTCGTCCATATCTCGGCGATCGGCGCCGACCGCGAAAGCGCCTCGGCCTATGGCCGCAGCAAGGGCGATGGCGAAGCCGCGGTGCGCGCGGCCTTTGCCGAGGCCGCGATCCTGCGCCCCTCGATCGTCTTCGGCCGCGAGGACCATTTCATCAACCGCTTCGCAACGATGATGCGCGTGGCACCCATCGTCCCGGTGATCGCCCCGCGAGCGAAATTCCAGCCGATTTACGTCGGCGACGTCGCCGACGCGGTCGTCGCGGCGCTGAGCGGCGACGCCGCAGGCAAGACCTATGAGCTTGGCGGGCCGCAGCAGTTCACCATGGCCGAACTGCTCCGCTGGATCGCGGGTGCGACCGGCCGCTCGCCCTTGTTCGTCGATGTGCCCGACTTCGTCGCCTCGGCGCTCGCCAGCGGCCTCGGCTGGGCGCCCGGCGCACCGATCACCAAGGACCAATGGCTGATGCTCCAGCATGACAATATCGTCGCCGATGGGGCGGCCGGCCTTGCGCAGCTCGGCATCACGCCGACATCGCTGGGGTCGGTTGCCGACGGCTGGCTCGTCCAATATCGCCGCCACGGCCGCTTCGCCGAGCTCGCCTCGCGATAATGGGTATCTGGCTGACCGCAATCATCCTCGGCATCGTCGAGGGTCTGACCGAGTTTTTGCCCGTCTCCTCGACGGGGCATCTGATCCTTGCGACCGAGCTGCTCGGCTATGACGCCGCGCGCTGGGCGATTTTCAACATCGCCATCCAGCCCGGCGCGATCCTCGCGATCGTCGTGCTGTACCGCAAGCTGTTCTGGGACATGTTCACCGGTTTCTTCCGGCGCGACCCGGTCGCGATCGCCTTCGTGCGCAACCTGCTGCTCGCTTTCTTCCCGGCGGTCGTCCTCGGGCTGGCCTTCGGCGATTATATCGAGCTGCTGCTGGAAAATGCCGTGGTGGTCGCCTGGGCATTGATCATCGGCGGCTTTGCGATCCTGCTCGTCGAGCGCTTCGCCAAGACCCGCGATGTCGGCGGCGTCGCCAATCTATCCGCGCGGCAGTCGGTCCTCGTCGGGCTCGTCCAGTGCATCGCGATGATACCGGGCGTGAGCCGCTCGGGCGCAACGATCCTTGGCGCGATGTCGTTCGGCGTCGACCGCAAGACCGCGGCCGAATTCAGCTTCTTCCTCGCGCTCCCGACGCTCACCGGCGCGACCGTGCTCCAGCTGTTCAAGCATCGCGACGCGATCACCTCGAACGACCTCGGCCTGATTGCGGTCGGATCGCTCGTCTCGTTCGTCGTCGCCTGGGCGGTGATCAAGGCCTTCCTCGCCGTTGTCACGCGTTATGGCTTTGCGCCCTTCGCCTGGTACCGAATCGTCGTCGGGGTCGCGGCGCTGATCTGGCTTGGCATGAGATAGGTCCGTAACGGGACTAATTGACGAAAGATAATTGCGCAGACCTGTTGGGAAGCAAATTTGCCTCTCGATTTAGGTTAGTAATATTGTCCTATCATGCAATTCGCCCGTGACAGGGCTTTGGTAGCCATGCAAATCCCCGGCCAACGAAGGGGATATTGCATGGCTTCCGAACGCATGCTCCAGTTTGTGGGGCGTGAACAATCCTATCCGGACAAGCGCTCGCCCGAGGAACGCGCGCGCGACTTCCACGAGATCGCCGAGCGCTACGCGGCGCCCGACGCCGACGCGCAGGCGGCGCGCTGCTCGCAATGCGGCGTGCCCTATTGCTCGGTGCACTGTCCGCTCCACAATCATATTCCCGACTGGCTGCGCCTGACCGCCGAGGGGCGGCTGCGCGAGGCCTATGAGCTTTCGAACGCGACCTCGACGATGCCCGAGATCTGCGGCCGCATCTGCCCGCAGGATCGCCTTTGCGAGGGCAATTGCGTGATCGAGTTTTCGGGGCATGGCGCAGTGACGATCGGCAGCGTCGAGAAATATATCACCGACACCGCCTGGGCCGAGGGCTGGGTCGAGCCGCTGCACCCCGGCGCCGCGACCGGCCAGTCGGTCGGCGTCATCGGCGCGGGCCCGGCGGGGCTGACGGCGGCCGAATATCTGCGTGTCGCGGGGCATGAAGTGCATGTCTATGACCGCCACGACCGCGCGGGCGGCCTCCTCACCTATGGCATTCCCGGTTTCAAGCTGGAGAAGGATGTCGTGATGCGCCGCATCGAGCGGCTCGAGCAAGGCGGCATCCAGTTCCATCTGGGCTTCGCGGTCGGCGAGGATGCGACGCTCGACGCGCTGCGCCAGAAGCATGACGCGATCCTGATCGCGACCGGCGTGTACAAAGCGCGCGAGATCAACGTCCCGGGCAACGAGGCCGCAGGCGTGATCGCGGCGCTCGACTATCTGATCGCGTCGAACCGCAAGAGCTTTGGCGACGAGGTTCCGGCGTTCGACGACGGCCGCCTCGACGCCAAGGGCAAGCATGTCGTCGTCATCGGCGGCGGCGACACCGCGATGGACTGCGTCCGCACCGCGGTGCGGCAGGGGGCAAAATCGGTGAAATGCCTCTATCGCCGCGACCGCGAGAATATGCCGGGGTCGCAGCGCGAGGTGACCAACGCCGAGGAGGAAGGCGTCGACTTCGTCTGGCTCTCGGCCCCCGAAAGCTTCACCGCGGACAAGCATGTCAAGCAAGTCGCAGTCGCGGGAATGCGCCTCGGCGCGCCCGACGCGAGCGGCCGCCGCAGCCCCGAGGCCGATCCGGGCCGCAAGTTCGACGTTCCCGCCGACATGGTGATCAAGGCATTGGGCTTCGATCCCGAGGAACTGCCGCACCTGTTCGGCGCGCCCGACCTGTCGGTCACGCGCTGGGGCACGCTGCGCGTCGATCATCAGACGATGATGACCAGCCTGCCGGGTGTCTTTGCAGCGGGCGACATCGTGCGCGGGGCGAGCCTGGTCGTCTGGGGCATTCGCGACGGCCGCGATGTCAGCGAACAGATGGCAAAGTGGTTGAAGGCGAAGGCGAAAAGCGAAAAGAAGGCGGCATGACCAACAGGGGAAGGAATTTCATGATGCCGTCGTTCAAATCGATCCTGCTTGCCGGTGCCGTTGCGATGCTGCCGCTGGGCGCGCCCGTCCATGCCGCGCCGGAAGAGGCGCCGGTTGCGGAGGTCGTCGCGGCACCCGCCGAGGATGAAACCGCCGCGCCGTTCGACAGCGAGGCCGCCGCCGCCGAGGCAAAGGCCAAGATGCAGAAGGAAATGGATGAGGCGATCGCGCTCATCGAAAAGATGTTCGACACGAGCGACCTGCCGCCGATCGACCCCGCGCGCCTGACGCTCGCGCAGCGGACGACCGCCGCGCTGATCCCGAACGGCAGCATCGAGAAGATGGTCGACAATCTTTACGGCAAGATGTTCAAGACGATCATGGGCGAGTTCGGCGGTCAGTCGGACCTGCTGCTCTCGATCAAGACCGGTGTCGAAACCGAACAGATCGCCGCGCTCGACGAAGCGACCAAAGGCAAGGTCGCCGATATGTTCGACCCGCACCGCAAGGAGCGCGACAAGCAGATCACACGGGTGATCAAGCCGCTGATCAGCGAGGCGCTCGCCGACATGGAACCGCCGATGCGCGACGGCCTCGCCAAGGCCTATGCGCGCAAGTTCACCGGCGCGCAGCTTGCCGACCTCAACGCTTTCCTCGCGACGCCGACGGGCAATCTCTATGCCGGCGAATGGATGGCGCTGCAGGCCGATCCCGAAGTGATGGTCGCGGTTATCAAGGCCGTTCCGCCGCTGGTCACCAAATTCATCGACCGCGCACCCGAGATCGAGAAGGATCTGAAGGAACTGCCGAAGGAAAAGCAGCTTTCCGACTTCGACGACAAGCAGCTCGGCACGCTCGCCAAGCTGATGAAAGTCGATGTGAGCGTGCTGAAGGAACAGCGCGACATGTGGGCCAGCGACACGATGGAGGCGACCGACGCGGTCGCGGTCGATGCGGCCGACGATTATGCGGTCGATGCCGCGGCAGATGCAGCCGACGCGGGAAGCTACGCCGCCGATGCGGCGGCAGCGGCGGTCGACGATCCCGCCTATGACCGCAGCAATTGGTCGGCGGCGGACCTGAAACGTGTCGAGGACCTCGAGCTCGCATATGAGAATGCTTCGATCGCCGCGCAGCAGGCCGCCGAGGAAGCGGCCGAGAATGCGCGCAAGAAGCTGCCCGATTAAGAACATTCCGTCAGGACGAAGATGATGACCCACTACCCCACCCCCGATCACGCGCGGCTTGCAGCCGAAGGCATGTATCGCCCGGACATGGAATCCGACGCCTGCGGCGTCGGCATGGTCGCGGCGACCGACGGCAAGGCCTCGCGCCGCGTCGTCGAGGCGGCGATCGAAGCCTTGCGGGCGGTCTGGCACCGCGGCGCGGTCGATGCCGACGGCAAGACCGGGGATGGGGCGGGCATCCATGTCGACCTGCCCGTCCGCTTCTTCGACGATGCGATCGCGGCGTCGGGGCACAAGGTGCTTCCGAACCGCCTCGCCGTCGGCATGATCTTCCTGCCGCGCACCGACCTCAATGCCCAGGAGGAATGCCGCACGATCGTCGAGGCCGAGATCATCGACGCGGGCTTCACCATCTATGGCTGGCGCCAGGTGCCCGTCGACGTCTCGGTCATCGGCGACAAGGCGCAGCGCACGCGCCCCGAGATCGAACAGATCATGATCGCCGGACCGCTGCCCGAGGAACAGTCGATCGATGAGTTCGAAAAGCAGCTTTACCTCGTCCGCCGCCGCATCGAGAAAAAGGTGATCGCGGCGCAGGTTGCCGATTTCTATATCTGCAGCCTGTCGGCGCGCTCGATCATCTACAAGGGGCTGTTCCTCGCCGAGAGCCTCGCCGATTTCTATCCCGACCTCACGAACAAGCTGTTCGAAAGCCGCGTCGCGATCTTCCACCAGCGCTATTCGACCAACACCTTCCCGCAATGGTGGCTCGCGCAGCCGTTCCGTTGCCTCGCGCACAATGGCGAGATCAACACGATCCGCGGCAACAAGAACTGGATGAAGAGCCACGAGATCAAGATGGCGAGCCTCGCCTTTGGCGAGCATAGCGAAGACATCAAGCCGGTGATCCCCGCGGGCGCATCGGACACCGCCGCGCTCGACGCGGTGTTCGAGGCGCTGTGTCGCGCCGGCCGCGATGCGCCGACCGCCAAACTGATCCTCGTTCCCGAAGCGTGGACGAACGAAAACGACGTTCCCGACAACCATCGCGCGATGTATAGCTATCTCGCCAGCGTCATGGAGCCGTGGGACGGCCCCGCCGCGCTCGCAATGACCGACGGCCGCTGGGCGGTCGCGGGCATGGACCGCAACGCGCTCCGCCCGTTGCGCTACACGCTGACCGCCGACAATCTGCTCGTCGTCGGTTCCGAAAGCGGCATGGTCCTGCTGCCCGAAGCGAGCGTGCGCAAGAAAGGCCGCCTTGGCCCGGGCCAGATGATCGCGGTCGATCTCGACCAGGGCACGCTTTATGAAGATCTCGCGATCAAGGACAAGATCGCCGACGCGCAGGATTATCCCTCGCGCGTCAAGGGCTTCCGCACGATGAGCGACCTGCCCAAGGGCGGCAAGTCGACGCTGCCGCAATGGGATCGCCAGGAACTGCTCCGCCGTCAGGTTGCGGCGGGGCTGACCATGGAGGATATGGAGCTGATCCTGTCGCCGATGGTCGAGGATGCGAAGGAAGCGATCGGGTCGATGGGCGACGATACGCCGCTTGCGGTCATCTCCGACAAGCCGCGCCATGTCGCGCAATTCTTCCGCCAGAATTTCAGCCAGGTCACCAACCCGCCGATCGACAGTCTGCGCGAACGGCATGTGATGAGCCTGAAGACGCGCTTCGCGAACCTCGCGAACATCCTCGACGAGAAAGGTCAGAGCGATCACGTTCTCGTGATCGACAGCCCCGTGCTCGTCGGCGACGACTGGGATCGCCTCCGCGCCTATTTCGGCGATGCCGTCGCCGACATCGACTGCACCTTTGCCGCAGGTGGCGACGCATCGACGCTGCGCGAGGCGATCGCGCGCGTCCGCCGCGAAGCCGAGGACGCGGTGCGCGCGGGGCGCAGCGAACTCTTCCTGACCGACCAGAATATCGGTGAGGGCCGCGTCGGCGTGGCGATGGTGCTCGCCGCCGCCGCCGTCCACACGCATCTCGTGCGCAAGGGACTGCGCAGCTACGCGTCGATCAACGTGCGTTCGGCCGAGGTGCTCGACACGCATGCGTTCGCCGTGCTCGTCGGCGTTGGCGCGACGACAGTCCACGCCTATCTCGCCGAAGCCGCGATCGCCGATCGCCAGTCGCGCGGCCTGTTCGGCGCGTTGACGCTCGACGAATGCCGCCAGCGTTTCCGCAAGGCGATCGACGACGGCCTGCTCAAGATTCTCGCCAAGATGGGGATCGCGGTGATCTCCTCCTATCGCGGCGGCTATAATTTCGAGGCGGTCGGACTGTCGCGCGCGCTCGTCAACGACCTCTTTCCGGGGATGCCGGCAAAGATTTCGGGCGAAGGCTATCAGTCGCTGTTCATCAACGCGACCGACAAGCATTGCGCCGCGTTCGACAGCCGCGTCACCACCCTGCCCATCGGTGGCTTCTACCGCCAGCGCGCGGGGGGCGAGGCGCATGCCTATTCGGCGCAGCTGATGCACCTGCTGCAGACCGCGGTCGCGACCGACAGTTATTCGACCTATCTGCAATTCGCGCGCGGGGTGGCCGATCTGCCGCCGATTTACCTCCGCGATCTGATGGAGTTCAACTATCCGGCGCAGGGCGTCGCGCTCGACAGCGTCGAGGCGATCACCGAAATCCGCAAGCGCTTCGTCACGCCCGGCATGTCCCTGGGCGCGCTGTCACCCGAGGCGCACGAGACGCTGGCGATCGCGATGAACCGCATCGGGGCGAAGGCCGTATCGGGCGAAGGCGGCGAGGCGAGCGAACGCTACAAACCCTATGCCAATGGCGACAACGCCAACAGCAACATCAAGCAGATCGCGAGCGGCCGCTTCGGCGTCACCGCCGAATATCTCGGCGCGTGCGACGAGATCGAGATCAAGGTCGCACAGGGCGCCAAGCCCGGCGAAGGCGGTCAGCTTCCTGGCTTCAAGGTTACCGAGTTCATCGCACGGCTGCGCCACGCGACGCCGGGCGTGACACTCATCTCGCCGCCGCCGCACCACGACATCTATTCGATCGAGGATCTGGCGCAGCTCATCTACGACCTCAAGCAGATCAATCCGAAGGCGCGCGTTTGCGTGAAGCTCGTCAGTTCGGCGGGCATCGGGACCGTCGCTGCGGGGGTCGCCAAGGCCCACGCCGATGTGATCCTCGTCGCGGGCAACACCGGCGGCACTGGCGCCTCGCCCCAGACCAGCGTCAAATATGCCGGCACGCCGTGGGAGATGGGCCTGAGCGAAGTCAATCAGGTGCTGACGCTCAACGGCCTGCGCCACCGCATCCGTCTCCGCACCGACGGCGGGCTCAAGACCGGGCGCGATATCGTGATCGCGGCGATTCTCGGCGCCGAAGAATTCGGCATCGGCACGCTCAGCCTCGTCGCCATGGGCTGCATCATGGTGCGCCAGTGCCATTCGAACACCTGCCCGGTCGGCGTCTGCACGCAGGATGAGAAACTACGCCAGAAATTCACCGGCTCGCCCGAGAAGGTGATCAACCTGATGACCTTCATCGCCGAGGAAGTGCGCGAGATCCTCGCCAAGCTGGGGGTCACGAGCCTCGACGAGGTGATCGGCCGCACCGAGCTGCTGCGCCAGGTCAGCCGCGGCGCCGAGCATCTCGACGACCTCGACCTCAACCCGATCCTCGCCAAGGTCGACGCGCCCGACGACCAGCGCCGGTCGCAGGGACCGAACTTCCGCAACGCGGTGCCCGACAGTCTCGACGCGCAGATATTGGGCGACGCGAAGCCGCTGTTCGAGCGCGGCGAACGCATGCAGCTCACCTATAACGTCCGCAACACGCACCGCGCCGTCGGCACGCGCCTGTCGGCCGAGGTCACCGCGCGCTTCGGGATGAAGGGGCTCGCCGACAATCATGTTCAGGTGCGCCTCCGCGGCACGGCCGGCCAATCGCTCGGCGCCTTCCTGTGTCAGGGAATCACGCTCGAAGTGTTCGGCGACGCGAACGACTATGTCGGCAAGGGCCTGTCGGGCGGCCGCATCATCGTGCGCCCCACGGTGTCGAGCCCGCTGGTCAGCCAGCATAACAGCATCGTCGGCAACACCGTGCTCTATGGCGCGACCGCGGGCACGCTGCTCGCGGCGGGCCAGGCAGGCGAGCGCTTTGCGGTCCGCAACTCGGGCGCGAAGGTCGTCGTCGAAGGCTGCGGCGCCAACGGCTGCGAATATATGACCGGGGGCACTGCGGTGATCCTCGGTCCCGTGGGATCGAACTTCGGCGCGGGCATGACCGGCGGCATGGCCTTCATCCTCGACACCGACGATCAGTTCGAACGCCGCGCCAATCCCGAATCGATCGTCTGGCAGCGGCTCGCGAGCATCCATTGGGAGACGGTGCTCAAGGATCTGGTCGAGGAGCATGGCAAGGCGACGGGCAGCAAATGGTCGGCCGAAGTCCTCGCCGACTGGGACCGCTGGCGGGGCCGTTTCTGGCAGGTATGCCCCAAGGAAATGCTCAGCCGCCTGACCCATTCGCTGAACGAGGAAGAGGTCGAGGTCGTCGCGGCAGAGTAAACAAATCCTCCCTGTGGCGAAGCCATGGGGAGGATATTTATCGCGCCAGCATCGCAACTTGTCTCAAGCGTCTCTTACGTTCACGCCAGCGAAAGCGTATGGCCTGTAAGGACACCCCACGCTGATCCCCCTCGTCCTTTGAAAGGATGGAGCCATGACCCGTATTGCCCTGATCGCCCTCCCCCTGTTCGCGTGCGCCGCGCCATTGCCCGCGGCCGCCAGCGAAATGAACGATACCGTCGCGACGCTGAACGATCCGGTGGCGCAGGACCGGATGGCCGAAACGATCACCGCGATGGTCGGCGCGCTGATGCAGATGCAGGTCGGCCCGCTCGCGAAAGCCGTTGCGCAGATCGACCCCGAATCCGACGCCGCCTATATTCCGCCCGATGCGACGCTCGGCGAAGTGACGGGGCGCGATCCCTATTATGCCGAACGCATGGGCGACGACGTCCGCGCGACCACGCGCATGGCAGGTCATGCCGCATCGGCTATCGCGGCTTATGCCCCCGTCCTCAAGGATATGGCGCGCGACCTTGCCGCCCAGTGGGAACGCGAACGCGAAGCGGCGCGCCGCTGACGCTTAATCCACGATCGACCGCCCGCCGCACGCCATAGCCGTTGCGCGGGCTGCCCCGCTGCCGCTATGCCGGAGCCATGTGGCAACTCTATCAATTCCCGCTCTGTCCCTTTTCGCGCAAGGTTCGTCTTTTGCTGGGCGAAAAGGGCGTCGGATATGAATTGGTGCGCGAATCGCCGTGGGAACGCCGCGACGAATTCATCGACCTGAATCCGGCCGGCCGCACCCCGGTGATGGTCGATCAGGCGCGCGGGCAGGTGCTGATGGACAGCATGGCGATCGCCGAATATTTCGAGGAAACCGTCGAAGGCAAGGCGATGATCAACGGCACCGCCGCCAACCGCGCCGAGATCCGCCGGCTGACCGCCTGGTTCGACCATGATTTTTATTATGAAGTCACCGGACCCTTGCTCTTCGAACGGATGCAGAAGCGCATCGTCCACCGCCAGCCGCCCGACGGCGGCGCGCTGCGCGAGGCGATGAAGGCGGCGAACAACCATCTCGATTATGTCGACTATCTCATCGACCACCGCACCTGGCTCGCCGGCGCGACGATGAGCCTCGCCGACCTGACCGCCGCCGCGCATATCTCGGTCGCCGATTATCTCGGCGGCATCGACTGGACGGGGCACGAACAGACCAAGGGCTGGTATTCGGGGTTGAAGTCGCGCCCCAGTTTCCGCCCGCTGCTGGCCGAACGGATGGAGATCGTGACGCCGCCGAAATATTATGAGGATGTCGATTTTTAGGGCAGACGGACCCCAAAAATCCGTTCGTGCTGAGCTTGTCGAAGCACCGCCCTTCCTTCCTTTGGACGTGAAAAGAAAGAACGGCCCTTCGGCAAGCTCAGGGCAAGCGGTTTTGAGGCGCTAGCACCCCTTGTATTTCCAGTTCCGGTCCTTGCCCTCGGCAACCTGCGCGACGATCGTTTCAATGCGCTTCACCCGCGTTTCCTCGCGCTTCGCCTCGAGCACCCATTCGATATAATCGCGCCGCTTGCCCGGCGAGAAGACATCCCAATGGCCCTGCGCAGCGGCATCGGCCTTGAGCGCCGCGCCGAGATCATCCGGCAAATCAAGCGCCGGCCTGGGCTTCGGTGGCGGGCGCTTCGGTTTCCCTTCGCCACAGAGCGCCGCGGCTTTCGCAATATAGGCCGCCATCATCTTGTCGGCGGGCAGGTCGGCCAGCGACGCCAGCCGCCCCATGCTGCCCATAGCGCCGGTATCGCGCGGCGATCCCGTGACTTCCTCGTCGCGCCAGAAACCGAAGGTCGCATGTTCCTTGAACGCCGCCATGCCCGCCAGATTCTGCCCATTCAGCACGAAATGCGGCACGCCCCATTTCAGCGTTTCCTCAGCGCCCGGGGCATGGGTGTGCACGAGCTCGCGCAGATGGTTCAGGATCGGCTGCGCGAAGGGCTGCCGCTTCGCGATATAGGCATCGACGCGCGGGTCGCGGCTCACCCCGCGTGTCTCGCCGCGACCAGATAGTTGAGCGCCTCGCTGCCGCCGAGCTTGAAGCCCTTGGCCGCGGACGGCGACAGGCCGGTGCGGTCGACGACCTCGATCCCCGCGCCTTCGAGCAGCTTCGTCAGTTCCTCGGGCTTCAGGAACTGATCCCAGTCGTGCGTCCCGCGCGGCACCGCGCCGACGCGCTCGGCGGCTTCGACGAGCAGAAGCTTCGACAGCATCGTGCGGTTCGGGGTCGAGAGGATCATCAGCCCGCCGGGCGCAAGCCGCGCCGCAAGCTCGCCAATGAACGCGGCGGGATCGGTAACATGCTCGACAACTTCCATCGAAGTCACGAGGTCGAACTTTGCCGGGGGAAGCGCAGCGAGTTCGCCCGCAAAATAGTCGATCGGGAGCCCCTGCCCAGCCGAATGCTCGCGCGCCGCCGCGATATTCTCCGGCGCCGCATCGACGCCCGTGACCCTTGCGCCCATGCGCGCGAGCGGTTCGGCGAGCAGCCCCGCACCGCATCCGACATCGATCGCGCTCCGCCCCGCGAGCGCGTGACGTTCGCGCGCATCGACATGCCAATGCGCATCGATCCGGTCGCGAATATAGGCCAGCCGCACCGGATTGAGCTTGTGCAGCATGGCCGACGATCCGTGCGGGTCCCACCAGTCGGCGGCGAGCGCTCCGAAATGGGCGGCTTCGTGCGGGTTGATCGTCGCGGCACTCATGCCCGCGATGTGGCACCGTGCCTCACGCCATGCAAGAAATTCTATCGCGTGCGCGTGTTCGCGCGCTTGCCATCGCCCTCCCCCTTCCGTAACGACGCGGGCGCCGCGGAAATGCTTGGAAAAGTTGCGGCTGAAACCAGATCAGGAAAGCGGGGCGACATGGCGCGGATCGTGATGAAATTCGGGGGCACGTCGATGGCGGGCACCGAGCGGATTCGCACCGTGGCGAAACTTGTCGCCCGCGAAGTGGCGAATGGCAACGAAGTCGCGGTCGTCGTCTCCGCCATGGCGGGCGAGACCGACCGGCTCGTCAATTTCTGCCGCGAGGCGAACCCGCGCTACGACCCCGCCGAATATGACGTCGTCGTCGCGGCGGGCGAGCAAGTGACCTCGGGCCTGCTCGCGCTCACGCTGCAGGCGATGGGTGTCCCCGCGCGCAGCTGGCTCGGCTGGCAGCTGCCGATCCGCACCGAGGAGGCGCACGCCCGCGCGCGCATCGTCGACATCGACACCGGCGCGCTGACCGCCGCGATGGCACGCGGCGAGGTCGCGGTGATCCCCGGTTTCCAGGGCATGATGGACGACGGCCGCCTCGCGACGCTCGGCCGTGGCGGGTCGGACACCAGCGCGGTCGCCGTGGCGGCGGCGGTGAAGGCCGACCGCTGCGACATCTACACCGACGTCGACGGCGTCTACACCACCGACCCGCGCATCGTCGCGCGCGCGCGCAAGCTCGACTATGTCACCTATGAGGAAATGCTCGAGCTCGCGAGCGTCGGCGCCAAGGTGCTCCAGACGCGCTCGGTCGGGCTCGCGATGAAGATGGGCGTGCGCGTGCAGGTCCTATCGAGCTTCGTCGAGGGCGACGAGGCTCCAAAAAAAGGCACGATGATCGTCAGCGACGAGGAAATAGAGGAACATCAGATGGAACGGCAGCTGATCACCGGCATCGCCCACGACAAGAATGAAGCGAAGATCATCGTCACGCGCGTCCCCGACAAGCCCGGTGCGGTCGCCAACATCTTCGGCCCGCTCGCCGCGGCGGGGATCAACGTCGATATGATCATCCAGAATGTCGGCCGCGAAAAAGGCGAGACCGACGTGACCTTTACCGTTCCCGCCACCGACCTGCTGCGTTCGATCGACCTGCTCGAAGGTGCGAAGGACAAGATCGGCTTCAACCGCATCATCAGCGACGACAAGGTCGCGAAGATCAGTGTCGTCGGCGTGGGCATGAAAAGTCACGCCGGGGTCGCGAGCACGATGTTCCGTGCGCTTGCGGACCGGGGTATCAACATCCAGGCGATCTCGACCAGCGAGATCAAGGTCAGCGTTCTGATCGACGAGGATGAAACCGAACTCGCGGTGCGCGTGCTGCACACCGCTTACGGGCTCGACGCCGACTGACCCTATTCGGCAGCGAGCGGCTTCAGCTCGCTGCCCGCGCGGCGGCGCAGCCGTGCCTGCGTGATGACATGCACCACCGCGATGTGGATTGCGAACAGGCCGAATTTCGACGCCAGCGGGAAAATCCCGATGAACAGCGGCCACCATTGGGTGAAGAACAGCGCGATGACGAGATTGAGCCCCGCGCTTGTGAACATCAGCGCCGCCCAGATCATGCCGAAACGGTCCATCACGTCACCGACCATCGCCAGTTGCTCGGGCGGGATATACCGGTTGAGCCACCCCTTGCGCAGCATCACGGTGCCGACGATCAGATAGACGATCGTCGGCTTCGCCATCACGAAGCGCGGATCGCCGGTGAAAAGCGTCGCCGCCGCCGTGAAGAGCACCGAGGCAAGGCTGATCCACTGCAGCGCCGCGACCTTGTGCCCACGCGCGAGTTCATAGCCGACGACCGCGATCGCCACGATCGAGCCGGCGACCGTGGCGGCGACGATTCCGGCACCCACGGCCAGCAAAACCGCAAAAACGATGATGCCGAGCGAGTCGAACAGCATCGGGCCGATGGCGTAAAACAGCGTCCGCATGGTGCATCCTCTTTTTCCGCGAATCAATGTTGTCGTCGTAAACATTGCCCATCGCGAGCCATGCAGTCAAGGCTAAATTTACATTGTTAACATTGCCCGCGATGAAAGGTGCCACACGAACGGCCGCCTGCGGCCGGAGGTGGCCGATGGAGATGTGTGCCCCGGCGAAGGCCGGGGTCCAGAAAGAGGACGCTAACCCGGCATATTCCCGCACTGGGACCCGGCTTTCGCCGGGGTTCCCGTCCCCCGGCAGGACCACCGCGCGGCGGCATGGGCCGCGCCTTGGCCTATCGCCTGCGTGAGCGGCCACAGGTCGCCAGCTTCGCCGCCGCATGGGATCGCGCGATCGCAATGGGCCTACGCATTCAGCATCGCAAAAAGAAAGACCCGCCCCCAGGCCCATGTCCCCGGGGGCGGGTCGCGACCCGTCGTCAACGGCTGCCGCTGCCCGTGCGGCATGATGCACGGGCAGCGGCGCCAAAGATCAGGCGAGGTCGAAACGGTCGGCGTTCATCACCTTGGTCCAGGCCTTGACGAAGTCCTTGACGAACTTTTCCTCATGACCCGTCTCGGCATAGACTTCGGCGACTGCGCGCAGTTCCGAGTTCGAACCGAAGATCAGGTCGGCACGCGTTGCGCGCCAGGTCTCGCCGCCACCCTTGCGGTCGGTCGCGACATATTCCTGGTCGTCCGATCCATCGACGGCCTTCCACACATTGGTCATGTCGAGCAGGTTGACGAAGAAGTCGTTGGTCAGCTGGCCCGATCGCTTGGTGAAGTGACCATGCCCGCGCTCGCCGTGATTGGCGCCGAGGACGCGGAGCCCCCCGACCAGCACCGTCATTTCGGGTACCGACAGGCCGAGCAGCGACGCCCGGTCGAGCATCATTTCCTCGGTCTTAACCGCCAGCTTCTTCTTGCCCAGATAGTTGCGGAACGCGTCGGCTTCGGGTTCCATCACCGCAAAGCTGTCGGCGTCGGTCTGCTCCGCGGTCGCGTCGCCGCGACCGCCGGTGAAGGGCACGGGCACGTTGAAGCCCGCATCCTTGATCGCCTTTTCCAGACCGACGACCCCGCCAAGCACGATCGCGTCGGCCATCGACATATTGCCGCGCAGCCCGTCGAGCGTATCGAGCACCTTCGCCAGCATCGCGGGCTCGTTGACCTCCCAGTCCTTCTGCGGCGCCAGCCGCACGCGCGCGCCATTGGCGCCGCCGCGGAAGTCGGACTTGCGATAGGTGCTGGCCGAGGCCCACGCGGTCTTGACCAGCTGGCTGACGGTCAGGCCGCTCGCGGCGATCTTGTCCTTCACCGCCTTGACGTCGGCATCGGACGGCATCGTGCCGGCAGGAACCGGATCCTGCCAGATCAGGTCTTCGGCGGGGACTTCGGGGCCGAGATAACGGATCTTGGGCCCCATGTCGCGGTGGGTCAGCTTGAACCAGGCGCGCGCGAAAGCCTCCTTGAACGCTTCATGATCGGTCCGGAACTTCTCGCTGATCTTGCGGAACTCCGGATCGACCTTCAGAGCCATGTCGGCGGTGGTCATCATCGTCGGAACCTTCTTGGACGAGTCCCAGGCGGCGGGCGCCATATCCTCTTCCTTCTGGTTGATCGGCTGCCACTGCTGCGCGCCGGCGGGCGATTTCACCAGCTCATATTCATAGTCGAGCAGCAGGCGGAAATAATTCTCGCTCCATGTCGTCGGCGTGTTCACCCACGCGCCTTCGAGCCCGCTGGTGACCGTATGCTCTCCGATGCCGCCGCTTTCATGACCGCTGACCCACCCGAAGCCCTGCGCGACGAGATCGCCGCCCGCGGGGGCCTTACCTAGCAACGACGCGTCGCCATTGCCGTGCGCCTTGCCAAAGGTGTGGCCGCCCGCGGTCAGCGCGACGGTCTCCTCATGGTCCATCGCCATGCGGTGAAAGGTTTCCTTGATGTCGCGCGCCGACTGGAGCGGATCGGGGTTGCCGCCCGGTCCTTCGGGATTGACGTAAATCAGGCCCATCTGGATTGCCGCAAGCGGACCCTCGATCTCGTGCATGCCATGTTCGGGAGCGATGCGCGTCTGCACCCCCTCGTTGACCCATTTGTCTTCGCTGCCCCAATAAATGTCGCGCTCGGGCTCGAACACGTCGGCGCGGCCGCCACCGAAGCCGAAGACCGGACCACCCATGCTTTCGATCGCGACATTGCCGGTCAGGATGAACAGGTCGGCCCAGCTGATCTTGTTGCCGTATTTCTGCTTGATCGGCCAAAGCAGGCGGCGCGCCTTGTCGAGGTTGCCGTTGTCGGGCCAGCTGTCGAGCGGCGCGAAGCGCTGCTGCCCGCTGTTGGCGCCGCCGCGGCCGTCGGCGGTGCGATAGGTTCCGGCGGCGTGCCACGCCATGCGGATGAAGAAGGGGCCGTAATGCCCGTAGTCGGCCGGCCACCAGGGCTGGCTGTCGGTCATCAGCGCGGTGAGGTCCGCCTTCAGCGCCTGATAGTCGAGCGACTTGAACGCCGCGGCATAGTCGAAATCCTCGCCCATCGGGTTCGACGGGCCATTGGGGTTCAGGATCTCGGTCGCCAGCATCTCGGGCCACCAGTCCTTGTTGGTGCGGCCGAGCAGCGCGCGGACGCCGCCGGGCTGGTGGACCGGGCAGCCGCCGGCGGGATCGATGGGGGTGGGGTCGTTCATGCAGTCTCTCCTCTTTTGATTATGCGTTGATGACCGGACGGGATGACGGGCGCGTGACGCGGCGGCGAAAACGGTGGTTTCCGAGGGCCTCTGAAGGACGGTCGGCGCGGGCAGGCGTCGAGTCGATGGCGTCATCCTTTCGTTCTGACCCGACGACGATAGGCCCACGCGTCCAATCGACCTAAACGAATAAGCTGAATATAGTCATCGAATGAACCGATCAGGCGGACATCCGGTTGCCGGAACGCCGGGCGCCCGTCCCGCGCCAGCCACGCCCCGGCTCCAAGGTGGAACATCTGGCACTGCCGGGGGGTTGATCGGATGTCGCGGCATGATGGCATGGCGCGGCAAAAGGAGATGGAAAGTGGCTAACACCCCCAACCAGCAGAACGAGAAAAACCCGCAGGCTGACCGCGACGAAGAACAGCGCCGCCAGCAGCAACAGCAGGGTGGCCAGGATCGCCAGCAGGACGGTCAGCGTTCCGATCAGGATCGCAACAAGAACCCGCAGCAGCGCTGATTTTCTCAGGCTGCATGAGAAAGGGCGACCCTGCGGGGCCGCCCTTTTCATTTGCCGGCAGGACAAAGATCAGAAGCCCGCCTTGATCGTCGCGCCCCAAGTCCGGGGATCGCCCGGCAGGCCAGTGATCAAACCGGTATTGCCCGGACCGACACTCAGCTGCTTGAGGTAATCCCGGCCGAAAGCGTTGCGCACCCAGCCAAAGATGTCGAACCCGACCTCCGTCCGGAACCCGGCGCGAAAGTTCGAAAGCGAATAGCCATCAATCCAGGTGTAAGCCGACGGCGACGGGTTCGACGACCAGTCCGAACGATAGCTGCCGTCGTAACCCAGATAAAATTGACCATCCTTGCCGAAAAGACTGGATTCGGCGTTCGCCTCGGCGCCAAAGGAAATGGCCCATTTCGACACGCCCGGCAGGCGCTGCCCTGAAATGTCGCAGTTCGGCGGACTGCTGGTCCCACCGGACAGCTCGGGCGGGCAAGGCGCATCGACGAAGCGTTCATATTCGGCATCGGTGTAGGCGCCATTGGCATAGGCCCGAAACCGCTCGCTCGGCCGGACCGAGAAATCGAATTCGGCGCCTTGGGTGCGTACCTTGCCCGCATTGGCGAGATAGCCGCGCAGCACCCCGAGCTGGCCGTTGTTCACATTGGCCTGGAAATTCTTGATGTCGGTGCGAAAGGCCGTGAGGTTCAGGGTGATGCGCCGGTCCCAGAATTCGGACTTCGCCCCGGCCTCATAATGATTGACCGATTCGGGCTTCACCGTTGCGGCGGCGAGGATCGGGTTTCCGTCGGCGCCGTTGGGCACGCCATTCTGGTTGATCCCGCCCGATTTGAACGTCTTCGCATAGGTCGCATAGAAAAGCAGGTCGTCCGCCGCCTTCCACGTCGCGGTGAGGTCGTAGCTGAAGTTCCAGTCGCTGAACGACGGCGCATATTCCTGCGGTGTAAATACGCCGAGCCGCGCGACCGATACCGGATCGGTCAGGCCCGCCGTCACCGGCGAACCGTCGCCGGCAAAGACGAGGCGGCGATAATAGCCGTCCTTCTTGTCATAGTTCAGCCGGACGCCGGGCTGGATCGTGAACTGGTCGGTGACCTTCCAGCTCATTTGGCCGAACAGGGCCGCGCTGGTGTTCTTGAGATACTGCGCGTTGATGGCGGCCAGGCCGTCGAGCACCGAAGGATCGTTCGACAGGGCGCTCGTCGGATTGAGCGTCCAGCGGCTCGACGCCGGACCGTGGGCCTCTGTACCCTGCGTGTCGATGCGCTGGAAATAATAAAAGCCGCCGACGACGAAATCGACGCGATCGCCGGTGTAATTATAGCGCAATTCCTGCGTGTACTGGTCCTGCTGCGACGGATTCTGCGACTTGGTGACGATCGGCAGACCGGTGAAGTCGCGATCGTTTTCGGGCTGCCAGTCCCAATAGCGCCACGCCGTGACCGACGTCAGCGTGCCCGGCCCGACATCCCATTTGATGCGCAGCGAGGCGCCGCCGATCTCGTTGCCCGCATTCAGGCTGGCATCGAGATCGGTGAGCCGGTCATAGGGATTGTCGCTGGGAAACGCATAGCCCTGTGCCGCGGCGAGAGCGGCGAACTGGCGGTTCAGCGGCCGCTGCGTCGCGCCGGTGCGAACGAAGACCGAGCCGCAGCACACCGCTTCCTGCCGGTTCCAGTCGCCGGCGAGCGTGATGTCGAGATTGCCGGCCGGCCGCCAGAGCAATTGCCCGCGAATGCCGATATTGTCCTGGCTCTGGATATAACGGTCGGTGACGACGTTATGGATCGTGCCGCGGCGGCTGGTCGACGAGATCGCGACGCGCGCAGCGAGCGTATCGGACAAGGGACCCGAAATCGCGGCCTTCGCCTGCTTGAAATTCAGGTTGCCGATGCTGACCTCGGCCTTGCCCTCGAAATCGAAGCTCGGCTGGTTGGTGGTGATGTTGATCGCGCCGGCGGTGGTATTCTTGCCATAGAGCGTACCCTGCGGCCCGCGCAGCACCTCGATCTGCGCAACATCGAGGAAATCGAAGGTCGAAGAGGCGACGCGCGAATAATAGACGTCGTCGACATAGATGCCGACACCCTGTTCGATCCCGTCGTTGGTGAGCCCGAACGGCGCGCCGATGCCGCGGATATTGACCGCGGTATTGCGCGGGTTCGACGAATAGAATTGCAGCGTCGGCGTGAGCTGCGTCAACCGGCCGACGTTGAAGCTGCCCGTATTGTCGATCTGTTCGCCCGCGACGACCGAGATTGCGATCGGCACGTCCTGTGCGGTTTCGCTGCGACGGCGCGCGGTGACGACGATCTCGCCGCCGTAGCTGCCGCCCTCGACCTGCGCGGCGGTGTCATCGGCAGCGAGATCGCCGGTGGTTTCCGCGGCGGCGGGGGTCGCCAACAACAAGGAAAGCGTAAAGAGGCTGGCCGGTACGCGCCGGCGGTTGGACGGATATTTTGCGGTCATGACAATTTCCTGTTGCAAGAAAATTGCCACATCCGGCGGTCCGGTCTGCGGCATTGAAGTGGGGAATATCCCCGTCGGGAGTGGTCTAATTCAGTTGGGGTAGCGGTGCCGTTCGGTCACATCGACCTGCACCAACCGCCCTTCATGCACGGTCAGCTGGATCGCGCCGAACTTCAGCTTGTCGAGCGCGTCGAGCACCGTCTGGATGGCGCGGCGCGGCGGTTGAGAGCCGCTTTTCGCGGCCTCCTCGGTCGAACTCATCGATATTCCTTTCCCGTCTGGATTCGCCGGACAAGAATAACCCAAGTGATTTAGTTGACAATGATCGTTTTGCTTTTTGCGCCGAAAGGTTCGGTTGTCGCGCCCAACGGATTCACGCGTGCGACGGGCCGACGGGCGCGACGACGCCAGGGATTGCGCGCGAGTCCCCATGCTGGCAAAGGCAGCCTCAATGAGCAAAATGAACGAACTGATGGCGCGCGGGACCGAACTTCTCGGCAGCGACCATGCCATCCTCTGCGGCGCGATGAGCTGGGTCTCCGAGCGCCGTCTGGTCAGCGCGATCAGCAATGCCGGAGGCTTTGGCGTGATCGCGTGCGGCGCGATGACGCCCGAACTGCTCGACGCCGAAATCGCGGCGACCAAGCTACTCGCGACGCGCAATTTCGGCGTCAACCTGATCACCATGCACCCACAGCTGTTCGACCTGATCGACGTGTGCGCCAAGCATGGCGTCGGCCATGTCGTGCTCGCGGGCGGCCTGCCGCCCAAGGGCAGCCTGGAGGCGATCAAGGCCTCGGGCGCGAAGGTGATCTGTTTCGCTCCGACGCTGGCGCTCGCCAAGAAGCTTGTGCGTTCAGGCGTCGACGCCCTGGTGATCGAGGGGATGGAGGCGGGCGGCCATATCGGCCCGGTGTCGACGAGCGTGCTCGCACAGGAGATCCTGCCCACGCTCGCCGACGAAGTCCCGATCTTCGTCGCCGGCGGCATCGGCCGCGGCGAGGCGATCGCCGCCTATCTGGAGATGGGCGCGTCGGGCGTCCAGCTCGGTACGCGCTTCGTCTGCGCGACCGAGAGCATCGCGCATCCCAATTTCAAAAAGGCTTTCCTGCGCGCCTCGGCGCGCGAGGCGGTCGCGAGCGTCCAGATCGACCCGCGCCTGCCAGTCATTCCGGTCCGCGCGCTCAAGAATGCCGGGACCGAAGCCTTCACCGCAAAGCAGCGCGAAGTCGCGAACAAGCTCGACAAGGGCGAGGTCGACATGGCCGAAGCCCAACTCGAGATCGAGCATTATTGGGCGGGCGCGCTGCGCCGCGCCGTGATCGACGGCGACGTCGAAAATGGTTCGTTAATGGCAGGGCAATCTGTCGGTATGGTATCCGAAGAAGAGAGCGCGGCAGCAATTGTCGCATCTCTGGTGCAACAGGCCGAAGCCGCGTTGCACGCTCGGGGTTGATGCTGCATGGCGATGCGGTTGGGGAGTGGTCATGAATTTGTCGCGTAAGATCATCGTAGCCGGCCTGCTGGCGAGTGTTGCCGCCTGTGCGCCGAAACCGCCCCCCCCGCCGCCGCCTCCCCCGCCGCCGCCGGTCGTCGTCACCATCCCGCCGCGGCCGCTGCCGCCGGGCAATGCTTCGCTGACGCAGATCCTTCCGGGCCGCGGGATCGACGGACGCTTCGTCACCGCGAACAGCGGCGTGACAGGCGACCGTGCCTTCTGGCAGCTCAAGATCGGGCTCAACGTCGCCGCGATCGGTTGCCGCGGTATCGAGGAATCGACGCTGGTTTCCGCCTATAACAATATCATCAAGGCGCACGGCAAGGTGATCAAGTCGACCGAGAAGTCGGTGATCAAGGATCTCGGGAAGGAAAACAAGAACAACGGCATCGCGCCGCGCGACCGCCTGTCGACGCAATTGTTCAACTATTTCGCCCAGCCCCCCGCGCAGCGGAACTTCTGCGCGCGGGCAAACGAGATCGCCCAGATCGTCTCGACGACGCCCACCGACCAGCTTGTCGAACAGGCGCCCGCGCACCTCGCGCGGCTCGACGAGCCGTTCAAGGAATTTTACGAAGCCTATGCCCAATATCAGGCCGATGTGATCGCGTGGGACGCGAAATATGCGCCGCCGCCGGCCATCATGACGGCGCCCGCACCGGCCATGCCGGTCGGCCCGGCGATCACGACCGGCACCACGCCGGGGGCGCTGGCGACGATGCCCGCGGATCCGGCCGAGAGTCGCTGACGGAATTTCGGGCCGCATAGGAATAGATCGGACAATCGCGCGCGAGGTATTGGCGCACGCCGCATCCTTCTGATAGCAGGATGGCGATGACCAACGCCCCGCCCCCGCCCTCGTCGGCCGCCCAGTCGGCGCGCACCATATTGACCCGGCTGCACGAGGTGATGGCATCACGCGTCAATGCGCAGGGCAAGCTCAACCAGGTCGTCGGCATCATCGGCGAATGCCTCGACAGCGAGGTGTGCTCGATCTACCTTCTGCGCGACGGCGCGCTCGAACTTTACGCGACGCGCGGGCTGAAGCAGGAGGCCGTGCACGTCACGCGCCTCGGCCTCGGCGAAGGGCTGGTGGGCACGATCGCCGAGCATATCGAGACGCTGAACCTCGACGAAGCGGCGGCGCATCCCGACTTTTCCTATCGCCCCGAAACGGGCGAGGAACTGTTCCACAGCTTTGCCGGTGTCCCGATCATCCGCCGCGAGCGCGCAGTGGGCGTCCTCTGCGTCCAGCACGCCGATCCGCGCCGTTATGCCGATATCGAGATCGAGACGCTGCAGACGGTCGCGATGGTGCTGTCCGAACTGATCGCCAACGCTGATCTGGTCGATACCGCCGCGCGCACCGATGCCGCCGCAGCGGATCAGTCGGCGCAGCGGCTGAACGGGCAGAAGCTGGTCGACGGGATGGGCGCCGGGGTCGCGGTGTTCCACCAGCCGCGCATCACGATCGAGCACACGGTCGCCGACGACACCGAAGCCGAACGCCACCGCGTCTATGCCGCCTTCGACAAGATGCGCGAGCAGATCGACCGCATGGCGAGCAGCGCCGACTTCGGCGTCGGCGGCGAGCATGAAGAGGTCATCGAGACCTACAAGATGTTCGCCTATGACGAAGGGTGGTCGCGACGGATCAACGAGGCGATCGACAGCGGGCTGACCGCAGAGGCGGCGATCGAGCGCGTCCAGCAGCGCACCCGGATGCGGATGCGGCAGATCGACGATCCCCTGCTGCGCGACCGCATGCACGATCTCGAGGACCTGTCGAACCGGCTGATCCGGATCGTGTCGGGGCAGATGGGCACCGCGGCGCAGATGGGCCTGCGCCAGGATTCGATCCTGATCGCGCGCAACCTCGGCCCCGCCGAGCTGCTCGAATATGACCGCCGCCGCCTGAAAGGCGTCGTGCTCGAGGAAGGGTCGCTGACCGCGCACGTCATCATCGTCGCGCGCGCGATGGGTGTGCCGGTGATCGGCCGCGTCAGCGATGTTCGCACGTCGATCCGCGAAGGCGACCTGTTGCTGCTCGACGCATCGGCCGGCCAGTTGCATGTCCGGCCGACGCAGGCGGTGCAGGATGCGTTCGACGCAAAGCTGGAGATTTCACACAAGCGCCGCGCGAACCTTGCCTCGTTGCGCGACATGCCCGCGGTCACCAAGGATGGTGTGCCGATCGAACTGATGATCAATGCGGGCCTGCGCGAAGACGTCGCGGCGCTCGACTTGACCGGCGCGCGGGGCATCGGGTTGTTCCGCACCGAATTCCAGTTCCTCGTGTCGGCGACCCTGCCGTCGCGCGACCGCCAGCAGCGACTATACCGCGACGTGCTCGACGCAGCCGGCGACCGGCCGGTGATCTTCCGCACGGTCGACATCGGCGGCGACAAGGCGCTGCCCTATATGAACGTAGGCGACAGCGCGCAGGAGGAAAATCCGGCGATGGGCTGGCGCGCGCTGCGCCTCGCGCTCGAGCGCGAAGGACTGCTCAAGGTTCAGGCCCGGGCGCTGATGGAAGCGGCGGCGGGACGGACGCTCAACGTGATGTTCCCGATGGTGTCCGAGCCGTGGGAATATGAAGCGGCGCGCGACCTGTTCGTCGGCCAGCGGGCGTGGCTCGCGCAGCATAACAAGAAATTGCCGGCAGCCATCCGTTATGGCGCCATGCTGGAAGTGCCCGGCCTCGTCGAAACGCTCGACCTGATGCTGCCGCACCTCGATTTCCTGTCGGTCGGGACCAACGACCTGACCCAATTCCTGTTCGCCGCCGACCGGGCACATCCGCGGCTCGCCGAGCGCTATGACTGGTTGTCGCCGACGGTGATGCGCTACCTCGCTCGCGTCGTGCGGGTCGTCTCGGGAACGAAGGTCGCGCTGGGCGTGTGCGGCGAGATGGGCGGACGGCCGCTGGAAGCGATGGCACTGCTCGGCGTCGGCATCGAGCGGCTGTCGATCACCCCGGCCGGCGTCGGGCCCGTCAAGGCGATGATCCGCTCGCTCGATCTCGGCGCGCTGCGCGCCGACATGCCGGCGATCCTCGCACGGCCCGCCGCCAACCCGCGCGGCCAGTATCAGGACTGGGCAGAGCGTCATCAGGTCGATCTGGGCGATTGATCACGCTTCAGCGCCGAAATTAACCTTTCGACAGGGATGTTTTGGTTAATACACTCTTGCGCCCATTGGGGAGGCTGGAGAAGATGATGCAATTGGTCAAACGTTCCTACGCCGGGGTCATGCACAAAATCGCCGACCTCGGCCCGATGGAAAGGCTTGCCGAGGAAGCGCAGCAGAGCGACGAATATGGCTGGTTGCGCTGGGCCGCTTCGCTGCTCGCGATCCACGACATCGAACGCATGATCGCGCTCGGTCTGCCCTGGTGGAATGTCGCCGCGACACGCGACGTTGCGCAGTTCCTTCGCACGCGTCCGAATGCACGGGTTTTCGAATATGGCGCGGGCGCGAGCACCATCTGGCTCGCCCGCCACGCCGCGCACGTCACCTCCGTTGAGCATCATGCCGAATGGCACCACCGGCTGAGCAGGGAAGTCGCGCGCTTCCAGAATATCGCGTTGCACCACTGCGAGCTCGACGGCGACGCCTATATCGGCGCAATCGACGAAACGGGGGCGCCGTTCGACCTGATCGTCGTCGATGGACGTCGCCGCACCGAATGTCTCGCGCGAGCAATCCCGCATCTAGCGCCGGGCGGCATCATCCTGCTCGATGACAGCGGCCGCAGTCGCTATCGCCGCGCCATCGAAAATTGCGGGCTGAAAGAGCGCCGCCATTTTGGCCGCTCCTATTGTGTCCCCTATCCCGATTTTACCAGCATCCTTCATGCCTGACATCGCCGCGCCGCGGCGCCGGCCGTCGTTCGAACGGATCGGGCGATGGGTTGGCGGCCTAGCGCTCGCGGCCAGCATCGCCTTCATCGGCGAGCGACTGTGGCGGCTCGACTGGTCGACACTCCAGCCGCACGCTTCGTGGAGCTTCGCGGGCGCGATGCTCGGCGCCGCGCTGCTCTTCGCCGCCGCCGACCGCGCACTGGCGCTGGGATGGACCGCACTCGTCGATCCCGAACGGGTCCATCCGCCGCGCGCTATGGCGCGCATCTATGCGCGCGGCGTGTTGATGAAATATCTGCCGGGGTCGGTGTTCCAATATGTGAGCCGCCAGGTTGAAGGCGCGAAGACCGGAATCGAACATAAACTGCTCGCCAAGTCGGTTGCTATCGAGGTCGGCCTGCATCTGGTCAGCAGCATGTCGGTCGCCGCCGCCTGCCTGGCCTTCGATCGCTGGCCTGTAACGGCGGTCATGGCAGCGCTCATCGTCATCGGCGCATCGCTTTCCATGCGCCGGCCGCTACTGACCGCGCTGGCCTTCCAGATCATCGCCTTCGGCGCTTTTGCCGCGGCTGCCGCGTTGATCGGCGCTGCGGTTCTGCCAGCCGGCGCGACCCTCGCGCATTTCGCCGCGCTGTTCCTGCTGGCGTGGCTGGCGGGATTTGTCGTGCCTGTCGCACCGGGCGGCATCGGCGTTCGCGAAGCAGCGCTGCTGGCGCTGGCAGGCACCAGCCTGCCAGCGGCGGCTTTGATGGCGGCAACGCTGGCGCTGCGCGCATCGTCGATCGCCGGCGACCTTGGATATGGCCTTGTGACGCTGGGACGCCGCGACCGGGGTTGAAAGGCGTTTGCCGGGCGCGCGGCAAATACCACGACGGCAACGCAATTCAGAACAGCATGAAAAGGGGACCGCCCTCGTCGAGCTGCGCCGGAACCTTGATGCCCTGCCCCCAGATCAGCCGGGCGCCCGAAGCACCGGTCGATGCCCGATGGACGCCGCGGTCGAGGTGGACGAATTGACCGGGCGCGAACACGCGATCGCCGATCGTGATGCTCGCATCGCCCACCGTGTAGGAACCAGGCACCCGGATCGTGAAGCGATGATCGGTCGAGCGGGATGGAATATTCTCGCCGGCGATCCAGAACGGGCCCCACAGATGCACGAACGTATCGCGGATCGCGGCGAGATCGCCGGGAAGGAAAGAGGGCACCGGGCCTTTGCCGTTCAACGCATCCTCGAACATATGGTCGTCGTTCACCACTAGCGGGACCGGCTTGGACGCCATGGTTTCCTCGAGGCTCGGAAAGCCGCCGCGAAGATATTGGTCGATGCCCCAGGGCGTCATGAACACATTGGCCTTGGGAAATCGCCCCAGCATCGCGCAACTGTCGAAGTAGGAGACGCCGTTCGGGAACATGGCGTCGGCGACGCGCAGCATCTGGCGCTGGCGTTCGATCGGGTTCGGCGGTTCCTTGTAAAGGACGAAGCCGCCACCGAGCAGCAGCAGCGCGGCGACCGCGATCGCGCGGTAGCGCGCAACCAGCACCGCGAACACCACGCCGCAAGCGACCGTGACCGGCGGCAGCATATAGACGTAAAAATAGGGCGCGGTGTTGTGATAGAAGAACAGCGTCAGGATCGGCAGGTAAAAGCCGGTCAACGCCAGCTTTTCGGCTTTGGGCAGCGCCGCGTTCCAGACGACGAGCGGAAACGCCAATATGGCGAGCGCCAGAACGACCGAAAGCTGCACGCCCTTCACCAGCGATTGCCAATAGGTCACATAACCAAAGTGGAACATCTTGCCGCCGGCGCGCGAGACGACCTTCATCGCCTCGACGTCGCTGTTGCCGGCCAGGCTGCTGGCGTGCGCGAGATAGATCAGCGCGAATGCACCGAGCGCGGCGCCGCCGAGCGCGGTGAAGCGGAGGAGCAGGCGCCGCTTGTCCGCCGCCTCCGACCAAAGGAGGCAAGCGACGCCCAGAAACACCGGTGCATAGAGGATCGTCTTGATCGTCAGCATCGCCGACAGGCCGGCAAGCAGGCCGACGACAAGAATCGGACCGGCGGTCAGGCGAAACCGCAGCAATATCCAGGTTGCGGTCATGAGCATCGCAGCGGCGGGCGCATCGAAACGGAAGGAGGTGCCGTGCTGAAGCACATATCCGGCGGTCAGATATGCCAGCGCGCAGAGCATGGCGGGCACCCGCGCCACGAAACGCGACGCAGCGCCGAAGATCGCCGCCGCGACGATGATCTCGCACAGGAACATGAAGAGCCGGATCGTGATGATATGGTCGACGCCGACACCCGGCAGATCGACCGCCCACACGAAGGCGCGCGTGTAGAGCGTCTGCAGCGGTTCGGTCAGCGTGCCTTGCGCAAGCTTTTGCACCTGGCTGTAATGATAGAATTCGTCCCAGTTGATCGCGCGCGTGAGCGCGAGATAAAGATGCGCCGCAAGCGCCAGCACGATCCCCGCCATCGGCCAGAAAAGCGAGCCGGCGTCGGGAAATTTTCCGACGCGGACGTCCAGCGCCGGTATCGCCTTCGGCGCCCCGCGATGCCTTTTCAGCGGTTCGCCACCACGATGGCCCCCGGCTTCCCCCTGCTGGTCCATGGTCCCTTCAATACTCCGTAAAGATGGGCCCGCTCGGCCAGGCAAAAGCCGGTCGGTCCAGATCGTCGCCCCAACGCAGGGTCACATCGACGCCGCGTGGCCCCGCGACGCTGTGCATTCCCCTCGCCAGCGTGACCAGGCTGCCGGCGGGATGATGTTTCCCGTCAATATCGATGCTCCCGCCCTCGACGGTATAGCGTCCGGGAACCGCGATCTCGACCGCAATCGGCCGTTCACCCGGCGCGATGACCTTTCCGGCAACGAACAGCCGTCCCCAATGCGGAATATAATTCTCGCGCAGAATCCTGTCGTCTTCGGGAAGAAAGCGGCCGTCGAAAGACGTGTCGTGGAAAAGACCCCGCAGAACCACATTATTGGCCAGAAGCATCGGGACGGGCTCGGCCTTCAGCGCCGCGCTGTAAATCGGTTCGCCCGCCCGATAGTAATTTTCCAGTCCCCATCCGCTGGCGAAGTGATTCACCGCGCGCGGGAAATTTCCCGCCATTCCGCTGTTGTCGATATAGGTGACGGGCGCGGGAAATATGGTCTGAATGCCGGTCAGGATCGCCCGCTGGCGGGGCAGCACGTCGCGATCCTGCCCGAACGACAGCAGCAGCGCGCCGGCGAGCGGAAGGAAAGCCACGGCAACGACGCCGTAACGCTGCCGGAGCCAGCCCACCACGGGCGCGACGGCAACAACGGCGGGGGGCAGGATGAAGGCGAAGTGATAGGGGAAGGCATTGCGATAGACGGCGACCGTCGCGAGCGGCGCCAGAAGGGAGAGCAAGAGAATGCGCTCCGTCCAGCCGCGGCCGGGCCAACAGGCGTAAAGGACCGTAGCGAGAATGGCGACCGACAGCAGCGGCGCAAAGACGATCTGCAACAGGAGCCAGGCCCCTTGCGGAAAGACACCCCCCGAAAACATCCGGTCGATCGAAGCGCGACCAAGATCACCGACGTCGCGCAAAACGCCGACCGGCCCGGTCGCCGGCAGATGGGGTGCCAGCCAGAGCAGCGTCACGCCTGCCAGCGCGACCAGCATCGCCGCGCTCGCCAACACCCGGCGATGACCGGGCTTCTCCAGCCGGAACAGCAGGACGCCCAGAAAGGCGGGCGCGTAAAGCACCGCTTTGATCGTGGAAAAGAAGGCCAGTCCGACAAGAAGCAGGATCAGCGCGATTTCCCTGCCGCGCAGCGGGCGGCAGAGGGTCAGCCACAATGCCCCCATCAGCAGGGCGGCCGCGATCATGTCGGCCCGCAGCGCGAAGGCGTGCAGGAACACATAGCCGCCGGTCGCGTATATCAACCCGCAAAGCAGCGCCGTTTCGCGGTCGGTAAAGCGGCTCGCCATTCCCGCGATCGCCGCGATCGTCGCGATTTCGAAAGGAAGGATGAGAAGCCGGATCAGCTGGATATGGTCGATATTATCCCCGGGGAGCGCGGGAACCCAGAAAAACAGCGCGACAAATGGCGCCTGCAGCCATGGCGCCGGACGCCCGAGCAGATGCTGGTGGATCTGGCTGAAATGGAAAAATTCGTCCCAGTTCACGCTTTTGGCATAAACGAGCTCGACCTGAAGCAGCAGCACCAGAGCCAGCATCGTGCACAGGATCTGCACCGCCGTCGGGCGAAGCAATCGCGTCGCGATATCTCGCCGCTGCGCCACCGATGCCATAGTCAGCGTTCGGCCCGGCGCTTCCCGTGAGCCTCGTCGGCAACCGGATCGGCAGCGCCTCCGTTCGCGGCGTCCAGATGCGCCTCGATCTTGTGAAGGCGGATAAGCCCGGCTTCGATCAGCTTGCGGTTCGCGGCGATCAGGTCGGCGAGCAGGCCCATCACCGCAACCATCGCGCCAAGCACCAGCAACGCGCCGCCGATCACCAGCGACTGGACATGCCCGTCGCCCCCGCCCTGCAGGAAAAAGATCAGGAAACGCACGATCGGAACAACACCCACGAACGCGATTGCCAGCCCGAGCCCGACGAAGGCACGTAGCGGGTTATAGGTCGTATAGGCGCGCGCCATCGTGATACCGGTGTTGACGATGAAGCGCGGGATCGATTTGAACAGGCGCGACGGGCGCAGCGTTGCATTGGTGCGGATCGGCACGCTGAGGATCGACAGGCGCTTGCGCCCGGCCTGGATCAGCATGTCGGTCGTGTAGCTGAATTCGGTCGTGATATTGATGCGCTGTGCCGCCTCGCGGCTGATCGCGCGAAATCCGCTGACCGCGTCCGAAACCTGCACGTTGGCGAGGCGCTGGACCATCGCGCTGCCCAGCGCCTGCAACCGGCGTTTGACCGGGCCGAAATGTTCATTGTCGCCGACGCCACGGTCGCCGACGACGATATCGGCGCGCCCGTCGATGATCGGCGCGACAATCTTGGCGATATCTTCGCCGACATATTGGCCATCGGCGTCGGTGTTGACGATGATATCGGCACCGGCGGCAAGCGCTGCGTCGATGCCCGAGCGGAACGCCGCGGCGAGCCCGCGATTGGTGCGGTGGCGCACGACATGGTGCACGCCCCACATGCGGGCGACCTGCGCCGTATTGTCGCTGCTGCCATCGTCGATGACGAGGATTTCGATCGTGTCGATGCCGTCGATCTTGCGGGGCAAGGCCGCAAGGGTAGCCGGAAGGTCTTCGGCCTCGTTCAGGCAGGGAATCTGGATGACCAGCTTCATCGCGCGAACTGCCGCCGGATCCCCATCGACCCCGATCGGCCCGCAGCCGATTTTCCGCACCCGCCCTGATCCATGGAAGTTCCCCAAAATCCGTGTCTCTGCGGCCTAGGCGCTTGTGGTTAACATCCCGCTAATGCTTACCCCTCGCGTCATTGCCGAGGTCGATATGTTTATGATATGTTCTTTCTCGATTCTACAAGGAGAGAGCGATGACCGACAAAGCCCCCCGCGCCAGCGGCCAATGCCATTGCGGCGAAATCCGCTATTCGATGAGCACCGCGGTGCAGCACCATGCGCTGTGCCATTGCAGCGATTGCCGCCGCCATTCGGGCGCGCCGCTCGTCGGCTGGGCGCTCGTCGGCAACGACGAGATCGAAATCAGCGGGACGGCCAGCATCTACGCCTCATCCGAACATGGCCGCCGGCATTTCTGCGGCAATTGCGGCACCGGGCTTTTCTACACCAATGAGGCGATCTTTCCGGGCCAGATCGACGTGCAGAGCGCGACGCTCGACGACCCCGACCTGATCCCGGCGCAGGCGCAGATCCAGACCGCCGAACGCATCGGCTGGATGGAGAAGCTGAACGACCTTCCCGCCTTCGAACGCTATCCGCCTTTCGAATAGCGGCGGTCATTATCGTCGGCGGCGACGACCGACGCCACGAGTTTCGCGATGTCGAGCCGGCCCGTGCCGTCATCATAGCCCTGGCGGACGATCACGAGTTCGCGCGACGGGATGATCACGACATATTGGCCGCGATTGCCGAAACCGCCAAAGGCGTCGGCCGGCACGCCTTCGGACCGGTCGAGCAGCCAGAAACCCGCGCCATAGCGAAACGCGCCGTCGGGCTGCGGTCCGCTCGGCGTGGTAACGAAACGGCGCCAGTCGGCGGGAAGCAGGCGCTCGCCCCGCCACATCCCGTCATTCTGATAGAGCAGCCCGAGCCGCGCGAGATCGCGCGCGGTGGTCCATACCTGACTCGACAATATATAATCGCCGTCCTTGTCATGCTCGGCGAAGGTGCGCGTCATGCCGAGCCGATCGAAGAAAGCCGCGGGGTCGAGCGGCGTCCCCGCCCTTTCGAGCGCGGCCTTCAGCGAAAGCGTCGCGAGCAACGTATCGTTGTTGGCGTAGCGATAACGCGTGTTCGGCGGATTGAGCAGCGGCCATTGGGTGATCCACTGGCGTACCGAGGCGCCGCCCATATAGATGGCGTCGCTGCGGTTTCCGGCAGTGTCGCTGGTGAGGCCGCTCGCCATCCGCATCAGCTGTTCGGTGGTGATCGCGGCGCGCGGGTCGCCCGGTGACTGCCATTCGGCGATCGACGCGGGCTGGGTCACATCGATCCGGCGCTGATGCACGGCATGGCCGATCAGCGTCGCCGCCATCGACTTGGCGACCGAGAAGGTGCGCTGCGCGGTGTGCATGTCGTGCCCGCCCCAATAGCGTTCGAGCGCGATGCGTCCGTTCTTGACGATCAGCAACGAACTGGTGCGGCCGCCGAATGCCTCCATATTCATCGTCGCGCGCTCGAAACTGCTCATCCCCTTGGCAATCGGCCAAGTCGCGCCCTTGTCGCCCATCGGCCAGGGCTGGGCATCGAGGTTGGGGCGCCGTTTGGCGGGGTCCACCGTCGTCGCGGACTGCGCGCCGATCGGCAGCGTGACACAGCCTTCGCGCCCGTTCCATTCGGCGATGCGCGGCGGCATGTCGGCGCGATAGGTCACGCGGACCGTTTTGGCGCGCTCGTCGACATCGGCCTTGAGCGCGCGGACATCGGCCTCGATCTCGGGATAGATGCCGGTGAGTTCGTCGCGCTCGATCGCCGCGAGCGGTTTGCCTGCGCCGTTCCAAAGCGACGAACAAACAAACGCCGCGCGATAGCCCGCCGCCCAGGCGCGGTGCAGCTCGGCATCGGGCTTCGGCGCCTGCGCCGCTGCGGGCGCAGCGCTCGCGAGAAGGAGGACGCCGAGCAGGCGCAGCATATCAGGGCCGGTCGCCGAACGCCTGCCGCTGCGCCCTTCTGGCGCGATCCCACCATGCGCGGCGCAAGACATTGGCGACCCGCTCGGGATCGTTCGACCCGAACCGGACGAGCAGCGCGTGCCAGCCTTCATAATGCGCGGTCTGCCAGAAGGTGTCGGGATCGGTTTCAAGCAGGATTTCCTTTTCATCGGGCTTGCACATCACGGCGAAACTGCCGGGTTCACGCCCCGGCGAGGCGAGCGCCTTGCCATTGAGCTTGGGACAGGGGGTGCCGTAAAAGGACAGCATCTCGACATCGGGAAGCGCGCACGCGAAAGCGACCACATCATCCCAGCTGTCGAATGTCAGCGCCATATCGCCGTTGTCGCTCAGTCTTCCAATATCCCGGCGGTGACCTCTATGTCGCGCCCCAGGGGCTGCATGGGCTGGAAGCGCAGGCGCGTCAACATCAGGCGGTCGCCCTGGATATCGAGGTCGAACAATGCGTTGCCGCCGCGCGGGCAGCAATCGCCGTCCCCCTCGCGCGCGACGGGGGCCGATGCGGTCATGTCGTCGAAGGAGAATTCAGCAGGGCCGCGCAGCCAATAACCCGTCGGCAGCATCTTGCCGCCCTGTTCCGACCAGTCGGACAAATCGACGCGGCGCCATCCCGGCTCGGCGGTCTCGCTCATGAAGAGCGCATCGGCATTGCCGCCGCCGCTGCCCGCAGGTGTGCCGCCGACGTAGATCAGCTGACGCTGGTCGTTATCGACGACCAGATCTGGCGCCCCGATCGATCCCGAGCTTTCGGCGAAGCCCGCGAGGGACGCCTTGCCCGCCTTGTCCTGCGCGACGAGAACCAGCATCCGCCTTTGGGCGCCGTCGCGCGGTGCGAGCAGCATCTTCTGCCATAATAATGCGGTGCCGCGACCCGCGGGATTGATCCGCCCGCTCGCCTCGACGGTGCATTTCCCGCCGAAATCATAAAGACATCGCTGCGCGATACCGGTGACGCGAGCGCGCGTCAGCGCGATCTTCGCCTCCACCTGTGCGGCGGTACAGCTGGTTTCGATAGTACCGCCCGGGCAGGACAGGATCGGTGTCGCTGCGGCGGCAAGGACAAGCGCCAATGCCATGATGAATACCCCAGTGCCGGCGCGACCCGAGCTGGGCAAAAACTATACCCTTGCGGCTCGCGGAGCAAGAGTGACGTCATTCCTTCAAGCGGCGCCGTTCGTCCCACCAGGCGATGCGCTCGGCGATACGCTTTTCAAAGCCGCGATCAACGGGGCGATAGAAGTCGACCGGCGCCATGCCGTCGGGCCAGTAATTGTCGCCGGAGAAGCCGTCGGGCGCATCATGATCGTAACTGTAGCCGGCGCCATAACCCAGATCTTTCATGAGCTTGGTCGGGGCGTTGAGGATATTCGCGGGGGGCGCGAGGCTGCCCGTTTCGCGCGCGGCCGCCCACGCCGCCTTCTGCGCGGCATAGGCGGCGTTCGACTTGGGCGCGGTGGCGAGGTAGAGGCATGCCTGCACGATCGCGAGTTCGCCCTCGGGCGAACCGAGGAACTGATAGGCATCCTTCGCGGCCAGGCATTGCACGAGCGCCTGCGGGTCGGCGAGGCCGATATCCTCGCTCGCGAAACGGGTGAGTCGCCGCAGCAGGTAGAGCGGCTCCTCGCCCGCGACGAGCATCCGCGCGAGCCAGTAGAGCGCCGCCTGCGGATCCGAACCGCGCAGCGCCTTGTGGAGCGCCGAGATCAGATTGTAGTGGCCGTCGCGATCCTTGTGATAGACCGGCATCCGGCGGTGGAGGAATTGTGCCAGCTCGCCCGGATCGAGCGGTTTTTCGATCGTCACCGAAAACAGCGTTTCGACCTGGTTGAGCAGGAAGCGGCCGTCGCCGTCGGCGCTGGCGATCAGCGCCGCGCGGGCTTCGTCGGTCACGGGCAGCCGCTGGCCGATCTCTGCCTCGGCGCGCTCGATCAGCGTTCCGAGCGCGGCTTCGCCAAGGCGGTTCAGCACCAGCACCTGCGCGCGGCTGAGCAGCGCGGCGTTGAGCGCGAAGCTGGGATTTTCGGTCGTCGCGCCGACAAGCACCACGGTGCCACGTTCGACATAGGGCAGGAAGCCGTCCTGCTGCGCACGATTGAAGCGGTGGATCTCGTCGACGAACAGCAGCGTGCGCTTGCCCGCCGCCGCCATCTTCTCGGCATCGGCAAAGGCCTGTCGCAAGTCCGCAACCCCCGAGAAGACGGCGGATAAAGGCGCGAACCGCATGCCGACCGCCTCGGCGAGCAGGCGCGCGATCGTCGTCTTGCCCGTGCCCGGCGGGCCCCAGAGGATAATCGAGGACAATTGTCCGGCGGCGACCATCCGGCCGATCGCGCCTTCGGGGCCGGTCAGATGCTCCTGCCCCACAACCTCGGCGAGCGTGCGCGGGCGCAGCCGTTCGGCGAGCGGCGCAGGACCGCTCGCGCCGCTTTCGCGCTGATCCGGTGCCTCACCGCCGAACAGATCCCCGGCCATCGGACGATCAGTCCCGGCGCCGCTGTTTCTGGCGGATCAGGCGGATATAGGTATCGGCGACCGCCTGGTTTATCGCGTCCCATTGATAGGCTCCGCTTTCGCGCACCGCCGCCGCGCCATGTTCGGCGCGCAGCCGCGTATCGCGGCAATATTGTTGGAGATGGTCGGCAAAGCCGGTGATCGATCCGGGGGCGACGAGATAGCCCGTCTGTCCATGCTTGACGATGCTCGCGCTGCCCGTGGCCCGCGCGGCGACGACGGGCAGCCCGCACGCCATGGCTTCGAGCGTCACATTTCCGAAGGTTTCGGTGACCGACGGATTGAAGAAGATGTCGCACGATGCGAGCGCGTGGGCGAGATCCTCGCCGCCCTGGAACCCGACGAAATTGGCATCCGGCAGGCGCGATTCGAACCATTCGCGGGCCGGCCCCTCGCCGATCACGACGACCTTGTGCGGTACGCCTCGCCGCTGAAGCACGTCGATGGCGTCGGCAAAGACGTCCAGCCCCTTTTCCATCACGAGCCGGCCGAGAAAGGCGATCGCGGGAACATCGTCGTCTATGCCGAGCGACCGGCGCCAAGCCATGTCGCGCCGGCCGGGGTTGAAGACCCCCTGCTCGACCCCGCGCGTCCAGATGCCGATGTCAAAATTCATCCGCTGGTCGCGCAGCACCTGCGCAAAGCTTTCCGACGGCGCGATCAGCGCGTCGCACTTGCGATACAGCTTGCGCAGCCACGCGACGACGACGGGTTCGAGGAACGACAGATTGTAATAGCGGAAATAGGTCTCGAAGCGCGTGTGCACCGAGCAGGCGACCGGAAGCCGCCGTCGCCGCGCCCACGCCGCAGCCTGCCGCGACACGCGATCGGGGCTGGAGATATGGACGATATTCGGGCCAAAGGCCGCGATATCCTCGCGGACCCGCGACGAGAAATTCAAGGGAATCCGGTATTCGCTGCGTCCCGGAATCGCCATCGACGGCACGCTGACAAGGTCCCCCGTCGGTTCGAAATCGGGGTTGGCGACGGTCGGCGAATAGACGCGCACCGCCGCGCCATGCGCCAGCAGAAAGCCGACCAGGCGATTGAGCGCCTTGTTCGCACCATCGGTGGTCATGTTGTAATTGCCGCTGAACAGGGCGATGCGAAGGTCGGAAACTTCCATCCGGTCGCGCCTAGTCCTTTAGCCGCGCATTGGCAATTGCGTCAGAACTCCTCGGTCCGTTCCGACGGCGCCTCCAGGTCGATTTCGACGGGCGGATGGAGGCGCAGCCGGTGGACGCGGCGTTCGTCGGCCTCGGTCACTGCGATCCGCCAGCCGCTCGGGTGGACGAGGATCTCGCCAACCTCGGGCACATGCCCCGCGAGCACCGCGGCAAGTCCGCCCAGCGTGTCGACATCCTCGTCAACCTCGGCGAGGCGGGGGTCGATCGCTTCGCCGACATCGTCGAGTTCGGCGCGCGCGTCGGCATCCCAGCAGCCATTTTCGCCGGGCGCGAACAACGCGGTCGGCTCGTCGTCATGCTCGTCCTCGATCTCGCCGACGATTTCCTCGACCAGATCCTCGATCGTCAGCAGGCCTTCGGTGCCCGAATATTCGTCGATGACAATCGCCAGATGGGTGCGTTTGGCGCGCATTTCGGCGAGCAGGTCGAGCACGCCCATCGATTGCGGTACATAGAGCGGCTGGCGGATGAGGTCGAGAAGCGGCGGCGGCGCGCGCCCCTCGGCGAGCACCGCGAACACATCCTTGACGTGGATCATGCCGACGACCTCGTCGAGGTTTTCGCGATAGATCGGCAGCCGGCTGTGCCCGGCCTCGGCGAACATCGCGACGACTTCGGTGAAACTCGCGCTTTCGGGAATGGCGATGATGTCGGCGCGCGGCACCGCGACATCGTCGACGGTCTGTTCGCCGAAGTGGAGCAGGTTGCGCAGCATCTTGCGCTCGATCGGCGACAGGTCGCCGACGATATTGCTGCCGCGCCGGTCCTCGCGCTCCTCCTCGGCCTCGTCGATGACCTCTTCGATCTGCTCACGCAGCGACGGTTCCTTGTCACCGCCGAACAGCAGGTTTCTCAGTCCGGACAGCAGTCCGGACCTGCTACTGTCCTCTTCCGATCGGTTCGAAGATCCCTGGTCGTCGGGCATGTGCGAAGCGTTTCCCTGTTAATCCTGATCCGCATATGGATTGGCGATGCCCAGCGATGCAAGGGCTTTCACTTCCAGCGCCTCCATCGCGGCGGCCGCAGCGTCGTCCATATGGTCGTATCCGACAAGATGGAGCGTGCCGTGGATGATCAGGTGCGTCGCATGATCGGCGAGCGAAATCCCCTTCTCCTCGGCCTCGCGCAGACAGGTTTCGCGCGCCAGCACGATGTCGCCAAGCAGGATTTCGCCGTCGTCGCTGTTGGCGAGGCTTTCGAGCAGATCGTCCTGAACTTGCGGAAAGGACAGCACATTGGTCGGCTTGTCCTTCCCCCGGAAGTCGCGGTTGAGCGCGTGCACCTCGGCATCGTCGGTAAGGCGTATCGCGATCTCGACCAGCGGTGCGGCGTGGGCGAGCGAAGCGAAGGGCGTCAGCGCCAGCGCGGCCGCTGCGGCCTCCGCAGCGCGCGCGTCCCAATCGAGGGCATCGGGCCACGGGGCCGCGCTATGGGTTTCGACCGAAAGCATGGTCCGGCAACTACCGGCATGGACCGGCGTTGCACAGCGTTAATGCATGTGCCGCAGCTTGTCGGGATTGCGCATCACATAAATGCCCGCGATCTTGCCGTCCTCGATCTCGAGCGCGGTGGTCTGAAGCTCGCCGTCGGCCTCTCGCGTGACGAAGCCCGGCAGACCGTTGATCATGCCGATGTGAACGAGCGTCGAGCCATATTTGCCGAACAGGACCGCAAGGCTGCGGTGCAATTTCATCACCACGTCATAACCCATGATCGGCCCCGTCGCCGCGGGCCGCTTGCCGCCGCCGTCGGCCCACATGCCGACATCGGCCGCGAGAAGCGCGCCGAGCGCACTCATGTCCCCGCTGCGCGACGCCGCGAAAAAGGCATTGGCGATCTGCATCCCCTGTTCCTTTTCGAGCTTGTAGCGCGGCCGTGCGTCGCGGACATGGGTGCGGGCGCGCGCGGCGAGCTGGCGCGTCGCCGCGGGGTCGCGGTCGATCGTCCTCGCGACTTCCTCGAACTCGACGCCGAAGACGTCGTGGAGAAGAAACGCCGCGCGTTCGAGCGGGGAGAGCCGTTCGAGCGCGAGCATCAGCGGGAGGGTGACATCGTCTTCCTCCTCTTCCTCGACCAGCGGATCGGGGAGCCATGGGCCGATGTAGGTCTCGCGCTGCGCACGCGCCGACTTGATCTGGTCGAGGCAGAGCCGCGTCACGGTGCGGCGGAGGAAGGCCGCAGGCTCGCGCACCGCGTCGCGATCGGTGCCGAGCCAGCGGATGAACGCGTCCTGCACCACATCCTCCGCATCGGCAACCGAACCGAGCATCCGGTAGGCGACGCGGGTGAGCAGCGGGCGCAGCGGGTCGAAACTCGCCGCCGCCGCCGCCGCGGTGCCGTTCCGGATACCCTCGGCGGTCATCAGGCGGCCTTCGCCGGCGCGCCGCCCTCGTACCAGAGGTCGAAGCCGACCGCGATCCGGTTCCAGCCATTGATGACATTGATCATCACGGTCAGGTTCATCTGTTCCTCCGCGGTGAAATGCTCGTCGAGCGCTTCGCGAGCCTCTTTCTGTGTGTGCCCTTGCGAAAGGCGGGTCAAGGCGTCGGTCCACGCCAGCGCGGCGCGTTCGCGGGGCGTGAAGACCGGCGCCTCCTGCCACGCCGCGAGCAGGTAGATGCGCTGCTCGGTTTCGCCCTTCGCACGGGCTTCGATCGTGTGCATGTTGATGCAGTTGGCGCAGCCGTTGAGGATCGACGAACGGATCTTCACCAGCTCGATCAGGCTCGACTCAAGGCTGTTCTGCGCCGCGAGGCTGACCGCCATCCACTGCTTCATGAGCTGCGGCGAGGCGGCAAAGGGGTCGGTTACCTTGGACATATCGTGTCTCCTTCAGGGGGTGTACCGACATGACGAGACAGGCGCGTCCGATGTGACATGCGACGCTAAAAATTTTCCGCCTGATCCATTTTCGCGTCATCGCGAGCGCGGCGAAAGAACCAGCAGCAGCCTTGCACCGTTGTGGATTGCCGCGTGCCGTCGCTCCTTGCAATGACGCTTTGAAATGTCGCAGGCTTGTCATAGCATCCCCCGTCTTTTCGAGATGGAGGGGAATGATCATGAAGTTTCTGGGTGGTTTCGGCGAACAGACTTATGCGCTGCTGCGCATCGTCGCGGGCCTGTTGTTCCTCGCGCACGGCGTGCAGAAATTCTTCAATTTCCCTGCCGCCTTCCCGATGCCGCTGAATCCGATGCTCTATGCGGCCGGCGCGATCGAGCTGGTCGCGGGCGCGCTGATCGTCATCGGCCTGTTCACCCGCCCCGCCGCCTTCCTCGCCAGCGGCATGGCGGCGGTGGGTTATTGGGTCGCGCACGGCAGCAAGGGCCTTTATCCGATCGCCAACGGCGGAGAGACGATCGCGCTCTACTGCTTCATCTTCCTGTTCATTGCGACGCGCGGCGCGGGGATCTGGAGTGTCGACGGGGCGAAGAAATAGGGCGTTGCGCTATTATCTCGACGCCGAGTTCAACGGGTTCGGCGGCGCGCTGATCTCGATCGCGCTGGTTCCCGAAAGCGAGGGTGCCCTATCCTTCTACGGCGCGGTCGAATGCCGCGACCCGACGCCCTGGGTTGCGGAGCATGTCCTGCCGAAGCTCGACATCGCGCCGATCTCCTATGCCGAGCTGCAATGGGCGTTCGCCGATTATCTGGCGGCGGACCCAGAGCCGGTGCTGGTCGCCGACTGGCCCGAGGACATCGTCCATGCTGCGCGCCTGATCGTCACCGACGACGGGCGGCGGCTGATCGTCTCGGCGGTGCGCTTCGAGCTGGCCGAAGTGGTGAGTTTCTCGACTGCGGAGCTGAGCCATGTCCCGCATAACGCGTGGCACGATGCGGTGGCGCTCCGCACCTTTTGCATGGCGCGGCGACATGGCTCGGGCTGATCGGCATCGACCGCTTTTTTGGCCGCTGGCGACCAATAGCTGCCGTCAGATATCTCCAAGCCCGTTCGCATCGAGCGAAGTCGAGATGTCCATCGGACTAGGCGTCGCGTCGATGGGTGTCTCGACTTCGCTAGACACGAACGGAAAGAGAGGCGGGAACTCCCCACCCCAAAAGCGGCCCCTCGTCCCGGTCCCCCCAAAAAAACAGAGGGCGGACCTGCGCACCGCCCCCAGTTCGGGCTTCACATGGTGAAGGTCTTCACAGCTTGCGCGTATTCGCCTCGATCAGCTTCTTTGCCGCGGCGATCGCGTTCGCCGACGTCAGTTTATTTTCCTGAATCTCGTCGGCGATTTCGAGCAGGCGGCCGCTGATCACGGTGCCGGTGTCGGCCTTTTCGTCGATCGCGATGCCGCCTTTTGTCGCAGCCACGCGGTCCCATTCGGAGCGCACCGCAGCCCAATAATCCTTGGTCGCGGTCCAATAATCGTCGGCCGCCTTCACGTCATACTGGTCATATTTGATATAGGTGTTGAGGACATATTCCTGAACGATCGGCACGAGCTTGCCGTCCTTCGTCCCCATCTTGATATTGTCCTGCCAGTGGACCCAGCCATCGGGCGACGGCTGGTGGCGGTTGATCGAGAGGTAGCGGTCGTAGACCGGATTGCGCACGGCGTCGCGGCGGGCGAGCGGGCGCCACGTCCAGCTCGAGCGCCAACGGCGAATTCCGCCCTGCGTTTCGAACTGGCCCCAGCCGGCGTAACGCGGGCTGTCGTCGACCTGATAGACGGTCTGCGACCAGCGGCCGGTGCGCATCCGTTCGGGGACGTCTTCCCACGCCCAGGTGTTGCGATCCGAATAGGCGAGGATCTTCGCGGGCTCATATTCCCAATCCTGCCGCCAATGCTTGATGACGAAGCTCTTGTCGTCGTCGCCGGTGATGACGAGCATGTGCTGGAGCACGATCTTGCGCCCCGTGTCCTCGATCACGCGCACGACCTCGTTGCCGCCTGAGCGCTTGGGTTCGAGGACTTCATAATCGGGATCCCAGCGCGTCGATTCCTGCATGTTGAAGCTGACGCGGTAATTGCCCGCCATCGCGAGAATGTCGGCGCGGTCCTGTTCGAAATTGGCGGCGGCGGCCTCGGCGGCGATCGGCGGGTGCGCGGAGGCGACGACGGGCAGCGCGGCGGTGAGCAGCAACAGGCCGGCGGCGAACTTGCGATAGGATTTCATCGGTGCAGTCCTTCTTTCAGAAGCGGAAGCTGAGCGACACGCTCGCGTTGCGGCCGGGCTGGGTATAGGCGTCGGTGACGGTCGAGGTGGACGCGAGCCCGCGCACGTCGCTCCACCACGCATATTTCTCGTCGAGGATATTGAAGACGCCGGCGCGCAGCGTCAGCCCCTGCGCGACCCGCACGAAGGCGGTCGCATCGAGGATGGTGAAGCCGTCGGGTCGGAAGCATTCGGGGGTGCAAAGCCCCTCGGTCCGCGACGCTTCCTTGCGCGCGCTGTGCGTCATGATCAACTGGCCGCCGAACCGGCTCGCAGGCTCGCGATAGCCGACGCCCGCGACGAGCTTGAGCGGATCGACCGTCGACAGCGGCACGCGCTTGCCGTCGGGCAAAATCTCGTTGCCCTTCGCATAGGATAGGGCGAGCGTCGTATACAGGCCGGACGACGCTCGCCCCTCGAGCCGCGCTTCGGCGCCTTTGACGCGGGCGCGGTCGAGATTGACGAATTGATAGACGGCGGGATCGGCGGGCGTGAAGCTGCCGCTCACCACTTCCTGGCTGATGAAATCCTTGTAACGCGCTGAAAAGGCGGTGACGTCGAGGCTGACCTGGTCGCTGGAAAAGCGGATGCCGCCCTCGAAACTTTCGCTGCGTTCAGGGCCGAGATCGGGGTTCGGCGCCGAAGTGTAGCCGAAGGCCAGGTTTTCGAAGAACTGGTTGACCTGCCCCGGCTCGGGCGCCTTGAAGCCGGTCGCATAATTAGCGAACAGACGCACCGTGTCGGTGATTTTCCACACCGCGCCGACCTTGGGCGACAGGCGCGAACCGTCCTGCCCCGCGCCGCTGAACGCCGGAAGCAGCGGGTCGTCATCGGGCGACAGATCGTACCAGTCGAAGCGTAGCGCGGGATAGAGGATCAGCCGCCTGTCGGCGACGCTGATTTCGTCGCCCGCGAACAGACCCCCGCGCGTGAAATCGGTGCTCGGGAAGGCGCGCGTCGGAAAGACTTCGCCGGCGGGCGGGATGGTGCCGTCGCGCAGCCCGCGCTGGCGCGTCTTGCTGACGTCGCCGCCGAAGACAAGGCGATGCGCGATCGTGCCGGTCGTAAAGTCGGCGCGCGCATCGGCCGAGGCGCCGATCACGCGGTTTTCGAACGTATTGAGCCGCGTGCGGTCGGCGAGCGGCGTGCGATCCTCTTCGGTATATTGATTGTCTTCGCCGTCCTGCCAGTAAAGCGCGACGCGGGCGAAATCGATCGTGCCCTCGCCTTCCCAGCTCCAGTCGAGCGATACACGCTTGCGTTCGCCGCTGTCGAAACCTTCGAGCCGTTCGACCGACGCGCTGAGGCCTGTGAGGCCGTTGGTGTAGAGGTGCGTGTCGAGATATTCGCCGGTCAGGCGCAGCTTGTGGCCGTTCGCGGGGTCGTAGACGATACGGGCAAGCGCGGCGTTCGAGCGGCCGTCCTGCGGATTGGGTTCGGTGCGCAGCGCGCTCGTTCCGCCGATCTCGCCCTTGTTGTCCAATTCCCGCCAGTCGCGGCGGGTATAAGCCGCCATGACCGACCAGTCGCCGCTGCGCCCCGCGAGGATCGCCGTTTCGCTGAACTCCTCGTCGGCGCTGCTGTAGCCGGCGCGCAGTAGCCCGCCGACATTCTTGCCGGCCTCGATGAAATCGACGGGATCGGCGGTGATGAAGCTGACCGCGCCAGCAAGCCCGTCGCTGCCATAGAGCGCCGACGAGGGACCGCGCAGGATTTCGACCGACTTGATAAGGCCGAGGTCGACATAGTCGCCGCGCCCCGACGCCTGCGCGCCGAAGCTGAAACCGTCGGGGACGCGCACGCCGTCGACCTGGATCAGCACGCGGTTCCCGCCAATCCCGCGGATGTTGAAGCTGTCGTTACCGGCGCGTCCGGTCGCACCCAACGCGGCGCCGAAACGCGCGGGCTGGCGCTGGACGCTGACGCCGGGCTCGAAGCGGACGAGGTCGCGGATGTCGGTGACCAGTTCGTCGGCGATCTGCTCGTCGCTCTTGACGCTGACGGTGACGGGCAGGTCTTCGGCCTTAACCGCGGTGCGCGTCGCGGTCACGACGATCTGACTCTTGCGGAGCGCCCAATATTCGCCGTCATTGTCCTGAGCAAAGGCCGGTGCGGCGGTCGCGGCGAGCGCGAAGCCCAAAGCGCTTCCTGCGACCAGGCGGGACACAGACGGCGAACGAGAGCTATACAATTTTCTTCCCCTGATTGTATTGCGATTGTTTCGCAATAGCTGATCGCTAGGCGCGTCAGCTCAGGAGGTCAACATGCTATTGATAATCGTTTGCTAGAATACCGAGAATATCGCGCCATCATGCGAGCGCAGCGAAGCAATCCAGAGCAGCTGCCTCGCCCTGAATGATTTCGCTGCGTTCGCAATGACGCTTCAGATAGGGCTAGGATCCCGGCCCTTCATACGCCTCGACAATCCGCCCGACGATCGGGTGGCGCACCACGTCGGCGCTGGTGAAGCGGCTGACGTTGATGCCCTCGAGCCCCTCGAGCCGCGCGACCGCGTCGGCAAGACCTGAGGTTGCGGGGATCGGCAGGTCGACCTGCTTGGGGTCGCCGCAGATCACCATGCGGCTGTTCATGCCGAAGCGCGTCAGGAACATCTTCATCTGCGGGATCGTCGTGTTCTGCGCCTCGTCGAGGATGATGAAGGCGTCCGCAAGCGTGCGGCCGCGCATGAAGGCGAGCGGCGCGATTTCGATCTCCCCCGACGCAATGCGGCGCTCGACTTGCTCGGCCGGGAGGCAATCGTGGAGCGCGTCGTAGAGCGGTCGCAGATAGGGATCGACCTTTTCCTTCATGTCGCCGGGCAGGAAGCCGAGTTTCTCGCCCGCCTCGACCGCGGGGCGCGAGAGGATGAGGCGCTGAACGCTGCCGGTGATGAGCTGCGCCACCGCCTGCGCCACCGCGAGATAGGTCTTGCCGGTGCCCGCCGGGCCGAGCGCGAAAATCACATCCTCGCGCGCAAGCGCCTGCATATAGGGAATCTGTGACGGCGCGCGGGGCACGATCGTCTTCTTGCGCGTACGGATCATCACCGGCGGCGCTTCGTTCGCATCGTGGCGGATGATGCCGTCGAGCGTCGGCTGCGCCGACATCGCGATCACGCCGTCGACCATGCCGGCATCAACCTCCTGCCCCTTTTCGATGCGGTCATAAAGGTCGGTGAGCACGTCGCGTGCGCGCGCCGCCGCTTCGGCCTCGCCCTCAATCTGCACGCGATTGCCGCGCGCCGAGATATAGACGCCAAGCCGGTTTTCGATCGCGACGAGATTGCGGTCGAATTCACCGAAGAGGATGCCCAAAAGCTGCGTTCGCTCGAATTCCGCCGTCAGTCGGACGCGGTCGCCGGGTTCGGCGGGGGCGGAGGCGGTCAGCGGGCGTTTGGACACGTGGGCAAGGCTCCTTCGATCGAGAACCGGACTGTAAACCCGCAAAGACGGGAGTCCATCACCTGCAGGTTCGGAATGTGACGGAAGCAGACGGAGTGTGTCTTCGCGGAGACAGTTTCCGCCAGCCGCACTAGGCGATCGCTTCCATCAGCGGCTCGGCGCCGAGGCTGTTCGGCCCGGCCGAGGTAATCCGCACGTCGATCATGTCGCCGATTGCGAGGCCCGGCGCGGTGACGTGCACCGACTGGAGCCACGGCGACTTGCCGATGAGCTGGCCTTCGAGCTTGCCCTTGCGTTCGAGGAGCAGGCGCGTCGTGCGGCCAACCGTCGCGGCGTTGAATGCCTGTTGCTGCTCGTTGAGCAAGGCCTGCAGCCGCTGGAGACGGTCGTTCATCGTCGCTTCGGAAATCTGGCCGTCCATCGTCGCCGCGGGCGTGCCGGGGCGGCGCGAATATTTGAAGCTGTACGCCATCGCGTAGTTCGTCGCGCGGACGATATCGAGCGTGGCCTGAAAATCTTCCTCGCTCTCGCCGGGGAAGCCGACGATGAAGTCGCCCGAGATCGCGATGTCGGGGCGTGCCGCGCGAACACGCTCGATGACGCGAAGGTAGCTTTCCACGCTGTGGCTGCGGTTCATCGCGGCGAGGATGCGATCGCTGCCTGCCTGCACCGGCAGGTGGAGGAAGGGCATCAGCTTGTCGACCTCGCCATGCGCCGCGATCAGCCCGTCGGTCATGTCGTTGGGATGGCTGGTCGTATAGCGGATGCGCTCGAGCCCGTCTTCGCGCGCGAGTTCGCGGATCAGGCCGTCGAGGCCGATCGCCCGGCCCCGGTCATCCTCGCCATCCCATGCGTTGACATTCTGGCCGAGCAGCGTGATTTCGCGTACCCCGCCTGCCACCAGCGCGCGCGCCTCGGCAATCAGGTCGCCGAAGGGCCGGCTGATCTCGGCCCCGCGCGTGTACGGCACGACGCAGTAAGTGCAGAATTTGTCGCAACCTTCCTGCACGGTCAGGAAGGCGGTCGGGCGCTGGCCGCCGGCGCGTTTGGGGAGCGCGCCGAACTTGCTTTCGAGCGGCATGTCGAGGTCGATCGCCTTTTCGCCCTTTTCGGCACGCGCGATCAACTCGGGCAGGCGATGATAGGCCTGCGGGCCGACGACGACATCGACGCTCGGCGCGCGACGCGCGATCTCGGCGCCCTCGGCCTGCGCGACGCAGCCCGCGACCGCGATCGTCGGCGTGCTCCCGTCCTCGCGCTTCAGCCGGCCGATGTCCGAGTAGACTTTCTCGGCAGCTTTCTCTCGGATGTGGCAGGTGTTGAGCACGACAAGATCGGCGTCGGCGCCGTCGGCGGCCGGGACATAGCCTTGCGCGCCCAGCATCTCGGCCATGCGCTCGCCGTCATAGACGTTCATCTGGCAGCCGAAGGATTTGACGTGAAAGGTTTTGCCGGAATTCTGGGATGAGTCGGATTTCATCGGCGCGCTATAGGCGATGGAGGGTCACGGCGGAAGGGCGCGCGACCTCGGCCATCCGCGCCGTGATCGCCGCGCGAGCGGCCTCCGCCAATATCTTGCGATCGCTCTCGACGATGTCGGGCAGCGGATCGAGATAATGGATAGTGAGATGAACCGGGCGCTTGCGCGCGAGCAGCCGCTTGAAATTATCGAGCCCCGATTCAGGGTCGAGCCAGGCGATATCGTTCGCCTCATCGCCATAGTCGAGCAATACCGGCTGGACGCGCAGTTTCGGCGGCGTCGGGATCACCGCCTGGAACAAGGAGGCACGGAAGGGCAGCAGGCCGTCGCCTGGCCCCGTCGTGCCTTCAGGGAACAGTGTAACAGGACGCCCGCGTGCGAGCGCATTGCGCAGGTCGTTCGCCTGATTGTGAATCTCGCGCCGCGCCTCGCGCTGGACATAGACCGTGTGGTTCTGGTCGGCGAGCCAGCCGACGAGCGGCGCGGAGCCGATTTCCGCCTTCGAAACGAAGGCGGAGCGCGCGGCACCGCCGAGCGCAAGAATGTCGAGCCAGCTGACATGGTTGGAAACGAAAAGCACATCGCGCCGGAGCCGCGTGCCCGTCGTGCGGATGCGCAGCCCCGCGATCCATCCGACGGCATTGAGGAAGGCCATGACCATCGGCGACGGACGGCCGACCGCGCGGTAGAGAAGATGCGGGACGATCAGAAAAAGGAGCGTCAGCACCATCAGGGCGAGACGGGCGACCGTCCGCCAGGTGATCGAGGTTCGATCAGTCGCGCTTGCGATCGATGGCGACACCATAAAGCTCCATGCGGTGGTCGACGAGGCGGAATCCCAGCCGTTCGGCGATCACCTTTTGCAACGCTTCGAGTTCGGGATCGACGAATTCGATCACATTGCCTGTTTCGACGTCGATCAGATGGTCGTGATGCGCCTCGGGCGCGGCTTCGTAGCGCGAGCGTCCGTCGCCGAAATCGTGACGGTCGAGGATGCCCGCCTCTTCGAACAGGCGGACGGTGCGGTAAACGGTCGCGATCGAGATGCCGCTGTCGATCTTCGACGCGCGCTCATACAGCGTTTCGACGTCGGGATGATCCTCCGAATCCGAGATGACGCGCGCGATGATGCGGCGCTGTTCGGTGATGCGCAGGCCCTTTTCGTGGCACAGGGCTTCGAGATCGATATTACCGGACATGCTTGCCTTTCCTGCAGATGCAGCCGCGTCTGTATTTGTTGCAAACTGTATAGGGACGCCCCGCGAATAGGACAAGGGCGGCGCCCGACGGGCGCCGCCCTTCCCTGCTCCGGGCGGAGCGATTTATCGCGAGTATCAGGCCTTGGCCTTGCGCTTGCGCCCGCCGCCACGGCCCTTGGTGCCGAGGCCGATTTCCTTTGCCAGCGCGCGGCGCTTTTCGGCATAGTTGGGCGCGACCATCGGATAGTCGGCAGGCAGGCCCCATTTGGCGCGATAGTCGTCGGGGGTCATGCCGTAATGCGTCATCAGGTGACGGCGGAGCATCTTCAACTTCTTGCCGTCCTCCAGACAGACGATGTAATCGGGTTTGACCGAAGTGCGGATCGAGACCGCCGGCACCAGCTTTTCCTCGACGACCGGCTCGGCCCCGAGGCCCGACAGCGCGGCGTGGACATTATTGATCAAAATGGAGAGATCTGAAATCGCGACGCTGTTGTTGCTGACATGCGCCGCGACAATATCGGCGGTCAGCGTAACGAGCATCTCATTGGTGTCGGCTTGATCGGACATGAGACTATTCCTTGTTTTCGATTACCCAGAAGCATAGCGGCGAATATTGGATTTTTTCTTTCGCCGCACGGTTTAGTGCCACTTTGGATGTAATTCCGCAATCACCGATCAGCCGGTTTGGCTTGTCCCCGCCGACTGGCGCATTGTAATTGCATCGCGAAGCTTGCCGTCATGGCCGCGATAATAGGCAGGCCGCCGCCCGCACTCCGTAAAACCTGTGCGCTCATAAAGATGAATCGCGCCATTGTCGGCCCGCATTTCAAGGAAATAGTCTTCGGCGCCCTGTTCGCCGGCCCAGGCACGCCAGTCGTCGATCAATAATCGGCCGATCCCGCGACCGCGAAACTGCGGATCGACCGCGAGCAACAAGAGCTCGCTTTCCGGGCCGGCGATCCGTGCGGCGGAAAATCCGCACGCATGGTCCCCGTCCCAGGCCAGGCACACGCGCGCCGACGGCAGCGCGAACAGGGTCAAAAGCTGCGCGCCGGTCCATGCCTCGCCATAGGCGGGCTCGAACGCGGCATCCATCACGCGCATCACCGCGGCGAGATCGCCGACGCGGGCGGTGGCGAGACGAATAGCGGTCGTCATGCCGGCGGCGCCATCGGCTTGGCGTCGGGCGCACGACCGTAAATCGGGCTCGGCCGGTCGATCATTGCACCCGCGGGCAACCGTGAGAAGGCGCGCGCGTCGGGCAGCACCGCCAGCGCGCGTCCCGAGCCGCGTTTTGCGACGAAGGCTTCTGAGCGGTTGCCGACGACCAGCGCGTCTGCGAGCCGGACGGCCTCCTCCGGGAGCAGCGATCGAAGCTCGGCGCGCGACGCAAGGTCGGCCGTGAAAGGCTGAACGAACCATTGGCCGTGGCCGCCTTCCATCACCACCAGCGCGCCGTCCGCCGCGGCAATCTCGTCCGCCGCAGCGGCGGCAACGAGGGCGAGCGTCGAAAAACCATGCACTGGCACCTGCCATCCGAGCGCGAACGCACGCGCCGCTGCCACGCCGATCCGCACGCCGGCAAAGCTGCCCGGGCCGCACCCGACGGCGATCGCCTCGGCGCGGCCTCCGCCAGCGAGTTCAGCGACCAGCGGGACGAGGCGCTCGGCGTGGCCGCGCCCGATCACTTCGTGGCGATGATCGACGACTGCGCCCGCCTCGATCAGCGCCACCGAGCAGGCTTCGCTCGCCGAATCGATGACAAGGTGGCGCATGGATGGGGCGCGGGCCGTTCAGGCGATGCGGTTGAAGCGCGCGAAGTCGGGGCGCGGGCTGCGCTCGAAAATACTCGCGGGATCGCCATAGCCGAGGGTCGAGATGAAATTGCTCTTCACCTTGGGCTGGTCGGCGAAAAAGGCCTCGTCGACGGCGGCGTTGTTGAAGCCCGACATCGGGCCGGTGTCGAGCCCGAGGGCGCGCGCGGCGAGGATGAAATAGGCGCCTTGCAGGCTCGAATTGCGGAAAGCCGTTACTTTCGCATGCTCCTCGTTACCGGCAAACCAGCTGCGCGCATCGGTGTGCGGGAAAAATTCTGGCAGATGCTCGTAAAATTCGGTGTCCATCGCGATGATCGCCGTGACCGGCGCCGCGAGGATCTTTTCTTCATTCCCCGGAATGGCGAGCGCCGCGAGCTTTTGCTTCGCTTCGTCCGACACGCACCAGACGATCCGCGCCGGCAGGCCGTTCGCGCTGGTCGGGCCGAACTTCATCAAGTCCCAGATCGCGTAGAGCTGAGCTTCGGAAACGGGCTTGTCGAGATAGCCGTTATAGGTACGCGCGGTGCGAAACAGCTGGTCGAGGGCGCTGTCGGAAAGCGGCTCGCTCATAGGGCATCTCCTGAAATGATTTGGTCAGACGGCGTGAACTGCCGTTACCTCAGGCACATAATGTTTCAAGAGGGACTCGATGCCATTCTTCAGCGTCGCGGTCGAGGACGGGCAGCCCGCGCAGGCGCCCTGCATCTTCAGATACACATTGCCCTTGTCGAAACCGCGATAGACGATATCGCCGCCGTCGTTGGCGACCGCGGGGCGGACGCGCGTTTCAATGAGTTCCTTGATCTGGTCGATGATGTCGGCATCGGCGGGATCGTCGGCGAACCCTTCATCCTCCGCCGGCACCGAAAAGCCCGCGCTGGCGGCGTTGAACAGCGGCACTTCGGCGAGGAAATGATCCATCACGATGCCGAGTATGTCGGGCTTCACATCGGCCCATTCGGCACCGGGGGCGATCGTCACCGACACGAAATCACGACCAAAGAACACGCCGGTCACATCGCCGAGCGAGAAAAGCGCGCTCGCAAGCGGCGAAGCTTCCGCCTCTTCGGGGCTGGCAAAGTCGCGTGTTCCCGCCTCCATCACCGCCCGGCCGGGCATGAATTTGAGCGTCGCGGGATTGGGCGTCGATTCGGTTTCAATCAGCATGGGGCGCATGTGGGGCTCCGGCGCCCTTTGTGCAAGGCGCTCTGCGGCGCTAAACCCCAGCGATGCGCCGCTTCACCCACTTTGCCGCCCTCGACTGGTCGGGCGCCCGCGGCGAGCGCCAGCGCGGGATCGCGCTCGCGCTCGCGAGCGCCGCGGCGGCGCCAGCGCTCGTACGGCCGGGCCATATATGGTCGCGCGCCGAAGTACTCGCCTGGCTTGAAGGCGTCGCGGACGCGGGCGAAGATATGCTGATCGGCTTCGATTTCTCGGCCGCCTTCGCCTTTGCCGATCGGGAGGCATATTTCCCCGAGTGGACCGATAGTCCGGCCGACATCCCGGCGCTTTGGGCGCTCGTCGAGCGTCTCGCGCAAGGCGATCCGCACTATGAAGCCGGCGCGTTCCTCGCGCACCCCGACGCGCGGCGCCATTTTCGCCACGGCGGGGGCGATGTCGGCGATCTCTTCCTTCCCGGCGCGGGCCGCCTGCGGATCGTCGAGCAATATCAACGCGCGACGAAGCAGGCCGCGAGCGTGAGCAATTTCAATCTCGTCGGCGCGGCTCAGGTCGGCAAGGCGAGCCTCGCCGGCATGCGCCTGCTGCACCGGTTGTCGGGCCGAATACCGCTGTGGCCGCTCGATCCGGTTCCCGCCTGCGGCCCGCTGCTCGTCGAAATCTACACGAGCCTTGCCGCGCGCGCAGCCGGCCTGCCACCCGGACGCAGCAAGATTCGCGACGGCGCGACGCTCGATACCGCGCTAACGGCGCTGGGGTCGCCGCCGGCAGGCTTTCGCGGGCCGGTGAGCGATCATGCGAGCGACGCGCTGCTGACCGCCGCTTGGCTGCGGGCGATCGCAAGCGATGCCGCCCCTTGGTCACCCCAGCCGCTGACCGAAGCTCTCGCCAAAACCGAAGGCTGGACTTTCGGCATCGTCTGACGATTCCGCTGTGCCGCATTTTACCGAATGTCCGCTGTTTCCATCGGGTCGAAAAATGCTTAGGGGAACGCGAGCGCCGGCTTAGCTCAGTTGGTAGAGCACCTGATTTGTAATCAGGGGGCCACGGGTTCGAATCCTGTAGCCGGCACCATTACTGCGTTGGACTCCAGCGGCTTTCAGGAAACCCATAGGAAAGCGGGCGCTGAGAGGCCGCGCGCGCGGCATAGACGGTATAACCGCAAAGCAAGCCATAGAGCGCCAGCCCCTCGACCTGCCAGAAGGGCATCGTCGCCATGTTGAGCAGGAAGAAGGCGAAATGCGCAGCGATCAGCAGGAAGCGGTCGCCGCGCGCCGCCGCCGCCGCCGCGAACATCACCGTCCACAGCGCGATCATCGCCGCCACGCCGAACCAGCCGAGTTCGTAGAGCGTCGCCACCAGCGTATTGTGCGGATAGACCTTGAACACGCCCTCCCAGCTTTCCGGCCCCATGCCGAACAGATGCTGGAGCGGCGTGCCATCGGCCCAGGCGTAGATATAGCTGCTCCAGATCAGCGGCCGGCCCGACATCACCTGGCGCTCGAGAAGGTCGAAGTCGCGCGGCGGCTTGATCAGCGCCGACGGGTCCGCGAGGAAGGCGGCGAGATCGGCGAAACTCTCACCGTAAGACAGCGCCGCGACCGAAAATAGCAGCACGCCTGCGACCGCCGCTGTGGCCGCCATCGCCCCGCGCTGGTCGCGCCGCACGCTCATCGTCAGTCCGCTCAGGAAAACCGCAAGCGCGAGCGGCGCGAGCGCAAGGATCGTGGTGCGATAGCCCGCGAGCAGGATAGCGATGAACGTCGCGGACAGAAAGGCGATACGTACCGCGCGCGGCGCCGACCGCGCGAATCCGCCGACCATGAACCCCGTCAAGAGCGCGACCGAGAAGGCCGCCTCGTGATTATAGCCGCCGATCCAGACCAGCCCGTCGCCGTCCTCCGCGCCCTTTGGCATATTGAATGCCAGCGACAGCGCCTGAAAGACGAGCAGCGGCAGGAACGAAACCATCGCCCAGTTCAGGAAACGCGCCTCGGCATCCTGGCGCAGCGCTTGAAACGCGGCGACCATGATCACGATCATATAGGCATATTTCACCGCAACATTGATGCCGCCCGCGGCATCGCCGTTCAGGCTGGCGCTGACCAGCGCGAGCACGACGAGGACATAAACGGGCAACAGCCATTTGAGCCCCAGATTGGCGGGCCGGACGACAAAGAGCAGCCCGAAGCCGGTCACCGCGATCGAGAGCAGGGCATTGCCCGAAAGCCCGCCTGCGAACGGCTGGAACATATAAAGATGATAGGCGCCCGCAGCGTAGCGAAGCCAGAGCGCCACCACCACGAACGCGCCCGCCATGCTGCCCGCCCGCCGCGCCGCGATGACGAGCGGGACGAGCAGCAACAGCGTGACGGGCACCAATATGCCAAGCCCGAAGGCCGGGCCATAAGGCAGCGCCGGCGTGGTCACGGCCCCGCCCGGTCAGTCGGCATAATAGGGGCGGTACGCCTTGAGGAAGGTCCCGCCATCTTCATAGCCGGCGCGCTCCTGCTCGTGAACGTCGACCAGCGTGAGTACCGCGCCCAATATTTCGGCATGGACGTCGTACAGCCGCCGCAGCGCCACCGACGCCGCCTTCGACGGCGTCCGGCGCCAGCGCACGAGGAATACCACGCCGTCGGCCATGCTGGCGATCACGCGCGCCTCGTCGACCGGCAGGACCGGCGGCGTATCGAGGATCACAAGATCATAGCGTTCGCGCACCTGCTCGATCAGTTCGGCCAGTCGCGGACTCTCCGTCAAGCCGATGCCTTTCGAATCGAGCCGCTGCGGAAGAATGCAGGCGTCCGACAGGCTGTCCTTGACGATCGCCTGCTCCAACGTCGCCTCGCCCGCCAGCACCTCGTCGAGGCCCAGCGATACGCCCTCGGCGAATTGCCGGCTCGATGCGCGCCGGCGGGCGTCGGCATCGATCAGCAGTACCTTGCCGCCCGCCGCGGCCATTGCGCGGGCCAAGCCCATCGCGGTGGTCGTCTTGCCTTCGCCCGGCACCGCCGAGGTGATCGCGACGACGCGGACCGCCTTTGGCGCCTCGGCGAACTGGATCGAGGTGCGCAAGGTCCGGAACGCTTCGGCGTAGGTCGATTGCGGCCGCTTGAGCAGCAGTTCCGCTGGCGGGGCCGGCAGGCCCGACTTGCGATAACCGGGAAGCGTCCGCGCGTCGGGGATCGAGGCGAGCGTCGCCAGCCCCAGCGTTTCCTCGATCGCGTCGCTCGTCTCTAGCCCGCGCTCGAGCAATTGCAGCAGCACTACAAGGAGCACGCCGATGCCGAGCCCGCCGACCACCGCCATCGCGGCATAGATCAACATGTTCGGCGAGCTTGGCGCGCCCGGAACGCGCGCGCGGCTGACGATGTAGGAATCGCTTTGCTCCAACCCCGATTGCGCGACCGTCTGGCGATAGCGGTCGAGGAACGCCTGATAGAGCGTCCGCGCCGATTCGGCGTTTCGTTCGAGCTCGCCCAGTCGCACCGACGCTTCATTGTCGCTCGCGAGCTTCCCCTGCGTCTGCGCGACCGAACCGGCGAGCGACGCCGCGCGCTGATTGGCGATACTCGCCTGGATCGACGCGTTGGCGACGATGCGCTGCACTTCTGCCGCGATATGCTGATCGGCGGTGCGGAGCTGGTTTTGCGCCTGGACGAGCGCGGGATGACGCGGACCATAGCGTTTTTCGAGCGCCGCAACCTCGCGCGCCGCCTCGGCGCGCTGGGCCCGGAGCTGGCTGACCACGGGAGAGTCGAGCGAATCGCCGAGTTCCTCGCCGCTCCGCCCGCCGCGCAATTGCGTGCGGGCCGCCGAAAGCCGCGCCTGCGCCGCAGCATTTTCCGCCTTGGCCTGCGCGAGCTGCGTCGAAAGGCCCGACAGTTCCTGCTGGGTTACCGTGCTGGCTTCGGACACGGTGAAAAGATTATTCGCGGCACGATAGTCCGCGACCGCGCGTTCGGCGCCGAGAACCTGCGCGCGCAGGTCCTGAAGCCGCTCTTCGAGGAATCCGCGCGCGCGCTGGGTCGCCTCCGCCTTCGAACCCGCCTGGCCTGAGACATAATTATCGACCAGCGCATTGGCTATCTGCGCCGCCCGGACCGGGGTATTGCCCTCGAACGACACGCTGATCGCATAGGAGAGCCCGTCGCGCTTCACCGTCAGGCCGCCGAGCAGCGTGCCGATCGCGCGCTGGCGACCGATCAGGTCGGGCTGCGTCGCAGGCGGACCCTGTGTTGCCGCCTCGTTGAAAGCGGGATCGCGGGCAAGCCGCAACCGGTCGACCACCCGCCCGATCAGTTCCGGCGAGCGCAGCGCCTGCACTTCGGTATCGACCGCCGCCGAATCGGGGTCGGCGGTCGGGATGACCGAATCGACGTTGATCACGCGCTCGGCCGTCCGTTCGAGCGCGACCTGCGCGGTCGCGAGATAGCGGGGCTCGGCAACGAGATAGGCGGCCGCGGCGACGACGATCGCCGCGATCATCGCCGCGCACAGCACCATCCATCGCCGGCGCAATATCGCGCCGACGTGGCGCAGGTCGATCAGCGCGCCGCGATCGACCTGCGGGTCCGCTTCCCTGCGGAGCGGTACACGCCTTGAAAGTGCATCCATATCACGCCGCAGCCAGGAAAGCCCGCACCGCGGGCGCAATATCGGGGCGGCCAAGCGCGAGTGCGAGCGTCGCGGTCACGAAACCGCTCTTGTCGCCGCAGTCATAGCGTTGCCCCGCGAAGGTGACACCGTGGAAGGGCTGCTGGCCGATCATCCGCGCCAGCGCGTCGGTGAGCTGGATCTCGCCGCCCGTGCCTTCTTCCTGGCTGCCAAGCACGTCCATCACCTCGGGCTGGAGGATATAGCGGCCGATGATCGCGAGCCGCGACGGCGCGACCTCCGGCGCCGGCTTTTCGACCAGTCCCTTCACCTCGGTGATCGGCCCGGCCTGAGCGCCCGGAGTGACGATGCCATATTTGTTCGTCTGATCGGCCGGCACCTCCTCCGTGCAGATCAGATTGCCGCCGAGGTCGTTATACGCCTCGACCATCTGCTTGAGGCAGCCGGACTCGCCGACCATCAGGTCGTCGGGGAGCAACACCGCGAACGGCTCGTCACCGACGAGGCGGCGGGCGCACCATACGGCATGGCCGAGCCCCAGCGGCTCCTGCTGCCGCACGATGGTGATATCGCCCGGCGACGGGCGGGTGCCGTCGAGCGCCGAGAGCGACTTGCCGCGCCGCGCCATCGCCTCTTCGAGCTCGAAGGCATGGTCGAAATGGTCCTCGATCAGGCTCTTGCCGCGACTGGTCACGAAGATGAATTGTTCGATGCCCGCCTCGCGCGCCTCGTCGACGGCATATTGGATCAGCGGTCGGTCGACGACCGGCAGCATCTCTTTCGGCATGGATTTGGTCGCCGGAAGGAACCGGGTTCCAAGGCCGCCGATGGGGAACACGGCCTTGCGTATCTTTCGCATCTTTCCACCCTTTTCTGGTCACTGGGTTCCCCCCCAAAACCAGCTTTCGGATTCGCAGACACGATCGCCACGTGCTGACGGGACGCGATGTGCGCCTTTACGCTGCATTGCAGCAAGAGCCCGGCGTCGAAGCGTGTCCAAACTGCGCCGGGGCTCAAAGCTTGGGCGGGTCGCCCTTGAAGGACACACCGCCTGGCACCGAACCCCCGCCCCGCGAGCGCACGAGCGGCGTTCCCTTTGGCACCTGGATATCGTGCGAGCCGATGATGATCTTGGCGGGTCCGTTATGAACGTCGAAGATCGGCCAGCCGCGGTCACTCTTCACCGTCAGATGCTCGATAGTGATCACCAGCGGCTCGCTCGCGCCTTTCGACGCCATGATCGAAAAATGGTTGGTATCGCCGATCCCGCCGATCTTGATGGGGTCGAGGCTGACGAGCCGCGTCGCGCGGATGCTCGACCATAGCCGGAAGTTGCGCGCGTTGCGGCCGCTGGTGCAATCGTCGAGCAATGTCTCGGTCGATTTCAGGTCGAACCCGCCGTCGCTATTGTCCCAGGCGGCGCACTGGCGGAACAGGAAACGCGCATTGCCGCGCTCGGTCGAAAAGCCATCGCCGTTCCAATATTGCGTGTTGCGGCGTTTCCATTGGAACCCCCGCATGACACAACGTTCGATCCGGAAATCGTGCGCGGTGTCGGCGAATCCGATCCCCACGGGAAGATCTGTCGCACCCGTGGCCAGCGTGCCGCTGGCATTCACATCCTCGATCACCCCGTGATGGCTGTCATAGCGGATGCGGGCGAAACTGCGCTCGAGATCGCTTGCCCGCGCTCCGCGCACATGCAGTCCGGCGCAACCCGCCGCCGCCAGATCGGGCGTCGCGGTATTTTCGATCACGCGATAACCGCTCGCCACCCTGACGTCCGAAATCCGCACGTCGCGGACAGGTTCGCGAATCACGAATAGACCATTGCCGACATCGCGAGCATTTATGTCGCGATAGACGGCGCCCGAGCGCACGACATAGACGGGTTCGCCGCCTGCGGCGATCTGAACCGCGCTCGCGGCGCGGCGGGAGGACATGTCTGCCATGTCCAAAGGATAATTTGGCGGCGCCGGGGAAGGCGACCGCGATGCGGCGTGGCGTGGCGTGGCCGGGGTCAGCGCAGCGCGGGCGCCGCCCCGGCGAGTTCGCCGCTGTCCTTTGCTGCGAACCGGTAAGCAAGGCCAAGGAAAGACGGACGGCAGACGTGCCGGGCCCGGCTGAACCGTCGAAAACCCGCCTCGCCGGGCCCGATATTGATCGTCATGCCGGCGTCCGCCTTCGCCGCCAACAGCGCCCGCCCGTCGATCGCGATCGCCGAAGACAGAGTGCGGTCGACCACATGGCGGCGCTCGGCGGCGTCGCGCCCGAAATAATAGATGGCATGCGGCGGCGCGCGGCGGTGGATCGCGGCGATCGCATCCTCGATCCGCGCATAGTTGCGCAGCGGCAGGATCGGTCCCTCGACATCTTCCTGCATCACCAGCATGTCATCGCTGGCGTGACGGACGATGTGGAGCGTCAAGCCTCCACCCCGCGGTTCCGCCGTCATCACCTCGCCGCCACGCGCGCGCGCGTCGTCCAGTAGCCGCGCCACGCGTCCCTGTTCCGCATCCACCAGCGCGCCTTCCTTGCCGCCCGGCTGCATCGCCGCGCGCCACAGCCAGCCGGCGGCCGCCTCTTCCTGTTCCTCAGGCACGAGCAGATAGTCGGGGGCCAGCGGCACGCGCCCGCTCCTGACCCGTTTGTGGGCAATCACCTTGCCCGCCGCCTTGGCGAAGTCGGCCGACCGCCCGAAGATCGCGGGCGACTTGCCCGAGCGGGCGAATGTCACGCCGTCGCCCTGCTCTTTGCTCGTCACCAACAGATCGAAGGCGAGGTCGGCAAAGGCGCCGGCCGATACGATGACCAATTCGAGCGGGTCGAAAAAGCGGGGCGCGAGCCGGCCGACCAATTCGTTCAGTTGCGGCGACGCGTTGTCGAATTTCAGCATCACGCGGTTGCCTGCGGCGAGCGCGCTCGCGAGGATGCCCGCCGCATGGAGTAGCGGCAGCGCGGCCGGCGCCGATATTCCGATCACTCCGACGGGCAGATATTCCACATAGTCGCCGCCTCCACCCAGCCTTGCGAGCAGACCGCGATCGCCAGCGGGGCGCATCCAGCGCCCGACGCCATCCATAGCGGTATGCAGCGCCGCAAGCGCAGGCGCCACTTCGGTGCGCTTCGCCGAAGCCGCATCCTGATTCGCCTGGTCGGCAGCCAGCGCAGCGCACAGCGCGTCGGCATTTTCCTCGATCATCAGCATCGCCCGCCCCAACCGGTCGCGGCGAACCGCCAGCGACACCGGCAGGTCGGCAAAAAAAGCCGCGCGTTGCGCTTCCAGCATCCTGCCCTCCCCACAGCTTATCCTGTCCAGCTTCTAGACCAGCGCCGACGCGTGGCAAGTTCAAGTCGAAGCGTTTCGTCGCATGGCATCCAAATCGCCAGTTCTTCGTTTGCGCAAAGTCGCGAATTATCTGCCTCAAATCCGGGAGTCTTTTGCGATCCTGCCCCATTTTGAATCGAAATCGCGGGGACATTCGCTTCGCCTTCAAATTGCCTCTTTTCAAAGCTGGCAAGTTGACGAGCGAGGGGTATCCGCGATGATTGTTCGCAAGCGCAGCAAAGTCGCCTTCATATACATAGGGAGCAACGCGTAATGCGTATCGTAATGATCGGGTCCGGCTATGTCGGGCTCGTTTCGGGCGCATGTTTTGCCGATTTCGGCCATCATGTGACCTGCGTCGACAAGGACGCGAACAAGATCGCCCGCCTTCGCGCCGGCGGCATTCCCATTTACGAGCCCGGGCTCGACAGCCTGGTCGCGCGCAACGTCGCGGCGGGCAATCTCGACTTCGCCACCGAGCTTTCGGAGGCAGTCGGCGCCGCCGACGTTGTGTTCATCGCGGTCGGCACCCCCAGCCGCCGCGGCGACGGCCACGCCGATCTTTCCTTCGTCCATGGCGCAGCGCGCGAGATCGCCGGGGCGCTCAATGGCTTCACGGTGGTCGTCACCAAATCGACCGTGCCCGTCGGCACCGGCGACGAGGTCGAGCGGATCATCCGCGAGTGCAATCCCGCGGCCGAATTCGCCGTCGCCTCGAACCCCGAATTCCTGCGCGAAGGCGCCGCGATCGAGGATTTCAAACGGCCCGATCGCGTCGTCATCGGCATCGAGGACGATCGCGCGCGCGCGCCGATGGAAGAGGTCTATCGCCCGCTGTCGCTGAACAAGGCGCCAATCGTCTTCACCCGGCGGCGCACCAGCGAACTGATCAAATATGCCGCGAACGCCTTTCTGGCGATGAAGATCACCTACATCAACGAAATGGCGGACCTGTGCGAACAGGTCGGAGCCGATGTGCAGGAGGTCGCGCGCGGCATCGGTCTCGACAACCGGATCGGCGCCAAATTCCTGAACGCGGGGCCGGGCTATGGCGGCTCCTGCTTCCCCAAGGACACGCTCGCGCTGATGAAGACGGCGCAGGACCATGACGCGCCGCTGCGGTTGATCGAGGCGACCGTCGCGGTGAACGAGCAGCGCAAGCGCGCGATGGGCCGCAAGGTTCTGGCAGCGATAGAGGGACAGGTCCGCGGCCGCACCGTGGCGGTGCTCGGTTTGACGTTCAAGCCCAACACCGACGATATGCGCGACGCGCCCTCGATCGCGATCATCCAGGCGCTGCAGGATGCCGGTGCAAGGGTGCGCGCCTATGACCCCGAGGGTATGGAGGCGGCGAAGGCGGTGCTGAACGACGTCGACTATGCGTCCTCGGCCTATGACGCCGCCGACGGTGCGGCGGCAACGGTGATCGTGACCGAATGGGACGCCTTCCGCGCACTCGACCTCGCCCGCCTCAAAGCGGCGATGGCCGATCCGCTGCTCGTCGATCTGCGCAACATCTATCGGCCCGCGCAGGCCGAAGAAGCGGGCCTGCGCTATGTCGGTATCGGCCGGCCGGGCGATACCGACGACGACACCCGACTCTCCAGCGAAAGGCGGGCGGCATGACCGACGACAGCCCCATATTGGTAACGGGCGCCGCGGGCTTCATCGGCCATGCGGTGTCCGAGCGGCTCCTCGCACGCGGCGAACGTGTGATCGGCCTCGACAGCTTCACCGACTATTATGATGTCGCGCTGAAGAAAGCGCGCACCGCGCGGCTGGCCGACAATGTGGGCTTCCGGCTGATCGACGGCGACATCGCCAGCCCCGGACTGGTCAGCGAGCTGGTGGAGGCAAACGGCATTCGCCGGATCGTCCATCTCGCCGCGCAGGCAGGCGTGCGCTACAGCCTCGAAAACCCGTTCGCTTATGAGCACAGCAACCTCAAAGGGCACCTCGCGGTGCTCGAGGCAGCACGCCATGCGGGTCATATCGAGCATCTCGTCTATGCCTCGTCGAGTTCGGTCTATGGCGACCGTCCGATCGGCGGCACCGGCTTCCGCGAGGACGAACCCTGCACCGCACCGGTTTCGCTTTACGCCGCGACCAAGCGTAGCTGCGAACTCATGAGCCAGAGCTATGCGACGCTCTATCGCCTGCCGCTCAGCGGGCTGCGCTTCTTCACCGTCTATGGTCCATGGGGCCGGCCCGACATGGCCTATTATGGTTTCGCGCAGAAGATTTTGCTCGGCCAGCCGATCGAAGTGTTCGGCGAGGGCCGGATGGCGCGCGATTTCACCTATATCGACGATATCGTCGACGGCGTCGTGGGGGTGCTCGACAAGGCGCCGGCCGCCGGCGAACATCGGTTGCTCAACATCGGCGACTGCAATCCCGTCGGGCTGATGGACATGATATCCATGCTCGAGCGCGCGCTCGGCCGGCCGGCGGTCAAGTTGATGCGGCCGATGCAGCCGGGCGACGTGACATCGACCTATGCCGATATCTCGGCGATCAACGCGCTTACCGGATACAGCCCGAAAGTGCCGCTCGCACGCGGGATCGAGCGGTTCGTCGACTGGTATCTCAATGAAATAGAAAATGGTGGAAGAGGGCCGATGGCAGCGGTGGCCTGAGCCGGATAATCCGGCTGGGCGCGATTGGAGTTTATTATGCTGCAACGGACGAGTGTGCCATCTGGCGATCCTGCGCGATCGCCCGTCATCTGTGTAACGGGCCTCCGCGGCTTCCCGCACGTCATGGGCGGGATCGAAAGTCATTGCGAGGAGCTGCTGCCGCGGATCAAGACGCTGTGGCCCGACCACCGCTCGGTGGTTCTGGGCCGTGCGCCCTATCTGCCCGAACGGCAGGGCGAGCATCGCGGCGTCGAGATTATCGGCATCCCCTGCCCGCGCTCGCAGCATTTCGAGGCGGTCGTATCGACCTTCCTTTCGGTCCTGTCCGCCCGCAAGCGCGGCGCCCGGCTAATCCACATCCACGCCATCGGCCCCGGGCTGCTCGCACCAGTCGCGCGGCTGCTCGGCCTCAAGGTCGTCGTGACGCACCACGGCACCGACTATCATCGCGCCAAATGGGGCCTTCTCGCGCGCGGCGCGCTGCGTGCCGGTGAGTGGCTTGCGCTCACTTTCGCGGACCGCGTCATCGCCGTCTCACCGTCGCTCGCCGAACAGCTGCGCCACAACTTTCCGAAGCGGGCGACGGCGATTTCCTATATCCCGAACGGCACGTCCGACCTGCCGGACGATGCCGACCCCGCGCTCATCCTCGAACGGCTGGGGCTCGCGGGCGATGATTTCCTCCTCGCCGTTGCCCGCCTCGTCCCCGAAAAGGGCCTGCACGACCTGATCGACGCCCATGAACGGTCGGACAGCACTGCCAAGCTGGTGATCGCCGGCTCGGCCGACCATGAAAGCGAATATGCCCGCGAGCTTCTCGCGCGCGCCAGCGACCGAGTGATTTTTGCTGGCGTCCAATCGCGCGCGACGCTCAAATGCCTCTACGAACATTGCGCGCTGTTCGTCATGCCATCCTATCATGAGGGGTTGCCGATCGCGGCGCTGGAGGCGGCGAGCTGCGGCGCGCGGATGCTGCTCAGCGACATCCCGGCCAATCTCGACATCGGGCTCGATCCCGTAAATTATTTCCGGGTCGGAGACGTCGGGGAACTCACCGCGCGCCTGAACGCCGACGGCGCCGACTTCCAGGTCGATCGCGACGCCGTTCGCGGGCGCTTCAGCTGGGACCGCGCCGCGGCCGAAACGCTCGAAGTCTATCGCACGGCGCTTGCACCGCGCCGCCCGGTCCGGCGCCCCTCCGCCACACCCGGAACGGTGAGGACCTAGGCGCGCAGCCGGGCGATCACCGCCGCCCGGTCCGCCGCGTCGATCGCGCCGCTGATTTGGATTTTCCCGTTGGTCAGCCGTGCCCGGGCGATCTGCGGCCGCCACGCGTTCGCGCGCCATTGCCAGCTGCGGATGCGCCAGCGGCCCGGCGCCTCCGAATCGATCGCCAGCGTCGGGCGGCCTGCATGATTGTCCCCGGCGTCGGCATCGTCGCGCCGGGTGCAGGCACTCGCGGTTGCCGCGCCGGCAATCGACGTCAGCAAGGTTCGTCGGTCCATCGGATCATCTCCATCGGTATCTGGATGGCGCGGCAGATCGAGCGTTCATGGCGCGGCGATCTTTTCGGGAACGGTCTGGTGCGCGCGGGGCGTGCCGCGTCCGACAGCCCGCTTGATGACCGCCTTGCCGAGCCGCTGGCCGGGCAGCTCGACCAACCTGTAGGTCACAAAGGCAAGGACATAGGTTGCCGGGATAACGATCGCACCGGTCAACGCAAAACGGCCGATCGCTCCCAGACCGGTGCCGAATTGCCCGATCACCGCGGCCGCAACGGGCTGAAGTATCAACAGGTGGATCAGGTAGGCGCCATAGGAAAGCTCGCCCAGCCAATGGAAGGGCCGGCTGCCGAGGAGCCGCGAAATCCAGTCGATCACCCCGAGCGAGCGCAAATGGACCAGCGCAAAGAAACCGAACACCAGCAACTCGCGGACCGCGAAATGGAGCAGGTCCTGGTCGCCCCCGATCGGGATCGCGGCGAGCAGCATCGCGGCACCGAGGCGCAGCCAGAGCCGCGGGCGGCTCTCGTCCGCACCGGCGGCAAGCAGCATGCCGCTCAAAAAGAGCTGGAGCTTCAACGGCAGGAAGGATGGCATCGGATAGTCGAGGCCCGCCGCGGCGGCGAGCAGCGCGACGGCCACCCCGCCGCCCGCCGCGATAAAGGCCGACGTCAACCAGCCGAACCGCCGCCCGAGCAGCACGAGGAAGGGAAAGAGCAGGTAGAATTGCATCTCGAGCCCGAGGCTCCAGTCGGGCAGCGGCGTACGGAAGGCGTAATCGGGCAAAAAGCCGAACAGGAAGGTCAGATGCAGGACGATATTGGCGAGGCTTCCGTCGAGATAGCGTTCGGACGGTTGCAGCGACTGGCCGAGGAAGCCGTCGATCGCCACCCTGTCGGCATAGATTGCCGGTCCGGCGATCAGCGCGGCGGCGAGTGTCACATAGAAAAGCGGCGCCAGCCGGAAAAAGCGCCGCGTCCAGAAAGCGCCCCATGTGGCGGGCGCCGTCCAGTCCTCGCGCCCCGCGCGCAGCCGGTACTGGAACATCATCAGGAAGCCCGAGAGCAGGATGAACAGATCGACGCCAAGGTCGGGCTTGCTCATCAGCGGCAACCGGAAACCGGTGAGGATCATCATGTGACCGAGCACCACCCACAGCGCCGCAACGCCGCGCAAGCCGTCCAGACACTCGACCCGCCGAATGTCCATTACATATCTCCGCGAACGTTCATCGATGGTGCCGATGATAGACATATCGACCCGCAAAACCCGCTCGAATCGGCCAGTTGCCTCCCGCAGGCGATGAAGCGGGCGCGCCTGTGTGCACTGCAACAAATCGGCGTGGTAAGGGTTCTTCCGAAGCGAATTTCCCGCCCCCCACTCCAACGAGGAATCATGCTGCATCAAAAGCGGATCTTGTTCGCGATCAACTCGCTCGCGGGCGGCGGCGCCGAGCGCGTGCTCGCGACCCTGCTCGGCGGGTCGGAGCCGTGGCGGGCGCGCTACGACATCCACCTCGCGCTGCTCGACGACGAACCGCGCGCCTATGACGTGCCCGAATGGGTCGAGCTTCACCAACTGGATGCCCGGCATAAATTGCTGCCCAGCCTGACCCAGTTGCGCGCGCTGACCCGGCGGATCCTGCCCGATGCGACGCTGAGCTTCCTGACCCGCGCCAATATCGCCAATGCCTGGGCGATGGCGGGGCGCCGGCGGCCATGGCTGATCAGCGAACGGGTCAACACGAGCGCCCATCTTGGCAACGCAGTCGCCGCCAAGGCGATGGTGCGCCTCGTCTATCCGCGCGCGACGCATGTCGTCGCCGTGTCCGACGGCGTCGTCGACGATCTTGCCGTCCATTTCGGCGTCGCGCGCGGCCGCATGTCGGCGATCGCCAATCCGGTCGACCATCAACGCATCGCTGACCTTGCAGCCGAGCCGCCCGCCTTCATCCCTGCCGGCCGCTATATTGTCGCAGCGGGGCGACTCGTTCCCAACAAGAATTTCCCGCTGCTGCTGCGCGCTTATGCCGAAGCCGCGCCGCCAGAGCGCCTCGTCATCCTCGGCGAAGGGCCCGAACGCGGCGCGCTGGAGGCGCTTGCCACGTCGCTCGGCATCGCGGACCGGGTCGACATGCCCGGCTTCGTCGCCAACCCCTTCGCCGTGGTCGCGCGCGCGCAGGCCTATGCGATGCCTTCCAATGCCGAGGGATTCCCGAACGGGCTGGTCGAGGCGATGGCTTGCGGCGTTCCCGTCGTCGCCACCAATTGCGCCTCCGGCCCGTCGGAGATTCTGGCCGACCGGCCGCGCGACGCCATCCCGAGCGGGATCGATGTCGATGCCGGCGCGTTGGTCCCGACCGATGACGTACCAGCCTTCGCAGCCGCCTTGCGCCGGGTGCTCGCCGAGCCGCGCCGCAGCGAATGCGGCAGGCGCGCGCGCGAACGCTCGCTCGCTTACGGCGTCGAGCAGGCCGCCGCCAATTATTGGGCACGGATCGAGGCGGCGCTCGCGGTGCCGCCTGCCGAGGCCGAATTCAAAAACATTGCAGCATCGAGTCCGGGAGTAACTTCATGAAATGGCATATGCAGATCGCATTGGCGGGCATGCTCGCGGTGCTTGGCGGGTGCGCCGGGCAGTCGCCGCTCGCCGGCAGCGGCGCCGCGCCGCCGCCCGCCGAAGCCTTCCGCCTCTCGCCCGGCGACAAGATCAAGATCGCGACCTATGGCGAGGAGACGCTGACCGGCGATTTCGAAGTGTCGCCCGCCGGAACGGTCGCCTTTCCGCTGATCGGCGAGGTCAAGGCCGCCGGGCTCCAGACCGACGAGCTGTCGAGGGAGATCGAGGCGAAGCTCGGCAACGGCTATCTGCTCGAGCCGAAAGTCTCGGTCCAGGTCGCCAGCTTCCGGCCCGTCTATGTGCTCGGCGAAGTGAACAAGCCGGGCGAATATCCCTATACGCAGGGCCTGACCATCCGCGGCGCCGTCGCCAAGGCCGACGGCTTCACCTATCGCGCCAATGAAAAGCGCGTATTCCTGAAACGCGCGGGCGAAGCCGGCGAGCAGGAATATCCGATGACCGCCGATTTCCCGGTGCTTCCCGGCGACACGATCCGTTTCGGCGAGCGTTATTTCTGATGGACATGACCAGCGCATCGCTTGCCCCCGCTCCGGCAATTGAGGAGCCCGTCCCCGACGACACCGGCAAACCGCATCTGCGCGGTTGCCCGGTCAGCTTCGCGAAACTCAAGGCGCTGCTCGCCGCCGACCTCTATCGCTATGCCGGCCGCGTCGGCTTCGGCGCCTTCGCGAAGCATTATGCCTTTACGCCGGGGTATAAATATACGGTGCTGATGCGCACGACCGGCTGGCTCAAACTGAAACCCGCCAAGGCGTTCGGCCTCTACCCCTTCGCCAAGTGGTTGCTGCTGCGCGCGCGCTACAAATATGGCTTTGCGATCCCCGAATATATGGAGATCGGGCCGGGCCTGTTCCTCAACCGCTTCGGCGGCTTTTATTTCCACGGCGACGCGGTGCTCGGCAGCAATGTCAACATCACCCACGGCGTCGTGCTCGGCTATATGAACCGCGGCGGCCGACGCGGTGCGCCGGTGATCGGCGACCGGACCTTTTTAGGATCGGGCGCCAAGGTGATCGGCGGCATCCATGTTGGTGCCGAGGCGGCCATCGGCGCCAATGCGGTCGTGACCAGGGACGTGCCCGAACGCGGCGTGGTCGGCGGCATCCCGGCAAAGCTGCTCTCGGATCAAGGATCCGGCGGCTATGTCAACCGTCTTGCCCCGCCCGAACTGCTCGCCGCCTGCGAGGGCGCGCTGCACGGGTCGCGCGGCGCGATGCCGGGCTGACCCCCACGTTCTCTTAAAGGCCCGAGAAGGTCACCCCCACCGAGACCCGATTGTCGGTGAATTCGCGGCCTGCGGTCGCGCCCCAGCTCGACTGGGTGCGGCGCTGGAGATCGAGGCGCAGCGCCAGCCGCTTGCTGACGAGGTAGGATGCGTTGGCACGCCAGGTCCAGCGGTCGTCGCGCCGGTCGATATTATTGAAATCGCGCTTTTCCAGCTCGCCGCCCGCGCTGATGATCAGGTTGCGCAGCAGCTCGTAATCGGCGCGCAGCGTCATGTTGGTGGCGAGATAGCCCGTCGCGCCGTTGACGCCCGTTTCGCGGATACCCCGGTCGACGGTGCCGGTGATCGTCACCAGTGGGGTCAGGAAATAGGCCAGCTCGCCGCGCACGAGGAAGCCCGAAACATCCTCGAACTCGGCCGCCCTGTAATCCTGGTGGAGATAGCCAAGACGAAGCGATCCGCGTGCTTTGCGTCCCAGCTCGAAGCTTGCGCCTGCAGCGAGGTCGAAGCCCGTCGAATCGCGCGCCGGAACCGGACCGCTGCGTTCGCGATAATCGCGCTTTCCCAGCGACCCCGCGACGAACAGCGCGACGCTGGGGCTCAGCGCATATTCGCCGATCGCGGTGCCGCTATAGCTGGTGTGGTCGCGGAAATCCTGGTCGATCGGATCGCCGCCGGGCGTCACGCTGTCGCTGTAATTGCGGTTCTCGACATCGAATACGCCGCGCAGGCGCAGCCGGTTGAAGACATGCGTATAGGTCGCGGTGCCGCCGTTCAGCGTGAAGCGGATCGGCCGCGACGCCTGCGTCGGGCTGTCGGGCGAGACGCGCTCCTGGCTGTAACGCCCGTTGCGCAGCGTGATATCGAGCGTGTCCGATTTGCTGATCGTGTAAAGTGCGCCCGCGCTCACCGCATATTGGGTCGCATTTTCGCTCGACCGGTCGGCATAGCGCAGCAGGTCCAGTTCGCCGTCGAGCGAAAGCTTCAGGTCCGGCGACGGCCGCACCAGCGAGATGCGCGGGCGGATGCGCAGATAGGCGTCGCCTATCCCGTCGCCCGGCTGCGCATAGAGATTGTCGTCATAGCCCGCGCCGACCGCGATGCGTGGCAGCAGCTCGAGCGTGCCGACGTGGATAGGCTCGGGAGTGTAATCGGGACGGCGCCGTTCGAGGACGCTGACGTTGCGGTCACGCCCGAAACTGTTTTCGCTCGATACCGAACCGAGCCCGTCGGTCGCGTCCGATTGCTGGGCAAGCGCGGGCGCTGCGAGGCCGCAGCCGCCGAGCAGCGCGAGGGAAAGAAAGCGCTTCACCGACGTGCCAGCGTTACGAGAATCGGCCTGTGGTCCGATCCCGTCCCAGGCAATTGTCGCGACGATACCAACCCCCAATCGGGGCCCGCATAGAGATGGTCGATAGGCAGCACGGGAATGGCGCGCGGCCAGCTGGGCGAACGCGTCATGCGGGTGAGCGGGGCAAAGGCACGGTCCTGCTCGCGCATCGCCGCGGCCCAAGGCGTCAGGTTCATGTCGCCTGCAACGATCAAGTCCTCGCGATCGATCCGTGCCAGCGCCTGCGCCGCGGCGCGCCTGCGCACCGCTTGGTCGCCTGACGTCGGCCGGGGATAGTGAAGCGTGGCCACCATGAACGTATCCCCCGTGGAGGGCGCAATCCGCGCCCACAGCAGCGCGGGACCAATTTTGCGGCCGTTCCGGGCCTTCAGGGAGTAATCGCTGTCAACGATCGGCCAGCGCGAGAAAATAATAAAACTGCACCTCCCCGGACATTTGGTCGCATAGGGAAAATGCTGGCCCAAGGCTGCCAGCATGGGCCGGAAGTTGCCATTCACTTCCTGGAGTATCGCCACATCGGGGCTGGCATCGATAATCGCCTGCGCCGTTTCTGCGGGGTCGTCATTTTGTGTCCATACATTGTGCGTCAGCACATGAACCTGCGGCGCGCCCGCAGGCGCGGTGGGGATTTCCCGCAGCCATTCGGGCGCCACGCCGATTGCAACGGGAGCCAGCGCGAGCAACGCCGCCGCAATCGCGGCGCCTGGCCGCCACTGCGCGAGCAGCAGTCCCAGCAAGGTCGCAACCCCGAACAGCGGCAGGAACGACGCGAGCACGTCGAGAGCAGGCACGAATTTTCCGGCAAGCGACAGCCACGCGGCGACGCACGCCCCGCCGGTCAGCAGGGACCCAAAGGCGCGAAGCAGTTTCACGCGCGCGCGCGCAGCCGGTTGCGTAGCGCATAGCTCGATTGACGGAGCGGCGCCGGGATCAGCTTGGCCGCGAGCAACAAGGCCGCCGTGCCCGTTCCTTCGGGCAGATAGAGATCTCCGAGCCGGATCGCCGTCCGCCCCGGATATTTCATCGCGTAGCGTGCGTAATGCGCGATTTCCTGATTGACGAGCCGCCGCAGCAAGGCGGCTTCGCGCGTCGAGGCGTCCGCAATCATCGCCCGCGCCGTCTCGACCAGGCAGGGCAGGTCGAGCGTCGTGGTCGACTTGCTGACCTTGTTGTCGCTGTCGCGGTGAAAGCGTGCCGTGATGCGCGGATCGTAACGCAGCGCGCCCTTGGCAAGCACGCGCAGCCACAGATCCTTGTCGCCCCCGCGTACCGCGCGCCCTTCGGGGAAGAGGCCCGCCTCGAACAGCGTGTCGCGTCGGATCGCGATCGCGCCCGTCCACATCGGGCATTCGCGCACCGCGAGCCAGGCCGCAAGGAAGTCCGCAAGGTCGAGGCTCCGGGCGCGACCGAGTTCCGGCGCGATCCGCTGCGGTTGCGAGCGATCCTCGAAGACATGGTCGAACCGCGTCGCAGCCGCGCACACGTGGGGATCCGCGCTTATGCCTTCGGCCAGAACCGCCAGATGGTCCGGGTGCCACAGGTCATCGGCATCGAGGAAGGCGATCCAGTCACCGTGCGCCGCCCGGATGCCGACATTGCGCCCGGCGTAACCGCCGGGACCCGGCGTCGGCAAATCGAGCAGCTTGATCCGCGCGTCCCCGAAGGCGGCCACGAGTTCGCGCCCGCCGTCGGTCGATCCATTATCGATCGCGATGATCTCATGCGCCGGATAGCTCTGCGCGAGCGCGCTTTCGATCGCCGCGCGGACATGCGCGGCCTTGTTGTAGAGCGGCATCACCACGGAAAAACGCGGGACTGATCGGAGATGGGTCATCAGTCGCGTGCCGCCTTTCGTCCGCCTGCCAGATTGAGGAATTCGCTTACCGCGACGCCGGCGAGTTGCAAGGTCAGCCACATGACCGCGAGCCTGCGCCGCGACGACAGTTCGTGGGTGATCGCCGCCCGGCGCAGCCGCCGTAGCGTATCGACGGCGGTGATGCCAAGCACATGGGCAAGACGCGGACGCCGCGTCGTGCGATCCCAGCGCCCGCCGCTCAACCGCTGGCGCTTACGGACGAGTTCGGCGCGGCTCGCACGCACCGGATGGCGCACGACCATCGCCGGAACATAGACGAGCGGATAGCCGGCTGCCCGGATGCGCAGCGCCATCTGCCGGTCGCCGCCCGATTTCAACCCCGCGTCGAACCCGCCAAGTTCGCGAAGCAGCGCGGTATCGCTCGCCCAATTGGCGGTGGCGCAATTGCCGCGCGCGGCATGCGCCTGCGGAAAGCTGAAAAGCCGCTCATAATCGCCGAACACCTCGCGTTCGGGTGCGATCTCGTCGAACAGCTCGATCTTGCCCGCTAGGACGCCAAACCCGGGGTTCATCCCCGCGGCACGCACCACCTGTTCCAGCCAGTCGGGTCCGGGCTCGCAATCGGCATCGGTGAAAGCCGTGATCGGCGCCCGCACCCGCTCGATCCCGCGGTTGCGCGCGACATAGGATCCAGGGCGCGGCTCTTCCAGCAACTCGACGTCGGCATAGGCACGCGCGACCTCGCGCGTCGCATCGCTCGATCCATTGTCGACCACGATGATCTGATAGGCATCGCGCGGCAATGTCTGGCGCGCAAGCGCGTCGAGGCAACGGCCGAGCACGGCTTCGCCGTTCCACACGGGTATAACGACTGCGACTTGAAACATAGATGCGCCTGTCCAGTGCCCCCGCAGCGATCCAATCGGGCTCTCGCCCCACCGAGGTCAACCTTATGCTGCACCTGCGAAGACGAGTCGCCCCGTTGACCGGACGACCGGAGCCTGGGCGCCTTCGTTCTCCAACGAATGCCCGCTACGAAGGACCGTCCCGGCCGTCGTTGCCGACGCGCTGCACAGCCATAGCAGAAGGCGATATTTGTGGGTGAGTTCCTCCCCGATACAGGCGAATCGACCGAGGTCCTGGTGGTTTCGCTCGAATCAGCCGAGGCCCGCCGGGCCGATTTTGCGGCACGCGCGGCAGGCACGTCGCTCGCGTGGCGCTTTTTCGATGCTTGCACGGCTCCCGCGCCCGGCATGACGATCGACGAGGCCGCGATCCGCCGCAACAAGGGCCGCGCGATGAGCAAGGGCGAGATCGGCTGCTATGCCAGCCATTTCTCGATCTGGCAGGACATGATCATGCGCGGCGTGCGTCAGGCGATCATCCTCGAGGACGACACGGTGGTCGACTGGGCCTATCTCGAACAGCTTGCGCGCGCCGACCTCAACGCGGAGGGCATCGACTATCTCCGCCTCTATGCCAAGCAGCCGACCTGGCAGCGCATCGTCCGGCGCGACTTCCTCCAGCATTCGCGCACGATCGTCGAACTGGTCGGGCTCGCCTATGGTACGCAAGGCTATGCCATCACGCTCGCGGGCGCGCGGCAGCTGGCGGAGCATTGCCGCACGGTCTGCCGTCCGATCGACGACGAAATGGACCGGTCCTGGGCACATGGCCTGCCCAATCTCGCGCTCTATCCGGCACCGATCCTCGAGGCGGCGATCGTCTCGGACATCGGCAATTCGCGCTTCGTCCCCAAGAACGACCCTCTCTATCATTCGCTGAGACAGAGGGTCTGGCGCCAGGTCGAGCGCACCCGCATGCGGATGCTGAAAGCGAGGCGTCTGCTTGAGCGCTGAACTCCCCACCCGCTTCGACGCGGGATTACGCGCGCGCAGCCGTAGCTCGATCGGCTGGACGGTGACGCGTTTCCTGTCCGACCAGATTTTCTCCTTCGTCGTCTTCGTCATCCTAGCGCGACTGCTGACGCAGGCGGACATCGGCGCCTTCGCCGTGATGGCGGTGACAGCGGAGGCCTTTCGTATCATCGCGACGGCGGGCCTCGTCCAAACGATAGCGCGAAAGAGCGAGATAACCCCGGCCTTCCTCGATACGATCTATCGCTCGCAGCAGGCCTTTTCCTTCGTCTCCGCCTTCCTGATCATGGCGTTGGCGCAGCCGATCGCCAATTGGATGGGCGCGCCGGATATCGCGTTGCCACTCGCGGTGATGAGCCTGACGTTGCCCATCTCCTCCTTCGGCGCCACGCATATGGCGCTGCGTTTGCGTGAGTTCGGACATCGCACGACGGCGCTGCGCTCGGTGGTCGGCGGGCTCATCGGCGGCACCGCCGCCGTCGCGGCAGCCTTGGGCGGACTGGGGCTCTGGAGCCTCGTCATCCAGCGCCTCGTTACCGAGATCGTCGGGCTCATATTGTCGCGCGCCTCCTATGACTGGAAACCCGGCTGGCAGTTCGATTGGGTCATCCTGCGCGGCAATCTGGTGCTCAACGCCAGCCTGATCTATGTCCAGCTCGCCTTTCTCGCGACCGTGCGCGTGCAGGAAATGGCGATCGGCGCCGGAATAGGACTCGCTGCCGTCGGTGTTTATCGCACCGCCTGGCGCACCGTAGAGCTGATCGGCCGCGGCGCGATCCAGCCCTTCACACAGGTTGCGGTGCAGACGCTCGCGCGCGTCAAGGACGACCCCGCCGAACTGGCCCATGCCTATCGCTGGATGATTTCGCGCGCGTCGGCGCTGTCCTTTCCGGCGCTGGTCGGGTTCGGTGCGCTCGCGCCGATCGCTATCCCGACCGTGTTCGGCGCCAAATGGACCGAGGCAGGGCAACTCGCCCAGATTTTCGCCTTCATGGCGCTGCCCTTCACGCTCAACTTCTTCGCCTCGCCCTCGCTCAGCGTGCTCGGCGCATCGCGCAGCCTGATTTCGCTGTCGACGACGCAGCTCGTGCTTGGCGTGATCCTGACGCTCGCGGCGCTTCCTTTCGGCCTGTTCGCGGTCGCCATCTCCTACGTCGGGCGCGCCTATCTGACCCTGCCGATGCAGATCTGGCTGCTCCGCCGCGCCTCGGGCATCCGGCCGATCGACAGCCTCCGCGCGGTCGGCCCGCCGCTGGTCGCCTCTTCGCTGATGGGCGTCGCGCTCGCGGTCGCGATGCGGCTGCTCGACGGGCATCTCGCGGGATGGCAAGCCTTGCTCCTGCTCACTGCGGTCGGCGCGCTCTTCTACGGTGTCGCGCTGCTCGCCCTCTCCGGAACATGGCGCAACCGCCTCCTGTCCTTCTCCCGACTCCTCAGAAAGAGCCCGATATGATCAAGAAAAACGCCGACCAGCTCGTCGGCGAGCTCGCCGACCATTTTGCCAGCGTACTCGATGCGGTGCTTCCCTCGGGCAAGCTTGCCCTCGTCGACTTTCCCGACCATTCCAACGTCGGCGATTCGGCGATCTGGCTCGGCGAAATGACCTATTTGCGCCAGCGCGGTCGTCTCCCGGCCTATTATTCCGCGATCGCCGATTTCGACGACGACGCCTGCCGCGCGGCGATCGGCGACGGACCTATCCTGATCCACGGCGGCGGCAATATGGGGACGCTCTGGCCCAAGCACGAAGCCTTCCGCCTCCACCTCCTCCGCACGCATCGCGGCCAGCCGATCATCCAGATGCCGCAATCGATCCATTACGCCGATCCCGCCGCGGCGGCCGAGATGGCCGATGCGATCCGCGAGCATGGCCGGTTTACCCTGCTCGTCCGCGACGCCCGTTCGCTCGCCTTTGCCGAGCGCCATTTCGACTGCACGATCCGCCTCTCTCCCGATGCCGCGCTGATGCTCGGCCGCCAGCAGCGCGCGCCGGCCAGCGTGCCGGTCTTCGCGCTGCTTCGTACCGATCATGAACGTGCGCTCGGCGGCGTTGATGCGCTCCCCGCCGGCGTGGCCGCCGACGACTGGCTTGAGGAAGACCCCGCTCAAAAGCGCCGTCTGCGCCTGTCGCTCAAACTCGGCCGCCTTTTCAACCGCGATCCGATGGCGCAGCGCGCGGCGCGGCAGCAACGCCTGGCCGAATGGCGGTTCCAGCGCGGCCTCGCCATGCTGTCCGCCGGCGAACTGGTCGTGACCGACCGGCTCCATGCGCATATCCTGTCGCTGCTGCTCGATATCCCGCATGTGCTGCTCGACAACAGCTATGGCAAGGTCGCGGGCTTCGCCGACCAATGGACCGGCGACTATGCAGGCTTGATGCGCGCCACCGACCGTGGCGGGGCGTTTGAAACCGCGCTCGCTTGCGTCGCCCCGCAGGTCGTCGACGGCTGAGCCCTCAATAGGCGTTGCGGTGGATCAGCACCTGCGCCGTGCGCACCAGGATCGAAACGTCGCGCAGCAGCGACCAGCCGTGCTGATATTCCAGGTCCGCGCCCAGCCGGTTGACGATATCGCGCTTCGTGTTGGTCGCGCCGCGAAAGCCGCGGATCTGCGCGAGCCCGGTGATGCCGGGTTTCAGCGCGTGGCGATGCCAATATTGCCGGTCGACGCGCCAGAACAGTTCGTTCCCGGCCGTCGAGCCCAGCGCATGCGGCCGCGGCCCCACAAGGCTCATCTCACCCGACAGAACGTTGATCAACTGCGGCAGCTCGTCGATGCTCGTGGCCCGGATGATCTTGCCGACGCGCGTGATCCGGTCGTCGTCGCGGCTCGCCGAGCGCGCGCCGTTCGCGTCGGTCGCCTCGACGCGCATGCTGCGGAACTTGAGGATCCGGAAAATGCGGTTGCCGCGCCCCATCCGCTCCTGCCGGAAAAACACCGGGCCCGGCGAATCGAATTTGATCGCGATCGCGACCAGCGCCAGCAGCGGCGCCAGCACGAACAGCGCCGGGATCGTCACCGCGAGGTCGAGCGCGCGCTTCTTGACCCGGTTGGCCCGGTTGAGCGGCCCCCAAGACACCACCAGCGTCGTCACCCCGCCCGATTGCCGCGTGGTCAGCGGCCCCAGTTCGGCGATCTCGGGCATCACGATCTCGCCGAGAATGTTCACGCCCTTCAGCGCGCGCGCCCATTCGACCTTCCGCTCGGGCGCGCAAACGATCGTTACCCGGTCGTAATCCTGCAGCACCGTACCGAGCCGGTCGAGCATGTACGGATCGTCGAGATCGGTGCGAAGCCCCGACGTCCGCGCGTCGATAATATCGCGCTTCAGATAGGAAGGCGGCAGGTTCGCCCCGTCGACAATCACCAGTTCGGCGGTCAGCTGGCCGAAAACGCGGCGCACGACATGGCAAACGAGCAACCGCTGCGCCACGAGCAGCATCAGAGCGGTCACCATGCCCATGCCGAGCGCGAAGCGGGGAACATCCCCGGTCACGCGCAGCGAGAAGGCGGCAAGCAGGAAGACGAGCAAGGTGGTCGCGAACGATATCAGCGTCTGGCGGCAGCTCTTGAGCGGCTTGGTCAGGCAGCGCGGATTATAGGCCTGGTTCTGGAAAGCAATGGCCGCGTGAACGAGCAGCGCCCCGAACAGCGCCGTCAGCAATCCTTCCGACACGTTCCGCGGCGCTTCGATTATCAGCGTCACCGCAAAGCCCGCCATCAGCGCCACCGCATCCAGCGCCATCAGGCCGAGGCAGAGCCATATCTTGGCGTCGCGCCGCGCTGCTTTCGCGATCGGTGTTCGGAGCGGCGCCCCTTGGAGCGCCAGGTCGATCTTGGTCATGGGATGGGAGACTCCCTGAATTCACATAATCTTGTTGCAATGCAACATGCTCTCAGAGGCCGGAAATACAAGCGGGCAGCGCGGGCTTGTGCCGGATACAGGATGATCCGTGCGAAAGACGCCTGGACGGAGGTTTAGGTGTCGTCGACCGTCCGAATAGGCTGTCAGCGCGCCGGCAATGGATTAAGGGGTTGGGATGTCCAATGATCCGACTCGCCGCCTGTTGGGTGCCGTGACGGCCACCGGCCGGGCCTAGCGCGATGTCAGACTATGTCTTCAAACCGCACGAACGGCCGACGCTGCCGGGATCGCCCGCCAACCCCGACCACCCGACCTCGCGCATGGTGCGCCACTTCCTGATCGGATGCCTGATCGGGATCACCGGCGGGCTCGGCAATGCGCTTGTCACGGTCAACCTCAATTTCGCGCAAGGGACGCTCGGGCTGAACAGCGACGAGGCGGCATGGCTGACCGCAGCCTATTTCATGACCAATGTCACCGCGAACCTCTTGCTCGTCAAATATCGCCAGCAATTCGGCCTTCAGCCGTTCATCCGCTATACGCTCGTCGCCTATGCGGTGACGACGCTGATGCACCTGTTCATTCACGACTTCTGGACCTCGGTCGCGGTGCGCGCGATGAGCGGGATTGCGGCGAGCGGACTCTCCACGCTGACTATTCTCTATTTCTTCCAGGCCCTTCCGGCGTCGAAGCGGCTTGCAGCGGTAATGATCGGTATCTGCATCCCGCAGATCGCGACCCCGCTCGCTCGCGTGCTGTCGCCTGGGCTGCTGGTCTGGGGCGACTGGCACAACCTCTACTGGTTCGAATTCGGGCTCGCGCTGGCGACGCTCGCCGCCGTATGGGCGCAGCCCTTGCCGCCGAGCGAGCGCGAAAAGGTATTCGAACCGCTCGACTTCCTGACCTTCGGCCTCTTTGCGCCGGGATTATGGCTGCTGGTCGCCGTCCTCTCGCAGGGCCGGATCCAGTGGTGGACCGAACGGTCTTGGATCGGCTGGTCGCTGGCGGCAAGCGTCGCGCTGATCGCCGCGGCCATCCTCGTCGAGCATCATCGCAAGAATCCGCTCATCAACACGCGCTGGCTGGGCACCCGCGAGATGCTCCGGCTGTTCGCCGTGGCGGCATCGATCCGCATATTGCTCTCCGAACAGGCCTTCGGGTCGGTCGGTTTTCTGTCGGTCGTCGGCATGATCAACGACCAGATGGTGACGCTGAACCTGATCGTTGTGTTCGCGTCCATCGCGGGTCTCGCGACCGCCGTGCTGACCTTCCGTCCCGACAATCTGACGCGTCCGATCATCATCGCTGTCGTGCTGATCGTCATCGGATCGTTCATGGACGCCGGCGCGACCAACGTTTCGCGGCCGAGCCAATTCTATCTCAGCCAGGCGCTGATCGGCTTTGCATCCTTGCTCTTCCTCGCGCAGGCAATGGTCATTGGTATCGCGCGCACGCTGCTCGCGGGCGGCAAGAATTTCATCAGCTTCGTCGTCCTGTTCAGCATGAGCCAGAGCATCGGCGGCCTCGCCGGCAGCACCTTGCTCGGCACTTTCCAGACGGTCCGAGAGAAATATCATTCGCACGAGCTGGTGCAGAATATCGTCGCGACCGACCCGCTGGTCGCCGCGCGGCTCGGTGCGGGGGGCCGCATCGTCGCGGGGACCGTCGGCGACCCGGTTCTGCGCGGTGCGGAAGGCGCGGCGCTGCTGAACCGGCAGGTCACGCGCGAGGCCAATATCCTCGCTTATAACGATGTCTTCATGCTGGTCGGGGTGCTAGCGATCCTGACAACAATCTGGGGCTTTCTGATCACTTGGTCGATCCGTCGCCGCGGCGAGCCCTCGCCAGTGATATTGTTGGTACAACGTCTTCAAGCGCAGGCACAGGCGCAGCAGGGGCAGTGACATGAGCGAAGAGAAGGCGAACACGCCGCCCGAACCCGAGGCCGAGGCAGCGGCGGCGCCCGCCAAGCCACCCGCCACACCGGAGCCCGAACCCGGGACCGATCGACAGATCGATCCGCCGCCATCGTCGTGGCGCCCGCCCGCCAAGTCGCGCACGACCGTGATCGTCATCGTCGCGGTGACGTTCGCCGCCATCCTCGCGATCCTTTTCGCGTGGAAGCTGCCACCCTTCGCTGGCGGTTCGGAACGCACCGACAACGCCTATGTTCGCGGACGCGTCACGATCATCAGTCCGCAGGTCAGCGGCTATGTCACGCGCGTCCTCGTCCAGGATTTCGCCGAAGTTAAGGGGGGTCAGACGCTCGCCACGATCGACGACCGCATCTATCGCGCGCGCGTCGCGCAGGCCGAGGCGAACGTCGCGGCGCAGGAAGCCGCACTCGCCAACTCGGCGCAGGCGCAGCGATCGCGCGAGGTCGCCACCGACAGCCAGAATGCCGGCATCGCCAACGCGCAGGCACAGCTGGCGCGCGCCGAAGCCGATATGCGCCGCGCGCGCGCGCTCGTCGCCGACGGATCGATCTCGACCCGCGAGTTCGACCAGACGCGCGCCGCGCTGCTCGCCGCGCAGGCGTCGCTGCAACAGGCGCGCGCCAGCCGAGCGATCGGGACGCAGGACGTGCGCACCGTCGTCGTCGGCCGCGCCGGCCTCGAAGCCGCCGTCGCCTCGGCAAAGGCGCAGCTGCGCCTCGCGCAGATCGACCTCGACAATACGGTCATCCGCGCTCCCGCGGACGGGCAGCTATCGGAAATCGGGGTGCGGCAGGGGGCCTATGTCACTGCAGGCACCCAATTGCTGTCGGTCGTCCCGCACAATGTCTGGGTGATCGCGAACTTCAAGGAGGCCCAGACGGGAGATATGGCGGTCGGCCAGCCGGCGCGGTTCAGCGTCGATGCGCTCGGCGGCGCCGAGCTCACCGGGCGGATCGAGAATCTGGCACCCGCGGCGGGGTCCGAATTCGCGGTGTTGAAGGCCGACAATGCGACCGGCAATTTCGTCAAGGTCGCGCAGCGCATCGCGGTGCGGATCGCGATCGACAAGGGGCAACCGCAGGCAAAGCGGTTGCGGCCAGGCATGTCGGTCGAGGTTCGCATCGACACCAGCGGCGGATCGCGGCGGTGAGGATAGCCCCCCTCGCGATAGCGGTGCTGGCCGGCACGCTGACCGCCTGCGCGGGGCCGAATGTCGCGGTCACGGAGGTCACGCCCGTCGCGCCGCCCGCCGCGTGGCGAACCGAATCCCGCGGCGGCGCGCCGCTGCAAAGCGACTGGTGGCAATCATTCGGGGATCCGGCGCTTGCCGCGCTGGTCGAAAAGGCGCTCGTCCACAACAGCGACGTCGGAATCGCTGCCGCGCGCGTGCGCGAGGCGCGCGCCAACGTCGCGATCGCGCGGGCGCAGACCCTTCCCGCCATCGACGCGACGCTCGGCGCCGGACGCTCTCGGTCGGTCAACCCCTTCGGCCAGCCGGTCGAGCAGGATTTCGCCCAGCCGCAAATCCAGATCGCCTATGAGGTCGACCTGTTCGGTCGCCTCGCCGACCAGCAATCCGCCGCGCGCGACGCCTTTTTCGCGAGCGAAGCGGGGCGTGATACGGTGCAGCTGTCGGTCGCCGCGGCGGTGGCGAACAACTATGTCGTGTTGCGCAGCCTCGACGCGCGGCTGGCGATCGCGCGGGAGACGGTGCGTGCGCGTTCGGAATCGCTGCGCATCGCCAAATCGCGCGTCGGATCGGGCTATTCGCCCAAGCTCGAACTCGAGCAGGCGCAGGCCGAATATGACGCGACCGCGCAGATCGTCCCGCAGATCGAGCTGGCGATCGCGCGCACCGAAGGCGCGCTGAGCCTGCTCGTCGGCGAGACGCCGCGGACGATCGACCGCGGCGTCGCCCTCGATCGCCTGACCGTGCCCGCCATACCTGGCGACCTGCCGTCGGAACTGCTGCGCCGCCGGCCCGACGTCGCGCAGACCGAATATCAGCTCGCGGCGTCGGACAAGAATCTGGCGGCGGCGCGCAAGCGTTTCCTGCCGCAAGTGCGCCTCACCTCGGCGGCGGGTGCGGCCTTTTCGACCCTGCTCGCCGACCCGATCACGATCTGGTCGGTCGGCGGAAGCATCCTCGCGCCGATTTTCCAGGGCGGGCGGTTAACGGCGCAGGCCGATGCGGCGGGGGCGCAGCGCGACCAGGCGGCGTTCGCCTATCGCCGCACCGCGCTGAACGCGTTTCGCGAAGTCGAGGATGCGCTCGCCGCGGTCAAGCGGGTCGACGAGCAGATATCTTTTGCACAGTCGCAGCGCGACGCGCTGGCCGAGGGGCTGCGCCTTGCGACCAATCGCTATCGTGAGGGCTATTCGCCCTATCTCGAACAGCTCGACGCGCAGCGCGGCCTGCTCGGCGCCGAGCTGTCGCTGATCCAGCTGCGCGCCGACGCACTCACCGCGCGCATCCAGCTGTTCCAGGCGATGGGAGGCGGCTGGACGTGGGCGCCATGCGGAACCGCGGACGCGCCCTGCGCTCCCGAAACCTAGACTTCGGTCGCGAGTTCGACCCGCGCCTGTCTGAACACCTCGAGGCTGCCCCAGATCGCGAGCCCGGCCATGATCGCCGCAACCGCAAGGTCGGGCCAGCTACGCCCGGTGCCGAACACGCCGAGCGCGGCACCCATCACCGCGATGTTGCCGATCGCGTCATTGCGCGAACATATCCACACCGATCGCATATTGGCGTCGCCTGTCCGGTAACGATAGAGCATCAGCGCGACCGCGACGTTGGCGGCGAGCGCCAGCGCGCCGATCAGGCCCATCGTCTCGGCATGCGGCGCCGATCCGGCAACGAAGCCCCAGACCGCCGATCCAAAGACCCACAGGCCGAAGGCAAGCATTGTCGCCGCCTTCAGCAAGGCGGCGCGGGCGCGCCACGCGAGCGCCATGCCCGCGACGCCGAGGCTGATCGCATAATTGGCGCTGTCGCCCAGGAAATCGAGCGCGTCGGCCTGAAGCGCGCGCGAATCCGCGGCGACCCCGGCAACGATCTCGACACCGAACATCGCGGCATTGACGATCAGCGCGAACCACAGGACGCGCCGCCATCCGGGATTATTCAGCGCGGTCTTGCCGCTTTTGCCGGCACAACATTGATCGGCCATCGCCGAAACCTCCTGTTATCTTCGATTCGGCACCCTATATGCAGCCTGTAGCAACTACAGGGTCAAGCGATGAAGATTGGCGAGCTGTCGCGTGCCACCGGGACCAATATCGAGACCATCCGCTATTATGAGCGGATCGGGCTGCTCCCCGCGCCGGGTCGCACCGCGGCCAATTACCGCAGCTATGACGACGCGCACCGCTCGCGGCTCAGTTTCGTGCGCCATTCGCGCGAGTTGGGCTTCACGATCGAGGAAATCCGCTCGCTGCTCGACCTGTCGGACGATCCGGAGCGCGATTGCAGCGAGGCCGACCGGATCGCCACCGCACATCTGGAGCAGGTCGAGGCGAAGATCGCGCAGTTGACGCTGCTCCGCGCCGAACTCACGCGCATCGTCGGGCGCTGCCGCGGCGGCGTCGCTGCCGATTGCCGCGTGATCGAGGCGCTCGGCGATCACAGCCGTTGCGCAAGCCCGCACTGACCCGGGCCGCTCGCTCGGGCTTTTCCACTCGGTTCGTCGAATGCACCGGAACTTGCGTCCGGGGCACGCGTCAGTCGGACAGGTTGGGGGCGTCGCCCCCGACGCCTGCCAGCCGCTTCCCCAGCGAAATGAGGAGACGGAGAATGGAAAGGCAGACGAACAGAGAGCGCGGCAGCCGCGAGGTCGAGACCGATCGCGATGCGCAGTCGGGACCACTCCATGAATGGGAAACGAACCGCAGCGACGACGGCGGCTACGCCTATGGCAGCTATCCGGAAGCCGGTTTCGGTCCGCGCGAGTTGCCGCGCTATGGCGACTATGGCCGCAGCGGACGCGAGCGCACCGAACGCGGCCACTACAGCGCCGATCGCCCGCGCGATTATGCCGGAAATGACTGGAATCGCACCTATGGCGCGCGGCGCTATCGGGACGACGAGCAGCGCCAGCGCGACCGCGACGACGATCGATATCGCTCGGCCCGCGACCGGCGCGACGAGTATGAGCGCCAGTCGGCGTGGACCTATATGGGATATGCCGACCCTTATGGCTGGCCGACCTACATCCCCTATGCCGCCGGCGATTTCGGACGATCGACTTATGATCGCGGCGGATATTCGCCGCGCGCCCGCCATGATCGCGGCTTCTTCGAGCGCGCGGGCGACGAGGTACTGTCGTGGTTCGGCGACGAAGACGCGCAGCGCCGCCGCGAGCGCGACCATCGCGGGCGCGGACCGGCCGACTATGTCCGTTCGGACGACCGCATCCGCGAGGATGTGAACGACCGGCTGACCGAGGATTACTGGATCGACGCCTCGCGCATCGGCGTCACCGTGTCGGGCGGCGAGGTCACCCTCGACGGCACGGTCGACGGCAAGCGCGCCAAGCGCCGAGCCGAGGATATCGCCGACGACGTGACCGGCGTGAAGCATGTGCAGAACAACCTGCGCGTCGACCGCGCGTCCTTCGCGCCGCAGGGCAGCTGACCTGCCGACACGGCCGAGAGAGGGGGCGGTTCGCCGCTCCCTTTTTCATGCTTGCGAGTGAAGGAAAGGTGGGACGATTCTGTTGCCCGGCTCGTCCCCAGCCGCTGGTATCCGATTCTGTTGCCCGGTTCGGTCCGAACCGCGTTCTATTTGAATAACCTTAGGCCGTGAGGCTTATCGGTTACGCAGCCAGAGCGAGTGCTTCGTTATCGTTAGCACTTATCGTTTTGAGCCTTGAACGGGTTACTCAGCCCGGAAGAAAATATCGCCTTTGAACACACGTCGATCCTGGTTCGGCCCCGTCAGAAGCCCGCGCGCCCATCAAGAAACGCGGGTTTGTGGTGGAGCCGCCGGGTACTGCCCCCGGGTCCGCTGTGTCTATTCCACGACACCATTTATCCTCATAGCCGGCAGAAACCGGCAAGACCCATATAGGAAGCCCGCCCGAGCTTTGGAAGAGCGCAGGCGGACCATTCGTCCCGGAAAGGGCTCGGCCTCCTATTTCTTTCGCAATTCGTCGCGGATTTCGGTGAGGATATCGACCTCGCTCGGACCCGCGGGCGCGTCGGGCGCCTTGCGCACGACCTTGTTCACCGCCCTGACCAACAGGAAAATGATCCACGCCAGAATCAGGAAATTGATCGTCGCGGTGATGAAAGCGCCATAGCCGAACATCGCGACGCCCGCCTCTTTGAGCGCGGCGTAATCGGTCGCCGACACACCCTCGGGCACCGGACCGAGGCGGATGAACATGTTCGAAAAATCGACCCCGCCAAAGATCGCGCCGACCACCGGCATGATGATATCTTCGGTCAGCGACTTGGTAATCGTCGCGAAAGCGCCGCCGATGATGACGCCGACCGCGAGGTCGATGACATTGCCGCGCGCGATAAATTCCCTGAATTCATTCAGCATCTTGCCGTACCCCGGATTGTTGGACCTTGGCGCCAAAGGTGCCGCGACGATTGCACAAAGGCAAGCGCGATCCTATTATGTGTATTGTTGCGGCAAAACGCCGCCGGAGGGAGCCTGATGACCATGACCTATCGTAACGCCCGCTGGTTGATCCTGCCCGTCGCCGCGATGAGCCTGTCCGCGTGCGGCATCAACAGCGTCCCGACCAAGGAAGAAGCCGCCAAGGCCAAGTGGGCGAATGTCGAAGCCGCCTACCAGCGCCGCGCCGACCTGATCCCCAATCTCGTCGAAACCGCGAAGGGCGCCGCCAATATCGAGCAATCGACGCTCGAGGGCGTGATCCAGGCACGCGCCTCGGCGACGCAGGTCAGGCTCAGCACCGACGACCTGAACGATCCCGCGAAGGTCCAGGCCTTCCAGCAGGCGCAGGGCAATGTGTCGGGCGCGCTCGGCCGCCTGCTCGTCACCGTCGAACAATATCCCGACCTCAAGAGCCAAGCGCGCTTCGCCGACCTGATGACCCAGCTCGAAGGCACCGAAAACCGCATCAACGTGACGGTGCAGGACTATAACGCCGCGGTGCAGGATTATAATACGACGATCCGCACCTTCCCCGACATCATCGGCGCCAAGATCGTCCATGGCGCCGAGCCGATGACGCCCTATCGCGCGGTCACGCCCAATGCCAACCAGGCGCCGAAGGTCGACTTCGGGCAATAAGGTGGGGCCCATCGCTCTTGCTGCGCCGCTCGCGATCCTGTTGGTCGCGGGCGGATGCAAGGCGGCGTCGGAGCCGACGGCTGCGAAGGAAACGACCTTCTGCGATGGCGTCCCCCAAATGGCACTCGCTGGCCGGGTAACGGACGCTGCAAATGTCTTGACCCTCGAAGAGGAAGCTCGCTTGTCCGAGCGTTTGACCCGATATGAAGAGCGCACGAAGCACCAGATGATCGTCGCGACGACACCGAGTCTTCATGGCGCTCGCATCGACAATTTCGCAACCTGCCTCGGAAATCGATGGCGTATCGGGCGAGAAGGCCATGACGATGGACTGGTCATGCTCGTCGCTCCGCAGGATCGCCGGGTGGCTATTTCGACCGGCCTCGGAATGGAGAAGCTATTCCCCGACGACAAGGCGTTGGACGCCGTGAAAAACATGACCGCATATTTCAAACGCGCCGATTATGCCGGCGGCGTTTCCGCCGGCATAGAAGCCATCGCCACCCAAACGGGAGATCCGCAATGAGACCGCTTTTGCTCGGATGGGCACTGGGCCTCTCATTGCTGGCGGCACCCGCCACCGCCCAGACCTTCCCGAAACTCGCGGGGAACCCGGTCGTCGACCAGGCCGACATCATTCCCGCAGCCGAGGAAGCGGCGCTCAACGCGCAGCTACTCGAACTCCAGCAGAAGACCGGGCATCAGCTCGTCGTCGCGACGGTCAATGATCTCGAAGGGCACGACGTCGCCGACTATGGCTACAGGCTCGGCCGCGAATGGCAGATCGGCGACAAGGAAAAGGACGACGGCGTCGTCTTCCTGATCGCGCCGAACGAGCGTCGAATGAATATCTCCGTCGGCTACGGCCTCGAACCGATCCTGACCGATGCGTTGTCGGGCCGGATCATCCGCGACGTCGTGACCCCGAAATTCAAGGCGGGCGACATGCCCGGCGGCATCCAGGACGGCGTCAACGCGATCGCCGAGCAGATCCGGCTGACCCCCGAAGAAGCCGCGGCGCGCGCCGCCGCCGCCGACAAGGCCGAGCGCGACCGCGCCGACGACGGCAATTTCGGCGGGCTGTTCTTCATCGGCTTCATCATCCTGATCTTCTTCATCATCCCCTGGCTGTCGAGCCGCTCGCGGCGCGGCCGGAGGCGGCGCAGGGGCGGCCCGTGGGGCGCCGCGCCAATCATCATCTGGGGCGGCGACGACGACGATCATTGGGGATCGGGCGGCGGGTCGTCGTGGGGCGGCTGGAGCAGCGGCGGTGGCGGCGGCTTCGGCGGTTTTTCGGGCGGCGGCGGCAGCTTCGGGGGCGGCGGCGCCTCGGGCGGCTGGTAGGGGAACGGGACGATGAAAGTCAGCCATGTCAGCGAAGCCGATCACGACATCGTCACCGCCGCGGTCGCCGCGGCCGAGGCGCATACGAGCGGCGAGATCGTCACCGTCGTTGCCGGAAAATCGAACGATTATGACGATGTCGCGCTCGTCTGGGCGAGCATCGTCGCTTTCCTCGCCATGTCGATCGTCGCGCTCTTCCCCGACTTTTACCGCGCCAAATATGATTGGCTGACCGGCGGCTGGGGGCATGAACTGACCGCCAACCAGTGGCTTGGCATGGTGATCGCATTCGGGGTGCTCAAATGGATCGGCGTCTGGTTGATCCTGCTCTGGCGCCCGCTACGCATGGCGCTGACCCCGCGCAGCATCAGGGCCGAGCGCGTCCGCGCCCGCGCGATCGACCTGTTCAAGGTCGGGACCGAGGGCAAGACCACCGGCCGCACCGGCGTGCTCCTCTATTTGAGCCTCAAAGAGCATCGCGCCGACATCGTTGCCGACGAGGCGATCGCCGCAAAGGTGGCGCCCGCGGTATGGGGCGATGCGATGGCGGCGCTGATCGAGCGCGTGCGCGCAGGCAAGCCCGGCGAAGGCATGGCCGAGGCAGTGCGCCAGATGGGCATCGTCCTCGCCGAACATTTCCCGCGCGGCAGCGAGAATCCGAACGAACTTCCCGACCGCCTGATCGAACTTTAGAGTCTGTCGTCATTGCGGGGGCCGAAGGCCCGTGGCAATCCAGAGCGGTGCGAGGCCTCCCTGCATTGCTTCGCTCCGCCCGCAGCGACGAAGGATAGATATGCCCCGCCCCTCCCCCGACACGCCCATCGAGACGCGGTGGGAAGGCCGCTTCATCACAGTCAAACAACAGGGAACGTGGGAATATGTCGCACGCTCACGCGGCATCCACGCCGCGGTGATCCTCGCGATCGACGAGGGCGAAGACGGGCCGCACATCATCCTGGTCGAGCAATATCGCGTGCCGCTGAAAATCCAGTGCCTCGAACTGCCTGCGGGTCTCGTCGGCGACGACACCGCCGGCGAAGCGGCCGAAATCGCAGCGGAGCGCGAGCTTGAGGAGGAAACGGGCTATCGCGCGGCGCACTGGCGCACCGTCGGCGAATTCTACAGCTCGCCGGGGATGGTGAGCGAAAGCTTCACCCTGTTGATCGCCAAGGGGTTGACGAAGATCGGCGATGGCGGCGGGGTCGATGGCGAGGATATCGTCGTCCACCGCGTGCCGCTGGCCGGCATCGCCGATTTCGTCGCGGCGAAGCGCGCCGAAGGCTGCGGGATCGACGTGCGTGTCGCGATGCTGCTCGCGGGCGGACTGCTTGGCGGCGTCTAGCGCGCGCCGAAACGCCAGCGGAGTAGCGGACGCGCGAGGAACAGGCCGGCGAGGAAGCCGCCGACGTGGGCCCAGATCGCGACCGCGCCGAACCCGCCACCACCCGCAAAACCAAGGAGCAGTTGGAGGCCGATCCATGCGGCGGCGAGCCACAAGGCACGCACCCAATGGCCGGGGATCGGACCGATCGCGGGCGCCTGCGTGCGGCTGAAGATCAGCGCGAACACCGCGATCAGCGCCGAGATCGCGCCGCTGGCACCGATCATCGGCACAGCCGAAGCCGGATCGGCGAGATATTGGGCCAGCGCGCCGCCATAGGCGCCGGCGAGCAACAGCACCGCCATCGCCTTGGTGCCCAGCGGCGCCTCCAGCTGGCGGCCGATGAAAAGCAGAACGACCATGTTGAAGGCGATATGCAGCACCCCGCCATGCAGGAAGGCCGACGATAAAGGCGTGAGCACAAAGGGCACCATCGTTCCCGGCGGCAGGATCAGATCGGACCCGAAACGCGCCGGAATGAAACCCGCGCGCACGAATGCCTCGATCTGGAAACCGGTAATCGACAAGAGGACGAAAAGGACGACGCAGGCAAGCGCATAGCCCGTGACCAGCGGCGCATCCTGCGGTTTCATCCTCTTCCGTCCGTTCGTCAGATGAATTCGATCTTGGTCACCAGATAATATTTGTCGCCCGCGGGCACGGTGACCTCGATCTCGTCGTCGACGCGGCGGCCGATCAGCGCGCGGCCGAGCGGCGAATTATAGCTGATCTTGCCGTCCTTGGCGTCGGCTTCGGCCTGGCCGACGATCTGGTATTTCACCGGCTTGTCGTCCTCGTCGGCGAGCGTGACGGTCGCACCGAACACGATGCGGTCGCCCGACAGCGTCGTCGGGTCGATCACCTGCGCGCGCGACAATTTGTCCTCGAGGTCGCCGATCGTCGCTTCGACCTGGCCCTGACGCTCTTTCGCGGCATGATATTCGGCATTTTCGCTAAGGTCGCCATGCGCGCGCGCTTCCTCGATCGCATCGACGATCAGCGGTCGCTCGGCCTTGAGCGCAGAGAGCTGGGAGCTCATCTTCTCATAGCCCTCTGCCAGCATCGGCACCTTTTCAACGCTTGCCATTATCCTGTTGTCCTTCGTCAATAATCCAGCGCCAGCGAAACTTCGCCGGGCGGCTGCGCCGCTGATCCGTCAATGTCGGGGGGTGGAGCGGTGGTTCAATAATAGTCCTGAAGCGGCTTTACTTCAAGACTGTGCGCGCGGAGCGCCCCGATCGCCTGCGTCGCGGCATCGCTCGCCGCCGCCGTGGTATAATAGGCGATGTCGGCGGCGAGAGCGGAGGCGCGGATCGATTGCGAATCCTGCAAGCTCTGCCACCCCTCGGTCGTGTTGAAGATCAGCTGCACGTCGCCGTCCTTGATCCGGTCGACGATATGCGGGCGGCCTTCGGCGACCTTGTTGACGCGCTCCACGTCGATCGCCTGGCCCGCCAGATAATCGGCCGTGCCGCCGGTCGCGATGACCTTCCAGCCCCAGTCGGCGAGCTGTTTAACCGCGCCGACGATGCGCGGCTTGTCGCTGTCCTTGACCGATACGAAGACGCGGCCCTCGGTCGGCAGGCGGTCGCCCGCGCCGAGCTGCGCCTTGGCGAAGGCCAGGTTGAAGTTGCTGTCGATCCCCATGACTTCACCGGTGGACTTCATCTCGGGGCTCAGTACCGGATCGGTGCCGGGGAAGCGCGCGAACGGGAAGACCGCTTCCTTCACCGCGACATGTTTGATGTCGCGGTTGATCCTGGGCAGGTCGGCCAGCTTTTCGCCCGCCATCACGCGCGCCGCGATCTTGGCGATCGGCGAGCCGACCGCTTTCGCGACGAAGGGCACGGTGCGGCTGGCGCGCGGGTTGACCTCGATCAGGTAAACCTCGTCGCCCTTGACCGCGAACTGGATGTTCATGAGACCGCGCACCTCCAGCGCGCGCGCAAGCGCGTCGGCCTGCCGCTCGATCTCGGCGATGATATGCGCCGGCAGGCTGTACGGCGGGATCGAGCAGGCGCTGTCGCCCGAATGGACGCCGGCTTCCTCGATATGCTGGAGCACGCCCGCAACCACCACGTCGGTGCCATCGCACAAGGCATCAACATCGACCTCGATCGCGTCGCGCAGATACCGGTCGATCAGCACCGGCGAGTCGCCCGACACCTGCACCGCAGTCTCGATGTAATTTTCGAGCTGCGCCTGATCGTCGACGATCTCCATTGCACGGCCGCCGAGGACGTAAGAGGGGCGTGTCAGCACCGGATAGCCGATGCGCGTCGCGACCGCGATCGCCTCTTCGCGGCTGCGCGCGATGCCGTTTTCGGGCTGTTTCAGGCCGAGCTTGTTGACCAGCGCCGCGAAACGCTCGCGGTCTTCGGCGAGGTCGATCGCGTCGGGCGAGGTGCCGAGGATCGGGATGCCCGCGTCGGACAGCGCCTGCGCGAGCTTGAGCGGCGTCTGGCCGCCGAACTGGACGATCACGCCGACGAGTTCGCCCCTCGACATTTCGACGTGCAGGATCTCCAGCACATCCTCGGCGGTGAGCGGCTCGAAATAGAGGCGGTCCGACGTGTCATAGTCGGTCGACACCGTCTCGGGATTGCAGTTGACCATGATCGTTTCATAGCCCGCCTCTTCGAGCGCGAAGCAGGCGTGGCAGCAGCAATAGTCGAACTCGATCCCCTGCCCGATCCGGTTCGGGCCGCCGCCAAGGATGACGACCTTTTTGCGATCCGACGGGTTCGCCTCATTTTCGGGCTCGCCAAAGGTCGGGGCTTCATAGGTCGAATAGAGATAGGGCGTTTTCGCAGCGAACTCGGCGGCGCAGGTGTCGATCGTCTTGAACACCGGCCGCACGCCGAGCTTGTGGCGAAGCTTGCGCACCTCGCCCTCGGTGACGCCGCCGGTCATTGCCTTCACCGCCTCGTGGATCAGCCCACTGCCGCGCGCGGTCGCGCGACGCGTGCCGGGCTGGAGGTTCGCCGACTGGAGCGCGAGATAGGCCAGGCGCTTGTCCGAAAAGCCCATCGCCTTTAGCTTGCGCAGCCCCTCGGCGTCGCGCGGCAGGCCCTCGCGGCACACCTCCTGCTCGGCCTCGACGATTTCGGCGATGCGTTCGAGGAACCACATGTCATAGCCCGCGACGCGGTTGATCTCCGCAAGCGGGAGGCCTTCGCGGATCGCCTGCGCGGCGTTGAGCAGCCGATCGGGGGTGCGCTGCGCCAGTTCGTTGCGCAACTGGTCGTGCGTCGCGCCTTTCAGCCGCTCGACGAAGTTGAACCCGGACAAGCCGGTCTCCAGCCCGCGCAGCGCCTTCTGCAAGCTTTCGTGGATCGTGCGGCCGATCGCCATCACCTCGCCGACCGACTTCATCGCGGTCGACAGCGTCGCCTCGGCACCCTTGAATTTCTCGAAAGCAAAGCGCGGAATCTTGGTCACGACATAGTCGATCGTAGGTTCGAACGATGCGGGGGTGACGCCGGTGATGTCGTTCATGATCTCGTCGAGCGTGTAGCCGACCGCGAGTTTCGCCGCGACCTTGGCGATCGGAAAGCCCGTCGCCTTCGACGCGAGCGCCGACGAGCGCGACACGCGCGGGTTCATCTCGATCACGATCAGGCGGCCGTCCTTGGGATTCACCGCGAACTGGACGTTCGATCCGCCGGTTTCGACCCCAATCTCGCGCAGCACCGCGATGCTCGCGTTGCGCATGATCTGATATTCCTTGTCGGTCAGCGTCAGCGCGGGGGCAACGGTGATGCTGTCGCCGGTATGCACGCCCATCGGATCGACATTTTCGATCGAACAGATGATGATGCAATTGTCCTTGCGGTCGCGCACCACCTCCATCTCATATTCTTTCCAGCCGAGGAGCGATTCCTCGATCAGGACTTCGGTGGTGGGTGAGGCGATCAGGCCGCCGCGGACGATATGTTCGAACTCCTCGCGGTTATACGCGATGCCGCCGCCGGTGCCGCCCATGGTGAAACTGGGGCGGATGATCGACGGCAGGCCGGTGCGTTCGAGCACCGCAAACGCCTCGTCGAGCGTGTGCGCGATACCCGATCGCGCGCTTTCCAGCCCGATCTTGTCCATCGCGTCGCGGAACTTGATGCGGTCCTCGGCCTTGTCGATCGCCTCGGCATCGGCGCCGATCATCTCGACGCCATATTTCTCCAGCGTTCCGTCGTTGAACAACGCCAGCGCGGTGTTGAGCGCGGTCTGTCCGCCCATCGTCGGCAGCACCGCATCGGGGCGCTCCTTCGCGATGATCTTCGCGACGATCTCGGGCGTGATCGGCTCGACATAGGTGGCGTCGGCGAGGTCGGGATCGGTCATGATCGTCGCCGGGTTGGAGTTGACGAGGACGATGCGATAGCCCTCCTCCTTCAACGCCTTGATCGCCTGCGTCCCCGAATAATCGAACTCGCACGCCTGACCGATAACGATCGGGCCGGCGCCGATAACGAGGATGGATTGGATGTCAGTTCTTTTGGGCATTACTGTGCCTTGATAATTGGGGCGAGTGAAAGGATTGCGGCGACTATTGCAGCGATCGCGCCGATGAACGACCAATCATATGTGCGAAGGCGCCTGAAAGAGTAGATTGGCCGTCGTCGAGAAATAGACGTCCGCGCTGCCTGCTCACCTAAAGGAGTGATGCGAAAGCAAGGTTCATCCTTACCGTCGAACTTGCCCCAGCCGAACTCAATAAAATGGGATCGATATCGATCAAGTTGGGCGTTTGTCACGTCCAACCGCAGAGCTTTGAAAGCACTAGCGAAGCCCCAGAAAGTGTTGTCTCCTTGGCCTAAGCCGTAACCCAACTCTCTGTGATAAAGCATCTCAAGCACATGCTCAGGGGGATAGGGAAGCCGCTCTCGCGTCACCGCAACCCACCCACGAACTTCTCAAACAGATAGAAACTATCCTGCGGCCCCGGGCTCGCCTCGGGGTGATATTGCACGCTGAACGCATTTTTGCCCGTGATCGCGATACCGCAGTTCGATCCGTCGAACAGGCTCTTGTGCGTCTCGACCACGCCCGCGGGCAGCGTCGCCGCATCGACCGCGAAGCCGTGGTTCATGCTGGTGATCTCGACGATGCCGTCGGCGAAATCGCCGCCGACGCGCTGCACCGGATGGTTCGCGCCGCGGTGGCCCTGATGCATCTTGACCGTCTTCGCGCCCGCGGCGAGCGCGAGCAGCTGGTGGCCGAGGCAGATGCCGAAGATCGGGACATTGCGTTCGAGCAATCCCTTGATCACCGGCACCGCATAGTCGCCCGTCGCCGCCGGATCGCCGGGGCCGTTCGACAGGAACACCCCCGCGGGGCGCAGCGCGACGATCTCGTCGAGGCTGGTTTTCGCGGGCACCACGGTGACGCGCGCGCCGGCCTTCACCAGATTGCGGAAGATATTGTCCTTCGCGCCATAGTCGACCGCGACGACGTGGGGCCTCTTGTCCCCCTCCCGCTCGCGGGAGGGGTTAGGGGAGGGCATGTCGGACACGGCAGCGTCGGAAACAGGCCCTCCCCCGACCCCTCCCGCAAGCGGGAGGGGGGAATTGGCGTAGCCCTTCCCCAAAGCCCAAACCCCCGCATCCCAGCTACCCTGCCGCTCGCGCGTCACGGTCTTGGCGAGGTCCATGCCCTCCAGTCCCGGCCAGCCCTGCGCCAGCATCAGCAGCTTGTCGATGTCGAACTTGCCCTCGGGATGATGCGCGACAACACCGGTCGGCGCACCGCCGTCGCGGATACGGCGGGTCAGCGCGCGCGTGTCGATGCCGGCAAGCCCGATCAGCCCCTGCGCCGCCATCCATTCGGGCAGCGTCTGCACGCTGCGGAAGTTGCTCGGCAGCGTCGGCAGTTCGCGCGTGACGCAGCCGATCGCGGCGCGCTTTTCGCGCTCCATATCTTCGGGATTCGCGCCGACATTGCCGATGTGCGGAAAGGTGAAGGTGATGATCTGGCCAGCGTAAGACGGGTCGGTCAGGATTTCCTGGTAGCCGGTCATCGCGGTGTTGAAACAAATCTCGCCTACACCCGCGCCACTCGCGCCATAACCGATCCCCCACAGGATCGTGCCATCGGCAAGGACGAGAACGCCAGTTGCGCCAGATGGCTGGGCTTTGGGCGCGGCAGAGGGGTTGGCTGGTGCCATTCAACATGCTCCGGACGGGGGGCTAAACGGCCGACCAAGTAGGCGGCAAAAAAGTGATTCACAAGCTATCGGATTTGGAATCTTGGCGCTAGAGAGGGCCTTTCCGAAATTTGCAGCGCATGGGGACACGTATGATTCGTGACGACATCAAGGCTGCGCAGGTCGCCGCGATGAAAAGCGGCGACAAGGCGCGGCTCGGCACCATCCGGCTGATGCTGGCCAAGATCAAGGACAAGGACATCGAGCTGCGCACCGGCACCGCGCCGGCCGACGACGATGTGCTGGTCACCGACGTCTTGCAGAAAATGGTCAAGCAGCGCCGCGAATCGATCACCATGTACGAACAGGGCGGGCGGCAGGAACTGGCCGATATCGAGGCGGCCGAAGTCGCGGTGATCGAGGACTTTCTGCCCGCGCAACTCTCCGACGACGAGGCGATGGCGGCGATCAAGGCGATCGTGACCGAGCTGGGGGCGGAAAGCCTGAAGGATATGGGCAAGGTGATGGCCGCGGTGAAGGACCGGCTCGGGAGCCAGCTCGATATGAGCAAGGCTAGCGGGTGGGTTAAGGCGGCGCTGACCTGAGGCAACATGCCCTCCCCTAGCCCCTCCCGCAAGCGGGAGGGGGACATGCGGACGGCGAACGCTTATTCTCCCCTCCCGCTTGCGGGAGGGGTCGGGGGAGGGCCTGTTTGGACAAGGGCTACAAACGACCGACTGCGAGATCGCGCGAGCTAAGACTGAACGCTACCGAAGCTGAACGGAAGCTATGGGCGCAACTGAGCGCCCGCAAGATCGCCAGCGTCCGCTTCAACCGGCAATTCCCTATCGGCCCGTTCATCTGCGATTTCGTCTCGCGATCGGCAAAACTCGTCATCGAAGTCGATGGCGGGCAACACGCGGTTGATGTAGAAAAAGATCAGGCGCGGACGAGCTATCTTGAAGCACAGGGATATCGAGTGATCCGGTTCTGGAACAATGATGTGTTAGAACGGATTGAGGGCGTCATCGGCGAGATCGAACGCGTGCTTGCGGACATGCCCTCCCCTAACCCCTCCCGCAAGCGGGAGGGGAACTAATTGAGCCTTACCCCGCAATGGCTGGACGAACTGCGCTCGCGGATCACGCTGTCGACGCTCATCGGGCGGACGGTGAAGGTTACGCGTGCGGGCCGCGAATATAAAGCCTGCTGCCCCTTCCATAACGAGAAAACGCCCAGCTTCACGATCAACGACGAGAAGGGCTTCTACCATTGCTTCGGCTGCAGCGCGCATGGCGATGCAATCCGCTGGATGACCGACCAGCGCGGACTGTCGTTCATGGATGCGGTGAAGGAACTCGCCGCCGAGGCCGGGATGGACGTCCCCGCCCCCGACCCGCGCGCGGCGAAAAAGGCCGAGGAGGCGGCGAGCCTCCGCGATGTCGTGCAAGCCGCCGCCGACTGGTTCACCCAGCAGCTCGGTAGCAGCAATGGCGCCCCGGCGCGCGAATATCTGGCGAAGCGCGGGATTTCGGAGGAGACGCGCAAGGCCTTCGGCTTCGGCCTCGCGCCCGAGAGCCGCAGCGCATTGAAGGAAGCGCTCAAGAAATTCCCGACCGCGATGCTCGTCGAATCGGGGATGCTGATCGCGGTCGAGGACAAGGAGCCCTACGATCGCTTCCGCGGCCGGTTGATGATCCCGATCCGCGATGCGCGCGGGCGCGTGATCGCCTTTGGGGGGCGCATTTTGGGCGACGGCGAGCCCAAATATCTGAACTCGCCCGACACGCCTTTGTTCGACAAGGGGCGCACGCTCTATAATCTCGACAAGGCGAGCCCCGCGTCGCGGCAGACGAACCGGATCATCGTCGTCGAGGGCTATATGGACGTGATCGCCCTCGCCGAAGCCGGGATCGCAGATGCCGTCGCGCCGCTCGGCACCGCGCTCACCGAAAACCAGCTCGGCATGATCTGGCGCATGGTTCCTGTACCCGTCCTTTGCTTCGACGGCGACAGCGCCGGACAGAAGGCCGCGATGCGTGCCGCAATGCGAGCGCTTCCCCTGCTCCGCCCCGGCTTCAGCCTGTCCTTCGCGACGCTTCCGGGGGGGCAGGATCCCGACGATATCGTCCGCGCGCGCGGCGCGGCGGGCTTCGCCGAAATCCTCGAAAGCGCGCAGCCGCTCGTCGAGCGCCTGTGGGCGCATGAAGTAGCGGCCGGTCCGCTCGCGACCCCCGAGGAGCGCGCCGCGCTCAAATCGCGCCTGCTCGCGCACGCCGACGCGATCCAGGATGCCGACGTGCGCCACCATTACCGCGAAGCCTTCCGCGAGCGACTCGACACATTGTTCGCGCGCAAACAGCCCGAGCGCGCACAGCGCCAACCGTGGACGCCCAATCCCCCGCGTGGCGGGTTCGGCGGAGGACGCCGCTTCGGCCCCGACCCGCGGCTGCAACCTCCGGCCGACGAGACGCGTTCCATCGGGCAGGCCGGTATTTCGGCGCCGTACATCGCGGCGCTGATCGGCGGATTGCTGCGTTATCCCGAGGCGCTTCGCCGCAACGAGGAGGCGTTGACGCGGCTGCCCGTGAGCGATTCCGGCGACGCCGAACTGCTCGGCATAATGCTTGACAGCGCAATGTGCCGCGAAGGGCTTGATTGCGAGGGGTTGCTTGCCATATTGGAGCCAATGAAAGTGTATAATAGGGCGACGACATTGCTCAGAGCCGACGGAATGCACTTCTCGTTCAATCGCAGGCTGGAAAGCAGTGACGAGGCCGCAGCGGCGCGCGAGACCGCGCTTCGCGACCTCGACGAATATATCGGCGTGCTGGTCACCCAGCCCGAAATCCGCGAGCGGCTGGCACAGGCCACCGCGGATTTTCAGCGCACGATGGATGACGAAGGCCTGGCGCGACAGCAGAAGCTGCGCGCCATGGATGAGGATCTGACCCGCCGCCTGGCCGCGCTGTCCGAAAACAGCAGCCAGTAACGACTAGTAATTGCCCTTTCAGGCAGGAAGAATAGATGGCCACCAAGAACACCGAAGCCGACACCGACGCCCCGCTGATCGACCTCAACGAGGCCGACGTCAAAAAGCTGATCGCGCGTGGCAAGAAGCGCGGCTACCTGACCTATGACGAGCTCAATGCGGCGCTGCCGCAGGACGAGATGTCGTCGGAGCAGATCGAAGACATCATGTCGGCGATTTCCGACATGGGCATCAACATCGTCGAAAGCGACGAGGATGTGCAGGAAGAGGCCGAGCAGGAAACCGACGACGAAGTCGATGTTTCGGCCGGCACCGGTTCGGTGTCGAACCCCGCGATCGAAAAGAAGAAGGAAACGGTCGATCGCACCGACGATCCCGTTCGCATGTACCTGCGCGAAATGGGCGCGGTCGAATTGCTCAGCCGCGAGGGCGAAATCGCGATCGCCAAGCGCATCGAGGCCGGCCGCGACACGATGATCCTCGGGCTGTGCGAAAGCCCCCTAACCTTCAACGCGATCATCGAATGGTCGAACGCGCTCAACAACGGCGACATGCAGCTGCGCGAGATCGTCGATCTCGAAGCGATGCTGTCGAAGGATCCCGCGCCCGAAAACCTCGATGAGGAAGGCGCCGAGGACGACGGCGAGATCAGCGAGAAAACCGCCGGCGTGTCGTTCAAGGACGAGGACGAGGTCGAGGAAGAACCTTCTGCCGACGGCGACGACGAGGACGGCGAGAGTTCGTCGGGCAAGCGCGAAAGCTTCGAAGAGGATGAGGAAGACAACACGCTCAGCCTCGCCGCGATGGAAGAGCTGTTGAAGCCCGACGCGCTCGAAAAATTCGCGAACATCACCAAAAGCTTCAAGGCTTTCTCGAAACTGCAGGACGCGCGCCTCGAATCGCTTTCGGGCGGCGAGGAATTTCCCGCAGCGTCGGAAAAGAAATATCACAAGCTGCGCGAGGAACTCACCGCGCAGGTCGAAAGCGTGCAGTTCCACGGCACCAAGATCGAATATCTGGTCGACCAGCTTTACAGCTACAATCGCCGCCTGACCGCGCTCGGCGGCCAGATGCTGCGCCTTGCCGAGCGCCACAAGGTCCCGCGCAAGTCGTTCCTCGACAATTATGTCGGTCGCGAGCTTGAGGAAAACTGGCTCGATCAGGTGTCGGGTCTCGACAAGAAATGGGCCGCCTTCGCCGAGAATGAAGCCGGCGCGGTCGACCGCATCCGCATCGAAATTTCGGAAATCGCGCAAGCCGCGGGCATGAGCCTGACCGAATTCCGCCGCGTCGTGAACATGGTCCAGAAGGGCGAGCGCGAAGCGCGCATCGCCAAGAAGGAAATGGTCGAGGCGAACCTGCGCCTCGTGATCTCGATCGCGAAGAAATATACGAACCGCGGGCTGCAGTTCCTCGACCTCATCCAGGAAGGCAATATCGGCCTGATGAAGGCGGTCGACAAGTTCGAATATCGCCGCGGCTACAAATTCTCGACCTATGCGACTTGGTGGATCCGCCAGGCGATCACCCGCTCGATCGCCGATCAGGCCCGCACGATCCGCATCCCGGTCCATATGATCGAGACGATCAACAAGCTGGTGCGCTGCAGCCGCCAGTTCCTCCATGAAAGCGGCCGCGAGCCGACCCCCGAGGAAATGGCCGAGCGTCTGTCGATGCCGCTCGAAAAGGTCCGCAAGGTGATGAAGATCGCCAAGGAGCCGATCAGCCTCGAAACGCCGATCGGCGACGAGGAAGACAGCCACCTCGGCGATTTCATCGAGGACAAGAATGCCGTGATCCCGGTCGATGCCGCGGTGCAGTCGAACCTCAAGGAAACGGTCACCCGCGTCCTTGCGTCGCTCACCCCGCGCGAGGAGCGCGTGCTGCGCATGCGCTTCGGTATCGGAATGAACACCGACCACACGCTCGAAGAGGTGGGACAGCAGTTCAGCGTGACGCGCGAACGTATCCGCCAGATCGAGGCGAAGGCGCTCCGCAAGCTGAAGCATCCCTCGCGGAGCCGCAAGATGCGCAGCTTCCTCGATCAGTAAGCGCCGTCGGTAACCTTCTGACGACATTCATCGAATTTTGACGGCGGCCGGTCTAACCGGTCGCCGTTTTTTCATGCGTCCCTTGTAGGAGGATGCCTGCCGCCCATATCGGCGGCGCTCTCCCCCGAGTTCACCGCCATGAAAAACGATACGATATGATGGTGTCATTTCCCGACTGATGGGACAAATTCCCGATCCGCGCGTCACCTCTAGGATGACGCCCGGGTCAAATCGGCCGGAAATCCACGCATCCGCATAATTGGCACGCCCCTTGCGAAGCATGGGACACGAGCGCGGGGCAGAGCCCGCAGCCAAAGGGAAAGACGAAAAAATGCAGAACGAAACCACCAATCTCTTCCGCCGCCGCGACACCTTCTTCGGTATCTGCGAGGCCGTGGGCCAGGATTTCGGCTTCAACCCGCTGTATCTGCGTCTCGCGTTCATCGCGCCGCTCTTCTTTTTTCCCGCCCAGACCTTCATGGCCTATTTCGCGCTCGGTCTCGTCGTGCTCGCATCGCGGCTGATCTTCCCTGCGAAACACGCTGCTGGCCAACCCGCGCTGACGGCGATCGAAGCCGACGCGCCGAAAGCCGAAAAGACCCCCGAAAAGACGGGAGAACTCGCGCTCGCAGCTTGAGCGGACCCGGCCGGACACCCCTCTCCCCGCCCGGTCCGTCCGCTCCGATGGCGCCCCCCCGGCGCCATCTGCACGGGACCGGCAAGCTTCCTCGCGGGGCTTGCCGGTCCCTTCGTCGTTCCGCGCTGTCCCCGCCTGAAACAGTCGCGTCATAAATCCGTCCCCGCTTATAAACGCGTCGTTTACGACGTTGTCCTATGACCGATCGCTGTAATGCCATTGGCTTGGGTGCGCGCGCCCTTGCCGCAGCGAGGATCGAGCGTTGAGCCAGTCCCCCCAGCCCAAAACGCCGACACGCGGCGTCGCCGAACTGCTCGATTCGCTGGTCGCCAGCGACGGCACCGGCGCGCATCCGCACGTCCGCTCGGGCGCGCTGTCGAGCGGCCCCGAGGCGATGCGCAATCTCGCCGATGCCGTGCACTTCCTCTGCCTCCTCCATGGCCGCCATCCGGGCGTGATCGACAATGCCGCGCGCAAAGCGGTCGATCCCGCGTCGCGCCGGTGGATGGACGAGGCCGCCGACGCCTTTGTCCAGGAACGCGCCTTCCTGTCGAAGATCGCCTCGGCGGTCGGACCCGTGCCCAGCACCCAGGGACAGGCGCAGTGCGAGGCCGCCGTCGCGGCGCAGCGCAAGGCGCTCGACATGCTTGCCGAATCGGATCGCCACGGCTGCGCGCTCGGCGCCGCAATCGCGCTGACGCTCGACTGGCGGACGATACGCGTGCTGCTCGACATCAGCGCGCTGCGGCTCGATCTGGTGCCGCCGACCTGCACGCTGCCCGACCTGCCGGGCACCGCGCGGCTCGCCGCGATGGTCGCCGATACCCCCGCGATCGAGCGCGCGATGGTGTTCGGTGCGCAACAGCTCATCACGCAGCACAGCGGCCTTTGGGACCTGATGGCCGCGCGGGCGGCAAGCCGCCTCCACCCTTGAAATTTGATCCCTCCCTGTGGCGAAGCCATGGGGAGGTGGCAGCGCGAAGCGCCGACGGAGGGGCTATGGCGCCGCCCCTCACCACTCGCTCCGCGACAGGGAGGATTTTGATTGCGGCGCCCCTCCGGCTTGCGCGCATCTTCCTCCGTCGCTATGCCAGCTTGACGTTCACGTTAAGGGAAAGGCAGCAGCCGATGCGCTTCGAAGGCACCAGCGCCTATATCGCCACCGACGACCTGAAGGTCGCGGTCAACGCCGCGACCTTGCTGCGCCGCCCTTTGCTCGTGAAGGGCGAACCCGGCACAGGCAAGACCGTGCTCGCCGAAGAAATCGCAAAAGCCTTCGACGCGCCGCTGATCACCTGGAACATCAAATCGACGACCAAGGCGCAGCAGGGGCTTTACGAATATGACGCGGTGGCGCGCCTGCGCGACGGCCAGCTCGGCGAAGAGCGCGTCCACGACATCCGCAACTATATCCGCAAGGGCAAATTGTGGGAGGCGTTCACCTCGCCCAAGCTCCCTGTCCTCTTGATCGACGAGATCGACAAGGCCGACATCGAATTCCCGAACGACCTGCTCCAGGAACTCGATCGCATGGCATTCCACGTTTACGAGACCGACGAGACGGTCACCGCGAAAGAACGCCCGATCGTCGTCATCACCTCGAACAATGAAAAGGAACTGCCCGACGCCTTCCTGCGCCGCTGTTTCTTTCACTATATCAAATTCCCCGACCGCGACACGATGGCCGCGATCGTCGAGGTCCACTTCCCCGGCATCCAGAAGACGCTGGTCAGCCGCGCGATGGACATCTTCTACGAAGTGCGCGAGGTGCCGGGCTTGAAGAAGAAGCCGTCGACGAGCGAACTGATCGACTGGCTCAAGCTGCTGCTCAACGAGGACATGCCGCTCGAAGTCCTCCAGAACCGCGACGTCGGCAAGGCGATCCCGCCCTTGCACGGCGCCTTGCTCAAGAATGAGCAGGATGTGATGCTGTTCGAAAAGCTCGCCTTCATGGCGCGCCGTCAGGGCAGCTGAGACCAGTATAATTCGTCATTGCGAGCGTAGCGAAGCAATCCAGGACGTGGCAAACTGCTCTGGATTGCTTCGCTACGCTCGCAATGACGAGATTAAAGCTGGTAAGCCACTTCGACATCGCCCCAGCGGCGCCCGCCGATGATCGCGGGCATATAGACGTTGCGCACGGTCAGGTAATTGATGCCGTCGCCTTCCTGACGATAGACGGTCATGAAGAAAGGTGCGGTGCTGCGCTTGGCCGCCATGTCGGTATCGTCGAGCAGGATGCGGCCGTTGCGGCAATGCGCCGTGTCATGCTCGAGGTCGCCGGTCGGCGCGCGTGAGCATTCGGTGATGTGCGTCGGCAGAAAGCCGTTCATGTCGCCCGCCGACGACATCTTGATTTCGGGGTGGCTCGCGACGATGCGGTCGAACAGCGGGCGCCAGTGGGCGTCGGCCCAGTCGCACAGGCTCGTGCGGAAGCGTTCGGGGTTCGAGTTCGGCACGCGCACATAATTGGCGTCGAAAAGCTGATCCATCGTCAGCTCGCCGCACGCGATCGCCTTTTCGGCAAGGCCCACGAATTCGTCGCGCACCTTCGCGGCGAGTTCGACGATCGCCGAATCCTGCGGACTGACCCCCGCGGAGATCACCGCGTTGAACATGCGGTTCGACACATGCTCCATCGACAGGATCGAATCGCGCGTGCCCTCCAGCGTCGAACTATTGTCGCGTACCGAATTCACCACCAGATCGAGCGCCTCGCGCACTTTCGCACCATTGGCATGGACCATCGCGCTCGACTGCGCGATGCGGTCGCTCTGGTCGTCGAGCAAGGCGACGAGATGCGTCGCGTCGTGGAGCGCGTCGGTGATCGTTTCGAACTGCGCCTCGGCGCGGCTCGACTGTTCGACCCCCGACTGGATTTCCGTGACGAGCCCGCTCGCCTCGGCGGCGAGGCTTCCGATACTGCGGCGGATCTCGTCGGTCGCGCCGCGCGTGTTCTGCGCGAGCTTCTTCACCTCGGCCGCGACGACGGCGAAGGTCCGGCCGGCATCGCCCGCGCGCTCGGCCTCGATCGCGGCATTGAGCGCGAGCATGTTGGTCGTCTTGGCGATCGATTCGATCGACTGGCTGACCTGCTGGACCTGCTCCATCACCGCGGCGAAATTGGTGACATGCGTGCCAAGCCGCGCGACGAGGTCGATCACCGAGCGGAATTCGCTGACCGCGGCGTTGACGCGCTCGGCGCCGGTGTCGAGCTGTTCGCAGGCGCGCGCCGACAGCAGTTTCGCCTCGTCGGTCGAATCGGCGATCTGGCGCTGGTCTGCCTCGAGGCTGACGACATATTCCTCGAGCCGACCAAGCTCGCCGATTTGCCGTTCCATCTGGTCGGTCGCACGTTTGATCCGCCCTGCGGCGTCGCTGCACCCGACGGCGAGCTCGCCGCAGTCGCTCGCGACCGACTGGTCGAGGATCTGTGCCTCCGGGTTGATCGGATCATATTTCATTGGCTTGCCCGCGTCCCTGAATGATCGCGAAGCTATGCCCAACATTGGTTAACGGGGGGTCAATGGGTGGATGCGCGGATATGTCGGTTTTGGGGTGGTGAGCTGACCCTTGTGCACCCCGGCGAAAGCCGGGGCCCAGTGCGGAAATATGCCGGGTTAGCGTCATCTTTCTGGACCCCGGCTTTCGCCGGGGCACAGATCTCTATCGGCAACCTCCGGTCGCTTCCGGTCAGTTGCACACCGGCGGTCCAGATGTTGCCTCCCGCCGCTTTACGTGAACGTAAAGTGATTGCACGCACCGCGCGAACGCGATACGCCTGCGCCATGTTTTTCGGCTTTCTCGACGAGCTTCGCGCCGCGGGCATTCCCGCCAGCCTGAAAGAGCATCTGATGCTGCTGGAGGCGCTCGACCGCGAGGTGATCGACCGCAGCCCCGAGCAATTCTATTATCTCAGCCGCGCGATTTACGTGAAGGACGAGGGCCTGCTCGACCGCTTCGACCAGGTGTTCAACAAGGTCTTCAAGGGCATCATTTCGGATTACGGTCAGAACCCGGTCGATGTCCCGGCGGACTGGCTGAAAGCCGTTGCCGAGAAATTCCTGACCCCCGAGGAAATGGCGGCGATCGAATCGCTCGGCGACTGGGACAAGATCATGGAGACGCTGAAAGAGCGGCTCGAGGAACAGCAAAAGCGCCACGAGGGCGGCAGCAAGTGGATCGGCACCGGCGGCACCTCGCCTTTCGGCAATTCGGGCTATAATCCCGAGGGCGTGCGGATCGGTGGCGAGAGCAAGCACAAACGCGCGCTGAAGGTCTGGGAAAAGCGCGAGTTCCAGAATCTCGACAACACCAAGGAGCTCGGCACCCGCAACATCAAGATCGCGCTCCGCCGCCTGCGCAAATTCGCGCGCGAAGGCGCCGACGACGAACTCGACATCCCGGGCACGATCGACGGTACCGCGCGGCAGGGCTGGCTCGACATCCAGATGCGCCCCGAACGGCGCAACGCGGTGAAGCTGCTGCTGTTCCTCGACGTCGGCGGATCGATGGACCCCTTCATCAAGCTGTGCGAGGAACTGTTCAGCGCCGCGACGACCGAATTCAAGAATCTCGAATTCTTCTATTTCCACAATTGCCCCTATGAGGGCGTGTGGAAGGATAACAAGCGCCGCTGGTCCGAACGCCACCAGATGTGGGACATTCTCCACAAATATGGCCATGATTACAAAGTGATCTTCGTCGGCGACGCGTCGATGAGCGCCTATGAAATCACCCATCCGGGCGGCAGCGTCGAGCATTTCAACGAAGAATCGGGCGCGGTCTGGCTCCAGCGCATCACCCATGTCTATCCCGCCGCGGTGTGGCTCAACCCGGTGCCCGAGGCGCATTGGGGCTACACCCAGTCGGTCAAGCTGATCAAACAGCTGATGAACGACCGCATGTATCCGCTGACCCTCGCCGGCCTCGACGATGCGATGCGCGAGCTGACGCGCAAGCATTGATCCACAGTTTCATTTAATCGTCATTGCGAGGGCCGAAGGCCCGTGGCAATCCAGAGTTCGCGTAAACCGCCCTGGATTGCTTCGCTTCGCTCGCAATGACGAGAAATTAGACCCCGCAATGATCGACCTCCCCCTCCTCACCATCCTGCTGCTCACCGGCTTCATCAACCTGATCGGCGCGCTCGCCTATGCCGCGCGCATCGCCGGGGTGCGAACGCGGCGGATCGCGATGTCGTTCGCGCTGTTCAACATCCTCGTGCTCTTCTCGCGCACTTCCAACAGCTTTCTCGGCCCTTTCCTCGCCAAGCGCATCGAGACGCGTATCCACGACGGCAGCGGCACCGCGCTATTCATCGATATGCAGTTCGTTCTCGCCGCGGCGAGCGTCGCGACGCTGGTCGGCATATTGCTCGTGCCGACGGGGCAGCGCATGTTCGCCGCCGCGATCGGCTGGTATCAGGACAACCGTTCGACGACGAAACTGGCGCTGAAGGCGGTGAGTCCAGCCGGGGTTCGCACTCTGGGCCGATCGCTGACTTTCCCCCGTCTTTCGCATCTGAAGAGCTGGCAAATGCCGAAGGGGATCGGCTGGGGCGTGCTCATCGCCAATTGCCTCGCGCAGTCGCTGCTCGCCGTCGGCGTCGTCGCCTCGCTCTACGCCGGCTACCTTGCCCCGGAATTCCGGGTCACAGCCTCACAATTGTCGGCGCTGATCAACGGTTTCGCGACGATACTCCTGTTTGCCTTCATCGATCCGCAGCTCTCGGTGATGACCGACGATGCGGTCGAGGGGAAGGTCGACGAGGCCGATTTCCGGCGCGCGATCACCTTCATTTCGCTAAGCCGCCTCGCTGGCACGATTCTCGCGCAGGCTTTGCTACTCCCTGCCGCGTTGCTGATCGCCTGGGTCGCCGTCCATGTCTGAACCGGAACGCGGTCACAGCCGCTTCCATGCTGTCCGCTCGCGGCTGGAGGCGATGGCGGTCGAGCCGGGACCGCGCGGCTGGTTCCTCGAATTTCTCGTTTTCGGCTTCAAGCAGGGCTGGGCATGCCTGTTCGGCGGCCTGATGCTCGCGCTGCTGCTCGGCACGCATCTCTTCTGGCCCGACGACGCGGCCATCCACCGCTACGACGCAATCACCATCGGCGCGGTGCTGATCCAGCTCGCCATGCTCGCCTTCCGGCTCGAGACACCGAAGGAGGCGCTCGTCATCCTGATCTTCCACATCGTCGGCACGGTGATGGAATTGTTCAAGACCGCCGCGGGATCGTGGCAATATCCCGAAGCGAGCCTGCTCCACATTGGCGCGGTGCCGCTCTTTTCGGGCTTCATGTATGCGGCGGTGGGCAGCTATATCGCCCGCGTGTGGCGTATCTTCGATTTTCGCTACACCGGCTATCCGCCCGTCTGGGCAAGCTACGCCCTCGCCGCCGCGATCTACGTCAATTTCTTCGCCCACCATTGGCTGTACGACATCCGTTGGTTCCTGTTCGCCGCGACCGCGCTGCTCTTTTGGCGCTGTCAGGTGTGGTTCCGTCCACTCCATGTCCACCGCCGGATGCCCTTGCTCGTGGGCTGGGGCCTCGTCGCGCTGTTCATCTGGTTCGCCGAAAATATCGGCACCTTCGCGCGCGCCTGGACCTATCCGAGCCAGAACGACGGCTGGCACATGGTCGGGCTCGAAAAGCTCGGCAGCTGGTATTTGCTGATGATCATCTCATTCGTGCTGGTCAGTCTGGTCCAGCGGCCGCGGATGCCGGATTAGCCGAACGGGTTGTCGATCGACGGCGGCGGTTCGCTGAACCACTTTGGGCCGCTGTCGGTCATGTAGAAACAATCCTCCAGCCGGATGCCGAACTCGCCGGGAATATAGATGCCCGGCTCGTTCGAGAAACACATGCCGGGCGCGAGCTTCGTCGTCTCGCCGCGCACCAGGTTGACCGGCTCGTGCCCGTCGAGCCCGATGCCGTGGCCGGTGCGGTGAGAGGTGCCGGGAAGCTTATAACCCGGTCCCCAGCCGAGGCTTTCATAATAGGCGCGCACCGCGTCATCGACCGTCCCCGCGGGGGTGCCAAGCTTCGCGGCGGCGAAGGCGACGTCCTGCCCCTTGCGCATCTGGTCCCAGACCTGCCGCTGGCGCGCGCCCGCCTTGCCATAGACGAAGCTGCGCGAGATGTCGGACTGGTAGCCGTGCACGGTCGCGCCGCAATCCATCAGCACGACTTCGCCCTGCTTCACCGCCTGCGGCTTGCCCGACCCGTGCGGATAGGCACTCGCTTCGCCGAGCAGGATCAGTTCGAACTCGCTCTTGCCCCCGAGTGCTTCGGTCGCGCTCTTCATGATCGCGCCGATGTCGGCGGGGGTCATCCCCGCCTCGATGCGCGGCGCGGTGTGGCGATAGGCGGCGAGCGTGATGTCGGCGGCGACCTGCATCAGCGCGATTTCGGCGGGCGACTTGTGCATCCGGCATCCGCGCACCACCGGCGCGCCGTTGACGACGGTCGCATCGGGCATCGCCTTTTCCAGTCCATCGACCGCGAAATAGCGCACCGTTTCTTCGACCCCGATCTTGCCCTTGGCCAGCCCGCGTTTGCCGAGCCACGCCGAGATCGCCGCGAGCGGGTTCTCATCCTCGTTCCATGTCAGCACCTCGGCCTCGATGCCCAGGCTCTCACGCACCGACGGTTCTTCGAAAAAGGGCGTGACGATCGCGACCTCGCCCTCGCGCGTCAGCACCGCGGCGGTCAGCCGCTCGCTGCGCCACCATTCGACCCCGGTGAAATAGATGAGGCTCGACCCCGGCTCGATCAACAGCGCGCCGATGTCGTTCGCGCGCATCAACTCCTTCGCCTTGGCGATCCGCGCCACACGCTCGGCCTTGCCGATCGGCACTGCCTTGGCGGCGAGATTGGGAAGGCCGGCCGTATCGGCGGCGAACGCCGGCGCGGGCAAAGTCGCCGCCAGTCCGCCGATCGCCGCGGTGCCCAGAAATTGCCGTCGCTGCATCATTGCTTTCTCTCCGTCAGTTTCGGGGCGTCATGGGTATACTTAAGGGCGGCGGCAATTTTTCATTGATGCGCTGCATCTCTTCGCTGCGGCGATCACTATATTGCCTCATCAGGTCTTGGCAGAACCGCCGGGCGGTCTCCGTCCCGAGCAGGCCCGGCTCTGCCACGATATCGGCCCATGACAGTCCATCGGCAACGCACATCAGGTCCTGGAAGTCCCGCGCGTAAATTCCGTCGGAAAAATAGGCAAACAATCGTCCGCGCCGCGTCGCAACGACCGATGCGGTCTCGTTATCCTCGATCAACGGTATCGCCCACGTCACAACATCCCCGGCTTCCATCATCTTCGCCGACGCCGCAACGGCATCGTAGGGCCGATATGCCGAGCCTTTCGGCCGAACTTCCCGGATCAGCGTAACGCTGACATCGCCTGCCGAAACCTTGTCTTCGACGATATAGTCCGGCCTTGCCTTGCGGTTTTTCCACTCATCCAGCAGGGCCAACTGGTCGGCCGGCGGCAACTTGCAATCGAGGTCCGGCATATACATGCGCGCCCAGACGAACCCCGGCGCGATCGGCCCGCCCGGAAGCCGGTCCCATCGCATTTCCATTCGGCACACATCGATCTTGTCCTTCGGCTCTATCCGGCCATTATTGTAATCGTCCAGCGATACATAATGGCCATAAGGCACGGCGTAGAACACACCCTTGCGGGGTGTCACCGCGCCAATGATGGTCCGCGGGCGCGCAGGGTTGGCAGGAAAAACGGTATAAACGCCGACATGAGGCTGATATTTTGAGTCGCGCGCTTCTTCTGCTGCCCGTTTCCGCAGCAGGCCGACGACATCACGATGGGATTGCTTCAGACGCTCGATATCGGTCCCGCCGGGGAACGGCAGCGTAATGATCTCACGCTCGACGAAGGATGCGGCTGACGGCTCGGCCGCGCAGCTTGCGATCGGGAATGCAAGGGCAATGCTGATCGCAGCCGCCAAGCTTCGCCGCCAGATCGTCAGCATTTGTTCGCCCCTCAATAAATCAGCAAATCCGCGATCTCTTCGCGCCACGCCGCCTCGTCGGGCAGCGCCAGCGCGTCGAGATCGCCCGCATCTGCACCCGCATCGTCGACCCACTCGCGCAGGCCCGGTCCGCCGTTGATCACGTCGATCGCGAGCACATCGTCGGTATATTCATATTTGAAATCCTTGCCACGCCAGATCGGATAGTCCGGATAGAGGCTGCGGATCGCCTTGAATCCCAGCGCCTGCACGCGCCACGGCTGGAACGCATCGTCATCGTACCACGGCCCGTCGGCATGGATATGCACGCCGCTATTGAGCTGGCCGACATGCTTGTGAAAGGTTGGCTGGAACCAGATGTCGCGCAGCTTGCATCCGCCGAGCCATTGCGGCGCGAGGCGCTGCATTTCGGCAATCACCACCTTCGCATCGATATCGGGCGCGCCGAACAGCTCGAGCGGACGGGTCGTGCCCCTGCCCTCGCTCAAGGTCGCGCCCTCGACCATCACCGTGCCGGCATAGGCGCGCGCCATGTTGACGTTCGCGGCGTTCGGGCTGGGGTTGACCCACACGCGATCAATCGGCCAGCCGAAGCCGGGGCCTTTCGGATCCCATCCCTCCATCGCGATCACGCGATAATCGACGTCGAGGCCGAAGTGGCGGATGAACCAGTGTCCGATCTCGCCCATCGTGAGGCCATGTCGCATCACCATCGGCCCTGCGCCGACAAAGCTTTCCCAGCCGGGCAGAAGCCGCGTGCCCTCGACCGGGCGCCCCGCCGGATTGGGCCGGTCGAGCACCCACACCGCCTTGCCGTGCTGCGCCGCGGCTTCGAGGATGTAGAGCAAGGTCGTCACATAGGTGTAGATGCGGCAGCCCAGATCCTGCAGGTCGACCAGCATCACGTCGAAGGTGTGCATCGACTGGCCACTCGGCCGGCGCACCTCGCCATAGAGGCTGAACACCGGCATGCCATAGACCGGATCGGTGAAGTCGGGCGACTCCATCATATTGTCCTGAAGATCACCGCGAACGCCGTGCTGCGGTCCGAACACCGCGGTGATATCGAGCCCCGCCGCGACGAGCGCATCGACGCTGTGCGTCAGGTCGGCAGTGACCGAGGCAGGATGCGCAAGCAGCGCGACGCGCTTGCCTTCGAGCGGTTTGCGAAGCGCCGGGTCGGCGAGCAGGCGGTCGATGCCGAAAAGGGTCGTCATGCCCGCCCGCGTGCCTCAAGCGTCAGCGCAAAGCAATCGGGATGATGAAAGTCGGGCTTGCCCGGCGGATGCGCGAGCGCCCAATAGCTTTTGGTGCCGTCGAGTTCCTCGATCACCGCGGACAGCGCGAGCTTTGCGCCGACGTCGGGGAAGATGCCGGGCTCGACGCGCAACGCATAGCTTTGCTCGCCACGCTCGGCGACCATTTCCCACGGCGCGAGCTCGTCGGTGCGCAGTAGCGAGCGATAATCGTCGAACTGGTAACAGGCCCAACGTCCGTCGGGGCCATAGTTGAATTCGGTATAGTCGGGCTGCCCCTCTTCGGTCAGGAACGCCTCGAAACAGGTGCTTTCCCACAATCCGCGGGTCGCGCTGTCGGCGATGACCAGTTCGCCCTCGCCATGGGGCAGCACAAGGCCGGCGATCGCGCCCCCCACGATATAGCGGAGCGCGAAACCATCCTCGAACGACAGGCTGACGTCGACCGCGACCGATCGGACCGCCTTGCCCGGCGTGTGGGGGTGGCAGATCAGTTCCTTGCGCATGCTATCCAAATATCAAACCCCATGCTAAGCGCCCGCCCGCTATGACGAACTATAAATCCGACCTGCTGCGCCTTCTCGACGAGCGAGGCTATATCCACCAGATGACCGACGCGGAAGGGCTCGATGCGCTCGCGGCGAAACAGGTCGTCCCCGGATATATCGGATTCGACGCGACCGCGCCCAGCTTGCACGTCGGCAGCCTCGTCCAGATCATGATGCTGCGCCGCCTGCAACAGACGGGGCACAAGCCGGTCGTGCTGATGGGCGGCGGGACGACGCGGATCGGCGACCCGACCGGGCGCGACGAAAGCCGACGGATGCTGTCGGACGCGACGATCGCCGCGAATATCGCGTCGATCTTCAGCATCTTCCAGCAGTTCCTGATCTTCGGCGACGGCCCGACCGATGCGGTGATGGTCGACAATCAGGACTGGCTCGGCCGGCTCGGCTATATCGAACTGCTGCAAGAAGTCGGCACGCACTTCACGATCAACCGCATGATGACCTTTGATTCGGTCAAGCTGCGGCTCGAACGCGAGCAGCCGATGACCTTCCTCGAATTCAACTACATGATCCTCCAAGGCTACGACTTCCGCCACCTGTCGAAGGACATGAATGTCCGTTTGCAGATGGGCGGATCGGACCAGTGGGGCAATATCGTCAACGGGATGGAGCTGGGCCGCCGCATGGATGGCGCCGATCTCTATGGTCTCACGACGCCGTTGCTGACGACCGCGGCGGGGGTCAAAATGGGCAAAACCGCCGCCGGTGCGGTCTGGCTTAATCCCGAACAACTGTCCCATTTTGACTATTGGCAATATTGGCGCAACTGCGACGACCGCGACGTCGGCAAGTTCCTGAAGCTGTTCACCGACCTGCCGCTGGGCGAGATCGCGCGGCTCGACGCGCTCGAGGGCGCGGAGATCAACGAGGCGAAGAAAATCCTCGCGAACGAAGCGACCGCGATGTGCCGCGGCGCCGACGCCGCGCTGGCCGCCGCCGAGACCGCGACGCAAACCTTTGAAAAGGGACAGATCGGTGGCGACCTGCCGCAGGCGATCGCCCCCGCCGAAGGGATCAGCGTCGTCGACGCCTTGCGCGAACTCGGCTTCGCCGCCTCGAACAAGGAGGCCCGCCGCAAGCTCGACGAGGGCGCGGTGAAAGTCGATGGTAACGTCGTCCGCGACCCGCACCAGTTGATCCAGCCCGGCGAGAATGCTGTTCCGCTGAGCCTCGGATCAAAAAAACATGGCCTTGTGGTGCGGTAACGCGCACAAAAGCGTTTACCACTTCTTCAGCAATCGAATGGATCGTCATGGCCAAATCAACAAGGTCCACGGATATGCGCAAGATCGACACCAGCAAGGCCCACTATGTCGGCCTCGACCAGCGGATCGCTCCGCGTAGCGACGTCTATTGCCGCCTGCCCTTTGTCATGCCCGACGGACGGCAGGAAATGTGCACCTGCGTCAACATCAGCGCCGACGGCCTGCTGATGCGCTTCGAGCGCGGGCTTGAGCCCGGCGACCTCGTCGTTTTCCGCATGCCGATCATCGGCCGCACCGCGGCGAAGGTGGTCTGGTCGCTCGGCGGCAAGACCGGTGTGCAGTTCGAAAAGTCGATCTCGGTCGAAGATTATCTGCCGATGATCCGCGCGATGGGGGCGCGTGGGGACGTCAACTAAATCCAAAGTTTGAAGCCCAAGCTGGTTCCCCCTCCCGCTTGCGGGAGGCGAGAAGATCATCCGCTCCGCAAAAGCGGCACCGCCGCATCGCGCTCGAACAGATAGAGGCAGAGGCGCACCGCCTCGGCCCGCACCCCTTCCATGCCGCCGTCGCGCTCGACGAACAGCCGTGCGTCGTCGTGCGCAACCGGCAGCAGGCGCACCAGCTGTTCGGGTGTCGCGAGCCTGTAATCGGCATCTCCCGACTGCTTGAGTCCGAGCAATTCGCCGCCGCCGCGCAGTTCCAGATCCTTCTCGGCAATCACGAAACCGTCGTTCGTTTCGCGCATCAGCGCCAGCCGCTCGCGCGCCGTTTCGGAAAGGTTCTGCGAGCGCAGCAGCAGGCACACCGATTTCGCCGCGCCGCGTCCGACGCGGCCGCGGAGCTGGTGGAGCTGCGCGAGCCCGAAATTCTCCGCATGTTCGACGATCATCAGGCTGGCGGCGGGTACATCGACCCCGACCTCGATCACCGTCGTCGCGACGAGCACGCCGATCTCTCCGGCCTGGAAGCGGGCCATCACCTCATCTTTCTCTGGCCCCTTCATCCGGCCGTGGACCAGCCCGATGCGCGCGCCGCCCAGCCGTTCGCGAAGCAGCACGGCCCGGTCTTCCGCCGCGGCGAGTTCGCTCCCTTCGCTCTCGGCCACCAGCGGGCAGACCCAATAGGCTTGCGCCCCGGTCGCGAGATGGCGGTCGAGGCTGTCGATGACATCGTCCAGCCGGTCGAGCGAGATGACGCGCGTATCGACCGGGGTGCGCCCCGGCGGCATTTCGTCGATCTGCGACACGTCCATCTCGCCATGATTGGCGAGTTGCAGCGTGCGCGGGATCGGGGTTGCGGTCATCACGAGCAGGTGCGGCGGCCGCACGGCCTTTTGGGTGAGCATCAGCCGCTGCGCGACGCCGAAGCGGTGCTGCTCGTCGACGACGACAAGCGCCAGGTCCTTGTAGGTCACCGCCTGCTGGAAGATCGCGTGGGTGCCGACGAGGATGTCGATGCTGCCATCGGCGAGCCCCATCAGCGTCGATTCGCGGGCCTTGCCCTTGTCACGCCCGGTCAGGATTGCGAGGTTCACGGGCAAACCGCCGAGCATCCGTTGCAGCGTCGCAAAATGCTGGCGCGCGAGAATCTCGGTCGGCGCAAGCAGCGCAGCCTGCGTCCCCGCCTCCACCGCCGCCAGCATCGCGCGCAGCGCCACCAGCGTCTTGCCCGACCCAACGTCGCCCTGCAGCATGCGCAGCATTGGCATGTCCTGCGCCATGTCGCCCGCAATCTCGCGCCCGACGCGCTCCTGCGCGCCGGTGAGGCCGAACGGTAGCTGGAGGGCATCGGTCAACCGGCCGTCGCCGACGATCGCCCTGCCCTTGCGCGTCCTGAGGCCCTGCCGGATCAGCATCAGCGCGACCTGGCTCGCGAAAATCTCATCATAGGCGAGCCGGTCGCGCGCCACCTCGTCGCGCGGGCTGGCATGCGCGCGCGCCATCGCGGCGTTCCAAGCCGGCCAATTGCGGCTGGTCAGCAAGGGCCCATCGATCCACTCGGCAAGCTCGGGGCGCCGTTCGAGCGCGACCTGTGCGAGTTGCGACAGCCGCGCGTTGGTGAGCCCCTCGGTCAGCGGATAGACGGGTTCATGCTCGGCGATCCCCGCTTCGTCGCCCGGTTCGACGACCTGATCGGGATGCACGATCTGGCGCATCTCGCCATAGAGATCGAGCCGCCCCGACACGCGGCGCTTTTCGCCCAAGGGGAAGAGCTTGCGTGCAAGGCCGGAGGTCCGCCCGAAATAGACCAGCCGCACATGGTCGCCCGCGCTGTCGAACGCATCGACCCCGAACGGCGCGCGCGGACTCCGGCCCGGGCGATAATCCTGCGCCGTCAGTTCGACGATGATCGTCTGCCCGGGAAGCGCCTGATCGAGCCGATCGACCGGAAAGCGCGAGATCAGCCCCGTTGGCAGATGGAACAGCACATCGACGACGCGCTCCAGCCCCAGCCGCGTCAGCGGCTTGGCAAGCTGCGGCCCGACGCCTTTGAGGTCGGTCAGCGCGGCAAAGAGTGGATTGAGGATTTCGGGTCGCATCGCTAGGCGTGTCTAGCCTCGTCTTTCGGCTCGTGTCGAGCGAAGTCGAGACACCCGGAAGGCAAGCCGCCGAGCCGATGGGCATCTCGACTTCGCTCGATGCGAACGGGTTGGGGAATGTCCGTTGATACATTGCCCAACCGCTCTAAAAGGCCCGCCATGACCGACCGCCTCAAACGCCTGAAATTCCGCGCCTGGCACCGCGGCACGCGCGAGGCCGACTATATGATCGGCGGCTTTTTCGACCGCTATTCGGCGGGGTGGAGCGAAGAAGAGATCGCCTGGTTCGAAATCGTCGTCGAAGAGGACGACGTCGATATCATGGCATGGGCGCTCGGCACCGGCGAACCGCCCGCGCATCTCGACCGCCCCGACATGATCGCCGCGATGCGCCGGCTGGACTATATACCGCTGCCATGACCCGGAGCGCCGCCGACATATTCGCCGCCATCGCGTCGGCAGCGACGCCGCTGACGCTCGCGCGCGCCGCCGACGGCTTCCTGCCGCTGCTGCTCGCCGACCTCGCGCGCGCCAGCGACAGGAGGCTCGTGTATGTCGCGACCGACGACGCGGCGATGCAGGCGGTCGCCGACGCGGCGCCCTTCTTTGCGCCCGACCTGATCGTGCACCGCTTCCCCGCATGGGACTGCCTGCCCTACGACCGCGCGGGTCCGTCGATGCGCGCCAGCGCCGATCGGCTCGCAACCTTGTCGGCGCTGCAACAGCCGGCGAAACGCGGCGAACTGATCCTTACGACGGTCGCCGCGATCACGCAGCGCACGCTCACGCCCTTTCGCATCCGCCAGCTCGCGACGACGCTCGCGGCGGGGCAGCGGATCGATCGCGATGCGCTCGCCGAACTGCTCGTCTCGAACGGCTTCAGCCGCGTCGATACCGTCGCCGATCAGGGCGAGTTCGCGGTGCGCGGCGGCATCCTCGATCTGTTTCCCGCGGGCGAGGAAACCGGCCTGCGCGTCGATTTCTTCGGCGACGAGATCGAGAGCATCCGCCGCTTCGACCCCGCCGACCAGCGGAGCCTTGGCCCCGCCAAGGCGCTGCAACTGCTCCCGGCCTCCGAAACCCTGCTCGACGAAGCAACGATCAAGCGTTTCCGCTCGGCCTATCGCGATCTGTTCGGCGGGCAATCGACCGGCGATCCGCTCTATCAGGCGGTCAGCGACGGGCGCCGGCAGGCAGGCATGGATCACTGGCTGCCGCTGTTCGAGGAACGGCTGGCGACCCTCTTCGACCATATCGACCCCGCGACGCCGGTGCTGCGCGGCCACCGCACCGAGGCGACCGCCGAGACGCGCTTTGCCGCGATCGCCGACTATCACGCCAACCGCGTTGCCGCCGAACGCGAGTCGCCGGGCAGCTACCGCCCGCTCGCGCCCGAGGCGCTCTATCTGAGCGAAGGCGAATGGGCCGCGGCGGCGAAAGACCGCCCGATCCATATCGTCACGCCCTTCGACGTCCCACCCGCCGCGACAGTGGTCGACCTCGAAACTTTTGCGGCGCGCGACTTCACCCCCGAACGCACCGCCGACCTCAACGTTTACGACAAGGTCGCCGACCATCTGTCGGACGAGCGCCGCAAGGGCCGGCGCACGATCATCGCGAGCTATTCGGGCGGGGCGCGCGAGCGCCTGTCGGGATTGCTACGCGACCATGGGGTGACGTCGCTTGCGCCGGTCGACAGCTGGCAGGATGCACTCGGCACCGCCTCGTCGGAAAACGGCGGCGCGACCGCCATGATCGTCCTGCCGCTCGACCACGGCTTCGCCTCCGACGCGATCAGCCTGCTCACCGAACAGGATATTCTCGGCGAGCGCCTCGTCCGCCGCCAGAAGCGCCGCAAGAGCGCCGATGCCTTCCTCGCCGAGCTCGCGACGCTCAGCGTCGGCGACCTCGTCGTCCATCTCGACCACGGCATCGGACGCTACGAGGGGCTGACCCAGATTCCGGTCGGGAGCAGCCCCCATGATTGCGTCGCGCTGACCTATTCGGGCGGCGACAAGCTCTACGTCCCCGTCGAAAATCTCGATGTCCTCTCGCGCTACGGCGGCGAAAGCGACGGCGTCGCGCTGGACAAATTGGGCGGCGAAGCATGGCAACGCCGCAAGGCGCGGATGAAGGAGCGTATCCGCGAGATCGCGGGCGAACTGCTCGCGACCGCAGCGCAGCGCGCGCTCCGGTCGGGCGAACTGCTCGCGCAGGATGCCGCCTACCCCGCCTTCGCCGACCGTTTTCCCTATCAGGAAACCGACGACCAGGACCGCGCGATCGGCGACGTGCTCGCCGATATGGCGTCGGGGCGCCCGATGGACCGGCTCGTCTGCGGCGACGTGGGTTTCGGGAAGACCGAGGTCGCGCTGCGCGCCGCCTTCGTCGCGGCGATGGCGGGCGTTCAGGTCGCGGTCGTCGTCCCGACCACGCTGCTCGCGCGTCAGCATTACACGAATTTCGTCGAACGCTTCAAAGGCTTCCCGGTCAATATCGGCCGCCTGTCGCGCCTTGTCCCCGCGAGCGAAGCGCAGAAGACGCGCGACGGCCTCGCGAGCGGCCAGATCGACATCGTCGTCGGCACCCATGCCGTGATCGCCAAGTCGGTCGAATTCAAGAATCTCGGCCTCGTCATCGTCGACGAGGAGCAGCGGTTCGGGGTCGTCCACAAGGAGCGGCTGAAGCAGCTCAAGGCCGACGTCCACGTCCTGACCCTCACCGCGACCCCGATCCCGCGCACGCTTCAGATGGCGATGTCGGGCCTCCGCGAGCTTAGCGTCATCCAGACCCCGCCGGTCGATCGCCTCGCGGTTCGCACCTATGTCGCGCCGTGGGATCCGGTCGTGATCCGCGAGGCGTTGCTTCGCGAGCATGATCGCGGCGGGCAAAGCTTCTTCGTTACCCCGCGCATCAAGGATCTGCCCGACATCGAGGAATTCCTGCGCACGCGCGTGCCCGAGATCAAATATGTCGTCGCGCACGGCCAGATGGCGCCGGGCGATGTCGAGGAGCGGATGAGCGCCTTCTACGATCGCAAATATGACGTGCTCGTATCGACGACGATCGTCGAGTCCGGGCTGGACATTCCGAGCGCCAACACGCTGATCGTCCACCGCGCCGACCGTTTCGGCCTTGCACAGCTTTATCAGCTGCGCGGCCGTGTCGGGCGGTCGAAGACGCGCGCCTATGCCTATCTGACGACGCTTGAAGGCGGCGCGATCACCGACACCGCCGAAAAACGGCTCAAGCTGCTCGGCGATCTCGACACATTGGGCGCGGGTTTCCAGCTCGCGAGCCACGATCTCGACATTCGCGGCGCGGGCAATCTCGTCGGCGACGAGCAATCGGGGCATATCCGCGAAGTCGGCTTCGAACTCTATCAGTCGATGCTCGAAGAGGCGATTTTGGTGGCAAAGGCCGAAGGCATGGGCGCCGCGCCGCCGCGCGAAGCGCTGTCGCCCGTGATTACCGTCGACGCGCCGATCCTGATTCCCGACGATTACGTCCCCGACCTGCCGCTGCGCATGGCGCTCTATCGCCGCCTCAACGAGGCCGAGGATCGCGCCGCGCTGGATGCCTTCGCCGCCGAGATGATCGACCGCTTCGGCCCGCTGCCGCCCGAGACCGCGAACCTCCTCCAGCTGATGGAAATCAAGGCCAACGCGAAACTCGCGGGCATCGCCAAGCTCGACGTCGGCACCAAGGGCGCGCTGGTCAGCTTCCACGGCGACCAGTTCGCGAACGTCCCCGGTCTCATCGCCTATGTCGAGCGACTGAAAGGCCGTGCGCGTATCCGGCCCGACAACAAATTGTCGGTCAGCGGCGACTGGGTCAGCACCGGGGCGCGGCTCAATGGCGCGCTGCAATTATCGAAAGGTTTGGGCAAGCTGGCGCGGCAGGCGTCATAGAGCCCTGACGCCTTGTCTTCCGCTCGAGCTGAGCTAGTCGAAGCACCGTCCATTCTTCCTCCGACGGCAAAAGAAAGAGCGGCCCTTCGACAAGCTCAGGGCGAACGGAATTTAGGTATTCAATAAATCCAGCAATTGACTCGACGGCACCGGCCCCGATTTCAGGAATCCCTGCCAGGTCGCGACGCCGAGTTCGGACAGGCGTTCGAGTTGCCGTTCATTCTCGATTCCCTCGGCGACCACCAGCAGCCCAAGCGCGCGCGCCAGGTCAACGATCGCGCGCACCACGATGCGGTCGCGGTCGCTGCCGTCGATCGTCCGGGTGAAGCCGCTGTCGATCTTGAGATAGTCGATCGGCAGCCGCGCGAGCAGCGACAGGCTGGAATAGCCGGTTCCGAAATCGTCGATTGCGATCGCCACGCCGTGCGCGCGGATTTGCGCGAGCTGTTCAGCCGCGCTCGCCGGATCGCTCAACATCGCCTGTTCGGTGAGTTCGAGCGTCAGCCGGTCGGGATCGACCTTCGCCGTCTTGGCCATCGCGGCGAAGCGTCCGGCGAATTCGGGATCACCGAGATCGGCGGCGGTGATGTTGAGCGAGACGCGAAGCCCGGCGAGCGCCTTGGGCCAGGTCGCCATTTCCGCGAGCGCGACGCGGTGCGCATGTTCGGTCAGCTCGCATTCGAGCCGGGCGGCGCGCGCCGCAGTCACGAGCGGCCCCGCGCCCAGCAAGCCGAGTTCGGGATGCTGCCAGCGCAGCAGGGCTTCGACCCCGGTCATTTCGCCGGTCGCGACGTCATATTGCGGTTGGTAGTGGATCACGACCTCGTTCCGCGACAGCGCGGCGCGGACCATCACCCCGTCGCGCGCCGACGCCGGCCGCGCAAGCTGGTCACCGGCGGCGCGCAGCTGTTCGGCAACCGATTCGTCGCGCGTGATCAGCGCGGCGGCGATGCGGATCGACAGGCGGCCGTTCGGGTCGCCGACAATCGGCTCGGCGAGCGCGACGTGCAGCGCGCGTTCCTGGGCGCGGAGCGCGCCGAGCGACATCGGCGTCGCGGGGACGATCAGGAAGCGCGGTCCGTCGAGCCGATCGACGCACGATCCCTGGCCGAATTCATCGCTGGCGAAATTTTCGAGCCGCCGCCCGATTTCGTCGAGCACCGAGTCGCCCGTCGCGGTCCCGGCGCTGTTGTTGATGCGCGCCATCTGGTCAACCTGAACCAGAATGACGCCTGCATCGGCGTCGTACCGCGCGTGCAGGGCTTCGAGTTTGCGGGCACAGGCGGAAAGGGAGTCGGGCAGATGATTCATCGCGCTTCCCTAGCAGGCTTTCCTTGCCAAGATCGTGCCTTTTGCACCACAATATGTCCGTGACTGTCCCATTATCTTATCGCGCCGCGTCGCCGGCGCCCCTGATCGACGGACTTGGCCGGCGGATCAGTTACTTGCGTCTGTCGGTCACCGATCGCTGCGACCTGCGCTGCCGGTATTGCATGGCCGAAGACATGACCTTCCTGCCCAAATCGGCGGTGCTTAGCATCGAAGAAATGGCCGAACTTGCCGAGCGTTTCGTCGCGCGCGGTATTCGCCGCATCCGTCTGACCGGCGGCGAGCCGCTCGTGCGGCGCGGGATCGACACGCTGGCGATGCGCCTCGGCGCGCTGATCGGCCATGGGCTGGACGAACTGACGCTGACCACCAACGCGATGCGGCTCGCCGAACATGCGCCGATGCTGGCGCAGGCCGGCGTGCGCCGTATCAACGTCAGCCTCGACACGCTCGACCCCAAGGCGTTTCGGCACATCACGCGCGTCGGCGACCTCGATGTCGCGCTGAGCGGGATCGACGCCGCGCGCGCTGCGGGCCTCGCGATCAAGATCAACATGGTCGCGCTCGCCGGTCTCAACGAGGACCAGTTGCTCCCGATGCTCGACTATTGCGCCAGGGCCGGCTGCGACCTCACGCTCATCGAAACCATGCCGCTGGGCGAGGTCGCGGAGGATCGCAGCGATCATTACATCCCGCTCCACCATTTCGTGGCGCCGCTGCGCGACGCGCACGCAATCTATCCGGTCGACCAGCGCACGGGCGGTCCGGCGCGCTATTTCGCCATCGAGGGAAGCCCGGTGACGCTCGGCCTGATCACACCGCTCAGCGACAATTTCTGCGCAACATGCAATCGTATCCGCCTGACCGTCGAAGGCCGCATCTATATGTGCCTTGGCCAGGACGATCATGTCGACCTGCGCGCCGCGCTTCGCGATGGCGGCGATGTCGACGGCTTGATTGATCACGCATTGGCTGGCAAACCCCGCGCGCATGACTTTCATATCGAACGAAAGTCGGGACCGGCGGTCGCGCGTCATATGAGTGCAACGGGCGGCTGACAGGCCGTCCGCGAGGGGACATGATGTTTCGCAAGATCGCGCTTGTCGCATCGAACGCGCCCGCAGCCATGGAAGCGGAAGCCGAACTGCGCCCGCTCTATGATTTCGTCGACCTCGCCGAGGCCGACCTGCTGATCGCGCTCGGCGGCGACGGCTTTCTGCTGCACATGTTGCACCAACTGCTCGACCAGCGCCGCAGCCTGCCCGTGTTCGGCATGAATCGCGGCACGATCGGCTTCCTGATGAACGAGTTTCGTATCGAGGGGCTACTCGACCGCATAGCCGCTGCCCGCCCCTATCTGATCCACCCGCTGTCGGGCGACATCACGACGGTCAGCGGCGAGCGTCACATATTGCCCGCGATCAACGAAATCTCGCTGCTCCGCGAAACGCGCCAGGCGGCGAAGCTCGAGGTGTTGATCAACGAAAAGACGATGCTGGAGGAACTCGCCTGCGACGGCGTGCTCGTGTCGACCCCCGCGGGATCGACCGCCTATAACCTCAGCGCCAATGGCCCGATCCTGCCGCTCGATTCCGCAATGCTCGCGCTGACGCCGATCAGCCCCTTTCGCCCGCGGCGCTGGCGTGGTGCGCTCGTCCCCGAATCGACGAGCATCCGGTTCAACGTCCGCGAAGCCGCGAAACGCCCGGTCAGCGCGGTCGCCGACCAGCGCGAGATCCGCGATGTGAAGACGGTATTGGTGACCACGGACCGCAGCCGGCCGCTGACTCTGCTGTTCGACCCCGACCAGGGCCTCGACGAACGCATCGCAATGGAACAATTTATCGTCTGAGAATCACAAAGCCGCCAAAACCCTCTTGATAATTATATCGGTTGGCGGCAAAGGAGCCGCCTTGCCCGCATCGGCGGCGTGTTCCTCGGTAGCTCAGCGGTAGAGCAATCGACTGTTAATCGATCGGTCGTAGGTTCGAATCCTACCCGGGGAGCCATTCTTTTCCAGACGCACGAAGCCCACGCCAAAGCACCCTGGCTTTGCGCGACATTCGCCAGCCTTGGCGCCCCTACTTGGGGGTAGCGACGAAGAGAGTTTTCACGCTTATCGCAGAGCAAAATATCGTAGGTCGACCCGGCACTGCAACGGGAAAAACGGCTTCGCGTAGGCTGGCGCAGAAGTGCAAGCTGCAGCGTTTCCAAGCGCACTTATGGGTACAGCAGCGTAGCCCTGCGCCGTTCCCGGTTACATTGGCGTAGTCTTCTGACCAGCAAAGCCCATGCACGAGGATTTGTTTCTGACCGTTAGCGGCCTGTCGCCTCTTGAGCGGAGCCAATCCAAACCGGACATTGCATCCAAGCGGGATAATCTCGCACCCAAGCTACCTTGTGATGGCAGGGACCAGAAAGTCGCGGAGCATCTCCGTTTGCTTGGTTTCAGAGTAATCGACCCGCATTGTCAGCATCGCATGTACGTTGCGGATCCACTCGACGGCGCGATCATTGTCGATTCCATCGCGTATCTTTCCTTGGGCTCTCGCTCGATCGAGAACGGGTCCCCATAGCTCGACCATAAGCTCCTGAACACGGGCAGACCCCCGGAACATATATTGATCGACGCTGTGATCGGCCTGCTGCTGAATATCGTCGAGGACGGGATCGCTCCGCCCAACCCCCGCCGATTATGAAGCGAATGTGGCACAGGCAACGCGCGAACGCGACAGCGGCTTCGAACCGCCGCTCGCCGAGCGGGTGGCGAATATCGCCGCTTATGACGAAATCTATCTGGGCTTTCCGATCTGGGGCGAGACCGCACCGCCTGTGATCCGCTCCTTCCTGAAGGCGCACGACCTGACGGGAAAAACGCTCCGCCCGTTCATCACCCATGGCGGCTTCGGGCCGGGCAGCAGTGCCGCCGTGCTTCGAAGCCATGCCGTTGGCGCGCGCATCGAAGACCCGTTCGTCATGGAAGCCGATCAAGAGCGCCGCACGATGACCGAGGTCAAGGGCTGGCTGGACACCATCGAGACCGTCTAGCCCGCGCGATCAACCGGCCAACCGACTTCATCCGGCTACTAACAAGGGACTGAAAGATCATGACAAGCACCACCCCAACGGTCACGCTCAACAATGGCGTCGACATGCCCCTCCTCGGCTTTGGCGTATTCCAGGTGCCCGATCCGGCGGAGTGCGAGCGCAGCGTCCGCGATGCGCTCGACGTCGGCTACCGCCTGCTCGACACCGCGGCATCCTATGGCAATGAAGCGCCGGTCGGCGCCGCGATCCGGGGCAGCGGGATCGACCGGGCGGACATCTTCGTCACCACGAAGCTCTGGGTCGAAGATGCAAGCTACGACGGCGCCAAGGCGGCGTTCGAACGATCGCTCAACAAACTTCAGCTCGACTATCTCGACCTCTACCTCATCCATCAGCCCTATGGCGATGTTTACGGCGCGTGGCGCGCGATGGAGGAGTTGCACCGCGCGGGCAAGAACCGGGCGATCGGGATCAGCAACTTCTACCCCGACCGGGTCGTCGATTTCGTGCTCCACAACGAGATAGTCCCGGCGGTCAACCAGATCGAAATCCATCCGTTCCATCAGCAGGCGGAAGCCGAGGCGCTGCTTCGTGAGCATGGCATCCAGACCGAGGCGTGGGGTCCGTTCGCCGAAGGGAAGAATGGCTTGTTCGAGAATGACCTGCTCCGCTCGATCGGCGAGCGGCACGGCAAGTCGATCGCGCAGGTGGTCCTGCGCTGGCTCATCCAGCGAGGCGTAGTGGCGATCCCCAAGTCGGTCCGCAAGGACCGTATGGCCGAGAATTTCGCAGTGTTAGATTTCGAACTGAGCGCGGAAGATGTGGCCGCGATCGCGACACTCGACCAAGGGGCGAGCAGCTTCTTCGACCACCGCGACCCCGCCATGGTGAAATGGCTGGGAACACGTCGGCTGGAAACGTGAGATTTGCTGCGAAACGCGCGATCAGCAGGTTTCGAGAAGTCGTCGACGGTCCGGGTACGACTTGGGTTGGGCGCGATGCAGCCATCGGAATATGCCCCGCGAGCAAGTGAGGTGAATCAGGCGCATCAATCTGGCGCTTGCCTGAAGGATGCTTATGATGACCTTGAAAACCCACCATTCCGATATCCGAGGCTGCGCATTTCTTTAGCCTCTCACCGCGAACCGCTGTCCGGCCGCCGGCGAGTGGCTGCGGGTCGGGGCCTGCAACGCTTCGGCGGCCGGCTCGCCTAGCGCATCAGCCGGTCGCCGCTTCCGGTTGAAGATGGGCACGCACGAAATCGACGGAACGCGCATCGCTCACCAGCCGTTCGCGTCCAAGCAGGCCGTTCCAATAGCTTTCCGATCCGTCGGCGAGGCGCCATTCGTGGAGGCGGCGGGTGAAGAGCTGGAGGTCATGCTCCTCGCTGATCCCGATCGCGCCGTGGACCGCGTGCGCCGTCGCCGCGACGCGCGCCGCGGCGCGGCTCGCGATCGCTTTCGCGGTCGCGGCGGCGACCAGCGACGGGGGAAAGCCACCCGCGCAGCCGAGCTGCGAGGCGATGCGCGCCGCGACCATTTCTTCGGCCATGATCGCCATCTGTTGCTGTAACGCCTGCTGGCGCCCGATCGGCTTGCCGAACTGGACCCGTTCATTGGCATAGGCGGCGGTCATTTCGGTCACGCGCCCGGACGCGCCCGCAATCAGCGCCGCGCGCAGGATCGCCGCGATGGGGCGGAGGCCGCTCGTCGGTGCGGTGGAGTGTGGCGATGGGAGATCGTTGCACGTCATCCGCGCGGCAAGGCTTGCGACGACGCCCGTGAGCGCGCCCGACGCCTCGACCATGTGAAGCGCGCAATCGGACTCGATCAGCATATATGCTGCGACCAGCCCGAAGGGAACGACGACGCTCTGCCCCGGCGCCGCGACTGCGAGCGCGACCGGACCATCGGGCGCGCCATCAAGCAGCGCGCGCGCGATCATCGTCTCGCCGACCGGCAACGGCACCGCATGGCGACCGAGAGCCATCCACAGCGGCTGAACGTCGGCAAGGGCCAGACCGGCGCCGCCGCGTTCCTCGGGCACCAGCGCATCGAGAAAGCCCGATTCGGCAAAGGCCTGCCACATCGCATCGGGGGACCCGCCACGCTCGATGGCGCGCACTGCCGCCGGGGTCGACACATTTTCGAGCATCCGTTCGAAAGGTTCGAGAAATTCGCTCATCCTGTCACCGCAATCCCATGCCGCGCGCGATGATCCCGCGCAAAATTTCCCGTGTACCGCCGCGCAGCGAAAAGCTCGGCGCGATATGCGTCACATAAAGCAAGGTCCGGTAGAGTTCGGCGTCGACCCCCTCGTCTGGATGCGACGCCAGATCGTCGCCGATGCGGGTCGGCAGTTCCTGTTCGAAACGCGTCCCCAGATCCTTGACCAGCGATGCCTCGACCACCGGGCTTTCGCCGAGCGCGAGCCGCGCGGTGCAAGCGATCGACATCGCGCGCAGCGTTCCGAGGCGCGCGGTGAAATCGCCGACCAGCGCGCAAGTTGCCGGATCGTCGCGGCGGGCGTCGCGCAAATGCGCGATCCAAGCGTCGAGCAGCACGACGCTCGAATAGATGCGCTCGGGGCCGCTGCGTTCGAAGGCGAGTTCGGCGGTCACCTGTTTCCACCCCTCCCCTTCCTCCCCGATCAGCGCATCGGCGGGCAGCTCGACATCTTCGAAAAAGACCTCGGCGAAATGGGCATCGCCGGTCAGGTCGGTGATCGGGCGCACGGTGACCCCCGGAGCCTTGAGGTCGATGATCAGCTGCGAGAGGCCGGCGTGCCGGTCGCCGGCGCTGCCCGAAGTGCGCAGCAGCGCGATCATATAGTCGCCGTGCGCCGCGTTGGTGGTCCAGATTTTCTGTCCGTTAACCCGCCAGCCGGCGGCAGTCCGTTCGGCGCGGGTGCGCACGCTCGCAAGGTCCGAACCCGAGCCGGGCTCGCTCATCCCGATGCAGAAGACCAGCTCGCCGCGACAGATGCGCGGGATATAATATTCGCGCTGCGCCTCGCTGCCGTAATTGAGGATCAGCGGCGCGCTCTGCCGGTCGGCGATCCAGTGCGCCGCGACCGGCGCCCCCGCCGACAGCAATTCCTCGACGACGACGAAACGCGCAAACGGCCCCAATTCGGCGCCGCCATAGCATTTGGGCAAGGTCAGCCCGAGAAAACCCGATCTGCCGAGCAACCGCGAGAAGTCGCGGTCGAACCCCGACCAGGACCGTGCGCGGACGTCTGCACTTGCATTCGCTATCGCCTGCTCGGCGATCGCCCTGATCGCCGGCCGGATCGCTTCGCCTTCGGCGGGCAACGCCGCGAGGGTCAATGTGTCGAACACGCCCCTTCTCCCTTCTCCATGGCGGCGTCGCTGCGCCGTTTGCCCGATAGCTGACGGTCCGGAATCGGGAATGCGCACGCAAAAAAGCAGACCTTCCGTTCCGCCTCAATCCTATTCGGCAGATAATTCGGTGATCGGAATGCACAGGCGAACGGCTTCTTGCAACGACATGCATCGTTCAATTTCAACGATGCCGTTGCTGCCATGAGGAATGTCGTGCGGGGTATGGATTAGCCGAGCCATCGCGATGGTCGTCCGCGATCCTGTCCCCGTCGCCGTCCGCGCTGGAGCAGTTTCGGCCAAGGCGTTGACATTTTTATATTAAGTTATAAATATGATTTATTAGGGTTTGTCTTCGATTACAGCGAACTCCAAATATCGAATGGAGAGGGAGGCATGACCATGGGTCCCGCAATTATCTTCAAGCTTGTTCGCGGCGTGACGGCCTTGGCAGCGGGATTGTCCATGGCTGCATGTACCGCGGCTCAGAGTGGCGCGATGGACACCAGCCTCAAAAGCGCAAAGCAAGTGGGCCAGTCCACCGAAGCACGGCAAAACGCGCGGCCGAACTTCCTGGTGATCGTCGCCGACGATTTGGGTTTTGCCGATGTCGGATTTAACGGGGCGCAGTTCCGCACGCCCAATATCGACGCCATCGCGCAATCGGGCATGGTGCTCGATCACTTCTACGTGTCGGCCTTGTGCTCGCCATCCCGGGCGGGCTTGCTGACCGGACGCTATCCCCATCGCTTTGGCATCATGGGCGACACGATAACGCCGGGAAGCGATTTCGGCCTTGATCCGCAAGAGGAAACGATCGCTGCGATGCTGGCCCGCGCGGGTTACGGTCGCCGCGCCTTTATCGGCAAATGGCATCTTGGCCACCGCAAGCCGCAATATCATCCGATGAACTTCGGCTTCACCAGCTTTTACGGCCATTACAACGGCGCGATCGATTATTTTACTCACAAGCGAGAGGGGGAGATTGACTGGCATCGCGACCGCGCGCCCTCATCGGACAAGGGGTATTCGACCGACTTGCTCAGCGAGGAAGCGGTTCGCGTCATCCGCGGCGCGCACGGGGATGGAAAACCCTGGATGATATGGCTGGCATATAATGCGCCGCATGGACCACTACAGGCAAAACCCGAAGACCTCGCCGCGGTGGGTTTCGATCCCACGAAACCCAGATTTGGCGAGCGCGAGGATGGCGCGGAAGGGGCCGGCTTTGGTTTGGCCGGCCGGGGCAATACGCGTCGACAGACCGCAATCGCCATGATCCGGGCAATGGATCGAGGGATCGGGACGATTCTGGACGAATTGCGCCGAACCGGCCAGCTCGACAACACCGTCATCCTGTTCACCAGCGACAACGGCGGGCCCGGTCGCGACGGTGCGCGCGATCCCGCGGCCGATAACGGCGTGTTGCGCGGCTATAAGACCCAGCACTATGACGGCGGCGTTCGCGTGGCGGCGGCTATCGCCTGGCCAGCGCACCTGCGGCCTCGTCCGCGTGCGTCGGTGGGATCGCTGTCCTACGTCGACATCATGCCTACGTTCGCTGCGCTCGCCGGAACCAAGCCGGCCCGAAAAGTCGATGGCGCAGATATCAGCAAGAATTTGTCGAGCGGGAAGGTCGTATCGAATCGAACCCTGTTTCTCGGCGAGGATTATCGGGAGGCCCCCGCTTATGGCGAGCGTTTTTCGCGCGCGCCGGTCGCGCTCGCGGGACGGGCTCCCGCGGTCCTCTCGGGCCGGTGGAAGCTGGTCGGGAACCACCTTTATGACATCGTCGCGGATCCGTCCGAGCGACGGGACATCGCAGCCGATCATCCGGACGCAGTGCGCCGCCTTCAAGCCGAGATTGCGCGTTTCACCGCCCTGCGCCAAATTTCTCGCGATAGATTGAATGCGACCAAACTCCCCCCTTTGCGGAAGTGGGAAATACCGCCTTCAAACCGCTGACGAGAACGGGTGGCATTTGCTTCAAACACTATCACATTGCCATTAGTGTAGTGCAGTGATAACACAGCTGGGATAGCCCTGTCCTTTGATAGAAGCCCCAGTTGATCGGCGCGCCATCCATTGTTCTGCGAATCGCCTCGGCCATGCTGATTGCGATAGCTTGTGCGGCTGGCATGATTGGCGCGGCGCGAGCAGAGCCGCGACCGGAACTCGTCGACAAGCTCTTTGAGCCTTGGGATCACACCGATACACCAGGGATGACCGTGGCGATCCTGAGGGACGGAAAGACGGTCTATGCTCGAGGCTTCGGCATGGCCAACGTCGAATTGTCGGTCCCAAATGGTCCCGACATCGTTTACCCGCTGGCTTCCAATTCCAAGCAGTTTACCGCGTTCGCGATTCACCTGCTGGCGGGCGACGGCAAACTCTCGCTCGTCGATGACGTACGAAAGCATGTCCCCGAATTGCCCGACTTTGGCGAAACCATCACGCTGGAGATGCTGATCCACCATAGCAGCGGCCTCCGCGATGCGACGAGCCTTCTGGATTTGCAGGGATATGGTCCGGAGGACGCCGTATCCCGGCAGCAGGCGCTCGATCTCCTGTGGCGCCAGCAGGATCTGAATTTCCGGCCGGGCACGGAGTACCGCTATAACAATTCCAACTATTTGCTGCTTGGGCTGGTCATCGAGCGTGCCTCCGGCATGTCGCTCGCGCAGTTTTGGGAACGGCGAATCTTTCAGCCGCTCGGCATGACCGCGACCAGAGCTTCGCAGGACCCCATCCAGATCATTCCTCGCCGCGCCTCGGGGTATGGCAGAGAAAAAGACCGGTACACACCGCGCCAGACGCCGGACGCCCTTCTTGGCGCATCGGGCATCAGCTCGACGGTCGGCGATCTGGCCATATGGCTGGCCAATTTCGATGACCCGGAAGCGGTTGGCGACCCCGCCTTGATCGCGGCCATGCTGAGGACCGGCACGCTCGGCGACGGCACGCCGATTACTTACGCCTCCGGTCTCCACCGCGAGCATTATCGCGGCCTTCCGTTCATAGAGCACAGCGGACACAACTGGGGCTACAAGACCGAAATCCTTCGTTTCCCGACCCAGAATCTGACCATCATCATTCTGGCCAACGCAGACGACGGCGATCCGCCGTCGCTGGCGTTCAAAGTGGCGGACATTTATCTCAAAGGCGAATTTCCTTCTTCGCCCCCGAAGCCGGAAGCGATCGCCCCACCCCTGCACCTGATCGATCGCTATACAGGGACCTATGCGGTCGCCACCGGCACAACCCTTCGCGCGCCAGGCCGGCGATATATATTCCGCCGCGAGGATTTCGTCGGTCCAGCAGCCCAACTGACGGCATTCTCGCCGACGGATTTCTTTTCCCCGCAAAGCGATTTTCGCGCGCGTTTTTTACCGCCGCCCGGAGGAGGCCCCTCGCAGCGGGTCATCATCCACAATGACGACGGCGATGAATTTGTCGCGCGCCGGGTGCCGGAAGTGGTTGCGCCGCCGCCGACGGATCTGTCCGATGCCAGCGCGCTTGCCGGCGATTACTGGTCGCCGGAACTCGGCGTGCTCTATCGCGTCAGCCAGCGCGACGGAAAGCTCTGGCTACGCTACCCGCGCGGCGAGGCCGAACTGCGTGCCGAGGCGCGCGACATCTTCCTTTGGCGTCAGGAGGATTATTCCATTCGGTTCGGGCGAACCGGCGACAAGGTCACCAACTTCGTGCTGACGCAGCCAAACCAGCGAGTGCGCGATCTCCGTTTCACGAGAGCGACGATTACCTCGATCGAACGGTGACGCGCGGTTGGCCGACGATCTCGGTTTGCCACACGTCCTTGGTGATGGTGAACAGCCCATGTTCGTTACGCGGGCTGGCAGCTTTCGGGCCGGGCGGCTCAGCTGCCCTTCTTCTGCGCGCGCGCCGCCTTGACGCCCGCGACGAACTGTTTCTCGGTAACCTTCACGGCCAGCCCCTGGTCAGACAGGAAGAACGCGGCACGCGGCATCGTGATATTGCCTTCGCGGGTGGCGAGCACCGCGCCTTGCGGTGCCATCGCCTTGACCTTGCCCAGCACTGCCGTGCCATCGGCGCTGCGCACCTCGGCCCCCGGTTTCAATGCGCCGTCGACCGCCGCCGCATCGGCCTCCGCCTCTTTCAGAACCGCGAAAATCTTCGCCTTCGGCGCCTTTAGGGCCGGACCCTTTTTGGTCATCAGAAAGGCGCTTTTCGATACCACCAGCCCGCTGCCGTTGACTGCAACCGCAACCTTGTCGCCTTCCACCTTGACGATCTGGCCGATCTCTTCGCCGGCCTGGTCATAGACTTTGGTCCCGGGGGTCAGCGAAGCGGACGACGCCGCCTCTTGGGCTTGCGCAGCGGGGACGGCGGACGGCGCGGCACCGATCAGGCATAGCGCGGCAAGGGCGCCGGAAGATTTGGGCATGAGAAGCTCCTGTCGAAAAGCACTGTCCCGTGCCGCATGGTTTGGCCTTGCGCCAAATCGCATGTTGTCCGGCCGTGCAGCGGACACGGCGAGCCGACGGGAGCCCTTCGTTTCCGTGCCGTTCCCCCTGAGTCAAACTGAGTCAAAGTGCGCCCCGCCATCGGGCCCCACCGCTCGGCGGTTGACCCTCGCATTCCGGGCCTCTAGCCTTGCTGCGATGCACAAAAGGGACAGCCTCCCTCCTCCGCCACCGCTTTCGGAATGGGCCGCGCGACAACCGGTGGCGCTCTTCCTCGATTTCGACGGCACGCTCGTTGAAATCGCGGAAACGCCCGACGCCATCCTGATCCCCGACGACCTCATGCGGCGGCTGGAAGATCTCGCGGCGCGCGTGGATGGCCGTCTTGCGCTCGTCACCGGACGGTCGCTTGCGGACATCGGCGCGCATCTGGGGCCGAGTTCGATCATGATCGTGGGTTCGCACGGGGCCGAACAGGACGATGCCGCCCTTCCAACCGCGCCGCTCGCGCGCGATGCAACGGCGTCGATCGCGACGCTCGCGGCGCAGTGGCCGGGCCTCCTGATCGAAACCAAGCCGCACGGCATCGCAATTCATTACCGGCAGGAACCAGATGCCGAGACAGCCGTCTTTACCGTCATGGACGACATTGCGGAGCGCGAGGGCCTGGCGGTGCGGCGAGGCAAGATGGTGGTCGAACTGGGGCCGGCGCAAGCCAACAAGGGACAGGCCGTGGCGCGGCTTATGCGCGAGCCCGCCTATGCCGGCGCCATGCCGGTTTTCATCGGCGACGACGTCACCGACGAAGACGGTTTTGCCGCGGCTGCCGCAGCGGGCGGACACGGCATTCTGGTCGGCGCACAGCGTCCGACCGCTGCCCGATACAGGCTTGCGGACCCGCGGGAGGTCTATCGTTGGCTGGACCTTTGAGCGACCTGTCACTCTGGCCGATCGGCAATTGCCAGGTCAGCGCGCTCATCGACAGCGCGGCGGGGCTGGTGTGGGGATGCGTCCCGCGGGTCGACGGCGATCCCGTTTTCTGCGCGCTGATGAACGGCGAGCGTCAGGCGGAAGGCGTGTGGCGTTTCGTTCTCGAAGGGCAGGTGCGCGCAACCCCGCGCTACAGCCGCAACACGCCGATCCTCGTAACGCGTCTCGAGGCGGAGGATGGCAGCGCGGTCGACGTCATCGATTTCTGCCCGCGCGCCGAACGCTCGGGACGCATGTATCGCCCCGTCGCCTACACCCGCATCGTCCGCCCGGTCGCCGGCAGTCCGCGCATCCGCATGAACCTGTCGCCGATGCGCGATCATGGCGCCGAACGCGCGCCGACGACGCGCGGCACCAACCATATCCGTTATCTCGTCGGCAACCAGCCGCTCCGCCTCACCACCGACGCGCCGGTCGGCTATGTCATGCAAGAGCTTGCCTTTCGCGTCGAATCCGACCTCCATTTCTTCCTCGGACCCGACGAGCCCTTCACGGGCAATGTCCGCGAATCGGTGCGCGGTATGGAGGAAGCGACCGGCCAATATTGGCGCAGCTGGGTGCGCGGGCTCGCGACGCCGATGGACTGGCAGGACGCGGTGATCCGCGCCGCGATCACGCTCAAGCTCTGCCAGCACGAGGAAACCGGCGCGATCGTCGCCGCGCTGACGACATCGATCCCCGAGGCACCGCACAGCGAGCGCAACTGGGACTATCGCTATTGCTGGATCCGCGATGCCTATTACACGGTTCAGGCACTGAACCGGCTCGGCGCGCTCGACGTGCTCGAAAAATATCTCGCTTACCTCCGCAACATCGTCGATCGCGCCGCGGGCGGGCAGATCCAGCCGCTCTATTCGGTGATGGGCGTCGCCGAACTGGACGAGGGCGTCGCCGAACATCTCGCGGGTTATCGCGGCATGGGACCGGTACGGATCGGCAACGCGGCCTATCAGCAGATCCAGCACGACGCCTATGGCCAGATCGTGCTGCCGACGGTGCAGGGCTTCTTCGACCAGCGGCTGTTCCGCATGGCCGACGAGCGCGATTTCGAAAGCCTCGAAAGCGTCGGGGAAGTCGCGTGGGCGATGCACGACCAGCCCGACGCCGGGTTGTGGGAATTTCGTACCAAGCAGCTCGTCCACACCTATTCGGCGGTGATGAGCTGGGCGGCGTGCGACCGGCTCGGCAACGTCGCCGCACGCATCGGCAAACCCGACCGCGAAGCCCATTGGAACGAACGCGCGGCCAAAATCCGCGAAACGATCGAGCGCGAGGGATGGGACGAAGCGGCGGGCCATTATGGCGCCGCCTTCGGCCATGCCCATCTCGACGCCAGCCTGCTCCAGATGGTCGAGCTGCGCTATATCCGCGCCGACAATCCCCGTTTCCAGGCGACCTTCGCCGCGATCGAAAAGGCGCTGCGCCGCGGCGAACATATGCTGCGCTATGACAGCGAGGATGATTTTGGCCTCCCCGAGACCGCGTTCAACTTCTGTACCTTCTGGCTGATCGAGGCGCTGCACCTGTGCGGTCGGGGCGAGGAAGCGCGCGAGCTGTTCGGAAAGATGCTCGCGCACCGAACGCCATCGGGCCTGCTTTCCGAGGATCTCGATTTCGAAAGCGGCGAATTGTGGGGCAATTTCCCCCAGACCTATTCGCTTGTCGGCATCATCCATTGCGCCGGGCTGCTCTCGCGCGGCTGGGACACGGTGCGATGAGCCGGCTGATTGTCGTCTCGAACCGCGTCTCGGTCGCCAAGGGGCGTGGTGCGGCGGGCGCGCAGGGCGGTCTTGCGGTCGCGATGAGCGCGGCGCTGCACAAGCGCGGTGGCATCTGGTTCGGCTGGTCGGGAAATGAGGTCGAACATTTCACGGGTCAGCTCACGATGGAGCGGGTCGACGGCTTTACTACCGCGACCGTCGATCTCGAGCCCCAAGACGTCGACGAATATTACAACGGCTATGCCAACCGAACGCTCTGGCCACTCTTTCACTACCGCATCGATCTGGCCGAATATGAGAATGAATTCGGCCGCGGCTACGAACGCGTCAACGAGCAGTTCGCGAACAGCCTCTATCCGCTGATCGAAGAGGAAGACGTCGTCTGGGTGCAGGACTACCACTTCCTGCCGCTCGGCGAACGGCTGCGCGCGCAGGGGGTGACGAACCGCATCGGCCTGTTCCTGCATATCCCGTGGCCACCGACGCGCCTGCTCGTATCCCTCCCGCATCACGAGCGGCTCGTCGCCGCGATGCTCCATTATGACGTGATCGGCTTTCAGTCGGTCGAATGGCTCGAAAGCTTCCTCCATTATTGCCGGAAGGAACATGGGGCCGAAGTCGACGAGGATAGCGGCACCGTCCGCATTGGCGGCCGAAGCACGATCGCGCGCGCCTTCCCCATCGGGATCGACCATGCCGAATTCATGGCGCTCGGCGAGACCGAGATCGCCCGGCGATCACAGCAGCGGCTCGGCACCAGCGCCCGCAAGCGCACGATCGCGATCGGCGTCGATCGGCTCGACTACAGCAAGGGGCTTCCCGAACGGATCGACGCGCTCGAACGGCTGTTCGCCAGCCATGACGACATGGTCAACGAGCTGCTCTTCGTCCAGATCGCGCCGCCTTCGCGCGAGGACGTCCGCTCGTACCAGCGGATCCGCGCGACGCTCGAGCAGAAGACCGGCCAGTTCAACGGCGCGCACTCGGACGTCGACCTCGTCCCGATCCGATACGTCAACCGCGGTTTCGGCCGCGCCGAATTGTTCGGCTTCTACCGCGCGGCGAAGATCGGTCTCGTGACCCCGCTCCGCGACGGGATGAACCTCGTCGCCAAGGAATATGTCGCGGCACAGGACCCCGACGATCCGGGCGTATTGATCCTCTCGCGCTTCGCGGGCGCGGCCGAGCAACTCACCGACGCGTTGCTCGTCAATCCGCACGATGGCGGCGACGTCGCCCGCGCGATCTGGACCGCGATGCACATGCCGCTCGCGGAGCGCAAGGCGCGCTGGGAAAAGCTCTACGCCATCGTCCGCGACGCCGACGTGATCGGCTGGGCGGATGATTTCCTCTCGGCACTCACGCAGGAACCGGCCTTGCCGGAGGCGTAAGAGCAAGCGCCGCGCGCGGGCGATCGGCCTTATTTTTCGGCTATCGCATGGGGCAATTGCGGCGTTTCCGCCCCGCCCCAGACTTGGCGCTCCCGCCCCTTGAGGTGCGGGTCATAGGCGTCGCTCCACGCATCGACATAGCTGCGCGCCGCCCACGCGTCCCATTGCTGCGCCATCCTGCGGACGCGCTCGGGCTGGCTGGCGGCAAGGTCATGCATTTCGGTGCGGTCAGTCGCCATGTCGAAGAGTTGCCAGGGCTTCTCGAAACCCGCGACAAGTTTCCATTGGCCATCGCGGACGGCGCGATTGCCCTCATGCTCCCAGAAGATCGGCTTGTCGCGGGTCAGCGGCTCCCCGCGAAAGGCGGGAACCATCGAACGCCCCTCCATCGGCAGGATGGCATGACCGTTGAAGGTCTTGGGATAAGTAGCGCCGGCGAGTTCGACGAGCGTCGGCATGACGTCGATCAGATGCCCCGGCTCGCGTACCAGCCTGCCGCGCGCTTTCGCGGCGATCCCGCGCGGCCAGTGCGCGATCAGCGGCGTCGCGATCCCGCCCTCGTAGGTGTGGTGCTTGTAATATTGGAAGGGCGCGTTCTGGAGCGTCGCCCAGTTCATGCCCGTCCAGACCACCGACTGTGCGCTGCCCGGCAGCCCTTCACCCTTGAGCCGGCCGTCGGGGCCGCTTTCGGCGGTACCACCATTATCGTTCATCACCAGGATCAGCGTGTTGTCGAGTTCGCCCGATTGCCGCAGGCGATCGACGAGCGTTCCGATCGCCCGGTCGACGCGGTGAACCACCGCCGCATAGACCGCCATCATCGTATCGAAACGATCCTTTTCCCCGGCCGACAATTTATTCCAGTCGTAACTGCCGGGAAGGGCGGCGGGCAGTTCGGCGTCGGCCGCGATGATGCCGAGTTTCTTTTGCCGTTCGAAACGATCGCGGCGCACCGCTTCCCAGCCCCGCATGTACCGGCCTTTGAACTTCGCCACGTCCTCGGCCGGCGCCATCAGCGGAAAATGCGCGCCGACGAAGGGCATGTAGAGGAAGAAGGGTTTGCGCTGCTCACGCGCCTCGCCAATGAATTTCGTCTGCCAGTCGACGAACATGTCCGACGAATACCAATAGCCCTGCCCCACGCGCGGCGACCCGGTGGGCACGCGCTCGCCGTCGATATAGACCGATTTTGCGAGGGGTTGCGGCTGATCGCGATAATAAAGCTCGCCCGCAGGCGAAGTGAGCGAGCGGTCGAAGCCGCGCTGCCACGGGCCGACCCCGCGCGAAATGCCGAGATGCCATTTGCCCGCCATCGCGGTGAAATAGCCCGCCGACTTCATCACTTCGGCCAGCGTGACGACGCGGTCCGCAAGCTTGCTGTGCAGCCCTTTCGATCCGGGCACTTGCACCGATTCGAGATGCCCCAGCCCCGCCTGATGCGGATAGGTGCCCGTCAGCAGCGCCGCGCGCGACGGGCTGCACCGCGCATTGTTGTAGAATTGGGTGAAAGCGAGGCCGTTTTTCGTCAGCGCATCGATGTTCGGCGTCGGGATTTCGCCACCAAAGCTGCCCATGTCCGAAAATCCGACGTCATCGAGCAGGATGACGACGACGTTCGGGCGTATGGGTTGCGGGCGGACCGGCGGCGCTTCCGCCGCGACCAGGGCAGACGGCAGGATACCCGCCGCCAGTGCTGCCACCGCACAACCAGCACGACCCAACAGGCGGACCGCATATTTCATAGCCACCAGATTCTCTCCCCTGTCGCGGATTCGCGTTATAGCCTATATATCATATATATATTGACTTTGTTTAGGGCATTGGTCAACGTCCCGGTCGAGGCGTTGACGAGAAGGTGCAATAATCTGCGTGAGATCGGGTTGGCGGCCATTAGGTCGCGCGATCCCGGGATCATCGGCCGTTCCTTCTTTCCAACGTCGAAAGGCAAAAAATGCCTGAACAGGGACATCGGGAGAGGACAAAATGAAAAAGCAGACGGGTTTTTCGGCCGCGGTATCGGTACTAGCGCTCGTCGTGAGCGCGCCGGCCTGGGGGCAATCCACCGATGCGGCCGATACGGTCGCGGAAACCCCGCAGGACGCCGACGACGCGATCGTCGTCACCGGCATCCGCCGCTCGCTCGAGCGCGCCGCCGACATCAAGCGCGACTCGGTACAGGTGGTCGATGCGATCGTCGCGCAGGACATCGGCAAGCTTCCCGACCCGACGACGGCGGCGGCGCTCCAGCGCGTTCCCGGCGTCCAGGTGTCGGTGAACCGCAACAACGAACTCGGCGACGTCCGCGTGAGGGGTCTTCCCGACGTGCTGACCACCGTGAACGGACGCGAGGTGTTTTCGACGATCGGCCGTAACTTCGACTTGCAGGACATGCCGGCCGAAGCTTTGTCGCGCGTCAACGTCTTCAAATCGCAGACCGCCGACCTGACCGAAGGCGGCCTCGCCGGCGTGATCGACCTCCAGCTCAACCGGCCGTTCAATTTCAGGGATCCGACCGTCGTCCTGGGCGGCCGCGCCAATTACGGCGACCGCGTCGACAAGATCAATCCGCAGTTCAGCCTGCTCGCGACCGATCGCTGGGACACCGGGATCGGCGAGATCGGCGCGCTGATCAACGGCACCTATTCCAAGTCCGACTATTATCGCGCGACGACGGTGCTGTTCCAGCGGCGCAGCACCAATACCGCGCCGTTCAATACGCCGGGCTATGTGATCCCCGGCATCCTACAGAATTTTCCGCAACAGGGCTTTATCGAGCGCCACCAGCTCAACGGCGCGCTGCAATGGCAGGCAACGCCGTCGCTCGAGGCCTATGTCGAGGGATTCTACACCTATTTCCGCGACCGCGGCAGCCGCAACGGCGCCAATATCCAGCCCTTCACCAACGGCACCACGATCACCGACGTCACCCCGGGTACGAGCTGCATCAACACCTATGTCCGCTCGAACGGCAACAATCCGGTCATCCAGACCGACGCCAATGGCGACAAGTCATGGACGCTAACCGAGCCGCAACTGGCCAACCCGGTCGAGCTGTGCCAGCCCGAAAGCATGACCTTCGCCAATCTGGTGTCGAACCAGACGACGCAGGCACGCGACCTCAACCAGCGCAACAAGCAATTCGCCGGCGGGCTGAAATATGACGAGGGCCGACTGAACGCGGTGCTCGATGTCGCTTATCAGACGTCGAAATATGAGATTCAGAACATCACATCGGACATCGGCCAGCGGCTGCCGAGCCTGACCGTGGAGATGGATGTCGACGGGCACGCCGAATATACGGTGCCCGGCGACGCGCTGCTCAGCCGCGACAACCTCTATATCCGTAACGCACTCATCCAGAATTTCACCGAGAACCGCGGCAAGCTGTTCCAGGCCAAGGGCGACGTCGACTATGACCTCGACGGCTTCCTGTCGAATATCGCGGTCGGCGCCCGCTATGCGCACCGCTCGGCCAAGGAGCAGGCGGTCAACCTCAACCAAGCCGCCCCCGGCGGCAACATCGGCACCGGAAACGACGCGGCGGCGGTGCTGGTTTCGGACACCGGCTTGCCCGACGACTTCCTCGCGCTCGGGTCGCGCGCACCCGACCTCAACAATGGCTCGCGCTTCTATATCCCCAATCCCGATTTCCTGCTGTCCGAGGAAGGGCTCGACGCCGCGCGCGCCTATTTCGGCCTGCCGGCGGGGCGGCCCGACTTCGATCCGGGGCGCGCGTTCGACGCGAAAGAGGATACGCTCGCGGCCTATGTGCAAGGCAAATATGAAGCCGATCTGTCGAACAACATCACATTGGATGGTGTCGTGGGCGTGCGCTATATCCGCACGAGCCGGACGATCGGCACGTTCGTGGAGGGTGAGGATGGCGAATTTGACCGGCTGACCGCCGACTCCGTCGATCACGACTGGCTGCCCAACGCGACCGCGCGGTTCCGCATCGGCGACGATATCCAGATCCGCTTCGGCTATGCCAAGTCGATCCGTCGTCCGAACTTCGAAGCGCTCAACCCGGCGATTACGCTCAACGAGTCGAACAACCCGCTGGTCCAGAGCACCGGCAATGCGGGCAACCCCGATCTCAAGGCGCAAAAGTCCGAAAGCCTAGACGCGACCTTCGAATATTATTTCCCCAGCGGCTATATCGCGGTCGCCGGCTATTATCGCGACATCAGCGACCGCGTCATCACCAGCGGCGCCGCCGAAGTCTATGACGGCGAAACTTACGCCGTATCGCGTCCGCGCAATGTCGGGCAGGCGACGCTGAAGGGTATCGAGCTCAGCACCCAATATTTCTTCGACTTCCTGCCCGGCGCGCTGTCGGGGCTCGGCGTGCAGGGTGCTTTCACGCTCGCCGATTCCAAAGTCGGCGGCGACGATCCGCTGGCGGGCTATCCGCTCCAGGGCGTGTCGAAGTATAATTATACTGTCGGCCTGCTTTACGAAAAAAGCGGGGTCAGCGCGCGGCTGGTCTACACCTATCGCTCCAAATATCTTTCGCTCGACGCAAGCGGCCAACCGACGCTGCGCCCGATGACCGAAGAGACGATCGATGCGCTCGAGGTGCCCGCGCTCGTCACCTATGCGCGCGGCGCGGGGCGGCTCGATTTCAACATCGGCTATGACATCACCGACAAGATCCGCGTCGATGTCGGCGGCACCAATATCCTCGGCAACAACACCTCGACCTATTACGACTATCCCGGATATACGAATATCAACAACGAGATGGCGTATGACGAGACGACCTATTCGGTCGGTGTCCGCGTGAAATTCTGACCAATCGGGCGGCGGCACCGATCTGCCACCGTCCGCTTCGCCAAAAAGAAAGGCCCCCTCGCGACCGGGCGAGGGGGCCTTTCTATTTCCCGGTCGACGTCATTTGGGAAGCGTCGCCATCCATGCTTTCAGCTTGGCGAGAAGGCGGTCGCGCATTGCGGGCTGGCTTGCGGCCATGTCGTTCGCTTCGCCGGGATCGCGCGCAAGGTCGAAGAGCTGCGGACTCGCGCCGCCCGCTTCGGCTAGCAATTTCCAGTCGCCCTCGCGGATCGCGAACGGCGGCGCCTGGTCGCGCTCGAGCGCGGGTTGCGGCGGCTCCTTCGACGCCCCTTCCTTGCCATAAGCCCAGTAAAGGTCGGGCCGCTCGGCGACCGGACGCCCTGCGATAACCGGCGACAGGTCGACCCCGTCCACCCCCGCGGGTATCCGCGCGCCGACGATGCGGGCGAGCGTCGGGAGCAGGTCGACCCCCTGCCCCACCGTCTGCTCGTCGCGATGCCCGGCCTTGGTGTGCCCGCGCCAATAGAGGATCAGCGGCTGGCGGATGCCGCCTTCGTAGAGGCTCCATTTGCGCCCGCGCAGGTTCTCGGTGCTGCCCGGCGCAACATGGCCGCCCGTATAATATCGCTGCGACGATGATGGGCCGTTGTCGCTGGTGACGATGACCAGCGTATTGTCCATCTCGCCCATCTGGTCGAGCCGGTCGAACAGGCGGCCGAGCGTCTTGTCCATCTTGACCAGCGAAGCGAGCATCCGGTCGTCGTCGGAGGATGCGCCCTTGCCCATGACGTCGGACAGGCTTTCATCATCGGGCGCCCAGGGATCGTGCATATCGTTGAGCCACAGGTTCACGAACCACGGCTTTTCCGAATGCTGCGCGACGAAATCGACAGTCATGTCGGCATAGAGGCCGGTCAGCCTGGTCTTGATTTCCCAGAAGCGCGGGCCTTCCCCGAGCTCGTCCGATTGTTCGGCAAGGAAACGTTCCTCGTCGGAAACGAGCACGCGCGGCCCCAGCCCCTCGAAGGTCGTGAAGCTGTGGTCGAAGCCATAGGCCGTCGGCCACGGCGCGTCGGCGATGTCGCGCCCACCGCCCAGATGCCATTTGCCGATATGCGCGGTTTCATAGCCCGCACCCTTCAGCAGGCGAGCGATGTTTGGCAGCTTGGGGTCGAGCCAGTCGGCCTGTCCGATCGCCTTGTTATAGGCGCGATCGCTGACATAGTTGATGAAACCGACCTCGGCGGGAAAGCGTCCGGTCAGGAGGCCGGCGCGCGACGCCGAACAGATCGGCGCCGCGTCGTAAAATTGCGTCATCAGCACGCCTTCGCGCGCCAGCCGATCGAGATTGGGGGTCTGGACCTTGCGGTTCCCCATCACCGACAGGTCGCCAAAGCCCATATCATCGACAAGGACGAACAGGATATTCGGCTTGCCCGCTGCGGCGGTCGGCGCCGGCGGATCGGCGGCGGCCGCCGCCGCCATCGTCACGGGCGCCGCGACGCCCATGAGGCCCGCGAGCATGGTGGTCGCGGCCCAGCGGGCGATCGCGGTGCGTCGTGCCATCGACTTTCCCCTTGCCTTATTTGTCCTCGAACAGCGGCTTCGCGATCTTCGCGAAATCCTCAACCGGCAGCTTCGACACCGCGCGGTCATAGGTGAGCAGGCCATTAAGCTCGCCCTCGACATCGCTCGTTTCGGTGTAGACCGACGCCGCGAGCCCCAGTTCCTTCGCCTGCCGGATGATCTCGTCGAACTTGATCTTGTAGCGTCGGCGATAATCTTCCTTGTCGGCCGCGAACTGATAGATGCGCGCGTCGCGGTCGGTGAACCACAGATGCCCCGGAATCGGCAGGCCGACGCCGCCGAATTCGCCGGTCACGATCGGCCGGTCGGCCTGCGGCGCGGGTTCGACCGGCACCTCGTCATAGGTATGGATGTCATAGACGTCGGACCCGCTGCCGGGGACATCGAACCACCCGCTCGCGTTGTTCACGAGGCGGCTCGGGTCCATATTCTTCGCGATACCGCCGACGGTCTTGACGTCATACTGGCCCCAGCCTTCGTTGTTCGTCACCCACATGACAATCGACGGAAAGGCGCGCAACGCGCCGATCATCCGCGCCAGTTCGGCCTGATATTGCGCCATTCCTGCCGAGCTGAAGGTCGCCTCGCGGTCGCTTGGGCGGCGTACCGCCTGATCGCCGAATGCGCCCGAGGGCATGTCCTGCCAGATCAGGATGCCGAGCCGGTCGGCGTCGTGATAATATTGCGCGGGCTCGACCTTGATATGCTTGCGCAGCATGTTGAAACCCGCCTTCTTCAGGAAGACGATGTCGCTGCGCGCGGCTTCCTCCGACGGCGGGGTGAGCAGGCTTTCGGGCCACCAGCCCTGGTCGAGCGTGCCATTGTGAAAGAGCGGCTTGTTGTTGAGCAGCAACGCCATCTTGCCCGTCTTGGGATCGACCCCGGTCGAAATCTTGCGCATCCCGAAATAGCTTTTGACGCTGTCGCTCGGCGCGCCGGTGACGGTCGCGGCGGCATAAGCCTGGGCCTCGCGCCCGGTCATCGGCGGCAGTCCGGTGCGGTCGTTGCCCGCACCCTTTGGCGGCGTCACTTTCACCAGCTCGGCGGTCAGGTCATAGAGATAGGGATCGTCGGGCGACCAGAGCCGCGCGTTCGGGATCTTGAGCACCCCCTGCCGGTTGCCGCGGATGATCGTGCTTGCGATGACCCTGCCCTTGTCGCGCGCGGTGATGCGCACCGCGTCGCTCGGCGTCGCGGTGTTGCTGAGCGCGACATCGACGGTCAGCTCGCCCTTGTCGATGTCGGGCACCGCGCGAAGGTCGGCAATGTGGAGGTCGGCGACGGGTTCGAGCCACACCGTCTGCCAGATGCCGCTGACCGCGGTGTACCAGATACCGCGGGGTTCGAGCGTCTGCTTGCCGCGCGGCTGGTCGCCGGTCGAGGTCGGGTCGGTGACCTGCACGACAAGCTCGTTCGCGCCGGGACGCAGATAGCGGGTGACGTCGAAACTGAACGGATCGGAGCCGCCTTTATGGCTCCCGACGACGACGCCGTTGACGAGCACGGTCGATTCGAAATCGACCGCGCCGAAGTGGAGCAATGTCCGCTGCCCCGGCCATTTCGCGGGCAGCGTGAAGCTGCGCTTATACCAGAGCCGGTCGTCGGGCATCAGCTTGCGCGCGACGCCCGACAGTTTCGATTCGACCGCGAAGGGGACGAGGATCTTGCCGTCCATCGCCGCGGGCTGCGGTTCGTTCGCCGGCCGGATCGCATAATCCCAATGCCCGTTGAGGTTCATCCAGGTGTCGCGTTCCATCTGCGGGCGCGGATAGCTGCGCCACGCATTTTCGGGGGTCACCTTGCGGCCCCACTCGGTCATGATCGGGCCGACATAGGCGGGCCCGCCCTCGGTGGTGCCGGGCGCGGTGTAACCCGCGGTATTGGCAGTCGAATTGGCCGGTTTCTTGGGCGGCGGCGCGCCGGTCTGCGCATAGGCGGCAATGCTGGCGCTGCTGGCCAACAGCGCGGCGCCGACCAGCAGCTTTGAAATATGATTCATCTGACCCTCCCAATTTATATGATCAATGTGTTTTATAAAGAGTCGCCGGACGTGGCAACCGGAAAACGGTCTGCGCCGCTTCGCGGAATGCGGCGCTCTATCAGGAAGATCGCCATCGCCGAAAAAGCGAGCATGGCGGCGAGGAAGATCATCGGCGCGAGGTCGCTGCCCGTCGCATCATGGATTTTCGGCACGACCGCCTGCGCGACGAAGCCGCCGAGATTGCCCACCGAATTGATCGCTGCAAAGCCGGCCGCCGCCGCCGCCCCGGTCAGGAAGCGCCCCGGCAGAACCCAGAAAAATGGCTGGCCGGCAAAGATCGCCGCAGCTGCAATGCACAGCGCCGCAAACTGAAGCACCGGCGACGGCAGCGCGGCTGCCATCACCAGGCTGAAGGCGCCGATGAGCGCCGGTCCCACCATGAAGCGGCGCGAACCGGTGCTACGCGCAGCCCGTCGCGGAAGCCACCAAAGCGCCGCAGCGACGACCAGCCAGGGGATGATGTTGAGCAGGCCATTGACGCCATCGCTGACCCCGAAACCGCGAACGATCGTCGGGAGCCAATAGCTGAGACCATAGGCCGAGAGCGGAAAGCCAAGAAAAGCGACGCAAAGCAGCAACACGCGCGGGTCGCCGAGCGCGCGCAGCGGATTGGCGTGTTCGCGCGCGCCGCCCTCAGCCGCAAGCGTTGCCGCGAGCCATTGTTTTTGTCCGTCCGTCAACCACCCGGCCTCGGCAGGCCCGCGCGGCAGGCGCGCGAGCACGACAGGAACGAGCAGCAGCGCGGGGATCGCGGTAACGATGAACACCCATTGCCATCCGCGCAATCCAGCGAGGCCATCGAGTTCGAGCAGCAGACCGCCCAATGCCGCTCCCACCGCATTGGCGAACGCGCTCGCGATCAGGAACAGCCCGATCGCCCGCGCGCGCTCGGCCTGCGGGAACCAGAGGGTGAGCAGATAGAGGACGCCGGGAAAGAAGCCCGCCTCGGCGACGCCCAGCAGGAACCGCAGGATATAGAAGCTGGTCGGCGTCCACGCGAAGCCGAGCGCCAGGGTGACGAGCCCCCACGCCCCGATGATCCGCGCGAACCAGATGCGCGGCCCGACGCGCTCGAGGATCAGATTGCTCGGAATCTCGAAGATGCAATAGCCGAGGAAGAAGAGCGCCGAACCCAAACCGTAGGCGGCTTCGCTGAGCCCGAGGTCGCCGACCATCTGCAGCTTCGCATAGGCGACATTCTGCCGGTCGATATAGGCGACGAGGTAAAGCAGGCAGAGCAGCGGCATCAGCCGCCATGTGATGCGCCGGACCGTCGTCGCGCCGATGTCGTCCATATCTGCCTCTCCCCATCGTCGCTCTGCGGACCGTTGAGGCGACTGGAACGCCTTCGATTTATTTATACGATATATATGCTTCCTATCCGGGCAAATCGATTCTATCAATGGCCATCGATGTGGCGCGGGAGCGAACCGACTCCCGCCAAGGACACCAAGAGGGAGAAGAGACATGATCCGCCGGAGCTTCCTGCTCACCGCCGCCGCCGCTTTCACGATTGCCGCCACCGCCGCCCAGCCCGCCGCCGCGCGCGAGCAATGGTCGAAGGAACAGGCGAACGCATGGTATGACAAGCAGCCGTGGCTGATCGGTTCCAACTACAATCCCGGCTCGGCGGTCAACGAGCTCGAAATGTGGCACGAGCCCACTTTCGATCCCGCGACGATCGACAAGGAACTCGGCTGGGCGTCGAGCATCGGCATGAACACGATGCGCGTCTTCCTGCATAACCTGCTCTGGGAAAACGACCCCGAGGGTCTCAAGAAGCGGATGAACGAATTTCTCGTCATCGCCGACAAGCACAAGATCAAGATCATGTTCGTGCTGTTCGACAGCGTTTGGGATCCAAACCCGGTTTACGGCCTGCAAAGCCCGCCGATCCCTGGCGTCCACAATTCGCGTTGGGTGCAGGCGCCAGGCGAGGCGCGGCTGAAGGACGCGAGCCAGTATCACAAGCTGGAGGGCTATGTGAAAGACATCGTCGGCACCTTTGCCGGCGACAAGCGCATCATCGCCTGGGACGTGTGGAACGAGCCCAACAACAAGGGTGGCGGCAATTACGAGCACATCCCCGACAAGAATAAATATGTCGCGCTGCTGCTGCCGCAGGTCTTCGAATGGGCGCGCGGCGCCAACCCCAGCCAGCCGCTCACCTCGGGCGTTTGGATCGGCGAGAATTGGGACAATATGGACAAGGTCGACGCGGTCGAGCGCACCCAGCTGACCCAGTCGGACATCAACAGCTTTCACGATTACAGCTGGCCCGAAAAGTTCGAGAAGCGCGCGAAGCAGATGCTGAGCTATGGCCGTCCGGTGCTGTGCACCGAATATATGGCGCGCGGCAACGGATCGACCTTTGACGGGTCGCTGCCGCTCGGCAAGAAATATAATATCGGCATGTACAATTGGGGCTTCGCCGACGGCAAGACGCAGACGCGCCTGCCGTGGGACAGCTGGAAAAAGCCCTATACCTATGACGAGCCGACGATCTGGTTCCACGAGGTTTTCCGCGCCGACGGCCAGCCCTATCGCCAGGCCGAAGTCGATCTGATCAAGCGCCTCGCCGCCGCGCCGAAGGGCGTCGTGCCGATGGCGAACGCCAAGTGATCGGGGGGCCGGTGCTCCGCCGCACCCTGCTCACCGCGCTGCTCGTCAGTTCGGCCGCAGCTGCGGCGGATGCGCCGGCCCCGCCCTCGTTCGACGGCGCCGATCCCGACATCGAGGCGGCGGACGGGCGTTATTACATCTATCCCACCAATTCGGGCGACACCTCGCGGTTGCACGTCTGGACCTCCTCCGACCGGCGCCAATGGAAAAAGGGCGCCGAGCTGATCCGGCTCGACCAGATCGGCTGGATCGGCGACGACGGTGCGCCGCGCCACGCGCTGTGGGCGCCCGACATGGTCGCCGCGAACGGGCGCCATTATCTTTATTTTTCGGTCGGGCCGCAGAATCCGACACCAAGCCGGATCGGCGTCGCGACCTGCGCGGGCCTCGAAGGGCCGTGCACCGACAGCGGCAAGCCGTTCGTCACCGGCGGCAACGGCTTCGAGGCGATCGACCCCGCGGTGTTCGTCGATCCAAAGAGCAAGACGCCCTATCTCTATGCCGGCGGCAGCGCGGGCGCGAAGCTGCGCGTCTGGACGCTCAAGCCCGACATGGTGACGATCGACCGCGAGGTTCCGGTCGAAACGCCGCCAAATTTCACCGAAGGCGCGTTCATGCACGAACGCGGCGGCACCTATTACCTCTCCTATTCGTCGGGCAGCTATCGCCACGACAGCTATCAGGTCCATTATGCGACCGCGCTCTCGCCGACCGGCCCCTGGATCTATCGCGGCAAGATCGTCGAGAGCGACGCGCGCTTCAAGGGGCCCGGCCACCACGCATTCCTGCACGATCCCGCCGATGGCGGCTGGTATATCGCCTATCACCGCTGGGAAGGGCAGACCGGACCCGGCCCGTACAAGGGCAGCCGTAAATTTACCGTCCAGCCGATCGTCTATCGCGTCGATGGCACGATCGTGCCGTTGGAAATGCGCTAAGCGCTTATGCCTCGGCGTCGTCGATCAGCGTCAGCACGTCGCCGATCAGATGGCGCATCGCGCTCCGCGCCGCATCGGGATCATGCGCCGCGATCGCATCGCGAACCGCAGCATGGTCGGCGACACTCGCACTGCGTCCCTTGATCCGGTTGGTGAAGCGGATCGACGTGCGCAGCGCCGTGCTCACCACATCGCGGAACTGCGCATAGAAGGGATTGTTCGACGCGCGCAGGATGGCGACGTGGAAGGCAATATCGGCCTCCAGCGTATCGTCCTCGCCGCGCTCGGCCGCCGCCATGCGGTCGAGCCCGTCACCGATCCGTTTCAGCTCCTCGGGCCGTCCGAACTGCGCCGCGAGCGCCGCCGCTTCGGGCTCGATCGCAACGCGCAGCTGGTTGAACTGCTTGAGCAGCTCGATCGAGAATTGCCGTTCGAGCAACCAGCGCAGCACATCGGTGTCGAACAGGTTCCACGACGAGGTCGGCTGCACGACCGTACCCTGCCGGGGCCGCGCGCTCAGCAGCCCCTTCGCGGTCAGCATCTTCACCGCCTCGCGCGTCACCGATCGGCTGACGCCGTGGCGCTTGGTCAGCTCGGCCTCGGTCGGAAAGGCTTCGTCGTCGAACTGTCCGGTGACGATGGCGCGCCCCAGATTGTCGAGCAGCCCATAGGTCAGGTTGCGCCCGAGCGAAGCGGGCGCGTCATCCTGCCCCAATCCCGATGGTTCCAACGACACGGCGTTCGCCTCCTTTTGAAAAGCCGCGGATCGGCCCTGGCGGCGATGTTAAACCGAACAGAAAAGTAGACAAGCCTAATTAATACGATAAATATACATTACTCGCCGAGGAGGAATCGGGAGGTTGGGAGAGAATATGGTCATGTCGTCGTCCACCATCCCTTTACCCGCCACCGGAAAAGCTCGCGGCCCGCTACGCTCGGCTGCCGGCCGGCGGTTTTTTGCTGCCGCGGCGATGGGCCTGGCAGCGATCGCGACCGTGCCCGCTGCGACGGCCCTGGCACAGGCATCGCCCCCGGCACGCGCGGCCGAACCCTCTCGACAGGCCGAGCGCCGGCCCAATATCCTTTTCATCCTCGTCGATGACATGGGCTTCGGCGACCTGTCGGTGATGGGGAACAAAAAGGTCGCGACGCCCAATATCGACCGGCTGGCCAAGGACGGCGTGCTGCTCACCAAATTCTATGATGCGGCCCCGATCTGCTCCTCGTCGCGCGCGGGTTTCCTGACCGGACGCTTCCCCGCCGACGTCGGCTTTGTCGGCATTACCGGCGCGCGTGCGCGCAACGCCGAAATCGGGCAGGTCGACTGGCTCGACCCGAAACTGCCGACGATCGCCCGCCTGCTCCAGCAGAACGGCTATAAAACCGCGCATATCGGCAAGTGGCATTTGGGCGGCGGGCGCGACATTGGCGACGCGCCATGGCCGACGGCCTATGGCTTCGACAAGAGTTTCACGACCTTCGAGGGGCTCGGCCCGCGCGTGCTCGTTTCGGACGAGGAACGCTTCCTTGCGCAGCAGTCGGACAAGCTCGGCGAGGGTCCGCGCTTCTGGGAGATCAAGACCAACCTCACCGGCCTTTACGCCGACATGACGGTCGATTTCGTCGCGCAGAATTCACAGAAACCGTGGTTCGTGAACCTCTGGCTCAACGACATCCACGATCCCTGGGCGCCCGACGACGAAAGCCTGTCCGACGTCATGGGCAAGGGGGATTCCTCCGACGACGACCGGATGCTCGCGTCGCTGGTCAAGATGGACAAGACGCTCGGCCGCCTGATCGAACGCCTCGACCAGATGGGCGAAATGGACAATACGCTTGTCCTCTTCACGTCGGACAACGGACCTTCTTCGCTGGCACGCTACCACGAGCGCGGCGAAACCGCGCCGGGCAGCACCGAGGGGCTGCGCGGGCGCAAGTTCAGCCTTTACGAAGGCGGCATCCGCCAGCCGCTGATCATGCACTGGCGCGGCCATATGAAGGCAGGAACACGCGACGAGCAGACGGTGGCGCAGGGGGTCGACCTGCTCCCGACCTTTGCCAGCATCATCGGCGCCCGGAAGCCGGCGGGCAGCGCGGGCATCGATCTGTCGCCGGCGCTTCAGGGCCAGCCCGTCGCGCAGCGACCCGACCTGTTCTGGGCCTATGGCAAGGAAGGCCGGCCGATGCTGGGCAAACCCAGCCAGGCGATCGACGTCTCGCCGCGCTTCGCGGTGCGCGAGGGCGACTGGAAGCTACTCGCGAACGACGGCGGCGCCGACGTCGAGCTTTACAACCTTGCGCGCGATCCGATGGAGAAGCAGGATCTGGCGGCAGGCGAGCCGGAGGTACGCGGGCGGTTGCTCGCCAAGCTCAAGAAATGGCTTGCCCAGCTGCCCCAATGAGCGGGCCGCACACGCCGAACCCCGACCGAAACGAGATGATCCCCCGACCATGAAAGCCGCATCGCGCCGCGCCGCCTCTCCCCCCGCCCCGTCGCTCGACGGCATGCGGCATATCGAGGGCGGCACCTTCACCATGGGGTCGGACCGCTTCTATCCCGAGGAACAGCCGCTGCGCCGCGTCAAGGTCGACAGCTTCTGGATCGACGAAACCCCGGTGACCAACCGCGCCTTCGCCGAATTCGTCGCGGCGACGGGCTACCGCACGCTCGCCGAACTTGCGCCCGACCCCAAACTCTATCCCGGCGCCGATCTGGAGGGCATCGAACCCGGATCGCTCCTGTTCCAGAAGGCCGACGGCCTGATCCCGCTCGACGACCCGTCGGGATGGTGGGCCTTCGTCCCCGGCGTCGACTGGCGCCATCCGACCGGCCCCGACAGCTCGATCGACGGGATGGAGGATCACCCCGTCGTCCACGTCGCGCACAGCGATGCCGAAGCCTATGCGAATTGGGCGGGCAAGTCGCTGCCGACCGAGGCCGAATGGGAATATGCGGCGCGCGGCGGCATCGACGGGCAAGAATTTGCGTGGGGCGACGAGCTGGCGCCGGACGGCGCGATCCTCGCCAACTATTGGCTTGGCCTGTTTCCCGTCTCGACGACCAAGCCCGACGGCAATTACCGCACGACGCCGGTCGGCAGCTTTCCCGCCAATGGCTACGGCCTGTTCGACATGATCGGCAATGTCTGGGAATGGACGCGCGACTGGTATGCCGCGCCGCAGTCGGCGAAGACCAAGTCGCCTTGCTGCGCGGTCGCCAACCCGCGCGGCGCAACGCTCGCGCAAAGCTATGACGATGCGAATCCCGGCGCGCGCATCGGCCGCAAGGTCATGAAGGGCGGATCGCATCTTTGCGCCGTCAATTATTGCCAGCGTTACCGCCCGGCGGCGCGGCATCCGCAACATGTCGACAGCGCGACGAGCCACATCGGCTTTCGCTGCGTGTCGCGACGAAAGGGAGAATGAAGATGCGACGGACCGTCCACTGGAGCCGCCGGGCGATGCTCGCGCTGCTGATCACGGCAACCTCGGCGTGCAGCCAGACCCCGGCGCCGCGGGCGGCGCTGACGCCTGCGCCAGCACCCGCGACAGCGCAGCGGCCCAACGTCCTGCTCATCCTCGTCGACGATCTCAAGCCCGCGCTTGGCGCCTATGGCGACCGCACCGCGATCACCCCCAACATCGACCGCCTCGCGCAGCGCGGGCTGAAGTTCAATCTTGCCTATGCCAACGAAGCCGTCTGCGGGCCGAGCCGCATCAACCTGATGACCGGCGCGCGCTCGACGAGCAGCGGCATCTATAATTTCGGGATGAACCTGCGCGATTATATGCCGGGCGCGGTGACGCTGCCGCAGCATTTCATGCGCGCGGGCTACCACACCGAAAGCATGGGCAAGGTCTATCACATCGGCCACGGCACCGTCGGCGATACCGCTGGCTGGTCGGTCCCGCACCATAAGGAAAAGGTGATCGAATATGTCGATCCCGCCAGCACCGGCGGCAAACCGACGCAGGAAGAGGCGCTGTTCGAAGAGATTCCGGTGCCCGAGGGCAATCCCTTTGCCTATGCGCGCACGTTGGCGCGCGGCGCCGCCTGGGAAATGCCCGACGTCGCCGACGACGCCTATGCCGACGGCCGCACCGCCAAGCGCGCCGAGGAACGGCTGAAGGCGCTGAAACAGGGCAACCAGCCCTTCTTCCTCGCGGTCGGATTTGCGCGCCCGCACCTGCCCTTCTCCGTGCCGAAGCGCTATTGGGACATGTATGATCCAGCGAAGCTGCCGATGCCGGATTTCGAGCAACTGCCCGCTGGCGCGCCCGCCTATACTGACAAGCAAGGCGGCGAGATCACGGCCTATCGCGAGCCGCCGGAGGATGTTCGCGGCGACAAATTCCCGGCCGAGCTGAAACGCACGCTGCTGCACGGCTATTATGCCGGCGTCTCCTATGTCGACGTCCAGATCGGCAAGATGCTGAAAGCGCTCGAACGCGAGGGGCTCGCCGATAACACGATCGTCGTGCTGTGGGGCGACCATGGCTATCACTTGGGCGATCACGGAATCTGGACCAAGCACACCAATCTGGAGCAGGCGACGCGCATCCCGTTGATCTTCGCCGGTCCCGGCGTCGTCAAGGGAGGTTCGACCGACCAGCTCGCCGAGACCGTCGATATCTACCCGACGCTCGCCGCGCTCGCCGCGCTGCCCGCCCCCAACGGACCGCAGCCGATCGACGGCATCTCGCTCGCGCCGGTGCTGCATGACCCGGCGACGCGCGTTCGCGGCTATGCTTATCACGCCTATCCGCGTCCGGGACGGCTCGGGCAGGCGATCCGCACCGATCGCTATCGCCTCGTCCGCTGGACCGAAGAAAAGACCGGCGCGCGCGACTATGAACTCTACGACCTCGTCGCCGATCCCGAAGAGAAGCGCAACCAGGCGGACGCGCTGCCCAAGGTGCGCGCCGAACTCGACGCGATCCTCGACACCCAGCCCGCGGCGCGGCCGATCAACGGCAAGCCTCGCCGGAACTGAGGGGTTCGGGGAATAAGGAAAAGGCCGCGGTACCCGCGGCCTTTTCTTTATCACAAGCGCAGGGCGGTCAGCGCCCGCGCGACGGAACCGGAAGCGGCGTGTCGCTGGCGACGGGCTCGCCGAACTGCGGCCACCCCGCCTCGCTCCACCCGAAACGCTGGATATGCGGCGCGCGCGCGGACGTGCATTTCATCCCCGGCCCCGGATTGGCGTGATAGATGATCCAGCTTTCCTTGCCGTCGGGCGAGGTGAAAAAACCGTTGTGTCCGGTCGCATAGACGCCGTTCGCGCTCTTGAACACCGGCTGGGCGGTCTTGGTCCAGACCTTGGGATCGAGGACGTCCGACCTTGCGGGCGCGTGGAGCAGGCCGAGTGAATAGTCGTCAGACCAGCAGGCGCTCGCCGAGTAGGTCAGGAACAGATCGCCCTTCGGCCCCAGTAGAAACTCCGGACCTTCGAGGATCTGGCGCCCGCCCTGCTTTTCCCAGAACTTGTCGGGCATCGCGATCACGCTTTCGGGTCCGGTGAGCGTCCAGGGGTTGCGCATTTCGGCGATCGCCAGCCCGCTGTCGGAACCGATATAGGGCGAGTAAGCGAAATAGCGTTTGCCGCCATGTTCGAAGACCGTGCCGTCGATCCCGGCGCGCGCGGTATTCACGCGCCCCCTATCGACCCATTCGCCCTGCATCGGATCTGCGCCCGCATTCTCGAGCACAAAGACCGCGCGGTGTTGGTCGTCCTTGAAGCCGCTCGCGGTCGCCGAATAATAGAGATACCATTTGCCGTCGAACCGGTGGAGTTCGGGTGCCCAGATGCTGTGTGCGTTCGGCCCCCTGGTGGGGGGCGTCCACACGACCCGCTTCTCCGCTTTCGCGAGGTCGGCGATATTGTCGGTCCGCCACAGCATGATGCGATTGCCCAGCGTGTGCGTGTAATAATAGACACCGTCGACTTGCGTGATCCACGGATCGGGCCCCGAAGTGAGCAGCGGGTTGGTGAAGGTCGTCGCCGCCGGCGCCTCCGCGCCGCCCGCCGGAGCGGCCATGCCGGCCAGCAACGCGGCAGCGAGCAGCGCTGCCGATCGCCGGAGACGTCCGTCACGCGGCTTGCCGAGGCGGCGGTTCGAATCCGCCACCGCCCATTGATCAACGACCTTCATTCGTTTCCCTCGTCCGTTCAGAATTTCACCCGGGCACCGATGCTATAGACCGTCTCGTCGCCCTGCAGGGCGAACACGACGCGCTCGTCGCCCCAATAGGTCGACGTCTTGTTGCGCAGGATGTTCGTCCCGCCGATGTCGAGCCGCAGCGCATCGGTCACATCATAACCGATGCTGAAGTCGAGGCGGCCGGCAGGCCGGACATAGGACAGGAACACCGGGATGTAGGGCGCGTCGACCGGCCGACTTTCGTCATAGGGTCGCACCGCGACGCCGCCCGTATTGTCGCCGTTGATATATTTCGACCGGAAGGTCCAGATCAGGCGCCCGCTCAGACCCTTTTTGTCATAGAGCAGTCCGGCGGTGTAATTATATTTGGACACACCGACCAGCGGATTGCCCGCGAGGGGATCGTCGCCCTTGATCTTCGAATCGGCGAGCGTGAACGCCCCCTGCACGCCGAAGCCCGACAGCGCGCCTGGCAGGAAGTCGAAGAAATATTGGGCGCTGACCTCGATGCCCTTGAGGTCGACCGATCCGACATTGCGCGGGGTGGAGATCAGGTAATTTTCGCCGCCGATCTCCTCCTGCCGGTTGGCGGTGACGACACGGTCCTTGATCGAGCGATAATAACCGGTGATCGCGACATAGCCGCTGTCGAAATAATATTCGGCGGTCAGGTCGATGCTGTCAGATTGCTGCGGGCGCAGGTCGGGATTGCCGCGCTGGCCGTTGTTGATGAGGAACACGTTACCGACGACGGTCAGCGATTCGGAAGGGTTGAGCGAACCGAAATCGGGGCGGCGCATCGAGCGGGAATAGGTCAGGCGCGTCTGGAACGAGCCCGGGAATTTCAGGCGCGCGGTCGCCGACGGCAGGATATCGACGTCCGACCTCTTGGCAACGATCGGGCTGAAGGCATCGCTGCCCTCGACGCGCTCGAAGCCGGAGATGGTGCGGTCGGTCTTGACGACGCGCGTGCCGACCACCCCGTCGAGGGTGAGCGCGCCGATCGGGATTTCATAGCCGCCCTCCAGATAGGCGGCCAAGGTTTCCTCGCTGGCGTTGAATTCCTTGGTCGGATCGTAAGGCGGCGCCTCGAGCGGCAGGCCGAACAGGTCGCGCAGTTCGTTCCGCCCACGTTCGGACCGCAGATAGGCGGGATTCACGCCCAGGAACGCCTGCCCGCCATTGAGCCGCGGCGCGACGCCGATCACACCCAGGAAATCGGGCGACAGCGGCAGCGAAGAAATCAGCCGAGCATTCGCCTCCGACGGGGTACCGATATTGCCGAAGCCGATCGACTGCACGGTGTTGGTCTGGCGCACTTCCTGGAACCGCGCCTCGCGCTTGGCGTAACGCAGGCCGCCGCGAAGCTTGGTCAATATGCCGTCGAATTCATATTCGCTGTCCATGCGCGCCTGGAACAGGCTGCCCTTGCCGGTCGAGAAATTCTGGTTGATCGAATTGCGCAGCGAGACATTTTCGGAGCTGAGCGGGATCGACGGATCGATCGTGAAAGATGGGCCGTCATTATCGTCGAATTCGACGAAGACCGTCGGCACGCGCTGGCCGACTTCGGCGTTGAAATTCTCGGTCACCGAGCGCGACGTCTGATAGGCGACGTCGACCTTGAGCACGCCGCGATCCTGTTCGAAAATCAGGCCGCCGGCGACCATCTTGTTCCGCTGCGTCACCTCTTCGGACGAGCTGTTCTGGTTGACCACGACATTGTTGAAGCGCGCGCTCGTGGGCTCGCACATCGTTCTGACAGTCGCGGGCTGAAGCGTTTGCGTGCCATCGGCATTGTTCACGATCTGCGGGTTCGTCCCCGCGCCGTTGACGCGCGCGTCGATGCAATAATCGCTAAGGGTGATCTCGGCGATCTGCGAATTGTTGGTGAAAGGCTGGGGGTTGAAACCGGCGAAGCCCGTCGTGCTGTTGAAATAGGTATAAAGGCCGTCGGCATAGAATTGCAGCGACGGGGTCGCCTGCCATTGCAGCGCGGCATTGGCCTGGAAACGCTTGATATCGCCGACGTCGGGCATGTTGCGCAGCACCTGCGGCATCATGATGTCCGCCGTGCCGAAGGGCGCGCCCGAGACGAAGCGGCGTTCACCCAGATTGGTGACGCTGCGAATATTCTCGGCCTGCGAATAGGTCACATTGACCAGCGCGCCGATCTCGCCAATCGACGAATCGGTCTTCGCGGCGGCGAGCGCGCCGAACTGCGGGTTGCTCGCGTCGGCGGTCGTCGCGTAATTCTGGCGCGCCGTCAGGACCAGTGTCGGGTCGCGGAAGCTGAACGGGCGGTTGAGACGCAGGTCGAGCGCGCCCGCGACCCCACCCTCGATCTGGTCGGCGGTCTGAGATTTGAAGGCGTCGATCCGCGCGAGGGCTTCGGCGGGGACGTCCTGCAGGTCGAAGCCGCGCCCGGTCGTGGTCACGACCTCGCGCCCGTTCACCGTCGTCAATATGTCGGTGAGGCCGCGGATGCGGACGGTCGACAGTTCGTTGTTGCGGTCGTTCTGGACCTGGATGCCCGGAACGCGCTGCAGCGCCGCGGCGACGGTCGGATCGGGCAGCTTTCCGATGTCGGTCGCGACGATCGAATCGACGACCTGCGTGGCGTTGCGCTTCACCTCCGCCGCGCGTTCGAGCGACTGGCGCACGCCGGTGACGACGATGTCGCCGTCGGCGCTTTCCGCTTGCCGGGACGGATCCTGCGCCGCCGGCGCCACCGTATCCTGAGCAACCGCCGGCATCGAAACGAACACGGCCGTCGCCGACACCGCGCCCAACAAAGTCTTACGCATAACCCTCTCCCTGTTCGACGCGTTTCGCGCGCTCGTCACCGGCCCCGATCGCGGGATCGATTCTTGAAACGATAAATAATATAAAACGGAGAATACCGCAACGCGCGATCGCGACGTGGCACCACTAGAAAAAATGCGCCGGAGGTGGATTCGGCGCATTTTTTTGTCGATTGAACGGTGACCGTTCTCAGTCGCCCTCGCCGTCCATCGCGCCGCGTTCGAAGCGGGGTTTGACGGGAACTGCCCCGCTGTCGCCCTGCGCCTTGCGCCACGCGGCGAGCCGGCCGCGAAGTTCCGACAATGTCTTGGCGTAGCGCGGGTCGCCGGCCAGGTTCACCTTTTCATCGGGGTCCGCCTTCAGGTCATAAAGTTCCTCGGCGGGCCGCTTGTAATAGCTGTCGACGATCGCCTTGGCGGCGGGGTCCTTGTCCGCCGCGTCGCGCCACGAAGGGAAATAGGCGCCCGAATCGGTGCGCTTCACCTTCAGGTCGATGTGCGTCGTGTAAGTCCAGTCGGGGTGGAGGTTTTCGATATATTTCCAGCGATCGGTGCGGATGCTGCGCATCGGATAGACGTTCACGCGGCCGTCATTGTTATGCGTGGTGAAAATCTCTTTCCGCCCTGCGGCCTGCTTGCCGACGCCCACCAGGCCGGCAAAGGAAAGGCCGTCGATGCCTTCGGGTGCCTTGCCTCCGGCAAGCTCGACCAGCGTCGGCAGGACATCGACCCAGCTCACCATCGCGTCGGTACGGGTTCCCGCCTTCACATGGCCGTTCCAGCGCACGACCATCGGCACGCGCGTGCCCGTGTCATAGAGGTTCCACTTCCCGAACGGCCACTGCGTGCCATGGTCGGTCGAATAGAGAACGAACGTGTCCTTCCCCAGCACGGCATCGACCGCGTCCATCGTCGACGCGAGATCCTGGTCCATCCGCGTCACCGCGGCATAGAAGCGCGCGCGCGCATCGCGCGTGATCGGCGTGTCGACCGTCTTCGGCGGCAGCTTCATCGCCGCCGGATCATAGCCTTCGGTCGTCCGCGGCCACGGCACATGCGGCCAGTTGCTGCCCACGAACAGCGCGAGCGGGCGCTTGTCCTTGCGCTCCTTCAGCCATTCGGCCGCAGCCGGAATGCCCTTGTGATCGTGGAAGGTGTCGTTCGCATAATAATCGAAACCATAGGTTCCGGTGTGCTGATAGTGCGCGACCTTGCCGAAGGCGACGACCTGATACCCCTGTTCCTGCAAATAGGACGGCAGCTTGCGGATCGCCGCGTTGGCGCGGTCGTGGTTCGCCTCCGCCCCGTTGCGCGCGGGCATCATGCCGGTGAGCAAGGCGGCGCGGCTCGGCGCGCAGGCGGGCGAGGCGACGAAGGCACGGTCGAACGACATGCCTTCGGACGCGAGGCGCTGCAACGCCGGGGTGCGGACATTGGCGTCGCCGTTGATCGACACGTCGCCGTAGCTGAGGTCGTCCGCGAGGAAGATCACGATATTGGGCTTCGCGGACGCCTTGGCGGCGCCTTGCGCGTAACCGGGCGCGGCAGACGCGAAGGAAAAGGCGAGGATGCTCGATGCGAGCACCAGATTGCGCCGGCTGAATTTACTCATCGGAAATCTCCCGGATTATGAAGTTATTATCGGCCAAGCGCGGCGATGAAGGCGCGTGCGCGCTCACCGACCTCGCCCGCAGTCACGCCCGGCCGGTAGAGCGCCGACCCGAGGCCAAAGCCCGCCGCGCCAGCCGCCGTCCATGGCGCCATATTGTCGGGCGCGATCCCCCCGACGGGCAGCAATCGCGTCCCCGCCGGAACCACCGCGCCCAGCGCCTTGAGTACCGCCGGGCTGGCGGCCTCGGCCGGAAACAGCTTCAGCGCCGTCGCGCCCGCCGCCAGCGCGGCAAAGGCCTCGCTGGGGGTCGCGAAGCCCGGAAGCGACACGAGCCCTGCTCCAACCGCCGCGGCCACGACGTCGACATTGGTGTTGGGCGAGATGATCATCGTTCCGCCCGCATCAGCGACGGCGGCAACATCGGCGGTCGTCAGCACCGTCCCGGCACCGATTACCGCACGTCCTTTCAAACGGCCCGCGAGGCGGCCGATGCTGTCCAGCGGGTCGGGCGAGTTCAGCGGCACTTCGATCAGCGTGAAGCCCGCCTCGACCAGCGCCTCGCCGATCGCCTCGACTTCGTCCGGTTTCACCCCGCGCAGGATCGCGATCAACGGGCAGCGGGCGAAGGCGGCGTCGAAGGCGGCAATATGGGTCATAGGGCATTGTCTCCGATGGCGAGGATGCCGCGCGCAAAGGCGCTATGGCTGTCGACGATCACCGGCTCGCGGCCGGTCGCCGCGACGGCGGTGGCATAAAGATTGCCGAGCGCAGGGTCGGCGAGAATATGGATCTGCTCGAACGCGCAATCGTCCATGCGCGCGGTGACATCGGCCCCGATCAGCACGCCGCTCGCGAAGGAGGCCGCATCGGCATCGTCGCGCAGGCCGAGCACCGACGCCGCGCGGATGCCGAACAGCGAGGCGGCGAGGTCGCGCCGCGCGCCTTCGGCCAGCCCTTCGCGAAACGCGTCGCCGTCAGTGACCTCAGCGGTCAGCGAACCCGCGAGCAGGCTGTGTCCGCGAAGCAAAGCGAAAAGCTCGCCCGTCATCGCGGTGGTGAAGCCGGTGATGCGCCCGCCGGCCATCGTCGCCCATTTGCAATGCGTTCCGGGCTGCACGAGCAGCGCGTCGGGCGGCGACATCCAGCCCGCCACCGCGCCGAGCAACTGCACCTCCTCGCCGCGCATCACGTCGGCGCGGCCATTTTGCGAACAGGAAACGCCCGGTACGATCGCAGTCCGGTCATCGATCCAGTCGAGCCCCGCGACCAGCTCGTCGATCCCCGCCGGCGCCGCGACATAGGGCACGACGCGCCAGCCGACGGTCGAGCCGACCATGCCCGCGAGCAGCATCGGCAGGTCGCCGAAGCGCTCGCGGATCGCCGCGACTTCGCCCGCGAAGTCGCTGACCGACGCAGCGCCGCGGTCGTCGCGCTCGGTATGCGCGACCGCGCCGCCCTCGAAGCGGAACACACGCCGGTTGGTCGTGCCCCAGTCGATGGCGAGAAAGGCGGACGGCGCGCTCACCACCAGGTCGCGTAGAGCGCGATGAGGATCAGGATCACCAGCACCCCGGCGATATTGAAGCCCCTGGTCGTGGCGAAAGAGACGCCTTGCATGACGATCCGGTTGCTGTCGGCACGCGCGGGGCGTGCGAGCGAGACGATCACCGCCAACGCCAGGCTGGCGAAGAAGACGATGAGCATGCGATCCATAAAAGGTACGGCGTTGAACGCCGCGATCCCGCCCCATTCGGCAGGGAACCAGAAAATGAGGCTGAACAGCACCGAGGCGACAGCACCGACCAGCGCCCCTGCTTCGGTCGCGCGGGGCCAGAACAGGCCGAGCAGGAATATGACGGTGATGCCCGGCGTCACGAAACCGGAGAATTCCTGGATATACTGGAATGCCTGATCGAGGCTGCCGAGCAAGGGACGCGCGGTGAAGATCGCGAGAAGCGTCGCGACGACGGCGGTGATCCGGCCGACAAAAACGAGCTGGCGTTCGTGCGCGCTGGTGAGGTTAGCGTCCTGACTGGCATCCTGCGCTCGCGACTCCACCCCTTTCATCTTGGCATAGAGGTCGAGCGTGAAAATGGTGGCGACCGAATTGATCTTGGACGCCGTCGAGGCGATGATTGCCGCGACCAATGCTGCGAAGACAAGGCCGAGCAGGCCGACCGGGAGCAGCCCCATCATAGTCGGATAGGCCTGGTCGGGCTTGGCCAGATCGGGCGCGAGGATCACCGCAGCGATACCGGGCAGCACGATGATGACGGGCATCAGCAGCTTCAGGAAGGCGGCGAACACCACACCCTTTTGCGCTTCGCCAAGGTTCTTGGCCGCCAGCGCGCGCTGGATGATATATTGATTGAACCCCCAATAGCTGAGGTTCGCGATCCACATGCCGCCGATCAGCACCGAAAGCCCGGGCAAATCCTTGTAAAACGGATTGTCCTGCGAGAGGATCATGTCGAATTTTTCGGGCAATTCAGTGGTCAGGCGCGCAAAGCCGCCCAGCACGCCTGCATCGCCGCCGATCTGGCTGAGCGTGAGATAGGAGATGACGAGGCCGCCGAACACGAGCAGCGTCACCTGGACGATATCGGTGAGCGCCACCGCCTTGAGCCCGCCGCGAAGCTGGTAGACGAGCGCGAAGGCGCCGAGGCCGAACAAGGCGACGTCCTGGTTCACCCCCGCAACCTGGGTGACGGCGATCGAACCGAGCCACAGGATCGAGGTAAGGTTCACAAAGATGTAGAGAACCAGCCAGAATATAGCCATCACGGTGCGGATCGTCGGCCCGAACCGCTGTTCCAGGAACTGCGGCATGGTGTAGATTTCATTCTTCAGGAAGATCGGCAGGAACCATTTGCCGACGATCAGCAGCGTCAGCGCCGCCATCCATTCATAGGAGGCGATCGCAAGCCCGATGGCATAGCCCGAACCCGACATGCCGACGATCTGCTCGGCCGAAATATTCGCCGCGATCAACGACGCGCCGATCGCCCACCAGGGGAGCGATTTCGAGGCGAGGAAATAATCCGACGTGTCCTTGGTGTGCCCCGCCTTTTCGCGGCTCACCCATTGCGCGAGGCCGAAAATGCCGATGGCATATATGACGATGACGATGATATCGATTTGCGACAGGCCCGACATACGGACTCTCCCCTTGGCTGTTTATTGAAATCACATTTATCTGATTTAAACGGCTTGTCTAGCTTCCTGTGTGGAATCGGTGATAAGGCCTGTCAAAATATTGCGTGGAGACGAACGTGGCGAACATGTCGGGATTGGGAATTGACGATGCGGGACCGCAACTTGGGCGTAATCTGACCTATGGCATGCTCGATGCGATCGGGCGTGCGATCGTCGTAGGCGATTATGAGGGCGAGATATTCCCGACCGAGGCGGAGCTTGCGAAACAGCATGGCGTCAGCCGCTCGGTGACGCGCGAGGCGGTGAAAATGCTGACCGCGAAGGGGCTTCTGAGCGCCCGCCCGCGTCAGGGCACGATCGTCCAGCCCACGACATCGTGGAACCTCTTCGACACCGATGTCCTGCGCTGGCTGCTCGAGCGGCAATTTTCGATCGACCTCCTCCGGCAGTTCAACGAGCTGCGCGTCGCGATCGAACCCGAAGCGGCAGCATTGGCCGCGCGCGTCGCGACGGCGGACGATATCGAGCGGGTGAACGCGGGGCTGAAACGGATGGAAAAGGCCGAACGCGGCGACGATGATACGCTGGAAAGCGACATCGCGTTTCACATTGCCGTGCTTCGAGCCTCGCGCAACCCGTTCTACGCCCAGTTTCGCGACGTCGTCAGCACCGCGCTGCGCACCTCGATCCGCTTTACCAACCGCGTCAAGGGCCGCACCGCCAATGTCGGCGACCATGCCGCGGTGCGCGACGCGATCGTGGCCGGCAATCCCGACAAGGCGCGCAAGGCGATGCGCGCGCTGATCAGCGATGTGCTCGAACTGATCGACGCCGCCAAGCCCGACGGTGCCGCCGCCCGGGGGTGACGGCACCGCTCAGCTCCTACTGCTTCGCCTTCGCTCCGGTAGTCAGGCGATAGGTCATCACGTTGCGATAGGTGCCACCGGGCGCGAGGCGCGCGTCCGGGAAATTCTTCTGGTTCGGCGCGTCGGGGAAAATCTGCGGCTCCATGACCAGCGCGTCGCCCATCCGGTAAATCTTCTTGCTTTTGCCGTGGCTCGTCGCGTCGAAGAAATTGCCCGAATACATCTGCAGCCCCGGCTGGTTCGACCAGAGTTCGAAGCCGCGCCCTGACGCCGGATCCTCGACCCGCGCCATCAGATGCTGGTCGGCTGTGACCTTCCGCCCGATCACCCAATTATGGTCGTAGCCGCGGCCGAAGACGATCTGCTCGTCGCTGGCATCGCGGACGCGATCGCCGATCGCGGTCGGCTTGCGGAAATCGAACACGGTCCCCGCCACCGGACGATATTCACCGGTCGGAATAGCGCCCGAATCGGTCGGCAGATAGCTTTCCGCCGGGATCGTCACGACATGCCCCATCGCACCGTTCGCCGATCCCTCGCCCGACAAGTTCCAATAGGCATGGTTGGTGATGTTCGCGATCGTCGGCCGGTCGGTCGTGGCGACATATTCGATACGCAGATCGTTATTTTCGTCGAGCGAATAGATGGCATCGACCGTCATCGTGCCGGGGTAGCCCTGGTCCCCGTCGGGGCTGACATAGCGCAGCGTGACCGACGCCGTCGGACCACTCTTGACGGAGGTCACTTCCCACAACACCTTGTCGAAACCGAGCGTCCCGCCGTGCAGCGCGTTCGCACCATTGTTGACCGGCGTCTGCCAGGTCTTGCCGTCGAGCTTGAAGCGCCCGCCCGCGAGGCGGTTGGCGAAGCGGCCGACGGTCGATCCGAAATATTGCGGCTGGTCAATATAGTCGGCCAGATTGTCGTATCCGAGCGCGACATCGGCTTTCTTGCCGTCGCGGTCAGGCATGACGACCGATTGCAGCGTCGCGCCGAGAGCGATGACCCTTGCCGAAATGCCATTGGCGTTGGTCAGTGTCACCGCGGGTACGCTGCGCCCATCGGGCATCTTGCCGAAGGTCGATTGCGACGCCTCCGCGCCAAGCGCCGGCGTCGCCGCGACCAATGCCGCCGCAGCGGCGCCCCAAGCCAGTTTCGTCATCTTCTTCACTCCTCTAACCCTTATATTTCAGCGTCGGCAGGCCGCGACACCCCGGATCGACCTCGAACAAGGCGCCGCCATGTTCCTCGGTCACGCCATCAGACGCCGAGGTTACGAACAGCCGGTCGAGATGGGGGCCGGCAAAGGTGCAGCTGGTGATTTGCGACGCAGGAAGGTCGATATGACGATCGGGCGCACCGTCGGGCGCAAAGCGCATGACGCGCGAAGCCCCCCAACAGGCGACCCACAAGCCGCCTTCGGCGTCGAAGGTCATCCCGTCGGGATTGCCCCATTGCTCGTCGAAGACGATGAAGGGCGCGGCCTCGCCGAGCGAGCCGTCGTCCCGAACATCGAAACGAAAGATCGTCCCGCGCGCGGTGTCGGTGTGTAGCAGGAAGGCGCCGTCCGGATCGATCGCCGGACCGTTGGCGATCGTATAGGGCCCGTCGACCTGCGCCAGCGCGCCGTCCGGATCGAGGCGATAGAAGGCGCCCGAGGGCCGGTCGCAGGTGACCGGCATCGTCCCGGCCCAGATCCGGCCGCGCGCATCTGCTTTCGCATCGTTCAGCCGATTACCGGCGTTGCGCGGATCGACCGATACGATCGGCTCCCGTTCGTCGGCCTCAAGGTCGATCCGGACGATATCGCGGCCGATCCCCGCAACGAAGCCGCCCGCCTCGCGCTCGATGATCCAGGCTGCGTAATGCGGCTGGTCGAAACTGTCGACGCGCCCGTCCGCCAGCGCCATGCGGTTGATCCGCCGGCCGAGGATATCGACCCAGAACAGCGCATCGTGCCGCGCCGACCACATCGGGCCTTCGCCCAGCCGGTCGCGCCCGTCGCGCGCGATCACCCGCACATCGGACATCAGTGGCTGTCTCTCGGCAATCCATGCGTCTGCGCGACGCGCTGATATTTGACCGCCATTTCGAGGACCGCGCCGCCGTCGAACTGCCCGGTCAGCGCGCGGTGGATTTCCTGCCACGGCGTCTGCGCGGGCGGCATATAGTCGGGATCGGCCTTGAGCGCGGCGCGGCGGCGTTCGAGCTCGGCGTCGTCGACGAGCATGTTCGCCGTGCGCTTGGCAAGGTCGATACGGATGCGATCCCCGGTCCGGACAAGAGCCAGTCCGCCGCCGACAACCGCTTCGGGCGCCGCGTTCAGGATCGACGGGCTGCCGCTGGTCCCCGATTGGCGCCCGTCGCCGATGCACGGCAGCGCGTGGACGCCGCCCTGTATCAGGGCCGCGGGCGGGCGCATGTTCACGACCTCGGCGCCGCCCGGATAGCCGATCGGCCCGGCGCCGCGCATGATCAGGATCGAATTGGCGTCGGCACCAAGCGCCGGATCGTCGATGCGGCTATGATAATCTTCGGGCCCGTCGAACACGATCGCGACACCCTCGAACGCGTCGGGATCCGCCGCATTGCTTAGATAACGTTCCCGGAACTCGGGCGAAATGACGCTGAGCTTCATCACCGCATTGTCGAACAGATTGCCGCGCAGCACGGTCAGCCCCGCCGCAGGCTTCAGCGGTGCGTCGAGTTTGCGGATGATATCGATATCCTGCGTATCGGCCTCGCCGATATTCGCCGCCACCGTCTGGCCGTTGGCGGTCAACGCTTCGCCATCGATCAGCCCAGCGCGCAGCAACTGCCCCATCACCGCGGGGACACCGCCCGCGCGATAGAAATCCTCGGCCAGATAGCTGCCCGCCGGTTGCAGATTGACGATCAGCGGCACGTCGGCGCCTTGCGCCTCCCAATCCTCGAGCGTCAGTTCGACGCCGATATGGCGCGCGATCGCGTTGAGATGGATCGGCGCGTTGGTCGATCCGCCGATCGCCGAATTGACGCGGATCGCATTGAGGAAGGCGGTGCGAGTTAAAATATCGCTCGGCTTGCGGTCGGCGAGAACCATCTCGACGATCTGCATGCCCGTGCGATACGCGCATTCCTGCCGGTCGCGATAAGGCGCGGGGATCGCGGCCGATCCGGGCAGCGACATGCCGAGCGCCTCGGTCAGCGAGTTCATCGTCGTCGCGGTGCCCATCGTGTTGCACCAGCCGGTCGACGGCGCCGAGGAGGCGACGAGCTCGAGGAAGCCCTTATAGTCGATCTCGCCCGCCGCGAGCAGTTCGCGGGCTTTCCACACGATCGTTCCCGACCCGGTGCGCTCGCCCTTGAACCAACCGTTGAGCATCGGGCCGACCGACAGCGCGATCGCCGGCAGATTCACCGTCGCCGCCGCCATCAGGCACGCGGGCGTGGTCTTGTCGCACCCGATCGTCAGCACCACGCCGTCGAGCGGATAGCCATGAATCGCCTCGACAAGGCTGAGATACTGGAGGTTGCGGTCGAGCCCAGCGGTCGGGCGCTTGCCGGTTTCCTGGATCGGATGCGTCGGAAATTCGATCGCGATGCCGCCCGCGTCGCGAATCCCGTCGCGGACGCGCTTCGCGAGCTCGATGTGGTGGCGGTTGCACGGAGTCAGGTCGCTGCCGGTCTGGGCGATGCCGATGATCGGGCGCCCCGACTGCAATTCGTCGATGCTGAAACCATAGTTCAGATATCGCTCAAGATAGAGCGCCGTCATATCCGGGTTGTCCGGGTTGTCGAACCAGGCACGCGACCGCAACCCTGCCTTGCCTTCTGGCCGCGTTTTCGCCCCGTCTCCCATATATATCCTTCTCGATGCACATTTTCAGCCCAAGGCCGGAATCGGTTGATAACCTGAACCGGCACAGATAGGAAGCATATATATCAGACAAATAAAAATGGGATGAAGAATGATGATTCGCCTGGGATTGGTCGGAATTGGAAAAATAGCGCGCGATCAGCATCTTCCGGCCATCGACGCGGACGATCGATACCGGCTTGTCGCCACCGCTAGCCGCCATGCACGGCTCGACGGCGTGCCGGGCCATACCGATATCGCGGAAATGATCGCGACCGATCATGCGCTCGACGCGGTTTCGATCTGCACCCCGCCCGTCGGCCGCCATGCGATCGCGGCGGCGGCGATCGACGCGGGGCTGCATGTCATGCTCGAAAAGCCGCCCGCAGCAACCACGACCGAGATCACCGCGCTCGCCGACCACGCCCGCGCGCGCGGCGTCACCCTGTTCGCGACCTGGCATTCGCGCGAGGCCGCGGGCGTCGCTGCTGCGAGGGACTGGCTGGCCGACAAGCAGATCCGCACCGCGCATATCCGGTGGAAGGAAGACATCCGGCGCTGGCATCCGGGGCAGGAATGGATTCTCGAAGCCGGCGGCTTCGGCGTCTTCGACCCCGGCATCAACGCGCTGTCAATCATGACCGCGATCCTCCCCGCGCCGCTGCTGCTCGACGCGGCGCGGATCGACATTCCGGATGGCCGCAGTTCGCCGATCGGCGCGACGATGGCGATGCGCAGCGGCGATGCCACGGTCACCGCCGACCTTGATTTCCTGCAAACCGGGCCGCAGAGCTGGGACATCGAGGTTGAAACCGATGCCGGCATGTTGCGCCTGTCGATGGGCGGCAGCGTGCTCGAACTGCCGGGCGGCGAACCCGCGACCGGCGCGGATCGTGAATATCCGCGCCTCTATTCCCGCTTCGCCGAACTGGTCGCGGCGGGCAAGAGCGACGTCGACATCCGCCCGCTCCAGCTTGTCGCCGACGCCTTCCTCGTCGCCGAACGGCGCACGGTCGCCCTGTTCCAGTTCTGACAAGCACGCATCCCAATCGCTGAAAAAAAAGGCCCGCCTTTGAAAGGGACGGCGGGCCTTTGGGTGTGCAGACGAAAATAGTGAGGGGCGCACCTAGTCGCGCGCGGCGCCGATCCGCGGGATGCCGATCGATTCGGTATCGCCGATATCGATCGGCACCAGCCCGAAGTGCATACGCCAGGGCGCGGTCGGGTCGTTGCCGAACATCGTGTACCAATAGCGACCCTGCTTATCGCGGAATGCCGTGCCATGGCCGCCGTGCGGCGCCCCCATGCGGCGCTGCGTATAGGGACCGAACAGGCTCTTCGAGGTGCCGTACATCATGTCGTAGGTGCCATGCGTGCGCAGCGGCCCGTGCCATTCGGCGCCGGTCAGGAAATAGACGCCGTTCGCCTTGATCAGCCCGTTTCCTTCATAACCGACATGGTCGCCGTCGGCGTCGACAAGTTTGCGCACCGGCCCCTCGAAGCCGCTGCGCGCGGCGTTGAGTTTTCCGATGCTGCCACCGCCCCACAGGAAATAAAGGCCGTCGTCATCCTCGAACGGAAAGCCGTCGATGCCTTTGACGAAGAAGCTTTTGGTGACATTTTCATAAGGCCCATCGGCCTTCCCGGTCGTCGAGCGATAGAGCCAGGTCTTGCCGCCGACGCCCTTCTCCATCACCGAAAAGGCGAGATAATAGGTTTTGTCGCGCGCCGACCACATGATCTCGGGCGCCCAGAGCTCGGCGATATTCTTGCCGAAATCATAGCCCATGCCCTCCCACTTCCAGATGAAGCCGACCTCGTCCCACTGCTTGAGGTCCGACGAGCGCCATAGCTTCACCCCGCCATCGGGCTTGTGATAGCCATAGCCGTCGAGCGTGCCGACGAGATAGTAGAAGCCGTCGCCGCCGAGCGTCACCGAAGGGTCGCGCATCGTCTCGCTGGTCACCAGCGCCTTGCGCGCGGCGACCGCACTGTCCTCGGTGATCACCGACGCCGCCTGCCGCAGCCGCCCGTCGGGCGCGCGTTCGAGTGGCACAAGCCCGACCTGTTCGCAGAACATCGCAAAGCCATCGTCGCATTTGGGGTTATAGACCGCGGCGAGCCGATCATCGTCGAGCCGCACCAGCGACCCGCGGCCGGCGTGCGGCACCGCGAGCGCGCGCATCGTGAACGGACCGTAGGGCGTTGGCGCCTCTGCCACGAACAAATCCTCGGTCGCGGTGCGCATCCGTCCCGTGACCTCGCTCGCGGCAAGGACATAGCGGTCGCCGTCGCGGACCATCGCCGCGCCGCGCGTGCCGACGCGGGTGCGTACCGGCCAATCCTTGCCGACCGGCGGATGCTTGGCGAACAGCGCCTGATCGGGTTTGAGGAAGCGCGGCGCTTCGGCGAGCTTGCCGAAACCCGGAGCCAGCTTCGCAATCGAGCCGCCACCCCAGAGTAGATAGCCGGTGCCGTCCGTATCGACGAACAGTGACACGTCGGACGCACCATCAACGAGGCACGGCGAAGCCTTGAACGCACCCCCCGGCTGCGCCGCAAGCCCCGTCGCGACGCGCGCGCAACCGGTCTTGTCGGAAAAAGCCAGATACAGCTTGTCGCCCGCAACCGTCACAGACGGGGCTAGATAGCGTTCGGACACGTCGCCGGGCGCGATGCCCTCGCCCGAAATCCTGGCCGGGCCGATGCGCGTCCATGTCGCCGCGTCGGGCGAGGTCCACAGTTCGACGCCGTGCCGCGCGCCGCTACGCAGGCTCGTGCCGGTGAGGATCCACCCGCCCCCCGGCAGCCGCGCGACCGACGCGTCGCCGATCGGCCGTTCGGCAAAGATCGCGGCAACCGGCTTGGCGTCTGCGGCGGGCATCACCGTCGCATTCTTGTCCATCGACGGGTGGTCGGCGAAGATATCGTCGGCGACGGCACTCTTCAGCTTCTGTTGCGCTTCGGCCGACGGCGCCAGCGACAGCGCCGCCAGCGTCAGGCCGGTGATCCAGGTCTTCATCTGCACGGTCATTTACCCTTCTGGAGCGCCTTGAAGTCGTCGAATATCGTATAGTTGGGCGCGGCGCTGCCGTCCGCATTCTTGCGGATCGTCGCCGGCGCGAACACGCTGTTGATCAGCCACGGCGTCTTGTCGGGACCGAAATTGTTCGACATCGAACGTCCCTGCTTGAAGCCATAGGTCGCGACTGCGAGCCGGCCGGTGTCGCGGAACATCTTCATCTGGTTCGCGACATAATGTTTGCGGTTCTCGAACCACGGGCTCATCCGCAGGAAGTCGTCCCATTGCGCCTTGGGGAACGGCGTTTCGAGCGCCGCCTTGATGATCTGCCAGTTCTGCGCGGTGCGCGGTGCCTGATATTTGTCGGCAAAGGCCGGCGCGACGACGCCCTTCATATTCTGCTGCCACCACCAGATGAGCGAAAATTCGGTGACGATGAATGTCTGCTCGGACCGCATGCGCGGCAGGATATAGTCGAGGAAGGGCTTCGACGCCTCGATCGCCGGGATATGCGGGTGGATGTTGACCCCGTCGAGCTCGGGCGTCGCCTTGACGAACGCCATCCAGCGTTCGGTCGACGCGGTCTGGTTCTTCTTGAGATCCATCCGGTTGAGCGCGCCCATATAGAGGCGGGTCTTGCAGTCGCCGGGGCACGCCTTGGCGCGATAGTCGATCACGCGCTTTGTCATCGCCTCGTAAAAGGCGTTGAGATCGAGGTCGCGGTCCTGCTCGCGGCTTTCGATATAGGGTTCGTTGCCGACGACGAGGATATCGACCTTGCCGACCACGAGCGGAAGCACCGCATCGACACGCGCCAGTTCGCGCGCGAACGCCGGCGTGCCCGCCTTGGGGAAATCGCCGCGATTATAAGGAAATTTCAGCGTCAGGATCGTCTTGTAGCCGCGCGCATGGGCATCGAGGATCGCCTTGACCGCGCCATGGTCGGCGGCGCCGCGGTCGAGCTGCGGCATCGGCACGAACAGGCGGACCCAGCGCGCGTCGGCCTTTTCGAGGTCGCGGTAATCGACGTCCTCATAATGCTCGTTGTAATTCGCCCCCAGCGCGCCCTGCGCCTGGGCTACGCCCGGCAGGCAGGCGAGCGCCGCGACGGCGGCCAACAATCCCCGCATCGTCATCTCCTCATGATCCTGGTCACGGCCGGCTGCGGCCGTCCTTTTCGATTTTGTCGAGCCAGCCCGCCAGCTCCACGGTGAGGTCGGGCATTTTGTCCGCGAGGTTCGCCCGCTCGCCGGGATCGCCCGCCAGATTGTAGAGCTGGTGCCGCGGCAGCGTCCCGATCGCATTGCCATGAAACTCGTGCGGCTCGACGCTGCCGCGAATGAATTTCCAGTCGCCGGCACGCAGCGCAAGGATGCGCGCGCCGCTGCTCGCGACGGTGGTCCCCGTCGTCACCATCAGCTTGGTATCCTCGACCACATGGTCGCGGCCGCGCGCGTTGCGTCCCATCAGCGGCACCAGCATGTCGAAGCTGTCGACGGCGGCATCGCGCGGCAGCGCCTGCCCGACCAGCGCCGCCAGCGACGCAACCATATCGACATGATCGACCAGCGCCTCCGACACGTGACCCTCACGCACATGCCCCGGCCAGCTGACGATCATCGGCACCCGCGTCCCGCCTTCGTAGATGCTGTATTTTCCGCTCTGGTACGGACCCGACGGCTTATGCTCACCCGCCAGTTCGACCGCCTGGTCCTCATAACCGTCGAACAGGATCGGCCCATTGTCGCTGCTGAGGATCACGAGAGTGTCATCGGCGATGCCAAGCTCGGCGAGCTTGTCCATCAACGCGCCGACGGTCCAGTCGAACTGGACGATCGCGTCGCCGCGCGGCCCCATGCCCGATGTGCCGGCGAAGCGTGGATGCGGCGCGCGCGGGACATGCGGCTCGTTCATCGCGAAATAGAGGAAGAATGGCTTGTCCCTGCGCGCGGTCACGAAATCGACCGCCTTGCCGAGCAACTGGTCGGTCAGCTCTTCATCCTTCCAACGCGCCGCGTTGCCGCCGGTCATGTAACCGATGCGGCTGATGCCGTTGACGATCGTGTTCGAATGTTCGGGATCGCCCCTGAACTTCAGCTGCTCGGGATGCTCGGCGCCGGTCGGCTCCTCGCCGACCTTGGCCTTGTAATCGACGCGGATCGGGTCGGCGGGATCGAGGTTCACGACGCGCCGGTTCTCGATCAGCACCGTCGGCACGCGGTCGAGCGTCGCGGGCATGAAATAGCCATAGTCGAAGCCGACATCGAGCGGCCCCGGCGCGATCTCGCCGTTCCAGTCGACCTTGCCGTCGCCGAGGCCGAGGTGCCATTTACCCACGACCCCGGTCGCATACCCCGCCTTTTTCAGCATATGCGGCAGGGTGAACTGGCCGGGGCGGATCAGCGCGGGGGCATCGCCTGGCAGGATCTGCGTTCCCGACGCGCGCCAGGCATAATCGCCGGTCAGCAGGGCATAGCGCGACGGCGTGCAGGTGGCGGAGGGCGAATGGGCGTTGAGGAAGCGCGTCCCGCGGGCGGCGAGACGGTCCACGTTGGGCGTCTTGAGATTTGTCGCGCCGTAACAACCCAGATCGCCATAACCGAGGTCGTCGGCATAGATGACGATGATATTGGGCTTGGTGCGCGGGGTGGCCCCCAAGGCGACACGCGGCAGCGCGACCGTTCCCGCGCCCGCCAGCAGCAGCGCCCGACGCGACAATATGGATTTCACGACCCTCTCCTATCGACTTGAGTAGGATATATCTGATTTATTATGAGCGCGCAACGCGGCGGGGCTATTTCGCCTGCATCCGTCGGAAATCGTCTATCCACGCGTAATTGAATGCCGTGGTGCCGTCGGGATTGGGACGGATCGTCCGCCCGGCATAGACGCTGTTTAGCAGCCACGGCGTCTTCTTCGGACCGAAATTGTTCGACATCGAACTGCCCTGCTTGAACCCATAGGTCGCGACCGCCAACCGGCCGGTGTCGCGGAACATCTTCATCTGGTTGACGAGATAATGTTTGCGGTTCTCGAACCACGGGCTCATCCGCAGGAAATCGTCCCACTGCGCCTTGGGAAAAGGCGTTTCGAGCGCCGCCTTGATGATCTGCCAGTTTTGCGCGTTACGCGGCGCCTGATACTTGTCGGCAAAGGCCGGCGCGACCGGCTTGGTCAGATTCTGCTGCCACCAGCCGACGAGCGAAAATTCGGTGACGATGAATGTCTGCTCGGGCCGCATCCGCGGCAGGATATAGTCGAGGAAGGCTTTCGACAGCTCGATCTTTGGAACATGCGGGTGGATGTTGACGCCCTCGATCTCGGGCGTCGCTTTCACATAAGCCAGCCAGCGTTCGGTCGACGGCGTGATATTCTTTTTAAGGTCGAGCCGGTTGAGCGCGCCCATATAGAGTTTCGTCTTGCACTCGCCGCCACAATTGGCCTTGCGATAGGCGATGATACGAGCCGCCATCGCTTCGTAAAAGGCGTTAAGATCGAGGTCGCGGTCCTGCTCGCGCGTTTCGAAATAGGGTTCGTTGCCGATCACCAATATATCGACCTTGCCCATCACCAGCGGTAGCACGGCATCGAGTCGCGCGAGCTCGCGCGCGAAATCCGCGCTTCCCGCCTTGGCAAAGTCGCGGTCGGTTTGCGGCCATTTCAGCGTGAAGATCGTCTTGTACCCCCGCGCACTCGCTTCAAGGGTGGTGCGGATGGCGCCATGCTCCGCCGCGCCGCGATCGACCTGCGGCACGGCGCTATGCTCCGCCGCGCCGCGATCGACCTGCGGCATGGGCAGGAACAGGCGGATCCATTTGGCGCCCGCGTCATCGATTTCCCGATAATCGACATCCTCGAAATGCTCGTTGAAATTCGCGCCGAGCGCGCCCTGTGCCGCAGCGGCGCCGGGGTGCATCATCGTTGCGGCACCAGCGGCCCAAATCCATTTCCCCGGCATTTCGCCCTCCCGTTCTGTGCTGAAACCTTGACTCATCTTAATTATACGATAATACAGATATAACGATGGCGTACAGCCGGGCAAGGGAGGAATGGATGAAATCGGCACGGCACACGCGGAGATGGGCGATCGGGGCGGCAGGGGCCGCCCTTTTCGCGATGCTCGGCGCCGGCGTGGCACCCGCCCAAGGCGTCGCCCCCGCTGACACGCCAGCGAAATCGGCTCCGCACGCGCCGGCGCGGCAGCCGAACATCCTCTTTATCCTGATCGATGACATGGGATATGCCGACCTGTCGCTGACCGGCAACAAGCTGGTTGCGACGCCGAACATCGACGCGCTCGCCCGCGACGGCATGGTGATGACGCAATTCTACGATGCCGCGCCGATCTGTTCGCCCTCGCGCGCCGGCTTCATGACCGGTCGCTTCCCTGCCCGCGATCGTTTCGTGACCTATATCCACGATCGCAAGCGCAACCGTAACTTCGGGCAGGCCGACTGGCTCGACCCGTCGCTCCCCATGCTGCCGCGCCTGATGCGACAGGCCGGCTATGCTACCGGCCATTTCGGCAAATGGCACCTCGGTGGCGGGCGCGACATCGGCGACGCGCCGCTGCCGTCAGCCTATGGCTTCGACGAAAGCTATACTCAATGGGAAGGCCTCGGCCCGCGCGTCCTGCCGACCGACCTTACCAACAAGCTGGGCCAGCAGAGCGCCGAACTGGGACAGGGCCCGGTCGAATGGCTGCCGCGCGCCGAGATCACCGGCCGCTTCATCGACAAGACGATCGATTTCGTGGGGCGCAGCAAGGACCGTCCGTGGTTCGCGCAGCTGTGGCTGACCGACATGCACACGCCGTGGGTGCCCAGCGCCGCGCAGCTCGCCGCGACCAAGGGCAAGGGCGCCACGCCGCGCGAGGACCAGTTCCTCGCCGTGCTCGTCGCGATGGATGCCGAGATCGGCCGGCTCGTCGATGGGCTGCGGCAGGCCGGCGAGCTTGACGATACGCTGATCGTCTTCACCTCCGACAACGGCCCCACCATCGGCGCCGATACCCCGGGGTCGGCGGCGCCCTATCGCGGCCGGAAAGCGAGCCTGTACGAAGGCGGAATACGCCAGCCTCTGATCGTGCGCTGGCCCGGCCATATCGCCGGCGGCGGCCGCGACGCACAGAGCGTGACGCAGGCGGTCGACCTGCTTCCGACCCTCGCGGCCATCACCGGCGCCGAAAAGCCAGCGGGGATCGACGGCATCGATATGTCCGCCGCCTGGCGCGGCCAGCCGATCGCCACGCGCCCCGACATCTACAGCCATATCGCACGCCCCGGCGGCGAAGCCTTCGGCCCGCTCTATTCGATCCGCTCGGGCCCGTGGAAGCTGTTGATGAACGCCGACGGCGGTGGCGCCGAACTCTACAATATCGAAGAGGATCCGCGGGAACAGCGTGATCGAAAGACCGAAGATCCCGCGACCGCCGCCAAGCTGTCGGCGAAGCTTTCGAAGTGGATCGCGAGCTTGCCGCAACCAGCCTTGCCCCGGCGCCGCGCCAGATAGCGCACGGGCAGCTAACCGGCGGCTTCGCGCCGAATTTTATCATATTAATTCTATACATATCAGATTTGAAGGGGGAGAAGTTCACAATGCGAAACAAGATAATCCTGGCGTGCACGACATCGGCCTTGGGGCTCATCGCCATGCCTTCGGCGGCGCTGGCACAGGACCAGGACGGGCAGGTCACCGTCGACTCGGCGCCCGAAGATCCGCAGGCCGACGACGCGATCGTCGTCACCGCAATTCAGCGCAGCCTCGAAACCTCGCAGGCGATCAAGGAGGATTCGGACCAGATCGTCGATTCGATCGTGGCCGAGGATATCGGCAAGCTGCCCGACGTCACCGCGACCGAATCGCTCGCGCGCATCACCGGCGTCCAGGTCGATTATGCTAATGGCACCGCCGCCGGCACCCGCGTGCGCGGCCTGCCCAATATCGCGACGACATACAACGGGCGCGAACTCTTCACCGGCCAGGGCCGCGCCGTCGCGCTCCAGGATTTCCCGTCGAGCAGCATCGCGCGCCTCGACGTCTATAAATCGGGCAGTGCCAATCTGCTCGAACCCGGCGTCGCGGGCCTGATCGACGTGCGTGCCCGCAAACCGCTCGACTTCAAAGGCGACCGCATCGCGGGCGGCATCAGCGGGGTGCATTGGAAGCAATCGCAAAAGCTGGGCGTCGACGCAAACCTCCTCCTCAGCAAACGGTGGGACACGGGGATCGGCGAGATCGGCTTCTTGATCGAGGGATCCTACACCGACCTCAAATTCCTCGATTCCTCGCGCAACGTCGCGCAGGCGATCCTCGTGCGCAACAACGTGCCCGGGCTCGGCACGATCCGTTATCCGTCGTTCGTCAACATCAACTATAACACCGCCGACCGCTATCGCCCGTCGGTGGCGACCGCGCTGCAATGGCGGCCGAGCAACGAACTCGAATTTTATGCCGACTTCCTGTTCCAAGGCTATCGGAGCAGCGGCTATGGCAGCAACCTCCAGATCAACTCGGGCGTGCAGGCCAATCTGAGCGACATCGAACTGTTCTCCGGCACCAACCAGGTCAAGAGCATGACGGCGACTGCCGGCGGCATCCCGACCGGCAACCAGAATGTCGTGACGGGAAAGACCGACACCTATCAGGCGGGCACCGGCTTTATCTGGAAGCGCGACGGGCTGAAGATCACGGGCGACGTCGCCTTCACCGATTCGACCTTCACGCGGCGGACGACGCAGTTCAACTATTCGCTCGTCGTCCCGCAACCGACGCGCACCTATGATTTCGACACCGATATCGGCGCCGGTGGCGGCACCGTCGTCGTCGACGATTTCCCCGTCAACGACCCGTCGCGCTATCGCATGGTGGGGCTCGGCGAGAATGGCGAGCGCAACCACGGCCGCGACTGGCAGGGGCGGCTCGACCTCGATTACCGGATGGGGCCGACGGGCATTACCAACGTCCAGGCCGGCGTCCGCTTCAACAGCCGCGACTTCGATTTCGCCAATTATTCGGAAAGCGGCAACGCGCCCGCCGGCCAATTCTATTCGCTGCTGCCGCTCGAATACAGCACCGTCGCACCGGGCTTTCGCGGCGACAAGGTGCCGGTCACGCGCGTTTTCCTGACCCCGACCACCGACAGCATCATGGACAATCTGGACTTCCTGCGCGACCTCACGGGCGACCGCACCGAAGTCCCGCCGCTCGACCGGGTCTATTTCGGCAACGAAAAGGGATATGCGGGCTATGTCCAGGGCCGCTATGCCTTCGACATCGGCAGCATGACGGTCGACGGCCTCGTCGGCTTGCGCGCCGTTCGCACCGAGACCGAAATCAACGGCTTTGACCGGGTAACAACGGGCGGCGTTACCACGGTGACGCCGGTGTCGCAGTCGAATAGCTACACCGACTTCCTGCCCAACATCAGCGCGCGCATTCGCCTGGCACCGAAGCTGCAACTCCGCCTCGCTTTCACCGAAACGCGCACGCGTCCCGGTTTCGGCGACCTCAACCCGTCGCTGACCATCGGCGCGCCTTCGGCGATCTGCAACACCGATCCGAACGATGTCGATTGCGTCCGCAATGCTTCGGGCGGCAACGCCGACCTCGATCCGATCAAGTCGCAGAATTACGACGCGTCGCTCGAATGGTATTTCTCGCGCGGCGGCTCGCTGACCTTCGGCGCCTTCCAGCGCGACGTGACCGGCTTCATCTCCGATTTCACGACCGATATCGACGACGCCGAATTCGGCCGGCTGCGCGTCACACGTCCGTTCAACGGCGGCGAAGGCCGCCTGCGCGGCATCGAAGCGGCGTTCCGCACCTTCCTGCGCTTCCCGCAACTGCCTGAATGGCTGCAGAATTTCGGTGTCCTCGCGAACTATACCTATATCGACCATGGAACCGAATTGCCCGATGCGCTGGCCGCGACCCTGCCGGGCAAGCAGCGGATCGCCGGTGTGTCGAACCATATCGCGAACGCGTCGGTCTTTTACGAGAACCAGTCCTTCTCGGCCCGGCTTTCGTATAATTACCGTTCGGACTTCGTGGCCGACTATAACCGGGTCAACGATCCGTTGCTCGGGAATGCGGTGCTCGGCCCGACAACACCGATCATCGAGGATGGCCGCGGCAGCCTCGACTTCAACGCGACGCTCGATCCGACGAAGAATGTGACGATCGCGTTCAGCGCGACGAACCTGCTCGGCGCGGCGGCAACGAACCGCCGGCAATATGACGCCGAGGGCCACAGCTATCCGTGGCAGACGCGTTTCCTCGAGACGATCTACCGCGTCGGCGTCCGCTTCCGCTTCTGATCCCAACCTCCTTGGGTCCCATTGGCCCGCAATCGCCACCTGGCGATTGCGGGCTTCTTTTTGCGGCGCACCGGACGCCGTGCGCGTCATTCGCCCGCCGCGGCCCGCGCACGCTTGCGCTTCCCCTTGCCGCGCTTGCCTTTACCCGGTCCCGGCGCCTTGCCGCCTTCCAGCCGGCCCTTCACCACGCCGCCGTCGACCTTCCTCGGCCACGGGTCGACGAAGCTTTTCGCGGCCCAGTCCTCCCACTGCTTCGCCATGCGCGCGGCGATGTCGGGGTGCGCGGCGGCAAGGTCGCGCGTCTCGGTCCGGTCGCTGCTCATGTCATAAAGCTGCCAGGGCGTGCCGAATTGCGCGACCAGCTTCCACTTGCCGTCGCGCACCGCCTTGTTGCCCTCATGCTCCCAGAATATCGGCACGCTGCGCGTCAGTGCCTCGCCTTCGAACGCGCCGGCAAAGCTGCGCCCCGACATCGGGCGGATGTCGTGCCCGTCAAAGCGCGCCGGATATTTGGCGCCGACCAGCTCCACCAGCGTCGGCATGACATCGACGAGATGGCCCGGCTCGCGCACCATCGTGCCGCGAACCTTCGCGTCGATCCCGGCGGGCCACGAGACGATCAGCGGCGTCGCGATTCCGCCTTCCTCGGCATAATGTTTGAAATAGCGGAACGGCGTGTTCTGGAGTGTCGCCCAGTTGAGCCCGACGAAGACGTTCGAATTCTTCCCGCCCCACGGCGCCGCGCCGGTGCGTCCGTCGGGGCCGCTTTCGGCGTTGCCGCCATTGTCCGACATGAAGAGGATCAACGTGTTGTCGAACTCGCCGCGCGCCTTCAGGTCGGCGACCAGCGTTCCGACCGCCTTGTCCATCCGCGAAACCGCGGCGGCATAGACGGCCATGATCGTGTCGAACCGATCCTTGTCCGCGGCCGACATCTTGTCCCAGTCATAGGCTTCGGGCAACGCGCCGGGCAGCGCCGCATCGGGGGCTATCAGCCCCATCGCCTTCTGGCGCTCCAAGCGGTCGCGGCGCAGCTTTTCCCAGCCCGCCATATATTTGCCCTTGAACTTCGCGATCTCGTCGGCGGGCGCCATCACCGGGAAATGGACGGCGGTAAACGGCAGATAGAGGAAGAAGGGCTTTCCTTCCGCTTTCGCTTCATCAACGAAACGCACGGTCCAGTCGACCAGCATGTCCGACGCATACCATTCGCCCTTGCCCACTTCGGGCGAATCGAGCCGGGTGCGCTGACCGTCGATCATGGCGAACTCGCGGCCCGGCTGGTTCGGGAAATAGGTCCCGCCCTTGTGAAAGAGGGATCGGTCGAACCCCACTTCTTTCGGCGGCGTGCCGTTCTGCGCGCCGATATGCCATTTACCCGCCATTCCCGTGAAATAGCCTGCGGGCTTCAGCACCTCGGCGATCGTGACCGCGCGGTCGGCGATACGGCCCTGCAAACCGCCCGCCCCGGCGCGCACGACGCTGTCGAGCCCTCCCATTCCCGCTTCGTGCGGATAAAGCCCCGTCAGCAGCGACGCGCGCGACGGGCTGCAACGCGCCGTATTGTAGAATTGGGTGAAGCGAAGGCCGTTTTTGGCCAGCGCGTCGAGGTTGGGCGTGGTGATCTCGCTGCCATAGGGCCCGATATCCGAAAATCCCATGTCGTCGACGAGGATGACGATCACATTGGGGCGCTTGGCCTGCTCCGCCGGTGCCGGCGCGGCGGACCGTGCCGTGGCTTGCCCGGTCGCCGCGTGCGCGCACGGCCCCGCGAGCAGCGCAAATGCCGCGGCGGTCGCCGCAGCCCCGCGCATGGCACGCCTTATCGACTTCGAAACTTTCATGCTTAACCCTCTCGCAGACGACCCCGATTGAATTGGCCTATTTATCTGACAAGATTTGTCGCAGAAGTATGTTAGTCGAATATATAGCCACCGGTTATGGGCCTGTATCGCCTTTGAAGACGCGCGCACGCCATGCTTCGATCATGATGCCTGCGTCCCCACCTGAGAGGCATTTCATGATCGCCAGCCCCTATCTTCTTTATCTTGGCCATGTGAACGACGAAGTCGGCATCAAGACGTCGCGCGGCCTTGCGGTTTTCCGGCCCGACGATTGTATCGGCGAATTCCGCCATGACGATTGCGAGCTGTCGCTGGGCCTGCCTCGCATGGGCTTTGCCGAAGCGGTCGCCGCAGGCGCCCGGACGCTTGTGCTCGGCATCGCCAATGCGGGGGGCAAGCTGGGCGACGACCTCGTCCGCGATGCCGTCGCGGCGATCGAGGCGGGGCTCGACGTCGCCTCCGGCCTCCACAACCGGCTGCGCGACGAGCCGGCGCTGGTCGAAGCGGCCAGGCGCCATGGCCGCACGCTCCACGACGTCCGCGATCCGCGCCCCGACATCCCGATCGGCAATGGCAAGCGCCGCGCCGGCAAGCGTCTGCTCGCCGTCGGCACCGATTGTTCGGTCGGCAAGATGTACGCGACTCTCTGCCTCGAACGCGCGATGCGCGCGCGGGGCATGGCGGCCGATTTCCGCGCGACGGGCCAGACGGGCATTCTGATCGCCGGCAGCGGCGTGCCGCTCGACGCGGTGATCGCCGATTTCATCTCGGGCGCCATCGAACAGTTGTCGCCCGCGCGCGACGATGACGGATGGGACCTGATCGAGGGTCAGGGTTCGCTTTTCCACCCCTCCTTCGCCGGGGTTTCGACGGGCCTCCTGCACGGCGCGCAGCCCGACGCGCTGGTGCTCTGCCACGACCCCGTGCGCCCGCACATGCGCGGGCTGCCGCACTATCCCATGCCCGGGCTTCGGGAGACCCTCGACGCGAACCTTCAGGTCGCGGGGCTCACCAACCCCGGCGTCCGCGCCGTCGGCGTCGCGCTCAATACCTCCAAGCTTTCGCCTGCCGAGGCAGAACGGCTGTGCGCCGAGACCGCCGACGCGCTCGGCCTGCCCTGCACCGACCCCTTTTCCATGGGAGTAGATCCCATCATCGACTGGATCGCCACATGCTTCGAACCCTCGCCGCGCAAAGCGACGCTTTCCCTCTAGCCCGGCCGTTCCGCATCTCGCGCGGGGTCAAGACCGTCGCGGATGTGGTGACGGTCGAAATCGGCTGCGACGGTGTCACCGGGCGCGGCGAAGGCGTGCCCTATCCGCGCTATGGCGAATCGATCGCGAGCGCGCTTGCGGCGATCGAGGAGGCACGCGGCGCGATCGAGGCCGGCGCGACGCGCAACGAACTTCAGCACATCATGCCCGCGGGCGCGGCGCGTAACGCGGTCGACTGCGCGCTATGGGATCTCGAGGCGAAATCGTCGCGCGAATGCGTCACCGCCCGCCTCGGCCGCCCGCCGCTGGGCGCGACCCCGACGGCGATCACCGTCAGCCTCGACGATCCCGCCGCGATGGGCACCGCCGCCCGCGCGCTCGCCCGCGTCCCGCTGATCAAGATCAAGGTCGACAGCAGCGACCCCGAAACGCAGATCCGCACCGTGCGCAATGCAGCGCCCGCCCCGCGCGTCATCGTCGATCCCAACGAAAGCTGGACCTTCGCCGAGGTCGAGCGGCTCCAGCCCCTGCTCGCCGAATTGCGCATCGACCTGCTCGAACAGCCACTCCCGGCCGACGACGACGACGCGCTCGCGGGCTTCGCCCCACTCGTCCCGATCGCCGCGGATGAATCAGCGCATGTCGCGGGCGACGTCGGCGCGCTCGCCGAAAAATACCAGGTCATCAACATCAAGCTCGACAAGACCGGCGGGCTGACCGGCGCGCTCGCGCTCGCCGATGCCGCCGCCGCCGCGGGGCTGGGCGTGATGACCGGCAGCATGATTTCCTCGTCCCTGTCGATCGCGCCCGCGCTGATAATCGCGGCGCGATCGGCCTTCGTCGATCTCGACGGCCCCTTGTGGCTGGCGAACGATCGGCCGGGCGGCGTCGGACACGGCACAGGTGTCTTGACGCCGCCCGCACGAGGCTTTTGGGGAACGGCATAAAGTCCTTAGCTATGTAAGAAAAAAGGGGTGTCGCACATGATCCGCTCTCTCAGGACAACCACCGCGATCGCCGCGCTTTGCGTCGCGGGCGCCATCGCGGTGCCGCAAGGAACCGCCCAGACGGAGGTCGCAGCCGACGTGATCCTGCGCGGCGGCACGGTCTATAGCGGCGAGGCCGCACCCTTTCGCGGCGACGTCGCGATACGCGGCGACCGCATCACCTATGTCGGGCCCAAGGCGCCCGGAACGGCGACGCGAACGATCGACGCGACCGGGCTGATCGTCGCGCCCGGCTTCATCGATCCCCACACCCATGTGAACGAGGCGCTCGCCTCCTCCGATCCCGCCGCGCGGCTCGTCCTCCCCTTCCTGACGCAGGGCGTCACAACCGCCTTCATCGGCGTCGATGGTGGCGGCGATCCCGATATCGCTCGCACATTCGGAACCGCAAAGGCCGCGAGTGGCGATGGCGAAGCGGGCCTCGGCCAGTCGATGCGCGACTTCGGGATCAATTTCGCTGCCTATGTGGGCCTCGGCGCGGTGCGTGCCAAGGTGATCGGCGCCGCCGATCGCGCCCCCACGCCCGCCGAGCTCGCGCAGATGGCCGACCTTGTCGACAAGGCGATGTGCGATGGCGCGCTGGGCCTGTCGACCGGCCTTTTCTATGCGCCGCAAAGCTTCGCCAAGCGCGACGAGGTGGTCGCGCTCGCCAAGGCAGCGGCGGCAAAAGGCGGCATCTACGACAGCCATTTGCGCGATGAATCGAGCTATACGATCGGCCTCGCCGCCGCCGTCGATGAAGCGCTCGCGATCGGCCGCGACGCCGGCATTCCGGTGCATATCGCGCATATCAAGGCGCTCGGCGTCGATGTGCATGGCCAGGCCGGCGCGGTGATCGCGCAGATCGAGAAGGCGCAAAAGGCCGGCCAGGTCGTCCATGCCGACCAATATCCCTGGTCGGCGTCGGGCACGGGGCTTTCGGCCGCGCTCCTCCCCCGCTGGGCGCAGGACGGCGGGCGCGCGGCGATGCTGAAGCGTTTCGACGACGGCGCCACGATGGCGCGGATGCGGCCCGAGATCGCTGAGAATCTGCGCCGCCGCGGCGGTCCCGCATCGCTACTCATCACCTCGGGGCCCGCAGGGGTCGAGGGCAAGACTCTCGAAGATGTCGCAAAGGAACAAGGCGTCGATCCGGTCGATGCCGCGATCGCGGTGCTTCGCCAGCGCGAGGCGGGGGTCGCCTCGTTCAACCAAAGCGAGGCCGACATTGCCGCCTTCATGACCCGCCCGTGGGTCGTCACCAGTTCGGACGCCTCGCGCGGCCACCCGCGCTACTACGCCTCCTATGCGCGCAAATATGCGACCTATGTGAAGGACAAGCGCGTCCTCGACCTCCGTCGCTTCATCGCGCAGAGCACGACCACCACCGCGCGCCTGTTCGGGCTGGAGGACCGCGGCGAACTCAAGGCCGGCGCCTTCGCCGACGTCATCGCCTTCGATCCCGAGACCTTCGCCCCGCGCGCCGACTATGCGGATCCGGCGCTCTTTTCGACAGGGATGCGCTTCGTTCTCGTCAACGGGGTGCTCGCGCTCGAAGACGGCGCGCCGACCGGTGCCGCAGGCGGAAAGCCGCTGCCGCGCACGCCGGTGGCGGGCTGCCAATAATCCAGGGAAAAGCGCCGGTCGCCCGGTGGCACGGAGGCGTCCTTCACGCAAAAAAATAAACAAACAAAACAAGGGGTAAGACACATGATCAGATCAACGCCGATCGTATCGACCGCGGCTCTCGCCACCGCGCTGCTGTGGGGCGCACCCGTTCTCGCGCAGGAAGCACCCGCGCCCGCCGCCGAAACCTATGCCGATGCGGAAATCACCGTGACCGGCAGCCGCATCCAGCGTGACGGCTTCCGCGCCCCGACCCCGCTCACCGTGCTCAATTCGGAGGATATCGAAAGCTCGGCGCCCGCGAATATCGCCGACTATGTCAACGACATCCCCTCGCTTGTCGGCAGCGTCACGCCGGCCAGCTCGAACCTCAACATCAGCGCGGGCACCGCCGGCGTCAACGCGCTCAACCTGCGCGCGCTCGGCACCGCGCGCACGCTCGTGCTGCTCGACGGCCAGCGGTCGGTCGGATCGACGATGACCGGGCTCGTCGACGTGAACACCTTTCCGCAAGGCCTGATCAAGAGCGTCGAGATCGTGACTGGCGGCGCCTCGGCGGCCTATGGCTCCGACGCCGTGTCGGGCGTCGTCAACTTCATCCTCGACAAGGAATATACGGGGATCAAGGGATCGGCCGAATATGGCATCACCACCTATGGCGACGCGCCCAGCTATCGCGCCACGCTGACCGCGGGCACCGCCTTTGCAGGCGGACGCGGGCACCTGCTCCTGAATGGCGAGATCGCGATCAAGGACGGGCTGCACAGCGTGCCGCGCGACTGGAACCAGCAAGGTTGGTATACGATCAACAACCCCGCCTATGCGCCAGGCAACGGCGCACCCGAACGGCTCGTCGTGTCGGGCGCCGGGCTCAGCCTCGCGACACCGGGCGGCATCATCACCGATACCGCGCTGCGCGGCACCGTCTTCGGCCGCGGCGGCGCGGTCGGCCAGTTCGATTATGGCACCGTCCGCAACCCGTGGATGATCGGCGGCGACTGGGAATCGACGCAGGTGAACAGCTTCCAGTCGCTTGACCCCGCCGAAAATCGCAAGAGCCTGTTCGGGCGCCTCAGCTTCGAAGTCTCCGACGGACTCAATCTCTTCGTCCAGGCCTCCTACGCCAAGTCGAAGAATCTCGGCCTCCTCGGCGTCCAGCTCAACCAGGCGAATGTCACCATTCAGGCGGACAATGCTTTCCTGCCACAGTCGGTACGGGACGAACTGGCGCTTCAGGGCATCGACGAATTCACGCTCGGTACCACCAACGCCAACCTGCCGATCCGCAAGAATGACACGAAGCGCGAACTGCAGCGCTATGTCGTCGGCGCCAATGGCGACTTCGACCTGTTCGGATCGAGCGCGCGCTGGGACGTCTATTACCAGAAGGGGATCAGCCGGACGCGCGAAATGGCGCGCGACATCAGCAACAATGCGCGCCTCGCGCTCGCGCAGGACGCGGTGTTCGCGCCCGCCGGCAACGCGCTCGGCGTGGCCGAGGGCACGATCGTCTGCCGCTCGTCGCTCACCAGCCCCGACAATGGCTGCGTGCCTTTCAACCGCATCGGCATCGGCACCGCGAGCCAAGAAGGGCTGGACTATGTGCTCGGCAACCCGTTCCGCCGCCAGAAATTCCAGCAGGACGTCTTCGCCGCGAACCTGTCGTTCGACGCCTTCGAGCTGCCCGCGGGCCCGGTGTCGGTCGCCATCGGCGGCGAGCACCGGCGCGAGAAAGTGTCGGGCGACGTGGCGGAAGAGTTTCAGACCGGCTGGTTCGTCGGCAATTTCCTGCCCAGCTTCGGTTCCTACAACGTCAGCGAGGCCTATCTCGAACTCGCGGTTCCGGTGTTCGATGGGCTCGACCTCAACGGCGCGGTGCGCGGCACCGATTATTCGACCTCCGGCTATGTCACGACGTGGAAAGCGGGGCTGACCTGGGAACCGATCCCCGACATCCGCTTCCGCGCGACGCGCTCGCGCGACATTCGCGCGCCCAACCTCGGCGAATTGTTCACCGCAGGCTCGACGCGCATCAATGTGCTGATCGACCCGACGCAGAACAACGCTTCGGTGCAATTCGCCGGAACGACGCGCGGCAACCCGCAGCTCGACCCCGAAAAAGCCGACCAATGGGGCGTCGGCGTCGTGCTGCAACCGCGCTTCATTCCCGGCCTCGCGCTGTCGGCCGACTATTATGATATCAAGATCAACGGCGCCATCGGCACCGTCGCCGCGCAAACGATCGTCGATCGCTGCGCCGAGGGCGTGCAAGCCTTCTGCGAAGCGGTCGTGCGCGGCCCCAATGATTTCGGCAACAATCTGCAGGTCTTCGAAAGCCCGTTCAACTTCGCGGTTCAGCGCGCGACGGGGATCGATTTCGAAGGCTCGTACCGGATGCCGGTCGGCAGCGGCGACCTGACGCTGCGTGCGATGGCGACACGCTATATCAAGAATTATTTCGACAACGGCATCGATGCGCCGACCGACACGGTGGGTCAGAACGCGCCCGGCGGCACGCCCAAATGGCTCTATCGCATCCAGGCCAATTGGGCGACCGACGATATCAATTTCAACCTGACGGGCCGCGGCATTTCGAGCGGCGTCTATGACAACAGCTTCGTCGAATGCACGTCGGGCTGTCCGGCATCGACGGTGACCAACCGGACGATCAACGACAATCGCATCGCGGGCGCCTTCTATCTCGACACCTCGCTGACCTTCGACGTCGCGATGGCGGGCAAGGAGCTCGAACTCTATCTCGCGGTGAACAATCTGCTCAACAAGGATCCGGCGGTCGTGGCGGCGGGACCTGCGGGCAGCGCCTATGCGACGCCCGCGACCAACCAGTCGCTCTATGACCTGCTCGGCCGGACCTATCGCGTCGGCATCCGCTTCAAGCTGTGACGAAAGGACGGTCGATGAAACGCCTTACGCTCTCGCTCGCGGCGCTGCTCGCCAGCACCGCGCCCGCCTTCGCCCAGCATTATGACGTGCTGATCCGTGGCGGTACGCTCTATGACGGTACGGGGGGTCCCGCGCGCACCGCCGACGTCGCTATAACGGGCGACCGCATCGCGGCGGTCGGGTCGATCCCGGCCGGCGCGAGGGCGACGACGCTGGTCGATGCCGCCGGCCGGATCGTCGCGCCGGGCTTCATCGACCCCCATTCGCACGCGGCGCCGAACATCCAGACGAAGGAACTCGCAGCCGCGCTGCCGATGCTGCACCAGGGGATCACGACGCTGGCGATCAATCCCGATGGCGGCGGGCCGGCCGAACTGGGCCAGCAGATCACCGACCTCAACACCAACATCCCCGGGGTCAACGTCATCCCGCTGATCGGCCACAATGCGGTGCGGCGCGCGGTGATGGGCGATGTCGCGCGGCTCGCGACCGCCGATGAGCAAGCGAAAATGGAAGGGCTCGTCACTGCGGCGATGGCGGCGGGCGCCTATGGCCTGTCCGACGGCCCCTTCTATATTCCGGGCAAATATTCGAACACCGCCGAAATCGTCGGCCTCGCCAAGGCGGCGGCGCGCTTCCCCGGCGCCTTGTACATCAGCCACATCCGCGACGAAGGCAATTACGACGTCGGCGTCGTTGCCGCGGTCGACGAAGTGATCACCGTCGCGCGCGAGGCGAAAATCCCCGGCATCGTCACCCATATCAAGGTGCTGGGGCCACAGGTCTGGGGCAAGTCGGCCGACGTCATCGCCAATATCAACAAGGCGCGCGCCGATGGGCTTGAGATCTGGGCCGACCAATATCCCTATTCGGCGTCGGGATCGAGCCTGATGGCCTCGCTCGTTCCCGGCTGGGCGCAGGAGGGCGGCGCGGCCGCGCTCGCCAAGCGGCTCCGGGATCCCGCGATGCGCGCGAAGATCCGCGTCGAGATGGTGCCGAACCTCGAACGCCGCGCCGGGCCGCACGCGCTGATGATCCGCAGCTTCGCACCCGACCCGTCGCTCGAGGGCAAGAGGCTCGACGAGATTGGCCGGATCAAGGGCATGGATCCCCTCGACGCCGCGATCGACATGCTGATCGCGGGCGGCGCGCCGACCGTCTCGTTCAACATGAGCGACGCCGATGTCGAGGCCTTCATGCGCCAGCCGTGGACGATGACCTCGACCGACGGCGGCCTGCCGCATTTCGGCAAGACGTCCGAACATCCGCGCGCCTATGGCGCCTTCCCGCGCAAGTTGCGAGGCTATGTGCTCGACAAGCCGGTGATCCCGATGGCGCAGGCAATCCATGCCGCGACCGGCCTGCCCGCGAAGATCCTCGGCGTTCCCGACCGCGGCCTGCTGCGCGAAGGCGCTTTTGCCGACGTGATCGTCTTCGATCCCGATAACATACGCGACCTTGCGACCTATGAGCGGCCGCACGCCTATTCGGTCGGCATCGACTATGTCTTCGTCAACGGAAAGGCCGCGCTCGCGAAAGGAAAACCGGTCGCCGAACGTTATGGCCGCGTGCTGCTCCGGCCGCGCTGACGCAGCGACCCCCGCCTTGCGGCGATGCAAAATATCTTGCCGCGGGGCAGGGCACGGCTAGGGTCCGTACCCAATTAGGGCGTCGTCGAGGTTTCAAGCAAAATGGCTCAGTGCGAGGAGAGAAGGCGAAGACATATGCCGCCGATATTTCGAGACTTCTCGACGAAGCAATGGACCATTTTGATCAAATCCCGCAGGGACGCCGCCATAATTGAGTACGGACTCTCGGCATGGCGGGGATGAACCTGCGCCATATCGAGATATTCCACGCGGTCTACACTAACGGGTCGGTCAGCGCCGCGGCGCGCGCGCTCAATATTTCGCAGCCTTCGGTGTCGAAGACGCTGCGCCACGCCGAATCGATCCTCGGCTTCCCGCTGTTCGAACGCTCGGCCGGGCGCCTCGTCGCGACCGACGACGCGCACGCGCTGTTCGCCGAGGTCAACGAAATCCAGGACCGCGTTCACGCGCTGCGCGAAGGCGCGCGCAACCTGCGCCGCGGCGCCGGAATGAAGCTGCGTATCTCCGCGCTCCCGTCGCTGGCGCTCGGCGTCCTGCCCGAAGCCGTCGCGCGGTTCCTCACCAGCCATCCCCACGTCAATTTCGACCTGCAAACGGTCCATCATGACGATCTCGTCCGCAAGCTCTACGAGCGCGAAACCGACGTCGCGATCGCGGTCGAGGTGCCGCAGAACGCCCCGATCGGCAGCCGGTGGCTCGGCGAGGGCGAACTGGTCGTCCTCTATCGCGAAGCCGACCTGCCCGAAGCGCCACCGCGTCTCGCGCTTCGGGACCTGCGCGAACATCGCTTTATCAGCGTCGCGGCGAGCGGCCCGATCGGAGAGATCTTCGTCGAGGAACAGCGCCGGCTCGGGCTCGAGTTCGACCATGCGATGTCGGCGCGCACCTTCTATATCGCGACCGCGCTCGTTCGCGCAGGCGTCGGGCTGACCGTCGTCGACAGCTTTACCGCGCAGGCCGCGCTGGCGCCGGGCCTCGCGATCCGTCCGCTGACGCCGCCGCTGACCTTCGATCTTTATGCGATGTATTATCACAATCGCCCCCCCACCGCGCTGACGACCGATTTTTTGAAAGTCGTGGCAGAGGTCATCGACGGGATATAGCGACGGGTTATGGATAGACGCACATTCGCTATGCGGTCCGGGCCGCACCTCCGACTAGGCTCGCGGGCCATGGATTGTCTTCCATCCCGTCCCACACGACGGCCCGCCGGGCGATGATGCGCGGCTGGTTCGCCATTCCGCTCTGGAAACGCGTGCTCGGCGGGCTCGTGCTCGGACTGTTGCTCGCGCTCGTCTGGCCGGATGCGGCGCCCAAGGTCGCGGTGTTCGGCGATCTGTTCGTGCGCGCGATCCGGATGCTCGTCGCGCCGATCGTGCTCGTGACCATCGCCGCAGGGATCACCTCGCTCGCCGACCCCAAGCGCCTCGGATCGCTCGGCGGGCGGACGGTCGGTCTGTTCGCGCTGACGACGGCGATCGCGGTGTCGGTGGGCATGGCCGTCGCAATGATCGTCGAGCCCGGCGTCGCCGCCCCCGTCGGCACCGCCGCGCCCAAGGCGCTCGGCGACCCGGTGCCGCTCTATGACCAGCTCGTCGGCATCATCCCGCTCAACATCGTCGAGGCGCTGGCGAAAGGCGACATGCTGGCGCTGATCTTCGTCGCGATCCTCGTCGGCGTGGGCACCGTGCTCGCGGGCGAGGCCGGAAAACCCTTCGCCGGTCTGCTGCAGTCGCTGTCGGCGGTGCTGTTGAAGATCGTCGGGCTGGTGATGGAGGCGACCCCGATCGGCGTGTTCGCGCTGATCGCCAATGCCGTCGCCGCCAACGGCGCCGCAGTCTTCGTCAACATCGGCTGGCTGGCGCTCGCCGTCGTCCTGGGATCGGCGATCCAGATCGTCCTCGTCCACAGCCTTATCCTGCGGCTGCTCGCGCGCCTGCCCGTTTTCACTTTCTTCCGCGGCATCGTCGATGCGCTCGTCGTCGCTTTCTCGACCGCCTCTTCCTCGGCGACCTTGCCGGTTGCGATGACCGTCGCTGGCAGGAACCTCGGCATATCGTCCAGCGTCTATTCGACCGTGCTGCCGCTCGGCGCCAGCATCGGCAAGGACGGCACGGCCATGTATGTCGGCCTGCTCAGCATATTCAGCCTGCAGGCTTTCGGCGTGCCGATCGATGCCGGAACTCTAGCGATCATATTGCTCACCGGCGCGCTCGCGGCGTTCGGCACCGCGCCGGTTCCGTCGGCGTCGCTCTTCATGCTCGCCGCGGTGCTTTCGGCGGTCGGCGTCCCCGCCGAGCAGACCGCGCTGATCGTTGGTTTCGTGCTTCCGTTCGACCGGTTGCTCGACATGACCCGCACGGTTCCGAGCGCCAGCGCCAATCTGGTCGTCGCCACCACCGTCGCGCGGTGGGAAGGCGAGCTTGACCAGTCCATCTACCGCTCGCCGCCCCGGCGCTAGGGCTATTTCCCCGGTGCGACGCGCATCGCCGCGCCGCCGCCCGGCGCCAGCCACAATTTATAGCTATCGCCCTTCTTCACCCTGATCGTTTCGTAGGCGATGCGGTGCCGCGCTTCGGTCAGATAAGTGGCGCCCTCGCCATCCTTCCAGATCGTCGCGGTATAGGTCTTGCCCGGGTCGAGGAAATCGAATGTCAGCGTCAGCGTGCGTTCGGTCGCATCATTGACCCCGCCGACATACCAGTCGGCGCTGGCGCGGTCCTTGCGCGCGAAGATCGCATAGTCGCCAACCTCACCCGCGACCAGCTTGCTTTCAGCCCAGTCAGCCGGGACTGCCTTGATGAATTCGAGCTCGCGCGGATGCGCTTCGAGATTTTCGATGAAGTCCGCCGCCATCTGGATCGGCGAATAAAGCGCGAGGTAGAGGCCAAGCTGTTTGGCGAGCGTCGAGGCGAGCGGCACGTCCTGCGCGCCCTTCAGGCTGAGCACGCCGGGGGTATAGTCCATCGGACCCGACAGCATCCGCGTGTAGACGAGCGTCGGTTCATGATCGGGGCCGTTGGCGAAGGCACCCCAGGCATTATATTCCATGCCCCGGGCGCCTTCGCGTGCGACCCAGTTGGGATAGGTGCGACGAAGGCCCGTGTCCTTCACCGGTTCGTGCGGATTGACCGCGACATGATATTTGGCGGCGATCTCGACGACCTTCAGATGGTGTTGCACCTGCCGCTGCCCATCGTGCCATTCCATACGCTTCGTCCCCGGCGTGTCGCCCGGCGCGATAATCCCGCCCGCGTCGGCGACATAGCCGGTCTTGACCGTCCCCACGCCGAGCCGGCCGTAAAGCTTCATCGCATCGTCAAGCTGCGCCTCATATACCGCGATATTGCCGCCCGTTTCGTGGTGTCCGATCAGCTGGACGCCCTTTTTCCGTCCGTAATCGGTGACCGCCTTCAGGTCGAAGTCAGGGGTCGCCTCGGTAAAACTATATTCGTCGCCATGGCCGAACCAGTTGCCGTTCCAGCCCTTGTTCCAGCCCTCGACCAGCACGCCGCCGAAACCATGCTTCGCTGCGAAATCGATATATTGCTTGGTCCGTTCGGTGGTCGCGCCATGCTGCGGGCCTTCGGCCCAGCTCCACGGCCCCCGGATCATCCCCCACCAGATGCCGATATATTTCATCGGCTTGAACCAGCTCGTGTCGCCCAGCTTGTTCGGCTCGTTGAGGTTGAGCTCCAAGTCGTTTTCGACCAGTCCCGCCGCATCGTCGGCGATGCGGATCGTCCGCCACGGGGTTGCGAACGGCAGGTCGCGGATGACGCGCGGCCCTTGCGACGACGGCGACAGGGTCGCACGGAATTTCCGTCCCTCGACACGCCTGAACCACATGCCGGCATAATCGACGAGCGCGGCTTCATGGAACGACAGGTGCGTGCCGTCGTCGAGGCGCATCGTGATCGGCGTATGCGCGGTCGCGACCGCGTCGATCGGCGTGTGCTGGTAAATCTGCTCGTAACGGTTCCACTCGCCGCCGGCGATCCACCAGGCCGTGCCCTCGGGCGCGATGTCGAATTCGGTGATCTCGTCGGCGATCTTCGCGGTCGCCAGCCCCGCCTGCTCGGGCAATTCATAGCGGAAACCGACTCCGTCGTCGAACAGGCGGAAGCGGACATTCATCGCATGTCCCCCCCAGCTTTCATTCTGGCGGAAGCGGACGAGCAGCTCGTTGTGGCGGTCGCGCACGAAACGGCGTTCGCCCCACGGCTGTTCCCAGCGCGTATCGCCACTCGCGCGCTCGGCGCTCTCGATCGCGAAGCCGCGCTGGAGCGCGATGCCGTCGGTAAGCAGAAAGCCGAGTTTCGAGGGCGCGAGCAGCAGCTTGCCCTTGCGCGACAGCGACCAGGTCGGGCGCTGATCGTTGTCGGTGGTCACGGTCAGCACGATATCGCCGTTGGGCGACGTAGCGGTCTGCTGCGGCCGCGCATCCTGCGCCGCGGCGGGAACTGCCGCGGCGGCGAGCAGCGGGAGGGCGACAAACAGGCTACGCATCAATTTTTTCCTTCGAGTTTCAGCCAGAGGGCGCCGCACGGCGGCAAATGCGCCGGGTCGGCGCCGTTCAACAGGATAATCGGCTCCGCGCCGGCACAGCGCCCGGCGATATCGATCGCCCCGCCGCCGAGATTGAAGAGGCAGCGGACATGCTCGCCGCCCGCGACGCGATCGAACCCGAGCAGGTCGCCGTCGGCAATCCAGTGCGCGTTGGCGCCCAGTCGTAGCGCCGGGTGCGCCGCGCGCAAGGCAATCAGACGGCGGGTGAGGTTGAGCAGCGATGCGGGGTCGTCGTGCTGCCGATCGACTGCGAGGTCGCCGTGCGTGGCGCCGAGCGGCAGCCACGGGTCGACGCTCGAAAATCCCGCATGGCTTTCGCCCGACGCCCAGGGGAGCGGCGTCCGCGCGCCGTCGCGCGAAAGGGTCAGCGGCCAATTCTTGAGTGCCTCGGGATCCTTGACCAGCTCGAACGGGATTTCGACCTGGTCGAGCCCCAGCTCCTCGCCATTGTAGATGATGATATTGCCGCGCAGCGCGCAGAGCAGCGCCATCTTCATTCGAGCAAAGGCGGCAGGCTCGACGCTTCCGGGGGTCCATCGCGATACCGCGCGCGGTGCGTCGTGATTCTCGAACGCCCAGCTTGGCCAGCCTGTACCCGGCGCGTCGGGCCATTGTTCGGCCGCCTCGCGCACCAGTTGCGGCGTCAGCTTGTCGGCATAGAGGAAGTCGAAGCCATAGGCGGTGCTCAGCCGTCCTTCACCCGCGGTGAACAATTTCATCTCGCGCACCGCATCGTCGCCGCCGACCTCGGCCACCGTGAAGCGGCCCGGATATTCATCGGTCAGCGCGCGGATGCGTTCGAGGAACAGCGGGATGTCGGGGTGCGACTGGTTATAGATTTTCTGCTGGAAATCGAACGGCCGGGTGCGGGCCTTGTTCGACGGCGGCGCGGGCGGATTGTCACGAAGTTCGGGGTCGTGCATCGAAAAATTGATCGCATCGATGCGAAAGCCGTCGACCCCGCGATCGAGCCAGAAGCGCACGACGCCGAGCAGCGCCTCCTGCACCGCGCGATTATGGACGTTGAGCTGCGGCTGCGACCCCAGGAAATTGTGCATATAATATTGGCCGCGGCGCGCGTCCCACGTCCACGCCGGGCCGCCGAACACCGACTGCCAGTTGGTCGGCGGCGATCCGTCGACCTTTGCATCGGCCCAGACATACCAGTCGGCCTTGTCATTGTCCTTGTTCGCGCGGCTCTCGGCGAACCATGTGTGACGGTCGGAGGTGTGCGCGAAGACGAGGTCGGTCGTGACCTTCAGCCCCAGCGCGTGCGCGCGCGCGACGAGCGCATCGAAATCGGCGAGCGAGCCGAAGATCGGATCGACATCGCAATAATTGGCGATGTCGTATCCGAAATCGTCCATCGGCGAGGGGTAGAACGGCGACAGCCAGATCGCGTCGACACCAAGGCTGGCGATATAGTCGAGCCGCGCGGTGATTCCGGCAAGGTCGCCGACGCCGTCGCCGTTCGAATCGGCGAAGCTGCGAGGATAGACCTGATAGATCACCGCCCCCTTCCACCACGGCGTCTCGGGGGCGACGGAAAGGCTTTGATCCTGAACGAGGGGCTGGTTGGTCGTCACGCGTTTTTTCGCTTATTCGCTGGCCTGGCAGATGATCGTACCGAGGGCGGGGAGGGAAAGGTGGAGGCTGCCGGGCGCGGCGGGCGTGACCGGGCAATCGCCGTGGAGCGCGGTAAAGGCCGTGCTTTTCACATTGATGGCAATGTTTGCCGCGAGCGGCGCCGCGGACGTATTGAACGCCAGCAGCACCTCGCGCCCGGTTTCGGGGTCGAAACGCGATACCGCCAACAGGCCGGGCTTTTCGGCGAAGGCACGCACCTTGGTCGTGCCGCGCGACAATGCCGGGGTCTTGCGGCGTAACTGCGATAATGCCGCGATATGTCGATAGAGCGGATGCGCGGGGTCGAAATTCGCCGCCGCAGTCGTGGCATTGCTGCCGATCAGGTCATTGTCGTTATAGGCGGCGACCGTCGACGCGAACATATCCTCGCGCGCGAGCTGGTCCTTGTCGTCCGAGACGAACCCCTGTTCGTCGCCATAATAGATCGTCGGCACCCCGCGCAGCGTCAACAGCATCGCATGGCCGAGCATCACGCGCTGGAGCAGTTCGGCCTCGCTCGCCCCGGGGTTCGCCGCCTTCACGAACATCGAAAAGCGGCCCATATCGTGATTGCCGAGGAAGGTGGGCAATTCGAGCGCCGCACCTGCCCCACCCTTATAGAGCAGGTCGCCGTCAAACAGCTTCGCGAACTGATCGGTGCCTTTCGTACCGCTGACCGCGTCGATCGCCGCACGCGCGAAACCGAAATCGAGGACCGCGGGGAGGTCCGCCGCGTGCGTGTACCAGGCAAGCGCGCCCGGATCGACCGCATCGACATAGACCTCGCCGAAGATGTGGAAATTGGGGATGCCGCGCGCCTTTGCCCGCGCCTGCATCGCGGGGACGAACGCCTGCCAGAATTCGGGGTTCACATGCTTCGCGGTGTCGATGCGGAACCCGTCGATACCGAAATCGTCGATCCAGCGGCCATAGATGTCGATAAAGCCCTGGACGACGCGCGGGTCTTCGGTTGCGAGGTCGTCGAGCCCCGAAAAATCCCCGTACAGCGCCGACTCGCCGACCCAATCGCTGTTGCCGCGATTGTGATAATAGACGGGGTCGTTGAGCCACGCCGGGACCTTCACCCTCTCCTCGCCCTTCGGCACGACGGGCGTATAGGCGAAAGCCGGATCGGTCAGCTTTTTCCAATTCTCTGCCGTCGCGACATGATCGCCCGCAAAGCCGGGATTGATCGCGGGACCTTCCGGTCCCCCGCGCCGCGAGAAAGGATAATCGGCAAGGCTGCGGTAGCGGAAGCCCCGCGCCGCATCCTCCTTGTAGCGGATGACGTCGGCAGTGTGGTTGGCGATGATGTCCATATAGACTTTCATCCCCCGCGCATGCGCGGCATCGACGAACGCCTTGAACTCTTCATTGGTCCCGAAATGCGGATCTACAGACGTGAAGTCGGTCACCCAATAGCCGTGATAGCCCGCGCTCTCCTCGCCCTTGGGCCCCTGCACCGGCTTGTTCTTGAAGATCGGCGCGAACCAGATCGCCGTCGCGCCCAGCCCCTCGATATAGTCGAGCCGCTTCGTCAGCCCCGCAAGGTCGCCGCCGTGGAAAAAGCCCTTGGCGCTCGGGTCATAGCCCGTGGCGAGCCGGTCGCCCTCCAGCCCCCCGCGATCGTTCTGCGGATCGCCATTCTCGAAACGGTCGGGAAGCACGAAATAGATGACCTCGTCCGTCGCCGGCCGCTGGCGGTAATCCTCCACGGCGGCGGCGGGCGCGGTACCCGCGAGGCTCAGCGCGATTACCGATGCGATCAGGCTCATGCCATCACTCCTGCCGCGCAATGCTGCGCGATGAAATCCTCGTGGGCGGGCAGACGTGACGCGGTGCGCGCGACGATCGTTTCGATGTCGGCGAAAAAGCCAGCCAATTCGTCGCGAGTGAGCTGATCGGCCATCGGATGATAACCGCCGGGCAGGATATTCTGGCCCGTCAGCACCTGGAACCAGCCGATCTCGATGAATAATTCGTCGGCTTCGCGAACGATCTGGCCCTGGCTTCGAAACAGCTCGATCTTGCCCGCCAGCGTATCGGGAATGCCCATCTCGCGGCAACGAACCCAGAAGGGCGAGTCCGTGCGCTGGTTGGCGTGATAGTGGAGGATGACGAAGTCGCGGACGCGTTCGTAATCGAAGCGCATCCGGCGGTTATAGGCCTCGATATTGGCGGCATCGAAATCGCGATCGGGGAAGTGCGCGAGCAGTTTGGCGATGCCGTTCTGGATCAGGTGGATGCTGGTCGATTCGAGCGGTTCGAGGAAACCCGAAGCGAGGCCCAATGCGACGACATTGCCGTTCCACGCTTTCTTGCGCATACCCGTCCGGAAACGCAGCGTCCGCGGATCGGCGAGCGGGCGGCCCTCGATGTTGGCGAGCAGGACCGTGGCCGCCTCATCCTCACTGATGAAATCGCTGCAAAAGACATGACCGTTCCCCGTCCGGTGCTGGAGCGGAATGCGCCATTGCCAGCCGGCCCGATGTGCGATCGCCTGTGTATAGGGGCGCGGCGGGCCGGCGTTTTCGCTCGGCACCGCGATAGCGCGATCGCAGGGAAGCCAGTGCGTCCAGTCCTCAAAGCCGGTTTCGAGCGCCTCCTCGATCAGCAGCGCGCGAAAACCCGAACAGTCGATAAAAAGTTCGCCGGCGACTTGTTCGCCACTTTCGAGGACGACGGCTTCGACATGACCGCTTTCACCGTGGCGCTTGACGCTGTCGATCTTCCCCTCGGTCCGTACGACGCCTGCCTGTTCCGCCATCTTGCGCAGATAGGCGGCATAAAGCGCGGCATCGAAATGAAAGGCATAGGCGATGCCGTCGAGGCTGGTGTCGGGAATGCGCTGCAGCCGCGCGAAGCGGTTCTGGCGCCCCGCGGTTTCGTTCAGCGAATAATCGCCAAGCCATCCCGCGACACCCTCTTGCCGGCCCCGCAGCCAATATTGCTGGAACGGCAGCATGCCGAGGCTGCGCCCGATCTGCCCGAAGGCGTGCATATAGACGTCGCCGATCCGGCCCCAGTCGTGGAACTGGATACCCAGCTTGAACGTGCCGCCCGTTTCGCGGATGAATTCATTCTCGTCGATGCCGATCAGCGCGTTGAACAGCCGGATGGCGGGGATCGTCGCCTCGCCGACTCCGACGGTGCCGATCGCGTCGCTCTCGATCAGTCGGATCGACAGATTGTCCATCGTGCGCGACAGCGCCGCAGCGGCCATCCAGCCCGCCGTTCCGCCCCCGACGATCACCACCTTCGTGATGCGACTTTCGCCCACCCTGTTCCTTCCCTCGCGTCCGGAAGCGGGCCGGCCTTGCCGGACGGCCCGCGCGCCCGTCAGAACTTGTAGGTGATACCGGCCATGAAGTTGCGACCGTAATTCTGATAGTCGCGGATCTGGCGCGGATCATTGTTGTAATAGGTCACGAACGGCTCGTTCGTCAGGTTCGATGCCTGAAGCAGGATGCCCAGCCCTTCGAGCGTACCGCTCTGGAAGGTATAGCCGACCTGCGCGTCGACGACGAACTCGCTCTTCGCCATGAACATGTCGCGCGCGAGGCTGATCGTCGAAACCTCTGCGAGGAACTTCGAGCGATAGCGGCCCGAGGCGCGCACCTGGAACCCGGCCTTTTCGAAATAGGCGGTTCCGTTCACGACCCATTTCGACAGGCCCGGCATCGAAATCGTCGTATCGCCGCCCTCGCGCACGCGGCTCTTGGTGTAGGAGGCGCTGCCGAGCACCCCGAAGCCGTCAAGCGATTGTGTCAGGTTTGCGAAGGGCAGCGAGAAGGACGCCTCGGCGCCATAGACGCGGCCCGCATTGCCGTTCAGCCACTGGCGGCTAAGCCCGGCGCGCGTGCCCACCGTGCCGCCGTCGGGAACCTCGAAGTCCGAGAAGTCGAACGGATTGACCTGGCGATAGATGTAATTTTCGAGATATTTGTAGAATCCGCCGAGCGAGACATAGCCGCCCTGGCCGAAATATTTTTCGAGCCCGACATCGACCGTGTCGGCCATCAGCGGACGCAGCTTCGCATTGCCGAGGTCGAGCGACCAGGGCGACGCATTGACGTCGGTGTTGTTGCGCCTCGACGTGTCGAAATTAACGCCGCCGCCGGGCTTCAGCTGGTCCATGCGCGCGCGCGCCAGCATCCGCGCCGCGCCGAAGCGCAGGAAGGTGTTGTCGGCGAATTCGACCGACAGGTTCATGCTCGGCAGGATGTCGGTATAGGTGTCGCCGTCGGTGATCGGCGTCGACTGGGTTACGCCGCCGACGACCTGGGCGTAAAAGCTGGACCCCGTCTGGTCCGAATGGACGATCTGGACGCCGACATTGCCGCGGATCGGTGTGCTGCCCGCATCGGCGTCGAAATTCGCCTGGACGAAGCCGGTCAACACCTTTTCGCGGATCGTATAGTCGTTGAAGACGCGCGCCGGATCGAAGCCCGCGCCATCCGTCAGCGTATAATTGCCGTCGTTATAGAAACGCCAGCTGTCGAACGCGACCATGCCGGGGATGCCAATGAAATCGAGCGACACCGGGTCGTAAAGATAGTCAGCGGGCACCGCCGTGTTGGCCGGATAATTTTCGCTCGTCAGCACGAAGCCGCGATCGTCGAGGCTCTTTTCGCGATCCGAATAATTGGCGCCGACGCGCAGGCTGCTGATCACGCCGTCCAGTTCCTGGGTTGCCTGCAACCGCAACGATTTCAGCTCGTCCTTGATCTTCGGCGTGTTGACGAAGCCATCCTGGCAGTTGGCGACCGCGCCGCCGCAGCTGTTCCAGCCCTGCGGATCGGTGATCACGAAAAGATTGGGATCGGCATAGTCGAGCGACGGGTTGAACATGATCCCGCCGTTCGGCCGCAACTGGAAACCCAGCGCCGTTTCGCGCGCGCCGACGCCCGCGCCGCGGCCGGTGCCGAGGTAGATTTCGAGATTCTCTTCGGTCTTCTTGAGCCGTGAATAGCCAAGGTCGAGTTCGAGCGTCAGCCGCTCATTGGGTTTGAACTGAGTATTCCAGCCACCCGCGATGATCGTTGAATCGCGGTGGACGACGTCGTTGCGCATCACCGCCTCGGTGCCCGTCCAGACGCCTTCGGTCACCAGCCCGTCCTCGACGGTGAAGCCGGGCTGCAGCGTCGAATTGCCCCATGCCAGCGGGAATTCGATTCCGCGCAGCCGCTGCTCGTCCTTGAACTTCGACCAATATCCGTCGATCGTCATGTGGAGCCTGTCGCTCGGCTCCCATTCGACGACCGCCATCACGCCGTCGCGCTTCAATTCATTCGATTTCACATAGGGTTTGGCCCCGCCGATCAGGAAGGCGGTGTCCGTGCCGTTGGTGGCTGCGGGATAGCCCCAGGCGTTGAACCGCTCTTCGGCAGTCGGCGACTGCATCCGTGCATAGCCGATCGCCCAGCCGAGCGTGCCGTCGGCATTCTGGTCGATATAGGAGATGTTGGCGCGATAGCCCTTGTTCGAAATATCGGGGTTGAGCTTGCCAAGGTCGTTGACCTCGAACCGCGCACCCGCCGCGATCGCCCGCCGGCCATAGGCGAGCGGGCGCACCGTGCGCATGTCGATTGTGCCGCCGAGCGCCTGCCCGATCAGCGACGCGTCGGGGGTCTTGTAGACGACCGCGCCGTTCAACAGCTCCGACGGATATTGGTCGAGCTCGACGCCGCGGTTGTTGCTCGCCGAAACCTGTTCGCGGCCGTTGAGCAAGGTCGTGGTGAAATCAGGGGCAAGGCCGCGGATCGAGACGACATTGGCGCGGCCATCGAGGCGCTGCGTAGCAAGGCCCGGCAGGCGCGACAGCGATTCGGCGATCGACAGGTCGGGCAGCTTGCCGATGTCCTCGGCCGAAATCACTTCCACGATCGAGGTGTTCGCCTTCTTCGCCTGGACCGAATTGTTGATCGCGCCGCGGATGCCGGTGACGACAATGGCATCCTCGGTCGGCGCTTCATCGATGGGCGCGGTGTCCGTATCCTGCGCCATCGCGGCGCCGGACACGAAAACGGACAAGGCGAGGCCAAGCGCGATGGCGCTGGCACCCCGGCGAAGATTGGTCGGCATGGTCATTTGTGGCTCCCCTGGCACGGACGGGCGGTTTTGACCCATGCACCGGGAGGGGGACGCGGGGCGTCCGTCAGGCTCCTCTCCGATACGTGGGCTTTCCCATCTTGAGCCTCGCAATTGAAACCAATCACGCCGCGCCGCCATAGGGTATACGTATACGCATAATATGCAGGCGCACGGACTATCGCAGAAATGCAACGCCTTTGGCGCCGAAAACCGCGGGACAGGGCATCCCGCAAATTCTTGGCATCGACCGGACCAATCGCTAGTCTCCGACGACAGGCGGCCATCGGCACGGGCGCGGCGTCAGGGAGAGAGACATGGGGCGCCAGCCCTCGGCCAAGCCGACCAGTTTCGACATCGCCTATCTGGCGGGCGTCTCGCAGCCCACGGTGTCGCGCGCGCTGCGCGGCAGCAAGTCGGTCAGCGCCGCGACGCGCGCCAATATCGAACGCATCGCGCGCGAACTAAATTACACCGTCGACAAGAACGCCTCGAGCCTGCGTTCGCAGCGCACACACACGCTGGCGCTACTCTTTTTCGAGGATCCGACCCCTGACGAATCGATGATCAATCCTTTCTTCCTGTCGATGCTCGGGTCGATCACCCGCCAGTGCGCGCTCAAGGGCTATGACCTCCTCATCAGTTTCCAGCAAATGCACAACGACTGGCACGTCGCCTATCAAGACAGTCATCGGTCGGATGGCATCATCCTTTTGGGCTATGGCGATTATCAGCTCTATCGCACCAAGCTCGAACATCTGGTCGAGATGGACACCAAGTTCGTACGCTGGGGCTCGGTTTCCGACGACAGCATCGGGCTGACCGTCGGGTCGGACAATGTCGGCGCGGGCGAACAGGCAGGCGCGCATCTGGTCGAGATCGGGCGGCGGCACATCGCCTTCCTTGGCGACGCATCGGACCATGCCCCCGAATTTCAGGATCGCTACACCGGCCTCTGCCGCGCGATGCACGCCGCCGGGATCGCCCCCGACGCCGCGTTGCAACGGGACGCGGTATCGTCGGAAGCGTCGGGCTATGCCGCCTCCAAGTCACTACTTGCGAGCGGGCGGGCTTTCGACGCGATCTTCGCCGCCAGCGACTTGATCGCGATCGGGGCGATGCGCGCGCTCGCCGAAGCCGGGCTGCGCATGCCGCACGACGTCGCGATCATCGGCTTCGACGACATCCCCGCCGCCAGCCTGACCTCGCCGACGCTGACGACGGTGATGCAGGACATGAAGGGCGCGGGCGAACTGCTCGTCGACGCGCTGCTCCGCCGCATCGACGGCGCCAGCGCCGACCGCACGATGCTGCCCGCGAGACTGATCAAGCGACAGAGCACGGCGGTCTAGGGTCAGGGCCTATTATCCCCTTTCGTTATCCCGGCGACGATGACGGACAGGTCCCAAGTGGGCCAAGACAGGCTTCAGCCCGTTCGCCGCGCGAGCCAGACGCCAGCGATCATCAGCGCGATCCCGGCGACGCGTTTCAGGTCGATCGCCGAGCGCAACGCGCCGAACAGGCCGAAATGGTCGATCGTCGCGGCGCTGATCAGCTGGCCGACGAGCACGAAGAAGATCGCGTTGCCGACGCCGAATTTGGGCGCGATGAAGGTCACCGCGATCACATAGAATGCGACGAACAGCCCGCCGAAATAGAAATGGGCGGGAATGTCGGGCGTGAAGCGCATCTGCCCTACCGAGCCGGTCAGCAAGGCGCCCGTCGTCGCGATCAGGAAGGCGAGGCCAAAGAGGATCATCGACGCCGCCATCGGGCTGCCGAGCCGCGCGCCGAGCCCGCCGTTCAGCGCGGCGAGGATCGGGATGCCGACGCCTGTCAGGAACATGATCGTGGCGAAGGCGGGGGCGGCGTTGTTCGCGGTCATGGATTTTGCTCCTTAGATGCCTGCGTCGCGCGATAGTCGAGAACGGGCAGACCGCCGATTCCCCAATTTTCGAAATCGACCTCGTCGATGGTGACGACGGTAGTCGCAGGGTTCTTGCCGAGCACGCCCCGGAGCAATTCGGTGACGCCGGCGATCAGCTCCGCCTTTTGCTCAGGGGTCGCGCCTTCGCGGGTGATACGGATGTTGACGTATGGCATCATGCACCTCCTTCGGCCGGCCACCCGGGCATGGCGGGAAAATCGGGCAGCGCGGCGATCCGGCGCGTCCAGTCGCGGATCGCCGGCCACTGTCCAAGGTCGATCCCGCCGTCGGGCGCTAATGCGAGATAGGGGCTCGCCGCAAGGTCGGCGACGGTCAGCCGGTCGCCGACGAGCCAGTCGCGGCCTTCCAGATGGGCCTCGACCACCGGCAGGATGCGGTCGGCGACCGCTGTCGCGCGCTCGCGGTCGACCGACCAGCCGAACAGCCGTTCGGCGCGGAGCAGCGCGGGGCCATTGAAAATCTCGTTTGCCGCATGCGACAGCCAGATCATGATCGCGCCGCGCTCTTCGGGCGTACGCCCGTCCCAGTCGCCGGGCCGGTGCCGCGCGGCGAGATAGGCAAGGATCGCCTGGCTGTCGCGCAATATGAAGTCGCCTTCGACATAAACGGGGATCTGCGCCATCGGGTTGAGCGCAAGGAAGGCGTCGGTCTTGCGCGCGGCGGCGTCGGTCGCCCGCTCATCCCAGCCGAGCCCGAGGATGGCGAGCGCCATCCGCACCTTGTGGGCGTTGCCCGACATTTCAGATGCATAAAGGCGGATCATCGTCAGTCTCCTTTTTCGGCCGCGCGCAGGGCGGCGATCTCGGCGCGCAGCTGGTTGAGTTCGGCCGCCATCGGACGGACCGCGGCGGAAATTTCCGCCTCGGTGAAGCGCGGGGTGATATGCTGCGAGCAATTCCATTCCCACCCGATCACATCGATGAAGAAGGCGCGTTCGGGGGTCGCGCGATACCCCTCGGGCATCAACGCCGTGACCGCGGCCGGGTCATCGGCGAGTTCGATGATTGTCGCATGTCCGACGAGCTTCAGCCGGTCGCGGTTCGGATAGTCCATCAGGAAGAGCGAGACGCGGTCGTTGCCCGTCAGGTTCGCGGTGCTGATATATTGTTTGTTGCCGCGATAATCGGCGAAACCGATGCGATTGCCCGCGATATGGCGGAGGAAGCCCGCGGGGCCGCCGCGATGCTGCATATAGGGCCAGCCGTCGGCGGTGACGCTCGCCATGTAGAAGCTGTCGCGAAGCGCGATATAACCCAGCTCCTTGGCGGTCAGCGCGTCGGGGGTGCCGTCGGCGCCCGCGTCCATCTTCACATAGGCGGCGCGAGAGCCGTGGCGCTCCTGCAGCGCCTTCACCGCGTCGTTGAAAAGCGTGTGCCGGTAATTTTGCGCCATCGTCCGCTCCTTTCGGGCCGAAAACTATGGCATTGCGCAATGGGTTTTAATCAGCAAAGATCGAACAAATTAATTCCGGTAAGTGGAATAATCTTGGACCGGCTCACTACCCTCGAAATGTTTGTCGCGGTCGCGAGCGAGGGCGGCTTTGCCGCCGCGGCGCGCAAGCTTGGCAGCTCCCCGCCCGCAGTAACGCGCGGTATCGCAGCGCTCGAGGCGCGGCTCGGGACGCGGCTGTTCTACCGCTCGACCCGCGCGGTCGCGCTGACCGATCCGGGCGCGGCCTTTCTGGAGCAGGCGCGGCGCATTCTCGCCGAGCTGGCGGACGCCGAGCGCGAGTTGCGCGGTGCCGAAGCCGAACCGCGCGGGCACCTCCACCTGACCGCTCCGGTGATGTTCGGGCGGTTGCATGTGCTGCCGGTGGTCGGCGCGCTGATGGCGCAGCACCGCGATCTTGGGGTGCGGATGATGCTGATCGACCGCAATGTGCGGATCGTCGAGGAGGGGATCGACGTCGCGGTGCGGATCGGGCCACTCGCCGATTCGACGCTGAAGGCAAAGCGGATCGGCTGGGTGCGCCAGATGCTCGTCGCCAGCCCCGCCTATCTGGCGCGCCGCGGGGCGCCGGCGACAATCGAGCAATTGGCGGGCCATGAGCTGATCGGAACGATGGGGCCGCGCTGGACGACCGAATGGCAGTTCGCATCGCGGCGATGGCGGCTCGACGCGCCGCCGCGGCTCGTCGTCAACAGTGTCGACGGGACGCTCGCGGCGGCCGAGGCAGGGCTCGGGATCGCGAACCTCCTCTCCTACCAGCTCGCCGAGGCGGTGGATGCGGGGCGGCTGATTTCGTTGCTGGCGGACGAAGCGCCGCCGCCGCTGCCGGTCCACCTGTTGTTCGAGCCGTCGCGCGCGGGCTTGCCGTCGGTGAGATCGTTCGTCGCGGCGATGGAAACGCGGATGCGGATGGCGGGGCTGGATTGAAGGGGAAAGACGGCTGGCGGTGGCGGCCGGACGGTCCCCGGCTACCGACCAGGAGGATGGCCGCTTCCGGCCCAAACCAGCCGCTCTACGTATTCGTATACCTATGCTCGACATGCTTGCCCTCCCCCGCCCACGCTGCAACAGCTTTGCAGGCGAGAGCCGCCGAGCGGCCCGATGGGGAGAGACGCGATGGACAAGCCGCGGCAGGGTTTCGCCGGCCTGTGGAATATCAGCTTCGGCTTTTTCGGTATCCAGATCGGCTTCGCGCTGCAGAATGCGAATATGAGCCGCATCTTCCAGTCGCTGGGCGAAGATATCGAGAAACTCCCCGGCCTGTGGATCGCCGCGCCGCTGACCGGGCTGCTGGTCCAGCCGGTCATCGGCCATATGAGCGACCGGACCTGGCTCGGTCGGCTCGGGCGCCGTCGTCCTTATTTTCTCGCCGGCGCGATCCTTGCCGCGATCGCGCTGTTTGTCATGCCCGAAAGCCCGGCGATCTGGTTCGCGGCGATGATGCTGTGGATCCTCGACGCCTCGCTCAACGTCTCGATGGAGCCCTTTCGCGCCTTCGTCGGAGACATGCTGGGCAAGGACCAGCATAGCGTGGGTTACGCCGTGCAGACGGCCTTCATCGGTGCCGGCGCGGTCGTCGGCTCGCTCTTTCCCAGCCTGATGGAAGCGTTGGGCGTCGCCAATGTCGCGCCGCCGGGGCAAATCCCCGACACGGTGCGCTATGCCTTCTGGTTCGGGGGGCTCGCGCTGTTCCTCGCGGTGCTGTGGACCGTCGTCTCGACGGGCGAATACAGCCCCGAGGAGATGGCGGCCTTCGAACCGCCGGTCGCCGTCAACGCGCCCGTCGTCCCCACGCTCGCTTCGCGCAGCTATGCCGCCAGCATCGGCTGGGTCATTGCGGGGATCGCCGTCGCTTTCGTGCAGGTCCGGTTCGCGCTGCTGCGCGAAGTGTTGCTGCTCGGCGCGCTGCTTGCAGGATATGGCCTCGCGAGCGCGCTGGCGATCATGCTGGCGCGCCGCGGAAACGACCGCAACATGCTATCGAGCATTGTCGGCGATTTTGCCGGCATGCCGACGCTGATGAAACGGCTCGCGCTCGTGCAATTCTTCAGCTGGTCGGCGCTGTTCATCATGTGGATCAACACCACGCCGATCGTCGCGCAATATCATTATGGCGCGACCGACGCCGCGAGCGCCGCCTATCAGGATGCGAGCAACTGGGTCGGCGAGCTGTTCGCCATCTATAACGGCGTCGCCGCCATCGCCGCGCTGACATTGCTTCCCTGGCTTTCGCGCCGCTTCGGGCAGGCGCGAACGCATATGATCGGGCTCGCCTGCGGCGCGGTCGGCTATGCGAGCTTCTTTCTGCTGCGCGACCCGGCGCAACTGATCGCGAGCGAGGTCTTCATCGGCATCTTCTGGGCGTCGGTGCTCGCCATGCCCTATGCGATCCTCGCGTCGAGCCTGCCGCAGGCGAAGCTCGGCATCTATATGGGCCTCTTCAACATGTTCGTCGTGCTGCCCCAATTGCTCGTCGCGACGGTGATGGGTTCGATCATGCAGGCCCTGTTTCCGGGCGAACCCATTTACACGATGGCATTCGCCGCGGTGACATTGCTGCTTGCGCTGCTTGCGATGACGCGCGTCACCGGTGCCCGGGATCAACCGGCGGGCGCGCTGTCATAGGCGAGGCGAAAGCCGACATTGCTGGTCCCCAATCCCGGATCACGACCCTGTCGCGAGGCGGGACGATAGCGCTGGCAATAATTGGGAGCACACAGATAGCTGCCGCCCTTCACCGTGCGCGACGGCATACCGGGGTTGAGCGGATCATAGGCGTTGTTTTCGCCAGGCCCCTTGGGATTGTCCGTGTCGGCGGGATCATGCCCCGGCCGGAAGAAATCGGATGTAACCTCCCAGACATTGCCGACCATATCGTAAAGCCCGTTGGCGTTGGGTTGATAGCAGCCGACCGGCGCGACGCCTTTGAACCCGTCGCTTTCGGCATTGTAGTTGGGAAAGGCGCCCTGCCAGCTGTTTGCTTCGGCGGGCTGGACATTCCTCGACCGTTTGCCCGCGCTCGCCGCATATTCCCATTCGGCCTCGGTCGGAATGCGCCCGCCCGCCCATTTGGCGTAGGCGACCATATCGTCCCAAGCGAGATGGACGACAGGCTCGTTCGGCACCTGGTCGGGGCCCGTCGGACCATAAGGTTTTTTCCAGTTCGCGCCGGGCACATATTTCCACCAGTCGGCGTAATTGTTCGACGGGAAATCGGGCGGCGTGAACACCGCCGAGCCTGCTTTCAGCATATCGGGCGGAATCTGGTCGGCGGGCACCTGGAACTGCTTGGGATCGACAGGCTTTTCGGCGACGGTGACATAGCCGGTAGCTGCCACGAATTCGGCAAACTGGCGATTGGTGACCTCGTGCGGGTCGATCCAGAAACCCGATACGCTGGTTTCGCGGACCGGGCCTTCCTCGGCATAGACATCGTCCTCGCCCATTTCGAAAGTCCCGCCCGCGAGCTTCACCGGCGTGTCGGCGATCGCGGGGCATTTGCGCGGGGTCGCGGCGACCATTTTGTCCGTGCCCGCGTCGCCATCGCCGCACGCCGACACGAGTCCGATCAGCGCGGCGGCGCCCAGGACCGGAAACAGCGTCGAACGGGTCATCCTTTTCTCCCCTCGCGCCGCGCACGCGGCTGTCGGGCCGGGGCTGGACGCCATCGGCGCGCGCGTCAAGGGCCGGTGGCCCGGTCTCACGGCCCGGCGTCGAACTCCGCGACCAGATCGAAGCGATCACCGCGAAACAATTGCCGGACGTGGGTGACGACGCGCCCCGCGCGCCAGGTCGTGCGATCGAGTTCGAGGCAGGCGGTGCCGGCATTCACCCCCAACAGGCCCGCCTCCTTTCGCGTCGGCGTCACCGCGCGGATGACATGGCGTGCCTGCGTCCACGGGATATGGCCCAGCAGCCACGTTCCCGGCGCCTCTTTCGTGAAATCGGCTTCGACCGCCTCGGGGACCTCATCAAGCGCGATCGAACGGCCTTCGATCGCGAACGGCTCGCCGCCTGCCATATGCACGCCTTCGATCCGCAGCACCCGGCCCGGGCATGGCGCCTCACCCGCATCTTCGGCTTCGCTCGAGGACAATATCCAACGATAGGCCTCACCGCGCGCGGCGATCAGTTCGGCAAGATCGGGAACCGCCATCACCGCCGAATGAACGGGAGGATGCGCGACGAAAGTGCCCGCCTTGCGCCGCCGCTCGACAAGGCCCGACGCGGCGAGCTCGCCGAGCGCCTTGCTCACCGTCGCGCGCGCGCAAGCGTAGCGCACGGCGAGTTCCTGTTCGGTCGGCACGCGATCGCCGGGGCGCCATTCGCCCGAGCGGATCGCGCCGGCGATCTCCTCGCGGATGCGCCGCGCCGGGTTCATGCGAGCAGCCGCGCGATGCAGGTGCGATAGGCAGCAGCAATCGCCTCGGCATCGACATGACGCCCATTCTCCACCCGCTTCACGCCCGCGCGCCAAACGCTGTCGATCGCGCCCGTGCGCGCCGCAAAAATCCAGCGATCGAGCAGCGTCGCATCGTCAGCGCCCGCGAAGGACGGGTGATCGAGGTCGAGCGTGACGATATCGGCGGCATGACCGACAGCCAGCCCGGCCGGAACACCAAGCGCCTGCGCGCCACCGTCGAGCGCGCGCGCAAACAGGTTGGCGCCGACGAACGGCGCCTCTTCGCTCGCCAGCAACGCGCGGGCGCGCTGCGCAAGGCGCTGCGAATATTCGAGTGCGCGCAGTTCCTGTGCCGCATCGACCAGGATGTTGCTGTCGGTCCCAACCCCAAAGCGTCCGCCCGCGGCGAGATAATCGACCGCCGGGAAGATACCATCGCCCAGATTGCCTTCCGTGATCGGACACAGTCCGGCGACCGCGCCGCTCGCGGCGAGGCGCTGGACTTCGCTCTCCTCAAGGTGCGTCGAATGGATCAGGCACCAGCGCTCGTCGACCCCGGCGTTATCGAGCAGCCATTCGACCGGCCGCGCGCCGCTCCAGTCGACGCAGTCCGCGACCTCCTTCACCTGTTCGGCGGCGTGGATATGCACCGGGCCCGCCGGCGACATTTTGATGAGCGCCGCAAGCTCCTCAGGCGTTACCGCGCGCAGCGAGTGCGGCGCAATGCCCATATTGGCGTCGCCCGCCAGCTTGGACCGGGAGGCGTCGAGCAACGCGGCGAAGCTGTCGATATTGCTGAGAAAGCGACGCTGCCCAGGGCTCGGCGAGGCCGCGCCGAAATTGCCGTGCGCATAAAAGACGGGCAGCAGCGTCAGCCCGATTCCGGTTGTCGCGCTCGCCCGCGCCACGGCGCCAGCCATTTCGGCGGGATCGGCATAAGCAGCGCCCACCGGATCACGGTGCAGGTAATGAAATTCGCCGACACGCGTAAAACCCGTCTCGAGCATCTCGGCATAGGCCTGCGCGGTAATCGCCGCTACATCGTCGGGCGTCAGCCGGTCGAGGAAGCGGTACATGATCTCGCGCCAGCTCCAGAAATTATCGTCGGGCCGGCTGCGGCGCTCGGACAGCCCCGCCATGCCGCGCTGGAAGCCGTGGCTGTGGACATTGCAGAGGCCCGGCAGGCCGGCGCGGTGGCGCTCATCCCCGGCTTCTTGCGCAACGCCGATTTCTACCGCGGCGATCCGGCCGTCGGCGATGCGCAGCCGCACGCCCCTTTCCCAGCGATTGCCGATCCACGCGCGTTCGAACCAGAGCGAAGCCATCATCTGTCCTCATATTATGTCTAGACATAATGGCGCATCGGCGCGAGACTGTCCAGATGGAGCAACGCTGGACGAACGCCCGAATCGCGACGATGGCCGATGACGAGCTCGGCTTGATTGACGACGGCGTGATCGCCGCGAAGGACGGCCGGATCGTCTATGCGGGGCCGGCGGGCGGCGCGCCGACGAGCGAAGCCCATATCCATGACTGCCAGGGTCGGCTGATCACACCCGGCCTGATCGACTGCCACACGCACCTGGTCCACGGCGGCAACCGCGCGAACGAATGGGCGATGCGGCTCGAGGGTGCGACTTATGAGGAGATTGCCCGCGCCGGCGGCGGCATCGTCTCGACGATGCGCGCGACGCGTGAGGCGAGCGAAGACGACCTCGTCGAAAGCGCCCTGCCCCGCCTAGATGCGCTGATCGCCGAGGGCGTCACGACAATCGAAATCAAGTCGGGTTATGGCCTTTCGACCGCCGATGAATTGAAGATGCTGCGCGCGGCGCGCGCCTTGGGCCGGCGCCGGGCGATCCGCATCGAGCCGACCTTCCTCGGCGCGCACGCGCTGCCCCCAGAATATAAAGGCGACAGCGACGCCTATATCGACCTCGTGGTGGGCGAGATGATGCCGGCCGCCGCATCGCTCGCCACCGCGGTCGATGCGTTCTGCGAAGGCATCGGCTTTTCGCCGGCGCAATGCGAGCGGGTGATCGAAGCGGCAAAGGCGCACGGCCTTGCGGTCAAGCTCCACGCCGAACAATTGTCGGCGCTCCACGGCAGCGCGCTCGCCGCAAAGTTCGGCGCGCTGTCGGCCGATCATCTCGAACATGCCACCGACGACGATATTGGCGCCATGGCGGTAGCCGGTACGGTCGCGGTGCTGCTGCCCGGTGCCTATTATTTCATGCGCGAGACCCAATTGCCGCCGATCGCAGCGATGCGCCGCCACGGCGTGCGGATCGCGCTGGCGACCGACAACAATCCCGGCACCTCGCCGACGACCTCGCTGCTGCTGATGCTCAACATGGGCGCGACCTTGTTCGGGCTGACGGTGGTCGAGGCGTTGCGCGGGGTGACGGTCAACGCCGCCGCCGCGCTCGGGCTCGCTGCTGAAATCGGAACGCTCGAAGCGGGAAAGGCCTGCGACCTGGCGATCTGGGACGTCACCGCCCCCGCCGAGCTGGTTTACCGTATCGGCTTCAACCCACTGCACCAACGTATCAAGGACGGACAATGATCATCACCCCCGGCGCGATGACGCTCGCCGACTGGCGTGCCATCTATGAAGGCGCGAGCGCGGCGCTCAATGCCGAGGCGTGGGATGCGATCGATGCGAGCGCCGCCGCGGTGGCACGCATCGTTGCCAAGGGCGATCCGGTCTATGGCATCAACACCGGCTTTGGAAAGCTGGCGAGCGTGCGCATCGCGAGCGACGATCTGGCGACGCTCCAGCGCAACATCGTGCTCAGCCATGCTGCGGGCACCGGTGCTTCCTCCCCTACCCCTGTCGTTCGGCTGATGATGGCATTGAAGCTCGCGAGCTTTGGCGTCGGCGCATCGGGGGTGCGGCGCGAAACGGTGGCGATGCTTGAGGCGATGCTGGCGAAGGGGCTGACCCCCGTTGTGCCGTCGCAGGGCTCGGTCGGTGCGAGCGGCGATCTTGCGCCGCTGTCGCACATGGCCACGGCGATGATCGGCGTCGGCGAGATCGAGGTCGCGGGCGAACGCGTCGCTGCGGCCGACGCGCTGGCGAAGGCCGGCCTCGCGCCGCTCGACCTTGGCCCAAAGGAAGGCCTCGCGCTCCTCAACGGCACGCAATTTTCGACCGCCAACGCGCTCGCGGGGCTGTTCCGCGCCGAAACCATCTTCCACTCGGCGCTGATCACCGGCGCGCTGTCGACCGAGGCCGCCAAGGGCTCCGACGCGCCGTTCGACGCGCGCATCCACGCATTGCGCGGCCATGCCGGCCAGCGCGAGGTCGGCGATGCACTGCGCACCCTGATGGCGGGATCGGCGATCCGCGCCTCGCACGCCATCGACGATCCGCGCGTGCAAGACCCCTATTGCCTCCGCTGCCAGCCGCAGGTGATGGGAGCCGTGCTCGACCTGTTACGTCAAGCGGCAACGACGCTGCGCATCGAGGCGAACGGCGTCTCCGACAACCCGCTGATCTTCGCCGGCGCTGGTCCGTTTGGGGACGAAGCGCTGTCGGGCGGCAATTTCCACGCCGAGCCCGTCGCCTTCGCCGCCGACATGATCGCGATGGCGCTGTGCGAGATCGGCTCGATCGCCGAACGCCGCATCGCGATGCTCGTCGACCCAGCGCTGTCGGGCCTGCCCGCCTTCCTCACCCCGCGTCCCGGCCTCAATTCGGGCTTCATGATCCCGCAGGTCACCGCCGCGGCGCTCGTCAGCGAGAACAAGCAGCGCGCCTATCCCGCGAGCGTCGACTCGATACCGACTTCGGCGAACCAGGAGGACCATGTTTCGATGGCCGCGCACGGTGCGCGCCGCCTGCTCGACATGGCCGACAACACCAGTGCGGTGATCGGCATCGAACTGCTCGCGGCGTGCCAGGGGATCGACTTCCACGCCCCGCTCAAATCGAGTGACGCGATCGAAGCCGCACACCAGCATCTCCGCGCCGAAGTCCCGACGCTCGAAGACGACCGCCATTTCCACCCCGACATGGAGGCCGCGACCGCGCTGGTCCGATCGGGCAGCCTCGTCGCCGCGGTGCCCGCCAGCCTGCCGGGCCTCGGCTGATGGACTGGCTGCGCGTCCATCGCGGCGACGCGCCGCTTGTCATCGCCTTCCCGCATGGCGGAACCGATCTCGCGGGGCTCGACGAGGAGTTCGTGTCACCCTGGCATGCGCAGATCGACACCGACTGGTGGATCGCCGAGCTTTACGCCTTTGCCGCCGATCTGGGCGCGACACTGGTCGCGACCGATATTTCGCGCAGCGTGATCGACATGAACCGCGATCCCTCGGGTGCGTCGCTCTACCCCGGGCAGGCGACGACCGAGCTGTGCCCGACAACGACCTTCGACGGCAAACCGCTCTATCGCTTCGACCAGCCCGACGAAGCGGCGATCACCCAGCGGCTCAACCTCTATCATCGCCCCTATCATGAAGTCCTGACAGCGGAACTCGACCGCCTGAAAGCCGCGCACGGCAAGGTCGTCCTCTACGACGCGCACTCGATCCGCAGCCACGTCCCGCGCCTGTTCGAAGGCGAACTGCCCCAATTCAACATCGGCACCAACGGTGGCGCCACCTCAGCTCCCGAGCTCGAGACCATCGTCGCCAACATCTGTGCGGCGAGCGGTCGCAGCCATGTCGTCAACGGCCGCTTCAAGGGCGGCTGGACGACGCGCCACTACGGCCGCCCCGATGATGGCATCCACGCGATCCAGATGGAACTCGCGCAGCGCGGTTACATGGCCGAGCCCGAACCGATCACCCACGCCAACTGGCCCTCCCCCCTCGACCCCAACCCCGCGATCCGGCCCGTGCTGGAGCAAGTGATCGCCGCGACCCTCGATTTTGCGAAAGGACGAACATGACCCGCCCCCTTAATCCGAGGTTGGACAACAGCCGCGTGATCCGCCCGGCGACTGGCCCCGACATCACGGCAAAGAGCTGGCTCACCGAAGCGCCGATGCGGATGCTGATGAACAACCTCCATCCCGACGTCGCCGAGGCGCCGCACGAACTCGTCGTCTATGGCGGCATCGGCCGCGCCGCGCGCGACTGGGAAAGCTATGACCGGATCGTCGAGACGCTGAAGCGGCTCGATGGCGACGAGACTTTGCTCATCCAGTCGGGTAAGCCGGTGGGCGTGTTCCGCACCCATAGCGACGCGCCGCGCGTGCTGCTCGCCAATTCGAACCTCGTCCCCGAATGGGCGAACTGGGATCATTTCCACGAGCTCGATAAAAAGGGCCTGATGATGTACGGTCAGATGACCGCGGGCAGCTGGATCTATATCGGCAGCCAGGGCATCGTTCAGGGCACTTACGAAACCTTCGTCGAGATGGGACGCCAGCATTATGGCGGCGACCTGTCTGGCCGCTGGTTGCTCACGGCGGGGCTCGGCGGCATGGGCGGCGCGCAGCCGCTCGCGGCGGTGATGGCGGGCGCGTCGTGCCTCGCGATCGAATGCCAGCCGAGCCGCATCGAGATGCGCCTGCGCACCGGCTATCTCGACAAGCAGGCGGCGAGCATCGACGAAGCGTTGGCAATGATCGAGGAAGCCCACGCCGAGGGCAAGCCCGTGTCGGTCGGTCTGCTTGGCAACGCCGCCGAAATCCTGCCCGAGATGGTCCGCCGCGGCATGCGCCCCGACCTGCTCACCGACCAGACCTCGGCGCACGATCCGGTCAACGGATACCTCCCCGCCGGCTGGACGCTCGACGAGTGGTTCACGAAGCGCGAGAGCGATCCTGCAGCCGTCGCAAAGGCCGCGAAGGCGTCGATGGCGGTGCATGTAAGGGCCATGCTCGACTTTCAGGCTGCGGGGGTCCCGACGACCGACTATGGCAACAATATCCGCCAGATGGCGAAGGACGAGGGTGTCGAAAATGCCTTCGACTTCCCTGGCTTCGTTCCCGCCTATGTCCGCCCGCTCTTCTGCCGCGGCATCGGCCCCTTCCGTTGGGTAGCACTCTCGGGCGATCCCGAGGATATCTACAAGACCGACGCCAAGGTGAAGGAGCTTCTCCCCGACAACGCGCATCTGCACAACTGGCTCGACATGGCGCGCGACAAAATCCGGTTCCAGGGGCTGCCCGCACGCATCTGCTGGGTCGGACTCGGCGACCGCCACCGGCTGGGGCTCGCCTTCAACGAGATGGTGGCGTCGGGCGAATTGAAAGCTCCCGTCGTGATCGGCCGCGACCATCTCGATTCAGGCTCGGTGGCCAGCCCCAACCGCGAGACCGAGGCGATGCGCGACGGCAGCGATGCCGTCTCCGACTGGCCGCTGCTCAATGCGCTGCTCAACACGGCGTCGGGCGCGACCTGGGTATCGCTCCATCATGGCGGCGGCGTCGGCATGGGCTATTCGCAGCATAGCGGTATGGTGATCGTCGCCGACGGTACGCCCGAAGCGGCGAAGCGGCTCGAGCGTGTGCTGTGGAACGACCCCGGCACCGGCGTGATGCGCCATGCCGACGCGGGCTATGACGTCGCGATCGACTGCGCGCGCGAAAAGGGCCTCGACTTGCCGAGCATCTGACGCTTGTTTCAGTTGCGCCGAAACAGCTTCGTATTCTAAGGCTCTCCCCATCCTTCTGGGGAGAGCCGAACGCCGATGTCCGAAGTCCAGCCGCAGAGCTACCCCGAAATCCGTGAGGCGGTGCGCCGCCTCTGCGCCGATTTTCCCGGCGGATATTGGCAAAGGCTCGACCGCGACCGCATCTATCCGACCGAGTTTGTGCGCAGGCTGACCGAAGCGGGCTTCCTCTCGGTCCTGATCCCCGAAGACTATGGCGGCTCGGGCCTCGGCCTTGGCGCGGCTACTGCGGTGCTCGAGGAAATCCACCGGTCGGGGGGCAACGGCGGCGCCTGCCATGCGCAAATGTACACGATGGGCACGCTGCTCAAGCACGGGTCGGAAGCGCAGAAGCAGGCCTATCTGCCCGCGATCGCCAGCGGCGAACTCCGCCTCCAGGCCTTTGGCGTGACCGAGCCGACCGCGGGCACCGACACCACGCGCATCCGCACCTTCGCCAAAAGGGTCGGCGACAAATATATCGTCAACGGCCAGAAAATCTGGATCAGCCGCGCCGAACATTCGGACCTGATGATCCTCCTCTGCCGCACCACGTCGCGTGACGAATGCGCCAAGCCGTCCGACGGAATGAGCGTCCTCCTCGTCGATATGCGCGACGCGCTGGGCAAGGGCCTGACCATCCGCCCCGTGCGCACGATGCTCAACCATGCGACGACCGAGCTGTTCTTCGACGACCTTGAGGTTCCCGCCGCCAACCTGATCGGCGAGGAGGGCAAGGGCTTTCGCTACATCCTGTCGGGCATGAACGCCGAACGCATCCTGATTGCGTCCGAATGTATCGGCGACGGACGCTTCTTTGTCGATCGTGCCACGGCCTATGCCAGCGACCGTTCGGTCTTCGGCCGCGCGATCGGCGAGAATCAGGGTGTCCAGTTCCCCATCGCCCGCGCCTGGGTGCAGATCGCCGCCGCTGCCGAGATGGTCGACAAGGCGGCACGCCTTTTCGACGCCGGCGCGGACTGCGGGACCAACGCGAATATGGCGAAGCTGCTGGCGTCGGAAGCGAGCTGGTACGCCGCAGACATGTGCATCCAGACGCACGGCGGCTTCGGCTTTGCCGAGGAATATGACGTTGAGCGCAAGTTTCGCGAGACGCGGCTGTATCAGGTCGCGCCGATCAGCACGAACCTGATCCTGAGCCATGTCGCGACCCACGCGCTCGGCCTGCCCAAGAGTTTCTGATGGACGATTATTCCGCCTGGGTCGGACGCAGCGAAACGCGCGAGGACATCGCGGCCGCGGCACCGCTCGCGGGCCTCGCCGCGTTGCTCGATCATGATGTGCCGCCATGGGCGTCCGGCACCGTCCCGCCGCTCGGCCACTGGCTCTATTTCCTTCCCACCGCGCGCCAGTCGGAGATTGGCGAGGACGGCCACCCGCGCCGCGACGCCCAGAGCCTGCTCCCGCCCATCCCCCTTCCCCGCCGCATGTGGGCGGGCAGCCGCGTCGACTTTCTGGCGCCCGTTCCGGTCGGCGCCGCGCTGACACGCGTCACCACGATCGACGCGATCAAGCCCAAACGCGGCGCGAGCGGCGACCTGCTGTTCGTGACGCTGCGCCACGACATTACCGCCGACGGCGTTGCAGCGATCCGCGAGGAGCAGGATATCGTCTTTCGCGAACCTGCACCCGCCTCGCCTGTCCCGGCGGCCCCGCCCGCGCGGCCGGCCGAGACGGAACCCGCCGACGCGGTCCGCAGCGTCCTGCCCGATCCGGTGCTGCTGTTCCGCTATTCGGCGCTCACCTTCAACGCGCACCGCATCCATTACGACCGCGATTATGCGGAGGGCGTCGAGGGCTATGCCGGGCTCGTTGTCCACGGCCCGCTGATCGCGACGCTGCTGATCGATCATGCGCTGCGCGCCGGCTTTGCCCCCCGCGCCTTCCGCTTTCGCGCCGAAGCGCCGCTTATCGACGGTGCGCCCTTTGACCTCTGCCTGACTCGCGACGGCGGCGGTGCGCGATTGTGGGCGCGCGATGTCGCCGGGCGCATAACAATGCGCGCGGACCTCGCCTGAAAACAGCGGATTCGGCGCGGAATCGACCGCACGCAATTCCTCCTACTGTTATCATCTGGGTAATTCTCCACCCCCGACATTGCCAATTCGCAAAGCGGCAAATGCCGCGGCGGAGCATCATCGCCTTGTTCGCACCGATGCGGACGGAGTCGGGGAGGATCCGCATCAGCCATGCCATCCGGCATCGCGAGCCGTCCCCATTTTTGAGAGGAAGAAGTCATGATCAAGAAAGTCATGCTTGCGGTCTCGACGCTGGCCCTTGCAGCAACCGCAGCGCCCGCGCTGGCGCAACAGAACCAGGACAACGACAACACCACGACCGGTGCGTCGGGTAACAACAGCGATACGGTCGTTGTGAACGACCTGATCGACCTGTTCGTCCAGGACAATGCCGCCGATACCTTCTCGGACGACGACCAGGACAACGACGGCAACGGTTCGTTCAACGGCAACAGCCTCGTTGTCGCGACGCAGACGCTCAGCGCGAACAACACCAACCAGAACCTCGACGAAGTCGTCGATCTGGACGGTGAAGACGGCACCGAAACGGCTGTCGGCTACAACAGCGGCAACAACTCGGTGCGCGGCAATGCCTTTGCGGCTTATGCGGGCATCCTGAACGCCGCCTGGAACACGGGCATCAACGCCAACACCCAGGCCGCGACCAACATCGCGGCGAGCGGCACTGTCAGCTTCGGCGACAGCGCCCCGGCCGGCGGCGGCGGCGGCGGCGGCGACTGATCAGTCCCCCCGGATGGCCGGCCCGGCACCACTGGCGGGCCGGCCATTTCTTCCCGTATCGCTTTCTAGGAGCGCGTCATGAGACCCCCGATCGTCCCGGTTTTGCTGATTATGGCAGGCTTGTCCGTGCCGGTATCGGCCCAACTTCCCCCGCCCGACGTGGCGATGCCCGTCGTGGCAGAATTCGTCGCTGCCGAGGGCGTCGCGACGCCCGCGATCCCGGCGCGCGCCGAACGCAAATCGCCGATGCTGAACGACAACGAACTCGACACGCAACGCGGCGGCCAATCGCTCGTGATCACCAACCAGACGATGGAATCGCTCGTCGCGGGCAATGTGCTCAACGGCGATTACACCGCGGGGTCGGTCGCGCTCAGCGATTTCGCCCTGTCCAATTTCAATGGCGTCGGCAATCTGCTGATCAACACCGGCGCCCAGGTCAGCGCCCAAAGCGGTATGAACCTGACCATCAACCTCGGCGATTGAATCGCCGTGCTGCCCATGCGAGCCTTGATCGCGGGCGTATTGTGCGCTCTCGCTGTGGTACCTGCCGCCGCCGAGGTCCGGCTGACCGGACCCGAGACGGGCGGCAATTATCAGCTCCAAGTCATGACCTGGTGGGACATTCCGTTTCGATCGGTCGTCCGCCAGCGCTATGATTTCAGTTGCGGCTCGGCCGCACTCGCAACCCTCCTCACCTATCACTATGGCGCGCCGACTTCGGAAACGATGCCTTTCCGCGCGATGTGGGAAAAGGGGGACCGCGAAGCGATCCGCAAGGTCGGCTTCTCTATGCTCGACATGAAGACCTATCTCGCCTCGCGCGGCTTTCGCGCCGAAGGGTTCCGCCTGACCGTCGAGCAATTGAAGCAGGTGAAGCGCCCGACCATCGTCCTGATGGACATCAAGGGATTCAAGCATTTCGTCGTGATCAAGGGCGTTCGCGGCGACCGGGTGCTCACCGGCGATTCGGTGCTCGGCCTCAACGAATATTCGCTCGAGGATTTCGAGAGGCACTGGAACGGCATCGCTCTTGCCATTGTCGAGGGCGGCCAGAAACGCCCCGCGTTCAATCTCGCAGGCGACTGGGGCCCCTGGTCGCAAGCGCCGCTCGAAAAGGACGGCTCGCTTCACGTCTCGGCCGGCGACCTCACCACCCATCTTCCCCCTCAGTATCAGCTGACACCGCAAATCCTGCTCGATGTTCGCGTCGGCACCGTGAAATGAGAAAAACCATGTCCCCACGCATCCTCCTGCTCGCGTTCGCGCCCGTGCTCCTCGCGGCAAGCGAACCCGACGATGCCGACCCGCTCACTGTCGCGCAGACCGTCCCGGACGAAGTGCTCGCGGTGCAGCGCGGCGGCTTCGCCTTTCAGGGCATGGTGATTGCCTTCGGCGCCGACATCCGTAGTTTTGTAAACGACGAGCTCGCGCTGCGCACGATCGTCAGTTGGACGCCCGAAGGACAGACGATCGAACGCTTCGTCTCACCCTCGCTGACCGCTGTCGATGCGGCGCAGGTCCAGGGCGGCATTTTGACCAGCGGCGGCATCTCGATGCGCGTCGGCGACGAAACGGTGTTTCTCGCGAACAACGGCCAGACAGCGTTGATCCAGAGCACCGATGCGATCCAGAACGTGCTGATCAACACCGCCAGCAATGTTTCGCTGAACCAGCAGGTCGACGCGGTGCTCGACATCAGCGGCTATGAAGGCTTCCGCGACACGCTCGCGATGACACGGATGAGCGACGCGATCGGCGCCGTGATGGGTGCCCAGACCGTCGGCGCGCTCGGTAACTGACGACCCCCCGCCCCCGTTTCGACAGGGACGGTTCACCTGGCCCCGCCATTTTTGGCGGGGCTTCTTTCTGTGCGTCTCGAAAGGGTAGGCTTATTTGCCGCCGAACGGCATGCGCAGCGTGATCGACACATCGGGCGCATCCTCGGTCACGCCGATTTCGAAGCCGAGGTTGAGCACATCGCGTTGCGTGAGCCGGTACGACATGCCGAAATTGAGCGATCCGACATGAATATAGTTGGATTTCTGCCGCGTATCGCCGATTTCGGTCTTCGTCGGGAAGATATAATTGTGGCGATAGCCGAGCGAGAAGGAAAAGCGCGGGTTGAGCGCGAAGCCGAAGCCGATGTTGGCCGATATCGCGTCGCCCGGATCGACGCGCCCGATCAACACGTCGCCGACCAATTCGTTGACGTCGCGCGGGATGTGATAGAGATAGGCCGCGCCGCCATAGATCACCGCGGGATCCGACGGCATCAGGAAGTTGAGCCCCGGCTGAACCGCCCAGAATCCCGACCCGGTGGCGAGGCCCGTCGCGACGCCGAATTCATCATAGCCGATCTCGAACGGGCCCTTGCCCGTGTCCGATTTGACGCGCAGCGTCCCCACGAAAATCGGCTTTTGTCCGACCGGCCGGTTGAACTGGTAACGCAGCGAAAATTCGGCATCGCCGATGCCGTCTTCGCGCAGTTTGATCTGGCGGACGATGCCTTCGTCGCGCTGCTGGACCACCTCGATCCGGTCGTTCCGATACAGATAGGGCAGCCGCACTTCGGCCTCGAGCCGGTCGGTAATCCCGTAACGCAGCGAAGCGGTGCCGACGAGCGTGTCGCGATCGGCGTCGGTCGCCTCGATCAGCCCGATCTGAATCCCGGGGATCAGCTCGATGCCGCGGAACACGAGGCGGTTGGTCGACGAGCGCGTATATTCGAACGAGGGTTCGAAGAAGAGCTCGCCCGCGCGCGTCAGCACCCCTTGTCCTTCGGGGACTGCCGCGACACGCTGTTCGGGCGGCTCGCCCGGCGGCGGCGCCTCGCCGACCGGCGCATCGGGCAGCGCAACCGAGTCGCTGCCGGGACCAGGAAGCGCGGGGCCGGGTCCGACGCCCTGCCCCATGCCCGTGCCACGGAAGATGTCGAGCGGCGCTTCGGCGAGCGCGAAGGATGAAAGCCGGTCGACCTGCGCCTGCTGCGTCACGATCTGTTGTTGCAGCTTCGCGATCTGCTGTCCCTGCTCGGCGATCATGGCGCTCTGCCGGTCGATCAGCGCGCGTTGTTCGGCCATGATCCGGCGCTGCGCATCGACCTCGCTCTCGGCGCTCGCCGCCGGCTCGCCGGCGGCGGCCCCCGCGGACGCCAAAGCGGCGGCGCGCCAGGTCGGAGCGGTATCGAGGAACGGCAGCGTCTCGCACAGGCATTCAAGTGCCGACGTTTCGTGCGCATGCGCCTGCGCGGGCGTGAAGACGGCCGAAAAGCCGACGGCTGCCACGCCCAGATGACGCAGCGCGGGCGGGGCCGACACGATGCTCATGCCCCCAACTCCTGTCCGGCGAAGGGTCGCCGCATGCGCATCGCGCCCATCCTGTCGATCGCCACCCCCGCCTCATCTCCGGCGATAGCGCGCAGTCCGTCCAGATCGAGCAGCCGGCACGATTGCGGACCGTCCAGTTCGATCAGGCCCTGGCGGACAAAACCCGATATCGTCCGGCTCACCGTATGAATCGTCAGTCCCAGATGGTCGGCGATGTCGCCGCGCGTCATCGGCAGGGGAACGCTGCCGAGCGTCGACAGACGCTTCGCCGCGATCAACAGAAACGCCGCGACGCGTTCGGCGGCATTGCGGCGGCCGAGCAGGAATATGCATTGGTTGGCGCTGTCGAGCGCGCGTTCGAGGGCGCGATTCTGTCCCTGGGCGTCCGGCTCGCCGTTCATCGCGGGGCGGCGGGCCAGGATCGTGTTCGTCACCGCCTCGGCCGCAGCATCGCGCGAACCATATTCGACGCCGAAAACATCGCCCTGATAGAAAAAGCCGGTAAGCTGGCGGTGCCCGTCGACATGGAAATGACAGGTCCGGACGGTGCCGGAGATGACTTCGAACCAGCAATCCCCCGGATCGCCCTGCGAAAAGATGATTTCGCCTTTACGAAATTTCAGGATGGTATCCTGCGGAATGCCCCCGCGCTGAACTTCTGCCGATAGACCTTGCACGCCACGTCTCCAATCTCAAATTGGTATTTGCGGCGACCCCGTTTGCGAGTCTCATCTGCCTTTGCGCGTGATGAATCTATCCGGGTAAAGACCTAGGAATTCGTGTGTAGGAATGGCGTAGGTAAATCACTTACGTATAATTCCTTAGCATTTTCTAGGAATATACAATTTGATTTCAGTGCCATAGCGATATTGGCATTATCCGTGCCGCCAGATACTTAATTAGCTTACGTTAATTGCTAAACAGCGCGCAAAGGGATATGCTGCCCGCTAGAGCAGGTGGGTGGCGGCTTTGCCGCGCAAAAGATGCTCGTCGGTCGCAAAGAGTCCACGCCTTGGGTGTCAGGGGATTGCACCGTGCATCAAAATGCTTTGAACGTCGAACCGCATTTGACCTTTCGTGAACATCAAATACTGGAGCTGGTGGCCGTCGGCTGCTCGGCCAAGCAGATCGCGCTCGAGATCAATATCGCACCGCGCACCGTCGAACGGCATATCGAAAATGTGCGACTGAAACTGAACGCGCGCAACCGCGCGCACCTGATTACGCAGGCCATGCACCTCGGCCTGCTCGTCATCGAAACGCCGCCGCCCGATGAACCGACACTCTTCGAACTCAAATGATCGAAGCGTCCGCCGGGGATTGCAATTGAAGTCTGCATCGGGATAGAGGGCCTGCATTCGCAAGGACCCGGTGCAACTCCGGGTGGCTATTCCGGCCGCCGATCCGCCGGACAACATCGCACATGCAAATATGAACGCGGCCTTGCCCGCGCCATGTGTCTTGATGTGAGCTTTTCATGTTCAACGGATTTACCCCATATCGCCAGCAATGGTTCGCCGACGCGGCAACCGCGCGCGCCGATATTCTCGCAGGCGTCGTCGTCGCGCTCGCACTGATCCCCGAAGCGATCGGCTTTTCGATCATCGCTGGCGTCGATCCGCGTGTCGGCCTTTATGCCTCGATCGCGATCGCGATCGTCATCTCCTTCACGGGGGGCCGGCCCGGGATGATCTCGGCCGCGACCGCCGCGGTCGCCGTGCTCGTCGTCCCGCTCGTCCGCGAACATGGCGTCGAATATCTTTTCGCCGCGACGATCCTGATGGGCATCCTCCAGATTATCGCCGGCCTGCTGCGGCTCGACCTCGTCATGCAATTCGTGTCGCGCTCGGTCATCACCGGGTTCGTCAACGCGCTGGCGATCCTCATCTTCATGGCGCAGCTCCCGCAGCTCACCAACGTGACCTGGGAAGCCTATGCGATGATCGCCGGCGGGCTCGCGATCATCTACCTGCTTCCGCGCCTGACCAAGGCGGTGCCTTCGCCCCTGGTCGCCATTCTTATCCTGTCTGCCATCAGCATCGGCTTTGGCCTGCCAGTGAACACCGTTGGCGACATGGGCCAGCTGCCCCAGGGGTTGCCGAGCATCGTTCTGCCCAATGTGCCGCTGACGCTGGAGACGCTGCGGATCATCCTTCCCTATTCGCTGACGATGGCCGCGGTGGGCCTCCTCGAATCCCTCCTCACCGCACAGATCGTCGACGACATGACGCACAGTGACAGCGACAAGCGCCGCGAGTGCGCGGGACAAGGCAGCGCCAATATCGCCGCTGCCTTCGTGGGCGGCATGGGCGGTTGCGCGATGATCGGCCAGTCGGTCATCAACGTGACGTCCGGCGGTCGCACGCGGCTTTCTACCTTCACCGCCGGTGCGACGCTGCTGATCCTGCTCGCATTGCTTGGCCCCTATGTCGGCCGGATGCCGATGCCCGCGCTCGTCGCGGTCATGATCATGGTGTCGATCGGGACGTTCAGCTGGAACTCGATCGCCAACCTCCGGCGCCATCCTCCGACGTCATCGATCGTCATGGTGACGACCGTGGTCGTCGTAGTGGCGACGCACGATCTCTCGCTCGGCGTCCTCGCCGGCGTGTTGCTGTCGGGCATCTTTTTCGCCGCCAAGGTACAGCGCATGTTCGAGGTGCGACGCGAGACCGGTCCCGACGGAAACAGCGCGACCTATTTCGTGACCGGCCAGATTTTCTTCGCCTCGGTCGACCGCTTCACACGCAGCTTCCAGATGGAAGAAACCGCGTCGAGCATCCTCATCGACGTGTCAGCCGCCCATTTCTGGGACATTTCGGGGGTTGGCGCGCTTGACAAGATCATCGCACGTCTGCGGCGCGAAGGCCGCTCGGTCGAGGTCGTCGGCTATAATCGCGCCAGCGCCGACATCGTCGACAAATTCGCACTGCACGACAAGACGGGAGTCGAACTCGGCGCGGTTCCGCACTGATCCCGTTCAGGAGGTCGGGCGCCACGGAAAGATCAAACAGCGCCCGGTCTCAAAGTCGATGCTCACGATCCAGATGGAAACAAATGGCCCGTATCTGTCGGGGTTTCAGCGGGACGCCCGAACAAGGTTCTGACCGGCACACCCGTGTCCTTCATCGTCCCGGACTTAGGTGAAGTGACCGCGGATGGGCCGTCGCACCATCATTGAGCGGCCGTTGGTTGCCGCGCTGCTTTCCGGAAAAGCAGGCCGGAAAGCAGCTGTGGCCCCGACCTAGGATATCGTCAGGAATCTGCCCTCCATCTTGTCATCGGCAAGGCGAGTGACCCACGGACTCGCAGGCTTGTGAAATCGCCGTTCGGCAAGCAGAGCGGCGGCGGCGGACGTCATTTTGCCGCGTTTTGCCGCGTGGAGCGCGGTAAGCGACAGAATGTCGCGCTGTGCATGCGACCCGCCAAAACGCGCCGCCATTCCGCGGATCGCGATCAACGCTTCGGAAGCCTCTCCATAGTGCCCTTCTGCAAAGGCGATCAGGGCGGCCGCCACCGGAAGACCGATCGATCGTGCAACGAAAGCATTGTCGTCGTCCTGGTCCGCGGCCCGCGTCAACGAAGCGAGGCAGGTCCGAGCATCGTCGAGGCGCCCGGCCCCGATGAAGGCCATGATCGCATGGCAATCGTTGAACGCGTACCAACGGTCGTCGCTCGCGCGCTGCCAGCGATCGGCAAGCCGCGCAAACCGGTCGCCGGTGTCGACTGCGTCGAGGTGCAGTCGCCACAGCAGCGCCGAGGCATCGATCCACTGAAGCAGCGCATCGCCGTCCGGGTCGGGCCGGATGCGGCTGTCATAGAGCGCCAGCGCAGCATCATGCTCGTTACGATCGAGATGAAGCAGCGCGAGATGCCACCAATTGTGATAGGAAAAGCCGCATTCGGCCGCCATCGCCTCGTCGTTGCCGTTGAGCCACGTCATCCCGCTATCGGTGTCGCCGCGCATCTCGTGAACATGCGCCACCGCATGCAGCGCCCAGGCATCGCGCGGATCTATCGCGACCGCCTCGCTTCCCAGCGCTTCGGCCCGGCCATAATCGCCGCATTCCTCGAGCCCGAAGGCCGCCATGCCCAGCACCGCGTGATAACCGTCGTCGCCGCGCCCGAACGCGCGCAACGCCTGAAGTGGGCCGTCGCGCAGGTCGGACGCGCGCCCGAGATAGAAATGACCCAGATGCGCGGTCTGCAGCGCCATCATATCGCGCGGATTGTCGCGCGCGATCGCCATGAAGCCGCTCACGCTGCGCTCGATTCGTCCGCGCGCCCAGTGGGCCGCCGCCGCCAGGTGCGCGCGCTCGTCGTCGGTGCCGCCGCTAGCGACACCCGCATCGAGCGAACGCTCGGTTTCCTCAAGATAGGCGCGGTCGCCCTGCTGGACGAGGATCTGAGCCCGCGCCGCCCAGGCCATGGTAAAGCCGGGATCCTCGGCGAGCGCCGCGTCGAGCGCGGCGATCGGATCGCCCCGGTACAGGCGGTTGAGTAACAGCGCCTCGTCGTAATGGGCGAGCGCCGCCGTCGAGCTGGTGGAGACGCGGTTACCGTAACGATCGTTCAACATTGTCGTGACTTTCCAGTGGTTGCCGGGCGTGCAGAGCGCACGCCCGGTGACGAGCCGATCGGCAAAAGCGATCAGAGAATTTCCAGCCGGCCGTTCATGCGGATCGGCTGGTTGAGGTTGAAAAAATTGGGCGACGTCTTCATCACCGCCTGGTGGATGGCGTCGAACTGCTCGGCTGTGCCCGTCCCGCCGATGCGCACGGTATAATCGAGCTCGCGGTATCCGGGCGACACATTGTCGTCGAGACCCAGAAAGCCGCGAAGATCAAGCTGGCCGTGGGTTTCGATCTCGACCGCGTCGAGTTCGATGCCTTGCAGCGCGGCGTTGGCCACATAGCCCACCATCATGCAGGCATTGAGCGCGGTCATCAAAAGTTCCTGCGGATTGGGCGCCGTATTCTGGCCCATGAGCTCGCTCGGTTCGTCGGCGACGATCTTGAAGCGGCGTCCGACATGTTCGCCGGCAAACTCATAGCCTTCGATCGTCGTCTCGCTGCGCGTCTGGCCGGTCCAGCGCGTCTTGACGCGGAACCGCACGATCCCTTGGGCGGCATCCTCGCGGATGCTGTCGACCATCGCGCCGAGCGCGCCCAGATCGAGGCCATTGATGTCGGCGTAGGTGGTGGTTGCGACCATTTTTTAACTCCTTTTTGTTGCTCTTTAAAAATTCGGTTGATCAGAAATATGCAGGCGCGACGGCATCCAGCCTAGCCAATGCGGCGGGTGCGATCTGGCCGAGGGTGGCGCGGAACCGGGGATGGGACATGCCCGAACCGAGGAAGGTCCAGCGCGCCGCCTGCCGCTGTCCGGCGAGAAATTCGCCATGGCCGGCGCTGTCGAGTGTCCGGCCCGCAGCCCGCTCGAATATGCCGAGGTTGATTTCGGTCTGGGCGGCGAGCCCCGCGTCGAGATAGGCGACGATTTCGAGATAGCCCGCGAACGCGCTTTCGATCGCGTCGGCATCGCGGCCCTGCGCAAGCGCCTCGACCATCAGCGTATCGAGCCGCGCGTGCATCGCCTCCTCGATCCAGTGATGGCGAAGAAGACTCTTGAACAGCGGATCGAGATCGGGGTCGCCGCGGACGCTTTCGACATAATGGGCCTGCGTCATCCATTCGATCTGCAGCACCGTCAGCGCCACCGACAGGGGATCGTGACCCAGCACCACGCGCGCGACTTCCGCCGGTGGACCGATAAGCGGGCAAGCGTGGCCGAACCCAGCCTCAAAGGCGGTGTGAAAGCGCTTGAACAGCTGGATATGCTTGGCTTCCTCGCTCGCGAACTGAAGCAGTGCGCGGGTCCGGTCATCGTCGTCGCCAAGCTGCGGCCGGGCATGATCGAGGACGAACGGCAGGATGAATTCCTCGACCAGCCCGAAGATGCCCAGATATTCGTGCGCACGGATATGATTGACCAGCAACCGCTCATCGGCGTCGAGCGCGGTGAGCGACGACGTGCGCGCCAGCGCTTCGGGCAGAAAGGGTCGCGAGAAATCGAGGACGTCATCGTCTCCGATGACGTCCTCGATCTGCCACGGCGCCCGCTGCGATGCGGCGACGGCGCTCTTGAACGCTGCGTCGAGATACATGGTCGATCTCCTTGCCGCGCGCTCAGGCGACTGCGGTGGCGCTGCCGACGATCAGCAAGCTGCTCAGTACGGCAACCAGAAGCGCCCCCATCATCGGCGCGATTGGGAAGTCGTTATTCCTCATGTCGATACTCCTCGTTTGCAAAGGCGGTCGGGGCCGCCGATGGCCCCTCTTGAGACCCGGTCGTGGCAAGCGCCGTGGTAAAAAGCGTGTGAATTGCCGTGAGCGCGCGGATTTGCTATTTTCCACGGTCACCTCGGGGGGCAAGATGACCTCGGTATCGCTCAACCTGCTGCGCGCGATGGAACTGGAGCGCGACGGCCTGCCCGTGGCGCTCCCCTCCTCGCGCAAGACGCGCGCCCTGCTCGCCTATCTCGCGATCACCGACCGCGCGGTGCGGCGCGACCATCTGTGCAGCATGCTGTGGGATATTCCCGACGATCCGCGCGGCGCGCTGCGGTGGAGCCTGTCCAAACTGCGCGGTGTCGTGGACGACGAACGGACGCGGCTCGTCGCAGACCGCGAGACGGTTCGGCTCGAATGCTCGGACATCGACATCGACTGGCGGCGGCTGGCCACGGTCGGCACCGACGATATCCGCAAGATCGACACGGTCGCCCTGAACCGCGCCGCCGCACTTCAGGGCGAGCTGCTGGCCGATCTCGAGTTGCCGCGATGCGACGGTTACCAAGCGTGGCTGGCGGCGATGCGCGAGGATGTCCGGCGCTGGCAGGCGGCGATCCTGCGCGAACTGATCCGCCGTCCGATCGACCCCGAACGCGCGCTCGAAGTTGCGCGCCTATGGGTGGAAATCGATCCTTATGATGCGCTCGCCCGCGTTGCGTTGATCGACCTGCTCGATCGCACCGGCCGGCGTAGCGAAGCAGACGCGCAGCGTGCGCTGGGCGTCCGCAAGCTCGACGAGGCCGCGATCGCCGTTCCGACCGCGATGCGCGCCCCGGCCGCAGCTGGAGGAGCCAATATCACTGAAACGGATGATTCCGACGCCCGGCTGCCCCCCCATCATGTCCGCTTCTGCACCGCCTCCGACGGAACGGGACTCGCCTATTCGGTAGTCGGCGAAGGCCCTGCGCTCGTGAAAACCGCGAACTGGCTCAACCATCTCGACTATGACTGGGAAAGTCCGATGTGGCGGCACTGGCTGCGCGCCATCATTCGCGAACGCAGGCTCGTGCGTTATGATGAGCGCGCCAACGGACTCTCCGACTGGAACACCGCCGACATCTCGTTCGACGCCTTTGTCGATGATCTTGTGAGCGTGGTCGATGCCGCTGGGCTCGATCGCTTCGACCTCCTCGGGATTTCACAAGGGTGCAGCGTTTCCATTGCCTATGCCGTGCGGCACCCCGAGCGGGTTCGCAGATTGATCCTTTTCGGTGGCTATGCGGCCGGATGGCGCCTGCGCGGATCGGCCGAGGAGATCGCGCGGCGTGAGGCGATGCTGACGTTGACGCGGCAGGGTTGGGGCCAGGACAATCCCGCCTTCCGGCAGATGTTCACCAGCCTGTTCTTTCCCGACGCGAACGCCGCCGATCATCGGTGGTTCAACGAATTGCAGCGAATGTCGACCTCGCCCGACAACGCGGTGCGACTGCAGGAGGCTTTTGCGCGCATCGACGTTCGCGCGCTGCTGGAGCAGGTTTCGGTGCCGACGCTCGTTCTACACGCGCGCGACGACGCGGTAATACCATTCGCCGCGGGTCGCGAACTCGCAGCGCGCATCCCGAAGGCCGAATTCGTGGCGCTCGAAAGCCACAATCACCTCCTGCTCGAAAAGGAGCCTGCGTGGGCGCGCGCAATCGAGCGCATTCGAGACTTTCTGGCTTAGCAATTCATGTTCACCGACTTGCCGGCGCCCAGCCTTGGACGCCGGTCATATCGACCGACGCCCAAGGTCATTTGCCTTTTAGAAGCGTGCCCGGATCCCGGCGGTGTAGATCGTGTCGTCCCAGCGGATATCGCGGTTGAACCCAGTCGGGTTGAAATAGCTGCGATATTTATTGCCTAGGATATTGGTACCGCCGACATCGACCCGCAGATTATCGTTCAGCTCATAGCCGATCCCGAAATCGAGGCGCCCGCCCGGGCGGACATAGTTCAGGTTGGTCGGGGTGACACCGGCCGCCAGTTCGGCGTCGGTGATGGGACGAACCAGATTGAGCCCGGTCGTGTCGCCGTCATAATAGCTCGACCGATAGGTGTAGACGAGACGCGCCGACAAACCGAACTTGTCGTAGAATAGTCCGGCGTTGAAATTATATTTGCTGACGCCCTGAAGCGGCAGGCCAGCAAGCCGGTCGTCGCCGCCGACTTCGGAATCGGCATAGGTGAAGTTGCCCGAGACGCCGAAGCCGGACAGAGCGCCGGGCAGGAAATCGAAGAAGGTCTGACCGCTGACTTCGACTCCCTTGAGCTTCGCTTCGCCGACGTTGCGGGGACGCGTGATATTATATCCGATGCCGTCGATGAATTCGAGCGACGGTGCGCTGATGACGCGATCCGTGATGTCGCGATAATAGCCCGCCACAGCGACGAAGCCGCTCTTCCAATAATATTCGAGCGTCGCGTCGAAGCTTTCGGACTTTTGCGGGCGCAGGTTCGGATTGCCTGCCGATCCCGAATTCTGGACGTTCGGATTGGTCGCCACAATGTAGCTCAAACCCGGATTGAGCGAACCGAAATCGGGGCGGCGGATCGTTTTCGAATAGGTCGCTCTGGCCTGCAGCCCGCCGCCGAACTGGATACGCGCGCTGGCATTGGGAAGTATATCGATATCGGACGTCTTCGCACGAACCGGAGTCACCACGCCGCTCACCACGCCCGCGCCTTCGATCTGCCGGTCCGTCAGCGTCGGCCGGACGCCGATAACCCCATCGAGGACGAGCGGCCCGCCAAGCTCGACTTCATATTTCGCCTGAATATAGCCGGCGAAGGTCCGTTCCTTTGCGTCGAAGCGCCGCTCCGGCTGATAAACAGGGTCGCCCAGCGCGACGCCGTAAATTTCGCGCAGCCGGTCGCGCCCCTCAGCCGATCGCAGATAATCGGGATTGGGCGACAAACGGGGCGCACCACCGTTCAGCCGGGGAATGCCGGGGACTTCAATGAGGAAGTCGGACGGCAGATCCAGTGAACTGAGCAGCGTATTCGAATCGCCGCCGGGTGCCGCGCGGTTGACGAGCGCCTGGTTAGATGTCGCGCCGCGATCGGCGAAGCGAAGGCCCAGCTGAAGCTGGTCGAGCAAGCCCCCAACCTCGAACTCGGCGTCCATGCGTACCTGGAACAGCGACCCGTCCGCGCGACTGAAATTCTGGTTCAGCCCGTTCCGGAGCCTGAAATCCGTGGGGTCGTTCAGCGGATTTCCGGTAAATTCATACTGCGCCCCGATGCCGGCGTTGCTTTCGACCACGACCTCATCCAGCCGCTTGCCGACATCGACGATCACCACTTCATTGATGAAGGTCGATTCCTGATATGCGAGGTCGAATTTTACGCGGCCCGGGCCCCGTTCGAAAATGAACCCGCCGCCAAAGAGGTAATTGTCGGTCTTCTGATCGCGCGCCTGGGTGCTGACGAACGAAGTGGTGTTGCCATAGGTCGCGCTGTCGAGCTCGCAAAGGTCCTGCAAGAAATACCCGCCCGTCGGGCGATCGGGGGTGATCTCGCCCAGTGCAACCTCAGCCGATGTCGGGTTGAAGCCCTGACGGTTCACGCGCGCGCGAAAGCAGTTGTCGTTCGTAACAGGGTTCGAGATCGTCGTGCCCGGGCTGAACAACTGGGCCTCGACAAAGGCCGATTGCTGCTTCGCGCGATAGCCCGCGTAAAGCCCGTCGAAATAGATTTCGAGTTCGGGCGTCGCCTGCCACTGGATCGCCGCATTCGCCTGCGGACGTTCGAAATAGCCATATTCATTGAGCCCGCCCGCGACGTTCTGCGACGCATAGCCCGGCAAGTTGAACGGCGCCGTCGCGGTAGAACGGCGGACGGGGGCATAGAGATAAGGCCGGTTATAGTCGGTGCGGCTCCACGAGACGTTCAACAGCGCGCCGATCTCGCCAATGCCGGTGTCCCAGCGGTCGGTGGCGAGGAGCCCGAACTGCGGATTGAGCTTTTCGACATTGGTCGCGTAATTTCCGCGGGCGGTGACGACGATCGTCGGGTCGCGAAACTTGAACGGCTTGTTCAACTGAAGGTCGGTGTTGCCTGCAATCCCGCCCTCGATGAGGTCGGCGGTCGCGGATTTGATGACGTCGACCCGCGACAAGGCTTCGGCGGGAAGGTCCTGAAAGGAAAAGGTTCTGCCGGTGGTGGAAAAGAATTCGCGGCCGTCGAGGGTGGTCAGAATATCGCCCAGCCCGCGGATCACGACGCCCGTGATCTCGTTGTTGGCGCCCACGGTCACCTGCACCCCCGGCACGCGCTGAAGCGCGGCGGCGGTCGTCGGGTCGGGGAATTTGCCGATTTCCTCGGCAACGATCGAATCCACGACCTGAACCGAATCGCGCTTGATCTCGGCCGCCGCCTCAAGGCTCCGGCGAATCGTTCCGGTGACAACGATTTCCGCGTCCGAACCGGCGGGCTGCGGATCGCTATTTGCCTGGTCCGCCGATGCGACCGCATCGCCCGAAATCGCTTCGGACGGACGCGTCTGCCCTTCCGATGCGGCTGCTTCGGAAATCATCAGGCCCGCCACCAGCGGCAGCAACGAAACCGACACGACCGCTTTGGACGCCTTGCTCATCATCATCCCCTTCCTTGTAGCGCATCGTTGAACCATCGCGCTTGCATGACTGTATAATGCGATAAATCATATCTCGCAATCCGGTTGCGCCATAATTCATGAAAACAACCCATGTCGAGCGGCGGCACGCCGGCGCATCACCTGAAAACCCCGCTTGAGGGCATCGGGTCGAAACGGCGAGAAGCGGCGCACCCGCGCCGCTCATGCCAGTCAGACACGGCCTGGACGCAAGGCGTTCTTCTGCGCGGTCAGCACCAGTTCCGCCGCCAGCAACGCCTGCGCCTGATCCTGCGCGACATCGGTACGTTCGACGACGTCGCTGACGAACTGCGGTCCGAACGGCAACGGGACCTTGCTGCAATCCATATATTGCACGCCCTTGCGGTCGGTCAGGAACAGGTGGTTGCCGCCCGGCCGCCCCGCCACGTCGATATATTTGCGCAGCTCGATCGATCCCTCGGTGCCGATGATGAACAGCCGCCCGTCGCCCCAGGTCGGGAGGCCGTCGGGCGTGTGCCAATCGACCCGCACATAACCCGTGCCGCCGTTTCCGCTCAGCATCATGTCGCCGAAATCCTCGAATTGCGGCCGGTCGGGCATCGCCATATTGCCCGCCTGCGACGCCACGACGCGGGCCTCCGTCGATCCGGTGTAAAAGAGGAACTGGTCCGCCTGATGGCTGCCGATGTCGGTCAGGATGCCGCCGTAGCGCGCGGTGTCCCAGAACCAGTCCGGGCGGCTCGGTGCGTTCAGCCGGTGCGGCGCAAGGTTGATGGTCTGGAGTACCTGGCCGATCGCGCCCGCCTTGACCAGCTCCCCCGCGCGGACCGCTGCGCGCACTTCGAAGCGTTCGGAATAGAGGATCGCGAACTTGCGCCGCGTCTCGCGCACCGCGTCGCGCACGGCGGCGAGCTGTTTCAGGCCGGTGATGCCGGGCTTGTCGGCCAGGAAATCCTTGCCGGCACGCATGACCCGAATGCCCAACGGCGCGCGCAGATCGGGAATCGACGCGCTGGCGACCAATTGTATCGTGGGGTCATCCAGAATCTCCGCCTCGCTGCGCGCAACCTTTACGTCGCCGTAGCGCCGGCGAAACGGCGCGACCTGCGCCGGATCGGCGGCGAGCATCGCCACCAGCGTGCCGCCGCCCCGGATCAGCGCGTCGGTCATGCCATAGATATGCGAATGGTCGAGCCCGATGACCGCAAAGCGGATGCGGTGGCGCGCCGATGCGTCGGGCTCGCGCGGCGCCCCCCTCCCCGCGCGCGCCTTCGGCCGCGGGGTGGATTGAGCGAACACGTCGCTCGCCATGGCGGCGGCAAAGCCAGCGCCAGCAATCAACGCGCGGCGATCGATCGGGGTCATGGCCAATATTCCCGCTGAAACCGGTTCAGAACGTGACGAGCGAGCGCGGCCATTCGACCGCCTCACCGCTGTCCATCGCCTGCTCGCCCATCAGCGAAGCGACGCTGGCATAATAGGCCTGCTGCAACAGGCCGGGGACTTCGCGGCCGCTCCGCACCGCCTCGCCGAACCCTTCGAACTGAAGCATCGTCTCGTCATACTCGCCCCAGCCCAGCGATTCCCCCGGCGTGGTCACCGGCAGCTCGGGGAACCAAGTCGCGCCGCCGATCGGGACCGTGCGCTTGTGCCCCCGCGCGACATCCTGTTGCATGCGCTGAAGCGCGAGCTGCTTGGGCAACACTTCCTGATAGATCCTGCCGAGTTCGGGCTCGATGGTGCCCGTGCTGCCCTGAATCTGCTCCTCGCAGCCGTAGCGTGCGTTGTTGAGGAGCGAGGAATAGATGGCTTTGCGCCCGTCGCCATATTCGTAGATCAGCGCAACATGGTCGTACACTTCGCGCCCGTCTTTCCAGAAACAGATGCTGCCCGATCCGATCACCCGCGTCGGGACGCCGTCAAGGAACCAGTTGCACACCTGAAGCTGGTGCGTGGCCAGTTCGGTCATCAATCCCGCCGACCGGTCGCGATACAGTCGCCAGTTGATCTGCTCGTCTGTGGCGTCGGCGGGCACGTTGCGCCGCCATTTGTTGTTGCGGTGCCAGCTGGCGCGGATTTGCGTAATTTCGCCGATCTCGCCCGACTTGGCGCGCTTCAGCGCGTTCAGATATGTCGGGTGGAACATGCGCTGGTGCCCGATCTGGAGCACCTTGCCCTTCGCGCGCGCGTTTTCGATCATCGCGCCGCAGTCGGCGATGCTACGCGCCATCGCCTTCTCGCACCAGACGTGCAGCCCGGCGTCGAGGACATCGAACGTATGCGATGCGTGAAGGTCGAGCGGCGTCGCGATGACCACCGCGTCGATCCCGCGCGCATCCAGCATGGCCCGGTGATCGCTGAACCCCGGCGTATCGGCGGGCACGAGCTTGCGCGCGCGATCCATATTGGGCGCATAATTGTCGCAGATCGCGGCGACGGTGCAGTTGCGCGTCTTCGCGATGTTCTGGATCAGCGCACGGCCGCGATCGCCGGTGCCAATGACCCCCAAGCGCACGCGGTTTCCGGTGGCGACGGGCGTCTGCGCGATCGCCGCCCAGGGTGCCGCCGCAGCCATCGCCGCGCCGGCCGATGCCATCGCGATCCGATCGAGGAATTTGCGGCGCGAAAGGGTAAAATCACTGTCGGTCATCTGTCGATCTTTCAATTATGCCGTCATTCGGCGGGAGGGGTCGTCAAAGGCGAAGGTGAAACGGCGCGTCGGATCGGCTGCGATCAGTCGCTGCGCGGCATCGGGATCCGCGACCAACAGCGCCGTGCTCATCGCCTCGGCCGCTGCGCCCGAGGCGTCGACCGCCACCGCGGTTGCGGCAGCGGTGACGATCATGCCGTCGGAAGGACGGATCATCGGGCTGCGCCCCGGCGCGGCCGCGCCGTCACCGATAGTGGATGAAACCGAAAGCGCTTCATCGCGCAGCGATAGCTCGACGAGCCAGCTTTCGGGATCAAGCGGATGCGGTATCGCGACGGGCCATGCGCCGCCGAGCGGATGCTCGCCAATCACCGCGACCGAACTCTCCCCCGCCGACAGGAATGCCGATGTGACACCGGCCGCGCGCATGGCTGCGGCAGCGCGATCAAGCGCGAAACCCTTGCCGAAGCCCCCGAAGTCAAAGGCGACCGGCCGGCCAGTCTCGATGCGCCCGGAACCGCGGTCCACCGATAGCCCCGGCCAGGCCGCCGCCCCGCCGCTGCCGACCGTCGGATCGAACAGGCCGTCGGTCGCGTGCCAAGCCTCCGCGATCGCCGCCAATGCGTCGAGCAGCACCGGATTTTCGGTCATCGCGAACTCGCCGGCCATCAGCCGGTCGTTGACCGCGGTTGTCGCCGACGGGCGGTGGATCGTCAGCGCGTCGTCGACAGCTTCGATGGCGCGACGCGCCGCCAGCAGCGCATCGGGCGCCGCCCGCCCGAACTGGTGAAGCTCGATCCGCGTCCCCATAGCGGCGAAGCGCTCGACGCCTGTTTCGACCATATCGTCGGTCATCTGCCCGTCGCCGGACAGCATGGTTTTTGGGCCGATCGCAGCTTCATGACAGTTCCGCGGGTGGCGATTGATCGCGTCACCATTATTCCCTCACAGCCGCTTGGGGCGAGCTAGCAGCCAGCGAAGCCTTGGCCGCCGTCATGTTCGCGCCTCTCCTGCATCAAGCCTAAAGGGCCTCGGAACCATCTGCAATAGTATATATACGATAATTAAATATCGCGTCTCAGCGGACCTTCTATTCCCTGCGCGTCGCGCCGGCCGGCCGGGGATCGGGCGGATCGGACCGAACACCCGGAGGCACGGCAACAGGGCCGTCGAGCAAGGGATCCTGCGTCCGGCGCATCCACTCGCTCAGCCGCGAGCGCATATCCTCCAACACCGGCGCCAGTTCCGGCAGCGCGACAAGATTGCGCTGTTCGGTCAGATCGAAATGGAGGTCGAACAATTCTTCGCCCGCCTCGTCCGCCACCAGGGGATAGCCGGCCCAGCCGCGCTTCAGCCACTGGGCCTTGGTCAGTCCGCCGTCACAATTGACGACCACGGGCGTCCGACGTCCATCGAAACGCCGGATATATTTGTACCGCTGCGTTCGCACCGCGCGCTTCGGCTCATAGGCCGCGTGGAAAGTCAGCTCGGTGAATATCGCCTCGTTCACTTCCGCCTTTCGCCCATCGACGACGGGCAGATAGGATTGGCCTTCCAGCCAATCGGGCGGCGCAATTCCAAGATATTCGCACAGCGTCGGAAACAGGTCGATTTGCGACAGCAGGGCGTCGGAAACCTTGGGACCGGCGAATGCACCCGGGCCCCGCATGATCATCGAAACCCCGGTGCCGCCATCGCGCAATTCGCCCTTCATCGTCGGAAACGGCAGGCCATGATCCGTCGTGCTGATGACCAGGGTATTGTCCGCCAGCCCCGCCGCCTGAAGCGCATCGAGGATAAGCCCGACGCCCTTGTCGAGCGCGCGGGCGCTGGCATGATATTCGGCCATGTCGCGGCGGCTTTCGGGCGTGTCGGGAATGGGGGCCGGCGGCAGGATGAAAGCGGGGTCGTCCACCGCCGGGTGCAAGGGCCGGTGGGTTTCCTCAAATCCGATATCGAGGAAAAACGGCTGAGCCTTTGCCGCCGGGCTGCGGAGAAATGCCGCCGCTCCGGGCGCCACGTCGCGCACCATATTGCTTTGATGCGGAAGGATTTGGCTATAGCCGATCGACGCGGCGTCGCGCGCGACATGCTGAAGCCCCGCAAGCATGGTGGCATAGCCTGCCCGGCCTAGCGTATGCACCAGATGGCGTTCGGGATGCGCAAGGTCCCAGCCGCGATGCGTGAGCCCGAGCATCCCGCTGCTGTGCGACGACTGGCCCGTCAGCATCGCCGCCCGGCTGGCGGAGCAGCTCGGCGAGGCACAATGCATCTGCCGGAACAATACACCCTCGCGGGCAAGGCCAAGGAGGCGCGGCGTCGGCACCGCATAACCATAGGGCGACAGGTAACGGCCCGAATCGTGCGAATGGATATAGACGATGTTGGTGCGCCGCGACGGCTGGATCGCGCTGGCGCGCGCCGCGTCGAAAAGCGATGGCGCGGCCGCAGCAGCCGCGGCCACGCCGACGAGTTCGCGGCGCGTGAAGTCCTTTGGCATCTATCTTCCCTCAATCATCGCGGCCGTCACCGCGCTCTTTGCTCTGTTGTCCGACAAAGGCATAATATATATTATAGATATGCCAATTTAAAAAGTGGCAAGTGGAAGAGCGTCATGAAGCGCTGTCGAAACGAACGTGGCCGCGGGCACGGCCTGCAGGGGAGGACGATAGCGTGACAACCATCTGCAACCGCTGGACGGCCCGCGCCGCGATCACCGCCGCCGCCGTCCTTGGCCTGTTGTCTTCAACGCTCGCGGAACCGCACGCGCAGAAAGGCTCCGGCATCGACGCACAAAGCCATGACCTGAATCTGCCCCGCTGGGGCCCCTATTCCAACGCCTATCTGGGCGTGTCGCACATTCCGGATCTGGCGCCGGGAATGCGGTTCGACATCACCCTGTTCGCCGGGCCGCACACGACGTCGACGCCCGATGTCCCCAATGCGTCGCTCAACACCGGTTTCGTCGCCTGGGAAGCGGCGCCCGACCTGTCCTATCATTCGTATCGCCAGAAACTGGAAGGGCAGCAGGTCTATGCCGAGATCGCGTTTGCCGCGCTGGACCCGGCATCGGATGCACGACTGATCCGCGTCGATCTGGTCAACGGCGGCACGCGGGCGAAAACAATGACGCTCAATCTTCTGGCTTCGATGCAACGTCCCAACCGGGCGCCCGGCAGCGTGCTGACGCCGCGGCGCATCTTGCGCGCCAGCATCCCGGCGGGCGGCAAATGGGTGTCGGGGGTTCATTATCGAGCGCATCGCCGGGCGCGGCCGACACCGTCGGAGCGGCTCGTTTACGATGGCTGGTTGCGCGGCGAGGTCCGCGAGGACGGGCTGGTAGATGGCCGCGCGCTGCGCATGGCGGCGGGAGACACGGCGACCTATGCCGTTCCCGCCGGAACCGAGGTCGCGGTGCTGCGCTATCGCGCCAAGACGCAGGTCGCGCTGGCCGACGCCGGAGGCGTGTCGCTTCCCCCCGCCCCCGACGGCGGGACGTGGACGATGCCGCTCGCCGTCGGCACGCGCGCGCTGACGCTCCGTCCGGCGGGCGCGGTCGACCTCGAAGGGATCGCCTTCGTACCCGCCTCATCCGCGTCGGCGGTGAGCTTTCCGCCGGAGGACGCCGACACCCGCCCGGAGATGGCGAAGGGACCCGCCGAGCAATCGCTGCTACTCAAATATCGGCAGGCCGATGCCTGGTACGGCCTGCGCTGGTTCCGGCCGGGAGTGCGTATCCGCGAATTTCGCAACGGGACGCTCGATTTCTTCTTCGCCCGGCGCAGCCACAGCAAAACGCTGACGGTCGCGCAGGGCGATGGCCGGGGTCATTATGCCAATCTGCTGTTCGGCGGCACGCCGGTCGCCGCCGGCGGCAGGGAGACGATCTGGGCGCTGGTGTCGACAGGCTCGCGCGAGGCCATCGAGCGCACGCTCGACGCCCACCCCGATACCGCCGCGCTGGAACGCGCATGGGCACGGGGCAAGGCGCGTGCGGCAATCGCCGATCCCCTTCCCGCCGGCCGGCGGTTCATGCTGGCACGCCAGTTGATCGGCGCCAATCTGCTGATGAACATCGTCTATCCAGTCTATACGCAGGACCAGTACATCCGGCATTTCACGCCCGGCAAATGGTGGGATTCGCTCTACACTTGGGATTCGGGCTTCATCGGTATCGGAATGGCCGACGTCGCGCCGCGCCTCAGCGCCGACGTGCTGCGCGCCTATACGACGCCGCCCGGCGCTCAATCCGCCTTCATCCATCACGGCACACCGCTGCCAGTGCAGCATCATCAATATCTGGAGCTCTGGAACCGCACCCAGGACCGGCGGATGCTGGCCGACAATTATCCCCGCCTGCGCCATTATTATGATTTCCTGCTCGGCCGGGTCGAAGGCTCGACGATCGCGGCGCTGCCGTCCGGACTTCTGAAAAGCTGGGATTATTTCTATAATTCCGGCGGCTGGGACGATCTACCACCGCAGGTGAGGGTACACGCGGCAAAGCTGCAGGCGCGCGCCGCGCCGATGGTCACCACCGCGCACGCGATCCGCGCAGCCAAAACGCTGCGCATGGCGGCGCTCGATCTGGGACGGACACGCGACGTCGCGCAATATGACGCCGACATTGCGCGCCTGACCCGCGCGGTGCAGGCGAACGCCTGGGACCCCGCGACCGGCTATTTCGGCTATGTCCTCCACGATGCGGCAGGCCGTCCCGAAGGGCTGCTCCGCACCCCAGACGGCGAAAACTGGAACCGCACGCTCGACGGCGTCCAGCCGCTGATCGCAGGCATCACGACACCCGAGCAGACCCGCGCCATCCTCGCGAACCTGCGCGACCCGGCAAAGCTGTTAACGCCTGTCGGGCTCACCGCCGTCGACCGTTCGGCATCCTATTATCGTCCCGATGGCTATTGGAACGGGACTGTTTGGTTCCCGCACCAGTGGTTCGTGTGGAAGGCGCTGCTCGATCAGGGCGAGGGCGGCTTTGCCTGGCAGATCGCGCGCACGGCGCTGGACGCCTATCAGACCGAGGCCGACGCGAGCTGGTCCTCCGCCGAACATTTCGAGGTTGCAACGGGTCAGGGTACGGGCTGGCACCAGTTTTCGGGCCTGTCATCGCCGATCGCCAACTGGTTTCAGGCCTATTTCGTCCCGGGCCGGCTGAGCACCGGCTATGACATATGGGTCCGGTCGCAGACCACCCGGCCGGACAAGCGCGGCATCACCGCAGACCTGGCGATCCACAGCGCGCGAAACGACGGGTTTATCAGCGTTCTGGCAACGCTCGCACCCGGGGAGCGGTATCGCGCGACCTGGAACAACCGATCGATCGAGGCGATCGCGATCCACGACGGCGCCTATGAATTGCGCATACCGTTGAGCGGTTCGCGAAAAGGACGCTTGGACATCTCCGCCTCGAACGTTCGTCCCATTGTACAAGAATGGTCCCCCACATATCCCGACTGAATGGCCGCTTTCGAATGATTTGAGCGAGGCTGCGAACGATCGACATGGGCGCAAAGCGGAAGCGCTGCCCGGCTGATGGCTGATATACCCTCGTTGCGGTCCACTTGCCGCTCGTAAAACCCGGCGCCTGATTGACCGAGACGCCAAAAAGCCTCAGACGCCGCTTAAAGGCGAGCCACTGGCGGGTCTTTTTGTTGGGCAAAGACTGGCCGCCGATTCACGCGAGGTCGCGCACCTTCGCCTCGCGCGCCCAATGGCGCCGCGTTCCGACCTTGATGAACTCCGCCAAGTCCACCACCCCTTCGTCCTTCTCGACACCAGCCTTGTCGAGCAGCGGCTGCGATGCAGCATCATGGGCGATCGTCTTGCAATGGCCGAATGCGTCCATGAACCATTGCACCGCTGCGCCCTGCGTCGCCAGCGCTTCTGCCTGGTCGGGCGCAAGCACCGAAGCCACGGCATCGAACAGCACCGACGGCGAACCCGCGAGTTGTCCGTCAGCCTTCAGCGTTCCGCCTTTGACGGCAATTCCGCCCACCTTGGGCGCGACGAGAAAAGCAGTGCCCCCCGCCTTTTCGATCTGCTTCCTGAGCCGGTCGATCGCCGCGAGGTCCGACCCTTCGGCAAAGAGGATCGCGACCTTGCGACCTTCGAAGTCGGGATAACCGACCTTCTGGATCGACAGCGCGTCGGAGGGCGCCATATCGATCGGCGCTTTTGCCGCCTTGATCTTGGGCGGCAAGTCGATCGCAAGCCCCTGTGCAACGCGCTTCGCAAGGTCTTCGTCGACATTGCGAAGCTGGCCGACGACACGCGCACGCACATGGTCGAGCGTCACCTTCGACAGTTCGAATACCAGCGCCGACGCGATATGCGCCTGCTCATTCTCGGTTTGCGACCGATAGAAAAGACGCGCCTGGCTGAAATGGTCGGCGAACAGGCTTGCACGAATGCGCAATTTCTCTCCGGCGTCATTGCGCTCGTCGTTGACCGGGAAGGTTGCAAACCCCGTTTGGGGGCACGCGCGCGGTCCGCCGTCCTCGCCAGCCTCGGCAAGGCTGTTGGGCTCATAATTGGCACGGCCTTGCGGAACGAGCGTTTGCATCATCCCGTCGCGCTGGAAATTGTGGAAGGGGCATTTGGGCGCATTGACCGGGATCTGGTGGAAGTTGGTGGTCCCGAGGCGCGACTTCTGCGTATCGAGATAGGAGAAGAGCCGTCCCTGGAGCAGCGGGTCGTTGCTGAAATCGATGCCGGGGATGATGTTCGAGGGCAGGAACGCGACCTGCTCGGTTTCGGCGAAGAAATTGTCGACGTTGCGATTGAGCGTCATGCGGCCGATGATCTCGACCGGCACATCCTCTTCGGGGATGAGCTTGGTCGCGTCGAGAACATCATAGGGCTGGTTCGCCGCAAAATCCTCGTCGAAAACCTGGATGCCAAGATCCCAGGCGGGGAAGTCGCCGTCGTCGATCGCCTCGAAGAGATCGCGACGCTGATAGTCAGGGTCGGCGCCCGCTATCTTGACCGCCTCGTCCCACACCGTCGATTGCAGCCCGAGAACAGGCTTCCAGTGGAACTTGATGAATTTCCCCCTCCCCTTCGCGTTGACGAAGCGGAATGTATGGACGCCGAAACCTTCCATCGTGCGAAAGCTGCGCGGGATCGCGCGATCGGACATCGCCCACATGATCATGTGGGTGGCCTCGGGCATCAGTCCGATGAAATCCCAGAAGGTGTCGTGCGCGCTCGCCGCTTGCGGATAGCCGCGGTCAGCCTCCATCTTCACACTGTGAACGAGATCGGGAAACTTCATCGCGTCCTGGATGAAGAAGACAGGGATATTATTGCCGACCAGATCCCAATTGCCCGCCTCGGTATAAAGCTTGACCGCAAATCCGCGCACGTCGCGCGGCGTGTCGACCGACCCGGCTCCGCCCGCGACGGTCGAGAAGCGCACGAATACCGGACAGGTCTTGCCCGCTTCCTGGAAAATATCGGCTTTGGTCAGGTCGGGGATCGCGCGCGTACATTCAAAGACCCCATGCGCACCCGACCCGCGGGCATGGACGATCCGCTCGGGAATACGCTCGTGATCGAAGTTGAAAATCTTCTCGCGGAGGACAAAGTCCTCGAGCAGCGTGGGTCCGCGCTCGCCCGCCTTCAGCGAGTTTTGATTGTCGGCAATCCGATGTCCGAAATTGTCGGTGAGGTGTGCCCGGCCGTCGCGATGATCTTCGTCATGCGCGATCTGCTGATGAAGCTCGCCGCCATTGCCATTGGAAGCCTTGACCGCGGTCTGGCCGCTCCCCGGCTGGTGATCCTCGAGAGAATTGACGCTAGCGGGGGTGGGCGCAGATTTCTTGGCCATCGATTTGCTCCTGAAACTGGGGATGCCTTCTCAACCCCCGGCGACCGGGCAAGTTTCGCGGACCAGCGATAATTGCATGGTCGACTACGCCACAGCTTATCCTATGTTGGACAGGCAGCAGCACTTGGGCTGGCGTTCTTACCCGAGGCGCCGTACCGAACAGGGCAGTAGCCGCAAGCCTTCCCGCTTGGATGATCTCCATTAATGTCCGTCTCACCGGGGTTGAGCTGTCCAGAAGGCGACGACCCGTCTGTCACGATGGACGGGCCTGCCGGCATAGCACCCGGACAGCCATAACGGCTGCCAACCAGAGTGCGTCCAGTTGCGCCTGTCAGCGCAACATCTTCCCCGGATTTCGCCCGATCGACATACTTTTCTATTTTTTAGAATATAATGGATAATTTTATCCGTCTGTTTCGCACAAACTCTCCTGTCTAAACCCGCCTCAGCCCGAACGGTTCGGGTGTCAGGATCATCCAACAGGAGTTGTTGCCCATGTCGATCAAAGCCACCCCTACCCCCGCGAAGACGCTGCTGGACCCCGGCAACCACGCGCTGGTCCTTATCGATTTCCAGTCGCAGATGGCCTTCGCCACCAAGTCGATCGCACCCGAACTCCTGCGCAACAATGCCGCGCTCGTCGCGAACGGCGCCGCCGGCTTCAACGTGCCCACCATCCTGACCACGGTCGCAGAGAAAAGCTTTTCGGGTCCGATGTTCGACGAGATCACCGACGCTTTTCCGGGCCAGGCGCTGCTCGACCGTACGAGCATGAACACATGGGAAGACGCCGCGGTGATCGACGAGGTCAACCGGATTGGCAAGGACCGCATCGTTTTCGCGGGTCTGTGGACCTCGGTCTGCATCGTCGGCCCGGTCCTTTCGGCACTCGAACAGGGCTTCGAAGCCTATGTCATCACCGACGCCAGCGGCGACATTTCGGAAGAGGCCCATGAACGCGCCGTCGAACGGATGACCCAGGCCGGCGCCAAGCCCATCACTTCGCTGCAATATCTGCTCGAACTGCAGCGCGATTGGGCGCGCGCCGAAACCTATGACCTCACCACCGGTATCGCCCGCAAATGGGGCGGCGGCTACGGCCTCGGCATCACCTATGCCAAGGCGATGTTCGGCGCTTCCGAGGGCGGCCACTGATTTTGCCCGATGGGCCGGAGGGCGCCACATCCGGCCCGCATTTCCCGACCAAATGAAAGGACGAAACCATGGGCTACGTTACCACCAACGACGGTGTCGAAATCTTCTACAAGGACTGGGGGCCAAAGGACGCGCAGCCCATCGTCTTCCATCACGGTTGGCCGCTGTCGTCGGATGACTGGGACATCCAGATGCTCTTCTTCCTCGCCAAAGGCTACCGCGTCGTCGCGCACGATCGCCGCGGCCACGGCCGGTCGGCGCAAGTCAGCGAAGGCCATGACATGGACCATTATGCGGCTGATGCAGCCGCCGTCATGGAACATCTCGAGCTCAAAAATGCGGTCCACATCGGCCATTCGACGGGTGGCGGCGAAGTCGCTGCCTATGTTGCGCGCTATGGCATCCCGCAGGGCCGCGTCGCCAAGGCCGTACTGGTTTCGGCTGTGCCGCCCATCATGCTCAAGACCGCCCGTTATCCGGGCGGGCTGCCGATCGAGGTGTTCGACGGCATTCGCAGCGAACTGGCTGCGAACCGCGCGAAATTCTTCCGCGATCTCCCGTCCGGGCCCTTCTACGGCTTCAATCGCGACGGCGCGAACGTCATCCCCGCCGTGATCGACAATTGGTGGCGCCAGGGCATGATGGGCAGCGCCAAGGCGCACTACGACGGGGTAAAGGCCTTCTCGGAGACTGACCAGACCGACGACCTCAAGGCGATTAGCGTACCGACGCTCGTGCTGCACGGCGACGACGACCAGATCGTACCCTACAAGAACGCGGCGGTGTTGCAGGCCGAAATCCTGCCGAACGCGACGCTTAAAATCTACGAGGGCTTCAGCCACGGCATGCTGACGGTCAACGCCGACGTCATCAACCGCGACCTGCTCGCATTCGTTCAGAGCTGAGGCTGAAAAGGGAGAACGGACGATGAAGATATACCTCGTCTCGCTTGGTGCCGGATTGCTGGTCGGTGTCATCTACAACCTGCTCGGCGTCCGTTCTCCCGCCCCGCCGATCGTCGCTTTGCTCGGTCTCGCTGGAATCCTGCTCGGCGAGCATATCATCCCCTTGGCAAAGCGGCTGGCCGACAGACCCGAACTGGCTCGCTATTTTCACCAAGATTGCGCCCCGCAGATTTTGGGGACGCCGCCCACCGGAAAGGAGCGCGACGCATGAACCCGATTACCCGCCGCCAGGCGCTTGCCGGCGCCGCTACCACCGCCCTTCTCACCGCCACGGAAAGCATCGCCATGACCCAGCCCGACCTCGTTATCGTCAATGCCAGGGTGACCACGCTCGACAAGGCCAATCCCGAGGCACAGGCTGTCGCGATCCGCGGCGGCAAATTCCTGAGCGTCGGCAGCGAGCAGGTGGTCCGCGCCGACGCCGGCCCCGATGCGAGGGTCATCGACGCGAAGGGCCGCCGCCTGATCCCCGGACTGATCGACAGCCACATCCACGTCATCCGCGGCGGCCTTAATTATAATATGGAATTGCGCTGGGACGGCGTGCCGAGCCTTGCCGACGCGATGGCGATGCTGAAGAAGCAGGCCGCGAACACCCCGCCTCCGCAATGGGTGCGCGTCGTCGGCGGCTTCACCGAACATCAGTTCGCCGAAAAGCGCCTGCCCACTCTCGATGAGATCAACGCGGCCGCGCCCGACACGCCGGTGTTCATCCTCCACCTTTACGACCGCGCGCTGCTCAACGCCGCAGCGCTACGCGCCGTCGGCTATACGAAGGACACACCGAACCCGCCGGGCGGCGAGATCGTCCGCGACGCGGCGGGCAACCCCACTGGGCTTTTGCTCGCGCAGCCCAATGCGGTGATCCTCTATGCGACGCTCGCCAAGGGGCCAAAGCTGCCCGAAGACTATCAGGTCAATTCGACGAAGCATTTCATGCGCGAGCTCAATTCGCTCGGCGTGACCAGCGTCATCGACGCGGGTGGCGGGTTCCAGAACTATCCCGACGATTATCAGATCATCGAAAAGCTGCACAAGGACGGCGAACTGACGCTGCGCATTGCGTACAACCTCTTCACGCAAAAGCCGAAGGAAGAGCTCAAGGATTTCGCGACCTGGTCCAGCCAAGTGAAGCCCGGCGACGGCGACGACAGCTATCGCCACAATGGCGCGGGCGAGATGCTCGTCTATTCGGCCGCCGACTTCGAGGATTTCCGCGTCGAGCGCCCCGAGATGCCGGCGAATATGGAAAGCGACCTCGAACCCGTCGTCCGCCTGCTGGCCGAACGCAAATGGCCTTGGCGGCTCCACGCGACCTATGACCAGACGATTTCGCGCGCACTCGATGTGTTCGAAAAGGTCAATCGCGACATCCCGCTTCAAGGCCTCAACTGGTTCTTCGACCATGCCGAGACGATCAGCGAGCGCAATATCGACCGCATTGCCGCATTGGGCGGCGGCATCGCGGTCCAGCACCGGATGATGTTCCAGGGCGAATATTTCATCGAACGCTACGGAGCCAAGGCGGCCGAGGCGACCCCCCCGATCAAACGGATGATGGAGGCGGGCATTCCCGTCGGCGCGGGCACCGACGCGACGCGTGTCGCAAGCTATAACCCATGGGTGTCGCTCTCTTGGCTCGTTACCGGCAAGACGTTAGGCGGGACCACGCTCTATCCGGTGCGCAACCGCCTTGACCGCGAAACCGCGCTGCGGCTGTGGACTGAGAAGAACACATGGTTTTCGAACGAGGTCGGCAAGAAGGGCCAGATCAAGGCCGGCCAGCTCGCCGACCTCGCGCTGCTCTCGGACGATTATTTCGGCGTCGCCGAAAGCGAGATCGTGCATCTACGTTCGGTGCTGACCATCCTCGGCGGCAAGGTCGTGCATGGCGAAGGCGACTATCGCCCGATCGCCCCCGCGCTGCCCAAGCCGATGCCCGACTGGTCGCCCGTCGCGACGTTCGGCGGCCATTATCGCCGTCCCGAAGGTGCGCAGAAGATGGCGGCCGCCTGCGGCTGTGCCAGCGCATGCAACGTCCATGGCCACGACCATGCCGCGGCGCTCGGCGCCAATATCCCCGCCGCCGACGTCCAGAGCTTCTGGGGCGCCTTCGGCTGCGGCTGCTGGGCGGTCTGAGCGATGACGTCCGCCGCAGCCCCGGCAGGGACAAGCGAGGGCCCGCTCGCCAGCCCGATGTTCCGCGCCTTGTGGATCGCCACGATCGTTTCGAACGTCGGCACCTGGATGCACGATGTCGGCGCGGGCTGGCTGATGACCTCGCTCTCGCCCGACCCGTTGATGGTCGCACTTGTGCAGGCCGCGACGACCTTTCCGATGTTTGTGCTCGCGCTACCCGCCGGCGCGCTCGCCGACATCGTCGATCGCCGCCGCCTGCTGATCGGTGCGCAACTGTTCGGACTGATCGGCGCCACGGGGCTCGCTGTGATCACGTTAGCGGGCTTGACCACTGCCTGGGTACTGCTCGCCTTCACCGCGCTGATCGCCGTCGGCGCTGCCTTCTCGGCCCCCGCCTTTCAGGCGATCGTTCCCGAACTGGTGCCGCCAAAGGCGCTGCAACAGGCGGTCGCGCTCAACTCGCTGGGAGTCAATATCGCACGCGCGATCGGGCCGGCGCTCGGCGGGGTCATCATCGCCGCTTCGGGCTCCGCCGCGGTGTTTGCCGCCAACGCACTGTCGGTCGTCGGCGTCATCATCGTGCTTTACCGCTGGCGCCGCGCGGCGCCCGACCGCCACCTGCCCGCCGAGCATATGGTGGGCGCGATGCGCGCGGGGCTGCGCTATGCCATGCGTGCGCCCGAACTGCAGGTCGTGCTGATCCGCTCGGTCGGCTTCTTCGTCTTCGCCAGCGGCCTGTGGGCGTTGCTGCCGATCATCGCGCGCCGCGACCTCGGGCTCGGCCCGGCGGGCTATGGCGGCCTCCTCACCTTCATGGGGCTCGGCGCGATCGGCGGCGCGATCCTGATGCCGAAGCTGCGCGGGCGCATGGGCGCGAATGCGATCACGCTCGCCGCATCGACCCTGCTCGCCGCGGCGATGGCCGCCCTGTCTCTCGTCAGCGGTTTCTGGACCGCATCGGCGGCGCTGTTCGTCGCGGGGCTGGCTTGGATCGCGATGATGGCCTCGCTCAACGGCGGCGCGCAGGCGACCTCGCCCGGCTGGGTCAAGGCGCGCGCGCTCGCCATCTACCTGCTCGTCTTTCAGGGGTCGATGGCGGGAGGCTCCGCGCTCTGGGGGGCGCTCGCCTCGCGCATCGAGGTGCCGTCGACCCTGCTCGTCGCGGCGGCGCTGCTCGCCCTCGCAGGGCTGGCGCTCGCCTGGCGCTTCCCGCTCGACAAGGCAAGTATGCTCGACCTCGCGCCCTCGGCGCACTGGCCCGCCCCACTTGTCGATGGCGATGTCGAACATGACAGCGGCCCGGTGCTGGTCACGGTCGAATATCGCATCGACCCGGCGCAGGTGCCCGCCTTTTTCGCCGAAATGCAGAAGATGCGCCGCATCCGCCGCCGCGACGGCGCGATCCACTGGGGCATTTACGAAGATACCGCCAACCCCGGCACGGTGATCGAAAGCTTCACCGTCGAGAGCTGGCTCGAGCACCTTCGCCAACACGACCGAGTGACCAATGCCGACCGGGTGCAGCAGGAGGCGCTGCGCGCCTTCCAGACCGGCGATGCCCCGCCGGTCGTACGTCACTTCGTCACGCGCCGCTGATGCGCGCGCTCGCTCTCCTCGCCGCGCTGCTTCCTTTCGCGGCGTGGACGCAGGAGGCGCAGCAGACCAATCTTCGTTACGACGAGGATTGGTCCTTGGTGTCGAACGCACCGCGCGAAGGATGGCGCGCGGCGAAATATCGGCCGCTGACCGACGACGGCTCGGCCTATCTGACGCTGGGCGGCGAAGCGCGGGCGCGGTTCGAGGGGTTCGACGACAATCTGTGGGGCGATCCGCCCGCCCCCGACGACGGCTATCTCTGGCTCCGCGTCATGCCCCACGCCGATCTTCACGTCGGTCCTGCGCGCGTATTCGTACAGGGCATCGCGGGCTATGCACGCGGCGTCGGCGCGGGCAAGGGTCCCGTCGACGAAACCGGTATTGACCTGCTGCAGGGCTTCGCTGACGTCCGCATGCCGCTTGGCAACAGTGGCAACCTGACCGTGCGGGCCGGACGCGAACTCGTCGCGCTGGGCTCGGAACGGCTCGTCGGAATCCGCTATGGTCCGAACATTCCGCAAGCGTTCGACGGCGTCCGTGCCATCCTCGACCACGGCCCGGCCCGTATAGACGCATTCCATCTGCGGCCCGTCGCGGTGGCAGGCGGCGACTTCGACGACCGGACCTCGACGACGCGGCGGCTGGATGGGGTCTATGCGACGCTCGCGCCCGCCACGGACATCGGCATCGACGCCTATTGGCTCGGCTATATGAATGAGGAGGCCCGCTTTGCCGGTCGCACCGGCCGCGAGACGCGCGACACCTTCGGCCTGCGCTTCTTCGGCCAGCGCGGCAACCTCGGCTGGAACTGGGAAGCGATGCTCCAGCGCGGGCATTTCGATGGCGATCGGATCCGCGCCTGGTCGCTCGCAACCGAGACCGCCTGGCGCTTTACCGACATTCCGCTCAAACCGCGCGTGCGCCTGCGGGCCAATATCGCAAGCGGCGACCGCGATCCCGCCGACGGCCGAATCCAGACTTTCAACGCCCTTTTTCCGAAGGGCAAATATTTCGGCGAGCTATCCCCGATCGGACCGCGCAACATCGTCAACGTCCATCCCAGCGTCGATTTCGAGCTCGGCAAGGGCGTGACGGTCGAACTGGTTGCCGCGCGCTTTTGGCGCGAAAGCCGCGGCGACGGTCTCTATGATATTCCCGGCGGGCTCATCCGCCCCGCGGGCGGTGGCGATGCCCGGCATATCGGCGACCAGATCGAGATTTCGGCGGGCTGGCAGGCAAGCGCGCTGTTGTCCTTCACCGCCTCATTGTCAGCCTTTCGTCCCGGTTCCTATATCCGCGACACCGGCCCAGCTCGCCAAATCCATATGGTCGGCGCCGAAGCGATGCTAAAACTCTAAAGATCGATCATGCCGGCCAGTTCGGCGTCATTCTCGCCGAGCGCGACGAATTGTTCGAGCAGCCAAGACGCCGCCGGCCCCGGCGGAGTGTCACGGCGCCAAACGCCCGCAAAACGATAGGTGCCGCCCGGATGATCGGGCATCGCGAGCTGCACCAGCGTCCCCGCGACAAGGTCGGGCGCGATCATCGGCAGCGGCATATTGCCCCAGCCGATCCCTTCGCGCAGCAGCGCATGCTTGGCGCCGAGATCGGCGAGCCGCCAGGTCTTGGGGCTCATCACCGAATAGTCGCGCCCCTCGGTAAAACGCGAACGGTCGGTCAGGACGAGCTGCGTATAATCGCGTCCGGCCCCGGGCGGGATACGGCCCATGCGGCCGAGCGGATGATCGGGGGCGGCCACCGGCACCATCGGAATCGAGCCCGCCGCGACGCATTCGACCCCCTCCACCCCCGCCGCCAGCGGCCCCGATAAGCCGAGGATCGCCCTTCGGTCGAGCACCATCGCGGTGATCGCACCCAACGCCTCGACATGGAGGCGCAGCTGAACCGTCGGATATTCAACGGCGAAGGCACGCAGCACCTTGCCCAGGCGTTCGGACGGCAACATCACATCGACCGCGAGGTCGACCTCCGCCTCTAGTCCGTCGAGGATCCCCTTCACCTTGGCGCGCAGGCCGTCGATGCCGACCGAGATCGCGCGCGCCTCCGACAAAAGCGCGCGGCCTGCGACGGTGAGCTGCGGCTTGCGCGTCCCCTCGCGTTCGAAGAGCGTCAGCCCGAGCTGCGCTTCGAGATTGGAAATGCCGTAGCTGATCACCGAAACGGCGCGATTGAGCTGGCGCCCCGCCGCCGCGAAACTGCCCGTGTCGACGATCGCCAGGAAGATGCGAAGCTGGTCGAGGGTCGGGGTTCCGGGATTGTTCACTATTCAATTTCCTCGAACATTTCGGTGAATTTTATCTCACTGAACAAAAGAAGCCGCAATGCCTAAATCACGCCCAACGGCGCCCGATCCCGGTACGCCATGGAGATAAAAGATGATCGAACTTCGTCCCTTCGACAGCCTCGGCGGCGCCAACCATGGCTGGCTCGACGCCAAGCATCATTTTTCCTTCGCCGGCTATCACGATCCCGCCCGCACCAGCTGGGGCAATCTGCGCGTGTGGAACGACGACACGATCCAGCCGCAGACCGGCTTTCCGCCGCACCCGCACCGCGACATGGAAATCATCACCTATGTCCGCGAAGGCGCGATCACCCATCAGGACAACCTCGGCAACAAGGGCCGCACCGAGGCGGGCGACGTGCAGGTGATGAGCGCCGGCACCGGTATCCGCCATTCGGAATATAATCTGGAGGACGTCACGACCAAGATTTTCCAGATCTGGATCATTCCGACCCGCGACGGCGAAGCGCCGCAGTGGGGCGCGAAGCCCTTTCCCAAGGGTGAGCGTTCGGGCAAGTTCGTGACGCTGGCCTCGGGCTACGATAACGATAATGACGCGCTGCCGATCCGCACCGACGCCCGCGTCGTCGGCGCGACGCTCCGCGCGGGCGAGACGGCGGAATATCCGTTAGGCAAGGATCGCAAGGCCTATCTCGTCCCGGCAAAGGGCGCGGTGCAGATCGACGACGTCCGCGTGAATGCCCGCGACGGTGCCGCGATCAGCGATATGGAGGTACTTCGCGTGACCGCGATCGAGGACAGCGAAATCGTCCTCGTCGACGCGGCCTGACAAAGCCCGGAGCGCCGCCCGGCCGGTGGCGCTCCCAAGGGGGAGAATGACGATGATCCGTTTCCGGGACCGCGGTGCCCGCGGCCGGCACCAGGGCGGCCAGATCGACGCCTGGCACAGCTTTTCCTTCGCCGACTATAACGACCCCAAGCATATGGGCTTTCGTGCCTTGCGGGTGCTCAACGAAGACCGAGTCGTCCCCGGCGCCGGACTCTCCGAGCATGGTCACGAAGATATGGAGATCGTGACCATCGTGCTGAAGGGTGCCATCGAGCATCGCGACGACCTCGGCAACAGCGCGACCATCCGCGCGGGCGAGGTCCAGCGGATGAGCGCGGGCACGGGCATCCGCCATAGCGAACGCAATCCGAGCGCCGATGAACGCGCCCACCTCCTCCAGATATGGATCATCCCGTTCGAGTTCGGGGGCCCGCCTTCTTACGACCAAAAATCCTTCGCCGCCGATGAAGGGCGCAACCGTTGGGTCACCATCGCGAGCGGCGACGGACGCGAAAGATCGCTAACGCTGCGCCAGGATACCGTCATGGCGATAGCCCGGCTCGACGACGGCAAGGCGATCGCACGCGAACTCGACCCGAAGCGCGGCTATTGGGTCCAGGTCGTTGGCGGCATTGTCGGCTTGAATGGCACCGAAATGCGCGAAGGCGACGGCGCCGCGCTGACGTCGGAAGGCATGTTGTCGATTGAGGCCGATTCCGATGCGGAAGTTTTGCTCATCGACCTGCCCTGACCAGACCGAGCATCGCCGGTCACGGACCTCAGCAGAGAATCGCGCGAAGCGGACGGCCAAGACAAGTCAGGGCGTTGCGTCTCCACCTTATCGTCAGCTTTCATATGAAGACGGGTAAACGACCCACCTTCCCGCATCATTCGGGTTAGTGATCAGAACCGCACCCGGAACCCAGCTGTACCTTTCAGGGTATAGCCCGCGCCAAAATCGGCGATCGCCGTATCGCCCGACACTTCGGTATAGAGGGTGAAGCGGTCGTCACCCCAGCTGTAGCTGCCGCCAAGCCCCAATTCACCCGACAGACGATGGTCGCGATTGACGATCGGCGTTCCCGACACATCGGCTACCGCGCCGTCGAGCCATTCGTAGCTGAGGTTCATGACGGTGTAGAGGCGAGTGCGGCGCGTATCGCCCGCGCGGCCCTTCCAGCTTGTCTGATGGTCGATCGCCAGGCCCCAGCGGGTTTTCAGACTTTCGCCCTTCCCAACCGAAACCGCGGCCGCCGAAGGATCGGCGAAACGATCGAAAGCGACCTTGGCATAGCTCATCTGCACCTGCGGCGTGACCGACAGGTTGCGGCCGATGGGCGTCTGCTTGCCGAGTTCGAGGCTGAAAGCCTGGCCGTCGCCCTTGTTGCCGCGGACAAGATCCCCAAGGATGTTCGATTCCAGATCGCTGTCGAACCAGCTGAGCTTGACCTGCCCGTCGACATAAAAGCCCTTCGGCCCGTACCAGGTCATCGTCGCGCCGACGCCATAGCCCTGCGTATCGATGGTGCCGTTGCCGAAGATCGACGCGACGCTGCTGTCCGCCTTGCCATAATGGGCGGTCAGCCCCCCGACGAGCGCGGCACCGTCGCCGCGCTCTGCCAGCACCGCATCGAGCCCGAGCTGCGCCTGCCACTGGTTGAGTTTGCGGTCGGCGCCGCTCGTCGATGCCACGGCTTCCGGCCGCTGGCGCTCGGATTCGAAGCGACCCCACAGGCCCGCACCGGCGATCGGCGACGCAGCCCACGAACGGTTGCCGACGCGCTGTTGCAGGGTCGGCAGACGGTTCAGTGACTGCAGTGCGCCGACATAGGCTTCATAGACGGGGACACCCGGCTGATAGAGCGGACCTTCTGGATTCTCGCCGGGGTCGAGCAGCGCAGAGCGGAGGTACCAGTCGCCGTCCTGCGGCGTCGATATCCCATTTTTGTAGAGGCGATAGCCATAGGCGCCCAGCACCACAGCCTGCTCGCCTTCGAACAGATAGTCGCCCTCGAGCGTGAAGCTGCCGTTCGATGCGCCCGCGACATCGACGATCTTGATCCCCTCGACCGTCTGGCCGCCGATGCCGCCGCGATTGATCACCGTGACCCGCGTGTTGCCCGACGTGGCGCCGTTCACAACCAGGCGGTCAGCCGCCGAGGCATCACCGCCGAGTACGGCCTCGATCTCGAGCAGGCCGCCGTTGCCGGTATAGTCGCCCGCCACGGTGAGCGAGCCGATGCCGCTGCCCGGTGCGACGACGCCGGCGTTGACCAGACTGCCCACGCGCCCTGCGCCTTCGACGCGGCCCGCCGCGCCGACGGTGACGGCGCCGCCAAGGCTTCCCTGCACGGCCAGCGTGCCGCCCGCGACCGTCGTGTTGCCACCGAAGCCGCTGTTGTCGGCGGTAACGAGCAGGGTGCCCGCACCACTCTTGGTCAGTCCGCCCGTGCCCGAAAAGAGGCCATTATATGTAAAGATGGTATCGGACGCGGTCGCGATCATGCCCCCGCCGCCGACGACGATGCCGCGCGCACTGGTGAGGTCGGCACTCGTTTCGAGCGTGCCGCCATCGAGTGTAAGGTCGCCGCTCGCCGCGCCGAGATTGGCATCGTTCGAGATGCGGATTGTGCCGCCAACGATCTGTGTGCCGCCGGTATAGCTGTTGGTGCCGCCGAGGACGAGCGTCCCCGCATCGGTTTTGACCAGCTGCGCGGTGCCGGTGAGCGCCGAAGCGATCGTCGCGGTGAAGCCCGCGCCCGCCGTGCTGCCGTCGCCGACGCGGACCGTCGCCTGCGCCCCGTCGAGCGCGACGGAGTCGCCGGTGATGACATAGCCGTTGGCCGCAAACTGCATGCCGGTGATCGACACGGCGCCCGGTGCGTTATCGACCGTGACCGTGCCCGCGGTTCCGCCGAAGATCGCAAAGGCCCCATCGGCGTAGGGCGCGCTGAGGTTACCCGTCGCGTCGGTCCAGTTGCTGTTTCCGGCGCTGCTTTGCCACACGCCATCACCACCGTTGATCACGCCGTCGACCTTTGGTCCGGCGGCGCCGTCCCAGAAGTTCAGCGTCAGCTCGCCCGAGTTGACCAGATTAACCTGCCCCGCGACCGAGGTCTGGACGGCGGTGCTGGCGCCCGTCGGCATGGTGCCGAACGTCACGCCGTTGTTCGTCAGCGTGCCGCCGTAGTTGAACAGGCGATAGATGCCGACGTCGAACGCGCCGCCCGTCGGGACGCTGACGTTGAGCACACCGTCGAGGACCAGATCGCCGCCAACGTTGACGAGATCGTTGAGCGCGCCGCCCGCGACACCCGCCTGCCCGAATTCGAAATCGAGCTGCGTTCCGGCCGCAAGCGAAAGATTGCCGCCGATGGCCAGCGTGCCCGTTCCGCCTGCGCCCGGCGCGAGGGAGGCCCCGCTCGCGAAGTCGACATTGCCGCCGATCGTCCCCGTGCCGCCCAGCGTCGCGCCGGCGGCGACGCTTGTCCCGCCGGTCGCCGCCGAATAGTCGCCGTTGACGAACAGCGTGCCCGCTTCGACCGTCGTCGCGCCGGCGAAGGATCCACTGCCGCCGAGCGCCAGTGTGCCCGCACCCGCCTTGGTGAGGCCACCAGCCCCGCCGACCGGGCCGGTCAGCGTCAGCGTGGTGCCCGTATCGCTGCGGAACACGCCGTCGCCGATCAGCGTGACGGTCCGGCCCGAAACGATATCGGCGGTGGTGTGAAGTGCACCGCCGCCGAGCGACAGCCCGCCGCTCGCATCGCCCAGATTGGAGTCGCTGCCGATCCGGACGGTGCCGCCGTTGATCAGCGTGCCGCCGCTGTAGCTGTTCGCGCCGGTCAGGACGAGCGTGCCCGCGTCGGTCTTGAGCAACTCTGCCGTGCCCGCGATCTGTGCGTCGATGGTCGCGGTATAGCCCGCGCCCGCGACGCTGCCGTCGCCGACCTGAACGATCGCCTGCGCGCCGGTCAGCGTCAGCGTGTCGCCCGCCACGACATAGCCGTCGCTCGCAAACTGCATGCCCGAAGCGAGGACGTTGCCGCCGCCGTTGTCGATCGTGACGGTGCCCGGCGCACCCGCGAAGACCGCGAAGCTGTCCTGCGCATAATCGGCGTTGATCGAACCGTCCGCATCGGTCCAGTTATTGAGGCCGCCCGCGACGCGCCACACCCCATCGCCGCCGTTGAGTACGCCGTCATATTTGGGCCCGACCGCGCCGTCCCAGAAGCTGAGCGTCAGCCCCTGCGAATTGACGAGATTGACCTGGCCCGCGATCGCGGTCTGGACCGAAACGCCGCCGGTGCCGCCCGGGATTGTCCCCAGCGTCAGCCCGTTGTCGATCAGCGCGCCGCCATAGTTGAACACGCGGTAGATGCCGGGGCCGAAGCTGCCCCCCGCCGCGACCGTCACATTGATCGTCCCGTCGAGCGTCAGGTCGCCACCGACATTGACCAGGTCGTTGAGCGCACCGCCAGCGACATCGGCCTGTCCGAACTCGTAATTCAGGATCGAACCACCGGCGAGCGACAGATTGCCGCCGACCGTCAGCGTGCCGGCACTTTCCCCCGGCGCAAGGATGGCGCCGTCGAGCATGGCGACGTCTCCGCCGATCGTGCCGGTGCCACCGAGCGTCGCGCCCGCGAACACCGTCATCAGGCCGGTCGCCGCCGACTGGTCGCCATTGACCAGCAAAGTGCCCGCGTTGACGAATGTGGCTCCGGCATAGCTGTTGGCACCCGTCAGCGTCAGCGTGCCGAGGCCGTCCTTCGTCAGCCCGCCCGCGCCGGCAAAGCGCGGCGCAATGCCGATATTGTGACCGTCGGTATCGATGATGCCACCGTTTGTGCCGAGCGTGATGTCGTTCGTACCGAAATCGGCGAAGAACTCGCCTTCATCCTGCGTCGCGCGGAGCACGCCGCCGTCGAGCGAGAAATCGACCGTACCCAAACCGCCCCCGATCTGGCTGGTCTCGACAACACCACGGTTGCCCGTCGTGCCCGCAATGGTCACAGTTCCGCTGGAACCCGCCGCGACGCCGAGCGCGAAGCCGCCCTCGGCCCGGACCAGCCCGCCGTTTTCGACCAGCAGCGAGCCCGCGCCCTCATTGCCGACGGTCATCGAGAAATCGGTGACCAGCCAGTTCGACCCTGCCCCGGTCACGACCACGCTGCCAGTGGAATTGGCGCCGATATAAGCCTGATTGCTGGTGACGCTCGCACCGTTCTCGATGCGCATGGAGCCGGTGCCAAAGCTACCGACGCTCAGTTGCTGGGTGTTGATCCACGACGTGCCGGCGCCGGATATGATCGCGTTGCCGTTTCCGGAAGCCCCGATGATCGCGTCGTTGCCGGTGACCGTCGCGCCATTTTCAATACGCAGCGTTCCGGCGCCGAACAGGCCGACGTTGATCCGTCCGCTGTTTTCCCACGACGAGCCGACGCCGGTTACGAGCACCTCACCAACGCCGTCGGAATTGGCGCCGATCTGGCCGCCGACGCTGACGACCTTGCCGCCGTCGGCGATATTCAACGTCCCGTTGCCGTCATAACCGACCAGCACATCGCCATTGTTCGTCCAGGTCGAGGCGGCGCCGTTGGCGCCGACACCCGAGACATTGACGATCCCCTGGCTGCCGGCATTGGAGCCGATCCAGCCCGACTGGTTGCCGACCTGACCGCCTGCGGTGATGTTCAGCGTGCCGCTGCCGAACTCGCCGACGACGATGTCGCTCGCCCCGGTCCAGGTCGAGGCATTGCCATTGGCGTCCTGCCCCGAAACATTGACTGTCCCCTGGCTGCCGACGTCGTCGCCGATATAAGCGATGTCCGCGACGGTCACGATGCCGCCATCGAGGATGCCCAGCGTACCGGAGCCAAGGCGGCCGACACGGAGGATACCCGTGTTGGTCCAGGTCGAGGCGCTGCCGCTGCCGTCGGTGCCCGTGACGGTGACGACGCCCTGCTCGCCGATTTCGCGGCCGATCATGCCGTCCGCATTGTTCAGCGTGCCGCCGTCCGCGAGCCGCAGTTCGCCGCCCCGGACGTTGGTTTCGCCCACGAAACTGTTGTCGCCCGTCAGCACGAGCGTTCCGAGGTCGGTCTTGATGACGTCGCCGATGCCGGTCAGGTTCGACGCGATGGTGGCGCTATAGTCCGCACCGCCAATCGAGCCGTCACCGACGCGAATGATCGCCTCTGCTTCAACGAGCGCGATATCGGCGCCCGCGATGACATAGCCGTCGCTGGCGAACTGCATCCCCGATGCCGTGACCGCGCCGAGCGAGCCGTCGACGGTTACCGCGCCACCGACACCCGAAAAGACCGCGAAGGCCGCATCGGTGAACGGCGCGTTCGCCGATCCGTCGAACTCGGTCCAGTTGTCATTGCCGCCACTTGCCTGCCACAGGCCGTCCCCGCCCGTGATCACCCCGTCATTCTTGCCGCCGTTGACACCGTCCCAGAAGCGCATCGTGAGGCCGGTGGTGTTCACCAGATTGACCTGGTTCGCGACCGAGGTCTGCACGAAATAGCCTGCATTGACCGTCAAACCGTTGTCGGTCAGCGTCCCCCCATAGTTGATGACGCGATAGACGCCCGGTTCGAAATTACCCCCAAGGGCCTCCTGTACATTGAGTGTCCCGCCGAGAACGAGGTCGCCGCCCACATCGATCAGGTCGTTGTACGCGCCGCCAACGACATTCGCCTGACCGAAGTCGACGTTGAGCGTCGCGGCCGGGGCGAGGTTCAAGTCGCCGGCGATCGTCAGCCTGCCCGGAACCCCGCCGACGTTACCCGGATTGAGGTTGCCATCGAGGATGGCGACATTGCCGCCGAGCGTGCCGGTGCCGCCAAGCGTGCCGCCCGTCGCTACGCTGACGCCGCTCGACGCGTCGCCAAGGATGCCGTCGACGAGCAGCATACCGCCTGCGACCGACGTCGTGCCGGTAAAGGCCGAGCTGTCACCGGTCAGCCGCGTCGTGCCGGCCGCATGGTCGATCGAACCCGCGCCCGACATGCTGTTGGCAAAGAGATGGTCGGTGCCGGTGTGGTTGAAGTTCAACTCGCCCGCGCCGGACCCGAAAGTTATGTTGCCCTCGATGAAGCCCGCCGCGGCGGCCAAACCGCCTTCGACGCCGCCGATATTTACGGTGCCGGTCGAACCGGCTTGGGCCGCAATCTGGAGGCCTGAGCCGGCGACCGTCCGGCCGCCGTCGGCAACCGTCAGAACCGCAGTGCCAGTCCCGCTACCGATAATCAGGTCACCCGTCGTGGCGAAGCTGGAGCCCGCGCCCGACACTGTCAGGTTTGCGGCCTGCGGCGCGGCACCGAAGGTCGCCGACGCAAAGCTCGCCGTGCCGCCCTGATCGACGGTGAAATTGCCGGCGGTCATCAGCAACGAACCGGTGCTCGTCCAGTTGGAACCCGCGGCAGCGATCGCGACGGCGATGGGATTGGTGTTGCTGGTCGCGGTGCCGATCTGGCTCTCCCCCGCGGTGCGCAGCGTCCCGCCCGCGCCGATCGTCAGGCTGAAGGGAGCGTTGAAGGTCGCGCTCCCGCGAATGCCGCCCGCCACATCAGCCAGCGAGTTCGCGCCGGTGATGTTGATCCGGGTCGCGACGTTGAGAGTGCCTCGCAGATCCAGGTCGCCCGCCCTGATCCGGAGCGTGCCGCCGTCCGTTACGTTCACGACGGTCGAGCCGGCGAAGGCAATAGTCCCGCCAATGGCGGTCGTGCTGAAGACCGAATTCGCGCCGTCGACGCTCAGCGTCGAGCGCCCCATCGTCGTGGAACCCCCGGAAATGACATTGGCCCCGCCGACGATACGAAGCTCGCCGCCCAGACCATTGATGAGCGTCCCGGCGCCATAATTGCTGTCGCCGGTCAGCGTGGTCACGCCGGTGCTTGCTACCTGAACGCTGCCAGTGCCGGTGATCGAGCCCGCATAGGTATAGGCATTCGAGCGGTTGAAGGTGAGGCGGGCATTGTTGACCACGTCGCCGATGATCGAGCCGGTCGCGCCGCCCAAACCGCCGATCTGCAGCGTACCGGCCTCGATCGTCGTGCCGCCGGTATAGCTGTTCTCGCCAGCGAGCGCGAGCGAACCGTCGCCGAGTTTTGTAAATCCGCCGCTTCCTGTCATGGCATCGAGGACGCCGTTCGACGTTGCGGCATTGGCAATGTCGATCGCACCGCCGTTCGCGCCCAGAATGTAGGCGTGCGCGTTGACCGAGTTGGCGCCCGTCATCCGCAAGGTGCCGCCGTCGAGCGTGATCGCGCCCGCCGCATCGCCAAGGAAGCTGTCATTCTCGACCGAAATGACGCCGCCCTCGATCCGCGTGCCGCCGGTGTAGCTGTTGGCCCCCGTCAGCACCAGCGTGCCGGCGTCGGTCTTGACCAGTTGCGATGCGCCGGTGAGGTCGGCAGCGATCGTCGCGGTGAAGCCCACGCCCGCAGCGGTGCCGTCGCCGACGCGGATCAGCGAGTCCGGACCGACCAGCGTCAGCGGCGCGCCGTCGATCAGATAACCGTCGGTCGCGAACTGCATTCCCGTCGCGGTGACCGCACCGCCGCTGTTGTCGACCGTGACCGTGCCCGGCGCGCCTGCGAAGATGGCGAAGGTCCCGTCGGCATAGGCCGCGTTGATCGCGCCGTCGGCGCCGGTCCAGTTGTTGTCGGCGCCGCCGAGATGCCAGCTACCGTTGCCGCCGTTGACTAGATCGTCGAACTTGGGTCCGGCATCGCCGTCCCAGAAGCTGAGCGCAAGGCCCTCGCTGTTGATCAGATTGACCTGTCCCGCGACCGATGTCTGGACGGTGACATCGCTCCCCGCCGGCATCGATCCCAGTTCGAGCCCGTTGTCGGTGAGTGCCCCGCTATAGTTGAAGACGCGGTAGACGCCGCCGCCGAAATAGCCGCCGCTCGACGCCGTGACGTTGAGGATGCCGTCGAGCCGCAGGTCGCCGTTGACATTGACAAGATCGTTGAGCGGACCGCCCGCAACGTCCGCTTCGCCGAATTCGAAGTTCAGGATCGAGCCGTTTGCGAGCAAAAGGTCGCCGTCGATATTGAGCGTGCCGGGGCTGTTACCCGGCGCAAGAATGCCGCCGCTGAGCACATTGACGATTCCCCCGATCGTCCCGCTGCCGCCCAGCGTCGCCCCCGACGCAACCCTCACCAGACCTGTCGCCGCCGATTGGTCGCCGTTGATCAGCAGCCTGCCGGCATCGACATTCGTGAAGCCGGTGTAGCTGTTGTCGCCCGACAACACCAAGGTGCCCGTTCCCGCCTTGATCAGTCGGCCGTCGCCTATGATCACGCCGTCGTGCGAAAGGGTCGTCCCGGCATCGGTCGATATGGTGCTTGCATCATACAGTCGGGTAGTCCGAGCGGTAGCGAAGGACGCGGTCGTCCGCAAAGTGCCGCTGAAGATGCTCAGCCCCCCGGATGACGCGCCGAGATTGGCGTCGGCGGACACTTGCAGGGTGCCGCGGAGGATCGACGTGCCGCCGGCATAACTGTTGATGCCGGTCAGCACGAGCGTGCCGTCCCCCGCCTTCTCTACAGCGCCGCTACCCGAAATAACGCCGTCGAAGCTGACAAGGTCCGAACGGTCGAAAATCAGCATGCCGTCGTTGACGACATCGCCGACGATACTTCCACTGGTGCCGCCATCGCCCAGCTGGAGAAAGCCATCCTCGATCGTCGTGCCGCCGGTGTACGTGTTTGTGCCGGTGAGGACGGTCCCGCCCGCCCCCGCCTGTCGCAGCGAGCCGGTGCCGACGATCTGCCCGCCATAGGACAAAAGGTCGCTGCGGTTGAACCCGAGCGTGCCGAAATTGTTGACGACGGCGCTCGCGATCGCACCCGTGTTGCCGCCGCCGCCGACGAACAGCGTGCCACCGTTGATGTTGGTGGGCCCGGTGTAGCTATTGTTACCGGTCAGCACCCAGGTGCCGCTGTCGTTCTTCGCAAGCGTGGTGATACCGAGGCCGGCATTGCCGATCGACCCCGCCAGCGTGTTGTTGCCGGTGTTGGTCCCGCCGAGCGCGATGGTGCGCGCCAGATCGTTGTTCGCCAGCGTCACCGGTCCGGTGTCAGTAAAGGCGATTGCGCCCGTGCCCGACGATTCGATGAAGGTGACGCCCGACGACAGCGTGAACAGCCGGTTGGTCGTGTCGCCGCTGCCGGTGTAGCGCAGCGTCGAGCCATTGCCGATGACGAGGTTGCTGGCCGCCGCAGACGAAGCACCGATGCTGCTCGCAACGCCGCCGTTGCTGAGCTTGCTGACACCGAGCACCCCGCCGTTGATCGTGGTGACGCCGGTGTAGCTGCTGTTCGCATTGTTGAGGATCCAGGTGCCGAGCCCATCCTTGGTCAGCGAGGTCACACCCGCGCCATTGTTGGTGATCTGCGCGGCGAGGCTGTTGTTCCCGGTGTTGGTGCCGCCCAGCGCAATCGTCTGGTTGCTGCCCGGCGCCGCGAAGGCGATCGCGCCGGTATTGGTAAATGCGATAGCGCCGGTGCCCGAGGCCTCGAGGCGGCTGTTCGCCGAAGCCCCGAGCGTGAACAGGCGGTCGGTGCTGCCGGCTGCCCCGACATATTGGAGCGTGCCGCCGCTCAGGATGAGATTGCCCGCGGCATTGCTCGACGCGCCGATCGCGCTGTTGCTGCCGCCGTCGGTCAGGCAGCCAACCTGGAGCACGCCGCCGCTGACGACGGTACTGGCGCTATAGCTGCTGCCGCAGCTGCCGAGGAACTGGGTGAATCCGCCCGTTTTGACCAGCCCGCCGCTGCCGCTGATCGCACCGGCAAAGCTCGCCAGGCCGCTTCCCCAATTGAGCGTGAGCGTCCCCGTGCCGAGCGACACATTGCCGCCCGTCGCGCCGCCGCCGTTCAGCACCGCGATGGTCGCGTTGAAATTGCCAAGGTCGAGCGTCGCGCCCGCGACGTTCGCCATCGTCACGGCCCGCGCGCCGAACGCTGTGTTCGATCCGGCACGCACGGTGCCGCCATTGACGGTCAGACCGCCGGTGAATGTGTTGTTGCCGGACAGGACGAGCGTACCCGCGCCCTCTTTGCGGAAAGCCCCGACACCCACGATCGCGCCGCTGATTCCGAGCGTAGTGGCGGCATTCGTCACGTTCACCGCGCCGGTCCCGCCCAACCTGATCCCGCGATCGATGTCGACGCTGCCGCCCGTATAAGCGAGCGTGCCGCCCGCGAAGACGAGGTTGGCCGACGCGCTGGTCGATGCACCGATGCCGCTGGCCATCCCGCCGTTGGCGAGGCAATCGACGCTGAGCGTGCCGCCCAGGAGGGTCGTGGCGCCGGTATAATCATTGTTGCAGCCGAGCAGCGTCTGCACGCTGCTGTTTTCCTTGGTGAGTCCGCCCGCTCCGGTAACCGTGCCGCCGAAGGAGACATTCGTCCCGCCAATCGTGAGAGTCGCGCCGCCGAGGCGAACGACACCGCCATTCGCTCCGCCTCCGGACAGACCGCCGATCTTGTTGTTGAAGCCATTGAGTTCGAGCGCGACACCGGCGGCGTCCGCCAGGATCATTATATTGGGACCGCCGAACGCCTGGGTCGATCCGGCGCGCAATATCCCGCCATCGATCGTCGTCGGGCCGGTATTGCTGTTGATGCCCGACAGGACCAAAGTGCCGGCACCAGCCTTGCGAAACGGTACCGCGCCGACGATCGAGCCGCCGACCGTCAGGGTCGTCGCCGCATTGGCGACATCGATCGCGCCGCCCGCGATACCACTCAGCGTAAAGCCGCGGTCGGTGCTCACCGTCCCGCCGGTATATTGCAGCGTTCCGCCGGTCTGGATCACCAGATTGGCGGCGTCCGAGGACGACGCACCGATACCGCTCGCCGCGCCGCCATTCGCCAGCGTGGCCACCGACAGGGTTCCGCCGGAGATTGTCGTTGTCCCCGTATAAATATTGGCAGCGTTCGCCAGCGTCAGCGTGCCCGTCCCGGTCTTGTTCAGACCGGCGCCATCCGAGCCGACGACCACCCCACCGAATGCGAGGTTAGCAGTGCCATCGACCTGAATCGTCCGCGACGGGCCACCGTCCACGAGCGTGAAACCTCGATCGGTCACCGCGTCGGCGCCGGTATATAGCAGCGTGCCGCTCTCGATCACCAAATTCGCCGAATCCGCCGACGAGGCACCGATGGCGCTGTCGACACCCCCGTTGGCGATGTTGCCCACGATCAGCGTCCCGCCGCTGAGCGTCGTTCCACCGGTGTAGCTGTTCAGGCCCGTCAACGAAACGCGGCCAGCACCGCCCTTGATGAAGCTGGTCCCGCCATTGTCGACGATGTTCGACGCGATGGTGAAAGTGCCGGCTCCGGTGCCATTGTGCAGCACGCCGAACGCGCCACCGCCTGCCGAACCGGTGACCGATCCACCGGTGATCAGCTGGCTGCCATTGTTGACGCTGGAAGCGACGATGATCGTGCCATCGACCCCGAGCGTGTTACCCGCGCCGACGGTAACCGTGGAATTGTCCGCAGCGGTATATTTGAGACCGCCGAGTTGGACGTCGCCGGCGACGTTGCCGAAAAAGCCCGTGTTCGACGCACCGCCTTCGTCGCTGACGACGTCGCCGGCCAGCCATGTGCTTGCATCATCCTTTTGCGCATAAGCGGCGAAGGCCGTGACGAGGCCGCCGCTGATCTGCGCATAATCGGTACCGTTGATCGTCGCCCATCCGAGCGCGCCGTCGCCGTTGGTGGTCGTGATCGTACCGCTGACCGGCAGCGTGAAATCGAGCAGGCCGCCGCTCCGCGTGAGTGCGCCGAGGTTCAGCGTCATGTTGCCGCCCGCGCCGGGCGCGATGACGATCCGGTTGTTTCCCGCCGTGACATTCAACCCGTCAAAGCTTTGGCTGTTCGCTGCGCCCGCTCCGGTCAGCGTCAGCGTACCGCCGGCCATGTTGAGCGTCGACTGGTTCGAGAGGATATCGCTGACTGGGGCGCCCGCCGCGGCAAAGTTCAGCGCCAACGTGCCGCCGTTGATCGTCGTATCGCCGATGTAACTGCTTTGCCCGCTGAGCGTGAGCGTGCCCGTGCCGCGCTTGAACAGCCCGCCCGTGCCGGTGAGGCTGCCCGCATAGTTCGTGTTCACGGCACCGTTCACCGTCAGATTGGCGCCGGTGAGCATAACGCTGCCGCCCGTGCCCGCAAGCGAGGTGACTTCGATATCGTGGGTGTTGAGGTCGAGCGTACCGCCGTTGACGACCATCGCATTCGGCGCGCCAAATGCCTGGCTGCTGCCAGCCTGCAGCGTCCCGCCGAGGACGGTGGTCGATCCGACGTAGGTGTTAAGACCGCTGAGCAGCCAACTGCTTCCCGCAGCGCCGTTCATCACCAGGCTGCCGTTGCCCGAAATCACGCCGGACAGGGTGTTGCTGCCCGCGAAGCTGCCGCCAAGGGTAAGCGTGTCGCCGGGACCGGCCGGATTGAACATTGCCGCGCCGGTGAGGGCCAGCGAACCGCTGCCGTCGTTGAGAATGCTGCTGGCGCCGTTGAGCGAGAATGCGCGATCGGTGCTGTCGCCGCTGCCGGTATAGGATAGGACACCGGTGTTGAGGAGGATATTCCCGCCCGTGCCGAGCGAGCTGGCGACACCCTGATTCGCCAGCGAGCCCGCCTTTACCGTGACCGCCTGGATCGTGACGGGGCCGCCGAAGCTGTTGGCGCCACCGAGCGTAATGCTGCGATTTGTCCCGCTGCCCGTGAATATAAACGGCCGCGCGTCCAGGTTGCTGCTGATGGTACCCAGCAGCGCCAGGTCTGCGGTCTGCGCGTCCAGAATCACCGACGATGTATACCCTCCCCCGGCAATTATATCCCCGGTGACGGTGAGCGTGCCGCTTCCCTGATTTCGCAGGATGGAAGAGCCGGTCTGGGGAGCCATGCTCCAGTTGCGGTTCGAGGTCGCGCCGCTACCCGTATAGACGGCAGCGGCGTTGCGGACGAAAATCGTTCCGTCGGCAACCGTGGTCGCCGCGCCGAGGGCGCTCGCCTCGCCCAGATTACCGATCGACGTGAAGTAAAGATTGAAGCCGTCGGTGCCCACCGCCCCGGTGAAATCATTGGTATCGTCGGTAAGCACCGTTTGCGCGACAAGATTGAAGCCGCCCGCGCCGGTGATATGCGCCGAGCCGACGCCGCCGCCGATAGCCGACGTGCCGGAGAGCAGCGTAATGACGCGGCTGGAGCTCAGCGCGCCGGTACTGTGCAATGTCGCGCCCGACGAAAGGGCGATGCCATTGCTGGCGGCGCCGAGCGCCGAATCGCCGCTGACGTTCAACCGGCCCTCGGTCACGTTGACGCCGCCGCTGAAGCTGTTGGTGCCGGTCAGGGTCAGAATGCCTGCCCCCGCTTTGGTCAAGCCCGCGGTTCCCGCCAAGTTCGAATTAATCACGGTGTTGCCGGTCGCCAAGCCGCCGGAGGTGATCGTCGGCGTGGCACCGCCTAGAGTGATCGTGCTACCGTTCAGGACGTAGCCCGCCGAATTGAAGGTGATGTTGCCGACGGTGACAGGAACACCGACCGTTACCGTCCCGGCAGTGCCGCCGAAGATCGCATCGTCGAGATCGCCATTGACCCACGGCTCGACGAAAGGTCCGCTGACGCCGTCGCCATTGGGGCTCCAGTTGAGGTTGGCAAGGTTCCATGTCCCGCTACCGCCTGAACCCACGGCGGTGCCGTTGGCGTCCCAGTAGCGGTCCTCGGCATGTCCCGCCACGGGAACGCAGGCGAGCACTGCGGCAATCGATGCGCTGCAAAGAAGCCGCCGCGAACGGGCCCGAGCACTGCTGACGTTTCGACGGTTCATGCTGTTATCGACCATGAGCTTTCCTTGAACGCGAAATGGCCCGCGGGACGGGCGAGCTGGGGAGATTGGCAGCGGTGGTCGGGTTCGACAGGGGATGGCGCGGCGCATGGAGTGCGACGTTTGCAGGGTCGAGCATGACGGGCAAAGCCGTGCGATCTTCGATCATTCACCCCCCTTTTCTCAAATCCCGCCCCAGGATCGACGTTCGTCCCACGAACACGCTTCCTCTGGAGGCTTGCCTCCGCGTCGCTCGTACCTCCCTTGCGCAAGGCGAGCTAAACGGCGGTCCGTCCGGCCCGATCTCCGCAGAATCGAAAGCCAGTGCAGAACTTGATATAAATCAAATTATTATCAGCAGGTTACCGAATGACAGTGAATGGGGGTGTGTTACCGTATCGATGGGAGAGGCTGAGGCCGGGTAACATCCGGCGATCCACCGGATTGCGTCGCTGCGCCGCTGCTGGTTACTTGCGCTGCGGGCGAGCGCACCGATAATGTGCGTCATGATGTTACTTTCGAGCCGCGATCCAAGGCGGTGAATTCACTCGGCTCCGACGACGAGCGGCGACTAATTGCCTCGTCGATCGTGTCGGACGCGATCAAACGAAGATAGCTCACCGGCTGGGTTTGACCGATGCGGTGATTGCGGTCTTGGCTCTGAGCATAGTGATCGAAGCCCACGACATCGACTCGTAGATGGTGAAGCTCGCCGCGGTGAGCGTAAATCCTGTGCCGGCGGCCGCCGCGTTCGCGATGAGTATCCGCGTATTGGGATCATTTTGGAATCGCGCCGCGATATCCTGACGCTCGCCAGTCTCAACGCCTCCGTAAATTGCGACCACGCCATGGCTCGCAAACCGAGCCAATAGCAGCTCAATGTTCCGGACATAGTTGGACCACAAAATGATCTTGCGGCCTGGCACCGAAAGAATGTCGCCCACCAAGCCATCAAGCACGTCGAACTTGGCTGGTGTCCGAGCAAGATCGGGGAGGAGGAGCGAAGGATTGCTCGCAAGCTGGCTGAGGCGGGTGAATTGAGCAAGCGCCGTGGATGCGAAAGCACGATAGCGTTCACCCGACATGTCGCGAATGTCGCACACCATCTGTTCGCGCATTTCATCGTAGAGGCTCCGCTGCCAGTCGGGGAGCTCGACGACAATGTCGGTGAAGGTCTTTTCGGGAAGGTCGAGGCATTCCTCCTTGGTGCGGCGAAGCACCAGGCGATCGAGAGCGGACTTTGCGAATCCCGCAGTCGGGTCGCCTTCGACGCGGGCAAGGAAAGATTCGAGCGAGCCCAAAGCATGTTCGCCCGGCGCAATGATTTCGATCTGCGTATAGAGGTCGGCGGGAGTGTTAGTGACTGGCGTACCCGACAGCAGCCAACGATCAACGCAGCGGGGGGACATGTGGCGCATCGAAGTCGAGGTCAGCGGGTCCCAATTCTTCGCGGCATGCGATTCATCGAGCACAAGCACGGTACGAAGCGCGTCGACACAAGCAAGGATCGCGGTCACTTCCGCATCCCCCAAGCGGACCCGTCGGATGGTCCGGAGGCCTCAGATAGTGACGGCATTGCCTTCATTCCAACTGCGATGGCGTAACCAAGCGCGACCGTCTAAATCGCTGGCAATTTGCTGCGCGGACCACGAACATTCTTATTCCAAGGCCCAAATCAGTCGATAAGCACCTGCCATCTCAATGGGATTGCGGAACAAAAATTATCCGATTTTGTTCCAATTTTGTTGCACGGAACTCCCGGGGCCCATCGAAACCCAAGGAAATCTGCGGAATCCCAAGGAACGCCACGGAATCGCGTTTGCGTAGAAAAAATCCAACTAAACCATTGAAAAATGGTGCACCCGACTGGATTCGAACCAGTGGCCCCCAGATTAGGAATCTGATGCTCTATCCTGCTGAGCTACGGGTGCGCCGCCGCTCGTGTAGCGGCGGAGCGCGCGGAGCGTCAATCGGCTTGGGTCAATTGGCCGCCTCGGGCGGCACGACCGGCACAAGCAAGGGCATCGCGGCGATCCCGTCGTCGCGCAGCGCCTGCGCTTCGTCGGGCGAGGCCTGGCCGTGGATCAGATCCCCGGCCGCCCGCCCTTCGTGCATCGCACGCGCGGCGTTGGCAAAATCGCGGCCGACCCAGCGCGATTGCGGCAGCATTTGCGCCTGTTTCGCCGCGATGTCGGCCAGCAGCTTGCGCACCAGATCGGGCCCGGATTCGGGTTCGGTCGTCGCCGGAACGGGCGTGACCAGCGCCTGATTGGACTTCGCGCCCACCCGCGGCGCCATCACCGCCTTCTTCACCGCGCTATCGCCACAGACCGGACAGGCGATGAGCCCGTGCGCCTGCTGATCGGCAAAGCTGTCGCTGCTCGCGAACCAGGCCTCGAACCGGTGGTCGCCGGCGGCACAGCAAAGATCGAACACGATCACGCGTCAGGCGGCGCCGATCAGCGCGTCGAGTTCGCCCTTCGCATCGAGCGCGGCGAGGTCGTCGCTGCCGCCGACATGCTTTCCGTCGATGAAGACCTGCGGCACCGTGCGGCGACCGTTCGCGCGTTCGACCATCGCCTCGAACCCGGCGCGGTCCATCGTCACGTCGATTTCCCGGAAATCGGCACCCTTGCCGCCCAGCAGCATCTTTGCGCGCGTGCAATAGGGGCAGAAGGCCTTCGTATAAACTTCGATCTGGGCCATGCGGCTATCCTGTCATCCTTTCGCTCTGCATATCGGAATCCAACGAGGCAAAGTCAAATTTGTTGCCCCCGGCCGCGTCGGGAACGACACGCGCCCACGTCAGCGCCGACACCCGCACCGCGCCGCTCCGCCGCAAGGCCCGCGCCGCAGCGCGTAGCGTCGCCCCGCTCGCATGAACGTCATCGACCAGCACGAGATGCCTTCCCTTCGCGCGCGCCTTTGCGTCGGGCGCCAGCGCAAAGGCGCCCGCGACGACGCGTTCGCGCTCCTTGCGCCCCTTGCCGCGCAGCGATGCGGTCGATTTGACGCGCAGGAGCATATGATGATCGCGCGGGGCGCCCGTCAGCCGCTCAAGTTCGTCGGCAAGCAGCGCGGCCTGGTTGAATCCGCGCGACCACAGCCGCCAGCGGTGCAAAGGCACCGGGACGAGCAGGATCGCATCCAAATCGCCCAGCGCGACGAGCCGGCGCGCCATCAATCGTGCTATCAACCGCGCATGCCCCGTCCGCCGCCCATATTTGAGCCGCAGCGCTACCGTGCGGGCGACCGGACCATAAGCGAGCGCCGCCGGCGCGCCCTCGAACGGCGGCGGTTCGGCAAGGCACGCCCCGCACGCCAACGCTTCGCCGGGCGCCGCGGTGGGCAGCGGGGTCGAACAATGCGCGCATCCCGGCCCGTCCAGGAAGTCGAGCGACGACCAGCAGGAAATGCAGAATTGGCGGTCGTCACCGACGATGACGCCGCACCCCGGGCAACGCGGCGGCAGCGCGTAATCGACGATCGCGCGCGTCGCGGCGCGCAAGCCGCGAAGCCATGCCCCGACCGGCGCGTCGCTTTTTCCGGCATCCCCCGTCGCCCTTGCCATCAACGGGTTGTGAAGCATCGCCGGCGGCGGCACAAGCGGCGCATGTCGCAATCCCCCCGCCCGCTTTTTTCGCCCTCCCGCCACCGCGCCCAGCGCGACCGTATGGCCCGCCTGCCTGGGGCGGCCAATTTCCTCGCGCCGATCATCGCCGAAACATTGCTCGACCGCCTGACGATGGTGACGCGCGAATTCCCGCGGACCCTGCTCGTCGGCGCGCACGATGCTGCGCTGATCGACTATCTCCGCGCCACCGGCACCGATCTCACGATCATCGAGGCGGCTCCGCGGCTCGCGGGCCGGACCGCGGCGATCGCGGTCGAGGCCGACGCGGTCGACCTGCCCTTCGGCAGCTTCGATCTGATCCTCTGGCCGGGCGGCCTCGACAGCGTCAACGACGTGCCGGGCGCACTTTTGCGCCTCCGCGCGCTGCTCGCGCCCGACGGGCTGTTGCTGGGGGCCTTTGTCGGCGACGGCAGCTTGCCGCGACTGCGCCGCGCGGTGATGACCGAAGGCGTCCGATCGATCGCGCGGCTGCATCCACAGATCGACCTTGCCGCGATGGGCAATCTGCTCCAGCGCGTCGGCTTCGCGCTTCCCGTCGTCGATGTCGAGGCGCTGACCGTGCGCTATGGCGACTGGTTCGCGCTCGCGCGCGACCTGCGCGCCACCGGCCTGTCGAGCCGCCTCGACCCCGCACCGCCCCCGCTGACCCGCGAGGAGGCGGCGCGGATCGCCGCGGCATTCGCCGCGCAAGCCGACCCCGACGGCCGCATCGGCGAAACCTTCCGGATCGTCCATTTCAGCGGCTGGGCGCCGCATCCCGATCAGCCGCAGCCGGCGCGGCGCGGCAGCGGCACCGCCTCGCTCGCCGACGCGCTGAAACCGAAGGACTAGATCAGCGCCTCGAGCAAGCCGATCAGCGGCTTGTCGGCGGGCGGCATGGCGAGCCCGTGCAGTTCGACCGGGCGCACCCAGCGGAGCGCGCTCGCGTGCTGCGCGACCGGTGTTCCGCGCCATTTTCGGCAAACGTAAAGTAGCAGCAGCAGATGCCTGTCGCCCAGCATGTCGCTCGCGAAGCAGGCTGGGGCAAGGCAGGCATGATCGACATCGATCGCGAGCTCCTCGGCCAGTTCGCGGATCAATGCCTGCTCGGGCGTCTCGCCGGGCTCGAGCTTGCCGCCCGGAAATTCCCACAGGCCCGCCATCGCCAGACCTTCGGGGCGCTGCTGGACGAGCAGCCGCCCGTCGCGGTCGATCAGCGCCGCGGCGACGACGACCAGCGATGTTTTTGGCGGTTTTCCGGGAGTAAGCGCCGACAAATTGTTAACCTTCCTGTGCGAATGTTGGACCCCTCGGGAACTATATTTCAGTCAGGGGTGGAACAATGCGAAACTTTTACAGGCTGATGCGGTCGACCAGGGCCGCCACAGCCGTCGAATATGGGCTGATCCTGGCCCTTATCTTTCTGGCGGCTGTCGTTGCGGTCAGCAATGTCGCCAATTCTACCGGCAATATGTGGGGCAAGGTTTCGACGGCCGCCGACACGAACATGTAGCCCCGCTACTGTGTCGTTTCGGGCCGATATTCCGCGCCTTTCGCCAGATGCCATTAAGATTTTCAAAACCTATTCGCCCTAAACCGCAGATGTTGACCCAGACCAGACCGTCAACAGGGTAAGTGAAATCAGGAGACCAGTCATGAAGTTCATCAAGAAGTTCGTCCGCGACACCAAAGCCGCCACCGCCATCGAATATGGCCTGATCGCGGCCCTCATCGCCGTCGCTGGCATCTCGGCCATGGGCCTCGTCGGCAACAGCGTCAGCAACACCTTCAACTCGGTTGCGTCGAACCTCGACTAATCGCGTTGGTTCGCGGGCTTTCAGCGCGCGACAAAATCGGAAAGGGCGGTGGGTTATCCCACCGCCCTTTTTCGTAGGCGACCGGCGTTACCGGTTCGCGTAGACCACGATCTTCACCTTCTGCCCCGGCGTCAGCCGGCTCGACGCGGTCAGGCGGTTGAGCACCTGAAAGCGTTCGGTCTGATATTTGCTGAACGCCATCCGCCGGGAGAGGCTGGCGACGGTGTCGCCGCGTCCGACGGTGACGACATCGACGCGCCGTGGCCGGATCGCCGCCGCCTCGGCCGTGCTCAGCCGCCGCACGCTACTGAACATCGAATTGAACACGCTGCCGCGGCCCGCCTGCGTCAGTGTGACGAAGTGGAACGCACTGCTCCGCGAAAATTCATAGGCGAAGACGGTGACGTCGACCTGCCCCGACTGGCTGTTGACACGCGCCGTCGACCAGGAGGCCGGAATGCCGTTCACGGTCGTCCGCTGGATCGTGCCCGGGCTGACTGATGTATCGCCCGCAACCGCGCGGAAACCCGCAGCAATATAGGCGTTCATGTCGCCATTATACGGCCCGGTCGAAAATTGCGCCTGCCCGCCGTTGCCGCTGATCGACACCGCGTCGGTGCCATTCTGCATCCCGTAACCGTTCGGCACCGTGAAACGCAGCCGGAGGTCGGGATGCAGGAAATCGCGGCCCTCGACGACGCCCTGTGCCGGATCGTCGCCATAGAGGACGCCATCAACCGACGCGAGAAATGCGTCAGCGTTGCGATTGCCGCCACGGCCGCCGACGCGGCTCGCCAACGTCTGTGCGTTGCGGACGCGCGAGGCCGGGTCGGGGTGGGTGCTCGCCCATTCGGGGAGCGAGCGCGCATCGCCGCCCGACAGGCGCGCGTCGAGGTTCGTCTGGTTCGCAAGGCTCGCGAGCATCGTCGACAGCGCGAGCGGGTCATATCCCGCGCTGTGCAGATATTGGACCCCCAGTTGGTCGGCCTGCAATTCCTGGCTGCGCGAAAAGCCGAGCGTCGCGAGCTGCGCGACCTTCATCGCGTTATTCTGGAGCAGTCCGCCCAGCCCGCCGAGCAGGCCGCCATTGTCGCCGATCGCACCGCCGAGTACCGCGCCGAGCACGCCGAGGATGGTATTGCGGGTCGCCGCCGACTGGCGTTTCTTGCTGTGCTGCGCCGCGACATGCCCGACCTCGTGCCCGAGCACGCCCGCAAGCTCGGCTTCGTCGTTCATCAGCGCCATCAACTGGCGGGTGACATAGATATAGCCGCCGGGGATCGCGAAGGCGTTGTTTACCGGCGAATTGAGCAGCGTGACCGTGAAGTCGCTGGGCGACCGCGACAGGCCCGATTGCACCGCAATATTTTGTCCGACGCGGTTCACATAGGCGGCCTGCGGCCCACTGTATGCGCCGCCGAATTCCTGGAGCAATTGCGGATGCGCCTCGTCGCCCTGCTTGCGCTCGGCGGGCGAGATGTTGGTCTGCGTCTGGATCGCCCTCAGCTGCGCATCGGCCGCGCCGGTCAGCGCGACCCCGCCCATCACGAGTGCTGCCGCCAGTGTCCTTCCCGTCTTCCAGCTCATCGAAATGCCTCCCGTTTGTGTCTTGCCGAGCGATATCTCCGCCACGCGGCAAGGCAAGCCGCGCCATCGTCCGCGGCTCGTCTATTTCCGAAAATGGAACGCCACGACCCGCGATCGGGTTCCGGCGAAGACCCCGCTAAGCGCGCCCCATGGCGAGGAATTTTTCCTCGCGCGCGGCCAGCAGCGTGTCGCGCGGCAGTCCCGCCAGCGCCCCCAGTTCCTGTTCGATCGCATCGCCCAGCGACGCGATCGCGACTTCGGGCGCACGGTGCGCGCCGCCGACGGGTTCGGGAACGATCCGGTCGATGACCTTCAGGCCGAGCAGGTCCTGCGCCGACATCTTCATCGCTGCGGCGGCGTCCGCCGCCTTGTCCGACGTGCGCCACAGGATCGAGGCGCAGCCTTCGGGCGAGATCACCGAATAGACCGCATGTTCGAACATCAGCACGCGGTTCGCCGCGGCCAGCGCGATGGCGCCGCCCGATCCGCCTTCGCCGACGACCGCCGCGACCATCGGCACGCCCAGCGCGAGGCATTGCTCGGTCGACCGGGCGATCGCTTCGGCCTGTCCGCGCTCCTCCGCCTGAATACCGGGAAAGGCGCCCGACGTGTCGACGAGCGTCACCACCGGCAGTCCGAAGCGGTCGGCGAGCTGCATCAGGCGGATCGCCTTGCGATAGCCCTCGGGCTTCGCCATGCCGAAATTATGTTTCATGCGCGACGGGATATCGTCGCCCTTTTCATGTCCGATCACCATCACCCGGCGCCCGCGGAAGCGCGCGAGACCCCCGAGGATCGCCTGATCGTCGCCGAAATTGCGGTCGCCCGCAAGCGGCATCCAGTCGTCGAACAGACCCGCGACATAATGTTTGAAGTGCGGGCGGTCGGGGTGGCGCGCGACCTGCGTCTTTTGCCACGGCGTCAGCTTGGCATAGAGTTCGCGCAACAGTTTCGAGGACTTGTCCTCCAGCCGCGCGATGTCATTGTCCATGTTGAGCGACGGATCGTCACCCATTTCGCGCAGTTCGGCAATCTGCCGATCGAGCGCGGCGACCTGTTTTTCGAAGTCCAGAAAGGCTGTCATGCGGAGTCGCTAGGACGAAGGCTCCGCAAGGTCAACGCCATCCATGCGGGCAAGCGGATGCCGTTTGTTGACCAGTTCGACCAGGCGGCGGCTATCGACATGCGTGTAAATCTCTGTCGTCGCGATATCGGCGTGGCCGAGCATCAATTGCAGCGCGCGCAGATCGGCACCGCCCTCGAGCAGATGCGTCGCAAAGGCGTGGCGCAGCACATGCGGACTGATCACCGCCGGGTCGATCCCGGCGCGCGCCGCCAGTTCGCGCAGCATCTGGAACAGCCGCACGCGCGAGACATGCGCCTTGCCCGACGGAAAGAGCCAGGGCGATCCGTCGGTCAGCAAGGGCAGCCAGCGATCGAATGCCTCGCGCGCGCGCTCGGACAGGGGCACCAGCCGCTCCTTGCCGCCCTTGCCGCGGACGATCAGATATTCGCGCTCGCCGGCAACGGCGCGGCGCGGCAGCGACACGAGTTCGCTCGCACGCAGGCCCGAACCATAAAGCAATTCGAGCAGCAGCAGCATTCGCACGGCGTTGGCAGGCGGCGCTTCGCCCCCGGCTTCCTCACCCGCCTGTTCGAACAATCGTTCGACGTCCGAATGCGTCAGGATCCGCGGCAGCGGCCGGCGCGTCGCAGGGCGCGCGATGTCGAGGGCCGGATTGTCCGCCCGCTCGCCCTCGTCGAGCAGGAACGCGAAGAACTGCCTTAACGCCGACAATTTGCGCGCCGCGCTGCTCGCCGCAAGCGATTGATAATCGGCCATCAATTTGCGCAAAGCCGGCACATCGGCGTCGCCGAGCGGACCTTTGACCCACTCCGCCGCCTGTTCGAGGTCGCGGCGATAGGCGGCAAGCGTGTTGCGCGCGGCCCCACGCTCGGCCGCCATCATTTCGAGAAAGCGCTCGATGAGAGCGCCGTCAGACACGCACCAGCGCTTCGGCGGCGATCATCCGCGCTTCCGACGACAGGCCGACTTCACGAAGGGCGCGGACGATATAATAGAGATGATAAGGCGGCACTTTCGACCATTCGCCCTGCATTCCCGCGGCCGCGAGCAGCGCCACCATGCCCGGTTCGCGCCGCTCGGCCGCCGTCATGATCGCCCGCGACCAGCGCGTCTGCTTGCCCAGATCGACATCCAGATCGCCCGCCGCCGACGCTGCGGCATTCGCATCGAGCCGCCCGAGACCGGCAAGCCCCGCGAGCAGGAATTTCGAGCGCAGCGTGTTCGCGCTGTCGTCATCGTCCGAAAATCCCTCGACCGCGCTCGCGCTCATGCCGGTAAGCGCGCGCGGCGATCCGACCGCGAGCACGCCCCACGCCCGGCTGCCGACCGATACGGCCGGAACCCAGGCAAGCGCATTCGCGTCATAGCCGCCCGCGAGCATCGATCCCAAAAGCCGCCACGGATCGCCGCCGGTATCGGTGCCGGGCGAAAGGGCGGCCGCCGCGCGCGCGGTCGCGACCATCGCGGCATAGCCTTGTGCCGTATTGCCGCCCGCGCCCCAAAGCTGCTCCATCGCCGCATAACGCTCGGCGCCGGTCGGGAGGCGAAAGGCTCCGCGAAGCTGGTCGGTCTGCGCCGCGAGCGCTTCGGCGGGCTCTTCCTCGCTGGCCGCCGCGCTCAGCAGCGACACATAGGCGTCGCTCGACAGCACGCCGCGCGCCGCAGCTTCGGGCGCCGCGGCGATACGGTCCGGCATGTCGGTCATCGGCGCGAGCACCGTCCAGCCCTTCATATAATAGGGCGCCGACGTCCGCAGCGCTTCGGGAACCTCGATCGCGGTCGCGGTCGACATGCCGAAACGCCAGCTCGTCATCCGGTCGATATTGTCCCATTCGATCGTCGTCGAACGTCGTCCGGCGCCGGTCGCACCGAGCACGCGTTCGGCGAGCAATATGTCGAAGTTCGAGATCCTGCCGCTCGACCGCACGCGGCTGATCGCCCAGCCCGCCGGCCCGGCCTCACCCGACAGGCCCGAGCAGATCGCCGACGCAAGGCGCCACGCCTGCTCGTCGCCATGCGCAAGCCCTGCGGGCACATAGGGGCACATCCCCGCCGGATCGGCGTTGGCGAGATAGACCTGCTGCGCCGCGGCGACGAGGCGAGGGCTCGCGCGGTCATAGTCGACCGACTGGACGATCCGGCGTGCGGTGATCGATTCGCCCATGCGCAGCAGCAGCGACGCGCGCTCGGCCGCCAGGTCGGCGCCGTTGATGGTATCCGGCGTGTCGATCGCGGACGCGAGCGCGCGGCGGAGCAAAATCTGGCCCCAGCGCGACGCGAACTGGCCGTTCGTCTTGCGCATGATCGCCGCGGCATATTGGCCGCGAATGCCGAAGGCGTCGGGGGCGAGCCCCCCGGTTTCCGGCGTGAGCGGCCCGATGCGCGTGAGCAGGCGGCGCGCTCCCGGCGGCAGGTCATATTTCAGCCCGCCCGATTCGACATCTTCCGCTTGCTCGCCCTCTTCGTCCGCTGCGCCGATGGTGGCGCTATCGAGCGTCGGGGCAACGGTTGGCGGCGCAACACCGTTGGCCGGCGCCGAACCGGGCGCGGGCGTCGCTGTGGGCGACGGGGACGGCGTCGGCGACGATTTCGGGGTGGGCGTGTCGGCGGGGTTGCCGAACCCTTCGGGCAGCAGCGATTCCTGCGCGATCACGGGCAGCACCAATATGGCCGCGAGCGCGGTGGCCGACAGGCCCAGCGTCAGCGACAGCGCCTTCTTCTTCATCGCGTCGCGCCTTCGGCAAACTTGTCGGTCACATTCACCTCAATCATTCCGGGCCGATCGGCGATGACGCCGCAACGCGGCCTTTTCCCGATCCGGCCCCGGCGTGCAATATCCAATGACCGCCGTTCGTCCCATATCGCGCAAAACCATTGTTCCGCGCCGAACGGGCGGTATAGCCGCGCGCACCATGTCGCGAAACCCGAAAAGCCCTTCGCCAGCCATAGCCGCGTCGATCCGCGACCGGTCGATCGTGCTCGTCGGGCTGATGGGCTCGGGAAAGTCGACCGTCGGCCGCCGCCTCGCGCAGCGCCTCGGCATGCGTTTCGCCGACGCCGACGACGAGATCGAGCGCGCCGCCGGAATGACGATCTCCGACATTTTCGCGCGCTTCGGCGAAGCGCATTTCCGCGACGGCGAGCGCCGTGTGATCGCGCGCCTGCTCGGCGGAAAACCAATGGTTCTCGCCACCGGCGGCGGGGCCTTCATCAATGAAGAGACCCGCGACCTGATCCTGCGCGACAGCCTCTGCATCTGGCTCGACGCCGACATCCCGACGCTCGTCGAACGCGTCGGACGCCGCAGCCACCGCCCGCTTTTGAAAGACCGCGACCCCGGCACGGTGCTGCGCGAACTGGCGGCGGTCCGCAATCCCATCTATGCCGAGGCGCATCTGCGCATCAGCTCGGCGAGCACGCCGCACGACCATACGGTGCGCGCGATCCTGGAGGCCCTGTCAAAGTGGGAAGATCCGCAATGGAAAAGCTGACGGTAGAGCTGGGCGCTCGCAGCTATCCGATCCTGATCGGCGACGGGCTGATCCGCGAGATCGGCGAACATGTCGCGCCGATACTGAAGCGTCCGCGCACGATGATCGTCACCGACAGCCATGTCGCCGACCATTATCTGATCCCGCTCGGCACTTCGCTGGCGATGGCGAACATCTCCTTCTCCTCCTTCGTGCTCGACCCCGGCGAGGGTACCAAGAGCTGGGCCGGCCTCGCGCGCCTCACCGAATGGCTGATCGGCGAAGGCGTGGAACGCGGCGACCATGTCATCGCCCTGGGGGGAGGCGTGATCGGCGACCTTGTCGGTTTCGCATGCAGCATCGTCAAGCGCGGCTGCAACTTCGTCCAGGTCCCGACGACCCTGCTCGCGCAGGTCGACAGCAGCGTCGGCGGCAAGACCGCGATCAACGTGCCCGCGGGTAAGAATCTGATCGGCGCCTTTCATCAGCCCGCGATGGTCGTGATCGACCCGACGACGCTCGAAACGCTGCCGCGCCGCGAGCTCGGCGCCGGCTATGCCGAGGTCGTCAAATATGGGCTGATCGACGACGCCGGTTTTTTCGCCTGGTGCGAAGCGAATGGCGCGGCCTTGCTCGCGGGCGACAGCGCGGCACGGCATAAGGCAATTGCCCACAGCGTTTCGGCCAAGGCGCGGATCGTCGCCGCCGACGAGCGCGAGACGCAGGATATTCGCGCGCTGCTCAACCTCGGGCACAGCTTCGGCCACGCGCTCGAGGCCGAAACGGGCTATTCGGACCGACTGCTCCATGGCGAGGCGGTCGCGGCGGGCATGGTGCTCGCGCATCAATTCTCGGCCGCGAACGGCCTGTGTGCGCCGGAGGATGCCGACCGCGTGCGCGATCACCTCGCGAGCGTCGATCTGCCGCACAGCCTTGCGAGCGCGGGGGTGAACACGGGCGGCGGCGAACTCGCCGCGCATATGGCACACGACAAGAAGGTGCGCGGCGGCAAGCTGCCGCTGATCCTGACGCGCGGCATCGGGCAAAGCTTCGTCACCGACGAATATGGCCTCGATGCGGTGGCGGCGTTCCTCGACGGACAGCGCGCCGCATAGCAGCGTCGGCGGGCCCCTAGCTCTCGCTCGTGAGCCCCATCGCCTCATTCTCTTCGCGCGCGATCTTCGCCGCGAGCCTTTTGCGCCGGAACTTTTCGAGCACGCTGTCGGCTTCGCGCCCGCCCCCCGGCTTGAAGCGATGGTCCATCCCCGCCGACAGGTCGCCCTCGTCGAGTTGCGCCCGGAGCCGCGTTTCGTCGAGATGGCGCAACGTCGCCTCGACATCGTCCATCTCGCTCGGGTCGACGTCGAGATAGCGCAGTGCCGTCAGCCCCATCGCGACCGAGCTTTCGAAGACTTCGCGCACGACCGTATCGACCCCCGCGCCGTCGACCGCGAGCAGTTGGCGGCGATCGAACACGCGCATCAATATCTTCGCGTTCGGAAAGGCTTCGACGATCGGCTTCAGCGCCGCCGCATCGACCGAGGCATCGTCGATACAGAAGATGATCAGCCGCGCTTCTTCGGCGCCCGCGCGGCGGAGCAGGTCGACGCGTAGCCCGTCGCCGAAATAAACCTTGGTGTCGAAGCGGCTCGACAGCTCGATCTGGCTCGGTTTCTTGTCGATCAGCGTGACCGAGCAGGCGACGCCGTGCAGCATCTGCGACACGATCTGGCCGAAGCGGCCATAGCCGACGACGATCGCCGATCCGCGCGGCGCCCCTTCGGGATCGTCGAGATCGGATTCGTCGGCTCCGGGTGCGAACTCCAGGTTGCGCGCGAACAGCATAAGGAACGGCGTCGTCACCATCGACAGCGTCACGACGGCGCTGAACAGGCTCGCGGCCTCGGGTTCGATGAGCAGCGCGTCGGACGCCTGCGCGAAGAGCAGGAAACCGAACTCGCCGCCCTGGCTGAGCAACAGGCCGAGGCCTAGCGCCGCCTGCCAGCTCTTGCCGAATGCCTTTACGATCAGCGTCAGCACGACGACCTTCACCGCGACCAGCCCGAGCGCCAGCGAAAGGACGAGCAACGGACGTTCCATCACCGCGCCGACGTCGAGCACCATGCCGACCGCGAGGAAGAAGAGGCCGAGCAGGATCAGACGGAAAGGCTCGACGTCCGACTCGATTTCGTGCCGATAGGGCGAATCGGCCAGCATCACGCCTGCGATGAACGCGCCGAGCGCGGTCGACAGATGCAGGCTGTGCATCAAGGCGGCGCTCGCAAGGATGGTCAGCAGCCCGACGACGACGAACAACTCGCGCTCGCCATAGCGGCCGACGATGCGAAGCAGCGGATTGACGATGAAGCGCCCCGCCAGCACCAGCACGATGATCGCCCACAAGGTGAAGAAGGCCATCTGCCACCCCGGCGGCGCCGAGGGATCGGCGGGTGCGCGCGACAGCACGGCGACGATGGTGATCATCGGGACGATCGCCAGATCCTGGAACAGCAGGATCGAAAAGGCCTTTTCGCCGAAGGGCGAATTGATCCGCCCCGAGCTTTTGAGCCCCGGCAGCACCTGCGCCGTCGAGGACAGCGCGAGCGGCAGGCCGAGCGCGAGCGAGGCGGCCGGGCTGAAGCCGAGGGTCAGATAGATGAGGCCGGTCAGTATAAGTCCCGTGACCGCGACCTGCATCATGCCGAGACCGAAGATCGCGCGGCGCATGTCCCAGAGCCGGCGCGGCGACAGTTCGAGCCCGACGAGGAAGAGCAGGAAGGCGATGCCGAGTTCGGCAAAGGCCAGCTTCGATTCGCCGCCACCGACGAGCCCGAGCCCGTGCGGCCCGACGACCGCGCCCGCGATCAGATAGCCGAGTACCGCGCCGAGGCCGAGCCGGCGGAAGATCAGCACGAACAAGGTCGCGACGCCGAGCAGGATCGCGCCTTCGATCAGCGCCGTGTCGGTCGCGGCTTCGGCGACCTTCTCAGCGGCTTCCGACGTCGCCGCGGTGAGGGCGAGCCAGTTCATGCCGCTGCCGCCCGATCCTCGAGCGCCGCGATCGCGGCGTCGAAGGGCAGCAGGATCGCGCCGTGGCGCGCGGGATAGTCGCGCGCGGGGGCGAGCAGGTCGAATCCCGGCCAGTCGGGCCGATCGCCCTCGCCCGCGAACCAGCCGGCGATGCCGTCGCGCGCCGCGCGGATTTCGGCGAGCCCCAGCCCCGGCGCATGGCGCGCGAGCAACGCCGCCGACGCCTGCCCCAGCGCACAGGCTTCGACGTGCAGCCCAACGCGCGCGACGCGCCCCGCATCGTCGGTGTCGAGGTCGAGGATGATCGCGCTGCCGCACAGCGGTGCGCGCTTGCTCGCGCGGTGCTGCGCATCGGCGATCGGCAGATAGTCGGCGGTCGCGACCGCGAGCGCCAATATGTCGCGATTGTAAAGCGGCGCGCTCATGATGCGTCGTCCTGCGCAGCTTCAGCTTCCGCCTCGCGCGCCTCGGCACGCCGCTCGGCGATCACCTTGCTCATCGCGCCACTCGTCGCGTTGAGCGCGGGATAGGTGCGGCTTTCGGTCATCCACGCGGGGCGCTGCGCATTGCCATAGCCGATACCATAGAGCAGCGTTACGATCATGAAGGCGATCGAGGCGATCAACAGGCCCTTCACCGCGCCGAAGCCCGCGCCGAGCCCACGGTCGAACCCGCCGACGAGCGACGCGCGGCTGCGCTGCCCCATCGCGCGCGATCCCCATTTGGCCAGTACGAAAACGCCGCCAAAGAGCAGCACGAACGCCAGCATCGCCGCGCCGCCCTCGGTCCCGACCCAGCCCGCGAGCAGGTCGGTGACGAGCGGGTGAAAAAAGCGCACCGCCGCGATCGCCAGGACCCACGCGAGCAGCGTGGTCACCTCCTGCACCAGGCCGCGCGAAAAACCGAGCACCGCGCCGCCGCCGACGAGCGTCAGCACGATGATATCCAGAGCCGTCAGACTTCCCATTTGCCGGTCGCTAGTCGCGCCCGAGCATCAGGTCAACGAGTTCGCCGAGCCGTCCGAAACCCGTGACCGAAATCCCGCCGACGCCCTTCATTCCCGTGGGGCCCCAGCCGCGCGAAAAACCGAGCTTGGCCGCTTCGCGCAGACGCAGCCCGTCGTGCGCAACCTGCCGCACCTCGCCCGACAGCGACAGTTCGCCGAACACGATCGCATCGGCGGGCACCGGCCGCTCGCTGAACGCCGAGATCAGCGCCGCCGCGACGGCAAGATCGGCGGCGGGATCGGTCAGCCGATAGCCACCCGCGATGTTGAGATAAACTTCCGCCGCGCCCATCTGCAGCCCGCAACGCGCCTCCAGCACCGCGAGCACCATCGCGAGCCGCCCGCTGTCCCAGCCCACGACGGCACGGCGCGGCGTCGCGCCGCTCGCGAGCCGCACCGTCAGCGCCTGCACCTCGACCAGCACCGGGCGTGTGCCCTCGAGCGCCGGGAACACCACCGACCCGGGCACGTCGCGGCTGCGATCGGTCAGGAACAGGCTCGACGGATTGGCGACCTCGCCCAACCCTTCCTCGCCCATCGCGAAGACGCCGATCTCGTCCGTGCCGCCAAAGCGGTTCTTGACCGCGCGAAGGATGCGATATTGGTGGCTGCGCTCGCCCTCGAACGCCAGCACCGTATCGACCATATGTTCGAGCACGCGCGGTCCCGCGATCGTCCCGTCCTTCGTGACATGGCCGACGAGCACGATCGCGGCGTCGCTGTCCTTGGCATAGCGGATCAGTTCCTGCGCCGACGCGCGGACCTGGCTCACCGTCCCCGGCGCGCTGTCGATCAGGTCGCTGTGCATCGTCTGGATCGAATCGATCACCACGAAATCGGCCTCGCGCCCGTCGAGCGTCGCCAGGATATCGCGCACCGACGTCGCGCTCGCCAGCGCGACCGGCGCATTGCCGAGCCCCAGCCGCTGCGCGCGCAGCCGCACCTGCGCCGCCGCTTCCTCGCCGCTGATATAGACGACCGACTTGCCCGCCTTGGCGAGCCGTCCCGCCGCCTGCAGCAGCAAGGTCGACTTGCCGATCCCCGGATCGCCGCCGATCAAGGTCGCCGAACCCGCGACGAAGCCGCCACCAAGCGCGCGGTCGAACTCGGCGATCCCGCACAGCATCCGCTCGGGCATCTTGCTGTCGGCATCGAGCGTTTCGAGCGTCAGCGTCCGCCCGCCGCGGCTCAGATCATGTTTCGCCGAAAACACCGTCTCGGCGGCTTCCTCGACGAGCGTGTTCCACTCGCCGCAATCGGCGCACTGCCCCTGCCAGCGATAGGTGGCGGAGCCGCAATTCTGGCAGACATATTGACGTTTCGCTTTGGCCATGCGGTTCGCATAATCGGAACAAAGATGGAACGCCAGTCCTTTCCCACCCTCGTCATTGCGAGGAGCGAAGCGACGCGGCAATCTCCAGCCATCGACCTCGCGCAAGCCGGACAGCTGGAGATTGCTTCCCCCGGCTTTCGCCGGGGTCGCAATGACAATCAAAGGGCTTTAGGGGATCAGCAACCACCGAATCACCTTCCCACCAGAAAGCCCGCACCATGAAATTCTTCGCCGACACCGCCGAAATCGCCGACATCCAGGAACTCGCCGCGACCGGCCTGCTCGACGGCGTTACCACCAACCCGTCGCTGATCGCCAAGTCGGGCCGCGATTTCAAGGAAGTGACCCGCGAAATCTGCGCGCTGACCACGGGCCCGGTGTCGGCCGAGGTCGTCGCGCTCGACCATGAAACGATGATGAAAGAGGCGGAAATCCTCCGCAAGATCGCCGATAATGTCTGCATCAAGGTGCCGCTGACGATCGACGGTTTGAAAACCTGCAAGGCGCTGACCAGCGACGGCACGATGGTCAATGTCACGCTCTGCTTCTCGGCAGCGCAGGCGCTGCTTGCTGCCAAGGCCGGCGCGACCTTCGTCTCGCCCTTTGTCGGCCGTCACGACGACAATGGCTTCGACGGCATGCAGCTCATCTCAGACATCCGGCTGATCTACGACAATTATGGCTATGAAACCGAAATTCTCGTCGCGAGCGTGCGCCACGGCATCCATGTGCTCGAAGCCGCGAAGATCGGCGCCGACGTGATGACCGCGCCGCCGTCGGTGATCAAGGGGCTGTTCAAGCATATCCTGACCGAAAAGGGCATCGAAGGCTTCCTCGCCGATTGGGCAAAGACCGGTCAGTCGATCTGACTGGCTTCGTCATTGCGAGCGTAGCGAAGCAATCCAGGGCGGTTTACGCGCGCTGGATTGCTTCGCTACGCTCGCAATGACGATGAACAGTTGACGTAAACGTCAACTCACCGCGATACTCGCCCGAAAGGGAGAGATTCGCAATGACCGATACCACCATCCTCACCGAACGGCGCGGCCACATCCTGATCGTCACGATCAACCGGCCCGAGGCGCGCAACGCCGTCAACGCCGCGGTCCACATCGGCATCGGCACCGCGCTCGAAGAGGCGGAAAACGACCCCGAAATCCGCGTCATCGTCATCACCGGCGCGGGCGACAAGAGCTTCTGCGCCGGCGCCGATCTGGTCGCGCTGTCGCGCGGCGAAAGCCTCTACCCCGGCGATCCCGCGCAGCAGGCGTGGGGTTTTGCGGGCATGGTTTCGCACCCGATCTCGAAACCGATCATCGCCGCGGTCAACGGCTTCGCCTTCGGCGGTGGCTGCGAGATCGCGCTGATGAGCGATATCATCGTCGCCGCCGACCATGCGCAATTCGGGCTGCCCGAGGTCAAGGTGGGGCTGTTCGCCGCGGCGGGCGGCGCCTTCCGCCTCGCGCAGCAACTGCCGAAGAAGCTCGCAATGGAATATATGCTCACGGGCGATCCGATCCCCGCCGCGCGGGCGGCCGAATTCGGGTTGGTCAATCATGTCGTCCCGCTCGCCGACCTGCTCCCCACCGCGATCGCGCTCGCCGAAAAGATTGCCGGTAACGCGCCGCTGTCGGTGCAAGCCTCGAAGCGCGTCGCGCTCGGTATCGACGAAGGGCGCATCGCCGCCGACGCGCCCTATTGGGAGCATAACACGCGCGAACGCGGCGTGCTGATGCGCAGCGAGGATGCCCGCGAAGGCCCGCTTGCCTTTGCCGAAAAGCGCAAGCCCCAATGGAAAGCGCGCTAAAATGACGATGACCGATCCCGAGCGCATTCCGGTCATCATCGGCGTCGGACAAATCAACGACCGACCTGACGATCCCGATCAGGGACTCGACTCGCTCGGGCTGATGGTCGCCGCGCTCAAGATCGCGGCGGACGATGCCGGCGTGCCGCTTGCCGACATCGACAGCCTCGCGATCGTCGACCAGATCAGTTTCCACCACCTCGGCAAGCTCTGCGAACCGCTCGCCGCCGCGATCGGCGCAACCCCCGCTGTCAACTATCAGTCCGCCGCGCCGCATGGCGACACGCCCGTACGCCTGCTCAACGAGGCCGCGAACCGCATCGGCGCGGGCGAGATCAAACTCGCGGCGATCGTCGGCGGCGAAGCGCTGCGCACCGCCGCGGGCCGCGCCGCCAAGGCCGCGAGCGGCGAGGACAAGAGCTATAACGCGGTCCGCAAGGTCGCGACGCGCCGCGAACCCAATTATGCGCAGAAGCACGGCCTCGCCGCGCCGGTCGACGTCTATCCACTCTACGAGAATGCGACCCGCGCCGCGTGGGGCCAAAGTCTTGCCGAAGCACAGTTCGAAAGCGCCGAGATCTGGTCGCGTTTCTCCGAGGTCGCCGCCGCGAACGACGGCGCTTGGATCCGCAAGCCCGCCTCGCCCGAGGACATCCTGAAGGTCGACGAACGCAACCGCCCTATCGCCTTTCCCTATTCGAAACTGATGGTCGCCAATTCATCGGTGAACCAGGGCGCGGGCTTCATCGTCGCCAGCCTCGCCGAGGCTAGGCGCCGCGGCATCGCCGAGGACCGCTTGATCCACATCGGCATGGGCGCCGCAGCGAAAGAGCCCGCGAGCATCCTGCATCGCGACCGCTATGATGGCAGCGTCAGCATGGAAACCTCGATCACGCGCACGCTCGAACTCAACGCGATGACCGCCGACGATTTCGATTTCGTCGAACTTTACAGCTGCTTCCCCTGCGTGCCCAAGATGGCGCGGCGCATCCTCGGCTGGCCGTGGGATCGTCCCGCCACCGTGTTCGGCGGCCTCACCTTCGGCGGCGGGCCGATCGCCAATTATATGAGCCATGCGATCGTCTCGATGGTGGAGAAGCTGCGCCACGAAGGCCGCTATGGCTTCCTCTTCGCCAATGGCGGCTTTGCGACCGACAATCATTGCATTGTGCTTGGCAAGCAGCCGATTGCGGCCGCAAGTTTCCCGCAGGATTTCGACTATCAGGCCGAAGCCGAAGCGAAGCGCGGGCTGGTGCCCGAACTGGTCGAGGATTATGCGGGGCCGGCGATGATCGAAAGCTATACGGTCTTCTATGGCCGCGACGGAGCGCCGAAGGCCGGCGTCGTAGTGGCGCGCACGCCCGACGGCAAGCGCACGCTCGCGCATGTCGATGTGAGTGATGCGGCGATGCTGGCATTTTTGACCGACGGGACGCGGGAGCCCGTCGGCACGACCGGGCAGATCGTTGCGCTGGACGAAGGCTTTGGCTGGCGGGCGGTCTAATCCCCTTCGTCATTGCGAGCGTAGCGAAGCAATCCAGGGCGGTTTACGCCTACTCTGGATTGCCGCGTCGCTTCGCTCCTCGCAATGACGAGGATTGTTAATTCAGGTCGAAACTCACCCCCTGCGCCAGCGGCAGCGTATCCGAATAATTCAGCGTATTGGTCGCGCGCCGCATATAGGCCTTCCAGCTGTCCGAACCGCTCTCGCGCCCACCGCCGGTCTCCTTCTCGCCCCCGAATGCTCCGCCGATCTCGGCGCCGCTCGTCCCCAGATTGACGTTGGCGATGCCGCAATCGCTCGCCGCCAGAAACCGCTCGGCCTCGCGTATGTCGGTGGTGAAGATCGCCGACGACAGCCCCGCCGCAACGTCATTGTGCAGTTCGATCACGGCATCGAGATCATAGTAGCGCATGACATAGAGGATCGGCGCAAAGGTCTCTTCGAGCACCGGCCCGACCTGCCCCGGCATTTCGACGAGCGCGGGCTTCACATAAAAGCTCGCGCCTTCGCCAACGCGCTCGCCGCCGTGGACGACGCCGCCTGCATTGCGAGCAGCCGCCAGGGCCGCCTGCATCATCTCATAGGCCGCACGGTCGATCAGCGGGCCGACCAGCACCTCGCCCTCCAGCGGATTGCCAACGCCGACGCTCGCATAGGCGGCCTTCAGTTTCGCCACGAAACCATCGTAGATGCTGTCGTGCAGGAACAGCCGCCGCGTCGTCGTGCAGCGTTGCCCCGCGGTCCCCATCGCGCCGAACGCGACGCCGCGCAGCGCGAGATCGAGGTCGGCCGACGGCGCGACGATCACGCCATTGTTGCCGCCAAGCTCGAGGATCGCGCGCGCAAACCGGTGCGCCAGCCGCGGCGCGACCGCGCGGCCCATGCGCGTCGATCCCGTCGCCGACACCAGCGCCACGCGCCCGTCGTCGACCAAAGCCTCGCCCGCCTCGCGCCCGCCAATCAGCAATTGCGCCAAGCCTTCGGGCGCATCGCCGAAACGCGCCACCGCCCGCTCGAAAATTGCCTGCGTCGCGAGCGCGGTGAGCGGCGTCTTCTCCGACGGCTTCCACACAACACTGTTGCCGCAGACGAGCGCGAGCGCCGCGTTCCACGCCCACACCGCAACCGGGAAATTGAACGCCGAAATCACCCCGACGACACCCAACGGATGCCAGACCTCCATCATCCGGTGCCCCGGCCGCTCGGTCGCGATGGTGAGGCCGTAGAGCTGACGCGAGAGACCGACCGCGAAGTCGCAAATGTCGATCATCTCCTGCACCTCGCCCGCGCCCTCGGACGGGATCTTGCCCGCCTCGATCGTCACCAGCCTGGCAAGGTCGTCCTTCGCGGCGCGCAATTCTTCACCCCACAGCCGCACCAGCTCGCCGCGGCGCGGCGCGGGCACGTCGCGCCAGGCGCGGAACGCCGCGCTCGCCTTGCCCAGCGCCTCGTCCGTCGCCGCGACATCGACGACCTGCACCATGCCCAGCTGTTCGCCGGTCAGCGGCGTCACCGAGGGCATCGACCCTTCGGTCCACAGCGCCCGGTCCACCCCAAGTCCATCGAGCAGCCGCGCGACTTCCTGGCCCAATATCGTCATCATCTGTCCCTTCATCAGCGCCAGCGCGCCCTTGCAGTTTGTGGCTCGCGGGTTATCGCAGCCAGCAAGCGAGTCAAACCGAAAGCGGGAGAAGCAGACGTGTCCGACCTACCCCCCTCCGAACCGCTGGTTCCCGTCCCCGCCGACGCCGCCGCGAACACGCACTGCACCACCGCCGACTATGACCGGCTCTATGCGCAAAGCATCGCCGACCCCGACGCCTTCTGGGCCGAGCAGGCGAAGCGGATCGACTGGATCACGCCGCCGACGAAAATCGGCAACTGGTCGTACAACCCCGTCGAAATCAAATGGTATGAGGATGGCTTTCTCAACCTTTGCCACAACGCCGTCGATCGTCACGTCGCGGCGGGCCATGGGGACCGTATCGCGATCATCTTCGAGCCCGACGCGCCCGACGGCGAAACCCGGCACATCAGTTACGCCGCGCTGCTCGCCGACGTCGTCCGCTTCGCGAATACGCTCAAGAAAATGGGCGTCCAGAAGGGCGACCGCGTCACCATCTATATGCCCATGATTCCCGAGGGCGCGGTCGCGATGCTCGCCTGCGCGCGCATCGGCGCGGTGCACAGCGTCGTCTTCGGCGGTTTCTCGCCCGAGGCGATCCACGGCCGGATCGAGGATTGCGCCAGCGACTGGGTGATCTGCGCCGACGAAGGGCTGCGCGGCGGCAAGGTCGTTCCCCTGAAAGCCAATGTCGACAAGGCGCTAGAACGCGTCGAGGTGAAGGCGGTGCTCGTCATCGCGCATACGGGCGGCGACGTGATGATGAAGGAAGGCCGCGACCATTGGTACGACGCGCTCTCGGCCGACGTCGAGGCCGATTGCCCGTGCGAGCCGATGAACGCCGAGGACCCGCTCTTCATCCTCTACACTTCGGGTTCGACCGGCAAGCCCAAGGGCGTGCTCCATACCGTCGGCGGTTATAGCGTCTGGACCGCCAGCACCTTCTATTATGGCTTCGACTATCGCCCGGGCGAAATCTTCTGGTGCAGCGCCGATATCGGCTGGGTCACCGGCCACAGCTACGTCGTCTATGGCCCGCTCCAGAATGGCGCGACGACTTTGATGTTCGAGGGCGTGCCCAATTACCCCGACCACGACCGCTTCTGGCAGGTCGTCGACAAGCACAAAGTCAACATTCTCTACACCGCGCCGACCGCGATCCGCGCGCTGATGCGCGAGGGCGACGATTATGTGACGCGCCATGATCTCTCCTCGATCCGCCTGCTCGGCAGCGTCGGCGAACCGATCAACCCGGAGGCGTGGCGCTGGTATCATCAGGTCGTCGGCAAGGGCCGCGTGCCCGTGATCGACACCTGGTGGCAGACCGAGACCGGCGGCATCATGATCACCACGCTTCCGGGCGCGCATCCGATGCAGCCCGGCAGCGCGGGACGCCCCTTCTTCGGCATCCGTCCCGAGCTCGTCGATGCCGAGGGCAAGACGTTGGTGTGCGAACAGACCGGTGGCGCCGCCGAGGGGAATCTGTGCATCACGCACAGCTGGCCGGGGCAGGCGCGGACAATCTATGGCGACCATGGCCGCTTCGCCGAGACCTATTTCTCGACCTACAAGGGCAAATATTTCACCGGCGACGGCTGCCGCCGCGATACCGACGGCTATTGGCGCATTACCGGCCGGGTCGATGACGTCATCAACGTGTCGGGCCATCGCATGGGCACCGCCGAGGTGGAAAGCGCGCTCGTCCTCCACGACCTCGTCGCCGAGGCCGCGGTCGTCGGCTTTCCGCACGACATCAAGGGCCAGGGCATCTATGCCTATGTCACCCTAAACGCCGGGGTCGAGCCGACCGACGAGGTCGCCGCCGCATTGAAGCAGCAGGTGCGCAAGGAAATCGGCCCGATCGCGACCCCCGACCATATCCACCTCACCCCCGCGCTGCCGAAGACGCGTTCGGGCAAGATCATGCGCCGCATCCTGCGCAAGATCGCCGAGAATGACTTCGGATCATTGGGCGACACCTCGACGCTCGCCGACCCAAGCCTCGTCGACGGACTGATCGAGGGGCGGAAAAACCGGTAACGGTGCGCCATGGCGCCGTGTGTCCCCGCGAAGGCGGGGACCCATCTCCGGTCGTTTCAAAATCGCGCCGGCCGGAGATGGGCTCCCGCCTTCGCGGGAGCACGCATTTTTGCCGGCCTCACCTGCTCTAAAAATGGAAGTCCGGTAGCTCGGCCAGCGCAATCCCGAGCGCCTCGGCCCAGCCGTGCGACACGCTGTGGAAATAGGCGTCGTCGCGCTCGAAACGCCGCTCGCGCACGGTCGCAAATTCGTCGCGCTCGTGAATCTTGAGGTCGATCGGCAAATCGACTCCCGCGTTCGCGCGAATCGTCGAATCGAACGAGACGCACAGCAATTTCACCGCGTCCTCGAACGACATCGCGGGATCGTATGAGCGGACGATGATCGGCCGGCCATATTTCGTCTCACCGATCTGGAAGAAAGGGTTGTCCTCGCCCGCCTCGATGAAATTGCCTTCGGGATAGATCAGGAACAGCCGGGGCTCCGATCCCCTGATCTGCCCGCCGACGATCAGCGAGGCGCGGAACAGCGACTCCGCCGCAGGGCCCTCGTCATTGTGGCGCATCACGATGCTGCGCAGCGTTTCGCCGACGATCGTCGCGACCGCGAACATCGACGGCGCAGCGAGGATCGACGGATGCCGCTCCTCGGGCGCCTTCGTGCGCTCGTCGAGCAGGCTGACGACCGCCTGCGTGGTCGCGAGATTGCCCGCCGACATCAGCGTGATCACGCGCTCGCCCGGCAGCGTCCAGCTGCGCATCTTGCGGACCTGCGAGATGTCGTCGACACCCGCATTGGTGCGGGTGTCCGACATGAACACCAGCCCTTTGTTCAACCGCATGCCAACGCAATAAGTCATCGAACCCCGTAATCCCCGCCCCGATAATCCTGGACCGCCCCGGTCCGCTTATTGCTGGACCTGCAATTGGACAACCAGATTTTCTTGCGCCGCACCATAACGCATGCCGCGAACCGGGGCGGCGTCGCGATAATCGAGCCCGGTCGCGACGCGAATATAGCGCTGGTCGGGCGAATGGCCGTTGCTCACGTCGAAGCCGATCCAGCCGATATGGTCGAAATGCGCCTCCGCCCAGCCATGCGTCGCGTCCTGATGCGTCCGGTCGTTCATCATCAGATAGCCCGAGACATAACGCGCCGGGTGCCCGAGGTGGCGCATCGCCGCGATGAAGATATGCGCATGGTCCTGGCACACCCCGCCATCCCCCGCCAGCGCCTGCTCGGCGGTCGTCTCGGCGTCGGTGACGCCGATTCGATAGGCCAGCCTGTCCAGGATCAGCGCCGACAGCGCATGCGCGCGCTCGATATCGTTGACGAAGTCGCGGCCCAGTTCGGCGGTCAGCGAACGCACCCCGCGCCCCGCGCGCGTCAGCGGCGTCGGGCGCAAAAAGGTCCAGAGCGGCATCGCGCCGCGGTGCGGCCCGATCACTCCGTCCCATGTGATGAGTTCGACCTCGCCGGCGCAGCGGATGACGAGTTCGCTGGTTCCCCCATCGACCGACACCAGATCGACGCCATTGCCGTGATGGTCGGTATAGTGAAGCTGCTGCGCTCCGCCCTCGATCGCGATCGTCCAGTCGTGGATCAGTTGCTGCCCCGGCCGTTCCTTCGGCGTCAGCTTCAACTGCTGGAGCGCATAGCGGACCGGGCTGTCATATTGATAATGGGTGATATGTTCGACGCGCAGGCGCATGCTTACTCCACGAACCGGTAATCGCGCTCGATCTGCCGCGCGAGTGCGGCATTGGCGCGGAGGAACTCGGTGATGAACTCGTGCAGCCCGCCGTCGAAGATCGACGCGATCGGACGCGTCAGCCGGTCGCGGCAGATCGACGCCCCCATGCGCACTGCATCGGTCTCCTCGCCATAAGCGTGCTGAAGCCACGCGAGATTGTCGTTCATCTTGTCGCAGCAGAAAGCCAAGCTGCGCGGCATCTGTTTATAGAGGATCAGGAATTCGGCGATCTTCAGCGCGCTGATCTCGGTTCCGTAGAGCCAGTGATAGGCGCGGTGCGCCGACACCGAGCGCAGGATCGTCTCCCACTGCACATTGTCGATCGACGTGCCGATATGCGCGACCGAAGGCAGGAGCAGGTAATATTTGACGTCGAGGATGCGCGCGGTGTTGTCGGCGCGCTCGAGGAAGGTGCCGAGGCGCGAGAAATTATAGCCGTCATTGCGCAGCATCGTCCCCGCAAAAGCGCCGCGCACCAATCCGCTCTGCTGGCGGATCGCCGCAAGCACGTCGGGCAAATCATCCTCGCGCACCTGCCGTTTCAGCAGCGCGCCGAGCGTCATCCAGCTCGTATTGATCGCTTCCCATGCCTCGCGGGTCAGATAGGTACGAGCGGTGCGGGCGTTGTCGCGCGCCTGCTTGACAACCGACATGATGCTCGACGGATTGGCAGGATCGCGCAGCATGAAATCGACGACGCGCTGCGAATGATAATCCTGCTGCGTCTGCCGAAAGGCATAATCCTGCCCCGCAGTCACGAGCACCGATCGCCACTCGGCCGCCGCGGTGCTCGATCGGGTCAGTGCGATGCGAAAACCTGCGTCAATCAACCGCGCGTTGTTTTCGCTGCGCTCCAGATAGCGCGCCATCCAGTAAAGAGCACCAGCGGTTTTCCCTAGCATGGGGCAGCCCCCTCCGCTGAGGCCCCATCCATTTCGTCATTGCGAGGAGCGAAGCGACGCGGCAATCCAGAGTTGCGTAAACCGCTCTGGATTGCTTCGCTTCGCTCGCAATGACGGGGAAAGGGGACGATACGCACCATCAATCCTCCAGCACCCATGTATCCTTGGTCCCGCCGCCCTGGCTCGAATTGACCACCAGCGATCCCTTGCTCATCGCAACCCGCGTCAGGCCGCCCGGCGTGATCCTGATCCCCTGCGGCGACATCAGCACGAAGGGGCGAAGGTCGACGTGGCGCGGCGCAAGCCCCGCCTTGGTGAAGATCGGCACGGTCGACAGCGACAGGGTCGGCTGCGCGATATAATTGCGCGGGTTCGCTTCCAGCTTGGCGCGGAAGGCGGCAATCTCCTTCTTGCTCGCCGCCGGGCCGACGAGCATGCCGTATCCGCCCGACCCGTGGACCTCCTTGACCACCAGCTCGGGCAGCCGGTCGAGCACTTCCCTGAGATGTTCGGGCTCGGAGCAGCGCCAGGTCGGCACATTGGGCAGCAGCGCCTTTTCGCCGGTATAGAATTCGATGATGTCGGGCATATAGCTGTAGAGCGCCTTGTCGTCGGCGATCCCCGTCCCGGGCGCGTTGGCGATCGTGATCCCGCCGGCGCGATAGACGTCCCAGATCCCCGGCACGCCGAGCATCGAGTCCGGGCGGAAATTGAGCGGGTCGAGGAAATCATCGTCGACGCGGCGATAGAGGACGTCGATCGGCGTATAGCCCTGCGTCGTGCGCATCGCGACGCGGCCGTCGACGACGCGCAAATCATGCCCTTCGACCAGTTCGGCGCCCATCTGGTCGGCGAGGAAGCTGTGCTCGAAATAGGCGCTGTTATGAATGCCCGGCGTCAACACCGCGACCGTCGGCGTCCCGTTGCACGCGGGCGGCGCGCAGGCGGCGAGCGACTTCAACAGCTTGAGCGGATAATCGCTGACCTCGCGCACCGAAATCTTCGCGAACAGCTCGGGAAACATCTGAAGCATCGTCTCGCGATTTTCGAGCATGTACGACACCCCCGACGGGGTGCGCGCATTATCCTCGAGCACATAATATTCGTCGGCGCCGGTGCGCACGATGTCGATGCCGCTGATATGCGTATAGACGCCGCCCGGCGGGTCCATGCCCATCATCATCGGCAGGAACGCCTCGTTGCGCGAGATCAGATCGACCGGGACGCGGCCCGCGCGCAGGATTTCCTGCCGGTGATAAATATCGTGGAGGAAGGCGTTCAACGCCCGCACCCGCTGTTCGATTCCGCGCGACAGGCGGCGCCATTCGTTCGCCGCGATAATACGCGGGACGACATCGAAGGGGATCAGCCGCTCGTCGGCCTCATCCTCGCCATAGACATTGAAGGTGATGCCGGTGGTGCGGAAAAAGGCCTCGGCCTGCTGCGCCTTGCGCTGGATGCGCGCCGCATCCTCGCGGCTGAACCAGTCGGAATATTCGCGATAGGGCGACCGGACGTCGCCCCCCTGTCCCGTCATCTCGTCGAAAAAGGAAATGCGCCCGCCCTTTCCAAGCAACATGCCACCGTCCGACCGCGCGCGCCCTCGTGGGCGTGCGCGGCGCCGTCGTTCCTGCCTGCTGCGTCGCTTGTCTGGCTACGCGGCCGCCAAGCTTGTGAAGGCGATGCTAATCGCGCCCGCGCACCTTGGCAAGCGGCCTCGTGGCTCGGATTGATACGGTAACATCAAGGGCTTGCCGCGCGCCCGAAAGCGCGCGGCGGAGATAGGGTCAGATCGCCCCGTGGCAATGCTTGTACTTGCGGCCCGAACCGCAGGGGCACGGCGCGTTGCGGCTGATCTCGAGCGCGGCATAGGGATTTTCGCCCTCGGGCAGATCGGGCTTCGGCACCTGCATCGGCGGCAGCGTGTTCGCGATCACGCCCAGCGAGCCCGCATCGACGTCGGCGCTGTTATCCTCGCCCGTGAAGGGGTCGATGTGCGTGGTCAGGAAGTCGGGCAGGTCGGGGAGCGGCATCGGCTCGGGCTCTTCGAAGCGCAGGTCGATGCGCGCGACGGTGCGCGTCACATCCTCGCGGATATTCGACAGCATGCGCTCGAACAGCGCAAAGGCTTCCTGCTTATATTCGTTGATCGGCTGCTTTTGCGCATAGGCGCGGAGGAAGACGACCTGACGCAGCGCGTCGAGCGTCGAGAGATGCTCCTTCCAATGATGGTCGAGCGTCTGGAGCAGGATCGACTTCTCGATCCCCTTCCACGTTTCGGCGTCGACGAGTCCGGCCTTCTCCGCGGCGATCGCGTCGGCCGCCTGCTGGATGCGCTCCTCGAAGATTTCGGCGTCGACCGCGTCTTCCTGCATCCACTCGTCGATCGGCGGCGCCAGGTCGAGGATGTTCGCGACCCGCTCCTTCATCGTCTCGACGTCCCATTGTTCGGGATAGCTGCCCGGAGGGCACGCATCGGCGACGATCGAGTTGACCGTCTCGGCACGCATCGCGGCCATCACCTCGTCGACGGTCTCGCTGTCGATGATCTCGCCGCGCTGTTCATAGATGACCTTGCGCTGGTCGTTCATGACATTGTCGTACTCGACGACCTGTTTGCGGATGTCGTAGTTGCGCGCCTCGACCTTCTTCTGCGCGGTCTCGATCGCCTTCGACAGCCACTTCGACCCGATCGCTTCGCCGTCCTCCAGATTCTTGTTCATCATCTTGGAGAAGAGCGTGTCGGGGCCGAAGATACGCAGGAGATCATCGTCGAGACAGAGGTAGAATTTCGACAGGCCGGGGTCGCCCTGTCGCCCCGAACGGCCGCGCAGCTGGTTGTCGATGCGGCGGCTCTCGTGGCGCTCGGTCGCGAGCACGAACAGCCCGCCTGCGGCCTTCACCGCTTCGCGCTCGGCCTCGACCTCGGCCTTGATCCGCGCGATGCCGGCGTCGCGCTCGGGGCCTTCGGGCAGATCCTTGAGCTCGTCGTCGATACGGAATTCTTCGTTGCCGCCGAGTTTGATGTCGGTGCCGCGGCCCGCCATGTTCGTCGCGATCGTCACGGCACCCGTGCGGCCCGCCTGCGCGACGATATGCGCTTCGCTCTCGTGGAAGCGCGCGTTGAGGACGCTGTGCGGCACCCCTTCCTTTTCAAGATAGGAGGAGAGCAGCTCGGACTTCTCGATCGACACCGTGCCGACGAGCACCGGCTGGCCGCGCTCGTTCGCTTCGCGGATCGTCTTGGCGATCGCGCCGAACTTGTCGTTGATATTCTTGTAGAATTCATCCTCGTCGTCGATGCGCGCGATCGGGCGGTTGGTCGGGATGTTGACGACATTCATCTTGTAGATGTCGAAGAATTCGGCGGCCTCGGTCGCGGCGGTGCCGGTCATCCCCGAAAGCTTGGGATACATGCGGAAATAATTCTGGAAGGTGATCGAAGCCAGGGTTTGATTTTCGGGCTCGATCTGCACGCCCTCCTTCGCCTCGACCGCCTGGTGCAGCCCGTCGGACCAGCGGCGGCCGTCCATCATGCGGCCGGTGAATTCGTCGATGATCACGACCTTGCCGTCCTTGACGATATAGTCGGTGTCGATCCGGAACATCTGGATCGCCTTCAGCGCCTGGTTGACGTGATGGACGACCTGTGTGTTCTCGATGTCATAGAGGTTGTTGCCCTGAAGCAGGCCCGCGGCTTCGAGCAGCCGTTCGACATGTTCGGTGCCGTCTTCGGTCAGGTTGATCGACTTCGACTTCTCGTCCTTCTCATAATCCTCCTCGCCGAGCTGGAGCACCACCTCGTTGACGCGGATATAAAGCTCCGACTTGTCGTCGGTCGGGCCCGAGATGATCAGCGGGGTGCGCGCTTCGTCGATCAGGATCGAATCGACCTCGTCGACGATGCCGAAGTTGAATTCGCGGTGGACCATCTGCTGGCGGTCGAACTTCATATTGTCGCGCAGATAATCGAACCCCAGCTCGTTGTTCGTCGCATAGGTGATGTCGCTGTTATAGGCGTCGCGGCGCTGCATCTCGTTGAGGTTGGGGACGATGATCCCCGTGGTCAGGCCAAGGAAGCCATAGACGGTGCCCATCCACTCGGCGTCGCGGCGGGCGAGATAGTCGTTGACGGTCACGACATGGACGCCCTTGCCCTCGAGCGCGTTCAGATAACAGGGCAGCGTCGCCATCAGCGTCTTGCCCTCGCCCGTCGCCATTTCGGCGATTTCGCCGCGGTGGAGCACAACGCCGCCGATCATCTGGACGTCGAAATGGCGCATGCCGAGCGTGCGGACCGCCGCCTCGCGCACCGTGGCGAAAGCTTCGGGCAGGATGTCGTCGAGCGTCTCGCCGGCGCCCAGCCGGTCGCGGAATGTCTGCGTCTGCGCCTGCAGCCCAGCGTCATCGAGCGCCTGCATCGCGGGTTCGAAGGCATTGATCTTGTCGACGATCTTGCGGATCGAGTTGACGTAACGGTCGTTGGACGAGCCGAACAGGCTCTTGGCGAGGCCAGAAAACATGGAATTTCCCTTGGATTTAGAATGAAATGGCGGCGTTTTTCAGCCGCAAGACAGATGAAACGGGCCTCATCGCGAGGCGGCGCCCTGAACAGGCGCGAACGACCCGGCGCTATTCTAGTGCGCGGTCGCTACCGGTCAGCAGACCGGGCAGATACGGCGGAGCCGCCTTGCGCGGCTTGCCGCTGCCGGTCGACGTGCGCCGCGGCGCGGTGTTGGTGGTGGGGCGGCGCTCGGTATCGTTCGCTTCGGTCTTGCCCGTCGTTTCGGCCAGCAGGACCAGCGCCCCCATCGCCGCCGGAACGGCAGGCGCGGCAACTGCCCGGTCGGCGGTCGCTAGGCCGGTCAGCAATGCCAAAAGGGTCAACAACAACCGCAAGAATCGCCCCTCTATACGTTCGGGAGCGTGGAATATTGCGCCCCGTCCCCTGAACATAGGGTGAAAGCCGCGCGGCGTCTAGGGGGCGGGGGCTTTGGCGGGCTCCGTCAGACCGGGATTCAACCCCTTCACTTCGATCAGAAAGCTCTTGGGCTTCTTGAACAATTTGCTTTTGCGATTGACCTGCAAGCCGACGACCTCGGCCAGCTCCATCACGAAATGGACGCAGTTGCGCTTGTTCAGGCTGTAACTCGGCTGCTCGCGGTCGCGCCATTCGGCGACCTTCGCCAAGACCCGCCCATAGGTCGCATCGTCGACCGTCACGTCGAACTGGCGGTCGCTCTTTTCGATATAGTCGGGCTTCGACGATTCGACCTTGCCCTTCACCGACCCGAACAGGATCGCGGGGCTGACCGAAACCGCGGTGAAGCCGTAATTGGCATCGACCGCCTCGCCCGTCGTGTCGAGCCTGCCCTTCATCACGATGAAGGCGTGCGGAAATCGGTCGCCGAAATCATGGCTGTAAAAGCTCACGACCACTTCGGCGCGCGCGGGGGCGGCGAGGCCCGCGCACAGCATCAGCAGCGACAGGATGATAGAACGAAGGCCGCGGGTCATCCCCGCCCTCTTAGCCATCGGCGCCGGATATTGCCAAGCCGCGATTGCCGCTTGACCCTGACATCGACTTCGCATCATGTCTCATTGACATCAATGTAAGGAGGGGCCGGATGGCACGGAAGGCGATTTTCATCACCGGGGGCGGATCGGGCATCGGCCGGGCGGTCGCGCGCCATTTCGCGGGGCAGGGCTGGTTCGTCGGCATCGCCGACGTCAACCGCGCCGGGATCGATGAAACCGCCGCGCTGCTTCCCGAGGGCGCGTCGTCGCGCCACGTCATGGACGTGCGCGACCGCGACCAGTGGAGGGTCGCGCTGGACGATTTCGCCAGCGTGAGCGGCGGCCGCCTCGACGTCCTCTTCAACAACGCCGGCATCGGGTCGGGCGGGCAATATATGGACATGGCGCCCGAGGAGGCCGACCGGCTGATCGCAATCAACTTCGGCGGAGTCGTCAACGGCATCTATATGGCGCTGCCGCTGCTCAAGGCGACGCCGGGATCGGCGATCCTCAACACCGGCTCGGCGTCGGGCTTTTACGGCGTCGCGGGGCTCGCGGTCTATTCGGCGACCAAATTCGCGGTGCGCGGATTGACCGAGGCGCTCGAGATCGAATTCGCCAAACACGGTATCAAGGTGCGCTCGCTGATGCCCGGCTTCATCGACACACCCTTGCTCGATCAGGTCAGCGCTGACAGCAACGAACCCGCGCGCAGCCGCCTGTCCGCCAGCGGATTCGAGATTTCGCCGGTCGAGGACGTCGCAAAGGCGGCGTGGGATGCGGTGCATGGCGACCGCGTGCATATGCCCGTCGGCAAGATGGCGCGGCGACTGTCGCGCCTCGCGCGCTGGTTCCCCGGGCTGATCGCGCGCCAGTCGAAAAAGATCGACGGCCTGGGCGCGGCGGCGCATTGAGCCCAAAGTCGGCTTTGGGGTGGAAAGCGGACCCTTGTGCACCCCGGCGAAAGCCGGGGCCCAGAGCGGAAAAGCGCAATGCTAGCGCGGGAATTCTGGACCCCGGCTTTCGCCGGGGCACACATCTCTATCGGCAGCAATCGGTCGCCAGCCGCCGTTCGCCTAACAACTATTTCCCCGTCCCGCAGGTCACCGACCCGCTGCCGACATTGCGCACGGTGCACACAGGCCGCCCGAGCACCACAACCTTGCCGATCCCGCGCGACGTGACTGCCGCGCTCTTGACCGCGCGCAATATATGATCGCCCGCGCCCTCGCTGTCGCTGATCAGCGCGCCGACCGACAGCGAGCCGGCATCGACGACGCCCGCGCCCGACAATGTCATCTGCGCGGTCTTGGCCGCACCGCCGAGCGTCATCGTGCCGTTGCCGATCATCGCCACTTGCAATCGGTCGGCCGCGATCGCGCCAACGTCCAGCCGCCCCGGGCCGCGCAGCCCGACCATGGCACGCTGCCCCTTCAGCGTGTCGATCCGGAGCGACCCCGCCCCGGCAAGCGTCGCGCTGTTCAAATTGGCGGCGTTCACCCGCACCGTCACCGGTCCCCGCGGCGCCCCGCGCTTTTCATCCCCCGCGAACTGGCGCTGGCTGATCACCAGCCGTCCGTCGCGGCTTTCCAGGCTCAGCCGGTCGAGGGCGTCCTGCGGTCCCGTCGCCACCGCGCTCACCGGCGCGCGCGTCACCACCTCGACCGCGACGTCGGCGCTGACCTCGATCGCCTCGAAACTGGTCAGGCCGAAGCGTTTCTCGGCCGCCGACACGGGGCCGGCGAGCGACAGGAGCGACAGGGCGGCCGCCGCGACAGCGACGCCCCTTGCGAAATATGGCAGGGCGCTGGTCATGGTGCTCCCCTAACCTTTTCGGGCCGGCAGCACCATAGGCGCCTCAGTTGCAGGTCGCGGTGCCCGACCCCATCGTGCGCGTCGAACATTTGCCGCCGCCGCCGATCGTCGCGTCGCCCGACCCCAGGATCGAAATGTCGGCGCTGCTGCTCGCTTTCGCATCGACGTCGCCCGATCCGGTGATCGACACGTCGAGCGTCGTCGCGGCGAGCCCGCCCGCCGCGATGCTGCCCGATCCGGTCACGTCGAAATTACCCGACCCGATCGTTCCGCCACCGACCTCGATATCGCCCGATCCCGATATCGTGATCTTGGCGCTCTTGCCGTTCAGCGCGCCGACCTTGAGGTCGCCCGATCCGGTCACGACCGCCTCGGCCGCGTCGCCATCAACCGCATCGGCGTCGATCTCGCCCGATCCGGTCAGGCGCACGGCGCGGAGCGCCGGCATGGTGATCGCGATCTCGACATCATCGTCGTCGCCGCTGAAGCTGAAACCCGAATTCTTGCGTCCGATCGACAGCATGTCGCCGTCGAGTTCGATTTCCAGCTCGTCGATCACCGCCTTCGGCCCCTTGGCGGTGATCGAGAAAGCGTCGCCGCGGCGGATCGTCACATCGTCGGGACCCGCGACCTTGACGCCGGTGAAGCCCGTGAGGTCATAGGCCTGCGTCGTCGCCGGTCCCGCATCGACCGTGCGCGTGCCGCCCTTGCCGTCGCTCGTCACCTCGGCGCTGCACGCCGTAACGGTCATCGCGAGAGCCAGCGGCAGAACCGCCATCGTCCAGTTACGCATCGAGAATCTCCTTTGTGTATTGCTTACGTAACACACGCTTGCCACCGCTGTCCAGCGCAAGCCGCCATCTTGTCGCCACCTTCGTGGCGCAAAGGCGCGCATCCTTCAGGAATGAGACGATGAGCGTAGCCTTTCGCCGCGAGAGCGACGACGAACATAAAGAACCCGAGTTCGAGTGGCCGATTCCTGTCGGCCCCAATCTCGTAACGCCACGCGGCCTCCGTCTGATCGGCGAAGAGGTTGCGCGTCTCAACACCGCAATCGCCGCCGAAACCGACGGCGACGCGCGCAAAAAGCTCCAGCGCCGACTTCGCTACCTCCATACGCGTCAGGCGACCGCCGACGTGCAGGCGCTCCCCGGCGACGATGTCGTCGGCATCGGCAGCCGCGTGCGCTATGCGTTGGGCGGCTCCGAGCGGGTCGTCACGATCGTCGGCCATGACGAGGCCGACCCCGCAGCGGGCCGCATCGCCTTCACCTCGCCGCTCGGCCGCGCCTTGATGGGCGCCGAGGCGGGCGACATGGTCGCATTTCAGGGACGTGAGGACGCCATCGAAATCCTTGCCGCCACCGCCGATCCGGAGGTCTTGGCATGAAAGACAGGTTCGAACGCCACAAACAGCCGTGGACCGCGGCCGAGATCGACAAGCTCCACACGCTTGCGAAAAAGGGCATGGCATTGAAAGCCATCGCCAAGGCGCTGACGCGCAGCGAGGAATCGGTGAAGACACGCGCCAAGGCCGATGGCCTGTCGATCGCAAAGCTGCACTGACGCATCCATGACCGCCCCCGATTATGACGCCATCGTGCTGGGTGCCGGCGCGGCCGGGCTGATGTGCGCCGCGGTCGCGGGGCAAAGGGGGCGGCGCGTCCTGCTGCTCGACCACGCTGATCAGGTGGGGAAGAAAATCCTGATCTCGGGCGGCGGGCGCTGCAACTTCACCAATATCCACACCGTCCCCGACCGCTATATCTCGGCGAACCCGCATTTCGCGAAGTCGGCGCTCGCGCGCTACACCCCCGCCGACTTCATCGCGCTCGTCGATCGCCATGGCATCGCGCACCATGAAAAGACGCTCGGGCAGCTCTTCTGCGACGGCTCGGCCAAACAGGTCGTCGCGATGCTGCTCGACGAATGCGCGAAGGGCGGGGTCGAGGTCCGCTGCGACCAGCCGGTTCGCGAAGTGACACATGCGGATGGCAAGTTCCGGGTGATTTTCGGCGACCAGCCCTTCACCGCCGCCAACCTCGTCATCGCGACCGGCGGGCCGTCCATCCCGAAGATGGGCGCGTCCGGTTTCGCTTACGACCTCGCCCGCCAGTTCGGCCTCAAGGTCGTCGAGCCGCGCCCCGCGCTCGTCCCGCTGACGCTTGGCGGCAACGATGTGCTGTTCCGTGACCTCTCGGGCGTCGCGACCCCCGTTGAAGCGCGCGCAGGCAAGGCGGCGTTCCGCGAAGCCGCGCTTTTCACGCACAAGGGTCTGTCGGGACCCGCGATCCTCCAAGTCAGCAGCTACTGGCGGCACGGCGAGCCGGTGACGATCGACTTCCTCCCCGACGCCGGGCCGGGCTGGCTCATCGAAACCAAGCGCGTGCGCCCGCGCGCGACGCTCGTTTCGGCGCTCGCCCTGCCCGACCGCCTCGCGCAGACGCTCGCCGAACGCCTCGCGCTTCCCGGCGAACTCGGCGCGTTGACCGACCGCAAGCTTGCCGACGCCGAAGCGCGCCTCAAGCGCTGGCCTTTCCACCCCAACGGCACCGAAGGCTTCGCCAAGGCAGAGGTTACCGTCGGCGGAATTTCGACCGCGAACCTGTCCTCGCAAACAATGATGGCCAAAAGCGTGCCGGGGCTGTATGCGGTCGGCGAAGCCGTGGATGTCACCGGGTGGCTGGGCGGCTATAATTTTCAATGGGCTTGGGCCAGCGGGCACGCGGCGGGCCAGGCCCTTTAGGAAAAACCCACATAATTCTTCGTCATGCCGGACGCGTTTCGGCATCCATGACCCAATTTTCGATCCCGGGCGACAGACCCCGGGGCAAGGCCGGGGCAGCGAAGACACAACCGCGGCGCCTTTGCTGCTCAGGATAAGAAGAACAACATGCCTTTCGAACAACTTTCGCCCGTCCTTGCGGACGCCCTCACCGCGCGCGGCTATGAAGCGCTCACCCCCGTCCAGACGCAGGTCACGCAAGACGAAGCCAAGGGCCGCGACCTCCTCGTCTCCGCCCAGACCGGCTCGGGCAAGACCGTCGCCTTCGGTCTCGCGATGGCCGACGAACTGCTCGAAGACGGCCGCCTGCCCTTCGCAACCTCGCCGCTGGCGCTCATCGTCGCGCCGACGCGCGAACTCGCTCTGCAGGTCAGCCGCGAACTCGCCTGGCTTTACGGCAAGGCCGGCGCGCGCATCGCAACCTGCGTCGGCGGCATGGACGCGAGCAAGGAACGCCGCGCCCTGGGTCAGGGTGTGCAGATCGTCGTCGGCACCCCCGGCCGCCTGCGCGACCATCTCGAACGCGGGGCGCTCGACCTCAGCGCGCTGCGCGTCGCCGTGCTCGACGAAGCCGATGAAATGCTCGACATGGGCTTTCGCGACGATCTGGAGGAAATCCTCGACGGCACCCCCGCGACGCGCCGCACTTTGCTGTTCTCGGCGACGCTCCCCAAGCCGATCGTCCAGCTTGCCAAGCGTTACCAGCAAGACGCACTGCGTATCTCGACCGTCGGCGAAGACCGCGGCCATGGCGACATCGCCTATCAGGCGGTGACCGTCGCCCCCGCCGACATCGAAGGCGCGGTCGTCAACCTGCTCCGCCTGCACGATGCCGAGACCGCGATGCTGTTCTGCGCGACGCGCGACAACGTCCGCCGCCTTCATGCCAGCCTTGTCGAGCGCGGCTTTGCCGCCGTCGCGCTGTCGGGCGAGCATAGCCAGAACGAGCGCAATCAGGCGCTGCAAGCGCTTCGCGACCGTCGCGCCAAGGTCTGCGTCGCGACCGACGTCGCCGCGCGCGGCATCGACCTGCCGACGCTCAGCCTCGTCATCCACGTCGAAATCCCGCGCGACGCCGAAGCGCTCCAGCACCGTTCGGGCCGCACCGGCCGCGCCGGCAAAAAGGGCACCGCGGTCATCATCGTCCCCTATCCGCGCCGCCGCCGCGTCGACGGCATGCTGCGCGGCGCGCGAATCGAGGCCGAGTGGATGGACGCACCGACCGCCGCCGATGTGCGCGCGCGCGACCAGGAACGGTTGATGGAGAAGCTGCTCACGCCGCAAGAGCATGAACCCGAGGATCTCGAGCTCGCGCAGCGCCTGATGGCCGAGCGCACGCCCGAGGATATCGCCGCCTCGCTCGTCCGCTCGCACCGCGCGCTGATGCCGCCGCCCGAGGATCTGCTCGACAACGGCCCGCGCGGCCGCGACGCCGCCGGCCGTCCCGAGCGCGGCGAGCGTTTCGAGCGCCCCGAACGTGGCGGCGATCGCCGCGAGGGGTTCGAGGACGCCGTCTGGTTCCGCCTCAACATCGGCCGCCACCAGAATGCCGATCCGCGCTGGATCCTGCCCCTGCTCTGCCGCCGCGGCCATGTGAGCAAGAACGAAATCGGCGCGATCCGCATCGGCCCCAAGGAAACGATGTTCAACATCCCGCGCGCGATCGCCGACCGCTTCGCCGAGGCCGTGACGCGCACCGCAAATCAGGATGGTGAAGACGACAGCGGCGTGTCGATCACGCCGGCCCCCGACGGCCCGACCTATCCGCCGCGCCGCGACAAGTCCCCGCGTGATGGGGCGCCGCGCGGCAATTTCGCTCGTGCGCCCGGTGGCGATCGCGGGTTCGGCGATCGCTCGGGACCGCGCGGTCCGCGCGCGCCGGGCAGCAACACCGAACGCTACAAGCCCAAGCCCTACGGTCAGCGCAGCCCGCGCCGCCCGTCGAAGTAAAACCGAACCCCTCCCCTGATGGGGAGGGGCTTTTGTCGCACCGCTATTGCACTCGCCTCCCTCGCCCACCAGATGGACCGGACAGCAGGAGAGCGGCGGATGAAAGCGATCGAAGCCTTTATCGAAAGCCAGGGCGGGCCCGAGGTCATCGACTGGCGCGAGGTCACGCTCGGCGAACCCGGCCCCGGTCAGGTCCTCGTGCGACAAACCGCGGTCGGGCTCAACTATCTCGACACCTATCACCGCGACGGCACCTATCCGATCGAGCTTCCCGGCGGGCTCGGGGTCGAGGCTGCGGGCGAGGCGATCGCAATCGGCGCCGACGTTCACGGCATCCGGCCCGGCGACCGGGTCGCAACCTTCGGCCCGCAGCGCAACGCCTATGCGTCGGCGCGGCTCGTCCCCGCATCCTCGCTTTTCAAGCTGCCGCCCGGCATCGACGATGAAACCGCCGCCGCCGCGCTGCTCAAGGCTTGCACCGTCGAGATGCTCGTCGAGCGCTGTGCCAAGGTCGAAGCGGGTTCGACGGTGCTCGTCCATGCCGCCGCCGGCGGCGTCGGGCTGATCCTCGTCCAATGGCTGAAGGCCATCGGAGCCACGGTCATCGGCACCGTCAGCACCGAAGCGAAGGAGCATGCCGCGCGCGAGGCGGGCGCCGATCATGTCATCCGCTACAAGGCCGAAGATGTTGCCGCGCATGTCCGCGAAATCACCGACGGCCAGGGCGTGCCCGTCACCTTCGACGGCATCGGCATGGCGACCTGGGCGACCTCGCTCAAATCCACCGCGCGCCGCGGGCTCATCGTCAGCTATGGCAACGCCGGCGGCCCCGTCACCGGCGTCAACCTCGGCATCCTCGCGCAGCATGGCTCGCAGTTCGTGACGCGTCCGACCCTGTTCGATTATTATCACCTGCCCGGTGAACGCGCGGCAGGCGCCGACCGGGTGTTCGAAATGATCGAGGGCGGCGCGGTGCGGATCACTGTCGGTCAGCGCTATTCGCTGGAAGATGCGGCAAGGGCGCACGCCGATCTGGAGGCCGGGCGGACGACCGGATCGAGCCTGCTGATTCCCGAACACCCCTGAACCCCTCCCGCTTGCGGGAGTGGGGAGGGTTCGCGGCGCTAAAGGCTTTTCCCCCATCCCCGCCCCGAAGAGAGGGAGAAATTACGCCTTCAACCGCTCCGCGTGCCAAGCGACATGCTCGGCCATGAAGGTCGAGATGAAATAATAGCTGTGATCATAGCCCGGCTGCATGCGGATGTCGGCCTTCTGTCCTGCCCGCCCGCACGCTTCGACCAGCAATTCGGTCTTGAGCTGTTCGGTCAGGAAATTGTCGGCATCGCCTTGGTCGACGAGCAGGTCGGGCACGCGCAACCCCTGATCGAGCAGCGCGCACGCATCATAAGCGTGCCAGTCCTCGCGGTCATCGCCAAGATAACCGCCGAGCGCCTTCTGGCCCCACGGGCACTGCGACGGCGCGACGATCGGCGAAAAGGCCGAGACCGAGCGGAAGCGGTCCTGATTGCGCAGGCCAATCGTCAGCGCGCCGTGCCCGCCCATCGAATGCCCCGTGATCGCCTGCCGCGTCAGGTCGGCGCTCGCGAAATTGCGCAGCACCAGCGAGGGCAGCTCGTCCTCGACATAGGAGCGCATCCGGTAATGTTTCGCCCACGGCTCCTCGGTCGCATCGACATAGAAGCCCGCGCCCATCCCGAAGTCATGGGCCCCGTCGGGATCGTCGGGCACATCCTCGCCGCGCGGGCTGGTGTCGGGCGCGATGAAGATCACGCCATGCTCGGCGCAGGCGGCGCGATATTCGCCCTTCTCCATCACATTGGCGTGGGTGCAGGTCAGCCCCGACAGATACCAGAGTACCGGCAACTTGGCGCCGTGGGCATGATCCGGAACGAAGACCGCAAAGGTCATGTCGGTGCCGGTGGTCGTGCTCGCGTGCTTGTAAACGCCCTGCGTGCCGCCATGGCTGCGGGTGGTGGAGATGGTTTCGAGGGTCATGCTGCTTCCTGAACGGGGATGGGTGCGGTCACCGGATCATGCCCCCAATGACGCAGCAGGTCGAGGATCGATCCGCCCGACAGCCCCAGCGTCGCGGTGTTGCGGAGCGGGTGGACGTTGACGGCGGGCGCGGTCGCCAGCGCCGCATCCAGCACCACGGTAACGCTCCCAGGCTGCGCATTGATCGCCGCGAGCGGCGTCACCGACCCCGGCGAAATGCCCAGCAATCGCTCCATATCGCCAGCCTTGCCGAAGCTCACGCGCTTGCTGCCGATCGCGGCGGGCAGCGCCTTCAGATCGACGCGCGCATCCGACGGCACGGTTACGAGCCAAAATGCCCCGCCCGCATCCTTCAGGAACAGATTTTTCGTATGCGCCCCCGGCATCGCGGCGTGCACCGCGTCGCTTTCGGCAACGGTGAACACCGCATCATGCTCATGCTCGGCGAAGGGGATAGCAAGTGCCTTCAGGTCCGTTCGCAATCCCGCTTCGCCGCGCATGATCGAACCTCACACGATGCGGTGCAGCGCGCAGAGCTTGTTACCCGAGGGATCGCGAAGATAGGCGAGATACATGGCGCCGAACCCGCCTTCGCGCACGCCCGGTGGGTCTTCGATCGCGGTGCCGCCGTTGGCGACGCCCGCGTCGTGCCACGCCTTGGCCTGCTCGGGCCCTTCCATCGCAAAGCCGATCGTGCAGCCATTGCCTGCGGTCGCCGGCTCGCCGTCGATCGGAGGCCCGACGAGGAACAGTCCGCCATTGTGCACATAGATCAGCCGGCCCTTGTCGTCCTGGATCGCGGGCTTGCCGCCGATCGCCTGAAAGGTCGCGTCATAGAATTTTCGCGCCGCTTCGATGTCGTTCGCACCGACCATATTGTGACTGTACATGGCTCTCCGCTCCTCCTGATTATCGTTGCGATTCACTACCTATACCCGGCGTCACCGGAAAACCACCGTCTTGCGGCCGTCGATCAAAACGCGCTGCTCGGCGACCCAGCGCACCGCGCGCGCCAGCACCTGCGCCTCGGTGTCGCGGCCGATGCGGATCAGCTCATCGACACCGTCGCGATGATCGACGCGCTCGACCGCCTGCTCGATAATCGGCCCCTCGTCGAGGTCGCTCGTTACGAAATGCGCGGTCGCACCGATCAGCTTCACCCCGCGCTCGTGCGCCCGATGATAGGGTTTCGCGCCCTTGAAACCCGGCAGGAAGCTGTGGTGGATGTTGATGCAGCGTCCCGCGAGTTTCGCCGACAGATCCTCCGACAAGACCTGCATATAGCGCGCCAGCACCAGATATTCCGCGCCCGCCTCGGCCATGATCTGCAGGATCGCCGCTTCCTGTTCGGCGCGGTTGGCATCGCTCACGGGCAGGTGATGAAAAGGCACCCCATGCCATTCCGAAAGCCGCCGCTGCGCTTCGTGGTTCGACACCACGCCGGCGACGTCGATCGCCAGATTGCCGGTCGACCAGCGATGCAGCAGATCGTTGAGACAGTGGCTGCCCTGCGACACCGCGATGACGAAGCGTGGCTTGACGCTGGTGTCGCTGATCCGCGCTTCCATCGCAAAGCGGCTGACGATCGGCGCGAAGGCCGCCTGCACGCCCGCCAGGTCGACGGGAAAGTTCGACCCCGCACCGCGAAACTCGACACGCATGAAAAAGCGCCCCGAACCCAGGTCGGCATATTGCTGGCTGTCGAGAATGAATCCCTCGCGTGTCGCAAGCAGCCCCGTCACCGCGGCGACGATGCCCACCGCGTCGACGCAGCTGAAGGTCAGGACATAGGGTCCGGTCACATCAAGGCTCCCCAATTCACGTCATTGCGGGCGAAGCGAAGCAATCCAGGGGCTTTACGCAGGCTCTGGATTGCCGCGTCGCCTGCGGCTCCTCGCAATGACGAAGCTTGGCGACGAACGGAACCGCTTCTTTAATATACCACCACCGAACGGATACTCTCGCCCGCGTGCATCAAATCGAAGCCCTTGTTGATGTCCTCGAGCCCCATGACGTGGGTGATCATCGGGTCGATCTCGATCTTGCCGGTCATATACATGTCGACGATCTTGGGCACGTCGGTGCGGCCCTTGGCGCCGCCGAACGCGGTGCCGCGCCAGTTGCGCCCGGTGACGAGCTGGAACGGGCGCGTCGCGATTTCCTTGCCCGCCTCGGCGACGCCGATGATGATCGAGGTGCCCCAGCCGCGGTGGCAGGCTTCCAATGCGGTGCGCATCACTTCAGTGTTGCCGGTGGCGTCGAAGGTATAGTCGGCGCCGCCGTCGGTCAGCCGCACGATTGCGGCGACCGTGTCCTCGCGGCTCATGCCCTTGGTGTTCAGGAAGTCGGTCATCCCGAACTTGCGGCCCCATTCCTCTCGGGCCGGGTTGATGTCGACGCCGATGATCTGGTTCGCACCCGCCAGCCGTGCACCCTGGATCACGTTCAATCCGATGCCGCCAAGCCCGAACACGACGACATTGTCGCCGACCTGCACCTTCGCGGTGTTGATCGCCGCCCCGACCCCGGTGGTGACGCCGCAGCCGATATAGCAGCTCGACTGGAACGGCGCGTCCTCGCGGATTTTCGCGACCGCGATCTCAGGCAGCACGGTGAAGTTCGAAAAGGTCGAGCAGCCCATATAATGGAAGATCGGCTGGCCCTTGTACGAAAAGCGCGTCGTGCCATCGGGCATCAGCCCCTTGCCCTGCGTCGCGCGGATCGCGGTGCACAGGTTGGTCTTGCCGCTGAGGCAGCTTTTGCACTGGCGGCATTCGGGGGTGTAGAGCGGGATGACATGGTCGCCGGGGGAGACGCTGGTGACGCCCGCGCCGACCTCGCGCACGACGCCCGCGCCCTCATGCCCCAGCACGCTCGGGAAGATGCCCTCGCTGTCGAAGCCGTCGAGCGTGTAGGCATCGGTGTGGCAGATGCCCGTCGCCATGATCTCGACCAGCACCTCGCCCGCCTTCGGGCCTTCCAAATCGAGTTCGACGATTTCGAGCGGCTTCTTCGCTTCGAACGCAACGGCGGCGCGGGTCTTCATGGGCGGTCTCCTTCTCGGCGCTCCCAATCAGGCAAACGCGTCGGCAATGCAAGCATGTGATCCTCCCTGCGGCGAAGCCGTGGGGAGGTGGCAGCGCGAAGCGCTGACGGAGGGGCAATGGCGCTGCCGTCGCCGCCCCTCCACCATCGCCTGCGGCGACGGTCCCCCTCCCCATCGCTACGCGACAGGGAGGATACGGTCGGCGCTTCGCCCTAAAGCCACAAAGGCCCCGCGTGCGGACCTCCAATTTGTGTCCTTTGTGGCTTTAGCGGCGTCCGCGTCCGGCCTTAAGGAGACAAAAGACTCGCACGCGCAGCGCAAAACTGTCTCCTTTGTCGCTTTAAGCAAAGGCGCGAATATCGACGAAATCAAAGAGCCGGACCGCAGGCTGGCACAGCGAAATAATGTAGGAAAGCCCCTTTCGAGGCCCCCTGTTTCGTCACCCCGGACTTGATCCGGGGTCCATGACGGCGGCGCTGCAATGGATCCCGGATCAAGTCCGGGATGACGATGAAGGAGGGGTCGCGCTCCAGACCGCTATCGACTCGACTGAAGAGCCTCCCATGCTGCGGCAATTATATACTTGAGAAAGCAGGATGGCCAGTTTATCAGAGACGCCGCGTGACAGGCCGGTAGCGATTGAGATTACGCCTCAGATGGTTGAGGCTGGTATGCAAGTCGTATTGGCGCAGGGTTCGGGCATGGCGTCCACGGACTACTCCGTGTCCGATATTCGGGAAATGATGCCCGACATTATTCGGAAAGCGGTCGCTTCCGTAGGTCTTCGTTGAGATCGATGATGTCGTTTACGATTTTAGATAGGACTCGGCACGCCTGATCGATTTCGTTGATCCGTCCCTTGTCGAAAGCTTTGGTTTCGAGCAGCGGTTTTTGATCGACCGTATCGAGATTGGCCGAGACGGTCGCTATGTAGTGGCCTGTCCCTTGATCAATTACCCATTCCGCGTGGGCCAGCTCGTTCCGGAGTCGGGTTGGTGCCTTGAACCTCTTTATAATGGCAAGGCTGCGGTCTTTTAGGTCACCCTGCAAATTCGTATTGATGAGGGCGTTTAATAGTTTCATTCTGCCATAATGACTGGATTGGCTGAAAAATATCACGTCACCGTTGGCCTGACTGACTCTCAAAATCATGGCGATCATGTTGATGATGTGAGATTCAGCAGTCGCCCATTGAGCGATTAGTGCGCCAACATGGCGGTTAACCCAAGCTCGCTGGTCGTAGCCTACCGGCGTTGAATACGTTTTGTTGATGTGAGGAATGTCATCCATGTCAGACACCGATCAAAAAGAGCTAGAGACGCTTCGCCGGATGCTGGCGACCCCACCGACGCCACACAAGGCAAAAAAGGGGGGCGAGCCGAAACCCGCCCCCGCAAAGGTTAAAACAGGGAAGGCTGGCGACCGGTAAATCCGGTGCCTCGTTTGCCCGTTTTGATTTCAGAAACGCGACCCTGGTTGATGCCAAGGTCGGCCGCGATATCGTGCTGGTAATGCCCCGCTTTGAGGCGTTCCCAGATAGCGCGGATGGTCTCTTCGTTCAGGCGGGCGCGCTTGCGCTTGCCCCCGTTTTCGTCGTCTAGCGCCATGTCTATATCTCCTTTGAGATGGCGCGATCTGAGACTTGACGAGGAGTCCCCGCCATGTCACACGGCGGTTCTCAGGTTTCTCCAGTCCCGCGCCCCAGACCAAGATTTGCGGAACTATCCTGATCAGAAAGCCCGGCGCGCCAACGCTGGGCTTTCTTCATTTCAGAACATGTCGAGAACCTACATGAATGGCGCAAGCGCGCGAGTCCATATGGTGAATCACTATTTAGCGACTCGGCTCGTAGAAATTCTGGAACGCTTTGCCGCAGTTATCGGCCCGTCCATCGCTTGCGGCGCTCACCAATGACGCGCGGGGCCTGATACCAATCAGGCGGCGATTGCGTCAGTCCGCCGATAGGTAAGGCGCTTACCGCCGATGCGCGACAAGGCGACCGCGCTACGTTCGGCATCGGTCATAGTGCGGGTGTTATAGCGGAAATCAAATTCGCCAGTGTAGCGGGCAAGGTGTGCCTCGCTCATATGGTGATAGGTGCCGATGACCCCGCGCTTGAAAATGGAGAAGAAGTTTTCAGCGGTGTTGCTGTGCTTGAAGCCGCCGGTGGTCACATATTCCTTGGCGCTGTGGTTCACGACGCTGTGGCCGTTAAACTCGCGGCCCACGCTGGTATAGACGACGCTTTCGTCGGTCATAAGGTGCGAGCGGCGGTCCACGTTGGTGACGATAAGGCCGCGCAGATGCTTGGCGTTGACGTTGGCGACGTGGAACGAACGAACATGGCCGTCACGCTCGACAAGGGCGACAACGGCCTTCTTGGGAGCGGGGCGACGGGTGGCGCGGTTCTTGGCCTTGCCGCCGACATAGGTTTCATCGGCTTCCACGACGGCGTCAGGACCGCCAAGGGGGCCATCGGTATCATCAACCTTCATGGCCTCGCGGATGCGGTGGCACATGAACCAAGCGGTCTTGTAGGTGACGCCCAGCATACGTTCGATCTGCTTTGCGCTCATCCCCTTTTTGGACGCGCAAAGCAGGTGATTGCAGAGCAGCCATTTGTGAAGCGGGACCTTCGAACGCTCGAACACGGTGCCAACAGTGACGGTGAACTGTTCGCGGCAATCGTTGCACTGGACCAGACCGGCGCGGTGCTTCTTGCCTTCAAGCCGCGTGGCGTTGAACGAACCGCAATGGGGACAGGTCGGGCCTTCGGGCCAACGGATCGCTTCCAAATGCTCGCGAGCTTTGGTTTCGTCGTGAAAGTGCGGGGCGGTGATGTTCGTCATGCCCTATTCTATGCCGTTTCATAGGCTGCTTTGTCAAGTATATAATTGCCCATGCTGCTGCTTCCAATCCACCGTCTCCGTTCGCGACTACATTTCCCTCGCCGTCGGTGAGAATGAACGACTGTTGCTCTCGGCCAAGTGAAGCCGAGCCATCGATTGCAAGCAGCATGGTGTAGAATGCGTCAGTTAGAGCGGCGTCCAGAGCCGATACTACCTGACTTCTCTGCTCCGGTGACAGCTTCGCCGCAGTAAGAAGCTGGGCAACCGCCGACCCGCCAGAAGCGTCGGAATAGTTCGCAAGCATGAGATCACGCTCTTCGCGACACGCATCAGCAAAATCAGTCGGTCCCATCCTCATCTCCCAATTTATTGCCTTACACGGCGAAGCTACCCCTCAACACTCCACCACACTAACCGCCAGCCCGCCCTTCGACGTTTCCTTATACTTATCGCGCATGTCGCGCCCCGTTTGCAGCATCGTCGCGATCACCGTGTCGAGGCTCACCACATGCGTGCCGTCGCCGATCATCGCGATGCGGCTCGCGTCGATCGCCTTGATCGCGCCCATCGCATTGCGCTCGATACACGGGATCTGGACCAGCCCGCCAATGGGATCACAAGTGAGGCCGAGGTTATGCTCCATGCCGATTTCGGCGGCATTTTCGACCTGCGCGTTAGTGCCACCCAAGGCGGCCGTCAGCCCCGCCGCCGCCATCGAGCAGGCGACGCCGACCTCGCCTTGGCAGCCGACCTCGGCGCCCGAGATGCTGGCGTTGCGCTTATACAAGGCACCGACCGCGCCCGCGGCGAGCAGGAAGGTGCGCACGCCCGCTGCATCGCCGCGATAGCCGCGCCGGTAGAAGCGAATCACCGCGGGGATGATCCCCGCCGCGCCGTTGGTGGGCGCGGTGACGACCTTGCCGCCCGCGGCATTTTCCTCGTTCACCGCCATCGCCCACAGGTTGATCCAGTCCATCATCGCGAGCGGGTCGATCAGATTGGTTTCGTGGCGGTTGCGGATGTCGTCGGCGATCTGCGGCGCGCGGCGCTTGACCTTCAATCCGCCGGGCAGGACGCCGGTGCTGCAGCAACCGGCGTCGATCGAGGCATCCATCGCCTCGGCGATCGCATCGATACCCGCCGTCACCTCGTTCGGCGGGCGGTGACGCACTTCGTTGGCGAACATCATTTCGGCAAAGCTGAGGCTCGACGCCTTGCCCATCGCGATCAAGTCGGCGCCCGAGGTGAAGGGATAGGGCAGTTCGACCTCATCCTCCGCCCCGCGGCTGTTGCGCCCCGCCTCATCCTCGTCGACGACGAAGCCGCCGCCGATCGAGAAATACATCCGCTTGGCGAGGATTTCGCCGTCGCCGTCGCGCGCGGTAAAGCTCACCGCATTGCTGTGGAAAGGTTGCCGCTGGCGCATCTGGAAATGGAGGTCGCGCGCGGGCTGAAAGCGCGCCCGGACACGTCCGAGCAGATAGAGGAAGCCTTCGCTTTCCGCCCGGTCCCAATGCGCCTTGATCGCGGCGAGGCTGGTCGAGGCGGGGATTTCGCCCGCGAGCCCCGCGACGATCGCGGTGTCGGCGGCGTGGCCCTTGCCGGTCAGCGCGAGTGAACCGTAGAGGTCGGCCTCGACATGCGCGGTCGTCGCGAGCAGCGCCTGCTCGTCGAGCCAGACGGTGAAACGCCGCGCCGCGACCATTGGCCCGACGGTATGCGAGCTGGAGGGACCGACACCGATTTTGAAGAGTTCGAACAGGCTGATCGTCATGGCGGCGCCTATAGGCGAAGCGCTATCGTCGGCATAGGCCTACCTAATATATGAACCCGACCGCGCCATTCTTCGTCATTGCGAGGAGCGACGCGACGCCGCAATCGCCAGCTTTCGGCCTTGCGGAAGGCATCGGGCTGGAGATTGCTTCGCTTCGCTCGCAATGACGCTAGTTACGCCGGATAGGTCCAGGTGCCCTCGCGCGCGAAATTCTCCGCCGCGAAATCCCAGTTGAGCAGTTCGTCGACCACCGCATCGACATAGGCCGGGCGCAGATTCTTGCGATCGATGTAGTACGCATGTTCCCACACATCGATCACGAGCAGCGGCTTGATGCCCGCGACCAGCTCGGTGCCCGCATCGTGCGTGTCGGTGACCGACAGCGTGCCGTCGCGCGCGACGAGCCAAGCCCAGCCCGACGCGAAATGGTTGACCGCGGTTTCCTTGAGCTTCTTTTTCAGGTCATCGAGCGAACCGAAATCGCGGTCGATCGCGGCGGCAAGGTCGCCTGCGGGCGCGGTCTTCGCCGGCGACAGGCTGTTCCAATAGAAGGCGTGGTTCCACGACTGGGCGCTGTTGTTGAACAGGCCCTTGTTGCCCGAACCTTCGGCGTGGTGGATGATTTCCTCGAGGCTCTTGCCGGCGAGGTCGGTGCCCTCGATCGCGGCGTTGGTCTTGTCGACATAGGCCTTGTGGTGCTTGCCATGGTGCGTCGCCAGCGTGTCGGCCGAGATATGCGGTTCCAGCGCGTCCTGGGCATAAGGCAGGGGAGGATGGGCGATCGTCATGGCAGTCTCCTATGTTTTGTGGGTCTTTGCGGCCTTTAACTCGGTATCGCGGGCGAGGGTTGCAACCCCGTGACGGGGAAATTTTCATCCCGCCATTGCGAGCGAAGCGAAGCAATCCCGAGCGGTTACCGCACGCTCGGGATTGCCGCGTCGCCTTCGGCTCCTCGCAAGACGAAGAAAACTAAGTCACCATTGCCAGCAACGTCGCGATCCGGTCCGCCTCCTCGGCGGGCTTGTCGCGGCGGATGCGAGATATGCGCGGGAAGCGCATCGCGAGCCCCGACTTGTGGCGTTTCGATGCGTGGATCGAATCGAAGGCGACTTCGAGCACGAGCGACTTTTCGACCTCGCGCACCGGGCCAAAGCGGTTCAGCGTGTTGTCGCGCACGAATTTGTCGAGCCACTTCAATTCCTCGTCGGTGAAGCCCGAATAGGCCTTGCCCACGGGGAGCAATTCGCCCGCGTCGGACCAGCATCCGAAGGTATAGTCCGAATAGAAGCTCGCGCGGCGGCCGTTGCCGCGCTGCGCATACATCATCACGCAGTCGGCGGTGAGCGGGTCGCGCTTCCACTTGTACCACAGCCCCGCGCGCCGCCCTGCGACATAGGGCGCGTCGCGGCGCTTGAGCATCACCCCCTCGATCGCGGCATCGCGCGCGCCGGCGCGGCGTTCGGCAAGGTCGTCGAAATCGGTCGCGTCGATCACCCGCGACAGGTCGAAATGGGTGTCGGCGAGGCGCGGCACGAAGGCTTCGAGTTGCCGCCGCCGCTCGGTCCACGGCAGGGCGCGCAGATCATTGCCGTCGATACCAAGCAGGTCATAGACGCGGACGAACGCCGGATAGTCGGCGAGCATCTTCTTCGACACCGTCTTGCGCCCGAGCCGCTGCTGGAGCGCGTTGAAGCTCGCTGCTTCGCCCCCCTGCGCCTCGCCGCGCACGAGCAGTTCGCCGTCGATCACCGCATCCTGGTCGAACGCCGCAACCAGTTCGGGGAACGCCCCGCTGATCTCCTCGCCACCGCGGCTGTAGATGCGTGTCTCGCCGCCGCCCCCAATCCCCCCGCGCACGATCTGGACGCGAATGCCGTCCCATTTCCACTCGGCGGCATAATCGGCAAGGTCGACGCTTTCCTCCTCGAGCGGGTGCGCGAGCATGAAGGGGCGAAAAAAGGCGACGTCCTTGAGGTCGGGGCGCTCGGCGCGTCCCTCGCCCCACGCGAACAGCGGCGCATAGGGCGGCGGGATCGCGTGCCACAGCTCCTCGACATCGTCGACGGGCACATCGAACGCCTGCGCAAAGGCTTGTTTCGCCAGCCGCGCCGACACCCCGACGCGCATTCCGCCGAGCGCAAGCTTGAGCAGCGCATAGCGCCCGTCGGCGTCGAGCCGGTCGAGCAGCGAGGCGACGACGGCGGGGGCGTCGCTGCGGCTTGCGGTCGACAGTGCATCCACGGCGGCCGAAACCGTGAGGTCGTCCTTCTTCCCCGGCGCATCGGGCCACAGCAATGCTGCGGTTTCCGCCGTATCGCCGACGAAATGCCGCGACAGGCGGAACAATTCCTCATCAATCCGCGTCGCCAGCAACGTCCGCACCGTCCCCGCCTTCACCGCCGGAAAGTCGAGGCTTTCGGTCAGCGCCGCGATCGCCCAGCCGCGATCGGGATCGGGCGTGTGGCGGAGATAATCGACGATCAGCGCGAGCTTCGTATTGCGCGAACGCGTATAGATCAGCCGGTCGATCAGGGCCGCGAAGCGCTTCACGCCTCCTCCTCCAGATCGCGCCCGACGAGATGCAGCGCGCGCGCCTTGCGCTGGGTGAGTTCGCACCAGCGCAGCAGTCCGTCCTCGCTGCCGTGGGTGATCCAGCTTTCCTTCGGGTTCACCTCGCTGATCGTGGTGGTGAGTTCATCCCAGTCGGCATGGTCCGAAATGACGAGCGGCAGTTCGACCATCCGTTGCCGCGCGCGCTGGCGCACGCGCATCCATCCCGACGCCATCGCGGTGACGGGATCGGGCAGCCGCCGCGACCAGCGGTCATTGAGCGCCGAGGGCGGCGCGAGGATGATCTGCCCCGCCATCTCGGCCTTGTCGGTCTCGCTGACGAGACGGAGTTCACCGAGATCGACGCCATGAACCGCATAAAGCTGGCACATCTTTTCGAGCGCACCGTGGATATAGATCGGCGTATCCCACCCCGCACCGCGCAGTTCAGCGATCACCCGCTGCGCCTTGCCCAGCGCATAGGCGCCGACGAGCACCGAACGATCGGGCTCTGCCCGCACCGCGCCGATCAGCTTGGCGATCTCATCCGATGTCGGCGGATGGCGAAACACCGGCAGCCCGAAAGTCGCCTCGGTGACGAAGATGTCGCACGGCACGACTTCGAAGGGCTTGCAAGTCGGGTCGGGCCGCCGCTTGTAATCGCCGGTGACGACGATCCGCTCGCCGGCATATTCCATCAATATCTGCGCGCTGCCGAGCACATGCCCCGCAGGGTGGAAGCTGAAGCGTACCCCGCCACGCTCGAACCCGTCGCCATAATCATACGCCTGATTATGGCTCGCCTCGGCGTCGACGCCGTAACGCAGCGCCATGATCGCCAGCGTCTCGGAGGTCGCATACACCGCGCCATGGCCGCTGCGCGCATGGTCGGCATGGCCGTGCGTCACCGCGGCGCGCTCGACGGGGCGCGAGGGGTCGATCCACAGGTCGGCGGGCTTCACATAAATGCCGCCGGGATGCGGCTCGATCCAGTGCTTCGCCTTCGCCATCAGGCGGCGAGTTTCCGCGCGCGGATCAGGTCGGCGACGAAGGCTTTGCGCTCCTCGGCGGCGCGTGTCCGGTCGGGCAGGCGCAGCAGGAAGGACGGATGGATCGTCGCGATCAACCTCGCCCCCCCTTCGAGTTCGTGCACCGATCCGCGCATCGACTTGATGCTCGCGCTCTTGCCCGTCACCCCGCGCAGCGCGCTTCCGCCCAGCGTCACGATCAACTCGGGCTGGACGAACGCCCGTTCCTTGTCGAGCCACCAGCGGCAAATATCGATTTCGGCGCTCGTCGGATTCTGGTGCAGCCGCCTTTTGCCGCGCGGCTCGAACTTGAAATGCTTGACCGCATTGGTGAGGAATAGCCGCGTGCGGTCGAGCCCCGCTTCTTCGAGCGCCTCGTCGAGCAACTGTCCCGCCGGGCCGACGAAGGGCCGCCCCTGCAGATCCTCCTGGTCGCCCGGCTGCTCACCGACGAGCATGATCCGCGCGCGCTCCGGCCCCTCGCCCGCCACGCCCTGTGTCGCGTTGCAATAGAGCGGGCAGCGCGTGCAGCGACCGACCGCCTTCGCCAATTCGGCGAGCGATGTCACATCCTCGGTCAGGGCCAGCTCTTCGGGCACGCGGGTTCGCCATTTCTCCGTTCGCGGGTTCGCAGCCGAAACGGCCATTTCGCGCATCCGTTCCACCCGCGCCCCCGCGCCCGCGAGCAAGGGCGCAATATCCTGTGCCTCGGGCAGGTTCTTCCAATATTTCTTGGGCATCTCGGCGCGCATCGCGTCGATCTTGACCCGCGCGGGATTGAAGATCGCGCCATAATAGGTGCGCCATTGATCCTCGACGACGTCGCTGTCAGGCACCTCGTCCTTCGTCCCGCCCGAACCGTAGACGAGCTGCTCATTCCGCCAGATCGCGCGCGCATCGGGCGTTACGATCGCCCAGTCCATCCCATAGAAGCGCCGCTGGAAAAAGGGCGCGGTCAGCCGCACGATGCGATGCGTCGGCTCGAACCACGCGGCGAAACTCTCGCGCCCCGCCTCTTCGCCGAGCCGCCGAAAGCGCACAAAGGCGTGCATCTTGTGCACGTCACGGCGGATCGCCTTGTCGGCCCCCCGCAGCCAGTCGACATCGGCGTCGGTGGTCCGCGCGAGCAAGTGCCGGTCGCGCGCCGCGCGCCAGATGATGCGGTAGAGCCGCGCCGGAACCTCCGCATCGCGGTGACAGATCACCCGCTCGGCGATCTCGAGCAACTCGCGCGGCAGCGACACCGCGGGCGCAGGCACCGCCACCGCGGCATCACCGAACAGCGAAGCGCCTTCCTCGCTCCCGCGCCAGCTCACATCCTCGGGCGCCACCCCGTCCGCGAGAAGCCCGCGCGCCGCGCTCCGCCAAGCGGCGAAATCGCGGGGCTCGGCCAGCACGACCTCCCTCACAGCGCGAGCGCCAATTGCTCTGCGGGTGGCGCGAAGCGCGCGCGCAAGTCGGCGCTGTCGGTGAGCTTGCCCGGCCGCCAGTCGGGGGTGACGATAAACGGCAGCAACTTCTTCACCGATGCCGTCAGCTTCGCGAGATCGCCGAGCCGCAGTTTTCCCAGCCGCCGCGCCGCGACAATCCGGTCGACCGCGCGCGTGCCCAGCCCCGGCACGCGGAGCAGCAGTTCGCGCGGCGCGCGGTTGATATCGACCGGGAACGCCTCGCGCCGCGTCAGCGCCCACGCGAGCTTCGGGTCGATGGTCAGGTCGAGCATCCCGCCGCGCGCGCTCTCCATGATCTCGGCGCGCTCGAAGCCATAGAAGCGCAGCAGCCAGTCGGCCTGGTACAGCCGATGCTCGCGCATCAAGGGCGGCCGCACCGGCGGCAAATCGCTGCTCGCGTCGGGGATCGGGCTGTACGCCGAATAATAGACGCGGCGAAGCTGATAGCCCGAATAGAGGTTCGTCGCGGACTTCAATATATCGTCGTCGCGCGCCGCATCGGCGCCGACGATCATCTGCGTCGATTGCCCCGCGGGCGCGAAGCGCGGCGGCTTCGCCTTGCCGATCAGCCGGCTTTTCGCCGCCTCGATCGCATCGTCGGCGCCGACGCGCACCGACGCCATCGTCTTGCGGATCGTGTCGGGCTTTTTCTCGGGCGCGAAGCTTTGCAATCCTGCCTCGGTCGGCAGCTCGACATTGGTCGACAGTCGATCAGCGTAAAGACCCGCCAGCGCGATCAGCCCCGGATCGGCGCCCGCGATCGTCTTTAAATGGATATAGCCTTGGAAGCGATGCTCCTCGCGCAGGATGCGCGCGACCTCGACGAGCTGCTCCATCGTGTAATCTTCGGACCGGATGATCCCCGACGACAGGAACAGACCCTCGATATAGTTGCGCTTGTAGAAATCGAGCGTCAGCGTGACGACCTCGTGCGGAGTGAACCGCGCGCGCTCGACATTGCTCGACGCGCGGTTGATGCAGAAACGGCAGTCGTAGATGCAGAAATTGGTCAGCAGGATTTTCAGCAGCGAGATGCACCGCCCATCGGGCGCATAGCTGTGACAGATGCCCATGCCCTCGGTCGAGCTGATCCCCTTGGTCCCGGTCGAATCGCGCTTCACCGTTCCCGACGACGCGCAGGACGCGTCATATTTCGCCGCATCGGCGAGCACGGCCAGCTTTTCGAGAATCGCTTTCGCGGACATGCCCCATGGCTAGCACGGGAACATATGATGAACAAACAATCTGGGTTAAGCCGCCTACGCCTCGCGCCACCGCGCGGGCAGCGTGATGTCGACGATCAGCCCGCCCGGCTCCCAGTGCCGCTCGATCGTACCGCCGAGATTATTCTTCACGCTCCGCTCCATCAGCAGCGTACCGAAGCTGGTGCGGTCGGGGGCGACGACTTCGCGGTCGCCGCCGCTTTCGGCCCAGGTCAGGCGGAACATGCGATCGTCGCCACCCTCGGCATCCTGCGTCCAGCTGACATCGACCTGACCGTTCGCGCCGGTCAGCGCGCCATACTTCGCGGCATTGGTCGCGAGTTCGTTGAAGAAGAGCGCCATCGCGACCAGCGCGTTTTCGGGAAGCAGCAGGTCGGGCCCCGACCAGCGGATGCGCGGAAAGGCCGCCTCGACCTCGCGCATCAGCGCGTGCATCGATCCGGTCATGAAATTCGCGCCGAGCAACACATTCTGCGCGCGATTGAGCGCGTCGAGGCGGCTGCTGATCCGCTCGACATAATCGTCGACGTCGCGCGCCGCGTGGCGCGTGAGCGAGATGATCGCGCCGACCGTCGCGAACAGGTTGCGCATCCGGTGGTGCAGTTCGCGCATCAACAGATTGGCGTTTTCCTGCCGGCTTTTCTGTTCGGTGATGTCGATGCTGACCCCGGTCAGGATCGCGTCGTCGGTCTTGACGTCCCAGTCGGCGTGCACCGCGATCCAGCGCACGCCGCGTTCGGGGTGCTGGATGCGATATTCGGTCGCATAGTGCGCGCCGTTCGCGACCGACTCTCCGAGCACGCTGCGGACCGCGTCGCGGTCGTCGGGGTGGAGGCGGTCGAAAAAGCCGTCGACCTGCGCGAGTGCGGTCGCATAGTCGGCGCCCCAGAGTTCGGCGGCCGCGCCGCTCCAGTGGATCGTGCCGGCACGCGCATCGTAGCGCCAGGTTGCGATCCCCGAAAAATCGAGCGCGCGTTCCAGCGTGCGCCGCGCCTCGTCGCGCTCGCTGACGATACGCCGCAGGTCGGCCTCGGCCATGATGATCCCGGCGAAATCCTCCAGCCGTTCGAGTTCGGTGGCGGTCAGCGGCGCCCTCTCCTCGCGGTCGATCAGGCACAATGTGCCGAGGATCGCGCCGTTATAGGCGCGAAGCGGAACGCCCGCATAGAAGCGGATATGAAGGTCGCCGGTTACGAGCGGATTGTCACGGAAACGCGGATCGTCGGTCACGTCGGTGACCATGAGGGGGCGGCCCTCGGCGACGACATATTGGCAAAAACTGATGTCGCGCGGCGTTTCGCTCACGTCGAGCCCGTGCGCCGACTTGAACCACTGGCGGTCGTCGTCGAGCAGCGACACCAGCGTGATCGGCACGCGATAGAGGTCGGCGACCATCTTGGTCACGCGGTCGAACGCCTGCTCGGGCGGAGTGTCCATGATGCGATATTCGCGAAGCGTATCGAGGCGCAACCGCTCGGACCGTTTCGCCTCCTCGCTGGCTCCATCCGACAATTGCTGTCCCCCGCCGCCCTGCAAGGGCGCCCCATCGCTGAAATCCCCGGGCCGCCGCTCTGCCATGAATATGGTCCCTACAAAAGCATCCTCGCCGCGCAACAATAAAATGGCGACATTCCACTCACTTAAATCACAGCTTCATCGCGTCCCGGCTAAATCTACGCTTAAGCGTGCGACAAGTTGCAGCCGACCGTATCGCTTTTTCGCCGCCCGGCACGGGAACCGACCCGTATCAAGGAGCGTATGACTGCTCTCAAGAGGGAGGTTTTTTGATGACATTGGGTGAGGAAATTCGTGGCCATCTTCCCTATCTGCGCCGCTACGCGCGCGCGCTGACGGGCAGCCAGCAACATGGCGACAATTTCGTCCACACGACCCTCGAAGTCATCGTCGCCGCGCCGGACGAATTCCATAGCGGCGACGGCACGCGCATCGACCTCTACCGCAACTTCCACCGCATCTGGGAAAGCGCTTTCATCGACGATGGCGAAGGCGGCGACGATGACGAGCATCCGCTGGTCCGCGCCGCGCACCGACGCCTGGTCCAGATCACCCCGCTCGGCCGCCAGATCCTGCTGCTCACCGCGCTCGAAGGCTTTTCGGTCGAGGAAGCGGGCCTGATCACCGGCACCGACGGCGAGACCGTCGAAGCGCTGCTCGCCGATGCGGTGGGCGAACTCGACCGCGAATCGCGGACCTCGGTCCTCATCATCGAGGACGAGCCGCTCATCGCGATGGAGCTCGAGCAGATCGTCCGCGACCTCGGCCACCGCGTTGCGGGGATCGCGACGACCCATGAGGATGCGATCGCGGCGTTCCAGGAAACCGACGCCGGCCTCGTCCTCGCCGATATCCAGCTTGCCGACGGATCGTCGGGGATCGATGCGGTGCAGGACATTCTTGCCATCGCGCCGGTGCCGGCGATCTTCATCACCGCCTTTCCCGAAAGGCTGCTCACCGGCGGCCGCGTGGAGCCGACCTTCCTGATCTCGAAACCGTTCCGCGAGAATACGGTGCGCGCCGCCATCAGCCAGAGCCTGCTCTTCACGCCGCAACTGGCGGCCTGATCTGGCGAGAGCGGCACCGGCCGGAAATGAATCTCAGTCCAGCGAAGGGCCGTTCGCGGTCAACTGGTCGACATTGTCCATGATCGTCCGGAACACCTCGCTCGACGCCATCGCGTCGGTGCTCCGCCGCGGCATCTCGCCGCTTTCGAGAATCGCCTGCAGCGCGGCGCGGCCACGCGACACGCGGCTCTTCATCGTGCCGACCGCGCAGCCGCAGATCGCCGCGCCTTCCTCATAGGATAATTGCCCCGCCCCGATCAGTACCAGCGCCTCGCGCTGGTCGACGGGCAGCAGCAGCAGCGCGCGCTGCACGTCGGCGAGGTGCAGGCTGTCGTCCTGGTCGTCGGGTGCGACGAGCAGCCGCTCGGCCGCCATCTCGTCATATTCGGCGGTGAATTTCTTGCGCCGCATCTGGGACAGGAAGCAGTTGCGCAGGATGACGAAGGCCCAGCTCTTCATACTCGCCGGCCCTGGAATATATTGCTCGCGCGCTTTCCACGCCTTCAGCATCGTTTCCTGCACCAGGTCGTCGGCAAGGTCGGCGTTGCCGCACAAGCTGCGCCCGAACGCGCGCAGATGCGGCAGCATCGCGGCGAGTTCGCGCTTGAAGCTGGCATCGTCGAGCGGTCGAGGCGTTACGTCGTTGATAAAAAGGCCTTCGTCTGGCGATGATCGGTCATGTCACGACCGGCTTAGCGGCTTGACATCGCATTGCAAGCGCACCGCCGGTCACGCGAACCGCGGCCGGCGCCCGAGCGCGATGAAATTCGCGAAAATCCGTTCGTCCTCGGCGTCGATCCGGCCGTTGACGGCGAGCCGCGCCAAGCCATCGTCGCGCCATTCGAAACGCGGGTCATAGAGCATCGCCCATTCGGCGAAATTGCGCGTCTCGACCGGACGGCGGCGCACTTCGATCATGCCGCTGTGGCGCGGGTCGCCGCGGATGACGGTCAGGCAGGCGTCGACCTTTTCGTCCGGCCCCTCGAGAAGCTGCAGGAAATTCCGACCATTATAGACGAGCGCCCCGGTTAGTTCGTCGCGCATATTGTTGCGGCGTGCCGAAACGAGGATCGCCGCAATATCTTCGTCGCGGATCAAGGGATCGGCGACACTTACATAGGTAACGGAAAGCAACAGGTCACCTCCTGGGCGCCGGCCACAGGGCTGGCAAAGCGTGACCCCTCACATCCCCTCGCATAGGGCCGGTGTGACTTCTTGGCAACGCATTCGTCGCAAAAAACAGAGTGGATGGGAACCCGCGGCCCTTTTCCTCGTTGCTCTCGCATGGCTACGCAAGGCAACAACAGGATGAACGGGAAGGGCCCCCCGCCCCCGGATGTCGACGCCCCGCGCCGCGCGAACGGAAGTTTCCCGGGAACGCACGGCGACGAATGGCATCGCACGCTTACCGGCCGGCAGGCGCCGGAACCGGTCAGCGCAAAGCTCCGCATGATCTACGGCAATGTCGTCGCCGAACAATTGCCCGACAACATGCTCGAACTTCTTTCGCAGCTCGATCAGAAAAGCCCGAAACAATAATGACCGGACCCAACGCCGCTGCCTCGCAGCCGCAGGCCGACACCCTTTCGGACAGCGAGTTCAAGGCGTTGCTTGCCGGCGTCATTCCGCACCTGCGCGCCTACGGACGCAGCCTCTCTGGCAATCCGGACCTCGCCGACGACCTGACGCAAGACACGATGGTCAAGGCATGGGCTTCGCGCGAGCGCTTCGAACGCGGCACGTCGATCAAGGCGTGGACCTTCGTCATCCTGCGCAACACCTTCCTGTCGCAGATGCGCCGCAACAAGTTCGTCGGCGAATATGACGAGACCGCGGTCGAACGCACCATGTCGACCCCGGCAAGCCAGGAAGACAGCGGCGAGATGGCCGACCTCCAGCGCGGCCTGATGGAATTGCCACAGGACCAGCGCGAAGCGCTGATCCTCGTCGGTGCGGGCGGTATGTCATACGAAGAGGCCGCGAGCATCTGCGATTGCGCGCTCGGCACGATGAAGAGCCGCGTCTCGCGCGCGCGCGCCGCGCTCGAGGAAATCATGAACAGCGGCCAGTTCTCGCAAAAGCGCGCCGACGCGCCGCCGTCGAGCGAGGCGGTCGATGCGATCATGGACAGCGTCGAGGCGATCACCGCGCGGCGCGAGTCGGCGAACCGCTAAAGCGCTCTCGACTTTGCGACAGGCCGCGGTCAGAACGAGATGTCTTCCCCAGCAAAGCGAGCCGTCCCGATGAAGAACCTGCCCCCCCTCGCCCTGATCGCCGCGCTCGCCGTCGCTTCCTGCACGGCGCCCGGCGCGAGCGAAGCCGCCCCCGCCGACACCGCAAAGCTCGACGCCTCGGGCGCGCACCCCGCGACCCCGCTCGCCGAGGCGCCCTTCACCGTTCAGGAAATCGCGAGCTTCAACGAGCCTTGGGCGATGACCTTCGTCCCCGGCACCCGCGCCGCGCTGATCACCGAGAAATCGGGCAAGCTGAAACTCTGGCAGGAAAATGGCCCGACGCAGGATGTCGCGGGGGTTCCAGCCGTCGCCTATGGCGGCCAGGGCGGTTTCGGCGACGTCATCGTCGCCCCCGATTTCACGACAAGCGGCACGGTCTATCTGAGCTGGATCGAAGCCGGCACGGGCAAGAATTTCGGCGCGGTCGTCGGCAAGGCGAAGCTGGTCCAGGGCGCCGCGCCGCGGCTTGAGGGTCTCCAGATCATCTGGAAACAGGATCCGAAAGTCGAAGGGCGCGGCCATTTCTCGCACCGCCTCGCCTTCTCGCCCGACGGCAAATATCTCTTCATCGGCTCGGGCGAACGTCAGAAATTCGACCCCGCGCAGGACATGAAGGCCAATCTCGGCAAGATCCTGCGCCTCAATCCCGACGGCAGCGTGCCCTCCGACAATCCCTTCGCCGATCAGGGCGGCGTCACCGCGCAAATCTGGTCGCTCGGCCATCGCAATATCCTCGGCCTCGCCTTCGACGCCACCGGCAAGCTCTGGAACCAGGAAATGGGCCCGAAGGGCGGCGATGAGGTCAATCTGGTCGAGGCGAAGGCCAATTACGGCTACCCGATCGTCTCGAACGGCGATCATTATGACGGCAAGGATATCCCCGACCACCCGACGCGCCCCGAATTCGCGGCGCCGAAACTATGGTGGAACCCCGCCGTCTCGCCCGCCGGCCTCGCCTTCTACGATGGCGACCTCTATCCCGGCTGGAAAAACAGCCTGTTGATGGGTGCGCTCTCGGGCGAAGGGCTCGTTCGGATGAGCATCGACGGCGAGACGCTCCACAAGTCCGACCGCTGGGACTTCGGCAAACGCATCCGCGAGGTCGAGGTGCGCGATGACGGCTCGGTCTGGCTGCTCACCGATGGCGAGGACGGCAAGCTGGTGAAGCTCGTCCCCAGGAAGTAGCGGCGCGCCGACTTTCGCCGCGGCGCAACTATCCCTATATCGGCCCCATGATCCGCGGCTTCCTCACCCGGCGCGCCGAATGGCCCGCGCGCATTCCCGATCCCGACGCCTTGCCGCCGCTCACGCTTTTGTGGCGCGAGATCGGATCGCTGGCGCGCGCGGTGGGCGGCCGCATCCGCCCGTTGCCGCCCGAACCCAACCCCGACAGCGAGCACCCGCCGGTGATGGTATTGCCGGGTTTCCTGTCGGGTGACTGGGCGACGAAGGGCCTGCGCGCCGACCTCCGCCGCGCGGGTTTCCGCTGCTATGCCTGGGGCCTCGGCTTCAATCGCGGCGCGACCGCCGACATCATCGAGCGCATCGATACCCGTGTGCAGTGGATCATCGACCGCACCGGCTATGCGCCCGCGCTCGTGGGGTGGAGCCTTGGCGGCATCTATGCCCGCGAATATGCCAAGCATCACCCGGACAAGGTCGCGCGCGTCGTGACCCTGGGCTCGCCCTTTTCGGGCAGCCGTCGCGCCAATCGCGCGTGGCGGCTCTATCACTTCATCGCGCGCCACCCGGTCGACAATCCGCCGATCGACTTCCACCCCGCGCCGCGCCCCGAAATGCCAACCTTCGCGCTCTGGTCGAAACATGACGGCGTCGTCGCGATCGCCAGCGCGCGCGGACTTCCCCATGAGAGCGATCGGCAGGTCGAGGTCGATTGCGGCCACATGGGCTTCGCCTATGCCCCGACCTCGGTCGCCGCGATCGTCAAGGCGCTGACCGAAGAGGTCGGCGCCGACGCACCCGATCAGCACACGTCGATGCGATAGGCTGGCGCTGTGCGCCACGCCATCAGCATCCGCCCCGGCCGCTTGCCCGGACGCCCGGTCGATGCAAAGCCGATGCGCCGCAGCAGCGCGCGCGAGCGTTCGTTATCGGGGTGGCATTCGGCCACGATCGAGCAGCCCGGCCGCGACGCGGCGAGCGCCTCGACGACCGCGCGCACGGCCTCGGTCGCGATGCCCTTGCCGCGCACGCGCGCCGCGAACCAGTAGCCGATCTCATATTCCTGGCCCACGCGCCGGTGGACCCCGATCACGCCGTTGAGGTCGAGGCCGCTTGCGTCGCGCACCGCGTGGAACACGTCGCCGCCGCCCGATTTGGCGATCAGCGCGCGTGCGTCGGCTTCGGTGAAGGGCGCGGGCAGGAAATGGACGCGCGCGGTCACCGTCTCGTCGGTGATCGCGGCGAGCGCGCGCGCATCGTCGGCGAACAGCGGCGTGATGCGGCAATGGTCGGTCGACAGGGCAAGCAAGGTATCGGTCATGTCGCGTCTTCTTCAAAAAGCGCACGCCGTGACCGGAGGTTTGGTGGTGTGACGATGACCATTCGCCTGTCCGAACACGGCGGCGATGGTCACAGGTGATGCCATGCCGCTCCTATGTAAAGGAGCGCCAATACGCCTTGAATCGGGTGGATCGGTCGTTGGTCATCGCCGCCGTGGCTAAACGCTCCGCCGCCGCCGGTCAATCCCGCACCTTGACGTTGGCATTTCTCGCACTATTTAAAGTTACATGAAACGCGACAGCCGACTTTCGGGCGTGCTCCACGTCCTCCTCCATATGGCCGAGCAAGGCGAGGCGATGACCTCCGACCAGCTTGCGAAGGCGATGCAGACGCACCCCGTCGTCATCCGCCGCATCCTCGGCGGGCTGCGCGACGCGGGTTTCGTGCATAGCGAAAAGGGCCATGGCGGCGGCTGGACGATCGCGCGCGACCTCGCCGAGATCACAATGCGCGACGTCTATGACGCGATCGGCCGGCCCAGCCTGATGGCGATGGGCAACCGCACCGAGGCGCCCGGCTGCCTCGTCGAACAAGCGGTCAACGCCGCGCTCGACAGCAGCCTTCAAGAGGCCGAAGCGCTGCTGCTCGTGCGCTTCGGCGACGTGACGCTCGCGGCACTCGCCGCCGATTTCCACGCGCGCATGGCCGCGCGCCCGCTCTCCCCCACGACGCAGGAGCATATCCATGGCTGAAGGCGCCCAGCATTTTCTCGACAGCTTCAAGGACCCCGAAGCGGTCGCGCGCTACACCGAAGGACCGAAGCGTTTCGTCCCCGGCCTCGACGGCCTCCACCGCATGACCGGGCTGCTGCTCGCCGAGCGCGTTCCCGCCGACGCGCATATCCTCGTCCTCGGCGCCGGCGGCGGCAGCGAGATGAAGGCGATGGCCGAGGCGTATCCCGGCTGGCGCTTCACCGGCGTCGATCCCGCGGGGCCGATGCTCGACCTTGCCGCCAAGGTCATGGGCGCAAACACGCACCGCGCCGACCTCGTCGAGGGTTATATCGACGACGCCCCCGCCGGCCCCTTCGACGGCGCGACCTGCCTCCTCACGCTCCATTTCCTCGAACGCGACGAACGCGTCCGTACCGCCGCCGCAATCCGCGCGCGCCTCAAACCCGGCGCGCCCTTCGTCGCCGCGCACGGCAGCTTCCCGCAAGGCGCGGACGAACGCGACCGCTGGCTAGACCGCTACGCCGCCTTTGCCATCGCGTCGGGCGGCGAACCCGATCAGGTCGCCAAGGGCCGCGAAGCCGTCGCGACACACGTCGCGATGCTGAGCCCCAAAGCCGACGTCGAGGTCCTGCGCGCCGCGGGCTTCACCGGCGTCGAACAATTCTACGCCGCGTTCACATGGCGCGGCTGGGTGGGATATGCGTGAGGGCGGGTTTGGGCCGATAATTTCTGTTCCCCGGCGAAGGCCGGGGTCCAGAGCGCACTGAACAAACGCCAGCTCTTTAACGCTCTGAGCCCCGGCCTTCGCCGGGGTACAAGATTACGCTCGCGTCCGCTCTCCACCCCCAAACGGCCGGTTCCCAAACCCGATCTCCGCCGATGATCCTGCACTTCGCCCCGCCTCGATCGTCGACGCCCACTTGCGCCGCGCATAAATACAATATATTGCGCAATATATTGCATGATTCGCATAACAGGCAGGAACCCGTATGAACAAAAAGCGCTGGCCCTTCCTTCTCGCCGCCACGACCGCATGGCTGGCGACCGTTGCCGCGACGGGCGAAGCCCCGCTCTCGGCCGCCGACCGGCGCGCGGTGGTCGAGCAGCTCGGCCAGACGCTCGAGGCGAACTATGTCTTTCCCGACAAGGCCAGGACGATCGCCGCGACGTTGCGCCGCAATCTCGACGCCGGCGACTATGACACAGCGCACGACCGCCCCACGCTCGCGCGCGAGCTGACCGACGATCTGATTGCCGCAAGCAACGACCTGCATTTCGCGGTCGGGGTCGATCCCATATGGGTCGCCGACTATGCGGCGAAGCAGGACCCCGCGCGCGCCGCCGCGCTGCGCGAAGCGGAACGGCGCGAAGAGACACGGAAGAATTTCGGCTTTGCGGGTTTGCGCTATCTCGACGGCAATATCGCCTATGTCGACCTGACGCATTTCGCCGACCCCGAACCCGGATATGACGCCGCCGCGGCCGCGATGCGCTTTATCGAGAATGGCGACGCGGTGATCTACGACCTGCGCTACAACAATGGCGGCTATCTGGAGATGGCCCAATTGCTCGCGAGCCAGCTCTTTCCGGGCGACAAGGATCAGGAGCTGTTCGATTATTATTACAATCTCGACGGCCGCCGCGTCGAACGCGGCCAATGGGTGCTTCCCGCGCTGCCCGCAAAGCGGCTGACCGGCAAACCCGTCTATGTACTCACCGGATCGACCAGTTTCTCCGCCGCCGAATGGTTCGCCTACACGCTCAAGAAACTCGGCCGCGCGACGCTGGTGGGCGAACGCACCGCGGGCGGCGCGCACCCGGTCGACCGCAAGCCCGTCGGCACCGACTTTTTCGTGCAGGTGCCGATCGGCCAGATCCGCGACCCGGTCGACCGCGGCGATTTCGAGGGACAGGGCGTCACGCCCGATCATCCGGTCGCGTCCGCCGACGCGCTCGCCGTCGCGCACCGCCTTGCACTCACCGATCTGGCGAAGGCCCATCCGGCGAAACGGGCCGACGCCGACTGGTTCGCGCCCGCGCTTGCCGAACGCCCGCAGCCGACCCCCGCCGCGCTCAAGGCCATCACGGGCCGCTACGAAGGGCGCCGCATCGACCTCGTCGAGGGCAAATTGCGCTACACCTGGCGCGACCGCTTCCGCCTGACGCTCGAACCGCTCGGCGGCGACCTGCTCGCGATCGAGGGCGTGCGCGACTTCCGCTTCCGCATATTGCGCAAAGGCGGCAAGATCGTCGCGCTCGAACGCATCAACCGCGATGGAACGACCGACTCCTATGCCCGCCTCGACTGATCTCGACGACATCACTTTCCTCGGCCGGCTCAGCGAAGCGCTGAGCGACCGGATCGAGGAGCAGACGCGTCCCTTGTTCGACGAGGCCGGCATCACCGTCCCCGTCCGCTCCTGCTCGTTGCTCACTGCACTCGGCGCGGCGGGCGAAGCCTCGGCCGCCGATCTCGCGCGCGCGCTCGGCCAGTCGCACCAGCTGGTCGTCCAGAAATGTCCTGCGTTGCTCCGCCTCGGCCTGATCACCCAGCACGCCGATCCCACCGACGCGCGGCGCAAGATTTTCCGCCTGACCGATGTCGGCCGCGACCAACTCGCCCGCATCGACGCCTATAGCGTGCGGATCAGCGAGGTCTATCGCGACCTCTTCGAAGAGGTCGGCGACGTGCATGGCGCGATACTGAAGGCGCTGAATGCGCTCGACGCCAGGCCGCTGGCCGAACGCTTCAACGAATAGTCAGAGCGCGCGGAACATCACCAGCGCATCGACGAAACCCTCCGCCGGATGGTCGAACGCGCCCGGCAGGCGGCCGACGATTTCGAACCCGAGCGACTGCCACAGCCCAACCGCGCGGACATTGTTGCTGACGACGAAATTGAACTGCATCGCGCGAAAACCGCGCGCCTTTGCATGGTCGATCGAATGCAGCGCCATCGCCCGCGCCACCCCGCGGCCGGTCGCCGCTGCGCCGGTGACATAACCTGCATTGCACACATGCGCCCCGCCGCCCGTCTGGTTGGCGCGCAGATAATAGGTGCCGAGGATCGCGCCATCGTCTTCGGCGACAAACACCTCCTTGTCCGCCCCGAACCAATAGGCCAGCGTATCCTCACGGCTCATTTCGCGGTCGAGTGTATAAGTCTCCCCGGCGCGGATGACCGGTCCGGCGGCTGTCCAGATTGCGGCGGCATCGGCCTCGGTGGCGGGCCGGATGATCATCCCGAAAAGGGCGAAACAATTTCGTCGGTTACGCGCAATGGCCGCCCGCTGGCCTTGTCCAGCAACGCCCACACCGTCCGCGCCCGCACATGCACTTTGCCGTCCGCGCCGGTGAATTCCATGAAGCGGTCGAACTTCGCGCCCTGCGGCTTGTCGGCGACCCATGTCCGCGCGGCCACCGTCTCGCCGGGGCCGAGGGCGCGGAGATAATCGATCTCGTGGCGCACCACGACCCAGATATAGGCGTCCTTGTGGCTCTGCGGCGCCGCCGCGTCCCAATGCCCCGTCGCAACCTGCTGGATCCACTGGACCCAGACGGCATTGTTGACATGCCCCAGCTCGTCGATGCTCTCGGGCGTCGCCGTGAGGGAGAGGGTAAATTCTTTCATGCGGAGTCAGCCGCAAAAAGCTTCGTCATTGCGAGCGAAGCGACGCAATCCAGGGCGGGTTACGCACACTCTGGATTGCCGCGTCGCTTCGCTCCTCGCAATGACGAGGTAAAAATGGCTCACGCCAGTTCCACCGTCGTCACCATATAACCCGCATCGCGGAGCGCCGCGACGAGGCTGTCGAGATGCTCGCGGTCGCGCGCTTCGCATTCGATGTCGGTGATCAGGCCCTTGGCGGGCAGCGTCGTGAAGATGCGCTGGTGATAGATTTCGATGATGTTGACCTGTTTCTCGTCGAACAGCTTCATCACCTTGAACAGCGCGCCGGGACGATCCTGCAAGCGGATACGCAGCCGGGCAATGCGGCCCGAGCGCGCGAGGTCGCGCAGCAGCACGTTCGCGAGCAGCCGCGTGTCGATATTGCCGCCGGTGAGCACCAGCCCCACCTTGCGCCCCGCAAACTCCTCGGGATGCGCGAGCATCGCCGCGAGCCCCGCCGCCCCCGCGCCCTCGACCACCGTCTTCTCGATCTGGAGCAGCAGGCTGACCGCGCGCTCGAGATGGCGCTCGGCGACGAGCACGATGTCGTCGTTGAGTTCGGCGACAAGCTTGCGGGTATAGGCGCCGGGCTCCTTGACCGCGATACCCTCGGCCAGCGTATCGCCCTCGCACGCCATGTCGACGCCGTTGAGTTCGGCATACATCGACGGATACAGCTCGGCCTGCACGCCGACGAGGCGCATGTCATTCTTGATCCCGCGCGCCGCGGTGCCCATGCCCGCGAGCAGCCCGCCGCCGCCGATCGGCACGATCAGCGTGTCCAGCTCGGGCACATCCTCGAGCATTTCGAGCGCCACCGTCCCCTGTCCGGCCGCGACATGCGGATGGTCGAAGGGATGGACGAAGGTGAGGCCGCGTTCCTTTTCGAGCTCGCGCGCATGGGCATAGGCGTCATCGAACTTTTCGCCGAACAGGACGATCGTCGCGCCGTGGCTCGCGGTCTGCGACACCTTCACCTGCGGCGTCGTGCTCGGCATCACAATGGTGACGGGAACGCCCAACCTTTTGCCATGATAGGCCAGGCCCTGCGCATGATTGCCCGCCGATGCCGCGATCACGCCGCGCGCGCGCGCTTCGGGGTCCATCAGCAGCAGCGCGTTCAATGCGCCGCGTTCCTTGTACGCCGCGGTGAATTGCAGATTCTCGAACTTCAGCCACACCTCGGCGCCGACCATTTCGGACAGCGTCTGCGAATGGAGCGTGGGCGTGCGAACCACCGCGCCGTTAATTCGCCCCGCCGCCGCGCGCACATCGTCCAATGTGATCGCCGGAAAATCGGCGGCGGAGGTCAGGGTGAGTTGATCAGTCATAACGTTTGGCGCCCTAGCCCATCTGGCGCGCGAAGCAAACAATGCTATGGACCGCGCATGAGCGAACAAAAATTGCGTATCAGCTTCATCGGCACCGGCGTCATGGGCGGGCCGATGGCGGGTCACCTCGTCCGGGCGGGCCATCACCTCACCGTCTATAATCGCACGCGCGCCAAGGCCGATGCGTGGGCGGCGCAGCATGGCGGCGCGGTCGCCGTCACTCCGGCCGACGCCGCGCGCGACGCCGACGTCGTCCTCAGCTGCGTCGGTAACGACGACGATCTCGCGCAAGTCACGCTGGGCCGCGACGGCGCGTTCAAGGCGATGCGCAAGGGTTCGCTATTCGTCGATCACACCACCGTCTCCGCGCGCATCGCGCGCCAGCTGTCGGTCGAGGCCGAGGGGCTGGGCCTGCTCTGCCTCGACGCGCCCGTTTCGGGCGGCGAAGCGGGCGCGCAGAACGGCACGCTCTCGATCATGTGCGGCGGGACGAAAGCGGCGTTCGAGGCCGCCGAGCCGGTGATGCAGGCCTATGCCGCGCGCATGGTGCATATCGGCGGCCCCGGCGCGGGGCAGACGACGAAGATGGTCAACCAGATCGCGATCGCCGGGGTGATACAGGGCCTGTCCGAAGCCTTGCGCTTCGCGCAGGCGTCGCGGCTCGACACCGATAAAGTGTTCGAAGCCGTCTCGGGCGGCGCCGCGGCGAGCTGGCAGATGCTCAACCGCTGGGGCACGATGGCGAAGGACGAGTTCGACTTTGGCTTCGCGGTCGACTGGATGCGCAAGGACCTCGGCCTCGCGATCGACGAAGCGCGCGTCAACGGCGCGACCCTCCCGGTCGCAAGCCTCGTCGACCAATTCTACGCCGATGTGCAAAAGGCCGGCGGCGGGCGCAAGGACACGAGTTCGCTCGTGATGAGGCTGCCGAAATGAAGCGCCTGATCCTGACCGCGCTGGCGCTCACCCTCGCCGCCCCCGCGCACGCCGACACGCTGGTCGACAATGTCAACGGCATCACGCTCGACAAGGACGGCAAGCTCGTCCGCTTCACCGGGCTCGTCATCGACACGCAGGGCAAGGTCAAGCAGCTGCTCGATCGCAAGGACAAGCGCCCCGAACGCCCCGATTTCAAACAGGACGGCCAGGGCAAGACCCTGATCCCCGGGCTTATCGACGCGCACGGCCATGTCATGGGGCTCGGCTTTCAGCTGATGCTGCTCGACCTCAGCGGCACCAACAGCCTCGCCGAAGCGCAAGCGGCGATCCGCAAATATGCCGCCGACAATCCCGAAATGCCGTGGATCATCGGCTTCGGTTGGAATCAGGAAAAATGGGGCCTCGGCCGTTTCCCGACCGCTGCTGACCTCGACGCCGCGGTACCGAACCGCCCCGTCTGGCTCGAGCGTATCGACGGCCACGCCGGCTGGGCGAACAGCGCCGCGATGGCGGCCGCCAGGATCACCCCCGCGAGCAAGTCACCCGAGGGCGGCCGCATCGAAATGGAGGGCGGCAAGCCGAGCGGCGTTTTCATCGACGCGGCGATGGCGCTGATCAACAGCGCCAAGCCCAAACCGCTCGCGCGCGACCTCGACCGTGCGCTCTATCTCGCGCAGCAGAAATTGCTCGAACAGGGTATCACGACGATCGCCGACATGGGAACGACGATCGAAGAATGGCAATCCTACCGCCGCGCGGGCGACAAGAAACAGCTCGCGGTGCGGATCCTCAGCTATGGCGGCGACATCGACAATATGGCGATCATCGCGGGCAGCGAACCGACGCCCTGGCTCTATGACGACCGCCTCCGCATGGTCGGAGTGAAGCTCTATCTCGACGGCGCACTCGGATCGCGCGGCGCCTGGCTGAAGGCGCCATACAGCGACGCGCCGGGGCAGAAGGGCCTGCCCCTCCTCACCCCCGCGCAACTGCGCAACAAGATGGTGCGCGCGTCGATGGATAAGTTCCAGGTCGCGATCCACGCGATCGGCGATGCCGCCAATGCCGAGGCCCTAGCCGCGATCGCCGATCTCACCGCCGACCTGCCCGGCGAGCGCCGCTGGCGCATCGAACATGCGCAGATCATCGACCCCGTCGACATCCCGCGCTTCGCCACCCTCAAGGTTATCGCCTCGATGCAGCCCGTCCACCAGACGAGCGACCGCGTGATGGCCGAAGCGCGCCTAGGCCCCGACCGCCTCAAGGGCGCCTATGCGTGGCGCAGCCTCCAGAATGCCGGCGCGCGCCTCGCCTTCGGTTCGGACGTCCCCGTCGAAAGCGCCAACCCCTTCCCCGGCATCGCCGCCGCCATTTCGCGCACCGACGCGAAGGGCGAGCCCTTCGGCGGCTGGCGCCCCGAGGAGGCGGTCAGCCGCGAGACCGCGCTCGACGGCTTCACGCGCACCGCAGCCTTCGCCGGGTTCGCCGAGGACCGGATCGGCACGCTGATGCCCGGGATGCGCGCCGACTTCCTGATCATCGACGCCGACCCGATGCTCGCGAGCCCCGACGAGATCCGCCGCATGACCCCGCTCGAAACCTGGATCGGCGGCTATCGCTATTACAAGAAAAGCGAGGGCGCGACCGTTGGCCGTTGACGTGCCGACCCGCCGCGCGCTGCTGACCGGCCTCGCCGCCCTCCCCGTCGCGGCGAGCGCCGCCGCCGCGGCCGAGCGCAAGGAACGCCGCTCGAAAAAGCGCAAGCCGGCCAGGCCCAAGATCCAGCATGTCGATGTCGCGATCGTCGGTGCGGGGGTGTTCGGCGCGTGGACCGCGTGGCACCTCTTGCGCGCGGGCAAGTCGGTACGCCTGTTCGATGCCTATGGCGCGGGCCATGCGCGCAGCTCGTCGGGCGGGGCCAGCCGGGTCATCCGCATGGGCTACGGCGCCGACGCCCTTTATTCGGAGATGGCGCGCGACTCGCTCAAATATTGGAAAGAGCTCTCCGACACCGCGAGCGCGCCGATCTTTCACAACACCGGCGTGCTATGGTTCGCGCCGCAGGGCGACAGCTACACCGCCCAGTCGCTCGCCTGGCTGCAGGCGAACCGCGTCGGCCACGAGCATGGCGACGTCAGCTGGCTGCAGAACAAATATCGCCAGATCCAATTCTATCAGGGCGAAACCGGCATCCTCGAGACCGAGGCGGGCGCGCTGATCGCCGCGCGCGGCGTGCAGGAAGTGATCGCCGACGCCCAGATCGCGGTCGAGCGCGTCGTCATGCCCGCGCCGCTCTTTTCAAAACGGATCAGGAAGCACACGCTCCCCGACGGCGGCACCGCCGATCACCTCGTCTACGCGGCCGGCCCGTGGCTCGCCGAACTCTTCCCGCAACAATTGATGCACAAGATCGTCGCGACGCGGCAGGAAGTTTATCATTTCGGCGCGCCGCAGGGCGACAGCCGCTTCGCCCCGCCCGCGCTTCCTGTCTGGGCCGACTTCAACAACGGCCGTATCGTCTATGGCATCCCCGATCTCGAAGGGGCCGGCTTCAAGATCGCGTTCGACACGCACGGTCCGGTGATCGATCCCGATACGCTCGAACGCCAGCTCACCCCCGCGGGTATCGCCGAAGCGCGCGCCTATGTCGCCCGGCGCTTTCCCGGCCTCGCCAACGCGCCGCTGATCGGCGGCCGCGTCTGCCAATATGAGAATAGTTCGAACGGCGATTATCTGATCGACCGCTTTCCGGGGCAGGAACGCGTCTGGCTCGTCGGCGGCGGATCGGGCCACGGCTTCAAGAACGGCCCCGCGGTGGGCAAACGCGTCGCGGCGCATATTCTCGACGCGAACCTCGCAGTCGAACCGCGCTTCAGCTTCGCGACCAAGGGGACGGTGGCGGCGCGGACGGTGTTTTGAGCCTCGTCATTGCGAGGAGCGAAGCGACGAAGCAATCTCCAGCCATCACCCTTGCGCAAGATTGAGGGCTGGAGATTGCTTCGCTACGCTCGCAATGACGGGATAAATGCGGGGCCGAAATGAAACTCACCGACTGCCACAATATCGACGATTTCCGCGCGCTCGCGAAGCGGCGCCTGCCGTGGCCGGTGTTCGATTATATCGACGGCGCCGCCGATGACGAGGTCACTCGCCGCCGCAATCGCGCCGCGTTCGACGATTGCGACCTCATCCCGCGCGTCCTCGCCGGGGTCGAAAGCGTCGACATGCGAACGACCTTGTTCGGGCGCGAGATGGCGATGCCGCTCTTCCTCTCGCCCACCGCGCTCCAGCGCCTGTTCCACTGGCAGGGCGAACGCGCCGTCCTCCGCGCCGCCGCGAACGCCGGCACGGTCGCGGGCATATCGAGCCTCGCGACGATCAGCCTTGCCGAGGCCGGCGCGCTGACCGATGGCCCCAAGCTTTTCCAGCTCTACGTCCACCACGACGAGGGCCTCAACAAGGCGATGCTCGACGCCGCGCGCGACGCGAAGTTCGACGCCGTCGCGCTCACCGTTGATACCATAGTCGGCGGCAACCGCGAACGCTGCCTGCGCTCGGGCTTCACCTCGCCGCCGCGCTTCACCGCATCGAACATGCTGAGCTACGCCGCCAAGCCCGGCTGGGGCCTCAACTATATCCTCCGCGAAAAATTCAGCCTGCCGAACCTCGCGACGCATGTGTCTGAAGGATCGAGCGTCCCCAAGTCGGTCGCCGAATATTTCACCTCGATGCTCGACCAGAGCCTCGACTGGAAACGCGCCGAGGCGATCCGCAAGCAATGGGACGGTCCCTTCTGCCTCAAGGGCATCGTCGCGGTCGAGGATGCGAAGCGCGCGGTCGAGATCGGCGCGACCGCGATCATGGTGTCGAACCACGGCGGGCGCCAGCTCGACGGCAGCATTTCGCCCTTCGACGCGCTCACCGACATCGTCGATGCGGTCGGCGACAAGGTCGAGGTGATCTGCGACGGCGGCATCACGCGCGGCACGCATGTGCTCAAAGCGCTATCGGTCGGCGCGAAGGCCTGCTCGGGCGGCCGCCTCTATCTTTATGCGCTTGCGGCAGCGGGCGAGGACGGCGTCGCGCGCGCCATCGCACTGCTCCGGGCCGAGATGGAGAGGGGCATGAAGCTGATGGGAGCGAAAAGCCTCGCCGATCTCGGCGCCGGCAACCTGCGCTGGCGCTGAAACCGGGCAAGCGGGGCGGCCTCCCCCTGAGACCGCCCCGGTGCCGGCGTCAGAAAGAGACGCCGAGCGTGAAGATCACGGCGCCGTCGGCACCGACCGATTCCTTGTACCCAAGCGCCTTGGGCGCATCGGTATTCACATAGGCGACGCTGCCGGTGAGCATCTTGTAGCTCGCCGACACGCCGATCGAATAGTCGATGACTTCGCCGTCGGCGCCGCCCAGGAAGCTGTCGCTTTTCGAGAAGCCGATGTGGCCGTTCAGGCTGAACGGCGTGCTCGGGATCGCGACGCCCGCGTCGGTATAGATATAGACGCCGCTGTCGTCGCCAAGCGAATCCTGCCCGCCCGGCGCCCAGGCGATGCCGGTCTTGACCGAAGCGGGGCCGAGGTTGCCCTTGACCGAGAAATAGGGCTCGATGATCGAGCTGTTGGCGGTGCCGGGATAAAGATAGAGGGTCGCGCCGATGTCGGCAGTCAGGCCCGGGACGACCTCGGTCGAATAGCCGCCGAAAACGTCGATCTCGGTGCCGTTGGCAAAGCCGATGCTCGATCCCCAGGTGCCGACATACAGCCCGCTGTCGTGGCTGATACCGAAGCCGCCCTGGATCGCCGCTTCTTCGTTCGACTGGCTGAAGCCGCGAAAACGATAGTCGCTGACGACGGTAGCGCTGCCGGTGATGGTGATGCCGTCGTCCGATTCTTCGTCTTGGGCGAAGGCGGGCGTGGACATGGCCGAAGCCGCGAGGAGCATGCCGAAGCACGCACGGGAAAGATTCTTCATGGACAGATCCCTGTATCAAGATTGATGGATCGTCCCTGCCTGCCGCACGACGGCCAGCCTCTTTTCGGGCCGATCCGGTCTTGCGTGCCACCTCTCTTCCCGAAATTGCTGCGCCGCACAAACAAAAAAGTCATCGCGAGCGCATCTTCACTACCCGATGCGACTTTTTTGCAACATATGATTATATGATACCGGTTTCATTCGTAACAATCGTTCAGTCGCGGGAAACCGGCGCGAAAAAGGGGACGGCCTCCCCCGAAGCCGCCCCCTTCACGCGTGGTCGCCGACGCGTCAGGCGTTCAGAAAGAAACGCCGAGCGTGAAGACCACGGTTGGATCGTAAAGCGTGTCGAAGGCTTTCACCCCCGTCTTCTTGATGTCGGTATCGATATATTGCGCCGACAGCGTCGCGGGCCCGATGATGTAGGACGCGCCGACCGACCAGTCGACATAATTGCCGTCGGGCGCGGTCAGTGCCAACGAGCCGTCGGCATAGCCGACCCCGGCGTTGAGCGTGACAGGCGTGTTCGGGATGCCATAGCCCAGGCCCAGGTTGAGGTACCAGCTGTCGTCGCCGAGCGACTTCTGGTCCCACGCATAGGCGACCATGCCCGTCGCCGAAATCGGGCCGATGTCGTGCGACAGCTTGCCGATGGCCTCGAAATAATCGGTCGGCGCGCCGCCGTCGTCGCTCCCCGGATAGGTATACCAGGTGACGCCGACGTCGACCGTTGTGCCGGGCGCGATTTCGGTCGCATAGCCGCCGTAAAGGTCGAGCTCGAACTTGCCATAGGCCGGGCTGTCGGGAAGCGAAGATCCCCACACGCCCGCATAAAGGCCGCTTTCGTGGCTGACCGTCAGCGTCGGCTGCACCGCGACCTTTTCGTTCGACAGCGAAATGCCGCGGAAACGATAGTCGGTGGTGACGGCGATACCACCCGAAAGCGTGACCGGACCCGCTTCGCCGATCGCCTCGTCCTGCGCGAAGGCGGGCGTCGACATCGCCGACGCGGCAAGCAGCAGGCCAAGGCAGCCCTTGTTGAAAAATTTCATGGCAGATCCCCTCTCTGGTCTCATGGATCGTTCCGCCTGCGGTGCGCGTCCCGGCTTCTCGATGGGGCCGTGTGACGACGAACCGCGCAAAAATTGCCGATTACGCTGCAACGCACAACCGAAATTGTCCTTCGCGGCCATTCGGCGACGGACTGTTGCTTTCCCGCAACAAGCCGAAAGGGACGCGAGCGACGGCACTCGGCTTTGCCAATCGGCCGCAGGACGGCTAAAGAGCGCGCACATCCCCTTCCGTCGAGCGACAATCATGAGCGATCACAATCCCGGCCTGCGCCCCTGGCGTGACATTTCCAGACGCGAGTGCCGCCAGATCATGGTCGGCGGCGTCCCCGTCGGCGGCGGCGCGCCGATCAGCGTCCAGACGATGACCAACACGTTGACGAGCGACCCGGTGGCGACGATCGACCAGATTCGCCGCTGCGAGGAGGCCGGCGCCGACCTGATCCGCGTCTCCTGCCCCGACACCGAATCGACCGCCGCGCTCGGCCAGATCGTCCGCGCGGCGCGGATTCCGATCATCGCCGACATCCATTTCCACTACAAGCGCGCGCTCGAAGCCGCCGACGCCGGCGCCGCCTGCCTGCGCATCAACCCCGGCAATATCGGCAGCAGCGAACGCGTTGGCGAAGTCGTCCGCGCCGCCAAGGCGAACGGCTGCGCGATCCGCATCGGTGTCAACGCCGGGTCGCTCGAAAAGGATCTGCTCGAAAAATATGGCGAGCCCTGCCCCGAGGCGCTCGTCGAAAGCGCGCTCGACCATATCAAACTGCTCCAGGACCATGATTTCCACGAATATAAGGTCGCGGTAAAGGCGAGCGACGTCTTCCTCGCGGTCGCCGCCTATGCGCAGCTCGCCGACGCGGTCGACTGCCCGCTCCACCTCGGCATCACCGAGGCCGGCGGGCTGATCGGCGGCACGGTGAAAAGCGCGCTCGGCATCGGCAACCTGCTGTGGGCCGGTATCGGCGACACGATCCGCGTCAGCCTCTCGGCCGAACCCGAAGAGGAAGTGCGCGTCGGCTACGAAATCCTCAAATCGCTGGGCCTGCGCACCCGCGGCGTCCGCGTCGTCTCCTGCCCCAGCTGCGCGCGGCAGGGCTTCGACGTCATCCGCACCGTCCAGGCGCTCGAGGATGCGCTCGGCCACATCAAGACCCCGATGTCGCTCTCGGTTTTGGGCTGCGTCGTCAACGGCCCCGGCGAGGCGCGCGAGACCGACATCGGCATCACCGGCGGCGGCAACGGCAAGCATATGGTCTATCTGTCGGGGGTCACCGACCACCATGTCGCCGACGCCGACATGATCGGCCATATCGTCAAGCTGGTCGAAGCAAAGGCGGCCGAGATCGAGACGGGCAGCTCGGTAAGCATGGACGTGGCGCACGGCAAGGCGGCGTGATGCTCTCGATCCGCCCCGCCGTGCCCGCCGACCTGCCGCTGATCGCGCAGTTCATCCGCGACCTCGCCGACTATGAAAAGCTCGCGCACGATGTCCGCTTCGACGAAGCCAAGCTGGCCGCCAACCTGTTCGGCCCACGCCCCTATGCCGAAGTCGTGATCGGCGAGTTGGACGGCGCACCGCAGGGCTTCGCACTCTTCTTCCACAATTTCTCGACCTTCGAGGGGCGCCCCGGCATCTATCTCGAAGACCTGTTCGTCCGCCCCGAAGCGCGCGGATCGGGGCTCGGCAAGGCGCTGCTCGCGCATCTCGCCAAGCTATGCGTCGAACGCGACTGCGCGCGCCTCGAATGGTGGGTGCTCGACTGGAACACCCCGTCGATCGGTTTCTACCAGAAGCTCGGCGCCAAGCTGATGGACGAATGGACCGTGATGCGCGTCGACGGCGATGCGCTCACCAAGCTCGCGGGCTCCTGACTTCCAAATCCCGTTCGCATCGAGCGAAGTCGAGACGCCCATTGGTTATGTGCAACCTCCCGGTGTCCCGACTTCGCTCGACACAAACGGAACAGAGGGTCGTCCCACGCGTTCCCCCGCCATGTTCGACCACACCGGAATCGTCGTTGGCGACCTTGCCCGCGCCCGTGCCTTCTACGAGGCGATCGGCAAGCCGCTCGGCCTCGTCACCGCCGACAACGGCGAACAGGCCTTCGTCTTCGGAAAGAGCAGGGAAGAACCGATCCCCTATCTCTGGGTCGGCACGCTCCGCCCGAGTTATTGGGCCGAAGGCTCGCGCACCGGCATCAACCAGATGCACATCGCCTTCATCGCGCCGTCGAAGGACGCGGTGCAGGCGTTCCATGCAGCGGGCATCGCCGCGGGCGGCACCGACCATGGCGCGCCCGGCCCGCGCGAGGGCGCCGCGGGCTATTATGGCGCCTTCCTGCTCGATCCCGACGGCAACAATATCGAGGCCGCTTTTCGCGACAATTTGCCCTATCTGCGCCCGGATTAGCAGCCGTCGGGAAAGTCCCTCCGGATAATAGCGAACGATTACAGCACGCCGGTGCCGCCGTTTGCGAGCCCCCTCGAATCATGCTTTCCTGTCGCCGGGCCGCGCCTTTCCGAGCGAGTCGGGCTCCCTCAACGGGAGCCGGCGACAACAGGGGAAATAGCATGAACAGGATGATGTTCGCCGCTTCGGCGGCCCTTTTTGTCATGGCGACGGCGCCGGTCGCCGGCGCCCAGATGCCGACATGGTCGGCCGAGCAGGCCGAGGCATGGAAAATCGTCGAGCAAAGCTGGGTCGACGATGTCGCGCAGAACGGCAAATGGCCCGCCAACTATGCCGATCCGCAGATGATCACCTGGTCGTCCGAATTCGCCGCACCGCGCGGCAAGGATGCGACCGTCCGCTGGACCAAGTTCCAGACGACACAGGGCAAGGTCATCCAATATGAGCTGGCCCCGCAATCGATCTCGCTCAGCGGCAACACCGCCGTCGTCACCTATGCGCTGACCGTGGTCAGCCAGCGCGGCACCGAAAAGCCCGACTGGGGCAAGGAAGCGATCGTCGAAACGCTGGTGCGCGGCGACGGCGGCTGGAAATTCCTCGCCTCGACCAGCTTCGCGCTCGGCAAATAGGCGCGCGCGGCGGTCAGCGCGCGCCGCGCGGCCGCCGCCGTTCCATCGGCCAGCTCGGCATATGCGCGTCGGAGAGCGCCTTCGCCTCGGTGGGCGCGATGCCCAGGTCGGTGAGCGCGCGCGTCAGCGCTTCGGCGGGCGGCACCGCGATGTCGGGCAGCACCCCCTCGCCCTCCCAATCCTTCCCCGTGACCGGGTCATAGGTGCGCCCGACCGGGATGAAGGCGCCATAGCCGCCGCCCAGATCCTCGCCGCGCCCGAAATGATTGGCGCCCGCGGTCGGCGCGCCGACCAGCGTGCCGCGCCCCGTATGCTTCATCGCCAGCGCGAAATGCTCGGCCGCCGACGCGCTCGCGCCCGATGTCAGCACATAGACCTTCGCATCACGCAGGCGCGCGTCGGCATTCGGCGTCGCCCAATGCTCGCGCGCGATCATGCCCGCGTCGCCCTTCGCCATCCGCATCGAGGCGATACCCGCGATCGGCGACCCGCCCTCGGCATCGACCGAGGCGCGCGTCGCCATCGTCACCAGCCGCGTTTCCTTGCCGAACAACCAGGGGAAAATCACGTCCATCTGGTCGAGCCCGCCGCCATTGTGCGTGCGGATGTCGAATATGATCGCCTTGGCATCGGCATGGTCGGCCATGAACTTCGCCGCCTGAGCGGTCACCGCATCGTCCATCGGAAAGACGTTGAACCGCACGAAAGCAATCCCGGGCGCGATCCAGCCCGCCTGCTCGACGGGCAGCTTGGGCGGGCGCCGCACCGGCGCCGCACCGCCCGGTGCGGGCGCCGCTGCGCCCGCCGCCGCTTCGGGCACGCGCAGCCGCAAATGGCCGTCGGGTGACACCGCGTTGACGTCGCTGTCGATCGCCGAACCCAGCGCCTCGCCGGAGAGTCCCCGGTAGCGACCCGCCGCGATCGCGGCGCGTATTGCATCGGCATAGCGCTGGCCCGTTTCGGGATAGACATAATCGCGCTCGAGCAGCGCCGCATAGGTCTCGGCGACCTGATCGGCGCCGGCCTCGTCGGCTGCAAACGCGGGAGACAGCGCAAGCAAGGGGACCGCAGCCATAGCGGCAGCGAGCAACAACGCAGGCAAAATATGCGACGAACGAATCATTCCAGTCTCCCATCCAGCCCCGGCCGGATCGGAGTGTATCATGTTAGCAATACAGATCAACTACATTTGTAGTCGGTAATTATTTCCGGCGCGCGAACCAGACCAGCACCACGCCCACCACCGCCATCACGACGCCGTTGCGCGTCCAGACCGTATCGCCGAGCATGAAGCTGCTCGCTGGCCAACGCACGATGTCGAGCCCCTGCAACGCCCACAACCCGCCGACGAGGATCATCGCCACGCCGACGATCGCCAATATGCCTTTCAACGCGCCCATGCCCGCTCTCCCCCTATTTGCGCTGGAGACCGATCAGCGGCCGCAGCCAGCCGATGCTGCGCCCGATCGCATAGAAAAGCCAGCAGCCGATGACCGTCGCGGCAACCAATATCAGGAATGACGGCATCGCGCTCACCCCGGCGCGAAGCAAATACCAGCCGACCGCGACGATGATCGTCTGATGGATGATGTAAAAGGGAAAGACCGCCTCGGCGAGCATCGCGCGCTTCGGATGGTCGCGATTCCCGTATCGGTCGGCGATCCCGACCAGCGCGACGATCGTCGCCCAGCCCTGCACCAGCCGTACGACCATGAACGGCGTGATCACCGCCGCTGGCGGCGGCCCGTCGCCCGGCGCCGCCCACATCGCCCAGGCGATAGTGGCATAGGCGGCGACCGCCAGCACCGCCGCCGCGGGCCAGCAGCGCGCCACGGCCTCGAACAGCCCCGGGCGCACACGCAGCAGCCAGCCGATGAAGAAGGGGACGAGGAAATGAAGGTGCGCCGGCCCGTCGTCGATGAGCGCGTGCGTGTCGCGATGCCCCGGAAAGAGGAACAGGATGAAGAGCCACGCGGCGAAGGGCGTGGCGAGCATCCCCCATCCGTCCAACCAGCGCGCGACGGCATCGGCGATGCGCGCGCGCACCGGCGCCGGAAGGACGGCGAGCAGCAGCGCGGCCAGCGCAGTATAGGCAAACAGATAGACGACGAACCACAGATGCTGCCACGTCGGCAGCACGATGCCTTCCAGCGACCCGAAGCGGAAATAATCGTGGAGCCAGAAATGCCCGAAGCTTCCCGAATATCCATGCTGGGTGACAAGCTCGATCCACGGCTGCACCGGGATGATAATGACCATGCCAAAGGCGAGCGGGACCAGCAGCCGCGCGCTCCGCGACCGCATGAACGACCCCGCGCCGCCCATCTTGGCGAACAACGCCGCGCTCGCATAGCCCGAGACGAGAAACAGCAGCGGCAGCCGCCAGCTGTTCGTCGCCATCATCGGGATCTGCACCCAGTCCCTCGGCTGCGCGATCTTCACATGCCAGCCCCACGGCACGAAATACATGCCGATATGATAGAAGATCAGCAGGGCGAACGCGCCGATGCGCAGCCAGTCCATGCCGTAATGCCGTGTCCCGTTCATCGCCGCGAATCTCCTTTGCCGGGGCCTGCCACAGCCGCTAATCGGAAAGGCGGCCGACGGGCGATCCCGGCGGGACGAGATGCGGAGCCGGTGTGACGGAAAAGGATGGGCGTGGGACAAGCGGCGGCGGAGCCGGGACGGACGGGTTCACCCCGCGCGTGCTGACCCTGCTCGCGTTCGGCGTGCTGCTCGCCTACGGGCTCATCCGCATCACCTCGAACGTCTATTCCTATCTTGCCGACCGCCACGCCTTCGGCCGCGAAGTGCCTGCGTCGACCGCGTGGACCTACGAAAGCACCAGCCTCCTCGCCTGGTCGCTGATGATGATCGCCTGCTGGTTCAGCGTGCGCTTCTTTCGCCCCCCGCGCTTCGGCTGGGGCACGACGGCGGCGATCCACGCCGCGCTCGCGATCCCGGTGTCGCTCGGCCATATCGCGCTGATGGTGGGCTTTCGCATGCTCGCATGGCGGCTGTCGGGCGGCACCTATCATTTCGAATCGCCCGACGGCACGCCGATCCTGTATGAATTGCGCAAGGATCTCGCGACCTATGCCGAGCTCATCCTGCTCATCTTCCTGATGCAGTGGCTGATCGCGCGCTACGCCGCCCCGCCGGCGGAAACCACACCCCGCGCCACGCTCGCGATCGGCGACGGATCGGTGACGCACCACCTGCCGATCGCGGAGATCGAGCATGTCGCTGCGGCGGGCAATTATGTCGAGATCGCGTGGCGCGGCCAGCGCCTGCTGCACCGCGCCACGCTCTCGGCCATCGAGGCCGAACTGGCAGAGGCGGGCTTCGCGCGCATCCACCGCAGCCGCCTCGTCCGCAAGGATGCGGTGCGCCGCGTCGTCACGCACAAGAGCGGCGATTTCGACGTCGAACTCGAAAGCGGCGAGACGCTGCGCGGCAGCCGCCGGTTCCGGGAGAATGTCGAGGGGTAACGCCCGTCATTGCTTCGCCGCGCTCGCAATGACGAGATTATCGCACCACCCGCCACGCCAATTCCGCGAACTCGCACAGCAGCGGCCGCGTGTCGCGCGGGTCGATGATATCCTCGACCCCGAATTTCTCCGCCGTCCGGAACGGCGAGCGCACCCGGTTCAATCGCGCGCGGATCGCCTCCAGATGCGCCGCCGGATCCTCGGCGGCCTCGAGCTCGCTCTTGTACGCGACCTCGACCCCGCCCTCGATCGGCAGGCTGCCCCAGTCGCCCGACGGCCAGGCGAAGCGATACTGGAAACGCTCGGCATTCGACATCGCGCTCCCCGCGATGCCGTAGGCGCGGCGCACGACGACCGACGCCAGCGGCACGCTCGCGCGATAGATCGCGTTCATCGCCTGCACCCCGTAGCGGATCGTCCCGGTCCGCTCGGCCTCGCCGCCGATCATGAAACCCGGATTGTCGACCAGGTGGACGATCGGCAGCCGGAACTGGTCCGCCATTTTTACGAAACGCTCGGCCTTCTCGCTCGTCTTCGCGTCCCAAGACCCGCCGAGATAGGAAGGATCGCTCGCGAGTACGGCAACCGGATAGCCGTCCAATCGCGCAAACGCGGTGATCACCGCGCGCCCCCAGCGCGCGCCCATCTCGAAGAAACTGCCCTGATCGAACACCGCGCCGGTAATCCGCCGCATCGAATAAACCTGCTTCGCCTCGCGCGGCACGATCGACAGGAGCGAACCCTCGCGCCGGTCGACCGGATCGCTGCATTCGGTCCTGAGCGCCCGGTCGTGGATCGACGACGGCAGGTACGACAGGAAGCGCCGCGCCGCCGCGAACGCCTCGGCCTCGCTCGCCACCTCGTCATCGACGACCCCGTTGCGCGTATGCACGTCGGTCCCGCCCAGCTCCTCGCGATCAAGCGTATCGCCGATCGCTGCCGCCACGGCCGGCCCCGCAGCGAACAGCTGCGACAGCCCGCGCACCATCACGCTGTAATGGCTCGCGACGACGCGCGCCGCGCCGAGCCCCGCGGTCGGCCCGAGCGCGAGCGCGACCACCGGCACCGTATCGAGGTTCGCGATGATCTCATGCCATCCCGGCACATGCGGGATATAGGTATAGCCCATATCCTCGAGCGTCTTGACCGATCCGCCGCCGCCGGTGCCGTCGATCATGCGGATCAGCGGCAGGCGATATTCATGCGCCATCGCCTCGCACTGGACGAACTTGCGGTGCAGCGCCGCATCGGCCGCGCCGCCGCGTACGGTGAAATCGTCGGCCGAGGCAACCACCGGCCGCCCGCCCACATTCGCGCGCCCGAAGATGAAATTGCTTGGCGCGAGGTCTTCCAGCTCGCCATCGGCGCCATATGTCCCGCGCCCCGCGATCTTTCCGATCTCGCGAAAGCTGCCTTGGTCGACGATCCCCGCGATCCGCGCCCGCGCATCCATCTTGCCGCGCCCATGCTGCCGCGCGACCTTTTCCTCGCCGCCCATCTTCTCGGCCATCGCGCGGCGATGCCCGAGTTCGTCAATCTCTTTTTCCCAGCTCATAGGGCAAAGGCTATCTTACGTTGACGGAAACGTCATGCAAAACCTATCGTCGGCAAATGAAGCACCCGATCACCCTCGCCTTCGCTACCGCGCTGCTCGCGCTTGCGCCCGCCACAGCCCGCGAGAAGCGCACGATCCCCGGCGTCGAGGATGCCTATAAGAGCGACGCTTTCGTCGCCGACCCGATGCCCGCGATCGACGCCGCGCTCGTCAACGCCCGGCAATCGGGTAAGCCCGTCCTCCTCGTCATGGGCACCGGCGGCTGCCACGACAGCGCCTGGCTCGCCAACCTGATCGCCACCGACCGCTTCGCGCCCGTCCGCGACCGCTACGAGATCGTCTATGCCGACATCGGCATGCCGCATGTGAAGGGCTGGGGCCGCAATCCCGAAGTGGCGAAGCGCTTCGGCTTCCGGATCAAGGGCACGCCCACCGTCGCGGTGCTCGACGCCGAAGGCCATGTCCTCAACCGCAAGGCCGCCCCCAAATGGCGCAACGCCGCGAGCCGAAGCGACGACGACATCTATGATGAACTGATGAATTAGGGAGAGAGACATGGCCGAGATGAACCTTACGGGGCGCGTCGCGCTCGTCACCGGCGCCTCGCGCGGCATCGGCCGCGGCATCGCGATCGGCCTCGCCGAAGCCGGCGCAGACGTCGCGGTCAACTATACGCGCGGCGAAGAGGCCGCCGCCGAAACCGTCGCCGCGATCGAGGCACTCGGCCGCAAGGCCAAGGCCTATCAGGCGTCGGTCACCGACGAAGCCGCGTGCGCCGCGATGGTCGCTGCGATCGAGGCCGACTTCGGCGCCATGTCGATCCTGATCAACAACGCCGGCATCGCCAGCCGCGGGCTTTCCGTCGCCGAAACGACCCCCGAGGAGGTCGACAAGCTCTTCGCCGTCCACGCCGCCGGCCCGCACCGCCTCAGCCGCCTCGCGCTGCCGCAGCTCCGCACCCACGCACGCAGCGACATCATTATCATCTCGAGCATCGCGACCTATGTGAACTCGCCGAACGGCGCCCCCTACACGATGGCGAAAGCGGCGGGCGAAGCCCTCGCGCTCACGCTCGCCAAGGAGGAACTCGCGAACGGCGTCCGCGTCAACATCGTCGCCCCCGCGCTCACCGTCAGCGACATGGGCGAAAAGCTTTCGCGCGCGATCACCGGCAATGCGGACATCCATCACCTCGACACCAAAATGCCCTTCGGCCGCGTCGCCGTCCCCGCCGACGTCGCCGCGGCGGTCGTGTGGTTCGTCAGCGATGCGAACAGCTATTGCTCGGGGCAAAAGCTCAACATCGACGGTGCCGGGCAGGCGACATTTCGATAGTGCCAAACCCTCTCCCCTTGGGGGAGAGGGATGCGAAGACTTGCCAGCTTGCTGGCTAGTCGAAGCTGGGTGAGGGGTATGCGAGCCATAGGCTCGCGCGGAGCTTTGCTCCGCTCACCCTCATCCAACTCCGCCTAACCGCTTCGCGGCAAGGCTGCGTATCCTTCTCCCCTCAAGGGAGAAGGTAGAATAAAGCCCCCACCATGCGCCCCGATTCGCCCTCGCCCATCCTCCCCTTCCTGATCGCCTGCGCGGGCATCGCGACCTTTTCGGCGATGGACGTGCTGATGAAGGGGCTGTCGATCGACATCGGCGCGTATAACGCGGTCCTCTGGCGCACCGGCACCGGCACGCTCCTTGCGGGCGCGCTCTATTTCGCCAGCCGCCCGAAATGGCCCGGCAAGGCGACGATGCGAATCCACGCCTGGCGCTCGCTGTTCGTCGCGGGCATGGCGCTCAGCTTCTTCTGGGCGCTCGCGCGGCTGCCGATGGCGGAGGCGATCGCGCTCGCCTTCGTCGCGCCGCTGATGGCGCTCTATATGGCCGCGATCTTTCTGGGCGAAAAGATCGGCCCGCGCTCGATAGCCGCCTCGGCGCTCGGCCTGTGCGGGGTGATCGTCATCGTCGCGGGCAAGCTCGGCGGCAGCGATTATTCGGACGAGGCTCTATTGGCCGTCGGCGCGGTGTTCCTGTCGGCCATCTTCTACGCCTACAACCTCATCCTCGCGCGGCGGCAGGCGAAGATGGCCGAGCCGATGGAAATCGCCTTTTTCCAGAATTTCTTCGTCGCCGCGATCCTCGCCATCGGCGCGCCCTGGTTCCTCGCCGTTCCCGGCGCGGAGCAAGCCCCGAATATCGCCGGCGCCGCGATCCTCGCAACCACCTCGCTGCTGCTCCTGAGCTGGGCCTATGCCCGCGCCGAAACCCAGATCCTCGCGACCACCGAATATACCGGCTTCCTCTGGGCGATGCTGTTCGGCTGGTTCTTTTTCGACGAAGCGGTGACGCTGCCGACCTTCGCCGGCGCGCTGCTGATCGTCGTCGCCTGCCTCATCGTCGCGCGCAAGGCGCCGCACGGCGACCCGATCGAACCTGCGGCGGCGTAATCTCCCCTCCCATTTCTGGGAGGGGGTCGGGGGAGGACATGTCGATATCGGGAGTTGCCGAAACAGGCCCTTCCCTAACCCCTCCCGCAAGCGGGAGGGGGACTTAAACCGCCGCCCGCGCCAGCCTGTCATTAATCGCCGCGCCCAGCCCCTCGACCGGGATCGCCGCCACCGCGATCTTCGGCTTGGCGCTCGCTGCCCCCGCGTGCAGCGCATCGAACAGACGCGCCGCCGCCTCCGTCAGATCGGCCCCGGCGCTCAGGTCATAATCGCCCCGAACCGCGCCGAACCCGATTCCGAACTCATCGTCGGCGAACGCCACCGCCCCCAGCCGCACCGGCTTCCCCGGCGCATAATGGCTCGCGAGCATCCCCGGCGCGACGATCTCCGATCCCTGCACCCCCCTCGCGGGCAAGCCGCTCGCGTCGGCGAGCATCTTCGCCGTGACCGGCCCCGGCCGCAATATCTCGACCGCGCCGTCCGTCACGCGCGCGATCGTCGATTCGACCCCCGCGTTCGTCGGCCCGTCGTCGATCACCAGCGCGATCCGCCCGTCAAGGCTCGCCAGCACATGCTCAGCCCTGGTCGGGCTCACCCGCCCGCTCGCATTGGCGCTCGGCGCCGCGAGCGGCGCGCCCGATGCGGCGAGCAAAGCCTGCATCGCGCGATGCCCCGGCACCCTCAGCGCAATCGTGTCGAGCCCCGCCGTCGCGATGCTGGCGACCGGGCAGGCCGCCGTTCGCGGCACCACCAAAGTCAGCGGCCCCGGCCAGAAGCGCGTCGCGAGCGCGCGCTCGACGGGTCCGAACTGCCCCAGCGTCTCGGCGACGCCAAGCGTCGGCACATGGACGATCAGCGGGTTGAAATCGGGCCGCCCCTTCGCGGCATAAATCCGCGCGACGCCGTCGGCGCTCCGCGCATCGGCGGCGAGGCCGTAGACCGTCTCGGTCGGCACCGCGACCGGCTGCCCGGCCGCGATCAGCGCCGCCGCGTCGGCGATCGCAGCGCTATCGAACGCGCGAACGAGTGTGGGATTTGAGGCATGGGCCATGCCGCGCTATAGCGCCCACGTAACGATATTCACCAGCAAAGTGCCCCGCCCATGACCTATACACCGCCCACCACCGAACAGCTCTTCGTCCTCAATCATATCGCGCGCGTCGATGCCATGGCGCAGCACGAGCGTTTCGGCGCCGCGACCCCCGACATGGTCGAGGCGATCGTCGCCGGCATCGGCGAATTCGCCGCCGACGTCTATGCGCCGCTCAACCGCGTCGGCGACACGCAGAACCCCAAATGGCAGGACGGCAAGGTCACCATGCCCCCGGGCTTCAAACAGGCCTATCAACAGTTCGTCGAGGCCGGCTGGGGCAGCATCGACGGCCCCGGCGCCTATGGCGGGCAGGATCTGCCCTTCACGCTCGCGACCGTGGTGATCGAGGCGCTCGGCAGCGCCAACATGGGCTTTTCGCTCTGCAGCATACTGACGCCGGGCGCGATCCACGCGCTGATGGCCTATGGCACCGAGGAACAGCGCCAGACCTGGCTTCCCAAGCTGATCACCGGCGAGTGGAACGGCACGATGAACCTGACCGAGCCCGCCGCGGGCAGCGACGTCGGCGCGCTCCGCTCGACCTCCGAAAAGATCACCGAGGGCGAGCACGCGGGCCTCTACCGGATCAAGGGCCAGAAAATCTTCATCACCTTCGGCGAGCATGACCTGACCGACAATATCGTCCACCTCGTCCTCGCGCGCACCCCCGGCGCTCCCGAGGGGACGCGCGGTATCTCGCTCTTCCTCGTCCCCAAATACCGCCTTGATGCGGAGGGCAATCCGACGATCAGCAACGGCGTCCATTGCGCCTCGATCGAGCACAAGCTCGGTATCCACGGCTCGCCGACCGCCGTCATGGTCTATGGCGAGGACGAGGATTGTCTCGGCGAAATCGTCGGCGACGAAATGGGCGGCATGCGCGCGATGTTCGTGATGATGAACAACGCGCGCCTGATGATCGGCTGTCAGGGCATCCAGATCGGCGAGCGCGCGACGCAACAGGCGCAGCGCTTCGCCGCCGAGCGCGTCCAATCGGCGCTCGCGGGCTCGCCCGACCGCAACCCCGTCACGATCGACCGGCACCCCGACGTGCGCCGGATGCTGTGGCGCATGCGCGCGCAGACCGAGGCGGCGCGTGCGCTGACCTATTATGCCGCGGCGCAGATCGATTTCGGCAAATTGGGCGACGAGGCCGCCGCGATGCGCGCCGACATATTGATCCCGCTGGTCAAGGCGCACGCCACCGACATCGGCTGCGAGGTCGCGAGCCTCGGCGTTCAGGTCCATGGCGGCATGGGCTTCATCGAGGAAACCGGCGCCGCGCAGCATTATCGCGACGCGCGTATCGCGCCGATCTATGAAGGCACCAACGGCATACAGGCCGCCGATCTGGTCGGACGCAAGCTCGGCATGGCGGGCGGCGACCTTGTCCGCGGCCTGATCGACGACATCGCGCACGGCGCCGCCGATTTCCCCGAACTCCAGCAACTCGTCGATGCGTGCCGAGCCGTCACCGACTGGATGGCGAACGCGCCGACGGCGGACCGGCTCGCGGGCAGCTACCCCTATCTCACCATGCTCGCGACGGCGACGTGCGGCTGGTTGATGGCGATCCAGCACAGGGCGGCGCGCGCCGCGCTCGACGAAGGCGGCGGCGATGCCGCCTTTCTCGAAGCCAAGATCGTCTCGACGCGCTTCTACCTTCAGCAGATCGTCCCGGCGGCGACGGGGCTCGCGGCGTCGGCGCTCGCGGGCGACGCAGCGCTCGAAGCGCTGCCCGCAATCGCTTGAACTGCCCGGAATCCTGCGATTTCCGCTTTGCCGGACTTCGCAGGATTTCGTTCATAATTAACGCGATGATAACCATCTGGGACTAGACGCGACCGGCAATTGCTGGAGACGTGCGTGCCCATCCCGGTCAAAAGTCTAATCATCAGCTGGCGAAGCATCCTATTGTCGGTGCTTCTTAGCCTGGTCGTGGGATTGGCTGCGGTCAGTGAACCGATTGATCGCGTGGTCGAAGCCGCGATCGGCCGAATCGCTTGGCGGCCGGTGTCGAATGACATCGTCGTGGTTGCGCTCGACGACCGGACTCTCGACGAAGTCGCCGGTCGCGATTTTTCGATGACCCGGCACGCGCAGCTGGTTGATGCAATCGACGGGGCAGGCGCGAAACGCCTGTTTATCGATTTCACCTATGATCGACGCGAAAAGGACGCCGACTTTTCGTCATTGACCGCAGCGGTGAAACGGATGGGCGAGCGCGCCATCCTCGCGGTCGCGGCGAAATCGGCGCGCAGCGGCGATTCCGAGCTGGCCCGCTTTCCCAGTCCCGCCTTTGGTTCGGCGGCTCAGATCGCCTGTATCGGCTGGGAATATGAACTCTGGCAGGTTTGGCGGATACCAATCACGCTCGACGTGAACGGACGCGCCATTCCAAGCTTCTCGTCGTTGCTCGCGAACCGGCGATCGAATGAAGCCGGGGTTTATGCGTTGGACTATTCCTACAGGACGAGTTCGATCACCGAATATAGCGCCAGCGATGTCCTGTCGGGCAAGGTTTCCCGCGAACTTACCGGACGCGATGTCATTTTCGCGCCGACAGCGGCGGAATATCAGGACAATCACTATCTTCCGGGCCATGATCGCGTGCCGGGCGCCTATGTGCATGTGATCGGTGCCGAAACGCTGAAACGCGGCATGCCCATCGATATCGGCTGGCTTCCGCACCTCGCATTCGCCGCGATCTGCCTCCTCGGCGCCGCCGCCTTCCGGCGCGCGCGCTGGTTCAATATCATCACGGCCGTGCTCGCCATTGGGCTGATCGCCAGCAAAATCTATCTGATGACGATACTGGTCAGCAGCTCGGTCGGGGCCTCGCTGTTTCTCGCTGCGGTGATCAGCGCAAATGTCTCGCGTACCAGCCGCCGCCGTTCGGCGCAGCGCGAGAATCCCGTGTCGGGCCTGCCCAATTTCGAGGCGCTGCGTTCGCAGGCCGCATTCGGCAGCGCGACTGTCGTTGCGGCCAAAGTCGTCAATTTCGAGGATCTCGCCGCCTTCATCCCCGGCGACGGCATCGGCAAACTCGTCGAACAGGTCACCCGACGCCTTCAGCTCGCGTCGCAGGGCACGACGCTCCACCACGATCTCGACGGCACCTTCGCCTGGCTTGTGCCCTATTATCAGCACAGCCAGATCGAAGGCCAGCTCGCGGGCCTCGCCGCGCTGTTCAACGCGCCGCTGACGATCGGCGAGCTGCGCGTCGATGTCGCGATCGCCTTCGGGGTCAATGACGAGTTCGAAGGGTCGAACGCGCAGCGCCTCGCCGCGGCGCTCGTTGCAGCCGAACGTGCAATCCGCACGCGTGCGCTGTGGACCAAATATACCTCGCGCCAAAAGGAAGACGCCGGCTGGCAGCTCTCCTTCCACTCGCAGCTCGAGGATGCGCTGACCGGCGGCGACATCTGGGTCGCCTTCCAGCCGCAGTATGAAATCGCGACGAACCGGCTCGTCGGGGTCGAGGCGCTCGCGCGCTGGACGCATCCGACGCGCGGGCCCATCCCGCCCGACGAATTCATCGTCCAGGCCGAAAAGAGCCAGGACATCTATCGCCTCACCCTGTTCGTGATGGACCAGGCGATCCGTTCGGCGGCGCAGCTGCGCGAGCGCGGCCTCCATATCAACATGTCGGTCAACCTGTCGGCGAGCCTGCTCGACCATAGCGATCTTGTCGGCACGATCCGCGTGATGCTGACCGCGCATCACCTGCCGCCCGAGGTTTTGACGATCGAGATCACCGAAACCGCGCAGATCGAAAACAGCCGTCAGGCGCGCCAGACGCTCGCGCAGCTTCGCCGGACGGGCATTCGCCTGTCGATCGACGATTATGGCACCGGTCAGTCGAACCTCGAATATCTGACCGAGATCGAAGCCGACGAAATCAAGATCGACAAGCGATTCGTGATGACGATGCGCGATTCGCAGCGGAACCTCGAAGTTGTTAAATCGACGATCGACCTCGCGCATCGGCTCGGCGCCGTCGCGGTCGCCGAAGGCATCGAGGATGCCGAAACCATGGCGCTGCTCGCCAGCCTCGGCTGCGATGTCGGCCAGGGTTATCATCTTGGAAAACCGCAATTGTTTTCCGAACTTACCGCGACCCTTACCGCGCTCCCCCATAACCGCACCGCATAACTGCCAGATTGGCGGCAATGTTTATAGTTAAGACTCGATTTACCTTACTAATTAAGGTATATGCTCCGTTAACTGTTCCGTATGGGCAGTGCCAACAGGAGATCTGAAATGGGTTGGTTTTGGAAATTTCTGGGTGGCGGCGGCACCGGCAACGGTGGCGGTCAGGCCTAACTCGGAAACAAATTAAGGACAGGGCTCCGGCATCGCCGGGGCCCTTTCTTTTTGTCCGGCGCCGATCTGTGCGGCGCCGTGCGAAACCCGCCCGCGCCCTCGTCGCTTCGCGCTTCGGCGCCAACGTGACATCGCGGCAAGTCCTTCTTCCCGATCGAAAAAATTTCGGGCCGCCACCCATATCCGCTGCTTGCCGCGCAAACCCGCGGAAAGGCTGGCGCTGCGCCCGTGGCGCGAGCATCTGGGGCGACGAGACGAATCAAATTATCGACGAGTTGAGTCCCCGAACTGTCATTTACCGTCTTGCATCGTCGCGCCGACGTGGCACTATAGGTGGTGGGTCAACCACGGGGGCACCCCAATAAATTGTATCAGGCTGTAAGTGGCGGATTTCCGTCGTCCATTGCATATGGACCCGGAAAAACCCTGACTGCGCCCAAAAAAAGTGCCCCGTGGACGGGTTTAGATGCTAGGATCGGGGCTTCGCCCTGAGTCGAACAAGACAGGAACAAGCGCACCCATGTGCGCGGTCAGATCGGGGGCGAATGCAATGGATTTTCGGGAAAGCGAACGGGTGGAGACGAGCGACGTGGCGACGATGGAACTGGCGAAGAATGACGCTCCGGCGGCAAGTGAGTCGAAGGATGATTCGGCGCCCGTGAAGCTGAACGACGGCGGCGAGGCGAAGGTCCACGCGCGCCGGTTCGCCATCGTCACCGATGCGAGCCGCGACGCGCTGCTCACCGATTTCGGCAAGGAAACGCTGCAGGACCGCTATCTGCTTCCCGGCGAATCCTATCAGGATCTCTTCGCGCGCGTCGCCGACGCCTATGCCGACGATCAGGATCATGCGCAGCGCCTCTACGACTATATCTCGAAGCTGTGGTTCATGCCCGCGACCCCCGTGCTGTCGAACGGCGGCACCGGCCGCGGCCTGCCGATCAGCTGCTATCTGAACTCGGTCGACGACAGCCTCGAGGGTATCGTCGGCACGTGGAACGAGAATGTCTGGCTCGCCAGCCGCGGCGGCGGCATCGGCACCTATTGGGGCGCGGTGCGCGGCATCGGCGAACCCGTGGGCCTCAACGGCAAGACCAGCGGCATCATTCCCTTCGTCCGCGTGATGGACAGCCTCACGCTCGCGATTTCGCAGGGCTCGCTCCGCCGCGGTTCGGCCGCCTGCTATCTCGACGTCTCGCATCCCGAGATCGAGGAGTTTCTCGAGGTGCGCAAGCCGTCGGGCGACTTCAACCGCAAGGCGCTCAACCTCCACCACGGCGTCCTCATCACCGACGAGTTCATGGAGGCCGTCCGCGACGGCGCCGAATTCAACCTGCGCAGCCCCAAGGACCAGAGCGTCCGCGGCACCGTCGACGCGCGCTCGCTGTTCCAGAAGCTCGTCGAAACGCGCCTCGCAACCGGCGAGCCCTACATCATCTTCATCGATCAGGTGAACCGCATGATGCCCAAGCATCATCGCGACCTCGGGCTCAAGGTCACCACCTCGAACCTCTGCTCGGAAATCACCCTCCCCACCGGCCGCGACCATCTCGGCAACGATCGCACCGCGGTCTGCTGCCTCTCGTCGCTCAATCTCGAAACCTGGGACGAGTGGAACGGCGACAAATTGTTCATCGAGGATGTCATGCGCATGCTCGATAACGTCCTGCAGGACTATATCGACCGCGCCCCGCCCGAAATGGCGCGCGCCAAATATAGCGCTAGCCGCGAACGCTCGGTCGGCCTCGGCGTCATGGGCTTCCACAGCTTCCTCCAGGCGCGCGGCCTGCCGTTCGAGGGCGCGATGGCGAAATCGTCGAACCTGCGCGTTTTCAAGCATATCCGCGCGCAGGTCGATCAGGCGTCGATGCTGCTCGCCAACGAGCGCGGCCCCTGCCCCGACGCCGCCGATCAGGGGGTGATGGAGCGCTTCAGCTGCAAGATGGCGATCGCGCCGACCGCGTCGATCTCGATCATCTGCGGCGGCACCAGCGCGTGCATCGAGCCGATCCCCGCGAACATCTACACGCACAAGACGCTCTCGGGCAGCTTCTCGATCCGCAACCCGCACCTCGAAGCCCTGCTCGTCGACAAGGCGAAGAACAGCGACGCGGTGTGGAACTCGATCCTCGAACGCGGCGGCAGCGTCCAGCACCTCGACTTCCTGTCGCAGGACGAGAAGGATTGCTACAAGACGAGCTTCGAGATCGACCAGCGCTGGCTGCTCGAGCTCGCCGCCGACCGCACGCCGTACATCGATCAGGCGGCATCGCTGAACCTGTTCATCCCGGCGGACGTCGAGAAATGGGATCTGCTCATGCTCCACTATCGCGCGTGGGAACTCGGCATCAAATCGCTCTATTATCTCCGCTCGAAATCGGTCCAGCGCGCCGGCTTCGCGGGCGGGGTCGAGGCCGACAACACGCCCGAGGCCGCGAAATTCGAACTCGCGACCACCGATTATGACGAATGTCTCGCGTGCCAGTGAGGACTGGCCGATGAACAAGAACGCCGGGTGCACCCTGGCGGCCATCGGGGTGGCGGTCGTCCTGCTGCTGGTCGTACTGATCGGATACCCGCAATACCGCGTCTATTCGCAGCGGCTGGCCGGTGAGGCCGCCTTGGCCGAAGCGCAATCGTCGCGGCAAGTCGCAATCCTCGAGGCGCGCGCCAAGAAGGAAAGCGCCATCTCGCTCGCCGAGGCCGAGGTCATCCGTGCCAAGGGTGCGGCCGAAGCGAACGCGATCCTGCAGAACAGCCTCGGCGGCCCCGAAGGCTATCTGCGCTATTTGCAAATCCAGGCGCTCGAATCATCGCGCGCCTCGCTGATCTATGTCCCGACCGAGGGCGGCCTTCCCGTTACCGAAGCCCGCCGCCTCGCCCCCCAATAACCGCCTGTCTCAAGGAAGTCCGCCATGCCGTTGTTAGAAGCCCGCAAGACCTACAAGCCCTTCGAATATCCCTGGGCGTTCGATTTCTGGAAGCGCCAGCAGCAGATCCACTGGGTTCCGGAGGAAGTGCCGCTGGGCGAGGATTGCCGCGACTGGGCGCAAAAGATCAGCGACCATGAACGCAACCTGCTCACGCAGATTTTCCGCTTCTTCACGCAGGCCGATATCGAGGTGCAGGATTGCTACCACGAAAAATATGGCAGCGTGTTCAAGCCGACCGAGATCAAGATGATGCTGACCGCGTTCAGCAACATGGAGACGGTGCACATCGCGGCGTACAGCCACCTGCTCGACACCATCGGCATGCCCGAGAGCGAATATGGCATGTTCCTCGAATATGACGAGATGCGCGCCAAGCACGACTATATGGGCACCTTCGGCGTCGAGAATGACGAGGATATCGCGCGCACGCTCGCGATGTTCGGCGGCTTTACCGAGGGGCTTCAGCTTTTCGCCAGCTTCGCGATGCTGATGAACTTCCCGCGCTTCAACAAGATGAAGGGCATGGGCCAGATCGTCAGCTGGTCGATCCGCGACGAAAGCCTCCACTGCGAAGGCATCATCAAGCTGTTCCACACCTTCACCAAGGAACGCGACTGCCTGACCAAGGCGGTGAGGGAAGACATCATCGACACCTGCCAGAAAACGGTGCGGCTCGAGGATGCGTTCATCGACCTCGCGTTCGAACAGGGCCCCGTCCCCGGCATGACGCCCAAGGAGATCAAGCGCTACATCCGCTACATCGCCGACTGGCGCCTGGGCCAGCTCGGCTTCCAGCCGATCTACATGATCGACGAACACCCCCTCCCCTGGCTCGCCCCGCTCTTGAACGGCGTCGAGCACGCCAACTTCTTCGAAACCCGCGCGACCGAATATAGCAAGGGCGCGACGCGCGGCGACTGGAACACCGTCTGGACCAGCTTCGACAGCCGCAAGAAGGCCAGGACCAGCGAAGACGCCGCCCCCGCGGGCGACGCCGAAAACGACGGCGAGGACATGTTCGCCAAGGCCGGCATCGCCGCCGAGTAAGCGACTCCAAACCCCTCCCGCTTGCGGGAGGGGCAGCAAGACTTGGGAGCTTGCTCCCTAGTCGCCGCGGGGAGGGCACAGGCGCCACCCCACGACACAGAACAAGAAGTCAGAGGCCAAAATGACCGAAAAGAAACCCAAACTCCTGATCCTCAGCCAGCCGCAGCGCGCCACGCTCGAAGGCCTCTCGAACCGCCGCCCCCAACTCCCCACCGACCCCGTGCGCGACGAACTCGTCACGCTGGGTCTGGTGGTCAAACAGGGCGCCAAATGGGCGCTAACCCCGCAGGGCAAGAAGGTGCTGGCGGCGAACTCGAACCGGCGCAATGCTGGGGGGTTTTCGGTTTGAAAGCCGCAATGTAACTGCCGACTAGTGCAGGACAGGCTTTGATTTGCACATCTTCATCGACGAATCTGGTACCTTCGCTATACCGGCCGCAGGGCAAACGAGCCCCTGTATTGTCGGCGCGCTCATTGTGCCCAACTATACGATTGATCGCCTTTTTCAAAAGTATGAGCGACTGCGTCAACATCTGCCCAAGGAGGGGGACGAGGTAAAAGGGCGGCGGCTTAACGAGGCTCAAGTCAATTCCGTCATAACATTGCTCAGACGAAATCACTGTCTTTTCGAAGCTATCGTGATCGAAATGGGGAGAGAGTCTGCAACGGATATTGCAGAGCATCAACAAAAGGCAGCGGAAGCGCTAACTGCCAACCTAACAGAAAAACATCATCCAGAGCTTGTCGCAGGCGTGAAGAAGCTCAAGTCGCGTCTCGAAGCGATGGCCCTGCCACTCTATGTGCAAGCTGCACTAATGAACGTGCTACTCGCTCGGATCATACGAGAGCTTCCAGCCTATTGGATACAGCGGCAACCAAAGGAAATTCTCAATTTTCATTGGGTGGTTGACGGTAAGGGGGTCGATAGCGAGACCAGCTCGGAAAACTGGTGGTCGACAACCAAGGCAGGATTCCTCCAGTCCGCGTTAGCTCGCGAACCAGTGATCATGCTGGACTGGTTGGATTATGCCGCGTTTGACAACAAATACCTGATGCCAATGCCCGACTATCTGAAAGAAACGATACTTCCTTACGAACACGGATATAATCTCAAGTTGATTTTGGAAGAAGATTTTCGGTTCAACTCGGGCGTCGATTATGGACTCGAATTGGCAGATATCGTGACCAACACTACACGGCGCGCACTCAAAGGAAATCTTGGTCCGGAAGGCTGGCGGCAAATTCCTGCGCTGATGATCGCGCGCGAACAGGCACTCCACTTTTGCTCACTGAGTAAGGCAGTCGATAGTTCTCATCTTCCTTACCGCGACGTCGTGATGAAAGCGTTCAGACACGGAGGCCGGGATATGCTCACGGCGGCAAGCCGTCGCTAAACACGCATGGATGCCGGATCAAGTCCGGCATGACGATGTGAAGAGAAGCGTCCGTTTCATCCCCATCTTCGTCACCCGCAGACGAGGCCCGTGACTCGTCTGCCTTGATCCGGGGTCCATCGCCGCCCTAGCCTCGACCCCATACACGTCGCCCCTCATCCCCTGCGCCATTTCGGCGCCGCACCAAAAGTAAACATGATTGACGAGTAACCGGTTTCCTGATCTCCCCTGTCAATGGCGAGCAGGGGGCTCGCCTGTTTTGGGGGTTACTTAAACAATGAAATCGAACCTGCTCGCGGGCGCCGTGTCGCTCGCGCTTGTCATGCCTGCTTTCGCTCCGGCGGTCGCTCAGGAAACGGCGGCGCCTGTCGAGGCCGCATCCGCGCCCGCGGTCGTCGCCATACCGGTTGCGGCGCCCGCGCCCAATTCGACGCGCACATTGGCGGCGAACACCGAAGTGCTGCTCAGCATGAACGAAGAACTGTCGACCAAGAAAAATGAAGAAGGCGATACCTTCTACATGACCGTCGTCCACGATGTCGTGCAGGACGGCTATATCGTGATTCCGAAGGGCGCGCGTGCGACGGGCGAGATCACATGGCGCACCGGAAAAGGCGCGTTCGGCAAGTCGGGCAAGATGGAAATCGAGCTTCGCTATATCGACATCGGCGGCAAGCGCGTGCCCCTGATCGGCAGTTTCCGTCAGGAAGGCGAAGGCAACACGGTCGCCACCGTCGGCGGCGTCATCCTTGCGGGCGTGTTCGCCGCCTTCATCACCGGCAAGAGCGGCCGGATTCCGGCTGGCCGCGAACTCAGCGTCCGCACCAAGGAAGAATTGGCCTTCGCCGTGCCGACCACCGCGCCGGCGGCCCAGCCGGCGGTGATGGCGGTCGCCGTCGAAGCCGCGCCGGTCGCCGTGCCCGTGGGTGCAGCGGTGGCGGCTCCCGTGGCCGAGGCCGTTCCGGCGGCGGTTCCGGCCGCAACGCCTGCGGCCGAACCGGCAGCGACGCCCGTTACCGAAGGCTGACGATAAGAGGGGGCCGGGTCGGCCGACCCGCCCCCCCTCAATGCACCGTAACCGGCCGCACCCCGCCGCTCGCGCGCGCCGCGGCGAACATCACCCCGTCGCGCACCACTTCGGGCGGGTCTTCGAGCATATAGAGCTTCACCAGCTCGCGCGTGACCTCGCTGTCGTCGTCGACGACCAGCCGGAGCGAGTGCAGCCCCGTCTCGCCGCGCGTGACCACCACGCCCTTCACCAGAACGAGCGGCCAGCGCGCGCTGCCGCCGCGATACAGCGTCACCCCGTCGTGGCGCAGATAGGCGCCGCGCCGCCGCCACATGCCGAAAAAATAGCCCCACACCGTCAGCACCGCGACAATGCCGATCAGCAACAGCGGCTGCCCGAAGATCATGTACCGCAGCGCATCGATGGGATCGCCCTCCCAGTTCAGCCGCGCCGCCAGCACGCCGAGCAGTACCACGCACGCGAATTGCCACCCCACCAGGGGCGCGGCGCGCAGCCGCGCGATCACCACCATCTTCCGGTCCCCGTTCGTCATCGCGGCCTAGATAGGAAGTGCAGCCGCGCCGCGCCAGTCCGGCGGCTCGCGGAAAGGCCGCGGGCGAACGCCTGTCGCGCCTTGGCGGCTTTGGGGTGGGGTGAGCGGACGCTCCTCTGTTTCCGTTCGTTTCGAGCGAAGAATCCTGCGAACATCCCTGCGCCCGATGCAGCCTTCGCCATCCCCGCCCGTTGACCCGCTATCGAGGGGGCACAGGAGACAGATCATGGAATGGACCCTCATGACGATCCTCGGCCCGATCCTGCTCGCCGCCGTGCTCGCCTGGGCGATGCTCAACAACCGCCGCAGCCGCGCCGAGAAACAGCGCACCGAGGAAGCGACGCGCATCCGCCGCGAACAGGAAGACCGCGACCAGAAGGCGCGCGAGGCGGAGGGCGGCGCGGCCTGACGCGCGCCATCGCGCCGCGCCTCCGCCGGGGCTAAACGCCCCGGCCGCGCGGCGAACCGCTGCCGGGAACCGCGGCGCCATGCTATGATGCGCGGCGAAAGGAGAAAGCCCATGCAGGCCGTAACCGAAGGCGACCGCCGCAGGGAGGTGAAGATCCTCCTCGACCGGATCCGGGCGCATCCCGAGCGCGACTGGAGCGAAGCGCGACGACGCATCGCGACGCTCAACAAGCTGATCGTCGCCCCGCCGCGCGCGCATACGCACTAGCCGAGGGCATTTATCGAGAGGAGCGGTGGAGCCTCAGCCTCCGTTCTCGCGCCCCCCCCTCGCCATTCGTCGCCCGCGAGCGGCCGCTCGTCGCATTCGGGCGCGGCGCGATGCAACGAGCGGAGTTCGCGCCGGTTTCTCCGTCGAAGGCATCGTCGCCGCCCTCTTCCCCCCCCCCCCGGGGCGTCGACGATGCCGACCCATCATGGAGAGAGAGATGCGCAAGCCCCCCGCTCTTGGCGCGCTGGCCCTTTTGGCGGCCGCCCCCGCCCTTCTCGCCGCAACCCCCGCGCTGGCCCAGGCCACGTCCGCCGCGTCCGCGTCCGATGCCGCGATCGGCCGCGACGGCGTCGCGAACGTCAACCTTGTCGGCAAGGTCGGGCTGGGCGGCAATGCCGCGGTTCAGGACGCGACCGACCCCGTCGGCGGCATGGTCGATCAGGTCGATGGCGCGGTGCAGAAAAGCGTCGATGCCGCGAACCTGACCCTCGCGACGCGCGAACAGGTGCGCGCCGGCGCCGAGCTTTACGGCACCGACGGCAACAGCGTCGGCACGGTGCAGAGCGTCGAGGGCGACACCGCGGTCGTCGTCCGCGGCGGCAAGCTCTACAATGTGCCGCTCGCCGAAATCTATCATGGCGCCGTCGGCGCCACCCACGGGCTTGTCACCAAGCTGTCGCAGGCCGAAATCCAGGCGCGCACGACCGCCGAGGTCGAATCGCGCTGACCCCACAAGCCGCGGCGACCTCCCGCACGGAGAGATGTCGCCGCGCGCTGGGGGAGCCGGGTGCACCTGGCTCCCCGCCCGACAGATTTTGAAGAGACCGCATCGCGTCCGCGATCGGGGAGGGAGCCGGAATGCCGGCTCCCTTTCGCCGTTTCAGCCGCCGCCGTTTCAGCCGCCCGGAAATCGCGGCCCTGCGGTCACGTCGATCGCGGTGTCGCCGCCCGTCGGGATCACGGTGCGGCCGAACCACACATAGCGCGCCGTCGGCTGCGTCAGGTCCTCGTCGTATCGCGCCGCGACCGCTGCCGGGTCATAGCCCATCCACGCCAACGTCGCGGGAAAGATCTGGCTCGTCGAATGCCCCCTGCGCGGCGCCCCGGCATGGCGCGCCGCCTCGCCGGCGGGCAGGAAGGCGAGCAGCGGCACGCGAAACTCGTCGGCCACCGCCTCGCGGCTGCAATGCGGCAGCGCGCCGGGGGTCAGATTCTGCCCATGGTCCGATGTGTAGACGATCGCCACCGTCTCGCGGTCGACCCCCGCCAGCAATCGCGCAAAGAAACGGCGCTTCGACCATGAAAGCGCAGCATCATATTGCCGTCGCACCGGGCTGTCCGCCGCGATCGCGCCTTCGGGATAATGGTCGCGATACTGGAAATGGACCCCGCGCAGCACCGCAAAGGTGAAGCTGCGCCCGCCGCCCTTCATCGCGGCATTGAGCGCATCGGCGATCTTCAGGTCGGTGTCGATCCCGCCCGGCATCGGCCGGTAATCGTCGATCAGCGCGCGCTCGGGCGGCAGCATCAGATTCTGCGGCGCCCCCGACGTCTGCCCGTCGATCAGCAGCGTCCGGTATCCCGCCGCCTGGGCATAGGCCCAGATCGACGGCGTCGCGCGAAGATCCGTCGCCGCCGACACGCGCCGCACATCGACCCCCGACCGCAGCGCGACCTGCGCCGGCGCGCTGCAATGCCCCATCGCCGCCGCGATCCCGAAATCGCTGTGCGGCACATGGGCGATCGTCGGCGCGATCAGCCGGCGGAACGGCGCCTCGGCGACGCTCTCGTCGATCACCCAGACGATATGCCGCGGCGTGTCGGCGCGGGCTGCGGGCTTCAGCGTCACCGGCGCGCGCGCCGGCGGCGGCGGCGCGGTGGCGAGGTCCCAGCCGAGCCCGTAAAGATTGCGTTCGGCGGCTTCCGGCCACACCGCGGCGTGGCGATAGAGCGCGCCCGGCACGACAAGCAGGATCGGCAGCATCGCCGCGATCGCGCGCCCCCACGGCATCGTCGCCGCGCCGCGCGCCAGCGTCCGCGCCGCGACGAACAGCGCCAGCGCCGCCGCGACCTGCGCCGCAACCCACAGCAATTCGGCGCCGAACTCGCCGGCGGCATTGCCCGCCTGCGCCGTCTCGGCGAGCAGCCATGCCAGCGAGCCCGCATCGAGCAGCGCGCCGACGATCTGGCTATAGCCAAGGTTGATCAGGATCGAGCCGCCCGCGAGCGTCAGCAGCGCCGCCGCCCAGCGGCGCGGGAACAGGAACAGCGCCGCCATCAGGATCGCCGCCTGAAACGCCAGGAACAGAAAGGCCGTCAGCGCGCTTTGCGGGTCGCCTGCGGCAAGGCGATAGGCAACGCTTTGCGTCAGCTGGAACCGGTTCGCGATCGCATATCCGGCGCCGAACAGCAGCGTCGCCGCGATCAGCCGCCACCGGCGACCGCGCGGCCGCGTTTCTTGTCCCCCCTGTGCCATCGCGTGGCACCCTAAAGCCGGGACGTTCAAAATTCACATAGGAAAATGGCCCGCCCCAGGGGAAAGGGCGGGCCAGTTCGGTGCCGGCGCGCCCGATTGCGCCTCCGGCCCTCTGTTGTTCGCGGGTTCGGCTATTCGGCTTCCTCGAACAGGTCGATCGCGTTGGCGGCGTTCGCCGACAGGCGCACCGTGTCGCCTTCGACCGCGGCGACCAGGCCCGCAGGCAGATAATGATGCTTGCCATCGACGCTGTCGGCCTTGGTCAGCTTGATGCGTTCGCCTTCGAGATGGTCGACGGTGCCGAGATGGACGCCGTCGGCGCCCACGACATTCATATCTTCCTTGATCGCGCTATGGTCATGCTCTGCCATGGTCATTCTCCTTGCCGCTCCGGGGAGGGAGCCCGCCGATCATACGCATGGAATCCGAGTCGGCTCCATAGAGCAGGACAGGGCGCCCGAAAGCCGCGCCGGCTTTCCAAACGGCGGCCGCGAGGCTAGCCTCCGCCCATGCGCCTTCTCCTCTCCGCCGCCGGCCTCGTACTCTTCGCCGCGCCGCTTCCCGCCCTCGCCTGCTCGGTTGCGCCGGGCTATCGCGTGCCGACCAACTTGGAACTCGTCGAACGCAGCGAGCTCATCCTGCTCGCCACCGTCGCCCCCGGCGATGTCGAACGCGGCAGCGACGAACAACCGACGATCGCGATCGAACCCGTCGCGGCGCTGAAGGGCGCGATGCCCTCGACCCCGATCGCCCTCTCCGCGATGATCGCGACCGGCGACGAGGTGCAGCTCAGCAATCCCTATGAACTCAAGGAGGCGCACCCGCAAAGCTTCGCCGGCGCGTGCACGCGCTATGCCTTTCCCAGCGGATCGCGCGTGCTCTTCTTCCTCGACCGGGACGAGGGCCAGTGGCGCGGCGCCGGCGGCGCGTTCAGCCGCTGGGCCGAGGATGTGCTGACCGATGACGCGCCGTGGCTGCAGGCGGTGCGCTTCTACATCGAGGTCGCAAGCCTGCCGGCGGACGAGCGCCTCGCCGCGCTGGCCGCGCGCCGCGACGAGCTCGGCGCGCTCGGCGACGATCCTGTCGCGCAACTGGTCGCGGCGGACATCGGCCGCCAGATGGCAGGCCCGAACGCCGCGCTGCGCGGCGAACGCCCCGCGCCGCCGGACGGCGACGCCGCGACGGCCTCCGACGACGCCGAACCGGCCGCCCCCGGCCCCGAAGCCTGACGCCGATGCGGCTGCCGACCTATGTCTACAGCCTGATCTACCCCGCCTTCCTCGGCAGCTTCCTCTACGGCTCGCTGACCGCACCTTTCCCCGACGCGCTTCACGTCTGGGCCGCGCTGCTGATGCTCCTCTATTTCGGCGCCCAATATGGCGAGGGCGCGATCGCGGCTTTCCCCGGCGCCGACGGCGTGCCGCGCTATGGCGCGCCCGAAGCCGCGGTCGATCTTGCCGAAACGCTCGCGATGACGGCGATCATGGCGGCGCTCGGCGTGTTCGGCGGCGCCCCGACGGGGCTCGTCGGGCGTCTGTTCGACGCGGGCAACGACCGCGACCACTGGCTCTGGATGGCGCTCGCCTTCGCGCTGCCGCCGATCATGCGCGTCGCGCTGTCGATCGTCGGCCGCGCGCCCGACCGGCGCAGCCACGATGTCAAGGCGCACGCACGGTTGACCCTGCTCTCGCTCTCCGCTGCCGCAGGCGCGATCATCGGGCTCGTCGTCAATCCGGTCGCGGGGCTCGTCGTGATCAGCCTCGCGCTCGGCGTCTATCTTGTCGCCTTCATCTTCAAACCCGCGCTTGGCCGCGGCACGGTGCACGAGGCGCTGTGGGGAACCCCCGGCGAGGATTAGGGCGGCGGCGAGGCCCTTCGCTCAGGGCGCCCCGCGCGGTTCGTCGTCGTCGACCCCGCCGGGGCCGAGTTCGTCCTCCTCATCGTCGTCGCTGCGTTCGCCGCGATAGGCATCCATGTCGATGCGGCCCGACCGCTCCATCTGGCGCATATGGTCGACCAGATCCTGCACATCGTCATTCGCGTCGCCGCTGCGCTTCTTGTCGCTGTCCTCCAGCCGCGCCTCGCCCCGTGCGGCGGCCGCGACGCTCTGCGCCTGCGCCTCCTCATCGTCCTGCTCGCGGTTGCGAGCCTCGGGGGCATCTGCTTGGGGCTTGCGGGAATCGTCGATCATGGCCGGCTCCTTTCAGGGGGTGGCCGGAAAACGCGCAGGTCGGCGCCGACGTTCCTCAGGCGGCCGCCGCCAGCACCTTATTCTCGATCACGCGAATGAAAACCTCGGGATCCTGCGCGCCCGGAACCAGCATCCGCCCGCCGAGGATGAAGGCGGGCACGCCGGTGATGTTCCGGTCCGCCCAATAGGCTTCCTCGGTGCGCACCATTTCGCCGAATTCGCCCGAGCCCAGGATCGCGGCCGCCCGCGCGCGGTCGAGCCCGACCGACGCCGCGATATCGGCGAGTACCTGCATGTCGCCGACATCGCGGTTGTCGGTAAAATGCGCCTGGAACAAAGCCAGCTTCAGCGCGGTCTGAACGCCGGTCGGTCCTTCCTGTTCGGGTTCCTCGATCGCTCCCGCCCAGGTCAGCAGGCGGTGCGCGTCGAAACTGTTGCGCATCCGGAAATCCGGACCGCGGTTGAAGGTGAAACCCAGCTCGCCCGCGATGGCGGCGAGCCGCCCCGTGTTCGCGCGGCTCTGTTCGGCGCTGATGCCATATTTGCGCATCACATGGCTTGCCGCATCCTCGCCTTCGGGCGGCATGTCGGGATTGAGCTCGAACGGATGCCACTGGACGCGAAAGTCCAGCCGGCCCGCGAAATGATCGATCACCTTGCGGAATTTCAGCCAGCCGATGATGCACCAGGGGCACATCACGTCGGACACGATATCGACGCTGAGGCGCGGCACGCGCGGTTCGGTCACAATTCTTCTCCTGCCGGCGCGCGCCGCCGCGCTCAGTCGGAGCGACGATCCTTGTCCGTTCGCCGGTCGCCCTTGCGACGATCCGGCCCATTGTAATTCGGGTCTTCGGCGACGCGGCGGTTGCCCGCCCGCCGGTCCGTACTCGACCTCTTGTCCTCTTCGCTCGTCATACGCTTCCTCCCCACCACAAAGGAAAACAGAAGCGACCCGGCCCCCAGTAACTCACATAATGGTTAAAAAGACAAGCAACGCCGGAATTCCGGCGATTATGGACGGGTCGGCTTTGGGGGTAGAAAGCGGACATAGCTTTTGCGCTTGGGAGTGCCTTCAATCAAAGCCTAGATTGATTGAGAAGCGTCAGCACCTTCGGCCATTTCTGGTACTCGCTCCACCCTCTCAGGGTTTTTCCGTCTGCGGGCCTAACCGCCCCCATGTCAGCGCCGCGAGAAATGAGCAATAGCGCAACCTCTTCATCTGAAATGTTGAAAAGGACATGTTCTCCTTCATTGTCCTTGAAGTCTGGATTGGCTCCAGCGTCCAACAGCAGTTTCGCGACGCCAGCGTCACTCACCTGCCACAAGACGCTATCGCAGTAGCCGTTTTGGCAATGCTCGATGTTTGCTCCCGCAGCCAATAGCAGCCGTATAACTGCTCTGCGATCGGTGGTGGCAGGATGCTTTTCGTCATTGCTCATCAAACCGTTGGCAGCTTCAAAGAGTGGAGGGTCGATTGGAGTGCGACTACCGTTATCTCCGTTCGGGTTCGCCCCCAGTCGGAGCATGTCGCTAACAATCTGGGGGTCTGCGTTCGCAGCCGCACTCGTTAGAAGCTTTGTTGCGAAGGCGCGGTCAATCCCACTGGAATTCTGCGGCTGATACAAAGCGTCGTACGCGGCGTGATTATCTGAATCCACTGCCTCCTGCAGCGCGCTCTTCCGCTGCGCTGCGTCCGCGATCCCTCCGTTAGCAATCAGCCATTTGATCGCATCGCGATGTCCTTCGTAGATTGCTGTTCTTAGTGGGCTCGGCCCTTCCGCGAGAAAAACCGGAGCCCCCAAATCCTTCAAGCGCTGCATCGTCCGCACGTCGTTGCGCTCGGCCGCAGCGTCCATGAGTTCGAGCCCCAACGTACCCGCGAAGTCAGCGCCCTCTTCTTGAAGCATCGGGATGACCTGCGGTGTCCCCTTGATCCAGCGATCAGTTCCCGCTGCCGTATCAATTGCATCTTGAAGCGCTGTCACCGACGCAGGCATCCCCGCTTTCTTGCCGACATAGTCGACGAGCGATTTCTTGCCGTTGCCAGTATCAATCGTCACCACATAGGTTGGGTTGTCAGTAACCTCCGCTCGATACTCATCGCGGAGGGAGAAGAATCGAGCTTCTTCGAATTGTGCCAGAAGTTGGTCGATCACCTGTGGCTCTACGGTCGTCTCGTGAGTGCCGGGGACTCGGACGCCACTTTCTGTCGAGTTTGCGCGATGAACATTCGCTACGTCATCGAGGGCGAGATGTGGCGCGGTTTCAAAAACCACGCGACCGCTTCCTGTGATTGTGACCTTGTAATCTGGACAAGATCCAAAGCAGGCAGTCCTTTGGAGGCTGATTACAAGCTTATCCCTGTTAACATCGGGAAAGGGAGCGCTCAAGAAATGGCAGGCACTTAGCGACAAACTGCAAATTCCAATCAAGATGGCTCGCAAATTTGCACTCCTACACTTCATTCGCGCTCGCTTGCTTATCAAACAAATGACGAATGTCGGCACTAATACCCTGCCCCTGCCGCCGCATCGACCGGCGGCCGCGACAGCACCCACCAGCTGCCGATCATCAGCAGGACCGACAATGCCTCGACGATCATGCCCTGCACGATGCCGAAGTTGGTCGGGTCGCCCATCGCGACGCCGATCAGCCGTCCCGCCAGCGCGGTGCCGTAAAGCGCCGCGGGCACCAGCAACGCGCGTACCCACGCCGGGACCAGCGCGCCGAGCGCCGCAGCGCCCGCCGAGACGAGAAAGAAGGACGACAGATCGGCGCGCAGCGTGTTGATCGCGACGCCGCTGATCGTGAAGCCGAAGGTCTCGGTATAGCTCGCCGGGTCCAACAACCCGCGCGCGCCGACGATGCCAAAGAACAGCGCCCACAGCAGGACGGCGCCGCGCAAGACCATATTGACCATCATTCTTCTCCCCTGTTTGCGCAGCAGGCTGCGGCATCGGGGCGAAAAGTTCAATCTATTCCGCTGCGAACGTCTCTTCGATCCAGCCGCCGCCGAGCACGCGCGCGCTGTCGGCCGGGTCGTACAGCACCGCCGCCTGCCCGGGCGCAACGCCATATTCGGCCGCGGCAAAGATCAGCCGGTCGCCCGCCACCCGCGCCGGCACCGGCTTCGCCATGCTGCGCACTTTCGCCAGAACCTCGCGCCCCTCGACCGCGGCGAGCCAGTTCGCCTCGCCGAGCCGCGCGCCCGAAACGCCAAGCGCGCGCCGCGGCCCGACGATCACTTCCTTCTTCGCCGCATCGAGCCGCACCACATAAAGCGGCTCGGCCTGCCCGCCGATCTCGATCCCGCGCCGTTGCCCGACCGTATAGTGGATCAGCCCCTTGTGCGCGCCGAGCACATGGCCGTCGACATGGACGATCGCCCCCTGGTCGTCGGCCTCGGGGCGCAGCTTCTTCACCAGCGTCGCATAGTCGCCGTCTGGGACGAAACAGATGTCCTGGCTGTCGGGCTTGCTGGCGACGCCAAGGCCCAGTTCGCGCGCGATCTCGCGCACAACGCTCTTCTCCATTCCGCCGAGCGGAAAGCGCAGGAAGTCGAGCTGCTCCTGCGTCGTCGCGAACAGGAAATAGCTCTGGTCGCGCGCCGGATCGACCGCGCGGTGCAGCTCGGCGCCCGCGGGCCCCATCACGCGCCGGACATAATGGCCGGTCGCAAGGCAGTCGGCGCCCAGATCCTTCGCAAGGGCGAACAGGTCGGTGAACTTCACCCCCATGTTGCAGCGCACGCAGGGGATCGGCGTCCGTCCGGCGAGATATTCGTCGGCGAACTGGTCGATCACCGTGTCGCGGAACCGGCTTTCATGGTCATAGACATGATGCGCGAAGCCCAGCCGGTCGGCGACCGCGCGCGCGTCGCGAATGTCCTGCCCGGCGCAGCAGGCGCCGACGCGCTTCGCCTTGGCGCCGTGATCGTAGAGCTGCAGCGTCACGCCGATCACTTCGGCGCCCGATCGCGCGGCGAGCGCGGCGACGACGCTCGAGTCGACTCCGCCGGACATGGCAACGACGATTCGCCGGTCCTTCAGCGGCTCGGCCAGCTGAAAGTCGGCCCGGGCGAGCCCGGCGGGGGTGGAAATCGTCTCGATCATGGTCGGCGCCATCTAGGGATGCGGAGGGCAAAATGCCAGCTTTTCCGCGCACCCTGTCAAGATATTGACGCGGGTTAAGCTTCGCTAACAGGTGCTGAAACAGGCATTTACGGGACTTTAGCTCCTCTCGCGTAGACGAGTCGCATGAACCTTGACCCGTCCGATCTTCCGCGCATCGCCGGTGCGGCCCGATTGTCGAAGCCCGGCTTCGACATCATTCTGGCCGTCTCCAGCACGCGTCAGGCGACGCTGCCGACGGTGCGCCACTTGCGGGCGCAGGCGCAGCGCGATCGCCATGCGGCAAAGCTTAATGCGCTGCGCAGCATCCTCTGCGGCAGGCGCGGTTCGGCGGAACAAAAAGCTCCGTCCGTCGTTCGCTTTCTCGATTTGTCGGAGGATGCGAACGCCCTGCCCGAAACTATGAACGACCTGTTTACCAGAGGATTTCAGCCGATGTTGAATCCCTCTGTTCTAGAGCAAGAAGCGTCGGACACACCCCCCTCCGACGTTGCAAATATGGAATGAAGCATGATCGAGAATCAGAAAATCCGTCCCGCACAGGTCATCGGCCCCTTGGGCGAACCGCTGACGCTGGACTCGCTGCCCCCGCCCTCGACGACCCGCTGGGTCGTGCGTCGCAAGGCAGAGGTCGTCGCGGCCGTCAACGGCGGGCTCCTGTCCGTCGATGAAGCGTGCGAACGCTATGGGCTGACCCTCGAGGAATTTGCCAGCTGGCAACGGTCGATCGACCGCAGCGGCATGCCCGGGCTGCGCGTGACGCGCATCCAGCACTACCGCGACCTTTACGAGCGCCAACAGCGCTTCTGACGGGCCGCGGGACCGGACCAGGCATGAAGGAGGGCGCTTCGGGCGCCCTCTTTTTTTTGTCCTCAGCGGCTGGACAGGTGACGGGCGCGCCCGCTACCGGCGCGCCATGTCTATCACCGCGACGATCATGAACACCGCCACCGGCCAGCCGATCCAGAAGATGAGCTTCGGCCGCATGCCCAAGCCGTGGGCCAGCTTCAACCTCGCGACCGGCGAGCTGGTCACCGCCGAGCGCATCGACGTCACGCCGCCCGCGCCGGGCAAGTTCGCGGCGACGGTTCAGGTGTGGGTGAAGGTCAAAACAGGGGCCTGACCACCCCGCTCCAATAAAAACCCATTATTTCCCAACAGCTTGACAATTTTGTTGCAACCCAAACGTTCATCCCGCGTTAAGCCCCCGAGTCAACTTTGGGAGTCACTCAATATGCGCAAGATGTTCATCACCCTCGCCGCCACCTCGGCCCTCGCTCTCGGCGCCTGCCAGAGCCCCGCTGCCGACAAGGTCGAGGATCAGGCTGAGGCCCAGGCCGAAGCCATCGACGATCAGGCCGACGCCATGCCCGAAGGCGCGGCAAAGGACGCCATGGAAAACAAGGCTGACGTCGTCGAGGAAATGGGCGAGGAAAAGGCCAACGCGATGGACGACAACGGCGAGATCGCCCCGTCCGAAAGCGGCGTCGGCGACACGCAGACGAAATAAGGGCTGCCTTCCCTAAAGGGCAGGGCGAAGGGCGCCGGTTTGTTCCGGCGCCCTTTGTTTTGCGCGCGATATATTCGGGCCATCCTGTGATCGCCGTCACCGCCGCGTCCTGCCATCAGGGTTAACACCGGATTCGGGACGTGCACCCGCTTTCAGCGACCGCTTTACGGACCACCCTTCCGCCGTCCCAAGCGACCCGGGGCGGCGGGAGGGACTAGCCGTTCGCCCGTTCGAGCGCCTTGAGCACATCCTGGACGCCCGGCGCGTCCGCGTCCGCCCGCAACGCGTCAAGACCTGCGGCGACATCGAAACGATAGTCGGCCACCCCGGCGGTTTCGCCCGCCCAGGTCGCGCCGAGCGCCTTGACGAGGCGCCGCGCCGCCGCATTTTCGGACAGCATATGCACGTCGAGTTCGACCAGCCCCTCGGCGCGGCAATGGACGAGCAGCGCCGCCGTCATCATTCGCGCGAGCCCCTGCCCGTGAAATTCGTCGAGCACCGCGACCGAGAACTCGCCCACCGGCCCGTCGGCGCGATGCCGTACCGCATGTACGGCGCCGATCGCCGGCCGATCGGGGCATGAACTGCAGATTGCCCCCCATGCGATATGATTGTGTCCATCGACGTCGACGAGGCGGTCGATGACCGCGTCGGGCAACGTCGCCGCCGGCGAAAAGAAGCGCAGATAGCGCGACTCGGCCGACAATCTGGCGATGCCTTCGCGGATCAGCGGGGCATCGTCGGGGGTGATCGTGCGCAGGCACACCGCGGTGCCGTCGTTCAGCCGGCTGTGCACCGCGATATCCTCGATCCGCGGCGGCCTTTTCCCCGCCCGCTGCCTGTCCGTGCCGGTCATCGCAGTCTCCCGATGCGCCGACGATAGGCAAGACAGGTCATCACCGCAATCGCCTGCACCGCCAAGCCCTCAGCAATTTCCCCGGCCGCGATCGGTGAAATGTTGAAAGCGGTTGGGGCTTAACTTCGCTATTGTTGCATCCCCAAGTCCGAAAGGTTGCACCTCTGTGATCCATGCCCACCCGGACAACAGCCTATCCTACGAGGTGCTCGGCGACCGGCTGGCGCGGCTGCGCCAGGCGCGGGGATATAGCAAGACCGATCTCGCCGACCGGCTCGGCGTCACCGTGACCTCGATCTGCTATTGGGAACAGGGCCGCTCGCGCCCGCGGCTCGCGCGGCTTCAGGCGCTCGCCGATCTCCTCGGCACCTCGCCGACCGAGCTTCTGAGCCGCGACACTCCGCCGAGCGGCGACCATCTCGCCGATCTCGTCAGCCGGATGCGCGCCGAAATCGCTTATGCTGCGGGCACCACCCCGTCGAAAGTACGCATCACGATCGAAATGTAGGCCGCCCCGTCTCTACAGCCGGTCGATGCGCAGCCAGCGCCGGTCGCCGAGCCACGCCTTCGACAGCGCCTTGCCCGCCGCCGCGGCCTCGAGCCGCTTGCCCTGCATCGCCTCGCTGCGCTGGAGGCCATAGAGCGCCCAGCCATTGTTCGGCGTCTGCGCCAGCGCGCCGCGGAACGCCTCGCTCGCCTCGCCATAGCGCCGCTGCCGGAACAGCGCGGCGCCGAGCGACTGCCGGACCGGGAAATACCAATAGGCGGGCTCCTGATAAGGCAGCTTGTCCTCGATCGCGATCGCCTGGCGATAGAGCCCGGCCGCCTCGTCATACCGCCCCTCCCCCGCGGCAAGGCGCCCGCGCGCGACCGCTTCGGCGAGCAGCACCAGGTCGGGGCCCGGCACGCCCTGATCGACCATCGCCTGGAACGCGCCCGACGTGCGCAGCGTCGCCATCGCCGCCAGTTCGCCGTCGAACCCCTTGCGATCGCGCAGCCGCGCAAAGGCGACGGCCCGCGCATAATGGCGCATCGCGGCCGGATAGGGCAGCCGCGCGTCGGGTGCGGGCATCGCCAGGATCGCCTTCGGCTCGGCGAACTGCGCCATCGCGAAATAAGGCGCGGCGTCGATCGACTGGATCCACGCGATCGCCGCCGACGTGTCGGGGTCGAGCAAGGTCCGCAGCCGCCGCGCCTCCTCGATCGCGGTGCGAGGGTCGCCCGCCATCTGCGCCGAGGTCACGATGAAATGGACATTGTGCGGATAATAGCCATAGCGCACGAGCCCCTGATCGCCCGCATCGCGGATATAGGCCTCGTCGGCGCGCGCCGCCGCGACATTGACGCGGATCGAATCGGCGTGGCGCCCGCGCCGCTGATAGATATGCCCCGGCATATGGACGAGGTGCGCCGCGCTCGGCGCCAGCGGGTTCGCCAGTCGGTCGGCCGCCGCCTCGGCGCGCGCCGGATCGCTCGCCTCGACGAGGTGGATATAGAGATGGTTCGCCTGCACATGATCGGGGTTGCGTGCGAGCACGCCCTCGACCAGCCGCACCGCTTCGCCGCTCCGCCCGATCGGCGTCCGCTTATCCGCCTCCCAATAATTCCACGGCGTCGTGTCCATCGCCGCCTCGGCCGCAAGCACCGCGACATCGTCGTCGCCCGGAAAACGGCGCGCGACCTCCAGCATCGCGTCGGCATAGGCGGCGTCGAGCGCCGCGCGATCCTGCTCCGCCGCGCGCGAATAGCGCAGCGCCACCGCCTCGATCAACGCGCGCTCCATCGGCGTCGCCTCCGCGCGCAGCGCCATCGCGCGGTCCATCGCACCCAGCGCCGCCGCCCGGTCGCGGTCGTCCATCGGCGCGTTGATGTTCGGCCCCAGCGCCACCGCCTCGCCCCACCAGCACATCGCGCATTCGGGGTCGAGCCGCTGCGCCTCGCGGAACGAGCGCACCGCGCCCGCATGGTTGAAGCCATAGGACATCAGCAGGCCCTGGCTGAAATAGCGCCGCGCCTGTGCATCGCGCGTCGTCACCGGAAAGGGCGATGTCCCCAGGTCGGGATAGAGCGCGATCGTCCGCCCCGCGCTCGCCGGCGCCGCGACCGCCGCCGCGATCAGCAGCTCGTTCGCCAGCATCGACCCCGCGCGCCGCGCGCCGCACGACAGGCTCGCGATCCGGCTCGGGTCGAGCGCGTCGAGCGCCGCCGCCGAAAAGCCCGCAGGCGGTGTGAAACTCGCGGCCGACAGCCCGATGCCGAGGGCCGCGGCGATCTGGAACGGATGACGCATGACAATTCCCCTTCCCCAGGGTGAACCGAAGCAGCGTGCCGTCCTTACCACGAAAGCCGGGGCGCCCAAAACCCCGGACTTTTCCCCATTTCGCGGACGATAGGGGAAAGAGGGTCAGGCCCTGACCCTAGGCATCATCCCCCATCCGCAGCGCGGCGATGAACGCCTCCTGCGGAATGTTCACATTCCCATATTCGCGCATCCGCTTCTTGCCCTCTTTCTGCTTTTCGAGGAGCTTCTTCTTGCGGGTCGCGTCGCCGCCATAGCATTTGGCGGTCACGTCCTTGCGCAGCGCGGCGATGGTTTCGCGGGCGATCACCTTGCCGCCGATCGCCGCCTGGATCGGGATCTTGAACATGTGGCGCGGGATCAGGTCCTTCAGCCGCTCGCACATGCCGCGGCCGCGGCTTTCGGCGCTGCCGCGGTGGACGATCATGCTCAGCGCGTCGACCGGCTCGTTGTTGACGAGAATGCTCATCTTGACGAGGTCGCCGGGGCGATGGCCGATCTGGTGATAGTCGAACGACGCATAACCGCGGCTGATGCTCTTCAGCCGGTCATAGAAGTCGAACACGACTTCGTTGAGCGGCAGTTCATAGGTGATCTGCGCGCGGCCGCCCACATAAGTGAGGTTCTTCTGCACCCCGCGGCGGTCCTGGCACAGCTTCAGGATCGGGCCCAGATATTCGTCGGGGACATAGATCACCGCCTCGATCCACGGCTCCTCGATCTCGTCGATGCGGTTGGGGTCGGGCATGTCGGCGGGGTTGTGGAGCTCGATCTCCTTCGTCGCCTCATTCTTGGTATGACCCAGCTTCAGCTTGTAGACCACCGACGGCGCGGTGGTGATCAGGTCGAGGTCATATTCGCGGGTCAGCCGCTCCTGGATGATCTCGAGGTGGAGGAGCCCCAGGAAGCCGCAGCGGAAGCCGAAACCGAGCGCGGCGCTGCTTTCCATCTCGAAGCTGAAGCTCGCATCGTTCAGCCGCAGCTTCTGGATGCTCTCGCGCAATTTCTCGAAATCATTGGCGTCGGTCGGGAACAGGCCGCAGAAGACGACCGGCTGGACTTCCTTGAACCCCGGCAGCGGCGTCGCGGCGGGTTTCTTGGCATCGGTCACCGTGTCGCCGACGCGCGCCTGCGCGACGTCCTTGATCTGCGCGGTGATGAAGCCGATCTCGCCGGCGCCGATCTCGGTCAGCTCCTCGCGCTTGGGCGTGAAACAGCCGACGCGGTCGATCAGATGGGTGGTGCCCGCCTGCATGAACTTGATCTGCTGCCCTTTTTTCAGCACGCCGTCGATCACGCGGATCAAAATCACAACACCCAGATAGGGATCGTACCAGCTGTCGACGAGCATCGCGACGAGCGGCGCGGCGGCGTCGCCCTTCGGCGGCGGAATTTTGGTGACGATCGCTTCCAGCGCTTCCTCGATGCCGATCCCCGCCTTGGCGGACGCGAGCACCGCGTCGTCGGCGGGCAGCCCGATGATGTCCTCGATCTCGGCCTTCACCTTGTCGACGTCGGCCGCGGGCAGGTCGATCTTGTTGATCACCGGCACGATCTCGTGATCATGCTCGATCGACTGATAGACGTTGGCGAGCGTCTGCGCCTCGACCCCCTGCGCCGCATCGACGACGAGCAATGCGCCCTCGCACGCCGCGAGGCTGCGCGACACTTCATAGGCGAAGTCGACGTGACCGGGCGTGTCCATCAGGTTCAGCTGATAGGTTTCGCCGTCGTGCGCCTTGTATTTCAGGCGCACCGTCTGCGCCTTGATCGTGATCCCGCGCTCCTTCTCGATGTCCATATTATCAAGGACTTGCGCCGACATCTCGCGCGCGGTCAGCCCGCCGGTGAACTGGATCAGCCGGTCGGCGAGCGTCGACTTGCCATGGTCGATGTGCGCGATGATCGAAAAATTGCGAATATGCGAAAGGGGAGTCGTCATCGGGCGCCGTTAGCAGCGGAAAGCCGCGCTGTCAGCAGGCTTGACCATCGGCCAGCCAACGCGCGCAATCATCGCGCACCCGCGCGTCTGCATCGGCCATCCCGCGTTCGAGAACGCCCCCCGGATCGACCACAACCGCCGCCAGCGCCGCGATCGCATTCGCGCGCACCCTCGGCACCGGGTGCGCTCTCGCGAATTGTTCGGCAATGTCCCTGCCATTCCCGGTCAGATGCACCGCGCAGCGCAGCAGCATTTCGCCGCTGGTCAGCGTCGGGCGCCGCGCGATCGTGCCGCGCTCGTCGGTTTTCTGCCCGAGATCGACGATATATTGGTCGCGCCAGGGGACATGCTCGCCCTCGTCCATGATGTTGAGGCTGAGTGACAGGCTTTCGGGCGGGAGCTGGCGGTGGATGTCGCGGTGCGCGCGGTAGAGTAGCATCCTGCCTTCGATGAGGGTGCTGCGCTCGACGAAGCGCAGGTCCAGCGGCTCGCCGAGGCGGCCGTCGATCGCCTCGGGGTCATGGTCATAATAGTCGCTGACATAGCCGGGGCCGAAATAGCCGGCGGTCAGAAAGCTGAAATTATGGTCGTGCGGGACGCCGTAGGAAAAGGCCGCGGGGCCGCTCGCGGCATAGACGGCGTCGGTCGCGGCGGGCCAGAGGTTGGCGCGCAGGTAAAAGCCGCGCGGGCTGCGGTGGAGAAGGAAGACCTGCGCCGAATAGCGGTTGATTTCGAGCTGGTCGGCGTAACTCGCCTGAAGCGCGGCGATGACCCGGGTTGCGAGGAAGTCGCGGTTGCGCTGGAGCCCGGCGAGCAGCGCGGCGCACCGCGCGATAGTGTCCTCTTGCGTCAGGTCGACCCCGCTTTCGTCGAGCCGCGCCGCGACTTCGGCAAGGTCGAGCGCGGAGCCGGCCGGCGGGTCGATGGTCACGGGCATGGGGATTCTCCTGCTCCCCTCGCGCTTGCGGGCGGGGATGAAAGGAACGCCAGCGTCGCTTGCGCCGCCTGGCGCACCTCGGGATGCGGATCGCCCGCCGCCATCGCGGCAAGATGCGGGCGCGCGGCGGCGGGATCGAGCGCGACCAGCTCGCGCAGCGCGTGCCAGCGCGCGGCGAAATCTTCGCTTTGGGCTTCGGCGACGAAAAGCGGCGCCGCGCCGGTGCGGCCGAGGTGACGGAGCAGCGTCAGCGCGACCCCACGAAAGCTGCTGTCGCGGCGCGACGCGCTGACATGCGCGAGACGGCCGCTCGCGACGTCATAGGCACGGATCGGCAGCGGCGACGGCGGCTGGACCGCGAGTTCGAGCAGCAATATGTCGCGGCGCGCGCCGATCAGGCTGTAGCTTTGCCGCGCGGTATCGAGGCGGATGAGCTCGCCGGTGCGCAAGGGGCGCGGCGGCTCGCTGCGGCACGGTGCGGCGGCCGACGCGGTGAAGCCGCCCGCTTCCTCGGCGCCGCCGACCGCGACATGGTGCGCGATGAGCGATGCGCCGCCGCTCGCCAGAATGCGGATCGCGGCGCGGCCGGGGACGAAGACGGCGCTGGCGGGCGCCGCGGCGCAGCTCCCCGCCGGACGGACGAGCAGCGTGAGGCGAACGCCGCCGCGATCGGCGAGGACGAGTCCGCCCGCGCCGCCTTCCCCGCCGCCCACGAGCCGCAGCGGGGGTCGCGCGAAGGGATCGGCGGCGAGCAGCGCGAGCGCGTCGTCCAGCCGCGCTTGCAGCCACGCCATGTCGTCCAGCCACGGCAGGAGCCGCGCGAGCGCGATGTCGGGGACGGCGTCCCGGGCCGCGTCGATCGCGGCGAGCAGGCCGCCGGGCGCCTTGTCGGCGGTGCGCCATGCCGCGTCGGCGGCGGCGACGCTTTCGCGGATACGGCGGCGGCGCGCGCCGTCTTCGCGAGGGAAATGGTCGTGACGCGAGCGCGCGGCGGTCATGCGAAACGCGGGGCCGGGCGAGCGGGCGAACCCGCCGCCCGGCCCCGCCCGCGATCAGTCGTGGACGATCAGCGCGATGGTGACCGCGATCTCGAAGACCGATGGTCCCGACGTCGCGCTTTCGCCGACCAGCGACCCGAACAGCCCGACCGCGGTGTCGAGCAACGGCAGCGCGGCGATATCAACGGGTGGCAATTCCATAATCCCCCTCCTGTCTGACAGGCGGCGCGACCTGCCGCCGTGGGAAGGGCTAGGTGCGCGCGCGCCGAACGCCGAGTTAACTTTGCTTAATTCGTCTATGTCGCCGGTCGAAGCGCGGTTGCCGCGACGGCGGCGCGGGGTAGGATGCGCCATCACCACCGGGAGATTGCCCATGCGCCGTGCCGTCATCGCCGCCCTCTCCGCCCTTTCCGGCGTCCTCGTCGCGGCTCCCGCGGCCGCCGAAACGCTGCTCGTCGGCAACAAGGGCGAAAACACGCTCAGCGTCATCGCGCTGGACAGCGGCGCGGAACTCGCGCGGTTGCCGACGGGCCCGATGCCGCACGAGATCGCGGTCTCGCCCGACGGCAAACAGGCGGCGGTGGTCGCCTATGGCGGGACGACGATCGATGTGTTCGACGTCGCGACGCGAACGAAGCTCCGGACGATCGACCTCAGCCCCAACCGCCGGCCGCACGGGCTGCTGTGGCTCGCCGACGGGCGGCTCGTCGCGACGGCAGAGGGCAGCACTTCGGTCGCGGTGGTGGCGCCCGACGGCAAGCTCACCTCGATCCCCACCGGGCAGGAGGGCACGCACATGGTCGTCGTCGCCCCGGACAATCGCACCGCCTACACCGCCAATATCGCGGCGGGGACGGTGAGCGTGCTCGACCTCGCCGAAGGCCGGAAGCTGCGCGACCTGGCGGTCGGCGGCAAGCCCGAGGGGCTGGCGCTGACAAAGGGCGGGCGCGAGCTGTGGGTCGGCGATTTGGACGCGCCGCGCGTGTCGATCTGGAATACCGCGACCGGCGAGAAGGTCGCCGAGCAGCCGGTCGATCCGGTCGCGATCCGCGTGCTCGCGAGCCCCGACGGCAAGCTTGTCGCGACGAGCAACATCGCATCGGGCACGATCAGCCTGTTCGACGCCGAAACGCGCGCGCCGCTGAAGACGATCACAGTGTCGGGCGAAGCGGCGAAGGGACAGGTGACCTTGCTGTTCAGCCCCGATTCGAAGCGGCTCTATGCCGCCGAGACGGGGCACGACAAGATCGCCGAGATCGACGTCGCGAGCGGCGAAGTGCTGCGCCGGATCGCGGCGGGGAAGAATGGCGACGGACTGGCGATCGCGCCCTAGGCGGGTCGGGATGGGGAGCGGCCGCTTACCCCGCCAGCACCTTCGCGATCATCCGTTCTTCCTTGGCGATCCACGGCGCCATGCTCGGCCGCGACAGGATCGCCTCGCTCCATGCCGCGATCTTCGGGTGCACCGCCGCATCGATGCCCGCGCCGCAGTGGCGGAAATTCATCAGCGGCGACGCGACCGCCAGGTCGGCGAGCGTCAGCCGGTCGCCGACGAGGAAACCCGACGCGGGAATCGCGCTTTCCAGATAGGCGAGCAGCTTCGGCAATTCCTCGCTCTCGGCGGCTGTCGCCGCGGCCAGATCGCCCTCGCGCCCCAGGAATTTGGGCGCGACGATGCGGTTGAAGAATATCTTGCCGCTGCACGCCGCGAACACCGTGTCGGCGAATTCCTCCCACCAGATCACCCGCCCGCGCTGCTGCGGGTCGGCGGGGATCAGCGCAGGTTCGGGGTGCTTCGCCTCGATATATTGGATGATCGCGCTCGAATCGGCGAGCAGGAAGCCGTCGTCGTCCATCGCGGGCATCTTGCCGAGCGGCGACGCCGCGCGGAACCCCGGATCGGGGTCGCCGATGCCGACCCCCTTCAGTTCGAACTCGATCCCCTTCTCGCCCAGATAACCGAGCAATTTGCGCACGAACGGCGATACCACCGACCCGTAAATGATCATTGTACATCCTTTCCCAGATTCGACCCGACCATATGCGAAAGGTTGCGGATCGCAACCCGCGCATCGCTGCCGCATGGGCACGAAATAAACTTGCCATCGGCGGCGCGGCATGGAACATCCGGGATCAGAGGGGGGCGCTGCCGCGGCAGCCATCAGGCAGGATGAATACATGCGCCCTTCGTTGTGGGCAGATCGGCTGCTGGCGCTTTCCGCCCGCTTCGTGGGTCTTGTCATACTGATCGCCACGCTGCTCGCGGCGGGGGCGAGCTTTCTCTATAATCGCGGCGAAGAGGCCGACCGCGCCGACCGCGTCGCGATGCAGGTCAACATGCGGCTGCGCGATCATATCGCGGTGCTCGAAGGCGTGCGCGCCCTCTATCAATCGGACAGCCAGTCGAGCGGGCCCGGCATCCGCGCCTATCTCGCGTCGCTGCGGCCGCAGGTGCACGCGCCGGGGATGGAGGGGATCGGCATCGCGGTGGCGATGCGGCAGGGCACCCCCGCGGCGGCGGAGGCGCTGCTGCGCCAGAATTACGGGCGCGACATTCGCGTCTGGCCCGCGACCAGCCAGCCGATCGGCTTTCCGATCGTGCTCGTCGAACCCTATACGCCGCGCCGCAACAGCGCGCTCGGCTATGACATGTACAGCGAGCGGGTCCGGCGCGAGGCGATGCGCCGCGCGTGGCAGACCGGCCAGCCGGCGGCGAGCGGCATCGTCGAGCTCGTCCAGGAACAGGGCGTTTCGACGCGGCAGCCCGGTTTCCTGATCTATGTCCCCATCTATGCCGGCCGCGCCGCGCCCCGCGCGGCGGAACGCGCCGACGAACCGCCGCCGCAGCCGCCCGCGGTCTTCGCCACCGCGCCGAACGCGCGGCCGATCGAGGCGTTCGTCTATGCCCCCTTCCGCATCCGCGACCTGATGGCCGCGGTGCTCGGGCCGCAGCTCGACGCGATCGAGGGGCTCGAAATCTACGCCGGCGAGGGCCCTTCGGCGCCGCTCATCTTCCGCCACGGCACGATGGGCTGGGACACGCACGAACAGAAGCTGCGTATCGCCGACCGCCAATGGACGATGCGCATATCCTACGGCCGGCTGCTCGAGCGGATCGGGCGGCCGTTCGCCATCTTCCTCTTCGGCTTCGCGATCATGCTGCTCGCGATGCAGCTCCACCGCCTCCAGCAACGCCGCGTCGGCGCCTTCCAGGCGCTCGCCGACGAACAGGCGCTGCGCGCCGCCGACCGCGAGCTGATGATCGGCGAGATGGCGCACCGGATGAAGAACGCCTTCGCGCGCATCGGCGCGCTCGCGCGCATCACCTTGCGCGAATCGACGAGCCTCGAGGATTTCGAGGCCAGGTTCGACGGCCGCATGCGCGCGCTGTCCGATGCCAAGCAGATGCTCGTCACCGGCGCGCTCGACAGCGTCGATCTTCGCCAGATCGTTCACCGCGAACTCGAGCTCGCGGGCGTATCCGCCGAACAGCTTGCCGCCATCGCCGGCCCCGACGTGCGCCTCGACGACGAGGGGGCGCAGGCGATTTCGCTCGCGGTCCACGAATTCGTCACCAACAGCATCAAATATGGCGCGCTCGCGGGGCAGGGCCGCCTCGCGGTCGGCTGGCATCGCGACGGCGGCGACATCGAGCTGAACTGGGTCGAAAGCGACCTCGCCGAAACGCCGCATATCGAAAGCGAGAGCTTCGGCACCCAGTTCATCCGCACGCTGATCGAGCGGCAGCTGAAGGGCAGCTGGAGCCGCACCGCGGTTGACAACAGCCTCGCCATCGTCATTCGCTGGCCGGACAATGTCCCGACAAACTGACGAGTGCTGGCACATCTGGATCGACCGCGGCGGCACCTTCACCGATGTGGTCGCGCGCAGCCCCGACGGCGGCGTCGTCACCACCAAATATCTGAGCGAAGACCCCGCGCGCCCCGGCGACGCCGCGGTGGGTGCGATCCGCGAGCTGACCGGCGCAGGCCAGGGCACACTTCCCCCCCTCGCGATCCGCATGGGGAGCACCGTCGCGACCAATGCCCTCCTCGAACGCAAGGGCGAACCGACCCTGCTCGCCATAACGCGCGGCTTCGGCGACGCGCTCACCATCGGCTATCAGGACCGCCCCGACCTCTTCGCGCGGCGGCTCGACCGCATCGCGCCGCCGCATGCCGCCGTCGCCGAAATCGCCGAACGCATGAGCCCCGAGGGCGATGTGCTGACGCCGCTCGACGAAGCCGCCGCCCGCGCCGCGCTGCAAGCCGCGCGCGACAATGGCCTCACCAGCATCGCGATCGTGCTGATGCACGGCTACGCCCACCCCGCGCACGAGGCGCGCCTCGCCGCCATCGCCGCCGAAATCGGCTTCACCCAGATCTCGACCAGCCACGACGTCAGCGCGCTGATCAAGCTGATCGGCCGCGGCGACACGACGCTCGCCGACGCCTATCTCTCGCCTGTCCTCCACCATTATGTCCGACAGTTCGTCGCGCAGCTCGGCGGCGGGCCGGAGGGGGACGCCCAGCCGCAATTCATGAAGAGCTCGGGCGGCCTCGCATCGGCGGCCGCCTTCCACGGCCGCGACGCGATCCTCTCGGGGCCCGCGGGCGGCATCGTCGGCATGGTCGGCAGCGCCGCGCCCTTGGGCAAGACGCGGCTGATCGGCTTCGACATGGGCGGCACCTCGACCGACGTCAGCCATTATGCCGGCCGCCTCGAACGCGACAATGAAACCATCGTCGCGGGCACGCGCATCCGTGCGCCGATGCTGCGCATCCACACGGTTGCCGCAGGGGGAGGCTCGATCTGCCGCTGGGACGGCGCGCGCCTGCTCGTCGGCCCCGAAAGCGCGGGCGCGAACCCCGGCCCCGCCGCCTATGGCCGCGGCGGTCCGCTCACCGTCACCGACTGCAACGTCCTGCTCGGCAAGATCCAGCCCGCGCATTTCCCCCAACTCTTCGGCCCGAACGGCGACCAGCCGCTCGACCGCGATGTGGTCGTGCGGAAATTCGCCGCCATGGCCGCCGAAGTCGGCAATATCACCCCCGAAGCGCTCGCCGAAGGCCTCCTGAGCATCGCGGTCCAGCAGATGGCGAACGCGATCAAGCGCATCACCATCGCGCGCGGCCATGACGTGTCGCAGGGCTACAGCCTCGTCGGTTTCGGCGGCGCCGCGGGCCAGCATGTGTGCCTCGTCGCCGACGCGCTCGGGGTCGACGAAATCCTGCTCCACCCGCTCGCGGGGGTGCTCTCGGCCTATGGCATGGGCCTCGCGCGTCCCTCGGCGATCCGCGAGCGCACGCTCGGCCTCACGCTCGACGGCGATTGCACCGCCACGCTCGCCGACGTCGAAGCCGAACTCGCCGCCCACGCGCGCGCCGACCTGTCGCCCGACGCCGAAACCAGCCGCGAAACCCTGCTATTCGTCCGCCTCGCCGACAGCGACAATGCGATCGAACTCCCCCTCGCCCCGCCCGCCGAGGTCGCATCGGCCTTCGCCGCCGCCTTCCGCCAACGCTTCGGCTACGCCCCGCACGCCAACCTCGTCGTCGACCGCATCCGCGTCGAGCTGACCGAGGCGGGCGATGCGGCCGCCGCGCTGCCCACGCCGTCTGCGACGTCCGAAACCCTACCCGAAACCGTCACCGCCTGGCTAGCCGGCGCCTCGCACACCGTCCCCCTCCACCAGCGCAGCGCCCTCGCCCCCGGCCGCACCGTCGCCGGCCCGGCAATCATCATCGACGCGCTGTCGACCACCATCGTCGAACCCGGCTGGCGCGCCGAGGTCCAGAGCGAGGGCACATTGCTCCTCGCCCGCACTCGCGCGGCCGAAACGCACGCCGCCGCAATCGACGACCTCACGCAACCCGACCCGATCCGCCTCGAAATCTTCAACAGCCTGTTCATGGCGATCGCCGAGGAAATGGGCGGCGCGCTCCAGCACAGCGCCTCGTCGATCAACATCCGCGAGCGGCTCGACTTCTCGTGCGCGATCTTCGACGGCGAAGGGCGCCTCGTCGCCAACGCGCCGCACATGCCCGTCCACCTCGGCTCGATGGGCGAAAGCGTGCGTACCATCCTGCGCCAGCGCGCCAAAGACGACCGCGGCATCCGGCGCGGCGACGCCTATGCGCTCAACGCTCCCTATGACGGCGGCACCCACCTCCCCGACATCACCGTCATCATGCCGGTGTTCGTTGGCGACGCGAGCGCCCCCGCCTTCTTCGTCGCCGCGCGCGGCCACCACGCCGACCTCGGGGGCATCGCCCCCGGCTCGATGCCCCCCGACAGCAAGAGCATCGAAGACGAAGGCATCCTGTTCGACAATTTCCTCCTCGTCGACGACGGCCATTTCCGCGACGCTAAAGTCCACGCCCACCTCACCGCCGGCGACTGGCCTGCGCGCAACCCCGCGCTCAACATCGCCGATCTGAAGGCCCAGGTCGCCGCGTGCCAGCGCGGCGCGAGCGCGCTCGCAGACCTCTCGGCAACGCATGGCGCCGCGACCGTCGCCGCCTATATGGCGCACGGCCAGCGGCAGGCCGAGGCGGCCGTCCGCCAGCTCATCGCGCGCCTCGACGACGGCGCCTTCCGCTACGCGATGGACAATGGCGCCGAGGTTGTCGTCGCCGTCAAAGTCGACCGCAAGGCCCGCCACGTCACCATCGACTTCACCGGATCCAGCGCCACCCTCCCCGACAATTTCAACGCCCCGATGCCGGTCGTCCGCGCTGCCGTCCTCTATGTCCTGCGCACGATGCTCGACGATCCGATCCCGATGAACGAGGGCTGCCTCGCCCCCGTCACGCTGATCGTCCCGCCCGATTCAATGCTGTCCCCCACCTATCCCGCCGCGGTCGTCGCGGGCAATGTCGAGACGAGCCAGGTTATCACCGACGCACTCTTCGCCGCCTTCGGCGCGATGGCGCCCGCGCAGGGGACGATGAACAACTTCACCTTCGGCAATGCCGCTTACCAATATTATGAAACGATCGCCGGCGGCTCGGGCGCCGGTCCCGGCTTCGACGGCACCGGCGTCATCCAGACGCACATGACCAACAGCCGGATGACCGACCCGGAGGTTATGGAAACGCGCTTCCCCGTCATCGTCGAAGAATTCTCGATCCGCCAGGGCTCGGGCGGCACCGGCCAATGGCACGGCGGCGACGGCGCCACCCGCCGCATCCGTTTCCGCGAGCCGATGGCGGCAAACATCCTCGCGAACCGCCGCCAGATCGCGCCAAAGGGTCTCGCGGGAGGCCAGGATGCCGCGCCCGGCCGCAACTGGGTCGAGCGCGCCGATGGCTCGGTCGAAATACTGGGTGCAACCGGCAGCGCGAACCTCGACGCAGGCGACGCCTTCGTGATCGAAACCCCCGGCGGCGGCGGTTATGGCGAGGCGGGGGGAGATTAATTTGAGATCGGCATCACCCAAACCGTCGTCATTCCCGCGAAAGCGGGAACCCAGCGAGCTACCGTTGCAACTGGGTTCCCGCTTTCGCGGGAATGACCAAGGGGGATAGTCCATGCTCGTCCTGATCGGCATCCTCATCATCATCGCGGGCTTCCTGCTCCGCTTCAATCCGTTGCTCGTCATCATGGCCTCGGCGCTCGCCACCGGGCTCGCCGCGGGGCTCGATATCGCCGCGATCATCGCCGCCTTCGGCAAGGCGTTCAACGACACGCGCTATGTCTCGATCATCTGGATCGTCCTTCCGGTCATCGGCCTGCTCGAAGCATATGGCCTGCAACAGCATGCGCGCACGCTGATCGACCGTATGAAGGGCGCGACGCTCGGCCGCCTGCTCACCTCCTACCTCCTGCTCCGTCAGGCGATGGCCGCGGTCGGCCTCACCTCGGTCGCTGGCCACGCCCAGACCGTGCGCCCGCTCGTCGCCCCGATGGCCGAGGCCGCCGCCGAGGCCAAGAACGACGCACTCACCGCCGACCAGCGCGAGGAGGTCAAGGCCTTCGCCGCCGCGACCGACAATGTCGGCCTCTTCTTCGGCGAGGATATCTTCCTCGCGATCGGCTCGATCCTGCTGATGAAGGGCGTGCTCGAAGGCTATGGCTATGTCATCGAACCGCTGCACTTCTCGCTCTGGGCGATCCCGACCGCGATCGCCGCCTTCCTCATCCACGGCCTCCGCCTCCGCCGTCTCGAAAAACGGATGGCGCAAAAGGCCATGGGACAGGAGGCGGGCGCATGATCACGCTCGGCTTCGTCTATGTCCTCGCAGGGCTCACCTTCGCGCTGTTCGCGGTCCTTGGCCTTCTCGACCGCAGCAATCCCAAACGCTTCGGCAACGGCATCTTCTGGGGCCTGCTCGCGCTGTCGATGCTTGGCGGCGACCATCTCGGCGATTTCGGCAATGGCTGCCTCGTCCTCGCGCTCGTCGCGATCGCCGGCACGGGACAGATCGGCCGCGCCCCCGGCGGCGACGTCGCGCCCGACGTACAGGCGGCGCGCGCCGCGCAGCACGGCCCCTTCCTGCTTCTCGTCGCCCTCATCATCCCGGCGGTCGCGCTCGCGGGCACGTTCCTCTTCAAATGGGTGCCCGGCCTCGCCGATCCCAAACAGGCGACGCTCATCTCGCTCGCCATCGGCGTGCTCATCGCGCTTGCCGTCGGCATGGCGCGCCTCAAACCGCCGCCTTTGCTCCCGCTTCAGCAGGGCCGCCGCCTGCTCGACGCGGTCGGCTGGGCGGCGATCCTGCCGCAGATGCTCGCCAGCCTCGGCGCGGTGTTCGCGTTGGCCGGCGTCGGCGAAGTCGTCGGCGGCCTCATCGGCACGACAATCCCCGAAGGCAGCCTGTTCGGCGCGACGCTTGCCTTCGGGCTTGGCATGGCGCTGTTCACGATGGTCATGGGCAACGCCTTCGCCGCCTTCCCGGTGATGCTCGCCGCGGTCGGCATGCCCTTGCTTATCAAGCAGTACGACGGCGATCCCGCGGTGGTCGCGGCGATCGGAATGCTCGCGGGCTTCTGCGGCACGCTGATGACCCCGATGGCGGCGAACTTCAACCTCGTCCCCGCGGCCTTGCTCGAACTCAAGAACCCCTATGGCGTGATCAAGGCGCAGATCGGCACCGCGGTCCCGCTGCTCGCGGTGAACATCGTCTTCATCTGGCTGTTCGCTTTCTGACCATGACCACCCTCACCCCCAACCACGCCGCCCGTTTCGCAACCGCGACCCTCGCCCACCTCGGCCGCGAATATCCGTACAAGATGGACCTCGTCCTCACCGGCCCCGAGGACGCCAAACCTCCGCGCGAGCATCACCCGATCTTCCACGGCAGTTTCGACTGGCACAGCTGCGTCCACGGCTGGTGGCAGATATTGCGCCTCGCGCGCCGCTTCCCCGATCTCGCCATCGCCGCCGACATCGGCGCCCGCGCCGACGAAATGCTCGTCCCCGAAAAGGTCGCGGGCGAACGCGCCTTCCTCGATCGTCCTTACTCGGCCGCCTTCGAGCGCCCCTATGGCTGGGCCTGGCTGCTCGCGCTCCATGCCGAGACCGAACGCCATAACGCCCCCTGGGCCGCCGCGCTCGAACCCCTCGCCGCCGCCTTTGCCCAGCGTTTCCACGCCTTCCTGCCGAAGCTCACCTATCCCTTGCGCGTCGGCACCCATTTCAACATCGCCTTCGCCCTCCTCCTCGCGCGCCACTGGGCCGAGCCCCGCGACCCCGCGCTCGTCGCGCTCATCGACGCCCGCGCCCGCGACTGGTTCGCCGGTGACCGCGACTGTCAGGCGTGGGAGCCCGGCGGCGACGAATTCCTCTCCTCCGCGCTCACCGAGGCGCATCTGATGGCGATCGTCCTCGGCGACGACTTCCCCCGCTGGTTCGACGCCTTCCTCCCCCGCGCCGCACAGCAGCAGCCCGCGACCCTCTTCACCCCCGCCACCGTCTCCGACCGCAGCGATGGCAAGATCGCGCACCTCGACGGTCTCAACCTCAGCCGCGCGTGGAGCTGGCGCGCCATCGCATCGGCGCTCGGCCCCGCGCACCCCGTCGCCCCCGTCGCCGAAGCCGCCGCCCAGCGCCACCTCGCCGCCGCGCTGCCCCACGTCACCGGCGACTATATGGGCGAGCACTGGCTCGCGAGCTTCGCCTTGCTCGCACTCGACGGCCTCGCCGATTGACAAGCCCCGCGCTCGCGGCAACAGACGGCGCGAAGGGGGAGAGGCCGGAGGTGAACGGAAAGATGCTGCGTCCCACATCGTTCGACGTCGCCGAGCGCGCCGGCGTGTCGCAATCGACCGTCTCGCGCGCGCTCCGCAACTCGCCCGGCGTCAACGCCGAAACGCGCGCGCGCGTCACCGCGGCCGCGCGCGAGCTGGGCTATGTCGTCGACCGCCACGCCTCGTCGCTGCGGCTCAAGAGCAGCGAGACGATCGCGCTCGTCACCATCTGCCGCCCCGGCGAGGATCGCAGCGCGATCAACCCCTTCTACTTCGCGCTGCTCGGCAGCATCGCCGCCGCAACCTCGGCGCGCGGCTTCAACCTGCTCGTCTCGTTCCAGGAGAATCCCGACAATTTCCGCGCCGATTTCGTCGCCTCGGGGCTCGCCGACGCGATGATCGTCATCGGCACGACCAGCAACCGCGAAGCGTGGACATATTTCGCCGAGGCGCAGGCGTCCGGCCTCGACTTCGTCTGCTGGGGCAGCCCCGGCAGCCCCTTCCACTGGATGCGCAGCGAGAATGACATCGGCGGCCAGCTCGCCGCCGAACATTTCGTGCGTGACGGCCGCCGCCACATCGCCTTCGTCGGGCCGCAGCAATCGCCGCAGCGCCAGTTCGACGAGCGCCGCGACGGCTTCACCGCCGCGCTCGCCGCGCGCGGCCTCACCCCGATCCTCGCCGAGCCGCCCGCCGCCGCCGACCGCCACGCCCAGGGCGTCGCCGCGGTGCAGGCGCTGCTCGCAGCGCATCCCGAAACCGACGCGATCTTCGCCGCCAGCGACATGCTCGCGCTCGGCGTGCTCCAGGGCCTCAAGGACGCCGGCCGCCGCGTGCCGCAGGACGTCGCGCTGATCGGCTTCGACGGCATCCGCGCCGGCACCCTCGCCGACCCCGCGCTCACCACGCTCGAGCCCGACCTCGACGCCGCGGGCGAAGCGCTCGTCGCGATGGCATTGGAGGATGACGAACGCACGCGCAGCGGCACGCGCATCCCCGTCCACCTCGTTGTGCGCGGCTCCGCCTGAGCGCGCGGCGCGCGCGCCGCAATCGACAATATTGTCAGCGCGTTAAGCCTCTTCCTCAACCCCCGCCACACACGCGCCACCCTATTGCGGCGGGACGCGAACAGGACCGCACGCGAACAGGGCGGCACGGGGGAGGATCGGGCGATGCGCGGACGGACAGTGTGGAGCGACCGGCGCGGCGCGACCGCGATCGAATATGGGCTGATCGCGGCGCTGATCGCGCTCGCGTGCCTCATCGCCTTTCAGACGCTCGGGCTCAATCTCGAAACCATCTTCACGACGATCAACGACGCGCTCAATCGCTAGCGGGATCGCCCCCGCCCGCATCGCCCGCGCCCGCATCGCCCCCACCCGCACCGCCCGCGCGCTGCGCGGCGAGCCGCGCGGCGGCCTCGCCCGCCGCCGGCTGGCCGCATCGCATGCACAGGCCCGTCGCGGCCTCCTCCTCGTCCCGCTGGGTGGCGAACGCGGCGCGCATGCGTTCGAGCTTGCCGAGCAGCTTTTCGGTCGCGCTGCCCGGATGGAAATATTTGATTCCCGCGCTGTCGAAGCGCCAGCCCTCCATATGCTCCTCGGCGCTGATCACCGCATCGCCGTCATAGCGCCGGTAATGCGCCCTCGCCGCGCCGCCGCCACCCTCTCCCGGCCCCAGCTCGCCGCGCTTCAGCAACAGCCCGAGCATCGAATCCGACGGCATGATCCGCCGCTCGACCTCCTTGCCGCCCCGGATCACCACCATTTCGCGCCCCACGACCGCGCGCTCATAGGCGACCGCCTGCAACCCGCGCAGCGCACGCGCCAGCGCGGTCGAACAGGCGCGATCGAATTCGGGAAAGCGCCGGCGCGCGTCGTTGACCGCCTTGCGGCTCATCCCCGCCACGCGCGCCGCATCGGTCACGCACCCCGACTGCGCGAGCACCGCCAGAAACGTCCGCGTCCGCGCCTCGGTCCACCCATCCTCGCGAACGCGCAGGCCGGGCATGAAGGGATTGGCGCCCTTCCCCCCAGCATCGCCGCCCGTCGTGCCCCCCTCCCGCTTGCGGGAGGGGGTGGTCGGAGACCCGTGGCTCCGGCCACGGCAGGGCCTGTTCCGATCCTCACCTCCGCCCTTCTCACCCGATTGCTTCCGCAAACCCCGCTCCACCTTATCCGTCATAGCTCCACCTCCCGAATCACCTTGGAATGAATCGGAACAGTTTTGAACCTATTTGGATAATGTAGGAAAGCGAAATATCCGGGCCGCTCGATCTCCGTCATCCCGGACTTGATCGGCGATTGGCCCGCACCGGCAAATAGCGGTTCCCCGGCGAAAGCCGGGGCCCGGATCGCGCAGCGCTACCTCGCATGGCCCCCGGCTTTCGCCGGGGAGCACGAGCTAGCGTGTCCAGAGGGTGTAATCGCCGAGTTTTTGCACCGGTCATCGCTATTCCCCTACGACGCTATCGCGCCGCGCGCCCTTCACCTAGGCAAGTTCGGATTGGGAAACCAAAAATAGCATCGCCGCGGCGGTTTGATGCAGTTGATACGCCGCCAGCTCCTTGCTAATCTTCCGGGGCGCTGCCCCCGCACCGTGGCTAGCTTCTTTGTTCCTTACAGTGGGAGCACCCTGAAGCATCGACTTGAGCCCCTTCATTTGCTCCTGCATCCACGAGGGAATAAGGTCATGTCGATAAAGCGCCTCTATCAGTTTAGAGGCGGGATCGGTCGGTTTCACGTCATCCCAACCCTTTTGGGCTGCGATAACCTTGATGACACTTTCAAACGCGTTGCCGCAGTCTGCTATGCAGTCTTCATAATTGCGCTTCTTGAACTCTTCGAATGCGTCACGAAATTCATCGTCGGCCGCTTCAAATAATGGATTAGCAAGAAGGGTCAGAGTGGGTTCGATCACCTCTGCATAGGTGAACTCTGAGGTGATTTCGATGAGCTGACCATTTTGAAACTGGAACCCAAAGCCGTCTTCGAGCATCCGCTCGTTAATGACATTCACGGCATTATTCACCGCCGGTGATGCACGACTTCTGCTGTGGGCCATCCCTGCCAGACGGTCCATCTGAGCAGCCTTCTGAAGGCCAATCTCACAAGCCAGCTCAATCGCGCTGAGCCGCATGTCGTGCTCTTCATCGGTAGGGTAGGGTTGACGCTCGTTAAACCACCAGACAGCAAAATCTTTCGATAGATCTCGTTGATTCGCCAGTGACAAAACACCGATCTCTTCACGTAAAGCTACGGCGAGTTTATCAATCATTTTATTCTCGTACGAGAACTGTGCATCTATCACTTCGAAAGTCTGAAAAAGCTGAGTCAGCAGTTTATTGCCGACCGGCTTCTCACGAAACATCTTCGCATTTCCAGCCTCCGCACGTTGTCGCTTTCTCCGCGCGTAAGTCTGACGCAATGCCATAATCTATTTCCCTGCTAGTCCTTCGACCACACCGACCTACATCCCCTTCCCAGTCTGACAAGGGTGCAAATGTAGCGACCGCGCCACTAGTTTTCGTAGTTAGTGAGAGGGATAAGGGTGCGAAGACGGGCGAATGCGGGTGACAGCAGCAACAATCCCCAAATGGGCCACCCTCACCCTCAAACCAGATCACCCACCCTAACCCCGAGCGCCTCCGCCAGCTTGCGCACCGTCTCCACCGAGCCCTTGCCGCGCCCGGCCTCGATATCGGCGATCTGCACCCGGTTGACCCCCGACACCGCGCCCAGCCTCACCTGCGACAACCCGCGCAACTCGCGCCAGACGCGCAGCGGGCTTTCGCCGGCGATCAGCCGCTTGGCATAGTCGGCGGGCACCAGTTCCTCCTCGCCCGCCGCCAGCGCCGCCAGCGCCGCCTTGGCACCATCATAGGCGCGCAGGTCGGCGACGGCCGCTTCGCGCAGGCGATCATATTCTTCGCGGGGGATCGTCACCATCAACCGACGATCTCGACCGGCACCCCAATGCCCATATTTGCCACCAAGCCCCGGTCGAAGGTCACAAACGCCTCGACGCCCTTCGCCGCGACCAGATGGATATGATCGGCAAAATCGCCGCTCTTCGCAAAAGCCGCAACGGCGCTCCGCACCGCGTCGTCATCGTCCAGCACGACCCCCGGCACGTCGAAAAGGTCCAGCAGCGAAGAGGCCAGATGCCCCCGCTCCATTCCGTAGCGCGATTGCAGCAGCCATCCGAGTTCGAGCAACACGGTCAGCGGGACGAAAACACCGACCTTCACCAGATCGCGCGCGATCGGCGACTGCACTGGATCGTCGTCGAGCATGAACCGCGCAAGAATATTGGTATCGGCCGCCTTCAAGTCGGCGGGTCCCAGCTCTTGTCCTCGCGAAACATCCGGTCGATCGCGGCATGGGCGTCCTCGTCGCTGATCCGCGGCCCCTTATAGTTCACGGTCTTGCGCATTTTCGCCATGGCTTCGTCGAAACTCAGCGCCTTTTTCGCCTTGGGCTTGGCGCGCAGCATCACGCCGGCGGGGCCGTCGACGACCTCCAGCACCGTGCCGACGTCCCAATGCAGCCGGTCGCGCACATCCTTGGGGATGACAACCTGGCCCTTGGCCGATACTCTGGTTTCCTTGGTCATACCGGTAAGATAGCATCCGAAAGCGTCGCAGACAATCCGCCCTCGCTATTATCGTGTGGGAGCCGGACGCCTTTGTGTCCTTGTGTGAAAAATCATCGCGCCGTCGCCGGTCCAAGACCACCCACGCGCGAACCAACCACCCCCACCCCCTTGCATTTCCCACCCCCCGGCGTAAGGCGGCGCCAACATAAACCCGCGCGTGCGACTCCCGTTGGCCCCGCTCTCCCGCTTCGCCATCGGACAGTCATTCCCCGCCGCGCCAACATGGGGACTGCAATCCTATGACGACCACGGGCAACGACACGCTTGCGACCCGCTCGACGCTGAGCGTCGGCGGCAAGGACTATGCTTATTATTCGCTCGACAAGGCCGCGGCCAAGCTGGGCGACGTCTCGCGCCTGCCGTTCAGCATGAAGGTGCTGCTCGAAAACCTGCTGCGGTTCGAGGATGGCGGCTTCACCGTGTCGACCGACGATGTCCAGGCGCTCGTCGACTGGCAGAAGGACCCGCATTCGAACCGCGAGATCCAGTATCGCCCCGCGCGCGTGCTGCTTCAGGATTTCACCGGCGTTCCCTGCGTCGTCGACCTCGCCGCGATGCGCGATGCGATCGCCAAGCTGGGCGGCGACACGTCGAAGATCAACCCGCTCGTCCCCGTCCACCTCGTCATCGACCACAGCGTCATGGTCGACGAATTCGGCCATCCCAAGGCGTTCGAGCAGAATGTCGAGATCGAATATTATCGCAACGGCGAACGCTATGACTTCCTGAAATGGGGATCGAAGTCGCTGTCGAATTTCAAGGCGGTGCCCCCGGGCACCGGCATCTGCCACCAGGTCAACCTCGAACATATCGCGCAGGCGGTGTGGTCGAGCGAGGATGCGTCGGGCCAGGTCGTCGCCTATCCCGACACCTGCGTCGGCACCGACAGCCACACGACGATGATCAACGGGCTCGGCGTGCTCGGCTGGGGCGTCGGCGGGATCGAGGCCGAGGCCGCGATGCTCGGCCAGCCGGTGTCGATGCTCATCCCCGAAGTCGTCGGCTTCAAATTCACCGGCAAGCTGAAGGAAGGCGTCACCGCGACCGACCTCGTGCTCACCGCGACGCAGATGCTGCGCGCCAAGGGCGTCGTCGGGCGCTTCGTCGAATATTTCGGCCCCGGCCTCGCCTCGCTGAGCCTCGCGGATCGTGCGACGCTCGCAAACATGGCGCCCGAATATGGCGCGACCTGCGGCTTCTTTGGCGTCGATGACAAGACGCTCGACTATATGCGCCTGACCGGGCGCAGCGACGAGAATATCGCGCTGGTCGAGGCCTATGCGAAGGCGCAGGGGCTGTGGATCGTCGAGGGCGCCGCGGACCCCGTGTTCACCGACACGCTCGAACTCGACCTTGCCACCGTCGTGCCGTCGCTCGCGGGGCCGAAGCGGCCGCAGGACCGCGTCTCGCTTCCCGACGTCGACGATGTGTTCAACGCCGACATGGCGAATGTCTATAAAAAGACGCAGCAGCGCGTGCCGGTCGAGGGCAAGGATTTCGACATCGGCGACGGCGACGTCACCATCGCCGCGATCACCAGCTGCACCAACACCTCGAACCCCGGCGTGCTCGTCGCCGCGGGGCTCGTCGCGAAGAAAGCCGATGCGCTGGGGCTGAAGCCCAAGCCGTGGGTCAAGACCTCGCTCGCGCCGGGGTCGCAGGTCGTGACCGACTATCTGATCAAGGCGGGCCTGCAGCAGCATCTCGACAATATCGGCTTCAACCTCGTCGGCTATGGCTGCACCACCTGCATCGGCAATTCGGGGCCGCTGGCCGAGCCGATTTCCAGGGCGATCAACGAAAATGGCCTCGTCGCCGCGGCGGTGATTTCGGGCAACCGCAACTTCGAAGGCCGCGTGTCGCCCGACGTGCGCGCGAACTTCCTCGCCTCGCCGCCGCTCGTCGTCGCCTATGCGCTCAAGGGCACGGTGATCGAGGATTTCACCACCACGCCGATCGGGCAGGACCAGCAGGGCAAGGACGTGTTCCTCGCCGACATCTGGCCGACCAACCTCGAAGTCGCCGACGCCGTCGCGGGCGCGGTCGACCGCGAGATGTTCGAGGCGCGCTACGCCCATGTCTACAAGGGCGACGAGCATTGGCAGAAGATCGAGGTCGAGGGCTCGGATACCTATCAGTGGCGCGCCGGGTCGACCTATGTGGCGAACCCGCCCTACTTCGAGGGCATGACGATGACCCCCGCGCCGGTGGCCGATATCGTGAACGCCAAGCCGCTCGCGATCCTCGGCGACAGCATCACGACCGACCACATCAGCCCCGCCGGTTCGATCAAGGCGGACTCGCCGGCCGGAAAATGGCTTATGGAACATCAGGTTAACAAGGCCGACTTCAACAGCTACGGCGCCCGCCGCGGCCACCACGACGTCATGATGCGCGGCACCTTCGCCAACATCCGCATCAAAAACGAAATGGTCCCCGGCATCGAAGGCGGCATGTCGCGCTATGGCGCGGAAGTCATGCCGATCTACGACGCCGCGATGCGCCACAAGGCCGACGGCACCCCGCTCGTCGTCATCGCGGGCAAGGAATATGGCACCGGCTCGTCGCGCGACTGGGCGGCGAAGGGCACGAACCTGCTCGGCGTCCGCGCGGTGATCGTCGAAAGCTTCGAGCGCATCCACCGCTCGAACCTCGTCGGCATGGGCGTGCTCCCGCTGCAGTTCGTCGATGGCCAGACGCGCGAGACGCTCGGCCTGACCGGCGACGACCAGTTCACGATCACCGGCGTCGCGGACCTCAAGCCGCGCCAGACGGTGACCGTCAACGTCACCCGCGCCGACGGCTCGACCTTCAGCTTCGACACGCTCTGCCGCATCGATACCGCGAACGAGGTCGAATATTATATGAACGGCGGCATCCTGCACTATGTGCTGCGCAAGCTTGCGGCCTGACGCGGCGCCGGCTGATGCCATGAGCGCCCGCCCCCTCATCGGGGGCGGGCGTTTTCATTGGGAGAGGTAGCGCATGAGCGCGGAAATCATCGTCGTGGAAGTCATGGGCTGGACCGCCGCCGCAACCATCCTTGCCGCCTATGTCCTATTGTCGCTCGGCAGGCTCGAAGCACGCGGCTATCTCTATCAATGGATGAACGTGATCGGCGCGGGCGGTTTCATTATCAATTCGGGCTATAATGGCGCAATCCCGTCAGCGGTCCTCAATGTCGTCTGGGCGGCGATGGGGCTGTTCACTCTGCGGAGTGTGTGGCGCGCGCGGCAAAAGGCGCGCGCGCCTGCACCTTAGGGCTCGGCCGTCGCATTCCACGCCGCGACCTTCACCCTGGTGTCGGCCAGCATCTTGTCGAGCGCTGCGCGGTCCAGCACTTCGCCGCGCAGCACCACGGTATCGATCGCACGCGTCGCCGCGATATCCTCCAGCGGATTCTTCGTCAGCAGCACCAGATCGGCTGCCATGCCCGGCTTCACCGCACCATAGCGATCAAGCCATCCGAACCACGCCGGCCCCGCGCGGGTCGCCGAGGCGAGCGCTTGCGCGGGGGTCAACCCCTTCTGCGTGAACAGCTCGATCTCGTCGTGCAAGCCGAAGCCCGGATAATTGAAGCTGTTGAGGAACCCCGCGTCGGTCCCCGCGATGATCGGCACGCCTGCCTCGGCCAGCATCGGGAGGATCGTCGCGACATCCTCGATCTGCTTCTGCCGCGCCGCAATGGCGACCGCGTCGGCCTTTGCCGCACGCTCGATACGCCACGCATAGGTCTTGCGCAGCTTCGGCCCGATATAGGCGAGACCTTCATCCTTCGAATGATCGTCGCGGTCGAGATAGGCGATGATCCGGCTGCCATTGAGCGTCGGCGTCACGGCGACGCCCTTGGCCGCGAAGCGGCGGTACGCGGCCATCGCCGTTTCCCGGTCGAACCCGGCGTCGAGCCGACGGTTCGCCTCGGCGCGGTCGATACGCTTTGCGGCAAAATCGGCGGCGATCGCCGCCTCGTTCTTCGCGCCGGCGTTATAGGCATAGTCAAGATGCTCGATCGAGCTGATCCCGGCGTCGACCGCCTGCTCGGTGGTCAGCGCCATGGGGATATGGCCCGAGGTTTTCAGCCCGAGCGCCTTCGCCCGCCCCAGCGCATAAAGGAACAATTCGGGCTTCAGTGTGCTATCGGTGATCTTGACGAAATCGACCTGGTCGCGCGTCTTGAGCCGAGCGAGCGCCGCATCGACATCCGCCTCGCTGCCGACTTCGATCGTGCCCTTCCAGACCGGCGCAATCCCTTCGATCTTGGCGCCCGAGGTCAACAGCCGGGGCCCGAACAGCTTTCCGCTGGCAATATCGCCGCGCCATGCAAGCACCTGATCGGGCAGGTCGCCCGACGCGTCGCGAATCGTCGTGATGCCGTTCGCGACATAGAGCGGCAGCAGCGCCCTATTCTCCTCGATCAATTCGGGTCCGCCGCCGAAGTGAACGTGCATGTCCCAAAGGCCGGGGACGAGGTAACGCCCCTCGCCTTCGACCGTCCGCGCCGCGCGCCAGCCTTTTGCGATCGCCTCGTCAGCGCCTATCGCGACAATATCGTCGCCTTTCAGCACCACCGCCTGCGCGGCGACCGTCTTCGCCGCTTCGACATCGACGACCGTGACATGGCGGATGATGACATCGCCCTGTTTCGGAGCGGCGCACGCGGGCGAAGAGAAGGCAAACCACACAGTGGCGAGCGAGGCGAGCAGATGTTTCATTGGGAACAACCTTTCCGAACGGCCTTCCCTTAATCCCATCGCGCGCGAGATCAAGCGACCCAGACGCCTTCATCCTTGTGCCAATCCTCGATCGATTTTTCGGGGTAGAGATCAAACATGGCATCGTCTGGCCCGATGTCCGGAACCGCCCAACCAGCCTTATATTTGAGCATCAGATGGACGCGCGACGACGGCACCGGAAGGTCCGAGTCGATCGCGCTCGCGAAAGGATGGACGAGGTCGGGCCAATTCGGATCGTAAAGCCATAGCGCCGATCCGCATTCGCGACAGAAACGGCGCTCGCCACTCGACAGTTGGCACTTCGGATGCTCGCCATCTTCGATCTGCGCACGATAGAGGCCCAGATGTCTTTCGGCCTCGACCTGCAGGCTTTTCGCGTCAGCACCGATGTTGATCGCATAACCCCCGCCGCCCTGTTGCTTGCGGCAGATCGAACAATAGCAGAGCTGATACGGCACCGGCGTGTGGCTCATGACCGAAAAGCGAACCGCGCCGCACCGGCAAGAGCCTTCGAGTTTGATCGGCATGGAATGTCCTTTCGCGCCATGGCGGGCCGCTAACGCAAACGCGCGATCGAAAGGAAGGTTCTTGGTGGGCGATGACGGGCTCGAACCGCCGACATCCTCGGTGTAAACGAGGCGCTCTACCAACTGAGCTAATCGCCCCCGAAGGGAAGCGCGCCCTGCCACAAGCCGCCATCGCTGGCAAGCGGTGCGTCGAAAGTCAGAGCCAGCCGATGTGCTTGAAGCGCCAGAAGACGAGCCCCGAGCCGCCGAAGATCAGGGCCAGCGCGAACGGATAGCCAAAGGCCCAGTCGAGTTCGGGCATGAACTCGAAATTCATCCCGTAGATGCCGGCGATCGCCGTCGGCACGGCCAGGATCGCGGCCCAGGCTGCGAGTTGGCGCGTGATCACACCCTGACGTTGCTGCTCGAGCATGCCGTTGGTCTCGATCACCGACGCGGCAATGTCGCGCAGCCCGGTGAGGCGATATTCAGCGCGCTGAACATGGTCCCATACATCGCGATAGAAAGGACGCACCGCGGGGTCGATATTGGGCAGGTCATCGTCGGTGGCCAGGCGGCCGGCGACTTCCTTCATCATCCCGACCAGCCGTTGGAAACGGATGATCTCGTGCCGCTGCTTGTAGAGGTGGCGAATTTCCGAGGCATCGAGCGGCGTATCCATCACACTGTCCTCGACCCCCAGCATCCGTTCCTCGATCGCATCGATCACCGGGAAATAGCCGTCAACGATGAAGTCGAGCACCGCATAAAGGACGTAGTCGGGGCCGTGCGCGAGCTTCGCCGGCAGGCTTTCGAGCCGCGCCCGGACGTCGGTGTGCGTCCTCGCAGAGCCGTGACGGACGCTGACGAAGAAATGCGGGCCGAGGAAAAAGGCGGTCTCGCCCGGCTGGATCGTATCGCCGTCAAGATTGGCGGTCCGGGTAATGACGAAAAGCTGGTCGCCATAGGCCTCGACCTTGGGCAGCTGGTTCGCCTTCAGCGCATCCTCCACCGCGAGCGGATGCAGGCCGAACCGCTTGGCGATGCCGGCAAGCTCGCCCGGCGTCGGCTCGTAGAGGCCGAGCCAGAAGAAATCGCCGGGATCGCACTCCTCCGGAACCGCCTCGTCGGGGCCGAGGTCCCGGACGAGCTGGCCGTCATGATAAACGCGTGCGGCCATGATCGGCATTCGGCGAAAACTCCCTTGCTGCGGAGCGTCTACATAGTGTGCGCCGCGCGGAAGGGAAATCGCCTCTTCGGCCGGCTAGATATCGCGGCTGTCATACGCCCATTGGAGCAGCGCCTGCCGCTGCTTCGGACGGCAAAAGGGATCGCCGGGTTCGCAATGCTTGCGAACCTGCGCCGCATGACGACGGAACGCGCGCCATCGCGCGATCTGGCGTCGGTCTTCGTCGGGCACCCGCCGCCCCGAATAATAGCGACAATACCATTGAAACCAGCCGCGCGGATCGTCGGGATGTATCCAGCCCTTCTCTATCCAGACCCGCAAAGGCACGCTCGCCCGGATACCGAAATAATTGAGCGAGCAGTCGGCGCGTCCGGGCGCGAGCTTTGCGCCTTGGAACCAGCTTGCAGGAAATTCGTCCGCGCAGTCGGTCATATATTTACCGCAGAACACGCCCAGCTTCAGCATCTCGGACGGCGTCAACTCGGGCTCGAAATCGGGGTCGAACGCCTGCCCGATCGGCGCGGTGCGCGTGTAACGATACCACTTCTGCATCCGGTCATTCACGACCACTTCGACGTCGTTCTTCATCGCCCGAAACTAGCGCCCCGGTCGCAACCGGGCCATGACTATTCGTCGAGCGCTTCGAAATAACGGGCAAGCGCATCATAAGCCCCCTCCGCGAGCGCGATGAAGATGCGCCGGCCGTCGTGCGGGTCGGCCTCGCGCACAAAGAGTCCCGCGTCGGTCATTGTCTTGATCCATCGCAACGCTGTGGTTGCCGGTACCGCTGCCGCGATGCACAGGCTCGACACGGAAACCGGTTGGCGCTCAAGCCGCGCGGCGTAGAGGTCGAGCAACATGTCCCACGCCGGATCGGCAAACAGGTCGGCGGGGAAATATTGTTCGCGCATCCGCCGCTGGCGCAGCATCCGTCGCACCGCTTTCGCGCGCTGCCGGTCAAGCGTGCGCTCCTCCGGAACGAAGCTACGCGGCATCGCCGCATAATCACGCGGCGGCGTGCGGACCTGCCCCGAATGGTCGGCCGAATCCGCGTCCCATGATGCCAGGCCGGCCGGTGTGCCCCGAAGCCCGCCCCGCTGCCCCGCGAGATCGCCGAGCAGGCGCGAGATACGCGCGACTTCCTCCTGCAGCCGATCGATCCGCTCCATCGCATCGTCGCGCGCCACATCATTGAGCACCCCGTGCCGCGTCCGCCGCGCGGCCGCAAGCGCGACAAGCTTGTCGGTAGGGTCGGCGTCGACCAGCAATTGGGCCGGGAACGCGGCAGGAATGGCGGCGACAACCTGGTCGAGTCTCGACAGCGAAGTTTCGCAAATCAAATTGCACCCCTGCTCACCCGCCGCCGCGCAGATATCGGCCAGCATTTCGCCTTCGATTGCGTCCGCCCTCGTCAGCCATACGATATCGAGCGTATCGGTTTGTCGGATATGGGCCGCCGCTCGCGACGCTGCGAGCGTTGCGGCCACACGTATGTCCGGGAGGAGAGCCATATCGGGCAAGGCCGATGGGATGCCGACGAACAGAAGCGGAGATGCGACGGCTTTTTGGATCGGATCGTCGTTTGGGTGCCCCGCCCAGCCCTTACCCGGATGATAGTCGTGTTCGGGCAGCGTCACCTTGTCAAAGTCGATTTGCGTCTTCCGGTCCATCATGCTGCAGTCCCCCGTTTCTATCGCCCCACCTTGGCGTAACTATGTCGTCATTCCGGCGCCATTCACCTTTTGTTCGTTCCTGTTTGCCGCCATTCCGGACCCAAGCAGGTGACTGGCATGAGTCGGCGGTATGCTGGCGGGAGCGGATGGATCCATTTTGGACATGATTTGTTCTCCTCGTCAATATTTGGCGTTATTATACTTGACATACCCAACGGAAAATGGCAGAAAACTCCCATAAGGAGTTAAGTCGATGGTTTCCGCCCTTTCTGCCCCGCACTTTCACAACGAAGAAGCCGCCTTCGCTTATGTCGAGGCGCGCGTCTGGCCCGAAGGTCCGGTTTGCCCTCATTGCGGTGGCGTCGAGCGCATCGGCAAGATGGGCGGCAAATCTACCCGCCTTGGCCTCTACAAGTGCTATCAGTGCCGCAAGCCCTTCACCGTGCGGATCGGAACCATCTTCGAGAGTAGCCACGTTGCCCTGCATATCTGGCTACAGGCCATGTATCTGATCGCGGGCAGCAAGAAGGGCATTTCGAGCAACCAGCTCCACCGCACCCTTGGCGTCACCCTCAAGACCGCTTGGTTCATGTCGCACCGCATCCGCGAGGCGATGCGTTCGGATGACATGACCCCGTTTGGCGGTGAAGGCGGCATTGTCGAAGCGGACGAAACCTACATTGGCCACAAGAAGGACGTGGAAACCCGCCGCGCCGGTGGCCAGCACAAGATGAAGGTTCTTTCGCTCGTTGATCGTGCCAGCGGCGCCGCGCGCAGCTACGTTCTCGATACCGTCACCCTCAAGGAATTGGCGCCGATCTTGGACGCGAACATTTCGCGCGAGGCGCATCTGATGACCGACGAGCACCGCGTCTATCGCGGCCTTGGCTGGAACTTCGCCGCCCACAGCGCCGTCGCGCACACCAATGGCCAGTATGCCATCCCCGGTCGCCCGGAACTGCACACCAACACCATCGAAGGCTATTTCAGCATCTTCAAGCGCGGGATGAAGGGCGTCTATCAGCATTGCCAAGAAAAGCACCTCCACCGCTATCTGGCTGAATTTGACTTCCGCTACACCAACCGTCAGGCTCTTGGTTGCAACGATGGCGACCGCGCCGATGCGCTGTTGAAGGGCGTCGTCGGCAAGCGCCTCACCTACGAAACGACTGGTCGAGGGGCCTAAGCGCCATGCCAAAGAAGAAAAATCAGGAGACGCAAGCCCAGCAAAGCGAGCGGTTCAAAAAGGCCGTCCGCGAGCTAATAGACGCTGGCGAACTAAATCCCACCGAGGCAGATAGCGCTTTTGATGCTCTAATTACCCGACGGGGGCTGACGCGGGAATCCCGTCAAGGAGCGCGGCGGCAAGGGGCGAAACCGGAACGGGAATCTCCTTGAGCATGTAGCCGATAGCGCAGCGTATCGCCGCCATTAGGTCGATTGCCTCTTCCACCGTTTCCAGTGATTGTTCGGGGTGCATCAACGGATTGCGATGGAAATCCTTGATGCTTTGCAGGTGCGCCCTGACGGACTTGTTGCCCTTGTCCAATCTTTCCAGTTCTCTCAGATAAACCCCCATATTATTCTCTTTGGGGCGCTTCACGCCGTTCGTGACGTGATCCCAATACGCACGGAGCACGGATTCATTCGCCCGATGGAGGTGGAATCCGGCAGCGGTCGGCACTTCGAATGCGATGCAACGCATCGCTTGTTCTAAATCCGGGATAGCGGTCGGCACCTTTGCCTCTAAATCCTTGGAGAAGAATAACTTACCAGCATCAACCATAGCCTCGGTGTCAAAGCCGCCCTTTTTGGTTACGATATAGCTTGAGATTGATTGAAGCTCGGAGATCAGAATGGTCTCGAACTTCGTATAAGCGGAATTTAAGACGTTTATCTCCCACGCAGCCAAGTCCTGCCCATCTCCCTCTTTGGGGTAGAGTTTTCCTTGGTAGCCCTCGGCTAACTCAATGAGTTTCCTCGCGGCGTGAATCAGGGGAGCATGAAAGTGTTCGCGATAGATACTTTGGTAGACGCAGGTATTCACGGCGGTCACGCCAGAGTTGAGGGCGAGCCAAACATCAATGCGTTCTTGCCCCTCAAAAATTCGCCGAAACGAACGAGCAGCATCGCCGCTTTCAAAAAGAAATGCCGGGTCAACTTTCTGCACGACCAAATTCCCACGCGAACAAAAGCCGAGTCGGCTCATTGAAGGGCTAAACATTTAGCACCTCCAATCCGGCTTGGGTATGGCAAATATAACAACGCCCAATATTTTATTCGGACTTGCCAACCTTGCCGCGCCGGGGGCAGTCGGGGACCATGATCCGCAGCCCGTCTCCCCTCACCCGTTTGCGTTGGCGGCGGCGCTTGCGATCGACCGCCGCATTGCTGTTGCTCGCAGTCTTCGCGCTGGCGGCGTGGACGTGGTTCCCGGCGCCCGTCGCGACCGTGCCGCTCGTCCATGTCATCGATGGCGACAGCCTGACCGTTCGGCACGACGGTACCACACTGACCATCCGCCTGACCGGTATCGACGCGGCCGAGTATCGGCAGGACTGCGGGCGGGGCGATGCGAGCCGCTGGCCCTGCGGCCGCGAGGCGCGCACGATGCTCGAAAAGCTCGCGGGCCGCGGCCCACTCCAATGCGAAGTCGCAGCGAAGGATCGTTACGGTCGCACCCTCGCCGCCTGCCGCACCCGCCCCCTCCCCGACGGTATCGACCTTGGCGCCGAGATGGTGCGGCTCGGCGGCGCGATCGCGACCAGCGACGCCTATATGGTCGAGGAGGCCGAAGCGCAGGCGCAGCGGAGCGGGATCTGGCAAGGCGACTTCGTGCGGCCCGCCGATTGGCGCGCAACGCATGAACGGCCGACCGACGCGCCGGCCCCGCCCGACGCTTAGGGTCGGGTCCCGCCAGCCGCGACGCACCCGCTATGCCTCGCCGCAGTTTCCGGCTAGGGCGGACCTTATGAACAGCCTTTTTCCTGTGATGATAGGCGGCGCGATTGGCGCCGGCGCGCGCCATCTGGCCGGGCAGGCGATGCTTGCGCGGCTCGGCCCCGGTTTTCCCTGGTGGACACTATCGATCAATATCGCCGGTAGCCTCCTGATGGGTTTGTTGATCAGCATTCTGGCTCGCAGCGGCGGCGGCGAGACGACCCGACTCTTCGTCGGAGTTGGCGTGCTGGGCGGCTTCACCACCTTTTCGACATTCAGCCTTGAGTTCTGGACGCTTTTCGAACGCGGACAGATCGGGCAAGCCAGCTTCTATGTCCTCGCCTCGGTGGTCGGCGCGATCCTCGCTTGCGGCCTCGGCATTTTTGTCATGCGCCAGGTGCCGGCATGAGCGAGCCAGGGATCAGGCCCGACGGCGCGACGATCGCGGACGAGGATGACGGCATCCGTCTCGACCGCTGGTTCAAACGCTACCGGCCGGGAACGCCGCACGCGCTGCTCGCGCGCTGGGCGCGGTCGGGACAGCTGACCCTGGACGGGAAAAAGGCCGATGTGTCCGACCGGATCGCGGCGGGCCAAAAGCTCGTTATGCCGACCCCTCCAGTAGAGGCCGAGGCGCGTCCGGCGCGCAAGGGTCGCCCGCTGACCGACGCCGACGTCGCGCTCGCCGAATCGATGCTCATCCACCGCGACGCCAGCGCGATCGTGCTCAACAAGCTGCCCGGTCTCGCGACGCAGGGCGGGACGAAGACCGAACAACATGTCGACGGCCTGCTCGACGCGCTGAAATTCGACGGGCCGACGCGGCCCAAGCTCGTCCACCGGCTCGACAAGGACACGTCAGGGGCGCTGCTGGTGGCGCGCACGCCGCGCGCCGCGGCCTATTTCGCCAAGAGCTTTTCGAACCGCAGCGCAAAAAAGACCTATTGGGCAATCATCGTCGGCGTTCCCGATATCCAGCAGGGCGAGATTGCCCTGCCGCTCGCCAAGCAGCCGGGATCGGGCGGCGAGAAGATGCATGTGCATGACAGCGGCCTTGCTTCGAAGACGCGCTACCGCGTGATCGAGCGGGCGGGGAACAGTGCCGCGTGGGTCGAACTGCAACCGCTCACCGGGCGCACCCACCAGCTACGCGTCCATATGGCAGCGATCGGCCACCCCATCGTCGGCGATGGCAAATATGGCGGCAAGGGCGCTTTCCTGACCGGGACGATCAGCCGCAAGATGCACCTGCACAGCCGCCGCCTGCGCATAGACCATCCCGACGGCGGCGCGATCGACATCAGCGCCGAGGTGCCCGAGCATTTCGCCGCGAGCCTCGACGCGCTCGGCTTCGACCTGTTGCTTGGCGAGGTCGGGATCGACCCGGCCGAAAAGGGCCCGCCCCCCAAATCGGCGCTGAAAGCGCAGGCGAAGGCGCACAGCAAGCAGATCCGCAAGGCGCGGCGCGGCGAGCGGCGAGGCCGCACCGCGGAGAGCAAGCCGACCGACTTTGTCGGCAAGCCGAAGCCCAAGGCGAAGGCGAAACCGGGCAAGTCCGGCAAACCGGCGCCCGGGAAGCCCGCGGGCAAAAAACCGAGTGCCAAGAAACATCCCGCGCGCGCGCCCAAAGCGAGCTGATGCACCCGAACTCCGCCTTCCGCCCGCGGCAAGACGATCTTGCCGAATTGCTGGTGCGCGAGATTGGTTTTGCCGCGATCTTTGCAAATACCCCCGATGGCCCGCGCGTCGCGCATGCGCCGGTGGTGCTGGGCGACGACCGGACGACGCTGCAATTCCACCTTGCGCGCGGCAACGCGCTCACGCGCCACCTGGGCGGCGCAAATGCGCTCGCGGTCGTTCAGGGGCCCGACGCCTATGTCAGCGCGAGCTGGTACGCCGACGCCGACCAGGTGCCGACGTGGAATTATGTCGCGATCGAGATGGAAGGTGTGACGCGCAAGCTCGACGACTCCGAACTGGTCGCGCAGCTCGACACGCTGTCAGCGGCGCATGAAGCGCGCATTGGTACGAATCCGCCATGGACGCGCGAAAAGATGAACCCGGCACAGTTCAGCAAGATGACCGGCGCCATTGTCGGTTTCGAAATGCGGATCGCGGCGTGGCGCCCCACCATCAAGCTGTCGCAGAACAAATCCGCCGACGAGCGCGACCGCGTGATTGCGGGCGTCGAGGCGACCGGCCACGGCGCGATCGCCCAGTTGATGCGCCACCTCGGCGGCGATAGGAAGGACGCATGACTCAAGCCGATGACGCCCTCGCCCGGAAACGCTTTTTCGCCATCACGTTGATGCGGCTGATGGGCGCCGCCTTTGTTATGATCGGCTTTATCCTGATCGGCGGCGGCTTCACCTTCGCGGGCCAGCCGGCGGACCGCTGGATCGGCGTCGCCATCGTGCTCGTCGGCGCGTTCGATTTTGCCGTCATGCCGTTGCTTCTCGCGCGCCGGTGGCGCTCGCCCAAAGAACTGTGAAGCGCTTCTGGAAAGAGGTGGCCGTCGCTCCCGAGGGCGACGGTTGGGGCATCGCGCTCGACGGCCGGCCGGTACGCACGCCGCAGCGCGCGCCGCTGGCGGTCGCGAGCATCGCGCTCGCCGAAGCCATCGCGGCCGAATGGCGCGATGTCGGCGAGACGATCGACCCGGCGGCGATGCCGATCAACGGACTCACCAACGCCGCGATCGACCTTGCCGCGCCTGACATCGCCGCCTTTGCCGCGCCGATCGCGGCGTATGCGACGAGCGACCTCTTATGCTATCGCGACGCGCGCGATGCCGCGTTGCAGACCGAGCAGGCGGCGGCATGGAACCCGCTGCTCGCCTGGGCCGAGACGCGGCACGGGATCGAATTCGCGCTGACGCAGGGCGTGCTGCCGGTCGATCAGCCCGAGGCGACGGTCGCCGCGCTGCACGACGCGGTGTTTGCGCACGACCATTGGCGGATCACCGCGCTGACGCCCTTGGTGACGATCGGCGGATCGCTCGTCGCGGGCCTCGCGCTTGTCGAGGAGGCGTTCGATGCCGAGATGCTTTGGGAAGCCGTCAGCCTCGACGAGATGTATCAGGAACGCCGTTGGGGCGCCGACAGCGAAGCGCAGAAAGCACGCGCCGCGAACAAGCGCGACTGGGACAATGCAGTGCGGTTCTTGGGGCTGCTCTAGTCGGCGAAATTGGGTTTGCGCTTCTGCATCCCGGCCATCACCGCCTCCATCTGGTTCGGGGTGCGGATGACTTTGACCTGTTCGTCGCTTTCGGCCTGCAATATTTCGGCGTCGCTCGCATGGCCGAGCATATTGCACAGCCGCTTGGCGCCGCGGATCGCATGCGGATTCTTGTCGGCGATCGCCTCCGCAAGTTCCATCGCCTTCGCGAGCGGATCATCCGAGACGTGCGTCGCGAACCCGAGCAGCTTCGCCTCCGACCCGTTGAATTCGCGGTTGGTGTAGATCAACTCGCGCAGCACATCGTCGGCGACCTGCGTGCGCCACAGCGCCATGCCCGCGACGTCGGGGACGAGGCCCCAGCGCATTTCCATGATCGCGATGCGCGTGTCGGGGTGGACGATGCGGATGTCGGCGGCGGCCATGATCTGGCTGCCCGCACCGAAGGCGACCCCGTGCACCGCCGCGATCACCGGCACCGGCAGCTCGCGCCAGCCCCACGCCGCATATTGGGCATTGTTGGCGATGCCCCGCGTGCGGTCGGACAGGCTGCCGCCCGCGCTGCTCGCGCCGGGGTCGCGATCGTTGCTGAGGCTCGATAGATCGAGTCCGGCGCAGAAGGCCCGGCCTTCGCCCGACAGGACGACGACGCGCAGGCCCGAGGTGGCCTTCAACTGATCGACCGCCTCGGCGAGCGCTTCCCACATCGCGGTGTCGAGCGCATTCATCTTGTCGGCGCGGATCAGCCGGACGTCGGCGATGCCGCCTTCGAGCATCGTGATCGAAATACGGTCGTTCATGGGAGAGTCCTCTTGAGAGCGGCTTCGACGAGCGGGAGTTGGTCGTTGCCGAAATACATCTCGTCCTGATCGACGAAGATCGTCGGCGAACCATAGCCGCCGCGTGCGATAACTTCATCGGTATTCGCGCGCAGCCGCGCCTTGACCGCGTCGCTGCCTGCCGTGGTGGCGAGCGCCGCACCGTCGAGCCCCTCGGCATCGGCGACCGCCGCCAGCACCGCGGGGTCGTCGAGATTTTCCTGCCGATCGAAATAACTCGCGAAGGCGCCGCGCGCGAACCGCACCAGCGCCGCCTGATCCGTTTCGAGCGCGCAGCAGAAGCGCATCGCGGCGATGCTCTTCGCCGGATGCCACTGCGATGGGAAATTCATCGGCACGCCCGCGAGCCGCGCCCAGTCCTTCAGTATCTTCCAGCTATGCTGAAGTCGGCGATTGTCGGCCTGTTCGCGAGCCGCATAGACGGCGGGGTTGACGGCATTGAACACGCCGCCGACGAGGATCGGCCGGTACACCGCCGTCGCGCCCGTCCGTTCGAGCACGCTTGGCAGATTATGGAAGGCGAGACAGGTCCAGGGTGAGGAAAGGTCGAAGAAGAATTCGACGCGCGCACTCATCGAATCAAGCCTCCGCCTTTGCCTTTTCCCAATATTGGTCACGGAGCAGGCGCTTGTAGAGCTTGCCCGTATCGTGGCGCGGCAAGGCTTCGAGGAAATCGATGCGGCGCGGGATCTTCACCCCCGACAATTTTTCGCGCGCATAGGCGATCAGCTCGTCGCGCAGCGCGTCGCCCGCTTCGGCCATGTCGGCAGGCTGGACTACCGCGATCACTTCTTCGCCCATCTCGTCGTGCGGCCCGCCGACCACCGCGACGTCGGCGACCTTAGGATGGGTGACGAGGTGGTTCTCGATTTCCTGCGGATAGATATTCACCCCGCCCGAGATGATCATGAAGCTCTTGCGGTCGGTGAGGTAGAGAAAGCCCTCATCGTCAACTTTGCCGACGTCGCCGAGAGTCGACCAGCCTTTCGCATTGCGACTGGAGGCCGTTTTTTCGTTATCACCGTGATATTCAAAGACGTTTTCGCTTTCGAAGAAAACCGTGCCTTCCTCGTTCGGACCGAGTTCGGTCTCATTATCCTCGCCCATGATATGCACGGTGCCGAGGATCGGGCAGCCGACGCTGCCCTTGTGCGTGAGCCAGTCGGCGCTGGAGATGAACGTCATGCCATTGCCTTCCGAGCCCGCATAATATTCGAAGAGCACCGGCCCCCACCAGTCGATCATCGCCTGCTTGACCGGCACGGGGCACGGCGCCGCGGCGTGGATCGCGACCTTGAGCGACGACGTGTCGTAGCGGGCGCGGACCTCGTCGGGCAGTTTGAGCATCCGCACGAAATGCGTCGGAACCCACTGACTCGAATTCACGCGATACGTCTCGATATGCGACAGCGCCGCTTCGGGATCGAATTTCTTCATCAGGACGACGGTGCCGCCAAGCCGATGGATCGTCATCGACCAGCGCAAGGGTGCGGCGTGATAGAGCGGCGCGGGCGACAGATAGACGCTGTCCGAATTGATCTGGAACACCGCCGAGGCGAGCATCACGAGGCTGTTGACCGCATCGATCGCCGGATCCTCCGGCAGCGGCACACGCACGCCCTTGGGCCGTCCGGTGGTGCCTGACGAATAGAGCATGTCAACCCCGGCGCGCTCGTCGGCGACCGGCGTAGCAGGCATCGCGCCGACGGCGCCTTCCCAACTGGCATATCCGGCGATGTCGCCGTCCATCGCAAAGCGTTTGATGCCGGTCGTGAGTTGCTGCGCCGCGCTGGCGAGGCTCGCCGACACAACGAGGATCTGCGCGCCCGAATTTTCGAGGATATAGTCGGTCTCGTCCTGCGTCAGCCGCGACGAGATGCAGACGTAGCGCAGCCCCGCGCGCTGCGCGCCCCAGGTCAGGCCGTAATAATGCGGCGTGTTGTCGAGCATGAAGGCGACGACATCCTCATGAACCAACCCGTGCGCGCGAAACAGCTGGGCAGCGCGGTTCGAGGCGGCGTCGAGTTCGCCATAGCTGATTTCTTCACCCGTCTCGGCGACGATGATCGCGGGTTTGTCTGGGTTGCTACGCGCATGGACTGAGGGGTGCATCGGGCATCATCTCCGGGAATCGTTCGTTTCTTTATGTTGAAGATGAGTAGCAACCTGAAACTTTTGGTCAAGCAAGCTGCGGCTCGTGACAGGATCGTCAACCGCGACGCGAGCGCAGCGTGTAACCCACACCCTTGACTGTATGCAGCATCGGCCAATCGAACCCGCGGTCAACCTTTGCGCGCAACCGCGACATGTGAACCTCGACCCGGTTCGTCCCCGGATCGAAATCGATCCGCCACACCGCCTTCAACAGCGCATCGCGCGACAGCGGGCGGTCGGGAACACGCGCGAGGTTTGCAAGCAGGTCGAATTCGCGCAGCGGCAAGCGGATCACCTGCCCCGCACGTTCGACGCGCCGGTCGATCAGGTCGATACGCAGTTCGCCCGCGCCGAGATGGCCCGCCGCGATGCGGCTGCGGCGGAGTAGTCCGGCGATGCGTGCCAGCAGTTCGGGAAGATTATCGGTCAAGCCAATGGCATCGTCGGCCCCTGCAGCAAGCGCTAGCATCCGGTCGTCGACCGAGTCGCGATCGGACATCACGATGAGAGGCCGCCGACCAGCGACCGAAGCGGCAAGACTGACGAAGGCGAAGGGATCCTGCCATTCGAGGAACGGATTGACGAGCAGCAGGTCGAAACAGCAATCGAGCCATGGACGCAGCCCGTTCACATGCGGCGGCAGCATCTGTACCGCCAACCCCGACTGCTCGATCGCGGCGCAAAGCCTGTCGGTCCGTTCCACGCGCGGATGATAGACGGCGACGAGCAATTTCCGGTCGTCTTCCGCGCCACTGTTTGACGATGCCATCCCTATCCCCCATCGTCGACGTAACATTCAGGGCCCTTGACCCTCATCGTCCCGCCGCCCCACCCGGCATTGCACAGCCTTTCGGCTGTGCTAGTCCATAGGCATGACGAGTATCGAAATGCTTGACGGCACCTTCGCCACCCTGCCCGACCTGGTCCGTGCCCACGCAGCGGAACGTCCCGATGCCGTAGCGGCTGCCGATGCCGAGCGGCGGCTGAGCTGGTCCGAACTGGATCAATTGACCGACCGAATCGCCGCCCGGCTGCAAGAGGACGGATTCGCGAAGGGCGACCGCACCGCCATCGCGGGGCTCAACAGCGTCGAGCAGATGGCGGTCATCCTCGGCACTTTACGCGCCGGCGGGGTCGCGGGGCTCGTCACCAACAGTGCGACGGGCGCACAGATGGCGGCGATGATCGCCGACACCGGTGCGCGCCACCTGTTCCTCGACAGCACCGCGAAGGCCAGTCTCGACGGGCAGGCCATCACGGCGAGCGACCTGGTGGCGATGGACGGCAGCGACGCCGGCACACCGCTCGATGCCTGGCTGTCGCTGGCGGGGACGAAGCCCGCACCGGTCGATATCGGGCCCGAAGATGGCTTCAACATCATCTATTCCTCGGGCACGACCGGGACGCCCAAGGGCATCGTCCACAGCCATGCGATGCGCTGGCAGCATATCCAGCGCGGCGCCCCCGCCTATGGCCCGAACGCGGTGACGATCCTGTCGACGCCGCTTTATTCGAACACGACGATGGCGAGCTTCATGCCGACTGTGGGCTCGGGCGGGCAGGTCGTGCTGATGAAGAAATTCGACGCGCGCGGTTTCCTCGAACTCGCCGAGCGAGAACGCGCGACCAATTGCATGCTCGTGCCGGTGCAATATCGCCGCATCATGGCGCTCGACGATTTCGGCCGCTTCGACCTGTCGAGCTTCGTGATGAAATATTGCACCTCGGCGCCCTTCCCCGCCACGCTGAAAGCCGATGTGCTGGAACGTTGGCCCGGCGGGCTGGTCGAGATTTACGGCATGACCGAGGGCGGCGCCGCCTTCATCCTTGAGGCGCATCAGTTCCCCGACAAGCTCCACACGGTCGGCACACCCGCGCCCGGGCATATTGCGAAAGTGATCGACGAGGAGGGCAAGGAATTGCCGCAAGGGTCGGTCGGCGAAGTCGTCGGCCGCAGCCCCGCGATGATGACCGGATACAATAACCGCCCCGACGCGACCAAGGCGATGCATTGGTACGATTCGGACGGAAATCTCTTCTATCGCCACGGCGACATCGGCCGCATGGACGAGGATGGGTTCCTGACGCTGATGGACCGCGCGAAGGACATGATCATCTCGGGCGGGTTCAACATCTTTCCGAGCGACCTCGAAGCCATATTGATCGCCGACGAGCGCGTCGTCGAAGCCGCGGTCGTGGGGATGCCGAGCGAGGAATGGGGCGAGACGCCGGTGGCATTCGTCGTATTGAAGGAGGGTGCCGATGCCGAAAGCGTGCGTGCCGATTGCAACACGAAGGTCGGCAAGACGCAGCGTTTGAGCGCGATCCGGCGAGTCGATGAGTTGCCGCGCAGCCCGATCGGCAAGGTGCTGAAGCGCAAATTGCGGGACGCCTATGCCGCGTGAATGGCTTGGCAGGGCCCCCCGGTGGCGTGGCCGGGAAACGAAGGGCCGGAGCGTGCCCTAGCCTAGCCCGCCAGTGCCTTGTACAATCCGAACGCGCTCGTCACGGTCAGGACGGCGCCGACCAGCATCAGCATGACTTTGGGCGAGAAGCGTTTCGCCATCATCGCGCCGATCGGGGCGGCGACGACGCCGCCGATGATCAGCCCGAGCGTCGGGCCGAGAATGTCGTCGATGCCGAGGTGCCAGACGAAGGCGAGCGAGACCGCGACGGCGAGGAAGAATTCGACGCTGTTGACCGTGCCGACGACCTTGCGCGGCTCGCCGCCCTGGACGAGCAGGTTCGAAGTGACGACGGGCCCCCATCCGCCGCCGCCCGCGGCGTCGAGGAAGCCGCCAAGGACCGCGAGCGGGCCGACGACCTTGGGCTTGGAAAATTTGGGCGGATAGAGCACGCCGCGGATCAGCAGCCAGATGCCGATCAGCACGAGATAGCCGAGTACGAAGGGCTTCACGACCTCGGCATGCAGCGACGAGAGCACATAGGCGCCGAGCACGCCGCCGATCACCCCCGGGACGAGCAGGCGAAAGAAGAGCGGCCAGTCGATGTTGCGATGGAACACATGGCTCAACCCCGAAACGCCGGTGGTGAAAATCTCGACGACATGGATGCGCGCCGACGCGGTCGCGGGAGGGACGCCGAGCACCGCGACGAGCAACGTGTTGCAGATCACGCCGAACGCCATCCCCAGCGCGCCGTCGACGAGCTGCGCCGCGAAGCCGATCAGGATGAATGGCAGAAGCGCGGTAAAGTCGATGGCCGCGAGGTCTATCATGATTCTTCCCAACTCTTTTAGTTGACAACTTGCTGCCGTGATTTTGGGCGATGCGCCAGCGCAAATTTTCTGCTGACGGTAAAGGGATTTGTTTTCGCGCCGCGCCGAAGCCGGTCAGCGATCAGCCCGAGATCTCGTCGGGCAGATATTCGCGCACATAGTCGATGAAGGCGCGCAGCTTGGGCATCACCTGCTTACGCCCCGGATAATAGAGGAAAAGCCCGGAGGTCGCGGCGGCATAATCGGTGAGCACCAGTTCGAGGTCGCCGGCCTCGACCATCGCCTTCGCCATCGGTTCGGCCATCATGCCCATTGCCACGCCGGTGCGGATCGCGACCAGCGCGGCGATCCAGTCGTTGACGATCACCGGCCCGGTGACGCCGACGTCATATTCGCGGTTTCCCTTTTCGAACGTCCACGGCATCAACGCCCCGGTGGCGAGGCGAAAGCGGATGCAACGATGGTCGCGCAGATCTTCGGGCGTTTCCGGGCGCCCGTGCTTGCCCAGATAGGCGGGCGCCGCCGCGACGACGAAACGGAAGGGGCCGGTCAGGCGGACGGCGATCACGTCGGCGTCGAGCGATTCGCCCATTCGCACACCGGCATCGAAGCCGCCGGCGCTGAGGTCAGCCAAGGCATCGTCGGCGTAGATCTCGAGTTCGATGTCGGGATAGGTTTCACAAAAGCCCGCGATGATCGGCTCGAATAACGGCTGGACCGCGCCGCGCATCAAATTGATCCGCAGCCGCCCCGCGGGCCGGTTGCCGAGGTTGCGCGCCGCCTCATAGGCGTCGGCGAGCCCCGTATAGGCAGGCGCCGCGCGCTCGAGGAACATTTCGCCCGCTTGCGTCAGGCCGACGCTGCGTGTCGTGCGCATGAACAGCGGCGCGCCGACGCGTGCCTCGAGGGCCTTGACCGTCTGGCTGATGGCGGAGGGGGAAACACCGAGATCGGCGGCCGCGGCGGAAAAGCTGCGCCTTTCCGCGACACGCAGGAAGGCTTCGATCCCGTCGAGCGCCCCATGGGGGATTGTTAAATCCTGCTTCAAAGCACTTGCAGATTATAGAGGATTATCTATCTGCGCAACCGCGCCTAAAAAGGTTGCACAACGAAACGAAAGGAAACCTCTCCCATGTCCTATCAGCTCTCCTCTTTCCGCCGCTTTCCCACCGCCTTTGCCGTCGTCGCCGCTTCGGCGCTCGCCTTCACCGGCCTGATGGCGTCGACGACCCCCGCTTATGCCCAGTCGGGCGGCGACTATCGCTGCGCCGGTCTCGCCGAGCAGGCGCATGTCGCCGCGAACGGCGTCGAAGGCACCAAGCAGTCGAGCGCCAAGCGCTTCGTTTCGACCGGCAAGAAGCTGTGCGAAGCGGGCAACGAACGCGCCGCCGCCAAGCAGTTCCGCGCCGCGCTCAAGATCGCCGGCGTCGCCGAAGTCGAAACCGACAGCCAGATGGCTGCCCGCTAAGACAGACTACACCAATCTCCGGACCGTCCTCTCCCTCTCCCCGACGGATCCACAACACTGGGGCGGCACTCGACACGAGGCCGCCTCATTTGTTTATGCGCGCGCCGTGCGTTAGGATGTGCGCCGACATGAACCGAAAAAAACATCGCCGCGAAACGCCACCGACGTCTGGTGCCGCGATGCCGCTCTGCCGTTACGAAGAACTCGCAATGCGCGAAAACCAATTGCGGCGGGCCAGAACGGAGAAGCCCGTTCGCGGCGACTAGATCCGCCGGTAGCGAAAATACCAGACCTCGTGCCCTTGCGCGCGCGCCTTGGCTTCGTAACGCGTTTCGGGCCAACCGCCGGGCCGTACCTGAAAATCGCGGGCGTCCTTCGCCAGCCATTCGAACTGGTGGCGGTGGCGGCGCATCACCATCAATGCATGCTGAAGATAGACGGGGTGGTCGGTGCCGAAGCGGAACTCGCCGCCGGGCTTCAGCTTCGCCGCGATCAGGTCGAGCGGGCCGTCGTTCATCATCCGCCGCTTCGCATGGCGCGCCTTGGGCCAGGGGTCGGGATGAAGCAGATAGGCGAAGGAAAGCGCGCCGTCGGGAATCCGCTGCAGCACTTCGAGCGCGTCGCCGTGATGGATGCGGACGTTGCCGAGCGGCAGGCTCGCGCCGTGATCGCCCGCGACATGGACCAGCGCCTGCGCCACGCCGTTGATGAAGGGCTCGGCGCCGATGAAGCCGTGATCGGGCAGCATGTCGGCGCGCCCCGCCATATGCTCGCCGCCGCCGAAGCCGATCTCGAAATGGAGTGGACAGTCTTCGCCGAACAGACGCGCCGCGGTCACGTCGCCCTCGGCAGGAACCGCAATCTGCGGCAGCAGCGTGTCGACCAGGTCCTGCTGGCCCGCGCGCAAGGGCTTGCCCTTCGAGCGGCCGTAAAGGCGGTTGAGAGTCGTCGGATCGCCGGGTTTGTGCGCAGTCATGGCGCGCCCGTTAGCGCGGCGAGCCGGGAGCGGCAAGCGCCCCCGGCCGATATCAGGCCGCGAGCGCGGCCTTGAGCTTGTCAACGAGGTCGGTGCGCTCCCACGGGAAAGCGTCGCCCTCGGCGGTGCGGCCAAAGTGGCCATAGGCCGCGGTTTGGCGATAGATCGGCTTGTTGAGCCCGAGATGGGTGCGGATGCCCTTGGGCGTCAGGCGCACGAGTCCGGGGATCGCCGCCTCGATGCGGCTTTCCTCGACAGTGCCGGTGCCGTGCAGGTCGACATAGATCGACAGCGGCTCGGCGACGCCGATCGCGTAGCTGAGCTGGATCGTGCAGCGGCGCGCGAGACCCGCAGCGACGATATTCTTCGCCAGATAGCGGGTGATATAGGCGGCCGAGCGATCGACCTTGGTCGGGTCCTTGCCGCTGAACGCGCCGCCGCCGTGCGGGCTCGCGCCGCCATAGGTGTCGACGATGATCTTGCGGCCGGTCAGCCCCGCATCGCCGTCGGGTCCGCCAATCTCGAAGCGCCCCGTGGGGTTGATGTGATAAACGGTGTTCGCGGTGAGCAGCTCGGCGGGCAGCACGTCGGCGATCACGCCGAGGACGTACTTGCGAAGCTCGGTATATTTCGCTTCGTCGCCTTCGCCGTTGTGGAAATAATAGCCCGGCGCGTGCTGCGTCGACACGACGATCGCGGTCGCCTCGACGGGGCGCTCATTGGCGTAACGCAGCGTGACCTGGCTCTTGGCGTCGGGTTCGAGGAAGGGCGCGGTGCCCGCCTTGCGGTCGGCGGCCATGCGCTCGAGGATCTTGTGGCTGTAATCGAGCGTCGCGGGCATCAGATCGGGGGTCTCGTCCGACGCATAGCCGAACATGATCCCCTGGTCGCCCGCGCCCTCGTCCTTGTCGGCGCCTTCGTCGACGCCCTGCGCAATATGCGCCGACTGGCCGTGGAGATTATTTTCGAAGCGGAAGCTCTGCCAGTGAAAGCCCGACTGCTCGTAACCGATCTCGCGCACGGTGTTGCGCACGGTCGCCTCGATCTCGTCGAGCGCGCCCGGCGCCCAGGCGTCATTCTCGAACACACCCTTGCAGCGGATCTCGCCCGCCAGTACGACAAGCTGCGTCGTCGTCAGCGTCTCGCATGCCACGCGCGCCTCGGGATCCTTCGACAGGAACAGGTCGACGATCGAATCCGAAATCTGGTCGGCGACCTTGTCGGGATGCCCCTCCGACACGCTCTCGGAGGTGAAAAGGAAGCTGTTGCGCATGGGAAAGCCTTCTCGAAGTCGAATATAAAGGATGCTTTATGTCCGGGCGCTGTTAACGCCCCGAGCGCCGGAACGCAATGGCCAGCGCGAGCAACAGCAACGCGAAACCGACCGAGAGAATGTTACCGAAGCGTGCGAACAGAGTCGGCGGTTGTGCGGACGGCACCGTCGTGTCGATGCGCCCCGCCCTGTGCATCGGCAGTGCGTCGACAATGCGGCCGTCGGCGTCGATCACCGCGCTGATTCCGGTCGGCGTCGCGCGGATCACCGGCAAGCCCTCCTCGATCGCCCGGAGACGCGCCTGCGCCAAATGCTGCGGCGGCCCCCAGCTGCCGAACCAGGCGTCGTTCGACGGGTTAAAGATGAAATCGGGGCGGTGGTCGCGATCGACGACCTGCCCCGAGAAGATGATTTCGTAGCAGATTTGCAGTCCGGCGCGGCCGAAGGCGCCGAGGTCGAGCGTATGCGGCCCCGGCCCCGGCCAGAAATCGATATCGCCGGGCGCGAGCCGCGACAGGCCGATCGCCGAAAGGATCGGCCGCATCGGCAGATATTCGCCATAGGGCACAAGATGCGCCTTGTCGTAGCGCGGGCCGAGCGTCCCGTCGGCGTGGACGGTCATCACCGCATTGCGCGCGCCGACAACATCGCCCGCCTTGTCGAGTTCGAGCTTGAGCGCGCCGAGCAGCATGACATCGCCCGCGTTCATCAGAGCGACGATTCGCCGACGGGCTTCGGCGGGCGAACGATCATAATAGGCGGCGGGATAGCCGCGCTCGAGATAGTCGGGGACGGCAGCCTCGGGCCACAGGATCAGGCGCGGCGTGTCGTCCTTCGGCGTCGTCAGCCGCGCGAGCTTTGCGAAATTGGCGGCGGCCTTGCTGCCTTCCCATTTGTCTTCCTGGCCGACATTGGGCTGGACGACGGTGATGGGTGTCCGGGCAATACCCTTGGATCGGACGGCGGCGTCGGCGTTGCCGGCCATCTGCGAAAGGCAGGCGGCGCCCCAGAAGGCCAGCACGCTGCCGAATAGCGCGGCAGCAGCAACGCGGCGGCGGAACCACGCCAGTATCAGGACCCCGGCGAGCAGGAAGACGATCCCGCTCATGCCATAGGTTCCGATCCAGCGCGCGGGCATGGCAGCATGCGGCACGGCGATCACGCCCAGCGGATTCCACGCGAAGCCCGTAAAAATCCAGCTGCGAAGCCACTCGGCAAGGGTCCACAGCCCGCCGAACGCCAGCAGATAGGACGGCGCGGCAAAATGCGTTTCGCCCCTGGGCTTCATCATCCACGCCCCCCACGCCGCCAGCGCCGGATAGACCGCCAGATAGAGCGACAGCAGCACGACCGCGATCCACCCCAGCCACGCGGGCATCGCCGCCTGATAGGTGAAAGCGGTCGCGATCCAGTTGAGGCCGATCGCGAAATGGCCGACGCCGAACGCCCAGCCGATGCCGGCCGCCCGCCAGCCGCGCGGGCTTCGTGCGACCAGCGCCATCCAGCCCGCGAGCGCCAGCAGCGTCAGCGGCCAGAGATGGAGCGGCGCGAACCCCGTCGCCGAGATGGCGCCGAGCAACAGGGCGAGGAACTTTGGCCAGCGGTCGGCGAAAGCGGCGATGCGGAGGGAAGGCAGGGTCACCCGCGTTGCCTTAGCCGGGCGGCGGAGCCGCGACAATGACGATAGCGGCGGTTAGCGCAGCCCGGCCGCCTCGATCGCCGCCAGCGCGTTCTCGACGCGCGCGTCGCCTTCACCCTCGACCCATGCCCATGACAGGCGGCGCCGATCGAGTTCGCCGATCGCGACGTCCATGAACTGCGCGCGCGCGAGTTCGCTGCCAAACAGACGCGTGCCGTCCTCTTGCCAGGGCAGGTCCATCGCGGGGACGAGATAAAGGTCGGCGACATCGTCCCACAGGTCGATTTCGGGCAGGCGGCGGCCGAGCAGCATGATCGCCCACGCCTGCGTCATCAGCGCGTCGGTGTCGGACACAAGCCATTCGGGTTCCTGCGCGAGCGTCTCCCGGGTGGCGGCGCGATGTCCATCAAAGATCGCGAGCAGGTCGACTTCGTCAAGGCGTGTGCCATTGGCTTCGGCATAAGTGCGGCCATATTCGGGAACGACAAGCCCGCCGAGCCGCAGCGCGAGGCGCGGCGCGAGGGTCGACTTGCCGGTGCTCTCGGCGCCGTGGAGGCAGATGTGATGCGTCACAACGCCATCCTGCCGGTTGCGGCCGCGCGGCGCCACTGGATCAGCCCGTCGATCGACAAGCCGAGCAGCACGACATAGACAGCGCTGGTCGCATAAAGCCCGCGCGAGGCGAAGAGCGGCACCGCGATCAGGTCAACGAGAATCCACAGAAACCAGCTTTCGACACGGCGCCGCGCGAGCAGCCATTGCGCGGTGATGCTGAGCATCGCGATCGCGCCGTCGATCCATGGCGCGGCGGCGTCGGTGTAGCGGTCCATCGCGAAGCTCCAGCAGCCCCAGGCCGCGATCGTCGCCAGCGCCCAGCCCCCGCGCGCGCGATCGGTCATCCAGCGCACGGGCACGCCGCGGTCGTCGCGCGCGCGCATCCATGCCGCCCAGCCATAAAGGTTGAGCGCGAAGAAAAAGCCCTGGAGCAGCATGTCGCTATACAGCTTCGCTTCGAAGAATACGAAGGCATAGAGCGTGACCGCGACGAGCGCGAGGGGATAGTTCCACACGCTGCGCAGCGCGACGAGCGCGACGTTGATCAGCACGAACGCCGCGGCCACCCATTCGAGATAGCTCATGCCTCCGCCCGGCTATGGGGACGTGTCCAAAGCCCTTCGCGGCTGATCCGCCGTCCGGGCGGTCGGCGTAGCACCGACCACCCGGCGCGCGCGACCCAGCCCAGCTTGGCCCCCAGCGAGCTCGCGGCGCGGTGGTCCCACGCATGGTCGCCGCGGCGTCGAACCTCGCGCGCAATGTCGCCATAGATGCCCGCAGCGGCGAGTACCGCCCAGCGGCTGCGCGGCGGCAGCTTTCGGGCACCCCAGCGCCCCGACGCCTCATATTCCTCGGCCATTTCGGCGAGCCATTTCGCCATGACCGACAGGCGGCCGCGAAAGGCGGGGTGCATGTGCTGCCCCGGGGGGATGTCGAGTTCTACCATCCATTCGACGGGCAGGTAGCAACGATCGGCGGCCGCGTCCTCGGCGACATCGCGCGCGATGTTGGCGAGCTGGAAGGCGATGCCGAGGTCCGATGCTCGGTCGAGCGTCGCTTGATCGCGCGGGTCGACCCCCATCACCAGCGCCATCGCGACGCCGACCGCACCCGCGACATGATAGCTATAGCGCAGCAGGTCGTCTTCGCTGCGTGGACGCCAGTCGCGCGCGTCGAGTTCGAAACCCGCGATGATGTCGTCGATCACCGCGCGCGGAATATCGATCTCGGTGAGTAGGAGGCCAAGCGCGTCGAAGGCCGGTTCGCCGGTCGCCTCGCCGGCGAAGACCTTGTCGGTCTGCACTCGGATGTGCGCGACGGCGGCGGCCGGATCATGGCCCGGCGCCATCGTGCCGCCGTGATCCTGGCCGTCGGTCAGGTCGTCGGTCGCGCGGCACCACGCGTAAAGCAGCCACACGCGCTCGCGCGTTTCGCGGTCGAACAACTGGCTCGCCAGAGCAAAGCTTTTCGATCCGCGCGCGATGCTGTCGTGCGCGAAACCGTGGAGGGCGTGCGCGTCATAGGCCCCCTCCTCGCTCATCAAAGATTTTCGGCCTTCATCGCGAAGATCGTCTTGTGCGGGACGTAGGATGCCATCTTGTCGAGCAATTCGTCGAGCGCCGCATCGACGATCATGATCCCGGCGTGCGCGGGGCGGATAAAGCCGACCTCGACCATATGGCGGTTGAAGGCGATGAGGTCGTTGTAGAAGCCGGCGGCGTTGAGCAGCCCGACGGGTTTGCTGTGATAGCCGAGTTGCGCCCAGCTGATCGCTTCCCACAATTCGTCCATCGTGCCGACGCCGCCCGGGATGGTGAGGAAGCCGTCCGAGAGGTCGGTGAACATCTTCTTGCGCTCGTGCATACCGCCAACGACGTGCAGTTCGGTGCAGCCGCGGTGCGCGACCTCTGCACCGACAAGGGCGTCGGGGATGATGCCAATGACTTCGCCGCCCGCTTCGAGTGCGCTGTCGGCGACCGCGCCCATCAAACCGAGCCGGCCTCCGCCGTAAACGACGCCGATACCGCGCTCGGCAAGCGTCCGGCCGACGTGGCGCGCGGTTTCGATGTAGATCGGATCTTCCGGGGTCGCGGACCCGCAATAGACGGCAAGGCGTTTCATCATATTTCCAACATCAACTCGGCGGTCGCCTTGGCACTGCCGACGACGCCGGGAATTCCCGCGCCCGGATGCGTCCCCGCGCCGACGAAGTAAAGATTCGAAATGACGTCGTCGCGATTATGGGCCCGAAACCAGGCACTTTGCCACAGCACCGGTTCGAGGCTGAATGCGCTGCCGAGGTGCGCCGAAAGGTCGCGGCCAAAATCGGCTGGGGTGTAGTGGAATCGGGTGACGAGGTTGGCGCGAAGGCCGGGCAGCACGCGGCGTTCGACCTCCGCCAATATGGCGTCGGCGAATCGCTCGCCGAATTCGCCATCCCAATCGGCCTTTGCCTTGCCGAGATGCGCGACGGGGGCGAGCGCATAGAAAGTCGAATGTCCCGGCGGCGCCATCGCGGGGTCGGTGACACTCGGATGGTGAAGGTAGAGCGAGAAATCATCGGGGACGAAACCCCCGTAAATGTCGTCGAGCAGCCCTTTGTAGCGCGGGCCGAAAAGGATGCTGTGGTGCGCTATGTCGGGATATTCGCCCTTCACCCCGAAATGAACGACGAACAGCGAGGGCGACCAGCGTTTGCGCGACAGGCTGCGCGCGGCCCTGGCGCCGCGCGGGTGGTCGAGCAAATCCTTGTAGCTGTGCATCACGTCGCCGTTGCACGCGACCATGTCGGCGCGGGCGCGCCAGCCGCTTTGCGTCGTCACGCCCGTCGCGCGGTCGCCCGCCGTTTCGATGCGCGCCGCCGGATCGCCGAGGCGCAGTGTTCCCCCGAGCCGCTCGAACAATCGCACCATAGCGCTCACTAGCGCGTTGGTGCCGCCGCGCGCGAACCAGACGCCGCCCTCCTTTTCGATCGTGTGGATCAGCGCATAGATCGCGCTCGTCGTCATCGGATTGCCGCCGACGAGCAGCGTATGGAACGACAGCGCCTGCCGCAGCCGCTCGTCCTCGACATAAGAAGAGACGACCCCATAGACGCTGCGCCACGCCTGATATTTCATCAGCGCGGGCGCGGCTTTGATCATCGTCGCGAAATCGAGGAAGGCGACCGCGCCCAGCTTCACATAACCCTGCTCATAGACCCCCTTCGAATAGGTGAGAAAGCGGTCGTATCCGGCAACGTCGGCAGGGTTCAGCGCCATGATTTCGGCGCGGAGCGCGGCCTCGTCGTTCGAATAGTCGAAGCTCGTCCCGTCCGGCCAATCGAGCCGGTAGAAGGGCATCACCGGCATCAGGTCGACATCGGCCGCCATATCCTGTCCGCTGAGCGCCCATAGCTCTTCGAGGCACGGCGGGTCGGTGATCACCGTCGGCCCCGCATCGAAGGTGAAGCCCTTGCGCTTCCAGTGATAGGCGCGCCCGCCGGGTTGGTCGCGCGCCTCGACGATCGTCGTTTCGACCCCCGCCGATTGCAGGCGGATCGCCAGCGCAAGGCCGCCGAAGCCGGCGCCGATCACGATTGCGCGGCGACTCATTTCCAGTCCAAGCGCCGAAGTGCCGCGAGCGCGCGCCCGACCGGCACCGGCGGTTTGCCCGACAGGATGCGCAGCTTGTCCGCCGCCGACGAGCGCCCCGCATAGAAACGCGCGATCAGGCCGGGCGACAGGCGATAGAAGCGCTGGAAGATGCGGTAGCGTTCGTCCGGCTCGGCGGCGCGGAACAGCATCGCGCCGAGCATGCGATAGAAGCGCTGGTGCCGCCATGCCGACGCGGCGCGTTCGCGAAGTCGCTCGGGAAGGTCGGGGTGGCTGACCAGCGCGGGCAGCGCAGTGGCGGTGCGCACCGCGTCGGGCAGCGAATAGCCCGTCATCGCATGAAACATGCCGGCGCGCGCGCCGATCCGCGCGGTGCGGTCGGATGCGGGCCATAACCGCTCGAACTCGCCCGCGACCACCACCGCGAGCACGCCCGTCTCCTCGCGCGTCGTCGCCACGACCTCCCAGCCCTGCGCCCTGGCATAGGCGGCGATCCGTTCGCGGATGACGGATATGTCGATGTCGGGATTATCGCTGTAATAAGTGTCCTCGACGAATATCGTCTCGGCGTCGAACGGGAGCAGATAGACGAAGCGATAGCCGTCCGCCTGTTCGACAGCGGCGTCCATCACGACCGGATGCTCGACGCCGTGTCCGCCCCGCACGGTCAGCGCCTGCCCGACGAATTTCTGCCAGCCGCAATCGAGCGTCGGAAATTTCCCGGCGCCGCGCGCGTCGATAACATGCTTGGCCGACAGCCGTCCGCCCCGCGCCAGCAGCAAATGGTCGGGCGCGACATGCTTCGCCTTGTCGGGTATGATGTGCCCCGCGGGCAGCGCCGCCGCGACTGCCTCCGCGAGCGCATCGCCGGTAATGCTCTTGTAGCCCATGCGCAGACTGCGATCGTGCGAGGGGAAGCGGACGTCGTAGCGCGGCCAGTGATGGCGGACGAGCGGCGCAACGAGCCAGCGGTCCCTTTTCGCGATGTCGCTGTCGAAGAAGGACCAGACATGATTGCCGCCGACCGGTCCCGGCTCGACCAGCCTTATGTCGAGGTCGGGCCGCTTCGCCGCTAGGGCGAGCGCCGCGAGTCCGCCCGCGAGCCCGCCGCCGACGATCGCGATATCGCATTTATCGATGCTCTGCCCCACCATGAGTCCGCCTTAGCCACCCCGGCGCGCCGGCGCAAAGCGATTGCAACATGGTGCCGAACGGCTAGCCTCGCGCCATGACCGGCTGGACGATCCTTTTTTCCGCGCTTGCGATGACCGCGATCGTCGGGGTGCGCTATCTGATCACGAGCGGCGCCTTCGCCTTGGCGACCCGCTTGACGCGCCCCGGCCTCTATAACGGGCTCGAGCCCCAGATGAAGCGCGAGATCGGCTGGAGCCTCGCAAGCGCTGCGATATACGGGGTTCCGGCGGGCATCGTCGCCTGGGGATGGCGGGAGCATGGCTGGACGCGCATCTATACCGAGCTTCATGCCTATCCGCTGTGGTATCTGCCCGTCAGCCTCCTCGCCTATCTCCTGCTCCACGACACATGGTTCTACTGGACCCACCGCTGGATGCACCGCCCGCGCCTGTTCCGGATCGCGCATGCCGTCCACCACGCGAGCCGCCCGCCGACGGCCTGGGCGGCGATGAGTTTTCATCCGCTGGAAGCGATCACCGGCGCCGTCGTCGTGCCCGCGCTGGTATTCGTCATTCCGATCCACGTCGGGATGCTCAGCCTCGTGCTGGCGATCATGACCGTGATGGGCGTCGGCAATCATATGGGGTGGGAGATGTTCCCGCGCGCGCTTGTCCATGGACCGGCGGGACGATGGCTGATAACCGCAACGCATCATCAGGCGCATCATGCCGCCTACCGGGGGAATTATGGTCTCTATTTCCGCTTTTGGGACAAGGCGTGCGGCACGGATATCGGGCTTGGCACTTTTCCCGATGCTGCTGACCGCCGCCGCCCCGCCGCCGACGGTTGAGGTCAGCGTCACCGGGCTGCGCAGCACGAAAGGGCAGGTGCTTGTCTGCCTGACCACGAACCGCAAGGCCTTTCCCGATTGCAGCAAGGACGCAGGATCGGTGCGCATGGCGGTCAAGGCCGCCGACGCGGGGAATTTCGCCGTCCACGCGCCCGCCGCGGGAACCTATGCGATCGCGGTCGTCCATGACGAGAATGGGAACAACAAGCTCGACAAGGCGATCTTCCTGCCCAAGGAAGGCTTCGGCTTTTCGCGCAATCCCACGATCACCGTCGGGCCGCCAAGCTTCAAATCCGCCAGCTTCGCGGTCTCGGGCGACATGCGCCAATCGATCAAGATGAAATACATGCTGTAGGCGCCATGCACGCGGACGGAATCGTCGCCACTCCAGCGACGGGCGGGCGAGAGTTTCGGGAAGGGGTACGGGCTTCCTCCTATCCGTCATCCGGCCGAACCCACCTCAAAAAACCGGATTGTCAGTTCGCCGGTTTGGTCTCGTCGATCTTGTCGATCCATTCGGGGTAGAAGCTCGGCTCGCGCGCCGACCAGCCCGGCGCGGTCGCGGCGGCTTCGCTGATCGACTGGAGCAATATCTTGCGCTTGTCGGGGTGGAGGTGCGGCAAAGACGCCGCGGCGCAGAAGGCGCCGGGCAGCCACGGCCGCACATGTGCACCGAGAAGGCGTTCGTAAAGGAAGCGGTAGGCGGCGAAGGCCGGCAAGCGGTCTTGCCCGAGGTCGAACGCCGACACCGCGATCAGCGGCGCCATGAAATGTTCGAGCGCGTCTAGCCCGCTGTCGTCGGGGATGTTCGTGCGGATCTCGCCGAGCCGCTGGTAGACGCGCGCCTGGACGCGGATCGCGGTTTCCTCGACCATGTCGCGCGACCAGCGCAAGATCGCGTCGTCGCGTTCGAGCCCGATGTCGAGCGAACGCCGGATGTAACGCTGGGTCGCCGCGGGAAAGCCTGCGAATTCCTTGATCTCGGAAAGGGACAGGTCGCCTGCGGCCGGTCCTGAACGCGTCGCCATGGTCATGCTCCCGCTCGGCGCCCGGGGAGCCATCCCCCCCGGAGGCCTGCATTAAACAGTCTGCCACCGAATTGGTTAGTGGCAGGTTAACCATGGCGTCGGCGACCGTTCAGCTTCTTCGGGGCGTTGCGCGATGTCGCAGCGGAGCTTAATCATCGTGTCCTGAAACGATAAGACACGAGAGCCACCATGTCGCACATCCCGCAGCCGGTCATTTCCGCAACCGGCCTTTTCACTCCCGCCGAACGCATCTCCAACAAAGAACTTGTCGCCAGTTTTAACGAGTATGTTGCGCTGCACAATAGAGAAAATGCGGCGGCCATTGCCGCGGGCGAAGTGCCCGAACTGACTGAATCGAGCGTCGAATTCATCGAGAAGGCGAGCGGGATCGGATCGCGTTTCGTCGTCGACAAGGCAGGCATCCTCGACCCCCGGCACATGGCGCCGCGCATCGCCGAACGCGGTAACGACGAGCTGTCTATCCTCGCCGAAATCGGCGTCGCGGCGGCAAAGGATGCGCTGGCGCGCGCGGGCCGGGATGCTCCGGACGTGGATGCCGTCCTCTGCGCCGCGTCGAACATGCAGCGCCCCTATCCCGCGATGGCGGTCGAAATCCAGGACGCGCTCGGCATCGACGGGTTCGGCTTCGACATGAATGTCGCCTGCTCGTCAGCGACCTTCGGCATCCAGACCGCCGCCGACTATATTCGCGCCGGCCATGCGAAAAGCGTGCTCGTCGTGAATCCGGAAATCTGTTCGGGGCATCTGAACTGGCGCGACCGCGACAGCCATTTCATCTTCGGCGATGTCGCGACCGCAATCCTGATCGAGGACAAGGATATCGCGCCCGCGGGGCATTGGGACATCCTCGACACCAAGCTGAAGACGCAATTCTCGAACAATATCCGCAACAATTTCGGCTTCCTCAACCGCGGCCACGGCGGGATCGACCAGTCGGGGCCGAAGAGCGACAAACTCTTCGTCCAGGAAGGGCGCAAGGTGTTCAAGGAAGTCGTGCCGATGGTCGCCAACATGATCGTCGAACAGATGGAGGTGCTCGGTCTCGAAGGCGGCGATATGCGCCGGCTGTGGCTGCACCAGGCGAACACCAACATGAACCGGCTGATTGCGCAGCGCGTGCTCGGCCATGAGGCGAGCGAGGATGAAAGCCCGACGGTGCTCGACACCTATGGCAACACGTCGAGCGCGGGGTCGATCATCGCCTTTCATCGGAACCATGAGGATATGGTCGCCGGCGACATCGGGCTGATCTGCTCGTTCGGCGCCGGCTATAGCGCGGGTACGGTGTTCGTGCGGAAGACTTGAAGTTACAGCCGTTACGGCACGAACGTCGTGAACAGGTAGATCGCGAACAGCATCAGGTGGATTACCCCCTGCAATACGGTGGTTCGGCCGTTCGCGAGCGTCTGGACCGACACGATCAGCGACAGGAAGAGCAACACGGTCGATTTGGCGTCGAGGCCAAGGCTGATCGGCATGTCGGTCATGATCGACAGGATCGCGACAGCCGGAATTGTCAGCCCGATCGTTGCCAGTGCCGAGCCGAGCGCGAGGTTGAGGCTGGTCTGGAGGCGGTCGGCCTTCGCCGCGCGCACCGCGGCCAGGCCTTCGGGCGCGAGGATCAGCGCGGCGATCAGCACGCCCAGCACCGCCGGCGGTGCGCCCCAGTCGGCGAGCAACGCGCCCATCACCGGCGAGAGATTCTTGGCGAGCAGGACGACCGCGAAAAGGCTGGCGAGGAGCAGCGCGCCCGAAATCGCCGTGCGCTCGACGCTCGGCGGTGCCGCGTGCGCGTCGGGTTCGTCCTGCGCCTCGCCGTCGGGCAGGAAATAGTCGCGGTGGCGCACCGTCTGCACGAGCGCGAAGGTTGCATAGAGGATCAGCGATACCACCGCGACGAAACCGAGCTGCGTCGCCGAATAAAAGGGGCCCGGCACGCTCGAGGTGAAATTGGGGAGTACCAGCGTGACGACCGTGAGGACGGTGAGCGTCGCGAGCGCGGCGCCGATGCCGGTACGCTGGAACCGCTGTTCGTGATGGCGGATCGCGCCGCTCAAGAGGCAAAGCCCCATCAGCAGGTTGAGGATCACCATCACCGCCGCGAACACCGTATCGCGCGCCAGCGTCAGCGCCTTTTCGGGTTCGGCCTGCATCAGCGTCAGGATCAGCCCGACCTCGATCACCGTCACCGCGAGCGCGAGGATCAGCGTGCCGAAGGGCTCGCCGACGCGGTGCGCGATGACTTCGGCATGATGGACCGCGGCGACGACCGCACCCGCGAGGATGAACGCGACGAGCCAGGCATTGAGCGGCATCGCAAGGCTGGCCATCGCGGCGAGGAAGCCGAGGATCGGGAAAAGGTCGTTGGTGCGGTCGGCGATGCGAAGTTTTGCGGTCATCGGGCTTCTATTGCAGCCGCCTTTCCGCATGGCCACCCCAAGCCGGAATATCGGGCGAATTAATGCGCGCGGACGGGCAATCCGGCGGCGGCGAGCCGCGCGTGCGCTTCGGCGATCGTCGCTTCGCCGAAATGGAAGATGCTCGCGGCGAGCACCGCGCTGGCACCCCCTTCGATCACGCCGGCGACGAGATGGTCGAGATTGCCGACGCCGCCGCTGGCAATCACCGGCACGCTCACCGCATCGGCGATCGCGCGGGTGAGCGCGAGGTCGTAGCCGTCCTTGGTGCCGTCGCGGTCCATGCTGGTGACAAGCAGTTCGCCCGCGCCGAGGGTGGCGAGCCGCACGGCATGTTCGATCGCGTCGATCCCCGTCGGCTTGCGTCCGCCGTGGGTGAAGATTTCCCAGCGGCCCTCTTCGACCCGCCGCGCATCGATGCTGCCGACCGCGCACTGGCTGCCGAAGCGGCCCGCGATTTCGGCGACGAGTTCAGGGCGCGCGACGGCGGCGCTGTTCACCGCGACCTTGTCAGCGCCCGCAAGCAGCAGCGCGCGCGCATCGTCGGCGCTGCGCACCCCGCCGCCGACGGTAAGCGGCATGAAGCAGACTTCGGCGGTGCGGCCGACCATGTCGAGCAAGGTGCCGCGGCCTTGGTGACTGGCACTGATGTCGAGAAAGCAAAGCTCGTCGGCACCCGCGGCGTCATAGGCGCGCGCCGCTTCGACCGGATCGCCGGCGTCGCGCAGATCGACGAAGTTCACGCCCTTCACGACGCGGCCGTCAGCGACGTCGAGGCAGGGAATGACGCGGACGCGGACGGTCATTGACGCGCCTTTTCTTGTTCCCCGGCGAAGGCCGGGGTCCAGGGCGTTATCACGCAACGCCCGCTTAGTGGCGCTCTGGGGCCCGGCCATCGCCGGGGAACAAAAAGGATTTTACCGCTCACGCTTGCCCCGCCGCAATCGCCTCGGCGAGATCGAGCCGGCCGTCGTAGAGCGCACGGCCGGTGATCACGCCTTCGATGCCGTTTGCGACATGCGGGCGCAGCGCATGGATATCGCCGATATCGGCAACGCCGCCCGAAGCGATCACCGGGATGGCAACCGCCTCAGCCAGCGCGACCGTCGCCTCGACATTGCAGCCTTTGAGCAGTCCGTCGCGGCCGACGTCGGTGAAGAGCAAGGCCGCGACCCCCGCGTCCTCGAAGCGGCGCGCGAGGTCTTCGACGCAGACGTCGGAGACATCGGCCCAACCCTCGGTCGCGACCATCCCGTCGCGCGCATCGACCCCGACGACGATCCGGCCGGGCAGTTCGCGCGCGGCCGATCTGACGAATTCGGGGTCCTTCAGCGCTGCGGTGCCGATGATCACACGGCTGACGCCGAGCGCTAGCCAGCGGTCGACGCCGGCGCGGTCACGAATGCCGCCACCCACCTGCACCTTGCCCGGGAAAGCCGCTATGATGCTCTCCACCGCCGCGCCATTGACGCTCGCGCCCGCGAAGGCGCCGTCGAGGTCGACGACATGGAGGTGCGTCGCGCCCGCGTCGGCGAAGAGACGCGCCTGCGCCGCCGGGTCGTCGCCATAGACGGTCGCGCGCGACATATCGCCCTCGGCGAGCCGCACCACCTGCCCGCCCTTCAGGTCGATCGCGGGAAAGATGGTCAGGCCGGATACTACGGGCGCCATGCGAGGAATCTCTCTAGTGTCGCGAGACCATAGGCCTGGCTTTTTTCGGGGTGATATTGGACGCCGACGATATTGTCTTTCGCGACCGCGGCGACAAAGGTCTCGCCATGGCTGCTCGTCGCCGCGACATCGACCGCATGGACGAAGTGATAGCCATGGAGATAATAGGCCTCGCCCGCCGCTATCACGGGATGCGGATAAGCGGGCACGACGTCGTTCCAGCCCATGTGCGGGATGCGCAGCCCCGGCGCCGGTTCGAACGCGCGCACCGTCCCGGCGATCCAGCCAAGTCCCGCGTGCCGTCCATGCTCCTCGCCCGCGTCGGCAAGCAATTGCATGCCGACGCAAATGCCGAGGAAGGGGGCGCCCTCGCCGCGCACGCGCTGCTCCATCGCGCCAATCAGCCCGTCGATCGCCGACAGCCCGTTCATGCACGCGGCGAACGCTCCGACGCCAGGCAGCACGATGCGGTCGGCGCTGGCCACGACAGCGGGATCGGCGGTAACGGCGACATCCTCGGCGCCCGCCGCGACGAGCGCATTACGCACCGAGCGAAGATTGCCCGCGCCATAGTCGATCAGGGCAATGGCGGTCATCGGCTGGTCCTACAGGACGCCCTTCGTGCTGGGTATCGCATCGCCCTTGCGAGGGTCGATTTCGACCGCCTGCCGCAGCGCGCGGGCAAGCGCCTTGTACATGCTTTCGGCGATATGATGGTTGTTCTCACCGTACAGCATTTCGATGTGCAGCGTGATCCCCGCCGCCTGCGCGAAGCTGTGGAACCAGTGCGGGAACATTTCGGTGTCCATCTCGCCGAGCCGCGGCTGCGAGAAGGAGGATTTATAGACGCAGTGCGGACGCCCCGAAATGTCGAGCACGCAGCGCGTCAGCGTTTCGTCCATCGGCGCGTGCGCCTCGCCGTAACGCGCGATGCCGCGCTTGTCGCCGAGCGCCTTGGCGACAGCTTCGCCGAGCGCGAGCGCCGAATCCTCGACCGTGTGGTGCTGGTCGATGTGAAGGTCGCCCTTCACCTGCATCGAAATGTCGATCAGCGAATGGCGCGACAATTGCTCGACCATATGGTCGAGGAAACCGATGCCGGTGGACACCGAATAATCGCCCGTCCCGTCGAGATTGACGGCGATCGCGATATCCGTTTCCTTGGTCGTGCGCTGGACGGTGGCGGTTCGCATGGCGCACGCCTTAGAGCCTCATTTTCACGTTGCAAGGCGATTCTCCCCCCTTGACCGGTGCGCGGAGCGCGTTCATCCCCTCGCGCATGAGTGATGACGTTCGCGACAGCCTGATTCCCTATGACGAAATCGTGCAGGATGCGCTGCGCGCCGTGGTCGGCCGCGTGCTGAGCCAGATCGAAGGTTTTGACAGCCTGCCCGGCGAACATCATTTCTATATCACCTTCAAGACGCAGGCGATCGGGGTCGATATTCCGGCGCATCTGATCGCCAAATTCCCGGACGAAATGACGATCGTGCTGCAGAACCGCTTCTGGGACCTGAAGGTCGAAGAGGATCATTTCAGCGTCGGCCTGTCGTTCAACCAGACGCCGTCGATCCTGACGATTCCCTACGCCGCGATCACCGCCTTCGTCGATCCGTCGGTCGATTTCGGGCTGCAATTCCAGGTCAGCGACGACGAGGCCGCACAGCCCGAACCGCATGACGAGGCCGACAACGACCGCCCCGAGGTAACAACCGAGGACGGGTCGAACGTCGTGACGGTGGATTTCGGCAAGAAGAGGTAGCGTGACGGGCCCGCTCTGGCCCCCGAGCCGCTTTTGGCAATTCTGGGCAATCGCGGGAATGCTCGTCCTGACCGGCGCCTTCTGGTGGGGCGTCGAGGGCTATGCCTTGTTCGAGGGCAATTACGCGCGCGGACAGGTCGCCGACGGGCTGCTGCGCTTTAGCCTTCTCGTGCTGACCCCGGCGCTCGTCCTTGTCTGGCTTGCCGCCGCATGGCTGCGCCGCCGCGTCGGCGAAACCGGATATTGGCAATTGCTCGGCCTCGTCGCGATGATCTGGGCGGGGGCGATATTGGTGACGAGGATGCTGGTGGCATGAGCACGCGAATCGAAAGCGACAGCATCGGCGAGATCGAGGTTGCGGCCGACGCCTATTGGGGGGCGCAGACCGAGCGCAGCCGCCATAATTTCGCTTTCCCGGCCCACGAACGCATGCCGATCCCGATCGTCCACGCGCTCGCGCGGATCAAGGGCGCGGCGGCGCGCGTGAACCGCGCTCACGGGCTCGACGCCGACTTGGCAGACGCTATCGCTGATGCGGCCGAAGCCGTCGTCGCCGGCCGCTACGACGACCAGTTCCCGCTCGCGATCTGGCAGACGGGCAGCGGCACCCAGTCGAACATGAACGTGAACGAGGTGATCGCGGGGATCGCGAACGAGAAACTCGCGGGGACGCGCGGCGGCAAGTCGCCGGTCCACCCCAACGACCATGTCAACATGGGCCAGTCGTCGAACGACAGCTTCCCGACCGCGTTGCACGTCGCGGTCGCGGTCGAAACGACGGCGCGGCTGATCCCCGCGCTGAGCGACCTGACCGACGCGCTCGCTGCGAAGGCCGAGGCGTGGGGCGATATCGTCAAAATCGGCCGCACCCATTTGCAGGACGCGACCCCGCTGACGCTCGGGCAGGAATTTTCGGGCTATGTTACGCAATTGCTTGCGTGCCGGGCGCGGATCGAGGGCGCGCTGGCGCACAATATCTGCAAGCTCGCGCAGGGCGGAACCGCGGTCGGCACGGGGCTCAACGCGCCCGCGGGCTTCGACGTCGCCATGGCGGCGGAACTGTCGAAAGCCACCGGCATCGCCTTCGAGCCCGCGCCCAACAAGTTCGAGGCGCTGGCGTCGAACGACGGGCTCGTCTTCTTCTCGGGCGCGCTCAATACGCTCGCGGTCGCGCTCACCAAGATTGCGAACGACATCCGACTGCTCGGATCGGGTCCGCGAGCGGGGCTCGGCGAACTCGACCTGCCCGCGAACGAGCCCGGCAGCTCGATCATGCCGGGCAAGGTCAATCCGACGCAGTCCGAGATGCTGACGATGGTCGCGGCGCAGGTCATCGGCAATCATCAGGCGGTGACGGTCGGGGGCCTTCAGGGGCATCTTGAGCTCAACGTGTTCAAACCGCTGATCGGGTCGAACGTGCTGCGCTCGATCGAGCTGCTTGCGATCGGCATGGCGGGCTTCACCGAACATTGCGTCGTCGGCATCGCGCCCAATCTTGCCCGCATCGACGAGTTGATGAACCGCTCGCTGATGCTCGTCACCGCGCTCGCGCCCGAAATCGGCTATGACAAGGCGGCGAAGATCGCAAAGCACGCGCACGAGACGGGCAGCACGTTAAAGGAAGCCGCGCTCGACCTCGGCTATGTCGATGCCGCGACCTTCGACCGCGTGATCGATCCGCGCACGATGCTGGGCCCGGAGGGCTGAACGGGAACCCGAAGGCGGCGTCGCGGATTGATAGGAGGAAGGAGATATGGGCATGATCGGCAGGATCGTCGGCGGGGCGCTCGGCAGCGCCATCGGAAAGCAAAAGGGCAATCACCCGGTCGCCGGGGCCGTTATCGGCGCGGGCGCGCTGTTCGCGGCGCGGCGCCTGTTCCCGCAACGCTATGCCGCGCTCGCGGCGTGGGCGGCGGCGGGCTATCTCACCAAGAAATGGGCTGAACGCGCCGAAGCGCGCAGGACCGCCGAAGCGGCGCATTCGCTTGATCCCGAACTCGCGAATGCGGGCGTGGTCGATACCTATGCCGGAACGGCGAACGTGCCGACCGATGGCCAGACGATGGGCGATGCGCTGCCGCCGGCGATTCCGCTGGAAGGAAACGGGCGCAGCAGCGCGATCCACTAGCCGCCGGACTGCCATTCCTTGATCGCCTCGACGGGCGACACCAGCATCAGCACGTTCAGCGTCAGATTGTCGCGGATCGCCCATAGGGTGAACAGCTCGAACGCGATCGCAATCGCCACCGTGACCCACCAGCGCATCCGGCTGGCGGCGAGAAAACCGATCATCATGAAGAGTGCATCGCTCACCGAATTGAGGATCGAATCGCCCGAATAGCCATAGGCCATCGTGACTTCGCGATAGCGGTCGATGATGATCGGCGAATTTTCGAGGATTTCCCACGCCGCCTCGATCCCGATCGCGAGCGCCAGTGCGACCCAGAGCGGCTGGTTGGGCAGCAACCAGCGCCCGAGGCCGTAAAAGATAAAGCCGTGGATGACATGACTGAAGCTGTACCAGTCAGACACCTGCTGGCTGTTCTGGTTCGACTGCACGACGCCGTGCCACAGGCTGACGATGCCGCACGGGCAGATTGGCGGGCGCCCCATCGCGAAAAGGATCGCGGCGAAGGCCGCGAGAAGTCCAGCGGCGACCAACCAGCCCCGTCTTGAAACCCCCAAGATCATCGCCACCCCTTCCTGCTTGACCGCGCCCGTCTCTCGCGCAATTAGCGCCCATGGCTGAAAGCGTCCACCTGAACCGCCGCGGCGTGTTGTTCGTCCTCTCCTCGCCCTCTGGCGCGGGCAAGACCACCATCTCGAGAATGATGCTCGAGGCCGACAAGGATATCGCGCTTTCGATCTCCGCGACGACGCGCCCGCCGCGCCCCGGCGAGGTCGATGGCGTCCATTATCATTTCGTCGACACCGAAACCTTCAAGAAGATGGCGGCCGATGGCGAATTCCTCGAATGGGCGCATGTCTTTGGACACCGTTATGGCACGCCCCGCGCGCGCGTCGACGAATTGCTCGATGCCGGCAAGGACGTGCTGTTCGACATCGACTGGCAGGGCGCGCAGCAGCTGTATCAGGAGGCCGGCCCCGACGTCGTGCGCGTCTTTGTCCTGCCGCCGACGATGGAAGAACTCGAACGCCGCCTGCGCTCGCGGGGCACCGACAGCGACGAGGTGATCGCCGCGCGGATGGAACGCGCCGCGAACGAGATCAGCCACTGGGACGGCTATGACTATGTGCTGATCAACGACAATGTCGAAGGCTGTTTCGATGAGGTCTGCGCGATCCTGCGCGCCGAGCGGCTGAAGCGCCGCCGCCAGATCGGGCTGATCGGCTTCGCGCGCGACCTGATCCGCTCGGTGCCGGATGCCGACAAGAATCTGTAATAAGCCTCGTCATTGCGAGGAGCCAGGCGACGCGGCAATCAGGGGCGCATCAGGCCGCTCTGGATTGCTCCGCTTCACTCGCAATGACGGAAGTCAGGCCGACTTCACCAGGTTCGCTTCGAGCTCCGCGACCATGTCGGCGCGGAGCGGCTTCGCCTGACCATCGGTGCGGCACACGACTACGGTATCGCAGGTGGCAATGCAGCGGCCGTTCTGGAACATCGCCTGCACGATCGTCCAGCTCGACGTGCCGAGCCGGCCGATTCCCGTCGAGATCTCGACCGGATCGGGGAAATTGCCTTCGGCGAGATAGTTGATCTCGACCGCCGCGACCATCGTCCGCTCGTTCGACGGCCGCTCGTCCAATGGGCGCACCTGCCGGTTCAGCAGCACGCGGCCGCTTTCGAACAGCGCGGCAAAGGCCACATTGTTGAGGTGGCCGTTGATGTCCATGTCCTGAAAACGCGTCTGCAATTCGATTGCGACGGGGTAGCTGGCGGCAACGAGCCGCCAGCTTTCCGGTTTGGGCATATCAGCGCGGGCCCATGCGGATGCCGCCGTCGAGGCGGACGTCCTCGCCGTTGAAATAGCCATTCTCGATCATGCACATCGCGAGATTGGCATATTCGACCGGGTTGCCGAGGCGCTTCGGGTTGAGCACCGACGCGCCCAGCGCATCGCGGACATTCTGCGGCGCACCGGCGAGCAGCGGGGTGTCGAAAATGCCGGGCAGAATCGTGTTGACGCGGATATTCTCGTTACCGAGGTCGCGCGCGATCGGGAGCGTCATGCCGACGACGCCGCCCTTCGACGCCGAATAGGCCGCCTGACCGATCTGGCCGTCCTCGGCCGCGACCGACGCGGTGTTGACGATCGCGCCGCGCTCGCCGTCTTCCATCGGGTCGAGCGTCAGCATGCCCGCCGCCGACTTGGCGATGCAGCGGAAGGTGCCGACGAGGTTGATCTGGATGATCCAGTTGAACGCATCGAGCGGGAAATGCTTGATGCTGCCGTCTTCCTTTGAGCGGCTCGCGGTCTTGATCGCGTTGCCGGTGCCCGCGCAATTGACGAGGATGCGTTCCTGGCCGTGCGCTTCGCGCGCCTTGGCGAAGGCGGCGTCGACCGATGCGTCGTCGGTGACGTTGCATTCGCAGAAGATGCCGCCGAGTTCGGCCGCGATCGCGAGGCCCTTTTCTTCCTGCAGGTCGAAGATCGCGACCTTGACGCCCTTCGCGGCGAGCGCGCGCGCGGTCGCAGCGCCGAGGCCCGAGGCGCCGCCGGTGACGACGGCGGATACGGTGGAATCGAGTTTCATGGGTTTCTCCGTTTAAGCCCTCCCCTTCAGCGGAGGGTTTGGGTGGGGCATATTAGGGGAACGCCGGTAGTCTACAGACCCTCCCCCCGACCCCTCCCGCAAGCGGGAGGGGAGAAAGATTTACAGCCGCTCGACGATCGTGACGTTGGCCTGGCCGCCGCCCTCGCACATCGTCTGCAAGCCATATTTGCCACCGGTCGCGTCGAGCACGCCGAGCAAAGTCGCCATCAGCTTGGTGCCGCTGGCGCCGAGCGGGTGGCCGAGCGCGATCGCCCCGCCATGCTGGTTCAGCCGCGCATGATCGGCGCCGAGATATTGCAGCCAAGCGAGCGGGACGGGGGCGAAGGCTTCGTTGACTTCATACGCATCGATGTCGCCGATTTTCATCCCCGCTTTCTTGAGCGCGCGTTCGGTCGCGAACAGCGGTTCCTCGAGCATGATCACGGGATCGCCTGCGGTCACCGACACATGGTGGATGCGCGCGCGCGGGGTCAGCCCATGATCTTTGAGCGCTTGCTCCGACACGACGAGCGCCGCCGAGGCGCCGTCGCAGATCTGGCTTGAGGTCGCCGCAGTGATCGAGCCGCCTTCCTGCAGGATCTTGACCCCGGCAATGCCCTCAAGCGTCGCGTCGAAGCGGATGCCCTCGTCGACGAGGTGGGTCTGGCGCCCCTCGGGCGTGTCGATCTCGACCCCGACGATCTCGCGCTTGAAATGGCCCGCCTCGGTCGCCGCCTTGCCGCGGCGGTGGCTTTCGAGCGCATAGGCGTCGAGGTCGTCCTTGGTCAGGCCGTATTTCTTGACGATCATCTCGGCGCCCATGAACTGGCTGAACATGATGCCGGGATATTTTTCCTCGAGCCGCTCGGACTTGTAATGGCCGAGACCTTCCTTGATGAACAAGGTCGCGACGCTGCCCATCGGCACGCGCGTCATGCTTTCGATGCCGCTCGCAAGCACGATGTCCTGCGTCCCCGACATCACCGCCTGCGCGGCAAACTGGATCGCCTGCTGCGACGACCCGCACTGACGGTCGATCGTCACCGCGGGGATCGCGTCGGGCAGCTTCGAGGCGAGAACGGCGTTGCGGCCGACGTCCATCGTCTGCTGCCCGCCCTGCGACACACAGCCGGTGATGACGTCGTCGATCTTCGACGTGTCGAAATCATTGCGGTCGGCGATCGCGTCGAACACTGCGGCGCCGAGGTCGACGGGGTGAATGCCGGCGAGGCGGCCGCCGCGCTTGCCGCCCGCGGTGCGGACGGCGTCGACGATATAAGCAGTAGCCATGGGAGAATTCCTTTCCTGCGATTTCAAACGATCAGAGCTTGCGCCCGATCAGTTCCTTCATGATCTCGTTCGTGCCACCGAAGATGCGCGTCACGCGCGCGGCGCGCCAGGCGCGGGCGATAGGATATTCGTTCATATAGCCCGCACCGCCGAAGAGCTGGAGACATTTGTCCATGACCTCCCACTGAAGTTCGGTGTGCCACAGCTTCGCCGCCGCGCCCTCTTCGGGGGTCAACTCCTTTTTCAGGTGCCGCGCCAATGCCCAGTCGAGATGCGCCCAGCCGACCTGCAATTTGGCCTTGAGGTCGGCGAGCACGAAACGGCTGTTCTGGAAATCGAGGATCGGCTTGCCGAACGCCTTGCGGTCGCGGGTATATTCGACGGTGTCGTCGAAGGCGCGCTGCGCCGACGCCTGCGCGCTGACCGCGATCGAAAGCCTCTCTTGGGGAAGCTCGCTCATCAGATAGATGAAGCCCTGCCCCTCTTCGCCGAGGCAATTGGTGATCGGCACGCGGACGTCGTTGAAGAACAGCTCCGACGTATCCGCCTCGTCCTGCCCGATCTTGTCGAGGTTGCGACCGCGTTGGAACCCTTCGCGATCGGCCTCGATGAGGACGATCGACACGCCCTTCCACGCCGGCTCGACCTCGGTATCGGTCTTGACGCACACCAGGATCAGGTCGGCGTTCTGGCCGTTGGTGATATAGGTTTTCGACCCGTTGATGACATAATGATTGCCATCCTTCTTCGCGGTCGTGCGCATGCCCTGAAGGTCGCTGCCGGTGCCCGGTTCGGTCATCGCAATCGCGGTGATCACCTCGCCCGACACCATCTTGGGCAGCCAGTGCTTCTTCTGCTCTTCGCTGCCGTAGCGCGTGATATAATTGGTGACGATATCCGACTGGAGCGAAAAGCCCGTGGTCACGCGGCCATAATAGGCGCTTTCTTCGTCAACGATCGCGTTGTAGCCGAAATCGAGACCGAGGCCGCCATATTCCTCGGGCACCGTCGGGCAGAGGAGGCCAAGCTCGCCGGCCTTGGGCCAGATACTTTTCGGCACGATGCCGTCCTCGGCCCATTGCGCCTGGTTGGGGGCGACTTCCTTTTCGAGGAACTGGCGAACCGTCGCGCGGAACGCCTCATGATCCTCGGTATAGGCGGAGCGCGAGAGGCTATCGAGCGACATATTGTTCCTTTCCCTTGGGGCAGCCGAGCGCGAGCGGGGAGTCGGCCGCATTTTTCGCCCGCCAACAGACCTTACGTTTACGTGCACGTCAAGTAGAAAGACGTTACGGCGGGAAACTCTTTCCTCCGCGCTCTTTCCTTCATCGTCACCCCCGGACTTGATTCGGGGTGACGGAGGTTTGCGGTGGCGGGCCGATGATCCCCGGCCCCGAACGAATAGCTTTGCAGCCCTGTGCAGCCGTTGCGGTGCGCGCTAGGCTCCGCATCATGGTAGACCTCCTCTTCGATGCCGGCGCGCTGCTCGGCGAATCGCCGCGCTGGCATGCCCGCGAAGCCCGCCTCTATTGGGTCGATATCGACGCGCAGCAGATCCACCGGCTCGATCTCGCGAGCGGCACGCACGAATGGATGCAGCTGGACGAGCCCGTCGGCTGCGTCGCGCCGCGCGCCGGGGGCGGGCTGGTCGCGGCGCTCGGCAACGGCTGCGCGCTGATCGACGAATGGGGCGCGGCGCCGCGTCCCTTCGGTCCGGCGGCGCTCGCGGGCCTGCCGCACCAGCGCTTCAACGACGGCTGCGTCGATGGTGCCGGGCGACTGTGGGTCGGCAGCCTGACCGCCGACAAGCCCCGGCGCGACGCGGCGCTCTATCGGCTCGATCCCGATGGCACACTTATCGAAGTCTTCGGCGGGCTGATGACGAGCAATGGCGCGGCGTTCAGCCCCGACGGGCGGACCTTCTATCACGCCGACACCCCGACGCACCGCATCCACGCCTATGACGTCGATCCCGCGACCGGCGAGCTTGGCGGCAAGCGACTGTTCCACGAATTTCCTGAGGGCAACGGCCGCCCCGACGGCGCGGCGGTCGATGCCGAGGGTTGTTACTGGTCGGCGCTGTGGGACGGCTGGCGCGTCGTGCGCCTGTCGCCTGCGGGCGAACTCATCCAGACGGTCAACCTCCCGGTGCAGCGCCCGACGATGATCGCCTTCGGCGGGCCCGACCTCCAGACCGCCTTCGTCACCAGCGCGGGCAAGAATCTGACCGACGAGGAGCGCGAGGCGCAGCCGCATGCCGGCGGGATCTTCAGCTTCCGCGTCGATGTGCCTGGCCTGATCCAGCCGGGTTTTGGCGCCTAGGCGTCTTGCACCCCGCTGTCATATAAGGTTAAGACCGCCCCCGACATGGTTTCGTCCGAAACCTTATCCTCCGGGGAGATTTATCGATGTCGCGCACCGCGCAGCCCTTTGCCCGTTCTTTGTCGATCCTGCTTGCATCCACCGCGATGATGGTGGGTTATAGCCAGATGACCGTGACCGCCGCCGAACCGACCGCCGCCGCCAAGCCGGCCGCCACCGCCCCCGCGGGCGAAAACCCCCTGCTCCAGCCCTGGACCGGCCCGTTCGAAGGGGTGCCGCCGTGGGACAAGATGGACCCCGAGCTGTTCCCCGACGCCTTTACCAAGGGCATGGCGGAAACCAGGGCGCAGGTGCAGGCGGTCATCGACAACCCCGAAGCGCCGACCTTCGAGAATACCCATGTCCCGATGATGCTAGCGGGCGAGACGATGGAGCGCGTCTTCGCGATGTGGGGCGTGCAGACCTCGAACAAGTCGAACGACCGCGTCGAGGATATCGACGCCGAATGGAGCCCGAAGCTCACCACCTTCTATACCGAGCTGTTCCTCGATCCGAAGCTCTTCGCGCGCTACAAGGCGGTTTACGACAAGCGCCATTCGAGCGGTCTCGACGCGCAGCAGATTCGCATCGTCGAGCGCAGCTATGACGAAATGGTGCGCGACGGCGCCAATCTGTCGCCGGCCGACAAGACGAAGCTCGTCGAAATGAACTCGAAGCTCGAAGGGCTGTTTTCGGCCTTTTCTTCGAAGCTGCTCGGCGACGAAAAGCTTTATACCTTCGTCACCGACAAGGATGAGCTGGCGGGCCTCGAGCCGAGCTTCGTCGCCTCGCTCGCCGCAGCGGCCGAAGCCAATGGCAAGCCCGGCCAGTGGGCGATCAAGAACACCCGCTCGTCGGCGCAGCCAGTGCTGCAGGGCGCGACCAACCGCGCGCTTCGCGAACGCGTTTACAAGGCGTTCGTCAGCCGCGGCGACAATGGCGACGCGAACGACACCAATGCGACCATTGCCGAGATATTGAAGCTGCGCCAGCAGCGCGCCGAGTTGCTCGGCTTCCCGACGCACGCGCATTACCGCATGGCCGACACGATGGCGAAGACCCCCGAAGCCGCGATGGGCCTGATGATGAAGGTGTGGCCTGCCGCGGTCGCCCGCGTGAAGGAGGAGGTCGCCGACATGCAGGCGATCGCCGATCAGGAGGCCAAAGCCGGCAAGGGGCCGAAGATCACGATCGAGCCGTGGGACTATCGCTTCTATGCCGAGAAGGTCCGCAAGGACAAATACGACCTCGATGAGAGCGAGGTGAAGCCCTATCTCCAGCTCGACAAGCTGACGCAGGGCATGTTCTGGGCGGCGGGGCAGCTCTACGACCTCGGTTTCCGCGAAAACACCGGCACCATCCCCGTTTTCGACCCCAAGGTCCGCACCTTCGAGGTCTATAATCTCAAGACGAACGAGAATGTCGGCGTCTTCTACCTCGACAATTTCGCGCGTGATGGGAAGCGCTCGGGTGCGTGGATGACGACCTATCGCAGCCAGCAGACGCTGGGCGGCGAACGCAATGTGCTCGCGTCGAACAACAATAATTTCACCGAAGCCGCCAAGGGCGAGCCGACGCTGATCAGCCTCGACGATGCGACCACCTTGTTCCACGAATTCGGCCACGGCATCCATTACCTGCTCCAGCAGGTCAATTATCCCGCGCTCGCCGGGGTGCCGCGCGACTTCGTCGAATATCCGAGCCAGGTAAACGAGAATTGGCTGATGACCCCCGAAGTGCTGTCGAAATATGCGACGCACTACAAGACGGGCGAACCGATGCCGCAAGCGCTGGTCGACAAGATCCTCGCGTCGAACAAGTTCAACCAGGGGTTCGACACGGTCGAATATCTGGCGAGCGCGATCGTCGACATGAAGCTGCACGACCGCAAGGCGCCGCCGACCGACGTCGACCGGTTCGAACGCGAGACGCTGGCGGAAATCGGGATGCCGAAGGAGATCGTCATGCGGCACCGCCTGCCGCAGTTCGGCCATCTGTTCAGCTCCGACGCCTATTCGGCGGGCTATTACTCCTACCTCTGGTCGGAAACGATGGACGCCGACACCTGGGCGGCCTTCACCGAAGCTGGCGGCCCGTGGGACCGCAGCGTCGCCGACAAGTTCCGCACCATATTGCTGATGACCGGCAACGAAACCGACCGCGCCGAGGCCTATCGCGCCTTCCGCGGCCGCGATCCCGACGTCAAGGCGCTGCTCGAAAAGCGGGGTTTTCCTACCGAATAGGGCGGCCGGAAACGCTATTTCGCAAAGGGGGCTTCGGCCCCCTTTGTTATTTCGGCCACCCCACACGTGTGCATAGAGCGAGCCGAGACGCCCCAAAGCCGTATCGGCGCCGATTCTTCCGATTCCGCTTGACCGCCGCCGAGTTCGATATAAATATGATATCATAATTATATCGGAGGGCATTATGAGCGATTCGAGTGGTGCGGCGGGCTTGACCCCGACGAGAGAGGTCCGCGCGGCGACAGCCAGCGGCTATGTGATGCTGTTGGTCTGGCTGCTTTTGTTTGGCGTCGCCATCTGGGCGGCGGCGACCAATCTCGGCGGCGACGTCGACTGGAACTGGAAGTGGGGCCTTGTCGTCGCGAGCGGTATCGCCGGCACCGTCATCCTGTGCGGTTTCTACCTGATCAACCCGAATGAGGCGGCGGCTATCCAGCTGTTCGGCAGCTACAAGGGCACCGACCGCGAAAGCGGGCTGCGCTGGGTGCTGCCGTGGCTGACGCGCAAGAAGATCGCGGTGCGCGCGAACAACGTGATTTCCGACAAGATCAAGGTCAACGACCTGCGCGGCAACCCGATCGAGATGGCGGCGCAGGTCGTGTGGCGCGTCACCGACACCGCACAGGCGCTGTTCGACGTCGACGATTACAAGGAATTCGTGATGGCGCAGATCGAGGCGGCGGTGCGCTCGATCGGTTCGCGATATCCCTATGACGATATCGAGCATCAGGAAGTCACGCTGCGCGGCAATCACGACGAGGTCGGGGTCGAGCTGCGCAAGGCATTGATCGAACGACTGTCGGTCGCCGGGATCACCGTCGACGAATGCGGCCTGACGCACCTTGCCTACGCGCAGGAAATCGCCGGCGCGATGCTTCGCCGCCAGCAGGCCGAGGCGGTGATCTCGGCGCGCAAGAAGCTGGTCGAAGGCGCGGTCGGCATGGTCGAAATGGCATTGGAGCAGCTCAGCGCCAAGAATGTCGTCGATCTCGACGACGAGCGTCGCGCCGCGATGGTATCGAACCTGATGGTCGTGCTGTGCAGCGAGCGCGACACGCAGCCGGTCGTGAACGCCGGATCGCTTTACTGAGCTGGAATGATGGCTGCATCCGCCAAGAAAGCCTTCGCCCTCCGTCTCGATCCGGCGCTCTACGCCGAGATCGAGCGGATGGCAGCGGCCGAATTGCGCAGCGCCAACGCAGAGATTGAGGTCTTGCTACGCGAGGCGCTGGAGCGGCGCGGCGTAAGGGTCAAACAATCGCAAGCCCCGAAACGGGGCCGCCCGCCGAAGGAGGAGAGCTGAGATGCTACATCTTTTGTTCGACAATCGCCCATGGTTCCGCGCCAAGAGCCACGGCTATGGCACGGGGCTGCCGATCGCCTGGCAGGGCTGGGCGTTGATGGCCCTGCACGTCACGCTGATCACCGGCGTGATCATGCTGTTTCGCGACCGGCCCGTAATGCTGACCGTCGTGGCCGTGCTCGCGGCGCTCGCCCCGATGCCGATCTATCGCGCCAAGACCAAGGGCGGCTGGCGCTGGCGATAGACGCAGCGCCACTTTTATTGGGGATAGCTGTCGATAGCGCCTCGGGCCCGCTTGCTCCCGACTCGCTAGATGGTTAAGGCCGGTCCATGATCGGCTCCACAACTCCCGTCCGCATCGCCCCTTCGATCCTGAGCGCCGATTTCGCGAAGCTGGGCGAGGAAGTGCGCGCGATCGAGAGCGCGGGCGCCGACTGGGTCCATATCGACGTCATGGACGGCCATTATGTCCCCAATCTGACGATCGGCCCGGCGGTGGTAAAGGCGCTGCGCCCGCATTCGACCCTGCCCTTCGACGTCCATCTGATGATTTCGCCGGTCGACCATTTCCTCGACGCCTTTGCCGCGGCGGGCGCCGACATCATCACCGTCCACCCCGAGGCGGGGCCGCACATCCACCGCACCGTCCAGCACATCAAATCGCTCGGCAAGCAGGCCGGCGTGTCGCTCAATCCCGCGACCCCGGCGAAGATGCTCGATTATCTGATCGACGACATCGACCTGGTGCTGATCATGAGCGTCAACCCGGGCTTCGGCGGCCAGAGCTTCATTTCGAGCCAGCTTCGCAAAATCGAGGCGGTCAAAAAGATGATCGAGAAATCGGGCCGCGACATCCGGCTGGAAGTCGATGGCGGGATCGATGCCGGGACCGCGCCGCTCGCGATCGACGCCGGTGCCGACGTGCTGGTGGCGGGCACCGCGACCTTCAAGGGCGGGCCGGACGCCTATGCCGACAATATCCGGCGGCTGCGCGGAGCCTGATCGATGGAGGGGAGACCGCTGACTTCCGCCCCCGTCGACCCGCCGCTCGACCCCGGCGCCGACGCCGCTTCCCCTGACGATACGATCGAGCCCGGCAAGCGGCTGATCCGCCTGCCCGCCGACAAGGGCCTCTCGCTCGGCGACCGTGTCGCCAACGCGATCACGCGCCTGACCTGGCGCACGCCGCTCCACGCCTTTCGCCTCAAAGGGCGTTTCCCGCTCAAGCTGCTCGGGGTGCCGGCCGACCCGGTACCGGGCGACACGCGCGCGGGCACCGCAATCCGCGCCGGCCATTTCCTGCACCGCGGATTGAAGCTGCCGCTCGGCGAGCTCGACTTTGCGGCGCTGAATGTGGCGCCGACCTTCGCCGACTATCTTCACAGCTTCGGCTGGCTGCGCGATCTCGCCGCGACAGGCACGCGCGCCGATGGCGCGCCGATCGCCGAAGCGGTTGTCCGCCACTGGCTCGGCACCCACGGCGAAACGGTGAGCGAACCCGCGTGGAAGGCCGACAATAGCGCGTGGCGCATCCTCTTCTGGGCCGCGCACGCGCCGCTGATCCTGTCGTCGAGCGACCTCGTCTATCGCTCAGCGGTGCTCAACCATCTCGCGCGCGCGGCGCGCCACCTCGACCGCGTCGCCGACAAGACACGGCCGGGCACGGGGCAGATGGTCGCGTGGGTCGGCATCGTCGCCGCGTCGCTGCTGATGCCCGGCGGCGAGCCGCGGCAGGTATTCGGCGAGGCAGGGCTGCGCAAGGTTCTCGAAACGAGCTTTTACGCCGACGGCGGCAATATCTCGCGCTCGCCGCAGGCGCAGCTCGACGCGATCATGGCGCTGTCGATGCTCGCGAAAATATACGACATGCGCCGCATCGAAGTGCCGCCTTTCGTGCAGGAGGTGCTGGCACGCGCGGTCCCCGCGCTGCTTGGCCTCACCCACAGCGATGGCGGCATGGGCAACTGGCAGGGTAGCGGGGCGACGCCGGCCGCGACGATCCAGGCGATCGTGAACGCGAGCGGGGTTCGCACCCGCCCGCTCAAACAGGCGCGCGACTGGGGGTATCAGCGCCTCGTCGCGAACAAGGTCGTGCTGCTTGCCGATGCGGCGCCGCCGCCGATCGCTCGCGTGACCGAGGCCGGCTGCGCCTCGACGCTCGCCTTCGAACTCAGCGACGGCGACGAGCGCATCGTCGTCAATTGCGGCGGCGCGGCGCTGACCGGCGCGACAATCCCCGCCGATCTCGCGCGCGGGCTGCGCACTACCGCGGCGCATTCGACGCTGACGCTCGGCGACAGCAATTCGACCGCGATCCTGCCCAACGGCTCGCTCGGCAAGGGTGTCACGGAAGTCGAGCTCGACCGCCGCGAGACCCCGCAGGGCAGCCGCGTCGAGATGAGCCACGACGGCTATGCGCGGCGCCACGGGCTGATCCATCGCCGCCTGCTGATCCTGTCGCCGAACGGACGCGAGCTCCGCGGCGAGGACATGCTGCTCCCCGCCCCGCGCACGCGGCGCAAGGGCGACAAGGGCTTTACGCTACGCTTTCACCTCGGCCCGCATATCTCCGCCAGCCTGACCGCCGACAAATTGGGCGCGCTGCTCCGCGTCGGCGGCGGCCCGCTGTGGCAATTCCGCACCTCGGAAGGCGCGCTCGAAATCGAGCAGAGCCTGTGGGTCGACGGCGAAGGCCGCCCGCACCCGACCGAGCAGCTCGTCGTCACCGGCAACGCACCCGCGGGCGGCCTCAGCGTGGGGTGGATCTTCAAGCATATCGGTTGACGGGTGTGCCGTCGCCGAGCGGCAGGGTGGGGTTGGTTTCCAGCCATTCCTCTCTCTCCGTTCGTGTCTAGCGAAGTCGAGACACACCTCGACGTGGCGCCCAGCCCAAGGGGCATCTCGACTTCGCTCGATGCCGACGGGGTTGGGAGGCGGCACGTCCGCGATCCTTCGCAACCGGACGATGCTGACATCTCAAATGACCGATCGACGAATTTTCTCCGCCGTCACATCGCCGCAATTCCACAGGCTTGCGCGACACCGCTTTCCTTCTGTTTCAATAGTGTGACAGCCGCGTAACACAGCGGTCATAGAGCCCTGCCAGTGCGCCCTCGACTCGCCGGGAACCAATAGGAACCGGCGATCTTCTCATTCCTCGGGGGATCTCCATGAACAAGCTTCGCACCGTCCGTTCGCGCATCCTGCTCGGCACCTGCCTCTCGCTCGCAGCCGCCCTGCCCGCGCCCGCCTTCGCCGGCGACGTCACCGGCAGCGTGACCGACGCGACCGACACCCGGGCGCTGCAGGGCGCGCAGCTGCGCATCGTCGAGTTGGGCCGCGTCGCCGAAGCCAACCGCGACGGCAGCTTCCGCTTCGCCGACGTTCCGCCCGGCACCTATACCCTCGAAGCGCGCTATGTCGGTGCCGAGACGCGCACGCAGACGATCACCGTTCCCGAAAGCGGCAATGTGACCGCAAAGGTCATTCTCGGCACCGACGACAGCATCCTCGTCATCGGCCAGTCGGCGAACCAGGCGAGCGCGCTGTCGCGGCAGAAGGCCGCCGACGGCGTCGAAAGCGTGCTGACCCGCGACGCGGTCGGCCAGTTCCCCGACCAGAATGTCGCCGAAGCACTGCGCCGCCTGCCCGGCGTCAACATCCTGAACGATCAGGGCGAAGGCCGCTTCGTCTCGGTGCGCGGTCTTGACCCCGAACTCAACGCCACCTCGGTCAACGGCGTGCGCCTGCCCGCCCCCGAAAGCGACGTCCGCTCGGTCGCGCTCGATGTGATTAGCAGCGACAGCATCGAATCGATCGAGGTCAAGAAATCGCTGACCCCCGACATGGACGCCGACACGATCGGCGCCTCGATCGAGATCCACACGACGAGCGCGTTCGAACGCCGCAAGAATTTGCTGACCGCGAAGATCGAGGGCAGCTATAACGACTATTCGGAAAAGCTGACGCCGAAAGGCAGCATCGATTTCGCGCAGCGCGTATCGGACAATTTCGGCGTGTCGGGCGGCATTTCCTATTATCAGCGCAAGTTCGAAACCGACAATGTCGAAGCCGACGGCTGGAACGAGGACGACGGCCAGATCACGACCGAAGAGGTCAATTATCGCGACTATGACGTCGAACGGAAGCGTCTCTCGGCGAACCTCAACCTCGACTTCCGCCTGGGTTCGTCGACCAAGCTCTATGCGCGCGGCATCTACAGCCAGTTCGACGACCAGGAATATCGCCGCGAAACGAGCCTCAAGCTCGAGGACGCGGGCGAGGTGACCGGCGACGGCGCCGACCTGATCTACAGCGACACCGACGGCGAGCTCCAGGTCCAGCGTTCATTGAAGGACCGCTTCGAGCGTCAACGCATCCGCAGCCTCACGCTGGGCGGCGAGACCGACAGCGACGGCTGGCATGCGAAATATTCGGTCAGCTATGCCAAGTCGACCGAGCGCGAGAACGGGTCGATCGACCCCGCCAACTTCGAACAGAGCTTTGAAGACAATGGCCTGCTGCTCGGGCTCGATTTCGCCGACCCGCGCCGGCCGCTCTACACGGTCGGCGGCGATGCCGGCGCGATCGCCGACTTCTCCGACCCCGATGCCTATGAACTCGACAGCATCCAGGTCACCGACCTGTCGGACTCGCGCGACAAGGAATGGGGCGCAAAGCTCGACCTCGCCCGCGAATTTGCGATGAGCAATGGCACCTTCACCGTCCAGGCCGGCGCCAAGGGCCGCTGGCGCGACAAGAGCTACAACCTCGAAACGCAATATTGGGAGATGGACGGGCTGACACTCGCCGACTTCGTTGGCACCCAGACCTATCGCCTCACCGACATTTCGCCCGTTCCCGACAAAAAGAGCGTGCGCGCCTTCTTCAACGCCAACCGCGACGGTTTTGAACTCAACGAACTCGATTCGCTGTTCGATTCGAGCGTCGAGGATTATTCGGTGAGCGAGGATGTGGCCGCGGGCTATTTGCTCGGCCGCTGGGACAGCGACACGCTGCGCGTCATCGGCGGCGTGCGGTACGAGCACACCAAGAACGATATTCGCGCGAATACGGTGACGCTGATCGAGGAAGGCGGCGAACTGCCCGACGGATCGGAAGCCGATGACGACACCGTCATCAGCGTGCCGAACCAGTTCAAGCGCAGCTATGGCGACTGGCTGCCGAGCCTGACGATCCGCTGGGAGCCGCAACAAAATCTCGTCCTGCGCGCCGCAACCTCGAAAAGCCTCGTCCGCCCGAAACTGTCAAAGCTCGCGCCGCGCTTCACGATCGAGCAGAATGACGACAACGAGCGCGAGGGCGAGTTCGGCAACCCCGATCTCAAGCCCTATGAATCGTGGAATTTCGACGCCGGGGTCGAATATTATCTGCCGAACAACGGCGCACTGTCGGCGGGTGTCTTCTACAAGAACATCAAGAATTTCATCGTCGATACCAATCTGGAGGATGCGGGCGAATATAATGGCATTGCATTCGACGAGGCGACGATCCCGATCAACGGCGACAGCGCCGAAATCTGGGGCGTCGAACTGAGCTATACGCAGGCGCTACGCTTCCTGCCTTCGCCGCTCGACGGCTTCCTCGTCAACGCCAACTATACCTATACCGACGCGACCGGCACCGTGCCGACCGACGGCGACATCACCGACCTGCGCAAGATCAACCTGCCAGCCGCGTCGAAACACACCTTCAACGCGGCGCTGGGTTATGAAAAAGGCCCCCTGTCGTTGCGTCTCGCGGGCACTTATCGCTCGAAATATCTCGACGAGCTGGGCGATACGGCGGCCGAAGACCGCATCATCGACAATCATTTCCAGCTCGACCTGTCGGCCAAATATGATGTCACCAAGCAGGTTCAGGTCTTTTATGAATGGGTGAACATCAACAACGCCAAATATTATGCCTACAACAATGTCGGCGCCCGCCAGAACCTGCTCCAGTTCGAGCAATATAAGTGGACGATGAAATTCGGCGCGCGGGTGAAGTTCTGATGCGTTGCCGGATCGCCCTGCTGCCGCTGGCGGCAGGGCTGGCCCTTTCAGTCACGCTCGCCGCGCACGCCGAGGAAGAGGGTGGACCGATCCCGCGTTCGCCGGGCCTTCCCTATGCGCCCAAAAATCTTCCCGACCGCATCGTCCTCACGCCCGGGGCTGACCCGGCGCGCGAGATGGCGGTCGCCTATCGCACCGACACCGCGCAGGCCGAGTCCCAGGCCCAGCTCGCGGTGTCGGTCGATGGGCCGACGCTCGAGGAAAAGGCGCAGCTGATCACCGGTATCGCGATGCCGGTGGGCAGCAGCTATGGCCCGTCGCTCTATCATCAGGTGCGCTTCACGGGCCTCGCGCCCGGCACCGTCTATGCCTACCGCGTCAAGGGCGCGGCGGGCTGGAGCGAATGGCATCAGTTCCGCACCGCGGCCGCCGAAGCGAAGCCCTTTCGCTTCCTCTATCTCGGCGACGTCCAGAACGGCATATTGACCTATGCCAGCCGGGTGATCCGACAGGCGTTCCACGCGCATGGCGACATCCGCCTGACCGTCCATGCCGGCGACCTCGTCAGCCAGCGCGACGATCTCGACCATGACGACGAATGGGGTGAGTGGAACCAGGCGGGCGGCTATAATTACGCGATCGTCCCGCAGGTCCCTGCGACGGGCAATCACGAATATGTCGACGTGGTGCAGCCCGACGGCAGCGAAGTCTACAAGCTCGGCCCCTATTGGCCCGCGCAATTCGCGCTGCCCGCCAACGGCGCCGCGCCAGCGAAGGCGACGACCTATTACACCGATTATCAGGGCGTGCGCTTCATCGTGCTCGACGGGACCTCGGCGATCAACCTCGGAACGATGAAGGCGCAGACCGACTGGCTCGACGAGGCGCTCGCGTCGTCGAAGGCGAACTGGAACGTCGTACTGTTCCACCAGCCGGTCTTCACCTGTGCACGGCCTAACGACACCAGCGAAATCAAGGCGGCGTGGAAGCCGGTGTTCGAAAAGCGCAAGGTCGACCTGGTGCTGCAGGGCCACGACCATTGCTATAGCCGGCTGACATCCGAAGCCGGCCGCGAAGCGAGCGCAAAGGCGCGCGCCGACGGCAGCGTGCAGGGGCCGGTGTATCTCGTGTCGGTGACGGGGTCGAAAATGTACCGGCTCAACGACCGCGCGGGCAGCCAGCCCGACAATATCGCCGAAGCGACCGAGGTGTACCAGATCGTCGATGTCGAGCCGCAGCGATTGAAATTCCGCACTTACACGGCATCGGGCAGGCTTTATGACGGCTTCGATCTGGAACGGACGGCGGCGGGCAATCGGCTTCACGAAATAGCCGAGCCGACGATCGCGGCGCGCACCTGTTCGGGCGAAACCGGCCCCGACGGCGGCCGCTGTGTCGCGCGCGGCAAATAGGATAAGGGGGATATGATGATCCGGACGACCAAATTGCTCAGCCTCGCGGCGCTCGCCGCGAGCCTTGCCGGTTGCGCTGCGAGCGCGCCAGCGATCCGCGGCCTGCCGCCGGTCCAGGTGACCGCGAGCGGCGAGACGCAGCCGGTCGGTACGAACCGCGCCGACGCCGCCGACGACCCGGCGATCTGGATCGATCCCGCCAACCCGAACCGCGCGTTGATCGTCGCGACAGACAAGAAGGCGGGGCTGCACGTCTATGACCTTGCTGGCAAGGACATTGCCTTCACGCAGGCAGGCCTCGTCAACAATGTCGACGTCGCGGGCGACATCATCGTCGCCAGCGACCGCAACGACGAGATGAGCGCCGCGCTCGCGGTCTTTCGCCTTGATGCCGCAACCCCCGCGATCACCGCTCTCGGCCGCGCGCCTGCAGGGGCGGGCGAAGCCTATGGCCTCTGCCTCAAGAAAAGCGCGCCGGGTCAGCCGATCACCGCGGCGCTGATCGTCAAGGACGGCACGGTGCGCGTCGGCACGGTCGGCATCGACGGCACTCCGACCTTCACGGTCCAATGGGAACACAAGATCCCGACCCAGTCTGAAGGCTGCGTCTTCGACGGCGACACGCTTTATGTCGGCGAGGAAGTCGGCGGCATCTGGGAGCTGAAACCGGACGGCAAGACCGCGACCGCGCGGATGGTCGCGTCGGTCGACAACCAGCGCCTCGTCGCCGACGTCGAAGGGCTCGCAACGATCGACTACAAGGGCCAGCGCTACCTGCTCGCGTCGAGCCAGGGCGACAATGCCTATGCGGTGTTCCGCCTGCCGGGCGTCGAATATGTCGGCCGCTTCGCGGTCGCGGCGGGCGCATTCGGCGCGACGAGCGAAACCGACGGGATCGAAGCGGTCGCGGGCAATTTTGGTCCCGCCTTTCCCGATGGCATCTTCCTCGCGCAGGATGGCGACAACGGCGCGCTGGCGCAGAATTTCAAACTGGTACGCTGGGACCAGATCGCGGCGGCGCTGGGGCTCTAAAAAGGGCCGAAGGGTTGCGATCAGGACGGCGCGCGCCTAGGGGGGCCGCGTCATCCCATCGCCAGCCGAGGCCCTCCCCAATGACCGACCTGATTCCCGTCCGCCGCGCCCTTCTGTCCGTCAGCGACAAGGCGGGGCTCGCCGAGCTTGCCGCCGCGCTCGTCAAACATGGCGTCGAACTCGTGTCGACCGGCGGCACCGCAAAGGCGCTGCGCGAGGCGGGGCATATTGTCCTCGACGTGTCCGACCTCACCGGCTTCCCCGAGATGATGGACGGCCGCGTCAAGACGCTGCACCCGACGGTCCATGGCGGTATCCTGGCGGTGCGCGACGATGCGGCGCATGTCGCCTCGATGAAAGAGCATGGCATCGGCGCCATCGATCTTGTCGTCGTCAACCTCTATCCGTTTGCCGCGACGGTCGCCAAGGGCGCGGCGCGCGACGAGATCATCGAGAATATCGACATCGGCGGCCCGGCGATGGTGCGCTCGTCGGCGAAGAATCATGCCTTCGTCGGCATCGTCACCGAGCCCGAGGATTATGCGGCGGTGATCGCGGAGATGGACGCCAATGGCGGCGCGACCACGCTGGCGTTGCGCAAGCGCCTCGCTGCGACCGCCTTCGCGCACACCGCGACCTATGACGGCATGATCGCAAGCTGGTTCGCCTTTGCCGACCAGGGCAAGCTGTTCCCCGACACGCTGCCGCTGACCGCGAAGCTGGCGACCGAGCTGCGCTATGGCGAGAATCCGCACCAGCAGGCCGCGCTCTACCTGCCCGCCGGCCCCGCGTCGCGCGGGATCGCGCAGGCCGAACAGGTGCAGGGCAAGGAACTCAGCTACAATAATATCAACGACGCCGACGCCGCGCTCGAACTCGTCGCCGAATTCCGCGAGGCCGAACCGACCTGCGTCATCGTCAAGCACGCGAACCCCTGCGGCGTCGCGAGTGCCGCGACGATCGCAGAGGCCTATGACGCGGCGCTGAAGTGCGACGACGTCTCGGCGTTCGGCGGCATCATCGCGGTCAACCGGCCGCTCGACGGGCCGACGGCCGAGGCGATCAGCAGCATCTTCACCGAAGTCGTCTGCGCGCCCGACGCCGACGCCGACGCCCGCGCGGTGTTCGCAAAAAAGAAGAACCTGCGCCTGCTGCTGACCGGCGAACTGCCCGACCCGGCCCGCGGCGGACTGATGATGAAGACGATCGCCGGCGGCTGGCTCGCGCAGAGCCGCGACAATGGCCGCATCACGCGCGCCGACCTGAAGGTCGTTACCGACCGCGCCCCGACCGAGGAAGAACTGGCCGACGCGCTGTTCGCCTGGACGATCGCGAAGCATGTGAAGTCGAACGCGATCGTCTATGCCAAGGGCGGATCGACCGCCGGCATCGGCGCGGGGCAGATGAACCGCCGCGACAGCGCGCGCATCGCGGCGGTGAAGGCGCGCGAAGCCGCCGAATCGCACGGCTGGGCGCAGCCCCGCACCGTCGGCAGCGCGGTCGCGAGCGACGCCTTCTTTCCCTTCGCCGACGGGCTGCTTGCGGCGGTCGAGGCGGGCGCGACCTGCGTCATCCAACCCGGCGGCTCGATCCGCGACGACGAGGTGATCGCGGCGGCGAACGAAGCGGGGCTCGCGATGATCTTCACCGGGATGCGCCACTTCCGCCACTGATCGCGCGCCCGAGGCGCGCCAGTCGCCCGGCTTCCTGCCTGCAGTCGTAACGCAGGCCGGGCTCGCTGCAAAAGTCGGGCCAGCGATCTTGCCGCCGCCAGAAATCGACGAGTCCGATCCGCGCCAGTGTCCTGAAGAACAACGGATCGCGCCGGAGCGGGGCGACCGACGGCCAGTAAAGCAGCGACCATTGGCCATCGGTATTGCGCACCGGCGCGCGCGCCAGCCATGAAAGTGCCTTTGGCATGTCGCCGATCCGCGCATAATGCGCGGCGATCGCATAAGCGACGGATCTGTTCTGGGCGAATTCGGCTTCTGCGGCAACTTCGACCGCGCGCGATCCGGCCGATGGGTCGGCAAATTGGCGAATGAGCAGCATGTCGAATGTGCGCCGCTCTTCCGCAGTGGCCGCGCGATACGCCTCGGCCGCGTTAGTCCTGCCGAGTTCGACCGCAAGGCGACGGCGATGTTCGGTCAGGTCGGGATGGCCCGGCCAGATCGCCTCCGCAGCCGCGAACTGCGCCATTGCCTCCTCCATCTGCCCCGCCGCGGCATAGCGGCGCACCACACCCAATGCCTTGTAGATCGAGGTCGGGTCGCCCCGTGCGGCGCGCTCCGCCGGATCCACGCCGGCACGGACATATCCCGCCATGAAGAGCCCCACCGCACTGCTCATCAATGCCGCCGGATATTCAGGGTCCGTCGCAAGCGCACGATCGAGGAGCGGCAAGGCCTCAACCATGAACAATTCGCTGACACCCGTCTGCGACAGCGCTGTCAGCGCCGCCGCATTGCCCGGATCTATCGCCAGCGCGCGCTGCGCCGCATCGATCGCTCGCGACCGTTCCGCGCCCAAAGCCGCCGGATCCCCGTCGTGCGAGAGATGCTTGATGCGAACCTGCGCCAGCATTCCGAGTGCGTCGGCGTCCCCCGGCCAGCGCTCGACGAGTTCCTCCATCAAGCGGATCGCGCGCGGCCCGTCATAGGCGATATGTGCGTCGCAGATCGCGAAGACCAGCGACCGGCGATCGGCATCGGTGGAGAGCGGCTGGCTCCGGCCGTTCAGCGTCAAAGCGCAGTCGACGAGGCCGGCAACGGCAAGGGCGGTTCGCTCGCGCAGCCGGCTGAGATCGCCGACCGGAGCTGTCAGACGGCTGGACCAGAGAATCGACCCGTTCAGCGGATCCACGACACGCGGTTCGCTGACGAACTCGCCGCCGTCGCGCTCGATCGCGACGCGGACGACGAAATCGCCGCCGCGTCCCGCCGCCTTGCTATCGAGGACGCGGACCACTCCGCCCGATGCCTTGGCTAAACGGGCGAAATCGCCTGCCAGCGCGTCAGCAAAGCGGTCCTCGATCGCGTCGCGCCCGCGCGCCTCGATCGGCTCGACGCGCACCGCGGGCGCGGCAAGCATCGCCGCCGGCGCCGCAGTGCGCGGTGCGTCGGCACCGACCAGCGCCAGCGTCAATGCTGCCGCACCGAGCCCGATCGCGCTGCGCAGCGACGGGCTCCCCCCGGCGCTCGCCGCCGAGCGCTGCGCAGGTATGGCCGGGGCCGGCGGGCATTGTCGTTCGGACAGGCTCCGATAGAGCTCGGCCGTTTCGACCGAAGGCCTGTCGTCGATTCCGCGGGCCAACGCATCCTCGATCCGATGCCAGGCATGGCGCAAGCCATCGCCATCTCCCGCCTCCCAGCGCGCGTGCATGACAATCCGCGCGGCATGCTCGCTGCACGGGTCGAATCGCGTCACCCGGTCGGCGACGGTCAGCGCCTGCTCGAGGTGGCCCCTTTGCAGCAGCCGGTCGGCCATCGCGAGCACCTCGCGAACAATTACCTCCTCCTGCCGCGCCCGTTCGACCATCAGCCAGTCATCCCAGGCGTCGTCGACGCCCTCGAGGTCGGCAAGAAACCTTACGTCGTGCGCGGGCAGGCGCGTCAGCACCGCGGCGACATCGTCCGCCGCGCACGCGGCGCGAAGCAGCGAAATGTCGTCTGCGACTTGCGTATGATCGATGGCGACGGTCTCGCGACCGGCTTGCAGCAACGGCGGCGATGCACGCGTCCATGGCTTAAGCTCGACGAGACATTGCCGCAGGCTGGCATGCGCCTGCGCATCGGGGCGGCGGCTCCAAAGAAGCGCGCTCAGCCGGTCGCGCGCAAGCGGTGCGTCGGCAAGGACGAGCCGGGCCAGAAGCGCGCGCGCCTTGCGGCCCGAAGGCGCCAGACCGGCGGGCTCGACCGCGAAATCGCCAAGGAGCCGCAATATCGGCGTGGCGGCGACGGCGTACCGCTCGTTTTTTGCGAATGCAGAATTCACGGCGCGACCTCCTGAGTCGGGGATGCGGCCGTATATTTTTCCCGAAGACCGAAATAACATCATTTTGACGATCGAACGAACGGTAAATTTCAACATACTGGATTTTGACGCATTTTTAATACCCGATTGACGATCTCCTCACGGTCGCCGGCATGCGCCCCGGCTACTCCTTTCGCATCCGCAGCCTCCCCTTGGGCTGGGATGAAATGAAAGGGAGTAATTCGATGCGTATCTTTATGGCTCTGCCCCTGTTGCTGCTCGGCGCAGCACCCGCCTTTTCGCAGCCCATCGTGGCGACCGCGCCGACAGGCGAAATCGAGGTGGTGAAGGTCAGCTATGCCGATCTCAATCTCGCCAGCGAAAGCGGCATGGCGCGTCTGGACAGCCGCCTGCGCGCTGCGGCGCGGTCAGTATGCGACGTCCGGCCCGAATTTGAAACGACCCTGCGGGAAATGGCCACCAGCCGCTGCTTCCGCAGCGCGCTTTCCAGGGGGCGCGATGCCAGCCGGGATATCATCGCCGCGCGGAAAGCCGGCGTGCCGATGGCCGTCGCCAGCGCGATCATGATCACGCGACGCTGACCATTGCCCGTCCGCGCCAAGGGCGCGGACGCGACGAAGTCCCTTGCCCCCATCGATGGTGGGCGCCGCGCCGGAACCGCTCGCGGACGGTTCCGGCGTTTTGGTCTCAGCACGCAGGCTCGGCTCGACTTCCGCCGAGGCGCGCTGCATAGGAGGCCACCACCACCGCAAGGACCAGCATGACCGCCACACCGCGTAACAAGTCCATGATCCAGAATCTCTACAACTGGACCATGGAGAAATCCGCGCACCCCCACGCCGAATATTGGCTGGCGCTGGTCTCCTTCGTCGAAGCGAGCTTCTTTCCGATTCCCCCGCACCCGATGCTCGGCCTGATGTGCCTTGCCGATCCGAAGAAGGCAGTGCGCTATGCCGCGATTTGCACGCTCGCGTCGGTCGCGGGCGGCATGCTCGGCTATCTGATCGGATTCTTCCTCTATGAAAGCGTGGGCCTCGCGTTGCTCGGCGCGCTCGGGCTGACCGATGCCTTCCCGCCCGCCGCCTGCTATCTGCGTGAATATGGGGCGGAGATCATCCTGATCAAAGGCGCGACGCCGATCCCGTTCAAGCTGCTCACGATCACCGCCGGCTTCATCCACATGAGTTTCTGGACCTTCCTGTGGGCGAGCCTAGCCAGCCGAGCCTTTTCCTTCATGCTCGTCGGCATATTGTTCCGCTTGTTCGGGGCGCCGATCAAGGCGTTCATCGACAAATATCTGATCTGGGTCACCGGCGCGTTTTTAGTCGCGGTGGTCGCGGGCTTCCTCGCGATCGGCGCGCTGTCGGGCGGCGGAGAGACCAAGGAAGCCGACAAGTGCAGCGGCGCGACGCTTGAGAGCATCGGGCTGGATCGGACGTAAGTTCCGTCATTGCGAGCGAAGCGAAGCAATCTCCAGCTATCGGCTTGGTGCAAGGTCGATGGCTGGAGATTGCTTCGTCGCTACGCTCCTCGCAATGACGTTTAATCCTACTCGTTCGCCGCCGTATGCAGCCAGTCGGCGTGGCGCGGCGCCTTTTTGGTCTGGCTCCACTCTTCCAGCATCAGCGGCGCGACGCGCTTCAGTTCGGCATATTGCTCGGCGGTGCCGATGTCGCACGCCAGCTCGACGCGGTGGCCGTTGGGGTCGAAGAAATAGATCGACTTGAAGATGCCGTGGTGCGTCGGCCCGAGCACTTCGACGCCTTCGCTTTCCAGATGCGCCTTCGCCGCCACGAGTTCGTCATAGCTGCCGACCTTGAACGCGAGATGCTGGACCCACGCGGGCGTGTTCTCGTCGCGCCCCATGACGGGCTGGTTCGGCAGTTCGAAGAAAGCGAGGATGTTGCCGTTCCCCGCCTCGAGGAAGACGTGCATGTAAGGGTCATATTCGCCGGTCGACGGCACATGATCCTCGGCAAAGGCGGTGGTGTAGGTCATGCCGAGCATACGCTCGTACCAGTCGACCGTCTCCTTCGCATCCTTGCAGCGATAGGCGGCGTGGTGGACGCCGCCCAATTTGATCGGGCTTTTGATCGGGCTGGTCATTCGGCGGGCTCCTCGACGGTCAGGGCGCCTCGGCGAATCTGGTCCATTTCCATCGATTTGAACAGCGCGGTGAAATTGCCCTCGCCGAAACCTTCATCCTTCTTGCGCTGGATGAATTCGAAGAAGACCGGACCGATGACGGTCTGGCCGAAAATCTGGAGCAGCAGGCGCGGGTCGCCCTCGGTCGTCGAGCCGTCGAGCAATATGCCGCGCGACCGGAGGCCCTCGACCGGCTCGCCATGGCCCGGAAGCCGCTCTTCGAGCATCTCGTAATAGGTCGCCGGGGGTGCGGGCGCGAAGGGATTGCCGAGCGCCTTGAGCTTGTCCCACGCGGCGTAAAGATCGTCGCAGCTGAACGCGATATGCTGGATGCCCTCGCCATTATAGGCGCGCAGATATTCCTCGATCTGGCCCTTGCCGCCCGCGCCTTCCTCGTTGAGCGGGATGCGGATCTTGCCGTCGGGGGCCGTCATCGCCTTTGACGTCAGGCCGGTATATTCGCCCTTGATGTCGAAATAGCGGATCTCGCGGAAACCCGCGATGCGTTCGTAGAAGGCCGCCCAATGCGCCATGCGGCCGCCGTAGACATTGTGCGTGAGGTGATCGATCAGCTGCATGCCGGCGCCGACGGGGTGGCGATCGACGCCGTCTTCGTAAACGAAGTCGATGTCGTAGATGCTGAGATCGTCGCCGTAGCGGTCGATCAGATAGATGATCGAGCCGCCGATGCCGCGGATCGCGGGCAGGCGCAGTTCCATCGGGCCGGGGTTGACTTCGACCGGCTCGGCGCCGCGTTCGATCGCTTCGGCATAGGCTTTGGCGGCGTCGCGAACGCGCCAGCCCATGCCGCACGCCGACGGTCCATGCTCGGCGGCGAAATAGGCGGCGGGCGACTTGGGTTCGTAATTGGCAATCAGGTTGATGCCGCCCTGACGCCACAACTGGACGTCCTTCGAGCGGTGATGCGCGATCTGGGTGAAGCCCATCGCTTGGAACACGGGTTCGAGAATGCCCTTTTCGGGCGCCGAAAATTCGACGAACTCAAAGCCGTCGAGGCCCAGCGGATTATCGAAAAGGTCGGCCATGTCGCATTCCCATCTGGTTTCAATTGAAACTATTATGATGGAATGGGGCGCGCGAGTCAATGCGGGTGAGCCCCCAACAACTTCGCCATGCCGGACTTGATCCGGCATCCATGACAGCTTCGATGTTTGGACCCCGGATCAAGTCCGGGGTGACGATATCGGGGCGGATGATCTAGGCAGGCGCGCTCTCGAACGCCTCCAGCGCTTCGCTCGCCGCGACCCAGCGCGCTTCGGCGGCTTCCTGTGCGGCGACGATCTTGCCGCGCCGCTGCGACAGCTCGCTCATCGTCAGGCCCTTATATTCGCTCGCGGCGCCCTGCGGATCGAACATCGCGCGGTCGATCGCCGAGAGCACGACTTCATATTTGGCGAGGTCGGCCTCGGCATCCGAGACGTCCCGCTTGATCTTCGCTGCCGCCTCGCGCGCCGCTGCGGCCGCCTTGCGGTCTTCCTTCTTGTCGGCCTTTGACACGCGGTCCTTTTGCGGTCCCTTCCCCAAGATCATGTCGACATAATCGTCCATGCTGCCGTCATATTCGCGCGCAGTGCCATCATCGACGAGCACGAGCCGGTCCGCGGTGAGTTCGAGCATGTGGCGGTCGTGGCTGACGAGCACCACCGCACCCTCGAAGCCGTTGAGCGCCTGCACCAGCGCTTCGCGCGCATCGACGTCCAAATGGTTGGTCGGTTCGTCGAGGATGAGCAAGTGCGGCGCATCGCGCGTGATGAGCGCGAGCGCGAGCCGCGCGCGTTCGCCGCCCGACAGTTTTGCGACCTGCGTGGTTGCCTTGTTGCCCGAAAAACCGAAGCGGCCGAGCTGCGCGCGCACGGCGCCCTGCGTCTTGCCCTCCATCACGCGCGTCATATGCGCGAGCGGGGTGTCGCTGCCGTCGAGTTCCTCGACCTGATATTGGGTGAAATAGCCGACGCGCATCTTGCCCGACGCCGCCATCGCGCCCGCCATCGGGCTGAGCTGCGCCGCGAGCAGGCGCGCCAGCGTCGTCTTGCCATTGCCGTTGCGCCCAAGCAGCGCGATCCGGTCGTCGGGATCGATCCGCAGATTGAGCCGCTGGAGCACCGGTCGGTCGGCATAACCCACGCTGGCAAGGTCGAGCGTGATCAGCGGCGGCTTCAATTCGTCGGGGCTCGGGAAATCGAACGCGAGCGTCTGATCCTCGGCGAGCGCGGCGATCGGCTGCATCCGCGCGAGCATCTTGGCACGCGACTGTGCCTGCTTTGCGGTCGAGGCGCGGGCGCTGTTGCGCGCGACATAATCCTGGAGCTTCGCGCGCTGCGCATCTTGCGACGCCTTGGCCGCGGCGAGCTGTGCGGCGCGTTCGGCGCGCTGACGTTCGAACGCGTCATAGCCGCCAGCATAGAGCATGACCTTGCCACCCTCGAGGTGGAGGATATTGTCGACGACATTGTTGAGCAGGTCGCGCTCGTGGCTGATCACGACAAGCTGCCCCGGATAGGCGCGCAGGAAGTTTTCGAGCCACAAGGTCGCTTCGAGGTCGAGGTGGTTTGAGGGTTCGTCGAGCAGCAGCAAATCGGGTTCGGAGAAGAGCAGCGCCGCGAGCGCGACGCGCATCTTCCACCCGCCCGAGAAACTGTCGAGCGGCTGGCCCTGCATCTCCTCGTCGAAGCCGAGGCCGATCAGGATGCGCGCGGCGCGCGCGGGCGCGGTATAGGCGTCGATCGCGATCAGCCGTTCGTGGATATCGCCGAGCTTGTCGGGATCCTGTTCGGTCTCGGATGCCATGAGCAGCTGCGCGCGCTCTGTATCGGCGGCGAGCACGGTATCGAACGGCGTCGCGGTGCCGTTCGGCGCTTCCTGCGCGATATAGCCGACGCGCGTCTTGCGCGGCATGTCGATGCTGCCCTCGTCGGGCTCGAGCTGGCCGATCATCACTTTCATCAGCGTCGATTTGCCTGCCCCATTGCGTCCGATCAGCCCGACGCGGCTTTTCGCCGGCAGGCTCGCGGTGGCGCGTTCGAGGATGGCGCGCCCACCAAGGCGTACAGTGATTCCGTTGATCGTCAGCATGGCGCGCGCCTAGCATGTTGCGGCGCACAACCCAAGTCCCGGGCTGGCTTTCCATGCGCGGCTGCGGCAAATGGGCGGGATGGCCGACCTCGCCCCCTTTCATATCGCCTTTCCTGTCGACGACCTCGATGCCGCGCGCCATTTCTATGGCACGGTCCTCGGCTGCCCCGAAGGACGCAGCGATGCCGACTGGATCGACTTCAACCTTTACGGCCACCAGATCGTCGCGCACCGCGTCGATACGCCGCCCGCCAGCGCCGCGCACAATCCGGTCGACGGTCATGCCGTACCGGTGCCGCATTTCGGCGTCGTGCTGCCGCCCGCCGAATGGCAGACGCTCGCCGAGCGGCTGAAGGCGCACAATGTCGAATTCGTGATCGAACCGCACACACGTTTTGCCGGCCAGCCGGGCGAGCAGTCGACGATGTTCTTTCACGACCCGGCGGGCAATGCGCTTGAGTTCAAGGCCTTTGCCGATCTGGGGCAGCTCTTCGCCAGATAGCGGCTAGTGCGACGCGCCCATCGACACCTGTTTGGGCCGGGGCGCGATCCAGACGGCGGCGGCCGCGATGACGAAGACGACTGCTGCCGCAAGGAAGATGTGGAGCACCGCGAGCGTCGAGGCCTGCACCTCGACCAGCCGGTCGAGAAGCGCGCGTGCCTGTTCGAGCGTCAGCCCCGCGCGTTCGAGCGTCGCCATGAAGCCACCCGAATCGTTGAGCGACGACACGAGTTCGGATCGCGAGGTGCGGCTGGCGTCGTCCCATGCGGTCGTCGCGACCGCGGTGCCGATCGCGCCGCTCAGCGTGCGTAAAAAGCTCATGAGTCCCGCGGCCGAGGTCTGGTCCTTGGCCGGGACCGAGCTCAGAACTAGCGCGGTCAGCCCGACGAAGAAGAAGGGCATGCCCATGCCCTGAAGGACGTGCGGCAAGGCAAGCGTCCAATAGTCGACGTCGGCGTTCCAGCTGGCGCGCAGGATCGACATCGCCGCCATCCACAGAATGCCGGCGCTGACCGTCAGCCGGACGTCGATCTTGCCGAGCGTTCCCGCCGCGACCGGCGACAGCAACACCGCGAAACAGCCAAGCCATGCGACGACATAGCCCGTCTCGGTAGCGGTATATCCCGCGACCTGCTGCAACCAGAGCGGCGTCAGCACGACTTGCGCGAAGAAAGCGCCGAAACCAAGCGAGAGCGCGATGGTCCCGAAGGTGAAGCCGCGGAACCGGAAGATGCGCAGGTTGACGATCGGGTTGGCGTCGGTGAGTTCCCAGATGACGAAAGCGGCGAAGCTGATCGCCGAGACGACCGCAAGCATCACGATCCACGCCGATCCGAACCAGTCATGTTCGCGCCCGGTGTCGAGCATGATCTGGAAGGCGCCCACCGACACGACGAGCAGGATCAGGCCGACGGTATCGATGCGCGCCTTTTCCCGCTTCGTCTCGAACGGCGTCAGCAGGGTGAACACGCCGAAGGCACAGATCGCGACGACGGGAAGGTTGATGAAGAAGATCCACGGCCAGGTCCAATTGTCGCTGATCGTGCCGCCAAGGATCGGCCCGAGGATCGGCGCGGTGGTTGTCGTCATCGCCCAGATGGCGAGCCCGATGCCTGCCTTTTCCTTCGGAAAAATCTTGAGCAGCAAGATCTGCGACAGCGGCATCAGCGGCCCGCCCGCTAGCCCCTGAAGCACGCGGAAAAGGATGAGCGCGTCGAGCGTGCGCGACACGCCGCAGAGGAAGGAGAAGATACCGAAGCCGATGATCGAGATCATGAACCAGCGCACCGTGCCGAAGCGCATCGCGAGCCAGCCGGTGAGCGGCACGCTGATCGCGTCGGCAACCGCATAGCTGGTGATCACCCATGTGCCCTGCGTCGGCGACACCGCGAGCCCCCCGGCGATATGCGGAACGGAGACATTGGCGATAGTGGTGTCGAGCACGACGACGAAATTGGCGAGCGCGAGCGCGAAGGCCGCGACAATCAGACGCACGCCGGTCAGCGGTTGCGGTTCTGCCGGGACGCTGGCGGATAAGGGCGGGGCTGCGGCGCTGGCCATGACTCAGTTTCCGCGCGTGTCGACCGTGGCTTCCATCGACAAGCCGACGCGCAGCGGATGTTCCTTGAGCTGCTTCGGGTCGAGCGCGATGCGCACCGGCAGGCGCTGCACCACCTTGACCCAATTGCCCGTCGCATTTTGCGCGGGGATCAGCGAGAAGGCTGCGCCGGTGCCGCCGGCGATGCCGACGACCTTGCCGCGATAGACGACGTCGCCGCCATAATAGTCCGACACCAGCTCGACCGGCTGCCCGAGGCGAATGTCCCCGAACTGGCTTTCCTTGAAATTGGCGTCGACATAGGCGGTCGCGATGGGGACTATCACCATGATCGGCGCACCCGCGGCGATCCGCTGGCCGACCTGCACCTGCCGGTTGGTGACGATGCCGTCGACCGGCGCGCGCAGCACCGTGCGCGCAAGGTCGAGCCGCGCCTTTTCGAGCCGCGCCTCCGCGGCGGCGACATCGGGGGCGGTGTCGATCGTCGTCCCGCGCACCACGGCCTCGGCGGCGCCGAGATCGCCGCTCGCCGAGCCACGCGTCGCTTCGGCCGAGGCAATGCCGGCCGCCGCAAGGTCGCGCGCTGCTGTCGCCGAAGCCAAAGCCGCGCGCGCGGCAGTCAGCTCTTCGCCCGAGACCGCGCCGGTGCCCGCGATGCTTTCGCGCCGCGCCAGTTCGGCGCGCGCGCGCTCGACCGTCGCATTGGCGTCGCGCAGTCGCGCCTTAGCCTGCGCGATATCGGCGCCGCGCGCGGCTACACGCGCCCGCGCCGCATCGGCGTTCGCATCGGCCTGTCCGTAACGTTGCCGCGCGAGGCGCAGCGCCGCTTCGGCATCGGCGACCGCGATGCGCTGGTCGGCATCGTCGAGGATGACGAGGATGTCCCCCTTCTTCACCGCCTGAGTGCCACTGACCCGCACTTCTTTGACCGGCCCTGACACGAGCGCGGTCACCTGTGCCGAATCAGCGCCGACATAGGCGTTATCGGTATGGACGCGCCCCGCCTGGGTCAGGAAATACCAAGCCCCCCAAAGGATCGCGACCGCCACGACGACGGTCGCGAGGATGCGGAGAAGCTTCTTGCGCCGGGCGCCGTTGGTTTCGGCGTCTGGAATGGTTTCGGGAGCGCCGGTTTCGGTCGCAGCCGTTTCGTCGGCCATCATTCGTCTCCTGTTGGGGTTGGCGCGCTATATCCGCCGCCAAGTGCACGGATCAGGGCGATATCGAGAGAAAGCTGCCGTGCCTCAAGGTCGGCGACCGCGCGATCGAGCGCGACCAGGCTGTCCTCGGCGGTGAGCTGGACGATCTGGGTCGAGAGGCCGGCGCGATAGCGCAGCCCGGCGAGCTTCGACGCTTCAGCGGCAGCGGCCAGCGCCTCGCGTCGCCCGGTGAGTTGACGCATGGTCGCGGCGCGGCTGGCGACGATATCGGCGACATCGCGCAGAGCGTCGATCAGCGTGCGGTCATAGGTCGCGACCGCCGCGTCATATTCGGCACGCGACCCGCGATAGCGGCCAGCGAGCCGCCCGCCCTCGAAGACCGGCAGGCTGATCGCGGCGCCGCCATTGCCATATTCGGACCCCGACTTGAACAGGTTCGAGAGGCCGAGCGACTGGAGCCCGACGAGCGCCGACAGGCTGATATTGGGATAGAAATCGGCGCGCGCGACGTCGATGCGCTTGGCGGCGGCTTCGGACCGCAGCCGCGCCGCGACGATATCGGGACGCCGCCCGATCAGGTCGATCCCGGCGTCGCCTGGCAGGCCGAGCGCCGGGCGCGCCATCTGGGGGCGCGCGATCGAAAGGCCGCGATCGGGGCCCGCGCCGAGCAGCGCGGCGATCCGATTGCGCGTCGTCGCGATCGCTTCCTCGAGCGCGACGACGTCCGCCCGTGCAGACGCGGCGCGACTTTCGGCCTGCCGCTGGCTCGCCTGATTTTCGATGCCGGCGCGCGCGCGCGCGCCTGACAGGTCGGCGCTCGCCGTGCGGACGCGAACCGCCTCGTTCGCGACGTCGAGCGCATGATAATAGCCGTCGAGATCGGCATAGGCGGCGGCGATGCCGGTGGTAAGCATCAAGCGTGCCTGCGCCTCGTCGACGCGGGCGGCCTCCGCCTCCGACGTCGCTGCGGCGAGCGCCGCGCGGTTCTTGCCCCATAGGTCGAGATCGAAACCGAACGTCGCGGCGATATGGCCGGTGTCCTGAATGCCATCGGGAACGAATTCGGGCGGGATGCCCATATTCTTGCTCTGCTGAACGCCGCCCGCGCTCGCCTCGGCACCAACGCGCGGCAGCAGCGCCGCTCCTGCTTGTTGCGCCATGGCATCGGCCGCGCGCACACGCGCGGCGGCGATGGCGACGTCGGGCGAACCCTTCACCCCCTCGGTGATCAGCGTATCGAGCTGCGTATCGCCAAAGCTCCGCCACCAGCCTTCGACTGGCCATTCGCCATTGGCGTCGGCGAAACTGGCCGCCGACTCGAACGACGCAGCGGTCGCAGGGGCAGGCTTCGGACCAAGGTCGGGAACGCTCGCGCAACCCGCCAACAGGCCGAAAACCGCGGTTGTGAGAAATAATGATCGGGGCATGGCTTCCAACGATACTAGCTGGTATCATGCGCCAATGAACTTCGGAGGATGCGTTGTCAATCGAAATGATACCAGACAGTACGGCGGCGCCCGACGCCGCTGCAACGATCCGGCGCAAGGCGTTCGTCGATGCGGCGCGCGAGCTGTTCTTCGCGAATGGCTATGCGGGAACAACGATGTCGTCGATCGCGAGTAAGGTTGGCGGATCGAAGACAACGCTGTGGACCTATTTCCCGTCGAAGGAGGAGCTGTTCGAAGCCGTGGTCGACGATATCGTGGAGCAATATGGCCAGGCGCTGGCGATTGAGTTGCCGCTCGACGAGCCTGTCCCCGACGTGCTGGGGCGTTTCGGAAACCTGCTCATGACCAAGCTCACCGCAACGCCGATCCTGTCGCTCTTTCGGCTCGTCGTCGGCGAGGCCGAGCGCTTCCCGCATCTCGCCGAAACCTTCTACGAGCGCGGGCCGCGCCGCGGAAAGGCGCGCGCGGCCGACTGGATCGGGGAGAAAATGGCGCGCGGTGAACTAAGGGCTGGCGATCCGATGCGCGCGGTGCAGCAATTCACCGGACTGTGCCAGTCGGGCCTCTATCAGTTCGCGATGCTCAATCTTCCCGAAAGCCGCGATCTTCCTCGCCTGCAGGACGATGTCGATGCCGCGGTCGACGCTTTCTATCGCGCGTGGCGGCCCGACGCCTAGCCGCCTGTCCCGAGCTTGCCCGATAGGTTGTCCTGTGCAATAGGCGCCGCCCCGCGAGGGATCCCATCGCCACAGGAGCATGTCATGAACAAGGCGGCCGCGAGCGCGCTCGGCCTCGATTTCGGCACGACGAATAGCGTCGTGGCACTTGCCGACGGCCGAGGCGGCACCAGGCTCGTCGAGTTTGGCGACGCGGGCGATGCGGTGTTCCGTTCGGCGCTCTGCTTCTGGGAAGAGGAGCGCGGCTGGAACGGCATCGCGCACGAGGCGGGTCCGTGGGCGATCGACGAATATCTGCAATCGCCGCTCGACAGCCGCTTCATCCAGTCTTTCAAGAGCGTCGCTGCGAGCCCGCTGTTCGAGCGCACGATGATCTGGGGCAAGCCGCTCCGTTTCGAGGATCTTGGCCGCCTCTTCCTCCAGCGCCTTGTCGCCCATGCGGGCGGCGCGCTCGACGAACGACCACGCCGCATCATCGTCGGGCGCCCGGTCGAATATGCCGGCGCGCGGCCTGATCCCGAACTCGCGCGCCAGCGCTACGATGCGATGCTCGCGGCGTTCGGCACCGAAATCTATTATGTCCACGAACCGCTCGGCGCCGCGCACAGCTATGCCTCGCGCCTGACCGAGCCCGCGACGATCCTCGTCGCCGACTTTGGCGGCGGCACCACCGACTTTTCGATCGTCCGCGTCGCCGAGCCGGGTGCGCCGCGACGCTGCGTGCCGCTCGCCTCATCGGGGATCGGGATCGCGGGCGATCGCTTCGATTACCGCATCGTCGACCGGCTGGTGCTGCCGCTGCTCGGCAAGGGCAGCCACTATCGCTCGTTCGACAAGATCCTCGAGATTCCGGGCGGCTATTTCGCCGATTTCGGCGACTGGTCGCGGCTCGCGATGATGCGCAACCGCCGCACACTCGACGAGCTCCGCCGCCTGCAACGCGACGCCGACCGCCCTGAACTGGTCGGCCGGATGATCGCGCTGATCGAGCATGAGCAGGGATTTCCGCTCTACGACGCTGTCGGTAAGCTGAAGCGCGCGCTCTCGGGCAGCAACGAGGCGCCATTCCATTTTTCCGGCGGCGGAATCGAGATCGGCGCCGATGTCCGGCGCGCCGATTTCGAGCGCTGGATCGCCGACGACCTCAAGCGCATCGAGGCGGCGATGGATCAGGCACTCGCCCGCGCGGGCATCGCGCCCGAGGCGATCGACCGCGTCTTCCTGACCGGAGGATCGTCGCTGATCCCGGCTATCAGCGCTTTGTTCGAGCGCCGTTTCGGCGAAGAGCGTATCGCGACGGGCGGCGAGTTGACCTCGATCGCCCACGGGCTCGCGCTGATCGGTGAGGAATCCGATCCCGCCGAATGGGCGGCTTGAGCCTAGAATAGCCGCAACGCCCGGAAAGTCACCCGCGCTTCAGACGCAAAAAAGCCCGCGCCCCAATGGGATCGCGGGCTTTTTGTTGGTTGCGGGAGTAGGATTTGAACCTACGACCTTCAGGTTATGAGCCTGACGAGCTACCGGGCTGCTCCATCCCGCGTCAACCAGCTTGCGATCCGTTCGGATCCGCAAAAACAGCAAAAGGCCGGCATCGCTGCCGGCCTCTAACTTTGTGAATGGGTTTTTTCGACCTTACGCCGGCCACAATGCCTGGCGACGTCCTACTCTTCCGGGGCTTAAGCCACAGTACCATCGGCGCTGTCAGGTTTCACGTCCGAGTTCGAGATGGGATCGGGTGGGTCACTGACGCCATGGTCACCAAGCAATGAAGCCGGCGTAGGTCAAAAAAGGGTTCAATCGATGCCCGTGCAATACTGTCTGATCAATCATCCACTTATCATGGACAAACCGGTCAGGCTTGTCGTTGATGGCGGGACTCTTAAGTGCGAATAGAGCAATTAGTATCGGTTAGCTCCACGCGTTACCGCGCTTCTACATCCGATCTATCAACGTGGTGGTCTTCCACGGCTCTAAGAAATCTTATCTTGAGGGAGGCTTCCCGCTTAGATGCTTTCAGCGGTTATCCCGTCCATACATAGCTACCCTGCTGCGCGGCTGGCGCCACGACAGGTACACCAGAGGTATGTTCAACCCGGTCCTCTCGTACTAGGGTCAACTCCTCTCAAATTTCGACGCCCACGGCAGATAGGGACCAAACTGTCTCACGACGTTCTGAACCCAGCTCACGTACCACTTTAATTGGCGAACAGCCAAACCCTTGGGACCTGCTCCAGCCCCAGGATGTGATGAGCCGACATCGAGGTGCCAAACGATTCCGTCGATATGAGCTCTTGGGAATCATCAGCCTGTTATCCCCGGCGTACCTTTTATCCGTTGAGCGATGGCCCTTCCACTCGGGACCACCGGATCACTATGACCGACTTTCGTCTCTGCTCGACTCGTCAGTCTCGCAGTCAGGCAGGCTTATGCCATTGCACTCTAACAGACGGTTTCCAACCGTCCTGAGCCTACCATCGCGCGCCTCCGTTACTCTTTAGGAGGCGACCGCCCCAGTCAAACTACCCGCCACAGAGGGTCCCTGATCCAGTTTCATGGATCGAGGTTAGACATCAGAAAACAACAGGGTGGTATTTCACCTATGGCTCCACACCGGCTGGCGCCAGTGCTTCAAAGCCTCCCACCTATGCTACACAGTTCTTTCCTAATGCCACTCTGAAGCTGCAGTAAAGGTGCACGGGGTCTTTCCGTCTAACCGCGGGTACTCCGCATCTTCACGGAGAATTCAATTTCGCTGAGCATCTCCTGGAGACAGTGGGGAAGTCGTTACGCCATTCGTGCAGGTCGGAACTTACCCGACAAGGAATTTCGCTACCTTAGGACCGTTATAGTTACGGCCGCCGTTTACCTGGGCTTCATTTCGGAGCTTGCACCCCTCCACTTAACCTTCAGGCACCGGGCAGGCGTCAGGCCCTATACGTCGTCTTGAAGCCGACTTAGCAGAGCCCTGTGTTTTTGCTAAACAGTCGCTACCCCCTGGCCTGTGCCCCCCACAACTGGTTGCCCAGATGTGGGGCCTCCTTCTTCCGAAGGTACGGAGGCAATTTGCCGAGTTCCTTCAGGAGACTTCTCTCAAGCGCCTTGGTATACTCTACCATCCCACCTGTGTCGGTTTAGGGTACGGTCTATAATGGAGGGGCTATTTCCTGGAACCTCTTCAAAGCCTGACCAATCCAATAAGGTCAGACAATTTACGAGATCCGTCACACACCTCCAGGCCCACGAATATTAACGTGGTTCCCATCGACTACCCCCTTCGGGCTCGTCTTAGGGGCCGGCTTACCCTGCTCAGATTAGCTTTAAGCAGGAACCCTTGGGATTTCGGCGAGAGGGCATCTCACCCTCTTTATCGCTACTCATGTCAGCATTCGCACTTCCGATACCTCCACGACCCATTACCAGATCGCTTCATCAGCCTACGGAACGCTCCGCTACCGCGTGTATTGCTACACACCCTAAGCTTCGGTGCACGTCTTGAGCCCCGTTACATTTTCGCCGCAGGAACCCTTAATTAGACCAGTGAGCTGTTACGCTTTCTTTAAAGGATGGCTGCTTCTAAGCCAACCTCCTGGTTGTTTTGGGATTCCCACATGCTTTCCCACTTAGACGTGACTTGGGGACCTTAGCTGTAGGTCAGGGCTGTTTCCCTTTTGACGACGGACCTTAGCACCCGCCGTCTGTCTGCCGGATATTACTCATGGGTATTCGGAGTTTGGTTAGAATTGGTAGATCTCGCGACCCCCGCATCCATCCAGTGCTCTACCCCCCATGGTATTCATCCGACGCTCTACCTCAATAGATTTCGCGGAGAACCAGCTATTTCCCGGTTTGATTGGCCTTTCACCCCTAAACACAACTCATCCGACAATTTTTCAACATTGAACGGTTCGGTCCTCCAGTGCGTGTTACCGCACCTTCAACCTGGTCATGCCTAGATCACCGGGTTTCGGGTCTAATGCAACAAACTCATTCGCCCTATTCAGACTCGCTTTCGCTGCGCCTACACCTAACGGCTTAAGCTTGCTTGTTACACTAAGTCACTGACCCATTATGCAAGAGGTACGCAGTCAGGCCTCAAGGGCCCTCCTACTGCTTGTAGGCGTTCGGTTTCAGGTACTGTTTCACTCCCCTCATCGGGGTGCTTTTCACCTTTCCCTCACGGTACTAGTTCACTATCGGTCATACAGGAGTACTTAGGCTTAGAGGGTGGTCCCCCTACGTTCAGACAGGGTTTCACGTGCCCCGCCCTACTCAAATCCTTCAACATCAGTTTCGCATACGGGACTGTCACCCGCTATGGTCACACTTTCCAGAGTGTTCTGCTACTTGAATTGAAGGCATTGGCCTGGTCCCGGTTCGCTCGCCACTACTACGGGAGTCTCTGTTGATGTCCTTTCCTCCGGGTACTGAGATGTTTCAGTTCCCCGGGTTCGCTTCACCAAAGCTATGTATTCACTTCGGTGATACCCTTCCCATTTAACCTTCGATGCCGACAAGTCGGCAGCGAAATTAAATGGTGAGGGTGGGTTTCCCCATTCGGAAATCGTTGGATCAAAGCTTGCTCACAGCTCCCCAACGCTTATCGCAGCGTGCCACGTCCTTCATC